>NZ_JALIEC010000002.1 GCF_022867865.1 Phaeobacter sp. J2-8 | reverse complement strand
GTGGTTTCCGCCGCGGCCGCCAAGGCGTCGCAGGTCCGCACCGCGTCATGGTGCGGGCCTTCCGCCATACCTTCGGCCGCGCGCAAGGGGGGCGCGAAAAGCAGACATAACACAAGACCCAGACAAAGAGACCACATGGCATCAGTCATGGCAGCCGTGCGATTCAAGTCAACCGGCCCTTTTCCTTGTGACGACAAAGTTATAGGTCAAGATCAAAGGAGATGCCTGCCCATGTCGTTATTCGGGAAGCTGAAAGATCGGTTGTTCAAATCCTCGTCCAAGCTGGACGAAGGGCTGGAGGCAATTGTTGGCGACGGTGGAGAGGTTTCGGCGGAGGTGCCGAACGACACCTCTGGGCGCGCAACTGGCGTCGCTCTGGCAAGCCCAACACCGGAAAGCCCACCACCGGCAAGCTCTGCACCCACAAGCCCCGAACCAACAAGCCCGGAACCGGCCCCAGAGCGCGCCGCGCCAGAGGAGCTGCCGGAAAAAGCGCCAGAGGAACTGCCGTCAGAGACCCAATCGGAAATTCCGATGGCGACACCAATCGAAGTGCCGCAAAGCGTGACGCCGGTGGAAATCCCGGTCCCTGCCGCGACCCCCGCCACAACGCCCAGTGCCCCCGCTGACCGCAAGGCCCCCGCTGACCGCAAGCCCGGATTGATCGGGCGCATGTTGGGGCGCGGCAGTTCCCCCGAGGTGCTGCGCCGGACGCTTGATGATGACATGCTGGAACAGCTCGAAGAGCTGCTGATCGCATCGGACATGGGCGTCGATACCGCGCTGCGCGTGACCGCCAATATGGCCGAAGGCCGGTTTGGCCGCAAACTCTCGGTTCAGGAAATCAAGGAGCTGCTGGCACAGGAAATCACGCGGGTGATGGACCCGGTGGCAAAACCCCTGCCGCTTTATGCCAAAAAGCCCCAGGTCGTTCTGGTGGTGGGCGTGAATGGGTCGGGCAAGACCACAACCATCGGCAAACTCGCCAGCCAGTTCCGCGCCGCAGGCAAAAACGTGGTGATTGCGGCGGGCGATACCTTTCGCGCTGCCGCCGTCGAACAGCTCCAGGTCTGGGGGATCGTGCTGGCGTGCCGGTCCTGACCGCGCCCGAAGGTTCCGATCCTGCCAGCCTGGCCTTTGACGCCATGGAACAGGCGCGCGGGATGGCGCGGATCTTTTGCTGATCGACACGGCCGGTCGCCTGCAGAACCGCAAGGATCTGATGGAAGAACTGTCCAAGATCGTGCGGGTAATCCGCAAGAAAGACCCCGATGCGCCGCATAACACCCTGTTGGTGCTGGATGCCACAACCGGACAAAACGCATTGTCGCAGGTCAAAACCTTTCAGGAACTGGCCAATGTCACCGGCCTGGTGATGACCAAACTCGACGGCACCGCCAAGGGCGGCGTTCTGGTGGCGCTGGCCGACAAATTCGGCTTGCCGATCCACGCCATTGGCGTCGGCGAAAAGATCGACGACCTCGCGCCCTTCGATCCCGAAGATTTCGCCGCCGCCCTGACCGGATTGGATCGCTGAGCGGATGCGGGGCGCCGGTCCTTCTTCTGTTCAAAAATATCCCGGGGGAGACGCCAAAGGCGTCGGGGGCAGCGCCCCCATTGTCGTGAGATCTGAATGAGCGCCTGGCTGATCTCCCTTGAAGGGACCGAAATGGGCCAGCAACTGGCGCTGGGTCTGGCGGTGCTGGCGGCGTTTTTGCATGCGGTGTTTGGCGCGCTGCAAAAGGGGCAGCATGACCCCTGGCTCAGCCGCGGGGCGATTGATGCCTCTTACGGGCTGATGGCCGGCGCCCTTTGCGCTGTTTGTCGTGCCCTGGCCAGAGCCGCATATGTGGCTGATTTTCCTCGGCGCCTTCCTGATCCACATGGTCTACAAAATCCTTCAGGCCATGGCCTATAGCAAGGGTGCCTATACGGTTGTCTATCCGGTGGTGCGCGGCATGGGGCCGTTGTTCACGGTGATTGGCGCTGGCGTCCTGTTCGGCGAGGTATTTACCGCCGCGCAATGGATCGGGGTTCTGGTCTTGTTGGCGGGGATTTTCGGGTTGGCGATCTACAATCTGATGTTCCTCGAAACGGCGCGCGATACCCTGCCGCTGGCGCTGGGGCTGGCGATGATCACCGGATTGTTTGTTGCGCTTTATACCACCTATGACGCCTATGGCATTCGCGCCACGGCGGATCCGTTCACCTTTCTGGCGTGGTTTTTCATGATCGACGGTCTGGGCATGCCCATTCTGGCGGCCCTGCATTGGCGCAAATTGCCGGTGACGCCAAAGGTGGCCCCGCTTATGTTGCGCGGCTGGATTGGCGGCATGGTGGCCTTTGGCAGTTTTGGCTCGATCATGGTGGCCACCCGTTTGGGGCAGGTCGGCGAAGCGGCGGTCTTGCGCGAAACCTCGACGGTGTTTGCGGCCTTGATCGGCTGGTTGATATTGCGCGAAACGGTGGGACCACGCCGCATTGCGCTGATGACGTTGATTGCGGCCGGGGCCGTGATCGTGGAACTAGGGGGCTAAGCCATTATGGCAGACAAGAAGCAGATCAATCCATTGGTGAAACAGGTGCTGGAACTGGGCCCGCCGTTGGCGTTCTTTGGCCTGTACCTCTGGATGAAGGAAGATGTCTTTACGATTGGCGGCACCGAATATTCCGGGTTCATCCTGGCGACGGTGTTGTTTGTGCCCATCATGTTGGCCGCCATGGGCGCGCTTTGGTATCTCACCGGAGAGCTGAGTCGCATGCAGGTCTTTACCGCGATCATGGTGATTTTCTTTGGCGGGCTGACCGCCTGGTTCAATGATGAACGTTTCTTCAAGATGAAGACCACCCTGGTTTATGGCTTCTTTGCGCTGCTGTTGGGCATCGGCCTGGCGCGGGGGAAATCCTATCTGGCCTATGTGTTGTCCGATGCCATCGACATGCAGGAAGAAGGCTGGATGATCCTGACCCGGCGGCTGTGTCTGGCGTTTCTGGGCTTGGCGGTGGCCAATGAAATCGTCTGGCGCACGATGAGCACCGATCTCTGGGTCAAGATCGAGACCTTCGGCTTTCCGATTCTGCTGTTTGTCTTCATCTGGTCGCAGTTTGCGGTGCTGCAAAAGTATATGGAGCTTGGCGAAGACTGACGCGCTGGCGCGTATTGTGGCCTGATCCGACGGTGTGCGACGTTCGTGTCGCGGGTCAGGTTGGCGCCTTTGAGGCGAAGGGCAGGCTGGGCAGGCCGATGCGGCGCGGCAAGATCCGGGTCCAGCGGCGATCTTCGCTGACCGGCAGACAATGGTCCAGCGCCTGGGGTGTCAACGTACCGGTCAGGAGCGCCCGATACAGGGCAAAGACGCCCGGGCGCAGATAGGGCGACCAATGGCAAATCAACCGGGATGGCGGCGCGATGCGGTATCCGATGCGGGCCAATGCGGCCAGCGCCGCCGGATCGTCCAACAGCACCGGGCGCAGGTTTGCGGCGGAAATGGTGCCAAGCGCGCGATCACCGCGCCTCGGCGCGGGCACCAACCATTCCAGCAGACAATCATAAAGATCGTTTTCCCGGCTGGTGACATGCACCACCTGCGCCGTTTGCCCGGCCGGGGTGGCCAGCGCCGCGGTCGCCGTGCTTCGGTATTCTGCGGCGGACATCAGGATCAACCGCGACAGATCCTTTGGACCCAGATGTTGCAGCGCACAAAGCGCCACCCGCGCGCCCAGCGAATGCGCCAGCACATGCACCTCGCGGCTGCGATCAATGGCCCGGATCTGACGCACCAGCTTTGCCATTGCGCGCCCGGCGCGGGCGGCTTCGCGGTACGCGCGGCGAATGGTGCCACGTCCGTCCCAGCCAAAGGCAATCGCAAATCCCGCCTGACCCAGCCCCGCCTGACCCAGCCCGGCCTGACCCAGTCCCGCCTCACCCAATCCCGCCTGACGTTGATCCACGCCAAATCCCAGATGACGCGGCCAGCTGACAATGCGGTTCGATCCGCCGGTAGGGCGCATCGCATACAACAGATCATGTGGGCAATGTCCGGCCCGGCCGGGCCCATAGCGATACCCATGCAACATCAGGACAACGGGGCCGGGGCGTTCCAGTGCGGTGCGCAGAAGGGAGTCCAGCGATGGGCCTTCCGGGCCGCCATGCGGCTGGGGGTTGTCCCCACATGCATTCACCCTCAGAAGCGCCATCTGCGTGCCTCCACTACATCTTGTAGCCTGCCGATAAAGGAATGCTATGACGCCGGAATGAAGGCTGGGTTACAGCACCGTGACGGTCTTGACCCGAATGGCGCAACACCGTAATAGGATCGCGTGGCGATTTGTTACCGGATTGCGGGCCACGTTAAACAATTCCGCTAAAAGGTCAGGACGAAAGCCCCCGTTCGCTTGGCCGCGCTCGGGGGCTTTTGTATTTGAAGGAAAGAACATGACGAACGACGACACGCAGTCCAAAGGCTGGAACAGCCGCACCAAGCTTGTGCATGGCGGTATCCGCAGGTCGCAATACAACGAAGTCAGCGAATTGATTTTCCTGACCCAGGGGTTTGTCTACGACAGCGCCGAACAGGCCGAAGCCCGGTTCATCGAGGCCTGCCCAGATGAATTCATCTATGCCCGCTACGGCAACCCCACGGTGAAGATGTTCGAAGAACGCATCGCCCTGCTGGAAGGGGCGGAAGACGCGTTTGCCTGTGCCAGCGGCATGGCGGCGGTGCAGGGCGTGCTGTTGGCGCTGTTGAAGGCCGGCGATCACGTGGTTGCGGCGCGGGCGCTGTTTGGCTCTTGTCTTTACGTGCTGGAAAACGTGCTGACCAAATTCGGCGTGACCCTGACCCTGGTTGATGGCACCGATCTGGACGCCTGGCGCGCGGCGATGCGCCCGGAAACCAAGATCTGTTTCTTCGAATCCATGAGCAACCCGACGCTCGAAGTCATCGACATCGAGGCCGTGGCCGAGATCGCGCATGCGGGCGGCGCGTTGGTGGTGTCGGACAATGTGTTTTCCACCCCGATCTATTCCGATGCCATCGCCCAAGGGGCGGACATCGTGACCTATTCCGCCACCAAACATATGGATGGCCAGGGCCGGGTGCTGGGCGGGGTGATCCTTGGCACGCGGGACATGATCCGCGGAACCATCGAACCCTTCATGAAGCACACGGGCGGTGCGCTTTCGCCGTTCAACGCCTGGGTGCTGCTCAAGGGGTTGGAAACCATGGATTTGCGGGTGCGGGCACAGACCGCGACCGCGCTGAAACTGGCCGAAGCGCTGGAGGCCGACGACCGCATCAATCGGGTCAGCTATCCCGGTCTGGCCAGCCACCCGCACCATGCCTTGGCCATGCGGCAGCTGGGGGCTGGCGGCACGGTGGTCAGTTTTGAGATCAAAGGCGGGCGCGAGGCGGCGTTTGCCTTCCTCAATGCTTTGGAAATTGCGATCATTTCCAACAACCTCGGCGATGCAAAATCCATCGCCACGCCACCGGCCTTTACCACGCACCAGCGGTTGCCGGACGATCAAAAGGCCACGCTGGGAATCACCCCTGGATTAATTCGGTTCAGCTGTGGGTTGGAAGACCCTGACGATTTGCTGGCAGACATTCAGCAAGCGCTTAAAAAATCAGCAGATCAGGCGGGCTGATAGCAAAACGGCAAAGCTGCGCCTGTTTTGTGCAGGTGCAGCATTTTGGGCTGGAAATACCAATGCAAACGCGGCATTAAGAAGGCAGATTAAATTACCGGGCTTTTCATGACCAAGTTTCTGCTCTCTGCTGCGTTCATTGCATCTGTTGTTTTGCCCGCTTTGGCCGAGCAGGTCAGCGCCCTGTCCGAGAAATCCGAGCCGTTTGTCGCAACCGCAGATGAAACCACGGCATTGGCTGTTCTTGGCGGCACCGCAGCACTGACACTGTTGGTCGCTTCGGATTCTGAACCGTCCCGCGTTACCAGAACCGCCCTCAACTTCTAAGATCCCTTTTGGGCGGATTTGTGGCGCGTTCCAGGATAGATTAAGGTCAAATTTTCCGGAAACGGATGATTTTGCACGATATATTTTAACCTGATGTGGCCACCCTTTACCTTTTATTAGGCGGACAATGGAATTTTGCGCCAAGAGCGCCTACATTGTCGCTTGCTCGCGTTGAAAGGGGTCGTGCATGAACGTCCAGACACCAAAGATTAATCGCTTGCCCAGCCGGGACGAGGCCGAGGCGGCGCTCGACCTGTTGCGGCGATATGCGAGCGGGACCGGACAATCGGACCTGACCTATCCGGTAATGCATCGGGATTATCCCGCTGATTTTTCGGTGGATGCGGCCTATAAGGCCAGCTTGCCAGATCTGCAGAACGGCCCTGCATCGCTCATTCGCGGTGCAAATGAACCGATCCAGCATGTCGGGATTTCCAACTTTCGTTTGCCGATCCGCTATCTCACGCGGGGGCAGGGCGATCTCAATCTGGAAACCTCGGTCACCGGTTCGGTAAGTCTTGAGGCCGACAAAAAAGGCATCAATATGAGCCGCATCATGCGGTCGTTTTATGAGCATGCGGACAAGACATTCAGCTTTGAGGTCATGGAGGCCGCGCTGGATGATTACAAAACCGATCTGGAAAGCTTTGACGCGCGCATCCAGATGCGGTTTTCCTTTCCCATGCGCCGCGACAGCCTGCGATCCGGGCTGAGTGGATATCAATATTACGACATCGCGCTGGAGTTGATCGAACAGGACGGTGCGCGCCATCGGATCATCCATCTGGATTACGTCTATTCCTCGACATGTCCATGTTCATTGGAGTTGAGCGAACACGCGCGACGCGAGCGGGGGCAATTGGCAACGCCACATTCCCAACGATCGGTCGCGCGCATTTCGGTCAAGGTGCAGGGCGAAAAATGCCTTTGGTTCGAAGATCTTATTGACCTGTGCCGCCGGGCCGTTCCGACCGAAACCCAGGTGATGGTCAAACGCGAAGACGAACAGGCATTCGCAGAATTGAACGCTGCAAATCCGATCTTTGTCGAAGATGCGGCGCGACTGTTTTGTGGTGAGCTACAGGTGGACTCGCGGGTTGGCGATTTCCGGGTGGCCGCCAGTCATCAGGAAAGCCTGCATTCGCATGATGCGATTTCGGTCCTGACCTCTGGCCCGACGTTCGAAAGTGCCAGCATTGACCCGCGATTTTTCGCGTCGCTGTTTCACGTCGGCTAGGCGCCTCGGCGGCCGTCGGCGATCAATGTCGTCTGTCACTTGCGATGCGCGGCTTCGATTGCCGCGCATTTTTCGGCCACGTCGCCACGACGAACGCCGCGCGTTCAGATCGTGCATCGCCCCAAAATCGCAGCCAAATCTAGGGACATTTTCCCACAGTGGGCGCTACATTCGTTTGCTTGTCTTGACACCCCGGCAAGCGGGGTCCAACGCTTTGCCGCATGTTTGATATTCGCCCCGTCGGATACGTGATCGGATTGTTGGTGGCCTGTCTTGGCGCCACGATGTTTCTGCCTTTCCTGGTCGATCTGGCCGAGGGGCGGGGCCATTGGCCTGTTTTTGTCGAAAGCGGCGTGGTGACAATATTGTCCGGCGGCCTGATGGCTTTGGCCTGCTCCAATGGGGTCAAGTCGGGACTTTCGATCCAACAGACGTTTTTGTTGACCACCGGTGTCTGGTTGGCGCTGCCGGTGTTTGGCGCATTGCCCTTCATGATCGGCGCGACAGAAGCACGCTATGTCGATGCATTTTTCGAGGCGATGTCGGGGCTGACGACAACCGGCTCTACCGTTTTCACCGGATTGGATACCCTGCCCAAGGGGCTGTTGTTGTGGCGGGGGCTGCTGCAGTGGTTGGGCGGGATCGGCATCATTGTGGTTGCCATGGTTTTCCTGCCGGAGTTGCGGGTCGGCGGCATGCAGATCTTTCGCGCCGAAAGCTTTGACACAATGGGCAAAATCCTGCCCCGCGCGACGCAGATCGCCAGCCAGATCTCGGTGATCTACGTCAGCCTGACATTGGCCTGCGCGCTGCTGTATATCCTGTTTGGCATGGATCCGTTTGATGCATCCGTCCATGCGTTGACCACGATTTCCACAGGCGGTTTTTCGACCTATGACGCCTCTTTTGGGGCCTTTACCGGGCCGATGGAATATGTCGCTTCGGTGTTCATGATCCTCGCCGCTTTGCCGTTTGTACGGTACGTGCAGCTGGTCAACGGATCTGCCCGGCCATTGTTTCGCGACAGCCAGGTTCGGGTCTTCTTGCTGACCATCGCGGTGCTGGTCGTGTTTTCGACCGCCGTGCTGTTGATGGTCTTTCCGCATCACCCGGAACAGGCATTCCGCGAAGCCTTGTTCAATATCTCGTCGATCATATCGGGCACCGGCTATGCAAGTGTCGATTACATGGGCTGGGGCCCGTTGATGATTTCCCTATTCTTCTTCATCGGGCTTATCGGGGGCTGCGCGGGATCCACCGCCTGTTCCGTCAAAATCTTCCGCTACCAGCTGCTGTTTGCCTCGATCCGGGTACAGTTGAAGCGCATCCGCTCACCGAATGGTATCTTCACCACACGTTTCGAAGGGCGCGCCGTGGGGGAGGATGTTCTCAGCTCGGTGATGTCGTTTTTCATGTTCTTCGTGGTGTCTTTGGGTGTTTTGGCGGTGCTTCTGTCTGCGACGGGCCTCGACTTTGTCACGTCGATTTCCGGTGCTGCGACGGCCCTCGGCAACATCGGCCCCGGACTTGGTTCCGTCATTGGTCCGGCGGGCAATTTTGCCACCTTGAACGATACCGCGAAATGGCTGTTGTCGGCGGGGATGCTGGTCGGGCGACTGGAATTGCTTGCGGTCTTTGCCATCCTGACCGTGAACTTCTGGCGGGCGTAAAGAGGTTCATGCCTCCGGCGGGGATATTTCCGGTCAGATGAAACGGTTCCTTAACCATAACGGCCGACATTTGGATCTGCGGTACAGGCTGGGAAGCCGATGACCGCGTCAGGTGAAAGCCCCCGGTTGCTTGAGCGTTGATGCATCTCGCCTCGGTGTCTTGAACACTGGGGCCTGAGCTTTCATCTGACTGAAAATATCCCGGGGGGCCCAAAGGGCGGGGGCAGAGCCCCCTCTTGCCTTGAAACAGGATTCGACGTGAACAGAAGGCGAACAGGCTTTTCAGGGCCGGCCGAAGTGTCTATGTTCGCCCCCATGAGCAATTTTGACGATATTGATGCATTCGAAGCGGCCTCCAGTCTGTCGCAACGTGCCATGGCGGCGCGGCCCGCGCCCTATCTGGATGGCTTGAACCCGGCGCAACGCACCGCGGTTGAGGCACTGGATGGTCCGGTCCTGATGCTTGCAGGCGCGGGGACCGGCAAGACCAAGGCGCTGACCACCCGGATTGCCCATTTGCTGAACACCGGTCGGGCCCGGCCAAATGAAATTTTGGCGGTGACCTTTACCAACAAGGCGGCGCGCGAAATGAAAGTGCGGGTCGGACGGTTGCTGGGGCAGGTGGTCGAGGGGCTGCCGTGGATGGGCACCTTTCACGCGATTGGTGTCAAATTGTTGCGCCGTCATGCGGAACTGGTGGGGTTGAAATCCAACTTTACCATTCTGGATACGGATGATCAGATCCGGTTGTTGAAGCAACTTCTGTCGGCTGCCAACATCGACGACAAACGTTGGCCGCGCGCCAGTTGTCGCATATCATTGATGGTTGGAAAAACCGGGCCTGGACACCGGAAAATATCCCCGCGGCAGAGGCCGGGGCGTTTAACAATCGCGGTGTCGAGCTTTACGCCCAGTATCAACTGCGGCTGCGGGAATTGAACGCCACCGATTTTGGCGATCTGCTGCTGCATTGCGTCACGATCTTTCAGAAACATGACGACGTTCTGGCGCAATATCAGCGCTGGTTCCGATACATTCTGGTCGACGAGTATCAGGATACCAACGTCGCCCAATACCTCTGGCTGCGGTTGTTGGCGGGGGGGCACAAGAACATCTGTTGTGTCGGCGATGATGATCAGTCGATCTATGGCTGGCGCGGGGCCGAGGTCGGCAATATCCTGCGGTTTGAAAAGGATTTTCCCGGCGCCACGGTGGTGCGGCTGGAGCAGAACTATCGCTCGACGCCGCATATTCTGGCGGCGGCTGGGGGGGTGATTGCCGGCAATCAGGGCCGGTTGGGCAAGGAATTGTGGACCGAGGCCGAGGCGGGCGAAAAGGTGCGTCTGATTGGCCATTGGGATGGCGAAGAAGAGGCGCGCTGGATCGGCGAAGAGATCGAGGCGATGCAGGGCGGCACCCGTGGCATGCGTGGTTTCAGCCTGGATGACATGGCGATTCTGGTGCGGGCATCCCATCAAATGCGCGCGTTTGAAGACCGGTTTCTGACCATAGGTTTGCCTTACCGGGTCATTGGCGGCCCACGCTTTTACGAACGTTTGGAAATTCGCGATGCGATGGCCTATTTCCGGGTAGTGGTCAGCCCCGAGGATGATTTGGCGTTTGAGCGTATTGTGAATACGCCGAAACGGGGGCTGGGCGATAAGGCACAGCAAACCATTCAGCGTCTGGCGCGTGAAAACAATGTGCCACTGGTTGCCGGGGCCCGGATCGCCGTTGATTCTGGTGCGATCAAGGGCAAGGGCGGCAACGCCTTGGCGGGGCTGATTGACGGCTTGGCGCGCTGGGGGCGCATGACCGGCGACAAGGATCTGAGCCATGTGGAATTGGCACAGATCATTCTGGATGAAAGCGGCTACACCGCGCATTGGCAAAACGACAAGACGCCAGAGGCGCCGGGGCGGCTGGAGAACCTCAAGGAATTGGTCAAGGCGCTTGAGGCCTTTGAAAACCTGCAAGGGTTTTTGGAACATGTCAGTCTGATCATGGACAACGAAAGCGAAGAGGCCGACGCAAAAGTGTCGATCATGACCTTGCATGCGGCCAAGGGGCTGGAATTTCCGGCGGTCTTTCTGCCGGGGTGGGAAGACGGGCTTTTCCCGTCCCAGCGCAGCATGGATGAAAGCGGCCTCAAGGGCCTCGAAGAGGAACGCAGGCTGGCCTATGTCGGCATTACGCGGGCCGAAGAGGTTTGTACCATCTCCTTTGCCGCCAATCGGCGGGTGTTTGGCCAGTGGCAATCGCAATTACCGTCGCGATTCGTGGACGAATTGCCAGAGGAACATGTCGATGTCCTGACCCCGTCGGGCCTGTATAGCGGGGGCGGTGGCGGCAGGGGCGCGCAAAGCTATGGCTCTGGGATTGAAACACGTGTCGCCGAGGCGAATGTCTATAATTCACCGGGTTGGAAACGCTTGCAGGATCGGCAGAATCAACGCCCGATGTCGCAGCCGCGCGAAACCCGGAATACGGTGATCGATGCCACCGCAATCTCAAGCCATACGGTGGGCGAACGGGTGTTTCACCAGAAATTCGGCTATGGCAGCGTGATCGGGATCGAGGGTGACAAGCTGGAAATTCAGTTTGAAAAAGCCGGAACCAAGAAGGTGGTCGCAAGATTGTCACCGGGTCCGACGATGTGCCGTTCTGATGGCGGATTGGGTGGCATTGATTGGGCGATCGGGCCAGTCACCCATAAAAAGATGTCGATGGCGGATTTGCGCGGCGCGGTTTCGGCCCGTGGCCTGGATGATGTGCGCACGGTTCTGGCCACGGGGAACCTGCTGTTTCGCTCTGATGCCCCCGGCGATACCCCTGGCGATGCCTTGCAAGCCTTGATCGAAGAGGTTTTGATCGGTTTTGGTCTGTCGCTGCCGGGGAACTCCGTGGTTGTGATGACCCGCGCGGAGCTGGGTCAGATCATGTCCGAAACGCCATTTGTGACAGAAACGACCACGCGACCGGCGCGGGTTCTGTATGTGGCCACGGCACGGGCGTTGGATGATGCCGCACGACAGCGCGTCGCTGATTGGGATCTGGGGCCAGAGCGGCTGGTCCCGGTCAGCCGCGGGCTGTTTGTCGACTATGTTGATGGTGTCGGTATGTCGAAATTGACACCGGTGCGGCTGGACAAGCTGATTGGTCAACCGGGGACGGGGCGCAATTGGAACACTTTGGGAAAATTGCTGAAGTCGCCCACCGCGCAATAGACCGCTGGGCGGGCATTATTGCCGCTCATGGCGTTCGCGACCGATGTCGCAATTTGGCACTGAAATTCAGACCCCCGAAATAAAGAACGGCGGCACGGGAGGATGTGCCGCCGTCTTTATTTACCAGCGCCTCAGAATGGGAGGAGACGAAGCACCGGCGATGTTTGGACCCTTGGCAATGGGAGGAGAGCCTTGGGTCCGGTATTTCCACGCACAATGGGAGGAGAGAGCGCGGAAATCTCTGGTTGGGCGTTCAGGCCCAGTTGTAAAAATGCGGCGACATCAGGGAGGAGGAGAGATGCCGCCGCAAAGACACAGAAGACTCAGGGAGGAGGAGAGAGCCTTCTGATTCCTTATTAGTGGTATGCCGCTTCGTATGCGACGCGACGAATTTCGGACTGGCTTACGCCCAGGTCATTCAATTCCCGGACCGACAACATTTGCAGTTCATGCAATGTGTCGCGGTACACGCGGTATTGGGCGACGCGGGTGCCAAAAGCGCGCAACATTGTTTGTACGCGTGCCACCGGTCCGGTAAGGACGGGGCTGGTGTTTGTGATGTCTGCCATGGCGCTGTTGCCTCTGTGACTGTGTTTCTTGTTGTATTCAATTTAGCATTATGCTGCGGCTGCACAATACACGGTTGGACAATGCTGCTATGCAGAAATTGCATGAGTTAACGGGTGTTAAGGAAGTGTGAATGCGACCAAGGTCGCAAAAATTCGCGAAATGGTTGCGGTAACGGTTTGGGATGCGTTGCTATGGTGCAGCGACGCCAAGGAAATGGGCAGAGAAATGACAGAGAAACTTATTCAAGAAAAACTGGCAGAGCTTGCCCTGCCGGACGGGGGCGACCTGATTTCGCGCGATTTGATTCGTGCTTTGCGGTTTCAGGACGGTTTGGCGTCTTTTGTGATCGAAGCGCCGTCACCGGAAATCGCCCGCCAGATGGAACCATTGCGCCAGGCGGCAGAGCGGGCGGTGGCCACCGTGCCCGGCGTGCAAAAAGTACAAGCTATGCTGACAGCGCATGGCCCTGCCGCAGCGTCGGCCAAACCCGCGCCCAATCTCAAGATCGGCGGCCACCCAAAACCACAGGCCGGGCCGATGAAACCGGCGGGGGTGAAGCGCATCATCGCCATCGGCTCGGGCAAGGGCGGGGTGGGCAAATCCACCGTGTCATCGAACCTTGCCGTGGCGCTGACCCGGGCCGGTAAACGCGTCGGCCTGTTGGATGCGGATATCTATGGCCCCAGCCAGCCGCGGATGATGGGGGTGAGCAAACGACCCGCCAGCCCGGATGGCAAGACCATCGAACCGCTGGTGGCACATGGGGTGACCATGATGTCGATCGGGTTGATGATGGACCCGAACAAGGCTGTGGTGTGGCGCGGGCCGATGTTGATGGGGGCGTTGCAACAGATGTTGGGGCAGGTGGCTTGGGGCGAATTGGATGTGCTGTTGGTCGACCTGCCGCCGGGGACGGGGGATGTGCAACTGACCCTGTGTCAGAAATCCGATCTGTCCGGTGCCATTGTTGTGTCCACACCCCAGGACGTGGCGCTGCTGGATGCGCGCAAGGCGATAGATATGTTTGGAACGTTGAAGACCCCGATCCTGGGCCTGATCGAAAACATGTCGACCTTTCACTGCCCGAACTGTGGGCATGAGGCGCATATCTTTGGCCATGGCGGCGTCGCGACCGAGGCGCAGCAAATGGGGGTGCCGCTTCTGGCGCAGTTGCCGATTGATCTCGACACCCGTTTGGCGGGCGATGGCGGCACGCCGGTGGCGGCGGGTGATGGCCCGATGGCCGAGGCCTATGCACAGCTTGCGGCCGGGTTGATCAAGGGCGGCTTGATTTGAACATGGCGGCGTGAGCCGCGGCTGTCAGCGCAGATATTCCAGCGGTTGAAAGATCGGGCCATCCGGGCCGGTCTGGTAATACGCCCGCAGGGCAAAGACCTCGGCCAGACGGGCCGGGGTCAGCACCTCGGCGGGCGGGCCATCGGCGACCAATTGGCCGTGGTCCAGCATAAGGATGCGGGTGCAGTGGCGCGCTGCAAGACCCAGATCGTGCAAAGAGACGACCACCGCCTTGCCTTCGGCCGCGATTTGGCCAAACACCTGCATCGTGGCAATCTGTGCCGCCGGATCCAGCCCGGCGATGGGTTCATCGGCCATCAACAGCGGCGTTTCCTGGGCCAATGCGCGGGCAATCAACACGCGTGCCTGCTCGCCCCCGGACAGCTGATTGGCGGCGCGACGGCGATAGGGGGCAAGGTCCATATGTGACAGCGCACGTTCGACAGCGGCACGGTCGTCGGGACGCAAACTGCCGCCGCGCGGCAACCAGGGCGTGCGCCCAAGGGCAATCACCGCTTCGACATCAATCGGCCAGGCAATCTCGCGCGTTTGGGGCATCCAGGCGGCATGGCGCGCCCGCGTACCGATCGCCAGATCGGAAATGTTGCTGCGGCCCTGATGTGGCAAAAGGCCAAGCGCAGCCCGCAGAAGCGTGGTCTTGCCCGCGCCATTCGGACCGATCAGCCCGACACATTCGCCGGGACCGATGGCAAAGGACAGGTTGCTGACAACCGGGTGGTCGCCGCGCAGGACCGTCAGACCGGAAACCTCCAAAAGCGGCATCATGCGAATTCCTTGCGGGTCTTGTAAATCAAATGCAGGAAAAGCGGCGCACCGATCAGCGCCATCACAACCCCCAGCTTCAGATCCCGATCCGGCAGGATCAAGCGCACGGCAATATCCGCCGCCAGGACCAGTGCCGCCCCGCCAAGACCCGAGGCAAAGACCAACCGCGAGGGCCGGGCGCCGACAAATGGCCGCAGGATATGCGGCACGACCAACCCGACAAAACCTATGGCCCCGGCCACCGCCGTGGCCGCGCCGACCACACAGGCCGTGCCAACCACCAATGTCAGCCGCAGGCGGGGCAGGCGTATGCCAAGCGCGCCAGCCGCGTCTTCGCCCAGGGTCAGCGCATCAAGCCCCCGGCCCAAGGACCCGAGCAAGATCCAGCCAAACAGCGACAATGGCAGCGCCAGCCAGACATGTACCATCGACCGATCCGCCAGCGATCCCATCATCCAGAATACGATTTCCGATGTGGCAAAGGGGTTGGGCGACAAGTTCAGCACCAGCGACAGAAGCGCACCGGCCAGCGCTGAAATCGCAATCCCCGCCAGGATCAGCGTCAACGACGCCCCGCGCGGCCCCGCCAGCACCATCACCAGCATCACACCGATCAAGGCCGTGCCAAGCGCGGCAAGCGGCAATGCCAGGGTAAAGGCCGCCGCCGCACCGGTTTGCAGGGCAATCACCGCCCCCAAAGCCGCCGAGGATGACACCCCGATCAACCCCGGCTCGGCCAATGGGTTGCGCAGATAGCCCTGCATGGCGGCGCCGCTCATGCCCAGCGATGCGCCGGTGATCACGGCCAGCACCGCGCGCGGCAGGCGGATTTCCCGCATCACCAGCGTCATCGGTTCGCCCGTATCGGTGAACAACGCCCGCAGGCTGTCGCCCACCCCGACCGGGGCCGGGCCGATCAGCATCGACGCCGAAAACAGCGCCAGCACCCCCAGGGTCAGCAGAAGCATGAGGCGGGTCATGGCCGGGTTTCCAATTCGCGGCGCAGGGGCAACAGACCTTCGATTGCGCGCAGCACATGCGGCGTACCACAGACCCAATCGCTGTTGGTCAGACTGGCGCCCTTGGACGCGCGGCGCAGGGAATGCACCACCGGATGATCCATGATCGCCTCGGCCCGGCTGGCACCGGGGTAGGGTTGCCCGGTGATGATGGCCTCTGGTCCGGTCAATGCCAGGATCTCCAACGGCATCGCGCCGCCGTTTTCATAGCCTGCTTCGATGGCGATATTGTCAAACCCGGCGGCGGTCAGGATGTGATGCGCCAGCGAACCCCGCCCCGACGTGAAGCCGTTGGAATAATAAAGGGCGGCACGCGGGCGGCGTGTGACCTCGGCCTGAAAAGCCGCCAGTTGCCTGTCAAAATCGCGCAGCATTTCCTGGGCCTTTTCCGATTGGCCCAGAACCGCGCCCATCTGGATCAGATTGGTGCGCACATCCATCATGTTGTTGGCGATGTCGAACGTCACAACCGCAATCCCCAGGTTTTGCAGGATGTCCACCGTCGCACGGGCGGTATAGCGGCCTGCAAGGACCAGATCTGGTTGCATCAGATAGATTTCTTCGGCCCGGCCATGGGTGATCGGGTATTGCATCGCGTCTTCGGCCATGGCCGAACTGCGGCTGTCCCGTGCCAGAAACGACACCGCGTGCAATTGGCCGGGGGCGGCCAGCAGCATGGCAAGTTGATCGGTGCACAGGTTGATCGACACAACCTTTTGCGGGGCGTCCCCCGCCGCCGCACCCACCGCTGCCGCCGCGCCAAACATCAGCGCGGCGGACAGGGTCAGTGCCTTACAAAGACGCACGGATTCCAAAATACGCCGCGCGGTCCGATGTGCCATAGCCCGGTGCGGTTTGGTATTCCTCGTCAAAGACGTTTTCGATCCTCAGGTAGATTTCCGCGTTGTCCATCACCTTGTATGTCAGGGTCGAATTCAACACGCCATAGGGGTCAAGCCCCTCTGCGCGATCCCCAGCCCAAAGACCGGTGACGGCCAGGCTGGTCTGGCTGCCGAAATCTGCGGTCACAGTGGCAGCGGCCTGATGGCCGGGAACTGCGGCGGACCAGCTCGAGCTATCCAGATCGGCATCGGCAAAGCTGTCGGTCCAGGTGTAAGAGCCGTCAAGCCGCACGCCCTGCCACAGCTCTGTGCCGCCAGCCAATTCGATGCCCTGCCGGGTCGAGGTTCCAGAGGCCTGCACATAGGTGCCAGCGGTAAAGGAATAGTCGATGATGTCCTCTGCCTCGATATGAAAGGCCGTGGCACGGATGTAGCCCCGGTCGCCAAAGCGTTTCTCGACACCAAGGTCGAAACTCTTGGATGTTTCGGGATCAAGATCCGAATTGCCGGCAAAGCCATCATAAAGCTCATACCCCGACGGGGCGCGGAACCCGGTTGCGGCATTGGCCCGGAAGATCAGATCCTCTGTCGGGCGATAGACCGCCGACAGCCGCCCGGTGGTGAAGCCGCCAAATTCGGAATGTTCGTCATAACGCAGCGCCGCCGACAGGTTCCAATCCGTGCTGGGCGCGGCTGTCACCTCGGCAAAGAGACCGGTGACCGACGTGTCATGGCTTTGCCCATCGGTATAAAGCCCAAAGATCGAGTGATCGAGCGTCAGGGAGGTGTCGAATTCCTCGACCGTGTGGTCGGCGCCGAACACCAAACGGGTGGTGTCGGTCAGATCAACGCCGCCCTGATAGCGGTATTCCATCCGCGTGCCGGTATAGTCGAATTGATCATCGGACACGCCGCCAAAGCTGGCAGCGGAGCCGGTCAGGGTGCGATCAATACGGAAATAAGAGGCCGAGACCGTGTGATCAAAGCCACCGGTGACGAAATCCAGCGCGATGCGCAGGCCGTCCTGTTGTTTCTCGGTGACCTCATCCGAACTGCCATCCAATGGCACACCGCCGGAGGTTTCATCGTAATCATAGGTCGATTCTTCGCTGAACGCCGACAGATGCAGGACCGTGTCGGGGCTGCCCAGATCATAGCTGCCGGCAAAGCTCAGGCGCTTGGCGTTGAAACCGTCGGCCTCGTCGTTGCCATCGTTTTCGTCGGCGGCGGAAAATCCGTCGCTGTTGGCATAGGACAGGGTCAGCGCGCTTTCGTGGCCTTCGCCCTTGTTGGCAAAGGTGACCGACGACCGCAGGCTTTCATAGGCGCCATATTCCGCCGCCATCTGAACGCTCAGCCCGTCGCGGGTGGCGCGTTTGGTGGTGATATTGATCACCCCGCCCAGGGCTTCGGATCCATAAAGCGCCGATTGCGAACCGCGCAGGATTTCAATCCGCGAGATGTCAGAGGTCATCAAGCCGCCAAAATCATAAGCCACCTGTGGGCCGGACGGGTCAGAGACGTCGATGCCATCGACGCGCACCGCGATATTGTTCTGGTTCACGCCGCGAATGAATACACCGGCTGTGGTGCCCAATGGGCCGGTGGTGCGCAGGGTGACGCCGGGTTGGCGGGCCAGGAAATCAATGGCTCGGGTCTCGCCGGTGGCCTCCAGCTCTTCTTCTGTGATGACATCCACGGCAACGCCGGTTTCGTCTTCGGCCACGGCCTCGTATCCGGCGGACAGGATCAGGACGCCCAGATCATAGGGATCGTCCTGTGCAAAGGCCGGTGCGGACAACAATGCGGGCAGGGCCGCGGTTGTCAGAAGTTGTGTTCGGGTCATGTCTGTCCCTCCGATTGGCCCCGTGAGTGCAAAGGGCCGATTGTTAATCAAACCGGAGGTCACCCCCCGTCTCAGTGAAATCACCGCAACGGGGTTGCCGTTATCCATCGCACGCCCCGCGCCCGGATAGGGTGATCGCCTGGCAGGTCTCCTGACTTCGCGGGTCGTCACATCCCCGGGCCTTCCCGCAGCCCAAAAGGGGGCCACAGTGGCAATTTCCGGGTTTGCTCGCCGCTCACAGTTGCGGGGGCAGTCGCGGGTTTGCACCGCGTTCCCTTTTCACGGACCTCTTGCGAGGCCCGAACCAAAGCGTGCTTTCGTCTAGTCACGCAAATGCATTGTGACAAGCGGCCATTTTGACCCATCCGGCGTCAAATCCGCGCGTTGTGGCCCCGGGTCTACAGGATCGAAGGCTTTTGAATGGGCCAGCAGGGGCAAACGGGGGCAATGCCGGGCAGGACAACGGGAATGGATGGGAAATACGGGAATTCGTGGGACGATCTTGGGAAATGCGGTTTTCGACCGCCAATTGCCCCTCAAGACGAATCAAATTTGACCACTCTCGCGTGATTCTGCGGGCTGAAACCGGGCCGCGCCGCTATTTTGGGCGTCTCGTTGCAATTTTTTTGGGAAATCATGGGCCGTTGGGCGCGTTCCAGTGCCTTACCACATATAGTGTTGGGCCGGGATCTCTTTCGCTAGAAATTCCACGCTAGACCGCGATTTCGCCGCAATATTTAGTTTTCCACAGCCCCTGTGAACAAACTGTAGGGGAGATTTCCCATAAAGAGCAGTTGATTTCCATGATTTCCCATGGCATCCCTAGTATCACGATGAGGGACGGAACAAGGGGCAACAAAGACCCCGCACCGAATACTCAAAAACAATAAAAATGGTTTCATACAGGCACCGTCTTTCATCGTGAACAGAATCCGGCGCGCGGGCGAGCAGACATCCCCCCAGGTGGCGCGCGCAGCTGGACTTCCCGCCAAGCGGGACATGGGCGGCGGGTTGATCAGTGGCAGCAGATCAACCCGCCGTTTTCCATTTCAAATTGGGGAAAACACGGGGCGCGAGGCAAAGGACGGCAAGGACAGTGAGCCGCAGGTTCAGAGGCGAAAGCCATCACAAGGTGGATGCAAAGGGCAGGGTGTCGATCCCGGCCGGCTTTCGCCGTGTGATCGAGGCCGCTGATCCCAACTGGAAAGTCGGAGAAAACCCGGAGCTTGTGATTGTCTACGGCAACAAGAAGCTCAACTGCCTTGAATGTTACACCATGGAAGCCATCGAAGAGGTCGACAAGAAAATCGACGCTCTGCCGCGTGCATCCATGGAACGGAAAATGTTGCAGCATATGTTCCACGGGCAATCCTTCCCCACCAATGTGGACGAGACCGGCCGACTGGTCCTGCCTGCGAAACTGCGCAACAGAATCAATCTTGAGAAAGAGGCCTTCTTCATTGCGGCCGGCGATACGTTCCAGATCTGGAACCCCGAGACCTATGAAAATGAAGAACTGGCCAAGACCGAAGCATGGCTGGAAGAACTGCCGGAAGACTTCGATCCCATGTCATTCCTTGATGGACCGGTCGGAGGCGTTTGAAAAATGGCCGCAGCCCCACATAAACCCGACGCCGCGCCGCATGTTCCCGTCCTTATCCGCCCATTGATCAAGGCGGTGTCGCCGGTCACGGGCACCTGGATCGACGGCACATTCGGGGCCGGCGGCTATACCCGCGCATTATTAGAGGCCGGGGCGGATAAGGTGGTCGCAATTGACCGCGATCCGCTGGCCTTCGAAATGGCGGCAGATTGGCTCGGGGACTATGGCGCGCGCGTGCGCCCGGAAAAAACCGTGTTCTCGGCAATGGACGAAGTCGCCGATCAGGTGGACGGCGTGGTGCTTGATCTGGGTGTGTCTTCGATGCAGCTGGACCGCGCCGAACGCGGATTTTCCTTCATGCGGGACGGGCCGTTGGACATGCGGATGAGCCAACAGGGCGTCAGCGCCGCCGATCTGGTCAACAATCTGAGCGAAGAAGAATTGGCCGCAATCCTGTTCACCTATGGGGAAGAGCGTGCCTCGCGGCGCATTGCCAAGAATATTGCACGGGTGCGGGCGGACACCCCGTTTGAAACCACGTTGCAATTGGCCGGGGTGATCGAACGGTCCCTGCCACGGTCGAAACCCGGCCAAAGCCACCCCGCAACCCGCAGCTTTCAGGCGCTGCGCATCGCGGTCAACGACGAATACAAGGAATTGTTTCAGGGGCTTATGGCCGCCGAACGGGTGTTGAAACCCGGTGGTCTTCTGGCGGTTGTGACCTTTCATTCGATCGAGGACCGCATGGTCAAACGGTTCTTTACCGCCCGTGCCGGCCATTCCGGCAATACCAATCGCTATGCGCCGCAAACCGCCGTGGTGCCCGCCCAATTCGATATTCTCACACGCAAGGCCGTGGGCCCGGATGATCAGGAGCTGGAGGAAAACCCAAGGTCGCGGTCATCGCGGCTTCGGGTGGCGCGGCGCACGGATATGCCCGCGGGGGCGGTCGATCCCAGCGCAATTGCCATGCCGCAGCTGAAGGGGAAAAGGTAATGCGGTCGTTCTTGTATATCCTGACATCTTTGGCGGTGATCGGTTTGGCGTTCTGGGCCTATCATGAAAATTACCGAACTCAGGAAGCAATTGAAAAATCGGCACAATTGCAGCGTGACATTGGCACGGCGCGGTCGCGGCTTTCGGTGTTGCGGGCGGAATGGGCCTATTTGAACCGGCCAGACCGGCTGCGCGATCTGGCAGAGCTGAACTTTGACCGTCTTGGGCTTTTGCCGCTGCGCCCCCATCATTTTGCCAATATCGACCAGGTGACTTTCCCGATGCCGGACTTTGATAATATGGAGCCGATCACCAATCCGGTGGCTGTGTCATCACAAGGTGAGGAGCAAGAGCCATGA
The DNA here is from genome assembly GCF_022867865.1 of Phaeobacter sp. J2-8. Taxonomy (GTDB): domain Bacteria; phylum Pseudomonadota; class Alphaproteobacteria; order Rhodobacterales; family Rhodobacteraceae; genus Marinovum. The sequence continues at coordinate 707,338 of NZ_JALIEC010000002.1, read as the reverse complement.
TCCGCACGCCGCTGCGCCCGCTGGCCCGTATTCTGGAGGCCCGCCAAAAAGGTGAAAATCCCGACGCCATCGAACGGGAAAACATCCGGTTGCGGCACGAGGATATGCGCGACCGTTTGCGGGTGCGCGCCGAACAGCGCCTGCTGCTGATGGGGATCATGTATTTCTGCGCCTTTTTGGTGATTGGCGCGCGGATGGGGCTGCTTGCGGCGTCTGAACCGGCGGAACCACGCGGTGCCAGCAATGGGGCCAGCATCGTGGCGCAACGGGCGGATATCGTGGATCGCAAGGGGCGGCTTCTGGCCACCAACATGGAGACCCATTCGCTTTATGCCCATCCGCAACAGATGGTTGATCCGGTGCGGGCGGCGGCGGAACTGGGCAAGATCTTTCCTGATCTGGATGTTGAGGATCTGACCAAGCGGTTCACCTCGGACCGCAAATTCATGTGGATTCGCAAGAAGCTCAGCCCGGAACAGAAGCAGGCGGTGCATGATATCGGCGAGCCGGGTCTGTTGTTCGGACCGCGCGAGATGCGGCTTTATCCCAATGGCGCGTTGGCGTCGCATGTGCTGGGCGGTTATGGATTTGGCCGCGAAGGCGTGCATTCGGCCGAGGTCATCGGCACCGCCGGTATCGAGAAGTTCCATGACGACCTGCTGCGCGACCCCGCGCGTGAGGGCGCGCCGCTGGAATTGTCGCTTGATCTGACGCTGCAGGCGGCGGCGGAAAAGGTGCTTTATGGCGGCATGAAGATCATGAATGCCAAAGGTGCGGCGACGATCCTGATGGATGTGCACAGCGGCGAGGTTCTGGCGCTGGCCAGTCTGCCGGATTTTGACCCCAACGACCGACCTTTGCCTGCGCTTGGCGACGACCCCTCGATCAGCCCGCTGTTCAACCGCGCGGTGCAGGGGGTGTATGAGCTTGGCTCGACCTTCAAGATCTTTGCCGCTGCTCAGGCAATGGACATCGGCCTGGTCAATCCGTCGACCCCGGTCGATATTCGCGGCCCGCTGAAGTGGGGCAAACACCGCATTCGCGATTTCCACAATTACGGCAAGGAATTGTCGGTCACCAAGGTCATTGTGAAATCATCGAACATCGGGACCGCCCGTCTGGCCCAGATGATCGGTGTGCCGCGGCAAAAGGAATTCCTGCAAAAGCTTGGCTTCTTTGACGTCAAGGATATCGAGCTGCAAGAGGCCAAGGCCGCGCGCCCGTTGCTGCCGCCGCATTGGTCAGAACTGTCGACCATGACGATTTCCTACGGTCACGGGCTGTCGGCCTCGCCGCTGCATCTGGCCTCGGCCTATGCGACGGTGGCCAATGGCGGCTACAAGATCACCCCAACCCTGCTGCGCCAAAACGGGGCGAATTATGGGGAGCGGGTGATGTCGGCCAGCGCCTCGGCGGCGTCGCGGGCGATGTTGCGTTTGGTGGTCAGCCACCCGGATGGCACCGCCAGCTTTGGCGATGTCAAAGGCTATGCCGTGGGCGGCAAGACCGGCACCGCCGACAAGCCAAAGCCCAAGGGCGGCTATTACGATGACAAGGTGATTGCGACCTTTGCCTCGATCTTTCCGATCGACAAGCCGAAATATGTGCTGATCGTCACCCTGGATGAGCCGGAAATTCATGCGGCGGGCCAATTGCGCCGTACCGCTGGCTGGACGGCGGTTCCGGTGGCCGCCGAAATGATTGAACGGCTTGCGCCGCTGCTTGGATTGCGGCCAACGATTGAACCCGCGGAACTCGCTGGTATAAGTTTGATCAACCATTGAAAGGCGCATGACCGGTCCATGATCGGGCCAGTACCGGGGGACGCATGACATCCAAAACCTTGGCCGATCTTGGCCTGAATGCTCGCGGCGGGGCCGAAGCCGAGATTACCGGCATCACGGTAGACAGCCGCGAGGTGAAGCCCGGTTTTCTGTTTGCCGCTCTGCCGGGCAGTCAGGTCCATGGCGGCGAGTTCATTCAATATGCCCTGCGCATGGGCGCGTCGGCGATCCTGACCGATGCCAAGGGCGCGCGCATTGCAGCCGATGTTCTGGATGCGTCGCATGCGGCGTTGATCGTCGCCCAGGATCCGCGTCAGGTGCTGGCATTCACATCGGCGCTTTGGTTTGGTGTACAGCCGCGCCACATGGTGGCGGTGACCGGCACAAACGGCAAAACCTCGGTGTCGACCTTCTGTCGCCAGATCTGGAATCTTCTGGACCTGCCCGCAGTCAACCTTGGCACCACCGGGGTTGAAGGCAGTTGGCAGGCCCCTCTGGCCCATACAACACCGGAACCGGTGACTTTGCACCGGGCGCTGGCGGCGGCCGCCGAAAACGGCATCACCCATGCCGCGATGGAGGCCTCTTCCCATGGGCTTGACCAACGGCGGTTGGACGGGGTGCATTTGCGGGCGGCGGGTTTCACCAACTTTACCCAGGATCATCTGGACTATCACAAGACCTTTGACGCCTATCTGGCGGCCAAATCCGGTCTGTTTACCCGCGTTCTGCCCGAAGACGGCGTTGCGGTTCTGAACATGGATGACGATGTGATTGCGCAGCTGGAGCCGGTGGTCACCGTGCGCGGGCAACAGGTTCTGCGGGTGGGGCATGGCCCGGAATGCGATCTGCGTCTGGTGGCGCAACGGTTTGACACCACCGGTCAGGATCTGCGGTTTGAATGGCAGGGCCAACCCCATCAGGCGCGGTTGAATCTGATCGGCGGATTTCAGGCTGACAACGTTCTGATGGCTGCGGCGCTGGTGATTGCGGCAGGGGCCGAGGCCACACAGGTGTTCGACACCTTCAATGATCTTGAAAACGTGCGCGGCCGGATGCAACTGGCGGCGACGCGCGGCAATGGTGCGGCGGTTTTTGTCGATTACGCCCATACGCCGGATGCAGTGAAAACCGCGCTGACGGCTTTGCGCCCGCATGTGATGGGCCGCTTGATCGCCATTGTGGGGGCCGGCGGCGATCGCGACACCGGCAAACGCCCGCTGATGGGCGAAGCGGCGCGCGATGCGGCGGATCTGGTGATTGTGACCGATGACAATCCCCGCAGCGAAGACCCCGGCGACATTCGTGCCGCCGTCCTGCAGGGCGCCGGACCCGAGGCAACAGAGGTGGGCGACCGCGCCGAGGCGATCTTGCGCGGGGTGGATATGCTGGGCGCGGGCGACGCGCTTTTGATATGTGGCAAGGGCCATGAAAGCGGCCAGGTGGTCGGAGATACGGTCTATCCGTTTGACGATGTCGAGCAGGCCAGCGTGGCGGTCGCGGCGCTGGACGGGGTGCAACCATGACGCTTTGGCACGCACAGGATGCGGCGCGGGCGACGGGTGGACAGGCCATTGGCCCCTGGCAGGCGACAGGCGTGTCCATCGACACCCGCACCCTGCAAACCGGTGATCTGTTTGTGGCGCTGAAAGCGGCGCGGGACGGCCATGAATTTGTGGCGCAGGCCTTGGCCAAGGGCGCAGCGGCGGCCATGGTCACCCATATCCCCGAAGGCGTGGCCGCGGATGCGCCGTTGCTGATTGTCGATGACGTGTTGACCGGGTTAGAGGCGCTGGGCCGTGCCGCACGTGCGCGCACCGACGCCCGCGTTGTTGCGGTCACCGGCTCGGTCGGCAAGACCTCGACCAAGGAAATGTTGCGTAAGGTCCTGTCGGCCTTTGGCCGCACCCATGCGTCGGTGGCCAGTTACAACAACCATTGGGGCGTGCCGCTGACCTTGGCGCGCATGCCCGCCGATACCGAATTTGCCGTGATCGAAATCGGCATGAACCATCCCGGCGAAATTGCACCGCTGTCGCGCATGGCACGGCCACATGTGGCAATGATCACCATTGTCGCCCCGGCCCATCTTGCGGCCTTTGGTGACATCGCTGGCATCGCCGCGGAAAAGGCCGCGATCCTTGCCGGGTTGGAAAACCGTGGCGTCGCCGTCTTTAACGCCGAGGTCGAGACCGCCGCCATTCTGCGCGAAGCGGCGGAACGCGCCGGCGCGCAATATGTTGGGTTTGGCGGCGTCCCCGAGGCCGATCATCAGCTTTTGCAGGTTCAACTGACCGATGGCACGACACTGGCGACGGCACGTGATGCCTATAGTGAAATGACCTATCAGATTGCCGCCACCGGGCGACATTTTGCGATGAACGGTCTTGGGGTGCTGGCGGTCTGTGATGTGCTGGGGCTGGATCGGGCGGTGGCCATGGCCGCGCTGGGCGAATGGCATCCGGTGCAGGGCAGGGGCGAGCGGCAAAAGGTTTCGCTGGACGATGCCAGGACCATTGAATTGATCGACGACAGTTATAATGCCAACCCGGCCTCGATGGCGGCGTCGCTGGCGGTGCTGTCGGCAACATCCCCCGACCGTGGCGGTCGGCGCATCGCCTGGCTTGGCGATATGGGCGAGCTGGGCGAGGCCGCCCCGACGCTTCACGCCGCGCTTGCCAATCAGATGGATGACATCGACCTCGTGCATTGCATCGGCCCACTTTGCAGACATCTCTGGTCTGCCTTGCCACAGGAAAAACGCGGCGCATGGTGCGACACCATCGGCGGGTTGGATCTGGATCTGGCGGGGGCGTTTCAGGATGGCGATGTCGTCTTGGTCAAAGGATCAAACTTTGTCGGCCTGTCGGCGCTGGTTGACGAAATTCGCAAAATGGGCCACAGCAGCCCACAATAAGTGGTAGAAAAGGGGCGAACATGCTCTATTGGTTGACAGGCCTGTCAGATGGCGGAGATTTCTTTAATCTTTTCCGCTACATCACCTTCCGGGCGGGCGGGGCCTTTATGACGGCGCTCATCTTTGGCTTTTTGTTTGGTCCGCCGTTGATCAACGTTTTGCGCCGCCGTCAGGGCAAAGGTCAGCCAATTCGTGATGATGGCCCCGAGGGTCATCTGGCCAAGGCAGGCACCCCCACCATGGGCGGGCTGTTGATTGTGGGGGCCTTGGTGACATCGACCCTGCTCTGGGCGCGGCTCGACAATCCTTACGTCTGGATGGTTCTGTTTGTGACGCTGTCCTTTGGTCTGATCGGATTTGCCGATGATTATGCCAAGGTGTCCAAACAAAACACCAAGGGCGTGCCGGGGCGCGTGCGGCTGTTGCTGGGGTTCCTGATCGCGGGCATTGCCGCCTATTGGGCCACGCTCTATCACCCCGAAGAATTGCAATATCGTCTGGCGCTGCCGGTGTTGAAAGACACGCTGTTGAACATGTCGGTGCTGTTCATCCCCTTTGCGATGTTTGTCATTGTCGGGGCGGCCAATGCGGTCAACTTGACCGATGGGTTGGATGGATTGGCCATCATGCCGGTGATGATCGCCGGCGGCACGCTGGGCGTGATTGCCTATGCGGTGGGGCGGGTCGATTTCACCGAATATCTTGATGTGCATTACGTGCCGGGCACGGGCGAGATCCTGATTTTCACCGCCGGGTTGTTCGGCGGCGGTCTCGGGTTTCTGTGGTATAATGCGCCGCCTGCGGCGGTCTTCATGGGCGACACCGGTTCACTTGCACTGGGCGGCGCGCTGGGGGCGATTGCCGTCGCCACCAAACACGAGATCGTGCTGGGCATCGTCGGCGGTCTTTTCGTGGTCGAGGCGCTGTCGGTCATCATTCAGGTGCTCTATTTCAAACGCACCGGCAAACGCGTGTTCCTGATGGCCCCGATCCACCACCATTACGAGAAGAAGGGCTGGGCCGAGCCAACCATCGTGATCCGGTTCTGGATCATTTCGCTGATCCTGGCGATCATCGGGCTGGCCACATTGAAAGTACGGTAATTTCCGGCAAAGGGGTTTGGGCATGAAGACTATTGTTTGCAGCTGTATGATGGCGGCCGTGTCTGCCCTGACCATGGCCCTGCCTCTGACCTTGGCCCCGGCGATGGCCGATGCGCAGCCCAAATCGGTGATCATTTCCCTGTGTCAGGCGGGTTTGGGCGCGGGCACCGAAACCGAGCTTGCCGAATTTCTGGCCGGTCCCTGGCAGATGACCGCACCCGGCACAGGCTTTACCACCGGCACCAATCAAATGGTTGTCGATCTGGCGGTTGATCCGGCGACCGGTGGATTGCGCATGGGCGGTGGCGGTATGTCCGTGCCGCTGGTGCCGCTGAATGCCGCGCTTGAAGCGGGCAATATGGATTGGCCAGAGCCCCCGATCGACATGTCGGTTGCGGCCCTGACCCCCGGCGGATTGACGCAACAGGATGTCGAGGTGCTGACCGGCTGCGCAGATCCGCTGCGCTATTGGTGGCAATTCGGCAAGGGCGACCGCCGCAGCTGGGGGGCGCTGATGTTTTTCGGCAATGATGATGCGGTGGGATATATGGCCAACAGCGCCGGCGGCACGCGACAGGTGCAATTGCATCGGGCCGCCGCCAACTGAGCGGTTGCGGGGTCTTTCCTATTCGCGATCAATCCGCTAGCGCTGGATCAACGCAAAAAGGGTGGCGAAGATGATCCCAGTGACCGGGTATGAAAATCACAATGTGGCGGTGCTTGGGCTTGGGCGCTCTGGTCTTGCGGCGGCACGCGCGCTGGCGGCGGGTGGGGCCGTGCCGGTCTGTTGGGATGACAATCCGGGCGCGCGTGATCGCGCCGAGGCAGAGGGCTTTGCCTGTGCCGACCTGACGAAACAGGGGGCGTTCGACGCGATTGCTGCGCTGATCGTCTCTCCCGGCATTCCGCATCTCTACCCGAGCCCAAATCCGGTTGTCGCTGCCGCGCTTGACGCCGGCGTGCCGGTCGACAATGACATTGGATTGTTTTTCCGCTCGCTGGCCAATGATGGCTGGCACAGCTACGACACCGCGCCGCGCGTGGTGGCGGTGACCGGATCAAACGGCAAATCCACCACATCGGCCTTGATCCATCACATTCTGGAAACCACGGGGCGCGACGTGCAACTGGCCTGCAATATTGGCCGGGGGGTGCTGGATATTGACCCGCCGGGGGATGGCGGCGTTGTGGTGCTGGAACTCAGCTCGTATCAAACCGAATTGGCGCGGGCGCTGACGCCGGATGTTGCGGTCTTTACCAACCTCAGCCCCGATCATCTGGACCGGCACGGCGGCTTTGGCGGATATTTCGCGGCCAAACGCCTCTTTGCCGAGGGCGGACCGGACCGCGCGATCATTGGCGTCGACGAGGCCGAGGGCAAATTCCTTGCCGGGCAGATGGCCGAAGGCCCGGGCGACGACCGGGTGATCCGGGTCTCTTCCGGCAGCAAATTGACGGGATCAGGTTGGAATGTCTTCGCCCGCAAAGGTTATCTTGCGGAGTTTCGCAAAGGCCGTCAGGCCGGGTCGATCGACCTGCGCACGATCAAGGGCCTGCCGGGGGCACATAACCACCAAAACGCCTGCGCGGCCTATGCTGCATGTCGCACGCTGGGGCTTGCGCCACGGGTGATCGAACAGGCCTTTCACAGCTTCAAGGGTCTGCCGCATCGCAGCCAGATCATCGCCGAAGCGGGCGGGGTGGTTTATGTCAATGACAGCAAGGCCACCAATGTCGACAGCGCGGCCAAGGCATTGGCCGCTTTCAAAAGCATTCGCTGGATCTGTGGCGGCCTGCAAAAAGAAGGTGGTCTTGACGGGCTGGGCGCGGCATTGGGAAATGTGGTCAAGGCCTATGTGATCGGACGCGAGGCCGCCGGATTTGCCATGGGCATGCCGGGGGTCGAGGCCGAGGTCTGTACCGATATGAGCACCGCCGTCGCACGTGCAATGCAAGACGCGCAAGAGGGGGAAACGGTCCTGTTGGCCCCCGCCGCGGCAAGCTTTGATCAATATGACAATTTCGAACAGCGCGGCACGGATTTCACCCAGAATGTATTGGCCTTGCTCGACACCAAATAGGCGCGGCCAATCGGCAACCGGGGCGGCCTAGGCTGCGAAACACCCTCTGGCACGGCGTGCTGGGGGGTTAGTTTTCCCGCGACGTCCCCGAGGCATCGCCAAAGATCGACTGACGCAACCGTTGCAGATGGCCCCGTGCCACAGCGTCGAGATGCACCACGCCGGGCTGGACCGGAATTTCCGGCAGGTTGAGGATGCGCGCAATGGCAAACCGATGTTCGCCGCCGCCGCTGCGGATTGCGCGGCCATTTCGGTCGATATGAACGAAAATTCCGCCATGTTCGCGCCGGAACCGGTCTGGAAGGGTGCTGCGCGGGCGCAATTGACCGGCGCGTTTCACGGTTTCAAACAGCGCATCAATGCGGTCATACCGCCGCTTCAGATCGTCAAGCGTGCGGCATTCATCCGATTGGCCGTTCTTGGCGATAATCTTCAGATGTCGTTCGAACAACCCCGTGTCCTGCCACGCCACGCCGTCGACGAAATGCGCCCGGCAAGCGAGGTATTTGGCGCTGTCCACAAGCGGCGTGATCGACAGATCCCAATCGCCGCCCTCGACATGGCCACTGTATTGGCGGCGAAATTTCGGGGCGCCTTGTGCCGGGTTTGGGACATAGGTGGCATGCACATCTGCCAAAGGCACAAAAAGGGGTTCATCGCTAAGCGGGGCATGGGTGCCAAACCGCATCCGGTTGGCCATATCGCGCGCAAATTTGCGCGGCACTTTTGCTTCGAGCGAGCGAAAGATATTGGTCGGTCGTAGCGGCGGATATTCGATAAATGCCATGCGGCCACCTGTTTATTGCAACAGGTATGTAACAGCCAGATGTAGGCTTTGTAAATATACTGGGACTGGTCTTGGGCTTAGGCTTGGGATCGGATCGCGCTGCCGGCGGCCCAGCCCGACGACCAGGCCCATTGAAAGTTATATCCCCCCAGCCATCCGGTGACATCCACCGCTTCGCCAATCGCAAAGAGACCGGGCAGGGATTTGGCCATCATGTCGCGCGAATTCAGCTCGTCGGTGTCAATGCCGCCGATCGTGACCTCGGCGGTGCGATAGCCCTCTGATCCTGTGGGTTTTTGCCGCCAATCGGCAAGCCCGTCACAGATCTCGCGCAACCGCGCATCGCTTTGATCCGCAAGGTTCCCGGCCAGCCGGAGGTCACCCGCCAGAAAATCCACAAGCCGCGATGGAAGATGCCGCGCCAGGGCCGTGGTCAGGTTCACACGTCCGGCGTTTTGGCGTGCGTCGCGCAAGGCCGCGAAAAGACCGGCAGGGGCCAGGTTCACGCTGATTTCATCTCCTTCGCGCCAGTAGGACGAGATTTGCAGGATCGCCGGGCCGGACAAGCCGCGGTGCGTGAACAGCATTGCCTCGTCAAAACCCGCCGTATTGGCGCGCGCGGTGACCGGCAATGACAGCCCCGACAAGCTGGCAAACCTTTGGTCGGAAAAGGTCAGCGGCACCAATGCCGGCCGTGTCTCTGTGATCTTCAGGCCGAATTTGGTGGCAATCTCATAGGACAGACCGGTCGCGCCCATCGCCGGGATGGATTTGCCGCCGGTGGCCAACACCAGGTTGCGGGTCCGCACTTCGGTTTTCTGGCCTTCGCGTTCGAGCAATACATGAAAATGCGTGCCATCATGGCGCAGCCCCTTGACCGAGGTCTTGAGCCAGAGATCCGCACCGGCCTCGCGCAGTTCCTGTACCAGCATGTTGACGATCTGGGTCGATTTGCCGTCACAGAACAATTGGCCCAGGGTTTTCTCATGCCAGGCGATGCCATGCCGGTCGACCAGGGAAATGAAATCCCATTGGGTATACCGCTTTAGCGCCGATTTGCAGAAATGCGGATTTTGCGACAGGAAATTATCCGGCCCGGCGTGCGTATTGGTGAAATTGCACCGCCCGCCGCCGGAAATCCGGATCTTTTCACCCGGCGCCTTGGCGTGATCAATCACAAGCGTGCCCGGCCCGGCATGGGCGGCGCACATCATGCCAGCGGCGCCAGCCCCGATAATCAACGTCTTTATGTCCATGTGGCAGCGGTGCCCCGATCCCGCGCAAAAGGCAAGGGGCGGCGGTGGAAACCCTCTGTCCTGGCGACGTGGTTGGGGCGGAAATTCTGTCTTTTTTCGGATTTTACCGCCTTCGGGTGCCGAACCTGACCTGCCAATGGCCCGAATTGGGCCTGACAATGCGCAAGGGGTGTCGCGCTTTCTTCTGGCCGGATAGGCAAAAAATCGGTACACTCCCGCTCAGACCCCGAAAACGGGGCGATTGAGGCAGTTTGAGTGGCAGGTTCCCATGACGGAAATGGTCTATGGCGCGGCACCCGTACGGGATGTCGAGCCGGTGCTCCCAAAATGGTGGCGCACAATCGACAAGATGTCGATGTCGTTTATCCTTATCCTTTTTGTGATCGGCATCCTGTTGGGATTGGCGGCTTCGCCCCCCTTGGCCGCCAAAAACGGATTTGAGCCTTTTCACTATGTGACCCGTCAGGCGGTGTTTGGCGGTGCGGCGCTGGTGGCGATGCTCTTGACCTCGATGATGTCGCCGGTGGTCGTGCGCCGATTGGCGGTGATGGGCTTTGCCGTGGCTTTTGTGGCGCTGGCGCTTCTGCCGGCCCTCGGCACCGATTTCGGCAAGGGCGCAGTGCGGTGGTACAGCCTGGGCTTTGCCAGTGTGCAGCCGTCCGAATTCCTCAAACCCGGATTTGTTGTGGTTGCGGCCTGGATGATGGCCGCCAATCAGGAAATCAACGGCCCGCCGGGGCGGATGTGGTCCTTTGGTCTGTGCATCACCATCGTGCTGATGTTGGCGCTTCAGCCTGACTTTGGTCAGGCGTGTCTTGTCATGTTTGGCTGGGGGGTGATGTATTTCGTGGCGGGTGCGCCGATGCTGTTGCTGGTGGCGATTGCGGGCTGTGTGGTGCTGGCGGGGACCGTGGCCTATTCCAGTTCTGAACATTTCGCCCGCCGGATCGACGGCTTTTTGACGGCGGATGTCGATCCCACCACCCAGCTGGGCTATGCCACCAATGCCATCCGCGAAGGCGGTTTTGTCGGTGTGGGCGTCGGTGAGGGCCAGGTGAAATGGTCGCTGCCGGATGCCCATACGGATTTCATCATTGCGGTTGCCGCCGAGGAATACGGCCTGGTGCTTGTGCTGGCGATTATCGCGCTATATGCGGGCGTCGTTCTTTTCTCGTTGGGGCGACTGATGCGCGAGCGCGATCCATTTATTCGGCTGGCCGGCACGGGACTGGCCTGTATGTTCGGGGTTCAGGCCATGATCAACATGGGGGTTGCCGTGCGGCTGTTGCCGGCGAAGGGCATGACCTTGCCTTTTGTCAGCTATGGCGGCTCGTCCCTGATTGCCACCGGCATCGCGGTTGGCATGTTGCTGTCCTTTACCCGGACCCGGCCACAGGGCGAAATCGGCGATATTCTGCGGGGACGGGTCAGGTGATCCCGACACTTCCATACTGCGCAATGCCCCGGTCTGACGTTGGGCGCATGGCATGAGCAAACGCACCAAGCTTCTGGTTATCGCGGCGGGCGGCACCGGCGGACATATGTTCCCGGCGCAATCCCTGGCCGAAGAGATGCTGGCGCGCGGCTGGCGGGTCAAACTGTCAACCGATGCGCGCGGCGCGCGATACACCCAGAACTTTCCGCATATGGTCGAGATTGATCAAATCTCTTCCGCAACCTTTGCCCGTGGCGGTATTCTGGCCAAGGGGCTGGTGCCGCTGCGCATTCTGGGCGGTGTTGCGTCGGCGGCCTTTGCGATGCTGCGCGACCGGCCTGCGGCGGTTGTGGGGTTTGGCGGCTATCCGTCGATCCCGGCGCTGTCGGCGGCCTGGATGCTGCGCCTGCCACGTATGATCCATGAACAAAACGGCATTCTGGGCAAGGTGAACCGGGTGTTTGCCAAACGCGTCGATGCGATGGCCTGTGGCACCTGGCCGACCGTCCTGCCCGAGGGTGTGACGGGCGCGCATACCGGCAACCCGGTGCGTGCCGCGATACTGGAGCGGGCCTGCGCCAGCTATATCCCGCCCGGCGACTACCCGATGTCGATCCTCGTGATGGGCGGCAGCCAGGGCGCAAGGGTTCTGTCCGATGTGGTGCCGCCTGCCATTGCCGGTCTGCCGATGGAGATGCTGCAAAACATCCGCGTCAGCCATCAGGCCCGGGGCGAAGACCACGAAAGGGTCACCCAGTTTTATCGCGACCATAATATTGACGCCGATGTACAGCCCTTCTTTCATGATGTGCCGCGCCGCATGACCGAGGCGCAATTGGTGATCAGCCGGGCCGGTGCGTCCTCTATCGCGGATCTGACCGTGATTGGCCGCCCTGCGATTCTGGTGCCCTATGCGGCCGCCACCGGCGATCACCAAAGCGCCAATGCCCGCGGCATGTCCGAAGCCGGGGCCGCCGTCGTGATCCCCGAAAGTGAATTGAACGTCGACCCGCTGACCGCGTCCATACATCAGATCCTGAACCAACCAGAGGGCGCATTGCATATGGCGCAATCGGCGCTTGGTCTGGGAAAGACCGGTGCTGCGCAGGATCTGGCCGCGATGGTCGAAGCTCTGGCCGAGGGTCAGACACCCACAGTGCGAAAGGATGCAGAATGAACGCAGCCGCCACCAAACTGCCCACGGATGTCGGGCCGATCCACTTTGTCGGCATCGGCGGCATCGGCATGTCCGGGATTGCAGAGGTGCTTTTGAACCTTGGCTATCAGGTGCAGGGCAGTGATCTGAAAACGTCCAAGATCACCGAGCGGCTCGAAGGTCTTGGCGCGCGGGTCTTTGTGGGGCAGAAGGCCGAAAATCTGGACGGGGCCGAGGTGGTTGTCATTTCGTCGGCAATCAAACCCGGCAATCCAGAGCTGGATGAAGCCCGCGCCAACGGTCTGCCTGTGGTGCGCCGGGCCGAAATGCTGGCCGAGCTGATGCGGCTCAAATCCAACATCGCCATCGCCGGAACGCATGGCAAGACCACGACCACCACCATGATGGCCGAGCTTATGGTCGCCGGCGGTTTTGATCCGACGGTGGTCAATGGCGGGATCATTCACGCCTATGGTTCGAACGCCCGGATGGGGCAGGGCGAATGGATGGTGGTCGAGGCCGATGAAAGCGACGGCACCTTCAACCGGCTGCCCGCGACAATCGGTGTTGTCACCAATATCGACCCCGAGCATATGGAGCATTGGGGTGATTTCGACAGCCTGCGTCAGGGGTTCCTGGATTTCGTGTCGAACATTCCCTTCTATGGTCTTGCGGTGTGTTGCACCGATCATGAAGAGGTACAGCGCCTGGTTGGCAAGGTCACGGACCGGCGCATTGTGACCTATGGCTTCAATTCGCAGGCCGATGTGCGGGCCGTTAACCTGCATTACGTCGGCGGCGTGGCGAAATTCGATATCGCACTTCAGGCCGAGGGCATGATGATCGAAGATTGCGCTCTGCCGATGCCCGGTGATCACAATGTTCTGAATGCCTTGTCTGCGGTGGCTGTCTGCCGCCATCTGGGCATGAAAACCAGTGAAATCCGCGACGCTTTGGCGAAGTTTGGCGGTGTTAACCGGCGTTTTACCAAAGTGGGCGAAGTTGATGGCGTGACCATCATCGACGATTACGGACATCACCCGGTTGAAATCGCTGCTGTGCTGAAAGCGGCGCGCCAGGCCTGTGAGGGGCGGGTGATCGCGGTGCACCAACCGCATCGCTATTCACGGTTGGAAAACCTGTTTGAAGATTTCTGTGCCTGTTTCAATGAGGCCGATGTGGTGGCGATTGCCGATGTCTTTGCCGCCGGTGAAGACCCGATTGCGGGCGCGTCGCGCGATGATCTGGTGGCGGGGTTGCGCCGTCATGGTCACCGCCATGCCAGTGCGCTGGCCGGGGCGGATGATCTGGCCGGATTTGTCCGTGCAAACGCCGGGCCGGGGGACATGGTGGTCTGTCTTGGCGCGGGCACGATCAGCGCCTGGGCCAATGCCCTGCCGGATCAATTGAAAGCGGCGGGTTGATGTCCCTGTCGCTGGTGCTTGCATGTCTTTGGGTCTTGGTCGCCAATCTGGCGGCGGCCTTGCCGTCGAATGACAACCATTGGCGCCGTGCCTATGCGCTGATTGCTGTGGGTGTGCCTTTGCTTGGGTTTGTCACCTATCAAAACGGCCCTTGGATCGGCCTGTTGACGCTGCTGGCCGGGATGAGCGTTCTGCGCTGGCCTGTGATCTATCTTGGCCGCTGGATGCGGCGCATGGCCGGGGGCGGCGCGCGTTAAGACCGCAGCGGCGGATCAGACCAAATAACCGGACAGGGTAAGGAATACCTCAGTTGCCGCAAGGGCATCTTCGCGACTAGGCTTTGTCAAACAAGTCGGGAGCGGAGATATGGAACCGGATCAGATCAAATATGCCCTTTTCATCGCGGGATTGGCGATGGTGGCCGGTTTGTTGGGGCATCAATTGGTGCGGCGCGGCTCTGTGTGTGAATATTTCTGCCTGCTGGGAATGGTGATCATCGCTGGTGCGGTGACCTTTTCCATGGCGCAGTCTGCGGTGGGCTGGGATGCATTGGCCTATTTCCTGATTGTGGCGTTTCTTGCACTGCCGGCTCTGGCGGGATTGAGCCTTGGTGGGCTTGTCGCCTGGTGGCGAGCACGGCGCGACAATGCCAGCGCCCACGAAGATGTGCGGCCCGACGCCAGAGCAGAGGTTGGGGCTGAGGTCTGAGCAGAGGTTCGGGCAGAGGCCTAGCTGAAGACCGGTTGACGGGGCTTTTCCTGCGCTGCAAACCGCCTTATGACCGAAGCGTTTCGGAAAGGGCGGGTAATGAACAATTCTGTACAGATGCCAGAGGTGCGCGGACGGCTGACCCAGGATCGGGCGCTTGCCGATCTGACATGGTTGCGGGTTGGCGGACCGGCGGATTGGCTGTTTCAGCCCGCAGATACCGATGATCTGGCGGGGTTTCTGCGCGCGCTGGACCCGGCGGTGTCGGTCTTTCCCATGGGGGTTGGATCGAACCTGATTGTGCGCGACGGTGGTCTGCGGGCCGTGGTGGTGCGCATGGGGCGGGGGTTCAACGCGATTTCCGTTGATGGCACCCGGGTGACGGTGGGCGCCGCCGCATTGGATGCCCATGTTGCCAAACGGGCGGCAGAGGCCGGGGTCGATCTGACCTTTCTGCGTACCATTCCCGGTGCGATAGGCGGCGCGGTGCGGATGAATGCCGGGTGCTACGGGTCGTATGTCGCGGATCATTTTGTCGAAGCCACTGCCGTGACCCGCGAGGGCACGATTGTGACGCTCACCGCCGATGACCTCAACTTTCGCTACCGACAGACCGATCTGCCCGATGGCTGGGTTCTGACACAGGCCGTTTTGCAGGGCGCGCGCGGGGATGCGCAGGAACTTGCCCAAAAAATGGACGATCAGCTGGCCAAACGCGACGCCACCCAACCCACCAAGGACCGCACAGCCGGATCGACCTTTCGCAATCCGGCCGGATTTTCCAGCACCGGGCGGGCGGACGATAGCCATGAATTGAAGGCCTGGAAGGTGATTGACGACGCTGGAATGCGTGGCGCAACCATTGGTGGTGCGCAGATGAGCGAGAAACACTCTAATTTTCTGATCAACACCGGCAGCGCCACCGCAGCAGATCTGGAAGATCTGGGCGAAGAAGTGCGAAAAAAGGTTTTTCAAACCAGCGGAATAGCGTTACACTGGGAAATCATGCGGGTTGGCGAAAAGCTTTGACCCGCCAAGGTCGAAAAACGGCCAGATACTGAACCATATGGTTCGACATAATAAACGAACCGGCAGGTTCGATAAAATTAGGGCCCGAGCAGGTCCAGAAAAGTTGAGGCGATGTGAGCATGTCGAGCAGGGCAGGCTCCCGAGTTGCGGTGTTGATGGGTGGCCCCTCTGCGGAGCGTGAGGTGTCGCTGTCTTCGGGGCGCGAATGCGCTGTGGCGCTCAGGGGCGAAGGCTTTGAGGTTATAGAGATCGACGCCGGGCAGGATCTGCCCGCGCAGCTTGCCACAGCTGCGCCTGATGTTGTGTTCAACGCCCTGCATGGTCGTTGGGGCGAAGATGGCTGTGTGCAGGGCATGTTGGAATGGCTGGGTCTGCCCTATACGCATTCCGGCGTGCTGGCCTCGGCGCTGGCAATGGACAAGCAACGCAGCAAACAGGTTTTTCGCGACGCTGGATTGCCGGTGGTCGAAAGCGTGATTGCCGCTGCCGCCGATGTGCGCGCGGGCCATGTGTTGACGCCGCCCTATGTGGTCAAACCCAACAACGAAGGCTCGTCCGTTGGTGTCTATCTGGTCGAGGCCGAAAACAACGGCCCGCCGCAATTGTCCGATGACATGCCGGAATTCGTCATGGTCGAAACCTTTGCGCCGGGACGTGAATTGACAACCACGGTGATGGGCACGGGCGAAAATGATCCCGGGGCGCTGACCGTGACCGATATCATCACCACCGGGTGGTACGATTACGACGCCAAATACAAAGAGGGCGGATCGCGCCATGTGGTGCCGGCCGATATTCCACAGGACATTTTTGCCGCCTGCCTCGACTATGCGACGCGGGCGCATGTTGCGCTTGGCTGTCGCGGTGTCAGCCGCACCGATTTCCGCTGGGATGCGGCGCGCGGTCTGGATGGGTTGATCCTGTTGGAAACCAATACCCAACCGGGAATGACCCCCACATCGCTGGCACCGGAACAGGCCGCGACACAGGGCATCAGCTTTGGCCAACTTTGCGCCTGGATGGTGGAGGAGGCCTCATGTCATCGCTGAGTGATCCCCCCGCCAAAGGCCGGATTTTCCGCGCCTATCACCCGGCACATGGCGGGCCGACGCCGCCGGTTCAAACACCCCAAGCCAGACCCAACGCCCCCCGGCCCAATTCCCCGCGGCCCAAGGCCGATCCGGCACCGTCGCGTTGGTCCTATCGGATGCAGCGGTTGATGCTGACGCCGATGTTTCGCCATATGCTGCGCATCGGGGTGCCGCTGGCGGTGACCTTGTTGATTGGCACCATCTGGTTGTCCGATGAGACCCGGCGCGAGGCATTGAACAGCAAGCTGGTGGATATGCGTGTCGCGATCGAACAGCGCGATGAATTCATGGTGCACATGATGCGGGTCGATGGCGCCGGTCTTGGCGTGTCCGAGGACATCCGCGAGATCCTGGCCGTCGATTTTCCGGTGTCGTCCTTTCATCTCGATCTGGATCAGATCCGCGAAACGATTGCCGGTCTGGACGCGGTGGAACGGATCAGTCTGCGGATCAAGCCGGGCGGCGTGCTTCAGGTCAATGTGGTTGAACGGGTGCCGGCGGTGGTCTGGCGGTCGGGGCAGGGGCTGGAACTTCTGGATGCCCAGGGGTTCCGGGTGTCGGCCTTGGCCCATCGCTCAGAGCGCCCCGATCTGGCGGTGATTGCCGGCGACGGTGCTGAAACCGAGGTCGAAGAGGCGCTGGCGATTTTGGCGGCCGCGACCCCCCTGAACGCGCGTTTGCGCGGATTGGTTCGGGTGGGCGAACGGCGCTGGGATCTGGTGCTGAACCGGGGCCAGCGAATTCAGCTGCCTGCAAATCAACCGGTGCCGGCATTGGAACGCGTGCTGGCGTTGGACAAGATCACGCCGCACGGCATGTTGGATCGTGATCTGGCGGTGGTCGACATGCGGTTGCCGGACCGGCCAACGATACGAATGAATGACAACGCAGTCACAGAATTGCGGAAAATCAAGGCGGAAGAGCTTGGAGTTAGGGCAAAATGATCGAGTTGTATGAATCCCAGCGGGCCATGCGCAACATGCGCAAGGCGGCAATGCAACGCGGCGTGATTGCCATTCTGGACGTGGGCAGCGCCAAGATCGCTTGTCTGGTCCTGCGATTTGATGGCACGGAAAAAAGCGTCGATACCGGGGTTGGCTCGCTTGCGGGGCAATCCGGGTTTCGGGTGATTGGCGCTGCGACCACCCGGTCGCGCGGCGTGCGGTTTGGCGAAATCTCGGCGATGGGCGAAACCGAACGCGCCATTCGCACCTCTTTGCAATCGGCCCAGAAGATGGCCGGCATTCGGGTGGATCACGTGATTGCCTGTTTCTCCGGTGGCGGCCCGCGCTCTTATGGTTTGGCGGGCGAGGTCGAGGTCCATGGCCAGACGGTCGATGAGCAGGATGTGGCACGGGTGCTGTCGTCTTGTGATGTGCCGGACTTTGGCGCCGGGCGCGAGGTGCTGCATGCACAACCGGTGAATTTTGCGCTGGATCATCGTTCCGGGTTGGACGACCCGCGCGGTCAGATCGGCAACAACCTGTCCACTGACATGCATATGTTGACGGTAGATGCACAGGCGATCCAGAATCTGGCGCATTGCGTCAAACGCTGTGATCTGGAGTTGGCCGGGCTGGCCAGTTCCGCATATGTCGCGGGCAATGCGGCGCTGGTCGAGGACGAGCAACAGCTGGGCGCGGCCTGTATCGACATGGGCGGCGGGGCGACCGGTATCTCGATCTTCATGAAGAAACACATGATCTATTCCGATGCGGTGCGGATGGGCGGCGATCACGTCACCAGCGACATTTCCATGGGGCTACAGGTGCCGATGGCGATGGCCGAGCGGATCAAAACCGTGCACGGCGGCCTTGTCGCGACCGGCATGGATGACCGCGAGATGATCGGCATTGGCGGCGAGACCGGCGATTGGGAACATGATCGCCGCACCGCCAGCCGGGCCGAATTGATTGGCATCATGCGTCCACGGGTCGAAGAAATTCTGGAAGAGGTGCGCGTGCGCCTTGACGCGGCAGGGTTTGAGCATCTGCCAAGCCAGCAAATCGTGTTGACCGGCGGCGCGAGCCAGATCCCGGGACTTGATGCGTTGGCGTCTCGTATTCTGGGCCATCAGGTCCGGTTGGGTCGGCCGCTGCGGGTGCATGGTCTGCCGCAGGCGGTCACCGGCCCCGGTTTTTCGGCGGCTGTGGGGCTTTGCCTGTTTGCCGCCCACCCCCAGGACGAATGGTGGGACTTTGACCTGCCGGTCGATCGGTATCCGGCGCGTTCATTGAAGCGGGCGGTCAAATGGTTTCGTGACAATTGGTAGCAACCTGAGCCGTTGAATGCGGCTGCACCTGTGGATAACATTGTGGATAAACCGGCCATTTGACCGGGTTACCTTGTGTCATGACCACAATACTTCCGCCATATTTGGGAAATTCGCCGGCATCCGGCAGAAATGGGCATCTTTTTGCCCATATTTTGCGGTTTATTCATGTTTTTTACGTGACGCCGGCCTGCCATTTCGGCATAATGTAGGGTAATAGGCAGGAAAATGCCCGGTCAGGGTATAAAGCAGGCGGACAAGGCGGACAGTTATGACATTGAATTTTCAGTACCCGGACACGACGAACTGCGGCCCCGCATCACGGTTTTCGGCGTGGGCGGTGCAGGCGGAAACGCGGTCAACAACATGATTGAAAAGGCGCTTGAAGGCGTCGAATTTGTTGTCGCGAACACCGATGCACAGGCGCTGCAACAATCCAATGCTGCCAGCCGGGTGCAGCTGGGCGTCAAAGTGACCGAAGGTCTGGGCGCGGGCGCCAAGGCGACGATCGGCGCCGCTGCTGCGGAAGAAAGCATTGAAGAGATTGTCGACCATCTGGCGGGGGCACATATGTGTTTCATCACCGCCGGGATGGGCGGCGGCACCGGCACCGGCGCGGCCCCGATCATTGCGCAAGCGGCGCGGGAACTTGGGGTTCTGACGGTTGGTGTTGTGACCAAACCGTTCCAGTTCGAGGGCGCGAAGCGGATGCGTCAGGCCGAAGATGGCGTTGAGGCGCTGCAAAAGGTCGTGGATACGCTGATCATCATTCCCAACCAGAACCTGTTCCGGCTGGCGAATGAAAAAACCACATTTACCGAAGCTTTCAGCCTGGCAGACGATGTGCTCTATCAGGGTGTGAAGGGTGTGACGGACCTTATGGTGCGTCCGGGCCTGATCAACCTCGACTTTGCTGACGTGCGCGCCGTGATGGACGAAATGGGCAAGGCGATGATGGGCACAGGCGAGGCCGATGGCGAAGATCGCGCAATCCAGGCGGCGGAAAAGGCGATTGCCAACCCGCTGCTGGACGAGATTTCGCTGCGCGGCGCCAAGGGCGTGCTGATCAACATCACCGGCGGCACCGATCTGACGCTGTTCGAACTCGACGAAGCGGCCAACCGCATTCGCGAAGAGGTGGACGCAGACGCCAATATCATCGTCGGCTCGACCCTGGACGAGGCGATGGGCGGTCAGATGCGCGTCAGCGTTGTGGCCACAGGTATTGATGCCTCCGACGTGCAAATGGATATTCCGGTGCCGCGTCGTTCGCTGGCAGAACCTCTGAAACAGGTGCCCGCTGCGGCCCCCGCCGCTGTCGAAGCACCGGCCCCGGCCGAACCTGCGCCCGCACCAGTGGCGGCCACCCAGGCCGAAGAACATCAACCGGTGGCCTTTGAACAGGCCGCGCCCGAGGCAGCTGAAGCGCCAGAAGAACCTTCGTTGTTCAACGGGTTTGAGCAGCGCACGGATGTTGCGGCGGATGATGATCTTCCGCCCCCGGCCTATCAGCCGGACGTGCCGCAATTCGAACCCAGCCATGCACGCTACGAAGAAGACGAGACCGAGTCCTTTGTCGCGCCCAAGGCCCCGACACCCGGCACCCCATCGCCCGAAGCATTGGCCCGTTTGCAGGCTGCGGCACATCGTGCCGGTGGCGGCGCACCGCGCGGCGCAGAGCCACGTCAGGACGGCGCAGAGCCGGACCGCCCGCGGTTTGGTATCAACTCGCTGATCGGTCGGATGACCGGCCATGGTCAGGAAGGCGGGCATGCTCAGCAGCCGCGCCGTCAACCGCCAATGCAAACCCCGGCAGCAAGCCATGCGCCCGAGCCTCAGGCCGACCCTGAGCAGGAGCGGATTGAAATCCCCGCCTTCCTGCGTCGTCAAGCCAACTGAGGCACCGCAGCCCAAGATTGAAAAGGGTCCCTTCGGGGGCCCTTTTTTGTTGTGCGGCTGGTGCGGAGGGAATGTCTTGCGCCACCGCGGCGGTGGAGTGCCGGCGAAAACTGGCGAAAAACGGCGGAACCCCGGCACGCAAAATGCAACAAACCGCGCCAGAAACGCCCGGTTTGTGGTCACGATTAAGGGTTTGCACCATAATCATGCAATATGAATTCAGACATGAATTCAATGACTTGACCCTAATATGCAAGTTGTCGCCGATGGATTCGGCCATATGTTTCAACACGTTGCATTACGTTATTTGAGAAGATGCGGCACAATTCGTATCTCTGCCTCATCACCGATCCGCAGTGATGTCTTTTGGTGGCACCGGGCCTGAAACCGGGTTCCACCACGTCGACCGCCCAGGGCGGGAATTTTGCGGAAATGCTGCCGGGACCCTCAAAGGCCCCCATGCGGCAAGGGAAGAAGACAAGAGGTAGCAACGTGCAGGCAACGCTTAAATCCAAGATCCGCTTTGACGGTGTCGGCCTGCACTCTGGCCGCCCGGTACGCATGATCATTTCTCCGGCTTCGGCGGGATATGGCATCTGGTTCAAACGGACGGATCTTCATTTCGGCGACACCATGATCCCGGCGCGCTGGGATTCTGTTGTGCGCTCGCCGCTGTGCACGCGTATCGTCAATGGTGCCGGTGTCGAAGTGTCGACCATCGAACATGTCATGGCCGCACTTGCGGGCTGTGGTGTGCATAATGCGCTGATCGAAATCAACGGACCCGAGGTGCCGATCCTTGATGGTTCCGCCGCGCCATTCGTGGATGCAATTCTGGCCCGTGGCGTGCGGGAGCTGGACATGCCGGTCGCCGCGCTGAAGGTTGAAAAAACCGTCACCGTCGAAACCGACAGCGGCTGGGCACGGTTGTCGCCTGCGGACACGCTGTCGATGTCGTTCCATATCGACTTTGAAGATGCCGCCATCGGCAGCCAGGACAAGCAGATGACCCTGTCCAACGGGGCCTTTGTGCGCGAGCTGTGCGATAGCCGCACATTCTGCCGCAAGTCGGATGTCGATTATATGCACGCCAATGGCCTGGCGCTTGGGGGCACGTTGGACAATGCCGTTGTGGTTGACGGTGACAAGGTCCTCAGCCCCGGCGGCATGCGCCACAGCGACGAGCCTGTGCGCCACAAGATGCTGGATGCGCTTGGCGATCTGTCGCTGGCGGGGGCACCCATTCTGGGCCATTACACCGGTTATCGCGCCGGGCATTCGATGACCAACATGTTGTTGCATGCGCTTTTCAACACACCGGGTGCGGTGCGGTTTGTGGAATGTGATCGTGCCAGTGCCGCGCGTCTGCCCGGGGCGGGCGTGATGCGTCACGATATTCCCGCCGCTGTCGCCTGATTCCCAGGTGAACGGGGCGTCTGCATTGATCCGCCCCGCAAATTTTGCCCAGCTTTCCAAGGCATCACCTTCTTTTGCGCCTGTCGATGGTCGGCAGGCGTTTCCATTTTTGGGGAACTGTCGTATGCCCTTTAAGAGATTGCTGGCTTTGTGCTAGGACGGGTTAACCGGGCCAAACAGGCGTTGACGTTTGAACGCCGGGCTGGAACAAAGCCCGACATTCGGGCCGGACTATTGGGTGAGGGTTGATCAGGCATGACAGGCGGCAGACCACTTTTTGGTGTGACATCGCGGGCCATCCTTGTGGCGCTGGTGCTGGCTATGCCCCTGGCGGGGTGTGGCGAGTCGTATCGTAACGCGCGGGGCAATATCGGGGCATCGAACACCCCGATCGAGGCCTATACCGCCGAACAGATTTTCGAGCGTGGCGAATATGAAGTCGACCGCCGGAAATATTCCGAAGGGGCGCGTTTCTTTTCCGAGATCGAGCGGCTGTATCCCTATTCCGAATGGGCCAAGCGTGCATTGATCATGCAGGCCTTTGCCCATCACAAGGACAAGGAATACGAAAGCGCCCGGTCCGCGGCACAGCGTTATATTGATTTCTACCCGGCAGACGAAGATGCGGCCTATGCGCAATATCTGTTGGCGCTGTCGTATTATGACCAAATCGACGATGTTGGTCGCGATCAGGGGCTGACCTTTCAGGCATTGCAGGCGCTGCGCACCGTTATCGAAGTCTATCCAGACAGCGAATATGCCCGCTCGTCGATTCTGAAATTCGACCTCGCCTTTGATCACCTTGCTGCCAAGGAGATGGAGATCGGGCGGTATTATCTGAAACGTCAGCACTATACCTCGGCGATCAATCGGTTCCGGGTGGTGGTCGAAGATTTCCAAACCACAACCCACACCGCAGAGGCCCTGCATCGTCTGGTTGAAAGCTATCTGTCGCTGGGCCTGACCCAAGAGGCACAGACCGCCGGCGCAATCCTGGGATACAACTATCAATCCACCGAATGGTACGAAGACAGCTATCGTCTTTTGACCGGGCAGGGGCTTGAGCCGAAGTATTTCCAAGGCAGCTGGCTGGGGGCAATCTATCGCCAGATGATCAAGGGTGAATGGCTGTAACAGGGCGGCGGGCAACAGACCCGGCCCAAGGGGCGTAAATGCTGCGCGCGCTTGATATTCGCGATATGCTGATCATTGATCACCTCGAGCTGGCCTTCCAGCCGGGGTTGAACGTGTTGACCGGGGAAACCGGTGCGGGCAAGTCGATCCTGCTGGATTCGCTGGGCTTTGTGCTGGGCTGGCGCGGGCGGGCCGAATTGGTGCGGTCCGGTGCCAAACAGGGCGAGGTCGTGGCCGAATTCGATCTGTCCCCGGATCATGCTGCCTTTGCCGTGTTGGAAAAGGCCGGTCTGCCGACGGGGGATGAGCTTATTCTGCGTCGGGTGAATTCGGCGGATGGGCGTAAAACGGCCTGGGTCAACGACCGGCGCTGTTCCGGCGAGGTGCTGCGGCAATTGTCGGAAACATTGGTTGAATTGCACGGCCAACATGATGATCGCGGTCTGTTGAACCCACGCGGGCATCGCCGGATTCTGGATTCCTTTGCCGGGGTCGAGGCACAGTTGCGCGCCACCAGTGCCGCCTGGCGCAGCCTGTCTGCTGCCTGCAAGACGCTGTCCGAGGCAGAGGCGGCCATGACCGCCATGCGCGAAGAAGAAGATTTCCTGCGCCATGCGGTGGCCGAAGTTGACGCGCTTGATCCGCAACCGGGCGAGGACAGCGAACTGGACGCCAAGCGTCGGCTGATGCAGGGGGCGGAACGCATTCGCGAAGATATTTCCCGCGCGGGCGACGCACTTGGCAATGATGGCGCCGAAGGATCAATGGGCGAGGCGATGCGCTGGCTTGACGGGGTGGCGGACCGGGCTGACGGTCGGCTGGACGCCCCGCTGGCGGCGCTGTCCCGCGCGCTGGAAGAGCTGGACACAGCCGTGCGTGGGATCGAGGAAACGCTGGATGTACTGGCCTTCAACCCACATGAATTGGAAGATTGCGAAGAGCGGCTGTTTGCCCTGCGCGCCCTGGCACGCAAGCACAATGTCGGGGCCGAGGCCCTGCCGGAACTGGCCGAGAGCCTGCGCGCGCGGCTGACCAAATTGGACCAGGGGGATGCGGGCCTTGCGGAATTGCGCAGCGCAGCAGATGCAGCGCAGGCTGAATATGACGCCGCCGCCGCCGCCCTGAGCGCCGCACGCCACGCCGCCGCGGGCAAATTGGACGCCGCTGTCACCGCAGAACTTGCGCCATTGAAAATGGAGCGCGCGGTGTTTTCCACCGAGATCACGGATGACACGCCGGGCCCTGAGGGGCGCGATGCGGTGGCCTTCACCGTGGCGACCAACCCCGGCGCACCGGCCGCCCGATTGGCAAGATTGCGTCGGGTGGCGAGCTCAGCCGGTTCTTGCTGGCGCTCAAGGTCTGTCTGGCCGAGGGCAATGACGGCGTAACGATGATCTTTGACGAAATTGACCGGGGTGTCGGCGGGGCCACGGCGGATGCGGTCGGGCGCCGGTTGGCGGCACTGGCCGAGGCCGGTCAGGTGCTGGTGGTGACGCATTCGCCCCAGGTTGCGGCGCTGGGTGCGCATCATTGGCGGGTGGAAAAACGGGTGACCGGCGAGCAGACGCTGTCGCAGGTGGTGCCATTGGATGCCGGCGACCGGATTGACGAAATCGCCCGCATGGTGGCGGGCGACACCATTACGGACGAGGCGCGTGCCGCGGCGCGATCCTTGCTGGCGGGCTGAAGATCAGCCGCGCGCCAGCCGTATCACCCCCATCAAACCGAACAGAAAGACAAAACCGGTGACGATTGTGCGGGCGATATTATAGACCTGCCAGGTGCTGGAATAGGCCTGCCAGATCACCTGCGCGGCCTCCGGATCCTCGGGGATTGTCACGGTCATCAGCGCCTCGTTCATGGGGACATTGACCGCCATTGTCACGGCGAAAGCCCCGACAATATACAGCAACGCCGCGGTCCCGAACCAAAGCGCCGCCGCGCGATTGCGCCAGGCCAACACGGCAGTCAGGGCAAGCACCAGAGGGGTGCCAAAAAACGCCGGGGCAAAGACCGCATTGCGCACGCTGGCATTCATGCCGTTCATCGCCGCAATCGAAATGCGCGGGTCGATGGCATCCAGCCCCCACATGGTCGAACAGACCCAAGCGAAGAAAAATCCAAAGATGGCGGCGCTCAACAGCATGGCGAGACAGGTGCTGATAAACAAAAATGGTGCACGGGCGAAGGTCATGAAAATTCCTTGGTTGGGTTTATGACGGATACCGCCGGGCCGTGACCCGGATGTGACAAGGCGGCGCAATCGCTGCCGCGCGGGGGGCTAAAACTGATTGCCGGGCGGCACCATCTTGCCGGGGTTCAAAATATTCTTGGGATCAAGCGCGCGTTTGATTTCTCCCATGACGCCCCAGGCGGGGCCATGTTCGGCGGCCATGAAATCCAGCTTTCCCATGCCGATCCCGTGTTCGCCGGTGGATGTCCCCCCCAGCGCCAGGGCACGTTCCACCATCCGCGCCGACAGGGCCTTGGCGGCGGCAATTTCCGCCGGATTGCTGTCATCCACCAAAAGGATCGCGTGGAAATTGCCGTCTCCGACATGGCCCAGGATCGGGCCGGGGATTGGGCTGGCGGCGATATCGGCCTGGGTTTCCTCCACCGCCTGTGCCAAATGCGACACCGGTACGCAGATGTCGGTAACCACACCACGCGCGCCCTTGCGCGAGGCGAGGATCGCGTAATAGGCATTGTGCCGCATGGTCCAGAGCGCGCTGCGGTCTTCGGCGTTCTGTGACCATTCAAACCCCAGCGCACCATGATCGGCGACGATTTCACCGAACTGTCGCGATTGTTCGGCCACGCCCGCATCGCTGCCGTGAAACTCTACCAAAAGATGCGGCAAAAGCGGGAATTCCATGCCGGAATAGGCGTTGACCGCCGCCGCCGTGGCCGCATCGACAAATTCGATCCGCGCCATCGGCAGGCCAAGTTGCACCGTATCGGTCACCGCAGCCACCGCGCGGGCCATGTCGGGAAAGGCACAGACCCCGGCGCTGATCGCCTCGGGCTGGCCATGCAGCCGCAGGGTCAATTCGGTAATCAATCCCAATGTGCCTTCGCTGCCCACCAACAGCGCGGTGAGGTCATAGCCGGCGGATGATTTGCGCGCCCGCGTGCCGGTGCGTATGATTTCGCCATCGGCCAGCACCGCCTCCAGCCCCAGAACATTGTCGCGCATCGTGCCATAGCGCACCGCAGTGGTGCCGCTGGCGCGGGTGGCCGCCATGCCGCCAAGCGCGGCATTGGCACCGGGATCAACCGGAAAAAACAGCCCCGTGGCACGCAGCTCTTGGTTCAGCACCTCGCGCGTCAGGCCGGGCTGAACACTGACATCCATATCGCCGGGGCGCACATCCAGCACCCGCGTCATACGGGAAAAATCCACCACGACCCCTCCCTCGACAGCCAGCGAATGCCCCTCAAGCGAGGTTCCGGTGCCCCAGGCCACCACCGGCACATCGAAGCCTGCACAAATCTTCACCAGGGCCGAAACTTCTTCTGTGGTTTCAGGATAGGCGACCGCATCCGGGGGGATTGGGGCAAAATAGCTCTCGGATCGGCCATGCTGGTCCAAATCGGACTTGGACGTCGTCAACCTCTGGCCTAACAAGGACTTAAGCGCCTCAATGGTTTCCTCTATCCGCGCCCCTGGTCTGGTCATGTCTGCCCCGTCTGATCACCGAAATCGCGCATTCTTACCGTAGCGGCAGAAGCGCGCAAAGATGTGATCGAGTGTAATGACAAATAACAACCAAAACCTTGCCCGACGCCAGATTTGTGAAATGGCCAATGTCTTTGCCCGTGGGTGGCAATTGCTGCGACATCGCGGGCCCAGTCAGGTGCAATTCTGGTTCATCGCATTGCTGATTGGCATTGCGGCGGGTTTTGCGGCGCTGCTGTTTCGCCGCGCGATTGATTGGTTGCAGGCCAGTGTTTACGGCACCGAAGATCTGAGCCAATTGCACAGTTTTGCCGGTACGCTGGATTGGTTCTGGGCGTTGATCATTCCGATGGGCGGCGGCATTGCGGTGGGGGTCATCCTGTATCTGTTCACGACCGATGGCCGGGTCCGGTCGGTGGCGGATGTGATCGAAGGCGCCGCACTTCACGATGGGCGGGTCGAACGCAAGGAGGGGCTGGCCTCGGCGGCCTCCTCCCTGATCACGCTGTCCACCGGCGGATCGACCGGCCGGGAAGGCCCGGTTGTGCATATTGCGGCGATGATTTCCAGCTGGGTATCCAATGTGTTGCATGCGGATGGCATCACCGGGCGTGATCTGTTGGGCTGTGCTGTGGCGGCGGCGGTTTCGGCCAGCTTCAATGCGCCGATTGCCGGGGCGCTGTTCGCGCTTGAGGTGGTGCTGCGCCATTTTGCGCTGCATTCCTTTGCGCCCATTGTGGTGGCCAGCGCGGCGGGCACGGTGATCAACCGGCTGGCTTTTGGCGATGTGACCGAATTTACGCTTCCCGGCACCACGGCCCTGGAATTCTATCTTGAACTGCCGGCATTTTTGATCCTTGGGATGGTGTGTGGGCTGGTGGCTGTGGTGATGATCCGGGCCATATTCTGGGCCGATGATCTGGAAAGCCGGATCCAAAGCCGCATTGGCATGCCCTATTGGATTCGCCCGATGTTGGCGGGGGCGCTGTTGGGCGCGATGGCGATCTTTTTCCCGCATATCATTGGCGTCGGATACGAGACGACTTCGCTGGCGCTGACCGGGCAACTGCTTTTGTGGCAAGCCATTGTTTATGCCATGCTCAAGGTGCTGGCCGTGGCCATCACCATGGCGGGGCGGATGGGCGGCGGGGTGTTTTCGCCGGCCTTGATGGTGGGGGCGTTGACCGGGTTGGCCTTTGGTCTGATCGCGACCGGCCTGTTTCCCAACCATTCCGGCGCCTTCACGCTGTATGCCTTGGCGGGGATGGGCGCGGTTGCGGCGGCGGTGCTGGGCGCGCCGATTTCGACCACGTTGATCGTGTTCGAACTGACCGGTGACTGGCAGACCGGATTGGCGGTGATGGTGACAGTGTCGATTTCAACGGCGGTGTCATCGCGATTGGTGGATCGGTCGTTCTTCCTGACCCAGCTGGAGCGGCGCGGTGTGCATCTGGCCGCTGGGCCACAGGCCTATTTGCTGGCGATGTTTCGGGTCAGTCAGGTAATGCGCCCTTGGGACGCCGAGACCGCCGCGTCCGAGGATGCCTGTTGGAAACTGGTCGAAGAAGGGGTGTATCTGAACGCGAATGCCACCCTGGAAACCGCGATGCCGATGTTTGACACATCGGGTTTGACGTTTGTGCCCGTCGTCGCATTACGCGGCGAGGGCCAGCCACCGGAATTGCGGGGGGCATTGTTTCACGTTGATGCGCTCAAGGCCTATAACCGGGCTTTGGCGGCGACGGCAGAAGAAGAACACAGCTGACTGACAGGCGCGTCGGAACAAAGGAATGACCATGCAGATCGAGTTTATCAATCACGCCTCAATCCTGATCACCGAGGGCGAGGTCGCGCTACTGACCGACCCCTGGTATTCGGGCCCGGCCTTTCACAAGGGCTGGCAGCTTCTGGTCGAAACCCCGGATGCGGCGGTTGACGCGCTGCTGGACCGGGTGACACATATCTGGCTCAGCCACGAACACCCCGATCATTTCTCGATCGCATTCTTCAAGACCCATGGGGCCAAGCTGCGCGCACGTGGCATTGCCATCTGGTTTCAGAAAATTGGCGATCAGCGGGTGGCCGAATTCATTCGCGGCCAGGGGATCGACCTGTGTGAAATGACCTTTGGCCGCGCCTATGACATCGGTGGGATGCAATTGATGTGCCTCAAGGATGATTGGTACGATTCACTTGTGTCGATCAAAACCGCGACGCATCACATTTTGAACCTCAATGACTGCCACATCGACAACCCGAAACGCGCGCGTCAGATCCTGTCGCAGGCGGGGCCATGTGACGTGCTGCTGACCCAGTTTTCTTATGCTGCATGGAAGGGCGGGCCGGACAACACCGCCTGGCGGCAAGAGGCGGCCCAGGCCAAGCTCGACAATATCGCGGTCCAGGCAGAACTGTTGAACCCCCGCGTCGTCATCCCCTTTGCCAGTTACGTGGCCTTTGCCAATACCCGCAATGTCTATCTGAACGATGCTGCAAACGGGCCACAGGATGTGCTGGACCGCTTTGGCGATGCGGATTTCGACATTCAGGTGATGAAACCGGGCGATGTATTCCGGGGCGAGGTCAGCGACGGGATGACCCGCGATGCGGTGGCGTTCTGGAACGCAGCGCGGGATCGGGCGGTTACCGGCCCCTTGATGGAATTCACCAGCAAAACCCCAGCCGAGCTTGAGGCCGTGTTCGCCAAATTCATTGATCGCGTTCATCGCAACAACAGCGTCATGGCCATGCGTCTGGCGCAAAAATACAGCCCGATCCGGTTGTTTCAGCCAGTGGTCATCGAATGCGATGATCTGAGGAAACGGTATGAAATTGATGTCCCCAACGGACAATTCGACGAAACGACCGCCGCGCCACATCTGAAAATGCATTCAGAATCGCTCTGGTTTCTGTTCCAGAATACGTTTGGTTTTGACACGCTGACGGTGAATGGCTGTCTTGAGGAAATGCAGGCGGGCGGATTTTCCCGCGCAGCGAAATCAATTTCGATCGAGACGCTGAACAACCTGTCGATCCGCTTTGGCCTGGGGCTGATATTCGAACCCCGGTTGATTGCGGTCACGCTTGG
This sequence comes from Phaeobacter sp. J2-8, assembly GCF_022867865.1. Classification (GTDB taxonomy): domain Bacteria; phylum Pseudomonadota; class Alphaproteobacteria; order Rhodobacterales; family Rhodobacteraceae; genus Marinovum. The sequence goes on along the minus strand of NZ_JALIEC010000002.1, from coordinate 677,079 downwards.
CCGGCTCTATGCGGCGGGCAAGAAATTGCGGGGTGGGGCGGCCTAGATCCGCCCCGGCCCTTGCTTGCGGGTTTGACCTCAGACTTCTTCGACCTGAAGATATGCGCCCGGTTGAAACGCCAGATACCCTTTGATCTCTGCGACTTCGGGTTTGGGATCTTCATAGCTCCAGACCACATCCTGAAGCGTCCGGTTTTTGGCATCAATCGAGAAATAGCTGGCTTCGCCTTTGTGCGGGCAGGTGGTTTTCTTGTCCGACGCGTCCAGAAAGGCCATCGCAATATCGCCACGCGGGAAATAGATCACCGGCTTGTGGCCATCTTCGATCAGTTCCAATGCATTGCTGCTTTCACCCAATACGGCGCCACCTGCACGGACAACCCAATTGCCCTCGGCTTTTACGATCCTGATTGTCATTTTCTATCTCCCCACGACACGTCCTTGTACATGCCCCGTGGCATGTAACCGTTTGATGTCAGATTTCTGCAGTTGCGGCATCCAACCACAGTGCGGCCCGATTGCCCAGTCTGTCGCGCAGCAATTGACGACATGTCGCATGATATTCATTCAACCAGCGCCGCTCATCTGCGGTTAACATGTCGGGCGCTATCAGGCGCCGGTCAATCGGGACAAAGGTCAGGGTTTCCCATTCCAGCATCCCGTCAACCGTGCCCCCAGGCAGGGCCGGGGCCGCGCGCACCGTCAAAAGGTTCTCGATCCGGATGCCAAAAGCGCCTTCGCGGTAAAACCCCGGTTCATTCGACAGGACCATGCCCGCCAACAGCGGCTCTGTGCCGGTGCGGGCCAGCCGCGCCGGACCTTCATGCACCGACAGATAGGCCCCAACCCCATGCCCGGTGCCATGGCCGTAATCCTGTCCGGCCTGCCAAAGCGGCATCCGCGCCAGCACGTCGAGATCCCGCCCCGCCAGCCCCTTGGGCCAGCGCGCACAGGACATGGCGATCATGCCCCGCAACACACGGGTAAAGGCCGCCACGGCCTCGGGCGGGGGGGTGCCAACGGCCATGGTGCGGGTGATGTCGGTGGTGCCATCGGCATATTGCCCACCACTGTCCACCAGCAACAATTCCCCATCGGCCAGCTTGCGGTTGGTTTCCTCGTTCACCCGGTAATGCACAATCGCGCCATTCGGGCCAGAGCCGCTGATCGTCTCAAAGGAAATATCTCGCAGCTGATTGCTCTCGCGCCGAAATCCCTCCAGCGCGGTCACCACATCAATTTCCGTCAGATCCCCCGGCGCTTCATCGTCCAGCCAGGCGAGGAACTCGCACATGGCGACGCCGTCCCGCAGATGCGCGGCGCGCATGCCGTCCAACTCGGCCTCGGTTTTGCAGGCTTTCGGCAAAACACATGGATCGCGGCCCTCGACCACCTCGGCCGTGATCGCATCAACCACCGCCAACGGCACAGTTTCAGGATCCACCAGAACCGGCCCATCCAGTTTGGCCAAAGCCGCCGAAAAATCATCCGGCGCATGCTGGCGCACATCCGGCCCCAGATCGACATCCCCCAGCTTGGCCGCTGCCATGAACAGATCAACCGTGCCATCGACATGCACCAAGGCAAAGCCATGGGCGACCGGATTGCGCGGAATGTCGGTGCCGCGGATATTGAGCAACCAGCAGAGCGAATCCGGCAAGGTGATGACCGCGACCGCGGCCCCCAGCGTTTTCAACCCGGCGGCCAGCTCGGCACGTTTTTCGGCCGACGTACGTCCGGCCAAGGCGTCGGGATGCAGATGAACCGGCTCCATCGGTGGCGCAGGCTGATCTTCCCAGATGGTGTCAATCAGATTGCCACAGCGGGTCAGCACAATCCCCGAACCGTTCAGCCCACGTTCCAGATCACGGTATTGCCGTAGGCTGTGCAACCAGGGATCAAACCCCAGATCGCTCTCCGACAGCCGCGGCCTGACCCAATCCGCCAATTGCACCTCGGGCCAATCCACCGGCGTAAAATCCTCTGCCACCTGGGATTTGACCTGCACCCGGTAGCGCCCATCGACAAACACCCCGGCCTGATCGTCCAACACCACGGCAAACCCCGCCGATCCGGTAAAACCGGTCAACCAGGCCAGCCGGTCATCGCGTGGCGCAACATATTCGCCCTGGTGCACATCTGCTTTCGGCACAATGAAACCGGCCAGGCCGTGCCGCGCCATCTCCGCGCGCAATTGTGCCAGTCGTGGCGGCCCTTGCTCGGGTCGTGCAGTGACGTCGAAGGTCTGAAACATATCGCAGGCCCGTCCTTCTTCTGTTCAAAAATATCCCGGGGGTGAGGCCGCAGGCCGAGGGGGCTGGCCCCCTTCTGATCGCCCGCAACACCCAGCTTTCGGCCTATCCGGTCTTGCGCATCCCCATCACCCGCGCGCGTGCACGTGGGTCTGTGTCAAACAAGGCCGCCAATTGCTCGGTCATGGCCCCCGCCAATTGTTCCACATCGGTGATGGTCACTGCGCGGTCGTAATAGCGCGTCACATCATGGCCGATCCCAATCGCCAGCAGTTCCACCGCCCGCCGCCGTTCCACCATGGCAATCACGTCACGCAGGTGTTTTTCCAGAAAATTCGCCGGATTGACCGACAGAGTGCTGTCATCGACCGGCGCGCCATCGGAAATCACCATCAGGATCTTGCGCGCTTCGGCAGGCCCACCATGCGGCGGTGCGCCCATTCCAGCGCCTCGCCGTCGATGTTTTCCTTCAACAGGCCTTCTTTCATCATCAGCCCCAGATTGGGCCGCGCCCGACGCCAGGGCGCATCGGCACGTTTATAGATGATGTGGCGCAGATCGTTAAGCCGTCCGGGCTGCTGTATCCGGCCTTCGCCCAGCCATTTTTCCCGTGAAAGCCCGCCTTTCCAGGCGCGTGTGGTAAAGCCGAGGATCTCGACCTTGACCGAGCACCGTTCCAGCGTCCGGGCCAGAACATCGGCACAGATCGCGGCAATGGAAATCGGCCGCCCCCGCATCGAGCCGGAATTATCCAACAGCAATGTCACCACGGTATCGCGGAATTCGGTGTCTTTTTCGACCTTGAACGACAGGGGCGTGGTCGGATTGGCCACCACCCGCGCCAGACGTCCGGCATCCAGAATGCCTTCTTCCAGGTCAAATTCCCAGGATCGGTTTTGCTGCGCCTGCAGACGGCGCTGCAACTTGTTGGCCAGACGCGACACCGCGCCCTTCAAAGGTTCCAATTGTTGGTCCAGATAGTCGCGCAACCGTTCCAGTTCTGCGGGATCGGCCAGATCTTCGGCGGCGATTTCTTCGTCGTATTCGGTGGCAAAGACCGTGTAATCCGGGTCGGCATCCGACACCGGCGCGGGCGCTGGCGGCTCCAGCGGGGCCTCGCCTTCGGGCAGTTCGGTTTCCTCGCCGCTTTCCTGATCGGCCATGTCATCCATGGTGACCTGGGCTTCGCTTGGGTCTTGTTGTTCTTCCTGGCCTTGTTCCGGGTTGGCCTCGGCCTGATCGTCCTGTTCGTCGTCCTGACCGGTCGAATCCGGATCTTGATCCTCGTCCTGACTGTCTTCGGCCTGATCTTCCGACTCGTCGTCGAGATCATCCGGGTCTTCGCCCAGCTGATCGCCATAGCCGAGATCCTGAATGATCCGCCGGGCAAATTTGGCAAACTGGCTCTGATCGGCCAGCAATTCCTGAAGATCCTCCATCTGGCCACCGGCCTGATCTTCGATGAAGCCGCGCCACAGATCCATGACATTGGCCGCCGCCGGTGGCAGATCACGACCCGTTGCCAGATGCCGGATCAGATAGCCCGCCGCCACTGGCAATGGCGCATCCGAGGCTTTGCTGATCTGGTCATAGCCGCGTTTCAGCGCATCTGCGTTGATCTTGGCGTCGATGTTGCCGGCGGTGCCGGGCATGTCGCGTGCGCCGACGGCCTCGCAGCGGGCGGTTTCCATCGAACTCGTACAGATCGCGGGCGATGTCACCGGGCGGGGCATAACGCGCGTGGGTCTTGGCGTCGTGATACTTGTGTTTCAAGGCCAGCGCATCCGCTGTGCCACGCGCCAACAGAACCTCGTCGCGGCTCATCCGGCGGCTGACTTGGGGCAGGCGCATGGCATCGCCGGACACCCCGGACGGGTCCACCGAATAGCTGACGGTCAATTCAGGATCGTCCGCCATCACCTTGGTGGCTTCGGCCAGGGCTTTCTTGAACGGATCTGCGGGGTTGTCGGTCTGCGCCATGGAATGCCTGCGGAAGTGGTTTTCAACGGCGTCACCCTAGTGATGCAGGCGGGCAATGGCCAGAGAGCGGATGCGTTTTCCTGACTGCAATTTCTGCGCTCAGCTACCCGCCAAGGATCATGCGACGGCAGGTGTTGATGCGGGACGCCATGCGCGCCGCTGCCATGTCACGCCGCCGCGCGGTGTCGCCATATTGGTGCCGCGCCAGAAGATGGGCCATTTGCACCCAACCATCGGTGCGCCATCGCTGTGCCTGTCGGTTGTTTTCCGCGTCACCAATCACCGCATCCAACAGCATATCGAAATCGGACCGCATGCGCCGGGTGGTTTCATGCGCGGGATCGCCCACCGCCGCCTGTTGCACCGACAGCGCCCAGAGCCTGCCGGCGCAGACCGCAAACGCCTCTGCTCTGTCGCCCGCAGGGGGCGGAGATGCAAAGGCGGCGGACAGGGTCAACGCATTCAGAAGAGCCGCCGCCGCAAGAGGGCGAAGCTTCCGTACCATGTAACGAATTTACGACACGGGTATAGTTCAGGTCAATACAAAGTATATACGAAGTGGTTGGGGAAGGCCGCATAGGGCGGCGGTGCCCGGAATTTCAGCACATCAACTCAGCAACAAGCCGGTGCATTCCGAAAGCCTGATCTGAACCATTTTACTGGCCCGTCGGGCTTCGCGGGTATCGTCGGAAAATGTGGCGCGGGTCAGCAGACTGGCGAGGGCCATTTTGGCATCTATCCTGAGATGCAGGATTTCGCGCCCTTTGCCGGGCGGGGTGACCGCGCCAAGCAGCCCCATCATCTGCTCCCGTTGGCGTGCTGTGTGCTCTGATCCTGGCCCATCAAACATCCATTGATGTTCCATCCAGGCCGACAACCGCCCAGTACAGGTCGCAAACAGATGGGCCGGACCTGGCGCCGTTGTCGGCTGCGCTGGCAGAGAGGTTGAGGTCACCACCAGCGCAACGAAACTCATTAAAGTTTTCACACCGCTCATAATTGAAGCATATCACAAGATTAATGCGTCAAGAATTGGGCGTTATGAAAACTTTTGCCGTTGTTGTGGTTTCAGCACGGCTGCACATGCAGAAACAGCGCCCATTGGGCGCTGCTCATTCAGTCCCTTGCGGGCTGTCTTCGCGATGCGGGCCCGCAAGGGCCCAAAGAGCGGTCAGCCCAATGCGAGGCTCGCGGCGCTCTCTGGCAGTTCCTCGTCAAAGCAGCGCTGATAGAATTCCGCCACGGTCTGGCGTTCCAGCTCGTCACATTTGTTGAGGAACGACACCCGGAAGGCATAGCCGACATTGCGGAAGATCTCGGCGTTTTGCGCCCAGGCAATCACGGTCCGTGGCGACATCACCGTCGACAGATCCCCGTTCATGAAGGCGGTACGCGAAAGGTCCGCTACAGTGACCATCTGTTTGACGGTCTTGCGGCCTTTTTCGGTGTTGTAATGCGGGCATTTCGCCAGAATGATCGCGCATTCCGCATCAATCGACAGATAGTTCAGCGTCGCCACCAGCGACCAGCGGTCCATCTGGCCTTGGTTGATCTGTTGCGTCCCGTGATACAGCCCGGTGGTATCGCCGAGACCCACGGTGTTGGACGTGGCAAAGATACGGAAATAGGGGTGCGGGTTGATCACCTGGTTCTGGTCGAGCAGCGTCAGCTTGCCGTCAACCTCCAGCACGCGCTGGATCACGAACATCACATCGGCGCGGCCGGCATCATATTCGTCGAACACAATCGCGGTCGGGTTGCGCAGCGCCCAGGGCAGGATACCTTCCTGAAACTCGGTGACCTGCACGCCGTCCTTCAACTTGATCGCATCCTTGCCGATCAGGTCGATCCGGGAAATGTGACTGTCGAGGTTGACGCGCACCGCAGGCCAGTTCAGCCGTGCGGCGACCTGTTCGATGTGGGTCGATTTGCCCGTCCCGTGATAGCCTTGGATCATCACCCGGCGATTGTGGGAAAACCCGGCCAGGATCGCCAATGTGGTATCGGGATCAAACTTGTAGGTCTGGTCCACATCCGGCACGCGATCGCTGCGCTCGGCAAAGCCCTTGACCATCATGTCAGTGTCGATGCCGAACACATCGCGCACCGAGATCTCTTCAGAGGGTCTCATATTTGGGTCCATCGTGCCGTCCGCCATGGCCGCGTCCTTTTCGGTCTCAACTCGTGTTTTGCGTCACGGTTCGTGCACCATATTCGCAGCAGTGGCAAGAGCGGGGACCAGAATTGCCGGGTTGGTTTCGAAACGGGCCTTGCCACCACCGCATCGCGCTCTATCGTCAGGCTCAATCAGACACCGGGGGCATCACCGTGACGACGCAGGACCTTGATGATTTGTTGGCGCGGGTCTCCATGGCCGACCGCAAAGCATTTTCCGCACTTTATTCTGCAACATCCGCGAAACTTTTTGGACTCTGCCTGCGTATCTTACGGGACAGGGCACAGGCAGAGGACGCGTTGCAGGAGGTCTATGTCAAGATCTGGCAGCGCGCCGAGGCCTATCAACCCGGTCGCGTGCGGCCGATGACCTGGCTGATCACCGTGGCGCGCAACCATGCCATTGACGTGTTGCGGCGCAATCGCGCCGGAGAAGGGCGGGCCGATGGCGACGAAAGCCTGATCGACCGTCTGGAATCGCCCGACCCCGGCCCGGCCGAGCAGCTTGCCCAAAAGGGCGAGCGCGCCCGGATCGAAGCCTGCCTTGACGAACTGGCCGCCGAAAAATCCGCGGCGGTCCGGTTGGCCTATCTTGAAGGGGCCAGCTATGCTGAATTGGCAGCGCAGTTTGCGGTGCCGCTGAATACCATGCGAACCTGGCTGCGCCGCAGTCTGCAATCTTTGAAGGCTTGTCTGAGTTAATGAGTGACGCAACCGACATACCCGATAACGATTCCGTTCTTGCAGCGGAATACGTGCTTGGCCTGTTGTCCGAGGATGCCGCGCGCGACGTGGCCCGGCGGATGGTGCGGGAACCGGCATTGCGCGATCTCTGCGACACCTGGACAGAGCATTTTGCCGAGCTGGCCGCCGATCTCGACCCGGTGCCTGCGCCGGACGGGATCTGGACCTCGGTTGAAACCCGATTGTTCGGTGCGCGCAAACCGCTGTGGCGACGTCTTGGGGCGGGGCTTGGACTGGGGCAGGCGGTTTTGGGCGGCGCTTTGGCCGCTGGCCTGGCGCTGGCCGTGGTGCAATTTGGCTGGCTGGAACCGGACAGCGCGCCCTATACGGCTGCGCTGACCACAGAGGCCGCTGAAAATGTGGCCCGGATCGAGCTTGATGCAGACAGCGGCGCATTGACGGCGGAATTGATCGGAGCCTTCCCGGAGGATGGCCGCGCGCGCGAGCTTTGGTTGATCCAGGGCGACAATGCACCGGTGTCGCTGGGTCTGCTCAGCCCCGGCGTTGTTGTGGCCCTTGCGGTGCCTGATCCGCTGCGGGGCGCGCTGGATGGCGCTGTTCTGGCGATTTCGGACGAGCCCGCCGGCGGCTCACCCACTGGCCTGCCCACTGGCGCGGTGCTGGCCACCGGGGTCATCACGGCGACGTGATGTCTTTGTGATCGGTGGCGCGAAACTTTTGCGCCACCGCCTGCGTCTCTACTCCTGAGCGTGGCCACAACGGCCTCGCAAGACTGACAGGAGTTACCATGACTTTCGCCAAAACCACTCTGACCGCCGTGGCCCTTGCTGTGACCACCACCTTTGCTTTCGCCGAAAGCCATGCGGAAACCGGCAATCCAATGGTGGGCGGCGCGGCCATGTTCGCGGACAAGAACATCGTCGAAAACGCGGTGAACTCTGCGGATCACACCACGCTTGTCGCCGCAGTCAAGGCGGCCGGTCTGGTCGACACATTGATGGGCGAAGGCCCGTTCACGGTCTTTGCCCCGACCAATGCCGCATTCGACAAATTGGCAGGCGGGACCGTGGAAACCCTGCTGAAGCCGGAAAACAAGGATCAGCTGACCAAGATCCTGACCTGCCATGTGGTGTCGGCGGATGCGATGTCGATGGCGATCAAAGGTATGATCGACGACGACAACGGCAAACATCCGGTGCCAACGGTGGGCGGCTGCACGTTGCAGGCGACCTATTCCGGTGATGAAATCACGCTCGAAGACGAACGCGGCCGTATGGCCAAGGTGACAATCGCCGACGTCAAACAATCCAATGGCGTAATCCATGTGATCGACACGGTTCTGCTGCCTGCGATGTAAACCACGCTGGTTGCCGAAACATTGGATCGCGCCGCGCACACACACCCGGATAACGCGATTCAATGCCCGCCTCGGCGCATCTGTGCCGGGGCGGGACATGAATACTGGCCCACCCAAGCCAAACATCGCCACAATCTGTCAGAGGAGCCCGACATGACATTCTCAAGACGCCGATTTCTGACCGCCTCCGCCGCGACCGCCACATTGGCTGTCGGCGGATCGCCCCTTGCCTTGCAAGCCGCGACAGGCAGCTTCGAAATCACCCGCACCGATGCGGAATGGCGCGCAATGCTCAGCGATGCGCAATATGCCGTGATGCGACAGGAAGACACCGAACGCGCCTTTTCCTCGCCGTTGCATGACCGGAAAACCAAAGGCACCTACCTGTGCCGTGGCTGCGACCTGGAAATCTATGCCTCAGCCCACAAATTCGACAGCGGCACCGGCTGGCCCAGCTTCTGGCAATCTCTGCCCGATGCAATTGGCACAAAAGAAGACCGGTCGCTGTTTGCCACCCGCACGGAATGCCATTGCCGCCGCTGCGGATCGCATCTGGGGCATATCTTTGACGATGGCCCGAAACCAACCGGCATGCGCCATTGCCTGAATGGCGTCTCCCTGAAATTCCGCGCAGCCTAGCCCCGGGGGCGGATCACCCCAAGGCTTCTTCTGTTCAAAAATATCCCGGGGGGGTCGCCTTGGCGACGGGGGCAGAGCCCCCATTCACCTGGATCGGCGCAGATTACTTGTCAGCGAAGTTCCGGCTGTCCTTGACCTGTTCCCAGGCCCACATCACTTCGTTCAGCTGTTCTTCCTGCGATCGGTCCCCGCCGTTCATGTCGGGGTGCAGCACCTTGATCAGCGCCTTGTAGGATTTGCGGATCTGAACCTTGGTCCAGCTTTCACGGGCCTCAAGAATTTCGATCGCACGCCGTTCGGTGGGCGGCAAACGTCGGCTTGGGGTGCTGGGGTTGCGTCCGGGATTGCGGGTGGCATTTTCACCCAGAACCTGATGCGGGTCTTCAATGCCCAGCCGCGCCCAGGCCTTGGCCTCGGGGTCGCGGAAATCCTTGGTCTTGCGCTCCCACACCTTGTCGGATGTTTCCTGCGCATTCATCTCGGCTTCTGTCTTGCCCTCAAAGAAGCTCCACCGCGCGTTATATTCGCGAATGTGTTCCTTGCAGAACCAGAAATAATCATCCAGCACATCGGGCGCCTTGGGCGCACGATAGAGCCCGCGCTCTTCGCAGCCATCAAGATCGCAGACCCGCTGCGAGGTCTCGGATGCCCCGGACATACCACGCCGACCACGTGGATTTTTCTTCTTGGCGGATGATACGGACATATCGAATCCGAATGGGTCTGATTTACTCATAGCGCGCACCTTTTCGACTCGGACGTGGCAGTTTAGACCATTGAGGACCAGAGGGAAGGGGCCCGGAAAAATTTCATGAAACGTTCAGAAGAAATCCGCCAACGCCTTGATACGGTCTTTGCGCCGGTCGAATTGAGTGTTGAAGACGAAAGCGAGGCGCATCGTGGGCACGCCGGATACCAAGAGGGTGGCCAGAGCCATTTTCGTGTCCGCCTGCGCAGTGCCGCCTTTGAGGGGCAGTCGCGTATCGCCCGGCATCGCGCGGTGCATTCTGCCTTGGGGGCAGAGCTTGTCGGCGCGATCCATGCGCTGACGCTGGACCTCGATGTGCCCTAGATCCTGATCCTTGAGCGTCCTGACCCTTAGGGGCGCAACACCAAAGACAGGTCCAAAGCCGGGTCCAAAGACAGTGCCAAAACCGGATCAGTCTTTGGCCGGACCTTCGGGGCGCGTCGCGTCGCCGGGGGCCACGGCATCAGGGGCGGGCGGGCTGCTCGGCTCTGGCGTGTCCGGCTGCGCTGCGGTCTCTGGCGTTTTCTCTTCGGCCAGAATGCGCGCGGCATCCAGAACGGGGATGTCTTTTGGCAGCTCCTGCCGTGGCGTATCCTGGGGTGGGTCCAGAAGCCGGGGTTCAAAATCCGCCAGATCGGCGTCCCGCGCGCGGCGAAACACCAGAACATTGCGGAAAACCGTGGCCTTGCCCGAGAGGCCCTGACGTTCCTCGCTGGGCAGGGTCTCGGCGCGCTGATATTCCCAACCTTCGGCCGCAAGTTCGTTCAATGCATCTTCCAGCGCATGGGCAAACCGCCCATCTGCACCTTTTACACCCCGTGCCTTGCGCCCCCGGTCAGGGGCCGGCACCACCTTGTACTCATATGTCGTCATGTCGGGTCCAAAATCATAAATGCCGTTAAAGCGCAACATCGCCACAGCGCTGGACAAAAATCTTCAGGGATTTTTGCAAATTCCGATCACGGAATTTGGTCCCCGGACCTTGCACCAATGCGCAAAGTCCAAGGAATGGGCGTTTTGATGAAACGCCTGTTACTGTGCCAGTTTGGCGGCCACGATTTCGTTCACGGCCTTGGGGTTGGCCTTGCCGCCGGTGGCTTTCATCACCTGACCCACAAACCAGCCTGCCAGCTTCGGATTGGCACGTGCCTTTTCCACCTGAGCGGGGTTGGCGGCGATCACCTCATCCACGGCGGCCTCGATTGCTCCGGTGTCGGTCACCTGCTTCATGCCACGGGCTTCGACGATCTCGGCCGGGTCACCGCCTTCGGTATAGACGATTTCGAACAGATCCTTGGCGATCTTGCCGCTGATGTCACCCTTTTGGATCAGGGTGATGATACCGCCCAATTGGTCCGGCGTGACCGGGCAATCCGCCAGATCGCGGTCATCCTTTTTCAGGCGACCAAACAATTCATTGATCACCCAGTTCGCGGCCATCTTGCCATCGCGGCCATCCGCCACTTTTTCAAAATAGTTCGCGGATACGGTTTCGGCGGTCAACACGCTGGCGTCATAGTCGGACAGGCCAAAGTCCTTGATGAACCGTGCCTTTTTGGCGTCCGGCAGTTCCGGCAGGGTGGCCGCAATGTCATCAACCCAGCCCTGTTCGATTTCCAGCGGCAGCAGATCGGGATCGGGGAAGTAGCGGTAATCATGCGCCTCTTCCTTGGACCGCATCGACCGGGTTTCACCCTTGTCCGCATCATAAAGCCGGGTTTCCTGATCCACGGTGCCGCCACTTTCCAGCAGGGCAATCTGGCGCTTGGCCTCAAAGTCGATCGCGGCCTGAATGAACCGCATCGAGTTCATGTTCTTGATCTCGCAGCGGGTGCCGAGGTGGCTGAAATCCTGCGTCGCCTGATATTTCTCGTATTGGCCGGGCAGACAGACAGACACGTTGACATCGGCGCGCATGCTGCCGTTTTGCATGTTGCCGTCACAGGTGCCCAGATATTGCAGGATCTGGCGCAGCTTGACGACATAGGCCGCGGCCTCTTCGGGGCCACGAATGTCGGGGCGGCTGACGATTTCCATCAGCGCCACACCGGTGCGGTTGAGATCGACAAAGGACATGTTGGGGTCCATGTCGTGGATGGATTTGCCGGCGTCCTGTTCCATGTGGATGCGTTCGATCCGCACCAGCCGCGCGATGCCGTCGCCCAATTCCACCAGAACCTCGCCTTCACCCACCAGCGGTTCATACAGCTGCGAGATCTGATAGCCCTGCGGCAGATCCGGGTAGAAGTAATTCTTGCGGTCAAAGGCCGACTTCAGGTTGATTTCCGCCTTCAGGCCCAAACCGGTGCGCACCGCCTGTTCAACGCAATATTCGTTGATCACCGGCAACATGCCGGGCATCGCCGCGTCAACAAAGGCCACATTGGCGTTTGGTTCGGCCCCGAATTGCGTTGATGCGCCAGAGAACAGCTTGGCGTTGGACGAGATCTGGGCATGGACCTCCATGCCGATCACCAGTTCCCAGTCATGCTTGGCCCCGGCAATAACCTTGGGCTTCGGTGCGTCATATGTCAGGTCAAGCATCCCTGTCTCCTGCGGTTGGAACGTCTGGTAAGAACATCTGGGTTCTAGGGCAGGGACAAAAGCGGGGCAAGGGGCAAGACAGGCCCATTATGCGCCGGGCAGTGGGGAAAGTTGCGGACCTATTGCGCGGGTTGCGCACCGGAATGCAGGCGGCGCAGGTCGCGCGACAGGGCGGTGCTGATTGCGGCCCAGGCCTGACCCAGCCCGGCATCGGCTGTGGTCTGCGTCAGATGGTCCGCGCCGGGGGTGCCATACCCGGTGTCCAATATGGACCAGACCCAGGAATGGGTTTCGGTCATTTCGTCACGGATCAACCGGTCGCGATGGCGGGTCAGGGCGCGGCGCTGGCTGCTGTCCGGTCCGGCGGTGCCGCTTTGCAGCAGCATATGCGACAGATAGGCGGCCAGCAGGTTGGTCATATGCTGGCATCCTGTGGCCTGATGAATGTCGGTCAGACCTTCGAGAAAGAAGTCGATGTCAAGAAAGGCAAAGGTCGCCGGATCCTGCAACAAGGCGTCCATATAGACCCAGGCATAGCCGCCCGCGCCCCATTTCGGCTGGGTCTGGGCGGCGATTTGGCGGGCCTCGACCTCCAGCTTGGCATAGCTGCCGAACCAGCGCGGCAAAAGGTGCAGACCATAGGCCCGCATATGTCCGGGCATTTGCGGTGCAAGCGCGATCAGGGCGCGAAAATCCTCGCTGACCCGGCGATCTGCATCGGCAATTCCGGCCAAAAGGCCGCAGCGGGCAGAGGCCAGAAAAGGCGAATCTTCCATTGCGGGCGAGAAGGGCGCCAGATTTTGCGCCGCGCGCGAGAAGGAATGTTGAAAGGCGGCGACATGTTGTTCGGGCAGGCCGCGTTGCCAGCCCTGCTTGTACCAGGCCCAACCGGCATCCATATGGGCCAGGGCCAGAAGCGCCGCGCAGGTTGCGGTGTCACGGTGTTCGCCCAGGCTGTGGTCAAGGGCCTCCAGCCCGGCCAGCATGGGGTGATTGGGGGACAATGCCCCGGCTTCGGACACGCTGAGCAAGGCCCGGCTCAGGTCAGACCGTGCGCCAACCGCCAGAATTTCACTGATCGGGGCCCCGGATGGGGTGGTGGCGCGGGCGCGGTCATTGGCGGCGATCAGATTTGCCAGCCCGGCCCAATCTTCCTGACGCGCCAGATTGCGTCCGCGGTTGAACAGCGACTGACAGATGTCGCGCTCGGCGCTTTGGGTCTGCAAGGGGCGACCCAGTTGCGCCAGAAGATCCGGCGAAACGGCCAATGCCCGCTGCGCGTCGGGGGTGCCTGCGCCGGTCTTTTTCTGCCCAAAGCCAGAGGAACTGCCCAGACCAGACCGAGCAGAGCCTGACGTCCGGGCGGTGGATTTCGCGGATGTTGCACAGGGCGTCGCGCCAGGCCGAACGCTGCAAAACAGCGCCGACGTGTTTGGAAATGGGTTTCAGCAATGCGAACATCTGGATAAGTTTCTCTGGTTGGACTTAGTGGTTGGGTCAACTTGGCGGGTATTTGGGGCATTGCCGTGGCGGTTTGGCGAAAGAGAATGGCAGAAACAGTGTGTTCCCATGGGATTTGCGGCAAAGGTTTGTCGAAACGGCCCGGTTCGGGCAAATTTCGGCGATTTCGCCTTGGTCTCTGCATGTTTCTTGTGCTTTTTCCGCTGCCACATATTGCGCTGAGCCAGTCTGACGCGGTGACACGGCCACCCGCAGGGCCGGTTTCCACCCCGAATATGGCAGCAAATGTGACTGTTGGGGCAAGTGCGCGCGCCCCAAAGACCAGCCCGCGCCCGAAGATCCGAAAAATGGTTTTGCCGGCCACGCGCTGGCGGTCCCGCCCCGAATCGGCGGCTTGGACGGCCAGCATGCTGAGCGCGCTCCGGGGCCATGCCAGCCCGCTGGTCGATGTGGTGCCCCGCGATATTGCCGAATGGTGCCCGGCCTATCGCGACAATTCCCCCGAACGACGTGCCGCATTCTGGGCCGGGTTTGCCTCGGCTTTGGCGAAACACGAAAGCACCTATCGCCCCGATGCGGTGGGCGGTGGCGGGCGGTGGTATGGGCTGTTGCAGATTCTGCCCGGTACGGCGCAACATTTCGGCTGTCGCGCGCGCAGTGGTGTGGCGCTGACCGATGGTGCGGCCAATCTCTCCTGTGCGTTGCGGATCATGGCCCGCACGGTGACCCGTGATCAGGCGATTTCCATCCGCGACAGCCGCTGGCGCGGTGTGGCGGCGGATTGGGGGCCGATGCGCTCGGCTGCGAAACGGCGGGATATGTCCCAATGGCTGCGTCAGCAAAGCTACTGCGTGCCCATCGGTGTGACCCGGCCCCGGCTGCGCCCGGTGCCATGGCCGCCGCAGACCCAGCCCTAGGCAGAGCCAAATCTAGCGGGTTTCAGATACTGAATTTCGGGCGTTGAATTTCAAACGCTGGCGAGTTGCGGGCTGCGCTGTCCCGTGGCCCAGGCGCGCACCGCATCGCCAAAGGCGGTAAACAGCGGGCGCGAGACCGGATCATTCGCCGCATCCCATTCGGGATGCCATTGCACCGACAGCGTAAAGCCCGGCGCATCAGCGATATAGGCGGCCTCGGGCGTGTCATCCGGCGCGCGGCCATCAATCACAAACCGTTTTCCAGCCTGCATCACACCCTGACCATGCAATGTATTTGTCATCACCTCCTGCGCGCCCATCAGACGGTGAAACCGGCCATCCTGGGTAAAGCGCACCACATGGCGCAGGGCAAATTTTTCTTCCATGGTGCCATCGGGCGGCATGCGGTGGTTCATCCGGCCCGGAATATCGCGAATTTCAGGGTGCAGAGTGCTGCCCATGGCAACCGCCACTTCCTGATAGCCACGACAAATCCCAAGGAAGGGCTGCCCACGCTCGACGCAGGCCCGTACCAGGGGCAGGGTGATTGCATCGCGCGCCCGGTCAAAAGCGCCATGCGCCTCGGTCGCGTCCTCGCCATATTCTGCCGGATGGACATTGGGCCGCCCGCCGGTCAGCAGAAAACCGTCACAGGTTTCCATCAATTCGGCTACCGAAACCAGCGTTGGATCTGCGGGGATCAGCAGCGGGATGCAATCGGACACCCGCGCAATCGCCTCGGAATTCATCGTCCCACCGGCATGGGCGGGATATTGATCGTTGATCAGGTGCTGGTTGCTGATAATGCCGACGATGGGGCGGGCCATTTGCGTCCTCTTTGCGGGTGTCACGTCAATATAAGGCGCGTCTGGCGGCATTGACAACGGCCCCGATCGCAGAGCGGCTGTGCATTTCTGTGCTTTGGCCAAAAGCAAAAAAGAGATGCGCAAAAAATGCGCATCTCTCTATTCCGGTCAAACGACGACGTTCCGGTCAAACGACGACAGGTTCGGGACTTATCCCTGTTGCGCGGCCTTTAGTTCAAGCCTGCGGGCGTGCAGCACCGGTTCGGTATAGCCCGAGGGTTGTTCGCGCCCCAGGAACACCAGATCACAGGCCGCCCGATAGGCGATGCCGTCGAACCCCGGCGCCATCGCGGTATAGGCCGGATCGCCTGCGTTCTGGCCATCGACCACGGCGGCCATCTTCTCCATCGCGGCGCGCACCTGGGCCTCGCTGACGATGCCATGGTGCAGCCAGTTGGCGATATGCTGGGCAGAGATGCGACAGGTGGCGCGGTCTTCCATCAATGCGACATCATTGATGTCCGGCACCTTGGAACAGCCGACGCCCTGATCAATCCAGCGCACCACATAGCCCAGAATGCCTTGGGCGTTGTTTTCCACTTCGCGTGCGATCTGATCCTCGCCCCACATTCGGTAGCTGGCCAGAGGAATGTCCAGAATGGTTTCGACAAAGCCGCGACGGCCGCCTGCCTTCAGCTTGTTCTGAACCGCCATCACATCGACCGCATGGTAATGCAGCGCATGCAATGTTGCCGCCGTGGGCGAGGGCACCCAGGCGCAGTTTGCCCCGGATTTCGGGTGTTCGATCTTGGCCTCCAGCATCGCCGCCATGGCATCGGGCATCGCCCACATGCCTTTGCCGATCTGCGCCTTGCCTTGCAGCCCGCATTCCAACCCGACATCGACGTTCTGGTTTTCGTACCCGCCGATCCAGCCCTTGCGCTTGATGAAATCCTTGCGCGAAAACGGCCCGGCCTCCATCGAGGTGTGGATTTCATCGCCGGTGCGATCCAGAAAGCCAGTGTTGATAAAGGCGACCCGCGATTTCGCCGCGCGAATGCATTCCTTGAGGTTGACGGTGGTGCGACGTTCTTCGTCCATGATGCCGATCTTGACGGTATTGGTCGGCAGATCCAGCGCCTGTTCGACCCGGCCAAAGATTTCATTGGCAAAGGCCACTTCTTCGGGGCCGTGCATCTTGGGCTTTACGATATAGACCGAGCCATGCACCGAATTGCCGCTGTCGCGCGCCAGATCATGTTTGGCAATCAGCACGGTGATCATGGCATCCATCAGACCTTCATAGATCTCATTGCCGTCGCGGGTCAGAATGGCGGGGTTGGTCATCAGATGGCCGACGTTGCGCACCCAAAGCAGGGCGCGGCCCTTGATCGTCAGATCCGATCCGTCCGGCGCGGTATAGGTCCGGTCTTCGTTCAGCTTGCGGGTATGTGTCTTGCCGCCTTTCTGAAACCGCGCCTCCAGATCGCCGCGCATCAGGCCCAGCCAATTGGCATAGGCCGTGACCTTGTCTTCGCCATCCACACAGGCAACGCTGTCTTCGCAGTCCATGATCGCCGACATTGCGCTTTCGATCACCAGATCGGCCAGACCGGCCTGATCGCGGGCCCCGATCACGTGGGTGCGGTCAAATACCAATTCGACATGCAGACCGTGATTGCACAGCAAAACGGCATCCGGCGCTTGCGGGTGGCCGCGATAGCCGGCGAATTTCGACGGATCCGCCAGGGGCAGGTCATCGACCAACAACGCGCCATCCTGCACATGATAACGCCGCGCATCCGCATGGCTGGCGCCCGTGATCGGGAACGCCTGATCCAGAAACACCCGCGCGCGGGCGACAACCCGTGCGCCGTGACCTTTGTCGTAGCCACCTTTGGGTGGCAGCGTGCCCATGGCGTCGGTGCCGTAAAAAGCATCATAAAGCGAGCCCCAGCGCGCATTTGCAGCATTCAGCGCAAAGCGGGCATTGGTGATTGGCACCACCAGCTGCGGGCCGGGGACCAGCGCGATCTCGGGATCGACATTGGTGGTGTCGATTTCAAATGCCTCGCCCTCGGGCAGGAGATAGCCGATCTGTTCCAGAAACGCCTTGTACGCTTTGGCATTATGCGGCTGGTTGGCCCGGCCTTTGTGCCAGGCGTCGATCTGGTCCTGAAGATCGGCGCGTTTGTCCAGCAGGGCACGGTTTTTCGGGCCCAGATCATGCGCCAGCTCCGACAGGCCGGTCCAGAAGCTGTCCGCATCAATCCCGGTGCCGGGCAGGGCCTGTGCCTCGATGAAATCTGCCAGAATCTTGTCCACGGCCAATCCGGCCCGGTCCACTCTTGTCGTCATGGTTGTCCCCTTTGATACGGTGCCGTGACCGTGCGCGATGGTATACCACTTTCCTAAGCCAATTGCGGGCAGGCGGGCAAGCGGCGTGGCACTGGCGGCAGAGAGATGCACCTTTCGGTTTTTACGAAGAATGCAGTTGTATTCGGCTGATGTTACCCGGGAATGAGTAGGGTCCAGAAGGTTAGGGGAGTCGCTAAGTTTTCTTGACGTGCGCGGAAAGGAGGCTAATACTTAGGGATATGGCTAAGCATGATCCATCCCTCGATGCGCTTTTCACCGCGCTGGGCGAACCGACCCGGCGCGATATCCTGACCCGGCTTGCACGGGGGCCGGCCAGCGTGGGTGAATTGCATGGCCATCACGACATGGCGCTGCCGTCCTTCATGGCGCATATCACCCGGCTGGAAAGCGCCGGATTGATTGCGACCCATAAGGAGGGCCGCAGCCGGATCTGCGAAATGCAGGGCGCGGCGATCACCCCGGCGCTTCATTGGCTGGAGGCGCAGCGCGCGGTCTGGGCCGGGCGGCTGGATCGTTTTGACGATTATGTTTTGACCCTTATGGAGGAACGCGAGAATGATCCTTGACCCCGATACCGACCTGACCTTCACCCGGACCTTGCCGGTGCCTGTGGCGCTGATCTGGGAATGTTGGACCACGCCCGAACATATCAAACACTTCTTTGTGCCACGTCCGCACAAGGTCACGGGATGCGAGATTGATTTGCGGGTTGGCGGGCGGTTCAACACCAGATTTGAGGTCGAGGGCAATGAAATGGCCAACACGGGCGTGTTTCTGGAAATTGTCCCCGAACGGCGATTGGTGTTTACCGATGGCTATTCCGAAGGCTGGAAACCTGCGCCGGACCCGTTCATGACCGCGATCCTTGATCTTGAGGCGTCCTCGGATGGCGGCACGATCTATACCGCCACTGCCCGGCACCGCAATCCGGAAAAGGCGCGTGTGCATGAAAGCATGGGCTTCTATGACGGCTGGGGCACGGTGGTGGATCAATTGGTCACCTATGCCCAGGGATTGAAATAGAGGGATCCGCGCCGCTTGATTGGGGGCGGGCGGGCCCAACGCGCGCCCGAAGCCGTGGGGGATCAAACGCTTGGCAAATTGGCGGCAATTGTCGAAACCGATTGAGCGCCGCTGGTTGTGGCGGGCGTGACGACGCCCTAGGTTGCTGAGGAACCCCCCCAGGCAACAGGCATCCGATGAACGACGCATCCCCCACAACCATCTACCTCAAAGATTACACCCCTTTCGGTTTCACGGTCGAAAGCGTCGATCTGACGTTTCGTCTGGCGCCGCATGCCACCCGCGTGCTGTCGAAGATCCGGTTTGTGCCCAACCCGGATGCGACAGACCGGACATTTTTCCTGCATGGCGAGGAGCTGAAGCTGATTTCCGCCGGGATCAATGGCACGGCCGTTTCGCCGGAAGTGACGGACAAGGGGCTGACCTGTCCCGTGCCGGATGGGCCGTTCACCTGGGAGGCCGAGGTCGAGATTGACCCCGGCAACAACACTGCGCTTGAAGGTTTGTATATGTCGGGCGGCATGTATTGCACCCAATGCGAGGCCGAGGGCTTTCGCAAGATCACCTTCTACCCCGACCGGCCCGACGTGATGTCGGTCTTTACCGTCCGGGTCGAAGGCGATGTGCCGGTGATGCTGTCCAATGGCAACAAGGGCGCGTCCGGCGCGGGTTTTGCCGAATGGCATGATCCCTGGCCCAAGCTGGCCTATCTTTTTGCGCTGGTTGCGGGCGATTTGGTCAACCACCCGGATCATTTCACCACCATGAATGGCCGCGAGGTCGAGCTGAACATCTGGGTGCGCGCTGATGACATCAACAAATGCGCCTTCGGCATGGAGGCGCTGAAAAAGTCGATGAAATGGGACGAGGATGTCTATGGTCGCGAATATGATCTCGACATTTTCAACATTGTGGCGGTCGATGATTTCAACATGGGCGCGATGGAGAACAAGGGGCTGAACGTCTTCAACTCCTCCGCCGTTCTGGCCAGCCCGGAAACCGCGACCGACATGAACTTCGAGCGCATCGAAGCGATCATCGCGCATGAGTATTTCCACAACTGGACCGGCAACCGCATCACCTGTCGCGATTGGTTTCAGCTTTGCCTGAAAGAGGGGCTGACGGTGTTCCGCGATGCACAGTTCACGTCTGACATGCGCTCTGCGCCGGTCAAGCGGATCGACGACGCAAAGGATCTGCGCGCCCGCCAGTTCCCCGAGGACAACGGTCCGCTGTCGCACCCGGTGCGCCCGGAAAGCTTTCAGGAGATCAACAACTTCTATACCGCCACGGTCTATGAAAAAGGGGCCGAGGTGATCGGCATGTTGAAGCGTCTGGTGGGGGATGCGGCCTATTACAAGGCAGTGGACCTCTATTTCGACCGGCATGACGGCGAGGCCTGTACCATCGAGGACTGGTTGAAGGTCTTTGAAGACACCACCGGACGGGATCTGTCGCAGTTCAAGCGATGGTATTCGCAATCGGGCACACCGCGGTTGACCGTGACCGAAGCCTGGACCGAAGCCGGAACGCCCGGTGAGACCCCGGATCTGGGCCCGGATCTGGCCCCGGATCTGGACCAGCGCGGCACAGGCACCTATACGCTGACCTTCCGCCAGGACACCCGCCCGACACCGGGGCAGGCGACCAAGCTGCCGCAGGTCATTCCGATTGCCGTCGGTCTTTTGGGAGCAAACGGCGACGAGGTGCGCAAAACGCAGGTTCTGGAAATGACCGAAGCGGAGCAGGTCTTCTCTTTTGACGGTCTGGCGGCCAAACCGGTGCCCTCGATCCTGCGGGATTTTTCCGCGCCGGTGATCCTTGATCGCGTGCTGCCCAACGCCGAAAACGCCTTTCTTCTGGCGCATGACACCGACCCGTTCAACCGATGGGAGGCGGGGCGAAATCTGAGCCGCGCGACGCTTCTGGATATGGTGACGGGGGACAAACAGCCGGATTCCGACTTCCTTGACGGGATCAAGGCGGTGCTGCGCGACCGGGATCTTGACCCGTCGTTGCGTGCGCAGATCATGACCTTGCCCGGCCAGTCCGAGATTGCGCAGGCGGTCCATGATCAGGGCATCACGCCGGACCCAGAGGCGATTTACCAGGCGCATGAGGCGCTGAAACTGCGGCTGGCCGAGCATTTGCAGGATCTGCTGCCCGTGATCTATGCGGAAAATCAGGTGGATGCGCCGTATAGTCCCGATTTTGCCCAGGTCGGCAAACGTGATCTGGCGAGCGCCGTTCTGGGACTGCTCAGCCGGATTGATGGCGGGGCCCAGGCGGGCGAACAATATGGTCGCGCCGACAATATGACATTGCAGCTTTCGGCGCTGTCCAGCCTGTTGATTGCGGGCAAGGGCGAGGCAGAGTTGCAGGCGTTTTACGATCAATGGCGCAATGACCGCCTGGTGATGGACAAATGGTTTGGTCTTCAGGTCGCCCATGCCGCCCCGGACAAGGCTGCGGATGTCGCCCGCGCGCTGAGCGAACATGCCGATTTCACCCTGACCAATCCCAACCGCTTCCGGGCGGTGATGGGGGCCTTGGGCATGAACCATGCCGGGTTCCACCATGGATCGGGCCGGGGGTATGCGCTGATGGCGGACAAGCTGATTGAACTGGATGCCCGCAATCCGCAGACCACGGCGCGGATGTGTGCGCTGTTCCAGACATGGCGGCGGTATGATGATGCGCACCAGACCCATGCGCGCGCGGCATTGGAACGGATCGCCGCGACCAAAGGGTTGAGCCGCGATACAACCGAAATGGTGACCCGCATGCTTGCGCCGGCGTAACACCCGGCTCGGGCGCATCACTTCGACAGGGCCGCCGCAAACGGGGCGGCCTTGATCGGCCCACTTCGGCGTACCCATCCCTGGCAAACTGTCGGCGGATCTTGGCCGCTTTTTGGGGACTGCGGGCAAGGTTGCGCCGGGTTTCCGCCAATCCCCCGTCCATCCCCCACACTGGCGCCAAGTTTTTGGTGCCAGTGTCATAATCCTGTTGCTGATCATGTGGCGACTAGCGGGAATGAGAGACCGCATTGACCCGCTGATTCAAGAACGCGCAAATTGGCTGTTTGAGGACCGTATCGCGGCCCGACTGGCCCGTCCTCTTTTGGACCGGCTGCTCAGCTATGACGCGACCGTGGCCCTGGCCACCAAAATGGCCGATCTGCCGTCAGAGCAGATCATGGATCATGTTGGTCGGCTTTTGGCGAAAAAGGTCGAGGTCACCGGGCTGGACAATCTGCCCGCCAGTGGCGCGGCGCTTATCGTGGCAAATCACCCGACGGGAATTGCCGATGGAATCGTGTTGCACAGGATTTTGGCAACTCGGCGCTCGGATACCTACTTTTTTGCCAATCAGGACATTTTGCGGGTGTTGCCCCAGATGGAGGATATGATTGCCCCGGTCGAATGGCGGCTGGAAAAACGCAGTCACGCAAAGACCCGCGCGACGATGGCCTATACCCGCAAAGCGGTCGAAGCCGGGCGTCTTGGGGTGATCTTTCCGTCCGGTCGCCTGGCCAAACGGCGGAGTTTTCGCCTGTATGAACGGCCCTGGATGTCGTCTTCGGTGACGATTGCGCGCAAGTTCGACTTGCCGGTGATCCCGATCCGAATGGAGGCACGCAATTCGGCGCTGTTCTATCTGTTTGACGCCATTCATCCGACACTGCGCGATATTACGCTGTTTCATGAGACACTTAACAAGGCCGATCAACGGTTCCGCATTCATGTCGGCGCGCCGATTGCAGCGGCGGATATTCCCGCCCGACCAGAGCACGGTATTGCGATGCTGCGCGACGCCTGTCTGTCGCTGGCGGGGGGGCAAAGCGATTATGAAAGGGCCTTGCCTCTGGTGCGCAAACCGGCGTTCCCTTGAACGGTCCGACGCGGCATATGCCAAACCGCTGTTGTTTCCCGCATGGGAAACATGAAATAACCGAGACGAGAATTAGTCCGAAAACGCCCTGTGATGTTATTGCCGTGCCGCAATGGACATGCCGCAGCGCTGCATTTACCAAGTGACCTGGGGAATCTCCGCCAATTTTTCGAACGCAGCTGTAGAGATGCGTTGAAATAATCTTGCGCAAACGTTAGTGCGCATTGCAATGACGTAACCGACGAAGGAAACGCAAACGTGAAAATCGGGACGCCGAGGGAATTATTTGAGGGTGAGGCGCGTGTCGCCATGACGCCGGAGTCTGCGAAGCAATTGCAGAAGCTTGGGTATGACTGTGTGGTTAAATCCGGGGCCGGTGCGAAGGCCGGTTTTTCGGATGCGACCTATGAAGCTGCGGGGGTGTCGGTTGTTTCTGACGCGGCTGCGCTTTGGGAACAGTCGGATATCATCGCCAAGGTGCGCCAGCCGGATACCACGGAATTGGGTTATCTGACGGCGGACAAGACCTTGATTTCCTTCTTCAACCCTGCGGGGAACGAAGAGGGGATGGCCCAGGCGAAAGCCAAGGGTGCCAGCGTGATTGCCATGGAAATGGTGCCCCGGATTTCGCGTGCGCAGAAGATGGATGCGCTGTCGTCGATGGCCAATATCGCGGGCTACCGTGCGGTGATCGAGGCGGGCAACAACTTTGGCCGTTTCTTCACCGGCCAGATCACGGCGGCGGGCAAGGTGCCCCCGGCCAAGGTTCTGGTGGTGGGCGCGGGCGTGGCCGGTTTGGCCGCGATCGGCACATCGACCTCGCTTGGTGCGATCACCTATGCCTTTGACGTGCGTCCCGAAGTGGCCGAACAGGTCGAATCGATGGGGGCAGAGTTTGTCTACCTCGATTTCGAGGAAGAGCAGCAGGACGGCGCCGCCACCGGCGGCTATGCCTCTGTGTCCAGCCCCGAATTCCGCGAAGCGCAGCTGGCCAAGTTCCGTGAATTGGCCCCCGAGATCGACATCGTGATCACCACGGCGCTGATCCCCAACCGCGAAGCGCCCGAGCTTTGGACCGAGGACATGGTCAAGGCCATGAAACCGGGCAGCGTGATCGTCGACCTCGCGGCGGAAAAAGGCGGCAACTGCAAGTTGACCGTGGCAGATGAAAAGATCGTCACCGACAACGGCGTCACCATCATCGGCTATACCGATTTCCCCTCGCGCATGGCGGCGCAGGCCTCGACGCTTTATGCCACCAACATCCGTCACATGATGACCGATCTGACGCCGGAAAAGGACGGTCAGGTCAACCACAACATGGAAGACGATGTGATCCGCGGCGCGACCGTGACCCACGCGGGCGAAATCACGTTCCCGCCGCCACCGCCCAAGGTCAAAGCGATTGCCGCACAGACCAAGGAAAAGCCCAAAGAACTGACCCCAGAAGAAAAACGCGCCGCAGAAGTGGCTGAATTCAAAGCGCAAACCAAACAACAGGTCACATTGTTGGCGGTGGGCGCTGTGTTGCTTCTGGCGGTTGGCCTTGTGGCGCCGGCCAGCTTCATGCAGCACTTCATCGTTTTTGTCTTGTCGGTCTTTGTCGGCTTCCAGGTGATCTGGGGCGTGGCGCATTCGCTGCACACGCCGCTGATGGCCGTGACCAATGCGATCTCGTCGATCATCATTCTGGGGGCCTTGATGCAGATCGGATCAAGCTCCTTCCTGGTGATCCTGCTTGGGGCGCTTTCGGTGTTCATGGCCGGGATCAACATCTTTGGCGGCTTCCTCGTCACACGGCGCATGCTTGCCATGTTCCAGAAATCTTAAGGAGGGGTTGAAGCTATGGAATTCGGTTTCACCACTGCCGCCTATGTTGTTGCGGCTGTTCTCTTCATCCTGTCTTTGGGTGGTCTGTCCAATCAGGAAAGCGCCAAGCGCGCGGTCTGGTACGGGATTGTCGGCATGGGGCTGGCGGTTGCCGCCACGCTGATTGGCCCCGGTTCGGGTCTGTGGCTGTTGTCGCTGATCCTGATTTCCGCGGGCGGGATCATCGGGTTTTATGTCGCCAAGCGCGTACAGATGACCGAGATGCCCCAGCTGGTCGCGGCGATGCACAGCCTCGTTGGTCTGGCAGCGGTTTTTGTTGGCTTCAACGCGCATTTCGAACTGGCCAATGTGCTGGGCATGGGCGAAGAGGCGCGTCATGGTCTTGAAGGGTTTGCTGCGCTGCTGGCGCATAAATCTGCCGTTGAAATCAACATCCTGCGGGTTGAATTGTTCCTTGGGGTGTTCATCGGTGCGGTGACCTTTACCGGGTCGGTGATTGCCTATGGCAAGCTGGCGGGCAAGGTCAGCTCGGTGGCGACCAAACTGCCGGGCGGTCATATCCTGAACGCGGCGGCGGCGGGTTTGTCGCTGATCTGTCTGATCTGGTACTTCAACACCGGTGGCTTCCTGCCGCTGTTCGTGATGACGCTGGCGGCGCTGTTCATCGGCTATCACCTGATCATGGGCATCGGCGGCGCCGACATGCCGGTGGTTGTGTCGATGCTGAACAGCTATTCCGGCTGGGCGGCGGCGGCGATCGGCTTCAGCCTCGGCAACGATCTTCTGATCGTGGTTGGTGCGCTGGTCGGTTCGTCCGGTGCGATCCTGTCCTACATCATGTGCAAGGCGATGAACCGTCACTTCGTGTCGGTCATCCTGGGTGGCTTTGGCGGCCCGGCGGGCGAGCAGATGGCCGTGGAAGGCGAGCAGATTGCGATTGACGCTGATGGCGTGGCAACCGCACTGAACGAGGCCGACAGCGTGATCATCATCCCAGGCTACGGCATGGCGGTGGCCCAGGCGCAGAACGCGGTCAGCGAGCTGGTGACCAAGCTGCGCGCCAAGGGCAAGAACGTGCGTTTCGCCATTCACCCGGTCGCCGGGCGTCTGCCGGGGCACATGAACGTGCTGCTGGCCGAGGCCAAGGTGCCCTATGACATCGTGATGGAGATGGACGAGATCAACGAGGACTTCCCCGAAACGGACGTCGCCATCGTGATCGGGTCGAACGACATCGTGAACCCCGCCGCCCAGGACGACCCCAACAGCCCCATCGCCGGCATGCCGGTTCTGGAATGCTGGAAGGCGAAACAGGTCTTTGTGTCGAAACGCGGCCAGGGCACAGGATACTCCGGCATCGAGAACCCGCTGTTCTTCAAAGAGAACACCCGCATGTTCTATGGCGACGCCAAAGACAGCCTCAACAAACTGCTGCCAATGATCGAGTGAGATTGACGGCGGCACATACGCCGCTGTTGACAGTCACAATGGCCTTCCCGGAGCAATTCGGGGAGGCTTCTTCTTGCGCAGGTCAAACGGGGGCGCTGCCCCCAATTGTGGCAGGCCACAATTTCCCCCGGGATATTTTTGAACAGAAGAAGCAGGGCACCCGGTTGCAGGCGGTGGTTGGCTTTGTTGCATTCCTGACACGAAAGCGACCTGGCGCGCGAAATTCGCCGAGGCGGCAAACCCGGTGTTTTTGTTTCTTCTTGCGGGGTTAGCGGACGGGGCGCGCGATGTCGGTGAATGGTATGCAATTGTATTCCTGTAACGTATTGAAAGAAATTGAATTTTTTGGTTTATCCTGTGTTGGATCAGGATAAGTTGCGGCAAAATACAAGGCCGCATTCATGACCCAGTTCTCTGACCATCCTTTGCGCTATCAGCTGTCAAACGAGCTGCATGCACGGCCCTTTCCGACGGTGGGCACCCCGGGGCGGGCGGTTTATCTGGTTGTGCGCAAAGAAGATCACGCGGCATCGCGGGATAAATCCGAAGATCTGGCCCATCTGATTGATTTGTTGAACCGCTATGGCGCGCCGCATCCCCAGCCGGGGGCGACGCATTATTCGGCGCAGATCGGCAAGCACAATCTGAAATGGGAAAGCCATACCGAGGTGGTGACCTATTCGGTGTTCATGGATGGCGCGGGCGAGCGACCGTTTGACCCGGCGGATTTTGACGTGTTTCCGCAAGATTGGCTGGCGCGTGCGCCGGGGCAGCGGGTGACATCGGCGATGATCCGGATTGGCGCGCAGCCCGATCAGGCCCGTCTGGCCGAGGATCTGGTCAGTTGGTTTGTGCCGGAAAGCCTGGCGGTCAGCCATGTTCTGGAAGAGGCGGCGATTGTGGCCGGTGATTTCCGTATTGATCCGGCGGGACATGTGCGGTTCGCGGTGTTTCCGGCCGATGGCACCGGCGAAAGCCGGGTGGGGCGTATCCTGCAACGGATCTGCGAAATCGAGTTGTACAAATCGCTTTCGATGCTCGGGTTTTCCAAGTCCGGCGAGCTGGGGCCGGTCCTGGGGGCGCTGGATGATCAGCTGACCGATTTGATGACCCGGATGACGGATGAAAAACAACAGGCCGAGGAAACGCTTCAGGCCCTGTTGGCGATATCGGCGGAGCTTGAGGCGCAATCGGCCAAATCGTCGTTTCGGTTCGGTGCGACCGGTGCCTATGAGGCGATTGTGCTGCAACGGATCGAGATGCTGCGCGAAAGCCATTTCAACGGTCGGCAAAGCTGGCATGAATTCATGGTCCGCCGGTATGATCCGGCGATGCGCACGGTGAAATCAACCGAGCGGCGACTGGCCACCATGGCGGAGCGGGCGATGCGGGCCAGTGAGCTTTTGCGCACCCGGATCGAGGTCGAGCGCTCTGCCCAAAACCAGTCGCAGCTGGAGGCGATGAACCGACGGGCGGAATTGCAACTGCGTCTGCAAGAGACGGTTGAGGGGCTGTCGGTTGTGGCGATCAGCTATTACGCGGTGTCGCTGGCGGGGTATCTCGCCTATCCCTTTGGCAAGGCCGTGGGGATAAGCAAGGAATGGGTGCTGGCGGGATTGACGCTGCCGGTTGTCGGGGTCGTGGCCTGGTTCCTGCACCGAATGAAGAAGCGGCTTAGCGCGAAACCTTAGTCAGGGCATGTGTGGTCAGCCCGCCGATCGCCATGAAGCAAAGCGCCAGCAACGCCGCGACCGAAAGGGTGGGAATGCCGCCCAGCCCTGCGCCAACGGTGCAGCCGCCCGCCAGGACGCCGCCAACGCCCATCAGCGCCGCGCCGAACATGTAGCGCCCGGTTTCGCGCGGGCTGGTAAAGCTCTGCCAGCGGAAGGTCTTGCAAATGAGCGAGGCCAGCAGCGCCCCGGCCAGGACGCCGCCAAACAGGCCAACGCCAAACCCCGGGGTGATCGCGGTGCTGGCGATGGCCCAGAACAGGGTTTCGGTGGCCGGCGCGGTGAAGGACAGGCTTTCCATTGTGATCGGGTCGAAGTCGTCGAACAACACAAAGCCGGTTCCAACCCAGGCCGCAGGCACAAGCAGGCCCAGCAGGGCGGCCATGACCAAATGCCGGATCGTGTTGCCAGAGCGCACAGCCAGGAACAGCGCCAGCAAGGCAATCACCGCGGTCCACAGCAATGCGCCGCCGGGCAGGGCCGCCAGCGAGATATGCTCGCCCAATGGCATGCTCACGCTGGCCAGCGCGGTGCGGGGGGCGGCCAAGACGCCCTTGAGCGTGGCATGGGCGACAACCGAGAACACAAGAATGACGGTCAAGGCGCGCAGATTTCCCGTACCGCCCAGCACCGCCAGCCGCGACACGCATCCACGTGTCAGCACCATGCCAGCGCCAAACAGCGCCCCGCCCAGGCCAATTGCGAGCCAGGCCAGATCCGGCGTCATGAAACGGTGGCCGTCAAAGTCGATCCAGCCTGCGGCCACTGCGCCCTGGGTGCCAAGCACCGCTGTGGCCAATGCCATGGCCCAAATGCCCGCCGCCTGTTTGCGATCATCGCCGACCAACGCGCGCCGAAAACAGAATTTTGTCCGCTCGGCCAGCACGCCGAACAGCATGCCAAGGATCAGGGCCATTATGACACTGGCCTGTTTTGCACTGGTGTCTTCAAAGCTGAAATATTCGAACATGGCCGCCTCGTTGGTTCTGTTTGAACTCACATGCAGGCTATTTGCAGAGCGATCAAGGGGCAGGTGGCGGATTTGCGGCCCGGCGGCCCCGGCGGGTATTGACGTTGCGGTGCTGTGGGGCCACCTGTTGATGCAAAGGCCGGGGATCGGTCGCGTCAGGGGCACATATGTCCGCTGCGCCAGACCAGTCTACAGATCATCAGACGTTCAAGGAGTTTCGCCATGCCCGTGAAGAACCGATTTGCCGAATTGCAGGGGGAAATCACCGCTTGGCGGCGGGATCTGCATGAGAACCCCGAAATCCTGTTTGATACCCATCGCACGGCGGGGATCGTGGCGGACCGGCTGCGGGACTTTGGCTGTGACGAGGTGGTGACCGGGCTGGGGCGCACCGGCGTTGTCGGGGTGATCAAGGGAAAATCTTCGGACAGCGGCAAGGTGATTGGCCTGCGCGCCGATATGGATGCGCTGCCGATCCTTGAACAGACCGGGGTGGAATATGCCTCGAAAACCGATGGCGCCATGCACGCCTGCGGCCATGATGGTCATACGGCGATGTTGTTGGGGGCGGCAAAATACCTGAGTGAAACCCGGAATTTCGACGGCACGGTTGTGGTGATCTTTCAACCGGCAGAAGAGGGCGGCGGCGGTGGCCGTGAGATGTGCGAAGATGGTCTGATGGATCGTTGGGGCATCCAGGAGGTCTATGGCATGCACAATTGGCCCGGTTTGCCATTGGGGTCTTTTGCCATTCGCCCCGGTGCGTTTTTCGCCGCCACCGATCAATTCGAGATCACCTTTGAAGGTTTGGGGGGCCATGCCGCCATGCCACATTTGGGCGTCGATACCGTGGTGATGGCTGCTCATGCGGTGACGGCGCTACAGACGATTGCCAGCCGCAACGCCAATCCGGCAGATCAGATCGTGGTTTCTGTCACCTCGTTTGAGACCTCTTCCAATGCGTTCAACGTCATCCCGGCGAAAGTCGAGCTGAAGGGCACGGTGCGCACCATGAGCGCCGAATTGCGTGCCCAGGCCGAAACGCGGGTAAAGGCAATCTGTGACGGGATCGCGGCCAGTTTTGGCGGGTCGGCGGATGTGACCTATCATCATGGCTACCCGTGCATGGTCAACCAAGAGGAACAGACCGCCTTTGCGGCGGAGGTCGCCACAAAGGTCGCCGGCGCATGTGATCTGGCCCAGATTACCATGGGCGGCGAAGATTTTGCCTATATGCTAGAGGAACGGCCCGGCGCCTATATCCTTGTTGGCAATGGCGACAGCGCCGATCTGCATCACCCGAAATACAATTTCAACGACGAGGCGATCCCCGCCGGCTGTTCCTGGTGGGCCGAGATTGTCGAAAACCGGATGCCTGCGGCCTAGCGGGCGCGTGAGCTGGGGTGCGCAGGTCACGCGCACCCCGTTTTTGATCGAAGCATTTGGCCCATGCAACGCGACCCCAGATCAAAGATCAGGCGCGGTTGACGGGGGCGGGCACATCAAGCGAACCCTTACTCGCGTTCGATGTCGCGCTTGTGCCGGCCTTTGGCCTGTGCGCCCTTGATCGACTTGGCAAAGGCCTTGCCCCGGGCGCGCGATTGCGCCAGCGTTTCGGAATTGTGCCGGTCTTCGCGCAACAGTTTTTGCCAACGGGCAATCCGCTCGCGGTCGACCTGACCCGATTTGATTGCCGCCGTGATGGCACAGCCCGGTTCGCTGTCATGGCCGCAGTTGTTGAACCGGCATTGGGTTGCCAATTGCTCAAGGTCATCAAAGACCGCGCCGATGCCATCCGCCGCATCTTTCAATTGCAGTTCCCGCATGCCGGGGGTGTCGATCAACCAGCCCCCCGCAAGGGTTGGCCGCAGGGCGCGAAAGGTCGTGGTGTGGCGGCCGCGCGCATCATCGTCGCGAATATCACGGGTTTCGGCGTTTTCCCCGGTCAAAGCATTGCGCAGGGTGGTTTTGCCCACACCGGAAGATCCAATCAGCGCAAGCGTTTGGTTCTTCGAGCACCACGGCGCGAGGCGATTGGCCTCTTCCGGGTCTTTGGCGTTGACCGTCAGCGCGGTGACCAGCGGCGACAAACGTTCGGCCTGACGCAGATAGTCATGGGGGGTGTCCGCCATGTCGGATTTGGTCAACACAACCAATGGCAAACAACCGGCCGAAGACACCAGCGCCAAATAACGTTCCAGTCGCGCGACGTTGAAATCGTCATTGCAGCTGGTGACAATCGCAATGGTGTCGATATTCGCCGCAATGCGTTGGGCTGCGACGCCGGGACCTGCGGCGCGCCGGGTCAGGTCGGTGACCGGGTCCAGACGGCGCAGGGCCGAAACGCCGTCGGACAAGATCCAATCGCCCACCGCATAGGCGCCGCTGGCCTCGCGCGGGTGAAGATCGAACATACCGTCGGGGGTCAGGGCAACAAGCCGGTCACGGTGGATTTCCGCCACGCGGGCAGGGGGGAGATGTGCGTCGGCCTCTTCAATTTGCCGCGCGAAATGATCTGACCATCCGAGGTCAGGCAAGGTTTTAACTGTCAATGGTTTTGTCCCGTATCAGGAAGATCGAATGCTTGGGGTTCAAGCATGATTTCGGCCCGGACAGCGGATCAGACCGCCACCCGCAGGGTGCACACAATTTCCATGATGCCCTCCTGCGCTGAATTGGGTTCGTGCTAGATTAGTCCGACGCGCGCGCCGGATCAAGGGGGTGGTGAACGGCAAATCGCGCCGTTCACCCGGAAGATGTCAGCCTTTTGCGGCGGTTGGCTTGGCGGCGGCTTTCGGGGCTGCTTTTGCCGGTGTTTTTGCCTGTGTTTTTGCGGGCGCTTTGGTTGTGGCCTTGGCCGAAGTTTTGGCTGGAGTTTTCGCTGGGGCTTTGGCTGTGGTTTTTGCCGCTGCTTTTGCCGGGGTCTTCACAGCGGTCTTTGTCGCGGCTTTGGCCGGTGCTTCGGTTTTGGCGGCAGCTTTAGGGGCAGCAGATTTGGGGGCGGTTTTTGCAGCCGCAGATTTCGCCGGTGCGCGGCGCTTTTTCGGCGCGGCTTTGGGCGCGCGCAAAGCGGCCTCTGCGCGAAGCCAATGATCCTGTTCGCATCCATGCGGCTGGCCATCGTTCAGCCAGATGTAAAACGCAGCTTCGGCAATGGCGGCGGTGTCGACGGTTTGGTTTGTATTCTGGGCTGTGGTCATGGTGATTTCCCCCTTCGTCACAGTATAAGTTAGCGCTAACGAACGTAGCAGGATTTCTGCACCTGCACAATAAATGCTGCTGTGCAGAAATGTCGCGCCCGACTGGTATGCAGCGGCAATACGCGCTAAGTCGCAGGCAACAGAAAAAGGAGTCGCCCGTGGTCGCCAATATCATGTGCATCAAATGGGGCACCTTGTTCGGGCCGGAATATGTCAATCGGCTGTACTCTGGGGTGCGGCGCAATATCGACGCCCCGGTGCGGTTTTTCTGCATGACCGAGGAAACCGACGGCTTGCACCCGGATATCGAAGTGCTCGACCTGCCGGTTGAACCCTTTTCGGAGCCGATGAATGCTGCGCTGGCGGTGGCCAACCGGCAGGGTGCAATGCGCAAGGTGTCGCTGTTTCGCCCCGATCTGGTGCCTGATCTGGAAGGGCCGGTGCTTGGGTTTGATCTGGACGTGGTGATCACCGGCGATCTGACGCCGATCTGGCAGATGTCACCGGGCAAGATTGCCATGCGCCATGACTGGACAGAAAAGCGCAAAGGTCGCCCCACCGGCCATGGATCGGTGTTTCGGTTTGATCCGGGCGAGCATGGATTTCTGTACCGCGATCTGGCGGCCAACCCATATGACGAGGTGGAAAAGGCCCGCGGGTCAGAGCAGCGCTATACCTCGCACAAGGCGATGGACAACGGGGTGTTTGACTATATCCCCGGCGAATGGGTGGTGAGCTATAAGTATGATTGCAACCCGTTTCCGCGCAATTACCTGATGTCACCGCGGCTGCCGGATAAGGCGCGGGTGGTGTGTTTTCATGGCCGCCCCAAGATGCCGGATGCGGTGGATGGCTATACCGGCCAGTTCATTCGCTATTCCAAACCCTGTGGCTGGTTGCGGGACCATTGGATTGATCGCGCGCGTGCGGATTTGGGGCCGGACTGGGCCTGATCTAATAAAACCGGGCCTGACCAAAGATGCCCCCGCGCCGGAGCCCAAAGAAAACGCAGAACACTGGCTCTGGTCCTGGTTCGGGGGTCGGATTTGCGTATTTTAAAAAGAGAAGAAGACCGGGGTCTGGGCAGGGTCCGGGCGGGGCCCCGGGTTTCCGGTCAGCGGCGCCGCGACGGATCAGCCGCCTGTGTGGCTCATGTGGCGGCTGACCTGACCATCGGCGCGTTGGCGGGAATAGTCGAAATCATGGCCCTTGGGCTTGAGCGAGATTGCATCGCGGATCGCGGCCTCTAGCGGCACATTGCTGTCGGGATGGTTGCGCAGGGCGGCGCGCAGATCGGCGTTGTCCTCCTGGCCAAGACACATGAACAATTCCCCGGTGCAGGTCAGCCGCACGCGATTGCAGCTTTCACAGAAATTATGGGTCAGGGGCGTGATAAAGCCGATTTTCTGGCCGCTTTCCTGAAGCTGCACGTAACGTGCCGGGCCGCCGGTGCGCTCGGGCAGGTCGATCAGGGTGTAGTTCTGGGCCAGTTGGCCGCGCAGATCGTCAAGCGACCAATATTGGCCGATGCGGTCTTCATTGCCGAGATCCCCCATTGGCATGACCTCGATAAACGTCAGGTCAATGTCGCGGCTGGCACACCATTCCGTCAGGGTGAACAGCTCATCCTCGTTGAACCCTTTTAGGGCCACGGCGTTGATTTTCAACCGCAGCCCCGCAGCCTGGGCCGCATCAATGCCGCGCAACACCTGGGGCAGGCGGCCCCAGCGGGTGACGCGGGCAAATTTGTCTTCGTCCAGCGTGTCCAGCGACACGTTCACCCGGCGGACACCGGCGTCAAACAGCTGATCGGCAAATCGTTCCAGCTGGCTGCCATTGGTTGTCAGGGTCAGTTCCTGCAACGCGCCACTGTCGAGATGGCGGGTCATGGCGCGGAAAAACGTCATGATGTCGCGGCGCACCAGCGGTTCACCGCCGGTGATGCGCAGTTTCTCGACCCCGAGGCCGATGAAGGTGCTGCACATGCGGTCCAGCTCCTCCAGCGTCAACAATTCCTTTTTCGGCAGGAATGTCATGTTCTCGGCCATGCAATAGACACAGCGGAAATCGCAGCGGTCGGTGACCGAGACCCTGAGATAGGAAATCGGGCGTTGAAACGGGTCGATGAGTTTGACTGTCATGACCGGTAAGGTAGGGTGCGGCACCCCGCCGAACAAGGGGAATGTGGCGTTGACGGGGGCGACCAAAGGCGTATGGATGGGGCCATGACAAAACGTTTGATCCTCGGCGCGGTGGCGCTTTTATTGGTGTCTGCCTGCGGTGACAAAGGCGGGTTTGGTGGGATGTTGCAGCCGCGCGATCGCGATACGGCCGCTGTGGAAGAGGCCGACACCCAGGATCCGTCGCGCAGTATTGCCCCCGCCACACGGCCGCCGGAAGATGCGGTTTCTGCCGAAGATTTTGACACGACCACGGCGCAAGACCGTGAAAAGGCCGCGGAAGTGCCTGCCAGCGGTGGCGAGACGGCGCTTGGGTCCACGGTGGCGTCACTTGGTGATCCGGCGCGGCCGGGGTTCTGGCTGGAAACGCCCTTGGTGACTGCCGCGACCAAGGGCCGGGTGGAATTTCCCGGCTCTGGCAAATCTGCGCAGGTCGATCTGATACCGATTGACGGGCCGGCCATGGCTGGCAGCCGGATTTCGCTGGCGGCCATGCGGTTGATCGAAGCGCCGCTGACCGGGCTGCCAGAGATTTTGGTCTTCAGGAACTGAGGTATTTGCCCGCTTCACGGCGGGCGAATGGCTTCATCCGGTCCCCATGCAGGGCAAGAAA
Organism: Phaeobacter sp. J2-8; assembly: GCF_022867865.1. Classification (GTDB taxonomy): domain Bacteria; phylum Pseudomonadota; class Alphaproteobacteria; order Rhodobacterales; family Rhodobacteraceae; genus Marinovum. Next base: position 642,227 of record NZ_JALIEC010000002.1, on the reverse strand, counting down.
GGCCTCTGTGGCGTCGGGCGCATGTTTCGACAGATCGCGCAGCCACCAGGCCACGGCCTTTTGAATGAACCAATCCTTGTCTTCCACATAGCTCGCGGCCCAGCCAAGGATGCGGTCGCGTCGGGCAATGTCATCCGGTTTGGGGTGGCGCAGTTTTGTCCAGGGCAGGGTGGCCACCAACGCCGCGCGCCGGGTCCACATGTGATCGGATCTTGTCCAGGTTTCGATCCGATCCAGTCGGGATGGATCGGCGGTCAGGCGTCTTTGCGCCGCCATACAGGCGTGATCGGCAATGGCCCAGGCGTCAAAATCCGCCACCCACGACAGGATCAGATCCCAAACCGCATCATCGGGGCGGATGCGCGCCTGGGTCAGAAGTTTTGCCGCCGCAATGCGGGCTTCGTGAATGTCGGTTTTCCACAAGGCATCCGCCAGCGCCACACGTTCGGCCAGCGTCAACGTCCTGCGCCAAGCGGTGGTCAACTCGTTCAAAGCCGGGTTTGGCACGCCCAGATACGCTCGCGGCACCTTGTGATATGCGGCGGACCCTTCGGCGCGGCCCGGTTCGATATGGGCCTTCATCGCGTCCAGCGCGGCCTCAGGCGTCATTGTAAATTCGCATCAATGCCGGTGGGCAGGCCATCAATGGTTTCGCGATTATACGTGTCCCAGTAATCGCGCATGCCCTCCGCGCCCTTGGATGTGTTGGACCGCGTCAGCGTGTCCCGTTCGCCGGCAAAATCCATGAAGGGCACCGCATAGCCACAGGAGGTCTGGATCATCTCGACCGACAGGTCGAAGATCTGGCGGGCGTCGATCCGGTCGCCGAAATGGGCAATCAATTCCGGCCAATCGGCATCATTGCGATGTACGCTGCGCGCGGTGCCATAGGTGCGCAGGATCTGCGGTCGTTTGTCAAAGGAACACCACATCAGCGTCATGCGCGGCACTTCGGCCAGATGCCCGGCGGTTTCATTGCCCGATCCGGTCAGGTTCAACCAAATGATCCGGTTCGGCCCCAGAACCCGCAGGCTGTCCATGCCCTTGGGGGACAGGTTGACCCGGCCCGTCGTCGCCGCAGTGGCGCAGAAAAAGACATGCTGCGCCTCGATCATGGTTTGATGTGCCGCCTCAATCGCCGGAAATTGTTTGGCCATGGATCATTCCACCGTGACAGATTTTGCAAGGTTACGAGGCTGGTCGACATCCGTGCCTTTGGCAATAGCGGTGTGATAGGCAAGCAGCTGTGCCGGGATGGCATAGAGGATCGGGGTCAACAGATCCGGCACGGTTGGCAGGGTCAGGTTGTGCCAGACATCGCCGCTGCCGCGCGCCGCACCCCGGGCATCGGTGATCAGAACCACCTTGCCGCCACGGGCGATGACCTCTTGCATGTTGGACACGGTTTTGTCGAACAGCGCGTCACAGGGCGCCATCACCACCACCGGCACCATCGGATCAACAAGGGCAATGGGGCCGTGCTTCAGCTCGCCTGATGCATAAGCTTCGGCGTGTATATAGCTGATTTCCTTTAGCTTCAGCGCGCCTTCAAGCGCCATGGGATACATAAGGCCCCGGCCAAGGAACAGGATATCCTTGGCTTTGGACAGATCATAGGCAATGTCGCGCAACGCGTCGCTTTGGGTCAGGGCGTCATTGATCTGGCCGGGCAACGCACGCAGCTGCGACAGCCGGTCCTGAAGCTGCGGGGTGTCCATCGTGCCGCGGTCATGGGCGGCCTTGAGTGCCATCAAAAGCAGCACGGTCAATTGACAGGTAAAGGCCTTGGTCGAGGCGACGCCGATTTCGACACCGGCGTGGATGGGCAGGGCCACATCGCTTTCCCGCGCGATCGAGCTTTCGGGAACATTGACCACCGACATCACATGATCGGCTTTGCCACGTACATATCGCAGCGCGGCAAGCGTATCGGCGGTTTCGCCCGATTGGCTGACAAACAGGGCGGCGGTGCCTTTTGGGATCGGCGGTTCGCGATACCGGAATTCCGAGGCCACATCGACCTCGACCGGCAGGCGCGCGATCTGTTCGAACCAGTATTTCGCGGTCAGACAGGCGTAAAACGCCGTGCCACAGGCCACCATGGTGATGCGGTCGATTTTGGAAAAGTCGGGGAGGTTGTCCGGCCAGACCAGCGCGCTTCCATCGGCGGTCAGATATTCGGCCAGGGCATTTTGGATCACTGCCGGCTGTTCGGCGATTTCCTTGGCCATGTAGTGTTTATAGCCCGCCTTGTCGACTTTGGCGGCATCCAGTTTCACCGTCTTGACCGGACGGTTGACCAGTTGCCCGTCGGCGTCGCGGATTTCCAGGCTGGTGCGGGTGACAATCGCCCTGTCACCTTCGTCGAGATAGGTGATGCGGTCGGTCAGCGGCGCAAGCGCAATCGCGTCAGAGCCGACATACATCTCGCCGTCACCATGGCCAATCGCCAGCGGCGATCCTTTGCGCGCCGCCACCAGAAGATCGGCCTCGCCGTCAAACAGGAACGCGAGCGCAAAGGCCCCTTCCAGCCGGTCTAGCGTGGCAAAGGCGGCCTCGACCGGGGATTTGCCCTGATCCATGTAAAACCGCGTCAGCAATGCGATGGTTTCGGTGTCGGTGTCGGTGGCAAAGCTAAGCCCGGCTGCGGCCAGTTCCTCGCGCAGGGCGCGATAGTTTTCGATGATGCCGTTATGCACAACGGCAACCTTGCCGGCATTATGGGGGTGTGCGTTGGCCTCGGTCGGGGCGCCATGGGTGGCCCAGCGGGTGTGCCCGATCCCGGAGCGCCCCGCCAGAGGTTCATGCACCAGCCGATCCGACAGGTTGACCAGCTTGCCCACCGCGCGCCGCCGATCCAACCGACCCTGATGCACCGTTGCGATCCCGGCGCTGTCATAGCCGCGATATTCCAGCCGTTTTAGCGCATCAACCAGGATTGGGGCGGCTTCATGCCCGCCAAGATACCCGACAATACCACACATTACTCGGTGCCTCCGGCCTGTTTGGCCTTTTTGGATTTTAACATTTCGAACAATTTACGTGCCAGGCCCGGTTTGTTGACCTGTTCCGGGCGGGCGATGGCCATGGCGGCATCGGGCACGTCCTTGGTCACCACGGTGCCGCTTGCGGTCATCGCCTCGTTGCCGATTTTGACCGGGGCAACCAGCATGGTGTTCGACCCGATGAAGGCCCGTGCACCGATCTCTGTTCGGTGCTTGAAAACCCCGTCATAGTTGCAGGTGATCGTGCCCGCGCCGATGTTGGTTTTTTCGCCGACATGTGCGTCGCCGATATATGACAGGTGATTGACCTTGGCCCCAGCGTCCAGCGTCGCATTCTTGATCTCGACAAAGTTGCCGACCCGCACATCTTCGGCCAGTTCGGCACCGGGGCGCAGGCGGGCGTAAGGGCCAACAATTGCGCCGCGCGACACATGGCACCCCTCAAGATGTGAAAAGGCGCGGATCTGTGCGCCGTTTTCAATCGTCACACCGGGGCCAAACACCACGTTCGGTTCGATTTCGGTATCCGGGCCGATGTAGGTGTCAAAGGCGAAATAGACCGTGGCAGGCGCCGCAAGGGACACGCCATTTTCCAGCGCCTCTGCGCGGGCGCGGGTTTGAAACGCGGCTTCGGCCACGGCCAGATCGGCGCGGGAATTCACGCCCATTGTCTCGCTCTCGTCACAGGCGACCGCAGTGGCGCTCAGCCCGGCAGCACGGGCGAGGGCGACAATATCCGTCAGATAATATTCGCCAGAGGCGTTGTCGTTGCCAACCTGATCAAGCAGGGTGAACATCGTCTCGGCGTCGGCGGAAATCACCCCGGAATTGCAGAAATCAATCGCGCGTTCGCGCATGCCCGCGTCTTTGAATTCGACGATCTGTTGCAGCGCGTCGCCATCCATGACCAACCGGCCATATTTGCCCGGATCAGCCGCCTGAAATCCCAGCACAACCACGTCATGGGTTTTCCGTGCCTCGGCCATGGCGGCAAGCGTTTCGGGGCCAATGAACGGCGTGTCGCCATAAAGCACAATCACATCGCCGGAAAACCCGGCCAGCGCGTCGCGCGCCTGAAGCACGGCATGGCCGGTGCCCAGTTGTTCCGATTGCACGACACAGGTTGCTGTTTCGTCGATGTCCCGCGCGGCGGTTTCCACCAAATCCGCGCCGTGACCGGTCACGATCACTGTGCGGTCGGGTTCCAGCGCGGCACCGGACTGCATGGCGTGGGCCAGAAGGGGCGCGCCGGCAACCTTGTGCAGAACTTTTGGCAGGTCGGAACGCATCCGGGTGCCTTTACCGGCGGCCAGAATGACAAGTGCGATGCTCATTGCGCTTTCTCTTTGTAATTGCCTCGCCCCCGTTTTATCCGCTGAATTGAAACTCGCAAGGTGGCGATCCTCACGTTGGATTGCGGTTTGTGTCAGGAAGGGTGCCCTATGCGGACAGTGATTTTCGATCTTGACGGAACTTTGGCGGATACCAGTGGTGATTTGATCGCGGCGGCGAATGCCTGTTTTCGGGACATGGGCGCGGGGGACGTGCTGGACCCTGTGCGCGATGCGGGTACGGCGCTGCGCGGCGGGCGGGCGATGCTGACGCTGGGGCTGGCGCGGATGGGCCGGGGGGATGACGCGGCGGCGGTGGCGCAATGGTATCCGCGTCTTCTGTCGGAATATGATCGCGCGCTGGACCATCAGACGGTGCTTTATCCCGGCGCAATTGCCGCGATCAAGGCGCTGTTGGCTGATGGATTCCGGGTGGGGGTCTGTACCAACAAACCCGAAGCGATGGCCGATAAATTGCTTGTGTCGCTTGGGGTGCGGGATCTGTTTGGGTCGCTTGTCGGGGCGGATACCCTGCCGGTGCGCAAACCCGATGCTGCGCCTTATGTCGCGGCGGTAGAGCGTGCCGGGGGCAAGGTGGCGCAATCGGTGTTGATTGGCGACAGTGACACCGACCGCGAAACCGCGCGGGCGGCGGGCGTGCCTTGTGTGCTGGTCACTTTCGGTCCGTCGGGCGAAGATATGGCTGCCTTGCAGCCCGAGGCATTACTGCATGACTATGATGATTTGCATCAAATTGTCTGCGGCTTGATAAAAGACGATATGTAATGAAGCGGCCGGGCGGCATGGCTGGCCTGACGTTTGGTGGAGTGCGAAGCTAGACCATGAGTGAGCGATTTACCGGCAATTTCACCCAGCAAGAGCCGATCCCGGAAGAGGGGATCGAAGCGGCGATTGAGGTTCTGCGCAGCGGGCGTTTGCATCGCTATAACCTTGTCGGCGATGAACCGGGCGCGGTGTCGCGTCTGGAGCAGGAATTTGCGGATCTGACCGGTGCGAAATACTGCCTTGCGGTGGCGTCCGGCGGATATGCGCTGGCCTGTGCGCTGCGCGCGGTGGGGGTGATGCCGGGTGATCGCGTGTTGACCAATGCCTTTACGCTGGCGCCGGTGCCGGGGGCGATTGCGTCCATCGGCGCGGTGCCGGTCTTTGTCGGCGTGACCGAGGGGCTGGTGATTGATCTTGATGATCTGGCTGCCAAGCTGGATCAGGCCAAGGTGCTGCTGCTCAGCCATATGCGCGGCCATATCTGCGACATGGATCGGCTGATGGCGCTATGCGACGCGGCGGATGTAACCGTGATCGAGGATTGCGCCCATACCATGGGGGCGACCTGGCGCGGCGTGCCGTCGGGGCGGCATGGCGTTGTGGGCTGTTATTCCTGCCAAACCTATAAACACATCAATGCCGGCGAAGGCGGGTTTTTGGTGTCTGATGATGATATGGTCATGGCCCGGGCGGTGATGCTGTCGGGGTCATATATGCTGTATGACCGCCACCTTGCCGCGCCCGCGCCAGAGGTGTTTGAACAAATCAAATATGACACGCCAAATGTGTCGGGCCGGATGGATCATCTGCGCGCGGCTATTTTGCGCCCGCAATTGGCGCGGCTGCCGGAACAGGTTGATCGCTGGAACGAACGCTATCGCGTGGTCGAGGCCGGTCTGCGCGACACGCCGGGGTTGACGCGGGTGGCGCGGCGCGCGGGCGAGGGATTTGTCGGCTCGTCGATCCAGTTCCTGCTGCTGGATTGGTCCGAGGCCGCAATCGCCGAGGTGCTGCGCCGCTGTGGCGCGCGTGGCGTCGAGCTGAAATGGTTTGGCGGGGCAGAGCCGGTGGCCTTCACCTCGCGCTACGACTCTTGGCGGTATGCCGCGTCAGAGCCGATGCCGACCAGCGACCGGGTCTTGCGCGGTATCGTCGATATGCGCCTGCCGCTGACCTTCTCGACAGAGGATTGTGCCCTGATTGCGCGGATCATCCGGGCAGAGGTGGCGGCGGTTTTTCAGGCCGGGTGACGCGATCCGCATTTGGCCGCACGATCCTGCGGCCAAATGGTTTGGGCGATCACCGGCGGGCCAGATGCCGCAGGGGCGTGTCAGCCGAAAAATAGGACAAGGCCGAAAACCGCCCCGTGACATGCCGTGGCAGCTCAGCCTCATATTTTGGCAGACCGTTTTGCGGTGTGATCCGGTAGAGGCATTCCAATTCCTGCATCTCGCCATAAAGCACGGCGGTGCGCCCGTCCGGCTTCTTGCTGATATATAGCGGGTTGTCATAGCTGTAGACCGTGTCAAAGGCGCTTCGGTCCTGGGCCCATTGCACGGATTGAATACAGGACCGGGTCAGGGTCTTGTCGCTGACGGCGGGAAGATCGCGTATGGGCCCGACATCAATGCTCCATTGTCCGGCCCGGTCCACGGTATCGACATACAACATCGTGCTGGCCGGGGTGCGCAAGAGCGCCGACAGGAGCGAAGGTTTGAGATAAGGTTCGGTGCCTTCGCTTTGCGAGGTAAGTTGCTCGTTTATCATGGCGATGGCCTCCAGCGCCAATTGAAACGCTTTTTCCACGTTGTCCTGGCTGTATTGCCCGGCAGCAATGTCGAGCGCGGGACTGTGGAACCCAAGCCGCCCCAATGGATGCAACACCCGCATGACGGCAACGCCACTTTCGGAATATCCTTGGGTGCCACCCATAAAGGCCAGCGCACAGGCGGATTCACAGACGGCATCGGCTTCGATCTTGGTTGGGATATGCTGATCCTTGAACAGCGCGGCCAGGTTCACACCTTCGGTCAGGACGCCGCCGGGGCTGTCGAGACAGACAAAGAAATCCAGATCTTGCGCGTAGGTTTCAAAGAGGCTGCGATCAATGCCCAATTCCGTCAGGATGTAATCCGGCACTTTCTGGCGCGATGTGACAAGCACGATCACCAGCGCCTCGAGCGGGGCCATGAGATCCAGATTGCGTTCGCGGTATCCGATGAACCGCCGCAACCCATCCTGTGTCCCCGAACCTGCTACGCCGTCAATGGCCCCGGAATAAAACCCGTTCTGGGCCAGGGCGCTTTGCAGCAATTTGGTTTCGTCACGGCTCAGATCCCGGGCCATTGGTGTGCCGGCATCCGGTGGGATTCGCGGAACAAGTGCCAGTTGTAGCCCGCCCGTCACATAGAATTTGGTCGTCTGCTCAATGTCGGCCTGAATCAGCGCGCTATCGCCCTTTTCGATTTGCCCGCTCAGCCGATGGGTGCAGGCCGATGATTCAGTTAGGGAATATCCATCAGACGACTCTCCGTTCGGGCCCAGAAACCGCCATTCGGCGGCAGAGGCCGCGCCGGTCATCAACAGGCTCGCGATGGCGGCAAAGAAAAAGTCCCGCATGTCTTTGGTCCTTAAATGATTACGTGCAATCCTTTCATTGTCGGGTGCTCCCGACGGTCCGTCAACAGCGACGGCTGCAGGGGCTGCGTGGTCCAGCCGGGCGACGGGGATTGACGCAGGGCAGCCGATGTGGCATTTATTGAACAGTTGTTCATTTACTGGGAGGCAAGCACGATGTTCAACGCGGTGATGGCGTTCGACCTGGGCGAAGATGTGAATGCGTTGCGTGATATGGTGCACCGATGGGCGCAGGATCGGGTGCGCCCGATGGCGGCGGAAATTGACGCCAACAATGCATTCCCGAATGAGCTGTGGCGCGAAATGGGCGAATTGGGCCTGTTGGGCGTAACCGTGTCAGAGGAATTCGGCGGCGCGGGCATGTCGTATCTGGCGCATGTGATCGCGGTCGAGGAAATTGCACGGGCCTCGGCCAGCGTGTCCCTGTCTTATGGCGCGCATTCCAACCTGTGCGTCAATCAGATCAAGCTGAACGGCAGCGATGCGCAGCGGGCGAAATACCTGCCGCGTTTGCTGTCGGGCGAACATATCGGTGCGCTCGCGATGAGCGAGGCCGGGGCCGGATCGGATGTGGTCTCGATGAGCCTGCGGGCCGAAAAGCGCAATGATCGCTATGTGTTGAATGGCAACAAGTTCTGGATCACCAATGGCCCGGACGCCGATACGCTGGTGGTCTATGCCAAAACCGACCCGGATGCGGGATCAAAGGGGATCACCGCCTTCATCGTCGAAAAAGAGATGAAGGGGTTCAGCACCTCTGCCCATTTTGACAAGCTGGGGATGCGCGGGTCCAACACCGCTGAACTGATCTTCGAAGATGTCGAAGTGCCGTTCGAAAATGTTCTGGGCGAGGAGGGGCGCGGCGTGCGCGTTCTTATGTCCGGTCTGGATTACGAACGCGTGGTGCTGGCCGGGATCGGCACCGGCATCATGGCCTCCTGTCTGGATGAGGTCATGCCCTATCTGGCCGAGCGCAAGCAATTCGGCCAGCCGATCGGGTCGTTCCAGCTTATGCAGGGCAAGATCGCCGATATGTACACCAAGATGAATTCGGCACGCGCCTATGTCTATGAGGTCGCCAAGGCCTGTGATCGCGGTCAGGTGACCCGTCAGGATGCGGCGGCTTGCTGTCTTTATGCCAGCGAAGAGGCGATGGTGGTGGCGCATCAGGCGGTGCAGGCCATGGGCGGCGCCGGTTTCATGAACGAAACCCCGGTGGCGCGCATCTTCCGCGATGCCAAATTGATGGAAATCGGGGCTGGCACATCGGAAATTCGGCGTATGCTGATCGGGCGCGAAATGATGGGTGCGATGCGCTGATGTTGCCCACGGCGAAATCATATGAGGTCATGTACGGCGGATTCCATTGGGATCTGCCGGAACGGCTGAACATGGCAGAGCAGATCCTGGCCCGGTCGGATGAGACCCTGGCCATTATCGACCTGTCGGATGGTGTGCGCCGTGATGTGACTTTTGGCGCGTTGCGCGATATAGTGGCCCGGGTGGCGGGCCATCTGGAGGGGCGCGTGGCACCGGGCGACCGGGTTGGCGTCTTGCTGGGGCAGGATCCCTGGTGCGCGGCGGCGCATCTGGCGATCTGGGCCATAGGCGCGATTTCGGTGCCGCTGTTCAAATTGTTCAAACAGGATGCATTGGCCAGCCGGATTGGCAATGCCGGTCTGTCCTTGGTGGTGACGGATGCACCGGGGGCGGCGTTGCTTGGGGATTTGGCGGTGCCGGTTCTGGTCGATGCGCTGCCCGCGTCTGCGACCGCGCCGGTGGCGTTTGCCGCGACCGGACCGGAGACGCCTGCGGTGTTGATCTATACCTCCGGCACCACGGGCAAGCCCAAGGGCGCTTTGCATGGACATCGGGTGCTGCGCGGACATCTGCCCGGTGTAGAGATGAGCCATGATTTTCTGGGTCAACCGGATGATGGGCGGGGCGATTGTCTTTGGACGCCTGCGGATTGGGCCTGGATCGGCGGGTTGTTCGATGTGCTGATGCCGGGGCTGGCGCTGGGCGTGCCGGTGGTGGCCTGCCGTATGGCCAAATTCACCCCCGAAGAGGCGCTGCGCATTTGCCAGGAGGGCGGGGTGCGCAACGTGTTCTTTCCGCCAACGGCCTTGCGCATGTTGAAGGCGGCGGATGTCGCGATCCCGGGATTGCGCAGTGTCGCTTCGGGTGGCGAGCCGCTGGGCGCAGAGATGCTGGCCTGGGGGCAGGGGGCCTTTGGCCTGACGATAAACGAATTCTACGGCCAGACCGAATGCAACATGGTGGTGTCCTCTTGCGGGCGCCTTTTCCACCCGGTGCCGGGTGTCATCGGCAGGGCCGTGCCGGGCTGTGAGGTTGCGGTTGTTGATGCGGCTGGCGCGCCAACCGCAGGCGAAGGTGACATTGCCGTGCGCCGGGGGGCGGCGTCGATGATGCTGCGCTATTGGAACAACCCGCAAGCAACGGCGGAAAAGTTTCGCGGCGACTGGATGTTGACCGGCGACCGCGGGCAGATCGAAGGCGACTACATCCGCTTTGTCGGGCGTGAGGATGATGTGATCTCTTCGGGCGGCTACCGCATTGGTCCGGCCGAGATCGAGGATTGTCTGATGACCCATCCCGGCGTTGCCACCTGTGGTGTGGTCGGCAAGCCCGATGCGATCCGGCATGAGATCGTCAAAGCCTATGTGGTGTTGAAACCGGGCGTGACGACAGAGCCGGGCGCATTGCAGCAATGGGTCAAGGATCGGCTGGCCAGCTATTCCTATCCCAGGGAACTGTCGCTGGTCGCCGCCTTGCCGATGACGGTCACCGGCAAGGTCATTCGCAAGGAGCTCAAGGCCTGGGCCACGGCGGAGGTGGCGGATGAGGCTTAGGGTTCGGACGTTTCTGACCGCCGCGTTTTGCGCAGTGATCGCCACAGGCAGCACCGCGCAAGAGCGTGACCGCCTGCCAGATTTTGCCACCTGTATGGATATCGAAATCGCGCGCTTTGAACGCGCGTTGACCTGGCTGCACCGACGCGAAGGCGGCGCGGAAGAGTTTTCGATCGCCGGGGTGCAGGGGGTCTATTACTGCGGATCGGTTGGCATTGTGTCCTGTGATCGGTCCGAAGCCCCGATCCCCTGTCAGAAGCAACTGGTCGACAGGCAGGACAATCTGAGCGTCGCGGTGCTGAACCATTTGCCGAAACCGGACGCCGTGGCGTTCGACACAGATGTTTGGGACGGTCATTGGGCGGTGCCGTTTTATGCGCGGGCATTTGCCCTGGCGCGGGGCACATCGGCGGGACCGGATTGCGCCGGGTCGACCGAGGTTTTGCAGGTGTGGTGCGAGGCCCGCGAGGCGAACACGCGGTTGCAAAACGCGGTTCTGGCCTGGGAAGTGGCGCGATATCTGGATCTGGTGGCCCCGGCGGTCGAGATCGGCTGGGTCAACCCACCGCCGCCTGTGCGGCCCCGGCTGCGGCCCGAACAATGAGTTGGCCCAGGAATTCAGTCGGCCCAAAAATCAATCGGCCAGAAATGACAAGTGACCCCAATAGCCGCGTAGCGACACCTGAGAGGGACGGAAAATGAAACTGCAAACGACGTATGTTGCCGGGTCCGATGTGGCCAAGACAAACCGGGCCGCGCATCTGGAGAGCCTTGATATCGTCAGGCAAGCGGCAGAAGCCGCGATGGCGGGCGGCGGTGAAAAATCGCGCCAGCGCCATCTTGACCGGGGGAAGATGTTGCCGCGCGACCGGGTGGCAAACCTGCTTGATCCCGGTTCGCCGTTTCTTGAGGTCGGGGCCACGGCTGCGCATGGCATGTACGGTGGTGCCGCGCCGGGTGGCGGGGCGATTGCCGGCATTGGCCGGGTCATGGGCCGTCAGGTCATGGTGGTCTGCAATGATGCCACGGTGAAGGGCGGCACCTATTATCCGATGACGGTCAAGAAGCACCTGCGTGCCCAGGAGATCGCCGAGGAAAACCATCTGCCCTGCATCTATCTGGTCGACAGCGGCGGCGCGAACCTGCCCAATCAGGACGAGGTGTTCCCGGATCGCGACCATTTCGGGCGGATTTTCTATAATCAGGCGCGGATGTCGGCCAAGGGGATCGCCCAGATTGCGGTTGTCATGGGGTCCTGTACCGCTGGTGGTGCCTATGTGCCGGCGATGTCGGATGTGACCATCATTGTGCGCGAACAGGGTACGATCTTTCTGGCGGGTCCGCCATTGGTCAAGGCCGCCACGGGCGAGGTGGTGAGCGCCGAGGATCTGGGCGGTGGTGATGTGCATACGCGCCTGTCGGGGGTGGCGGATTATCTGGCCGAGGACGATTCCCATGCGCTGGCGCTGGCGCGGCGTGCGGTGGGATCGTTGGGCGGTGCCCGGAACCAATGCAGCCTGACCTTGGAGACCAGCGAAGAACCGGCCTATGACCCGGAAGAAATCCTTGGCGTGGTGTCGGCGGATCTGCGCACACCCTATGACATCCGCGAAGTGATTGCCCGGCTGGTCGATGGATCCCGCTTTGATGAATTCAAACCCCGGTTTGGCGAAACGCTGGTGACCGGGTTTGCCCATGTGCGCGGCTGCCCGGTGGGCATCATCGCCAACAATGGCGTGCTGTTTTCCGAAGCCGCCCAAAAGGGCGCGCATTTCATCGAATTGTGCTCGCAGCGGAAAACGCCACTGGTGTTCCTGCAAAACATCACCGGCTTCATGGTCGGGCGGAAATATGAAAACGAGGGCATCGCCCGGCATGGCGCCAAGATGGTGACGGCGGTGGCCAGCACCTCGGTGCCCAAGATCACCATGTTGGTTGGTGGCTCCTTTGGTGCGGGCAATTACGGTATGGCGGGGCGGGCCTATCAGCCGCGGTTCCTGTGGACCTGGCCCAACAGCCGGATTTCGGTGATGGGCGGACCGCAGGCGGCGGGCGTGCTGGCGACGGTGAAACGCGACGCGATCGAGCGCTCCGGCGGGAGCTGGAGCGAAGCGGAAGAGGCCGCGTTCAAGCAACCGACGATCGACATGTTCGAGGAACAGAGCCATCCGCTTTATGCCAGCGCACGGCTTTGGGATGACGGGATCATTGACCCGCGCAAATCACGCGACGTGCTGGCACTCAGCCTGAATGCGGCCTTGAACGCCCCGATCGAGGAGACACGTTTTGGCGTGTTCCGGATGTAAGAAATTGGGGGCTCTGCCCCCGTCGCCGGGGCGACTCCCCCGGGATATTTTTGAACAGAAGAAGACCTGCGGATTGGGAAGGAATAAGCGATGTTTGACACGATCCTGATTGCGAACCGGGGCGAGATTGCCTGTCGTGTGATGCGCACGGCGCAGGGGCTGGGTGTGCGGTGCGTGGCGGTCTATTCCGAGGCGGATGCCGGGGCGGCGCATGTGGCGATGGCGGATGAGGCGCATTGCATTGGCGGCGCGGCGGTGGCCGACAGTTACCTGCGCAGTGACCGGATCATCGAGGTGGCCCTGGCCAGCGGCGCGCAGGCCATTCATCCCGGATACGGTTTCCTGTCCGAGAACCCGGAATTCGTTGATGCGGTCGTGGCGGCGGGATTGGTGTTTATTGGCCCCTCGGCGGAGGCAATCCGGGCGATGGGGCTGAAAGATGCGGCCAAGGCGCTGATGGAGAAGGCCGGTGTGCCGGTGGTGCCGGGCTATCACGGGGCGGATCAGACCGGGTTGCAGGCGCGGGCCGAGGAGATCGGCTATCCGGTGTTGATCAAGGCGGTGGCGGGCGGCGGCGGCAAGGGGATGCGGCTGGTCGAGGCTGCGTCGGACTTTGACCGGGCGTTGGAGAGCGCGCGGGCCGAGGCGCGTACCGCCTTTGGCAATGATGCGGTGCTGATCGAAAAGTTTGTCACCAAGCCGCGCCATATCGAGGTGCAGGTGTTTGGCGATGGCACGCGCGCTGTGCATCTGTTTGAGCGCGATTGTTCCTTGCAGCGCCGTCATCAGAAGGTGATCGAAGAAGCCCCGGCGCCGGGCATGACCGAAGAGATGCGCGCCGCGATGGGCACTGCGGCGGTGCGCGCGGCGGAGGCCATTGGGTACAGTGGTGCCGGCACGGTGGAATTCATTGTCGATGGCTCGGACGGGCTGCGCGCCGATGGGTTTTGGTTCATGGAGATGAACACGCGTTTGCAGGTGGAACATCCCGTGACCGAGATGATCACCGGTGTGGACCTGGTGGAATGGCAATTGCGGGTGGCAGCGGGCGAGCCGCTGGATACCCGGCAGGAAGATCTGGCGATCAACGGTCATGCTTTCGAGGCCCGGCTCTATGCCGAGGATGTGCCAGCCGGGTTCCTGCCTGCCACCGGCACGCTGACGCATCTGGGGTTTCCGGCGGGCGCGCGGGCCGATACCGGCGTGCGTTCGGGTGACGAGATCAGCCCCTGGTATGATCCGATGATTGCCAAGCTGATCACCCATGGCCCGACGCGTGAGATTGCGCTGAAACGGCTGCGGCAGGCGCTGGCGCGGACGGAAGTGGCGGGATCGGTGACCAACCTTGCGTTTCTGGGCGCCTTGGCGGGGCATGCGGGCTTTGGCCGGGGGGAGGTCGACACCGGGCTGATCGGGCGCGAGATTGACGCGCTGACCGCAGTTCCGGCAGAGAACCGCAGTGCGTTGGCGCAGGCCGCCCTGATCGAGGCCGGGTTGTGGCAGAGCGACGGTTGGGACACCGGGTTCCACCTGTGGCAGCCGCTTTGGCGGGTCATGGTGCTGGACGAGGGCGAGACGCGTCATCAGCTGCGCTTGATGGTGCGGGGTCCGGGGGATTGTCTGGTTGAGATTGACGGCCACCTGGTGGAATGCCTGCGCGCACCGGGCGGCTGGACATTGAATGGCAGCCGCGCCTGGCCCTTTGCGGTGGCGGGGGACGTGGTGACGGTGTTTGCCGATTACGGGCGCGCATACCGTGTGATCCGCGCGCTGGATCGGGCAGCGGCGGCGGGCAGCGATGCGTCCGTTATCGAAGCGCCGATGCCGGGATTGGTGCAGCGGGTCGAGGTTGCAGCAGGGGCCAAGGTCAGCGCCGGTGACCGTCTGGCCGTGCTGGAGGCGATGAAGATGGAGCATGCGCTGACCGCGCCGCGCGATGGTGTGGTGGCAGAGGTGCTGGTCGCCGCCGGGGATCAGGTGACCGCAGGTGCCGCGCTTATCCGGTTGGAGGAAGAAGACGACGAGGCAGCCGCATGATCCGGTTGCATCATGTGCCGCTCGCGCGGTCGTTGCGGGTGATGTGGATGCTGGAGGAATTGGCGCTGGACTATGACGTCGCCTATTACTCGATCCGTGACGGGTCGTTGCGAACACCGGAGTTTCTGGCAATTTCACCTGCCGGGCGCGTGCCGGCGTTGGAATATAAGGGCGAGGTGTTTTTCGAAAGCGCGGCGATCCTTCAGATCCTGACCGAGCTTCACCCAGAGGCGGGGTTGCAGCCGCTGCCCGGGCATGCAGAGCGGGCGCAATACCTGGAGATGATGGCCTATTCTGAGACGATCGGCTGTCTTGTCGAAAATCTGAACCTGAACCGCGTGTTTCTGCGCGACCCGGCTCAGGCCTCGCCCGTGGTGATCAAGCTGTTGACCGCACGGCTGCGCGCGGCGCTGGGCGCGCTGGAGGGGCGGATCGCGGGTGATTTTCTGTTGGCGTCGGGGTTTTCGACCGCAGACATCATGTGCGCCTATACCTTTGAGTTGGCGCAATATTACGCACGGATTGACGAATTTCCGGGGCTCTTGGCCTATTGGGATCGGCTGAAGGCGCGTTCCGCCTATCAGCGGGCCAAGGCGCGGGATGGAACACAGGACTTTTTTGCGCAGGATTTCTATCCTGTGCCGGATGTATGACATGGCTGACACTGTAGAAATTTTCGAAGTCGGGCCGCGTGACGGTCTTCAGAACGAAAAAAGCCGGATCGCGACAGCGGACAAGATCGCGCTGGTGGATTGCCTGAGCAGGGCGGGGTTCCGCCGCATTGAATGCGCCAGCTTCGTCAGCCCGAAATGGGTGCCGCAGATGGCGGACAGCGCCGATGTGCTGGCGGGGATCAGGCGGGCGCCGGGGGTGTCCTATGCGGCGCTGACGCCAAACATGCGCGGTCTTGAGGGCGCGATTGCCGCGCAGGCGGATGAGGTGGCGATTTTCGGCTCGGCCTCGGAAGGGTTTTCCAAAGCCAATATCAACGCCACCATTGCCGAGAGTCTGTTGCGTTTCGCGCCGGTGGCCGAAGCCGCCCGGGCGGCGGGATTGCCGGTGCGCGGCTATGTGTCCTGCGTCGTGGAATGCCCCTATGACGGGCCGACGGCGCCGGATCAGGTGGCGCGTGTGGTCAAGGCCTTGCTTGAGGTGGGCTGTTACGAGATTTCGCTGGGTGACACGATCGGGCGCGCCACGCCGGACAAGGTGGCGGCGATGCTGGATGCGGTTCTCGCGGTGGTGCCGGCCGCGAAACTGGCCGGGCATTTCCACGATACCGGCGGCCAGGCATTGGCCAACATCGAGGTCTCGCTGGACAAGGGGCTACGGGTCTTTGATGCGGCGGTCGGCGGGCTTGGCGGGTGCCCCTATGCGCCGGGGGCGGCGGGCAATGTCGCGACCGAATCCGTGGCAAGGCGGCTGGCGGATCTGGGCTGGGAGACCGGGCTTGATCACGAGGTGATTGCAAGGGCTGCGGATTTGGCACGCGGGTTGCGGAATGCGGGGCAATAATCTGCACGGATCATTGCAATGCCTTGCACGGATTTTGGCGCACGACGAAAGGGAACGGGCATGTATCAGACATTGAAAATCGAGAGCGATGCGCGCGGGGTTGCCACGCTCTGGCTGGCACGTAGCGAAAAACACAATGCGATGTCGGCCGAGATGCTGGACGAGCTTGTCCATGCTGCCCAGACGTTGGGCGCGGACGACACGGTGCGTGTTGTTGTGCTGGCCGCCGAGGGCAAGACATTCTGCGCCGGGGGCGATCTGGCCTGGATGCGGGCGCAATTTGATATGGACAGCGACACCCGCCGACGCGAGAGCGCCAAGCTTTCGATCATGCTGCAAGCGCTCGACCGGCTGCCAAAGCCGGTGATTGGCCGGGTGCAGGGCAATGCCTTTGGCGGTGGCATGGGGTTGATGTCGGTCTGTGACGTGGTGGTCGCGGCGCAGGGCCTGCGGTTTGGATTTACCGAAACCCGGTTGGGACTGATTCCGGCCAATATCGGCCCGTTTGTACTGCGCCGCATGGGTGCGGCGATGGCGCGGCGGGTGTTCATGTCGGCGCGGCTGTTTGACAGCGAAGAGGCGGTGACACTGGGATTGGTGGCCAAGGCGGTGCAGGCCGATGAATTGGACCAGGCGGTCGAAGACCAGGTCCTGCCCTATCTGTCCTGCGCACCGGGGGCCGTTGGCGAGGCCAAGGCGTTGATTTAGGCATTGGGCGGCGGGGTCAGCCAAAGCGACATGGATTTGGCTATCGACGCGCTGGCAAACCGCTGGAACACAGACGAAGCGCAAGAGGGGATTTCGGCGTTTTTCGACAAGCGTCCGCCGCAATGGGTGTGAGCGCTATCTCACACTTCATTTCTGACAAAAAAACTAGGGCTTTTGCCGCAACTGCATCGCCTAAGATCGAAGCGGTGTGATTTTTGACCGAATTCCGGGCCTGTCGTGTCTGGAATCCGCATTGGTGTCGGTAAGTCATTGAATTAAAATATCTTTGGCAGGGATAGGATATTACATTCATAATTGTGAATGTTTCATCGACGCATTGACCCCCCTGCGGTGCAGCGATAAACCGACCAACAAGCCAAGCGAGCCAACTGAGCGCACGCCTTTTGCGCGTGTTGAAAGGAGCCTGCCCCGTGGAAGAGATGCTCAGGGAATACCTTCCCATTCTCGTCTTTCTCGCCGTCGCCATCGGACTTGGTATTGTCCTGATTCTTGCCGCCGTGATTCTGGCCGTCCGCAACCCGGACCCGGAAAAAGTGTCGGCCTATGAATGCGGGTTCAACGCCTTTGATGACGCGCGGATGAAATTTGATGTCCGGTTTTATCTGGTCTCGATCCTGTTTATTATCTTTGACCTTGAAATCGCGTTCCTTTTCCCATGGGCGGTTGCGTTCCGGGATGTGTCGATGCTCGGGTTCTGGTCGATGATGGTGTTCCTTGCCGTGCTGACCATCGGCTTTGCCTATGAATGGAAGAAAGGGGCGCTGGAATGGCAGTAAGTACCGCCGCCAATACCGCAGGCTTCGACAAAGAAGTCGCGACCCAGGCGCTGAACGCAGAGTTGCAGGATAAAGGGTTTCTGCTGACCTCGACCGAGGATATCATCAACTGGGCGCGCACCGGCTCGCTGCATTGGATGACATTCGGTCTGGCCTGCTGCGCGGTCGAGATGATGCACACCTCGATGCCGCGTTACGATGCGGAACGTTTCGGGATCGCCCCGCGTGCATCCCCGCGCCAATCCGACGTGATGATCGTTGCCGGCACCCTGACCAACAAGATGGCCCCGGCGCTGCGCAAGGTCTATGACCAGATGCCAGAGCCGCGGTATGTGATCTCGATGGGGTCCTGCGCCAATGGCGGGGGCTATTACCATTACAGCTATTCCGTGGTGCGCGGCTGTGACCGGGTTGTGCCGGTCGACATCTATGTGCCCGGATGCCCGCCCACGGCTGAGGCGCTGCTTTATGGTCTGATGCAATTGCAACGCAAAATCCGCCGCACCGGCACGATCACAAGGTAAGGGGCAGGGTCATGACCGCAGCATTGCAAGAGCTTGGCGCTCATATCGAAATCAAACGGACCGATTGCGTTCTTGGCTGGTCGGTCGACTTTGGTGAGCTGACGATTGATGTCGCCCCGGCCAATCTGCCGGGGTTGGTGGAATTCCTGCGCAGCGATCCGAACTGTCAGTTTTCAACGCTGGTCGACATTACGGCGGTGGATTACCCGGCCCGCGCCAAGCGGTTCGATGTGGTGTATCACTTCCTGTCGATGTACCAGAACCACCGCATTCGGCTGCGGCTGAGCGTGCGTGAAGAAGATATGGTGCCGTCAATTCTTGACATTCACCCCTCGGCCAATTGGTTCGAGCGTGAGGTGTTTGACATGTTCGGCATCCTATTTTCCGGCCACCCGGATTTGCGCCGCATCCTGACCGATTATGGCTTTCGCGGCTATCCGCTGCGCAAGGATTTCCCTACAACCGGCTATACCGAAGTGCGTTATGACGAGGCGCAGAAGCGCGTGGTCTATGAACCGGTGTCGCTGGTGCAGGAATACCGCCAATTCGATTTCATGTCTCCCTGGGAAGGTGCGGAATACATCCTGCCGGGGATGAGAAAACCGAAGAGGGGGCCAAGTAATGGAATTCCTCTGGTGGATCATCGTCACGGCTGTGTCGATCATTCCGATGCTGAAACTATTGCCGCATTTCGGTATTGATAAGATTTGGGCCGCCGTATGCATCGTGCCCTTTGGTGCGCTGGCCCTGTTGTGGTGGATGGCGATGAAGCTGCAAGAGTTGGAGAAGCGCTGATGGACGGTTCCAAGTTTGATGATGGCAGCACCGACGCGCTGTCGGGCGAACAGAAAATCCGCAATTTCAATATCAACTTCGGCCCGCAGCACCCTGCGGCGCACGGGGTGTTGCGTTTGGTGCTGGAGCTGGACGGCGAAATCGTAGAACGCTGCGATCCGCATATCGGCCTGCTGCACCGTGGCACCGAAAAGCTGATGGAAAGCCGGACCTACCTGCAGAACCTGCCGTATTTTGACCGGTTGGATTATGTGGCGCCGATGAATCAGGAACATGCCTGGTGTCTGGCGATTGAAAAGCTTTGCGGTGTCGAGGTTCCACGCCGTGGCAGTCTGATCCGGGTGCTCTATTCCGAGATTGGCCGCATTCTGAACCACCTGCTGAACGTTACGACCCAGGCGATGGACGTTGGCGCGCTGACCCCGCCGCTTTGGGGCTTTGAAGAGCGTGAAAAGCTGATGGTGTTTTACGAGCGCGCTTGTGGCGCCCGTCTGCACGCGGCCTATTTCCGCCCCGGCGGTGTGCATCAGGATCTGCCGCCTGATCTGATCGACGATATTGAGGAATGGGCCAAGGATTTCCCGCGTGTGCTTGCGGATATTGATGGGCTTCTGACCGAAAACCGCATTTTCAAACAGCGGAATGCCGACATTGGCATCATCACCGAAGAAGACATCCAGAATTGGGCGTTTTCGGGTGTCATGGTGCGTGGATCGGGCCTCGCCTGGGACTTGCGCCGTGCGCAACCCTATGAATGCTATGACGAATTCGATTTCCAGATCCCGGTTGGCAAGAATGGCGATTGCTATGATCGCTATCTCGTCCGCATGGAAGAGATGCGTCAATCGCTGCTGATCATCCATCAGGCCATTGAAAAGCTGCGTGCCCCCGAGGGGCAGGGCGATGTGATGGCGCGGGGCAAGCTGTCGCCGCCGAAACGCGGTGAGATGAAGCAGTCGATGGAGGCCTTGATCCATCACTTCAAGCTGTACACCGAAGGTTTCAAAGTGCCTGCGGGCGAAGTTTATGCCGCCGTTGAAGCCCCCAAAGGGGAATTCGGCGTCTATCTGGTAGCGGATGGCACCAACAAACCCTATCGCGCCAAGCTGCGCGCACCGGGTTTCCCGCATCTTCAGGCGATGGATTACGTGGCCGGTGGGCACCAGCTCGCGGATGTTGCGGCGATCATCGGCACCATGGACATCGTCTTTGGGGAGATTGACAGGTGACCGGGGTTCGTTTCGCCATTGTCCTGGGCGCGCTGGCCTCGCTGACCGCCTGTATGGAAGTGCCGCCAGAAGGCACCAACGTCGATAATCTCGCTGCTTATGACGAAGCGGTGCGCAGCATCGGCTGTACGCTTGTCAGTGATGCGGATTATGGCGCGGTGGAATTTCAGGCCGGGTTGACCCGTGAACAGACGATTGCGATCACCGAACAACGGCTGGCCCGCGAACAGGCCGTGCGGTTGCAAAGTGGTGGCGTGCGTCTGACCACAGGCGCCTGCACCCCCGAGACGGTCGCCGCCGCGACCTGAGGCACGGGCCGATACATGGGATGCACGCCGATTGCGGCGCGGATCCCCCAGAATAGAAAGTTTCGGAGCCTTCGCGCTTCGGTGAGGAACGGAAAGAACGATCATGCTGCGCCGTCTTTATCATGACCAACCGCAAAGTTTCGCCTTCACCCCGGCCAATCTCGCCTGGGCCGAGGCGCAGGTGACGAAATACCCCGAGGGCCGTCAGGCCAGCGCCGTGATTCCGCTGCTCTGGCGTGCACAGGAACAAGAAGGCTGGTTGACGCGTCCGGCGATTGAACATGTCGCTGAAATGCTGGGCATGGCCTATATGCGGGTGCTGGAAGTGGCGTCGTTCTACTTCATGTTTCAACTGCAACCGGTTGGTTCTGTGGCCCATATTCAGGTTTGCGGCACCTTGTCCTGCATGATCTGTGGCGCCGAGGATCTGATTGGCGTCTGCAAGGAAAAGATCGCCGCCAAGGCACATGAACTGTCCGCCGATGGCCGGTTTTCCTGGGAAGAAGTGGAATGTCTGGGGGCCTGTGCCAATGCGCCGATGGCCCAGATCGGCAAAGATTACTACGAGGATCTGACGACCGAACGTCTGGCGGAAATCATTGACGAAATGGCCGCAGGTGGGGTTCCGGTGCCGGGTCCGCAAAACGGGCGCTACACGTCAGAGCCGAAATCCGGCCTGACCAGCCTGAAAGACCACGCCGAGGGACGCCCCGACCACAACGGCTCTGCCCAGCTGGCGGTGGATCTTGGGGACAGCATCAAGCGGATTGATGGCACCGAAGTAGAGCTGCGCGCGCCTTGGCAGCAAGGGGCCAATCACGGTGACGCCGCGGCCCATATCGCCGCCGCCCCGGCCAGCCAACCGCGCCCGACAAAGGATGTCCCGGTTGATGAAACCGGTGTCGACAACCGCGCCGCCCAGGCCGTGACCAAGGGCAAACCGGTGACCGCCGATGCGCCGAAGACGTCGGCCACGACGGAAGAGGCCGCCGCAGAAATGGGCGAGGGTACACGCCCCGCCGCTCTGGACGGACCGCGTGAAGGTGGTGCAGACGACCTGAAAAACATCAAGGGTATCGGGCCAAAGCTGGAAATTCTCTGCAACTCGCTTGGCTTCTACCATTTCGATCAAATCGCCGCCTGGTCCGCCGCAGAAGTGGCCTGGGTCGATCAGAACCTCGAAGGGTTCAAAGGTCGGGTGACGCGGGACGAATGGGTGGCCCAGGCCAAGAAACTGGCCTCGGGCGAAGAGACTGAATTCTCATCGCGTGTGAAAAAGGGTGACGTGTATTAAGCCGAAAGGGGCGGTACGGGGTTTTGAACCATGAGTAACGGATCAGTCGCAAACTGCACCAGCAAATGCTGGGCCGCCGCCACGGTTGTGGCGGTGCTGGTCTTTCTCATGCTGAAATTCAACGGCGATTACAGCCTTCTGGCGGCAATTGTTCTGGCGGTGATCACACTGGTTCTCTTGGGGATGCTTCTGGTCTGGTTGGGCTGCACCGCGGCCACGACTGCACAGCGCGCTGACGTTCAGCCGTCCGCATCCGCGTCGCCATCGACGGAAATGACGACGGCCACCGCCGCCGCCGCTTTGGCCAGCACCGCCGCCGCACCGGCTGCGGCCACCGTTACCCCGACGCCGCCGACCATTGCGCCAGACCCCGAGCCAGTCGCACCAGCCGAGGCGACGGCAACCGAGACCGCGCATGAAGAGCCTGTCGCAGCCTCGCCCGCTGATACGGATGGGGCCGCGACATTGGTCAAACCATCAGCCCCGCTCGCGGGCGAGAGTGATTTGGCCGGGCGCAAGGGCGCGTGGAAATACGGTCCGGTGACGAAGGACGGCACAGTAAAAGCTGTGGAAGATAAAGACGAAGATCAGCCTGGATCAGACGAAGGTTCAGACGCGGTTGCGAAACCGCAAACTCTCGATGCGGCCCGCGATGGCGGTCCCGACGATCTGAAGGAAATAAAGGGCGTCGGGCCGAAGTTGGAAAAGCTTCTGCATTCGATGGGGTTTTATCATTTCGACCAGGTCGCGGCGTGGTCGGCGCAGGAAGTGGCTTGGGTTGATGCCAATCTTGCGGGCTTCAAAGGCCGGGTCAGCCGCGATGATTGGGTCGCTCAGGCCAAAATCCTTGCTGATGGCGGGGTGACTGAATTCTCGAAACGCGCGCGCGACGGCGACGTGTATTAACGGGGACACAAAAGGATGGGACAAGACAAGGATCAAGCGATTGCACGGCAAGGGCGTCTGACGGCGCTGGTGATTGCCGGGGCGATGCTGATCTGGATCGCGGCCCAGTTCATCGGGCCTAGGATCGGTCTGGCAGGGCGCTATGCGCTGCTGATTGATCTCTTTGCTCTGGCGGCGTTCATCTGGGCGTTTGTCAATATCTATCAGATCTGGCGCAAGCGTCAGGACAATTAAAAGGGTGGCATCGCACATGCTGCAGGACCAGGACCGGATCTTTACGAACATCTACGGGATGCATGATCGCACGCTCGAAGGCGCCAAGAAACGTGGCCATTGGGATGGCACGTCGGGCATCATCGAAAAAGGCCGCGACTGGATCATCGACCAGATGAAGGCCAGTGGCCTGCGTGGTCGCGGCGGCGCGGGGTTCCCGACCGGTTTGAAGTGGTCCTTCATGCCCAAGGAAAGCGATGGCCGACCGTCCTATCTGGTGGTCAATGCCGATGAATCAGAGCCGGGCACCTGTAAAGACCGCGAAATCATGCGTCATGATCCGCATACGCTGGTCGAGGGGTGTCTGATTGCCAGCTTCGCGATGCAGGCGCATGCCTGTTACATCTATATTCGGGGTGAATACATCCGCGAGCGTGAAGCGCTGCAAAACGCCATTGACGAAGCTTATGACGCTGGTCTGGTGGGCAAGAATGCTGCCGGGTCCGGTTGGGATTTCGACATCTATCTGCACCACGGGGCAGGGGCCTATATCTGTGGTGAGGAAACCGCGCTGCTCGAAAGCCTTGAGGGCAAAAAGGGCATGCCGCGCATGAAGCCGCCGTTCCCGGCCGGCTCTGGTCTTTATGGGTGCCCGACCACGGTCAACAATGTGGAATCGATTGCGGTTGTGCCAACGATCCTGCGGCGTGGGCCGGAATGGTTTGCCGGGTTTGGCCGTCCGAACAACGCAGGCACAAAGCTGTTTGCGGTGTCGGGCCATGTCAACAACCCCTGTGTCGTCGAAGAAGCCATGTCGATCAGCTTTGAAGAGCTGATCGAGACCCATTGCGGCGGCATTCGCGGCGGTTGGGACAATCTTCTGGCGGTGATCCCGGGCGGGTCTTCGGTGCCTTGTGTGCGCGGCGAAAACATGCGCGATGCGATCATGGATTTCGATTACCTGCGCGGAGAGCTGGGGTCTGGCCTTGGCACCGCGGCGGTGATCGTGATGGACAAGAACACCGACATCATCAAGGCGATCTGGCGGCTGTCCAAATTCTACAAACACGAAAGCTGTGGCCAGTGCACCCCCTGCCGCGAAGGCACCGGTTGGATGATGCGGGTTGTGGAACGTCTTGTGCGTGGCGAGGCCGAGGTCGAAGAAATCGACATGTTGTTCGATGTGACCAAACAGGTCGAGGGCCACACCATTTGTGCGCTTGGCGATGCGGCGGCCTGGCCGATCCAGGGGTTGATCCGCAATTTCCGCGAAGAGATCGAAGATCGTATCAAGGCCCAGAAATCGGGCCGCATGGGCGCAATGGCCGCGGAGTGATGACAGTGAAACACCTCTTTCCTGTTCTTGTGGCTCTGTCGGTGGCTGCGGCCCCGCTTGCGGCGGCGACCTACAAGAATTCGACCTATCAGGCCGTGACCCAAAGCGTCGCGGTGTCCCTGACGTCGCGCGGTTCGGGCGGCACGCGCCCGGCGAAACAGGTGTTTATAAGTGTGACCCGGCTGGACGGCGCACCGGTGCGGCAGGGTGACATGACCGCCGCCGGCGGATTTGCCAGCGTTGTGGCCTGTTCCGGTGGCAAGCCACTTGGCACGGTTGTGGCGGGCATTCGGGGCGCGGCGGCGGAATTCGAAGTGCTCTGTGTGGAAGGCTGATAAAATGCGGGCTGTGATCTTTCTTCTCTGTATGTCGCTGGGGGCGGTTGCGGCCTGTTCCCGGGATGACAGCCGTCAGATCACATTTGATGGTGAGCGTTTCCGTGGCACGGCCAAAACCGTGGACAAGGCCGATCGTCGCATTTTCATTGCGACGGCTGGTCCGGCGTCGCGGTCGCTTGATGGTGTGCGCGAAGCGGTGCGCCATCAGGGCACACGCTATTGCATCCGTTGGTTTGGCATTTCCGATATCGCCTGGGACATCGACCCGGATGCAGAGGTGCTGCCAATCGACAATGACAAGGTCGTGCTGAAAGGCCGGTGTGTGGAATGATGCGTCTGGCGCTCATATCCCTGTTTGCGATGTCGACATCGGTGGCGGCGCTGCCGCCGTTGTCCAGCGTGGCCTTCATCAATGACGGTTTGCGCAGCTTGATGATCGCCGATCAAATTCGCATTGCCTGTCCGTCGATCAGCGCGCGGATGGTGGCCGGCTGGTCCTTTGCCCGGTCGTTGCAATCGCGCGCCAGTGAAATGGGCTACAGCAAGGACGAGATTTCCGATTTCGTGGAAAGCAAAGCGCAGCGAAAACGCCTTGAGGGCGAGGCCGCAGCCTATATGCGGGCCAACGGTGTCAAGTCGGGCGAGCCAGAAACATATTGCGCCCTGGGGCGTCAAGAAGTTGCGAAAGACAGCCAGATCGGCGCCTTTCTGAGAGTGAAGTGAGAGCCATGAGCGACCTGAAAAAGATCATCATCGACGGTAACGAGATCGAAGTAGACGGGGCCATGACCCTGATCCAGGCCTGTGAACAGGCTGGGGTTGAAGTGCCGCGCTTCTGTTATCACGAACGTCTGTCGATTGCGGGCAACTGCCGGATGTGTCTGGTCGAGGTTGTGGGCGGCCCGCCGAAACCTGCCGCTTCTTGCGCGATGCAGGTCCGCGATCTGCGTCCCGGCAAGGATGGTGAACCGCCGGTGGTCAAAACCAATTCGCCCATGGTCAAAAAGGCCCGCGAAGGCGTGATGGAATTCCTGTTGATCAACCACCCGCTGGATTGCCCGATCTGCGATCAGGGCGGCGAATGTGATCTTCAGGATCAGGCGATGGCCTATGGCGTGGATTTCAGCCGTTTCCGCGAACCAAAGCGCGCGACCGACGATCTGAACCTCGGCCCGCTGGTTGAAACCCATATGACGCGCTGCATTTCCTGCACCCGCTGTGTGCGTTTCACCACCGAAGTGGCCGGTATCACCCAGATGGGCCAGACCGGACGCGGCGAAGATGCCGAAATCACCGCCTATCTTGGTGAAACGCTCGACAGCAACATGCAGGGCAATATCATCGACCTGTGCCCGGTTGGCGCGTTGGTGTCGAAACCCTATGCCTTTACCGCCCGCCCGTGGGAGCTGACCAAGACCGAAAGCATCGACGTGATGGATGCGCTGGGCTCCAACATCCGCGTCGATACCAAGGGCCGCGAAGTCATGCGGTTCCTGCCGCGCAACCATGACGGCGTGAACGAGGAATGGATTTCCGATAAAACCCGCTTTGTGTGGGATGGTTTGCGCCGCCAACGGCTTGATAAACCTTACATCCGTGACAACGGCAAACTGCGTCCCGCCACTTGGGGCGAGGCGCTGACCAAAGCCGCCGAGGCCCTGAAAGGGGCCAAGAAGGCCACTGGTCTCGTGGGTGATCTGGCCCCGGTTGAGGCCACTTATGCGCTGAAAAACCTGATCGAAGGGTTGGGCGGCAATGTCGAATGCCGGACCGATGGCGCGAAGCTGCCTGCTGGCAACCGCTCTGGCTATGTCGGGACCGCCGCGATCGAGGATATCGACAGCGCGGACATGATCCTGTTGATCGGCACAAACCCGCGGGAAGAATCGCCGGTGCTGAACGCCCGTATCCGCAAGGCCTGGGCGCGTGGTGCCAAAGTTGCGTTGATCGGCGAAGCGGTCGATCTGACGTTTGACTATACCCATCTGGGCACGGACCGGGCCGCTTTGGCCAAGCTGGCCGAGATGGACCATTCCGACAAGGCCGACACCGCCGGGGTGATGATCATCGGCCAGGGCGCATTGCGCGAGGCCGACGGCGCCGCGGTGCTGGGCACAGCGATGAAAATGGCCGAAGCGGGCAGTTCCAAATTCATGGTGCTGCATACCGCCGCCGCGCGTGTCGGTGCGATGGATGTCGGCGCGGTGACCGAGGGTGGCATGGACGCGCTGGAAGGCACCGACGTGGTCTATAACCTTGGTGCAGATGAGATCGATATCGCCGAAGGACCTTTTGTGATCTACCAGGGGTCGCATGGCGACCGTGGCGCGCACCGCGCTGATGTGATCCTGCCGGGTGCCGCCTATACCGAGGAAAACGCGGTGTTCGTCAACACCGAGGGCCGCCCGCAACTGGCGCTGCGCGCCGGGTTTGCACCGGGTGAGGCCAAGGAAAACTGGGCCATCCTGCGTGCGCTGTCGGGCGAGTTGGACAGCAAACTGCCCTATGATTCGCTGGCGCAACTGCGGACAAGCCTGATCAAGGACGTGCCGCATCTCGGCAATATTGACGCCGTGCCGGAAAACGAATGGCAAGTGGTTGAAGCCGGAAAACTGGGCGCGGCGGATTTCCGCAATGCAATCAAGGATTACTGGCTGACCAACCCAATTGCCCGTGCCAGCCAGTTGATGGCCGAGCTGAGCGCCAATGCGAAGGCGCGCGGGGAGGCGAAGATTGCAGCGGAATGATCGACCACAAGCGGATATGGCCCCGGGCAGCAATGTTGCCCGCGATGGCGTTCGCCCTGATCGGATGCGAAATGTCTGAAGCGGCCAATGATATCCCGTTCGAGCCCGAATATCGTGGCATCGAAACCCGGCTGTTGGACGGCGATCTGGTGAATTTCCATGTGGAAATGGCCGGTGCGCGCGACGCCCAGGATGTGGCGGATTACACGGAATGTGCTGCGGCGCAGTATACGCTGATCCGTGGATACGGATTTGCGCGACATCTGCGCACGAATACGCAAGTTGAGGCTGGCCTTTGGCGGGGTGATGCGGTTTACACCATCTCGCCGTCGCTGCCCGATGGATTGAAGACGATAGATGCCGAAGTCGTGGTGGCGAACTGCCGCGAACAACGCATTCCGACTGTGTGAGGGACCATGGCTGATTTCTTTTCGACTCCACTGGGAATTGGTGTTCTCATCCTCGCGCAGTGCCTTGCGGTGCTGGGCTTTGTGATGATTTCGCTGCTGTTCCTGGTTTACGGTGACCGCAAAATCTGGGCCGCGGTCCAAATGCGGCGCGGACCAAACGTTGTGGGGGCCTTTGGGCTTTTGCAATCGGTGGCGGATGCGCTGAAATATGTGGTCAAGGAAGTGGTGGTGCCCGCAGGTGCGGACAAGCCGGTGTTCTTCCTTGCGCCGATGGCCAGCTTTGTTCTGGCGGTGATTGCCTGGGCGGTGATCCCCTTTGCCGATGGTTGGGTCCTGTCGGACATCAACGTCGCCATTCTGTATGTCTTCGCCATGTCCTCGCTTGAGGTTTACGGCGTGATCATGGGCGGCTGGGCCTCGAACTCGAAATATCCTTTCCTGGGATCGCTGCGCTCTGCGGCGCAGATGATTTCCTATGAGGTGTCGATCGGTCTGATCATCATCGGTGTGATCATCTCGACCGGGAGCATGAACTTTGGCGATATCGTCCAATCGCAGGATGGCCGCTTTGGCTTCTTCTCCTGGTATTGGCTGCCGCACTTCCCGATGGTGTTCCTGTTCTTCATCTCCTGTCTGGCCGAAACAAACCGGCCGCCGTTCGACCTTCCCGAAGCGGAATCGGAACTGGTGGCGGGCTATCAGGTGGAATATTCGGCCACGCCGTTCCTGTTGTTCATGGCCGGGGAATATATCGCCATCTTCCTGATGTGCGCCCTGACCTCGCTGCTGTTCTTTGGCGGTTGGCTGTCGCCCATTCCGGGTCTGCCGGACGGGGTGCTGTGGATGGTCGCGAAAATGGCGTTCTTCTTCTTCATCTTCGCGATGGTAAAGGCGATCACCCCGCGCTACCGCTATGACCAATTGATGCGTCTGGGCTGGAAAGTGTTCCTGCCGTTCAGCCTGGTTTGGGTGGTCTTTGTCGCCTTTGCCGCGAAATTCGGCTGGTTCTGGGGCGTCTATGCCCGCTGGGCCATTGGGGGCTGAGATGATTGATCTGAAAGCTGCCATTCTGGACGCGAAATACATCGACATGGTGTCGTTGGCTGATTTCGTGGTGCAGGATTGCGGGCTGCCGGACAGTGACGACCACGGCAACCCGCTGCCCCAACAGAACGAGGTCGCCGCCGCGATCTTTCGCTGGGCGGCGAAACAGGCCGAGACAACCAAACCAGCCGGGCCTGTCCCGGCAGACAACGACATGACGACCGGGGATACATCCAACATGATGACATCCCAATTTGAGCAAGGGAACTGACATGACCCAGATCGACTATGGCCGCGCGGCCAAATATTTCCTGCTCGCTGATTTTGTTCAGGGGTTCAAACTGGGGCTGAAGTATTTCTTTGCCCCCAAGGCGACCCTGAACTATCCGCATGAAAAAGGTCCGCTGTCGCCGCGTTTTCGTGGTGAACACGCCCTGCGCCGTTATCCCAATGGCGAAGAACGTTGCATTGCCTGCAAACTGTGCGAAGCGATTTGCCCGGCACAGGCGATTACCATTGATGCGGAACCCCGCGACGATGGCAGCCGCCGGACCACGCGGTATGATATCGACATGACCAAATGCATCTACTGCGGTTTCTGCCAGGAGGCCTGCCCGGTGGATGCGATTGTCGAAGGGCCGAATTTCGAATTCGCCACCGAGACCCGCGAAGAGCTGTTCTATGACAAGGACAAGCTGCTGGCCAATGGCGAGCGTTGGGAAGCCGAAATTGCGGCGAACCTCGAAGTGGACGCACCTTACAGATGAGCCTCGACGAACCACATAACAGCGACAGCTATGCCCGCGGCAAGACGCTTTCCGAAGCGGTCAATCCCGGTATGGAGGATGCTTTGAAGGCGCGGTATGACGCGCTGGTGCCCGGTTTGTCGCGGACCCTGGTGGATGTGGCTTATGGCCAATTCTATGCCCGCGGTGTGGTGGACGAAAAGACCCGGCTTCTGGCAACCATTGCGGCGCTTGCTGCGCTGGGTGGTCAGACCAAGCCGCAATTGAAGGTGAATATTGCCAGCGCCCGCGCGGTTGGTGCATCTCGTGAAGAGATTGCAGAAATCATCTTTCAGATGACGCTTTATGGTGGCTTTCCGGCGATGATCAACGCGCTGAACGCCGCTCTTGAGGTTTTCGAATCCGAGGAGGAAGCCACATGAGCGAAGGCAAGACACCGTTCGAATTGATGATGGAACAAGCCCAGGAAATGGCCAAGGCCTTTAACCCGGCGCTTGAGACATTTTCGCCCAAGGGGTTCGAGGCGATTTGGCCGACGATGCCCAAGGAAATGATGGAAATGGCCTTTGGCCGCGGAATTTCCAAAGAAGGGCTGGACGCCAAGACCCGGTTGTTGTTGACCCTTGCGGGTCTGACGATGCAGGGCGCACAGGCCGACACACCGTTTCGCATGACCGTGCGCCACGCCCTTGCGGCGGGTGCCACCAAAGATGAAATTGCCGAGACCATCGCACAGATGTCGATGTTCGCAGGCCTTCCCGCCATGAATCGCGCCATGGAAATGGCCCGCGATGTCATGGTCGAAAATGAGGATGACGCATAATGGCCGTGTTCGCCTTTTACCTGTTTGCACTTAGCACCATCGCCGGGGGACTGTTCACGGTGATCAGCCGCAACCCGGTGCATTCGGTGCTCTGGCTGATCCTGGCATTCCTGTCGTCCGCCGGATTGTTTGTCCTGCTGGGCGCGGAATTTGTCGCGATGCTGCTGATCATTGTCTATGTCGGCGCGGTGGCGGTGTTGTTCCTGTTTGTGGTGATGATGCTGGACATTGATTTCGCCGAGCTGAAGGCCGAAATGGCGCGCTATATGCCGTTGGCGCTGTTGATTGGTGTGATCTTGTTGATGCAATTCGCCATGGCCGTCGGGGCCTGGCAATACGCCGAAGTCGCCGAGAGCCTGCGGGCACAGGTGACACCGACGGATGTGCACAATACCCATGCTCTGGGCGTGATCCTTTATGACGATTACTTCCTGCTGTTCCAATTGTCGGGCCTGATCCTTTTGGTGGCGATGATTGGGGCGATCGTGTTGACCCTGCGCCATCGTCAGGATGTGAAGCGTCAGAATGTGCTGGCACAGATGTACCGCGATCCGGCGACGGCCATGGAACTGAAAGACGTCAAACCAGGGCAGGGGCTCTGATCATGGCGGACATGATTGCGCTGGCCCATGCCTTTTTTCTGAAGGTTGGGGTCCTCGGGTTTGCCGGGCTTTGGGTGTTGAAGGCGATGTTGGGGCTGGTGGCCCTGCGGTGGTTGCGCGCCTGGCGGCAACGGACCCCGAATTGAGATAACAACCCGTCCAACAAGGACGGGAGAGATGAAAGACCAAACGGGCAAAAGCCCAGAGGGACGACATGATCGGACTTGAACATTATCTGACGGTGGCGGCGACGCTTTTTGTCATTGGCATTTTCGGCCTCTTCCTGAACCGCAAGAACGTGATCATTCTGCTCATGTCGATTGAGCTGATGCTCTTGGCTGTGAATATCAACCTGGTCGCCTTTTCGACCCATCTTGGTGATCTGGTCGGGCAGGTGTTCACGCTGTTTGTGTTGACGGTGGCCGCAGCCGAAGCGGCGATTGGCCTTGCCATCCTCGTTTGTTTCTTCCGCAACCGCGGCACCATTGCCGTCGAAGACGTCAACGTGATGAAGGGCTGAGACCATGGAAAGCATCATTCTCTTTGCCCCGCTGGTCGGGGCGCTGATTGCCGGGTTCGGCTGGAAGCTGATCGGCGAACGCGGCGCGATGTGGATCACCACCGGCCTGCTGTTCACGGCCTGTGCCTTTTCCTGGATTGTCTTTCTGACCCATGGCCCGGAAACCCAGCATATTCAGATCCTGCGCTGGATCGAAAGCGGCTCGCTGTCGACCGATTGGTCGATCCGGTTGGACCGGCTGACCTCGATCATGTTGATTGTGGTCACCACTGTGTCCTCGCTCGTGCACCTCTACAGCTTTGGCTACATGGCGCATGATCCGCAGTGGAAAGACGGCGAAAGCTACAAACCGCGTTTCTTCGCCTATCTGTCGTTCTTCACCTTCGCCATGCTGATGCTGGTGACATCCGACAACCTGGTTCAGATGTTCTTTGGCTGGGAAGGCGTGGGCGTTGCCTCCTATCTGTTGATCGGGTTCTATTATCGCAAGCCCTCGGCCAATGCCGCGGCGATCAAGGCCTTTGTGGTCAACCGGGTTGGTGACTTTGGCTTTGCGCTCGGGATCTTTGGTCTGTTCTTCCTGACGGATTCGATCCGGTTTGATGACATCTTTGCTGCCGCGCCGTCCTTGGTGGACGTTCAGATCACCTTCCTGTGGCGCGAATGGAATGCGGCCAATCTGATTGCCTTCCTGCTGTTTGTCGGTGCGATGGGCAAATCGGCGCAGCTGTTCCTGCACACCTGGTTGCCGGACGCGATGGAAGGTCCGACACCTGTTTCGGCCTTGATCCACGCCGCGACCATGGTGACCGCGGGTGTGTTCCTTGTGTGCCGCATGTCGCCGTTGATGGAATATGCCCCGGAAACGATGGCCTTTGTCACGTTCCTTGGCGCGTCCACGGCCTTTGTCGCGGCGACCATCGGTCTGGTGCAAAACGACATCAAACGCGTGATCGCCTATTCGACCATGTCGCAGCTGGGCTATATGTTCGTGGCGGCCGGGGTCGGGGTTTATTCGGTGGCGATGTTCCACCTGTTCACCCACGCGTTTTTCAAAGCGATGTTGTTCCTTGGCGCCGGTTCGGTGATCCACGCGATGCATCACGAACAGGATATGCGCAATTACGGCAACCTGCGCAAAAAGATCCCCTATACTTTCTGGGCGATGATGATCGGCACTTTGGCGATCACCGGCGTTGGCATTCCGCTGACCCACATCGGTTTCGCCGGTTTCCTGTCGAAGGACGCGGTGATCGAAAGCGCCTATGCGGGCACTCAGGGCGGATTTGCCTTCTGGGCGCTGGTTGTAGCGGCATTGTTCACCAGCTTCTACAGCTGGCGGCTGATGTTCCTGACTTTCTATGGCAAGCAGCGTGGCGACAAACACACCCACGAACATGCGCATGAAAGCCCGATGGTCATGCTGGTGCCGCTTGGTGTGCTGGCGACGGGATCGGTGCTTGCAGGCATGATCTGGTATGGGTCTTTCTTTGGCGATCATGACCGGGTGAACAAATTCTTTGGTATTCCTGCCCATCACGCAGAGATGGATGCCGGACATGGCGAAGATACCGGTCACGGTGAAGATACGGATCACGCAGCTGCCGACGATGGCCACGCCGAAGAAGCGGCGCATGCCGCCGATGAGGCGCATGGCGACGCGGTAGATTCCGGGCATGATGTGGCCGGAGAGGCGCCGCAGGGTGCGATCTTTATCCACCCGGACAATCATGTCATGGACGACGCCCACCATGCGCCGACCTGGGTCAAAATCTCTCCCTTCATTGCGATGTTGATCGGTTTTGCCACGGCATTCTGGTTCTATATCGTCGATCCAACGGTGCCGGTCCGACTGGCCGAGCAGCAGCGGCCGCTCTACCAGTTCCTGTTGAACAAATGGTACTTCGACGAGATCTATGATTTCCTGTTCATCCAACCGGCCAAGGCCGTCGGCCGTTTCCTGTGGAAACGCGGCGATGAAAACACGATTGACGGCACCATCAATGGTGTCTCGATGGGACTTATCCCGTTCTTCACCCGTCTCGCCGCCGTTTCCAGTCCGGTTACATTTTCAGCTACGCCTTTGCCATGGTGATCGGGATTGCGATCCTTGTCACATGGATGTCGATCGGCGGAGGAGCGCACTGATGGATAACCTTCTTTCCATTGTCACTTTCATCCCGGCTTTGGGCGCGCTGATCCTTGGGGTGTTCTTGCGCGGCGAGGATGCTGCGGCCAATCGCAACGCCAAATGGTTGGCCTTGATCGCCACGGCGGCGACATTCCTGATCTCGCTGTTTATTCTGGCGCAGTTCGATCCCAGCAACACCGGCTTTCAATTCGTCGAAGAGGGCGAATGGCTGTTGGGCCTGAAGTACAAGATGGGTGTGGATGGCATTTCGGTGCTGTTCGTTTTGCTCACCACCTTCATCATGCCGCTGTGTATTGCTGCCAGCTGGAATATCAGCACGCGGGTCAAGGAATACATGATTGCCTTCCTGCTGCTGGAAACGCTGATGCTGGGCGTGTTCATGGCGCTGGATATCGTGCTGTTCTATCTGTTCTTTGAGGCCGGTCTGATCCCGATGTTCCTGATCATCGGTATCTGGGGCGGCAAGAACCGGATCTACGCCAGCTTCAAATTCTTCCTCTATACCTTCATCGGCTCGGTTCTGATGCTGGTGGCGATGGTTGTGATGTTCTATCAGGCCTGGCACCACCGACATTCCGACATTGATGCGGCATGAATTCGGGTCTGAGGATTTCTCGGTCCTGGGTATCCACATCGTCGGCGGGGCACAGACGTTGATGTTCTTGGCCTTCTTTGCCAGCTTCGCGGTCAAAATGCCGATGTGGCCGTTCCACACCTGGTTGCCCGACGCCCACGTTCAGGCCCCGACCGCTGGTTCGGTTGTTCTGGCGGCGATCCTTTTGAAAATGGGCGGCTACGGCTTCTTGCGGTTCAGCCTTCCCATGTTCCCGGTCGGGGCGGACGTCATGGCGCCGCTGGTGCTGTGGATGTCGGCGATTGCGATTGTCTATACCTCGCTGGTGGCGCTGGTGCAGGAAGACATGAAGAAGCTGATTGCCTATTCGTCGGTTGCCCACATGGGCTATGTGACTGCGGGTATCTTTGCCGCCAATCAACAGGGCATCGACGGCGCGATCTTTCAGATGGTCAGCCACGGCTTCATCTCTGGCGCGCTGTTCCTGTGTGTCGGTGTGATCTATGACCGGATGCACACGCGGGACATCGACGCCTATGGCGGGTTGGTGAACCGGATGCCGGCCTATGCGCTGATCTTCATGTTGTTCACCATGGCCAACGTCGGCCTGCCGGGCACATCGGGTTTCGTCGGTGAATTCCTGACCTTGATGGGCATTTTCCAGGTCAACACCTGGGTGGCCGCGATTGCCACATCCGGTGTGATCCTGTCGGCGGCCTATGCGCTGTGGCTCTATCGTCGGGTTGTCATGGGCGGGTTGATCAAGGAAAGCCTGCGTTCCATCACTGACATGAACAGCCGCGAACGCGCGATCTTTGCGCCGCTTGTGGTGATGACTATTCTGCTGGGGGTTTACCCGGCATTGGTCACCGACATCATCGGGCCCTCGGTCGAGGCGCTTGTTTCCAACTACCAGACGGCGCTGGCCGCATCGAGTGATGCGGTCCAGGTTGCCGGACATTAAGGGAGCCGGAGCATGATCCAGGCTGATCTGACTATCATCCTCCCCGAGATCATCATCGCGGTCTTTGCGATGTTGGCGCTGGTCCTGGCGGTTTATACCACCAAGGACAAGATGGCCGGCCTGCTGACCTGGGCCACCGCAGCCTTGTTTGTGGTTGTGGCGTTCTGGATCGGCACCTCGGGCGGCGGCACACATCTGGCCTTTGGCGGCATGTTCATCGACGATGGATTTTCCCGCTTTGCCAAGGTGACGATCCTGTTGTCCGCGGCTGCGGTCCTGGTGATGAGCCAGGGGTACATGGCGGCACGTGGGTTCCTGAAATTCGAATATCCGCTGCTGATTGCGCTGGCCACGGTTGGCATGATGATGATGGTGTCGGCAGGCGATTTGATGTCGCTTTATATGGGGTTGGAGCTTCAATCCCTTGCACTTTATGTTGTGGCCGCGCTGCGCCGCAACTCGATCAAATCGACCGAAGCCGGGTTGAAGTATTTTGTGTTGGGCGCACTGTCGTCCGGGCTTCTTCTGTATGGCGCATCGTTGACCTATGGCTTTGCGGGCACCACGCAATTTGCGGGCATCATTCAGGCCGCTTCGGGCGAAGTGTCGCTTGGGCTGTTGTTCGGTCTGGTGTTCCTGATTTCCGGTCTGGCGTTCAAAGTGTCGGCGGTGCCGTTCCACATGTGGACGCCTGACGTCTACGAAGGTTCGCCCACGCCGGTCACAGCGTTCTTTGCCACAGCCCCGAAAGTGGCGGCAATGGGCCTGTTTGCGCGGGTGTTGCATGATGCCTTTGGTGGCGTGACCAGCGACTGGCAACAGATCATCGCGCTTCTGTCGGTGCTGTCGATGTTCCTGGGCGCGGTTGCCGCGATTGGCCAGCGTAACATCAAGCGGCTGATGGCCTATTCGTCGATTGCACATATGGGTTATGCGCTGATGGGGCTGGCGTCGGGCACGGTCTTCGGCGTGCAGGCGATGCTGATCTACATGGCGATCTATGTGACGATGAATGTCGGCACCTTTGCCTTCATCATGTCGATGCAAAAAGATGGCCAGCCGGTGGTGTCGATTGACAGCCTGCATCTGTATTCGAAACGCGAACCGGGCAAGGCATTGGCCATGTTGGTTCTGTTGTTCTCGCTTGCGGGTGTGCCGCCTATGGTCGGTTTCTTTGGCAAGTTCTATGTGCTGCGCGCGGCGGTTGAGGGCGGATTGGTCTGGCTGGCGGTTGCCGGTGTGATCGCCTCGGTGATTGGTGCGTTCTATTACCTGCGGATCGTGTTCTATATGTACTTCGGCGAAGAACGGGACGAGGTTCTGGACCGTGGCGGATCGCCGATCCTGTATGGGTTCCTGATGGCGTCGGCGGCGGCGATGCTGCTGGGGGTTGTGAACCTGTTTGGTATTGAATCCGTGGCCCAGGCTGCGGCGGCGACACTTGTCAACTGATCTGGGTGACAGGTCACCATGCGGGCCGCGCGGGGGATTGACCCCCGCGCGGCCCGGTGCCGTTTCGCCACAATGCGTATTTCCAAAGAGAAGAAGGGCCGGGCATGAGCTGGCCTGAGGGATACGCCCGGCGGATCCTGCCGGAGGTCGACAGCACCAATGCCGAAGCTGCGCGGGTCGCAGCCGCCGGTCTGGCGGGGCCAGAATGGATTTTGGGGCTGCGCCAAACCGCAGGCAAGGGCCGCGCGGGCGCCCCTGGGCCGATCAGACCGGCAATTTCGCCGCGAGCCTGGTTCTTCCCGCTGCAGGCGCACCGATGCAGGCGGCTTTGCGGTCTTTTGTGACGGCACTGGCAGTTCATGATGCCTTTGTTGCGGTCACTGGGCGGGCCGAGGTTTTTGCCTTGAAATGGCCAAATGACGTGTTGCTGAATGGCGGCAAGGTGGCCGGCATCCTGTTGGAAGGATTGCCCGGCGGGGCCTTGGCCATCGGGATCGGCATCAATCTTGTGCATGCGCCATCCGCCAGCGAAGTTGAAGCCCGCGCCCTGCGGCCGGTGTCGCTTTTGTCCGAGACTGGGGCGGAAGTCAGCCCGGAAGACTATCTGACACAGCTTGCCGCCGCGTTTGCCCGGTATGAGGCCAGTTTTATGACCTTTGGTTTTGCGCCGATCCGTGAGGCCTGGTTGGCGCGGGCGGCGCGGCTGGGTGATGTCATCACCGCGCGCACCGGTCAGTCCGAGACCACGGGCACCTTTGTGGATGTCGATGGCTCTGGCAATCTGGTGCTGCAAACCGCCCGGTCGCGTGTGGCGATTCCGGCGGCGGATGTCTTTTTCTAAGAGGGGATAGCCCATGCTGTTGTGCATTGATTGCGGCAATACCAATACGGTGTTTTCGATTTGGGATGGTACGGAATTTCTGTGCACTCTGCGGACCTCGACCCATCATGCGCGCACGGCGGATGCCTATTTTACCTGGTATTCGACGCTGGTGACCCATTACGGCATCAAGGCAGAGATCACCGAGGTGATCATTTCCACCACGGTGCCGCGCGTTTTGTTCAATTTGCGGGTTTTCACCGATCGGTTTTTTAACTGCCGGCCGCTGGTGGTGGGCAAGCCAGAGTGTTTGCTGCCACATGATGCGCGTGTCGATGCCGGCACCGCCGTGGGCCCGGATCGGTTGGTCAATACCGCAGGTGCCTTTGATCGCCATGGTGGCGATCTGATCGTGGTGGATTTCGGGACTGCGACGACCTTTGATGTGGTGGCGCATGATGGCGCCTATGTCGGCGGGGTGATTGCGCCGGGGGTGAACCTCAGCCTTGAGGCGCTGCATATGGGGGCGGCGGCGCTGCCGCATGTCGATATCAGCCAGCCGGAAAAAGTGATTGGGACAAATACGGTCAATTGCATTCAATCCGGGGTGTTTTGGGGGTATGTCGGGCTGGTCAACGGGATTTGTGACCGGATTCGCGGCGAATATGCCCGACCTATGCGGATCATTGGCACTGGGGGGCTTGCGCCCTTGTTTGCGCAGGGGCAGATGCTATTTGACACCATCGAAGATGATCTGACG
Source organism: Phaeobacter sp. J2-8 (assembly GCF_022867865.1). Lineage (GTDB taxonomy): Bacteria > Pseudomonadota > Alphaproteobacteria > Rhodobacterales > Rhodobacteraceae > Marinovum. Next base: position 603,675 of record NZ_JALIEC010000002.1, on the reverse strand, counting down.
ATGCATGGGCTGACCGTCATCCATGCCTATAACAAGGAAAACGGGAATATCCATGAGCAGTGAACGCATCATTTACCTGCCCCTCGGTGGGGCGGGCGAAATCGGCATGAACGCCTATGTCTATGGTTACGGCAAGCCGGGGCAGGAGCGTTTGATCCTTGTGGATCTTGGCGTGACCTTCCCCGACATGGATGGGTCACCCGGGGTGGATCTGATCTTTCCCGACATGACCTGGCTGATTGAACGCCGGGATCGGCTTGACGCGATTTTCATCACCCATGGCCACGAAGACCATATCGGTGCGATCCACCAGTTCTGGGAACGTCTGGGCGCGCCGGTCTATGCCCGTGCCTTTACCGCCAATTTGGCGCGGCGCAAGCTGGATGAAAAGGGATTGCCAGAGACCGTTGTGACCACCGCCAGCGCTTGGCCGGAAACCATCACAGCCGGGCCGTTTACCGTTGGGTTCCTGCCGATTTCGCATTCCATCCCGGAAAGTTCCGCTCTGGTGATCGACACGCCGCAGGGCCGCTTGGTGCATACCGGAGATTTCAAGCTGGACGAAACGCCGATCGTGGGCGAACCATTTGACCCTGAACTTTGGGCGGACGTGTCCAAAGATGGCGTCAAAGCCTTGATCTGTGACAGCACAAATGTGTTTTCGCGCCATGCCGGACGGTCCGAAGTCACCGTCGGACCGGAGATCGAAGCTTTGGTCTCTGGCGCATCGGGGTTGGTTTGTGCAACGACATTTGCGTCGAATGTGGCGCGGGTCAAGACATTGGCCGAAGCTGGCGAGCGCGCCGGGCGGTCAATTGTCCTTTTGGGTCGGGCCATGCGGCGGATGATCGAAGCTGCGATTGAAACCGGTGTGCTGAGTGATTTTCCCAAGGTGGTGCCGCCGGAGGATGCCAAGAGCATTCCGCGCGAGAACCTGATGCTGTTGGTGACCGGATCGCAGGGCGAACGGCGTGCCGCCAGTGCGCAACTGGCGCGCGGCAAATACAATGGCATCGAGCTGAAAGAGGGGGATCTGTTCCTGTTTTCGTCCAAGACCATTCCGGGCAACGAAAAGGGTGTGATCCGTATCATCAACCAGCTGAGTGAAAAAGGCGTGGATGTGGTCGACGATTCGAACGGCCATTACCACGTGTCGGGCCATGCCAACCGCCCCGACCTGGAGCGGATGCAGGATCTGGTGCAGCCGCAGATGGTGATTCCGATGCATGGTGAACACCGCCACCTGCGCGAACATGTAAAGCTGAGCCAGCAAAAGGGCCGTGCCGCCGCTTTGGCGATCAATGGTACGATGTTGAACCTGTCGGGAAATCGCCCGGAGGTGGTTGATTTCATTGAAACAGGCCGGGTGTACCTGGACGGCGCGATTCAGATCGGCGCAATGGATGGCATCATCCGTGACCGGATTCGCATGTCGTTGAATGGTCATGTGATCGTGACCGTGATTCTGGATGATGATGACGAACCGCTGGGCAACCCCTGGTGCGAGGTCATGGGCCTGCCGGAAGTGGGGCGCAGCGACGTGCCACTGGTCGACATTCTGGAAGAAGATCTGAGCCAGTATCTTGGCCGGGCGGGGGACAAGACCCTGACCGACGATGACAAACTGGACGAGGACATGCGCCGGATCACCCGCAATTCGACGATGAACGAGATCGGCAAAAAGCCGGAAGTGACCGTGATTGTCAGCCGGCTGAGCTGACGGGGCGGATCGCAAAATAAATTTCTGCGCAAGGATGCAACTTGCGCAGAGCGCCCTATGGTTGCAGGGGGGCGGTCATGCCGGCCGGCCCTATGACCCATAGGAGATGCAACAAGATGATCAATAAATCTGGTTCAGCGGTCTGGAAAGGCGGGCTGAAAGACGGCACCGGTGTGGTGTCAACGCAATCCGGTGTGCTCTCGGACGAGCCTTATACCTTTGCCAAACGGTTTGAGGGCGAGGGCGGCACCAACCCGGAAGAGCTGATTGGGGCGGCACATGCCAGCTGCTATTCCATGGCGTTGTCGATGGTGCTGGCGGATTTCGATCTGGTGGCTGACAGCCTGGCCACAACGGCAACTGTGACCTTGGATCAGGTTGACGGCGGATTTGCTGTGACCAAGGTGCATTTGGTGTTGGAGGCAAAGATCCCCGGTGCCAGTGACGCAGATTTTCAGAAAGCGGCCAATGGCGCCAAAGAAGGCTGCCCGATTTCCAAGCTGCTGAATGCGGACATCACGCTGGACGCCAAATTGGTGTGAGCCGGAAACGGAAACCAGAAACGGACCAGAAACGGAAATGGGTGCCAGCGGCACCCATTTCATTTCGCATCAAATCCTTTCGGATAAGCTAAAGCTGTGGATCAGATCGCGCGGCGTTCGTCGAAGCTCAGCGCGATGAATTGCGGCAGGTGATCGCCCAGACCAACCACTTTGTTGTCATTGCCAGACCCGCGCGAGCCGCGATTGCGGTCCCGGCCACTGCTGCGCGAGGATGTCTTTTCCGGGCGCAGTGTGGTGGGGGTGGTCTCGGCGCGCTGGGTGTCCGCCTTGGGCGCATCGTTGCGGGGGGCGGACTGCTGCTCTGCCTCGGGTGCGGCTTTGGGTTTGGCGGTGCTGGCCCGTTTGGCCGTGCTCTCTGCCTTGGCAGGGGAGCTGGCGGCGGTCTTGGCCGCGGCTTTGGCAGGTGCCTTGACCGGGTTTTCCACCCGCGGAATTTCCTTTTGGATCAACCGCTCAATCGCATCAAAGTTTTTCTCGTCGCGGGGCGTGCAGATCATCATCGCCTTGCCGTCGCGCCCGGCGCGTCCGGTGCGGCCAATACGGTGCACATAATCCTCGGCATGGCTGGGCACGTCGAAGTTGAACACATGGCTGACCGATGGCACGTCAAGCCCACGCGCGGCCACATCAGACGCCACCAGAATGCGCAATTCGCCGTTGCGGAACCCATCCAGCGTCTTGGTGCGCTGTGATTGATCCAGGTCACCATGGATCGGCGCAGCGTCAAAGCCGTATTTCTTCAACGATTTGGCACAGATATCGACATCGGTCTTCCGGTTGCAGAAGACGATCGCATTGGTGCATTTGTCGCCTTCCGCTTCGATCAAGGACCGAAGAACCGTGCGCTTTTCGCTGGCTTCGCGGTCGCGGCGCGACCCTTTGAACATCACGACGCCCTGTTCAATCGTCTCCGAGGCTGTGGCCTGACGTGCGACTTCGATCCGCTCGGGCGCGGACAGGAAAGTGTCAGTGATCCGTTCGATTTCCTTGGCCATCGTGGCCGAAAAGAACAGGGTCTGGCGGGTGAACGGCGTCAGCGAGAAGATGCGTTCGATATCGGGAATGAACCCCATATCCAGCATCCGGTCGGCTTCGTCGACGACCATGATCTGAACCCCGGTCAAAAGCAGTTTGCCGCGTTCGAAATGATCCAGCAGACGCCCGGGCGTCGCGATCAGAACGTCGACGCCTTTGTCGATCAGAATATCTTGTTCCTTGAAGCTGACACCGCCGATCAACAGCGCCTTGGTCAGTTTCACGTGTTTGGCATAGGTATCAAAGTTTTCCGCAACCTGTGCCGCCAATTCCCGTGTCGGGCAGAGCACAAGCGACCGGGGCATCCGCGCCCGCGCACGGCCACGCGCCAAAAGGGTGATCATCGGCAGGGTGAAGCTGGCGGTTTTGCCGGTGCCGGTCTGGGCAATGCCCAAAACATCGCGGCCCTGCAATGCCGCTGGAATGGCCCCCGCCTGAATCGGCGTCGGGGTTTCATAGCCAGCTTCTTCAACGGCTTTGAGGACTTTTGGATTGAGATCCAGGTCAGAAAATTTTGTCATATGCGTCCGAAGTTTACGGACTTAACTTGGCCCGTACCAGATGTGGGAACGGCCCGTATGGCCCCGCATTGTCGCGGTCATCATCCCCGCGCGCTATCTAGCGTGCAAAAGGCGCGCGGTCAATCATGCTGCAGTGCAGCATAGTGAATCCGACGTATTTGACCGGTTTTTCCGCGGAATCGCGGCGTCATTGGTCCGGGGTGTTGGAAAAATGTCGCGCTCTGGCCGCGTCCAGCGCCAGGTCGTGGCGCCGCAACAGCCCCTCGGCCTGTAATCGGGCACAGGTGGCGGGGTGGGCGACGCAGACTTCGTCGTGAAAGGCGCGCAAACCGGCTTCGCCGCGCTCTGATTCTATCATGGCGAACAATTGATGCAGCGACAGCCCACCGGAACCGCGATTGACCTGGGGTTTCAATTCCGCGCGATAAGAGCCCTTGGTCATGCGATAGTTATAACTGCGCTGCCAATCCTCCCAGCTTTGGGCATGCATATGACAGAGTTCGGTCTCTGCCAGTGGCCGTTCGCCGGGGTTTTGCACGTCGTTGACGGTCAGATTGTGGATTTTGACCTGCAGCCCGGCAATCCCGGTGCGATAGAACAATTTGCCCGCGACATGGCTGAGGAAACCGCCAGAGAGATACTGGCCAAAGGTCGGAAAAACGTGTTCTGCCGCGCGGCGACGGTCATTGGGATCAAGGTGAAAGGCCTTGAAGGTGGTCAACGGCCCGCTGTCGGACGGGGCGGGGGCCAGGGCCTCTATCGGTCGCACGCGCGCGCAAAGGCAATCGTCGGGCAGGGCCGTCAATTGCTGATCTAACGGCGTGGCGGGCCACAGGAATTCATCGACATCAATATGGGCCAGCCAATCGACCTCGACCCGGCGGTTATAGGCGTGGCGGGCATTCACGAATTGCCGGGATTGATGTTTGTCGGGCCGCCCCTTGCGTTTGGCCCACCAAGTGTCGTCACAGGCGACAACCTTGATCTTGGGATGCGCCTTGAGCTGGTCAAAAATCATCTGTTCCGGCGCATCGAGATACAGGTATAGCCGATGCGCCCCACGATCGAGATGGTAGGCCGCAAAATTCAGGATGTCGCGGGCCGGAGCCTTGATTGTCGACACAATGCCCCAGGTGGTCATGCGACGCCCGTGGCAACAGTGTCTGGGGCAAAGATGTCCCTGACTTGTGCATCCAGATCCAGTGGATGGGTGAACAACATCCCATGCGCCGCAAGCTGGTTGCGAAGGGCCGGGTGATCGGCGCAAACCTCGTCAAAGAAGTGGCGCAAACCATCCTCGCCTTCGGTTTCCAATATGAAATCAAGCACATCGCCCAGACGCATCGCATTGTCATCTTCTGGCTTGCGATACGAACCTTTGTTCAGGCGAAACACCACCCGGTCCCGAAAATGGTCAAAGCCGGAGGTGTGGAAATGTGCCAGCTTCATCTTGGGCAACTCGGCTTCATTGCCGACAGCGGCCCCGTTCAGACGCAGACCGTGAATGCCCAATCGGGCATCTGGAATCCGGGTGCGGGCAAATACCTTGCCGCTGGTATGGCTGATGAAACCACCGGTCAGATAGGCCCCGTAATTTGGGTAGATCACCGACAGCACGCTGCGTTTTTGCCCGGCCTGACGGTGGGTATTCTTGAAATGTCGTGGCAGGCCATCGGTTGGCGGCAAAAGCTCCACCGGACGTATCCGGGCCTGGGCGCTGGCGTCGGTGACAAACCGTAAGCTGCGCGCGACGTCGCCCTCGGCAATCAGAAATTCATCGACATCCACATGCGCCAGCCAGTCATAGGGACAGGCGCGATAGGCGCGGGTGGCATTATGGGCCTGGCGCAGTTGATGCGCTTCGGGGCGGGGTTTGTCGACCGCTTGCCAATATGCCGGATCGCACCGGGTGATCTGGACCTGTGGATGGGCGGTCAACAGATCGGGCAGGGGGGCGTCGGCGACGTCGAGATAGATCTCGATCCCGGCGGCACCAAGCGCAAGGTAATGCGCCACAAACCGCAGGATATCATCCGCAGCGGCATTGGTGGTACAGACCACGCCCCAGGTTGGCATGGGCCCGCGTCGCGGCGGAACATGCGGCACCGGTGCGGTGACCTTTCGCTCTTTTGGGGTGTCTTTCTCGGCCGTTTTGGCCGTGTCGCGCCGTTCCTTGCGTTTGCGCATGGTGCGGAACCGGCGAAAAACCGTGCGCGGATCATGCACCAACAGGTTCAAAATATGTCGCGCCAGCGGGCGCAGAACGTCGTCTTCGCCCGCATCCAGCCACAACCGGCCCAGCATGTTCACATCCAGCCCACCGGCCGTCAGGTGGAAACCATCCATTTCCATCGGCAGCGGCCCGCGGTCTTTACCCTTGAGAGGAAAGGGGCGGGTCGCCGGATAACCGGAGTAGCGTCGCTCACTCTCATAGAGTTTCATCGTGCCAAACAGCACGGTCATTGCCTGGCCGATACGGCGCTGAACCTCGGTGGCGCCATGGTCGCCAAATGTCGTCAGGGCAGAGACCAGCCAGCGCTGGTCCAGATGGGTCAACAGATGATCGGGTTCCTCGGCCCACATGCGGTGGAACAGCGCGGCAGTTTGCGGCGGCTGATCGCGTTTGCGCAGATGGGCAATCAGCAGCCCGTGCAGGGCGCAGAATTCACTTTTGCCAGCCAGCTCCTCGCGGAGTTCCAGGGTCTTGCGCCGGTTAGAGGAATGCACCGGACCTTCGCGCACCGGATCGGCGGCAGGGGCGGGAATCAGCGATGCAATCCAGGGCGCGAAATCCACGTCCAACGGCGGCAGGAATTCCCCCGCGAGAATGTCAGCGGTTCGCGCCGCCCCTCCATCTGTTCCAACATGCCGTCAATTCCGCCCGGATAGGTCGGCTTGGTGTCGGATTTCGGCGCATCATTCATAAAGCAACCTTGCCGGATTTACCGGGCGCTGGCAATGAGATGGGTCATTCCACAAGTACGGCGTCGCTTAGCCGGAACAACTGTAGTGTTTCCGGGGATTCGTTAAATTCCAATTGACCGCGCAGGGTAATTTCCGCGAATTCCGTCAAATCGGGCAATGCGCGTTTCGCCATGACCTCAAGCACCGGGCCATAGCCGCCATTGCCGCAAAACGGGCAATCCGCCGGGTCTTCGACCAAAAGGAATTCGCGGATCTCGCCCTGGGCAATCACCGGGACGAAAAACCCGGTGATTTCAAAATCCTTGGCCGCCGCGCGCAGCGGATCGGGAATGGTCTTTTCCACCCGCCAGCTGTCGCCGGTAATGATTTCCTTGAACTCTGCGGTATTCAACAATTGCCATGCGGCATCCGGATCGTTGGCCCAAGCCGCAAACGGCATGGCGCAGGTCAGGGCAATTGGCAAAATTCGGCGCATGGGTCAGACCATCATTTCCTTGGTGGCACTCAATTTCACGTCCGGGTAATCCCGTTCGATCCTGTCGATATCCCACTGCAATCGGGTCAAATATACAATATCCCCATCGTTGTCATGGGCGATATGTTGCTTGTTGGCGTTGGTGAACTTGTCCAGCGCGGCGGCGGGGCCGGTGACCCAACGGGCAGAGGTGAACTGCGATTGCTCGAACCGGACGGGCAATCCGTATTCCATCTCGATCCGGCTGGCGAGCACCTCGAACTGCAAGGCGCCGACAACGCCGACGATGAAACCGGACCCGATGGAGGGTTTAAAGACCTTGGCCGCGCCTTCTTCGGCGAATTGCATCAATGCCTTTTCCAGATGTTTCGCCTTCATCGGATCACCCGCGCGCACCCCTTGAAGCAATTCGGGCGCAAAAGACGGGATGCCGGACACGCGCAGCGCCTCGCCCTCGGTCAGGGTATCGCCGATGCGCAACTGGCCGTGGTTGGGAATGCCGATGATGTCACCGGCCCAGGCCTCTTCCGCCAATTCGCGATCAGACGCCAGAAACAACACCGGATTGGCAATCGCCATCGGTTTCTTGGTGCGCACATGGGTCAGTTTCATGCCGCGTTTGAAATGCCCCGACGCCATGCGGACAAAGGCCACCCGGTCGCGGTGCTTGGGATCCATGTTCGCCTGTACCTTGAAGACAAAGCCGGAAACGTTTGCTTCTTCAGGGGAAATTTCCCGCGGGTTGGCGCGCTGCGGCTGGGGTTCAGGCCCGTATTGGCCGATGCCCTCCATCAATTCCTTCACACCGAAAGAGTTGATGGCAGACCCGAACCAGATCGGGGTCATATGCCCCTCAAGCACCGCTTGCGGGTCCAGCTTTGGCAGCAATTCGCGCGCCATTTCGACTTCTTCCAAAAACGTCTCAAGCAATTCGGCAGGGACGTGTTCCGCAAGAAGCGGGTCTTCCAGCCCTTTGATTTCAATGGATTCTGCGACCTTGTTGCGGTCGGCCCGATCCATCAATTCCAACCGGTCGTTGATCAGATCATAACAGCCGACAAAATCACGGCCCAGGCCAATCGGCCAGCTGGCCGGGGTGACGTCAATCGCCAGATTTTCCTGAATTTCGTCGATGATCTCAAACGTATCGCGGCTTTCGCGGTCCATCTTGTTACAGAAGGTCAGAATAGGAAGGTCGCGTAACCGACAGACTTCAAACAGTTTTTGCGTCTGGCTTTCCACGCCCTTCGCCCCGTCGATCACCATCACGGCCGCGTCCACCGCCGTGAGTGTGCGATAAGTATCTTCCGAAAAATCCGAGTGACCGGGAGTATCGACAAGATTGAAGCGGAAGGTTTTGTAATCAAACGACATTGCCGAGGCCGAGACCGAAATGCCGCGATCTTTTTCCATCTGCATGAAGTCCGATCGCGTGCGACGTGCCTCGCCTTTGGCGCGCACCTGTCCCGCCATCTGAATCGCGCCACCATAGAGAAGAAATTTCTCGGTCAGCGTCGTCTTGCCCGCATCCGGGTGCGAGATGATGGCAAAGGTCCGTCGCCGGGCGATTTCCGGCGGCAATTGGGGGCGGTTTGATGAAGCGTGCAGCATGTCGCGCGTATAGGCAGACAGGCGATGCTTGGCAAGCGGCGCGACGTGGCGAAGACGGCCTGTCAGGGCCGGAGAAGCCGGGTTTTACCGCGAAGAGGCGCGGCGCAAAAGGTCGACGGCATTTGGGGTGCGGGCGATGGTTTCGCTCAACTCGAAATCGGCGCGCAACCGATTGTCATGTTGCGGCAACCCCTGTTCCAGCTCGGCCTCCAGAACGTCGGGCAGCGCCGCGCGGGTGCGCGGATCGACCAACAGCGTTTCGGCGGCGATGCCTTCGGCGTAAACAATCTGGTGATCATCAAACAGAAGTTGGAAATAATCGACGAACCCGCCTTCGACCCGGCAGACTGTATCGCCATTGATCAGATGACGGGCTTTGACCATGACCTCTGAGCGCCCTGCGCCCAGATGATCGCGCCGTTGATAGACAAACAGCCGGTGATCGGGGCTGACCAGCAAATCTTCGGCATTGTGCAATGTGCCTGGCCCGGATGCGGATGGGGGCACCTTCGCCGGTCGCACGCAGGGTGGAATGCCCGACCCAGCGCAGCGGCTGTGGCCCCGCGTCACGGGTCAGCACCAGATCGCCGGTTGCAAGATCCTCAACCGCTTTTTGCGCCCCGCTGGCCATGGTGATCATGGTGCCACGGGTAAAGGACACACAGGCCACCTCGGCAAATCGCCGTTCCGGCACGTCGGAATCGATGCCGATGACACGGTAATCCGTCTTGGAATACAGCGGCCCCAGGGGCAGGCCGTAAATCGCGGCAATCAGCCCAAGCTCATCCACCTCGACCAGCACGATCAGATCAACGGTGTCGCCGTCATTGCCCATGAAGGTGATGCAGCAATCTATGTGCATCATATGTCCCGGCGTCCCAAGGCCGCAAGGGTCGGCCAATTGCAGCTCGCGCTTGCCGGTTTGTTGCACCAGAAGTTTCTGTTGTGTCGCCGAATCGCCCAGGTGATAGACGTCGTCATGCTGAAGCTCTTCGGCGTGATGCAGCACATCGCCAAGGTTCGCCCCATCGACAACTTTCAGATCTTCCGCCTGAAACACCATCAGGGTCTGGGTCAAACCGCGTGCCATGCATTTACTCCAACTGACCGCCGAGGCGGATAAAAAACTTCTCGGGCAGGGCTTACTATCCGGGCGTAATGTGGCACCACTGCGATCAGGGTCGGGCAATTTCCCGGCGGGTCCGTTCGCCGCCCATGGCGTCCCGGGGCCAGAATACGTCAGAACAGCCGTCGTGTAAAACAAGGAGAGATGTCATGGATTTGGGAATTGCCGGCAAGAAAGCAGTTGTATGTGCCGCGTCCAAGGGGCTTGGCCGTGGATGTGCCATGGCTTTGGCCGAGGCAGGGGTGAACCTTATCATCAATGCCCGTGGGGCAGAGGCGCTGGAAGAGACCGCAGCCGCCATTCGTGCCGCCCATGGCGTCGAGGTCACAGCGGTGGCCGCTGACATCACCACAGAAGAAGGCCGGGCCAAGGTTCTGGCGGCGGCCGGGGATGTTGACATTCTGGTCAACAATGCGGGCGGCCCGCCCCCCGGCATGTGGCAGGATTGGGATCGCGACGATTTCATCAAGGCGCTGGATGGCAATATGCTCAGCCCGATTGCGATGATCCAGGCCTTGGTGCCGGCCATGATGGAACGCGGCTGGGGCCGGGTGGTCAACATCACCTCACAGTCGGTCAAGGCCCCGATTCCGGTGCTGGGCCTGTCGAATTCCGCCCGTGCGGGGTTGACCGGTTTTGTCGCGGGCACGTCGCGGCAGGTGGCTGGCAGTGGCGTCACCATCAACAATATCCTGCCCGGCATCCATGCCACGGACCGCGCCAAATCCCTCGACGAAGGTGTGTCCAAACAACAGGGCATCACCCCGGATCAGGCCAAGGCACAGCGCTGCGAATCCATTCCGGTCGGACGTTATGGCACGCCCGAGGAATTCGGCGCGACCTGTGCGTTTCTCTGTTCGCAATATGCCGGGTTCATCGTCGGCCAGAACGTGCTTCTGGACGGTGGCGGCGTGAACACCACCCTATAAGGACGGCCCGATGACCGAGGCATTCTCGCTGCGCGATCATTTGTTCAATCCAGACTCCCTTGGCCATTTGGCCGGGGAGTATTCCGCCGGTCTGCCGGGGTTTGATCGCCAGATGTTTCTGGATCGGGTGCTGCCACAGCTGCCTGATCTGGAGTTGATGCAACGGCTGGAGGCGATTGCCGACGGAATCGAAGCACAGCTTGCGCCGGACTTTCCGACCATGGCGGATCAGCTGGAGGCCGCGATGCCGCCGGAGCTGGACCCGGATTTGCGCGACGATGACTTTGGCCGGTTTATCCATGCGGTGCCGGGCATTCTTGCGGTGCGTCACGGGCTGGAGGATCATCGCGACCGGGCGCTTGATCTGCTGCATGTCGCGACCAAACGCTTTTCGATGGAATTCTATATCCGACCTTTCCTGAACCGGTGGCCGGAAGAGACGCTGGCCCGCCTGCATCTTTGGGCCGGGGACGAGAATTACCATGTCCGCCGGTTGGTCAGCGAAGGCACCCGGCCGAAACTACCCTGGGCCAAGGCCATTACGCTGGACCCACTGGTGCCAATGGATCTGTTGGACCGGTTACATGCCGATCCGACGCGATATGTGACGCGGTCGGTGGCCAACCATCTGAACGACATTGCGAAAATTGCGCCTGATCCTGTGGTGGATCTGTTGGCCGACTGGCAGCGCCGGGGCCATCAGACCCCCCGCGAGCTGGATTGGATGACCCGCCATGGGCTGCGCACCCTGATCAAACAGGGGCATGTCGGGGCGCTGGGGCATCTTGGATACCGCAGCGATGTAACGATCGAGACCGAGCTGAAGCTGACCACAACAAGGATTTTCAAGGGCGATCCCCTGGGCTTTTCAGTGACGCTCTCTGCGGCAGAACCGCTGCCGGTTCTGGTGGACTACGTGATCTGGTTTCGCAAATCCGATGGCAAATTGGCACCCAAGGTGTTCAAGCTGAAACAGGCCAAGGTGACACCGGGCACGCCACTGACACTCTCCAAGATCCACAAGCTGAAATGGGATGCGACCACATTTCGGCTTTTCCCCGGCGTCCAGCGCATTGGCATTCAGGTCAATGGCAGGGTGCTGGCCGAGGCAGACTTTACCCTGTTGGGCTGACAGCAAGCTCGCGGCGCTTCACGTTCACGTAAGTGAGGTCATCGTGACTTTGGCCAGACCGAATGGGCTGCTATGGGCGGTGGATCACTCGGAGTTATAGAATGCAACCACTTGTCCTTACCGGCCTTTTTGGCCTGATTGCGCTTGGCTGTCTCGCCGTTGCGCCCCGCCGCGCAAGCGTCGAAGGCTTCTTTGGCGGCGCCGATGCCACAGGTCGGGCCCCGGGGCTTTGGGTCTTGGTCCTCAGCCAGGTGACCACCTGGATTTTTGCCCGGTCGCTGATGAATGCTGCCATCCTCGGCTATTTTTACGGAATTTGGGGGGTGCTGGCCTATACCGCCTATTACGGTTCATTCCTGACCGGCGGGTTGATCGTGGATCGGCTGCGCGGGGCTGGGCAAGGATCGGTGCAGGACTGGTTGGCGCATCAGTTCGGTGCGGTGGGGAGCTTGGGATACAACGCCGTGGTGGCGCTGCGGCTTTTGTCCGAGGTTTTCGCAAACCTGCTGGTCGTCGGCCTGATTTTCGGCGCGTTGCTGCCCGAGGTGCCCGGCGGCGGCCCCATAGCAATGGTGGCCTTGGCGCTGATCGGTCTTGCCTATAGCGCCTGGGGCGGGCTGAGCGCCGCGCTGCGCACCGATGTGTTGCAGATGCTGGTCTTTCTGGCGGTGTTTGGCGCGGCATTTCTTGCCCTGATCCTGATGCCGGGATTTGACCCGATGGCCGTGCTGACCGCGCCAGGCACCGCTGGCGGATACAACGGCAAGATCCTGCTGCTGGTGGCCTTTCTTCAGGTGTTTTCCTATCCCGCACATGACCCGGTGATGATGGATCGCGGGTTTCTGGCGGACCGCGCGACAACCAGGGCCAGTTTTCTGCACGCCTTCTGGATTTCGGCGCTTTGCATTTTTGCCTTTGGCTTGTTCGGCATTCAGGCCTCGCTGGATGGGGCCAAATACGAGGGCGAGTTGATCGGAACCTGGGCGGTGATGTTCCCGCCGTGGCTCTTTGGAGCGCTGATGCTGTCGCTGCTGATCAGCGCCCTCAGCACGCTGGATTTGGCCTTGTCCAGCGCGGCACGGCTTGTGGTTGAGGAACTGCGCCTTGCGCCGCGCAGCATGGCGGGCGGTCGGGTCGCGATGGTGGTGTTCATGGGGCTGGGGCTCTTGCTGACCTTCTGGGGCAATCAGACGCTGTTCGACGCGGTGGCGGTCAGCGGCACGGCCAGCATGTTTCTGACCCCGGTTCTGGTGGTTGGCCTGTTGATGCGCCGTGCGATTGCGCCCTGGGCATATGCTGTCAGCCTTGCCGCTGCGGTCGGTGGCGCGCTGGTGTACCTGCTGCGGGCAAGCGGCTGGGCGGCGGCGCTGCTGCCGGAGGGGCATAAATACGAACAACTGCTGGTGATCTGTGTCGCGGTGCTGGCGGTGGGGTTCGCGGCCTGCCTTGTGGGCATGCGTCGCAGGATCTGAACCTTGCGGCCCGGGACGGGGGTTGCTATCTGCCCCACATTCCGATTGTTTTGATCGGGAAAACTGCAAGAGGCCGAATTGCCCCCCGTCACTGCCCCCCCCAGGTTGGAAATCCGCAATCTTATCCGCGATTTCGATGGTCGCCGGGTGGTGGATGACGTGTCATTGCAGATTTAACCGGGGCAGGTGACCTGCCTGCTTGGCCCGTCGGGCTGCGGCAAATCCACAACCCTGCGGATGATTGCCGGGGTTGATATGCAGGACGCGGGCGAAATTTTTGTCGATGGCAAGCTGATCTGTGACACGGTTTTCCGCCTCCCGCCTGAGCGGCGCTCGATCGGGTTGATGTTTCAGGATTTCGCGCTGTTTCCGCACCTGAGTGTGGGGCGCAATGTGGCCTTTGGTCTGCGCGCAAAGGGCGCGGCGGCGCGGGCGCGGGCCGAGGAGATGCTGCAAAAGGTTGGCATGGCGCGCTTCATTGACGCCTATCCCCATGAATTGTCCGGCGGCGAGCAACAGCGCGTCGCGCTGGCCCGTGCCTTGGCGCCGCAGCCCAAGATCATGCTAATGGACGAGCCGTTTTCCGGGCTCGACAACCGGCTGCGCGATGGCATCCGGGATGAAACACTGGCCGTGTTGAAAGAAGAAGACACCGCCGTGCTTCTGGTCACCCATGAACCGGAAGAGGCCATGCGGATGGCCGATGAGATCGCTCTGATGCGTGACGGCAAAATCGTGCAACAGGGTGCGCCCTATAATATCTACCGCTCGCCTGCGGACAAAGCCGCTGTGGCGTTCTTCAGCGATGTGAATGTGATCAATAGCACGGTTCAGGGCGCGCTGGCCGACACACCCTTTGGGCAATTCCTGGCCCCCGGGCTGCCGGATGGGGCCGAGGTGGAAATCGTGTTCCGTCCCCAACATGTGGGGATTGATTTTGATCGCGCCGGCCAGGGGCCTTTGCCCACCGCTGAACGCGGTATTGCCGCGCGGGGCACGGTCGCGCGGGCGCGGTTCATGGGCAAGGAAAGCCTGGTCGAATTCCGGATGGATCATGACGGATCGACCCTGCGGGCGACGGTGCCGAATGTTTTCCTGCCAAAAATCAACACGCCGCTTTGGCTGACGATCCGGCGTGACCGGTGTTTTGTCTTCCCTAAACTGGGGTAGAGCGCGGCCCTATTGCTGGCGCAGGCGATAGTCGCCAAGGCGTTTTCCGGGTTCATCCACAAACAGACCGGGGACGGCGGTCAGGGTTTCGATCTGATCTATGCGGAAGCTGATGAAATCGTCCTGTGTTTCGCTCCAGCCGACACAGGCCCAGATCCGGCCCCAGTAGCGCAGTTCAAGCGGGCGCAGCAAATGATTGCTGCCCTCATCCAACGTGATCCGCAGTTTTTGCCGGGCCCGCACAGCGGCGCGAAAGGCGGGCATATGGCGAAAGCCGCGCGCCGCATCTTCGAATGGATAGGCGGCAAAGGCGAATTGTGCGGGCGCTGCGTGATCCTCTGGCAAGAGCGCGTCGATTTTGGCCGCAAGGGCGCGGGCGGCTTCGACCATTTCCGGCACATCGGATTGCCCGACAACCGCAAGCCCAAGATGCAGGGCCTCAAGCTCTGCATCGGTCAGATTGATCGGCGGCAGGGTGATGGCGGCCAGCGCGGAATATCCCAGGCCGCGCTCGCCGATCACCGGCACGCCGCTGTCGATCAATGTGTCCATGTCGCGATAGATCGTGCGGATCGACACCCCCAGATCCTGCGCCAGATCTTCGGCGCGATGCAACGATCCGTCTTTCAAACGCTCCATCAAACGATAGAGCCGGTCCGCCCGTTTCATAGCTGATTCGCCTTTGTGAATTGCCCGTTACTGACAATATTCCGACAACTGACAGAATACTGTCAAAATGCGGCCCGGATTGCACGGCGAATTCAGCAATATCAGGTGTTTTGTCGCTTTTCGCAGGGCGGGCAAGGCTTTATGACGGAATGTAACTTGCCTGCCCCGCCGCTGTGGGGCCGAGATCTGGAGACAAAACATGCTGAACAATATCGGCCTTCCCGGCCTTCTGCTGATTGCCGTTGTCGTGCTGGTCCTTTTTGGACGCGGCAAAATTTCTTCGCTGATGGGCGAAGTGGGCAAGGGCATCACCGCCTTCAAAAAGGGCGTCAAGGACAGCACCGAAGAAGAAAAGCTGGACGATATGACCGGCGACACGGCCAAGGACGTGACCCCGGAAGACGAAAAAGACAAGGTCTGATAGATCATGTTTGATCTTGGCTGGACCGAGCTTCTGGTCATCGGAGTTGTGGCGCTGATTGTTGTCGGCCCCAAGGATTTGCCGATGTTGTTCCGCAAGGTCGGGCAATTTGTCGGCAAGGCCAAAGGTATGGCGCGGGAATTCAGCCGGGCCATGAACGACGCCGCGGATGAGGCAGGCGTCGCAGATATCCAAAAGACCATTCGCACCGCCACCAACCCGGTGAAGTCCGCAATGGACGGCGTCAAGGACGCCACCCGCCATATCGCCGACCCGCTTGGCGATGTGAAAGACGGGCTGAAGGACGCCACCAATCTGGGCAATGGCAATGCCGATGACGCCGCAGAACGTGCCGAAAAGATCCGCAAAATTCAGGCGAGCACCGCCCGTGCCGCCGCCGAACGCAAACGTCGCGAGGCCGATGAGGCCCTGAAGGCGGCGGAAATTGCAGAGGCCGCAGTCAGCACCCCGCCCGCCGATGATGTGACGGGCACCCCGCCCGCCAAAGACACGAAAGACGCCTGATGAGCCATACGGACGACATCGAAGACAGCTCTGCTCCGCTGATCGAACATCTGGCGGAATTGCGCACGCGGCTGATCCGCTGCGTCGTCTATTTCCTGATTGGCATGGTGATCTGTTTCACCGTCGCCACGCCGATTTTCAACTTTCTGACCGATCCGCTGTGCAAGGTGCTGAGCGAACGGGGGCAGGATTGTGACCTGATCTTCATCTCGCCGCAGGAAGGTTTCTTTGTTGCGATCAAGGTGTCGTTCCTCGGCGGTTTCATCCTGTCGTTTCCGTTTATTGCCAACCAGTTGTGGCGCTTTGTTGCGCCGGGACTTTATAAACAGGAAAAAGGCGCCTTCCTGCCGTTTCTGGTGGCGTCACCCTTCATGTTCCTGCTTGGGGCGTCGTTTGCGTTCTTTGTGGTCACGCCGCTGGCCTATGACTTCTTCCTTGGGTTCCAGCAATTCGGTGCCGAGGGCGAGGCGGTTGTCGGCGAAGAGGTGAACCAGGGTCTGTCGGTGGTCTTCCAAGGCTCGGCCCAGGAATATCTGAACCTGACGATCAAATTCATTGTCGCCTTTGGCCTGTGTTTCCAATTGCCGGTGCTGCTGACCCTGATGGGCAAGGCCGGTCTGGTCAGCGCCGAAGGTCTGGGCGCGGTGCGTAAATACGCGGTGGTTGCCATTCTGGTGCTGGCCGCATTGGTCACCCCGCCGGATGTGATCACCCAGGTGATCCTGTTCGTCGTGGTCTATGGATTGTACGAAATTTCGATCTTCCTCGTCCGTCGGGTCGAGAAAAAGCGCGAAGCCAAGCTGCGCGAAGAGGGGCTCTGGTTTGAAGACGGTGAAGACGGCGACGATCTGGACGAAGATCCGCTGAAATCCGAATTCACGGACAGCGACGAAGAAGATCCCGGCAAAGCGGACAAAAGCTGATGGCGAACAAGATGTTGAAACGGATTGCCGAGGCTCTTGAACGGATGAGCCCGGCCCCACAGGAGGCCCCGGATTTCTCCGGGGCTGACGCCTTTCTCTGGCATGTCGAGCCGGATCGGCTTCAACCGGTGGCAAATGTGTCGCGGGTTGGCATTGATTTGCTGATCGGTGTGGATCGGTCGCGGGACACCTTGCTGGCCAATACATTGCAATTCGCCCGTGGTTTGCCCGCCAACAATGCCCTGCTTTGGGGCGCGCGCGGCATGGGCAAATCATCTCTGGTCAAGGCGGTCCATGCCGAGGTTCTGCGCCAGGGCACGGCGCTCAAGATCGTTGAATTGCAGCGCGAGGACCTGCCATCGGTGGGCCGTTTGCTGGGCCTGCTGCGCGACCGCAAAGAGCGGTTTGTCCTGTTCTGTGATGATCTGTCGTTCAGCCATGATGACCAGCATTACAAGTCGCTGAAAGCGGTGCTGGATGGCGGGATCGAGGGGCGACCGGACAATGTGGTGTTTTATGCCACGTCCAACCGTCGCCATCTGATGCCGCGTGACATGATTGAAAACGAACGTGCCAGCGCGATCAGCCCGTCTGAGGCGACCGAGGAGAAAGTATCTCTCTCTGACCGCTTCGGGCTATGGCTGGGCTTTCATCCCTGTACGCAGGATGACTATCTGGCGATGATCCGCGGGTATTGCGATCAATATGGTCTGGTGATTGATGACGAGACCATGCGCGCCGAAGCCGTCGAATGGCAGGCCACACGCGGCAGCCGCTCTGGCCGGGTTGCATGGCAATATTTCACGGATCTGGCCGGGCGCCGGGGTGTTCAGATCGGCTGAACCACCCCGACGGGTGTCGTGATGACAGTCTGCCGCGCGATTACAAGGTGCCGCGCGGGGGACGATCGGTTTTCTTGGTGAATACCATACCGTCCAGAAGTTCCGCCAGATCCGGGCGCGCCGATGGCCCGTTCGAGATCGAGATCAGCAGCAGGCTGCCATCTGGCCGCAGGACAAAGACCCCGGGTTCGGCAAAGGGCGTGTCGGTTTCCGCATCGGACAGCGGTTGGGTCACGTAAACGCCCAAAGCATCCATCTGGTCCCGGCTCAGGTCATAGCCAAGGTCGAACTGCCAGCCGAATTCCGCTTGATCGGCTTCGGCCTTTGCCTTGGGATCGGCCGAGACAACAGCGATGTCAAATCCGGCATCATACCAGCTCTGGCGCATCTCGTTGAGGATGTTCAGGTATTTCTTGCACCGTGGGCAATGTTTGCCGCGATAGACCACCAGAAGGGTCCAGTTTTCGCCAGTGGTGCTGTCGCCTGAGCCGCCGACAGTGATGTCACCACCGCCCAGGCGGGGAAACGACATTTGCGGCAGGATTTGACCGGCAACGGGTTTGGGTGTGGGCATTTAGAGTGACCTCGAAGGATTGATTGGGGATGCGCCACCGGCGCGGTGCTAGCGAACGTAGGGCAAGGGGTCGACGCTTTCAAACCCTTCGCGCACTTCGAAATGCACATATGCGGGATCACCAGCGGCCACTTTGCCAAGGGTCTGGCCCCGGCTGACGGTCTGGTCCTTTTTGACCGCGATATCCGACACATTGGCATAGACGGTCAGGACGTTGTTGGCGTGTTTCACCACGACAATCGGCACCTGATCGGCATTGGCGGTAATGGCGGCAACTGTGCCGGCCTCGGCGGCCTTGACCGGCGCGCCTGCGGTGGCGGCAATGTCGATGCCATCGTTGCGGCCCTTGGCATATTCACGGATCACCGACCCGGTGACGGGCATCAACATGCGTGCGGTCGATTTGGAGGCCTGTGTCTGCTCCTTGCCCAGATTGGGAGAGGTTGGCGCAGCCACCGGCGTTGCCGCGGCAACCGGGGTCTAATCCGGCAATGGCTGCGAGGCGCTTGGCGGGGTCGGGGTCGGGGACCCCTGGCCCGGTGCCGTGCCAATATCATCCGTACGGGCCAGGCTGGCGGTGGGAATCAACAGGTGCTGGCCTTCGCGGACGTTGAATTCGCGGTCCAGCCCGTTCCAATCGGCCAAGGCCCGCACCGACACATTATAAAGCCGGGCAATGGTAAAGGCGGTTTCGCCACGCTCTACCTTGTGACGGACGGGTTCGGTGCCGGTCTGCACCGGCGGAAGTTCGCTTGTTTGCACCGGCGTGGCCTCAGCCAAGTTAATGGCGCGTCCGGCCACCTCGGTTATATCGACCTGACCGGCCGGTTGGATCGTGCCCCCGGCAGGTTCATCAACCTTGTACGGCAGTGCAATGATTTCACCGGCGCGCAGGGTGTCGTCCGGTTTCATGCCGTTGAACCGGGCCAGATCAGCAACATTCATCCCGATCCGTGTGGCCAGCCCGCCCAGCGTGTCGCCGCGCTGTGCCACCGCAACCTGGTAGTTGGGATAGGAAATTATGCCACGACTGTCGGGGCTTGGTCGATTTGCCGTTGCATTGCGTGCCGCTTCGGAGGTGTCAAACCGGCTGTCGCCAATCTTGCCGCGCAGGTCGAAATCATTCGGCAATTGTTCGCAGGCAGCGATAAATGCCAGCGCAGAACCTGCCACAAACAGGTGAAACCGGGGCGGAGTAAACCACATCTCGAGATCCTCAAAATTCTTCCGGTTGCCCCGGATAGTCAGATTACCTGTTTTATACACATATCATGTGTCGCGCCCAAGCCCTTCGACCAGTGGCACAAAGCGAACGGCGCGCAATTCATCATAATGCAGCCCGTCTTCGGTGCGGCGCACACGAATCAGGTGTTGTACAGCATCGGATTGCCCGACGGGCACCACCATCACGCCGCCAATACGCAGCTGCGCCAGCAGGGGGCCGGGGGGGTCTTCGGCGGCGGCGGTGACAATGATGCGATCAAACGGCGCCTGATCCGGCAACCCGAAAGAGCCGTCAGCGGTAAACGCCGTGACATTGGCCAGGTCCAGCCGGTCGAAAATGGCACGCGCGCCCTGGACCAGCCGTTTGTGACGGTCAACGGTGTAAACCCGCCGCGCCAGATGGCTGAGGATCGCGGCCTGATAGCCGGAGCCGGTGCCAACCTCCAGCACGGTGTCACGTGGTTGGATGTCCAATGCCTGGGTCATCAAGGCCACAACCGATGGCTGGCTGATGGTCTGGCCACAGGCGATGGGCAGCGGCATGTCCTCGTAAGCGCGATCTGAAAATATGCCTTGGATGAAATCCGCGCGGTCAATGCGTTCCATCGCGGTCAGGACGCGTTTGTCGGTCACGCCCTTGGAGCGCAGCGCATATAGAAACTGCATCTTTCGTTCAGCGTCCACGCTCATGCCAATGCGCCTTTCAGCGCCGCCAGCGCATCCGGGGCCGTCAGATCGGCGCGCATCGGCGTGACAGAGGTGTAGCCGGCAAGATTGACCTCGGCGTCGCTGTCGGCGTCGGCGGCCGCATGTTGATCGCCGCCCCGTATCCATTGGAACCGGCGGCCGGTGGGTGATGTCTGTGCTTCGCAGCTAAAGACGGTGTTGTGGCGCCGCCCTTGGTGGGCCACGCGGAGCCCCTTGACCTCTGCCGCCGGGATCGCCGGAAAGTTGATGTTATAGAACAGCTTGTAGCTGGCATTATTTTCCAGATCGGCATCCAGTATTCGTCGCAGCGTTTCGGCGCCATGCTGGCGGGCGGCCTCAAACGGGTCGGCGAGATCGCGATTTCCGGGGCCATAATATTGCGACAATGCCATGGCGGGCAGGCCTTGCAATGCGGCCTCCATCGCGCCGCCCAGCGTGCCGGAATACAGGGCGTTTTCCGCCGAATTGTTGCCCCGGTTCACCCCCGACAACACAAGGTCCGGTGGGCCGTCGCACATCACGTCATGCAGGCCGACAAGCACACAATCAGCCGGGCTGCCCTCGGCGGCGAAACGGCGCTCGCTCATCTGGCTGACCATGAAGGGGCGGGAATAGGAAATGCAATGCGCCACACCGGATTGTTCAAACGCCGGTGCCACGGTCCAGACCTCGCCATCGGGGCCGGCAAGCTCTGTGGCGATCTCGTGCAGAACCTTCAGCCCCGGCGCATTGATGCCGTCGTCATTGGTGATGAGAATGCGCATGATGTCCCCTGAATGCCTAGGCTCTGCTTAGTGGAGCAGGCGCGCAGGGGCAAGCGACGCCCGGGGAATTGCCGTGGGATTGCGGCGGGTCGTGGCAGGGCGGAACCACTGATCGCCCGCCCTGCCGAAATTCTTAGCGCAGCGCCAACAGGGCCAGCACCTTGGCCGCTTCGTCATGCGGGTTGGCCAGGTCGTCGCGGTCCTGTCCCGGGAAAAACCGGGCGCGGGTGCCGCTGGCCATCTGTGCCGGTTCGACGATGTGAACCTTGGGGCCGATCTGGGTGGTTTCCGCCTGCCAGCTGCGCGCCAAGGCAATCTGGGCTGCCTTGGTCGCGCCATAGGAGGCAAAGAATTTCTGCCCGGCGCGGGGATCGTCAAAAAACACGGCCTGACCATCGGTGCCCAAAAGCGGCGCGATAAAGGGGATCAAGCGGCCCATGGCGGTCACATTGACCTCGATGCTTTTTTGCCAGTCTTTCATGTCCAGATGATTGGCCGGGGTCAGCGGCGCGGCATGGACGGCTGTGTGACACCACAGATCCAGCTTGCCCCAGCGATCATGAATGGATCGGCAGAGCTGGGCCATCGCGGCCTCTGTGGTGATGTCCATCGGCGCCAAGGTTGCGCTATGACCGGCGGCCTGAATCCGGTCGTCCAGATCCTCGAGCCCGCCAGTGGTGCGGGCCACGGCGATCACATGATGGGTCGGGGCCAATGCTTCGGCCAGTGCGGCGCCAAGCCCACGCGAGGCACCAGTGATAAGGACGGTTTTTTCTGTCATGAATGCGGTTTGCTGCGGTTCTGCGCCAAGGTCAAGCCAAGGTGCAGGTTGCAAGCGCGGATTTGCGTATTTTGAAAGAGAAGAAGCGCCGGGGTGTATGGCCGCAGCCCACCGGGGTCACGATCCGGGAATGGTCAGTTTCAACCCGCGGCCATTGCGCGACAGGAACATCTCGCCATCGCGGATTGCGGTGACTTCGCCGCCATTGATCCGGGCGCCCACCGCCACAGTATCCACGCCGCCAAAGCCGTTGCGCAGAATCGCTTTGGGGCCTTTGGGTGTGGTTATCGTGCCCAGGAGCACGGTCTCGCGCAGGGGCAAAGCGCCCTGTTGGGTTGCCGCGGCTTCTGTTTCTGGTGTGATGTCGATTGTTTGTGCCATTTGGCGGTTCCCCGGATGTCTCTGCATCGCTTGGCCTTGGTGGCCAACGGCGATGCTGCAGCGCGGCATGTACTGACATCTACGCAGGGACGTAAGGGGGGCGCGAAATCTCGGCAAAAAGGTGCTGTCTTTGCCGGGTCAACGGCAGATTGCAGCCGAATGCGGCGCTCGGTCACAGGGGAGTGGGGGGGTCGGCCACGGCGGTCGGCGGTCATCGTCGTCCGCCGAGGAGATGTGAAGGTCTGCCTATTCAGCAGCCTTCATTTCAAAGCCCTTTTCGATCATATCGGCCGGGGTCACCGGGTATTCACCCGAGAAACACGCATCGCAATATTGCGGGCTGCTGTTTTTGCGGCCTTTGGCTTCGCCGACGGCACGATACAACCCGTCGAGCGAGATGAACTTCAGGCTATCGACCGACAGATGGTCGCGCATTTCTTCTTCGCTCATGGTGGCGGCCAGCAGCTTTTCCCGTTGCGGCGTATCCACGCCATAAAAACAGGGCCAGGCTGTCGGCGGCGAGGCGATGCGGAAATGGACCTCGGCCGCACCGGCATCCAGAATCATTTCGCGGATCTTGCGCGATGTAGTGCCGCGCACCACCGAATCGTCCACCAGAATAACCCGTTTGCCTTTGATCAGCGCGCGGTTGACGTTCAGCTTCAGCCGAACCCCCATGTTGCGGATCTGTTCGGTCGGTTCAATAAAGGTCCGGCCCATATATTGGTTGCGGATGATGCCCATGCCAAAGGGAATACCGGATTCGTGGGCGAACCCGATGGCCGCTGGTGTGCCGCTGTCGGGGACCGGGCAGACGAGATCAGCCTCAACCGGGGCTTCGCGTGCCAGTTCGACACCGATCTGGCGGCGGGTTTCATAGACCGACCGCCCGCCGAGGATCGAATCAGGGCGCGAGAAATACACATGCTCAAAGACGCAGAAGCGCGATTTGGCTTGGGCGAAGGGGCGGTGCGATGTGACCTCGCCATCTTCGATGACAACCATCTCGCCCGGCTCGACCTCGCGGACCAATTCGGCACCAATGATGTCCAGCGCGCAGGTTTCCGAGCTGAGCGCATAGCCGCCATCGGCAATCTTGCCCAGCACCAGCGGGCGCACACCCAAAGGATCGCGCACGCCGATCAGCTTTGTCCGGGTCATCGCGACAATTGAAAATGCGCCTTCGACCCGCCGCAGCGCATCCTGCATCCGTTCCGGCACCCGGCGTTGCAACGACCGCGCCATCAGATGAATGATGCATTCGCTGTCAGACGAGCTTTGGAAAATCGAACCACGTTCGATCAGCTCGCGCTTCAGCGCGTCAGCGTTGGTTATATTGCCATTATGGGCAATCGCCGCGCCGCCCATCGAGAATTCGCCAAAGAATGGCTGAACATCGCGGATCGCGGTCTGACCTTTCGATCCTGACGTCGAATAGCGCACATGACCAATCGCCAGCGACCCCGGCAGGGTCTCCATCAGCGATTGTTTGGTGAAATTGTCGCGCACATAGCCGAACCGGCGGGCCGAGTTGAAACCGTGGTCGGGGTGGTGGGACACGATTCCGCCCGCCTCCTGTCCACGGTGTTGCAGGGCATGCAGGCCAAGCGCGACGAAATTGGCGGCATCGGTTACACCGACAACTCCAAAAACGCCGCATTCCTCGCGCAGTTTATCATCATCAAAAGGATGAGCAGGGGGCATCAAGGCATCAGCCAAGGGGCAGCTCCGATTCCGTGGAAGAATTGATGCCCTACTTAGTCCTTTGTGCCGGGTATGTCACGGATCTATGACATATCTTTTTGCATTGCAGCATGGTTGCAATTTTAAGGGGGCGTTTCGAAGGGGATTTATGCCTTAGATTGCGGGCCTTTGCCCGCAGCGATGATACCGCCGATGTTTGACATCAGGGCTGTCTTGCGTGCGGGCAGGGTGGGGCGCAGCGCAGGGGGGCTTTGTCGCTAGGTGCAACTCTTGCGAATATCGCGCGGTGCGGGCGTCTTTCGGCAAAAGCGCCTTCGCCATGTGATGCATCAGTATGGGGGCAGTGGCGAAGGAGGCACGCCGCATCTTGCTGCGGCATGCGCTCGAATCGGTCAATCACATCGTCTTGTCAGGGGGACCGGCCTTTGAGGTTCTGAAACCGGTGGCCGGCCTCTGGTGTGTCGGCTTATTCTGTCGGCGCGTCGCAGCTGCCAACCAGTTGCTCGTATTGCGCCGTGACCCAACCCAAAGCCTGCTCCGGGTTCTGCTCTTCGATGGAGGTTGTCATCCGGCCAAAGACCGCAGCAGAGCGGCTGTCGTCGATCATTGCGATGTCCTGGCTGGTGATCACAGTGTCATAGACAAAGAACGCGATGGCCACCAAAAGGATGCCGCGTGCGACGCCGAACAGGAACCCAAGCCCCTGATCCAGCCCGCCAAGCGCCGAGCGCTGTACAATGGACGAAAACAGCGGCGTGAACAGCGACACAATCACCAATGCCGCAGCAAAAACCGTGGCAAAGGCAGTGATCATGCTCAATTCACAGCTGTCGCGGATAAAGTCGCCAATGACCGGGATTTCCTTGACCAGGGGATCAACTTGCGGGGCAAAGATAAAGGCCAGGATCGCGGCGGCGACCCATCCGGCAATGGCCATCGCTTCGCGGACGAGCCCGCGTGAATACGCCAACAAAGCAGACAACACGATGACGATGCCGACAATCCCGTCTACCAGTGTAAAACCGTCCATGTCCTGCCCTTTACTGCCCTAGGTGGATGCCTATCCGGCACCGAATGTTTCGCCGACAAAAGCGGTCAGATCGGACATCCGGTTCAGCGTCAGCCCGGCACTCCCCGACATCTTGCCGCCTTCTGGCACGATCGCGGACGTAAAACCAAGTTTAGCCGCTTCTTTCAACCTGTTTTCGCTCTGCCCCACGGGGCGAAGCGCGCCAGACAGGCTTATTTCCCCAAAAACAACAGTTTCCGGCGGCAATGCCGCATCTTCACGCGCGGAAAGAAGGGCGGCTGCGACCGCCAGATCGGCCGCGGGTTCGGTGACTTTCATCCCGCCAGCAACGTTCAGGTACACATCGAGCCCGGCAAAGGGGATTCCACAGCGCGCTTCGAGCACCGCGAGAATCATCGCAAGACGCGATCCGTCCCAACCGACAACACTGCGGCGCGCCTGGGCATGGGGGGTGGGCGCAACCAGCGCCTGCATTTCGACCAGCACGGGCCGTGTGCCTTCGATGCCGGAAAACACCACCGATCCCGGCGCCGGTGTGCCACGTTCCGACAGGAACAGCGCCGAGGGGTTTGTGACCTCCTGAAGGCCCGCACCGGTCATTTCAAATACGCCGATTTCATCCGCCGGTCCGAACCGGTTTTTGACCGCGCGCAGAATGCGGAACTGGTGGCCGCGCTCGCCTTCGAAATAGAGTACGGTATCGACCATATGTTCGACCACGCGGGGGCCGGCGATCTGGCCATCCTTGGTGACATGGCCCACCAGAATGACCGACATGCCCTTGCGTTTAGCAAAGCTGGTAAGCTCATGCGCGGCGGCGCGCACTTGTGACACGCTGCCGGGGGCGCTGCCGACATTGTCGGCCCACATGGTTTGAATCGAATCGATAATTGCCAGCTGCGGCTTTTCCTGTTCCAGAGTTGTCAGGATATCGCGCAGATTGGTTTCGGCCCCCAATTGCACATTGGCCTGGGTCAGCCCCAGACGCCGGGCGCGCATCCGCACCTGTGCGCTGGCCTCTTCGCCGGAAATATAGACGGTTTTCAGACCGCTATCAGCAAAACGCGCGGCGGCCTGCAACAATAGCGTGGATTTGCCGATGCCGGGGTCGCCGCCGACAAGGATCGCGCTGGCGGGCACCAGCCCGCCGCCCAGTACGCGATCCAGCTCGTCCATGCCGGAATGGGTGCGTGGCGGCGGTGCCTCGTCGCTGGCCAGATCTGACAGCACCACCGCGCGACCGCGCGACTGGCCCAGCGATTTGCCCGCTGGTCCCGTGGAAATACCGGCATCTTCGGAAATCGTGTTCCATTCGCCGCATGCCTCGCATCTGCCGGACCATTTGGTCGTGACATTGCCGCAGGCCGCGCAGGAAAAATTCTTGGTTTTCGCCATGGCCCAAGCTCTGCCTGATTGTCCGCCTTTTGCCAAGCGGGGAAACCGGCTGTCGGGTGGTCAGGGCGCAGTTTATTCGGCGGCTTGCGGATAAGGCAGCCCGAATTGCGGCGGGCGCACGGGCGGCTTTTTCGAAGCGTCCATTGGTGTTGCCTTATGCTCGGCGGCGTTCATTTCCGGCAATGCATCGTCCAGCATGTCGCGCAGACGGCGGATTTCGGACCGCGCCACATCTTCCTCCAGCTCGACACGCATCGACCAATTGTGAATGTCATTGGCGATGATCTTGGCCTCTTCCAGCCGTTCCTGAAACAAGTCTATCTCTTGTTGGCGCTGGGTTAGAAATGCGCGGGCGCGATCGACCTTTTCGGTGGAATAGGTCGCGGCCATATCGCGGCTGATCACCCCCATTTGCGCGGCCACTTCCAATACATCCGGCTCTAGCGATGACAGGTCGGGGTGGTGGCGCAAATAGGCAATACGTTCGCGCACAGCATCAAATTCCGACGCCAATTTGAAGGCGCCATCGCGGTCGGCGCGATGCACGGCATCATAGGCGCGGGCAATATCTTTCATATTCACCGAAAACCGCCGGTGCGAGGTTTCGAGCGCTAGAATACGGCGGTTGGCCGGCAAAAAGACCGCCAAGCCGAAAATCAGCACCGCCATGGCGGTTTGCACCATCCAGCCGGCCTCGATCGTTGGGGCGGCACCGAATTTCAGCGGAAAGACCAACCATTCGGACCAGCCAAGGGCACAGGCCAGACAATAGGCCAGCAGCCCAACCCCAAGAATGGTAAAGAGGGTCGAATACAGAACTTGAAACACCATGGCGGCAAACCGCCAGGCAACACTCAATTGGCGCATGCAATCCCCCAGACGGATGTTTGAAAACAGCCAATAAATTATGCCCAGTGCCGCTGTTCTGACCTAGGGGAATTTAATCAGACTTTAATCTTTTCCGATTTGACGTGAGATTTGTGTCGGATCGTCACGTTTCGTGAAGATTGCGCAGGCAATTGATGCCAGAATGCAGACAGTAAACAGATAAAGACCCCATTGTGTCTCTATGCGGCCGACCCCGATTCCCTTGACCACCGTGATATAAAGCGCGATCAGGAATATATCGGCCATGGCAAGTTTGCCCAGCACCGCCAAAGCGGGCAACAGGCGGCGATCCGCCAATCCGAAATGCACCAATGCCAGGCCAATGGTTTTCACATAGGGCGCAAACAGCGCAAATACCGTCACCACCAGCGCCAGGATCACATCACTGGACCAAAGCGCCTGCAACCCTGTGATCACGCTGATCTGTTCCAGACCAAAAAGCGGCAATAACCCCGCCTGCATCAATGGCGCAAACCACGCAATCGGGAACAGGATCAATAGGGACAGGTTAAGCCAGCGCATGTCGCTCTCCGATCGGCGGGACGTGCCGGAATGGCATCAGAAATACCGCGTCCAGCCCCAAAGCCCGACCAGCGCCGCGATCAGACACATATGTGCCAGGTCCAGCCATTTCCATGCCCGCCCCGGCAAAAAGGCCGACACCAGCATGGGCAGCGACGCCGCCAGCGGCAGGGCCATACCGCCGTGATACTTGGTCACCAGGGAGGCATATTGCGGCAACGGCCCGGTATAGAGGTTCAGCACCGCCGGGCCAAAATGCGCCGCGATCCCAAGCAGGGCGATCACCGCCGACAGCCCCGCCAGAATGCGCGCGTTTGCGGGACCGGCCCAGACACGGCACACGGCGAGGGCGAACAGGATCGGCAAATACAAACCGCTTTGCAGCCCCAGCAGCGCCAGCACCGCGGGCGAGGGCTGTAGGAAGCCGCTGATCTGACCGCTTCAATCGGGCCTTCGGCGCGGCCATGAATGAATTGTTGCAGGTAAGGGTCTGATGCCGCGTCCATTTCGCCAATTGGACCTTCCCATTGGATCACCCCGTCGTGCAGCATCGCCACCCGGTCGGCGATGGTGCGCACCGATGTCATGTCATGGGTGATTGTCATGGTGGTCGCGCCCATTTCGGTCACGATCTCGCGGATCAATTCGTTGATCACCCCGGCCATGATTGGATCAAGCCCGGTGGTCGGCTCGTCAAAAAAGATGATTTCGGGGTCCGCCGCAATCGCACGCGCCAGCCCGACACGTTTCTGCATGCCGCCCGACAATTCCGATGGAAACAGATCCGCCACATCAGGTTTCAGCCCGACACGGCGCAGCTTTTCAATCGCAATATCGCGCGCCTCGGCCTTGGGGCGTTTCAATGCGCCGCGCAACAGACGAAAGGCCACGTTCTGCCAGACCGGCAGGCTGTCAAACAGCGCGCCACCCTGAAACAACATGCCGAAGCGGGCCAAAAATGCGTCGCGGTCGCCCTGATGCACATCCTGGCCGTCGACCTCGATCTGGCCTTTGTCCGGTTCCACCAGCCCCAGAACCGATTTGATTGTCACGGATTTCCCGGTGCCCGATCCGCCGATGATCACCATCGACTGGCCTTTGGGCACATGCAGGGTCACGCCGCGCAGAACCTGTTTGCGGCCAAAGGATTTATGCACGTCTGTCAGCCGGATCATGCCGCGAAAAACACCTCTGTCAGAATGTAATTTGCAGCAAATATCATCACCGATGACGCCACAACCGCGCCCTTGGTCGCGCGGCCAACACCCTGGGCACCGCGCCCGGAATGCATGCCGAAGTAACAGCCGCAAAGCGCGACGATAAAGCCGAACACAGCGCCCTTGATCAGGCCAGAGGTCACGTCCCAAAGTTCAAGAAAGTCGACCGTGTTCTTCAAATAGACCGCTGCATTGAAATCCAGCCGCGTAACCCCAACCAAATAACCGCCGAAAATGCCGATACTGTCGCCCACAGCCACAAGAAGCGGCACCGCCAACGTTGCGGCCAGTACCCGTGGCACGGTCAGATATTTCATCGGATGGGTGGACAATGTGACCAGCGCGTCGATCTGTTCGGTGACTTTCATGGTGCCGATTTCGGCCGCAATGGACGAGGCGACCCGCGCCGCCACCATCAAACCGCCCAGAACCGGGCCCAACTCGCGCACCATGCCGATAGCAACAATGGAGGGCACGGCGAATTCGGCCTGAAATCTTGCGCCGCCGGAATAGATCTGAAGCGCCAGCGCGCCGCCCGTGAACAGCGCCGTCATGCCCACCACCGGCAGGGACAGCCAGCCGATCTGGATCAGAGCCTGACCAAATTCGCGCCAATACCACGGCGGGCGAAACACATGTGTCACCGCATGGAAGGCAAAGATCGCCATTTGGCCGACCGTCGCAAGGATCGACAACACATTGCGCCCCAGCGCCGCGAGAGGGGATAAAATCAGCGTCATTCGCCGCGATACACCCGTGATAGACGCCCACCGCGCAATGCGGTCAGAACCTCGTAGCCGATCGTTTTGTCCCAATCGGCGACCGTATCAATGGATTGATGGCGACCCAGAAGTTCCAGCGTGTCGGGAACGTGACGGAGGTCCGTCACATCCACACCGATCAGGTCCATCGAAACCCGACCGACCACCGGACAGCGGATGTCGTTGGCATAAAGGCTGGCACGCGGGGCAATCGCCCGGCGGAGCCCGTCGGCGTAGCCTGCGGAAATCGTGGCAATCCGGCTGTCGCGCTCGGCGATAAACGCGTTGCCATAGCCGACGCTTTCCCCAGCGGCCACTTCGCGGACCTGAATCACCGGAATGTCCAGATTGACCACCGGCGCGGCGTCGACGAATGGCAACCCACCATAAAGCCCGATGCCGGGACGGGTCAGATCGAAATGATAGTCGGGCCCCAACAGGATACCGCCGGTTGCGGCCAGGGATCTCGGCACCTCGATGCCGTCGGTCATGTCGCGAAAGGTCTGCAATTGCTGTGCGTTCATCGGATGATCCGGGGTGTCGGAACAGGCCAGATGGCTCATCACCAGCACCGGGTTCTGGGCCAGTGCAATGTCGCGCAACGCGGCCCATTCGGCGGGCTCCATGCCCAGACGGTTCATTCCGGTGTCGAGCTGGATGCCAAATGGCGCGCCGGGCAGGGCCTCTACATGGCGCAGCATCTGGTCGATATTGTTGATCATCGGCGTCAGGGCGAGGTCATGCACCATATCGGTGTCCCCCGGCATATGGCCGGAAAAGACATAGATTTCCGGCCCCGGTCCCAGCGCTTCGCGCAGGGCGGCGCCTTCTTCTGCCAGGGCCACAAAAAACCGCCGCGCGCCTTCGCGGGCCAGGGCACGCGCCACACGCGACACGCCCAACCCATAGCCATCAGCCTTGACCACCGCAGCCGTTTCGCCCGCAGACAGTGCATTCAGGTTGCGCCAGTTGCTGCGCAACGCTTCCAAATCAATTGTCAGTTTCGCCTGTGCCATATGCGCTTAGTCATACTGACGCTGGCAGAGGTCAAGGGGGAATTGGTCGCGGTTGGTGACATCCGCGAAACCCCGCGTGTTCCATTCGGGGTCCGGCCCCGATTTACCGCTGTCTGGCGCGAAGCTGACTTGCCCTGCCGCCCCGCGCCATTGCCTGCCTCCGGCTCGATTATCGCTAGAAACTGACGCCGTCGTCCTGCTGCCAGGACTTGGCCAGATTGCCAAATCGGGTGAATTGCGCCTCAAAGCTCAGCTCGACCGTGCCGATCGGCCCGTGACGTTGCTTGCCGATGATCACCTCGGCCTTGGCATGCAGGCGCGACATCGCCTCTTGCCATTCGGCGATCTTGTCGAGCTCGTGATCGCCGGGCTTTTCACGCTCTTTGTAATATTCTTCGCGGAACACGAACATCACCACGTCGGCATCCTGTTCGATGGTGCCCGATTCCCGCAGATCCGAAAGCTGTGGCCGTTTATCATCGCGGTTTTCCACCTGACGCGACAGCTGGGACAGGGCGATCACCGGGATGTTCAATTCCTTGGCAATGGCCTTGAGACCCATCGAGATTTCGCCAATCTCCTGCACCCGGTTTTCGGCGGTGCCGCGCACCAGCTGAAGATAGTCGACGATCAAAAGATCAAGCCCATGCGTACGTTTCAGCCGCCTTGCGCGGGCCGCCAATTGCGCAATCGGAATGGCGGCGGTGTCGTCGATATAAAGCGGGCAGGCCTCCAGCGCCTTGGCCGCTTCGACAAAGCGACGGAACTCGACCTCGTCCATGTCACCCTGACGGATCTTGTGCGACGACACTTCGGATGCTTCGGCAAGGATACGGCCGGCAAGCTGCTCCGCCGACATTTCGAGCGAGAAGAAGCCCACCACGCCGCCGTCAATCGCGCCTTCGCTGCCATCCGGTTTGGTGCCGCGTTTGTATGCCTTGGCGACATTGAACGCGATGTTGGTCGCGAGCGAGGTTTTGCCCATCGACGGGCGACCGGCAAGGATCAAAAGGTCAGACGGGTGCAGCCCGCCCAGTTTCTTGTCCATATCCACCAGCCCGGTCGACACGCCGGCCAATCCACCCTCACGCTGATAGGCGGCATTGGCCACATTGACCGCATCGGTGACCGCCTTGAGAAAGGATTGAAAACCGCTGTCTGTCTGGCCCTGTTCGGCCAGTTTGTAGAGCTGTTGTTCGGCTTCGACAATTTGTTCGCGGGGTTCGTTGCTGACGTCGACCCGCGCCGCCTTGGCCGCAATGTCGCGCCCCAGTCCAATCAGATCACGGCGCACCGCCAGATCATAGATCATCTGGGCATAGTCACGCACCGCAAAGGCGCTGACCGCCGCACCGGCCAGCCGCACCAGATAGGCCGCGCCGCCAAGTTCCTGAAGACCTTCGTCGTCCTCCATGAATGCCTTGAGCGTCACCGGAGAGGCGAGGTTGTTCTTGGCAATCCGCGCGGCAGCGATTTCATAGATCCGGGCATGAACCGGGTCATAGAAATGCTGCGGCCGGATGATCGAGGCAACCCGGTCATAGATGTCATTGTTGGTCAGGATAGCACCCAGAAGCTGCTGTTCCGCCTCGATGGAATGCGGCATGGTGTCTTCGGCCTGAATTTCCACGCCTGTAGGATTGATCGCCGCGATCTCGTTCATTGCTCTGCTCTTGGTTTGTCCCGCTGAGCGTCCGTTTTAGCCAAACCAGAGGGCCCGATCCATCTGGATAACCCTGTGGATATTCCGCAGGGATAAAAGGCCAGCCCGTGCGCCGCGAGGGGTTGCTTTGGCCGATATGGTAGCCGATGGCACATCATATGCCAAATGTTGTTTGATGGCGGGATTCGTTTTCGACTTGTCCCCAGCTATCCACAGGTGGATTTATTTCTTGTTTGCTTCCTGCCACTTACGGGGATCTTTGAGGAAGGTCTCCACCTCAGCCAGGGTTTCGGGGCTGAAATTGGCCTGGGCCCGGGCCTCGGTCAGGACATCCCACCATGTGCAAAGATGGTGCAATTGCACGCCATGATCGCCAAGGGTTTTGCGGGTCTCGGGGAAGATGTCGTAATAGAAGATCACCGCCGTATGGCCACAGGTCGCGCCGGTTTCGCGGATGGCGTCGACAAAGCTGAGCTTGGAGCCGCCATCGGTGGTCAGATCTTCGACCAGAAGCACACGGTCGCCTTCGCCCATCACGCCTTCGATGCGGGCATTCCGGCCATAACCTTTGGGTTTCTTGCGCACATAGGTCATCGGCAGCGCCAGCCGTTCCGCCATCAGCGCCGCAAAGGGAATGCCCGCGGTTTCGCCGCCGGCAATATTGTCAAAAGCTTCGAAGCCTGCGTCGCGCATCACGGTCACCGCCATGAAATCCATCAGGGTGGCGCGAATACGCGGAAAGGAAATCAGCTTGCGACAGTCGATATAGCTGGGCGAGGGCAGGCCGGAGGCCAGGGTATAGGGGGTTTCCGTGTTGAAATTCACCGCACCGATTTCGAGCAGCATCCGGGCGGTCAAACGGGCGATTTCATCTTTGGCGGGATAGGTCGAGGGGATCATGGGATGTCCTTATGCGGGCGCTGTTCGAAAAGAGTTTCATGCCTCCGGCGGGGATATTTTTGGCCAGATGAAAGCCTAGCTCACCTGCCAATGCACCGGGAAACCGGGGTCGAAGACGGTCACAGGGCCATCTTCGCAGGCGATTTTTTCGGGAAAGGTCACGGGCGCGCCTTTGGTCAGGGTCAAGGTGGCCTCGTTCACCGGCAAGCCATAAAACGCAGGCCCATTGCGCGAGGCAAAGGCGTCGAGTTTGTCGAGGGCGGCGTCTTCTTCGAAGACATGGGCCAGCAGGGACATGGTGTTGGTGGCGGTGAAACAGCCGGCGCAGCCGCAGGCGTTTTCCTTGAGCGGGTCGATATGTGGTGCGCTGTCCGTGCCCAGGAAAAAGCGGGAATCGCCCGATGTGGCGGCGGCGCGCAGGGCAAGGCGGTGTTCCTCGCGTTTGGCGACGGGCAGGCAGTAGTAATGCGGTTTGATTCCACCGACCAGGATATGGTTGCGGTTGATGATCAGGTGGTGCGTGGTGATTGTCGCGCCGAGGTCGCGATCATGCGCCTTGACATAATCGACGCCGTTCGCGGTGGTGATATGTTCCATTACCACCCGCAGGCCGGGCGTTGCGCGGCGGATCGGGTCCAGCACGCGGTCGATGAACACCGCCTCGCGGTCAAAGATGTCGATGTCGGCATCGACCACTTCGCCATGGACGCAGAGCGGGCAGCCGATCTCGGCCATACGCTCCAGCACCGGGCGGACCTTGTCGAAATTGGCGACGCCGCTGGCGGAATTGGTGGTGGCGCCCGCGGGGTACAGCTTGACCGAGGTGATCAGCCCGCTGGCATGGGCGGCGGCCAGATCGTCGGGATCGGTCGCTTCGGTCAGATAAAGGGTCATCAGCGGGGTGAAGTCCGCGCCCTTTGGCAGGGCGGCAAGGATGCGATCCCGATAGGCGATTGCATCTTTGGCGGTGACCACCGGCGGCACCAGATTGGGCATGACAATGGCCCGGGCGAAGTGGCGGCTGGTTTCGGGCAGGACGGCACGCAGCATTGCGCCATCGCGCAGGTGCAGGTGCCAATCGTCGGGGCGGCGGATGGTGAGGGTCTGGGTCATGACCCCCGCTTACAACAGCGCGTGCGCCGCGACCAGAGGGCAGGCCCCTGTCGCGCCTGTCTTAACCGGCTTTTTTGCGACCTGCTTGCAATTCTTCCAATCGGCGGCGGAAACGCGGGGCGGATTGGCGGCCAACAACAAAGCGGCACAATTGTTCCGCCAGCTTGTCACGGCCATTGCGGTCCAGTGCGGACAGCAGGTTGCGCAGATAGGGCGGATGGTCGCGCCGCGCCCGCATCAGTTGATAAAATGACTGTGGGGGCAAATCCCCGGTTCCGACCAGGGTCAACAGCCGGTCCAGCACCGCCATTTCCAACAAGTCGCTTTGGATGGTGTCGCCGATGTTCGGCACCGGTAGCAGGGTGGTTTGCGGACCATGAAACAACGCGGCATGCATGGCGTCCAGATCTTCGCGCGGGTCATAGATGACAAACACCTTGTCCGCGGCCTGGCACATTTCGGGGGCGTATCCATAGCGGCTGGTGAAATCCAGCGCCCGCAGATCGGCAAACCGATCATCCCAGCCGGTCAGGCGCGGGTTCAGGGTGGCCTGGGGTTGGATCGACAGCACAGTCGCCCCCGGCGCTGCGACCGAAAACGCCGCCGCCGCATAGCCGCAAGGCCCGGCGCCGTAAAAGATCACCTGATCGAATTCGTCAAAGAACCCATCGTCGGTCAGCTCATCAAAAAAGGTATAGACCTCTTTGGCGCGGAACCATGTTTCACCATCACAGATCACCCCGAGGTGTGACCAGCCATTGCTGCGCACCATATCCCATCCCAGAGGTTGCGCGCTTTTGGACAAGGCCTGAATGCCCTGGCAGCTTTCGAAGGTGACAAGCAGGGTGTCGCCTTCTTCGACAAAACCGGCGGCGTGTTTCGGCCCAAGCGGGGCATAGAACCCTTCTTCGCGGGTGACGTGTTTCAGCGCGGAAAACCATTTTGCCTTGGGCAAATTGGTCATGGGCGTGTCGAGCGTGGTGACTGTGTCCTGCATTTCGGTATCCTCGGGTCGCACTGATACATAGCGCTTTTTTCAAAGTTAACCGGGAAATTAGGCGAAATTTGGAAGGTTGACCGAAGAATAAAGGCGATTTGCTGACGATTTCAACATTATGACCGTGGTGAGAGGGGCCGCGCCAGGGGCCGCAAACCGGGATCAGCGCCGGGCGAGACCGCGCCGGGCATGGGCGATCAGTGCGGCGGCAGTCTCTTTGCCCAGGGGGGTAGAGGACGGGGTCATCAACAAGCGGCCAAACAGGGCGCGCATGGGTTCGGCTTCGACCAGCTCCAGAAATCTCTGTTTGCGCCATGCCACCGCATCGTGATGCAGTTTTGCCAGGACCGGGTCAGCGGCCAGGGCGGCGCGTTCTTGTGCCACCTCGGGCGACACTGCGGCGATGCTGGTGTCGATGTCGGTATTGAAATTGCGTTCGGCCCAGTAATCCAGGCCCAGATCCTGTTTGGCATGTACCGCACGACCGCGCGCCGATTTCAACACATAGCTTTCCATCGCGCCAAGCGCGTAATGGTTGAGCTGCGCCAAGTCGTAATGGGATTGCCCCAAGGGCGAAAATACCCGCTTTTCATGCGTGTTGAGATCAAGTGTCCGCCCCGCACCGTCATACCAATGCACATCCTCGGCCCGATCCTCGCGGAGACCACGCGGCCGATGCACGCCCAATTGTCGAAAACAGCCATCGTTGCGGAACAACGTCTTGAACATCTGGGCGCGCCAGGGCCATTGCATGATTTCCGGCGCGGCGCGGGTGAACATTTCGGTCACCGGTGTGTCGCGATAGGCCACTTCGCCCGCATTGCCGAACAGCCGCCAGGTCAAGGTGATGGCGCTGGCCGCGGGCAGGGCGGTGATCAGATCGCCCAGCCGATGGCCGCCGACGTGAATGTTGACATATTCGTCGATGTCCAGCGCCATGAGCCAATCAGCCTGCCGCACGGCTTTGGTCTTGCCCGCCAATTTCAAACCGGCGAACTGAATGCCGCCTTTGTCATAGGGGCCGTTGTTTCGGATGTGGGTGACGCCGCCAATTTCGGCCAGACGGTCGGCCATGGTATCGGTGCCATCCGAACATCCGTTCGAACAGATCACCACATGGTCAAACCCGACCGCGCGGTGATGCGCCAACCAATCGAGCAGGAAGGCGGCCTCATCGCGAATACAAAGAACGGCTGTGGCGCGCATAGGCCCCCCCGGCATCAGGTTTCCATGTCCAGGGCCAGCGCATAAGCCGCGCGCTCGACCTCATTCAGCTTCAGCTTGATCGCCTGCTGATACAGGTCTTCGAATTCCGGGTTGGCATGAAGCTCTGCGGCCTTGGCCAAATGCCAGTCCAGCGCCGCCCGATGCTGTTGGCCCAGGACGGGATCCGCCAACAGCCGGTCATATTCGGCCCGAAGACGCGGCACATTGCGTTTGATCGTGATGTCGCGGGCATCATTCCAATCCATGCGAATCCAGTAGTTCAGCCCGATAGAGCGATCCACATGCAGCGCGCGACCCCGTTGCCGTTTGATCAGATAGCTTTCTGCCGAGCGCAGTGCATAATGGTTCAGCTGCAAAAGATCATAGCCGATGGTGCGTTTCGAATTGCGCCAGCCATTCTTCTTGACCTCGTCCCCCATCGGTTGACCCGAGCCATTGACCCAATGCACGCCCTCGGCCTTCTCTGGTATCAACTTGTTCGGGCGGTGGCAGGACAGTTTTTGATAGGCCCCGATATTGCGCACCATGGTTTTGAACCCCCAGGCGGTATGGGGTTTCGGGCAATATTTCGGGGCGCAGCTTTCGAATTGCTCGATGACAAACCGGTCGTCCAGACGGGCCACACCGTCATGGCCAAACATCCGCCATGTCATCGCGATATTGGTGGCATCCGGCACCCGGTCCAGAAAATCCTGCAATGTACCATTGCCGCAGCGGACATTGATGAACTCATCCACGTCAATATGGATGATCCAATCTGCGTTTTCGATCACCGGTTCCTTCAAGGATTGGTTCAGCGCAGATTGCTGCGGTGATTTCCCGGACCAATCGTTGTTCTTGCGGTGTTGCAGGATGCCCAGATCCTGAAGCCGGGTCAGGATTTCGTCGGTCCCGTCGGTACAATCATTGGTGTAGATCAAGAAGTTGTCGACGCCGATGGCCCTGTGATAGGCAACCCATTCCAGAATATAGGGCCCTTCGTTTTTCATGCATCCGACAATGACATTGCCACTGCTGCCGGGGGGCAAAACACGTGGCGGCACCGGGGTATAAGCAGCGGCGGCAAGGCCTTCGTCACTGCGCCCCAGACGGTTGTGCGGCGCAAAGGGGCTGCCCTGAAGGTGAATGAATTTCTCTTTCGCCAGATCGGGCATGATCCGGGCGGCCTGTTCCGACAGGCCCGGAATGTGGCCGGGAATGTGACCGGGAATATTGCCGTTGGCGGACTTGGACGTCGCTGCGCGCGCCTCGGTCGTGGCACGTTCGATGCGCGGCATCGCAGTCAACAGATACTGAGTGGCCCGATACCCGCGGCTGGTTGCGACCTCTTGCCAGGCGGGCAGGGGCGGATCAGGCGCAAATACCGCGGCAAGGTCGACCCGGTCCCTGGCCAGAAGCTGTAGATCATCGGCAAACCGTTGGGCAATGGCGGCCAAGGATCCCGGTTGATGCACCGCGCTTGGCGCGCCGGGCACACGCAATTCCCCCAGAAGTTTCTTCCACAATTGTCGCGGCACCACATGATCCTTGCGGGCCAAAAGCCGGGTCAGAACATCGTTGAACTGCCGCGCCCGCGCCAGCCATTCGGCGGAGGGTGCCTGCGGCAGCGGGATGGTCTCGGCTTTGCCAATCTGGTCATCAATGTCAAAGCAGGCGCGGATTTCATCAACGACCCCGGCGTCGGCAAAGGCCGCAACGTCCAGTGGGCGAAACTCAAAACTGCCTGCGCCAAACACCCCCTCCCAATGGGCGCGCAACCCGCGATAATCCAGCCATGGCGGCGCCATCTGGGTCTCCGGGAAAATCCCGGCCTCGGGGGTGCTTTCGGGCGCTGTGGTCAGCGCCGAGGCCCACCAATCGGGGCGCGCGGCCTGTTGCAATTCAAGCGCCAGCGGGCGCAAGCGCCCATCGCCGATTTGTGCCGCATAATGGCGCAAAAGCATCCGTGCGGGGCATTCCACATGGGCAATCACCGAAATCTGATCCGAGATCGGTGCCAACATGGCGCGCAGCCGCTCCACCTCGGATTGTCGCAAAAGCGAGGTGCCAAATTGATGCGCCGACAGGATCAGATGTTCGACCGACTGCGCCGACACCTCTTTTTGCAGGGCCAATGCGACCTCTTTGCGCAGCGCGGCCTGTTGGTCCGGCGCGCCGTACCCGCGATTGAACCGCAGCGCATCCACCCGGTCAGGATCGCTGGCTGCCATGAACAACCGGGTGTGGTTTTTCGCCCCGGGAGAGCGCGCAAACAACACGCCACGCCCCTGCAATTGCCGCCGCTTGTCATTCAACACCTGTTGAATGCGGCTGCTGGCCCAGAGGTCCGGCCCGATATGCAGGCTGATCTTCATGGGTGCAAATCCTCGACTGGTGGGTGTTTCACCGGGTTGACGTTGGTTCGGCCCCACCACGGCAATTCCCGGCCAAGGAACGCGCCGATCTGTGCCGCCGCGTCGGGGTTGGCCACATCATACAGCAGGAAGTCCGAAGCGCCGGCGAAAAACCGGTCGAGCGCCGCATAATGCCCGGTGATCCATGTCACACGTTCCTGGGTGGTCACGCCATAGCCCGCCGGCAGACCGGGAATGTCGGCTGCGGGAATGCGTTCGGTGCCCAGGTTCGACCAGCGCAACATGCTGTGGGAAATGTCCGCCGGTGCGCGCCAGGAGGCCAGGAACCGCGCACCGGGATGGTGGCCGCGGATCGCGTCAATCAAACCGAAATCAAACTGTGGCCAGATCGACTTTTCCCCGCGCAGGGCGTTGACCTCGGCAAAGGCGTCGAATTCGTCCAGCCCGGTCAGCGGATCCCCCTGAAGAAAATAGCCATCATACATCATCTGGCCGACAAACCGACCATGCAGGTCGGTGTTGTCGGTTTGGCGCGGACGAATGCGGTGGTCGGCCACATGCAGCCCCGCCTTGCGCAGGGCCCGCGCCAGCGTGGTCGTGCCGGATTTTGGCAGGCCAAGGTTGATGACACGCAACCGGCTCATAAGGGCAACACCGGGCTGTCGCCAATGGCACGGCGCAGATCGCCTTCACCCGGCGGCAGGACGGGCAATGCCCGCAATTGCGCCTGCATTTCGCGGTACTCGGGCTCAGTCAAAAGCCTGTCGCGCCGTGCCTGATGCAGCTGCACAGCAGTGTCATGCATCGCGGTAACGCCCGGTAAGGCCTTCAACGCGGCAATCTCTGCCTGAACCTTGGGCAGCATCCGCAGGATCGAGCGATCCTCCCAGGCGTCATCATTGCGTTCCCGCCAATAAGTATCGTCGAAATCGCGGTTTTCGCGGTTCACATCCCCACGGTCGTTCTTGACCAGATAACTGTCAAGCGAGCGTAGGGCATAATGGTTCAAACTGGCAAATCCCCGCGCCCCGGCAGCGGGAAATTTCCGGATCCGCCGCTTGTTTGCAGCGATCAAAAAGGCCTCGGGCACCGCGCGCCCGGCGCCATCCTTCCAAACAGGATAGGACGCGCGCGGCCGGTCCGTTTTGAAAAACGGGCGATGGGCGCCATAATATTGCAGCGGAAAATCGCGCCGGATCAGCGTCTTGACCTCGATCGCGGTTTCCGCACACCACAGATCTGGGTTGTGGCCCCGGGTGAATTGCCCAATCACCGGCGCATCAACAAATGCGTCAACGCCGTCATTGGCCATGAATTGAAAGGTGACGGAAATCGCCTGCGGATCGCCACAGGCGGCAATCAGCGCCGGAATGCTGTGATCGCCGACATGAATGTTCAAAAACTTATCCACATCCGCCACCCAAAGCCAATCCGCCGCGCGCACAATATCCTGACGACGTGCGTCTTTCAGCGCCTCCATCTGATAATTGCGCCCCTCGGCCGGGTTGGGCAAATGGCGGACAATGCCGTGATCCGCCAATAGATCCAGCAGCCGGTCGGTCGCATCCGTACAATCATTGGAATAAAACAGATGGTCGGTCACGCCGATCACCCGATTGTAGGCAATCCATTCCAATAGGAACGGGCCCTCGTTCTTGACACATGTCACAGCGGTTATGCGCATGCGGCATGGCCTCCACCCGTATCGTTTGCCCTTGTCATTTTAGCCCCGTGATCGCGATTGTCCTGCGCGATACTGCCGCCTCTTTGTTACTTTTTTCGAAAGACTTGCATTTTGCCGGGCTTGCGTCAATTGCGCCGCCACCGGCCATGGCCCTGCGACCGTGCTCGCCTGGGGGCCCGCGACCTTGGTCGCCTTGACCTTGTGGTTTTGCCCTGTAGCTTTCGACGCAATCAGGAGGATCCCCATGGCCGAGACGCCCGCAAATATCGACAGCGTTCAGACGATGCTGGCCCGCCAGAATTATGTCTGCGGCCGGGCCTTGGCCACTGTGGCCTTTCTGGCGCTGAAACTGGGCAAACCGCTTTTTCTTGAGGGCGAGCCCGGCACCGGCAAGACCGAAATCGCCAAGGCGATTGCCGCCGGTCTGGGTCGCCGTTTGATCCGCCTGCAATGTTACGAAGGTCTGGATGCCTCCTCGGCGGTCTATGAATGGAACTTCCCGGCCCAGATGGTGGCAATCCGCACCGCCGAGGCCGCAGGCCAGGCCGACCGTGACCTGCTGAAAACCGAATTGTTCGGCCCCGACTATCTGATCGAACGCCCGCTGCTCGACGCCATGCGCCCGGATGCCAGCGGCGCGCCGGTGTTGTTGATTGACGAATTGGATCGCACCGATGAACCGTTCGAGGCCTTTCTGCTCGAAGCACTGAGCGATTTTCAGGTTACAATCCCGGAAATGGGCACGATCAAGGCGCCAGAGCCCCCAATTGTCATCCTGACCTCGAACCGCACCCGCGAAGTGCATGACGCGTTGAAACGCCGCTGTCTTTACCATTGGGTGGATTACCCCGATTTCGACCGTGAGATGGACATCCTGCACGCCCGTGTCCCCGAAGCGGCCGCGACCCTCAGCCGCGAGGTCGTCGCCTTTGTGCAACGGCTGCGCACCGAAGATCTGTTCAAACGCCCTGGCGTGGCGGAAACCATCGACTGGGCCAAATGCCTTTTGGCGCTGGATGTGATCGCCCTGTCGCCCCAGGTCATCTCTGACACGCTCGGCGCATTGCTGAAATACCAGGACGATATTGCCCGCCTGCAAGGCTCCGAGGCCAAACGCATTCTGGATGAAGTCAAAGCCGTCGTAGAACCGGCCTGATGTGTTCCGGGGCCCGCCCTTCTTCTGTTCCTAAATATCCCGGGGGTCCGGGGGCAGCGCCCCCGAAATCAACATATGCCTGAATATGCGCCGCTTGATCTGCCAGACACCCCGCGCCTGACGGATAATATCACCCATTTCGCCCGCGCCCTGCGCAAGGCCGGTCTGCCCATCGGCCCGGGCCGGGTGATCGAGGCCATTCGCGCGGTCGCCGCCACCGGGTTCACCGATCGGCGCGACTTCTACTGGACGCTGCACGCCTGTTTCGTCAACAAACCGGAACAACGCGCGGTCTTTGCTCAGGTCTTCCGGCTCTATTGGCGCGACCCACAGTTTATGGAACACATGATGTCGCTGCTTCTGCCCTCCATGCGGGGTGTGCAGGAAGAACGCAGCGCCAAAGCTGCGGAAAAACGCGCCGCCGAGGCGCTTTTGGACGGTGCCGATCTGCCCAATCCTGAAGAGGACCATGGGTCCGATGAGGACCAGCAAATCGAAATTGACGCCACGCTGACCATGTCCGCCACCGAAAAACTGCGTCAGCTCGATTTCGAACAAATGAGCACTGCGGAAATGGCCCGTGCGAAACGGATGCTGGCCCGGCTCTCTTTGCCTGTGCCACCAATCAAGTCGCGCCGCAGCCGTGCCAGCCACGTCGGCCACGCCTATGACACCCGTAAGACGCTGCGCGATGCCATGCGTCAGGGCGGGCAGATTACCGACATCGCGCTGAAAAAGCCGCGCATTCGCTGGCCCAATCTGGTGGTGATCTGCGATATTTCCGGCTCGATTAGCACCTATTCCCGCACCATCCTGCATTTCCTGCATGCGGTGGCCAATGAAAAGGGCGCGGGCTGGGCCCGTGTCCATGCCTTTACCTTTGGCACCCGGCTGACCAATATCACCCGCCTGTTGGCGACCCGCGATGTGGATGCCGCCCTTGCCGCCGCGGGCGCTCAGGCCCAGGATTGGGAGGGCGGCACGCGGATCGGTCAATGCCTGCAGGATTTCAACCGCGATTGGTCGCGCCGTGTCATGGGGCAGGGGGCGGTGACGCTGTTGATCACCGATGGGCTCGACCGGGGGATCTTGCGACGCTGGACAAGGCGATGGAACGCCTGCACCTGTCTTCACGTCACCTGATATGGATCAATCCGTTGCTGCGCTGGGACGGGTTTGCCGCCAAGGCTCAGGGCATTCGCACCATGTTGCCACATGTCGATACGTTCCGCGCCGGGCACAGCATCGAAAGCCTGGAGGCGCTGGCCGATGCGATTTCCCGCCCGCATGATCCCGGCGAAAAAATCCGTCTTTTAAAAGCCAGCCAAATTTCCTAATCAATTCCCTATGCAGATCGGACGTCTAGAAAAGTTGAACATTCGGAATGTCTGGCCAAAGGAAGACTATGACTTCACTCCTTGGCTTGCACTTCCTGAAAATCTCTCCTTGCTGGCCGGTGAACTCGGCCTCGGGGAACTTGTTGAAATAACGGAAGAAGTGGCCGTCGGGTCTTTTCGGGCCGACATCGTGTGTCAGGATGCCGGCGAGCGCAAAGTCGTGATCGAGAACCAGTTCTCTGTTTCGGACCACCGGCATCTCGGCCAGATCATGACCTACCTAGTGGGGGCAGAGGCTCATACTGTTGTCTGGATCGCGGAAAGCCTGAGGGATGAACATCGCGCCGTCATCGATTGGTTGAACGAGATAACGCCTCGTGACTACGCATTTTTTGGTGTTGAGCTCGAAGTCTGGCGCATTGCCGACAGTGTCCCCGCTCCAAAATTCGAAGTTGTTGTTCGACCGAACGAGTGGTCCCGCATCCAAAAAGAACGTAATCGCGCCAATGAGATGGAAGATTACCAGCGGCGAATGGAATACTGGCAGGCCTTCCTGGACCGGTTTCCCTTTTCCGATAGCCTCTCGCCGCCATCCAGAGCTCCAAATCAGGGTTGGTTAA
This sequence comes from Phaeobacter sp. J2-8, assembly GCF_022867865.1. GTDB lineage: Bacteria > Pseudomonadota > Alphaproteobacteria > Rhodobacterales > Rhodobacteraceae > Marinovum. The sequence continues at coordinate 559,600 of NZ_JALIEC010000002.1, read as the reverse complement.
AGATGTCGCTTACGGGAACGGACGCTGTAAAGGACTGCGGAATATATGCCCATCGGATGCTGAACCTTAACCAGATCGGCGTGTTCCTCTCTGTAGGTCGCCATGACGCCGAAGTGTTTGCGCAATGGTTGAAAAACTCGAAACAATACCCTTCAATCGACCCGGATCAATGGAAACAGAACCGGAATGGTCTTTTTCAGAACTTCAGTACGCTGCAGGCCGATGCCTTGGAGGAATCAGACTGGTTGCGTCAACACAATTGGATGTATGAACGTGTCGAAGCGCTGCTTTGCGATTGGCGAGAAGGTTTCAAGGGTGAAGTTGAGACCTTGCTCAGATTGGGCCGGGATGAGCGTCCAGACCGAGAGTAGGCTTTGGCACCCCCTTATAACGCCAGCGCCGTTGTCGATTTGATCTCCTCCATCGACAAAAGCGCCGTTACATTGTGCACTTTCACCTCTGATATCAGCGCCTGATAAAAGGTGTCATAGGCGCGTGCATTGGTGACCCGCACCTTGAGGATATAGTCGATATCCCCTGCAAGCCGATGCGCCTCCTGCACCTCCGGGCGTTCTTGCAAGGCCTTTAAAAACGCCGCCTGCCAGCTGGCATCATGTTCCGAGGTGCGGATCAGCACAAAGAAACAAGCCTCAAATCCCAGCTTCTCTGCATCGAGCTGCACGGTCTGATTTCCGATGATCCCGGCCTCGCGCAATTTGCGAATACGGTTCCAGACCGGGGTCTTGGACGACCCGACAGCCTTGGCGATTTCGTCCAGCGACCGGCTGGCATCTTCCTGCAGGGCTTTGAGGATTTTCCGGTCCGTGTCGTCAATCCGTGCCATGCATTCGGCCTTTCCCTGAAATGTGAAACATACGTTCCTGCTTGCGTCGTTTTTAGAACGGACATCCTTATTGGCGCAAGCACCTAGCGCGAAATCGGGAAAATTTCCTATATATGACCCAAGCCAAACTGGAGCGACCGATGCAACATTTTCCGATCTTCGTGAACCTCGCCGGACAACGGGTTGTCCTGTCCGGTGGTGGCGATGCGGCGCTTGCGAAATTGCGCCTGTTGATGAAGACCGAAGCCGCGCTGGTGGTTTATGCTGCCGATGCTGCGCCGGAAATTGCCGCCTGGGCAGAAGAGGGCCGCCTCGTGTGGGTGCGCCGCGCTCTGGCGGCGGGTGACGTGGCGGGCGCGCGCCTGTTCTATGCGGCTGATGAAGATCAGGCCGAAGATGCGCGCACCGCCGCGATTGCGACCGCCGAAGGCGCGCTGGCCAATATCGTCGACAACCTGCACGACAGCCAGTTCATCACCCCCGCCATTGTGGACCGCGACCCGGTGACCGTGGCCATCGGCACCGAAGGCGCCGCCCCGGTGCTGGCCCGTGCCATCAAGGCCGATCTGGAGGCTCGTTTGCCCGTGCGTCTTGGCGCTTTGGCCCGGATTGGCAAAGCCTTCCGCAAGGTTGCCGACATTCTGCCCATGGGGCGGGTGCGGCGTGACTTCTGGGCTGATTATTATTTCGGCGCTGGCCCGCGTGCCTTTGACGAGGGTGGCGAGGCCGCAACCGAAACCGCACTCGACCATCTGTTGCGTGCCCACCTGACACGCCAGACGCGCAAGGGCCATGTGGCCTTTGTGGGGGCTGGTCCCGGTGACCCGGAATTGCTGACGCTCAAGGCCCGGCGCGCGCTGGATGAGGCGGACGTGGTGATCCACGACCGGCTGATCAGCCCGGAGATCCTGGAACTGGCCCGCCGCGAGGCCGTGCTGGTCGATGCCGGCAAAGAAGGGTTCGGGCCGTCGATGGCGCAGGGCGATATCAATGACCTGATCGTGGAACATGCCCGCCAAGGGAGCCAAGTCGTGCGGCTGAAATCCGGCGACAGTACGGTCTTTGGCCGTCTTGATGAAGAGATTGATGCGGCCGAAGAGGCCGGTATCTCGTGGAATATCGTGCCCGGCATCACCTCGGCTTCGGCCGCTGTGGCGTCGATTGGTCAAAGCCTGACCAAACGTGGCCGCAATTCTTCGGTGCGTTTCCTGACCGGGCATGACACCCGCGGCTTTGCCGATCACGACTGGCGCGCTTTGGCCCGTGCCGCGAAGTGGCCGCGATCTATATGGGCAAGAAATCCGCCCGCTTCATTCAGGGGCGTCTGTTGATGCATGGTGCTGATCCGGCGACGCCGGTGACCATCGTGGAAAACGCCTCGCGCGCGGATCAGCGCATTCTGGAAACCAGCCTTGCCGACCTTCCGACCGACCTTGCCGCTGCTGCGGTGAATGGACCGGCGCTTACCTTCTATGGTCTTGCCCCACGCGAAGCGGCGTTGCTTCAGCAGGAACAGGCCGATTTGGACCGCGCCCAACAAGAAACACATCTGACGCAGGAGCTTGCCTGATGCCCCGTGAATTCACCCCCAAAGTTGTGACCGCCAACGCCCTGATCGAAGGCGACGTGATCTATCTGACCGAAGATGACCGCTGGTCGCGCGCATTGGAAGAGGCCGAGGTGCTGACCGACGAAGCCCATGCCGAACTGCGCCTGCTGGACGCCAGCGCGCGCCAGAGCGAGATCGTCGGGGCCTATCTGGCCGACGTGAAGCTGGCCGGTGGCACTGCCGCCCCGACACATTTCCGCGAAGATTTCCGCCGCACCGGACCTTCAAATTACTTCCACGGCAAACAGGCAGAGAGCTGACCCAATCCTGCAAGGGATTTTGCAAATTTCAGGGATGAAATTTGGCGCCCACCTGATTGCCCAGCCGAAAGCAAGGGATACAACATGTACCGTTACAACGAATTCGACACCGCCTTCCTCGCCGAGCGCAACCGCCAATTCCGCGCTCAGGTCGAGCGTCGCATTGACGGCTCGCTGACCGAGGATGAATTCAAGCCGCTCCGCCTGATGAACGGCGTCTATCTGCAATTGCACGCCTATATGCTGCGGGTTGCGATCCCTTATGGCACATTGAATTCGGCCCAGATGCGGCAGCTCGCGCTGCTGGCAGAGAAGTGGGACAAGGGTTATGGCCACTTCACCACTCGCCAGAACATCCAGTACAACTGGCCGAAACTGAACGATATTCCCGATATGCTGGACGCGCTGGCAGAGGTGAACCTGCACGCGATCCAGACATCCGGCAACACCATCCGCAACGTGACGGCCGACCATTTCGCCGGTGCCGCCGCGGATGAGATCGAAGACCCGCGCCCCGTGGCCGAGCTGATCCGCCAGTGGTCCACCGACCACCCGGAATTCCAGTTCCTGCCGCGCAAGTTCAAGATCGCGGTCACCGGATCGCCCAATGACCGCGCCGTGGTCAAGGCGCATGACATCGGTCTGCGCATGATCGAACGCGACGGCAATCCGGGGTTCGAGGTCATCGTCGGGGGCGGTCTTGGCCGCACGCCGATGATCGGCAAAGTGGTGCGTGACTTCCTGCCCAAGGCGGACCTGCTGCCCTATCTTGAGGCCATTGTCAGCGTCTACAACCTGCTGGGACGTCGCGACAACAAATACAAGGCGCGGATCAAGATCACCGTGCACGAAAACGGGTTGGAGAAAATCCAGGAGCTGGTCGAAGCGCGGTTTGCCGTGCTGCGCGATCAGTTCGGCGGTGTCGATCAGGCGATGCTTGCCGATCTGGAGGCGCAGTTCGCGCCGCCGCAATTCCGTGACGCCGACACCGGTGCGTTCGAGGCCGCCTATACCAATGATCCGGTGTTCCGGTCGTGGGTCGATACCAATATCGCCACCCACCGCCGCGCCGATCATGCCATTGTGTCGATCTCGCTCAAGGCGCATGGCGCCACGCCGGGCGATGCGTCGGCCGATCAGATGCGCCTGATGGCGGATCTGGCGCAGGAATTTGCCTATGACGAATTGCGCATCAGCCACGAACAGAACGTGGTGCTGCCGCATGTCGCCAAGGATGCGCTGCCGCAGCTTTTCCAGGCCTTGAAAGCCGCCGGTCTTGGCACCGCCAATATCGGTCTTGCCAGCGACATCATTGCTTGCCCCGGCATGGATTATTGCGCGCTGGCCACCGCGCGGTCGATCCCGATTGCCCAGGAAATTGCCACCCGTTTCGAAGAGTTGAAGCTGGAGCATGAAGTGGGTGATCTGAAGATCAAGATCTCGGGCTGCATCAACGCCTGTGGTCACCACCATGTCGGTCACATCGGCATTCTCGGGCTCGACCGGGCGGGGGTGGAGAATTACCAGATCACCCTTGGCGGCGATGGCACCGAAACAGCAAGCATCGGCGAACGTGCCGGTCCGGGCTTTTCGGCAGATGACATCGTTCCGGCGATCGAACGGCTGGTGCTGGGATATCTTGATCTGCGCGCCACTGCGGATGAGACCTTCTTGCAGGCTTATCGCCGTCTGGGCGCGGCACCGTTCAAGGCCATCCTGTACCCCGAAGCGCGTGAGAAAGCGGCCTGAGAGGGTCGGAAACTTCTTCTCTTTGAAAATACGCAAAGGCGGATCTCGTGACCAAAGTCACCGACATAACGGACCTGCGCACAACCATTGACGCGCTGAATGCCGAGTACCGCCATCATGGCGCGACCTCGGTGCTTGAGGCGGCGCTGACGCGTTCGGAATTCGGGCGCATCGCGATGGTGTCCAGTTTCGGCGCGGAATTGGTTGCGCTGCTGCATTTGATTGCTGTGGTGGATCGCAACACGCCGGTGTTGTTCATCGACACGCAAATGCTGTTTGCCGAAACCCTTGTCTATCAGGCAGAGGTCGCCGAACGGCTTGGGCTGCGCAATGTCCAGATCATTCGCGCCGATCAAGCAGAGATCGCCAAACGCGATCCCTATGGCGCGCTGCACCTCAGCGACACCGACGCCTGTTGTGATCTGCGCAAGACCGAGGTGCTGGAAGGTGCGCTCAGCGGTTATGACGGCTGGATCACCGGGCGCAAACGGTTCCAATCGGGCACCCGTGCCAAGATGGAATTTTTCGAAATCGAAGATGGCACCGGTCGGATCAAGGTCAATCCGCTGGCCCATTGGGCGCCGGGTGATGTGGCGGCCTATATGGATGAAAACAGATTGCCCCGCCATCCGCTGGTGGCACAGGGCTATCCCAGCATTGGCTGTGCGCCCTGCACATCCAAGGTGGCACCGGGCGAAGACCCGCGTGCCGGACGCTGGCGCGGCGCAGATAAAGAGGAATGTGGCATCCATTTTGTGAACGGCAAAATGGTGCGGAAAGGACAAGCAGCATGAGTGAAAATGTAATCGTGCGGGACACCGGATTTGGCCAGGACGACTGGAATGCCGGGCCGGATGGCGCGGATGTCTTGGATCTGGCATCGGATGCCAATATCGACGATATCGCAGACCAGTTGCCGGAATTGCGGATGATCCGGGTGGATTTCCCCAGCTTTGCCGATGGTCGCGGCTTTACCCTTGCGCGCCTTTTGCGGCTCAATGGGTTCGAAGGCCGGTTGCGCGCCAAGGGCCATGTGTTGGCGGATCAATACGCGATGGCACGCCGTTCGGGGTTTGACGAGGTCGAAATCTCGGCCGATCTGGCGGCACGCCAACCCGAAGATCAATGGGTGTTCCGCGCCGATTGGAAGGCCAATGACTATCAGTCGCGGCTGCGCGCCCGCGCCTGAGGCCGTGAAAATCGGGCAGGGGGGCGTGCCGCGACAGCACGTCCCTTTCCGTGATCCAAATCAAAGTTTAAGACGAGGTGTCGGCTAGAAACGTCGACAATGGACATATGACAGAGTTGACCAACGTGACCGAAGCCAAAGCCATCAAAGTGCCCACCCTGCCGGACGCCCAAAAGGTGACCCAAGTCAAACATTGGACCGACCGGTTGTTTTCCTTCCGTGTGACCCGGCCCGCATCCATGCGGTTCCGCTCGGGCGAATTCGTGATGATTGGCCTGATGGGCGAACCGCACCCCGAAACCGGTAAGCAGAAACCACTGCTGCGGGCCTATTCGATTGCCTCGCCGTCCTGGGACGAAGAGCTGGAATTCTATTCGATCAAGGTGCAGGACGGTCCGCTGACCTCGCGTTTGCAACATATCCAGGTCGGGGACGAGATCATCCTGCGCCCCAAGCCCGTGGGCACGCTGGTGCATGACGCGCTTCTGCCCGGCAAACGGCTGTGGTTCTTTGCCACCGGCACCGGTTTTGCGCCCTTTGCCTCGCTCCTGCGCGAGCCGCAAACCTATGAAGATTATGATGAAATCGTCATCACCCATACCTGCCGTGAGGCGGGCGAGCTGACCTATGGCCGTGAGCTGATCGAAGGTTTGAAAGAAGACGAATTGCTGAACGAAGTGATCGGCGAAGGCTTCTGGAAAAAGATCAAGTATTACCCGACCACCACCCGCGAAGAGAGCGCCAAAATGGGCCGGATCACCGATCTGATGCGCTCGGGCGAGGCGTTTGAAGACCTCGGCGTGCCGCCGCTGAACCCGGAAAGTGACCGGGCGATGATCTGTGGCAACCTGGCGTTCAATCTGGAACTCAAGGAAATGTTCGAAGACTATGGTCTGGTCGAAGGGGCCAATTCGAACCCGCAGCATTACGTTGTGGAAAAGGCTTTCCTCGACTGATTGGGTTACCGCATCAAAATTCCGCTGGTGGAATTTGACATATCCGTTCGTGGATTTTGCCCGCGCTGGTGATGACCGGCGCGGGTCTTTCTTTGATCAGAGCACAAAGGCCAGGATCACCGGCAAGGTCAGCACCGACATCAAGGTCGACACGACCACCAACCCGGCCACGCTGTCGCTGTCGGCGCCATATTTTTCGGCCAGCATGTAGGATGTCACCGCCACCGGCGTCGCCAATTGCAGGATCAACACCCCAAGCGCCACAGGCGCCAGCCCGAACCAGATCCCGGCCGCAACCGCACAGACCACACAGATCGTGACCTTTGCCACCGCCAGGAAAAGCGGTTTTGAAAAGGCCCCGATGTGCAGCCGCGCCACCGCCACGCCCAGCGTGATCAACATCATCGGTATCGCCATCTGGCCGATCAGGGACAGGGTGTTGGTCACCACGGATGGCGTTTCCCAGCCCATCGCCATGAACAACCCACCCAGCAATGTGGCCGAGACCAGCGGTTCCTGAATGACCTTGACCAGCGATCCGCCCCCCGACACCAGCCAGATGCCATAGGTGAACTGGATGATCGCAGAGACCGCAAAGACCACTACGCCATAGCCCAGCCCCACCTCGCCAAAGGCGAAAAACGCCAGCGGCAGCCCAAGGTTGCCGGTGTTGCTGAAGATCAGCGGTGCCAGAAAGGTTCGGCTGTCCAGTTTGCCGATTCTGACCACGGCGGTCATCATCAGGATCACCAGAACATAGGCCAGAAGGCTGGCCAGGGTCAGCGCGCCCAATGCGCCCGGGTCGATCTTGGTCTGCATCAGCGACACGAAAATCAGGCAGGGAATGGCCAGTGACATGGCCAGACGGGTGACAAATTGCACCCGGTATTCAAACCCCAGTTTGACCCAGACAAAGCCGATTGCCGCAAGGGCAAACACCGGCGTGACAATTTCCATAACTTTAAAGGCAATTTCCAAAATCGACGTCCCAATCCAAAGAGCGCCGAGTATCGGCATGCAATTGCGGGTATCTTAAAATGCGAAAATCCGAGATTAAAGCGCCATATCAAACCATATCAATCTGGCCTTGCATTGGCCGGTCACGCCAAAGCCACATGCCCCAGGGGGCAGGGGCCGGTATCAGGGCGGGTAAAAGCACGGGGGCCCGCAAAAGAAAAACGCCGGGGAAAATCCCCGGCGTTTTCAAATGCACTATGGCAAATACCCAAAACGGGCAAAGCCGCATGTTTATTTCTGCGGAAGAGGACCGATCATCATGATCATCTGACGGCCTTCCATTTTGGGCATATTCTCGATCTTGCCCAATTCCTTGGTGTCCTCGGCAACACGTTCCAGCAATTCACGTCCCAGATTCTGGTGCGCCATCTCGCGGCCACGGAACCGCAGGGTCACTTTGACCTTGTCGCCATTTTCCAGGAATTTGTACACGTTGCGCATTTTCACTTCGTAGTCATGGGTGTCGGTGTTCGGACGGAACTTCACCTCTTTGACTTCGATGATCTTTTGCTTCTTGCGCGCCTCGGATTCGCGTTTTTGCTGTTCGTACTTGAACTTGCCAAAATCCATGATCTTGCAGACGGGCGGCGTGGCGTTCGGCGAAATCTCAACCAGGTCAAGGCCGGCATCGGCGGCCATTTCCATTGCGCGGGCGGGCGTTACAACGCCGACGTTTTCGCCTTCTGCGCCAATCAGGCGGATTTCAGTGGCGCGGATACGTTCGTTCACGCGGGGGCCGGTTTCACGGGTCGGCGGCGCGTTGTGGGGTCTGCGGGCTATGGGTTTGATCCTTTGTTTGTTCCGGAAATCTGAATGTGCAAGGTAGTGGGACATACCCATAGTTTCAAGCGTTAAATCGGCTGAAATGCGCCGTCACGCCAGCTTTTCCCCTTGCACATGCTGCACTTGCAGCGCAGGTCTGTTACATAGGGATGTGGCGGGTGTCCGCCTGCCCCCTGAAACCAATTCTGAGGGTTATCAAAAGATGAAAAATATCATCTGGGTTGTTGTGGCTGCTGCGGCTATCGGTGGCGGCTATTACGTGTATTCCAACCAGCAAATGTCAGAAGCGCCGGTTGCCGAAACCGGGGATGACGTGACCGCGCCGGAGGCTGTCGAAGACGCATCCGAGGCCGCAGGCGAAGCTGCCGAGGCCGAAAGCATTGAAGAGGCGGTCGAAGAGGTCATGGAAGAGGCCGAGGAAACAGTAGAAGAAGCGACCGAAGCGGCAGATGACGCAGCCGAAGCGGTTGTCGAAGAAGCCGAAGCCGCAGCCGAAGAGGCCGAGACCGTTGTCGAAGATCTGGTGAATCAGGTCGAAGACGCCGTTGACGAAGCCATCGAAGAGGTGACCGGAACCGCAGATGATGCGACCGAAACCGCCGTTGAAGATGCCGAAGCCGCTGTAGAAGACGCCGTCGAAGAGGTCGTTGAAGAGGCACAGGACGACGCTGCCGCAGCCGCAGAAGCTGTGACAGAAGACGCCGCCGCGGTCACCGAAGAAGCGGCGGAAGCCGCTGATGCGGTTGCAGAAGACGCACAAGAGGCCGCGGCCGATATGGCAGAGGCGGCTGAAGAGACCACCGAAGCCGCAGAAGACGCCGCAACCGAAGCGGCAGAAACCGTGGAAAACACCGCCGAGGCCGCCGAAGAGACTGCCGCTGAAACAGTCGAAGGCGCTGTCGAAGCCACAGAAGAAGCTGCCGCTGAAGCGGTCGAAGACACAGCAGAAGCCGCCGAAGGCGCAGCTGACGCGGTGGAAGAGACCGTGACCGAAGCAACCGAAGCCGCAGAAGAAGCCGCCACAGAGGCGACAACCGAGGCGACAACAGACGCCGCCGATGCCGTGGCAGAGGAAACAACCTCAGCGGCGGATTACCTGACCGTGGATGGCTTTGACTACGACAAGGTTGTCGAAATGATCGACAACAGCGACCTGAATGCAATTGCCAAAGCGCCGCTGAAACTCGCGCTGGAGCAAGCGCGCGACAATCCTGACCTGTTGAAAGCAGCGTTGGACCGGGTCAAAGAAGCCATCGGCATGTAAATCCCTGCCGTCCTTCATGACACGTCATGCACGCCCGATGCCTTGGTTGGTATCGGGCGTGTTTTCGTTTCCGGGGGATTTTCGCGCGAGGTGGGGTGGGGTCAGCCACCCCGGGGTTGCGGGCGGGTCGGTATTTCCTTGAGCAGCCCGCCAACCCCCATGGCCGCAATATCGTCATGGTCAATCGCGATGCCACATGCCACGCGGGACAAGACCCAGTCTGCACCGTTCAATGCCGGAGAGCGGGCACAGCCCGGCAGGCCGATCACCGGGCGTCCGGCCCTGTCCCCCAGAAACAACAGATTGCCGGGATCGACCGGCATGCCAAAGCGGATCACCCGACCGCCTGCCTGGCGCAGGGCTTCGGGCGCCACATCCGCCGGGTCAGAGGTGGCAGACCCCGTCAATATCAACACCAGATCGCTGTCCACACGGCGCAATGCCTCGGCAATGGTCTGGGTCTTGTGCGGGACCGGTACGACCTGTTCCAGCGTGACATTCAGCGCCGACAGCCGCGCGGCAATCGCCGGAACGCCTTTTTCGCCGGCCCCGCCGGGGATTTCGCTTACAATCAGGCTTGCAGTTTGAACAACCGGGCGCGCCAATCGGATGGCGGATCGGGCCCGGTCCATGGCGGCCCTCAAATCATGTTCCGGCACGGCATAGGCAATGATCTTGACGGTGCCGACCATGCCGCCGGGCGACATCTGTTGGAAATTGGGCACCGTGGCCAGGGTGATCATCGGGTTGATCCGGTTCAAGGCCACAAGCCGGTCGACGTCCAGCATCGCCACGCCCGGCCCTTCGGCGATCAGATTCACCCGGCCGGTAAAGGCCTTGGTCAGGCGCAGTCCGGCGGCGGCCGGATCCGGCACCAGCGCGCAGGCCAATTGCGCCGCCGCTTCGTTTTCGTGAATGTCGCCGGCATCAAGGCGCGCAACGATCACCTCATGTTCGCCGGCGGCTGTCAGATCGGCAATATGCTGCGCTGTCAGCGTCACGCCCTTGCGCAGCTTTCGCCCGTTGAGTTGCAGCGAATGCGCCAGAACCGCGCCAAGCGCATCGGCAACCGGCAGGGGGCCGAACCTCATCGGATCACCTTCATGCGCCTTGCCGCAGCACGCGGGTCATTTCCGCAAGGATCGACACCGCGATTTCCGCCGGGCTGGCTGCGCCGATATCAAGCCCGATCGGGCCGTGAATGCGGGCGCACTCCTGTGGCGTGAACCCAGCCTCGGCCATCCGGTCCAACCGTTTGGCATGGGTGCGTTTCGATCCCAGCGCACCGATATAAAACACGCCCGACCGCAAGGCGGCCGCGAGCGCGGGATCATCCAGTTTTGGATCATGGGTCAAAAGGCAAAGCGCCGTGCGCCCATCAAGCCCAAGATCGGCCACCGCTTCGTCGGGCCAATCGGACAACAGGCGCGTGTCGGGGAACCGGGCCGGCGCGGCAAAGCTGTCGCGCGGGTCGATCACCACCGGATCATAGCCTATATCACGTGCCATCGGCACCAGATGCTGGGCAATGTGAACCGCCCCGACAACGATCAGACGCAGCGGGGGATTGTGAATGGCGACAAAGGTTTCGCCGTCGTCCTCAAAACCCGAACGGTCCATGCGAAACCGGGTGTCGTACCCGTCGAAAGCCAACCGGCGGCTGCCCTCGCTGGGATTGATCACATAGGCAACGGGCCGCGCGCGGCGCGGGCCGTGACCAGATCTTCCAACATGGCCACGGGCAGGGCGGGCCCGACAGGTTCGACCAGAACCCGGATTGTGCCGCCGCAGGCCAGCCCAACGGCAAAGGCATCGCCATCGGAAACACCATATTCCAACAGCCGCGGTGCGCCGTCTTCCAGCGCCTCCAGCGCTTCGACCACAACCGCGCCTTCGACACATCCGCCCGAGACCGAGCCCTCCATCGCGGCATCGGCGCGGATCACCAGCTGTGCCCCCGTGCGGCGTGGCGCGCTGCCCCAGGTTTCGACCACCGTGGCCAGTGCCACGCCATGCCCCTGACGATGCCAGTCGAGCGCAATTTCCGGAATGCCTTGCATGGGAAATCCTCCTTGCGCGCAGTCTATCAGCAATTGCGCCGCTGTCTGCAACCGCGCAGTGCGACCATGGTCGCAGGCCCTTGGCCGGGCTTTGCTCGGGCTGGGTGGATGGCCGGATCGGGGTGACCCGCGATCCTTGCGCCGTTGCCGTCAATTGATTTGGGTCATTGGTTTTGGCCAAAGGCGGCTCAGCCCTCTTTGGCCTGAAACACCCTCGGCTTGCCGTTCTGGCGTGCGGTTCTGCCGGGGCCGGTGGTGGCCAGAAACCGGTCCAGTTCCGCGGTGTCGATCGGTTTGTGCAGCAGCGGCAGGCCCAGATCCCGGCAACGCTGTGCCAGATCCGCAGAGCGTTCCGCCGACAGGATACAGGCGGGGATCGGCCCGTACCGCGCGGTGATGGCGTCAAACAATTCCGTGCCGCGCAGACCGGGGCCAAGGGCCTCGTCCAGCAAAAGCGCATCGGGGATCAGGTCCAGCTCGTCCAGCAGATCCAGCGCTTCGGTTGCGCCGGCAACGTCGATCACATCGGCACCGCCGCTTTCCAGCGCCATGGTCAGGGCGCGGCGCATATTGGCGTCATTTTCCACCAGAAACACCATTCGGCCCTTGGCGGGTGCCTGACGCGGGGCAGGGCGGCGGGTGGTGTCTGACGGATCGGCAATCGGGTCCGCCAGCGCCAGTGTGACCGAAAACACCGTGCCGCGCCCGGGTTCCGACCGCAGGTCCAATTGATGGCCCAACCCGGCACAGGCGCGATCGACAATCGCCAGCCCCAGCCCCAATCCTTCGGAGGCAGAGGCCGGGGCATGCACGCGGGCAAATTCGCGAAAAATTTCGTCGCGATGTTCTTCGGCGATGCCGGGGCCGGTATCCCAGACCTCGATCCGGGCCAAAGGTCCACAGCGCCGCACGCCCATCAGGATCTTGCCGGTTTCGGTATAGCGCGCCGCATTGCCCAACAGGTTTTGCAGGATGCGGCGCAGATAGGATGGATCGGTTTCCACCTGAAGGTTGCTGTCCACCACACGCAGCACCAGCCCCTTTTGCGCCGCCAATGGTTCGACCTGCGTGCGCAGCGCCGTAAAGATCGGTGTCAGGCTGACGGTGCGCATGTCAAATTCCGCCAGCCCACTGTCCAGGCGGGAAATATCCAACAGCGCGTCAATGATGTTTTCGGCCGATCCCAACGCCATGGTCGCCTTGTCCAGCGCCTCGTTGTCCTGGGGTGACATGCCCGCACCCTGGAGCGAGCTGATAAACAGTTTCGCCGCGGACAGCGGCTGCAAGAGGTCATGGCTGGCGGCAGCGACAAACCGCGATTTCGACGCATTGGCGCGTTCGGCTGTGGCCAGTGCTGTGGCCAGTTCCGTGGTGCGTTCGGCGACCCGCACCTCTAGCCGTTCATTCATGTCCTGCAATGCGCGGGCGGCATTGCGTTCGGCGGTCACATCGGTGAAGGAAATCACAAATCCGCTGTCGGGCAAACCCTGGGCAAAGGCATCCAGCGTGCGCGCCGCGCCCTGACGGGCCTCGAACCGCAGGGCACCGTGGCGGGTGGGATGGGCGGCCCAGGTCAACAACCGCTTGCGGGACATGCCTTGGGACAGGGTGAAATCGCTGGGCATACGGTCAATCAGCGCCGCAAACCGCGCGCCCATCTGCATCCGGCTCAGCGGCAGGTTCAGCAATTCCGCCACCCGCACGTTCCAGCCCAGAAGCCGGGCCTCGCCATCAAAGATACAGACGCCTTGGTTCAAATGGTCCAGCGTCGCCGAGATCAGCCGCGCCTGTTTGTCCTGTAGACGTTCCCGTTCCTGGCGTTCCAACCGGATCAGATCGGTCACATCGGTTTGCAGCACAACCGTGCCCAGATTGGCCGTGCGCCGTTCCGACACCTGAAGCCATAGCCCCTGTTTCAGGCGCACATTGAACATGGCGTTGCGCCCTTTGTGCAGCGACTTGCGCATCGCGGCCCATCCTGCGGGGGTTTCCCCATCGGGCAGCGCAAGAAAGGCGGATCGGCTGACGATATCGACATAGCTGTCAAACGGCAGCCCGGGTTGCAGTTGGCCAGAGATATCGCGCATGTCGATGGAAAACCGGCTGTTGCTCAGCACCAACCGGTCGTGCTGGTCAAACAGGGCGAAACCTTCGTTCACCGCTTCGATCGCATCGGCGAGGTTGGCGCGGGCCGCTTCGGTATCGGCGTTGGCCTGTTCCAGCCGCAGGTTGGAATCATGCAACAACGCCAGCGCATGTTCCAGATCCCTTGTGCGGGCGCGCACCTGATCTTCCAGCAATGCGGCGCGCTCGAATTGGGCATAGGCCAGACCAGAGGGGTCCTGTTGCTGTTCCACCCGTCGCATCAGCGATTGGGTGATGCGCAACAGCTTTTCGTTCTGCCGTTCCAGGCTGTCGTTGGGATTGACAAGTGTCATTTGGGCGTGTCGCTGTCGGGGGGATAGAACGCCACGCCGGTCATGGTGTGATTGACATGCAGCGCGCCCACCTGTTCGCCATAGGTGGCAAAGCCGCGCACATTGTGACGGCGCAGCACCTCAGAGACCGCCGGGCCGATCTGATGTTGTTCGGCCTCGATCCGGCGCAGCAGACAATCACAGCCAAGGATCATTTCCGGCGCGCCATGACGCGACAAACGTGCCAGTTCGCTGTCCAGATGCGCCGCCATTTCGCCGCTGTCCGCAAGCGTCAGCACCATGCCCTCGTCGATGGCAGAGAAGAACACCAGCTCGCCATGTTCATTGACCCGCTGGATCGCGCGCACATGGTGGCGGCTGCCCAGTTGCACCACAACCGGATGTGCGGCGAAGGTGAATTGATCCAGCTGATCCGGCATTTTGCCCACGATACGGGCGTATTCGCGGGCGGCCGGTTCGGCATTGATCTGGCGCACGATCCGATTTTGCGGATCGGCCTCTGTGACCACCATCTTGGTGTCGGTCGGGGTCAGATGATCGAGGCTGAACACCCGGATCGGGCAGCGGCTGCGCACAAGGGTCACGACCGCGGCGTTTTCATGGATCTGCCCGTCCAGGGCGACAAAGGTTCGCCCGAACCGCTGGCCGTCCCCGGCGGATCCGCCAAACAGGGGCATGCCGCCCAATCCCGTGGACAGCGCGGCGGTCACCGCATCTTCGCGCCGCGACATGCCGTCAATGGTCAGAAATGCGAATTCCGCAGCATGATCCGGCGCCGCATCCGCCAGGGCCACGCGGCAGCGGATCAGGTGGTCGATCTCGTCCTGAGGTGCGATCTGGTCCAGCCGTTCCACCAGGTAACAGGAGGTGCGAAAGCTCTCTGGCATCAGCGCCATTGCCACGATCTGGTCGTCTTCATAACCTTTCTCGCCAATCTCGCCCGCAGTGGTGCAGGCGACGATATGGCGGGCCGTCAGTCGGCGATGGGCCGCAGTGACCAGAGCGTCGAAATCGGCGTCGCTGCTGATGAACAACAGAACCAATTCAAACGTGACGGCCGAAGATGAGCCCGCGCCAAGGCCAGAGACAATCGCGCCAATCGGGTCAGGATCATGTATCGACACCTGCGTGCACCGCAGGCGTTTCGCGTCCTCGCCCTCGCCCTCGCGTTTCGCGTCTTCGCCCTGGGCGGTCGTTATGCGATTGGGACCGTCCAAGAATTCCGTCTTCCGCCTCTGGTGGGTCTGTCGCGACAGGGCCAAGTTTACGCCCGTTCACGACCCTCTGACAAGATGCCCGAAAACCGCGCCTCCTGGGCGACCAATACCGCCTGGGTCCGGCTTTGCACCCCCAGTTTGCGCATGATCGCAGTGACATGTGCCTTGACCGTGGTTTCCGCGATTGTCAGATCAAAAGCAATCTGCTTGTTCAACTTGCCCTCGCAGATCAGCTGAAGAATGCGGGTTTGCTGGTTGGTCAGCGTCGTCAGCCGTTCGACGGCCTCAACCTGCGAGGTGCCCTCGGGGCTGTCGGGCAGGAAATTGTCCGGGGTATAGATGCCCCCGGCCTGAATGGTGGACAGCGCATCGTGAAAGGCTGCCTTCTGGCTGTGCTTGGGGACAAAACCGGCGGCCCCGGCGGCCAGTGCCTTGGAAATCATCCGGTTGTCGGCCATCGAAGACACCACCACGATTGGCACCTCGCGGCCCAGCGCGGTTTGCAGCCGGATCAAGCCATCCAATCCGTTGACATCCGGCAGGTTCAGATCCAGCAACACCACGTCCGGCCGCTGACCGGCGTCGATCTGTGCCAGAGCGGCGGCAAGATTGGCGGCGGTGTCGACCTGCACCCCGGTACAAATCGCCCGCAGCGTCAACACCAGCGCGTCACAAAACAGCGGGTGATCGTCAATCACCAGGGCGCTGGCAGGTCCGTCAAGCGGGGCGAGGTGGTCGATTGTCATCTGTGCGCCTGTGGTTGGGGAGGATTGGTTCGGGCTGTCGGTTCGGGGCAGTTGGTTCGGGTCGTTGGTTCTGGCCGTTGGTTCGGGGTTGTGCGTCTGCGGTGCGCGCCAGGTTACAGGATATCGCTTGCGGATCATACTACGCGTCGAGACGGCACAAGGCACTACGCCTATGGTCGCATATCGCGCCGGGTTTTCCGGACCAAACCGCAAGAAAGCGATCTCAGAACCGGAACAGGGCTGGAAAACCCGGGCCGCGACAGTCAGTCTGGACTTTGGTACAATAGCCGGGCTGCGACTGTTCCGCCTAGGCTCTGACCCAAGGAGGCAAATATTCATGCAACTCACCAATTCCCGCGAAATCGCCGCGCCGCCCGAAACCGTTTGGGCCGCGCTGCTTGATCCAGAGGTTTTGAAACAATGTGTGCCCGGATGTCAGGACATGTCCGGCACGCCAGAAGAGGGGTTTCAAGCCACGGTTGTGCAAAAGGTCGGCCCGGTCAAAGCCACCTTCAAGGGCGCGGTCACCCTGTCTGAGATGGTGGCACCGCAGAGCCTGACCATGACCGGAGAGGGCAAGGGCGGCGCTGCCGGTTTTGCCAAGGGCGGTGCCGAAGTGCGGCTGGAACCCACCGAAACCGGCACCACCTTGCATTACGAGGTCGAGGCCAAGGTCGGCGGCAAGCTGGCCCAGCTTGGCAGTCGCATCATCGACGGTTTTGCCAAAAAGATGGCCGATCAGTTCTTTGCCAATTTCCAGCAGGCGGTCGAAGGTCCCCCGGCGGAAGACAGCGCAGCAGATGCGCCCGAAGCGACAGATGAAGCGGCGGGCGAAGCCAAAAAAGGTTGGATCAAACGTCTGGTCAGCTGACCGGCGCCAGACCCACAATCAGACGACACCCAGGGAGGGATTTCATGACCAAGGTAACCATGACCGTGAACGGAAAATCCGTAAGCGGCGATGTGGCGGGCAATCGGTTGCTCGTCGAATTTCTGCGCGAGGATCTGCGCATGACCGGCACGCATGTCGGCTGTGACACCAGCCAATGCGGGGCCTGTGTGGTGCATGTGAATGGCGAAGCGGTGAAAAGCTGTACCATGTTCGCCGCCGAGGCGGATGGCGCCGATGTGGCAACCATCGAAGGCCAGGCCGCTGCGGATGGCACGTTGAACACCATCCAGCAGGCGTTTCAGGATTATCACGGGCTGCAATGCGGGTTCTGTACGCCGGGCATGGTGATGTCTGCGGCGGCATTGCTGAAGGACAACCCCAAACCGACCGAGGCCGAGGTGCGTGACTATCTGGAAGGCAATATTTGCCGCTGCACCGGGTATCACAACATCGTTCGCGCGATCATGGCCGCCTCTGGCCAGGATGTGCCAGCCGTCGCCGCCGAGTGATTTGACAGTCGCAGTGCGCATTGAACGCGCACCGACCCCAAGGGAGGAATTGAAATGCCGAAAGATCATGGCATCGGAGCCAGCACCAAGCGCCGCGAGGACGTGCGCTTTTTGACAGGTGTCGGGAATTATACCGACGACATCAATATTCACGGACAGGCCTATGTCCATTTCCTGCGCTCTGATGTGGCGCATGGACGGATCACCAACCTCGATACCGCCGCCGCCGCCGCAATGCCCGGCGTGGTGCGGATTTTCACCGGCGCCGATTTCGAAGGTGTCGGCGGTCTGCCCTGCGGGTGGGAAGTGACCGACAAACACGGCCAACCCATGAAGGAACCGGCCCACCCGGTTCTGGCCCAGGGCAAGGTGCGCCATGTCGGCGACCCGATTGCCGCGATTGTCGCCGATACGCTGGAACAGGCGCGAAATGCGGCCGAGGCGATCGAAGTCGATATCGAAGAGCTGCCCGCAGTGGTCGACATGAAGGCCGCGCTGGCCGATGGCGCAACGCTGGTGCATGACGACCTGTCGGACAACCTGTGTTACGATTGGGGCTTTGTCGAGGAAAACAAGGCCGCGGTGGACGCCGCGATTGCCAATTCCGCGCATGTGACGACATTGGAACTGGTCAACAACCGTCTGGTGGCCAACCCGATGGAGCCGCGCGTGGCGGTGGGCGACTACGCCCGCGGCACCGGCGACTCAACGCTTTATACCACATCGCAAAACCCGCATGTGATCCGGCTCTTGATGGGGGCATTTGTGCTTGGCATTCCCGAGCACAAGCTGCGCGTCGTGGCACCGGATGTCGGCGGCGGCTTTGGCACCAAGATCTTTCACTACGCGGAAGAGGCATTTTGTACCTTTGCCGCCAAGGCGATCAACCGTGCGGTCAAATGGACCTCTTCCCGGTCCGAGGCATTCATGTCCGACTGTCACGGTCGTGACCATGTGACCAAGATCGAATTGGGGCTGGATGCAGACAATAATTTCACCGCCCTGCGCTGTCTGACCTATGCCAACATGGGGGCATATCTGTCGACCTTTGCGCCCTCGGTGCCGACATGGCTGCATGGCACGCTTTTGGCCGGGAACTACAAGACGCCGCTGGTCTATACCAACGTCAAGGCGGTGTTCACGAACACCGTGCCCGTGGATGCCTATCGTGGCGCTGGGCGCCCCGAGGCGACCTATCAGCTTGAACGGGTGATCGACAAAGCGGCGCGGGAGGTGGGCGCTGATCCGGTCGAACTGCGCCGTCAGAACTTCATCACGGAATTCCCGTATCAGACGCCTGTTGCCGTTGTCTATGACACGGGCGACTATCATGCTACCATGGACAAGATGCTGGAATTGATCGACCGCGACGGCTTTGCCGCGCGCCGATCCGCATCCGAAGCCAAGGGCAAGCTGCGCGGTCTGGGCATCAATTGCTTTATCGAGGCCTGCGGCATCGCGCCGTCGAACCTTGTCGGGCAATTGGGGGCACGTGCCGGCCTGTATGAAAGCGCCACAGTGCGGGTCAATGCCACCGGCGGATTGGTGGTGATGACCGGATCGCACAGCCACGGGCAGGGGCATGAAACCGCCTTTCCCCAGGTGATTTCCGAAATGATCGGCATCCCGGAAGAACAGGTCGAAATCGTGCATGGCGACACCGCCAATACGCCGATGGGCATGGGCACCTATGGCTCGCGCTCCATCGCGGTGGGTGGGTCGGCCATGGTGCGGGCGACCGAGAAGATCATCAACAAGACCAAGAAGATCGCCGCCCATTTGATGGAGGCCTCTGAGGCCGATATCGAATTGAAGGACGGTCAGTTCACGGTGTCCGGCACGGATAAATCGGTGGCTTGGGGGGATGTCTGTCTGGCCGCCTATGTACCGCATAACTATCCACTGGAGGATATCGAACCGGGGTTGGAGGAAACCGCGTTTTACGATCCGTCGAACTTCACCTATCCGGCGGGCGCCTATGCCTGCGAGGTTGAGGTGGACCCGGAAACCGGCCATGTGAAGATCGAAAAATTCGTTTCGGCGGATGATTTCGGTAATGTCATCAATCCGATGATCGTCGAAGGTCAGGTGCATGGCGGCATCGCCCAGGGGATCGGCCAGGCCTTGCTGGAAAACTGTGTCTATGACGACAACGGTCAGCTTCTGTCGGCGTCTTACATGGATTACACCATGCCGCGCGCCGATGATCTGCCGCATATGGACAGCTACAGCGTCGACCATTCCTGCCAGACGCCTTGTACCCACAATCCATTGGGTGTGAAGGGCTGTGGCGAGGCCGGGGCGATCGGATCGCCGCCGACCGTGATCAACGCCATCCTCGACGCGCTGCAGTCTGGCGGACATAAAGTGGATCACATTGATATGCCTGCGACGCCCGCCCGTGTGTGGGCCGCAATCAACCAAGCCAGCTAAGGGAGGGCTAGGATATGTATAGCTTTGACATCGAACGGCCAACATCCGTGGCTGACGCCGTGGCCGCATTGGCAGATGAAGACGCACAGGCGCTGGGCGGCGGTCAGACGCTGATCCCGACGCTGAAACAGCGGTTGGCCATGCCGTCGAAATTGGTCAGCCTGTCCGGGATTTCCGAGATGAAGGGGATTTCGCAAGCGGGCGACAGCCTGACGATTGGCGGTGGCAGCACCCATGGCGCAGTGGCGGCGGGGGCCGGGGCCTATCCGGCGCTGGCGGCGCTGGCCGGTGGTATCGGCGACCCGGCGGTGCGCAATCGTGGCACCATTGGCGGATCTTTGGCTAACAACGATCCATCCGCCTGTTATCCGGCGGCGGCCTTGGGGTCTGGTGCAACCATCGTGACCAACGCGCGCGAGATTGCGGCAGACGATTATTTCCAGGGCATGTTCACCACCGCGCTGGACGAGGGCGAGATCGTGACTGCGGTGACTTTCCCGATCCCGGAAAAAGCCGCCTATGTGAAGTTCGAGCAACCTGCCTCGCGTTTCGCATTGGTCGGCGTGTTTGTCGCCAAATTCGCCGATGGTGTGCGGGTCGCAGTGACCGGTGCCTCTGAAGAAGGGGTGTTCCGCTGGACCGAGGCCGAAGCCGCGTTGTCGGCAGATTTTTCGGCGGATGCATTGGCCGGTCTGTCGCTGTCGGGTGACGGAATGATCGGCGACTTGCACGGCACCGGCGCTTATCGCGCGCATCTGGTGGCGGTGATGACCAAACGGGCGGTTGCCGCCGCAGGTTGAGTGTTTTTTGCCAAGAAAACAGGAAAGGGCGGCTTTGATAGGCCGCCCTTTTTGCTATGTCGGTTTGGCTTGGAGATGTCAGCCCGGGGGGCTGGCCCCCAAACCGCAGGACATATGGGGGACCAGCCCCCCAAACCGCAGGGCAGATGGGGGGCCAGCCCCCCAAACCCCCCGGGATATTTTTGAACAGAAGAAGGGGACTTAGTAGGCCTTGGCGCTTGTGTACCAGGCAACCAGCATGCGGCGTTCCTCGACTTCGATTTCGGTGATATTGGCAGGCGGCATGGCGTGGCTGACCCCAGCGTGCAGATAGATCGCACGGGCATTTTGGGCCACATCGCCGGCGGTTTCCAGAAACACGCCTTTGGGGGCCCAGCGAATACCGTCCCAGACCGGTTCACGGGCATGGCACATGGAGCAGCGACCAATCACGATGTTCTGAGCGTCTTCGAAATGCGCGGCGGATGCGAATTTCTGTTCATAGGGCGTCAGCGCGCGGGCATCGGCCTCTTCGTAGCTGCCCCAGGAGGGCGCGGTCGAAAGCCAGGCGCAGAGGATGAACAGGATAAGCGTGACCGCCCAGGTCCAGGTCGGCTCGCCTTTGCGGGCGTGGACCGAATTGAAATAATGCCGGATCGTCACGCCCATCAGGAACACCAGACAGGTGATCAGCCAGTTGTATTCCGTTGCGAACGCCAGCGGATAGTGGTTCGACAACATCAGAAAGATCACCGGCAAAGTGAGATAGTTGTTGTGGGTCGACCGCAGCTTGGCGATCTTGCCGTATTTGGGGTCCGGCGTGCGGCCATTTTGCAGATCGTCGACCACAATACGCTGGTTCGGCATGATGATGAAGAACACATTGGCGGTCATGATGGTGGCGGTGAAGGCCCCCATGTGCAAAAGCGCGGCCCGGCCGGTAAAGACCTGGGTATAGCCC
Source organism: Phaeobacter sp. J2-8 (assembly GCF_022867865.1). Classification (GTDB taxonomy): domain Bacteria; phylum Pseudomonadota; class Alphaproteobacteria; order Rhodobacterales; family Rhodobacteraceae; genus Marinovum. The sequence goes on along the minus strand of NZ_JALIEC010000002.1, from coordinate 537,894 downwards.
CAGGACATGATCACCAGGATCACGAACAGCAACACCATCAAGAGCGTCGGTGTCTCACCCAGTTTGGATTTGCACAGGAAATCGTAACAAATCCAGCCGATTGTCAGGCTGAGGGCGGAAATCGCGATGCCCTGCCACAGGGCCAGATCGGCCTTGGCGCTGTCGATCAGATACAATTCGCCGCCGACCCAATACACAATCATCAGCATCGCCGCACCGGACAGCCAGGTCGCGTAGCTTTCCCATTTGAACCAGGTCAGATGGTCAGGCATTTCCGAAGGTGCCACCAGATATTTGCGGATATGATAAAAGCCGCCGCCGTGGACCTGCCATTCTTCGCCATGCGCGCCCGCAGGCAGATCCGGCGCCTTGCGCAGCCCAAGATCCAGAGCGATGAAATAGAACGACGATCCGATCCAGGCGATGGCGGTGATCACATGCAACCAGCGCACCGCAAAGGCCAGCCAGTCCCAGAGAATTGCAGCTTCGAACATTTTGGGGTGAACTCCTGTCTTATTGCCAGACCCGTTTTTTGCCAGACTAGCGGATGCTTGGTTGTTCGTGTATTGCAGAGAAAAACACACCTGCATCAAAAAAAGCCGAACAATGTCCTATTTCGACAATATCCGTACCTTTGTCCGTGTCTATGATCTTGGCTCTATGTCGGCGGCAGGGCGCGATTTGCGTATTTCTCCGGCAGTGACATCGGCGCGGATTTCACAACTTGAGCAACATCTGAACGTGCGGCTGTTCCAGCGCACCACCCGGTCCCTGACCCCAACCGAACAGGGGCGGGCGTTTTATGGTGGTGCGATTTCCGTGCTCGAGGCCGTCGATCATGCCGAGGCCCAGGTCAGCTCGATCACCGAAAACCCCAAAGGTGTGTTGCATATCGCAGCGCCCTTGGGCGTCGGGCGGCGGTTGATTGCCCCGGTGGTGCCGGAATTTGCCGCGGCCTATCCATTGATCGACATTCGCCTGCGGCTGACTGATCGCAATGTCGATCTCACAGCCGAGGGTCTGGATGTGGCGTTTTTCCTTGGTCAGCCCGAGGGATTCGACGCTGCGGATTCGCAAGGTGGCGGATTGCAAACGGGTGATCTGCGCCGCGCCAAGCTATATCGCCGCGCGCGGAATGCCGGAAAGCGGCGAGGCATTGGTCAAGGACAGGCACAATTGCCTGAACCTGCGCTATCCCGGTGCGCCCGAATTTCAATGGCGCTTGCAGACTGACAACGGGGTCCAGCGCTTTCGTGTCGGCGGGCGGTTCGAATCGGATGATGGCGATGTCCTGACAGATTGGGCGCTGACCGGGCAGGGCGTGGTCCTGAAACCGGTGTTCGAAGTCGCCGACCACCTCAGATCCGGGGCTCTGGTGCCGGTGGCACAGGCCAACCCACCGGAAGATATTCAAATGGCGTTTCTATTCACCCATCGCCGTCATCAGGACCCCAAGACGCGGCTTTTCATCGAATTCATGGTCGACCGTCTGGCCGCCTCGGTTCGACAAACGGAAAGCGCCGCCATTTAGCGCCGCAATGCGGGGGCGCGCGCTTTTGCCTTTCATCTGACCAGAAATATCCCGGGGGGTTTGAGGGGCTGGCCCCCCATCTTACCTGTGGTTTGGGGGGCTGGCCCCCCATCTTACCTGTGGTTTGGGGGGCTGGCCCCCATCACACCTGCGGTTTGGGGGGCTGGCCCTCCATCTGGCCGACTCATCCGCTACGGCAACCGAAGGCCCCAAGCGTCGACATCGCCCCCAACGCACAGCGGCGGATCAGCTGCCGCGATAGGTCGAATAGCCAAACGGCGACAACAGCAATGGCACATGGTAATGCGCCGCCGCGTCGTCCATGCCAAAGCGCAGCGGGATCTGATCAAGGAACAAGATCTCCTCGGTGACCTGACCGCTGTTGCGCAGGTAATCCCCGGCAAAGAACACCAATTCATAAGTGCCGGTCTTGAACTTGTCCGCCGGCAAATCGGGGCATCGGTGCGGCCATCGGCGTTGGTCACGGTCTCGGCAATTTTCTTGTGGGAATTGCCCGACACCCGGTAAAGCGCAATCTTTATGCCTTCGGCAGGACAACCGCGTGCCGTGTCAAGGATATGGGTGGTCAGATAGCCGGTCATGTGAAACTCCTGTCTGTGCTGGGCCAAGCCCGGACTGTGCAACCTTGCGCCCGTTTCTTTCTTGTGCCCGTTACTTCGGCCAAAGGAAAACCCCGAGTTCTGAACAGTGCTTCAAAAACTATTTGGTAATCTTCGGGATTGTTCTGAATTATCGTTATCTAAACTCTGGAGGCAGATGTGAATAGATACCCCCGCGACATGATTGGTTATGGCCCCCGCGCCCCCGAGGCTCAATGGCCCGGAAATGCCAAAGTGGCTGTACAATTTGTATTGAACTACGAAGAAGGCGGCGAAAACAACGTCCTGCATGGGGATGCCGCGTCAGAGGCTTTTCTGTCGGACATTCCCGGCGCCGCCATGTGGCCGGGCCAGCGCCACTGGAACATGGAATCGATTTACGAATACGGCGCACGTGCCGGGTTCTGGCGTTTGCATCGCCTGTTCACCGGCGCGGCGATCCCGGTGACCATTTATGGCGTGGCGTCGGCGCTGGCACGGTCACCGGAACAGGTGGCCGCGATGAAGTCCGCCGGATGGGAGATCGCCAGTCACGGGCTCAAATGGGTTGAGCACAAGGACATGCCCGAAGCAGAGGAACGCGCAGCGATTGCCGAAGCGATCCGCCTGCATACCGAGGTCGTGGGCGAGGCCCCGCGCGGCTGGTACACCGGTCGTTGCAGTGAAAACACCGTGCGGCTGGCGGCGGAAACCGGGCAATTCGACTATATTTCCGACACTTATGACGATGATTTGCCGTATTGGCGCGAATATGGCGACCGCGATCAATTGATCATTCCCTATACGCTGGAAGCGAACGATATGCGGTTCGCCACCGCGCCGGGCTGGGTCACGGGCGAAGATTTTGGCAGCTACCTGAAAGACGCCTTTGATACGCTTTATGCCGAAGGGCAGGCCAGGCGCGCCAAAGATGATGTCGATCGGGTTGCATTGTCGTTTGGTGGGGCGTCCGGGAAAAATTGCGGCGCTGAAGCGGTTTATTGATTATATTCAGGGCTTTGGTGATGTCTGGTGCCCGACACGGGCCGAGATCGCGGCGCATTGGATCGAAACCCATCCGCACAAGCGCTGGAACCGGCCCAGTGCAATGACGCGTGCGGATTTCGTTTCGACATTTGGTGGCGTGTTCGAACATTCGCCCTGGATCGCCGAGGGCGCTTTTGATCTGGAGCTTGGCCCGGCCCATGACACGGCGCGCGGTGTTCACAACGCCCTGTGCCGCATTTTCCGCAGCGCTGACGAAGATCTCCGCCTTGGCGTCTTGACCGCGCACCCCGATCTGGCTGGCAAACTCGCCGCGGCGGGACGGTTGACCGCTGAAAGCACCTCGGAACAGGCCGGTGCGGGGCTTGATATGCTGACCGATCAGGAACGGGAACGTTTTACCAAGTTGAATGACGATTACGTCGCCAAACACGGGTTCCCTTTCATTATCGCGGTGCGCGATCACGACAAGGCGTCGATCATGGCGGCCTTTGAGCGCCGGATCGGCAATGACCGCACCACCGAATTTGCCGAGGCCTGCCGCCAGGTTGAACGCATTGCCGAATTCCGTCTGCTGGACCTGTTGCCATGACCAAGCCGATCATGATCGAACCTTTGGGCGCGGCGGAATTCGCGCCCTATGGCGATGTGCTGGATTGTTCTGGCGCGCCGGACAAGCTGATCAATCAAGGGCTCTGCGGGCGCTTTCATGACCGTGCGCAACTGGATTTTTCGGACGGGACGGCGGGCCTCAGCCTTTTTCAGGCCGAGCTGCGCCAACTGCCGCTTGAACTGGACATGATGGAGCGGCATCCGCTGGGATCCCAAGCTTTCATTCCGATGTCAGAACACGCATTTCTTGTCATTGTCGCCAAAGATCTGGGCGGTTGCCCAGATAATCCGCGTGCCTTTCGCACGGAACCCGGTCAGGCAATCAACTTTCATCGCAACACATGGCACGGAGTCCTGACACCGATCGCAGGATCGGGGACGTTTGCCGTAGTGGATCGCATCGGCGCTGGCGAGAATCTGGAAGAGCATTGGTTCGACACCCCATACCAGGTGGTGGCGGGCTGAATATCCGGGCCGTCAGGAGGAGAAACGGCCCATCCGACAGCTATATGGGGAGAAGTTCATGGCTGATTCATCTATCGGGACCGCAGCGCAGCTGCGCGATCCCAATTACACACCGCCGCTGGCCAAAGCGGTGCCGCTGGGCATCCAACATGTGTTGGCGATGTTCGTGTCGAACGTGACGCCGGCAATTATCGTTTGCGGCGCAGCGGGGTTCGGCTTTGGCTCGAACTCGCCTGATTTTCCGCAAATGATCTACATGATTCAGATGTCGATGTTCTTTGCCGGTTTGGCGACGCTGATCCAGACCATCGGTTTTGGCCCTGTCGGGGCGAAACTGCCGATTGTACAGGGCACATCCTTTGCCTTTCTGCCGGTCATGATTCCGCTGGTCGCGGGCAAAGGTGTGGATGCGGTTGCTGTGCTGATGGGCGGTATCCTGGTCGGTGGTTTGTTCCATGCCGTATTGGGTTTGTTTATTGGCAAGATCCGTTTTGCGCTGCCGCCGCTTGTCACCGGATTGGTGGTGACAATGATCGGTCTGGCACTGGTCAAGGTGGGCATTCAATATGCGGCCGGGGGCGTGCCGGCCATTGGCACACCGGAATACGGGTCGGCGCTGAACTGGTTTGTTGCCTCGGTGGTGATCCTGGTCACTCTGGGCCTCAAGTTCTTTGCACGGGGCATGATTTCGATCTCTGCCGTGCTGCTGGGTTTGATTGCGGGCTATATCGTGGCCTGGGTGTTCGGGATGGTGAATTTTGGCAATGTCGGCAATGCCGCCAGCTTTGCGCTGCCGAACCCGCTGCATTTCGGGCTTGAATTTTCGGTGGCGGCGATTGTCGGCTTTTGCCTGATGTCCTTTGTTTCCGCAGTGGAAACAGTGGGCGACGTGTCCGGCATCACCAAAGGCGGCGCCGGACGCGAAGCCACGGACGAAGAGATCCAGGGCGCAACCTTTGCTGATGGTTTGGGAACGGCGGTTTCCGGTCTGTTTGGCGCGCTGCCCAACACATCGTTTTCGCAAAACGTCGGCCTGATCGCGATGACCGGCGTGATGAGCCGCCATGTGGTGACCATTGGTGGCATCTTCTTGATCGTCTGCGGTCTGGTGCCAAAAATCGGCGCCATCATCTCGACCGTACCGATCGAGGTGCTGGGCGGCGGTGTGATCGTGATGTTCGGCATGGTGGTCTCTGCGGGTATTTCCATGTTGTCCGATGTGCATTGGAACCGGCGCAACATGGTCATCTTTGCGATTGCCCTGTCGCTGGGCCTTGGCTTGCAGCTTGAACCGGGCGCTTTGCAGCATTTGCCGGGCACGCTCAAAATTCTGGCGACATCGGGCATCCTGCCCGCGGCATTGATTGCGATTGTTCTGAACCTCGTTCTGCCAGTGGAACTGGCGGATAAGTCTACCGAAGAGGTGTCGGGTGGTCTGTCCGGCGGTGGAAAGGGCTCCATTCCCGGTGAATGAACCAGATGAGGGTGCGCAGTAAATGCGCACCCGACATTGACCCCGGGTGCGCGTCTGCGTGCCCGGGGTTTTTGTTGAGAGACCGAGAAGAGATTTTCGCCTCCGGCGGGCGTATTTGAAAAGAGAAGAAGCCGAGGCCGAGCGAGCTTCTTCTCTTTCTAAATACGCAAAATCCGACCGTTGGATCAGCGCATCCGGCGCGCCATGTCGATCATACGGGCGGAAAAGCCCCATTCGTTGTCGTACCACCCAAAAATGCGCAGCACACCACCGAGCGAGACGGATGTTTCGCGCCCCGCCACGATCAGGCTTTCCGGTCTGCCGCGCAGATCGGTCGAAACCAGCGGCAGATCTGTATAGCCGAACAACGTCGGATCGGCGGATTGGATCATGCCGTTCAATGTCTCTGCCGTGATTGGATCGCGGGTTTGAACGGTCAGGTCGATGGCAGAGACACTGGCCGTGGGCACGCGAATGGCGCGGGCTTCGATCCGGCCCGCCAGATGCGGCAGGACAGTGCCAATCAACCGACCGGCCGAGGTTGTGGTCGGCACCATCGACAGCGCCGCCGCGCGCGAGCGCACCAGATCGCCACGCGGTGCATCCACCGTCGGCTGGGATCCAGTATAGCAATGCACGGTGGTCATATGGCCGGATTGAACGCCGGCGGCCTCGTCCAGCAGCCGCAGCAGCGGGGCGAGGGCATTGGTGGTGCAAGAGGCATTGGACAGGATTTTCTGATCGGCCAGGATGTCGTGATTGGCGCCGAGGACAATTGTGTCTTCTGCGGCGGGGGATGGCCCGGAAATCAGGATGCGCTCCGCCCCTGCGGTCAAGCCGCGCTCTGCGATCATTTGGGTTTGGGCTTTGCCGGTGCATTCGAGAACGATGTCGACGCCGGCAAGATCCAGCGTCGAAATATCCTCGGCATGGGTCATGGCAATTTTGCGGCCCGCGGCATTCAATGCGCCATCACGCCCGGTCACGCCGCCGGGGAAGGGGCCAAAGACGCTGTCATAACCAAAGAGATAGGCGCAGCTGTCCAGCGGGGCGATATCATTGATCCCGACAATGTCGATATCGGCATGTTCGGTCAGGATGATACGCGTAATTGTGCGGCCGATCCGGCCAAATCCGTTGATGAAAATGCGGAGAGTCATGGTCGCGCGCTCCTTTGGTGCTGTGCTACGAGACTTAGAACAGGAGCGCGCGGTTATGCCAGAGGTGGCAGCAGAATTCGATCAAATTTCGATTTGCTGCGCCACGCCGTGGTCCAGCGCCAGTTTGACCGCGGCCTGCGCCACTGCCAGATCCTGAAGCCCGACACCGGTGCCATCGAACAGGGTGATTTCCTCGTCCGATGTGCGCCCGGGATGGGTGCCATTGATCACCGCGCCGATTTGGGTGATGTCGCTTTCGGCAATAAGACCGGCCGCAATTGCATGTTGTGCCTCGCCGATGCTGATCGACTGGGCGATTTCATCGGTAAACACCGTGGCGCGTTGCAGCAGTTCCGGGGCGACCTCTTGTTTGCCTTTGGTGTCGGTGCCCATGCAGGCGATATGGGTGCCGGGCGCGATATGGGTCTCATTGGCGATGGCGGCAAAGCTGGAGGTGATCGAGATGATCACATCCGCCGCGCGCAGCCCGTCCAGTTCCACCGCTTCGAATGGCAGACCGGCCTCTTGCGCGACTTTTTCCAGATTGGGCAGCATTTCCGGGTGCAGGTTCCAGCCGATGACCTTCTCGAAATTGCGATGCTTCAGTGCCGTGCGCAGTTGGAATGTCGCCTGATGGCCGGCGCCGATCATGCCGATGACGCGGGCGTCGCGGCGCGCCAGATGCGCAATCGAGACCGAGGATGCGGCGGCGGTGCGCAGCGCGGTCAGCAGGTTGCCACCGACCATGGCGGTCGGCTTGCCGGTGTCGGGATCGAACAGAAAGACCGTCGACTGGTGGTTGATGATGCCATGGGTGGCGAGGTTGTTGGGCCAATAGCCACCGGCCTTCAGCCCCAGCGCCATGCCGGCACGGTCAAACCCGCCCTTGAAGCCATAAAGCGCATCTTCGTGGCCAATCGCTTCGCGCACCACGGGGAAATTATAGGCGTCATCGCGTCCCATGGCGGCAAAGACCTGTTCGACGGCGGTAAAGGCGGCTTCGGGGGTGATCAGACCGGCAATCTCGGCTTCGGGGACGATGGTGAGGGTGGTTGTCTTGGTCATGTCGAGGCTCATCAGAGTATCCTGTTTACGGGGCGCCCATCGGCCCGGTGCCGGGCACTCTTCGCGAAGAATGCCCGGAAGGGCTTGATCAGCGGGTGTGTCAGTAGGCGCGGCCGCGGGCCGAGACCGGCCAGACGCATTCAACCTTGCCGTTGCGCACACCGACGTACCAATCGTGCACATTGGCGGTCGGGTCGCAGTGGCCGGGCACCAGTTTCAGCTTTTCACCGACCGTCAGCGCGCCCGAGGGGTCCGCAATGACGCCGTGTTCATCGGAACATTTGACGTATTCCACATCCGTGCGGCCAAAGATCACCGGCAATCCGCTGTCCACCGATTGCGCTTTCAGACCGGCGTCACAGATCGCCTTGTCGGCCTTGGCGTGACTGATCACCTGGGTCAGGATGAAAAACGCGTTTTCCCATTCGCCCTGGTCGATGCGCTTGCCGTCCTTGTCGAGGATACGACCGTAATCGGCATCCATGAAGGCGTAAGAACCGCATTGCAACTCGTTGTAAACGCCGGAATTGCTTTCGAAATAATACGATCCTGTACCGCCGCCCGACACCAGATCGCAGGCGATGCCCGCGGCTTTCAGCCCCTCAACCGCATCCTTGACCTGTGCGATGGCGATGTTCAGCTTTTCCTCGCGTGCTTCATAGCTGTCGAGGTGCTGCATCGCGCCCTGATAGGCCTGTATGCCGGTGAATGTCAGCCCCGCGGCGGCGTCGATGGCCTTGGCAATCTCGACCACGGCCGGTGTGGTGGTCACGCCGCAGCGGCCCGCACCACAGTCGATCTCGACAAGGCATTCGATCTCGGTGCCATGCTTTTGCGCCGCTGCCGAAAGCTCTGATACATTGGCGAGGTCATCCACACAGACAATCGTGCGGGCCCCCAGTTTCGGCAGGCGCGCCAGACGGTCGATCTTGGCCAGGTCGCGCACCTGGTTGGACACCAGAACATCCTTGATGCCGCCACGGGCAAAGACCTCGGCCTCGGACACTTTTTGACAACAGACGCCAACCGCGCCGCCCAGGGTTTCCTGCAATTTGGCGACGTCCACCGATTTATGCATCTTGCCATGCACCCGGTGGCGCATGCCATGGGCGGTTGCGTAATCGCCCATCTTCTTGATGTTGCGTTCCAGCGCGTCGAGATCCAGCACCAGCGCCGGGGTCTGGATGTCGGCGGCGTCCATGCCGGGTTTGGCGGGGATGTCAAAGCCGACTTCGAATTGGTCGAGTTGGTCCATGTCTTTCATGTCCTTGCTCCTTTTGCGGCGGCGATCAGCCGGTAATCCATGGCAGTTTGTTCAAATCGACGTTGCCGCCGGTGACAATCACACCGATGCGTTTGCCGGTAAACCGGTCGCGGTTTTTCAGGATGGTGGCCAACGGCACGGCGCTGGACGGTTCCATCACGATTTTCATCCGCTGCCAGATCAGGCGCATCGCATCAATGATCTCTTGTTCGCTGGCGGTCAGGATGTCGCTGACGTGACTGGACACGAAATGCCATGTCAGATCCTTCAGCGGTACTTTCAGTCCATCCGCCACCGTATCGGGCGCGTCGTCGGCGATGATATGCCCGGCGTGAAAGCTGCGATAGGCATCATCGGCCTGTTCCGGTTCTGCGGCGATGATGGCGGTGTCGGGCGCCAACGTCGACAGGGTCAGACAGGTGCCCGAGATCATGCCACCCCCGCCAATGGGGGCCACCACCATATCAAGGTATCCGGTCTGGTCGATCAATTCGCGTGAACATGTGCCCTGACCGGCAATGACGCGGGGGTCATTATAGGGGTGGACGAAATTCGCGCCGGTTTCGGCCTGAACCTCGGCAAAGACCGCTTCGCGCGACGAAGTCGATGGCTCACATTCCGTGATGATGCCGCCATAGCCGCGCACGGCGGCCTTTTTGGCCTCGGGCGCGGTGCGGGGCATGACCACGTGGCAGGGAATGCCGCGACGACCGGCGGCATAGGACAGCGACAGCGCGTGATTGCCCGAGGAATGCGTGGCCACACCTTTGGCCGCTTCATCCTCGGACAGGCCGAACACCGCATTGGACGCGCCGCGCACCTTGAAGGCGCCGGCCTTTTGAAAGTTTTCGCATTTAAAGAACAGCTCGGCGCCGGTCAGCTCGTTCAGATAGGTCGAGGTCAGAACCGGCGTGCGGTGGATATGCGGCGCAATCCTATCATGCGCCGCCAACATGTCGTCGTAGGTCGGGATATACATTGTCGTATCCTTCATCACGCGGCCTTTTGCGCCGCTGCGGCGCGGTGGCTGCGGTAGTAATCCTGTGCTGCCGCAACGCCAGAGCCAAGGTTGATGTTCAGACCCAGATCCGCCATGCACATTTCCGCCGTCGCAATGCCGGACAGCGCCATGACATCGGTGAGCGATCCAAGGTGACCAATGCGGAACACCTTGCCTGCGACCTCGCCCAGACCGGTGCCAAAGGCGACGCCATAGGTATCAGCGGCATGGGTGACGATGTCGGTGGCGTTGAACCCGTCGGGCGTGCGAATGGCGCTGACGCTGTCGGAATAGAGATCCGGCGAAGCGGCGCAAAGCTCCAGCCCCCAGGCAGACACCGCGCGGCGCACGCCTTCGGCAATGCGATGATGGCGGGCAAAGACGTTTTCCAAGCCTTCATCGAGCAGCATCTTGCAGGATTTATTCAACCCGTTCAGCAGCCCGACCGGCGGCGTATAGGGAAAACCGCCGCCTGCATTGGTCTTGCCCATGTCGCGGATGTCAAAGAAGGTCCGGGGCAATCTTGCGCCTTCGACTGCCGCTAGCGCCTTGGGTGAAAAGCCGGTGATGGCCAGGCCGGGCGGCAGCATGAACCCCTTTTGCGAGCCGGTGACGGCGATATCGACGCCCCAATCGTCAAAGCGGAAATCCATCGACGCGATGGAGGACACACCATCGACAAGCAAAAGAGCGGGGTGAGACGCCGCATCAAGTGCGGCGCGGACGCCCGCGATGTCAGAGCGCACACCGGTCGCGGTCTCATTATGGGTCGCCAGAACGGCCTTGATTTCATGGCCTTTGTCGGCGGCCAGCGCGGCCTCGAACTTGTCCGTTGGAATGCCTTCGCCCCATGGGGTGTCAACGATCTGCACATCCAACCCGTGACGCTGACACATGTCGATCCAACGGTGCGAGAACATGCCATTGCGCGCGGCAAGGATCTTGTCACCGGGGCTGAGCGTATTGGTCAGCGCGGTTTCCCAACCGCCGGTGCCGGTGGAGGGGAAGATGAACACCTCGGCCTCTTGCGATTTCAGGATCTGACGCACGGCGGCACGGGCCGGGTGCAGGATGTCGCCAAACAGCGCCGACCGGTGATCGAGTGTCGGCATGTCACAGGCGCGGCGCAGATGTTCCGGCATATTGGTCGGGCCGGGAATGAAAACGGGGTTCTGGAAGCTCATCTGTCTTTCCTCCTTATCGGGTTTGGTTGGAGGTTACGTTGGGGGTCGCGAGAGCTCAATTTTTTTGAAATCGTTTTTCAAAATTCCAATTTGCAGTAAAAATTTATTATTGCCAATGCGTTGCTATTTTTCATATGCTGAATGCGTATTTCAAAAGAGAAGAAGAATGGCCGAAGAAACCCCGAGAAAACGCGGCCGCCCGCGTGGTTGGCAGGACAAGACCGAACAGAACACCATCAAATCCCTGGACCGGGCGTTGGAGGTTTTGGTCGCCTTGGGCCAGCATCAGGGGATCACGCTCAGCGTTCTGGCCGAGGAGTTGGATCAATCGCCTGCCACGCTGTACCGGGTGTTGGTGACCTTGCAGGGCCGGGGATTTGCCGAATTCGACGATGCGGCGCAAAGCTGGGCGGTGGGCGCGGGGGCCTTTTTGGCGGGGGCGGCGTTTTTGCGGCGGACGTCGCTTGCTGAACGTGCCCGTCCCATCATGCGCACCTTGATGGAGGACACCGGAGAGACGGCAAATCTTGGTATCGCACGCGGGGATCAGGTCATGTTTCTCAGCCAGGTAGAGACTCATGAGACCATTCGCGCTTTCTTTCCCCCGGGGACATTGTCGCCGCTGCATGCGTCGGGGATTGGCAAGGCGTTGCTGTCGCGCTGGTCCGATGACCGGCTCACGGCCTATCTGGAGCGTACCCGGCGCGAGGTGTTTACCGAGCATACCCTGGTCGAGGCGGCGGCGCTGCGCGCCGATCTGACCCTGTCGGCGCAGCGGGGATATGCGGTGGATGCCGAGGAAAAGGCCCTTGGAATGCGCTGTATTGCGGCGCCGGTATTTGATATTCACGGCGAGGCCGTCGCAGGCATTTCGGTGTCCGGCCCCAGCGTGCGCCTGCCGCTGGAGCGGATTGCAGAGATTGGTCACAAGGTGGCCGAAGCAGCGCTGGCCCTGTCAGAGGCCACAGGCGGCGTGCGGTTTCAAACCAGCAAGTGAGCCGGTGCCGCGGCCCAAATCCGGGGGGTGCGGCGAAATGCGGGGCGACATGGCGAAAAGGTGACTTAAAACTTCATGTGTGAGGCGCTAGGACTTCTGGTCTATGATATGGTGACCCATTGGAGGCCGCATGATCCCGGAACTTGGACAATTTGCATTGGCATTGGCAATGGCCATCGCCCTGGTGCAATCCGTCGTGCCCATGATTGGCGCGGCACGCGGCAATCTGGTGTGGATGCGCAGCGCGCAGTCGACGGCGCTGGGGCAGCTTCTGTTTGTCGGGGTGGCCTTTGGCGCGCTGATGTGGGCCTTTGTGGTCAGTGATTTCACCGTGGTGAATGTGGCCGAAAACTCCAATTCACTGAAACCGATGTTGTTCAAGGTCGCCGCGACCTGGGGGTCGCATGAGGGGTCATTGTTGCTCTGGACGCTGATCCTGACATTGTTCGGGGCGGGCGTGGCGATGTTCGGGTCGAACATTCCCCATGCGCTGCGGGCGCGGACATTGGCGGTGCAGGCGTGGATTTCGCTGGGTTTCCTCAGCTTCATGTTGTTCACATCGAACCCGTTTTTGCGGATTTCGCCGCCGCCGGTGGATGGCAATGACCTGAACCCGTTGTTGCAAGACGTCGGATTGGCGATGCATCCGCCGCTGTTGTATATCGGCTATGTCGGGTTCTCGATTGTGTTTTCCTTTGCCGTTGCGGCCCTGATCGAGGGCCGGGTTGATGCGGCCTGGGCGCGCTGGGTGCGGCCCTGGACATTGGCGGCCTGGGTGTCGTTGACCGCCGGTCTCGCACTGGGGTCCTGGTGGGCCTATTACGAGCTCGGCTGGGGCGGCTGGTGGTTTTGGGATCCGGTGGAAAACGTCGCCTTCATGCCCTGGCTGTTGGGCACAGCGCTGTTGCATTCCGCCATCGTGACCGAAAAACGCGGTGCGTTCAAAAGCTGGACCATCCTGTTGGCGATCCTGACATTTTCGCTGTCACTGCTGGGGACGTTCATCGTGCGCTCTGGTCTCTTGACCTCGGTGCATGCTTTTGCGGTCGACCCGGAGCGGGGGATTTACATCCTGGCGCTGTTGGGCGTGTCGATTGGTGGTTCCTTGACCTTGTTCGCGGCGCGGGCACCGTCGATGGAGGGCGGCGGATTGTTCGCCCCGGTCAGCCGTGAGGGTGGCTTGCTGATCAACAATCTGTTGTTGGCGACGGCCTGTGGCACGGTGCTGTTTGGCACGCTGTATCCGCTGTTTCTTGAGGCCGTGACCGGCGACAAGATCTCGGTCGGGCCGCCGTTTTTCAACGCCTCTTTTGTGCCGATCATGATGCCCTTGCTGTTGGTCATGGGCTTCGGGCCGTTCCTGACGTGGAAACGGGCCGATCTGCGGGGAATTTCCCAGCGGCTCTGGATGGTGGCGGCCGTGGCGGCGGTGGCCGCACTGGTGCTGTGGTATCTGGTGACCAAGGGGCCGGTGCTGGCGATTTTGGCTTTTGGACTTGGGATCTGGCTGTTTCTGGCCACGCTTCAGGATTGGGGCGCGCGGATCAAATTGTTTCGCGCACCATTCTCCGAGAGCCTGCGCCGGGCCCGCAACCTGCCGCGTGCCAGCCATGGCATGACCATGGCCCATCTCGGGTTGGCGGTTTGTATCTTTGGCTTTGTCGGATCTTCGGCCTGGAAAGAAGAGATTGTGACCTTTGCCGAACCGGGCACCGAGGTGCAGATTGCCGGGTTTGACATTCGCTTTGCCAAGGTCGAAAGCGTGCCGGGGCCGAATTACACCGCCTTTCGCGCAACGCTGGTGGTCAATCGTGCCGGGGCCTTTGTGCAGAATCTCTATCCCGAACGGCGGATCTATCCGGTGGCGCAATCGACCACCACCGAAAGTTCCATTCGCCACACCCTCGCCGGTGATCTTTACGCCGCGATTTCCGAACCTGCGGCCGAGACTGCCGGCGATGTCTGGACGCTTCGGGTGATCTATGAGCCGCTGGTGAATTTCATCTGGCTTGGCTCTTTCATGCTGGTGCTGGGCGGGGCTTTGTCGTTAAGCGATCGACGTCTGAGGGTCGGCGCGCCACGTCGCGCCAAAATGCCTGAAATGGCGCAACCTGCGGAGTGAAAAAGATGCAACGTGTTCTGGTGATGCTGCCGGTTGCGGTGGTGATTGTGATTGGCGGTTTCTTTCTTTGGGGGTTGAACCCGGATCGCGATCCCAATGCCATCCCGTCGGCCCTGGTATCCCATCCGGCGCCGGCCTTTGAGCTGGATGCCGTCGATGGTGTGGATGTGCCGGGTTTGAAAACCGCGGATCTGGCTGCGGCGGGCGAGCCCGTGCTGGTCAATGTCTTTGCCTCCTGGTGTGTACCTTGCCGGGCCGAGCACAAGGTGCTGACGCGGCTGGCCGCGAGTGAGGGTTTTCCGCTTTTCGGTATAAACTACAAGGACAAGCCCGAGGCCGCCCGTGATTGGCTGAACGAGCTGGGAAATCCCTATCAACGGATCGGGTCGGATCTGTCCGGGCGTGCCGGGATCGAATGGGGAATTTCCGGGGTGCCTGAAAGCTTCCTTGTGAATGCCGAAGGCACGGTGGTCTGGCGCTATGTCGGGCCGATTGCCAGCGCACAGGCCCAGGATGAATTGCGCGACGCCCTTGCTGCTGCGCGGGCGGCGGGTGCGGGATCGTGAGACAGGTTCTTGCTGTCTGTCTGATCGCATTGGCCAGTGTTGCAGCGGCGGTGGAGCCGGACGAGATCCTTGACGATCCGGCATTGGAGGCGCGCGCGCGCGACATTTCCCGCGATATCCGCTGTGTCGTTTGTCAGAACGAACCGATTGACAGTTCGAACGCCGGGGTGGCGCGCGATCTGCGCATCCTGATCCGCGAGCGGTTGGTCGCGGGGGATAGCGATGCCGAGGTGGTGCAATATCTGGTGGATCGCTACGGTGATTACGTGTTGTTCAAGCCGCCGTTCAAACCCACGACCTATGCATTATGGCTGGCGCCGTTTGCGCTTTTGGGGTTGGGGGGCATGGCTGCGGCGTCGGCGTTGCGACGTCGCAAGGCGGGCACGGCCCCCGAGGGACTTAGCCCAGAGGACGAGGCAAAAGTCGGTGAATTGATGGCGCGTTTTGACGCCGAGATGGACAAGAAAGACACCTGAGGCATGAATTTCTGGATACCCGCCGCGCTGATGGCGATTTTGGCCGGTTTGATCATCCTTTTGCCGCTGTGGCGGCGTGGCACGGCGCAGGTCGGGCACCGCGAAGGGGCCTTGGCCATCTTTGTCGACCAGTTGAAAGAGGTCGATGCGGAACGTGTGCGCGGTGTGATTTCCCCGCAGGAGGCCGAGGCCGCAGCACTGGAAATCAAACGGCGCATGTTGGCGGTGGAACGTCAGGGCGGCGATGGTGGCAAGATCAGAACCGGCGGCACGGCGGCGCTTTTTGTGATGGCCGTCATGGTGCCGTTGCTGGCGGGGGGCGTTTATCTGGCGACAGGCGCGCCCGGTATTTCCAGCCAACCGTTTGCCGAACGTGCGGCGGAACGGGGCGAGGATCAAAAGATTGTCGAACTTGCAGAGCGTCTGAAAGCCCGCCTTCAAGCCGATGAAAGTGGCGGGCCGATCGAGGGCTGGGAGCTTTTGGCCCAGACCTATATGCAGATGGGCCGGTATCAGGACGCGGTTGCGGCGCTGGCGGAAATCCTTGATCGCCCTGACACCCGTGCAGGCCATGTGACGCAATACGCCGAAGCCTTGATTGCGGCGGCTGATGGCATTGTGACGCAATCGGCGGCGGCAGCGATTGACCGCGCGCTGGACATGGATGTGCTGAACCCGGCGGCGATTTTCTATAAGGCGCAATGGCTGGAACAGGACGGTCAGGTGACAGAGGCGCGTGCGCTGTTGGTGTTGCGGTTGTCCCAGGAGGAAACCGCGCAGCCCTGGATGGAATATTTCATCCGCGAGATCAACCGCATCAGCACCACCACCGGAGACGCGGCGGTAGCAATGTCTGACTTTGTGACAGTACGGGGTCCAAGCGCCGACGACGTGGCCGCCGCAGCAGAGATGACAGCCGATGATCGGGCGGATTTCATCCAATCGATGGTGGCCGGTTTGGCAGAGCGCTTGCAGGAGACGCCGGAGGATCTTGACGGCTGGCTACAGCTTGGGCGGGCCTATGGCGTGCTGGGGCAATCTGACAAGGCGCTGGAGGCTTATCGCGCCGCAGAGGGTCTGTTGTCGACCCTGGCGGCGGAGGATCCCCGCCATGCGATCGTGGCGCAGGGTTTGGCAGCAAACGGCGGCTGAAGCGATTGTTGTCGGGGCGGGAATGAGGGGCCAGCCCCTCACACTCCCCGGGATATTTGATCCAGGAGAAAGACTGGTCAAGCGAAAGACTGGTCAGGAGAAAGACAGGTCAGGCGAATGACAAAAGACGTCAACCGCCGGCTTTTTCGATGGCTTGGAATATCGCCTTGGCGCTGAGGAGTTCCGGCAGGGCGATCCCGGTCGGCGCGGCGGGGCCGTAGACCGCGTTGAACGGGATGCCGTAGCGGTTGAACTCAGCCAGATATTCGGAAATCGCCGGGTCAGGGCGGGTCCAGTCTGCCTGCATGGCGATGATGTCGCCAGAGGTCAGCAGGCTGGCGACCTCGCCCCGTTCCAGGACCAGTGATTTGTTGGCCTTGCAGGTCAGGCACCAATCCGCAGTCACGTCGACAAAGACGATCTTGCCATTTGCGATATGGTCACGGATATCGGCGGTGTCGAAGGGCGCCCAGTTGGCTGCGGTCGGGGTGTCGGATTGCGGCGCGGCGGGGCGCAGAGCAGGCAGGCCAACGGCGATCACAGCCAGGGCCGCGACCCAAACGGCCCGCCGGGGCAGGCGGATGGGCAGGATCAGAATTGCCAGGATCATTGCCACCAACAGCGCGGTGATGGCCGCATTGGCCAGCCCGGCGACATTGGCCAGCACCAGGAACAGCCAGGCCGCCGTCAGGGCCAGCAATCCCGCCATCACGGCCTTGACCACCAGCATCCAGCGCCCCGGTTTGGGCAGGACAGCCACACAGCCGGGCATTGCCGCGACCGCGAGGTAAGGCAGGGCAAGACCGATGCCAAGCGCGGTAAAGATCACCGCAATATCCAACCCGCCGCCCGCCATGGCAAAAGCCACGGCAGTGCCGAGAAACGGCGCGGAACAGGGGGTTGCCAGCACCGCAGCAAAGGCACCGGTGGCGAAATCGCCCAAGTGGCCATGGCCCCCGACACTGGCCAAATGGGTTTGCAGCCCCGAAGGCAGGCTCAGGGTGAACGCGCCAAACAGTTTGGCGGAAAACAGCACCAGAATGACAATCATCAATGTCAGGAATACCGGGCTTTGAAATTGCAGACCCCAGCCGACGGCATGGCCCATGGATTGCAGACCCCAGGTCGCCGCCGCCAGAGCCCAGAAAAAGGTCAGCACGCCAAACGCCGCCCAGAGAAAGCCTGCCCGGATCTGTGCCGGGGAGATCGGATTTGCCAATCGCAGCCGCCAGTTTCAGCGACAGAACCGGCAAGACGCAGGGCATGACATTCAGGATCAGACCGCCCAGAACCGCGATCAACGCCATGGCCCAGAGACCCCGTCCAGCCTGGGGGGCGGCGGGCAGCGTGTCGGTCAGCGGGGCGGGCAGAGTCCCGGCAAAGCGACCGTCGGTCACGGTCAGGGTCAGCTCGGCATTCGGGTCCGCCGCATATAGCAGTGGGATTTCCGCCCAGAGCCGGGTTTGATCGGCATCGAGCCGGACAATGGGTTTGCCGAAAACCGCGCCTTCCAATTCCGGAAAGACATCCGGCGTGCGAAAGCCGAGATCACGGTGCAGGGCCACCGTCAGATGGGTCTGCGACAGATGGGCCGCTTCGAGGGACATGTTGGTGGCTGCGCCCTCTGCCGGGACTTTGCTCAGGGCTGCGGCAATCGTTTCAGCGGCCTCGGCGTCAATTCCGGTGTCGTTTGGCAGGGTCAGGGTCAGGGTGAAATCTTCGGGAATGCAGATCTCTTTGCAGACCAGCAAGCGCACGCGGGAGGTTAAGGTGGCGGGGGCCCCGGGACGATCCAGCGTGATGCGAATGGGGAAAACGACCTGATCGCCGTAGCCAAAGTTTTCGATATCAAATGCGGTAAAACGCGTCGGAGCCGGGAATTGTAATTCAGCTGTGGCCAGATTTTGCGCCTGATCCCAGTCAAGTTCCGGTGGCAGGCCGACCTCGCCCGGTGAGCGCCAGTAGGTCTTCCACCCGTCTTGCATTTTCACAACCAGACCGGCGGACAGCGTCCCGGCATCCGGGGCGACGCCCTGTTCGGCGGTGATCAACTGTGCGGTCAGGGCTGGGGCCTCGTAGATGTCGGATTGTGCGGCCCGTGCCGTCACCGGCAGGGCAAGCAAAAGCACAGCGATCAAAAGGCGTAAAAGCTGCATTTGGGCTCCTTCCCGACGGGGTGCCGGGGTGTGCTCTGTATGCGCTTTTCACCGGGTCAGGTCGAGAGGGGCAGGCCGTCACATTGGCGCGAGGGGGCTGTGTTCTGTGTCCCGTGCGACGCAGAGCCGCGGGGGGGCAGGCCCGTCAGCCGCGCGGCATGCGCAACACCACGTTGCGCCCGCTTTTGACGTAGTTCAACCGATCTTCATCAATGGCAGAGACGCGACCACCGTCAATCCGGTCGCCGACCTTGACCTTTTGGTAGCGACCATTGGACAGGCGGATCAACGCCCGGCGGCTTGACGGTTTGCCGTATACGCCGATCAGGTTGACGTTGCGCAGATTGATCGCGTTCTTTTGCGTTGCGGCGGTGGCGACGGTGGTTTTCGACGGGATGCGCGGCGTCACGGTGCGCGGGGCAACGGCGGCCGGGGCGGCGGCGGCCACCACCGAATTTGCGGCGTTCTGGGCCGCGCGGTCGACAAGGGTCGCCATGTTGGTCGGTCGGCGGTTGGGTTTGAGAGAGCTTGCCACCGCCAGTTCGCTGGCTTCGATGTCTTTTTCGGCCTCGGTTTTGGCCGGGTCTTGCGCCGGACGCAGTTTCGGACGTTTCTGGCGCAGTTCCTCAAGGCTGATACCGCCCAGATTGGCGCGTTCATTCTGTTCGATCAAATCACCGGGGCGTGGCCGTGGGCGCAGCCCGGCAAGGCTGGGATCTGCTGCGGTTGTTGGCGCGGATGTGTCGGGGGCCGGAGTGGCGCCTGGAATGGGCACCGGCACCGCAGCCGAGGCGGCGGCAATCGCAGCCGCAAGGGCGGCGTTTTCGTCGTCAGAGGCTGGATCGGAGGATTGCGGGTCTTGGCCGGCTTCTGGTGCGGGCAGGGCCGCGGGCGTCACGGATTCCACCCCCGGTCGCAACGGGGCTTTTAACGGCGGCGGCCCAAGCACCAGGGTGAACCCGGCGGGATGCAAGACCCCCTGCGCGGTCGGCTGGATCAAGCCATTGTCGTCAAAGGTAAATCCAGAATCCGCCGGATAGGGATTGATTTGCGTTGGCGGGATCTGATCGGTGTCGGCCTCGCGCTGGGTTGGGATGGCAATGGCATCGCCGACCGCCACATCGGGGTCGATGGAGGCCACGTAAAGTTCGCCAACCAAGGCCTGCTCTGGCTCGTTGGGCGGCATGGGCGCGCGTTGCCAGATGCCGGTCGCCGCATAGCGGGCCTCGGCTTGTTCCGGTGTCAGGGCCTCGGATTCGAAGGGCACCGAGAGGCCATCCACCTGCTCTTCGACAAGATCGCGGCTGAGGCTTGGCAGGCCTTCGCTCAGCGAGGCAATGTTGATGTCAGTCGGGTCTTCGGGGTCAATTTCGCGGGGGAGGTCCGGCAGGGCAAGCGCGGTTGGCGGGATCGCTTCGGGCGGTGCGGCGGCGCTGTCGGGGTCGGTGGTGTCAAGCGCGCTGTCGCGCACGGCGGGCGCGGTGGCGGAGGCCACTGCCGGGCCTTCGACATTGCGCCGGAACAAGGAAGCGAGACCATCGTCCAGAAACAGCGAGGCCCAGGCACTGACCGCGAGTAGGGCCAGGATCAGGGCGGCTGTCAGCATCAGGCCAAGGAACCGGGGTTTGCCGCCGATCTTTTGCTGGCCGCGCGCGCCAAAAACCGTCATTCGGTCGCCTTCGTCCAGCGCGGCGGCGGCTGCGGCGGTCTCTGCCGCTTTCGCGTCGCCGGGCTTGACCTTGGACAGTCGCGCTTTGCGGCTGGGTTTGGCGGGTTTGCCAGGTTTGCCCGGGCTTTGCGCCGCGCCGGTGCGGCGGCTGGCAAAGCCGATGTTTTTGCCAATCCCGGCAGAGGCGCGGGCGATTATCCCGCTGGCGGTGGATGGGGTGGCCTCTGCGGTCGGGGCGGTGGCGGTTGGTGCCGTCGCGGCGATCTGGTCGCTGATGTTGTCGCTGTCGTTATCCCCGTCGTTGTCGGCTTTGGGTTTCGGGCGCATCGTAAACGACGCCCGTGCGCTTGCCGCGATCTCATCCGCCACATCGCGGGGTTTAGGGGGCGATACCGGCGTGTCAGATGCCGGACCGCGCAGGTTTTCGGGCCGCGCTGTCAGATTTTTGCTGGCGCGTGGCGCTGGTGCGTCGCGGTTGGCCCGAATGCTGCTGAATCCCGGCGTTGCAGGTTCCGGCGGCATGGCCGAGACACTTGGTGGCACCTTTGGGCCGGGCGGGGGTGGGGCATTGGGATTGGCAACCGGCACAGCGGGCGGATCTTTGCGGTTGCCTGCGTCTTCCACAGGGCCGGGGCGCTGTTTCTTCTTGAATGAAGGCAGAGGCGGGACGTCTGCCTCGGGCTTGAGCGCCGGGGGGGCTGCTTTGACTTCGGGTGTCTTGGGCGATGTGTCGGTGTCCCGCGCGGCATCAGGTTTCGGCGCTGCGGGTGTCTTGCCTGCGGCCTGACCCTCTGGTTGCGGAGGGGTCTTTGCGGTTGGTGCGCTGGCGGGTTTCGGCGTTGCGGGCTGTGGCGCGGGCGCAGCTGTCTTGGCGTCCGGCTTTGCCTTTACCGGGCGTTCCTCTGTCGGGCGCTCTTTTGGCGCGGCGGGCGCGGCTTTGGCTTTTGGCGGCGCAGGCGTATCTGACTTGGGCGCACTGGCCTCGGGCTTTGCCCGGGGAGTTTCTGGCGCAGGTTTTTCTTGCGCTTGGGGGGCTTGCACCGGGGGGACCGGTTCCGCCAGATCGTCCAGAATGGCAACCGGGGTATCATCCCCCTGGACCGTCATGCCGGGGGTCAGGGTGGTCAGCGCCTTTTGCGTCGGGCCAAAAAACGGCTCGCGCTGGAAACCGGCGTCTTTTGCCACATCCGAGACAAAACCAAGGGGCAGGAAACCATGCAGGATGGCAAATTGCTCTGCCTCGTCAAGTGTTTCCCGCGCCACCGCCGCCACATGGATATGGTCGCCGTCGCGGTGGAAATCATAGACCAAATCGTCAATGGCATAGGGCGTCGCGCCATCAAGCGCGGCTTCGACGGCCTCTGGATTGGAAATCCCCGGCGCAGGTGCGACAATGTCCAGAAACTTCACCTGCTCGGTCGGCAGGATCAATTTGACTTCGCAATCGCCCTTGGTCACGCGTTCGCGCAGGGCGATCAGGGTTTCAGACAAATCCGGCAATTCGGGCGAAACAACACCCAATTGACGCCAGCCATCGCCTGGCCGCGCCATCAGCCGAGGCGCGCCGCAACAGAGCAATCCCGTCAAAGGAAAGCAACAGAGCAAAATCTGGTTTCATCTCTCCGGCTTTCGCACTCCTTCATGGGTCACGCAAGTCTGACCCGTCTTCCACCCATTTTACAGCAGCTTCCTGCCGAGAAAAAGCCGCGACACCATAATGTTACGAACCAGAGGTTGTGCGCCTTCCTGGTCACGCGCATCTTTGTCGCGAATATCGCTTTCATAACATAAAGGCAGTGCTGATGTTGAGACATTTGAGTGTAAGGGCTTTTGTCATCACCTTGATGATTCCCCTGGGGCTGTCGGGGGCGGCCATGGCCGATGATCGTGCACCCCATGTCACAGTGACCGGCGAGGGGCGCGCCACGGCGGTGCCGGACATGGCGACGGTGCATCTTGGCGTGGCACATGAGGCGCGCGAAGCACGTGATGCAATGGCGCAGGTCAACGAAGACATTCAGAAGCTTTTTGCCGCCCTGACCGAGATGGGCATCGCCCCGCGGGATGTTCAGACAAGTTCGCTGCGGCTTGACCCGGTCTGGCGCGACCGCAGCCGGTCCACCCCGCCGGAAACACCGGTGATTGACGGCTTTGTTGCCCAGAATGATCTGACCATTCGGGTGTCGGATATGGCCCGGTTGGGGGATGTGCTTGCGGTGATGCTGGACAGCGGGTCAAACCGGTTTTCCGGCATTTCCTTTGGGCTGCGCGATCCCGGTCCGGTCTTGGATGAGGCCCGCCGTCTTGCGGTGGCGGATGCCCGTGCACGGGCGCAACTTTACGCCGATGCTGCCGGTGTGACGCTGGGCGACATAAGTGAGATTTTCGAGCCCGGCACAGGATCCGCCCCGGGGCCGGTCTTTGCCCGGGCCGAGGCGATGATGGTTGGGGACGGCATGCCGGTTGCGGCGGGAGAGCTGAATTTCAACGCCCAGATCACCATCGTTTATGGTCTTGAAAACTAATCTGGTTCTGAAAACTAAATACGGCCCCGCCTGAAAGGGCGGGACCGTTTTCGCACTCACGAAATGTGCATTGTTCAGGCGGAGGCTTTGGCCAATGCCTGATCAAGATCGGCGATCAGATCTGCGGCATCTTCGATCCCGATGGACAGACGCACCACATCGGGCCCGGCCCCTGCGGCGGTTTGCTGTTCCGCTGTCAGCTGGCGGTGGGTGGTCGATGCGGAATGGATCACCAGGCTGCGGGTGTCCCCAAGATTGGCGACATGGCTGAAAATTTCCAGCGAATCCACGAATTTGACACAGGCGTCATAGCCATCTTTCAACGCAATGGTGAACAGACCGCCGGCGCCCTTGGGGCAAAGCCGCGCTTTGCGCTCGGCATAGGGCGACGTCGGCAGACCGGCATAGGTCACAGCCGCAACCGCGTCGTGGCCTTCCAGCCATGCGGCGATCTTTTCCGCGTTTTGCACATGGCGTTCCATCCGCAACGACAGCGTTTCAATGCCCATCAGCGTGTAATGCGCCGCCTGTGGATTGAGCGTCATGCCCAGATCGCGCAACCCGATGGCAATGCCGTGGAAGGTGAAGGCCAGCGGGCCAAAGGTTTCCGCAAAGGTCAGCCCGTGATAGGCGGGCTCCGGTGCGCTGAGAGACGGGAATTTGTCGGATGCGGACCAGTCGAATTTGCCTGAATCCACGACCACGCCGCCGGTCACAGTGCCGTTGCCGGTCAGATATTTGGTCATCGAATGCACGACAAGCGTCGCGCCATGGTCGATCGGCTTGCACAGATAGGGCGTGGCCGATGTGTTGTCGACGATCAGCGGAATGCCCGCCGCATCGGCCACTTTGGCCGCCGCTGCAATGTCGGTGATATAGCCGCCGGGGTTGGCCACGGATTTACAGAACACCGCGCGGGTGTCGTCATCAATCGCTGCTGCAACCGCATCCATATCGTCGAAATCGACAAATTTCGCCGACCAGCCAAAGCGTTTGATTGTCTGGCTGAACTGGGTGATCGAACCGCCATAAAGCCGGGTCGACACCACCACATTCAAACCGGGCCCCATCAGCGGAAACAGCGCCATGATCTGGGCCGCGTGCCCCGACGAACAGCAGACGGCACCCACACCACCTTCGAGCGTGGCAAGACGTTCCTGAAGGGCGGCCACAGTCGGGTTGGTCAGGCGGGAATAGATATATCCGACTTCCTGAAGGTTAAACAGCGCCGCCGCATGTTCCGCATCGCGGAACACATAGGCCGTTGTTTGGTAAATCGGTATCTGACGTGCGCCGGTGGCGGGGTCGGGGCGGGCACCGGCGTGGATTTGCAGCGTGTCAAAGCCGTATTGCGGGGCGTCGGTCATGGGATCCTCCTTCGGGAATTTTGCCGGAGGGTATGCAGAGGCGGCACCATTTTCCAGCCCTGGAATCAGCTATCTGATGTTTTTCCGCTGCTAAAATATGCAGTTCACCCTTTGCCTGCCCGGATTGCCGCCAATTTCGCGAGCGCGCCGATCAGGATGCTTTGGCGAGGATGACGTCCAGCACCGGTTTCCACTGGTCCTGCATTACCCGAAATGGTTTCTGGGTCCGGTCAAAGACCGACAGGCCCTGACGCGCCAAATCACCATAGATCGTGCGGTCGGAAATACAGGCCAGCGGCGGTTGCTCCATCGAGTTACAAAACCGCATGAGGTCGCGGCGGCTGCGCGAGAAGCTGCGCAATCGGTTGGCGATCACCTCAATTCGTGCCTTGCCCTTGCGGATGCGTTTGAGGTCACGCAGGGATTTCAGGAACCGCTTGGTCGCATCTTCGTCAATCCAGGACGCGGTCAGGGGCACAAGGATCAAATCCGCCATCTTGACCAGATCAGCGGCGTCTGCCGGATCAATGCTGCCGGGGGCATCAACAATAAGGTATTCGGCGGTTTTCGGCGCAGTGCCAAGTTCGCGCGCATTGGTCCAGTCGCGTCGTTTGATTGGCGGATTGCCCAGGTTGCGCCGTTTCAGCCAGTTAAACGACGACTTTTGAACATCCGCATCCGCCAATGCCACCCGCCGCCCCAGATTGGCCAGCGCGCCCGCCAGGGTGATCGAGGTGATCGTTTTGCCTGTGCCGCCTTTTGGGTTCACGACGAGAATGGTTTTCAACCTTACAGCTCCTTGGTTTCCAAAGTGGGCTATGTATATTTAATGTATATACTTGTTCAACCCGAAAATTGCCCTAGCGCATCCAGAAACCTTCGCGCCGGATCTTGTTGCGGATTGCCTGTTCCCGTTTGGGCAGATCGTTCTGATCAAACAGATCGCGCACCTTTTGGCCGCGCCCCTGATAGATCATCCGCAGGGCGGGTTCATATTCCTTCAGCCGTTTTTTGACCTTATGCGGTCCGGTGATAATGTCGATCGTGTCAAGAACATGTTGGCCCTCGCGGGCGTAAAGCATTGGCAGAAAACGATAATGACACGAATGGCTGCCATCCAGCATTCCCGCAGGAAGGGTGTCGCGCCCGCCGCCAAAGGAATGAATGACCAGCGGCAGCGCCACCTGATCCAGCCAGGGGTCCATGGTCTGGCACACCAGTTCCGCCGGGGGATCGTCGCGGATGGTCAGCGCATATTCCAGAAACCGCTCGCCAAACAATTTTGGGCATTTGTAAAAGAAGAAACCGGCGTTGAAATAGAGATAGCGTTGCCAATATTCATCCGGTTGCCCCAGGTCGAGCGAGCTTTGGAAATCCAGACCAAAGCGGTCATAAAGCGATTTCCAGATCGCCGAATAGCCGGGGCCATAGAGTTCGATTTTCGGCCAGGTGCCTTCGCGGCGCATGGATGCGGTCGGGCGGTCAAAGTCGAACGGCACCTCACGCAGATCGCCGGTGATCAGGGTGTCGGTGTCGAAAAACACAAACGGCTCACCCTCGGGCAGGGCGGCAAGGGCCTCGATCTTGTTGCCATAGGGGTAGTCATGGCCGAAATGCCGGTTCTCGAACGGAAGGAATTCGACACCAAATTCGACCAACAGGTTGCGAAGGTCTTCGTTCTTGATGCGTGGGTTGTTGGGCCAGAGCGGACCGGGTTGCGGTTCGGCGAGGAAAAGCCGCCCGCGAAAGCCGCGGTTGTAGTAGCGAAACGAGGCCGCGAACAACAGCGCCTCATATTGCAGACGGCCGGATTGGCCGACGATTACGATGTTGAACGGCGTATCTGCGATAGGTTGCATTGTCATTGCCTGGCTGCCCCTGGTTGCTTTTGGGTCTTTTGTTGTCGACTATAGGCGGGAATGGCGCGGGTCTAAAGGCGCTTGGTCACAGGTTGGTGCCGAGTTTGACCTGTGCAGTCTGCATTCCTGTCGAATGGGTCGCAATGCCATAGTGGTTTCAATAATTCGGGGGAAAAGACATGCATTTCATTCTGGTCTTGATTGCACTGCTGGCCAATGGCGGTTCCGGGCCGGGGGCGGGTGACACTCCGGGGGCTGACGCGGATGGCGGAAACCGGGTGGACCCGGCCGAAAGCGCCGCGATCATAGCCCCGGAACCTGTGGCCGAACCGCAGGAACCCACCGGGCGCTTTACCACCGCAACAGAGGTGCGGCCGATCCTGAACGCGACAAAGGCCAATTGGGTTGCGGTGCGCGAATATGAGGGGCGCGATCTGGTGTATTTCACCCATCTGCTCAGCTGGCGTTGCGGGTTGATTGGTCTGGAATATGCGATCAACGATGGCCCGGTTGAGGCGTTTTCGCTGCCCGATTGCCATGAGGATACCGGCGCGCCGAACGCGTTGTTGCCGGCGGATGGTCTGCCGTATGTGTCCTTTGGTTTGCAAACTGTGGACAAGATCCGCATTCACATCACCTATGACGACCTCGCCCGCGATACGATTGTGGTGGCGCGCAACGGCGTGCTTATTCCGTAATTGGCTGTGTTTCGCCGGGCGCGGTCGTGTCGTCCGGTGCCGGTGTGACAGCAACTGGGCCGATCGGGTCAACGGCGCGGCGCAGGTTCGGGACCGCCCCAAACCAGACGTCGCGATTTGGCGGCGCAATGTTGGTGGGGGCAATGTTGGCAGAGGCAATGCAGGACGGGGCGATGCAGGATGGCGCAATGTCGGGCGCGCGCCAGACCCAGCGGCCCTGCGCCATGGTGGCGGCGATGCGGCGGCTGGCGCGGTGCAGCACCACCAGATCGGCCCGCGCCCCAGGTACAAGAACCCCGCGATCCAGTAATCCCATGGTCTGGGCCGGGCGGGCTGAAATCAGGGACCAGGCCCCGGCCAAAGGCAGGGTGCCGGTGTCCCACAGATGCAGCGCGGCGCGGTGCATCGTCTCGGGGGCGCCGTCTGAAATCAATGCATCACACATGCCGCCGGTGATCATGTCACGTGCCACTGGCGCGCCCGGCTGGTCCGGGCCGTTCATCACGCCGCGTGCCGGCATCAGCACCGGATCGCCCCAGGCCCGTGCCACCGCCGCCGCGCCCACCGCCTCTGGCGCGGCGCAAATCTTGGCGCCCATCATCGCCAGCCGCTCGCGGCTCTGGCCGTCGCGGTCGCCGTAGCTGCCGGAGCGGACGTTCAGCACGTCAAAAGCATGCGCCAGATTGCACAGGTGGCGATGCACCTCATCGCCGCGGGCGCGCAAACCTTCGGCAATGCGGCGCAATTCATCGTCCGACGGCAGGGCCGGGGTGTTGACGTGATCGACAAACAGCACAGCATCAATGTCATACTGGCGCAGCAGCGTCAGGAACCGGTGTTCGCTGTCCATCATATGGATGTCACTGCGCAACATGATGCGAAGATCAGAGGTCATGCGCGCCTGATAGGATGCCATCCCCAACAGCAGGGCCTCGGCGAAATCCGGGCTTTTGGCCCCGCCTTGCCAGCCCCAGTCCTGTGCCAGCCACCCGGTGGTGACCCCCCGGGACAGAAGGTCATGTTCGACTTCTGGCAGATTGGGCAGGCTGTTGGACACCGGCGCGCGGGCGTGAAGGTCGACAATCCCCGGCAGAATATCATACCCGGTCATGTCGATCTCACGCGCGGGGCCATTGCTGATGTGTCCATCGGCAATGGTCAGGGCATGATCTTCCAACCCTGAGTTATGTAAGATACGGGCGCCGGTAAGACGCACGGGAAAAGAAAGAACGGACATGGACCTGCTCGCGGTTCCTGGTAGACCCGAAGCTAGGAGCGCATTGTTTCGGCAAGGTGACAGATTGTCGGAAATTGCGTGAATTTAGGTTAATTTCCATGGACTTCACGCGGAATTATGTGCTGCGGCGCGGCGTTGACCTTTTATCCTGTCAATTGCGCACGCCGGATCATGTGAAACCGCCCTGTTTCGCGGTCACCGCCAAGCAGCGACAGCGCGTCAATCTGAAACGGCGCAGTCAGATGCGGGGTCAGATGGGCGGTCAGGGCCGCTGTAGTTGTGTCGATCTTATCCCGCCGCAGGGGGCCGGTCAACGTGATATGAAAGCGGAAATCATCCATCACATAGGGGTATCCCCATGTGTCGAGATTGCTTTCCTGGGTCGGGCTGAGCCGGGCTTGCCGACGGCGGGCCAGTTCGTCGGCATTGGGTGGCGCGCGAAAGCCGTCAAAGTGGCGCACGCAATCTGCGGCCAGATCTGACAGGGCGGCGGTGTCGCCCACGGGGGTCAGCGCCAGAAAGCTGCCAATGCGGGTGATCGCCAACCCGTCGAGGGCAACAGGCGCCCGGGTGGCCGCGAAGGCCGCGACTGCGGCTTCCAGCGCCTCGGCGTCCTGGGCATCTGGACCGGTGGCCAAATGAAACGGCGGTTTGAGCGTGGCATGCGCGCCGTATTTGCGCGGACGTTCGGTCAGCTCTGCCGCCGGGCGCGGCAGGTTCGCCAGATCCGGGTGGCTGCGCGCGGTGCCGGTGATGGGATCCCAGCCCAACCAATCGGCCAAAACCTCGGCCAGGGGACCGGTCGGGGTGAAGTAGAGCGCATAGCGGGCAAACATCAAATGCTCCTGTCAGGTTTGGTCAAATTCGTCGCCGGACGCCAGACGCGCCCGCAAATGCCGTTCCAATGTGTCCCAGACCAATCGAATGCGGCGGGATGATTGCACTTCGCGGTGGGCCACCAACCATACTGGATAGGTGATCGGGCCAAAGCCCGGCAGAAGCCGCTCCATCCCCGGTGTCGATTGGCCAAGGAAATCCGGCGCAATGCCAATCGCCACGCCCTGGGTCGCCAATTGCCAATGCACCAGATGGTTGTCGCTGCGAATGGTCAGCATCTCGCGCGTCAGGTGGATGTCAAATCCGGCAAAGGCTGCAATCATCTGATCCGCCGTATCCATTGCCACGAAATCATGCCCGGCCAGATCGTCCAGACCCTGTGGCGTGCCGCGCCGTGCCAGATAGGCGTCGGAGGCATAAAACCAACCGGTGTCATTGGCGATCCGTTTCCCGATCAGAACCGGATCTTCTGGTTCGGTGTTGCGAATGGCGACATCCGCCTCGCGGCGGCGCAGATCGGTCACGGCATTGGTTGCGGAAATTTCGATGTCCAGACCCGGCGCGGTGTCGCGCAATTCGGCAATCACCGGCGGCAGAAGATAGGCGGCATAGATCTCGGATGCGGTGATGGTGACCTGACCGGCGATCACCTGGCTTTGGCCCGAGGCCGCCAGCGACACCTGGGTCGCGGCGTCGCCCATCGCGCGGACGTGGTCGATCAATTCCAACCCCGAGGGCGTCAGCTCCAATCCGCGCCCGGTGCGTTCGAACAGCGCGACGCCAAGCTCGTCTTCCAGCGCGTTGACCTGCCGCCCCAATGTCGGCTGAGCCATGCCAAGGGCGCGGGCCGCAGCCGAAAGCGACCCTTCCTCGGCGGTGACAAGGAACGCCCGCGCGCGGTTCCAATCGAATTTGATGCTGCGCCAATCCATGCGAAACCGCATAACAGCCCTGCTGGATTGGTCAATTCCTATGATGCCGACCCAGGGCTATCTTTGCCGCAATCAGAGGGTTTGAAACAGGAGGCCGGCGATGAAAGCGGCAGTGTATTTTGAATACGGTGACAGCAATGTGGTCAGCATCGCGGATCGCCCGCGCCCCGCGCCCGGCCCGGGTGAAATTTTGGTGAAAGTGGCCCATGGCAGCGTAACAACCGCGGATTGGCGGCTGCGCGCGGCGGCCTTTCCCGGTGTTCTGGCGGTGCCGGGGCGGTTGATGTTTGGGCTGCGCCGCCCGCGCCAGCCGGTGCTGGGCAGCGAATTTGCCGCCATGTCGTGGCGCTGGGCGAGGGCGTGAGCGATTTCGGAGAAGGTCAGGCGGTGTTCGGGTTTGTCATGTCCGGCGCCCATGCGGAATATCTGGTGGTGCGTGCCGATGGCGCGGTCCTGCCGGTGCCAAAGGGGCTGGAGCTGCGCGATGCGGCGGCCCTGCCGTTTGGGGGAGTGTCGGCGCTGGTGTTCCTGCGCGATTATGCCCGGGTCAAGCCGGGGCAAAAGGTGCTGATCATCGGCGCTTCGGGCGGTGTGGGGGCCTATGCGGTGCAGATCGCCCGGATCATGGGGGCAGAGGTGACCGGCGTTGCCTCTGGCGGGAACGAAGCATTGGTGCGCGATCTGGGGGCGGTGGAATTTGTCGATTACCGTCAACAGGATCTGGGCGCTTTGGCGACACGGTTTGACAGTGTGATTGATACCGTGGGCGTGGTCCGTTTTGGCCAAATCAAACATCTGCTGACAGCCAATGGCGTCTTTGTGCCGTTGAACTTTGGCCTGCGTGAAATCCGCCAGGCGCTTGTCAGTGCGCTGTTCGGCGGGCGGCGGGTGCGCATCGGGGTCAGTGGTGACACCAAAGCGGATCTTGCGGTTCTGGGCCGCTGGGTCACGGACGGGCAATTGCGCCCGGTGGTCGACCGTCGCTTTGCGCTTAGCGATATTCGCGCCGCCCATGCGCATGTAGAGGGGCGGCATCGCAAGGGCGCGGTGCTTCTGGATATGGTGGCGTGATGGGGCTCAGGCGCTGGACCGCGGGATGAGCTGGCCGGTAAAGGCCTGAAGCGCCAGATCGCCGCGCTGGTTCTGCACCACCTGGACCAGCGCCTCGGCCATTTCGGTCATGGGCTGGCGATAGGTGGTCAGGTCATAGATTGGCGTGCCCGCCAAGGGCACATCGTCAAAGCCGGTGATCGCAATGTCCCCCGGCACCGACAGGCCCAATTCATGGCGCACCGCATCCATTGCGCCAATCGCCATCGCGTCGTTTTCGGCGACAATCACATCCGGCAGGGTCGGGCGTGGCCGCGATCGCAGGGTCTCGGTCACAACCTGATAGGCGCGTGTCGGATCATAAGATCCGACATCGGCCACTTCGGGCGCCGTACCAAAACGTTCCTGCCACAGCGCGACAAAGGTTTCCTTGCGGAACACATGCGCTGATCCGGTGTTGGGCCCGGCCAGAAACAAGGGCCGCCGATAGCCGCGCGAAATCACGTAATCGGTGATGCTGCGCATGGCGACCACATCATCAACACAGATCGAAATGGTATCGGCATTGCCCGAGGCACGGGCAAACAGGATCAGTTTCTTGACCCGGCGTGCGCCAAGCGCGGTGTGCAGGATCGTGTCATCAAAATTCACCCCGATCAGCACCGCCGCATCGACCCGCCGCTGGCTGGCATTCAGCAGGGCGGTGGGCGCGTCTTCGGTGCCAAGCGTATTGACCAGAAGCGTGTCGATCCCGGCCCGGCGCATTACGGCGGTCAGCCGTTCCAGCATCACCAGCTTGTGCGGATTGTTGAAATCATCCACCAGAACCGCCACCAGGTTGGACCGTTCCGACGCCAGGGACGAGGCCAGAAGATCGGGCACATACCCCAGTTGCTCGGCCGCCTTCATCACCTTGGCGCGGGTCTTTTCCGACACGGATGCATTCATCTTGAAGGCGCGGGTCACGGTCCAGCGCGACACGCCTGCGATCTCGGCAACATCATCGGCCGTCACCGGTCCATTGGGGTTCACACGTCTGTTTGGCACCCGGGCGGCGGCGTCACTTGTTGGGGGATCAGATTTGTGCGGCACGCTGCGTTCCTTGGGTTGCGGGCATAGGTAACCACATTCTGCACGCGCGTGCAACTTAACCTTGCACGCGCGTGCAGGGTTTGCCATCTTGCCGCCAGTCACGTCAGAATTCGCAGGGAGAGCAGGATGTTGAAAGTCGGTCTTTTGGGGGCGGGGCGGATTGGCAATGTGCATGCGCGCGCCATTACGGCGCATGGCGGCAGCACCCTTGTTGCGGTGTCGGATGTATTCACGGAAAACGCCGACAGGCTGGCGGCGGAATTTAACTGTGATGCGCGCAGTTCCGAGGAGATCATTGCAGATCCGGCGATTGAAGCCGTTTTGATCGCCACCTCGACCGACACCCATTCCGACCTGATCGAAGCGGCCACAGCGGCGGGCAAGGCGGTGTTGTGCGAAAAGCCGGTCGATCTTTCGCTGGCGCGTGCGCAGGCCTGTCTGGCGGCCACCAGGGACAGCGGTAGGCCGGTAATGATCGGGTTCAACCGGCGGTTCGATCCCAACTTTGGCGCGTTGAAAACCGCATTGGACGCGGGCGAGATTGGCAAGGCCGAGCTGTTGTCGATCACCTCTTTCGATCCGGCGCCGCCGCCGGTCAGCTATATCAAGGTGTCCGGTGGGCTGTTCCGCGACATGATGATCCATGATTTCGACATGGCGAATTTCCTGATGGGCGATGCGCCGGTCACCATCAGCGCGGTTGGCACGTCAGTTGTCGATCCGGCGATTGGTGCGGCGGGGGATGTCGATACGGCCGTTGTCACCCTGACCTATGGTGATGGGCGCATCGCGGTGATCAAGAATTCCCGGCGTGCGGTCTATGGCTATGATCAGCGGGTTGAATTGTTGGGCTCGGACGGTTTGCTACAGGCGCAGAACATGCTGGAAAATACCGTGGTGAAATCGACCACGGCGGGCGTGACCGGGGCCAAACCCACCTATTTCTTTCT
Source organism: Phaeobacter sp. J2-8 (assembly GCF_022867865.1). Lineage (GTDB taxonomy): Bacteria > Pseudomonadota > Alphaproteobacteria > Rhodobacterales > Rhodobacteraceae > Marinovum. The sequence continues at coordinate 504,850 of NZ_JALIEC010000002.1, read as the reverse complement.
GGAACGCTACATGCCGGCCTATGTGGCGGAATGGGATGCTTTTGTGACGGCGGTGACAACCGGCGGTGCGCTGCCGGTTGATCTGGCGGACGGGGTTGCCGCGCTGGCCATGGCCGAGGCCGCAACCAAATCCAGGGCAATTGGCGTTCCGGTGGCTTTGGCCGAAATACTGGGGGCGGCGCAATGACCAAGGCGCTGGACCTGATCACCATTGGGCGGTCGTCGGTCGATCTGTACGGTGCCCAGATCGGCGGGCGGCTGGAGGACATGCGGTCGTTTGACAAATACATCGGCGGCTCGCCCACCAATATCGCGGCTGGCACGGCGCGGTTGGGCCTGAAATCGGCGCTGATCACCGGGGTGGGCGACGAACATATGGGGCGCTTCATTCGCGAAGAGCTGGTGCGCGAAGGCGTCGATGTACGGGGCGTGAAAACCGACCCGGAGCGGCTGACCGCGCTGGTGCTGCTGGGCATTCGCGATCAGGAACAATTTCCGCTGATCTTCTACCGCGAAAACTGTGCTGACATGGGCCTGACCGAGGCTGACATCGACCCGGATTTCATCCGCGAGGCGCGCGCCGTTGTGTCGACCGGCACGCATCTCAGCAACCCTCAGGTCGAGGCCGCGACGCTCAAGGCGCTGAACATCGCCCGCGATGCGGGGATGCAGACCGCGTTGGATATTGATTACCGCCCGAACCTTTGGGGGGTGGCGGGCCATGGCGATGGCGAGAGCCGCTTTGTCGAAAGCGCCGCTGTCACGGCCAAGCTGCAATCGACATTGCATCTGTTTGACCTGATCGTCGGGACCGAGGAAGAATTCCATATCGCGGGCGGCACCACCGATACCATTGCCGCGCTGCGGGCGGTGCGTGCGGTTTCGGGCGCGACGCTGGTGTGTAAACGTGGCGCTGCGGGGGCGGTGGCCTTTACCGGTGATATTCCCGACAATCTCGATGATGGCGAGGCCGGTCCCGGCTTTCCGATCGAGGTGTTCAATGTGCTGGGGGCCGGCGATGGTTTCATGTCCGGTCTGCTCAAGGGGTGGCTGGACGGTGAAAACTGGCCCACTGCGCTGAAATACGCCAATGCCTGTGGCGCCTTTGCGGTGTCGCGCCATGGCTGTACCCCGGCCTATCCCAGTTGGGAGGAGATGCAGTTCTTCTTTGATCGCGGCATTGATAACCCGGCATTGCGTCATGATGCCGAGCTGGAGCAAGTGCATTGGGCCACCAACCGCAAGGCCGATTGGTCCAATATCCGCATCTTTGCCTATGATCACCGCATGCAGCTGGAGGATCTGGACGGCGCGACCAAGGACAAGATCGGGCAGTTCAAGCAGCTCTGTCTTGCAGCCACCCAAAAGGTGGCGGGCGATCAGCCGGGCTATGGTCTGCTCTGCGATGGCCGTCTGGGGCGGGATGCGCTCTATCAAACCGCCGGAACCGGGCTTTGGGTTGGGCGTCCGGTTGAATGGCCGGGGTCGCGTCCGCTTGTTCTGGAACCGGAAATCGGGCCGGATTTTGGCGGGTTGGTCGAATGGCCGCGTGATCAGGTGGTCAAGGTTCTGTGCTTTGCCCATCCCGACGATGATGACGCGATGTGGGCCAGCCACGAACAAACCGTGCTGCGCCTGTTCCATGCCTGTCGCCGCAATGATCTGGAGTTTCTGCTCGAGGTGATCCCGTCGAAATGCGGCCCCGTAGAAGACGACACAACCGCGCGGGTGATCCAGCGATTCTATGACCTTGGGATCTATCCCGATTGGTGGAAGCTGGAGCCGATGCTGACGCCGGAGGCCTGGACCATCACCTGTGATACCATTGTGAAAAACGACGCCAACACGCGGGGGATCGTGATTCTGGGGCTTGGCGAAAGCGAAGACAAACTGGCGGCCAGTTTCCGGATCGCGGCGCAATATCCGCTGGTCAAAGGCTTCGCCGTCGGGCGGACGATCTTTGCCGAAAGTGCCGCAAAATGGATGAAAGGCGCGCTTGGCGATGCCGATGCCGTCAACACCATGGCGGATAATTTCGCGCGGCTCTGTGACCATTGGGACAACGCCAAGAAAAGCGCGCGCAGCTGACGCGGGCAGGGGAGGACATGACATGACCGGAACAATCAGACTGACCGCCGCGCAGGCGATGGTGCGCTATATCGAGGCTCAGATGACTGAAGCTGCGCCCTCAAGCAGCGAAGCGGTAGGGCAAAAACCCGAACGGTTTATCGAAGGCTGCTGGGCAATTTTCGGCCATGGCAATGTGGCGGGCATCGGTGAGGCGCTGCAAGGTGCCAAAGACCGCTTTCCCACATGGCGCGGCCACAATGAACAGACTATGGCCCATGCGGCGATCGCCTATGCCAAGCAGAGCGGGCGCAGAAAGGCGATGGCGGTCACCTCCTCTATTGGTCCGGGAGCGGCCAATATGGTGACGGCGGCCGCATTGGCGCATGTGAACCGCATTCCCGTGCTGCTGATCCCCGGCGATGTCTTTGCCAACCGCGGCCCCGATCCGGTCTTGCAACAGATCGAGGATTGGGGTGACGGCACTGTCACGGTCAACGACACCTTCAAACCGGTCAGCCGCTATTTCGACCGCATCACCAGACCTGAGCATTTGCTCACAGCATTGCCGCGCGCCTTTCGCACCATGACCGACCCGGCAGAATGCGGGCCTGTCACGCTGGCCTTTTGTCAGGATGTTCAGGCCGAGGCATTCGATTATCCCGAAAGCTTCTTTGCGCCCAAGATCTGGCGGCAACGCCGGATTTGCCCGGATGCGCATGAATTGGCCGAGGTTGCAGAGATCATTCGCGCCGCGCGCCGCCCGGTGATCGTCGCGGGCGGGGGTGTACATTATTCCGATGCCACCGAGGCGCTGGCAGACTTTGCCACCACGCATCATATCCCGGTGGTCGAAACGCAGGCCGGGAAATCCGCCCTGCCATGGGATCACCAGCTGAACCTTGGCCCGATTGGTGTCACGGGGGGCACAGCGGCCAATACCGTCTGCGCCGAGGCGGATGTCGTCATTGGCGTTGGCACAAGGTTTCAGGATTTCACCACCGGGTCCTGGGGCTTGTTCGCCAACCCGCACCGCAGGCTGATCTCGCTCAACGTTGCGGCCTATGATGCGATGAAACACGGGGCCGCGCCGCTTCAGTCCGATGCGCGTGTCGGCCTTGTGGAATTGGGGGCGCAGCTGGCGGGCCACAAATCGCCGGGTCGCATCGAAGGGCTGAAAGAAGATTGGTTCGCCTTGGTCGACCCGTTGACCGCTGCGCCAGATACCCCCTCAAGCAGCGAAGCGGTCGGGGTACACAACAACAGGAACGCGCTGGCCACGGATATGCAGGTCGTCGGCGCAGTGCAACGCGCCGCCACGGATGAGACCGTCGTGATGTGCGCCGCCGGTACCATGCCGGGTGAGCTGCACAAATTGTGGAAATCGGGAAAACCCGGCTCTTATCACATGGAATACGGCTTTAGCTGTATGGGCTACGAGATTGCCGGCGCCATGGGCATCAAAATGGCCCAGCCCGAACGCGATGTGGTCTGCTTTACCGGGGACGGCACCTATATGATGGCGAATTCGGAAATGGCCACCGCCGCGATGATGGGGATCAGCTTTACCGTTGTGATCACCGACAACCGCGGATTTGGCTGTATCAACCGGCTGCAAATGGGCACAGGCGGGGCAGAGTTCAACAATCTTCTGCAACACACGATTCAGGCGCAACCCTCTGCCATCGACTTTGCCGCCCATGCGGCGTCGATGGGGGCCACATCGGTCAAGGTCGGCTCGATTGACGAGCTGGAAAGCGCATTGGCCAAACGTCATGCGGTGAAAGGGCCCTATGTGATCGTGATCGACACCGACCCCTATCCCAGCACCGAACATGGCGGCACCTGGTGGGAGGTCGGCGTGCCGGAAGTGTCTGAACGCGACGCGGTCAATGCGGCGCGTGCCAGCTTTGACATTCAGAAGAAAACCCAACGGGCGGATTAAGCGATGAGCATCAAAATCGGGATTTCCCCCATTGCCTGGCAGAACGACGACCTGCCGGATCTGACCGCTGATTTCACCATGGAACAGGCGCTGCGCGAGTTGCGCGAAATCGGCTATACCGGCGTCGAACGGGGCCGACGCATGCCGCAGGACACCGACGGTCTGCGCAGCTATCTGGAGGCCAATGACATCGCGCTTTGCGGCGGTTGGTGCAGCGGCAATCTGATGGTCAATTCCGTGGAGGAGGAGATCGCGGCGATCAAGGCGCAGGTTGCTCAGTTCGTGGCACTGGATTCGCCCTGTCTGGTCTATGCGGAATGTTCGAATACGGTACAGGGCGACATCGCCACCCCGGTGAACAACCGCCCCAAGCTTGGCCGGGACGAGGTCATGGCCTATGGCGCGAAGCTCAGCGAAGTGGCGAAATGGATGGCGGATCAGGGCATGGTCCTGGCCTATCACCACCATATGGGCAGCATGATCGAAGATCAGGACGACATTGATGCGCTGATGCAGGGATCATCGCCCGAGGTCACATTGCTGTACGACACCGGGCATTTGCATTTTGGCGGTGCGGATGTCCTCGGCACGCTCGACAGATGGGGTGACCGGGTGAAACATGTGCATTTCAAGGATGTGCGCGATCCCGTGGCTCGCGCGATCCGCGCCGGTAACAAAAGCTTTCTCGATGGGGTGATTGCCGGGGCGTTCACCGTGCCGGGCGACCCTGAAGGCTGTCTTGATTTTCAATCCGTGACCAACAGGCTGGCGGCGATGGATTACGATGGCTGGATTGTGGTCGAGGCCGAACAAGATCCGGCCAAGGCCAACCCGAAAGATTATTCCAAACTGGGATATGACACGATTGTTGCGACCTGCGCCAAGGCCGGGTTGGAGATCGTCGGGCGGGGCTGAGGATCTGCGGATATTGGGAGGTATCGCATGAAACACAGGGTCTATTTCGACGCAAGCGACTGTAATATCGACGATTTTGCGCAGCTGACGGGCCGGGTGTTGCCGCCGGAAGATGTGCCGCAGGCCGCCGATATTGTGTCAAATGTTCCGATCTACGACATGGCCGTTTTGGGCGCGGCGCTGGGCGATCCTGAGGGGCGGTTGGCGCTAAAGGGCGAATGGGCACATGTGTTGGGGGCGCTGTCCGGTGTGCTTGTCTTGCGCGGGGCCTATGCGGACAGCGCGCCAATTGATGCCGCGACCAAGGTCTATGAAGCAATCATTGCCGAGGAACGGGCCGCCAGCGGTGGCAAATCCGATCATTTTGCCGCCAAGGGCGCGAATGACCGGATCTGGAATTCGCTGCAAAAGCTGTGTCAGGCCGCACCAGAGGTCTTTGCCCGCTACTTTGGTAATGACGCAATTGCGGCGGTCTGCGAGGCCTGGTTGGGTGCCGGATACCAGATGTCGGCGCAGGTCAATCTGGTCCGTCCCGGCGGCGGCGCACAAACGGCGCATCGCGACTATCACCTCGGGTTCCAGACCGGGGATGTGGCCCTGCAATACCCCGCCCATATGCATGATCTTTCCCCGGTACTGACATTGCAGGGGGCCGTGGCACATTGCGACATGCCGGTGGACAGCGGGCCGACGAAATTGCTGCCGTTTTCGCAATTGTACCGCCCCGGATACCTCGCTTATCGCCAACCGGCCTTCAGCGAATTCTTTGAACAACATTATGTGCAACTGCCGCTGGCAAAGGGGGATGCGCTGTTCTTCAACCCGGCATTGTTCCATGGGGCCGGGCAAAACCGCAGCACGGATATTCACCGCATGGCCAATCTGTTGCAGATCTCGTCGCCCTTTGGTCGCGCGATGGAGGTGATCGACCGCGATGGCATGTGCCGCGCGCTTTATCCGGTGGTTCAGAATTTGCGCGCGACAGGGGCGTTAAGCGACGTGGAAAGCTCGGCGGCGATTGCGGCTGCGGCCGAGGGCTATTCCTTTCCCACCAATCTCGACAGTGATCCGCCAACCGGCGGGCTGGCACCGGAAACCATGGCGGCGCTGTTTGCCCGCGCCCTTGCCGATGGGACGGGGCCTGCGGATTTCAAGGCGGCACTGGATAGACATGCGGCGCGTCGGCGCGCCTGAAACCAAAAGAGGATACGACATGCCCGAACTTCTGCGCAAACCCTTTGGCACCCACGGCAAGGTACATGACATCACCCCGGCAAATGCCGGTTGGCGCTATGTCGGCTTCGCGCTCTATCACCTGCGCGCGGGCGAAACCGCGGCAGAGGCGACGGGCGACACCGAGGTGATCCTTGTCATGGTCGAAGGCAAGGCCGCGATCACCGCTGCGGGGCAGGACTGGGGTGTGCTGGGCGAGCGGATGAATGTGTTTGAGAAAACCCCGCCGCATTGTCTCTATGTGCCGAATGATCAGGAGTGGTCATTGGTGGCCGAAACCGATTGCACCGTGGCGGTCTGTGCCGCGCCGGGCAAGGGCGGGCATGCAGCGCGCCGCATCGGGCCGGACGGCATCACCCTGACCCAGCGGGGCAAGGGCAACAACACCCGCCACATCAACAACATCGCGATGGAAGGCGAAGATTACTGCGACAGCCTTTTGGTGACCGAGGTCTTTACACCCGATGGCAATTGGTCGTCTTATCCCAGCCACCGCCATGACGTCGACGATTATCCCGATATCACCTATCTCGAAGAGACCTATTATCACCGGCTGAACCCGGCGAACGGCTTTGGCATCCAGCGGGTCTATACCGAGGATGGCACCCTGGACGAGACGATGGCGGTCAAGGATGGTGACGTGGTGCTGGTGCCGCGCGGGCATCACCCCTGCGGCGCGCCCTATGGGTTTGAGATGTATTACCTCAACGTCATGGCCGGCCCGTTGCGCAAATGGCGGTTTCAGGCCGATCCAGCGGTGCAATGGATCATGGACCGCGACGCATAAGGTCCGGGTGGTCTAGCCCTGGGGCAACAGCGGGTCGGCAATGGGCCGAAGCGCGGCGTAAAGCACCGAATGTATCGGGGTTGGCACGCCGTGCTTTTCGCCCAATCGCACCAGATCGCCGCTCAGATATTCATGTTCCAGCGGTTTGCCGTTGCGCAGGTCATCCAGCATCGAGGCATGCATCGTGTCCGGCAATTGCGCCACAAACCCCCGCATGGTGTCGAGGGCCCCATCCGGCATGTCCGGGCGCACGGCCTTGGCCACGTCAAAGGCCTCTTGCACGGCGGCCTGAAACAGCGCCCAGGAGGCTGGATTGTCGCGCAAGGGGCCAATGTCCAGCCGGGTTAACGTGGTCATCGAGGCCAGGGTGGATTGGCTGCAAAATTTCATCCAGAGATCGGTCAGAATATTGTCATGCAGCACAGGCGAGGTCCCGGCCTCGGCCAGTGCTTCATGCAGATTTTCACACCGGCGCGTCGTGCCGCCCTCGGGCTCGCCAAAGGTCAGAATATCCAGCGGGGCGGAATGGGAGATGACCCCCGGCGCGGTGATCGCACCGGGAATGCGGGCGACGCCGGGCACGACATGTTGCTTGCCGATAATGGCCGCCAGCCGCTCCCATGCGGTGATGCCGTTCTGGCAGGTGACCACCATGGTGTCGGCCGCGATCATCGGCTTGATCGCGGTTGCGGCGGTTTCCACGTCGATGTTCTTGACCATGAACAGGATCACATCGACCTGACCGACGTCGCCGGGTGTCGCGGTCGCGCGGATGTCTTTCAGATGCGCATCGCCCTTGGGGCTGTTGATGATCAATCCATTGTCGCGCAGCGCCGCCAGATGCGCCCCGCGTGCAATCAGGGTGACGTCATGCCCGGCCTGCGCCAATCGCCCGCCGAAATATCCCCCAGCGCACCTGCGCCCATCACTGCAATTTTCATCTTTCATCCTCCTTGCCGGACCAATGAAAGTATTGCGGTTTGTCGATGGCAAGGAAAGGGGGCTGTCATTGGCGCCCCACCGATCCACGCTCGACCAGCGCAGGTGCGCTGGTCAAGTTGTTGCGGGTCAGGACCCTAAGACGCCCATTCTGCGGCACGTGCCGCCGCACCTTGGCGCAGTGTAATACCATCCACATCCACCGCAATGAACTGGCTGCCGGCTTCGGCGGCCTCTCGCAGCAATGGTTGATCCAAGGACAGGATGCCGGGGGGCAGGCCCGCGGCCTTGATCCGGCGTGTCGCATCCAGGATGGCGGCCTTGACCTCTGGGTGGGACGGCTCGCCCAGATACCCCATGGAGGCGGCGAGATCGGCCTGCCGATGAAGATACCGTCAACACCCTCGACCGCTGCAATGGCTTCGATCTGTTCCAGCGCCTCTTGGGTTTCGCATTGCACCAACAGGCAAATTTCCTCATGCGCGTGTTTGGCATAGTCTTTGACCGCGCCATAACGGGTGGCACGGGTGGCGCCCGCCACGCCGCGAATGCCTTCGGGCGGATAGCGCACAGCGGCCACGGCGGCGCGTGCCTCTTCTGCGTTCTGCACATATGGGATCAACAGGCTTTGCGCGCCGCAATCCAGCAGCTTCTTGATCTCGACCGGGTTGTTCCAGCCGGGGCGCACGATTGTCGTGACCGGATAGGCCGACGCCGCCTGCATCAGGGACACTGTATCCTCTGGCCCCATGGCCGAATGTTCGGTGTCGATCAGGATCCAGTCATAGCCGCACCCGGCAAGCAATTCGACAACCCCGTTGTTGGGAATTGTGTTCCAGATCCCGATCTGGCGTCGCCCCTCTTTCAATGCGGCCTTGAAGGCATTTTTGGGCAAATTCATTGGCGCTCTCCTCTGCGTCGTTTGATGGGCGGGATTGTGGCGGCGGTTGGCCGGTGGGCTTATGCGGCCGGGCTGAAATCCAGCTGGCAGACACGGCGCACCGCAGCGGCATAGCCCTCGGTGCCCAATCCGGCGATCACCGCGTCGGCGCGCAGCGAGACATAGGAATGATGGCGGAACGACTCGCGTTTATGGACCTGGCTGATATGCACTTCGATCACCGGCGGATCATAGGTGTTCAACGCATCCAGGATCGCCACCGACGTATGGGTGAAAGCGCCGGGATTGATCACGATGCCGGCGGTGGTTTCGCGGGCCTGATAATCCAGTCGATGATCTGACCTTCGTGATTGGATTGGAACAATTGCACGTCAAAGCCTTCGGCACAGGCAGAGGTGCAAAGTTTCAACACATCGTCCAGCGTTTCATGGCCATAAATCTGTGGCTGGCGTTTGCCCAGAAGGTTCAGGTTGGGGCCGTTGAGAAGATAAATCGTTTTCACGTGACTGCCTGTTGTCAAAGTTTGGGGGCGTCTTTGGGGCGCACGGGGCGCAGACCAAAGACGGGGGCGGAATGCAGTTTGGTCCATCGACCATCGTATGGCGCTATTTGGCAGGGGCAGGCGGGGTTGGGCAAGCGGCAATCCGACTTTTCCGACGATGGCGGCATGGTCCCCGCAGGCCCCCGGCCTCAGGTGGCAACAATCGCCCCTTTTGCGCCAATGACCTTGCTCGCCAGATCATGGCCGGATTGCATGGACCGGATCAGATCGCCCCCAGACAGGCGTGCGGCCAGAAAACCGGCATTGAAACTGTCGCCTGCGGCGGTGGTGTCGACAACGGAGGTCGCGGGTTCAAACCGTGGCGGGATGACAGAGGGATCAAGGCTGGCCGGTCCTTCGGCACCGCGTTTCAATGCGCCATCCTCACAACCATAGCTGCGCAACCGTGTCAGCACCGCCTCTGGTGTGGCATCGCCGAAAATTGCCATTTCGTCATCCACCGACGGCAGGGCAATATCGGTCCGTTGCCACATGTCCCGGTTGATTTGGCGCGCGGTGTCCTGACTGTCCCACAGGGCGGGGCGGTAGTTGCTGTCATAGACCAGACGCACGCCATTTGTGCGCAGATCATCGAGCGCCGAGATCAACCGCGCCCGGCTGTCCGGCGGCAGGATCGCCATGGAAATTCCGGTCACAAGGATCACATCCATCGCCGCCAGCCGATCCAGCCCAACGACACATGGTTCGGTAAAGAGCGTGCGCGCCGCGCTGTCCGAGCGCCAATAGGTAAAGCTGCGTTCGCCGCTGGCATCGGTTTCAATCGCATAGAGACCCGGCGATTTGTCGTCGCGCCGTTCGATCAGGCCGGTGCCAACGCCATGCGCCTGCATATGGTCGACAATGCGATCAGAGAACCGATCCGTGCCCAAAGCCGTGACAAAAGAGACCTCTGCCTCGGGCAACATCCGCGCCAGATAGACGGCGGTGTTATAGCTGTCACCTGCGACATTGATCGCCGCGCGGTCGACGCCTTCGGCGACAAGTTCAATCATCACTTCGCCAATACAGGCAATCTTCAGCGGTTGGGCAGGCATCTTTGGTCTCCGAAAGTGGGGGTCATAGGGCGTTTTGGATCGCTTGGGCGGGTGTCGGTGCCAGTGTGGTGGCAGCGGCTGACCTTGCCCGAAATGCCATCGTGGCCGCATTGATCATGCGTGCAGCCCCCGATCAGGGGGGTGGATCGTGGCAAGGGGGTGGGTCACAGGCTGTCCAATTTGGTCATACCAAAGCCCCATACAAGAAATGAAGCGGGGGGTACAATACCCGCGCCCCACCAGCACCCCACCAGCACCCCACCAGCGCCCGACCAGTACCCGACCAGCGCCCCGGAATTTGGAATGCCGACATGTCGGCGGACGGGCCGATAGGGGGATGAACTGGAGGGGTAAACAGGGGGGATAAACTAGGGGGGAACAAACTGGGCGTAACAACAGCGGTCAGAACTGGCCGCGTGTTTTGCCGGTTGGCTGGGCCTGCCACGGGGCAGACCCATAATGCATATCGGACCGCTAGGCGCTGGCGGTCTCTGACCGGTCAAAGACATACCGCACCTGATGGTGATAGCGCTCACCCGGGCGCAGGATCGTGTCGGGATAGGTGGGCCGGTTTGGCGCATCGGGCCAGCTTTGGGTTTCCAATGCCAACCCGGCGTGCGGGCCATAGCGCCGCCCGTCAAACCCGCTCAGACCTGCGGCGGGAAAGGTCGCCGCGCCATAGACCTGTAATCCCGGTTCGGTGGTTTCCACCCGCATCTTCACGCCGGATGTCGCGCCGGTCAAATTGGCAACCGGCTGACAGGTGCGCCGGGCCGTGGCCAGACAGAAATTATGGTCAACCTGGCTGTGGCCAAGCGCCCGTGCCGCGCGGAAATCAAACGCGGTTCCGGCCAATGTATCGGGCGCGCCCAGCGGGATCATTTCGGCGTCGACCGGCAGATAGGTCTCTGCCGCGACCTGCAACAGATGGTCCGCGATGTCGACGCTGCCATCCAGATTGAAATAGCCATGATGGGCAAAGGAACAGGGCGTCGCGGCATCACTCGTCGCGCGGATATCCATCGCCAGGACACCATCACCGGGCAGGGCGATTGTCGCCATCACCTGCATCGCGCCGGGAAATCCCATCTCGCCATCAGCCAGATCCAGACGCAATTCAACTGCATCTTCCTTGAGCGCAGCCACCTCCCACACCCGCGATGCGGTGCCGTCACTGCCGCCATGCAGGCAATGTTTGCCAAGGAAATTGCGATCCACCTGATGGGGTGTGCCGTCGATCACAAAGGCCCCACCGGCGATCCGATTGGCAAACCGGCCGACGATGGCACCGAAATAGAGCATGTCATCCAGATAAGGGGCAAAATCCGAACTGCCCAGAACCAGCGGATGGGCCACCCCGTCCAGCCGCAGATCCTGAATTCGCGCGCCATGGGTCAAGACCCGGGCCGTCAGCCCGCCGCCGCGCAGAGTGATCTGCGCGACGGGGGTGCCATCCGGCATATTGGCGAAATGCGCGGCGTTGGTCATCCTTTGGTCGCGTCATAGGCCGCGACGATTTCCTCTGCTTTTGCGCGCACATCGGATGCGGTGAACCCTGGCTTGTACACGCCAGAGCCGATACCGAAGCCGGTGACACCCGCCGCAAACCACTCTGCGAAACTGTCAGGTCCGGCACCGCCAACGGCATAGGTTTTGGTCCCTGTGGGCAGCACGGCCGAAATGGCCGCAAGGCCCGCAGGCTGCACCAGAAAGGCCGGGAAGAATTTCAATCCATCTGCACCATGGCGCAGTGCGGTGAAACATTCCGTCGGGCTGATCACGCCGGGATAGGACAACATGCCAAGCGCCTTGGTCCGGTCGATCACATCCGGGTTGCAATCGGGCGAGACCACCAATGTGCCGCCGACGCCATGGATTTGATCCACCTGTTCCGGTTTCAGAACGGTGCCGGCACCCACGGTGGCCTGACCGGCCAGCTCTTTGGCCAGAATCCCGATCGAGGTGATCGGATCGGGTGAATTCAGCGGCACTTCGATGCGGTCGATGCCCGCGTCAACCAATGCGCGGCCAATGTCGAGAACTTCGTCCGGGGTGACACCCCGTAGAATGGCGATAATTTCGCGGCTCATGTGTCAGACTCCTTAAATGCGGCTTTCAATCCGGCAAGCGCGATATCGTCGCCCACCAATTCGCGGGCAGGGGCGCCCGCCATGTCGAGTGCCGCGCGATAGAGCGCGGTCAGTTTCGGGTCGCCGACAATCGCGATGTCACGGCCCAGCCAATAGGCGCGTGAACCCGCCAGTTCCAATCCCAGCAACATGCCGGAAAGGCGCGCCCGCGAGACGTCTGCGGGGGTTTCATTGACCAATGTGCAGGCCCGCAGCGAGAACAACCAGGTGGTCAGGTTTTGCGGCGACGACAATGCGTCGTTCACGCCGTCACGAAACGCCGCATCGTCCCAGCCGTCACCGCCGACCGAGAAGCGCAGCACGGAATGGCGCGACAACAGGGCAAAAAGTTCGCCGGTCATGAAGGTGCGGAAACTGACGATCTCGCGCGCGCTGACATGCACCCATTTGGTATGGGTGCCGGGCAGGCACAGAACACCGTCGAAATCCGGGTTGTCCGCCAGGAAACCGGCGATCTGGGTCTCTTCGCCGCGCATCACATCCGGCGGGTCCATCTGTTTCACACCCGGCAGGATGCGCACATCCAGACGGGGATCGCTGACCTCCGGGCGTGCCGCTTCGGCCAGGCCGGGGGCGGTGCAGGGGGTCGCCACATAGGGTGCTTCGATCCAGCCCTGACGCGCGCCGACCATGCCGCAGGCAATGACCGGCACCTTGCCGGATTGCGGCAGGTAAGAGCCGACCAGATCCAGCAGCGCCGGTTCAAATCCTTCGCGGCTCAGGACACCCATCCCCTGATCAGAGGTCGGTGTTGCGATCACAGTGTCGTCCGGCCCGATCACCCAGGCACGCATATTCGAGGTGCCCCAATCGACCGCGATCCAGCTAGCTATGTCTGTCAATTGGTAATTCCCCTTTGCCTAATATGACCTGAAAACCTGGCGTTCTAGTATCCCGGTTTTCGCGTTCGCCTGTCCAATCTTTGGCGGCGTTTGTCGGACAGATCCCCGGTGGTGGCAAGGGCGCACAAAGCAATTTGTCGCAGAGTGTGTCGTCGCCTATGCGGTGGCTTTGGGGGTGTAGTGGTCGTTGGCGTGCGCGTTGACAATGGGGCGGCGACCAAGCCCTATTTGTGCCGACCCAAAGAAGCCCCCCGCCGACACGGCGCAATACGAAAGCCGCATCCATGCCCGATCTTGCCACCAACAAGGCCAATGTCATCGCGTTCTATGAAATGATGTTCAACGATTGCCGCCCGCGTGAGGCCATCGAAACCTATGCCGGGGCAGAGTACATTCAACACAATCCGCATGTCGCCAACGGCGCCGCAGGCTTCATCGCATATTTCGAACGTATGGCTGCGGAATACCCCGGCAAACGGGTTGAGGTGAAGCGCGCCTTTGCCGAGGGCGACCACGTGATCCTGCATTGCCATCAGATCTGGCCAGAGGGATTGGAATACGCCGGAATTGATATTTTCCGGTTGGACGAAAACGGCAAGGTGGTGGAACACTGGGATGTGCTTCAGGAACTGCCGAAGACCAGCGCACATGACAACGGCATGTTCTGAAGAGGGCATGTTCTGAAAAGGCGTGTTCTGAAAGGCGTGCAGTTTCACCGGTCTGAAGGGCAAAACGTACAGAAGATTTGGCAATCGGGCGATCACGTTCTGCAATCGCCCGATTGTCCTGGTTTCTTACAGCGCGGTCCAGGCCGCATCATTGGCCGATGACGCGACGCAGGCGGCAATGAAACGCATGCCTTTTACCCCGTCGGCGATGTTGGGGGTATGAACCTCTTTGGGGGCCGCTGTCCCGGACTGGGCGGCGCGTATCAGGCTGGCCGCTTCGGTATAGATCGTGGCAAACCCTTCGAGATAGCCTTCGGGATGGCCGGGCGGCACGCGCACGTTTCGCTGACCTGCTGCGGTGGCGCCTGAACCGGCGCGGGTCATGATCTGTTTTGGTTCGCCAAAGCGGGTAAAGGTCATGGTATTGGGGTTTTCCTGCGCCCATTCGATGCCGCCCTTGGAGCCATGGATGCGCAGCCGCAGCGCGTTTTCGTTGCCCACAGCCACCTGCGACGCCCAAAGCATTCCCTTGGCGCCGCCCTCATAGCGCAGCATCACATGCGCATTGTCGTCAATCTGACGGCCGGGAACAAATGCGACAAGGTCCGCAGACAGGGATTTGACCTCTAGCCCGCTGATGTAATTGGCAAGGTTAAAGGCATGGGTGCCGATATCGGCGATGCCGCCGCCTGCGCCATTGCGGGCGGGATCGGCGCGCCAATCCGCCTGTTTGTTGTGGACCTCTTCCGCCAGCCAATCCTGAACATATTCGACGTTGATCACGCGAATGTCGCCCAGATCGCCACGCTGGACCATTTCGCGCGCTTGCCGCACCAAAGGATAGCCGGTGTAGTTGTGGGTCAAAATGAACTGTTTGCCGGTCTCGGCCACGGCGGCAGCGACGGCTTCGCCATCCTCGACCGAAAAGCTCAGCGGTTTGTCACAGATCACATGAATCCCGGCACGCAGGAACGCGATGGCAGGGCCGGCATGCAGATGGTTGGGCGTGACGATGGCCACGGCGTCAATACCGTCCGCGCGCGCGGATTCCGCCGCTGCCATTTCGTTGTAATCTGCATAGCTGCGGTCCGGCGCGATGCCGATTTCCGCCGCAGACGCATGGGCGCGATCGGCGTCAGAGCTAAGCGCGCCAGCCACCAGATCCCATTGACCGTCAATCCGCGATGCAATGCGATGCACGCCGCCGATAAAGGCCCCCTGGCCGCCACCGACCATTCCCAGACGAAGCTTTTTCATTCTTCTACTCCCAGCATACGGCGCAATTGTGCGCGGTCGGTTTCGCCACCGGCAAAATCGTCAAATGCCTTGTCGGTGACTTCGATGATGTGTTTGGCGATGAACGGCGCACCTTCGGCGGCGCCCTGTTCCGGTGATTTCAGGCAGCATTCCCATTCCAGCACGGCCCAGCTGTCATAGCCATGTTGCGCCATTTTGGAAAAGATCCCGCCAAAATCAACCTGGCCATCGCCAAGGCTGCGGAAACGGCCCGCACGCCCCAGCCAACCCTGATAGCCGGAATAAACCCCCTGACGGCCATCGGGATTGAACTCTGCGTCCTTGACGTGAAAGGCGCAGATCCGTTCGTGATAGATGTCGATGAAGGATAGGTAATCCATCTGCTGCAACAGAAAGTGGCTGGGGTCATAGTTGATCTGGCAGCGCGGGTGGTTGTTCGCGGCCTCCAGAAACATTTCGAATGTGACGCCGTCAAAGACATCCTCGCCGGGGTGGATTTCGAACCCGATATCAACGCCCTGATCCTCGTAAGCGTCAAAGATCGGCGTCCAGCGGCGGGCCAATTCGCCAAAGGCCTCCTCGATCAATCCGGCGGGGCGCTGCGGCCAGGGGTAGAGATAGGGGAAGGCCAGCGAACCGGTAAAGCTGACCGTGGTATCCAGCCCCAGCTTGCGGGCGACCACGGCGGTCTTTTTCATCTGATCCACGGCCCAGGCCTGACGCGCTTTGGGGTTTTTATGCACCGAAGGCGGCGCAAAGGCGTCAAAGGCTTCGTCATAGGCCGGATGCACGGCGACAAGCTGGCCCTGCAAATGGGTCGAAAGCTCGGTGATCTCGACACCGGCATCGGCGCAGATGCCCTTGACCTCGTCGCAATAGGCGTCGCTTTCGAAAGCCTTGTCGAGATCAAACAATCGGGCGTCAAAGGTCGGGATCTGCACACCCTTGTAGCCAAGGCCAGCGGCCCATTTGGTGATGTTTTCAAGGCTGTTGAACGGGGCTTCGTCCCCGGCAAACTGGGCCAGAAACAGGGCAGGACCTTTGATCAATCCGGGCATGTCATTTCTCCGATCATTGGGGGGTTTTGGTGTAACGTACAAAGGCGAATTGGCGGCTGTCCGGGGACCAGTTCGGCACGTTGATCGTGCCCTGGCCGCCATAGAATTTCAGCAAGGTTTTGGACGCGCCACCGGCGGCGGGCATCAGGCGCAATTCGACGTCACAGCCAAAGGGGTGGCCTTCGGTGCCGGGCGGATAAGCGAGATAGCAGACATGTGCGCCATCCGGTGAAGGATGGGGAAACCAGTCGACAGTGTCGTCTGTCGTCATCTGTTCCGCGTCGCTGCCATCCGGGCGCATCCGCCACAACGCCATGTCGCCGCTGCGGTCGGAATTGAACCAGATCCAATTGCCATCCGGGGTGTAATCCGGCCCGTCATAATGGTGCGGGCTGGTGATCAGAACCTGTTCGTCGCTGCCATCCACGGCACAGGTGGCAATGCCAAAGTGGTCTTCGCGCACACAGGTATAGGTGTGGCGCGCACCGTCCGGTGACCAGCCGTGCCACCAGCTGGGGGTCTTGGCGGTGATGCGTTTGGGGGCGCCGCCGGATGCGGGCAACGTATAGATGCAGGATCCGGTTGTGTCGGTCTTGTCGCTGATGGCCAAGGTCTGGCCATCCGGCGACACCCCGTGATCATTGTTCAGCTTTTGATGTTTGCCGGTGTCGATGATGTGCAGTTGCGGATCGGCCAGTGGCAGGCGGAACAATTGCCCCGCCGCATTGACGATCAACGCGGTGCCATCCGGTGTCCAGTTGGGGGCTTCGACATGGCGGTCGGTGTCCAGCACGACCTTGGTTGTGCCGCTGGCAAGGTCATAGATTTCGACGCTGGCAAACATCAACATCCCTCCGGCACATAATCGAAACGGGTGAAATCAGCGGTTTTGCCCTGACCGGTGATGTCAAACGCCAACATGCCGACAAAGGCCCCGGTGAACGAGCCATGTGCGCCACGCCCGCCTTCGTCGGAAATGACCGATGCGTCCAGCTCTGGCCCAAGCTTTTGCCAATCGCCGCTCTGGCGCCAGAAAAATTGCTGCGTTGCATGATCAACCGAGACCGCCAGATGCACCGGACCGGGATCAACCGCCACCGGCGTGCCGGGAAATTCCATCCGCCCCTCGGGGAAATTGCCGGGACAGGACATCAGCACCAGCGCCCGGCCCAGATCGCGGTGACAGGTGAGACCGGCAAAGTGGAACTTGAACCGGTTGTAATAGGTCGTGAGGCCGGCAGCCTCCTGGTAGGTCACAGGATCGAAATTAGTCAGGGTGGTTTCCGCGCGATAGGTGAAATGTTCCTGTCGCCGCGCCACCAGCGCCTGTTCAAACCAGCTGCCGACGCTTTCGCGCCCCGTCAGCCGCAGTGCATCACCGGTCAGGGTGAAAATCCGCTCTGGTTCCGGGGTGCGCAGCCATTGGAACTCCGGCGGCAATGTTGTGCTGTCGAATACGCGGCGTGAGGCGCTGATCGCGCGCGGTGCAACGTCAACCGGCGAAGCGACATCCACCTGCGGCAGCACATCGCCATCCGCCAGATAGAGCCAGCCATCGTCGCGCCAGTCGCATTTCTGGAGCGCGGTTTCCCGGCCCATTGGCGAAAACCGACCGGGCAGGGGGCGGGAACACAGCAGGGTGTGATAGGTCTCGCCATCCGGGGTTTCCACGATCTGGCCATGGCCTGCCCGTTGCAGCGGCCAGTCCGGGGCGTCTTTGGTGGTGATCAGATGGGTGTTAGGGTGGACCTCATATGGTCCCCAAATGTCACGGCTGCGCGCCATGGTGACGGCGTGATCATAGCCGGTGCCGCCCTCGGCCACCGTCAGATAGTACCAGCCATCGCGTTTGTACAAATGCGGCCCTTCGGTCAGGCCCAGATCGGACCCGGCAAAGATCTTCTTGATTGGTCCGGTCAGCCCATGTTCGGGATGCCATTCCTGAAGCAGGATACCGTCAAACGCGGCGGTACGCGGCGCGCCACCAATGGAATTGGACGCATGGTTCCATTGCAGCACCAAAATATATTTGCGCCCGTCTGTGTCGTGAAACAGCGACGGGTCAAACCCATGTGATGACACATAGATCGGATCGCTCCACGGGCCTTCGATATCGGGCGCGGTGACGATGTAGTTATGCGCATCCTTGAAGTTGCCATCGTAGCGTTTCACATCGGTGTAAAACAGCCAGAACTGCCCATCGGCATAAGACAGGCAGGGCGCCCAGATGCCGCAGCTGTCGGGGTTGCCGCGCATGTCCAACTGGCTGGCGCGGCTCAGGGGCCGCACCGCCAGATCCCAGTTTACCAGATCACGGGAATGATGGATCTGGACACCGGGAAACCATTCGAATGTCGAAGTGGCAATGTAATAATCGTCACCCGCCCGGCAAATCGACGGGTCGGGATTAAAGCCGGGCAGGATCGGATTACGGATCATGGGCGTTTGGGGCCTTCGCGCTCTGCCGAAGCCGCCCACAGGTTGATGTTGGCGTCTTTGGCATGCTGGTCGATGCGGGCCAGCTCGTCCTCGGTAAAGTCGAGGTTGTCGACCGCGCCGACGCAATCAATCACTTGTTGCGGCTTGGACGCGCCGATCAATGCCGTGGTCACCCGACCACCGCGCAGGACCCAGGCCAGGGCCATCTGTGCCAGCGTCTGGCCGCGTTCCTCGGCAATGGCGTTCAGCGCACGCACGTTTTCCAATGCCTCTTCGTTCAGGAAACCGTCCAACAGGCTTTTGCCCTGGGTGGCACGGCTGCCTTCGGGCACACCTTTGAGGTATTTATTGGTCAACATGCCCTGCGCCAGCGGCGAGAACACGATGGAACCGATGCCGGTTTCGTCCAACGCATCCAGCAGGCCATCTTCTTCGACCCAGCGGTTCAGCATCGAATAGCTCGGCTGATGGATCAGACAGGGCGTGCCAAGTTCCTTTAGAATTGCCGCTGCTTCGCGGGTGCGCTGGGCGTTATAGGACGAGATCCCGGCATAAAGCGCACGCCCCGACCGCACGATGTGATCCAGCGCCATCATGGTTTCTTCCAGCGGCGTTTCGGGATCGAACCGGTGCGAATAGAAGATATCGACGTAATCCAGCCCCATGCGTTTCAGCGACTGATCGCAAGAGGAAATCAGATATTTCCGGCTGCCGAATTCGCCATAGGGGCCGGGCCACATCAGATAGCCCGCCTTGGAGGAAATGATCATCTCGTCGCGGTGGGCGGCGAAATCTTCGCGCAGCAATTGGCCAAAAGCCAATTCCGCCGATCCCGGTTTCGGGCCATAGTTGTTGGCCAGATCGAAATGGGTGATGCCATGATCAAACGCAGTGCGGGTGATCGCCTGTTTGGTTTCATGCGGGGTGTCGTCGCCGAAATTGTGCCACAGCCCCAGGGAAATCGCCGGCAGTTTCAGCCCCGATTTCCCGCACCGGCGGTATTGCATATTGTCGTATCGTGTGTCGGACGCGGTCCAGACCATATGTATTCTCCTATGCCAGCAGCGCCTTCGCCGCGTCGGGGCCCAGGGCCTCGGGGCGGTCACAGGTGGTGCCGAGCTCGATTGTGGTTTTCGTTTCTCCTGAGTGCAGGATTGCGGTCATAACGTCCACCACATGCAGAGAAAATTCCAGACTACAGCGGTGGGCACGCCCCTCGATGATGCCCATTGCCATGTCCGCCAGACCGGCGCAGCGGTAATTGGCGCGGCCATTGTCATTGGCAACCGAGAAGGGGTGCGGCCAGTTTTCCGAGACAGTCACAAAGCTGGATTTTTCGGTCATCCGCAGCTCGCCGCCGAAAAAGTTTGGGTCGGGCACATGCAATGTGCCGCTTTGGCCATAAAGTTCCATATTGGAATGGCCATGTTGCCAGACATCCCAGCTGGCGACATAGGTCACCTGTGCGCCGCTGGCAAATTGCATGACGGCGTGGATTGTGGTCGGGGTTTCGACCTTGATCTTTTCGCCATTGCGCGGCTCTGACGTGATGGTGCGATACTCTGATGCGCTGGACGACAGCGCCGTGACCCGCGCCACCGGCCCCAGCATCTGCACCAGGTTCGAGATGTAGTAGGGACCAAGATCCAGGATCGGGCCGCCGCCGGGCTGAAAGAAGAAATCGGGATTGGGATGCCACATCTCCATGCCCGGACTTTGCACGAAACAGGTGCCGGACGTGATCTTGCCCACCGCGCCCGTGTCGACCAGATGGCGGGCCAGCTGATGCGTGCCACCAAGGAATGTATCGGGGGCCGATCCGACGCGCAGCCCCTTGGCCTCCGCCAATGTCTTGAGCGCCTGACCTTCTTCGACCGACAGCACAAAAGGTTTTTCCGAATAAACGTTTTTGCCCGCCTCCAGAATACGTTTCGAAACCTCGAAATGCGCATTCGGCACGGTCAGGTTGACGATGATGTCGATGTCATCGGCGGCCAGAAGGTCGTCGATACTGTCTGCACGCAGGCCGAATTCCTCTGCCCGGGCCTTGGCGGCCTCGGGGTTCAGATCGGCGCAGGCCCGGACCTCGATGCCATTGAACAGCGGCCCAAGCCGCATGTAGGCGGCGGAAATATTACCACATCCAAGGATGCCGATACCAAGTTTCTTGCTCATGTCAGTCTCTTACAAATTGCGGAAGGTTTCGATGGACCGGGTGGCAAAACGCTTCACATCGGAAGGTTTGTCATGCTCCATCACAAAAAGATCGACCCCCGCACCGCGCAGCGCGGCCATCAATCCGGCCCAATCCAGCGTGCCATGGCCCACATCCGCCCAGCCGTCTTCGTCCGTACATTCGCCCTCTGGCGCGATATCCTTGACGTGGGCTGCGGTGATCCGGTCCTTGTGGTTTTCGATCCAGACCATCGGGTCCGACCCGCCGCGCACAACCCAGGCCACATCCATTTCCCATTCAATGCTGGGCGCATGTTCAAGGATCAGCGACATCGGAATTTCACCGGTGGGCAGCGCCATGAATTCCCAATGGTGGTTGTGCCAGCCAAAGCGCAGGCCAGCGTCCTGAACCCGTTTTGCCGCTACTTCCAACCGCTGCGCCAGCGCGATCCACGCCGCGGCATCGGCACCATTGCGCAAATCATCCTCTGGTGCGGGGCAGTAAAGTTGCTGCATTCCCAGTACTTTGGCAGTTGCGATTGTGGTGACGAAAGCATCTTCGAAATTGCCGATCGGAAAGAAATGCCCCGAAGGCATGGTCAGGCCGTTGGCCTCAAGCAAGGCCTTGGTCTCGCCGGGATCGGCGTAGTTGCCACCAAAGCCCTCGACCTGAGTATAGCCCAGACCGGCCAGCAGTTCGAAAGTGTCTTTCCACGAGGTATACTCGCGGGCTGAGTAAAGTTGGAACGACGTATCCATGTCTTTGATCCTGTATGTCTGATGTGTTCGGGGAGGGCCGGTCAGATCCGGTCCTCGGTGTTTTTGTCAAAGAGGTTGGCGCGGGCGGCGCTGAAACCGATGTTGAGCGTGTCGCCCGCCGCAATGTCGGCCTGACCGTCCAGCCGCACCCAAAGCACCTGATCACCAACCCGCACCCGGGCATGGGTGTCAGAGCCCAGCGGTTCCACCAACATGACGGTCGACGCCAGTTGGATTTCCTTGTCGGCCACATCGTCGCCGGTGGCGATATGTTCGGGGCGAATGCCAAACCATGCGGGGCCAGGCCTTGGGCCTGCTTCGGTGAATTCGTAACTGGTCAGCGGGAAATCCCCGGTCGGGCAGGAAAACACCGGCACCTCACCGGTCGACACCGTGCCCTCAAAGAAATTCATCGCGGGCGAGCCGATGAAATCGGCGACGTATTTATTGGCCGGGCGGTTGTAGATTTCGTTCGGGCTGGCCAGTTGCAGGATCAAACCGCCCCGCATGATGGCAATTCGATCGGCCAGGGTCATCGCTTCGATCTGGTCATGGGTGACATAGATCATCGTGTTGGCCAGTGTCTGGTGCAATTCCTTGATTTCGGCCCTGAGATCGGTGCGCAGCTTGGCATCCAGGTTCGACAGCGGTTCATCGAACAGAAACACATCGACATCGCGCACCAGCGCCCGGCCAATGGCGACCCGCTGACGCTGGCCCCCGGACAAAGCGCCGGGTTTGCGTTTCAACAGCGGCTCGATTTGCAGGATCTTGGCGGCGCGGGCCACACGTTCGGCGACCTCGGTCTTGGCCATGCCGGCGTTTTTCAAACCAAAGCTCAGATTGCCCTCAACCGTCATTTGCGGATAAAGCGCATAGGATTGAAACACCATGCCAATGCCGCGTTTTGAGGGCTCTTCCCAGGTGACATTGCGGCCCTGAATATGGATCTGGCCGTCGGTCACATCCAGAAGACCGGCAATGCAGTTCAGCAAGGTGGATTTGCCACAGCCGGACGAGCCAAGCAGAACCAGAAATTCACCTTTGCCGATCTCGAGGTTCAGGTTTTTCAGAACTTCGACCGCGCCAAAGCTGAGATCGAGGTTCCGGATCGAGATATTGGGTTCCATGAGTGTCTGACCTCAGCCTTTGACCGCGCCGGCCGCAATGCCGCGCACGAAGAGTTTTCCGGAAACGAAGTAGATGACCAGCGGCACAAGCCCGGTCAGCAGGGTTGCCGCCATGTTGACGTTGTATTCCTTGACCCCCTGAACCGAGTTGACGATATTGTTCAACTGCACGGTCATCGGGTAAAGATCCGGCTTGGTATAGACCACGCCAAACAGGAAATCATTCCAGATTCCAGTGACTTGCAGGATCATTGCGACGACAAAGATCGGCAGCGACATCGGCAGCATGATCTGGAAATAGATCTGCCAGAACCCGGCACCGTCGACGCGGGCGGCCTTGAACAATTCTTCCGGCAACGAGGTGAAGTAGTTGCGGAACAACAGCGTCAGGATCGGCATGCCAAAGATCGAATGCACCATGATCAACCCGGTGAGCGAGCCATAAAGCCCCATTTCCCGCAACAGGATCACGATGGGATAAAGCATCACCTGATAGGGGATGAAGGCGCCAAAGATCAGGATGGTGAAAAACGCATCCGCCCCTTTGAACCGCCAATTGGCCAGGGCATAGCCGTTTACCGATGCAATCGCGATCGAGGCCAGAACCGACGGCACGGTGATCCGCACCGAGTTCCAGAACCCGCGCGACAGCCCGTCACAATTCAACCCGGTACAGGCCTCGGCCCAGGCCTTGACCCAGGGTTCAAAGGTGATCTCGACCGGTGGGGCGAAGATATTGCCAAGCCGGATTTCCGGCATGCCCTTCAACGAGGTCACAATCATCACATAGAGCGGCAGCAGATAATACAGCGCCACGACGATCAGCGTGCCATAGATGAAAATGTTGCGGCGCGAAAAGCGGCGGCGGGGTTTCGGGCCGCGCGGGCCGGTCATGGCATCCCCCGATACCGGCGGCGCAGATGACAACAGGGCAGTATCAGACATGTTTCTTGCCTCCGAATTCGAGATAGGCCCAGGGGATCACCACCACCAGAACCGCCAGCAGCATCATGGTTGACGCGGCAAAACCCTGGCCCAGGTTCTGGCCCTGAAACATGTAATCATAGACGTATTTGGCGGGCACATCCGATGCGATGCCGGGGCCGCCGCCGGTCTGTGCCACGATCAGATCGTAAAGCCGCACGATGCCGCTGGCGATGATCACCAATGTGGTGATGAACACCGGGCGCATCATCGGAATGACGATGAAGATATAGGTTTTCCAGGACGGGATGCCGTCAACGCGGGCGGCCTTCCAGATGTCCTGATCAATGCCACGCAATCCGGCCAGCATCAGGCACATCACCAATCCGGTGCCCTGCCAGAGACCGGCAATCAACACGCCGAAGATCACGATATCCGCATTGTAGAGCGGGTCGAAATTGAAACTGGTCCAACCCATGCGGTGGATGACGCTCTGGATGCCGAAATCCGGGTTCAGCAACCATTGCCACACCAGCCCGGTCACGATGAACGACAGCGCAAAAGGATAGAGAAGAATGGTGCGAAAGGTGTTTTCGAACCGGATCTTCTGATCCAGCAAGGCCGCCAGAACAAACCCCAGAACAAGGCTCAGCACCATCATGCAGATGCCATAGATCAACAGGTTTTCAAGCGAGACAAGCCACCGTGGCGTGTTCCACAGCCGTTCATATTGGTCGAGACCGACGAATTTTGCCTTTGGCAACAGTTTCGACGAGGTAAAAGAATAGGTCACCGTCCAGGCTGTACCGCCGACGAACACCACCATGGCGGTGAGGATCATCGGGATCGCAGCGATCTTGGCGGAGATGTTCCGGAACAACCGGATTGGGCGGGTCGCAGCCATAAGACATGCCTCGCACATGGGAAAATACGGAAAACAGACCGGACCGCGACGCGCGCGATCCGGCCCAAAGCCTAGCGGGGCTTAGTCTTTGCTGGCGACGATATCGACGAAACGCGCCTGGGCGTCATCGGCGCTGATCGACGGATCCTGAAAGAATTGCACAAACAGGTCATTCAGCTGATTGTTGGTGTCTTCGGTGTTCAGCATGTTCACGTCGGGCATGATCGCACCAGAGCCAAGGATTTCGAGACCCTTTTTCATACAATCATTTGCGGTCTCAAGATCGACATCCGAACGCACAGGCAGCGAGCCTTTTTTCAGGTTGAAGGCCACCTGGGTATTGGGCTTCAGCAGGGTTGCGGCCAGCGCATCCTGGGCGGCCTCGGTTTCGGCATCGCCGGTTTCCGGGAAATAAAACGCATCGCCGCCGGTCGAAATCACCTCGATCACGCCCAATCCGGGCAGACAGGTGTAATCGGTGCCCGCAACTTCGCCTGCGACGGCAAATTCACCCTGTGCCCAATCGCCCATGATCTGGCCGCCGGCCTGATCGGTGATCACAAGGTTGGTCGCCTGGTTCCAATCCTGAACATTCGATCCCTGCACCATTTCGCGCATGTTGGATGCGGCCTGGAACACGCGGGTCATCTTGTCACCCGCGGCCATTTCCGCGTCGCCATCGCCATAGATCTGTTGCAGCACATCCGGCCCCGCCAGCGTCGCCATCAAAACGTTGAATGCGCCAGAGCTCTGCCAGGGTTGGCCGCCAAGTGCCATCGGTGTGATCCCGGCCTCACGCAGGGCAGGGGCGGCCGCCACAAATTCATCCCAATTGGTCGGAACCGCCTGATTGGTTTTTTCAAACGCCGCATTCGAGAGCCACAGCCATTGCCACGAATGGATATTGACTGGCGCGCAATAGATTTTGCCGTCTACGGTACAGGCGTCCAGCAGCGACGGCGGGTTGACGATGTCCTTCCACCCTTCGGCTTCGGCCACATGGGTCATGTCGCGCAGCAGTCCGGCCTCGATCAATTCTTCGGCCTGCCGACCATGGTTGAACTGAAAGGCGCCCATGGGATCGCCACCAATGATCCGGCTGACCATGACCGGGCGCGCGGTGCCGCCACCGCCGGCAATTGCGCCGTCGACCCATGTGTTGTCGGTCTGTGCTTCGAATTCACGGGCGAATTCCGCAACCGCCGCGGCCTCGCCACCCGAGGTCCACCAATGGGTCACTTCCAGATCAGCAGCATAGACCGACCCGGCGGCGCAAAGCGCAGTTGTCGCCGTTAATACAGTACGAATAGATTTCATTTTATCCTCCCAGATATTCCACCCTGTGGGCCGCTGGTCGCAACCCGGTCGTTCCGCCAAAAGTCGCTGTTGTCGCGAATCTTTTGGCTTTGAAATCGTTTACATTTACAGGTAATCGTATTTCTGGACGTTTGTAAACGATTACATGTACCATTGGACGCAGAGAGATTCGTGTCAACCCGTTGCATAAGGGCACATCAAACGGCGGTCAGGAGCAAATGAACAAAGCGGCCAGAATTCAGGATGTAGCGGAGGCGGCGGGGGTATCCACCGCCACCGTCAGCCGAGCTTTGTCCAATCCGGACCTGGTGACGGAAACCACCCGCAAGGCCGTGTTTGAGGCGGTCCGCACGACGGGCTACCGGGTCAATCGCGCGGCGCAGAATCTGCGAAAACAGCGGGCGGGGGCGGTTTTGGTATTGGTGCCCAATCTGGGAAACCCGTTCTTTTCGCAAATCCTTGCCGGGATCAGCGCGGGTTTTTCGGGGACAGATTACTCGGTTCTGATCGCGGATACCTGGGACGAAGAAGGCCGTGAAAAGGTTTTGGTGGATTATTTCCGCGACAGCCGGATTGACGGCATGATCTCACTTGATGGCAACCTGACCAAAAGCGATCTTGCGCTTTTTGCACGGGAGGGTGTCGAGGACAGGATCGTTTTTGCCTGTGAATGGGTGCAAGGCGCGCCTTATCCTTCGGTGCGCAGCGACAATGAGAAGGGCGCGCGTCTGGCGGTGCGGCACCTTTATGACCTTGGCCACCGGGATATTGCACATGTGACCGGACCCAAGGGCAACATGCTGACGCGCATGCGCCGCCAAGGCATGATGGTCGAGCGCGAAGAACTTGGATTGGCGGTGCGGGATGAATGGGTGATCCGCGGCGATTTCTCGTTGCATTCAGGTCATCGTGCTGCGGAAAGCATCCTGTCCATGAGCAACCGTCCCACGGCAGTTTTTTGCGCGTCCGATATGGTGGCCTTTGGCATGATCGCCGGACTCACCAGCGGCGGGCTGTCGGTGCCAAATGACATATCGGTGGTCGGTTTCGACGATATTCAAATGTCGGAGTTTTATGTGCCTGCGCTGACGACGATCCGTCAACATAGACGTGAGATAGGGTCAAGAGCGGCGGGAAACTTATTGAAACGGCTGGAAAAAGCAGAAAGCTCCGGCGATGTCTCACCGGAGCTTGTCGATGTTGAATTGGTGGTGCGCGCCAGCACGTCAGTGCCGCCGCGCTAGCCGCCTCAGGTCATGACATCGGGCGCGTCGCGTCCGGTGCGGGCCTGCAATTCGCTGACTTCGCCAATGGCATCGGCAATAACCTTGAGCGCGGCTTGCGTTTCGATTTCCAGATCGCCATCGGCAGGCATGTACCGTTCCAGATAAACCCGGATTGTCGCGCCTTCGGTGCCGGTGCCGGACAGGCGGATCACACCGCGACTGCCACCTTCGAACAGGATGCGAATGCCCTGATTCTTGCTGACAGAGCCGTCAACCGGATCGTGATAGGCGAATTGATCGGCGGCAGAGATGGTCAAACCATTCAGCGCGGTTCCCGGCAAATCAGCCAATTTCGCCTCAAGATCGGCCATCAGGCCGTTGGCCTTGTCGGAATCCACCGCCTCATAGTCGTGGCGGGAATAATAGTTGCGGCCATAGGTCTGCCAGTGATCCATCAGGATGTCGGCCACCGAAACCTTGCGCGCCGCCAGCACGTTCAGCCAGAGCAGCACGGCCCAAAGCCCGTCTTTTTCGCGCACATGGTCCGACCCGGTGCCGGCACTTTCCTCGCCACACAGCGTCGCGCGGCCCGCGTCCAGCAGGTTGCCAAAGAATTTCCAGCCTGTCGGGGTCTCAAAGCATTCGATCCCCAGCTTTTCCGCCACCCGGTCACAGGCCTGCGATGTCGGCATCGACCGCGCGACCCCGGCCAGACCACGGGCATAACCCGGCGCCAGATGGGCGTTGGCGGCCAATACCGCAAGGCTGTCAGAGGGCGTCACATAGATGCCGCGCCCCAGGATCATGTTGCGGTCGCCGTCGCCATCGGATGCGGCGGCAAAATCGGGGCCCGCGTCGGACATCACCAGATCGACCAGCGGCTTGGCCCAGATCGGGTTGGGGTCGGGGTGGCCCTTGCCGAAATCCACCTGCGGCACCGCATTGATCACCGATCCCTTGGGCGCGCCCAATGTGTCTTCGAGGATTGCGGTTGCATAGGGTCCAGTCACCGCATGCATCGCGTCGAATTTCAGGGTGAAACCACCGGCAAACAGCGCGCGGATCGCGTCGAAATCAAAGAGCTCGCCCATCAGCGCGGCGTAATCCGTCACCGGATCGACAATCTCGACCGCCATGTCGCCGACTGTGGTCTCGCCGATGGACCCAAGGTCGATGTCGGCGGTATCCAGCGTGTGATACTCTGACATTGTCTTGGTTTCTTCGAACATCGCTGCGGTGACTTTTTCCGGGGCAGGACCACCGTTCGAGATATTGAATTTCAGCCCGAAATCTTCGTCGATGCCGCCGGGGTTATGGCTGGCCGACAGGATAAGCCCGCCGTCGGTGCCCCGTTTGCGGATCAGATGTGACGCAGCCGGGGTCGACAACAGCCCGTTTTGGCCAACAATCGCCCGCGCGGCACCATTGGCAGCAGCCATGCGCAGGATGGTCTGAATGGCCTCGGCGTTGAAATACCGACCATCACCGCCCACAACAAATGTCTTGCCGGATGCGCCGCCGATGGCGTTGAAAATCGCCTGAACAAAGCATTCCAGATAATTGGGCTGCATGAACACGCGGGTTTTCTTGCGCAGGCCGGATGTGCCGGGCTTCTGGCCCTCAAAGGCTGTGCAGGCGTGGGTTGTGCGGGACATGTGACGGTCCTTTGTCTGGGGAAATTTGAGGCTGATTTGGCAATTGATCGGATGTTGAAACTGCGGGCTGACGGTCGCCCGCGCGCATGGTTACGCCAATGCGCTCAAATTCGGAAGAGCTTTTGAAATCAGCGACATCCATTGGTGTACGGCGACGCCAGTTTGGATGTTCATCCACCGTCCCCGGCAGGTTTGGCGCATCCGTAACCCCAAGAATATCGTCAAGCTGCACTGCGCTCATGGCGGCGGGGGACCGGGACAGCGTGCCGTGGATGGCATCCGCCACATCCGCCGGGCCGGCATCATGGGCAATGCCGCAATGGCGGCGCAGGCTTTCGCGTTGGTGGGCGCGGGTGCCGTGGCGGTGGCCAACGGTTTCGCCGCCGATCCAGCCCATCTGCTCCCACAGGGAAATATCCGTGCCATGCCAGAACCCGCTGAGTGTCGGGGTGTCATGGGTGGAAAAACACGCCAGCGCATAGGGCCGCAGATCGCCGGGATCGCGCAGCCAGCCATCGTCATAGGTCTCATACTGCCAGACCGCATAGGAATATAGACCAGAGGCATTCATCTTTTCGCGGAACCCGGCCGGGACAAGACCCAGATCCTCGCCCACAACGACGCAATTTGCCAGATGCGCTTCGATGGCGATAACGGCCAGAAGCGAGTCAAACGGCTGGGTAATATAGGCGCCGGGGCTGCCGTCATCCGGCAACCAATAGCTGCGCATCAGGCCCAGCGCATGATCAATCCGGATCAGCCCGCATTTGCGCATCAACTTGCGCAGCATGGCGCGCATCGGCGCATAGCGTGCCGTGGCCAGACGCCCGGGCGCATGGGCGACCAGCGCCCAGGATTGCCCTTCGGGGCTAAGCTGATCGGGCGGTGCCCCGATCGACACGCCGCGCGCGATTGTATCACCATGCATCCAGGCCTCGGCACCGCCGGGACGCGCGCCAACCGCCAGATCAAGGTATAGCCCCAGCGACATGCCCGCGTCGCGGCTTGCGGTTTGGGCGGCGTCGATCCCGGTTTCCGCCCGCCATTGCAGCCAGCGATGAAAATCGGCACGGCGACCGGCGGCTTTGACAGCGGCCGGTCCGGGCGATTGCAATTCTTCGGGCCAGCGGGCGCTGTCACCGCCATATGTTTCGCTGATCGCCTCGTAACAGGCGAAAGCCTCCAGCGCGGGCCCGCCTTGGCGGCAAAACGCGGTGAACGCCGCCGATGGGGCCATGGCGGCAAACTCCGCCTCCAGCTTCGGGCGCTGCTGCTGGCGGAACGCGCCATAGTCGATCAGCGCATCATCGGGGCAGGGGCCAAGGCCATCCACTGCAATATGATCGGTATTGAAAAAGCCGCGATGGGTGGGGGAATAGGGGCTTATCACCTCTTGCGAGGCCCAGCCGAGCGCATGCAGCGGATTGACCCCAAGGAATTGCGCCCCGTGATGGGCAAGGGCGCGGGCGGTGGTGGCCAGATCGTCATAATTGCCCAAGCCGCCATTGCGGTCAGATCGCAGACCATAGAGCGCGGCGGTCACGCCCCAGCTGCGGTCAAACCCGGTGGCATTGGCCAGTTTCGGCGCATGTTTGGGCCGGGCCAAAAGAAAACTGTCTTCACGCCAATCCGGGCCAGAGAGATGCAGGGCATAATACCCCACACGCAGTGCCGGCAAGGCCAGCGCTGTGGTGGCATGGCCGCTGTGCAACTCCTGATCGTCCTCGTCCAGCAAGGACCAATCGCAGGCGCCAGCAATCGGAAGCGATACCGCCTCGCCTGCGGGGAGGATCATTTCCTCTGGCAAATGGCGATCATTCTGTTCGGCTTGCAGGGCCGCCAGCGCCGCGGTGACCGCCGCGTCATTTTCCGCCTCGACCCCAAGCGCCGCCAACAGCGCCCGCAGGGTGGGCGGTGGCGTTTCCTGGCGCTGGCCGGACAGGTCATGAAACTCAAGATGAACGCCACTTGCCTGGGCAAGCTGGCGCAGCGCGTCGTCTGAATTCATTCGGGCGCCCCTTCGCGCAGAACAAAGGCGGCCACCGATTGTGCCGCAACACGGGTGCGGCGCACCGGCATGACCACAGCGGATTGCGCCGCCTGAGAGGTGTCGATCTCGCGCACCCAATGGCCGTCGCCGGGATCAGGCAGGACAAGCACATCGGTCCGGTTTTCGCGGTTGAAGGCCAGAAGAACCGTATCGCGCGAGGCATTGCCAGCCGTATCCTCGGCGCAGCCCCGCAGGACAAGACCAAGGCTGGACAGGCCCGGATCGCGCCAGTTCAGCGCCGACCCATCAAAGGCCCGCCATTCGACATCGCGCCCACCGCCTTCGCTGCGGACCGCGCCATGCAGGAAAGAATGCTGGCGCAAGGTCATGTGATCCTTGCGGAATTTCGACAGCGCGGCGGTGAATTCGATCTGGTCAGGGTCCAGTTTGTCCCAGTCGATCCAGGTGGTGTCATTGTCCTGGCAATAGGCATTGTTGTTGCCGTTCTGGCTGTGGCCGCCTTCGTCACCGGCCAAGATCATCGGCGTACCCTGCGAGAGCAGGACCGTGGCCAGCACGTTGCGCGCCCGCCGTTTGCGCCCGGCAAGGATGATCGGATCGCTGGTCTCGCCCTCGACGCCGAAATTGTCGCTGTAGTTGCTGTGGTGGCCATCGTGGTTGTGTTCGCCGTTGGCCTCGTTGTGGCGTTCAACATAGGCGGTGCTGTCCGCCAGGGTGAACCCGTCGTGCGCCGCAGCGAAATTCACCGAGGCCCAGGCGCGCCGCCCACGGCGGTCAAATTGATCCGCCGAGCCAAGAAGCGCCGACCCCAGATCCTGCGCACTATGGCCATCCCCGCGCCAGAACCGCCGCACGGTGTCGCGATACCGGTCGTTCCATTCCGCAAAGAGCGGTGGAAATTGACCGAGTTGATAGCCGCCGGGACCAATGTCCCAGGGTTCGGCAATCATCTTGATCGCCGAAAGCACCGGATCCTGCCGCAAGGTGGTCAGGAACGGGCCGCCAAAGTCAAACCCATGCCGCCCGCGACACAATGTGGTGGCCAGATCAAAGCGGAAACCGTCGATGCCCATCGCCTGGACCCAGAACCGCAAACTGTCCATGATCATGCGCAAGACAAACGGATGGCCGGCATTCAATGTATTGCCGCAGCCGGTGTCATTCACGTAATACCGTGGCTGTCCATCCAGAAGCCGGTAATAGGCCGCATTGTCGAGGCCCCGAAAGCTCAGGGTTTGGCCCATATGATCGCCTTCGGCCGAGTGGTTGTAGACCACATCCAGGATCACCTCGATCCCGGCAGCATGAAAGCGTTCGACCATGGCGCGAAAGCCGCGCACACCCGCCGGGCCGAAATAACGCGGCTCCGGCGCAAAGAAGCCGATGGTATTGTACCCCCAGTAATTGGTCAGCGATTTCGCGCCCAGCATCGGTTCGGATTTCAACGCCTGCACCGGCAGGATTTCCACCGCATCCACACCCAGCCGGGTCAGATGGTCGAGCATCGCATCAGAGGCAAACCCGTCATAGGTGCCACGCAGGTCTTCGGGCACGCCGGGATGTCGCTTGGTGGCGCCTTTGACATGGGCCTCATAGATCAGGCCGCCGTCGTGACCTTGCGACAATGTGCGGGCATCCAACGGGAAATCATTCGGGTCTGACACCACCGATTTCGGCACATGTGGCGCGCTGTCCTCGGTCGAGAAATGCAGATCGCCATTGGCGGCCTCTGGGTCATAGCCATAGGTCGCGGCGTGGTTGGTGAATTGCCCGGCGATTTCACGGGTATAGGGATCAAGCAGCAGCTTGTTGGAATTGAAGCGATGGCCGCGTTCGGGGGCGAATTGCCCATCCACACGATAGCCATAAAGCGCGCCGGGGCGCACGCCGGGCACATAGCCATGCCAGACCGCACCGGTCCGCTCTGGCAGATCAAGTCGGAATTCTTCGCGTTTTCCATCCGGGGAAAACAGACACAGGGTCACGCGTGCGGCATTTTCCGAAAACACCGCGAAATTGGTGCCTTCGCCGTCGAAATGCGCCCCCAGTTTATGCGGGCGCCCCGACCGGATCTCTGCCGTGATCGGCGTGTTTGTGGTCATTCAGCAAGAACCTCTTTGTACATATCGGCATAGGCCTGAGCCGAGATATCCCAGCCCACCGCCTGTTTCATGGCGGCCTTTTGCAATGATTTCCAGTCGGTGTCATTGGCATATGCCCGGAACACCCGGTCCAGAACATCCGTCACGCCCAAGCGGGTGACATCATCGAATTGAAATCCGGTGGCGGCCCCGGCGCGCAGGGCGGCGACATTGGCGTCAATCACCGTATCGGCCAGCCCGCCGGTGCGCGCGACAACCGGCACCGTGCCATACCGCAGCCCATAAAGCTGGGTCAGGCCACAGGGTTCAAATCGCGACGGGATCAGGATCGCATCGCTGCCACCTTGTAGCAGGTGCGAAAACCCTTCGTCGTATCCGATATGCACGCCAACCTTGCCCGGAAAGGCCTTGGCCGCATCAAGATAGGCTTTTTCCAGATCCGGCGCACCAGAGCCAAGCAAGGCCAGCTGACCGCCGCCCGCCACCAGATGCGGCAGCGCCTCGGCCAGGGCATCCAGCCCCTTTTGTTCGGTCAATCGGCTGATGACACAGAACAGCGGGCCGTCATGATCGACGTCCAGCCCCAGCCGGGCGCAAATCGCGGCGCGGTTTTCCGCCTTGCGCGTGATCGAACGGCCATCATAGGTCCGGGGCAATGCGCTGTCGGTGTTCGGGTTCCAGATGTCGGTGTCGATCCCGTTCAGAATCCCGGACAGCGCGCCGGACCGGGCCTGCAACACGCCCTCCAGCCCCATGCCGAACTCTGGCGTCAGGATTTCGCGGGCATAGGTCGGGCTGACCGTGGTGATGCGGTCGGCGTAAACCAGCCCGGATTTCAAAAACGACAGATCGCCATGAAATTCCATGCCATCGGGGGTGAACCAATCCCAGCGCAGGCCCAGCTCCTGGCCCTCAAACGGCGCAACCCGCCCCTGAAAGGCGATGTTGTGGATAGTCATGATGGATTTCGGCACCGGCACGCCCGGTTGTTTCAGATAGACCGGGGCGAGACCCGCCTGCCAGTCATGTGCATGCAGGATGTCAGGTTTCCAATCGGCCAAACCATCAAAACAGATCCGCGCCGCCGCCTGCGCAAGCGAGGCAAAGCGGCGGTGATTGTCGTTCCAGTCCTGGCCGGTTGGGTCGGCATAGGGGCCGCCGGGACGATCGAACAACTGTGGTGCGTCCAGCAGCAGAAGGGTGATGCCCTCAGCCTCCACCTGGACCAATCGACCGGCCCCACCGGGGAGGTCGCCAAATGTGGCGACCTCGGTGCCTTTGGCCAGATACGGCATCAGCGCCGGATAGGCCGGCAGCATGGTGCGGCATTCAATGCCCAGGGGTTTCAATGCGCCGGGCAGGGCGCCCGCCACATCCGCCAGCCCACCGGTCTTGATGAACGGCGCGCATTCCGAGGTGACCATCAGCACATTCATGTCAGCTATCCAATGCGTCGATCATGTCCTGGGTGATCAGGCAAACACCCCCTTCGGAGCGGCGGAATCTTTTGGCGTCCAACGCCGCATCTTCGCCCACGATCAGCCCCTCGGGAATTTTCACCCCGCGGTCAATGATGACATTTTTCAGATGTGCGCGCCGACCGACCTCGCAATAAGGCAGGGCAACAACGCCCTCGAGCTGGGAATAGGAATGGGTGCGCACGCCGGTAAACATCAAACAGCGGTAAAGCGACGAACCGGAAATGATGCATCCGCCCGCCACCATCGACGACACCGCCTGACCGCGGCGGCCTTCTTCGTTGTGGATGAATTTCGCTGGTGGCACCAATTCGGAATAGGTCCAGATCGGCCATTCGCTGGCATAGATATCCAGTTCCGGTTTGAAATCGGTCAGGTCGATATTGGCCTGCCAATAGGCGTCAATCGTACCGACATCACGCCAATAGGGTTTGTCCTCCAGCCCGGATTGCACGCAAGAGCGGCCAAAGGGATGGGCATAGGCCCCGCCCTCGGCGACGATGCCGGGGATGATGTCATGGCCAAAATCATTGGTCGAGTCCGGGTTCTGTGCGTCTTTTTCCAACAGGTCGTACAGATAATCTGCTTCGAACACATAGATCCCCATGCTGGCCAGTGAGCGGCTCTCGTCGCCGGGCATTGCGGGGGGATCGGCGGGTTTTTCGACGAATTCCAGGATCTTGTCGGTCTCATCCACGTCCATCACGCCAAAGGCCTTGGCCTCTTCGCGCGGCACTTCGATACAGCCGACCGTGACCTTGGCGCCGGATTTCACATGCTGTTCGACCATGAAGGAATAGTCTTGTTTGTAGATATGGTCGCCCGCCAGAATGAGGATGTATTTCGGGGCATAGCCGCGCAGAACCGAGATGTTCTGGGTCACGGCATCGGCCGTGCCCTTGTACCAATTGTCTTCGTTGATCTGTTGCGAGGCCGGCAAAATATCCAGGCTTTCGTTGCGCTCGGCGCGAAAAAGCTCCAGCCGCGTTGCAGGTGGCGGATCAGGCTGTGGGCCTTGTATTGCGTCGCCACCCCGATCCGGCGCATGCCGGAATTCACCGCATTGGACAGGGCAAAGTCGATAATCCGTGTCTTGCCGCCGAAATAGACCGCCGGTTTCGCCCGGATATCAGTCATTTCTTTCAACCGACTGCCGCGCCCCCCGGCCAGCACATAGGCCATGGTCTGTTGTGCAAGAATATGTCTCGGTTCTGTCATCGGGTCCCCCCCTTGGAACAAAATATCGCGGCTCAGGCCGTTTTTAATTTTAGGAACATGGTCGCCAGCGGCGGAATCGTCAGGTTCAGCGACTGCTCACATCCATGCGCGCCTTGCGGATCTGTCGACAGGTCACCGGCATTGATTTGATTGCTGCCGCCATAGCTGTCCGCATCGGAGTTCAGCAGTTCCTGCCAGACGCCCGCGTTCGGCACGCCAATCCGGTATCCGCTGCGTGTCACCGGCGTGAAATTCGACACCACCAGCACCGGATCGCTGCCGTCCTTGCCCAGACGCAGCCAGGCAAAGATCGAATCCTCGGCATTGCCACCGTCGATCCAGCGGAACCCTTCGGGTTTGCTGTCCAATTCATGCAGCGCTGGCGTGGCGCGGTACAGCGCGTTCAGATCGCGCACCAGCGATTGCATGCCCTTGTGCGGCCCATATTCCAGCAAATGCCAATCGAGGCTGGATTCATTATTCCATTCCTCGTGCTGGGCAAATTCACAGCCCATGAACAACAGCTTCTTGCCCGGGTGTCCCCACATGAAGCCGTAATAGGCCCGAAGATTGGCAAACCGCTGCCAATCGTCACCCGGCATTTTGCGCAGCATCGACCCTTTGCCATGCACGACCTCGTCATGGCTGATCGGCAGGACAAAGTTTTCGCTAAAGGCGTAATGCAGGCCAAAGGTCATCTTGTCGTGGTGGTATTTCCGGTTCACCGGATCTTCGGCCATGTAGCTCAGGGTGTCGTTCATCCAGCCCATGTTCCATTTGAACCCGAACCCCAGGCCGCCGCTGTCGGTCGGCGCGCTGACACCGGGAAAGGCGGTGGATTCCTCGGCAATGGTCATGATGTCGGGTTGGTCGGCATAGACGGCTTCGTTCATGCGCTGCATGAAACTGATCGCTTCCAGGTTCTCGCGCCCGCCGTGGATATTGGGTACCCATTCGCCCTCTTTGCGGGAATAGTCACGATAGAGCATCGACGCCACCGCATCGACGCGCAGCCCGTCGATGTGAAATTCCTGAACCCAGAATTTCGCGTTGGCAATCAGGTAATTGGCGACCTCGGACCGGCCATAGTTGTAAACCAGCGTGTTCCAGTCCGGGTGATAACCCTCTTTCGGGTCGGCATGTTCATAAAGCGCCGTGCCGTCAAACTGACCCAGCCCATGGCTGTCGGTCGGGAAGTGCCCGGGCACCCAGTCGATGATGACGCCCAGTCCCGCCTGATGGCAGGCATCGACAAAGTAGCGGAAATCGTCCGGCGTGCCGAACCGCGATGTCGGCGCAAAAAGACCCACCGGCTGATAGCCCCAGGAGCCGCCAAAGGGATATTCGCTGATCGGTGTGGTCTCGACATGGGTGAAGCCCATATCGACGACATAATCCACCAGCTGGTCAGCCATTTCACGATAGGTCAGCGACCGGTTTTCATCTTCGGGGACGCGCCGCCAGCTTTCCAGATGGACCTCGTAGACCGAAATCGGCCGGTCGATGCGATGTTCGCCGCCGCGGGTCTTCAGCCATTTGGCGTCCTGCCAGTCATAGCCGGTCAGGTCGCGCACCACGGATGCGGTGCGGGGTGGCAGCTCTGCGCCGAATCCAACCGGATCGGCCTTGAGCGGGATCAGGTTGCCGCCGGCATCCTGAATTTCATATTTATAAGACGCGCCATCGCAGATACCGGGCAGAAAGATTTCGCAAACGCCCGTGGCCCCACGCCGCCGCATCACATGGCGCCGCCCATCCCAGCCGTTGAAATCCCCGACAACGGAAACGCGTTTCGCATTTGGTGCCCAGACCGCGAAATGCGTGCCGGACACATTTTCGTGGGTCATGACATGCGCGCCCAGGGCACGCCACAGATGGCCGTGGGTGCCTTCGCCCAACAGATATTCGTCAATCTCGCCCATCACCGGGCCAAGCGCATAGGCATCGACCTCTTCCCAGATCACGCCGCCGCGTGTCATGCGAAGCTGATAGTCGAACCGCGTCTTGCGACGCGGCACGATTGCACAAAATACACCATCCCCCCCTTCAGCCGGTTCGAGATCGACAATCTTCTTGCCGGTCTTGGCGTCCAGAACCTCGACACTGTCGGCCTCTGGCCGAAAGGCGCGGATCACAAGGTTGCCGTCAAACGCGTGCAAACCCAGCACGGCAAATGGATTGCCATGCGCGCCATTGGCCAGGCTGGCGGCCTCGTCCGGGTGTATCAGGGGGGCTGTTGTCATCCACTTTTCTCCAGATTGTCGGTGCCTGCCGGGCCCGCGTGCCAAATGTCGCGCGCGTAACCACGGATCGTACGGTCGGAGGAGAACCAGCCCATGCTGGCCGTATTGCGAAGCGCCATGGAGGACCAATTGACCTGATTGCGATAAGCTTGGTCGACATCGCGTTGCGTGTCAAAGTAACTGTCGAAATCGCAGGTCACGAGGAAATAGTCGTGGTCGTAAAGATTGCCGACCAATTCATGGTATCGCGAGGCTTCGTCCGGCGAAAACACACCGTCAACGATCTGGCCCAGAACACGCCCAAGACGCGGGCTGGCCTCGATCGCATTGCGGGCAAAGCCGGGATGGCTGCGCCGTTCCTGGACTTCGGCGGTGGTCAGACCGAACAAGAAGAAGTTCTCTGCCCCGACATGTTCGCGGATTTCCACATTCGCGCCGTCCAGCGTGCCGATGGTCAGCGCACCGTTCAGGGCGAATTTCATGTTGCCGGTGCCCGATGCCTCCTTGCCCGCGGTCGAGATCTGTTCCGACAGATCCGACGCCGGGATCAGCATTTCCGCCATGGTGACATTGTAGTTCGATGGATAGACCACCTTCAGCAGATCCTTGGTCACCGGGTCATTGTTGATCCGGGCGGCCACGTCATTGATCAGATGGATGATCTGCTTGGCCACGTGATAGCCGGGTGCTGCCTTGCCGCCAAAAATCTTGACGCGCGGGGTCCAATCGCCACCGGGATTGTCCCGGATGTCATTCCACAGCGCGATGGTTTCCAGAATGTTCATCAACTGGCGTTTGTATTCGTGGATGCGCTTGATCTGCACATCGAACATTGCGTCCGGGTCGACCTGAACACCACAGGTTTCGGCGATCCACTTGGCAAGTTTGACCTTGTTGACGCGTTTGGCCGCACGGAAATCGGCAAGGAATGCGGTGTCCTCGGCCTTGGCATTCAGCTTTTGCAACTGCTCCAGATCGGCGACCCAATCGCTGCCGATCTCACGCGTGATCAGATCGCTGAGCGGCGCATTGCTGGTATAAAGCCAGCGGCGCGGCGTGATGCCGTTGGTCTGGTTGATAATCCGTGTCGGGTGGATCTTGTGCAGATCGGCAAACACGGTTTCCTTGACCAATTCGCTGTGCAGCGCCGACACACCATTGACCTT
Organism: Phaeobacter sp. J2-8; assembly: GCF_022867865.1. Taxonomy (GTDB): domain Bacteria; phylum Pseudomonadota; class Alphaproteobacteria; order Rhodobacterales; family Rhodobacteraceae; genus Marinovum. The sequence goes on along the minus strand of NZ_JALIEC010000002.1, from coordinate 465,745 downwards.
ATGCGCCATGATGAAGGCCAGTTCGCCCATATGCACATGGTCATGATTGATGATGCGCGGGCTGCCGGGGTGGTGGGCCTGATGGTTGTTGTCGATGGCGCGGATGATTTCCAGATGCCGCGGCAGCACATAGGCCATGAGCCCCTCGTGCCATTTTTCCAACGCTTCGGGCAATAGCGTGTGGTTGGTATAGCTGAGGCAGCTGCGCGCCAGTTCGATGGCTTTGTCCATCTCCAGCCCGTGATCATCCACCAGAATGCGCACCAGTTCGGGACCGGCAATGGCGGGGTGGGTGTCGTTCAACTGGATCGCCACGTGATCGGGCAGGGCGGTGATGTCGTCATGGTCGGTCAGGAACCGGCGGATCAGATCCATCAGCGAAGCGGCGGTGAAGAAATATTCCTGTTTCAGCCGCAGCTGCTTGCCCGCATCGGTGGTGTCGTCGGGGTACAGCACGCGCGAAATCGTGCGCGCCAGCGCCTCGGACCGCCCGGCGGCAAGGTAATCACCACGGTTGAAACTTTCGAGGTCAAAGGCCCCCGCAGCCTTGGCCGCCCAAAGCCGCAGCGTGTTGCCCCATGTGCCCTTCCAGCCAATGACCGGCGTATCATAGGCGGTGGCAAAGACGCTTTCCGACGCATGCCAGATGGCCTTGCCCTCGTGGTGATCCACGTGGCCGCCAAACCGGATTTTGTGCCGCACTTCGGGGCGTTCGAATTCCCAGGCATGCCGCTGTGACAGCCAGGTTTCGGCGGTCTCTACCTGTTTGCCGTCAGAAAACTTCTGTTCAAACAGGCCATGTTCGTAGCGGATGCCATAGCCATAGGCGGGGATGCCAAGGGTTGCGAGGGAATCCATGAAACAGGCGGCCAACCGGCCCAGCCCGCCATTTCCCAGCGCCGCGTCAGGTTCGTCATGCACAATGACATCATAGTCCTGACCCAGTTCCTCGATCGCGCTGCGCGCTTCCTTGTCCAGCCCCAGATTGGCGGCCATGTCTTCGACCAGACGGCCCATCAGGAATTCCAGCGACAGGTAATAGACCCGCTTCGCGCCGGTTTCATAGGTTTCGCGCGTGCTGCGCACCCAGTGATCGACCATGCGATCCCGCAGCGCCAATGACAGCGCGATACGCCAATCATAAACCGACGAATGGGCCGCATCCTTGCCCAAAGAATAACTGATGTGGTGGAGAATTCGTTTTTCATATTACCTGCTCACAGCATTGGTTTTAAGGACTGTTAGCGCTAAACTTGGGGAAAATCCACCAACTTCATTCGAACCATCTAAAATGCCGCACCTGCAAAGTAGTACCGTAGTGGGGCCCTCCGTCGAAAAAGAATGCATAATGCGCCGAGTTGGCGCAAGGGGCGTGATCCGCCGTCGCCGTGCCAGCCGGATCAGGGCAGGGCGCGGCGGGTATCTTTTTTGGTGCTCGCCGGAGCATGGGGTGATTGGATAGGGTGATTGGCCTGCGTCCGCTTTTTGCCGTCACATGCGATGGGTGCCCGGTGGGGCGCCGTGCGATTTTGCTAGCAGCACTGTGCGACATTGCCGACAGCATCGTGCGGCATTGCCGACAAAGGTGCCGACCGGCATTCCTTTGCGCGGCGGCTGGCGCTAAGCTGGCGGGATGAAAGCCAAGTTCTCTTCCCCACGCGCTCTTGCGGTGTTGTATGTTGTGGTGATTGTCATGGTCAGCGCCGCCGTTTGGCAGACCGGATTCCGCCAGGGGTTGGACCAATTGGCGCGCCGGGGCGAGGCGGATTTGTCGTTGGCTGCGGACCGGCTGACTGCGCAATTGCAACATAATGCCGAGGTCGCGGTGCTGACCGCGACTGATCCGGTTCTGGCGGCGCTGCATGACGGCGGTGACCGTGCCCGCGCCGAGGCGCTGCTGTTGGATGTGGCCGACAAAACCGCGGCGCTGACGATGATTTATGTCGATGCGACCGGCGCGGTGCTGGCGTCCTCGACCGAGGATGTGCCGGAAAACCTGACCGAAAGCCGCTATTTCAAGCGGGCCTTGCAGGGGGCTTTGGGCTCGGACCATGTGGTCAGTACCGTCTATGGCGTGCGCAGCTGGTTCTTTGCCACACCGACCTTTGCCGCCGATGGCGTGGTGCGCGGGGCCTTGGTGTTGGGGGTGGACATTGACCGGCTGGAGGAAAACTGGCGCGGCGATCGCCCGACGATCTATTTTCTGGACCGTGACGGGCTGGTGTTCATATCCAACCGCTCCGAGGTGCTGTTGTGGCAGCGACGGGCAGGCGATATCGGGCCGTCCGCCCCGGGGGGCAAGGCCCCTGGCGCGCGGCGTTTGGGCGGGCATGACATCTGGCAGGTGGATTGGTCGCCCTATGTGCCGCGTCGCGCGCTGCATCTGACGCAGGACCTGCCGTTGATTGATTTGCGCGCCGAGGCGTTGATTGACACGGGCCCGGCACTGCGGCTGGCGCTTTGGCAATCGGCGGCGGTGGCGGCGTTGTTGGCGACCTTTGGCGCCTTGCTGTTTCTGGCGGGCGCACGGCGGCGCGCGCTGGCGCTGGCCAATCGGCGGCTGGAATTGCGGGTTGCCAGCCGCACCCGTGAGCTTTCGGATACCAATACCGCCCTGCGCCATGAGGTGCGCGAACGCGAAGAGGCCGAGGCCGCCCTGAAACGCGCCCAGGCGGATCTGGTGCAGGCGGGTAAATTGTCGGCATTGGGCCAGATGTCCGCCGGCATCAGTCATGAGTTGAACCAGCCGTTGATGGCAATCCAGCAATATGCCGAAAACGCCCAGGCCTTTCTGGATCGGGACCGGCCGGAAACCGCCCGCGACAACCTTGGCCGGATTGCCGCCATGGCCCGGCGCATGGCGCGTATCATCAAGAACCTGCGCGCCTTTGCCCGCAATGAAAGCGAGCCGATGGGCCGGGTCGACATCGTGGCGGTGATCGACAGCGCGGTCGAACTGGCGGAAACCCGATTGCATCATGGCAATGTGACCCTGCACTGGCAGCGTCCGTCGGTGCCGATCTGGGTCTGGGGCGGCGAGGTGCGGTTGGGGCAGGTGTTCCTCAACCTCGTGTCCAACGCCGTTGACGCGATGGAGCGGAGCGAGACCCGCAATCTGACCATCACCCTGACCGATGGCGACCGCCCGCGCGTGACAATGGCCGACAGCGGCCCCGGCATCGCAGATCCAGATCGGATGTTCGATCCGTTTTATTCGACAAAACAGGTTGGCGGCCCGGATGGCATGGGGCTGGGGCTGTCGATCTCTTATGGGTTGGTGCAAAGCTTCGGCGGCACGATCCGTGGCGCCAATGCGCCCGGCGGCGGCGCGGTGTTCACCGTCGAGCTGGAGCGGTGGCGCGAAACAGATGCGGGGGCAGGGGGCGAAGCGGCATGAAACAGGTTTTGTTGGTCGATGATGATGCCGGGTTGCGTGACGCGCTGTGCCAATCGCTGGACCTTGCGGGGTTTTCTGCGGTGCCGGCGGCGTCGTTTGTCGTCGCCAAGGATCACATCCGTGCGGATTTTCCCGGTGTCATCCTGTCTGACATCCGCATGCCGGGGCGGGACGGGTTTCACCTGCTTGATTTCGCACAAGAGGTCGATGCAGAGCTGCCAGTGATCCTGCTGACCGGCGAGGGGGATGTGCCCATGGCGGTGCGTGCGCTGGGGGCCGGGGCCTTTGCCTTTCTCGAAAAGCCTTGCCAGACCGAGGAATTGCTCAAGGTGCTGGAGCGGGCGATTTCGATGCGCACCATGGTGTTGGAAAATCGCCGGTTCAAAAACCAGTTAGAGGCCGGGGACGCCGCCGCGCGGCTGTTGTTCGGCGCATCCGAACGGTCCGAGGCCCTGCGCGCCCAGGTGCGGCAGGTGGCGCATTCCACGGCCGAGGCGCTGGTGACCGGACCGCAGGGGTCGGGCATTTCCAAGGTTGCCGAGGTGATCCATCTCTGCTCGCCCCGCGCCAAGGGACCGTTTGAAAAGCGGGCCGCGCGGATCATGACGCCCGACGATCTGGTCACCGCCTTTGGCATGGCCAAGGGGGGCGCGCTGTTTCTGGATGGCATTGCCGATATGCCCGCCGACAGCCAGCTTGTTCTGCTTGATCTGCTCGACAGCCAACGCGAGGTGCGGTTCATCGCCGGGGCGGTGGGCGGATTGGACACGGCCCTGGCCGAAGGCCGGATCGATTCCGATCTGTTTTACCGTTTGAACGTGCATCCGGTGCGCATTCCCGCCCTGTCGGAACGTCCCGAAGACATTCCGGTGATGTTCCGCCACTACGTCGAACAAGCGGCGGAACAGGCCGGAATTCCTGTGCCCGAAATCAGCCATGATCATGCCGCCGCCCTGATGGCACAGAATTGGCCCGGCAATGCCCGGTCCCTGATGTCGGCGGCAATGCGATTTGTGCTTGGCATGCCGGAAGAGGTGGCGCGCAATGCCGATCTTGGTCTGGCGGAACAGATGGCCCAGGTCGAACGCTCGCTTTTGGTTGCCGCATTGGGCCGCCAGAACGGCCGCGCGTCAGAGGCCGCGAAACAACTGAAACTGCCGCGCAAAACCTTCTATGACAAGCTGACCCGCTATGGCATCAAGCCCGAGGATTTTCGCCGTTGAAATTGGCGGCTTTGGCCCGCGTCATCACATCCACCTTGGCCCGGAGCGTTTTCAGCAACGGGGGGTGTCCGGTCCATTTCACACCATACCCAAGGTTCCAGAGGTAATCGAAATCCGCATCCTGTCGCCCGGTGACGTGCTGAACCATCGTTTCGATCTTGTCCAACCCCTTGGCCCATTGCGCTTCGGCGGTTTCGCCGGCGTCGTATTCCGCCCACAGTTTCAGAATGCGATGCTTGATGTCCTCCGGCAGCCCGTCTGACAGGGCCAAAAGATCGTCACGTTCGCGGGCGGATTTGTCTACCGCAGGGTCTTGGTCGATGGCCGGGACATCGCCTGAAATCGCTTCGCCAAGGTCATGCAGAATGCAAAGCCGCAAAAGCCGAAGCATATCGACCCGGTCCATATCGTCCTCAAGCAGCAGCGCCAAAAGACACAGGGACCAGCTATGGGCCGCGACGCTTTCCAGCGCCCCGTCGCCGGTGCGCCCGGAGCGCAAGGTATCCTTGAGGCGGGCGGCGCGTTGCAGGAACGCCAGCACCCGATCAAATCGGTCTGCTTCTGCCCTGTGTTCCGGGTTTGAATGATCATCCATCCGGTCACCCTGCCGCAGATGCAAAGGATTTGCCACGCGCCCCGAGATGTGCGGATTTTCGCACTGTTTGCCGCTAACCCTGTGCGAATTTTCGCACATCTGGTTTGTGCGGGCCATGGGGGTCGAAATTTAAGATATATTTCTCAATGCATTAACCGCCTCTCATCACGCTTTTCACAAAGTCTTGAGCGGTGCGGCCACCGGATGTCTATTGGCAACGTGCCGTTCGCAAAGAACCGGACAATTATTCTCGGGAGGAGAGATTGATGAAAACATTCCTGACCACCGCCGCCACCGCAATGGCGCTGACCGTGACCGCAACCACCGGTGCCATGGCGGCCTGTGACGACGGCGAAATCGTGATCAAATTCGCCCATGTGACCAACACCGACAAACACCCAAAGGGCATTGCGGCCTCGCTGCTGGAACAGCGCGTCAATGACGAGATGAACGGCAAAGCCTGCATGGAGGTTTTCCCGAACTCGACACTTTACAACGACGATCAGGTTCTTGAGGCGATGCTGCAAGGCGACGTTCAGATGGCGGCCCCTTCGCTGTCGAAATTTGAACGGTTCACCAAGCAATTCCGCATTTTCGACCTGCCGTTCATGTTCAAGGACATCGCCGCCGTCGACACGTTCCAGAACTCGGAAACTGGTCAGGCGATGAAGGAATCCATGATGCGCCGTGGTCTTCTGGGCCTCGCATTCTGGCACAATGGCATGAAGCAGATGTCGGCCAACAAGCCGCTGATCCTGCCGACCGATGCCGAAGGTTTGAAATTCCGGGTGCAAAGCTCTGACGTGCTGGTCGCCCAGATGCAGGCGATGGGCGCTTCGCCCCAGCCGATGGCATTTTCGGAAGTTTACGGCGCGTTGCAACAGGGCGTTGTCGACGGGCAGGAAAACACCTGGTCCAACATCTATGGCCAGAAGTTCTTCGAGGTTCAGGACGGCACCACCGAAACCAACCACGGTGTGCTTGACTATCTGGTCGTGACCTCGACCGATTTCTGGGAAAGCCTGCCGGACGATACCCGTGACCAGCTGGCCACCATCATGATGGAAGTCACAGAGACCCGGAATGCGGAATCGACCAAGGTGAACGGCGAGGCCAAACAGGCCATTCTGGACGCCGGTGGTGTCGTACGCGAACTGGATGGCGATCAGCGTCAGGCCTGGGTCGATGCGATGAAGCCCGTTTGGGAACAGTTCCGCGAAGATGTCGGCCAGGAAAACATCGACGCCGCACAAGAAATCAACATGATGAACTGATCCGGCAATGGTGTTTCTGGCCTACGTTTTGTGGGCCGGAAACACCGCGCACGGATAGAGAAACCACAGCCGGGGCTTGATGCAAGGCCCGGCGCGTGACTTTCAGGATGCCAAGGCCGGATTGGGCCAGGCTCCGTCAATTCCACAAAAAAGGGGACGGGCGATGGCAGCCCATTACGAACCCACGGGCATCCTGGGCCGCTTGGTTCATGAGCTTGAAGAAACATTCATTGCGCTGATCCTTGGGGCCATGACCCTGATCACATTCATCAATGTGGTCTTGCGCTATGGCTTTAACACCGGCCTGATCTGGGGGCTTGAGGCGACGGCCTTCCTGTTTGCCTGGCTCGTGCTGTTTGGCGTGAGCTATGCGGTCAAGGTCACGGCCCATCTGGGGGTTGATGCGGTCATCAACCTGTTCGACAAACCGGTGCGCAAGGTGCTCGCGCTGGTCGCGGCGGCGGTCTGTATCATTTACGCCTTTTTGTTGCTGAAAGGGGCTTGGGATTACTGGGCCAATTTCGCCAATTTGCCGCAGACAACCGGGCGCTGGTTTCCGACCGGTTTCGAAGAGATGCGCAGCTCGTCCTATCGCGCCTGGTATGAGGTCAACGACATTCCTTTGCCGTCCTGGTTGCAGTTCCTGGAACCCTGGCTGAACGAAGGCGAAGCATATGAGAAGATCCCGCGTTTGATCCCCTATGCGATGTTGCCCTTTGGTGCGGCGCTGCTGTTGTTCCGTTTCATTCAGGCCACCGTGCGGCTGGTCAATGGCACCGCCGAGAGCCTTATTGTCAGTCACGAAGCCGAAGATGCGGTGGATGACGTCCGCCACATGAATTCCGGGGAGTAGTCGGATGGAAGTCGTATTCCTCTTTACCATGGTCATCGGCCTGATGCTGATCGGCGTGCCGATTGCGGTGTCGCTGGGCATGTCGTCGATCTTTTTCTTGCTGGTGCTCAGTGACACGTCGCTGGCCTCGATCGCCCAGACGTTTTTTCAGGCGATGGCCGGGCATTACACGCTTCTGGCGATCCCGTTCTTTGTGCTGGCGTCGTCCTTCATGTCGACCGGCGGCGTGGCGAAACGGATCATCCGGTTTTCCATCGCCCTTGTTGGCCACTTCCATGGCGGTCTGGCCATTGCGGGTGTCTTTGCCTGCATGTTGTTTGCTGCGCTTTCAGGGTCTTCGCCTGCAACCGTGGTGGCCATCGGTTCCATCGTCATCGCCGGCATGCGCGAAGTTGGCTATACTAAGGACTTTGCCGCCGGTGTCATCGCCAATGCCGGTACGCTGGGCATTCTGATCCCGCCGTCCATCGTGATGGTGGTCTATGCTTCGGCCACCGATGTGTCGGTGGGGCGGATGTTCCTGGCCGGGGTTATTCCGGGTCTGATGGCGGGCACCATGCTGATGCTGACGATCTATGCGATTGCCCGCGTCAAAGGTCTGCCAAAGGGCGAATGGAAAGGCTGGGGCGAAGTGTTCCGGTCCGGTTCCGAGGCCGGTTGGGGTCTGTTCCTGATCGTCATCATCCTTGGCGGCATCTATGGCGGGATCTTCACCCCGACCGAAGCGGCGGCGGTTGCGGCGGTCTATGCCTTCTTTATCGCGACATTTGTCTATCGTGACATGGGGCCGCTTTCCAAACCGGATGGTGAACGCAATCTGACGCTGATGCAGAAACCCATCGCATTGGTGACCGCGTTCTTTCACAAGGATACCCGCGACACCCTGTTCGAGGCTGGCAAGCTGACGGTGACGTTGATGTTCATCATCGCCAACGCGCTGATCCTGAAGCACGTTCTGACCGATCAGCAGATCCCGCAACAGATCGCATCCTCGATGCTGGCGGCCGGTTTTGGTGCGGTGATGTTCCTGGTGATCGTCAACGTGATCCTGCTGATCGGTGGTCAGTTCATGGAACCCTCGGGCCTGATCGTGATCGTCGCGCCGCTGGTCTTCCCGATTGCCATCGAGCTGGGCATCGACCCGATCCATCTGGGCATCATCATGGTGGTCAACATGGAAATCGGCATGATCACCCCGCCGGTTGGTCTGAACCTTTTCGTGACCTCGGGTGTTGCGGGCATGCCGATGATGCGGGTTGTGCGGGCGTCGCTGCCGTTCCTGGCTGTGCTGTTTGTGTTCCTGATCATGGTGACCTACATCCCGATCCTGTCCACATGGCTGCCGACGATGTTCATGGGACCAGAGATCGTGGTCAAGTAACGAGTGATCGTTTAAAGAGGAGGAAGGCGGCGCTCACTACGGGTGCCGCCTTTTTCTTTGGGGGGGGCTGGGTCTGGTGCCGGATCGGGGCGTGCGATCCCGGCGCAATGGGAGGATTTTCAGATTGGCGAACACCACAGAGGCTTGGGTCTTTCGCAACGCCGTGCCACTGGATGCACAGCGCTGCTATGAGATCGAGACATCGGCCTATGACGGCGAAGAGGCGGCCACGTTTGAGAAAATTCAGCAACGGATCATAGCGTATCCTTTGGGGTTTCTGATCCTGGAAATCGAAGGCGAAATTGTTGGCTTCATCAACAGCGGATGCGCCTATGACGTTGAAATGTCTGACGAAGATATAAAAGAGCTGGTCGGACATGATCCTGCCGCGCCCAATGTGGTGATCATGTCGGTGGTTGTTGATCCGGCCTGTCAGGGGCGCGGGTTGTCCCGGCGTCTGATGTCCGAATTTGTGGCCCGCATGATCGAAGCTGACAAGAAAACCATTCACCTGATGTGCAAAGAGCATCACCTGGCCTTGTATGAAAAGTTGGGCTTTCGCTATACAAAGCCCTCTCTCTCTGATCATGGCGGGGTCAGCTGGCATGAGATGGTGATGGAGCTGCCCGGCGTATAGGCGGCAAACGGTTTCATCCACGGCCGGGCCGAACGGCATACTGTCGGCATGACACTTTGGTCTGGAAACACACCGGACGCAAAACATACGGACCACGAAAAAGGCGGCATCCGATTGGACACCGCCTCTTGTGATTGGTTGTCGATCAAATGACCGAGATTAGTTCAGCTTCGGCACACCGTCGGGAAAGGCCTCGCTCAGCTCCTCGACGTCCTTGAACTTGATCGATTCACCACAGCCACAGGCGTCGGACACATTGGGGTTGTTGAACTTGAACCCGCTTTCCAGCAGCTCGACCGAATAGTCGATTTCCGTGCCAAACAGGAACATTTGCGCCATCGGCGCAATCATCACCCGCGCGCCGTCCTGTTCCACGACCTCATCATGATCGCCTACGTCATCAACGTAGTCCATCGTGTATTCCATGCCCGCACAGCCGCCTTTCTTGACGCCGATGCGCAGGCCCGCGTGGCCCTTTTTATCCATCAGCTTCACGATCTGGCGGATCGCGGCGGGGGTCATGGTGACGGCTTGTTTGCCGGGAATGCCAAACATTTTTGCCTCTTTCTACAGATCTACATGAATCCCAGTTCCAACCGGGCCTAATCGCTCATCATGTCCATGCCCCAGGGCGGATCCCAGGTCATTTCCACATCCACATCCTGAACCCCGTCCACCGGGCCGACCGCATCGATCAGCCATCCGGGCATCTCACCGGCCACCGGACATCCCGGCGCGGTCAGGGTCATGATGATGTTCACCTTGTTCTCGTCGCTGATCTCAATCGTGTAGACCAACCCCAGATCATAGATATTCACGGGGATTTCAGGGTCATAGACCGTACGGCACGCCTCAACCACGCTGTCATACAGCGTATGTTCGGTGCTGGACGGCTTGATCAGCGGCGCGCCTTCCATCGGCGCGGTGGCGTCATTCATCTTCGGGTGCCTCGTGTCATTTCTTAGCAAACATATAGGGATTGCTGCGCCCCGGGTCCAGAGCAGGGGAGAATTGTCTTGTGGTCATAGCTTGGGCGACGATCGGGTGCCACAAATCGGGCAATCAGAGATCTTTCCAATTGCTCAATCCGTGGCGTTTTCGGCTGCGATGGGTCAGGGTGGACAGTATCAAACCGAACAACGTGCCTGCCTTAAGGCTGGACAACAACGCCGCAGGCACCGACATGCCCCGCGCCGACCAGTCAAGGAACCACATCAAAAGCCCCCAGAAGACACTGAAAAACGCACCATAGACGAGGGCCAGTTGCCAAAACCCGATGTAATAGGGTGGCCGGGGGCGCAGCCCAAGGCGGCGCAAAAGCAAAATGATGGGCGGCGTCGCGTTCGATTGCCAAACGCCGGCAGAGGTCATCTCGGCCTGAGCTGCTGTCCACCGACGTTCATAGTCTGCCGTCACTCGTTGATGTCCCGGTCAAATCTTTTGACCTGTCCATGGGGCAGGGCAAAGATCTTGCGCAGCATCAGCCAGGCCGCCAGCGACAGGCCGGCAAAGATCAAGCAGGATCATCGCCGGGGACAACAGCGCCAAGGGCCCCAGCATCGCCAAACCGACCAGCGCCGCACCAATGGCGAAGCCAAGGAACAAAAAGGCGGGCACCAGAATTTCAAGGATGGCCAGCAAAAGCGCGGCCGCCAGCCAGACCCACCAGATGGTTGCGAAATCCGCCATGCTCAGCGCCCTTTCAACATCTTGAAGGCATCGCCAAATGCCTCAAGCGCCTGGGCTGGCACGACAATTGTCTGATTGCCTGCGCCCTGGCCCAGTTTGTTCAGCAACTCGACCTGTTTCAGCGCCACCTGGTATTGCGCGGCCTCAAGCCCGTTTTCCGCAATTGCCTTTGCGACGACGCCGGTGGCATAGGCTTCGGCATCGGCCTGAATGCGGCGGGCCTTGGCGATTTGTTCGGCTGAATACAGCTCGGCATCGGCGGCCAGTTCCACCGCGCGCTTCTTGCCCTCGGCCTCTGTCACATTGGCGCGGCGGGCGCGTTCGGCGTTCAGCTGTTGCAACATCGCTTCGCGGGTGGCGGCATCAAGGTTCACATCCAGAAGCTCGGCGCGGGTCACCTCGATCCCCCAGTCATCGACCACGGCACGCACCTGTTCCTTGATCGTGGCTGTCAGCATCGACCGGTTGGATTGCACCTCGTCCAGCTCCATCTTGCCGATTTCAGACCGCACAATCCCGGCCACGGTGGTGGCAATGGCGGCATCGACATCGCGGATGCGATAGACGGTCTTTTCCGGTTCGGTGATGCGATAAAACACCGAGGTGTCGACCTGAACCAACACGTTGTCCGTGGTGATGGCGTCCTGGCTCATCGTTGGCAATTGCCGTTCCAGAAATCGAAATCCGATGCGCCAGCTTGTCCAGAAACGGAACGATGAAATTGATCCCGGGGCCAAGCACCGCATGCAGGCGGCCAAAGCGTTCGACCACGAATTTTTCCGATTGGGGGACGATCTTGACCCCTTTCAGAACCACAATGATCAGGAAAACAGCCGCCAGAAGGGTGACGATGTTTTCCTGCATCAAGCCAAAAATCAATTGTTCAATATCCAAGACACAAATCCTCGTAACAAGAAAATCCCCTAGGGAAATGGGCGTGCCATGCTGCAATTTCAATATGTTGGGCGCAGCACCTTACCCAACGCATGATCTTAGTCGGTCTTGCGCCGTCGCACGGGCTGGGGCCGCACATGGGCCTCGATGTGATCATAAAGCAGGCCTGCGATGTTCTTGCCGCTGGCTTTTTCGATGCCTTCCAGACCTGGGGAGGAGTTGACCTCCAGCACCTTTGGTCCGGCTTCGGCGCGCAACAGATCGACGCCCGCCAGTTTCAGCCCGAACACCCGCGCGGCTTTGACCGCCAACTCGCGTTCTTCTTTGGAAATCCGCACCATTTGCGCACTGCCGCCGCGATGCAGGTTGGAGCGGAAATCGCCCTCGGCCCCGGTGCGTTTCATGGCCGCCACGACCTTGCCACCGACCACAAGACAACGGATGTCTTCGCCGGCCGCTTCCTTGACGAAATCCTGCACCAGAAAGTTGGCTTTCAACCCGCGAAAGGCATCAATCACCGATTGCGCCGCTTTCTTGGTTTCGGCCAGAACCACGCCTTTGCCCTGGGTGCTTTCCAGCAATTTCACAATCAACGGCGCTGTGCCGACCAACCCGATCAGACTGTCCGTGTCCTTGGGCGAGGCCGCAAAGGCGGTGTTTGGCATGCCGATCTTGTGGCGCGCCATAAGCTGATGCGCACAGAGCTTGTCCCGGCTTTGGGTGATCCCGGTCGAGCCATTGACGCAATAGGTGCCGATGGTTTCGAACTGGCGCACCACGGCGGTGCCATAGCTGGTGATGGACGCGCCGATCCGGGGAATGATCGCGTCATACCGGGGCAGGCGCTTGCCATCGTAATAGACATCCGGGGAAAGCGCATTAATTGCCATATAACAACGGGTTGTGTCGATAACCTCAACCACGTGGCCGCGTTCTTCGCCCTCGGCCACCAGACGGGCGGTGGAATAATTGGCCTCGCGGCTCAGCACCGCGATGCGCAGCGCGCGAAATTCGGGGCCATTTTGCGCACACGGGTCGAATGATAGACATCAAAGCTCAGCTCTGGTTGCTGGAACTTTTCGCTTGGCACCACTGCGACATTTTCCGCCAGCGCCTGACGGCCCAGCAACATATGGTTCGACATGCCGCGCCGGTCGGTCAGGGTGACCTCGATCGGCCAGGTTTTCTGACCGACGGTAATGTCGGTGCGGATCACATAGCGCGAATTCTGAATCACCGTTGGACGAGATCACCTCGCGCCGGTCAACGATTTCGGCGGAACAGGGGATCGACAGGTCGTCGCGCCCCGGAATTGGGTGCACCGCAAAGCGCACCTTGGGTTTTGATGCGGGGCCAAAGCGTTCGATATCATAGGCATGCAGCGCCGATGTGCGCGCGCCGGTATCTACCTTGGCACGTAATGCGGGCAGGCCCAGATCGGGCAGAGAAACCCATTCTTCCCAGCCCAGTTTGATCTCTTCGGTCATGTGAACGCTCCCGTGTCTGGGTGCAGCCCTAGCAAGCGCCGGGTGACGGATCAAGGACCGTGGCGCGGGCTGTTCGGCAAAGGCTCGACAATTGCGGCCAAAGCGGGCAAATCGAACTTATGACCCATACTTCTTTTACGCTTCATGCCAGTGATGGCCGCGCCCGCAGTGGCACAATCGACACCCCGCGCGGCGAAATCCGCACGCCGGCCTTCATGCCCGTCGGCACCGCCGCCACGGTCAAGGCGATGCTGCCGGAAAACGTGCGCGCCACCGGGGCGGATATCCTGTTGGGCAATACATATCATCTGATGTTGCGACCGACAGCGGAACGGATTGACCAATTGGGCGGCCTGCATGATTTCATGAACTGGCAACGGCCCATTCTGACCGACAGCGGCGGATTTCAGGTGATGAGCCTGGCCAGTCTGCGCAAACTGACCGAAGAGGGCGTGGCGTTCAAATCCCATATTGACGGCTCAAAGCATATGTTGTCGCCCGAGCGGTCGATGGAAATTCAATGGTTGCTTGGCTCTGACATTGTGATGTGTTTCGACGAATGCCCGGCGCTGCCTGCTGACCGGGATCGGATTGCCGCCAGTATGGAATTGTCGATGCGGTGGGCCGCGCGCTCCAAAGAGGCCTTTGGCGACCGCCCCGGCCATATGTTGTTTGGTATTCAACAGGGCGGTTTGGAACAGGACCTGCGGGCGCAATCCGCCGAGGCGCTGCGCGAGATCGGGTTTGACGGCTATGCTGTCGGCGGCCTGGCCGTGGGCGAGGGGCAGGAGGCGATGTTTGGGTGTCTTGATTATGCGCCGGAACAGCTGCCGACGGATCGGCCCCGCTATCTGATGGGGGTTGGCAAACCCGATGACATCGTCGGCGCAGTGGCGCGCGGCATCGACATGATGGATTGCGTGTTGCCGTCCCGTTCGGGCGCACCGGTCAGGTGTTCACCCGTCACGGTGTGTTGAACATCAAAAACGCCCGCCACCAGAACGACCCGCGCCCCTTGGACGAAGATTGCAGCTGCCCCGCCTGCCGCAATTATTCCCGTGCCTATCTGCATCACGTTTTCCGCAGCCAGGAAATCATTTCTTCCATGCTGCTGACATGGCACAACCTGCATTATTATCAGGAACTCATGGCAGGGATGCGGACCGCAATTGGCGCAGGTGTCTTTGCCCAGTTCGAGGCAGAGTTTCACGCGAAGCGAGCGCAAGGCGATATCGAACCACTGTGAAAACTGTGAAAACGGCCCTGCTGGGCCCGGGGCGATCGGCGTTAAATACAGCATTGGGCCGACAATCCGGGGGATGGTAACCGGAAATCAATCACATGGTCCGATACCTGCTTGCGACGCCCCGCGGCAGCGGGCATTCTGACCCGCAACGATAACCAAGGGGGCGCATACTTGAATGCGCGTGGGCCTAGCCCTACCTACAAAAGCCAGACAGGAACCGGTGAGCGCTGCCGCATTGTGGGGCCATTCCGGTTTGCCAATAATAAGGAAAGAGCATGCAAGAGCCTCTTAACTCAAGCTATCCCGTCCTGCCGCTGCGCGATATTGTGGTGTTCCCCCACATGATTGTGCCGCTGTTCGTGGGCCGTGAAAAATCGGTGCGCGCATTGGAAGAGGTGATGGCGGACGACAAGCAGATCCTGCTGTCGAGCCAGATCGACCCCGGTGTCGATGATCCGGCATCGGATGGCATCTACAAGGCCGGCGTGCTGGCCAATGTGCTGCAACTGTTGAAGCTGCCCGATGGCACGGTCAAGGTGCTGGTCGAAGGTGTGGCCCGGGTGCGGATCACGGAATACCTTGAAAACGATGACTTCTTTGAAGCGCGTTGTGAGTATCTGACCGAAATGCCCGGCGATCAGGCCTCGATCGAGGCGCTGTTGCGCACCGTGGGCGCGGAATTCGAACGCTATTCCAAGGTCAAGAAAAACATCCCCGAAGAGGCGCTTGTCGCGGTTTCCGAAACCGAAGAACCGGCCAAGTTGGCCGATCTTGTGGCCGGACATCTGGGCATTGAGGTTGAGCAAAAGCAGGATCTGCTGGAAACTCTGTCCGTGTCTGAACGGCTGGAGAAGGTATATGGGTTGATGCAGGGCGAAATGTCCGTGCTTCAGGTCGAGAAAAAGATCAAGACCCGCGTCAAATCCCAGATGGAGCGCACCCAGCGCGAATATTATCTGAATGAGCAGATGAAGGCCATTCAGAAGGAGCTGGGCGATGGCGAAGATGGCGCCAATGAAATCGCCGAGCTGGAAGAAAAGGTTGGCGCAACCAAACTGTCAAAAGAGGCCCGTGAAAAGGCCGATGCCGAGCTGAAAAAGCTGAAGAACATGTCGCCCATGTCGGCAGAGGCAACAGTGGTGCGCAACTATCTCGACTGGATGTTGTCGATCCCGTGGGGCGTGAAATCCCGCGTCAAAAAGGATCTGGGCAAGGCCCAGAATATTCTGGATGATGACCACTATGGCCTTGATAAGGTTAAGGAACGCATCGTTGAATATCTTGCGGTGCAGCAACGTTCGAAGAAGCTGAAAGGCCCGATCATGTGCCTTGTCGGCCCTCCGGGTGTTGGTAAAACCTCGCTTGGGAAATCGGTTGCCAAGGCGACGGGGCGCGAATTTATTCGTATCTCGCTGGGTGGCGTGCGCGATGAATCCGAAATTCGCGGTCACCGCCGGACCTATATCGGTTCAATGCCGGGCAAGATCATTCAGGCGCTGAAAAAGGCCAAAACCACCAATCCGCTGATCCTGCTCGATGAAATCGACAAGATGGGCCAGGATTTCCGTGGCGATCCCGCATCCGCCATGCTGGAGGTGTTGGACCCGGAACAGAATGGCACCTTTGTCGATCACTATCTTGAGGTGGAATATGACCTCTCGAACGTGATGTTCCTGACCACATCGAACAGCTACAACATGCCGGGGCCGCTGTTGGATCGGATGGAAATCATCCCTCTGGCGGGCTACACCGAGGACGAAAAAACCGAGATCGCCAAACGCCATCTCATCCAGAAACAGGTCAAGAATCATGGCCTGAAGAAGGGTGAATTCGAACTGACGGATGGCGCGCTGAGCGACATGGTGCGGTATTACACGCGTGAGGCCGGTGTGCGGAACCTTGAGCGTGAGATCGCGAAAACCGCCCGCAAGGCGGTGACCCAGATCGTCAAAGGGCGCGCCGAAAAGGTTGTGGTGTCGTCTGACAACCTCTCGGATTTTCTGGGGGTGCGCAAACATCGCTACGGTCTGGCCGAGGATGAGCATCAGGTCGGTGTTGTGACTGGCTTGGCCTATACCTCGGTTGGTGGCGATCTGTTGCACATCGAGGCGCTGCGCCTGCCGGGTAAGGGTCGGATGAAAACCACCGGCAAGCTGGGCGATGTGATGAAGGAATCCATCGACGCCGCCGCCAGCTATGTGCGGTCGATTTCCCCGCAAATCGGGGTGAAGCCGCCGAAATTCGACCGGTTGGATATCCACGTGCACGTGCCGGATGGGGCCACGCCCAAGGATGGGCCATCGGCCGGTCTGGCGATGGTGACCTCGATCGTGTCGGTGCTGACGGGGATTCCGGTGCGCAAGGATATCGCCATGACCGGCGAGGTTTCCCTGCGCGGCAATGCGATGCCAATTGGCGGGCTGAAAGAAAAGCTTCTTGCGGCACTGCGCGGCGGGATCAAGACGGTGTTCATCCCGAAGGAGAACGAAAAAGATCTGGCGGAGATCCCGGAAAATGTCACATCGGGCATGAAAATCATCCCCGTCACCCATGTGTCAGAAGTTTTGGAACAGGCGTTGATCCACAAGCCAGAGCCGATTGAATGGGACGAGGCCGCCGCTGACGCAGCAGAAGAGGCCGCAGCCCAGCGGCGTCTGGCCAGAGGTGACGACACCGCCAGCCCGATCGCGCATTGATCCGGCGTCTGATCCGGTGACATGACAGAACTGTCGACATTGAAAGGGCCGCTCATACCGAGCGGCCCTTTGCATTTGGTCTGGGTTGCATTTGGTCTGGGTTGCATTTGGTCTGGGTTGCATTTGGACTGGGTAAAATCTGGACTGGGTAAGATCTGGGCTGGGCAAAACTTGAACTGAGTTAAATCTGAACTGGGCTAAAATGTTGGCCTAGTGGCCATAATAATAATGGCCGCCACCACCACCACCCGACGATGCGGCAACCGCAATGATCACCACCGTCATAAACAGCAATGTCACCATCGGGCTGCTGGAGGATGCACCGTCCTGGGTCGAGATGATCATTTGCTGTTCAACATCCTTGGCGCTCATCCTTGTTTTCTCTGGCGCGGCCATGGATGTCGTGGCCAGACAGCCACTTAAAATCGAAGCGATAAAAAGGCGTTTCATGGTTTTGGTCCCCCTGTTTCAACTCAAAAAGAGCCGCCTATCACGAAGCCCCCGAAAATCGCGGGTCAACAGGACGGCATGAGCGACTGAGAATTTCCCATGATGGCGCCACAGGGTACTTTTCATTGCGTAAAGATACCATGTTTCAGCAATTTTTGCAACTTTCCTGTTCCGGAAGCTGCCCACGCCCGCAACAACAGATAAAAAAATTTCGCGCAAACGGGCGGGGCAGGGACGGATTGTATCGGAAAATGGGGGGCGTAAATGGACCCCAAATCCTGGGTCATCGCATTTGATATTCTGTCCGCCTGTGTCGGGTAAGGCGTTATGGGAAACGAAAACATTCAATTATAGATCCACCCTAACCAATGTAGAGATTATAAATATTTTACATATCTCCAAGTCTTCCCCATGTTTGAGATCATCGCGTCACAGCGGCATCAGCAGGTAAGTCAGCATGGATCACTCGATTAAAATTAAGTTTTCAGACGGGGAAATCTTCGCTTTTCGCGGCGATGAATATGTATCCGTTTTGCAAAGTGCTGAAATCGCTGGCTTAACCTTGGCCAAGGATTGCGAGATGGGCGATTGCCAGACGTGCAAATGCCGTCTTGCCGCAGGTGAGGTTGAATTGGATGAGCTGGCGTTTGATACTTTGGAAGAGGACGAACAGGCCAGCGGCGCGATGCTGAGCTGTGTGTCATTGCCGCGCAGCGATATCGAGGTGGATATGCCTTATGCGCGGGCGGACCTGCTCAGGCCACGAAGGTTGACCGCAAAAGTCGAAAATATTGAGTACCTTAGCGCGCGAACGGTCAAGCTGACCCTGCGTTTGACGGGCGGAACGCGGCTGGAATTCCGGCCCGGTCAATACGTCAACCTGACCTGCGATGGCGTTACGCGATCCTATTCCATGTCGAACCCGGACCGCGATGACCGGGATCTTGAATTCCATATCGCGCTTCTGGACGATGGAGACATGTCAGCCAAACTGCGCGCGATCGCGGTTGGCGCATCCATCGGAGTGGAGGGGCCGCAGGGGATTTTTTATCTGAGGAAGATACCCGGTCCGATTGTGATGATTGCCGGTGGGACGGGGATCGCACCGATGCTGTCCATGTTGCGCAGCCTGGAAGCCGATGGGAAACAGGATCAGAAAATCCTGTTGTGCTACGGGGCAAATACGCTGGATGATCTTTGCGCACGTCCGGCCCTGAGGCAGTTGCAAGAGCAGTTTCCCAACCTCGATGTCCGCTATGCGGCTGTGTCTGACGCTGCAGCCGATGTGACACAGGGTTATGCCACTTCAATCCTTTCAGCAGATGAAGCTTGTGGGAAGTCAGGTGTATTTGTGTGGTCCGCCCGCAATGGTCCACGCCGCGCGCGATTTGGCGGCAACCGCGGGCTGTGCCGGGACACAAATCTATGCAGAAGAGTTCATTGCCAGCGCGAAATAGCATGGCGGATAGCGTGGGCCGTGGACCACGGATGTCCTAGGCAGACCCGCGCCGTCACAGGCGAACGGTTTCCTTGATAAGCTTCTTCATTTCGCCCGCAGCATTGCTGAGTACACGGCCCTTTTGTGTCAGAATCCCACATGTAACATTTGGTAGTTTCTCTTCAACCTCCACCCGTCTAATGGGGCGACCGTCAACGGCGGTGTCGTCCAGCAATGGTGCGTTGAAAAGCGCAAATCCCAGACCGTTTGCCACCATCGCCCTGACCATCTGGGGGGATGGGGTGCGGTGGGCGATGCGATAGGGCACGTCGTAAAGTCTAAACATGCTTTCGAAAAAATCTGCGGTCATCGGCAAGTCCAGCAAGATCAAAGGATCCTGGGCAAGCTCATGCAAGGATGCGCGGCCTCGGTTGGCCAGCGGATGTCCTTTGGGAAGCAAAGCGTAGGATTCCAGCGTCTGCAAGGGCATGAAGTCGAATTCAGGACCTGTGGGCAGGTCGTATGTCAAAGCCATAGCCATGGCCCCGGAATTCAGCGCGTTGATCATTTCCACGTGGCTCATCGCATGTGCCTTGATTTGCGCTTTCGGATAGCGTTTGCCAGCTTCTGCAATGACCGAGGGCATCAAAATCGGGGCCAGCGTGATGACGCAGCCAATTTCGACAACGCCCGAGACGTCTCCGCTCATTTCTTCGGCGAATTGCCCCAGAACCTCGGCCTCGTCCAACACCCGTTGCGCCGCCGCAACCACGTTGCGCCCCTCGGGTGTCAATGTCAGGCCCTTTGCGTGCTGACGCACAAAGAGCGAAAAGCCAAAAACAGCTTCGAGATGGGCAATTGCCGTTGAAATTGACGGCTGAGACACATTCAACACCCGTCCCGCATCGGTAATGGAGCCTGCCTGGCTTACCTGAACAAGGTAGTTGAGCTGCTTCAAGGTGAAGTTACGGATCGGCATCTGTGCGCTCCTGCATAGGCATGACCTATACCAATCCCAAGGCTTATCCAATTATGCAACTCTATTCTTCCTTTGTGGGGTCGGCACAGAGAAAACCATAAGACTTGGAGCCAAGATGGATATTCTTTCACAGGGCGCGACCGGAATTGTAGCGGCCGCGCAAAGCGGTCGCTTAAAGGTCGCCGAGATTGCAGAAGCGGTCCTGGCACGAATAGCGGTGACCGAACCGTCACTTCACGCCTGGGCCTACGTTGATCCTGCGGCCGTCAGGGCCCGCGCTGCGGTGCTAGATGCACAAAGCGTGAAAGGGCCACTTCACGGCTTGCCGATCGGAGTAAAAGACCTGATGGACACCGCGGATATGCCAACGGAATACGGGTCTTCTATCTATCGCGGTTGGGCCCCGACGCAAGATGCGGAAATGATCGCACGGCTTCGAAAGGCAGGTGCATTGTTGATTGGCAAGACCACAACCACAGAGTTTGCCTGTTTCCAGCCCACGCCAACGACAAACCCGCACAACGCCGGACATACACCGGGGGGATCATCCAGCGGATCCGCCGCTGCCGTGTCTGCCAATGTTGTGCCGGTGGCGCTGGGGTCGCAAACTGCCGCCTCCATCACGCGCCCGGCGTCTTATTGTGGTGTTGTCGGCTATAAATCCAGCCACCGCCGCTTTCCTCTGTCTGGGATCAAGGGCCTGGCCCCATCGTTTGATTCATTTGGCTGGCTTGCAAAAGACGTCGGTGATGCAGCGATGTTGTTTGCGGCCCTCGACAGTGCCGTTCCACCGGTCGCTGAGCAGGGGTTGAGAATCGCCATTTGTCAGACGCCAATGTGGGCGGAGGCGGAGCATGACACGCGTATGGCCCTGCAAATTGCGGGGCAAATATTGTCGGACTCCGGTCACTTGCTGTCTGACTTGGTTTTGCCTGATGCCTTTGAAGAGCTGACCCAGGGTCACATTGATATTATGTCTGCTGAAGCAGCGGGCAGTTTGTCTAAAGAAATGGCGTCGCACCCGACGGCCTTGTCACAAGGCATGTTCGACATGTTGGAATCCGGGGCCTCGCTTTCTCGGAGCCACATCCAAAAAGCACAAGACCTTCGCGCGACATGCATCGGCCATATCGCACAGGTGTGGAACCAATATGATTGTATCATCGCGCCAAGCGCCCCGGGTGAGGCCCCTGAGAGTCTCGATGCGACAGGGTCGCCTATTTTCAGTAGGTTATGGACATCTCTTGGCCTGCCAAGCATCGCGGTTCCGGTGACAAAAGGTGCAAATGGGCTGCCGGTCGGGGTCCAGATTCTGGGGCCTGGCGCACTCGGATGCCGCGCTTTTCGGGCAGGCAAAAAGGATTGAAACGGCCCTCGCGATTTAAGGGGGTTCTGGCTGTGCATAGGGTGATCCTAAGCACGGCTTAACTCTTATAGTGTTTTCCAAAACCAACAGACTTCCTAGCGTGGGTGCACAAAGCTCAACGACGGAGGCGGGCGTGACTGATCGGCGCAAACAATTTCTGAAAGTTCCCTACGGAGGGTATCACAACGACCCCATTCCAGACGAAGATCCAACGTTGACGCATGTCGAAAAAGGGTCTCGTGCGGGGGATCTAATACGGCGGTATTGGCAGCCTGTCTGCCTGTCCGAAGAGGTCGGGGAACTTCCGCATCGTGTGCGTGCCTTTGGCGAAGATTTCGTGGTCTTTCGAACCAAGGATAAAACCGTCGGAATTTTGGACCTTCACTGTGCGCATCGCGGGACGTCGCTTGAATTCGGTATGTGTGAAGGCGATGGCATTCGGTGCTGCTACCATGGCTGGCTGTTTGGCTGTGATGGGCGCATCATCGAAACACCGGGCGATCCGCCCAACAGCAAACTGAAAGACCGGCTGTTTCAGGGGGCTTACCGCGCCAAGGAATACAAAGGCATCATCTTCGGCTATTTCGGCCCGCCCGATACCGTTCCGGATTTCCCGATCTACGACAGCTATGATGTCGACGGGAATGAGATGCGCCCATACTCCATCAATTACCCCTGCAATTGGCTTCAAGTGCATGAAAACGTGATGGACCCCGCGCATGCGGTGTTTTTGCACACACGCATTTCCTACTCTCATTTTGCGGACATCTGGGGCGAATTGCCCGACATGAAGTTTCAGGAAACGCCGACCGGCATGATTTATGTCACCACACGGCGGTCTGAAAACAATGTTTGGTTGCGCTCGAATGATATCATTCTGCCAAACCTCGCGCAGGTCGGGCACATCTGGGAAGATGGCAAACATTCATACAAAGAGTTTGCGCGTGTGGCGATTACGCGCTGGACCCTTCCGGTTGATAACGAAAATTGCAAGATCATCGGCTGGCGGCACTTCCACGAAGAGGTGAACCCCCTTGGCATTGGCGATCCGGAAAAGTGCGGGGTGGAAAGCGTCGATTTCGTCGGCCAGGGCGGAGAGCGCAGCTATGAAGAACGCCAGCGCGTTCCCGGCGACTATGATGCCCAGGTGTCGCAACGTCCGATCGCACGGCACGGGCTAGAGCATTTGACCCATTGCGACAAAGGCGTCGTCATGCTGCGTCGCCTGTTGCTGCGCGAAATTCGCAATCTCGAAGACGGCGGCGCGCCCCATACCTCGGCGGTTTCAAATTCCGAAGGGGTAATTCCGACCTATTGCCACGATTCCGTTCTGCACATCCCGAAACGTGAGGGCGACGAGGACGATGCCTTGCTCGACCAGGTTGCGCTGACCGTGACAGACATAATCGTGAATGGGGATCACCTCGGCAAAGATGACCGCATCCCCCACGTCCGCGAAAAAATAAAAGCCTATGTCGCGACCCTGCAAGACATCGAAACTGAAAGCGAACCCGTATGACCCTTGATCCAATCACCAAAGGCACCGTGTCCTGGACCGGCGAAAACCCCGGTATTTACCTGAAAGAAAGCCCTGACGGACCTTGGTCAGGCCTCGTGACGTTTTTCCGTGTAACATGGTCGCCGTTTGGACGCGGTCATGGTGCGCTGTTGCTCGAAGATCCCTCGGGCACGTCGCAGTCGCCCGAATGCATCAACGCGATGATTTGCGATAACGAGCCTTTGGCGAAATATCTGTTGGAAGGGTTCTTCCACAATTTCGCAGCATTCAAAGCCTCGGCTGGCACCAAGAACATCGAATTTCGCAAATTGACCGAGTGCTATCGCGAAGGGGATAGCGGCTCGACCTATTCGGAAATTGTCAAAGGCGATGACATTGATCTGCGGATGACATGGCGTGGATTGGGCACACCCTATGCAGTGGACATGCCGCCGGAAGGGGGACCAACCAAAGAGCATCAAATGTACAGCCTGTTCATTGACGCCAAAGATGCCGCAGTCACGGTGAACGGACGTCCCTTGGCCGGAAAAGTAGCGGAACGCGGCTTTGCCGGGGGCACGAAATCATCCGCATTTCTCGCCTTCTCCGAGACCTGGATCAAAATCTGATCCCTGGCTGCGTGCAACGCGTGCGCCGCCGAAAAGACAAGAACATCTGAACGCAGGGCACATGCGGCCATCAAAGGACAATCAATGTCAGACTTACTGCAGTTGATCATTTCCGGTCTCATGGTCGGAAGTATCTACGGATTGATCGGGATCGGGTTCACGACGATCTATAACGTCACGGGGATCGTGAATTTCGCCCAGGGCGATCTCGCCATGATTGGCGCGATTCTTGCCATTACCTTCTATGGATTGAGCCTGCCGCTTGCTCTGGCGATATTGCTGTCGGTGATCTGTGTTGGTGTACTGGCGGCCATAATCGAGCGGCTGGCGATCCGGCCTCTTGGCAATAGCGTCATGCGGGGCATCATTGTCACCATTGGCGTAGGCAGCATCCTGCAGGGCGTTGCGATCTCTGGCTGGGGGACACAAGCCTATAGTCTTCCTGCATTTACATCTGGTGGGCCCATTCCGGTTCTGGGCGCGACGATTCTGCCGCAAACCTTTTGGATTCTGGGTACGACGGTTGTCCTTATGGTTGGGTTGTATCTGTTTTTCACCCGCAGCTACCTGGGCAAGGCCTTTCGCGCTTGTGCCATCAACAGCTTCGCCGCGCAGATCATCGGCATTCGTCTGAACAACATTCGCGTCCTCGGCTTTGTGCTGTCTGGGTTCTTTGGCGCAATCGCGGGTATCATCGTGGCGCCAATCGCCCTGACGCAATTCGACAGTGGTGTTGCCATCGGGATCAAAGGTTTCGTTGCTTGTATCATCGGTGGATTTGGCAATCCGATCGGTGCCGCGCTTGGGGGATTGATCCTCGGGATTATCGAAGCCTTATCAAGCGGATACCTTTCCTCCGGCTTCAAGAATGCAATCGCCTTTGTGATGCTGATTGGGTTCCTGGTCTGGAAGCCCACGGGCATCCTTGGCGAGCTTGAGAAGTAGGGATCTGAGCATGACTTTACACGACTTTCGATACCCCGCAGCCATCCTTGCCCTGATCATTTGCTACTTCTTTGGAGACACCTATTTCATCTCGCTTCTAGTGATCATTGCGCTGCACAGCATGGCCGCAATTGGCCTGTCCCTGTTGTCAGGCTATGCGGGGCAGATTTCCCTTGGACATGCGGCCTTTTATGGCATCGGGGCTTATACCTCTGCGTTGATCGCCCTGCACATCGGCATTACGCCGTGGATCACCATCCCGATGTCTGCCGTCATCGCGGGCATCGTCGCTTGGGCGGTGGGGCCGATCATGTTCCGGCTCAAGGGCCATCACCTTGCCATGGCGACGCTGGCGTTTGGCATCATTGTGCACGTGGCCCTGGTCGAAATGCGCGGCATAACCGGAGGGCCCAACGGTATGGGGGGCATCCCGCCACTGTCTTTTTTCGGCACGCCGCTGTTGTTTGACGAAGACATTTTCCCGTTGGTGTGGGGCGTGGTCATTGTCATGATCCTGCTGTCGGAAAACCTGATCCGGTCACCACACGGGTTCACCTTGCGCGCCGTTGGTGCACGCGAACATGTCGTTCCGACGCTTGGCAGCGACACAAACAAAAGCAAATGCCTGGTGCTGATCATAAGCGCAGTTTTTGCCGCAATCGCCGGCGCCATCTATGGCCATTACATCGGCTACCTCAGCCCAGGCCCGTTCTCGACAACCTTTTCGGTCAAGCTGTTGGTGATGGTTGCAATTGGTGGGTTCTCTCGCATTTGGGGCGTCGTTCTGGGTGTCATTTTCGTCACCTTCCTGAGCGAGTGGCTCAAACCCTTTGGCAATGTTGAACTGCTTTTCTACGGCGCGTTGCTGATCTTCACGATGATCTATTGCCCGAACGGGTTGCTGAGCCAGCTCGGCGTCGTGGCGTCCAACGCTGCCCGTAATCTTCGCCAAAGGACACCGTCATGACATCTGCCGACACCTCAGCACTTTTGACTGTGCGCAATGTTTCCATGCATTTTGGTGGTCTCAAGGCGCTTAACGATGTCTCGTTCGATGTGATCAAGGGCGAGGTCCTCTCGCTGATCGGGCCGAATGGGGCGGGCAAGACCACGATGCTGAAAATTGCGTCTGGCGCGCAGGCACCGACCACAGGCAAAATTGCCTATAAAGGCACGCAGATTATTGGCCTTTCGGCGGATCGTATCAATCGTCTCGGCATTGGGCGGACGTTTCAGGCCGCGGAAATCTTTGATACGATGACGGTGCGTGAAAACGTGATGACGGGTGCGGTGGCCCGCGAGGCCGGTTCGGTCGCATCCTCTTTGCTTTATTGGGGGCGGGCCAAACAGCGCGTCGAAAAGCTCCGACAGATTGCGGATGAAGCGCTGGATCTGGTGGGGCTAGGCGACATGGCGGACCTGCCAGCCCAGGATCTTCCGACAGGGCAGCAACGGTTGCTTGGCTTCGCGCGGATTTTTGCCACGGGCGCCGAACTTCTGCTGCTTGACGAGCCCGGCGGCGGCCTGAACGCGGTTGAGAAAACGCGATTGATCGAAACGATACGTCGATTGCGTGACCTTGGGCGAACGGTCATTCTGGTCGAACATGACATGAGTGTCATCGCCCAGGTCTCTGATAGAATTGTGGTGTTGGACCAGGGTTTGAAGATCTCGGAAGGGACGCCCGAAAAGGTAAAGTCGGACCCAAAGGTGATCGAGGCCTATCTGGGTACAAGTGCCTCCACGGTCGCGCCAAAACCCCAAAAGGATCAACCCGCGTTTCGCCCTGTGGAAATGGAGGTCGTCGACCTGACGGTGACTTATGGTCAAACCGTGGCTGTGGACAATGTGAGTCTCAAGCTGCGCACCGGCGAAATTCTGACGATCCTTGGCGCAAATGGTGCGGGCAAAAGTTCGCTTCTCAAGGCCATCGCAGGCCTGGAGAAACCTGCGGGCGGCACGATCAAACTGCGTGACAAGCATATCGCAGGCATTCCACCGGACAAGATTGCCGCGCTTGGATTGTGTTTGACCCCCGAAGGGCGGGCGCTTTTCCCGTCACTTTCGGTTGCCGACAATCTCGCGTTGGGGCGTTATGTGTCGCTGAAACGCAAGCGCGGTTTGCTGGGGATTTTGGCCCTGCGGCAAGAGGATCGCGACGAAATAGATGCCAAGCGCGAAGAGATTTACCAACTTTTCCCAATCCTGAAAGAGCGCGCGAACCAGAAGGCCGGAACGCTGTCAGGCGGGCAGGGACAGATGCTGGCCATTGGCCGCAGTCTGATGAATGATCCAAGTATTTTGATGCTGGATGAACCATCACTGGGCCTGGCGCCGCAGGTGATCGACGAAATTCTTCACAAACTTGAACACCTGCGAGAGCAAGGTTTGACCCTGATTTTGGTCGAACAAAATGCAAGCGCCGCCCTTCGTATCGCCGATCGCGGATATGTCTTTTCGTCGGGCCGGATTTCGATGCAGGGCCCGGCGCAGGACCTGCTCGAAGACCCGAGCATCCGCGACGCCTATCTGGGCGGCGACGATGCCAACACGCAAACGCTGCGCGTGAATGCCACTCAATGACCGAGGCTCGATCCATGATGAAATCGACAGATAGCACCCCTTCAAATACATCTGCGCACGACCGTTTCCTGGCGGTCTCTCCTTATTGGCAAGGCATGGAGCGGGCGGATGTCGCCTTGGGGATTTCCGGTCAAAAGGTGCTTCATGCCGGCCCTCCTTTTGCCAGAGGTGAACTGACAGACCCGATCCGAAATTCCGCAGCTTGTGCCGCAGTGTTCGAGGGATGGGCCGAGACCCTGGAAGGCGCTTTTGCGCTGATTGATGCTGGCGGCATTGAATTTGAACCGGCACAGGACCATGCCTGTGTTGTGCCTCTTGCAGCGGTTGTCACGCCGTCTATGCAGCTTCAGGCGGTTTCGAATGCAGGGCGCTCAGGGCAGGTGACCTATGCGCCCCTGAATGGCGGGAATGGGCCAGCGCCACGCTTGGGACAAGCCAGCATGGAGGCCATCGCGCATCTGCACTGGCTCAATGAAAGCTTGGCGGGTGTTCTTGGCGACATTCTGGAAACAGGCCCCATTAACCTGATTGAAATCGCCGATCATGGCCTGGCCTGCGGCGACGATTGTCACGGCGCCACCGGGGCCGCCAGTGCCAAATTACGGGAATATTTGTTTGGTGAGGCAGACCATCTGCCCGCTGATGTGGTGCGGTTTCTGGAAGGCAGCCCCAGCATTTTTCTGAACCTGTGGATGGCGGCAACCAAACTCATGATCTCTGCCCCGCAGGGCTGCAAAGACAGCAGTTTCATTACGGCCGCAGGCAGCAATGGCAAAAGATTCGGCATTCAGGTTGCGGGGTGTCCCGGGCGTTGGTTCACGTGCCATGCCACGGTGCCTTTGGGCCTTGTCGAGAAACCGTTTTACACGATTGCGCCATTGGCGGCGATCGGGGACAGCGCAGTCATCGACATCATGGGATTGGGGGCGATGGTCGCCGACCGTTCCCCGGCGCAATGGGCCGCGCTTGAGGCCTATTTGCCCTGTGCGCCGGCAACATTGCGAGAGCGCCTGAACCTTTGGCCGCATCCCGCCTTCGCCCGAACGCAACAGGTGCTGGGATTGTTTGCCTCTACGGTGGCCAACACCGGCATCAGCCCGCCGATCGCTCTTGGTGTTCTCGATAGGGATGGCAAGGCCGGGCGCATTGGGGGCGGAATCTATGTCCCGCTGGTGACCCCGTTTCTCGACGCAATTCATGCGCTGTCTGAAGAGGTTTAGACGCGTGCACCCCACGACCCAAAAACAAGAAACCAATCAAACACGTTCAACACAGAGGAATACCCAAATGAAGCCGCACACAAAACTCCTTGCCGCCGTCAGCGCCTTTGGCGTCGGCCTTGCCCTGTCCTCCACTGTCACACAGGCCGACATTGTGATTGGTGGGCTGCTCGAAACCTCTGGCCCGGTCGCCTCGCTCGGCGCACCTGGGCTTGAGGGCGCGAAGCTTGCCGTCAAACAAGTGAATGAAGCGGGCGGAATTGACGGTGAACAGGTTCGCTTTATCAACATCAATACCGAAAGCGACAACACCGCATCGGTTAGCGCAACACGCAAATTGATCTCGCAGGAAAAGGTTGTCGGGATCATTGGCGCAATGAACTCTGGTTCGTCTTATGCGATCATCGACTTTGTGCAACGTGCGGGTGTCCCGCTTATTTCGAATGGTGGATCGCGCGGGATCGCGCTTCCGGCCGAGGAAAAGCCATTCATCTTTGTCGCCCCACTGACCGATCTTCTTGTTCAATCTGTCATTCTGTCGGACATGAAGGCGAAAGGGATCACAAAGATCGCAGTTCTGAACTCTGACTCTGGTTTCGGCACGTCCGGCGAAGAACAGTTGGAACACCATGTTGCCGACTACGGGATAGAGATTGTCGTCCAGAAAACTTTCGGCAATTCCGACACGGACATGACGCCTCAGTTGCTTGATATCCGCAATTCAGACGCAGAGGCCGTGGTGCTTTGGTCGACGGGGCCTGCCCAAGCCATCGCAACGCGCAACTTCCGCCAACTTGACCTTGATCTGCCTTTTTACCTGTCTCATGCCGCAAATGATTTCAACTTTATCAAGTTGACCGAAGGCGCGGCTGATGGTGTCCTTATCCCGTCATCCAAGCTCTATGTGAAGGAAGATCTGCCCGCCAGCGATCCACAAAAGGAAGCTATTGAAACCTTTGCGACCGGGTATGAGGCAGAGTACGGACAATCGCCCGCCACATTTGCAGGCAACGGATATGATGCCGCGATGTTGCTTATGCAGGCGATTGATGCTGCGGACTTAACCGATCCCAAGCTGATCCGCGATGCCATTGAGACGACACAGGATCATGTTGGCGTCACCGCCGTCTATACATATTCACCAGAAGATCACTTTGGCGCCCAAGCGGACAGTGTTGTGTTGCTGACTGTAGAAGACGGAAAATTCGTCATTAAAGACTGAATGTCCGCAGGACCAGTTGAGGCGCGGGCAATGACATTGCCTGCGCCAATTCACGCGGGCTGCGTGGGATGATCTGTGCGTAGCTGCCCCGCCGTTCCGTGACCCTACTTACGTTGGGCAGGCTCTAGACCGAAGTGGAGGCGTTCAAGCGGCTTTGATCCGTGCCACCCAATAAATCGCGCGCGATGCGTTCAAAGATTGCACTTCCGATTGGGATCAAATCATCGGGGAAATCGTAATCCGGGTTGTGCAGGGCCGCATGATCTTCGCCCGGTCCCAGACACAGCATCGCGGCTTTTGCGTTCCATCCAAAAACACCAAAGTCCTCGGATGCCCGCATTGGCACGCTTTCTTCGCCATGTGGGACACCGATTGCCTCCATGGCCCTGACCGCGACGGCATAGGCCTCTGCGTCATTTACAGAGGCCGCGAAATGATCGTGGATCTCAAAACTGACGCCCAGCCCGAATTCCTTTGCCACAGTCGTGGCAAGGTCGCGGGCTGCGCGTTCAAGACTTTCGATGCTTGCATCCGCCGCTGTGCGCAGTGTGGCAAAAACCTCGGCCTCACCGGGGGCAATGCCAAAAGAAGGTTCCCCGATATTGGCGTGGGTGATCGTGACCAGACGAAAATCGTCGTTGCGTGGTCCACCTTCGCCGTGACCCAATGCGTCAAGTGCCGGGATGAGCTTGGCGACAGCCAGCGCAGGCGAGACACCGTCCTGCGGGTCCGCCGCGTGGGCGGTTTTGCCGCGCAGCATGATTTTCAGCCCCAAGGAGGCGCAATTCATCAGCCCAATGCGGGTCGCGACAAATCCGAATGGGGCGCCAGGTTCGTTATGAATGGCAAAGGCCCAATCCGGTGCAAGCTCTGCGAAAGAGGGATCAGCGACAACAGCCTTGGCCCCGCTTCCATCTTCTTCCGCAGGCTGAAACATCAATATCACGCGCCCTTTGGCAACCGGCTTGCGCGAGATCATCTGCCCCAGGGCAAGCAGCATTGTCATATGGCCATCATGGCCGCAGACATGGCTCTTGCCGGGGATTTCCGAAGGCCAGTCAATCGTGCCGTTACGCTCTTCGATCGGCAGGGCATCAAGCTCTGCGCGAAACAGAACCGTCGGGCCGTCCTGACCAGAGTCAAAGACCGCTGCCACACCATGTCCCCCCAACCCGGTCACAATCCGCGTGGGCGACATCGGCTTCAACGCCTCGACGATGGTCTTTGCGGTTTCGGTCTCTTCGCCGGAAATTTCGGGGCGGCGGTGAAGCGCGCGACGAAAGTTCGTCAGTTCAACCAGATCACGGTTTGTCAGCATGTTTCTCTGCGCCTTCGAATTTGCGTCTTGTTGTCGTTATCAAACGACCAATCGTCCGGCGAACACTAGAACGGCTTGGGGAAGATTTCAAACACTCTCGGCCGGAACATGTCCGACCGCCATATCCGCGCCCTGAGCCGCCAATTCCCTCTCGGCCTCCAGCACGACCGGCGACCAATTTTCGTCAAAAGCCTTGTTGCGCTCTTTTGGCGGCATCGCATCAGCCCAACCATTCTTGAAATCAATCAAAGCGGCATGGCGGACACCGCCGCCAGTATTTCGGCCCGCGGCGTGCAACAACCTGTAATGCCATAATACGACGGTGCCGGTCTTGCCGGTGATGCTAACCGGCTCGATTGTACGCTCCACCTCGTCACGACATTTCAGGTATTCTTTGGGGGAATGATACCGTGTCAATTCTGTCGCGACCGGCGCAATCATTCTGTGGCTTCCCGGCCAAACCACAAATGCCCCGTCATTGGCATCGGTGTCGGATAGGTAAATTACGCAACTGACCTGAAAAAAGTGGGTGTCACAATGCCCCCTCAACGGCCCGGATTTTTCGGGTTGAGAAAAAATAGGGTAGAGCCCCCTTAACATCGGCCTGAAAATGGGAGCCGCCCGGGTATTGTGATCCGGCATAATCAAGGTTTCAACACAGTACCGCAGGGGCGTGTTGTAAATTGTCATCGTGCGAACAGGGCCAATTGATCTGGTGTTCTCGCGAAACTTGAGACGACCACCCCTTTCGGTCATATCCCGTTTGAAACACCAATCCTCGACCATCCCTGTCCAGGTCGCAGGATTGTTCCTTTCAAAAGATGGCGGGGAAAATTTCCAAACCGTCTCGATCGCGCGATTTACGTCATAGTCCGACAGTTTGAGGTTTAAAATACAATAACCGTCTCGTACAAATTGATGAATTTGCTCTTTTGATAGCATAGTGCAGCCCGTTAATAAAAGTTACAGACCTGAGAAAGCGGGTCTGATGTGGCACAAGAAATAGACAGTCCGGCAAGCTGGTCGAACGTGGTATTGTGGATCAGTGGGGTGACCCATCCGAATTTCGCGGCAACGTATTCAAGGATGTATGAGGCCCGGAAATGGCTGATACGTCAGCAGACACGGTAAAAAAAACCTCCCCAAGATGACCCGAAGCCCTACAAGAAGGACTCTGGTTATTCGAAAGAGTTAATCTGATTTATCCGATCAACACCGCCGCCGTGCAGGCGCTAGATGCCATCAGCCCAACAGGTACACCCAAGGCGGTCGCGGGTGATTTCCTTGTCGATGATAGTGGGGCAGGCAGGTTCGCCCGTCATTCCGGAGAGCTGTGGCAAGCCACGCCTAGCAAACGCGTGCTGAGCGGATTGTGGTGGTGTGGCCTTCAGGGGCGGTGAAATGCGACGGCTTCTCGCGGCGGGACAGCAGGGCGGGCCATATGTCCGCACCCACAAATCAGAGGTTTCGGCGAAAACAGCAGAGAACGACCCTATGCGATTGGCACAATGAGCCACGTCCAAGCATTTTCCCAATGTGGGGTGGGGGTGACGAATTCGTCATTTTTTCACAGTGACATCAATGCCAAATGGCGGAGAGACAGGGATTCGAACCCTGGGAACCCTTGCAGGCTCAACGGTTTTCGAGACCGCCCCGTTCGACCACTCCGGCACCTCTCCGCGGGGGTCTGGTGGGGCCGTTTAATCTCTCTTTTCGCGGGGTGCAAGCGGCAAAGGTGGATTTTTTGATGGATTTTTCAAAGTGGCTTTTTGTCGGGCGCCATACATCGGAAAATCGCCGGTCCGTTGCGGATTGTGCAGGCCGCGCTTGGAAAACATTGGGGCAGGGGCTAGATGTAGGAAAACAGCTTTGATCGGAGCCTCATCAGACATGCTGCATTATTGCGCCTCCCTGGCAACCGCCGCTCTGATCGCGATTGCCCCTGTGGCCCACGCGGAACAATTGCGCGCCACGGACAACCTTTTGGATATGCTGGGTTTGCAGGAAACCGTTGCGGTCATGCGCCGTGAGGGCATGGATTATGGCAATGAGCTGGCCGAAGAGATGTTGCCTGGTGGGGCTGGGGCCAGCTGGTCGCGAATGGTTGCGCAAATCTATGACACCACCCGTATGGAGGATGTGGTGCGCGACGGGTTCGCGGCGGCCTGGGAACAGGAAGGCCGGGAGCTGGGCGAAGTGACGGCATTTTTTGCCAGCACCGCAGGCGCGGAAATTGTCCGGTTGGAGGTTTCGGCCCGCGATGCGATGACCGATCCCGATGTCGAGGATGCGGCGCGTGCCGCCTATCGTGACCGCAGCGATCAGGACGACGACCCGCGTCTGGCCATGATCGACCAATTCATCGACAACAATGACCTGATTGACGCCAATGTGGTGGGCGCGATGAATTCCAGCTACGAATTCTACGCCGGGCTGGTGGATGGCGGCGCTTTTGAGATGAGCGAAGAGGAAATCCTGGGCGTGGTCTGGGAAAGCGAAGCAGAAAGCCGGGCCGACACCCGCGAATGGCTGTTTGCCTATATGATGATGGCCTACCAGCCGTTGGATGACGCGGCTCTGGGCGACTATGTGGCCATCTCTGCCAGTGACGCAGGCAAGGCGCTGAACCGGGCGCTGTTTGCCGGGTTTGACCAGATGTATACCGAAATTTCCTATGCTCTGGGACTGGCGCTGGCCCACCAAATGACCGCACAGGAATTATAGGGCGAAAGCCCTGTGCTGCTGGTTGACTCAGGCACCGGATCACCGTATCAGCCCCCAATCCCGGCGGGTCTCTCGCCGGGTTTTGATTTCAATGACGTTCGTAAATGAACGCGCTGTTTGCGGCGGCAGGGGTTTCGGCACCTGCCACAAACACCGGGAAACCGGGGCCACAGAACGCGGTAACAAAGGAAGACCAGGATGTTCGCAGTCCTCAAAACGGGCGGCAAGCAATATAAAGTTTCTTCGGGCGATACCCTTCGCGTCGAGAGACTGGCTGCTGATGCCGGCGAAAAAGTTCAATTCAACGATGTGCTGATGCTGGGCGGTGATTCCACCGTCGTAGGCTCGCCGCTGGTGGCTGGTGCCGCCGTGCAGGCCGAAGTGATCGACCAGATCAAGGGTGACAAGGTCATCCACTTCGTCAAGCGCCGTCGTAAGCACAGCTCGAAGCGCACCAAGGGTCACCGTCAGAAGCTGACATTGATCCGCATCACCGACATTCTGGCCGAAGGCGCGGATGCATCCGGCGTCAAAGCTGCGATTGGTTCCGGTTCGGTTGCTGCTGTCGCAGTTGCGGCAACAGAGCCGAAAAAAGCGGCTGCTGCAAAGGCTGAAACCGCTGCTGCGCCTGCCGCCGCCGCGGGTGCCGACGATCTGAAAGAGCTTTCGGGTGTTGGCCCGGCGCTGGAGAAGAAACTGCACGAAGCGGGTGTCACATCCTTCGCGCAAATCGCCGCCTGGACCGACGCAGAAGTCGAAGAATTCGGCGAAAAACTGTCGTTCAAAGGCCGTATCGAGCGTGAAGGCTGGATCGACCAGGCCAAAGCCCTCGCTGGCAAATAAGGAGTAGAGACCCATGGCACATAAAAAAGCAGGCGGTTCCTCCCGCAACGGTCGCGATTTTGCCGGACGCCGTCTTGGCGTGAAACTCTATGGTGGCCAACATGCCATTCCAGGCAACATCATCGCGCGTCAGCGCGGCAACAAATGGTGGCCGGGTGAAGGTGTGGGCGAAGGCAAAGATCACACAATCTATGCCACGGCCGAAGGCCAAGTGACCTTCCGCAAAGGTTTCAAAGGCCGCACGTTTATTTCGGTCTTGCCGATGGCGGAGGCCGCGGAATAAACCGATCTAAGGTTTGCGACGCAAATTTGGGGATCGGCGATGCCGGTCCCCTTTTGCGTTTTGGGATTGTTCCAAATGCTCGATCAATCAGTCGAACAAAGGACGCAGTCCCTTGCATGGTTGGCACATCATGGCCATCTGAACGGCAGGTGTTCCCTGATTGAATTGACCCATGCACATACTATTCTCAACGCGGTTTTGATCTGATTTTTTATGCCCTGACAGCAACGACTTGGGAGAGGTCGGTCGCTGTTGGTGTTTGAAAGCAAAACCGTAAATTTTGCCAGTTTTCAAAAGTACCAAGGAATTTGAGGAGGAGCCGATGACAGCCCAGGATCACATCGTCACACAGCCGGTGATCGAAACCGAACGCGTGGATCTTCGCCCATTGCGGCGCTCTGACATGGGGCTGATTGAAATGCATGCCGCAGACGAACGTGTGGCTCGGATGACGACCTCTATTCCGCATCCTTTGCCGCCCGGCGTCACGGAATCCTTTGTCACCCGCGCGATGGTGTCCGACCCGGACGAGGTTGTTTGGGCAATGGATGGTGTGCGTCTGGATGGCCCCGAGGTGATGGGGCTGATCTCGCTCGACCGGATGGACCGCAACCAATCCGAAGTCGGCTATTGGGTGGCGCCTGCGTTCTGGAATACCGGGCTGGCATCTGATGCGGTGCGCGCCCTGGTCGAGGCAAATCCGCTCGACA
This sequence comes from Phaeobacter sp. J2-8, assembly GCF_022867865.1. GTDB lineage: Bacteria > Pseudomonadota > Alphaproteobacteria > Rhodobacterales > Rhodobacteraceae > Marinovum. The sequence continues at coordinate 430,165 of NZ_JALIEC010000002.1, read as the reverse complement.
ATGACACCATGTTCGCCAGCGTGTTTCAGGACAATCCGGCCTCGGCGCGGGTGCTGATCAATTGCGGGTTCGCCTATATCGGCGATGCCGAAAGCTATTCCGTCGCGCGCGGCGGCCAGGTGCCGACCTGGACCTATTTGCGCAAGCTGCGCTAGGGTTTCGACGGTATGAAAAGGGGCGGCACAAACGGCGCCGCCCTGTTTGATGTCAGCCCGAAAATCCGGTGTCAGCCCAGAAAACGGTCATAGACAAGGTCGCGAAGCTTGCGGCCGTCCGGGTCCAGACCGGTTTTCAACTGCGTAAGATCATTGGCCCAATCCGATGTGCGGATTCGGACCGGCGGCTGGGCGCTGTTCATCACATCCATGACCACCTCTGCCACGTCATCCGCTGTCTGATAGGCCCCGTCGCCACCAGCGCGGCTTTGCGCGCCTGCGACATATCTTTGCAGAATGGGCAGGTATTCATCATCCAGCATCCCGCCGGTTTCCGAGATTTGTTTCAACACGTTATTGGCAAATTTCGACGCGATTCCACCGGGTTCGACAGCGGTGAAGTGAATGCCGAACGCCGGGGTGACATAACATGCCAGCGAACTCGGTAAAGCCCTCTACCGCGAATTTTGCACCGCAATAGATCTCGTTGAACGGCTGGCCAACCAATCCGCCAACGGATAAGATATTGATCACATGGCCGGCGCGCGCCTTGCGCATATGTGGCATCACGGCCTTGGTTGTGCGAACCACACCCATAAAATTGATATCAAGAATACGCTGAATGTCGGCTTCGCTGGCCTGTTCGACATTGCGCGCAAACCCAAGGCCGGCGTTGTTGATCAGCGTATCAATCCGGCCCTGTTCGGCAATCACCTGATCCACGGCGGCGGTCACGGTGTCGGTGTCTTCTACATCCAATTGAAGCAGGTTGAGGGTGACACCGGCCGCTTGTGCCGCTTCAAGCAGGGTGCCTTTGCGGTCCAGATTGCGCATGGTGGCATATACGATGTGGCCGGCCATGGCGGCCTGAACCGCGATTGCGATCCCCAATCCGGTCGAGGTGCCGGTGATCAGAATGACTTTGGTCATGGTAGGTCCTATGATGTCAGTTGGATTTGATCGAACGCCAGACACGTTCGAATGTGGTCTCAAGGATGTCCTGTGGCACGGGCCTGCCCGAAATCACCGATTGGCGGGCCAATTGCATGGCCAGCGCGGTGAGCAGAAGCGAAAGAATGCCGGTTTCCACCGGGGCCAATGTGCCGTCGTTGACCCCGCGCCGCATCAGTTCCGCAATATCGGCGGCATAGCCATCGACGATCGTCTGTTGCTCCGGCATCAGGATCTTGGCCGCGCTGCCATAGTCGAGAAACAGGAATTGTTCGGGTTTTTCGGTGACGAAATCGAACATGGCAAACCACATCTGCCGGATCATGGCCGCGCTGTCCGGGGCAACATGTGCCGCGAGCAGCCGGGCATGGAAGTCGGATTTGACCTCCATATACACCTTGCGCAGCATGTCGTCCTTGTTTTCGAAATGCACATAGATGGTTCCGGCCGAAACCCGGGCCCGGCGCACCACGCCCGCAATAGAGGCTTGCGGAAACCCCATTTCGACCGCTTCTGAAACCACGGCGTCGCGCAGCTTTCGTCTTGTTTGGTCTTTGGTGGTGCGTGGCATCGGGGGCCCTCTGGCTGCAAATGTGACGTCTGTGGGCCTGTGCGCCACGGAGGTGAGATATGATAATGAATATTCATTATCAATTGGCGCGGTGCGAAGATCACGGAAACGTGCGAAACAGGGGCTGACAGGCCCGCAATGTGCAGCAAGGCTTGAGGCTTGCCGACATTTTCTCTATCGCCAATGCCAGACATCAACGGGGCCATGCCATGAAATTTCTCGATCTCGCCAAAGTATACATCCGCTCCGGCGGCGGCGGTGGCGGTGCGGTCTCGTTCCGGCGCGAGAAGTATATCGAATATGGTGGCCCGGACGGCGGCGACGGCGGCAAGGGCGGCTCGGTCATCATCGAAGCGGTGGATGGTCTGAACACGCTGATTGATTTCCGCTATCAACAGCACTTCTTTGCCAAGAACGGTCAGCCCGGCATGGGCAAGCAGCGCACCGGCAAGGATGGCGATGACATCATTCTGCGTGTGCCCGTCGGGACCGAGGTTCTGGACGAAGACGAAGAAACCCAGATCGCCGAGCTGATGGAAGTGGGGCAGCAGATTGTCCTCGCCAAGGGCGGCAATGGCGGTTTTGGCAACCTGCATTTCAAATCCGCCACCAATCAGGCCCCGCGCCGGGCAAATTCCGGCCAGGAGGGGGTAGAGCGCACCATCTGGCTGCGGCTGAAACTGATCGCCGACGCCGGATTGCTGGGCCTGCCCAATGCCGGCAAATCGACCTTCCTGGCTGCGACGTCCAATGCACGCCCCAAGATCGCAGATTACCCGTTCACCACCTTGCACCCGAACCTTGGCGTTGTCGGTGTCGATGGCGCAGAATTCGTGGTCGCCGACATTCCCGGCCTGATCGCGGGCGCGCACGAGGGGCGCGGCATTGGCGACCGCTTTCTGGGCCATGTCGAACGCTGCGCGGTTCTGCTGCATCTGGTGGATGGCACGTCCGAAACAATTGCCGAAGATTATCAGACAATTATCGGCGAGTTGGAGGCCTATGGCGGCCATCTGGCGGACAAGCCGCGTGTGACCGCGCTGAACAAGATTGACGCGCTGGACGACGAGGAACGTGCAGAGGCCAAGGCGACGCTGGAGGCCGCTGTTGGCGGGCCGGTCTTTGCCATGTCCGGTGTGTCACGCGAAGGTCTGCAAGAGGTGCTGCGCGCAGTACGTGCCGAGATTACCGAGGACCGTCTGCGCCACAAGATCGCAGAAGAGGAGCCCGAGACGTGGCGTCCCTAGGCAAAGCGCGCCGCATCGTCATCAAGATTGGCTCGGCGCTTTTGGTGGATCGCACGACCGGTGCCCTGCGCCAGGACTGGCTGCATGCGCTGGCCGAAGATGTGGCCTGGTTGAAACAACATGCCGATGTGATTCTGGTATCCTCCGGCTCTATCGCCTTGGGGCGGGGGGCTTTGGGGCTTGGTTTGACGGAGCTGCCGCTGGAGCAGAGCCAGGCTGCCGCCGCCGTGGGCCAGATCCGGCTGGCCCGCGCCTATGAAGAGGCGCTTGCGCCGCATGATCTCATCACGGCGCAGGTGCTTGTCACGTTGGAGGATTCCACCGACCGGCGGCGATATCTCAATTCCCGCGCCACTTTGGAAACGTTGATTTCGCTTGGGGCGGTGCCGATCGTCAATGAAAACGATACGGTGGCCACCGACGAAATTCGCTATGGCGACAATGATCGCATGGCGGCGCAGGTCGCCGCGACGGTGGGGGCGGATGTGCTGGTCTTGTTGTCGGATGTCGACGGATTCTATTCGGCCAACCCGGCGGTGGATCCAACAGCAACCCGTTACGACGTGATCGACGACATCACGCCCACGATCGAAGCCATGGCTGGCGATGCCGGGTCGGGCCTGTCCAAGGGCGGGATGAAAACCAAATTGATGGCTGCCAAAACCGCGACGGCCGCGGGCTGTGCCATGGCCATCACCCATGGCGAAAAACTGCGCCCGCTTCTGGCCTTGGAAAACGGCGCAAATGCCACCTGGTTCTCGGCCCATATTGATCCGCAAGCGGCGCGCAAACGCTGGATTTCCGCGATGAAACCGCGCGGCGAGGTCACCCTCGATGCGGGGGCTGTGCGGGCGCTGATCGACGGCAAAAGCCTGCTGCCCGCCGGGGTCCGTGCCGTAAGTGGCACCCATGGCCGTGGCGATCCCGTGGCGATCCTCGATCCGGCGGGGCACAAACTGGGGCAGGGCCTGTCCAGATACACCGCCGCCGAAACCCGAAGCATCAAAGGCCATCGTTCGGACGAAATCGAGGCTTTGCTTGGCTATCCGGGGCGCGCGGTCCTGATCCATCGCGATGATATGGCGCTATAGTCACCCCTCACGTTGACTTGGAGCTTTAGTCCCGCCGTTCATCTGACTATAAATATCCCCGCCGGAGGCATGAAACTCTCTGACGCAACGCCCACCAAAAGGCACACCGCTTATGAAAGACCTTGCAGATATCCCCGCGCTTATGGCTGACATCGGCGCCCGCGCCAAAACCGCCAGTGCCGAACTGGCCTCTGCCAGCGCCGAACGCAAACATGCCGCCCTGATCGGGGCCGCGGATGCGGTCTGGTCCGGCCGCGCGGCGATCATCGCCGCCAATGCCAAGGACATGGAATTTGGCCGCGACAAGGGGCTGAGCCCGGCAATGCTGGACCGGCTGAAGCTGGACGAAGACCGGGTGCGCAGCATTGTTGACGGGCTGCGCGCGGTGGCCGAACAACCCGATCCGGTGGGCGCGGTCCTGGCGGAATGGGATCAGCCGACAGGGTTGAACATTCGCCGGGTGCGCACACCGTTGGGTGTGGTCGGGGTGATCTATGAAAGCCTGGCCGAATGTGACGGCGGATGCCGGGGCGCTTTGCCTGAAAGCGGGCAATGCCGTGATCCTGCGCGGCGGATCCGAAAGCTTTCATTCCAGTCAGGCGATCCATGCCGCGATGGTCGAAGGTTTGAAATCTGCCAATCTGCCCGCAGATGCGATCCAGCTGGTGCCGACCCGGGATCGTGCGGCGGTCAGCGCCATGCTGTCGATGGTGGATTTCATTGATGTCATTGTGCCGCGCGGTGGCAAGGGCCTGGTTGGATTGGTCCAGCGTGAGGCCCGTGTGCCGGTTTTCGCCCATCTCGAAGGCATCGTGCACATCTATATCGACAAGGAGGCCGATCCGGTCACGGCCTTGGAGGTCGTGCTGAACGCCAAAACCCGGCGCACCGGCATCTGCGGCGCGGCGGAATGTCTGTTGATCCATCGCGATATTGTCGACACCATCGGCCAGGGTGTGATCCGCGCCTTGCTGGATGCCGGGGTCGAGGTGCGGGCCGACGAAACCCTGCAAAAGATCGACGGAACCATTGCTGCTGATGCCGATGATTGGGGGCGGGAATATCTCGATTCGATCATTTCAACCCGTGTTGTGGCCGATATGGATGATGCAATTGCACATATCAGACAATTCAGCTCCAATCACACGGATTGTATCATCACCAGAGACGATGCCGCCGCCGACCGGTTTTTCGAACGTATCGACAGTGCAATTTTGATGCGCAACGCGTCGACCCAATTTGCCGATGGCGGCGAATTTGGCATGGGCGCGGAAATCGGCATCGCAACTGGCAAGATGCATGCCCGTGGCCCGGTTGGGGCGGAACAATTGACCAGCTTCAAATATCTGGTTGTTGGGGATGGCACAACGCGGGCCTGAATAGGGGGCTGGAATCGGGGCCTGAATTCGGGGCCTGATCCCGCCGCCGGACCCGAAGGAAAATCACACAGGCGCTGGATCACACGGTCAGTGTGATCACGCCGTTGCCCTGGGCCATTTCTGGTGTGCGGCCCTGATCGCGGGCCAGAATGGGCAACAGGATAAATTGAACATGGTTCGGGTCGAGGACCGGTTCCTCGGCTTGGGGATTTGCGGAATTCGCAAGGAATTCCAATTGTCCCCAATGGGCGGGGTCCGGCGCGACGCGTTCGGACAGGCCGGTGATGACCCATTGACCGGGGTGATATTCCACCCGGATGACGCCGCCACGGGGCAGGGCGTTTTCCACACATTGCAGCGCCAGCAGCGCGAGCTGGACCTCGCGCCGGGGCAGGTCGCCACCGGGCACCCATTCGTAGACCACGCGCCCGGCCTTGCCCAGGGCCTGCAACACCGCTGCGACCTCTTTGCGGGACACCAAGGCGTTGTCGCTGGCCGCGCCAAAGGCGATGCGGAAAAACCGAATACGGGCGCTGGCGTTGTCACAGCTTTCGGAGACCAGGCGCAATTCCGGCCCGTCACGGCTGATCCCGCCCAGCGTCATCAATTCCAATCCGTTTGAAATCGCGCCCACCGGGCTGATCAGATCATGACAAATGCGCGAGGCTATCAGCGAGGCGAGCTTTGCCGTATAGGATGTCATAAAGGATCTCCTGAGGTGGCGATAATGAATGATTTGAATGCTCTACTGGAACCGGGAAATTTGGTCCGGCACCCGGATCGGCCGGAATGGGGAATTGGCCAGGTACAATCGAATATAGCAGGGAAGATCACTGTCAACTTCCGTGATGCAGGCAAGGTTGTCATCGAAGGCAGTCGCATTGCCCTTGATCAGGTGTTTGACGGTTAATCTAGTCGGCCAATGGTTAATGTATCTTTAAGAGAGGCACATTGCCGATCGTGGGGCCCGAAACCGTTGTCATTGATCGCCTCAGCGCCTATGACCCCTGCGAGGTGAAGGAAAGCGGAACGAAGATGACGACACCCGATTTTTCTGTCCGTCTGGCACAATCCCGGGCCGAGGTTCGTGCGGCTCAGGCACTGCGCTATCGCGTGTTTGTGCAGGAGCTCGGCGGTGGCGGTGATATGGTTGATCATGACGCCGGGTTGGAAATCGACCGGTTCGATCCCTATTTCGACCATCTGCTGTTGATCGACAAAAACCGCGCGGATGATCCCGTTGTGGGGGTCTATCGTGTGCTGCGCGATGATCAGGCCCGCGCGCTGGGGCAGTTTTACTCGGACGAGGAATATGACCTCTCGGCCCTGTTGTCGTCGGGGCGGCGGTTGATGGAATTGGGCCGGTCCTGTCTGCATCGCGATTATCGCGGCGGGCCGGGCATGTTTTTGCTGTGGCAGGCGCTGGGGCGCTACGTGCAGGAACACAGCATCGAGGTTCTGTTTGGCGTCGCCAGCTTTCACGGCACCGATGCCGCCCCTTTGGCGCAACCGCTTTCGTCGCTCTATCACAACCATCTGGCACCGGAAAACTTGCGCGTGCGTGCGCGGCCAGCCCATTACCAGCGCATGGATCTTTTGCCGCCAGAGCAGGTTGATCGGCGCGAGGCGATCGTCCAGACGCCGTCGCTGATAAAGGCCTATCTGCGTCTTGGTGGATGTGTCGGCGAAGGTGCCTGGATCGACCACGCGTTCAACACCACCGACGTCTGTCTGGTGATGGATACCGCCCGGATGAACGCCCGCCAAAAGAAGCTTTATGCGGCGGCACCTGATGACACCAGCGATACGGCAAACCTGCGCAATCTCGGTGGGTTGGACGGGTTGAAATGACCACCACCTGGGTCAGCGATGTCCCACCGCCCCCGATCTACCGGCCGCGCGGACTGGCTGACTGGTGGCGTGTGGCCCGGCGTGGTGTGCCGATGGCGGCGGTGATCGGCATCGGGGTTGTTGTCTTGATGATGATCCGGCTGGTGGAATGGCCGCTGTTTGGCGCGCGGCGTCCACTGTCGCCGCATGTCACCGTGATGGTTTGCCGGGCAACGATCTGGTTGATTGGTATCGGTCGGGTTGTGCGCGGTCGCCCGATGCGGCGGCGGGGTGCATTTGTCGCCAATCACGTGGCCTGGCTGGATGTCTTTATGCTGAATTCCGCCCGCGACCTCTATTTCGTGGCCAAGTCCGAGGTGGCGCAATGGCCGGGGATCGGGTTTCTGGCACGGGCCACCGGCACATTGTTCATTGCCCGCGCGCGGCGCGAGGCCAAGGTGCAACAGGATCTGTTCCGCAGCCGCCTGCTTAGCGGGCATCACCTGTTGTTCTTTCCCGAAGGCACATCCACCGATTCCTGCCGGGTTCTGCCGTTCAAACCGACGTTGTTTGCCGCGTTTTTCGATGAGGCCCTGCGCCATGAAATGCATATCCAACCGATCACGCTGGTGTATCACGCGCCGACCGGGGGCGATCCGCGATTCTACGGCTGGTGGGGCGATATGGATTTTGGCAGCCATCTTCTGGCGATGCTCGCCACCCCGAAACACGGATGGGCCGAGGTGATTTTTCACGATCCGGTCCGGGTGGATGATTTTTCCAACCGAAAATCGCTTGCCCTGGATCTGGAACAGACCGTGCGCCGGGCCCTGGAACAGGCCCGACCCGACGCCAAATCTTAGGCGGTCATCACGCCATACAATGTCTTGATCCGCGCCACAGGATCAGGATCGGACCAGATTTCATCGCCAAGCGCAAAGAAATCGGTCATTGGCGCAAGTTCGCGAATGGACTGTTCGTCCAATCCGCCCTCTGCGACCACGGGCAATTCGATCACCTTGGACCACCAGTCAAACAGCTCTCGCTCGACCACGGCACCGTCGCCCAGGGCATTTTCGCCAACCGGCCCGAAACAGATATAATCCGCCCCGGCCTCGCCGCCGTTCATGCCGTCATGGCGCGATACGCCGGCATGCAGGCCGACAATCGCCTCTTCGCCCAATGTCTTGCGGGCGGCGCGCACGCTGTGGGTGTCATCCAGATGCACACCGTCCAGCCCCAGCCGTTCCGCCAGCAGCACATGGTTGGAAATCACCAGTGCAATATCGCGGGCATGGGTGATGTCACGGCACAGATCCGCCGCGCGTGCGATTTCATCTTCATCATGGCTGGCCAGTGCCAACCGCAGACAGGCGACGGGGACCGCATCAAGAACCGACTCCAATGTACTGCCATAGCTGGACAATTCAAATGACGGCGGGGTGACGAGGTAGATTTGCGGATGCTCGATCTCGGCCATTGCGGGCTCCAAATTCTTGATTGTTGTCCTATAGCGGGGATTCTCGGCAATGGCTACTTCGCAGGCAGCGCATCGACAAAATCCAATGCCAGCCGCAACAATCCCATCCGGGTGTCGTCGCGGTCGATGTCATCTTCATAAAGCTCGATCATCCCGCCCATCGGTCGCCCGGTAAAGGCCATGGGCCGGGCACCCTCCAGCGCCAATGCCGCATCTGCACCGCCCTTGCCAACCCGGTACATAAGCCCGCGTTTGTGAACGCCGCACAGCATATTGCCATTCAGCATCACGCAGAGGCCGCCAAACATTTTTCGTTCCGACAATTCCGCAATGCGCGGCCCCAAAGCCGCGCCAAGGTCTTCGTTCATCAGGGTCTCGAAACCGGGGTCATAGGCCATGGCGCACCTCGTTGTCGCAAAAGATCTTGGCTTTGCCCATAGTTTACCCAGCAAGATGAAGCGGGGGAATTGCTCTTTTTGGCGGTGTTGCGTATTTGGCGGGCATGAATGAACGCCAGACATATCACCCGCAGCCCGCCATTGTCCTTGTCCGCCCGCAAATGGGCGAAAATATCGGCGGGGCCGCCCGCGCGATGTGGAATTTCGGATTGGACCGGATGCGGGTTGTTGCGCCGCGCGACGGTTGGCCGAATTCGCGCGCGATTGCCATGGCATCCGGGGCCGGTCGGCTGTTGGATGATGCCGGACACTTTCCCACCACAGCCGAGGCCGTGGGCGATTGCACCTTTGTCTTTGCCACCACCGCGCGCCAGCGTGGCCTGACCAAACCCGTGGTCAGCCCGGAACGCGCGATGCAGATGGCGGCGGAAAAGATTGCCGCCGGTGAAAAAGTGGCGGTGTTGTTCGGGCCGGAACGCGCGGGGTTGGAAAACGACGATATCGCGCTGGCCAATGCGATCATCTCGGTGCCGGTCAATCCAGAATTCGCCTCGCTCAACCTGGCGCAATGCGTTCTTCTGACCGCCTATGAATGGCGGCGGGCCAGCACTGATGTCACCCATGAAAGCATGGAAATGGCGAAAACGGACTGGGCCAGCACGATCGAAATCGAAAAACTGGCCCAACATTACGAAGATCGCCTGGACACCGCCGGCTTCTTCTTTCCCGAGGCCAAGGCAGAGGGCATGAAAATCAACCTGCGCAACCTGTGGAGCCGCATGCGTCTGACGCGGGCGGATGTGCAGATGTTGCACGGCGTCATGCGCCAGATGGTGCGGTGGAAGGAACGCGGCAGCGGGGAAATGGGCCGCGACACATCGGATGAACAAAAGAAAACGGACTGACCCGAAGGTCAGCCCGCTTTGGCTCTCCGAAGCCCCAGGCCGGTAATTAACCGGGGCTTTCGGATCGGGGCTTAGTAGCCGCCGCCATAATATTTCTTTTTCTTCGGCTTGTATGTGTTGTGGTGGCATTCATGCTTTTGCAGGTATTTCGCCGACACCCAGTAGTAATGACCTTTCCAGGACACTTTGGCCCAGCCTTTGTGGTATCCGACGACATGGATCCGGGTGCAGGAATGTACTTTGCCGATGACATCGTAATATGTGCCTGGGCCGGATCGTGCATTCAATGTGATGCCATGTTCGACCCAGTATGAAGTGGCAGAGGCGGTTGTGGCAGCAACACTGGTTCCAGCAACGAGCAGGGCGGCGAGAAGAAGATTTTTCATGGCTAGGTCCTTTTTGTGAATGTGATCAAACTTGGTTGGCGGTAGGTTAATTTCTATGCACTCAATCTAGCCCAAGCGCGGCATTACGCTAAGTCATGAATACCTGACCATGGAATTCCAGACCCTGGACCAGCACGAGGGCAGGTGGTTGAAGCCGGTCGCGCACCGGCCTAGTGTCCGCCAAAAGAGGATCTGGCCGACGCAAGATCCGGCCAAACGGAGACCTGAATGGCACAAAAACGCAAATTGTTCGAAGAGGTGGGGGCAGAGAAACCCGCCACTGCGCCGCGGGCGACCGGCATGATCGACAGCGGCAAACGCGGGGCACGGGGGGCGGTGCGGATCTGGCTGATGCTGCTGTTCGTGCTGGTGGTTGCCATGATCCTTGTGGGGGGGCTGACCCGGCTGACCGACAGCGGGCTGTCGATCACGGAATGGAAACCGGTCACCGGGGCGATGCCGCCAATGTCCGAGGCCGCCTGGGACTCTGAGTTCGAGAAATACAAAACCATCCCGGAGTACGAGCTGCAAAACAGCGGTATGACGCTGGAAGAGTTCAAGACGATCTATTGGTGGGAATGGGGCCATCGCCAGTTGGGCCGTTTCATCGGTCTGGTCTGGGCGATCGGGTTCTTCGGCTTTTTGGTCTTGCGGAAAATCCCGCCGGGATGGACCGGTCGGTTGGTGATCCCCGGTGCTTTGGGCGGTCTTCAGGGCGCTGTTGGCTGGTGGATGGTGTCCTCTGGTCTGGAAGGCACGATGCTGGATGTGGCCAGCTATCGTTTGGCCACGCATCTGGGGCTGGCCTTTGTGATTCTGGGCGTGCTGGCGTGGTATATCTTTCACCTTGGCCGCGAAGAACGCGCCTTGATGCAGAGCCGCCGTCACCGCGAGGCAAAGCTGTTTTCGATGGGCACCGGGTTGATGCATTTCGCCATGTTGCAGATCCTGATCGGGGCGCTGGTCGCCGGGATAGATGCCGGGCGCAACTACACCGATTGGCCGCTGATGGCGGGTGGATTCTTCCCTCCGTTCCCGTTCGACATCACCCCGGTCTGGCGCAATTTCTTTGAAAATGACGGGCTGGTGCAATTCATGCATCGCATGGCCGGCGATCTGTTGTTCATCTTTGGCATCGTGGTCTGGCGGCGGTCGCGCAAATCGCCGAATGGCCAGACCCGGTTTGCCTTTAACGCCGTTCTGGCGGTGATGACCCTGCAGGTGGTTCTGGGCATTGTCACGGTGCTCTACTCTGCGCAATTGCATATCGCGATCACGCACCAGCTGGGCGCTGTCCTGCTTTGGGTGTTGATCCTGCGGGCGCGGTTTGCGGCCGGTTATCCCACATCTGACAAAATCCAAGGAAGCATAAGATGAGCGCCTATGACGATCTGATGGCGTTTCAGCGCCAAACCGAAGCTTTGGGGCAGGTGGCCGGGCGGCTGGGCTGGGATCAGGAAACCATGATGCCGCGCGGCGCCGCCGATCAACGCGGCGAAGAGATTGGCGCATTGGAAGAGGTGCTGCATGCGCGCCGCACCGCGCCAGAGCTGGGCGCATGGCTGGCCGAGATCGACGATGCCGGATTGGATGCCGTGGGGCAGGCGCAGATGCGCCATATCCGCAAGAACCATGAACGGGCCTCGAAAGTACCGGCCAAACTGGCGTCACGTCTGGCGCGCGTCACCTCGGTTGCCTTTGGCAAATGGGCCGCGGCGCGCGAAGCCGAAGATTTTTCGGCCTTTGCCCCGGTGCTGGCCGAGGTGGTCGCGCTGCGCCGCGAAGAGGGCGCGCATATTGCCGATGGCGGGGATGTCTATGACGCGCTGATGCAGGGGTATGAGCCGGGCGCAACTGGCGACCAGATTGCCGGGATGTTCAACGATTTGCGCCCCGGTCTGGTGGCGCTTCGGGCCTCGGTTCTGGATTGTCCGCCCGCGCCAGAAGTGTCGGGCGATTTTGACGAAGCCGCGCAAATGGTGCTGAGCCGCCGCGTCGCCGAGGTTTTTGGCTATGATTTCGACCGCGGGCGCATCGACAAGGCGGTGCATCCCTTCAGTTCCGGCAGCGGATCGGATGTGCGCATCACCACCCGCACGGCGGCCGATGATCCGTTCAACTGCATTTACTCCACCATCCACGAGGTCGGCCATGCCTGTTACGAACAGGCCATCGACGCCGATTATGCGCTGACGCCGCTGGGCGCTGGCGTGTCGCTGGGCGTGCATGAGAGCCAGAGCCGGATCTACGAAAACCAGCTGGGCCGGTCGCGCGCCTTCTGTCAGTGGCTCTATGGTCAGATGCGCGATGCGTTTGGGGATCTGGGCGTCAAAGACGAGAATGCGTTTTATGCGGCTGTGAACCGTGTGCATCGCGGCTATATCCGCACCGAATCCGACGAGGTGCAATATAATCTGCACATCATGCTGCGCTTTGATCTGGAACGCGATCTGGCCCATGGCAAGCTTGAGGTCGCGGATTTGCAGGATGCCTGGAACGCGCGTTTTGCCGCCGATTTCGGTTATGAGGTCGACAAGCCGTCAAATGGCGTGTTGCAGGATGTGCATTGGGCGGCGGGCCTTTTGGGCTATTTCCCGACCTATGCGCTTGGCAATGTCTATGCCGGCTGTCTGCATCAGGGGCTGCGCAACGCGCTGCCGGGATTGGATGATCAACTGGCGTCTGGTGATCTGACACAGGCCACCGGATGGCTGCGCGACAATCTGCAATGTCATGGCGGGCTTTATGCGCCGCGTGATGTGGTCGAACGCGCCTGCGGGTTCACCCCGTCCGAGGCACCGTTGCTGGGCTATCTTCAGGCGAAATTCGCCGATCTTTACGCTCTTTAAAACGAATAGGGCCGCCGATATTCCGGCGGCCCATTCCTTGATTGTCGTGCGCGGGGCTCAGGCTGTGGCCGCCGTGGATTTGCCGCTAATCACCGCGTCAACCGACCATTGGCCTGCACCGGCCAGCGCCAGCGCCAGATAACCGCCGCCCAAAGCCAGGTTTTTCAGGAAAATTGTCATCTGCAACTGATCTGCGGGGACAAAGTGGTAGAGCACACCCGCGGCGATGCTGAAGCCACCCAGCGCAAGTGCGGCCAAACGTGTCTGGAACCCGACAAGCAGCGCGATACCGCCAAGGATTTCCAGCAGGATCACCGGCCAGGCCAAAATCGCCGGCACGCCGCCCGATGCCATATAGCCCGCAAAACCGGCGACATCGCCAAGTTTGCCAACACCGGCCAGAATAAACATCGTGGCCAGCAAGATACGGGCCACAAGCAGCCCAAGGTTTTGTGTCGTGGAGTTCATTGGAATGTCCTTCCGTTGTGCATGTCTGACGCCGATATGGCATTGTGCACAACGGAAAGGAATTCAGGTAATTTTAACAGTTACTGCGCACGAATGCACAGATTATTCTTCTTGTTCGTCATCCTCGTCGGATTCGGCGATCCAGGCCACGCTGACCACTTCTTCGCCTTTGCCGGTGTTGAACACCCGGACGCCGCCCGCGCTGCGCGACCGGAAGGAAATCCCCTCGACCGGCACGCGGATCGACTGGCCGCGCGATGTGGCCAACATGATCTGGTCGTCCATATCCACCGGGAAACAGGCAATGATCGGCCCAGATGGCAGGCCCTTGGTCCAGGCGGTCACGCCCATCCCGCCGCGCCCGCGCACAGGGTAGTCATGCGAGGATGAGATCTTGCCCGCACCCGCCGCCGAAATCGTCAGGATCAGATCCTCGGCCGCAGACATTTCCGCATAACGTTCGGTGGACAGCTGGCCAGCTTCGACCGCTTCTTCCTCATCATCCGAGGCCTCGTCTTCGGTGATCCCGGCCATCAGACGACGTTGTTTGAGGTAAGCCACACGCTCTTGTGACGAAGCCTCGAAATGTCGGATCACCGACATCGACACAACCTTGTCACTGTCCGAAAGTTTGACCCCACGCACGCCGACCGAATTGCGGCTGTTGAACACCCGCACATCTGTCGTCGGGAACCGGATGGCCCGGCCCGCATTGGTCACCAACATCACATCGTCATCCTCGGAACAGATGCGGGCATTGATCAGCGACATGCCGGCATTCTCATCCTCGAACTTCATCGCGATCTTGCCGTTGGCCTTGACGTTGGTGAAATCCGAAAGCCGGTTGCGGCGCACCGTGCCCTTGTCGGTGGCAAAGACGATTTGCAGGTCGTCCCATTCCTTTTCATCGCGGTCCACCGGCATGATGGCGGCAATCGACACCCCGGTCGGGATCGGCAGGATGTTCACAATCGCCTTGCCCTTGGCCGTGCGCCCGCCCAGCGGCAAACGCCAGGTCTTGAGCTTGTACGCCATGCCGTCGGTGGTGAAGAACAGCAATTGGGTGTGGGTGTTGGCGACAAACAATGTGGTGACCACATCGTCATCCTTGGTCGACATCCCCGAAAGCCCCTTGCCCCCGCGTCGCTGAGAACGGAAATCGGCCAGCGGAGTGCGTTTGATATAGCCGGTCTGGGTGACCGTCACGACCATATCCTCACGCTCGATCAGGTCTTCGTCTTCCATATCACCGGACCAATCGGCGATCTCGGTGCGGCGCGGCACGGCAAACAGCTCGCGCACCTCGGTCAACTCATCCGAGATGATGGTCATGATCCGCTCGCGCGAGGACAGGATATCAAGGTAATCCTTGATCTTGCCAGGCCAGTTCTTCCAACTCGTCCGTGACTTCCTTGACCCCGATCTGGGTCAGGCGTTGCAGGCGCAGCTCCAGGATTGCGCGTGCCTGCGCCTCGGAGAGGTTATAGGTGCCATCGTCGTTCATCGTATGGGTCGGATCGTCAATCAACCGGATATATCCGGCAATCTCTGCCGCAGGCCAACGCCGTTCCATCAACTTGGTCCGTGCCTCTGCCGCATCGGCCGAGGCACGAATGGTGGCAACAACCTCATCCACATTGGTGACGGCGACGGCCAAACCACAAAGAATATGACTGCGTTCGCGCGCCTTGCGCAAAAGATATGCGGTGCGACGGGCGACCACATCCTCGCGGAAATCAAGGAACGAGGTCAGGAAGGCACGCAAGGTCAGCTGTTCCGGCCGACCCCCGTTCAAGGCCAGCATGTTGCAGCCGAAATAGGTCTGCATCGGGGTAAAGCGGAACAGCTGGTTCAGTACCACCTCGGGCGTGGCATCCCGTTTCAGCTCGACAACCACACGCACCCCATTGCGGTCACTCTCGTCCTGAACATGCGCAATGCCTTCGATGCGCTTTTCACGCGCGGCTTCGGCGATCTTCTCGATCATCGACGCCTTGTTCACCTGATAGGGGATCTCGTCGACAACAATGGCGTAGCGATCCTTGCGGATCTCTTCGACGCGGGTCTTGGCGCGAATGATCACGCTGCCGCGCCCCTCAAGATAGGCTTTGCGCGCGCCGGAACGGCCAAGGATCATGCCGCCGGTCGGGAAATCCGGGGCGGGCACATAGTCGATCAATTGTTCCGACGTCAGATCGGGGTCATTGATCAACGCCATGCAGGCATCAATCACCTCACCCAGATTATGCGGCGGGATATTGGTCGCCATGCCGACGGCAATACCGCCCGCACCATTGACCAACATGTTGGGGAAACGGGCAGGGAGGACAGTGGGTTCCTTGTCCTTGCCATCGTAGTTGTCCTGAAAATCAACGGTTTCCTTGTCGATGTCCGACAAGAGATAGGCCGAAGGTTTGTCCATCCGCACTTCGGTATAGCGCATGGCCGCGGCATTATCGCCATCCATCGAACCAAAGTTGCCCTGACCATCCAACAGCGGCAGCGACATCGAAAAGTCCTGCGCCATCCGCACCAAGGCATCGTAAATCGCACTGTCGCCATGCGGGTGATACTTACCCATCACATCGCCAACCGGACGCGCCGATTTGCGATAGGGCTTGTCATGCGCGTTGTTGGTTTCGTGCATTGCATAAAGAATGCGCCGATGCACAGGTTTTAACCCATCGCGCAGGTCCGGGATCGCCCGGCTGACAATGACCGACATCGCATAGTCCAGATAGGACGACCGCATCTCGTCAGTGATCGAAACCGTCGGGCCATCATACCCCGGTTGCTTCGGGTTTTCTTCTTCGTTCTCAGGTGTTTGGGGCGTGTCGCTCACGTGTACTTCACCGCTTTTTGTCGGTTTCTATATATTGTTAGCGCAGACTATATCAGAGACAGGATATGGGGTGCAATCGCTGGTTTGACCCGTTTTGGCAGCCATGCCAACAGATTGATAACATGTTGTTTTTATTGAAAGTTGACGAATTCTTGGCATGATTCCCGACAGGTAACAAAAGAAGGAGGCAAATCATGCAGATGAGCGAGACCGAAATGATGTTGCGCGGGTACGGTCTGACCACCGCAGAATTCTTTTACCGGATGCCGGACTACGTCCATGTGCTGAACAGCTATGTCTGGCAGGATTATGATACGGCGCCTGACCACCCGCGTCTGTTCAAGTTCATTGAATTTTGGCAGGACGAGATCGAGGGCCCCTTGCATTCGGTGAGCTTCACCCACCGCAAGATGATAGGGCCGGGTGAATGGCAAAATGTGGTGGGTGAGTTCACCTATCATTGATGTTGCGTCGGCTTCGCCGCCGCGCGGGAGGGGGCCAGCCCCCTCTTGGCCTTTGGCCAATTCACCCCCGGGATATTTCTGAACAGAAGAAGTAACAGACCATGAAGTAACGGACCATTAAGGTTAATCGCCATAAGCTTATATCGCGGTACAGGCGGGGACGCCGATGGCCGTAACAGGAGAAGGCCCCCGGTGAGTTGAAGACCGCCGGGGGCTGGACCGGCCTTGGTCCTTCTTCTGTTTAAAAATATCCTGGGGGAGTCCTGAAAGGACGGGGGCAGAGCCCCCATGCGCCGGTCAGGATCAGGGGATGATTCTGGTGTATTTCACGCCTTCCAGCGTTGCCCCCACGCGCAGGCCCGCCTGGCCGAACACCACCGCAATGATCGGGGCAAGTGAGGTTGTTGTTTCGGCGCTCAGATCACCACCGCCATCGGGAATGGCGTATTCCACACCGGCCCCAGCCGCGAAGCCAGGTGAACGGCGGAAGTTCTCAAGCGCTTGATCGGTCATGAAGAACAGCACATGCGCATATTGCTGAGCCCCGATCTGCAAACCGGTCGACAGTTTGGTCAAGGCATAATAATCGACCGTGGCGCCGTTGATGCGCAAAGCGCCGCGGCCATATCCGCCACCCAGCCCAAGGCCCGCTTCGGTGACCAGCGGCATCACCATCATTGCCGCTGATTTCGCCGCCACTTGCCGAGTGGCGGGGAATTCGGAATAGAGCTGTGCCAAGGTGCTGTCGACGCGGGCGTCAATTGTTGCCGGTCCACGGGAGCCGACACCATTGCCACAGGCGGCGAGGGTCAATGCGCCCAGTCCTGACAAGACGAATGCGCGGCGTCCGGTCCGGACGTTTGAACGACGGGAGAGTTGGGTCATGTCTACCTCTGCTCGAAAACCTCTGATCGCCGGTCTTGTCGCCGGTCGCGCGCAGTTTAGACCAGCGCTTGGGTGCTGTCACCTGCCAAACCCCGGTCCTAGCGGTTTATTGCCCGTTCAGCATCCGTGCCGCTTGTGGCGCGAAATAGGTCAGCACCCCGTCACATCCCGCGCGTTTGAAGGCCATCAGGCTTTCCAGCATCACCTTGTCGCCATCGATCCAGCCATTGAGCGCCGCGGCCTGGATCATCGCGTATTCGCCGGACACCTGATAGGCAAACGTCGGGGCGCCGAAGCGATCTTTGACCCGGTGGCAGATGTCCAGATAGGGCAGGCCGGGTTTGATCATCACCATGTCCGCGCCTTCCCGCAGGTCGCGTTCCACCAGGCGCAGCGCCTCGTTGGTATTGGCAGGATCCATTTGGTAGGTGCTTTTGTCGCCTTTCAACGCGCCAGAGGCGCCGACGGCGTCGCGGAACGGGCCATAGAATGCGCTGGCGTATTTCGCAGAGTAGCTGAGAAGCGACACATTGCTGTGACCGCCCTGTTCCAGGGCCTGGCGCAGCGCGCCAATGCGGCCATCCATCATGTCTGAGGGTCCAATGATATCGGCGCCGGCCTCGGCCTGGCTCAGCGCCTGTTTCACCAGCGCCTCGACCGTGGCGTCATTGACGATTTCGCCTTCAACAACAAAACCATCGTGGCCGTTGATATTATAGGGGTCCAGCGCCACATCGGTCATCACCGCCATCTCTGGCACCGCAGTTTTGATCGCGCGGGTGGCCCGGTTTGACAGGTTTTGCGGGTTCCAGGCCTCGGCACAATCTTCGGTTTTCAGGCTGGGGTCCGTGTATGGGAACAGGCAGATCGCGGGAATGCCAAGGTCAAAGGCTTCGCGCGCCGCGTCGCCGATCCGGTCGACGGAACGGCGCACAACGCCGGGCATTGACGACACTGGCTCTTCGATGCCCTCGCCGTCGCGCACAAACACCGGCCAGATGAAATCCGCGGGGCTCAGTGTGTTTTCCCGGACAAGGTCGCGAATGGCTCCGCTTTTGCGATTGCGGCGAAACCGGGCGGCGGGATAGGGGGCGATTGTCATGGGACACTCCTGCATGGGTCGGCGTTTTCTGCCAATCCTGTTGCCCCAAGTCCAGCCCCGAAGCATGCCTGCAGGTCACGATGCGCAACCTCTGGGCAAGCGGTTCCGCTTGGGCTAAGGATGCCACGCGCGTTTATCAGGAGTGCCCGGTGTCAGATCTGCAACTTGTCTTGTTTGAGCATATCGACATGCGCAGTTTCTCGAACCTCTGGTTCTGGATTGCTTTGGCGGTGATGTGGTCCACGGCAAGCCATTGGGTCTTGGGCGTGCCGTTTGACATGGTTGCCCATGCCCGCAAACACGGCCATCAGGCCCAGGTCGATCTGGAAGATCTGGTGCGTATTCATACCAAGCGGTTGTTGTATATTTCTCAGGTCGCCGGGTTGTGGCTTTTGGGGCTGGCCTGTTTTCTG
This sequence comes from Phaeobacter sp. J2-8, assembly GCF_022867865.1. Lineage (GTDB taxonomy): Bacteria > Pseudomonadota > Alphaproteobacteria > Rhodobacterales > Rhodobacteraceae > Marinovum. Next base: position 410,749 of record NZ_JALIEC010000002.1, on the reverse strand, counting down.
CTTAGCGGGTTGCTGGTGCTGGGGTTTTATTACCGGGTCGAATTTGCCCAAGCGGTTTTTCTGTTGGTTTTCCCGATGTGTCTGGTGGGGTTGCTCAGCCTTGGCACCGCGCGCCGGATTGTCGATGACCATCTGACGGGCGAGCCATTGCAACGGCGGCTGATCCGGCATCGGTTCTGGGTACAGCTGATTGGTGTCGCGTCGATTTTTGTCACCGCGATGTGGGGCATGTATCAGAATTTCTCGCTTCAGGTGCTGGGTTAAGCGGCCTGGTGGGTCTTGGGCGGGTTTTGGGCCGGTCTTCGCGGTTGACCTCTGCGGTCGGCTGACGCACTTAGCTTTCCATGTCAGATCCCATTTCCAGACCGCTGGTTGTTGGCGGCGCGCCCGAGGGCTTTGATGCCCGCCTGATCCTTGAGGAAGTCGCGAAAAGCGGCGGCCCGGTGTTGCACATTGCCCGCGATGACAAACGTCTGGCGGCGATGCAGGCGGCGCTGGCGTTCTTTGCGCCGGACATGCCGGTGATGACCTTTCCGGCCTGGGATTGCCTGCCTTATGACCGGGTGTCGCCCAATGCCGATATTTCTGCTGTGCGCATGGCGACGCTGGCGGGGCTGGTGCATGGCATGCCGGATCGGTTTGTGTTGTTGACGACCTTGTCCGCCGCGACCCAGAAAATCCCGGCACGTGACGTGTTGCGCGAAGCGGCGTTTTCGGCCCGCGTCGGCAGCCGGATCGACGAGGCCGCCCTGCGTGGTTTTCTGGTGCGGATGGGGTTTGTACAGGCCCCGACCGTGATGGAGCCCGGCGATTATGCCGTGCGGGGCGGCATTATCGACATTTTCCCACCGGGCGAAGGCGGGCCTGTGCGGCTGGATCTGTTCGGCGATGTGCTGGACGGGGCGCGGGGTTTTGATCCCGCAACCCAGCGCACGACCGAGAAAATGGAGCTGGTCGAGCTGGCACCGGTGTCCGAGGTCATTCTGGACGAGGCCGCGATCACCCGTTTCCGGCAAAACTATCGCATCGAATTCGGGGCGGCCGGCAGTGATGATCCATTGTATGAGGCCGTTAGTGCCGGGCGCAAACATCAGGGGGCCGAGCATTGGCTGGGCCTGTTCCATGACCGTTTGGAAACCCTGTTCGATTACCTGCCCAAGGCGACGGTGAGCCTGGATGATCAATCAACCCCGGTGCGGCTCAGCCGATGGGAGATGATCGAAGATCAATATGAAACCCGCCGTCTGGCCATGGCAAATAAATCGCGCATGGACAGCGTTTACAAACCTGCGCCGCCGGACACGCTGTATCTGGATGATGCGGCCTGGCAGGCGGCTTTGGGGGCGCGACGGATCTTGCAGCTGCATCCGTTGGCCCAGGCCTCTGGTCCGGGCGTGCGCGATGCGGGCGGGCGGATTGGACGCAACTTCGCGCCCGAGCGACAGCAGGAAAACATAAGCCTTTTCGGGGCTTTGGCGGATCATGTCAAAGCAAAGATGCAGGCCGGCCCGGTGGTGATCGCTTCTTATTCCGAAGGCGCGCGCGAGCGGCTCTCGGGCTTGATCGAGGACGAGGGGCTTGCCGAAACCGTCCATATCCGCGACGCGCGGGGCATTGGCAAACGTGGGCTGCATCTGGCGGTCTGGGCCTTGGAGCACGGGTTCGAGGGGCCGCTGACCGCAGGCGGCGACGCGGGCGGCCCACAGTCCAGCATCACGGTGATTTCCGAACAGGATGTCCTGGGCGACCGGTTGATCCGCTCGGCCAAGAAAAAGCGCCGGGCCGAAAATTTCCTGACCGAGACCCAATCGCTCAGCCCCGGTGACATGGTGGTGCATGTCGATCACGGCATTGGCCGCTATCACGGGCTGGAGGTGATCACCGCCGCCGGGGCCGCGCATGAATGTCTGGCGCTGGAATATGCCGAGAATTCCAAGCTTTATCTGCCGGTCGAGAATATCGAGCTGCTGTCGAAATATGGCCACGAGGCGGGGTTGCTGGACAAGCTGGGCGGCGGTGCCTGGCAGGCCAAGAAAGCCAAACTGAAAGAACGCATTCGCGAGATGGCGGAGCGGTTGATCCGCGTGGCTGCCGAACGCGCGCTGCGCAAGGCCCCGGTGATGGACCCGCCGCATGGGTCCTATGAGGATTTCAGCGCCCGGTTCCCATACGAAGAAACCGACGATCAGCTGCGCGCCATTGGCGATGTGATGGACGACATGCATTCCGGCCAGCCGATGGATCGGTTGATCTGCGGTGACGTTGGGTTTGGCAAGACCGAGGTCGCGATGCGCGCGGCTTTTGTGGCGGCCATGTCGGGCATGCAAGTGGCGGTGATTGCCCCGACCACGCTGCTGGCGCGGCAACATTATCAAAGCTTTACCGAGCGGTTTCGCGGTTTTCCGGTCAATGTGCGCCCCCTGTCGCGCTTTGTGTCGAGCCGCGATGCGGCGCTGACCCGCGAGGGGATTTCCAAAGGTACAGCCGACATCGTGATCGGCACCCATGCCTTGCTTGCCAAATCCATCCGTTTTCAAAACCTTGGCCTGCTGATCATCGACGAAGAACAGCATTTCGGCGTGAGCCACAAGGAACGGCTGAAACAGCTGCGCACCGACATTCATGTGCTGACGCTGACCGCGACACCGATTCCGCGTACCCTGCAATTGTCGCTGTCGGGGGTGCGGGATCTGTCGATCATTGGAACGCCGCCGGTCGATCGGCTGGCGATCCGCACCTATGTCAGCGAATTTGATGCGGTCACGATCCGCGAGGCGCTGTTGCGCGAACATTATCGCGGCGGGCAAAGTTTCTATGTCGTGCCGCGCCTGAAGGACCTGCCGGAAATCGAGGATTTCCTGAAAAATCAGGTGCCAGAGGTGTCTTATGTCGTGGGCCATGGCCAGATGGCCGCGGGCGAGCTTGATGACAAGATGAACGCCTTTTACGACGGCAAATATGACGTGTTGTTGGCAACCACCATTGTGGAATCCGGTCTGGATATTCCGACCGCCAACACGATGATTGTGCATCGGTCCGACATGTTTGGTCTGGCGCAGCTCTATCAAATTCGTGGCCGGGTGGGGCGGTCGAAAACCCGCGCCTATGCCTATCTGACCACCAAACCGCGCGCCAAATTGACCGATACCGCCGAAAAACGTCTGCGGGTGCTGGGCTCGCTCGATACGCTGGGGGCCGGGTTTACGCTGGCCTCGCAGGATCTGGATATTCGCGGTGCCGGCAATCTTCTGGGCGAGGAACAATCGGGCCAAATGCGCGATGTCGGATATGAGCTGTATCAATCCATGCTGGAAGAGGCGATTGCCAAGATCCGTTCCGGCGAGATGGAGGGGCTGAACGACAGCGACGATCAATGGGCGCCACAGATCAATCTGGGCGTGCCGGTGTTGATCCCCAATGACTATGTCCCGGATCTGGATGTGCGGTTGGGGCTTTATCGGCGGTTGTCGTCGCTGACAACCAAGGTAGAGCTGGAGGGTTTTGCCGCCGAGCTGATCGACCGGTTCGGGAAATTGCCGAAAGAGGTCAATACCTTGCTTCTGGTTGTGCGGATCAAGGCGATGTGCAAACGGGCCGGGATTGCCAAACTGGACGCAGGTCCCAAGGGCGCGACGCTACAGTTCCACAATGACAAATATGGCTCGCCCCAGGGTTTGGTGGAATTCATCAAGGACCAGCGCGGGCTGGCCAAGGTCAAAGACAACAAGATCGTGGTACGCCGCGATTGGAACAGCGATACGGACAAGATCAAAGGTGCCTTTGCCATTGCCCGCGATCTGGCAGAAAAGCTGGTGGCGGAAAAGAAACGCGCCAAAGCCCGGGCAAACAAATAGGCCGTTTGGCCGCCGTGCATCGGTTTGTCTGATGCGCATTGAACACAGATCCGGGGATTTGCGGCGAATTTGACGCGAATTGCCGCTATTGGCCATGTGATGACATATTTGCGCCGGCTGCATTGGCTAGCAGAAGGATAAATAGGTGCAATAGCGACAAGAGGGTGTTCAGGTGGCAAGTCTCAACCGGGTGTTCATGCAGAAAAAAAGCCGGATGCTTATTCGGACGTTGGAGCCGGAGAAACTTGAAGCCGTGGAAATTTCCGGTGTCTGGGGCAAGAATTTCGGCTTTCGGAAATACCAATCGCTATACTATCCCAACCATGACATCTGTGCAGGCCCGCTGAGTGACGATGCGGGGGTCATCTCTTGTGATATTGTGCTGGCCAATCAGGTCTGGGAACATCTGGACCGGCCTTATGGCGCGATTGGCCATGTGCGCGAGATGCTGCGCCCCGGCGGATATTTCTGGGTCGCGGTGCCGTTTTTCGTGCCCTACCACGGCGCGCCAGTGGATTGTTCCCGCTGGTCGGCGCGGGGGTTGAAAAACCTGTTGATCGAAGCCGGTTTTCCCGAAGAAAACGTTGTGTCCGATCAATGGGGCAATCGGGCCGCCGGAATGCGCAATCTGGTTGGAAAATGGCCGCCGGTTTACGAAAAAGACCATGACGACCTGGAAAATGACGATCTGTTTCCGGTCTGTGCCTGGGCCCTGGCGCAAAAAGAAACCGACTGATCCGTTTCGTCGGTTTCCTGGACCTATAGCGCCGTCACCGCCGCAGGCGTCGCAGCCGTTTCAGGCCGCGTCAGCCTTGCGGTAATAGCGCAGAACATAAAGCCGGATCGCCGAAGCAAGACCACAGTCTGTGCCGCGTTCTTCGTCAATGTCAGCCGCCAAGGCGTTGATCGGTCGCCCTTTTTCCAGCGCAATCTCGCGCAATGCGTGCCAGAAGTCATCCTCAAGCGACACCGACGTGCGATGCCCCCGCAGGGTCAGAGAGCGTTTCTTGGGTCTTCCGTTCATGCCGGGCGTGTTCCCCATCAAAGTGGTTTGGCGTTCAGTCTGCACCGTGTTGCACCGGTACAAGGACATCAAAAGCACGGCCAGGCGTTCCGAAATCCCCGTGGAGTCGCGCGGCTGGCCTGCGGTCTTTATCGTCCTCTGTGTCGGTATACACAGAACTCGTGAAAGACTTACAAAACCTTAAGGCGATTTGATGTCATCGTCATCACTTGATGGTGGCATCTCCCGCTTCGCGTGATCAAGGTGCTTTTCCTGAAGCCTGACTTGCAGATCATCGTGATGTTTCTGCGCCTTGGACATGCCAAATTTCACGGCATTTTCAGAGGCTTGCGCCCTGTCGTTGCTGCGGGATTTTTGTTTGCGGGCTTGCCGCAGATTGATGATTTTTGCCGCCATGGGGTCTCCTTTGGCAAAAATCCTAGCAATCGCGCCGGTGGCGTCAATTGTGTTGCTCGGCACAGGCGGACCCGTGCCGAGCGTGGCGATCAAAAGCGCTTATTTCGGGCCAACCATGTTTTCCGGGCGGACCACACGTTCGAAGGTTTCTTCGTCGACAAAACCAAGGGCAATTGCCTCTTCTTTCAGCGTGGTTTTGTTCTTGTGCGCGGTCTTGGCGACCTTGGTTGCGTTGTCATAGCCGATTTCCGGCGCCAGCGCGGTGACCAGCATCAGCGATTCCCGCATCAGCTTTTCAATCCGGTCTTTGTCGGCCTCAAGGCCAACCACCAGATTGTCGGTGAATGCGCTGGCCGCGTCGCCCAGAAGCTGCATGCTTTGCAACACGTTATAGGCCATCATGGGCTTGTAGACGTTCAGCTCGAAATGGCCTTGCGACCCGGCAAAGCCGACCGCCGCGTCATTGCCAAAGACATGGGCACAGACCTGTGTCAGTGCCTCGCATTGGGTCGGGTTGACCTTGCCCGGCATGATCGACGAGCCGGGTTCGTTTTCCGGCAGGATCAATTCGCCCAATCCGCAGCGGGGACCAGAGCCCAGCAGGCGGATGTCGTTGGCGATCTTGAACAAAGATGCCGCCACGGTTTTCAGCGCGCCGGACATTTCGACCATTGCGTCATGTGCGGCTAGTGCCTCGAACTTGTTCGGGGCGGTGACAAAGGGCAGGCCGGTGATTTCGGCCATATTGGCGGCGACGGTTTCGCCCCAGCCCACCGGAGTGTTCAACCCGGTGCCAACAGCGGTGCCACCCTGTGCCAGCTCGTAGATCCGGCCAAGCGCGTCCTTGACCCGCTGGATGCCCATCGCGATCTGATGGGTATAGCCGCCAAATTCCTGGCTCAGCGTCAGCGGTGTCGCATCCTGGGTATGGGTGCGGCCAATCTTGATGATGCCGTCGAATTCCTCGACCTTCTTCTGCATCGCGGCGTGCAGCTTTTCCAAACCGGGGATCAGCACATCATGCGCGGTCATCGCGGTGGCGATATGCATGGCGGTGGGGAAGGTGTCGTTCGACGATTGACCCATGTTGCAATGGTCGTTCGGGTGCACCGGATCCTTGGTGCCCATTTCGCCGCCGAGGATTTCAATCGCGCGGTTGCCGATCACCTCGTTGGAATTCATGTTCGACTGGGTGCCCGATCCGGTCTGCCAGACCACCAGCGGGAAATTGTCGTCGAACTTGCCGTCATAGACTTCGCCGGCCGCCTGAATGATGGCATCGGCCAGACGGGCGTCCAATGCGCCACGGTCCTTGTTGGCCATGGCGCAGGCTTTTTTGATACAACCCAAGGCGCGTACAATCGCGATGGGCTGTTTTTCCCAACCGATGGGGAAGTTGATGATCGACCGCTGGGTTTGTGCGCCCCAGTATTTGTCTGCGGGGACGTCCAGCGGGCCGAAGCTGTCGGTTTCTGTGCGAGTTGCGGTCATTCGGGTCACTCCTTGGCGGTTTGCCCCTTCAATACCGCAACCGCCGATAAGATCAATGATGTATACGACGGAATACAAACACCCGCCCCGGCGGGAGATTGGCCCAAACCGTCGCGCGTTTTTCGGCGCTGAGCCCAAGTTCCATCAACATGTCCGGGGAAATCGGCGATTTCGGACTATAGGTCAGTTGGTTAAAGAAGCCATCGGGGCGCATGACACGAAAGGCACGACCGACAACTTCGCGCTGGATCGTGGGGCGTGCCAGCACAGGAACGCCGGAGATCACGGCACCAATCCCGCTCAGTCCGATGTCTTCGATTTCCTGCGCGGTGCGGTTCAACACTGTCACGCCGGGAAATTTTGCCCGCAAGGTTTCGCAGAACCGCGGGTTCATCTCCAGAAGGGTCAGCCGTTCCGGCGCGATTCCGCGGTCCAGGATCGCACGGGTGAAACTGCCTGTGCCGGGGCCGATTTCGACGATCGGGCCTTTGGCCTCTTCGACGCCTTCGGTCATTTTACGGGCATATAGCGCAGACGACGGGGCAATCGCCACAACCTCTGCGGGACGCCGCAACATTTCACCAAGGAAAAGTCCGATGTCGCTGGTGTTTGAATTTCGGGTCATTCAGGTCTCTCCATACAACCTGAAGAACCGATACAACCTGCTGCGCACCAATCAACGACCAACAGGCCGATGTCACCAAAGCTTCACGGGATATGCGACTGGCCGTTACCTGGCCACGCGGGACCCGTAGAAATACAGATCCCGGCCTGTTTCTCAGCCTGTCTTCTGGCCCGAACTTTGGCCCAAATCTTTGCCAGAACTTGGGCCTGTCGCCGCCGGGGTCATGATTTGCGGAAACTGTCCAGGCTGACCACTTCGGCATCTTTTGCGGCCGCTGGGGCGTCGGCCTTGGGGTCGCTGTCGTCTTCTTCTTCCGGCAGGGCGGCCAATGGCGCGTCCTCATCATCCTGAGATTCGAAGCGCAGGCCAAATTCCACCGACGGATCGACAAAGGTCTTGATCGCGTCATAAGGGATGTACAGCGGTTCCGGCGCATCGCCGAAATTCAGGGTAATCGAAAACCCGTCTTCGCCAACGTCCAGATTTTCATACCAATGTTGCACCACCACGGTCATATCAGCCGGATAGCGTTCCGACAGCCAGGCCGCCATTTCAACATTTGGCTGGGTGGTGTCAAAAGTTATGAAAAAATGATGCTCACCGGGAAGTCCGTTTGTAGAAACGTCTTCCAGCACCCGGCGGATTAATCCGCGCATGGCATGATGCATAAGATTGCCGTAGTCGATACTGCGAGACATGAATTTTCCCCGTCACATTGTACCCAATCATAGAAGATTCGGGTCGAAACAAAAGAGGGTGACGCGCAAGGATTTCACATTCCGGTAACCAAAGTCAGCCCCCAGGCCGCAAAAGCGCATATCAATAACGTTAGCGGTACCGCAAGCCGCCCCCAAAAGATGCAAATCGCGGCCAGACCGGTCAGGATAACGGCGGCGGGGGACAGGCTGTGCCAGTCCGGCACCAACAGATGGACCGGGCCGATGTCCCGTGTGGTTGCTTGCGCGAACCAGACGTTCAGCGCAAACCAGATCGACAGGTTGGCGATCACCCCGACAATGGCCGCCGTCACCGCCGACAGGGCGGCGCCGATACGCGGGCGGGTGGTGATCTGTTCCAGATAGGGGGCCCCGGCAAAGATCCACAGAAAGCACGGGGTAAAGGTCATCCAGAGCGCCAGAAACCCGGCCAGGATCATCCCGCCCCAGCCTGCCTCGTGAAAGCCTGCCAGATGGCCGACAAATTGCGTCACCAGAATTAGAGGCCCCGGCGTGGTTTCCGCCAGCCCCAGCGCGTCGATCATTTCCGGCGTGGTGATCCAGCCCTGGGCCTGAACCACCTCTTGCGTCATATAGGCCAGCACGGCGTAAGCACCGCCAAAGGTGACGAGCGCCAGTTTGCCAAAGAACAGCGACAGGTTCAGCAGAAAGTCCTGGTTCAGCGCCCAAAGGACAATCAGCGGTATCAGCCAGAGCGCCCCCCAGATCGGCACCGCCAACAGCGGCGCGCGCCCGGCCCGGGGCGGAATTTCCGGGGTCGGCGCGGAATTGGCGCGCATCGCCCCGAACAGCGCGGCAAGACCGACGATCAGCGGGAAAGGCAGCTGAAACAGGAACAACCCGACAAAAGCGGCCCCCGCCAGCAGGATCGCAACCCCGTCCTTCAGCGCCTTTTTCGACAAACGCCACAGGGCCTGCGCGACGATCACGATCACCGCCGCCTTGATCCCGACAAACAGGGTCTGCACCAGCCCGACATCGCCAAAACGGATATAGATCGCCGCCAGTGCCGCAATCACAAAGGCCCCGGGCAGCACAAACAACAGCCCCGCCAGAACCCCGCCAAAGGTGCCGCGCAACCGCCACCCGGCATAGGTCGCCAATTGCATGGCTTCGGGCCCCGGCAACATCATGCAAAAGCTGAGCGCACGCAGGAATTGCTCTTCGGTCAGCCACTTGCGGTCGTCGACCAATTCGCGGTGCATAACGGCAATCTGCGCCGCCGCCCGCCAAAGGACAGCAGACCAATGCGGCCAAAGGCATGCAACAATGCAGAATTCGAAATGCTCATGTCTTGTTCGCTCCGCCTGTGCTGGGGTCCGGCCAGTCGTGGGTTTCGTCAAAGCCGTCCCGCGCCCAGCGGTACAAGGCATCATAAAGCACCATGCCGGCATTCAGCTGCGCCTGGTCATCGCGGTATTGGCGGGACAGACCCACCGACATGGCCAAAAGTCCCGCAGCAACCGGATCGAGGTCATGGCGATCGGTATCTGCGGCACGGATCACGCGGGCCATGCGCATCAACGGCTGGGATTTCAGCTGAAACTCCTCCAGCATGGTGTCAAAGGTGCATTGCGAGTTGCGATGCGACCAGAACACATCCGTGACATCAAATGGCGTGGCGCCAAATCGTTCGGCAACGCCTATGACCTCTGCCGGAGAGACAAACAGGAACCGCGCATTGCGATCCACAAACCGGCGGATCAACCAGGGACAGGCGATGCGGTCGATCTTGGGCCGGTGGCGCGTGACCCAGAGGCTTGCGCCATCGACGGGCGGTGGCATCACGGCGGCGGGAATGCGCAGGGTGTCCGCCGCATCGCGCCAGCCATACATGCCACCAGACAGGTATTCGGCGCTGATCCCTTCGGCGCGCAACCATGCGGTCATGCCCTGGCTAAGCTTGATCCCGCGCTGGCAGATTATGACCGCGCGTTTGCCACGCAGCCGCGCCACCAGACCGGCCGCGTCGGTATGCGCAAAGCGATAAGAGCCGGGGATCATGTAAGGATCGGCAGCAAAATCCGGGTCAATCGAGATATCCACAATATCCGGGCAATCGGGGGTTCCGATCAGTCGGTTTAACTGTGGTACGGTAATTTCATTGGGCGCAGGCATGGCACATCCCTTCCGCGTGGCGCTGAATTACGGGTCACTTGGCGTTGGATGCGACTTTGGGCCGAAGCCTCACGGGGCAGTCGCGATTCGCCCCATGCCGCCAAACTTCCCCATGGCGCAGCGGTTGTCAAACCAGTGGCGCGGGTCGCGAAGATTTAATATCGCGCCGTCCGCAGTCGCAGTGATGTCCGCGCCGGTCGTGTACCGGGGGTATTGGAGAGGGGGAGGTAGTGCAGGTTTCTGTTGCCAGGTACCTGCGAACCCCGCCAAAGGCTGCAAAGCCAGAGGACTTAGATTTCGATAGTTAGGACCGCTTACGCAGCCATCGCCATCGGAGCTTTGTTGTCATTTGCAACTAGCTTAAGTGTACCGATAACGGTGGTAACTCACCGAAACAAAGCTAACTCCTTTAGACGTTCGTCGATCCTGTTTCGTCCCCATGGTCCCCAAATGAGGGATGTTTGGTGGAGACGCCGGGTACCGCCCCCGGGTCCGAACCGCTTATTACGAGCGCGTTTATGTTCATAGTCCCGAAGGACAAAGAGCAATATAGGGCCAATCTGTGGGGATGTTAAGGGGCGATGTCGTGAAAAGACGGCCTAGGCGGCGGCCTTTTCGCTGCGGAACAGGGTGTAAAGCCCGCTGAGGACAATCACCGCAGCGCCGCACCATGTCATCAGATCGGGCCGCTCGCCAAACACCGTTATGCCCAGGATCATGGCAAAAATCAGCCGGGTGTAGCGAAACGGAACGGTGATCGACACGGTGCCGATCCGCATCGACCCCGTCAGACAGGTATAGGCCAGAACCCCGATCAAAATCGCGGCCAGCAAGGCGGCCGTGCCGTGCAGATCGGGCAGGGGCCCGACACCCTGAAACGCGGTCAAAAGCCCGCCTGCAATCACCAGCATCAAAAAGCCGTAGACCCCGATCTGGACGTTGGACATCGAGGGCGGGCTGGCGCGTGTTGCCAGATCGCGCCCGGCAAATCCCAACATGCCCAGCACGGCAAGGACCGATGTGACCTCGAACGCGTCGGTGCCTGGGCGCAGGATCATCAACACGCCCACAAAGCCGATGCAGATCGCCAGCCATCGCCGCCAGCCCACGGTTTCGCCAAAAAACACCACCGCCCCGATGGCAACCACCAGCGGCGTCGCCTGCAGGATCGCCGACACCAGCGACAGCGGGGCAAAGGCGATGGCCACCGTGTAAAACACCCGTCCCGCAACCTCGGACACGGACCGTAACATCAACGGCGGCGTAAAGATCGCAGGATGCCAGAGCCGCTCGCCCCGCAGCGCCGCCCAGACCAGAAACACGACCATGCCGCCGCGCCAAACACCATCAGGGCGAATCCGACCGAGACCTGCGCCATGGCGACCTTCAGGAACATGTCTTCCAGCGCAAACAGCGCCATCGCGGCAATCATCAACAGGGGACCACGGTGTTGGGACATCTGAACCTTTGGCGGATTTTCGGGGGGATATCTGGGTTTCAGCCCTAGGGTGTCAGCGACCAGAGGTCAATCGCGTTCGGCTGATCCAAGCCGGTCGCAGGCGCGCGCGTTCTGGTTGTCTCGACACTTGTCAGGTGTCGCCATAGGGTGGCCCCAGACCGAAACTTACAGGGGGCGAGGACCGCTGATGTCGATCGAAATACGCACCGCTACAGTTGAAGATCTGGACCAGATCGTGGGCCTGATGATGCTGGACGCCGCAGCGCGCAGCGCGCAAAACCCGGAGTTCTGGGTTGTGGACGCAGAGGCCGAAACGAAAATCCGCAGCACATTGCAAGCGGCGATGGAAAACACCAATCCGCCATTTCGCCAGCAGTGGCTGTTGGCGGTTGAAGGCCAGGATGTGGTGGGCGTGGCACATTCTATCCTGTTGCCGGTGCCGCCGATCTATGCCGGGGAACATGGCGCGCCGGGCTTGATCATGGAAGACAGCTGTGTCGCGGCAAATGCGCCTGCGGGCACCGATCAGGCGTTGCTAGCGGCCGCAGAGGCCGATCTGAGGGCCGCCGGGGCCAAGATCCTATTGACGACATCCGTTGTTGGCGGCGCTTGGGAGGCCGTGATTGCCGCCAGTGACTATAAGCCGGTGACAAACTACTTTTCCAAAACGGATCTGGTGTCCGCCGACAGCGATGCGGAGATTCGCATGGCGGGTGAAGCGGATCTGGCCGCGATTGTTGCGTCCAGCGCCCAACACCGACTGATCCTTGAGGCGCTGAACCCGCTTTTCTGGAAACCACATCCAGAGGCAGATGCGCGGTTCGGGTCCTGGATGGCACGCAGCATGACCTTGCCGGACCGGGATATGTTTGTCGCCGAAGCAGAAGGCATTTTCGAAGGCTACGCCATATCGCAACCCGCCACGCCGCTGCATCTGCCACCGGCCCATGACGCCGGGCGCATCGGGATCATCGACGATTTCCACCACATTGATCTGGATGACCCTGCGACCCTTGTCGACGACGGCCATTCTGCCGCGGCGCTTCTGGCAAGGGCCGAGGCTGCGCGAAAGGACCGCGGCAATGCAGCGATTCTCGTGGTCTGTCCCGCCGCATGGGATTCCAAGATCGCGCTGTTGCAAGCCGCAGGATACAGCAACGCGATCACCTGGTTCATCAAGTCATAATCGCCAAAAAACACACGTTTTGGCGTGAAACGGCGCGGGTTTGTTACGGAACATGCAATAGACACAGAAGTTGGATTTGCACGCGCGCACTTATCGTCTATGAAGTCGGCCAACAATGAAAACAGGCATATGTTTGAAAAATCCGTAACACACCCGCAAGATCCAGTGGACCGCGCCGCGCGTGACTGGATCAAAATCCTTTCGGACTATCGTGAACCCAGCGCCGCGCGCAGTTGGTTCGAACTGGGGGTGACCGTCGGACCCTTTGTTGTCTTGTGGACCTTGGCCTGGTGGTCGCTGGGGGTCAGCTATTGGCTGACCTTGGCGATTTCGGTGGTGAATGCCGCGTTTTTGCTTCGGTTGTTTGCGATCCAACATGATTGCGGCCATGGCGCGTTTTTCAAAAACCGCTCGCTCAGCGATTGGCTGGGGCGGGTGATTGGTGTGCTGACCTTGACGCCTTATGATGTCTGGCGGCGTTCGCATTCCATGCATCACAGCTCGTCCGGCAACCTTGGGCGTCGCGGCATGGGCGATGTGCATACGCTGACGGTGGCGGAATATCGCGCCCTGTCGCCGATGAATCGCCTGTTGTACCGGCTTTACCGGCATCCGGTGGTGCTGTTTGGTCTTGGGCCGGGCTATCTGTTTTTCCTGCAAAACCGTCTGCCGCTGGGGCTGACCGGGCATCTGCAATATTGGGTGTCGGCGATGTGCACCAATGCGGCGATTCTTGGCGCTTTGGGGGTGATTTGGTACTTCGGCGGGCTGATGGCGATCCTGTTGATCTTCCTGCCCTCGACGCTTTTGGCGGCAACCGCCGGTGTTTGGTTGTTTTACGTGCAGCATCAATTCGAAACCACCCATTGGGAGGCCGAGGAAGACTGGCAATTGCACGAGGCCGCCCTGCACGGCAGTTCGCATTACGTGATGCCGCCGGTGCTGCAATGGCTGACCGCCAATATCGGCATCCACCACGTGCATCACCTGTATTCCCGAATTCCGTTCTATCGCCTGCCAGCGGTGCTGCGCGATCACATCGAATTGGCGACCGGCAACCGCATGACGATCCGCGAAAGCCTGGCCAATGCGCGGCTGCATCTGTGGGACGAAGACAGCAAACGCCTGCTGTCCTTTGCCCAGGCCAGACCGCTGGTCAAGAACGCCGCCTGATCCATCACGGAAAGTCCTGCTGCGCGGCCTGACCTGTTGGCAGCGTTGCAGGTGGCAGGCCCTGTTTTTCCAGATAGATTCTCTCAGCCAAAAAAAATCGGCGAGCCGCCCAGGCATCGCCGATTTTTTGTTTTGTCCCTGTCGAATGCGGGCCGTTGGCGGTCCCGGGCCATGAAATGGCCCGGGGTGCGCGCCAGCCGCAGCCAGCCCCTGTCAGACCAACAGCATATCGGCGTCAAAGATCGACAGATCGGTCTGCGCGAAACGCACCGTGACGTCGCCCTGTTCGAACACCACCTGGTCGCCCTCCTGGCGGAAGGCGGTCAAAGCGTCGACGACATCAGCAAAGTCAAAGGCGGTCAGATCGACCGTATCCCAGGCATCCAGATCCTTGACACGGTCAGTCCCGGCCGCATCGGGCGAGAAGACGAATTTGTCGGACATCAAACCGCCATAGAGGATGTCGTCACCGGCACCGCCGATCAGCACGTCATCCGCTTTCAGGCTGCGCATCCAATCCTCTAGGCCGCTGTCATCCGCAAGCATGACCATGGCTGCCGTGAAATCAGCCCGCGCCACGCCCCCCGCCAGCAGCCCCGCGGCGATATCGACCTCGGCCTCGGTCGGTGCGGTGTCGGACAGGTTGCCCAGCACCCGTTCGGCAAAGGCGCGATCCGAAAGGTTGCCGTACTGAGCAAATTCCGCCGATCCAAGAAATTTCTCGGCCAACTCTGCAAGATCGCGACCATTACCCATATCGACGACCCAATTCCTGAAGCCGCCCACATCCGGCAACCGGTCGAACAGGGCATCGTACATCGAAAAGACTTCGTCACTGGAGTCGGACGGATTGTTGCGCATGATGTAGTCAAGCGCAGGCTCACTAAACCGGTTCGTGGCTTCTTCACTTTCAATGAAACGCATGGCGATTTCAGCGCGGCGATCGTCCCAGTAGTAATACGTTTGCCCACTGGCATCGAGAAAATCGATCATCTGTTGTCGTGCCGGATCGTCCACCGGCCCCTCGACACCGCGCAGATTGGAATAAAGAAAGTCGACATATTCCTCGTTTGTCATATCGCCGAAGCGTTGGCTGAACTCCTTACTGTTCACCATCGAATTCGCGACTTTATAGACATTGTTCCAAGTTTGTATCTGCGAAAAGGTATCAAACCCACCCGCATCTGGAACACGATCGAGGACCAGCGCATAGGCGCGATACACCATGGCGGACACTTCTAAATCGTGATCGTTTCGCAGTCTATCATCGCCGATGATCACATCATCGCCCGCACCGCCAAGTATGGTGTCGGCTCCGTTAAACCCTCGAAGGAAGTCGTCACCTTCACTGCCGAAAACGGCATCATGCAAATTGCTGGCCGCGCGATCAGAATAGGAGGGGGCATTCACCGACACGATGTTTACTGGCGGTTGGCCGTCCAGCGCTGCGATTTCCGCATCGGTGCTACGATAGACTTCTTGGCCATCCAGTTGATATTCTCCGAGAAGCGGGTCGGAGAAGTTACGAAACTGTGCGACCTCGATATAGGCCACGGTATCTTCCTGGAATATGGCGTGTTGTTGGTAATCATACCGAGAGGTAGTGGGCTCTAGGGATGTGCCGTCGGCAGCGCGCATTTTTATACCCGGTACAACTTCAGTTGGGTCGGTCAGCGTGTCCGGGGTAGAGACCCCAAATTGATAAAAGACATTGGCCTCCAAAGAGACCTCGAACCAGTCGCGGTCAGTCGCTCGGACAGTGGCATAGTCAAAGTCGATATTGCCCTGCACCGGCGTGCCGATGTCCAGTTGGCCCGCGCCAGCGGGCGATTTGCCGAAATCATCCGTGATCCGCGACAGGGAAATGGTATAGGTTTGGTCATCGGCGGAGGAATATGACATAGCGGCGTTGATATAATAGGTGCCCGCAGTTTGGACATTCAGGACGGCGCGGCTGTTCCAGCCCTGGCCGCCGTCGTCGTCATATCCCTGGCCCAACCGGTTTCCGGAAGCATCGTAAAGTCCTTGGAGTTTGGGATCGACGACTGTCCCTTTTCCCGTCTCGGCACCTTCGAGATCGACAACATATCTGACATTCGCATCCAGTTCGATCTTGAACCAGTCTTGGTCGTTTTCACGCTCGAATACGCCGGTTACCGGCGTGCCATCGGTCAAGACACCTGTTGTGGCGGTGGTGTTCGGGAAATCATCGATGATTTCCTCCATGCTGATGGTATAGGTCGCGCCAGCCGTCGAATAGGGGCCGTGCTGTCCGGCGGCAATGTAATATGTGCCGCTTTCCGTAACCTGTGGGGTGACCCGGCTGTTGAGAAAGAAACCGCCATTGTCGTTGTATCCCAGGCCTGTGGTTTGACCCGCTGAATCGTAAAGCCCCAGAAAGATGGGATTGTGGGTCGTGCCTTTGCTGGTCTCGGCGCCTTCGAGATTGATCTCGTACTGCACGCCTGGCTGAAGCTCGACCGCGAACCAATCGACATCGCCAATGGTTTCGAAAATGCCGGAGATTTCAGAATTGAGGCTTAATACACCTGTGGTTGTGATGTCGTTTGAATATTCGTCTGGCATGGAAAACCTTTCTGCCTGAAATGATATGAAACTGTTTATTGGTTTGACATTAATCCACGAGCACAGCTGGCATCGTCGTGGATTCTGGCCAGACCGTAGGCCGCAGGGCGCAATGTGGCAAGCTATCGCGCCGAATTTTTCAGCGTAATTTCGCTTGCCATTTTTGCAAGTGGATTAGATACAGGCGGGGTGCCCGGGGCGGGCCGCAATGCGGCTCCGCCGCCGTCATATCCTGTCAGTTTCAGGTCACGACCAGCGCTATGCCGGATCAGATCATGCTCACGACAGGGGGCGAATTTTCAGCCGGGTGATGCGGTTGTCCTTGCGTTCTGTGACCTCGAACCGGAACCCGTGGAAGGAAAACACCTGGCCCACGGCGGGAATGATCTGGGCCTCATGGATCACCAGACCGGCCACGGTGTTGGCGGTGTCGTCCGGCAGGTTCCAATCGGTGGCGCGGTTCAGATCCCGGATGGTCATCGCGCCATCGACATGAAAATGGCCGTCATCGCCGCCCAGCACCGAATGTTCGGCGTCGGGGTCGAATTCATCGGTGATTTCACCAACGATCTCTTCCAGAATGTCCTCAAGCGTGATCAGACCTTCGAGCGAGCCGTATTCATCCACCACCAGCGCGAAATGGGTGCGCCGCCGCAGGAACTGACGCATTTGGTCATCCAGTGATGTGGTGTCCGGCACGAAATAGGGTTTCATGGCGATCGACGTGATGTCAAAGCCGTTGATCACATCCGCCGGTGCGCCGGTGTTGTCGACCAATTTGTACATCGCGCGCAACAGATCCTTGGCGTGGATCACGCCGATGATATTTTCGGGGTCGTCCTTGTAGATCGGCAACCGCGTGTGGCGGCTCTGAAGACATTGGGTCAGGATGTCGCGCGGCGGGGTATCGGCGTCGATCATCTCGATGCCGGAGCGGTGCAACATGATTTCCTCGACCGTGCGTTCCGCCAGATCCAACGCGCCCAGAATACGGTCGCGGTCTTCCTTTTCCACCACGCCTTCGGAATGGCCAAGGTTCAGCGCCCCGGCGATTTCTTCGCGCACTGCAAGGATATGACTGTCGGGATCGGTCTGAACGCCAAACAGGCTGAGCAGGGCGCGCACCAGCACCCGCACCGCGCTGACCATCGGCGAAAACACCTTTACCACGATCTGAATGGGCCGTGACACCGCGCCAGCGGCGCTTTCGGCATTGGTGATGGCATAGGTCTTGGGCAGCACCTCGGCGAAAATCAACACCAGCAAGGTCATGATCAGCGTCGCAAGCGCCACGCCACTTTCGCCAAACAGCCGGGTGAACAACGCCGTCGCAAGCGAGGTGGCCAGAATATTGACCAGGTTGTTGCCCAACAGGACCGACCCGATCAGCCGTTCGTTGTCTTCGGTGATTTCCAGCGCACGTGTCGCCCCAAGATTACCCTTGTCCGCCTGGGCGCGCAATTTCCCGCGTGAGGCGGCGGTCAGCGCTGTTTCCGATCCGGAAAAGAAGCCGGATAACACCAGAAGCAAAAGGATAGCGGCGGCGGTGATCCAAAGGGCGGCGTCCATCGACGCGGTTGTGGGTTCCATGGTCCTGTCTTTCAGTTGATCTGGTCAGGTTATGGGGGTGGAACCGCCAGTGATCAAGGGAAGGCAGCGCAAAGCCTGCCTATCTGTTGGGGATTGTTGTGGCCAATGTTTTGAACGGTGATTTGTACGGCGCTTTTAACAGGGATTTGAACGGTGCAGTGGCGGCCGATCTGTCGTCAGGCCAGGGGGGCATGTGCGGCGGCTGTCAGTCTTTTGCCAGCGGGTGATGTTCCAGCACCAATTCCCGCAACCGTTCTTCCAGCACATGGGTATAGATTTCGGTTGTGGCGACATCGGCATGGCCCAGAAGCGTCTGGATCGCACGCAGATCGGCGCCGTTTTGCAACAGATGCGTGGCAAAGGCATGGCGCAGGGTATGTGGCGTGACATCAGCGGGATCGAGTTTCGCTGCGACCGCCAAGGTCTTGATCAGATTGAAAAACCAATGTCGGGTCAGATGCCCGGCCTTGCCGCGCGACGGAAACAGAAACGGCGATGCGGGCTTGCCCTTTTGGCGTGCGGCGTCTTCGTCGGCGTCGCGGATCGCCAGCCAGGTCACCAGGGTATCACGCGCAGGCGGGGACAGCGGCACCATGCGTTCCTTGCCGCCCTTGCCGCGGACCAGAATCAACCGCGGATCACCGCGCACCGCGGCCACCGGCAGCGACACCAGCTCTGTCACCCGCAATCCGGTCGCGTAAAGCACCTGCATCAGACAGGCGTGCCGCGCGCGGTCCGCTTCGGTCCGGCCATGGGCGGCCGCCGCTTGCAACAACGCCTCGACATCGTCAATGCTCAGGGTCTTGGGCAGGCGCTTTTCCTTGCCGGGACCGGCGATCTGGATCGCTGGATTGTCCATGCGCCAGCCTTCCTCAAAGGCAAAGCGATAGATCTGCTTGACCGCCGAGAGCCTGCGCGCCCGCGTCGACCGCGCCAGACCCTGGGCCTCGCAATGCACCAGATAGGCTTCGATATCGCCGCGTGATGCCGTCTCAAACGAAAGATCCCGCGCCGCCATCCAATCCGCCAGATCCCGCAAATCCCGGCCGTAGGCCAGCAGCGTGTTGTTGGCCGCGCCCAATTCGGCGGCCTGAGCCTCAAGAAAGGCTGAAATATGTGCGTGATCCATGGATCAGCCCTCAGCCGACAGTAACAGCGCCTGCAATGCCATGCGCCGGGCGGTGTCTTCCAATCCGACATGCCGCAGGGTGGCCAGCGCTTCGGTCAGCGAGGTCTCATCGCCGAGATAGCCCTGATAGGCCAAAGACATGGCGCGCAAAATGACTTCGCCCAGTTTATCCTGGTCCAACAGCGCGACCAGCGACGCTGGCGGCGAAGTGGTGAAACCTTCGGCAATGGCCCGGGCGCGCGATGTCGGGGCACTGGCCTCTTGCGGGCGCCCCTGGGCCAAGGCCACGGCAAATTTCTGGTGCAGCCCGAGTGGCGACATCAAGCGGGACAGCAATTCATAGTCCGGCGACAGCAAGGCGACCTGTTGATAGACCGCCATGGCACTGCCGGTGAGCGGCAGATCCGCCAATTGCCGGGCATATGTCTTGGCAAATGCGGTGGCCAACCCGTTGTCCACCATCATTGGCCAGACCGCCAGAAGCGTCGTGGCCGTGGCCCGCACATCGCCAGGCCTGTAGTGCGGTCTCAAAGCTCTGTACTGCCTGAACCCGGTCCCAAACCCCGCCAGAGGCCGAGGCCCGCCCAAGGGTATAAAATGCAAACAGTCGCTGCTCCGCCAGCGCCCCGGCGCGCACCAGACGTTCACCGGCCTCGATCTGGGCCTTCCAACCACTGTCCCCGGTCAGATCATCCGTGGCAAAGGCACGGGGAAGTCTTTGGGTTGGCACAGGCTCGCCAATTGCCTCATGCAGGCGGTATTCCAAGGGCGTCAGCCGCTGGGACGGGGGCAGGGTCGGCAGGCCAGAGGCCAGCTCCGGGTCGAGAAAGGCCAGCAAAAGGGAATACCGCGCCGCCGTGATGTCGCCCAGGGCGCGCCCGGTTTCCAATGTGGTCAAAGCCAGATCCCATTGCCCCCCCTGCGCAAGACAATAGACCCGCGTGTCCAGATCCGGCGCCATTCCGGGATCTTCAACCAGCTTTTCACAGGCCGAAACGCCGGGACCGGACAGCAGCGCCAGATCCAGCACCCGGGCATACAGGTCGCGGTCTTCATCGGCATGGGCCTGCGACAACAGTTCCGCCGCCTGGGCCACGGCCCCCAGCGCGATCAACCGGTCGACCCGCGCCATCAGGAAACGGCCTTCGGATTGGGCGGGCGGCAGGGCCTCGGCCAACAAAAGTGCAAACAGCAGCGATTGCATGGCCGGCTGGCCATCGACATTCTGCGCAATCATCAGATCCGACAATCGGGCGGCATCGCTGCCCTGCCACAGGGATTGCGGAAATCCGGTCACATGGGATGGCAATAGCCCGACAGCGTCGCTGGTCGCTTCATCCAGCGGCCTGACGGTGATCTCTGGCCGGCGGGCGTCTCTGGTCACCGGCGGCTCGGCGATGGCGGGTTTCGTCGACGGGCCATTACCGGGCGGGCGGGCCGCATTTGACGGGCGCGCGGCATTTGGCGCAAGCGCCAGATCATCGTCGGCAAGAGATTGCCGATCAAGCCAGTCAATCGCCGACAAAGGGTCCTGTGCGGCCGATGGCGTTGCGGCCATCGCCAGCATCATCGCCCCGCACCAGGCCTGTTTAACCCGCATCGAGTTCCACCGGCCTGCGAATCTCTTGTGCCGGGGGTGAAAAATCGGCCCCGAAAAACGGCCCGATATATGCATAGCCCACAAGGCCAATTCCGGCCAAAATTGCCAGATAAAAGAGATATTTGATCAATCGCCCCATCGCGTGACTGCCTCTGCCTTTGCCAATGTCTTTGCCCAACGCGGCACCGCGACGTCACCGCCCGGTCCGGTGGGTGTGAAGGAACCCGCTTTGCGGGGTGGTTTTTTGTTTCTTATATCTGGCCTTTTGCCCAAGTTCACGTCATTCACGTCCAGGAAACAACATTTTGAATGGGGTTGGCGTTTTTCAGCCCGAAAACGACGAGAATATGCGCTGGCAGGTGAATAAGACCATTGTGATGGTCGGAATGATGGGCGCCGGAAAGACGGCGGTGGGACGGGCGCTTGCGCATCGTCTGGGCGTGCCGTTTCTGGATTCGGACGCAGAGATTGTCGAAGCGGCAAATATGTCGATTGCCGAGATCTTCTCTCGCGATGGCGAGGCGTTTTTCCGCCAGAAGGAAACCCAGGTGATCGGCCGCTTCTGGGCACGCAACGTTGTGTTCTGTCGACTGGCGGCGGGGCCTTTCTTTCGGGGACCAACCGGGACATGATTTCGGCCAAGGGCGTGGCCGTCTGGCTGGATGCCGATCTGGATGTTCTGTGGCATCGCGTCGGGCACAAAGACACCCGGCCGCTGCTGCGCACCGCAGATCCCTATGCAACGCTGAAACATCTTTATGAGCTGCGGGTGCCGGAATACGCCAAGGCCGACATCAAGGTGAAGGCTGAGAAGACTTTTACAATCGATCAAACTGCGGCGCGGGTGCTGGACCAGCTGGAACTGCGCCCCGATGTGTTGGAGAGACAGGAATGACCCAGACTTTTGGTGAAACCGTGCACGTCCCGCTGGGCGATCGGGCTTATGACATTCGCATCGGGGGCGGTCTTTTGGTCCGCGCAGGTGCCGAAATTGCGCCGTTTCTGGCGCGGCCCCGTGTTGCGGTGATCACGGATGAAAACGTCGCGGCGGCGCATCTGGACGGCCTGCGGGCCGGATTGGCCTCCGAAGGTATCGAGATGGTGGCCCTGGCCCTGCCTCCGGGCGAAGCGACAAAGGCCTGGCCCCAGTTTTCGCGCGCGGTCGAATGGCTGCTGGAGCAAAAGATCGAACGCCGTGACGTTGTCGTGGCGCTTGGCGGCGGGGTAATCGGCGATCTGGCGGGATTTGCAGCCTCGGTTCTGCGCCGCGGGGTGCGGTTCGTACAGATCCCGACCTCGCTTCTGGCCCAGGTCGACAGCTCGGTTGGCGGCAAAACCGGGATCAATGCCCCGCAGGGCAAGAACCTGATCGGTGCGTTTCATCAGCCGTCGCTGGTACTGGCGGATACCGATGTGTTGAACACGCTGACGCCGCGCGATTTCCTTGCCGGTTATGGCGAGGTGATCAAATACGGCATGCTGGGCGATCTGGCCTTCTTTGAATGGCTAGAGGTCAATGGCCCCAAGATGGCCGCAGGCGACGCCGCAGCCCGCATTCACGCGGTGCGCCGCTCCTGTGAGATGAAGGCCGAGATCGTGGTGCGTGACGAAACCGAACAGGGCGACCGCGCATTGCTGAACCTTGGGCATACCTTCTGTCATGCCTTGGAGGCCGCGACCGGTTATTCCGACCGGTTGCTGCATGGCGAAGGCGTAGCAATCGGCTGTGCGATGGCGTTTGAGCTGTCGTCGCGGCTTGGACTGTGTTCGCAAGAGGATCCAAGCCGGGTGCGGGCGCATTTGAAATCCATGGGCATGAAATGCGATCTGGCGGATATTCCCGGCGATCTGCCGGGGGCAGAGGCGCTCTTGGACCTGATGGGACAGGACAAGAAAGTCGTCGACGGCCAATTGCGCTTCATTCTGGCGCGCGGCATTGGCGCGGCATTTGTGACCGCAGAGGTGCCGAGCGCAGTTGTGCTTGACGTTCTTCGGGATGGCTTGGCACAATAACCATCGCAAACGCCTGCGCGTCGGGCAACGTAGGAACAGGCGTATTTAAGAAGAGAAGAAGCCCGTGCAGGGCGCGATCCATCTGCTTCTTCTCTTTTTAAAATACGCAAATCCGGTAGATGCCACAGGCCGTGAACCTGGCGTTTCTTGCGGGGTTACTTGGCAAAGCGGTCGAGGATCGCGGTCAAATCGCCGTAGCCGGTAAAACGGCGCTCAAAAGCCAGACCCAGCCGATCAGCACAGGCTTGGGCTTTCTCTGTCAGAGCGGGATCATCGGTCTGCGCCTGATAGACCAGCTTGTCATAATTGCCAAAATACATCTCGCGCAGCTCTGGATGACGATCCAGCCCGAGCGGTTGCCAGACAAAGGCATCAAACTGACGCACCAAAAAATCGGTCAGGAAGAAGGCCGTGAATTCCTCGCGGGCGGCAAACGTCTGATTGCCTTCGAAGAAACTATAGCAATGCGGACCGGGCACCATTTCGACGCCCATGTCGTCACAGGCCGCGGCCAGCCGGCCACCGGTGCCGCAATCGGCATAGACCACAAACAGCCGGTCATAGGCGTCGCGGTGACGTGCCACCGCTGCCCGCACCGCATCCGTGATCTGATCCGGTGTGTTGTGCAATTTGGCGGGCAAACAGGTCAGGTCAAGATGGTCCCAGCCGTTGGCGGACTTCAGCGCCAGAATTTCACGCGCCAAAGCCCCGCAGGCAATCAACAGGATGCGGCCCTTGCCCGCGGGGGCGAGGCCCGAATTTGTCAGCCCCGCATCCGTCAGCCCCGCATCCGTCAGCCCCACATCCGCCAGCCCGGCATCCTTAGTGCCCGCATCCGTCAGGCCCATATCCATCGGGGGCGAGGCCGTGGTCATGGCTGGATCTACCCCGCCAGTTGGTTGTGTTTGCGTGCCACAAAGGATTTGGCGGTTTCGACCGCCACCGCAGCGTCGCGGCAATAGGCATCCGCGCCGATGGCCCGCCCGAATTCTTCGTTCAGCGGGGCGCCACCGACCAGCACGATGTAATCATCGCGAATGCCGGTTTCGACCATCGTGTCGATCACAACCTTCATATAGGGCATCGTGGTGGTCAAAAGCGCCGACATGCCGACGATGTCTGCGCCTTCTGCCTTGGCGGTGTCCAGATAGTTTTCCACCGGGTTGTTGATGCCCAGATCGACCACTTCGAAGCCGGCACCTTCCATCATCATGGAAACCAGGTTCTTGCCGATGTCGTGGATGTCGCCCTTGACCGTGCCGATCACCATCTTGCCCATGCGCGGCGCACCGGTTTCCGCCAAAAGCGGTTTCAGGATCGCCATGCCGCCCTTCATCGCGTTGGCCGCCAGCAGCACCTCGGGAACAAACAGGATGCCGTCGCGGAAATCCTGGCCCACAATCGTCATCCCGCCAACCAGCGCGGTGGTCAACACGTCATATGGTTGCCAGCCGCGTTCCAGCAGGATGTTGACAGCTTCTTCGATTTCTTCACGCAGACCATCGTAGAGATCATCGTGCATCTGCTGCACAAGGTCGTCGTCGTTCAGTTCGGAAAGGATGATGTCGTCGTCTTCGTCAGACATAGCGAAGTTCCCTTTTTGGGTCTGGCGACCCGGTTGTGACCAGCATTCGCCAAAATGCGCGGGCTTTGATTGCCGGATTGCGACATTGGCGCGAACGCAACCGACCTGTGCCGGTTGGATCTGCGAATCTGGATGGTCGGAATTGCAAGTGTTCGTGTTCTGTTCTAAAGTGTCGGCATGGATGAATTGCCGCCTGATATCACCTTGCGACAAAGGCCGGGACGGGGGGCGACCCGCAACGAAACCGGTCGATACGAGCGTCATGCCCGGGTTGCGGCGCATGATGGCTGGGAGATCGAGGAAGATCTGCCGTTGGTGCGCACCGAGATCCGAGAGGAGGTTGCGCGCAGTTTGATCACCTATAACCGCTCGCCCGATTTGCCGTTTGATCGTTCGATCAATCCCTATCGCGGCTGCGAGCATGGCTGTATCTATTGTTTTGCCCGGCCCAGTCACGCCTACCTTGGGCTGTCGCCGGGTTTGGATTTCGAAACCCGGTTGGTGGCCCGGCCCAATGCCCCCGAGGTTCTGGCGCGTGAGTTGCGGGCGCGCAAATACCGCGTCGCCCCGATTGCCATCGGCACCAATACCGATCCCTATCAACCGCTGGAGCGTGACCGTGGCATCATGCGCGCCTGTCTTGAGGTGCTTGCGGCGTTCCGTCATCCGGTGGCGATTGTCACCAAGGGCACGTTGGTCGAACGTGACATTGATATTCTGGCGCCGATGGCGGCACAGGGATTGGCGCGGGTCGGGGTTTCCGTGACCACGTTGGACCGCGATCTGGCCCGCAAGATGGAGCCGCGCGTGCCAGCCCCCAGCCGCCGGATGGCAACCATCCGTCGATTGACAGAGGCCGGAATTCCCGTGCGGTTGATGGTGTCGCCGGTGGTGCCGGCCTTGACCGACCCCGAGATGGAGAGGATTCTGGACGCAGGCGCGGCGGCGGGGGCCGATGCCGCAAGCTGGATCATGTTGCGCTTGCCGCAGGAGGTGTCGCCGTTGTGGCAGGCCTGGCTGGCCGAACATTACCCGGATCGCGCCGCGCGCGTCATGGCGCGGCTGCGGGAAATGCACGGTGGCAAGGATTATGACGCCCGATGGGGCCATCGGATGCGGGGCGAAGGGCATTATGCCGAAATCATCGCCGCGCGGTTCCGGCGCAAGGCACGGGCGCTTGGGCTGGATCGCCGGGTGTCCGGGTTGCGGTGTGATCTGTTCAAGGTGCCCGCGCAACCGGGGGATCAATTGGACCTGTTCTGACGCGGCTTTGACGACGCGGCACGCCACCCTGTGCCGCCGCGCGAAAGGCAGCGCACAAGGCGGGCAAGGCGCAGAGCCAATCGTCGGGACGGATGTGATCAGGCACGGAAGACATGCCACGGGAATACCCCAATCTTGGTTAAGGAAGGCTTGCGCCTTGGGATCAGCCGCGACGGCGGCGTTTTCGGGCCGGGGCCTTGTCTTCGCCAGAGCCGTCGCTGTCCGACGAAAACCCACCGGTTGCAGCGACGATTTGCTCCAGCGTTGGGCGTTTGTCGCCACGCGGGCGGGTTTCCAGCGCCTCGCGCATGGCGCGCAGGTGTTCGGGCAGGGTGCCACAACAGCCGCCAATGATCGTTGCACCGGCGTCACGCGCCATGATCGCATATTCTGCCATCAATTCCGGCGTGCCATCATAATGGATGTGACCGTCGACATATTTCGGGATGCCGGCATTGCCCTTGGCGATCACCGGGACTTCCGGGGCTTGGGCCGCAAAGCTGAGGGTTGTGCGCAGAAGATCCGAGGCGCCGGTGCCACAATTGGCGCCAAAGGCCAGCGGGCGATTGGGCAGGCTCTGTACCATTTGCACCATATCAGCGGCTGTCACACCCATCATGGTGCGGCCAGCGGTGTCGAAACTCATGGTGCCACACCATGGCATGTCCGCCAGGGCAAAGGCCTCGGCTGCGGCACGGTATTCTTCGGGGGCGGAAATCGTCTCGACCCAGAGCACATCTGCGCCCCCGGCTTTCAGCCCCTCGGCCTGTTCGTGGAACATTTCAACCGCGTCCGCATGGGACAGGGTGCCGACAGGTTCCATGATGTCGCCGGTCGGCCCAACCGACCCGGCCACCACAACCGGGCGTCCGGCGGCATCGGCCACTTCGCGGCCCAGTTCGGCAGCGATGCGGTTCAGTTCCAGAACGCGATCCTGAGCATTGTGCAGCTTCAACCGCGAGGCATTGCCGCCAAAGGAATTTGTCAGGAAAATATCCGAACCGGCCTCGACCGCACCGCGATAAAGCGCGCGAATCTTGTCGGGTTCGTCCACATTCCACAATTCGGGCGCGTCGCCCGCCGTCAGCCCCATGTTGAACAGGGTGGTGCCGGTGGCGCCATCGGTCAAAAGCCAGTCGCGGCTTTGCAAAAGGGTGCTTAGGGCATTGGTCATGGGGTGATCTTTCCTGTCAGGCATGATTGCGCGGATGCCACAGCGGCTCACATGACGCAAATACATAATTTTCAAGATGATTATGAGGATCGCAGCGGTCAAACAAAAAACGGCCCCTGAAATCCGGGGCCGTTGTAAAACCGATTTGCGGCGAAATCAGAGGCCGCTGAGGATCTGGCCTTTGGCTTCGACCAGCATTTCCACCATTTTGGCGCGGATTTCGGCATCGGTGGCTTTGTCGCCCAGATCTGCGGTCAACTTGCGCACCACATCTTCGATGCCGGCTTCTTCAAAATCCGATTTCACGACTTCCTTGGCATAGGCGTCGGCCTCATCGCCGGATTTGCCCAGAAGACCAGCGGCCCAAAGACCAACCAGCTTGTTGCGGCGCGCTTCGGCGCGGAAGTTCATTTCTTCGTCATGGGCGAATTTGTTTTCGAAAGCGCTTTCGCGATCGTCGAATGTGGTCATGGTCCGTCCTCTGGTGACAATAGGGTTGCCCAAGATATGCCGTTGCGCGCGTCACTTCGCAAGGGGAACGCGGCACCTGCGACAGCGTATACAGTTACATCGGTCCGCTCGCGCGGGCCTGGAACGGCCCCAGGTCACCGGGTTGCCTTGCGACAATCAAGAGCATGGCGTAAGAGAGCCCACGCGCGGCGGGACTTGGCCCAATCCGCGCATTGCAGGAGAGTTCGCGAAATGGCGCGTCGCAAGAAGATTTACGAAGGCAAGGCCAAGATCCTTTATGAAGGCCCGGAACCTGGCACCATCGTGCAGTATTTCAAAGATGACGCCACCGCTTTCAATGCGCAGAAAAAAGACGTGATTGACGGCAAGGGCGTGTTGAACAACCGCCTGAGCGAGTTTTTCATGACCGGCCTGAACGAGGTTGGCGTGCCGACGCATTTTCTCAAGCGTTTGAATATGCGGGAACAACTGGTGAAAGCCTGTGAAATTGTGCCGCTGGAAATCATCGTGCGCAATTATGCGGCCGGATCGCTGTCAAAACGGTTGGGCATCGAAGAGGGCACGCGCCTGCCGCGGCCGATCGTCGAATATTGCTACAAGGATGATGATCTGGGCGATCCGCTGGTCACCGAAGAACATATCGCCGCCTTTGGCTGGGCCAGCCCACAAGATATGGATGACATCCTCAGCCTTGCGTTGCGGGTGAACGATTACCTGTCGGGTTTGATGTATGGTGTCGGCATTCGTCTGGTGGATTTCAAGATCGAGATCGGCCGGATTTTTGACGGTGATTTCCAGCGTCTTATCGTCGCGGATGAAATCAGCCCCGACAGCTGTCGTTTGTGGGACATCGAATCCGGCAAGAAGCTGGACAAGGATGTGTTCCGTCAGGATCTGGGATCGTTGACCGATGCCTATACCGAGGTCGCAACACGTTTGGGCGTCATGCCCCGCAATGCGACGCCGATGGAAAAACCGAAACTTATCAACTGATTGCGCCCGTATCTTCGGGTGGAATTGCGTATTTGACAAGAGAAGAAGCCCGCCAGCCTGGCTGCGGGATGTGACAGAGGAACGGTGCGGATGAAAGCGCGTGTGCATGTGATGCTGAAGAATGGTGTGCTGGACCCCCAGGGCGAAGCGGTGCGCCATGCGCTTGGGGCGCTTGGGTTTGATGGGGTGAATGGCGTGCGTCAGGGCAAGGTGATTGACCTTGATCTGGCCGACGGCACCACGGAAGCCCAGGTCGCCGAGATGTGTGAAAAACTTTTGGCGAATACCGTGATCGAAAGCTATCGGATCGAATTGGGCTAAGCCCACCCTGCGGGGTTTGCGGATAAGGAATGTCGTCATGAAAGCTGCCGTACTGGTCTTTCCGGGGTCGAATTGTGATCGCGACATGGCTGTCGGGTTCGAACGGGCCGGGTTCGATGTCTCGATGGTCTGGCACAAGGATCATAGCCTGCCGGAAGGTGTGGATATTGTCGGGGTGCCGGGCGGGTTTTCCTATGGCGATTATCTGCGCTGTGGGGCGATTGCCGCAAATTCGCCGATTTGCCGCGAGCTGAAGACCCATGCCGAGGCTGGTGGCTACGTCATCGGGGTCTGCAACGGGTTTCAGGTTCTGACCGAAACCGGGTTGTTGCCGGGCGCATTGCTGCGCAATGCCGGGTTGAAATACATCTGTCGCACCGTGCCGCTGGTGGTTGCGACCGAGGACAGCGTATTCACCCAAGGCTATGAAAAAGGTGCGGAAATTCAGATTCCGATCGCCCACCATGATGGCAATTATTATGCGGATGCGGCCACCCTGGATGCGCTTGAAGGCGAAGATCGGGTCGCGTTTCGTTATGGCGACAATCCCAATGGCTCGGCACGCGATATCGCCGGTGTCCTGTCGGAAAATCGCCGGGTGCTGGGCATGATGCCCCATCCCGAGCGCGCCGCAGAACCGGCCCATGGCAATTCCGACGGCAAGGCGATGTTTGATGCGTTGACCGCCGCACTTGGGCAAGTAACCGCCTGAGATCACATCACTGTCGCTTGAGCGCGCCGCGTCTGCGGCGTAGACTCTGGCGCATGAAACGCAAATCACGCAAGTTGTTGGGCCCCCGCGAGGGGCTGTTGCGCCGCAGCGGGCCGCTGTCGTGGCGGGTGCGGCTGGCGCTTGTGGTGTTGTTGTTGCTGGCGGTGACCACCGTCTGGTTCACCAATCGGCTGCTGACCGACCGTTTCACCGAAACCACCCGCAACCGGGCAGAGCTGCGCCTGGCGCTTTATTCCGGCAATGTGCTGTCCGAACTGCGGCGCAATTCGATTGTGCCCCAGCTTCTGGCGCGTGACCCGGCCCTGATCGGTGCGTTGAATTCGGCGGATTATTCCCAGTCTACCCAACGGCTTATCTCATTCGTGGATGAGATCGGCGCCGCGTCTCTGGTGCTTCTTGATGGGGATGGCCGCGCAGTGGCGGCCACCGACCGCAACATTCTGGGCTCGACCCATCGGCAAGAGGCCTATTTCGTCAGCGCGTTGCGATCCAACGCGACGGTGTTTTCCTCAATCCAGCGCGAGGCGGGGGATTTAGGTTTGTGTATTCCCGCCGGATTGAAAGCAACGGTGGCCTGGTCGGGGTGATTGTTGTTGAGGTCGACTTGCAGAAATTCGAACGCGCCTGGGCGGGAATTTCCGATGCGATCCTAATTTCCGACAGCGAAGGCATCATTGTGCTGGCCACAGAGCCGCGCTGGCGCGGTCTGTCGGAACAGGTGGCGCTGCAACGTGAACCGGCGGACAGCGCCATTGAACGGGCGATCCGCGCGACATCGGATTGGACCGCAGTGCCTGCGGATGCCTATCTAAAGGGCGAAGCGGTGTTGCGGATGGAGGGGCGGATACCGTTTCGTGGCTGGCGGATCGCGTCGTTCACGCCCTACACGTCGGTACGCGAAAAGGTGAACACTGTGCTGGCGATGGAAATCATGGGCTTTGCCATGTTGCTGGCGCTGACCTTCTATTTCCTCAGCCGGAAAACCGCGCTGCGCATGGCATTGTTTCAACGGGAATCGGTAGAGCTGCGCAAATTGAACCTGCGGCTTCAGCGTGAGATTGCCGAACGCGAACGGGTGCAGAAAACCCTGGCGGTGGCGGAACAGACCCTGGCGCAAAGTTCGAAACTTGCGGCCCTTGGGGAAATGTCCGCCGCAGTCAGCCATGAGCTGAACCAGCCGCTGGCGGCGATGAAAACCTATCTTGCCGGTGCGCGCCTGTTGATCAATCGCAATCGCCCGGACGAGGCGCTTTCGTCTTTTGCCCGGGTGGATGATTTGCTGGACCGGATGGGCGCGATCACCCGGCAATTGAAAAGCTATGCCCGCAAGGGCGGCGAGGTGCTCAGCCCGGTTGATATGGGCGACAGCCTTGCCTCGGCACTGGCGATGATGGAGCCGCAGTTGAAGCAGCGGCATGTGGATTTGACCCGCGTCTTGCCGCCACAGCCCGTGCGCGTGATGGCGGATCGGGTGCGGGTGGAACAGGTCATGGTGAACCTGTTGCGCAATGCGTTGGATGCCACCAAGGGCATGCGTGATCCACAGCTTGAGGTGATCCTTTCGGGGGGGAAACCGCGACCCTGACCGTACGTGACAACGGCCATGGGATTGATGATCTCGATGCGCTGTTCGAACCGTTCTATACCACAAAACAACCGGGCGAGGGGGTGGGCCTTGGGCTTGCGATCTCTTCCGGGATTGTCAGTGACCTGGGTGGGCGGTTAACCGCCCGAAACGGCGAAGAAGTCGGCGCCGTATTTGAAATGCAGTTGCCGATCCTAAATGACACTGCAGACGCAGAAGCCGCAGAGTGAAATTTTTTGAAATTGTGAGGGCATCATGGCCAAGTTGATGAAAATCGCCATCGTCGATGACGAACAGGACATGCGCCAATCCATAGGTCAATGGTTGGCCCTGTCAGGGTATGACACAGAAACATTTGCCAGCGCCGAAGACGCGCTGAAATCACTGACGCCGGATTATCCCGGGATTGTGATCACCGATATTCGCATGCCCGGCATGGACGGGATGCAATTCCTGAAACGGCTGATGGGCACCGACAGCGCGCTGCCGGTCATCATGATCACCGGCCACGGGGATGTACCAATGGCGGTCGAGGCCATGCGCCTGGGGGCGTTTGATTTTCTGGAAAAACCATTCAACCCGGACAAGATGAGCCAGCTGGCCAAAAAGGCGGTCAACATGCGCCGGCTGACGTTGGACAACCGGCTGTTGCGGCGTGAATTGTCGGACGGCGGCCAGCTGATGAAAAAGCTGATCGGTGCCAGCCCGGTGATGGAACGTCTGCGCGAGGATATTCTGGATCTGGGGCAGGCCGATGGGCATGTCCTGATCGACGGGGAAACCGGCACCGGCAAGACCCTGGTCGCACATGCCCTGCATGCGGTGGGCAGCCGTGCGGGCAAGAAATTCGTGCTGGTCAGCTGTGCCGCCCTGGAGGAAGAGGCGCTGGCGCGGCGGTTGTTCGGCCCGGTGCAACCGGACGAGGCCCGGCTTCCCGCCGTCGAAGAGGCGCGCGGCGGCACTTTGGTGCTGGAGGATGTCGAGGCGCTGAGCGAGGCGAACCAAGCCAGATTGCTGAGCTTTATCAATGAACAGGGCACGCCGCCGAAACCCGCTTTGTTGCTATTTCCAACATGCAGGAACAGGACAAGACCACCGAAGATGTGTTGAAGCCCAACCTGTTTTATCGTCTTGCTGCCCTGCGCATCACGGTGCCACCGCTGCGCCAGCGCGGCGAGGATATTCTGACGCTGTTCACCCGGCTGAGTGAACAATTTGCCGATGAATATGGCTGCGAAACGCCCGAAGTTTCGGCACAAGAGGCCGCGCAATTGCTACAGGCCCCCTGGCCGGGCAACGTGCGCCAGTTGATCAATGTGGCCGAACGGGCGGTGCTGCAATCGCGGCGCGGGTCGGGCACCATTGCCTCGCTCTTGATGAATGATCATGAGGAAATGCAACCGGTGATGACCACCGAGGGCAAGCCGTTAAAGGAATATGTCGAGGCGTTTGAACGCATGTTGATCGACAACACCATGCGCCGCCACAAAGGCTCTATCGCTTCGGTGATGGATGAACTCTGCCTGCCGCGCCGCACCTTGAACGAGAAAATGGCCAAATACGGGCTTTCGCGCTCGGATTACCTTGGCTGACAAAGCATCGCACCGGGGGTCATGACGGCTTGAGCCTCGGTGCGGTTTCTGCCAACAGCGGACGCAATGCGCATTCGGTTTGATACTGGCCCCCAGCATGAGACGGCCAAAGGTTCGGTGGTGTTCGACCGGCCTTCAGAGGTGATTGTCGCGCATACGGCAAGTGACGTGCCGGCCGCATTGGCGGCCATGACGGCGGCACAGGCCGCCGGGCGCTGGCTGGCAGGATTTGCAAGTTACGAACTGGGCTATGCGTTAGAGCCCCGATTGGCGGCGTTGATGCCGGAAAACCGCCGGATGCCGTTGCTGATGTTTGGCTGCTTTGACGGGCCAACGCCCGCGCCGGACCTGCACTGCACCGCCGCGCGGATCTGGGGGTGTTCCACCCGGACTGGGATCTGGCGCGCTATCGAACGGCCTTTGACCGGGTGCATGATTTTATCGCGGCTGGCGATATCTATCAGGCCAATCTGACGATGCCGATGCGGGCAAGGGCGACCGGCAGCGCCGGGGCGCTTTATGCCCTGTTGGCCCATCGCCAGCCGGTGTCTTATGGTGCGCTGCTTGAAATTGACGGTTTGCCCGCCATCCTGTCGCGCTCGCCAGAATTGTTCTTTCGCTGTGACGCCTCGGGACGCATCGCCACCCGCCCGATGAAGGGCACCGCCCCGCGCGGGCTTTGTGCCGAAACCGATGCCATCTATCGCGATGGGCTGGCGCGGGATGAAAAGAACCTGGCCGAAAATCTGATGATCGTCGATCTCCTGCGCAATGACCTGTCGCGACTGGCGCGGCCCGGCACGGTCAAAGTGCCGGAATTGTTCAAGATCGAAACCTACGCCACCCTCCATCAAATGGTCAGCCAGATCGAAGCGGAATTGCGTCCGGGCATCGGATTGCCAGAGATCCTGCGGGCCTTGTTTCCCTGTGGGTCGATCACCGGCGCGCCCAAGATCCGGGCGATGGAAATCATCCGCAACCTCGAAGACACCCCGCGCGAGGTCTATTGCGGCACCATCGGTTGGGCCGCGCCGGACGGGCGGGCCGAATTCAATGTGGCGATCCGCACGCTTCTGGTCGAACATGGCGTAGCGGTGCTGAACGTTGGCGGCGGCCTTGTCTGGGACAGCACCGCCGCATCAGAATATGAGGAGGCTCTGTGGAAAAGCCGTTTCGCGACATCCCTGACGGAACCCGCCTGATCGAAACCATGCTGTGGCGGCCCGGGACCGGCGTCGCCCTTGCACGGCGGCACCGCGACCGGCTCTGCCTGTCGGCGCGGCGGTTGGGGTTTGGTTTTGATCCTGCCGGGTTTGATGCGGAACTGGCCGGGGTGGTCGGGGACGCGCCGCAGCGCCTGCGGCTGACCTCGGACCGGGCAGGGCGGCTGGAGCTGACATCGCATCCCGTGCCTGCAACCGCAGACCGTTGGCGGGTGGCAATTGCCCCGGTGCAATTGAACAGCGGCAATGCGTGGTTGCGGGTGAAATCCACCCAACGTCAGCTTTATGACCAAACCCGCGCCGCATTGCCCAAAGGCATCGACGAGGCGGTTTTCCTGAACGACCGGGGACATGCCTGCGAGGGGACGATCACCAATCTGATGATCGCCCGCGACGGCGGCTGGATCACCCCGCCGCTGTCCGATGGCGTTCTGCCCGGCGTGATGCGCGCCGAGCTTTTGGCACGCGGCGAAATGCGCGTTGCTGCCATCACCGAAGCGGATCTGCGGGCGGCCCCCCGTATCCGGCTCTGCAACGCGCTGCGCGGGGTGATCGAGGTCGCCGAACTGGCCCCATGGACGGTCTGAACCTTCTTCTGTTCAAAAATATCCCGGGGGAGTCCGGCACAGCCGGGCGGGGGCAGCGCCCCCATCTGGCACCCCGTCCAAATCCCTAGGCCGACCGCATCAGCATCCCGAACAGATCGCGCGGATCGTCTGGATCGGCCAACAGATCGAGATCCATGTAGTAATCCGTGTCCCGGATCTGGTCGCGGATGAACCGCAGGGCGCTGAAGTCTTCGATCGCGAAACCGACCGAATCAAACAGCGTGACCTGACGCGCGTCGCGGCGGCCCTGTGCCGTTCCGGTGATCACTTGCCACAATTCGGTAAAGGGGTGGTCGTCCGGCATCTGCTGCAACTCGCCCTCGATGCGGGTCTGGGGCGGATATTCCACGAACATATCGGCGCGGGCGACAATATCGCGGTGCAATTCCGTCTTGCCCGGGCAGTCACCGCCAATGGCGTTGATATGCACGCCGCTGCCGACCATGTTGTCGGTCAGGATGGTGGCGTTCTGTTTGTCGGCGGTACAGGTGGTCAGGATCTGCGCGCCTTCGATGGCCTCTTCCGCGCTGTCGCAGGCCACGACGGTCAGACCAGAGGACGCCAGATTGCGCGCGACTTTCTCGGTTGCCTTGGAATCGATGTCGAACAGCCGCACGCTGGCGATGCCGACGATGGCCTTCATCGCCAGGGTCTGAAATTCCGCCTGCGCACCATTGCCGATCATCGCCATGGTTGTCGCGCCCTTCGGCGCGAGGAATTTCGCCGCCATCGCCGATGTCGCCGCCGTGCGCATCGCGGTCAGGATGGTCATCTCGGTCAGCAGCACCGGATATCCGGTATAGACATCCGCCAGAAGCCCAAAGGCGGTTACGGTTTGCAGACCCTCCTTGGTATTCTTGGGGTGGCCATTGACGTATTTGAAGCCATAGGCCTCGCCATCCGAGGTCGGCATCAGCTCGATCACCCCGACATCGGAATGCGATGCCACGCGCGGGGTCTTGTCAAAAAGCTCCCAGCGGCGGAAATCATCTTCGACGTAGCCCGCCAGTGCCGTCAGCATCGGTTCCACCCCGATATGGTGGATCAGCCGCATCATGTTGTCGACCGAGACAAACGGCACGAGGGCCTTGCCCGAGGGTTGCAGCGCGTTGGATTTCATCATTTCACCACTCATCAATAGGCCCGTGTCGGGCGGTCAAAGACACGGCGGCCAAGGGCTGATGCCGCAAGATCGACCATCACCTGCGCAGTGCGGCCGCGTTCATCAAGAAAGGGGTTCAATTCGACCATATCCATCGAGGTCATGAGCCCACTGTCACAGATCAGCTCCATCACCAGATGCGCCTCGCGGATGGTGACGCCGCCGGGCACGGTGGTGCCCACAGCAGGGGCCACCGCCGGGTCGAGGAAGTCGACATCCAGCGACACATGCAATGCGCCACCTGCGGCGGCCACCCGGTCGAGAAAGGCGGTCAGCGGCAGGCCAATGCCGTTTTCATCAATCGAGCGCATGTCGTGATAAAGCACGTTGCTGTCCTGCAACATCGCCCGTTCTGCCGGATCAACCGAACGCAGCCCGATGATACAAATGTTTTCTTCGGGCACCGGCGTTGTCACCTTCGGAAAACCGGCAAAGCCGGACCGACCGGTGGCATAGGCCAGCGACGTGCCGTGCAGATTGCCAGAGGTTGTGGTGTCGGCAGTGTGAAAATCGCTATGGGCATCCAGCCACAGAACAAACTGCGGACGGCCCTTGGCGGCGGCATGGGCCGCAACGCCGGGCACCGTGCCCAATGAAATCGCGTGATCGCCACCCAGAAAAATCGGCAGCCCGCGCGTCATCGCCTGTTCCGCCTCGCGCATCAGCCGATAGGTCCAGGCAATGGTTTCCTGAGGTTTGTGCAGGCGGGTTTCGCCGGTGTCCTCGGGGTGGCTGGCCGGGCTGAGGTTGCCATCATCAATCACCTTCAGGCCCAGATCACGCAGCGCGCGTGCCAGCCCGGCGGTGCGAAAGGCATCCGGCCCCATCAGGCAACCATCACGTCGTGCGCCGCTGTCCATCGGCGCACCAATCAAAAGGCAGGTTTTGGGCTTCATCTTGCAATCCTTGTTACGGGGCCTTGTTCAAGGGCTGTGTCGCGGGTTGCAGACAGTATTGCGGAAAAAACGGTTGCATTGCAGCGGTCAAAGTGGCCGTATCGCGCAGTCATTTATCAAAACGAAAGCTGAAAGTTCCGAAATGGACGACACAGATCAAAAACTGATTGCCGCCTTGCGCCACAATGCGCGTGCCTCGCTGTCGGATCTGGCGGCGCAACTGGGGCTTTCGCGCACGACGGTGCGGTCACGGATCGAACGTTTGCAAATCCGGGGGGATATCGTCGGCTTCACCGTGGTGCTGCGCGGCGATACTGCGCGCGATCCGGTGCGCGGACTGATGATGATCGGGATCGAGGGGCGGGGCACCGACCGCATCACCCGCCAGCTACACGGCATGCCAGAGGTGCGCGCGCTGCATTCCACCAACGGACGTTGGGATATCATCGCCGAGATCGGTGCCGCCACGCTGGAAGAATTGGACAAGGTTCTGGCCCATATCCGGCGGCTGGATGGTGTCGCGAATTCTGAAACCAGTCTGTTGCTGGCCACCCGAAAATCCGGCTAACGCAAGGGGCGCGCAGGTTACCCTGTCAGCTTGTTGCGCGCGCCGCGCGCAGCCAGACAAGCACCAGCAGGATCGAAAAGATCGCATTCCAATTGGCCATGGTCAGCCCAAACAAAAAGGGATCAAACGCGTCACACATCACCAGTGCCGGCACATCACTGCCGCCGGGCAAAAGATCGCCACCGCTCAGATCACCCAGCGCATTGCCGTTTCCGGTACAGCTGGACGGGCCCAGCCAATATTTGCGCTCGACCCCGCTGTGGTAAATTGCGATCCCCGCCGTCGCGGCCGCCGCCAGTGCGCCGAAGACGGGCAACACTCGCCCCGGAAACAGCAATGCCAATGCCCCGATCAGGATCGCCGCCGCATGCGGCCAGCGCTGCCACAGGCACATGGCACAGGGCGCCCAGCCCAAGGCCTGAAACACAAAGGCCCCGCCAAGCAATGCGACAGACCCCAAAGTGGCCAGAGAGATGTACATTTTTCGGGTCATAGAAACTTCACCACAAGAAATCCGCCGATCAACACGGCCATGAACAGGGTCAACGCCAGCCCAAGCCGACGTTCGATAAAATCCCGGATCGGCGCGCCAAAGTAATACAGTAGCCCCGCCACCAGAAAGAACCGAATCCCCCGCGCAATTATGGAGGTGATCAGGAAGGTCATCAACGGCATCCCGGTCCAGCCCGACATGATCGTGATCACCTTATAGGGAAAGGGCGTGATCCCGGCGACCAGCACCGCCCAGAAGCCAAAGTCATTGAACCGGGTGTTGAATTCGGCAATCGCATCGCCCTTGCCCAGGGCGGCCAGAATCGGCTGGCCGAGACTGTCGTAAAAGAACGCGCCAATCGCATAGCCCAGCAATCCGCCCAGCACCGATGACACCAGCGCCACCAGCGCAATCAACCAGGCCCGCGACGGTCGGGCGACAATCATCGGAATCATCAACACATCCGGCGGGATCGGAAAAACCGAGCTTTCCACAAAGGAAACAAGGGCCAGAAACCACAACGCATGTGGGTGCTCAGCCAGGGCCAGGGTGCGGGTATACAGGTGGCGCATCATGATGGCGTCAGAGCATGGCACCGGGTCGGGGTCAAGAAGGGATAAAATCAGCAATTCCCCTCTGGACGAACTTGGAATCACAGGATAAAGACATCTTCCGTGCCCAAGTGGCGGAATGGTAGACGCAGGGGATTCAAAATCCCCCGCCTTAACGGGCGTGCCGGTTCGAGTCCGGCCTTGGGTACCACTATCACAGGTTTACCCTGTGTAAGAGAAAACCGCCGATCCCAGGATCGGCGGTTTTTCCGTTTTTGGTGCTGTGTCATCCCGCAGATGGTCCGCGATGGGCATATAGCCCTGTCCGTTATTCACACATCTGGCGAATATCCTGCGGTGTCCGGCCTTCGGCGCGATAGGTGGCAATGGCGCGGGCATCATCGCGTTTGGCCAGCCGTTTGCCCGCCTTATCGCGGATCAACCGGTGATGGTGATACATCGGCGTGGGCAGGCCAAGCAGGTGTTGCAGCACCACATGAATGCGCGTCGCCTCAAACAGGTCTGCGCCACGCACGACATCGGTGATCTTTTGCTCTGCGTCGTCGACCACAATGGAAAGGTGATAACTCGCGGCCATGTCCCGGCGGCTCAGCACGACATCACCAACTGTGTCGATCATATCCGCCGCTTCGATCCGGTGCTGTCCGGGGTGGTTTAGAGTTTCATGAAAATGTTTGTTTTCTATGCCTTGCACGGCCATCATGATGTCCAGTCTGAGCGCGGTGTCCTGCGGCATATCGCCGGTGCGGCGCGCGCCACGACAGGTGCCGGGATAGACAATCCCGTCGGGTCCGTGGATGGGCGCGCCTTCCTGCGGGGCGTTTGCAGCGGCCTGAATGTCGCGCCGGGTGCAGGTACAGGGATAGAGCAGCCCACGATCCCAAAGCGTTTGCAGGGCGTCGCGATACTGTTGGCTGCGCTCGGATTGACGCCAGACCGGATCCGGCCAATGCAGCCCAAGCCAATGCAGATCGTCAATGATCTGTGCCTCCCATTCGGGACGCGCGCGGCTTTGGTCGATGTCGTCGATCCTGAGGTGAAACACGCCCCCCTGCGCCCGGGCCATGTCAAACGCGGTACGCGCAGAGAAGGCATGGCCCAGATGCAAGGGGCCGGTGGGCGAAGGCGCAAATCTGGTTCGAAACGTCATGATTTCAGCGCCTTATGCCGCTTTTTTCAGGCCGCATCTGAACGGGAGGCACCCAACCATTCCTGCCAGGCTTCTTTGGCGCGGTCGGTATAGGCTTTGTAGCGGTCCTTGCGTCCGCGCCGTCCACCTTTGAGTCCGTCAACCGGGCGAAACAGGCCAAAATTGACGTTCATCGGCTGAAATGTCTTGGCTTCAGCCCCGCCGGTGATGTGGTGGATCAGGGCGCCCATGGCGCTGTCCTGTGGCACATCCGGCAAAGGATGCCCGAGGATGTCCGCCGCCGCCATCCGGCCCGCCAGAAGCCCCATAGCGGCGCTTTCGACATAGCCTTCGACCCCGGTGATCTGACCGGCAAATCGGATATTTGGCTGCGATTTCAGCCGCATCTGGCTGTCGAGCAAGGTCGGGGAATTGATGAATGTGTTGCGGTGGATACCGCCAAGACGGGCGAAACTGGCGTCTTCCAGACCGGGGATCATGCGCAGCACTTCTTTTTGTGCGCCGTATTTCATCTTGGTCTGGAAACCGACAATATTATAGAGCGTGCCCAGGGCGTTATCGCGGCGCAGCTGCACCACGGCATAGGCTTTGACATCGGGTTGATGCGGGTTGGTCAGGCCCACGGGTTTCATCGGACCAAAGCGCAGCGTTTCGCGCCCGCGTTCGGCCATCACCTCGATCGGGAGGCAGCCGTCGAAATATCCGGCGGTTTCGCCTTCGTGAAACTCGGTCTTGTCGGCGGCCAGAAGGGCGTCGATGAACGCCTCGTATTGCTCTTTGTCCATCGGGCAGTTGAGATAGGCTTTTTGCTCTTCCTCGGTCTCGCCCTTGTCATAGCGTGACTGCATCCAGGCCTTGGTCATGTCGATGCTGTCGGCATAGACAATCGGCGCGATGGCGTCGAAAAACGCCAATGCGTCTGCGCCGGTCTCGGCCCGGATGGCTTCGCCAAGGGTGCCGGATGTCAGCGGGCCGGTGGCAATGATCCACTGGCCGTCGCGCGGCAATTCGGTGATCTCGCCGTAATCCACCCGGACATTGGGCAGGGCGGTCAGCGCGGCGGTCACATCCTCGGCAAAGGGATCGCGGTCAACCGCCAGCGCACCACCGGCGGGCAGGCGGTGTTTGTCAGCGGTGGCCATGATGATGCCATCCGCAGAACGCATTTCCCAATGCAGCAGCCCGACGGCGTTTTGTTCGTCATCATCCGAGCGGAAGGAATTGGAACAGACCATTTCCGCCAGATTGCCGGTGCGATGGGCAAAGGTTTCGACCTTGGGGCGCATTTCGTGGATCACCACGTTCACACCCAGTTTTGCCGCCTGCCAGGCCGCTTCGGATCCGGCCATGCCGCCGCCGACGATATGTAATTCTTGTGTCATGGCCGCCCACATACGCCGTTTTCAGCGCATGTCAAAGGGGGCTATTGTGACCAGCCCGGTGCGCGTTTTTCCAAAAAGGCGCTGATGCCCTCGGCGGTGTCCTTGTCCAGCATATTGTCCACCATCACCTGGCCCGCATGGGCATAGGCGGCGTCCAGTTCCATTTCGGCCTGGGCATAGAATGTCTCTTTGCCAATTCGCACCGCAGTTGCCAGTTTTGCGGCGACCTGTTCCGCCAGTGCTGCGGTTTCCGCCGCCAATGCGCCCGCGGGCACCACGCGGTTGATCAGGCCAAGGTTTTCGGCCTGATCGGCTTCGATGAACTGGCCGGTGGTCAACATCTCAAACGCTTTCTTGCGGGGAATGTTGCGGGTCAGCGCGACCATGGGTGTGGAACAAAACAGTCCGATGTTGACGCCATTGACGCCAAACCGCGTGCCTTCGGCGGCGACGGCCATGTCGCAACTGGCGACCAATTGACAGCCGGCAGCGGTGGCAATGCCATGCACCTGGGCGATGACCGGCTGGGGCAGGCGGGTTAGCCCGGTCATCACGCTGGCACAGCGGTTGAACAAATCGGCGAAATAGGCGCGACCGCCGTCGGGATTTGCCCGGCCCGCTGTCATCTGTTTCAGATCGTGACCGGCGCAGAATGCTTTGCCTGTGCCAGAAATCACCACAACCCGAATGGTTTGATCCACCGCCAGCGCATCAATCTGCGCCTGAAGCGCCGCCAGCATTTCATCGCTGAGCGCATTCAACCGTTCTGGCGCGTTCATCGTCAGATATGCCACCGCGCCGCTGTTGATCCGTTCCAAAATCGCCATATTGCCCTCCTGCCATTTGCAGGTCAGCTTAGTCGGGGGATTGTACGGAGGAAAGCATGACGCTCAAAATGGATGCCAAAGAGATGGCCAGTTTTCTGGATAAGGTGTTTCCCCAGGTGCGGGGCATGTTTTCCATCGACCGGATGGATCCGGATCTTTTGGTGATGCGGCTACATGTGTCGGACCAGCATTTGCGCCCCGGTGGCACGGTGTCGGGGCCGGCAATGTTTTCGCTGGCGGATGTCGGGGCCTATGTTGCGACCATGGCGCGTATCGGACCGCAGGCGCTGGCGGTGACCACCAATTGTTCGATTGATTTCATGCGCAAACCCGTGGCGGGGGGGGATGTGCTGGGCGAATTCCGGGTGTTGAAGCTGGGGCGCAGTTTAAGCGTTGTCGATTGCCTGTTGTTTTCCGAAGGCACAGGCGCGCCGGTGGCGCGGGCCAATCTGACCTATTCGATCCCGCCCCGGGGCTGATCTGGGGGTGCAGGTGTGTCAGGCCATGAGATCCCGGATCATGTCCGGGATTTGGGCTGCGACAGGTGCGCAGATGGGAACCATCCTGACAATAGGGAAGTGCAAACTGAAAAAGGGCCCGGGATAGCCCGGGCCAAGGAAGAGGTCTGACAGGGTCAGGGATCTTAACCCCGCCAGAACGGGCGAACGACCTCTTTCGCGGCCATGTCGCGCGTGACGCCAATGTCATCGAGAAGATGATCACTGAGTTGTTTCAAATGGTTGCGGCTTCGGCGGTTGGCCTCCCATTTTGCGATCGCCACGACGATCTTCAGCGCCACCGTGGTAAACGGCGTCAGGGTGCGGCCATCAAGATAGCCGAGTCCATGGGCGGAGGATGCGTTGTGGTGTGCCATGAGAGGGTCCTTTCCAATTGTATTGACACAATACGGCTATTTGCCGTAACTATGGGATACAATGCGGCGGGGTTTTGGTCTATGGAATTATTGTGATGGGTACAATTTCGGTTGATGATGTATCGCAGTTTGAGGGGCCAAAGTATCGGGCCGTGGCCGCAGCAATCCGGCAGAAAGTTGCAGACGGCAGGTTGCCCGTCGGCGGCAAGATTCCACCGGTGCGCGAGATGGCTTGGGCCTTGCAGATCACGCCCGGCACGGTGGCGCGGGCCTATTCGGTCCTGACCGATGAGGGGCTTTTGACCGCAGAGGTCGGGCGGGGTACATTTGTGGCTGCGCCGACGCCGGATGCAAACAATATTCCGCCGCTCTTGATACAATATGCCACCCGAACTCGGATACCGTGTCTTTGACCAGTCCCAGCCTGCCGGATGTCGGGCAGGTGGGGCTAATTCGGCGCGCATTGCGACAGGTGGCAGAGAGCGCCGAGGTTGATTTTCTGAACTATCCGGCGGCCAAACCCTATGAACCGGCGCGACAGGCGGCGGCAAATTGGGTGAACGCTGGCCATCTGGGGCAGATCCATGCCAATGATGTGGTCCTCACCCATGGCGGCCAGAACGGCATTTCGCTGGTGATGCAATGTGTCTTGCGCGGGCGGCGGCCGGTCATTCTGGTCGAAGAGCTGTGTTATCCCGGCTTTCGTCGCGCGGCGGAATTGCTGCGCGCCGATGTGGTGCCGGTGCCGATGGACGCGCATGGGCTGATCCCGCAAGAGCTTGAGCGGCTTGCACAAATGCATTCGGCACAATTGCTTTGTACCTCGCCAGAGGTGCAAAGCCCGACAGTGTTGCACACGCCGTTGGCGCGCCGAAAAGAGATTGCAGCAGTGGCTGAACGCTGTGGTTTTGATATCCTTGAAGACGAATGTTACCGGCTGAGCGAGGCCAGTTCGCCCAGCTATCGTGTGTTGCTGCCATCCCAGAGCTTTTATGTGGCCTCGATCTCGAAATCCTTGACGCTGGCATTGCGCATCGGCTTTGCCGTCGCGCCCAAATCGCGGGGAAATGCGCTGCGGCGTGCGGCGGAAAACGGATTTTTCGGTCTGTCACGGCCATTGGCGGAAATGGTGGAAATCCTGCTGAGCGATCCTGCCACGCGGGATGCCGCCAGGGCGGTTCAGGCAGAGGTGGCGCGCTATGTGCGTGCGGCGGTCAATGCGCTGGGGCGATATGATCTGACATGGCATGAGAACATCCCGTTCTTCTGGCTGCGTCTGCCGACGGGGTGGCGGGCGGCGGCATTTTGCCAGGCGGCCGAGGCCGAGGGGCTTCGAATTCGCAGCGCCGAAGATTTTGCCCTGCGCGATGCGCGTGTCCCACATGCGGTGCGCATCGCGGTCAATGCCCAGATCACAATTCAATCGTTTGAGGCCGCAATGGACCGGTTGCGGCGATTGCTGGACGATCCACCGGAGAATATCGGTGTTTAAGTGGGGTAAATAGATACCTATTTTGCAAGATATTGTAAACAAACAAATATTTCGACTTAGCCTGTCTTGACTGCGCATTTGCAACCTTTATAACCCGGCCATCGAATTTGGTGGCGTGACCTGTGCGCGCCCGCACTCAAGACCTAAGGGTACACCCGATATGAAAACCTTCTCTGCGACTCCGGCAGATATCGAAAAGAAATGGATCGTGATCGACGCCGAAGGCGTGGTTCTTGGCC
Organism: Phaeobacter sp. J2-8; assembly: GCF_022867865.1. Classification (GTDB taxonomy): domain Bacteria; phylum Pseudomonadota; class Alphaproteobacteria; order Rhodobacterales; family Rhodobacteraceae; genus Marinovum. The sequence goes on along the minus strand of NZ_JALIEC010000002.1, from coordinate 366,565 downwards.
GTCTCGCTTCGATCATCGCCACCCGCCTGCGCGGCAAGCACAAGCCTTCGTTCACGCCCCACATGGATTGCGGTGACAATGTCATCGTCATCAATGCTGACAAGATCCAGCTGACCGGCAAGAAGCGCGAAGAAAACCATTACTGGCACACCGGCCATCCGGGCGGCATCAAGCAGCGCACCAAGCAGCAGATCCTCGAGGGCAAGTACCCCGAGCGCGTCGTGACCCTTGCGGTCAAGCGCATGCTGCCGGGCAACCGTCTGAGCCGCGTTCAGATGACCAACCTGCGCGTCTATGCCGGCACCGATCACCCGCATGAGGCGCAAAGCCCCGAAGTGCTGGATGTGAAAAACATGAACTCGAAAAACACCCGGGTGGCGAAATAATGGCTGACCAAATCAACACTCTCGAAGACCTGAACGCCGTTGCCGGCGTTGAGACCGTGGTCGAGATCGAAGCCCCGCGTGAGCCTGTTCGTGATGAATTGGGCCGGTCCTATGCCACTGGTAAGCGTAAAGATGCGGTTGCCCGCGTCTGGATCAAGCCGGGTTCCGGCAAGGTTTCGGTCAACGGTCGCGAAATGAAAGCGTATTTCGCCCGTCCCGTGCTGCAAATGATCCTGCGTCAGCCGTTCACCGTTGCTGGTGTCGAAGACCAGTTCGACGTGATGGCCACCGTCAAGGGCGGCGGTTTGTCCGGTCAGGCCGGTGCGGTCAAGCATGGTATCTCCAAAGCGCTGCAGCTTTATGATCCCTCCTTGCGTGGCGCATTGAAAGCCGCAGGCTTCCTGACCCGCGAACTCGCGCGTTGTGGAACGGAAAAAATACGGTAAGCGCAAAGCGCGCCGGAGCTTCCAGTTCTCGAAGCGTTAAGCGTTTCACACCGATCTTTGCAAAAGGCCGCTCTCTTGGGCGGCCTTTTCATTTGGCGCGGGGCTCATTGGCCCTTTTGGGCCGCTTCGCAAGGAATGTCCGCAAGGGCTTGACGTGCGGGCGACAAAGACGGACTTCTTTGCCATGACGGAATATCGGATCGAAGATGCCGGCCAATTGGCCAAGGTGGTGCAGGGCAAGGTCGACAGGACCCGCCTGACGTTGTTTTCCACCATGAAAAACGAAATGGCGTTCCTGCCTGCGTTTCTAAGCCATTACCGATCCATCGGCTTTGAACAATTTCTGATTTTCGACGATGCCTCGGACGATGGCACGTTTGAATATTTGTCGGCCCAACCCGATTGCGTCGTGATGCAGTCGCGGCTGACTTTTGGCGACGAGGTGCGGTATCGCGACCCTGACGGCGAATTGCATGTCGAACGCGCCGGCAGCTATTTCAAAATTGCCTTGCCGCATTTGTTTTTTGACAACGCCTTTGTCGCTTATGTCGATGCGGATGAGTTCATGTTTCTGCCGCCCGGTGTGACATCTGTTGCGGATGTGGTCGATCAATTGCGCCAGCAGGGGGCGACATCGGCCATTGCATCCGTGGTCGAGTTTTTTCCCGCAGATGTCAGTGGATTGTCCGGCGACATGCCGGACAGTTTCCAGGGATTGTTGCAGGCCTACGGTTATTTTCAATCAGAACGCCTGGTGCAGTTGATCCCGGGACAAATGCCGCAGTTGCAGGGGAAATCCAAAACGGCGCGGCTGTTTGGACAGTTCGGGGTGGCGCCCAAGGTCGCGCGCAAGGGCTTGCAGCGGCTCTACATGTCGTCGCGTGCCAAGAAGGCCCAGCAGTTCCAGAAATCCCCGCGCCACAAAACGCCGCTGGTATGCCGCAGTGATACAAGTCGCCTGACCGGGTCACATGCCGCGAATTTACCGCCGAGTGACACGGTTCTGCTGACCATCGCGCATTTTGTCTTTACCGCCCAATTCGCCGACAAGATCGCGCGGGCGCAATCCTGGGGTGCCCATGCCAACGGGGCGGCGAAATATCGCTATTACGCCGAGCTGCTGGACAAGATGCAGGCGGAACAGGGCCGTTTCCTCGACGAGAATTCGGTGAAATTTCAAGATGTTCAGCAGTTCATGGACTGCGGTTTGATGACCTATCCCAACACATAACGTGCAGAGGGCCAAAGCGTCGCGATCTGCGGCAGGCGAGTGGCCACCGCATGGTAAACCGGCGCATAATGGCGGGCGATTTCGGCGGTCAGATCCTCTGGCACACCTGATCCCTTGGCGCGTGCATTGACCTTTTGCGCGCCGGCCTCTGCCTCGACCGGGACTTCGGCGAACCGCGCCAAGGCGGTGATGCCGGTTGGTGTGAACAGATCCTCAAACAGGCATATATGCATGTTTTCGCGGGAAAATTCGGTGTCCAGTGCCGCCAGTGTCATATCATATCGGGTGCGGGCTGCGGCCTCGTTTGTGGCATAGAAGTCCCGCAGGGCCGTGTCGTTGTTGTCCTGTGGCGGCACCCGGCCGCGTTCCATTTCCATCCGCAGATGTGATCGAATGCGGTCGACCGGGTCGCGCATGGAAAAGATCGGTTTGACCGTGATCCCGGTGGCGTCAAACCCGGTTTTGATCTTGGCCAGCAGCGGCGCGGGCAGGGCGGCATAGCTGGGGGTGATGTCACCGGTCATGGTGATGTCAGGCTGGTTCAGCAGTTTGGCGAAATAGGCGAAATACTGGCGCCGGTCCTGTTGCAGGCGCCAGCGAAGATAGGCGGCGGGTTCCGCCAACCCCAAGCGGCGTTTGGCCTCTGCGCGCAGGATCTCCAGCTTTGATGGGTCCGCGACGCGGTAGCGGGCAAAGACCGAGCCAAGGTCGCTTTCCCAGACCTGATATTCGCCCAGGCGGCCAAAATCCGCGCCTGTTTGACGGTTCAGATAGGCCTGTATCCAGCTTGATCCGCATTTCTGCCCGCCGAGGCCCAGAAAAAATGTCTTGTCGCCCATGGTATGCCCTTAGGTATCAGGCGGGATCAGGCCAAGACCCCGCAGGTAAATGCCAATGCCGGTTTCCAGCAGATCTTCGGGGGGATAGGGGCTGCGCGTGCCGGGGGATCCGCGGGCAAAAAGCTCGACTACGCCGTGGCTGAGCGCCCAGATATGGGCGGAAAACATGGCCGCAGGTGGGCGTTTGTCCGCCGGGATATGTTCGGACAAGCCCAGCGCCGCCTTTTCCAACACATCGCGTGCCCGCGACGATGCTGCGGCCAGATCCGGTGTGCGATTGACCGAGACGCCGCTTTCAAACATCGCGATGTAATGGCCGGGATGCTTGCGCGCAAAGGCCAGATAGGCCCGCCCCGTGGCCTCAAACGCGGCCAGCGCGCTGGGTTTTCCACCGGAATAGGCGAAATCCATCACATCGGCAAAGATCTCATACCCCTGAAGGGCACATTCCGCGATCAGGTCTTCGCGCCCTTCAAAATGGCGATAAACGGCAGCCGGGGTCACACCCGCCTGTTTCGCGGCCTCGGACAGGGTGAAACCGGTTGGGCCGCGATCCTCGATCAGCCGCAGAGCGGCATCAATCAAAGCCTGACGCAGATTGCCGTGATGATAGCCACGTTTAGACATTGGTTGCGTTGGCGCGCCACAGATCCGGTCCGCCGGCAATCAGGCGGTCAATCTCGCCCAATGCGTCGGCGTCTTTGTTGGCATAGTCGATGCCCGCCAGAACACTGCGAATGGCGTTGATCCGCGCCCGTCGTTTGTCGTCACTGCGCACCACGGTCCAGGGGGCCACATCGGTATGGCTGCGCTCCAGCGTTTCGCCGATGGCGGCGGTATATGCGTCCCAGCGGTTCAACCCCTCGACATCAATCCAGCTCAGCTTCCAATGCTTCAACCGGTCGTTTTCGCGGGCCAGAAAACGGCGCAACTGTTCGCCGCGCCCGACATTCAGCCAAAGCTTGACCAGGATAATACCTTCATCCACCAGCATTTTTTCGAAATCAGGCACTTGGTTGAAAAAATGTTCGCGTTGGTCATCGGTGCAAAAGTCAAACACCTTTTCCACCACGCCGCGATTGTACCACGACCGGTCAAACAGAACGATTTCACCTGCCGCCGGCAGATGCTGGATATAGCGTTGGAAATACCATTGCGTGGCTTCCTTGTCCGTTGGTTTGCCCAGGGCCACGACGCGCGCCACACGGGGGTTCAGGTTTTCCCGGAACCGTTTGATTGTGCCGCCCTTGCCGGATGCATCGCGGCCTTCGAACACCACGGCAACCCGTGCGCCGCTGTCCTTGGCCCAGGCTTGCAGCTTGACCAATTCGATCTGTAACGCCGACATCGCTTTTTCATAGGCCTTGCGCGGCATCCGTTCGCCATAGGGAAAGCCCTCGGCCAGAATGTCGCCTTTTTCCGCGCGTTTGATCGCGTCGCGAATCTTTTTCGGGGCGTCTTTTTCGAAATAGGTGCTGATTGCGCCGTCGAACGGTCGTGCCATAGTCTTTGCCAAAGGGGGCCTCGCATATTTTTCAGTAAATATGGACCTTTGGGCGCGGCGTTGCAATGTTAATGGGGTTCACGAAACCCGGCGTTATTGGCGGCGCGATGCACGGCGTCGATCACAAGGTCGGGATCGGCGTGATGCGGCATATGGCCGACGCCGGGCATGCGGATCAGGTTGGCGTTGGGCAACTGACGGCTGAGCGGTTCAGAATGCACAGCAAGCGGCACAATGGTGTCGTCTTCGCCGTGCAGGATTTCCACTGGCATGGTCAGGGTGGGGTATTGCGCCGACATTTCCACCACGGCGGGCCGCAGGGTGGCGATTTGGCTGGCATTGGCGCGCAGGCTGTCACGGCGCAGCGTCAGCCCCGCACCAATCCGGGCGCCATATCCCGGCGGCACCTGTTGCGGGGCAAAAATACCCTCCAACGCGCTGGAAATCCGCGATTTTGGCGCAAAGGCGGTGATCAGTGGCACCACCAAACGCCCCCCCAACCAAGAGGCATTGACGTGGTAAAGCGTGTCGATCCCACCGGGCCAGGGGTTCGACACCGCCCCAAGAAGAACCAGCGCGCGGGTCTCCTCTGGGCGTTCCAGGGCCCAGGCCAGCGCCACCGCCCCGCCAAAGGAATGGCCAAGCACAACCGGGTTTTTGACACCCAGTTTGTCGGCGGCCCTTTGCAGCAACCGCGCCTGTTCCTGTGGGGTTTCGCCATGGCTGTGCAGCCGTTCGGTCCAGCCCAATCCGGGCCGGTCCAGCGCAATCACCCGAAAATCCCGGCTGAGCGGTTCGATCAACCCAAAGGTAAAGTCGCGCAGATTGCCCGATGCCCCGTGCAGCATCACCAGATCCGGGCCTTCGCCCCGCACCAGCGCATGCACGCTTATGCCATCGACATCCAGAATGCGGCCGGTTGGACCGAATTCCGCTTCTGCCCGGGCCTCGACAAAATCGGCCCGGCGGTCGATCAGAAAATTCCCCCCGCCAACGCGGCAACACACAGCAAGGCAAGGGGCAGATGCGGGATCATGTCAGCGCCGAAGGTCCGTGGACTTGCTACCGATTTCGGCAAGGTCATACGGGGTTGTCAGATAGATCTCGCTGATCCAATTGCCGTAGAGCAAATGCGCGTGACTGCGCCACCGGTTCTGCGGCTTCTTTGAGGCGTCATCATCCGGGTAATAATTGACGGGCACATTGATCGGCGTGCCGCCAGCGACATCGCGGTCATATTCGTCTTTCAAAGACGCGCTGTCATATTCAAAATGGTTGAAGATATAAAGCGCGCGGTGGGCGCGATCTTCGACCAGACAGGGGCCAACCTGATCGCTGCCCAGCAAGGTGCGCAACCCATCGGCATGATCGATTTCCGGTTGCTTCATCTCTGTCCAGCGGCTGACGGGGATGACGCAATCATCGGAAAAGCCGCGAAGATAGGGTGATGCAGGCTCCAGATTGGCATGACGAAAACAGCCAAATGCCTTTGCATCCAACAGATGTTTCTGCACCCCGTGGAAATAATTGATCATCGCCATACCGCCCCAGCACACGCCAAAGGTGGAATGGACATGGGTCTGTGTCCAGTCAAAAACCTCGCACAATTCATCCCAATAGGTCACATCCTCGAACGGCAGATGTTCGATCGGGGCACCGGTGATGATCAGACCATCGAATTTCTCGTCCCGAACCTCGCGGAAGGGGCGATAGAAATTTTCCATATGCTCGGCGCTGGTGGTTTTGGATTCATGTTCGCTCATCCGGATAAGCGACAGTTCGATCTGTAGCGGCGAGGCCCCAATCAACCGGGCAAATTGCGTTTCGGTTGCGATCTTCTTGGGCATCAGGTTCAACAGCGCGATGCGCAGCGGGCGAATATCCTGATGCGCGGCCTGACCTTCCGACATGACCATCACGCCCTCGCGCGAAAGCACGTCAAAGGCAGGCAGGTCGTCAGGCATCTTGATGGGCATCGGATTGGAACTCTTTTCAGGGTGTGGGAGGCCAATAGCTAGGCGGTTTACCCGCGTCGATCAATGGCTTGTGCGACCAAATTGTCAAAGCTTGCCTGGTCGGTCACGGCGGCGATTTCCTCGGCTGTGACGGTGACGCCCCAATTGCGTGCCATCGCCTGATAGAGCGGCTGACGGTGGGCCAGAGCGCGGCCATAGGTCCAACGGATGAAATCATCGGGATCGACCGCGGCCTCGGGACAGGATTTTTCAGCCAGATAATCCGCCCAGCAGCGCGCCAGGAATTGGGGCTGATAGGCCATGGGTTTTGGGGCGCGGTTGAACCGGCGAATCAATTCCTGGGTATGGGCATCGGACCCTTTGATCCAGATCATAAGTGTCTGGGATGACAGGGTTTTCAATATCGTATCATTGGGGTCTTCGGGATTGACCCATTCACAGATCGACCCGCCGGTGTCGCAGATGAAATCGCGGTAACCATAAAGCGCTTGCGCCCGTTCGATGAAATAACCGGTGTCCAAAAGGGCGCTGATTTCGGCCTGACGGAATTGTTCCTGACGGCGGGTGTATTCGGTCATTTCCATGCCGCCGCGCGCCGGGTCGCCCGGTTTGCCCAGATAGGTGGATACCGGCGCGAGGTTCGAAAACGAGATGTTGGAGCCGATAAAGATCGAATCCGACATCAACAGATCGCGCAGGAATGGCACCTGCATCGCGTGGGCCTTGGCATTATCGGCGATATATTCGCCCATATAACGCGTGCCGATGCGGTAATCTATCGAGTAATGGAACCAACTGCCTGCGTCCCGCAAGGTGTTGGAAACATGCGTTTTCCCCAGGCCGGACATGCCAAAGAACAACACGCGTTTCTGGTCCGCCTTGCGCCAGTCCGCGGCACTCTCATAGAGCATGGTCATCGTATGTGGCCTTGTGTTTTTTGCCCGAATTGTGATCGGTTAACACGAACGTGACACATGCAAAAGCCCCGCCGCAGGATTGCGCCGGGGCCGGTGATGACCTTCGTGGTCACATCAAAAGGCAAAGCCGATCGTGATGCCGAAACCGGTTGCTGTGTTGTCGGTGAAAACCGTGGGTGATCCGGTGTCTGCGTCGCCCAACCAGGCATGTTCGATGCCGGCGGTGATCTTGGCCGTGCCGAGGCGATAGCTGCCGCCGATTCCGACAGAAGTATAGCCGTCAGTGGGGGACAACCGGCTGGCAACGCCGCCTTTTTTCTCTTCATATCCGACGCGGGCAAACAGCGACAGATCGTCGGTCACCTGACGACCAACACCCAGTTGATAGGTGAAGACGTCATTGTCAAAGCTGGTGATTTCGCTGCCGGTTTCCGCCATATAGGCCCCCGGCGCGACCGACCATTTCGACCATTCGGTCCAGCGGATCGAGCCAAAGACCAGGGTCTTGGGGGCGACGCCGGATTGAAAATCAAGGGTGATCGATTGGGGCATGGTGATCGGTGCCTTGGTCGTGGTCGAAACCGCCGAAACCGTCGATGGCAATGACAGCTTGGTATAGCTTTCATCGGCGTCAAATTCATGTTCGATTTCAGAACGATAGGTCAGTGCCACGCGCAATGCGTATTCCGGGATCTGATAGGCCGCACCAACGACAAAGCCGACATCGGTTTCCGTCGAACTGGACGCGGTGTAATCGCTGATGATGCTGCCGGGCAGGGGGCCGCCACCCAGGGCCGCCGGGCCATCCGGGTCAGACGCGATATTGGCCAGTGTGACCGGCACCACAATATCCGCCGAAGAGGTCAGCAAGCTGGCCCCGCCATAGACGGCAAAGCGGTCCGAAAAGTCGTATTTCACCAGCGTGTCGATGGCCGTGCTGCGCCATTTCGCGGTCAGACCTTCGTAAAATCCTTCGCCATAGGCGGCATTGGCACCATATGGCTGTGACATCAGGACCGCAAAATCAAGCTGGTCGCTCAGCTGGATTTTAAGGCCAAAACCGATGTTGGTGCTTTTGCCGCCATGTCGCCGGTGCCACCACCACCAAGGAACGCCGGATAATCGCCTTCGACGTTGGGGTTGGTTTGTTTGAACGAGAATTGTACATAATTGCCTTCTTCGAACAGGATCAACTCCGCCGGACGGTCACGTTCGATTCCTCCCGCCTGAGCGATACCTGCAACAAGGCACACCGCTGACGCGGCACTGGCTACATATTTCATTGAATTTTCCTGTCTCTTCCCAGGAACCACGCTACTGGCAGGATGGTTTACCGGTCAATTATTGACCCAGCGTAAACCCTTGGGTTGTGCCGCTACGTTACTTTTTTATGACAAACTATTGATTGCACCGTTAGCTCAATGACAATCAACCACGGGTGTTGGCGCGGATGTTCAGGTAATTCCCGGCAAAGATGATCACAGCGCCCAACAAAACAAAGGGGTCCAGCGGTTCGGCGTAAAGCAGCACACCAACCACCGCGATCACGGGAAGTCGGGCAAAGTCGATTGGCATTACAACCGAAGCGGGAGCAAGCCTCAGCGCGGTTGTCAGGCAGAAGTGCGCGACCAGGCCCGCCAGGGCGATCAGACAGATCCACGGCAGGTTCGCTAGGGTCGGCAGTGAAATGTCGCCATCATAGCCGGCAAAGGCCAATCCCAGCCCGGATTGCATCACCGCCAGCCAGAACAGAATGCAGGTGATGCTTGCGGTGCGGGTCAGACGGCGGGTGAACACCGCAGATCCGGCAAAACCGATCGCCGCCAATGCCGCCGTCAGCTGACCAAATTGAAGCGTTTCGGGGCTGGGCCGGGTCACGACCAGGATGCCGATGAACCCGATGATGGTTGAAAACACCCCGATCCGGGTCAGCCGTTCACCAAGGATCAGCGGCGCAAGCAGGATCACCCAAAACGGTGATGTGAATTCCAACGCAAATACTTGGGCCAGCGGCAGCACAGTGATGGAGTAAAACCAAAGGTTCTGACCCGCGAAATGGCTGATGTTGCGCACCAGGTGCAGTCCCAGATTGCGGCGGTTGACCTGATTGATCGTGCCTGCGGCGGTGGCGACGGTGATGACAATCGCGACACCGATCAGGCTGCGAAACAGCATGATTTCAAAGGTATCGAGATCAAGGCTGACCGCGCGTCCGGCAATGGCCATCGACGTGAAACTGACGATTGCGCCGATCATCCAGAGCGCTGCACGGACCGTATCATTCATGGGAAAACCGTTTCAAACTGTGAAGAGGCCATTGGTGGAACAAGGCAAATGATCTTGCGGCGCAAGTGATCATATCGCGGCGTCTTTGGAAATAGCGGGCTGCGCAAAAAAGTGGCAGATGACAAAGCCAGCTGCGTTTTATCGGCCCCCATTGGATGGGGACCGGGGGGAACCGCGCCGGGCGCGTCGCCGCCGATCAGACCGGGTTGAAGGTTGGGCTGGGGTGCAGGTCAACCGTGGTTTTTCAGGTCTGAACTTCCGCCGCCGCACGCGCCTCGGCGCTATGGGCCTCGGTCACGCCCAACATTTCCTCGACCAGTGCGACCAGCGCGACTTCATGTTCCTCGCGAATGCCATCGGCAATCACCACCGCCCATAGCGCCTCGGCGATAAGCCGACGGTCCTGATAATCGACATGATCGCGCAATTTGGCCACAAACTCTGGTGTGTCGGGCACTTCGGATTCCAGCCGTTCGCACTCGGCGCGCATCTTGGCGGCGGCGACAGGTTTCAACCCGTTTCGATGTGCAAGGATGCGGTCAATCTGCTCCAGCTCTTCGAACAGATAGACATGGTCGGCCTTTGCCACCCGCACCAAAAGCGCGCCAAGCGCGTGGGCGGCATCAAGTTCGGGCAGGGGCTGATCGGGGGCTTCACCGCCGCTGAACAGCCGCGTCAAGCGGTCAAAGAGTGTTGGCATAGCGGATTTCCCTGTGTGATCGGTATGGGCGGCGACGGCGACGTTACGGTCTGGCCCGGTTGCGCTCTTCCTTGGTTATGACATGCGGGGCGGCCACCGGCGACCAGTTGGGCGGGGCATAGAACGGGGTGGCCTTCCATTGGCCGGACATTCGGTCGCCAAGTATCCTTTTGGCAAAGCTGATCACCAACCGCCCCAAACCGCGATCCTTGGCCGGTTTGTGGGGGCCATGCCCGAAAACCGTGTTGGCATGGGCGACAACACGACCCAATTCGCGGTCCTCGCCCTGGTGCGATGCACAGAACAACGACACAAACGGAAGTTTCGCCGATTTCAGCGTGTTGCAGACCGGGGTGTTGCAACAACTGGTGTGCCAGCGGCTCAGCCCCTTGGGCGAGAGTTTCAGCAACGCCAGATTTTCCGCCCCACGCACAAAGCTGACCTGAGCCGGGCTGATCTGCAACAGATCAGAGCCGCCCGCAGGACCAAGAATATCAGCCCCCAGATGGCGCGCGAAGGTTTGGCAATCCGCGCAATAACACATCAACCGGGTGCCCGTGCGGGGCGCGGTGACATGCCATTCAGTGGCGCCGCAGGTGCAGGAAAAAACACTGTTCATTGGACAAGGCTAGCGGGAAGCCGTAGCAGCGGCAAGACGATGTCTGGGCCTGTCATGCTTCTTTCGTGGAATTGGCATACGGGTGTAACATCATCCGGTCACTTGCCCGTCATATCCAAAATATTGGGAGATTCCTTATGTCTATATCCTTGTCCCGCCGCGGTTTTCTGGCTGGCACCGCCGGCATGATCGCGCTGCATCCGTTTTCGCTGCGCGCCGCCACAAATCAGGCGCACCTGCGGATCATGGAAACCACTGACCTGCATGTGCATGTGTTTCCCTATGACTATTACGGCGACCGTCCGACCGACACCGTCGGGCTGGCCCGCACCGCTGCGCTGATCAATGACATCCGCGCCGAGGCGACAAATGCGCTGTTGATCGACAACGGCGATTTCCTTCAGGGCAACCCGATGGGCGATTACATCGCCTATGAGCGCGGCATGAAAGCGGGCGACATGCACCCGGTCATTGCGGCGATGAACACGCTGGGCTTTGACGCATCGACACTGGGCAATCACGAGTTCAACTATGGTCTGAGCTTTCTGGAAAAATCGCTGGCGGGGGCGAATTTCCCGGTGGTCTGCGCCAATGTTGCCAAGAAACTGGGGGCCTCGCCGCGCGAAGACGAGACGCTTTTGCCGCCTTATGTGATCCTGGATCATACTGTCACCGACGGCGCGGGCGAGGATCATGCCATCCGGGTTGGTCTGATCGGCTTTGTGCCGCCGCAGATCATGGGCTGGGATCGTCGCCACCTGGAGGGCAACGTGCAGGCGCGTGACATCGTTGATACCGCCAAGGCCTATGTGCCGCAGATGATCGAAGAAGGCTGCGATATTGTTGTCGCGCTCTGCCATTCCGGCATTGGGGCGGCGGACCATGCCGATGGCATGGAAAACGCGGCGATCCCGCTGGCGGCTGTTGATGGCATTGATGCGATCCTGACCGGGCACAGCCATCTGGTTTTCCCCTCGTCGAACTATGCCGACTTTAGCGGTTTGGATGTCGGAACCGGCACAATCATGGGCAAACCTGCCGTCATGGGCGGGTTCTGGGGATCGCACATGGGGTTGATTGACCTGATGATCGAACGCGACGGCGCAGGCTGGCGTGTGTTGTCGCATACATCCGAGGCGCGTCCGATTTACGAACGTGATGCCGATCGCAAGGTGAATGCACTGGTGGAAAGCGCCCCGGCGGTTCTGGCCTCTGTGCAGCAGGAACACGACGAAACCCTGGCCTATGTCCGCCGCGCGGTGGGCAAGACCGACGCCCCGCTGCACAGCTATTTCGCGCTGGTGGCGGATGACCCCTCGGTGCAGGTCGTGTCAAACGCACAGGAATGGTACATCACCCAGATGATGGTCGGCACCGAACACGAAGGTCTGGCAATCCTGTCAGCTGCTGCTCCGTTCAAGGCCGGTGGCCGGGGGGACCGGAGTATTACACCGATGTCGCCGTCGGCGATGTGGCGATCAAGAACGTCTCCGACCTCTACCTCTATCCCAACACCGTGCGCGCGGTGCGCGTCACCGGGGCCGAGGTCAAGGATTGGCTGGAACGCTCTGCCGGTATGTTCAACCAGATCACACCCGGCGCCCAAGATGCGCCTTTGCTGAATGATGCCTTCCCAAGCTATAATTTCGACGTGATCGACGGCGTGACCTATCAGATCGACCTGTCGCAACCGTCGCGTTACGGCCCCAAAGGGGAAATTGAAAACGAAGGCGCAAGCCGTATCGTCAACCTGATGTATGCCGGCGCGCCGATTGATCCGGCGCAGGAGTTCATCATTGCCACCAACAACTATCGCGCCGGTGGCGGCGGATCGTTCCCCGGTGCCACGCCGGAAACCACCGTGTTCGAAGGCCCCGACACCAACCGCGATGTGATTGTGCGCTATATCGTGGAAAAAGGCACCATCAGCCCGCGTGCCGATGGCAACTGGTCCTTTGCACCGATGGCGGGCACCACTGTGATCTTTGAAACCGGCCCGGCGGGTGCACAATATGCCGATGGCGTGCCGGGTGTGTCGCTGGAAGAGGTCGGGATGTCGGACAGCGGATTTGCTCAATTCCGCATCGCGCTCTGATCTATTTGATCATTGTACGGGCTCTCATCCCTTAAGCATCTTGCAACCCCGGAGCTTCGCGCTTCGGGGTTGTCTTGTTTTATGGTTTTCGCCAGTCTGACCGGTCATAAGCTATTTCAATGACACGGATTTTCGGATGAACAATAAGCAAAAGGAATTGATGGAATACCTGCGGGTCTATGTGATGATCTGGCAAAAAATAGATTTTATCTGGGGCATGTTCATCACCTCCTACATTCCGCTGTTTGGCTTCCTGCATTTCTATCAGGGTGACATCGGTGCTGTGTTTGCCGTGATGATCGTGGTGGCAATTGCCGGATTTACCTTGATCAACGCCACCGCATTGCGGGACCATTATGAAATTGCGGTGACCATGAGCACCGAATTTCGCAAGCACAACAAGGATTTCCAGGATTTGAACGGCGCGTTGTCGCGCACCTCACACAACGGCAAAGCTGCGATGGTGCTGATGACCCACGGATGCGCCTTTGCTGGATTCCTGTTCCTGATGGCCGTGCGCGTGGCCAAGCGACACTGCGTCGAAGGCAGCGACGGTTGGATCTGCACCCTCGCCAGCTTCGCGGGGTAGATTGGGGTTCAACCCACCGTTCCCACGCCTCAACCCACGCAGTACAAGCCGGGCCAGCGGCGGCCCGCGGGATGCCGCAACCCCGGTTGTTCGGGTCACTTTATCCCGTCAAATCCGGAAGACCTCAAAGCGATGCGCTTGCGTCACCAAAGCGGCAGCCCGGGGGGCGGGCCGCCGCTGGCCCGGCGCCTTCGGCTTGATTCCGGGCTGGCGACCCATAGAGTAGACAAATGAAAAGATATGTTCGTCGCTAACTAGCGACCTGTGACCGCGGATGGATTTCGCAATATGACAGAGAATGCACTAAGCGACGATGACTTGAAACTTTTGGCCACATCGGACGCCGAAATTCGCGTGAACCTAGAAAAATTTAGTTTCGACATCGACGCTTTCCTAAAGCGCCTGTCACAAGGCGAAAGATGGCAACAGCTACTCGTAGCTCATTTGTTTTTCGAGCATGTTGTCTCAGAGCTTTTGTCGGAAGCACTTCCTCAACCAGATGAAATGGACGTAAGCAGACTTCCCTTCGCCCAAAGGGTAAACCTATGCGCCGCGTTAGGATTGTTGCCGACAGAAATGTTGCCCGCCATCAAGGTGATCAACAGATTAAGAAATAGAGCGGCGCACAAATTGGATTTTTTGGTTTCTAGTAAACACGTTGCCGACCTAATAAACGTAGTTCCTCCTTTTTTGAAAGACGCTGTAACAAGTAGCCAAGATCGTCAGGAGACCGGACCGATTAGGTTTCACGAAGCGCTATATGCAGTGATCCTCCAAGTGGATATCTTCAGACAACATCATGGCGTGCAAAGAAAGCTCGGAGAGAAGGCTTCAATTCGGTTGCGGTCTGTGTTGGACAAGGATCCAAGGGCTAAGTTCGTTCCCTGATCAAACCAACCGCGACACATCCTTCGCCGCCCGCACAAAATCTTTGAACAGCGGATGCGGCTCGAACGGTTTTGATTTCAATTCCGGGTGGAACTGTACGCCGATGAACCATGGGTGATCCTGCCATTCCACGATCTCTGGCAGCTTGCCATCCGGGGACATGCCGGAAAACACCAGACCGTGTTCTTCAAGCTTGTCCTTGTACTTGATATCCACCTCATAGCGGTGGCGGTGGCGTTCGTCGATTGCGGTGCCGCCATAGATGCTGGCCACCTTGGAGCCGTCTTTCAGCGTCGCGTCATAGGCGCCCAGACGCATGGTGCCGCCCTTGTCATCATCGGTCGACCGAGAGACCTTGGCGTTGCCCTGCACCCATTCTTTCAGGTGATAGACCACCGGTTCGAAGCGTTTCTTGCCGGCCTCGTGGTCAAATTCCTCGGACCCGGCGCCGGACACGCCGGCCACATTGCGCGCGGCTTCGATCACCGCCATCTGCATGCCAAGACAGATGCCGAGATAGGGCACCTTGTGCTCGCGGGCGAATTGCGCCGCCTTGATCTTGCCCTCGGTGCCGCGTTCGCCAAAGCCGCCGGGCACAAGGATGGCGTGGTAGCCTTCCAGATGAATGGCGGGATCTTCATCTTCGAAAATCTCGGCATCGACCCATTCGACCTTGACCCGTACCCGATTGGCCATGCCGCCATGGGTCAGCGCCTCGGCGATGGATTTATAGGCGTCTTCCAGCTGAATGTATTTGCCGACAATCGCCACCCGCACTTCGCCTTCGGCGTTGTGGATTCGGTCGCTGACGTCTTCCCATTTGCTCAGATCGGGTTTGGGGGCAGGGGAAATCTGAAACGCATCCAGAACCGCCTGGTCCAGCCCCTCGCGGTGATAGGCCAGCGGCGCGTCATAGATCGTCGCCATATCCTGGGCCGCGATCACGCTGTCGGGGCGGACGTTACAGAACAGCGCCAGCTTGTCGCGTTCCTTCTTTGGGATCGGACCTTCGGAGCGGCAGACAAGGATGTCGGGCGCAATACCGATGCTGCGCAATTCCTTGACCGAGTGCTGGGTCGGTTTGGTTTTCAACTCACCCGCCGCCTTCATCCACGGCAGCAGCGTCAGATGCATGAAGATACATTGGCCACGCGGCTTGTCCTGGCTGAACTGGCGAATGGCCTCAAAGAACGGCAGACCCTCGATGTCGCCGACGGTGCCGCCAATCTCGCACAGCATGAAATCGACCTCATCTTCGCCAATCGAGATGAAGTCTTTGATTTCATTGGTGACATGCGGGATCACCTGAATTGTTTTTCCAAGGTAATCGCCCCGGCGTTCATTTTCCAGAACATTGGAATAGATCCGCCCCGAGGACACAGAATCCGTCATGCGCGCGGCAACACCGGTAAATCGCTCGTAGTGCCCAAGGTCGAGGTCAGTTTCCGCGCCGTCGTCGGTCACGAAAACCTCGCCATGTTCAAACGGTGACATGGTGCCGGGATCGACGTTCAAATAGGGGTCAAGCTTGCGCAGGCGGACCGAAAAGCCGCGTGCTTGCAACAGCGCGCCCAATGCGGCCGAGGCCAAACCCTTGCCAAGCGAAGACACAACACCGCCGGTGATAAAGATAAAGCGTGCCATTGGCCCTGGAAACTCCCGTGAACATCATTGGTTTTGCGGTCCGGCGATAGGTCGACGAATCCGTCGAAAAACCGCAGTATCACGGGATTTCACCCCTATAGGATTCGGACGCATTTGACAAGCCAACCGCAATATCCTGTTGCGGTTGGTTGTGTTATCTCAAATTGTTGTAGATTTGCCGCCACATAGGCTGTGGCAGGCATTGTTTTGATCGGATTCGATCCGGCTTAGATCCGGCGGTTATTCCGCCCGCGGCACCAAGGGCGCGTTTTCATCTGCGCCCGGGGGCAGCAAATCTTCGCCACCCGGCAAGGACGGGGTCGAGGGCGTGTCGGCCTCTTCTGTGCTGCCCGGTGTCAGCCGGTCGATGACCGAAGATCCTGCGGAATTCTGCGCGGCAATGATGGTCAATGTGATCGAGGTCACAATGAAGGCTGCGGCCAGAACCCAGGTGATTTTTCCCAGCGCCGTGGCTGCGGATCGGCCAGAGACGGCCCCACCGCCGCCGCCGCCCATGCCAAGACCGCCGCCTTCAGAACGTTGCATCAGCACGACGCCGATCAGGGCCAGCGCCAAAAGCAGGTGGATAATGAGAACGACGTTTTGCATGGAGCCTCGCGGGGTGATGTTGCGGGGGTATGTAGGCGCAAAGGGCAGGGGGTGCAACCCGTCACGCGCCGCTAGGATGACACCGGCGCGCAAATGCATCGACCAAAGGGAAAAAGGGGGCCAGCCCCCTCGGCCTTTGGCCTCACCCCCGGGATATTTTTGGTCAGATGAAAACAAAAGGGGCGATTTGCCCCGTTCAGTTGCAAAATACTTTGGCCGTGGCAGGTGGGCGTCGATGCGGTTGCTTCGGCTGATTCAGGCGTCGACATCATCGACATCCGCCTGACCGGAAAGCTTGCGGCGCACGATGGACCAGCTCAGGCCAATTCCAAGAACCACCGAGAGCGCCAGGATGCCAAGCCATGTGTTGAGGTTGCGATTGCCCAGTGTCAGCACGCCGTAATCGTAAAGCACCCAGAGCAGTGCCGCGACAATTGCCGCCACAAGGAACATGCCAAAGGCCCCGATCGAACGCAGGGTCGCGCGCAGATAGATGATATAGCCCACCACCAGCAGAAGCCCCAGCAACAAGACCATCGGCAGTTGCGTGGCATAGTTCTGTGTTGCCCAACCGATGAAATTGTATTTTGTCGGGTTGAAGGTGGCAGCCACCAGAACAAAGGCGAAAACCCAGCGGACAAGAAAACCCATGATGGCCCCTAAATTTGAAACAGGCTGATTTTGAACAGGTTGAGGTTTAGCGCATCCCGCGCCGCTGTCCAGTCTGGCATTCCTGTCTTGGCCCGCGGGTGAAAAGCGTGCCGGAGTGCGCGCCGTGGTGCGGCGTATTACGGGTTGTTCGTGCTTCGGGCTGTGGTCTTGTTCCTTGGTTTTTGCTTTGTGACAATTTGGTGGTTTCACAGCCGGGGCGCAGCGGCTATATCGGCGCGGGTTTGACATCCGGACAGGATCCGGGATCACGAGAGGAAAGGGTGAGATATGGCCAATGTTGTCGTGGTCGGCGCACAATGGGGCGACGAAGGAAAAGGCAAGATCGTGGATTGGCTCAGCGAACGGGCTGATGTCATCGCGCGCTTCCAAGGTGGCCATAACGCGGGCCATACCCTTGTGATTGACGGCAAGGTCTACAAGCTGCATGCGCTGCCATCCGGCGTTGTGCGCGGTGGCAAGCTGTCGGTGATTGGCAACGGTGTGGTGCTTGATCCCTGGCATCTGTTGAAAGAGATCGAGACAATTCGTGCGCAGGGTGTGGATATCACGCCGGAGACGTTGATGATTGCCGAAAACACCCCTTTGATCCTGCCGTATCACGGTGAATTGGACCGTGCCCGCGAAGAAGCGGCCAGCAAGGGCACCAAGATCGGCACCACCGGGCGCGGCATTGGGCCGTGTTACGAAGACAAGGTTGGCCGGCGCGCCGTTCGGGTGGCCGATCTGGCGGATCCCGCCACGCTTGAGGCCCGGGTCGACCGCGCCTTGCAACACCATGATCCGCTGCGCAAGGGACTGGGGGTTGAAGCGATTGACCGCGACGCTTTGGTTGCCGAGCTCAAGGAAATTGCCCCCCGGATTCTGGCCTATGCCGCACCGGTCTGGAAGGTGATGAATGACAAGCGCAAGGCGGGCAAACGCATTCTGTTTGAAGGGGCGCAAGGCGCGTTGCTGGACATTGATTTCGGCACCTATCCTTTTGTCACCTCGTCCAATGTGATTGCCGGGCAGGCGGCCACAGGGGTCGGGATTGGCCCCGGTGCGATTGATTACGTGCTGGGCATCGTCAAAGCCTATACCACACGCGTGGGCGAAGGTCCGTTCCCGACGGAGCTGGACGATGCGGATGGTCAGCGTCTTGGCGAACGTGGGCATGAATTTGGCACCACCACCGGGCGCAAGCGCCGCTGTGGCTGGTTTGACGCCGCTTTGGTGCGCCAGACCTGTGCCACCTCGGGCGTCAATGGCATTTCCTTGACCAAACTGGATGTGCTGGACGGGTTTGACACGTTGAAGATCTGCACCGGCTATGAGTTGGACGGACAGACGCTGGATTATCTTCCGACAGCGGCCGATCAACAGGCGCGTTGCAAACCGGTGTATGAAGAGGTGCCGGGTTGGCACGAAAGCACCGAAGGCGCGCGCAGCTGGAATGATCTGCCGGGCAATGCGGTGAAATATGTCCGCCGGATCGAAGAGTTGATCGAATGCCCGGTGGCGCTGTTGTCGACCTCGCCAGAGCGCGATGACACGATCCTTGTCACCGACCCGTTTGCGGATTGATCTGATGTCGGCAAAACCCGGATTGAGCTATAAGGCGCGGCGGCGCTGGTCGTTGATCATCCTGTTGGTCGGTTTGCCGATCTATGTGGTGGTGGCGATCAGCCTTGTCGGGCTGATGAACCGGCCCTCGAATTCTTGTCGAGCTGCTGATTTATGTCGGGCTTGGGATTGTCTGGGCGCTGCCGTTCAAATTCATTTTCCGGGGGGTCGGCCAGGCCGACCCCGATGCGGATGACGGGATGGATGACGGATCTGGCGTGTGACTTGACGTAGGGTCACACGCAATACGTGTGATGCGCCGCACATTTTTGCGCCAAAGTAGATTGCCGGTGATCGCCTGGCCGGTCTAGTTTTCAATATGGCTTCGATTTCGCGCCCATATTCTGATGACAGACCGTTTCTTGGCATCTTGTTGATGTTGGGATTCTGTATTCTTGCCCCATTGGGCGATGCAATTGTCAAATTGCTGGGCGAAACTGTGCCGCTGCTGGAAATCCTGACGATCCGGTTTCTGATTCAGGCTGTGTTGCTGGCCGTTCTGGTGGCTGTGACCGGGCGCAGCTGGCATATGACGCGGCGGGTGTTCTGGCTTGCCTGGCTGCGGGCGGTTTTGCATATCGCGGGGATTGCGGCGGTGTTTGTGTCACTGCGGTATCTTCCCATCGCCGAAGCGATTGCCATCGCCTATGTCATGCCCTTTCTGATGCTGTTGCTGGGGCGTTTTGTGTTGCATGAACACATTGGGCCGCGCCGTGCCTGGGCCTGTGCTGTGGGGTTCGTGGGTACGATGTTGGTGGTGCAGCCGACCTTTGTCGATGTGGGCTGGCCTGCGCTGATCCCGTTGTTGGTGGCGGTTATTTTCTCTGCCTTCATGCTGGTCACACGTCAGATTGCCCGCGAAACGGATCCGGTGTCACTTCAGGCGGTAAATGGTGTCATGGCCTCTATCGTGTTGGTGCCATTGTCTCTCATGATTGGCGGCAGTGACGATCCGATGCTGCACTATGTGGTGTTGTTGCCGCGTGAATTATATCTGTTGGCGGCCATTGGTCTGACCGGTACGGCGGCGCATTTGTTGATGACATGGTCCTTGCGCTTTGCGCCATCTGCGACGCTGGCGCCGATGCAATATCTGGAAATTCCGGTCGCGACCCTTGTGGGCTGGGTCATCTTTTCCGATCTGCCCAATGGGCTGGCGGCGATTGGGATCTGTGTCACAATGGCCGCCGGTCTTTACATTGTCATGCACGAGCGTTCCATGGCGCGGACGATGCCGCCTGAACAGCCCTGACAGCCGCATTCAGACAGTTGCGCGGCAGGATCACCAGCATGCCGGGGGCGTCCATCGACAATGTAACGGTCTGGGCAGCCGCCTCGTTCGAGGTGCCTGCCCGAAAGGCGGGGGCGAACTCCAGCCCGTCGATGGGCCAGCGCAGCCCGGTTGATGCGCCGGTCACGGCGGTCATCGGGAACAGCGACACCCTTGTGTCGATGTCCAGTGACAGTGTCAGCTGTGGCGGTGCGTGAAACACCACATCTTCGCGGCCGATCAGGATGCACTGTATGTTTGGGCGCGCCGCCAACCGGTTGAAGACCGACAATTGATGATCGACCCGCGCGCCCATGAACCCCAGACCCAATATCAGTGGCGCGGAAATATTGCGCAGGCATTTGTCGAAATCGGTGCTGTCCTGTTCGGCAATGTGATGCAAACTGTCGGCGGGCAGGGCAGCCTTTGTCGCATCGCTAAGGGAATCAAAATCGCCGATCACCGCTTCGGGGGTAATCCCCAGTTGCAACAACGCCGTCGCCCCGCCATCGGCGGCCACCGCCCGTTTGGCCCAGGTCCGGGCCAGGGTCACATCCGCCTGATCAATGTCACCGCCGCCCGCCAGCAGGATTGGTTCCGAGGCTGAAACAATAGGGTCATTCATGGCATTTTAGCTTCATTTTGGGAAAGTGGTCACAATCAGGTCACGAAATGATACGGTCTTCGGCATAGATTCGGGCCGCTTTGGGCGTGACCATCATGTTAAACATGGCTTTGCTGGTATTTGGAAGGCGAGTAACCGATGGTACAGACGAACAAGATCCTGACCGTCTCCTATGGTACATTTTCATGTACATTGGAGGGCTTTGACGACTCATTCGAAACGATGAAGGCGATTGCGGAGTATTTTCGCGATCTCGCGTCAGATGATCGATATTTTGGTGCTGAACCCCCGACACCAGATGCCGAGATGTTGGCGCGGATTGCCGAACGAGAGATTTCCCGCCGGGTCGAGGCCCGGGTGTCCGACGATGGCATTGTATTGCGGCCTTCGCTGGCGGCGGTTGACCAACCAAGCGCCCCGGTGGCCGATTCCGTGCCCCCGACAGAAGTTGCGCCCATGGCGCAGGCTCCAGAGGTGGAGACGCCAGAGGAGCAGGCGCCGGTCGCTAAGGAACCAGAGGTCAGCGAAACTGCCGATCCCGCGGGTGACACGCTGGGCGTTGCGGCGGATGTGGCCGAAACAATGGTTCAGGACCTTGTTGCCGAGCAGGACGATACAGCCGCAGATGCCGTTGTCGAAGACGCGGTCGTTGATACCATGCCGCAGGTTGATCAGCCCGAAACAGTGGATCACGACGCCGAATTGACCGCCGCCGCCCTGGGGCTGAGTGACACTATCGACCGGGATGTCGCGGAAGACCTGGACGAGGATATGTCGGAACCCACCCCCGATCCGGTGATCCCGGCGGTTTCCGATTCCATGGCCGAAAAACTCGCCCGTATTCGCGCGGTTGTGGCTCCACGCATGGCGCAGGAGCCGCGTGAAACCGCGCCAGTGGAAACGGTTGATGTGCAGCCCGATCCAACGCTCGACAACATCATGTCGACGCTGAGCTCCGGCGACGCGGACGACGATCTGGCTGTGACTGATACGGTCGCGGTGGATGCAGATGTGCTCGACGAAGTTGCAGTGGATGACGTTGCCGCCGAAGACGCCGCAGCCGACACAAAGCCGCAAAAACAGGTGTTCGAAGGCCGCTTTGATGGTGGTGACATCGACGAAGATGACGACGAAGACGACCTGCTGGAAGACAACGATCTGGACGTCGCCGAAAGTGTCAGCGCCGAAGAACCTGTCCTTGCCGCCCCCCAGATCGACACGCCGGAAGACACAGCAACGCCCGAGGTCGAGACCCCCGCTCAATTCGTGGCCCCGGTGGTCGAAGACACCGCACCAGACACCGCACCAGAGCCCGCCCGCCCGCAGCGCATTGCGCCGCGTCGCCCGGTGCGTGTGGTCAAGGTGCGCCGCGCGCTCAAAGACACGGTCAAGCCGAAACCACCGGTGGAAACCAGCCTGACGCCAGAAGACGAGGCCGATCTGGTCGCCGAGCTGGCCAAGGTCGAAGCGGAATTGCAGACAGCGGCAACACCCGCGCAGGACGATGTCAAAGCGGCGGTTGCCGATCAGCTTTCAGCGGAAGTTGAGACAGAAGCCGAAGATCAGGCGCTGTCCGAAGATACCGCCGCCGACATTGCAGCCGTTGTCGAGGATACAACCCGCGCCGTACGTGCCATGGCACGACGGGAGCGGCGCGATAATTTCGCCGAGGACGAGGGCGATGTGTCGCGATTGATGGCTGCGACCAACGAACAATTGCGGGAACCCGAAGGCCAATCGCGCCGCAATGCAATTGCCCATCTGCGCGCGGCCGTGGCCGCCACACGGGCCGATCGCAGCGGCGATGTCAAAGCGGAATCAGATCCGCGCGACGCCTATCGCAATGATCTGGCCCAGGCCGTGCGCCCGCGTCGCACCGCAGGCGACGAAGACCATGATCGCCCACGCGCCGCACCATTGAAACTGGTCGCGGAGCAACGTGTGGATCTGGTCGACGCCAAGCAAAAGACCGCAGCACGGGCCGACGAATCGCCGCGCCCACATCAAGCAGCACCCGCAGTCGACGAAACAACCGATGCGACGGATGGCTTTGCCGCATTTGCCGAAGCTGCCGGTGCCACCGGCTTGCCCGATCTGCTGGAGGCCGCTGCGGCCTATATGTCCTTTGTGGAAGGTCGCGATGAATTCTCGCGTCCGCAGCTGATGACCAAGGTGCGCCAGGTCGAAGGCAGCGACAGCAGCCGTGAAGACCGGTTGCGTGGCTTCGGCCAGCTTCTGCGTGAGGGCAAGATCGAAAAGGTGCAGGGCGGTCGGTTCACCGCATCCGAAAGCATCGGGTTCCGTCCGAACAAACGCGCCGTCGGCTAAGCGTCAGACGAACAACTTGTAAACGACGACCAGACATTTGGCCGGGGCGCTTTGCCCCGGCCTTTTGCTGTCAGCAGTTCGGCACATTCACTGCCAATCCGCCCAGCGACGTTTCCTTGTATTTTTCATGCATGTCTGCGCCGGTCTGACGCATGGTTTCGATCACTGCATCCAGCGGCACCAGATGTTGGCCGTCGCCGCGCAGCGCCAATGACGCCGCCGAAACCGCCTTGATCGCGCCCAGCCCATTGCGTTCGATACAGGGCACCTGCACCAATCCCTTGACCGGATCACAGGTCATGCCAAGATGATGCTCTAGTGCGATTTCCGCTGCATTTTCAATTTGTTCCGGCGTTCCCTTCATCACGGCACACAGCCCCGCTGCGGCCATGGCGGCGGCAGAGCCGACCTCGGCCTGGCACCCGGCCTCGGCACCGGAAATAGAGGCGTTGAATTTCACCAGCCCACCAATCGCCGATGCGGTCAAAAGAAAGTCTTCGACGCCCGCGCGGCTGGCCCCCGGCACATGATCAAGCCAATAGCGGATCACCGCCGGCACAACCCCCGCAGCGCCATTGGTTGGCGCGGTCACGACCTGATTTCCGGCGGCGTTTTCCTCGTTCACCGCCATGGCATAGGTCGACATCCAGTCGTTGATCGTGTGCGGCGCGCTCTGGTTCATGCCGCGTTCCGCGATCAGGGCATCATGGATTTTTCGGGCGCGACGGCGGACATTCAACCCTCCGGGCAGAACACCTTCGTTTGCCAGGCCCCGGTCAATGCACTCGTTCATCACCTGCCAGATCTTGTCCAACCCCTGTTTCAGGCTGTCACGACCGCCGCGCGAAATCTCGTTCGCGCGTTTCATCTCGGCAATGGATTTGTCGGAAATCTTCGCCATTTCAATCATTTCCGCTGCTGTCTTGAACGGATATGGCACCGGCGCGCCTTCGTCTTTGTCGCGACCTTCGGCCAATTCGGCCGCCGTCATCACAAAGCCACCGCCAATGGAATAATATGTTTCCGACAGCGTGACATCGCCCTGGGCATCGGTGGCACGCAGCACCATGCCATTGGAATGCCCGGGCAGGTTTGGCCCGAAATCGAACACCAGATCCGACTTGGGATCAAAGGCCAAGACCCCAAGTTCTGCGGGACAGATGGTTTTTTCCGCTGCGATCCGCGCCAACTCTGTCTTGGCGCGGTCGGCGTCATAGGTTTCCGGCGTGAACCCGGCCAGCCCAAGGATGGTTGCGCGGTCCGTGGCGTGGCCCACGCCGGTAAAGGCAAGTGAGCCATGAAGAGTGGCCTGCAATCCCTTGAATTCAAACGGGGATGCGCGCATCAGTTCAAGAAAGCGCGCCGCCGCCACCATCGGACCCATGGTGTGCGAGGACGAGGGGCCAATGCCGATTTTGAACATCTCGAACACGGATAGAAACATCTTGGGCATCCCTTGGGCAATGGTCTTTGGGTTTCTTTAACATGGTCTGCGGCACGGTCTGTAGCGCCGATCCGATCCTGCGGTGATTCACGGCCCGACACCGGGCGATTGTTCAAGAATACCCGGCCTTTGACCGCAAAAAAGGCTGGAAAACGACCTGACGTGCCCGAAATGACACTGCCCTGCGATGAAATCACGGTGTAGATGGCAATCTTTGCGGTAAATCGCACTCGCAACCCCGGATGTGATTTCATATAACCCTGCATAGCTTGAGGGAGTCACTGTCAATGTCCAAAGAATTATCACCGATAGACAAGGCCAAGTTCGTCGCGGCAAAGCGCGCAGCTGACTTTGTCGAAGATGGAATGCGTGTGGGTTTGGGCACCGGGTCAACTGCGGCCTGGTTGGTGCGATGCCTGGGTGAGCGGGTGCAGCAAGAGGGCCTGCGGTTCCGCGGCGTGCCGACGTCAACCCGGACAGCGGAATTGGCGCGTGAGGTCGGGATCAAGGTTGTCAGCCTGGACGAGGCCCGTTGGCTGGATGTCACCATTGACGGGGCGGATGAATTTGACGCTGATTTCAACCTGATAAAGGGCGGCGGCGGTGCGCTGCTGCAAGAAAAAATCGTGGCCACGGCCTCGGATCAGATGATCGTTGTGGCCGATGCGGCCAAGCGGGTCGAACATCTCGGGGCGTTTCCGCTGCCGGTTGAGGTGATCCCGTTTGGGTGGCCGACATCCCAGGCGCTGATCGAAGAAATGCTGATAACACTGGATGTTATGGGGCGAAGCTCAAGCTTGCGGATGACCGGCGATGCGCCCTATGTGACGGATAAGGGCAATCACATCCTTGACCTGCATCTGGGCCGCATTGGCGACCCGCGCCAATTGGCCATGGTGTTGAACCAGGTCCCCGGTGTGGTTGAAAACGGGCTGTTCGTGGATATCTGCGACACAGTCATCGTTGGCTACGGTGACGGGCGCATCGAATTGCGCGACATCAACTCTGGCACTGTCGAGACCGAAAAACTGGACTTTGTCGAAAACGACAACATATTCGCCGATCTCGGCGATCCGAAAGACAATTAAGGTTCGGTACATGACTTTTGACTACGATTTGTTCGTCATCGGCGGCGGTTCTGGTGGGGTGCGCGCTGCGCGGGTGGCAGCGGGGGAAACCGGGGCAAAGGTCGCGTTGGCCGAAGAAGATCGCTATGGCGGCACCTGTGTTCAGCGCGGCTGTGTGCCGAAAAAGCTGATGGTTTTCGCCTCGGGCTATGGCGAGATGGCGAAAGAGGCACAGGAATACGGTTGGACCATGATGGCCGCGGCTTTGACTGGTCGGTGTTTCAGGGCAAGATGGTGGCAGAGCTTGACCGCCTTGAAGGGGTGTATCGCAACATCCTGAAAAACAATGGTGTCGAGACGTTTGACGCCCGCGCGACCTTGGTCGATGCTCATACGGTTGCCTTGTCGACCGGCGAAACGAAAACCGCAAAACATATCCTTGTGGCGACTGGCGGTTGGCCTGCGCGGCCCGATATTCCGGGCGCTGAACTGGCCATCACGTCGAACGAAATTTTCCACCTCGACGAGCTGCCAAAGAGCATTTTGATTGTGGGTGGCGGCTTTATCGCCTGCGAATTTGCCTGCATCATGAATGGCCTTGGGGCCAAGACCACGCAATTCTATCGCGGTGCGCAGGTCCTGCGCGGGTTCGATGACGAGGCCCGCGGGCTGGTGTCGGAAGAAATGATCCAGAGCGGCGTTGATCTGCATCTCGGCACAAATGTGCTTGAGATGAAGAAGGTCGAGGACGGCATCTGGGTGAAGGCGACCAACGGCAGCGAACATGTGTTTGATCAGGTGATGTTTGCCACCGGTCGCGCCCCGAACTCTGCCAATTTGGGTCTTGAGGATCTGGGGATTTCGCTGGATCGCTCCGGCGCGATCGAGGTTGACGCCTATAGCCAGACGGCCGTGCCGTCGGTCTATGCCATTGGCGATGTGACCAACCGGATCAACCTGACGCCTGTTGCCATTCGCGAAGGCATGGCCTTTGTCGAAACGGTGTTCAAAGGCAACCCGACGCCGGTCGACCATGATCTTGTGCCGTCGGCGGTCTTTACCCAGCCCGAGCTGGGAACTGTCGGGCTGAGCGAAGAAGCCGCCCGCGACCAAGAGCCGATCGAGGTCTATTGCACCTCGTTCAAACCGATGCAGTCGGCCTTTGCGGGCAACAGCAATCGGGTGATGATGAAACTGGTGGTGTCGCAATCCAGCCGCAAGGTTCTGGGCTGTCATATTGTGGCCCCGCAGGCCGGCGAGATGATTCAGCTTGCCGGGATCGCGGTCAAGATGGGGGCGACAAAAGAAGATTTTGACCGGGTTGTTGCCGTGCATCCCACCATGTCAGAAGAAATCGTAACCATGCGCACACCGGTGCGCAGGGGTTGAATAAATCGGTCTGCCACACAGCTTACTAGGCAGACTATCAAAAACGTAGCCAACCGGAAGGATGAACGGAAATGGCAGGCAATTCTGGCGGCCCATGGGGCGGCGGATCGGGCGGTTCGGGCGGCGGAAATCGCGGTTCGGGCGGCAATAACGGCAATGGTGGCGGTGGAAAACGCCCCGGCGACGACAATCCGCAGATCCCCGAAATTGATAAGTTGATGAAAAAGGGCCAGGAACAGCTTCGTGTTCTGATGGGCGGGCGCGGTGGAAATTCCGGCCGTCCCAATGGCGGCGGCGGTGGGGGCGGTCGTGGCACCGGCCCGATGTTGACGCGGGGCACCATCGGTCTTGGCGTGATCGGCGCGCTTGTTCTTTGGGGGATGGCCAGCTTCTATACCGTCAAACCAGAGGAACAAGCGGTCGAATTGTTCCTTGGCGAATATTCCAGCACCGGTGGTCCGGGTCTGAACTTTGCACCCTGGCCGTTTGTCACCGCAGAGGTCATTCAGGTGACCCGCGAACAGACCGAAGACATTGGTGTGGGTGGCCGTGGCGGCGATGCCGGATTGATGCTGACGGGCGACGAAAACATCGTTGATATTGATTTCCAGGTGGTCTGGAACATCACTGATGCGGCGCAATATCTGTTCAACCTGCGCGAACCACAGCAGACAATTCGGGCGGTGTCCGAATCCGCCATGCGTGAAATTATCGCTCAATCCGATCTGGCGCCGATCCTCAACCGTGACCGGGGCGTCATTGCCTCGCGGCTTCAGGATCTGATCCAGCTGACGCTTGATAGCTATGACAGTGGCGTCAACATCGTGCGGGTCAACTTTGACAAGGCCGATCCGCCGGCATCGGTGATTGCGGCCTTCCGTGACGTTCAGGCCGCCGAACAAGAGCGCGCCAGCCTGCAAAACGTCGCTGACGCCTATGCCAACCGGGTCCTTGCCGAGGCCCGCGGTGAAGCGGCGCAATTGTTGGAAGAAGCCGAAGGTTATCGCGCCCGCGTGGTGAACGAAGCCGAAGGTGAAGCCAGCCGTTTCTCTGCCGTTCTGACCGAATACCAGAAAGCGCCTGAGGTCACACGCCGCAGACTCTATCTGGAAACCATGGAAGAGGTGCTTGGCCGCGTGGACAAGATCATTCTGGATGAAGACAGCAGTGGCGGGCAGGGGGTTGTTCCCTATCTTCCGCTGAATGAGCTGCGCCGAAACACCACCACCGGAGGGTCGAACTGATGAAGAAAACCACATATCTTCTTCCGGTTATTGTGATTGCCGCCGCTGTGTTGCTGTCGGCTGTGTTCATCGTGGACGAACGTGAAAAGGCGCTGGTGCTGCAATTTGGCCGGGTTGTCTCCGTCAAGGAGGAGCCGGGGCTCAGCTTCAAGATCCCGCTCATTCAGGAAGTCGTGCATTACGACGACCGTATTCTCAGCCGTGATGTTGACCCGCTTGAGGTCACGCCGCTGGATGACCGCCGTCTGGTGGTTGATGCCTTTGCGCGTTACCGGATTGCCGATGTAAACCGGTTCCGTGAAGCGACCGGTGCCGGTGGTGATCTGGCGATTGAGGTTGCGGGGCGTCGGCTCGATTCGATTTTGCGGTCGCAAACCCGTGAAATCCTTGGTTCGGTGTCGTCCAATGACATCCTCAGCTCGGATCGTGCGGCGCTTATGCTGCGGATTCGCAACGGCGCCCTGGGCGACGCGGCGGAACTGGGGCTGGAGCTGATCGACGTGCGTCTGAAACGCACCGACCTGCCGACCGAAAACCTGGATGCGACGTTTGAGCGGATGCGGGCAGAGCGTGAACGCGAAGCGACAGACGAACGCGCCCGTGGTAACGAAGCGGCCCAGCGTGTGCGCGCCCAGGCAGATCGGACCGTGGTCGAACTGACGTCGGATGCCGCCCGTCAGGCTGAGATCATTCGCGGTGAATCCGATGCCAAACGTAACGGCATCTATGCCGAAGCCTTTGGTGCCGATCCAGAATTCTTTGAATTCTATCGTTCGCTGACCGCCTATCAACGCGCGTTGCAGGGCAATAATTCCACCATGGTTCTGTCGCCGGACAGTGATTTCTTCAACTATTTGAAATCGGATACCGGCAAACAGGCGGATGACGCTGCGAACGCTGCGCAATGATTGAAACAGCTTTTCTGGCCCTTGGGCTGGTGCTGATTGTTGAGGGGCTGGTGTACGCACTGGCCCCTTCGCTTATTGAGCAATTGTTGATTGCCCTGCGCAGCCTGCCTGACGCGCAGCGGCGCATGCTGGGGCTGGCGGCCCTGGCCTTTGGTCTGTGTCTGGTGTGGATTGCCAAGACGCTGGGCGCGTAAACGCGGACGTCGCTGTCGCGCAGGTTCACATTCCAATCACATGTCATTGATCAGCCGAGAGTTCCTTTGCCTGTTGCAATTCAGTACCTAAATTAGAGAAAGTAACTTCAGGCAGTCGGCATTCCATGTCGGACAAAACAGGAGGAGTTCGGATTTGAAACCCCATTCGACAGCAGTATCGCGAACACATCAACAG
Organism: Phaeobacter sp. J2-8; assembly: GCF_022867865.1. GTDB lineage: Bacteria > Pseudomonadota > Alphaproteobacteria > Rhodobacterales > Rhodobacteraceae > Marinovum. Next base: position 336,897 of record NZ_JALIEC010000002.1, on the reverse strand, counting down.
GAGCACCCGTTGCGTTTGCGCATGATGTGGATGCTGGGCATTTCGGTGATGTTCGTCCTGGCCCAGGCGTTGAGCGCGGCAGCCCGCGGCGCGCCCGAAAGCTTTGCTGATCTGGCCCAACGCATCAGCCCGGCCGTGGTCAATATCACGACCACCACCACCGTGGCCGGACGCACCGGCCCGCGCGGTGTTGTGCCCGAAGGTTCGCCGTTCGAAGATTTCTTCCGCGAGTTCCAGGATCGCAACGGCGGTGATCGCCCGCGCCGGTCCTCTGCGCTGGGTTCGGGGTTCGTGATTTCCGAAGACGGATTTGTTGTGACCAACAACCACGTGATCGAAGGCGCGGATGAAATCCTGATCGAGTTTTTTGAAGGCGGCGAGTTGCCCGCCACGGTGATTGGCACCGATCCCAAGACCGATATCGCCCTGTTGAAGGTCGTGGCCGATCAGCCGCTGCCATTTGTCAGCTTTGGCGATAGCGATGTCGCACGGGTCGGTGATTGGGTCATGGCGATGGGCAATCCATTGGGCCAGGGTTTCTCGGTGTCCGCTGGTATCGTATCGGCGCGCAACCGGGCGCTTTCGGGCACCTATGACGATTACATCCAGACCGACGCCGCCATCAACCGCGGCAACTCTGGCGGGCCGTTGTTCAACATGGACGGTCAGGTGATTGGCGTGAACACGGCCATTCTGTCGCCCACCGGCGGCTCGATCGGCATCGGCTTTTCGATGGCGTCGAATGTGGTGACCAAGGTTGTTGATCAGCTCAAGGAATTTGGCGAAACCCGCCGGGGTTGGTTGGGCGTGCGCATTCAGGACGTGACCGATGATGTGGCCGAGGCCATGGGCCTTGCGACCACCGCCGGTGCGCTTGTCACCGATGTTCCGGAAGGTCCGGCATTGGACGCAGGTATGAAGGCCGGTGATGTGATCGTCGAATTCGACGGCATCAAGGTTGCCGATACCCGTGCGCTGGTGCGTCAGGTTGGCAACACCACCGTGGGCAAGACCGTGCGTGTGCTGGTCAACCGCGAGGGCAAGACCCAGACATTGAAAGTCACCCTGGCCCGTCGCGAAACGGCCGAAGGCACCGCAGTGCCGGCATCGCAACCCATGGACGAAGACGCACCGTCAGAGAGCCTTGAGGCCGACATTCTGGGCCTGACCATCGCACCGATGAGCGATCAGTTGCGCGAGCAGCTGGAACTGCCTGCCAGCGCTGAGGGGCTGGTGGTGACCGATGTGGACGAAATGACCGAGGCCTACGAAAAAGGTCTGCGTGCGGGTGATGTGATCACCGAAGCTGGTCAACAGAAGGTTGCGGCGATTGCCGATCTGGAAACTCAGATCGAAGCGGCCCAGGAGGCCGGTCGCAAGTCGCTGTTGCTTCTGGTGCGTCGCGCCGGTGATCCGCGGTTCGTGGCACTGGGACTCGACGACTAGATCTGAACTCTCTTGAAGATTTTGAACGGGGCGCCGGGTGAACGGGCGCCCCGTTTTGCTTCCCCGGATAGGTCAGGGCCGGTTTGACGCCGCCCTGATCGCATCTTGCGACGGATTGGTTTGCGGGGGATCGGTGCCGACAATGCGCCGGACTAGCCGCGGCTCTGACCCATGTCGCGTTCCACCGCGACCAAGCCAAGCGCACGCGCGGTTTCAATGGTCAGGAGCGAGGTCTCGACCTCTTGATCCTGTTGGAACAGCCGCAGCGCGGCCTCTGTCTCTGGATTGATTTCACCGCTGATCTCGCCGTTGTAGCGGCTGCGCACCTGCAAGGCGCGCTGAAGCGAGGCGATGAATTCCGGGGTGATGTCCTTGGCGCAGAGCGTTTCAAACACATATTCCCGGCGCGGGGTGACAATATCCTGTAGCGTTTCGGTGGCATAGACCGCCGGGGCCAACAACGACCCGTCGTCATTCAATATCGCCGGTTGCACCATGACCTGGGCGGTCTTGGTTTCGATCACCGCGGGCGCGACATCGCGGGCCCAACAGCTGTCTTTGGGGGCGCCTTCCGGTGTGGGAATGCGCGCGGTTTCCAGCGCGGTAAAGGCAAATCGGGTGGGCGTGTCATCCTGTGCCGGTGGGGCACAGGCGGCGGCGAAAAGGCAGGTTGCGATGCCGAGCGGCAGGGCGCAGGCCCGAAGCACGGTGGTCATCTTTGTCATCTGCACGGCCTCATCAGCGGAATGTGCCCTCTGAGCGGGGCGATTGCGGCAGAGACTAGCGGGTTTCCGGCGGACCGGGAAGGGCGGCGGAATTTTCGCCGCGATCTGTGACATCCAGAAGACTGTCGAGCATGGCGGAAATATCTTCGACCTGTTCGGCAATGACATGGGTCACATCCGAATCGCGTTGCACCCGTCCGGTGACACGCAACATCCGCCCGGCAATCACCGCGCGGCGGAACCGTTCATACAATTTGCGCCAGACGATGACATTGACCACCCCGGTTTCATCCTCCAGCGTGATGAAAATCACGCCTTTGGCGGTGCCGGGACGTTGGCGCAGGATGACAAGCCCGGCGACGGTCACGCGTGCGCCCTCTGGCGGTTCATCCAGACGGGCGGCCACCAGCGCCGAAGGCGGGCGCGGCCAGGGGGCATATGCCCCGGAATGGCGGGGCTGGGGGGTGATGATACGCATGGGAACAAATATAGAACATGCACCGCTCACCGCAAGTTGCAACTTGGGGGGTCGCAAAAGCGATGGAAAAGCCTTATTCGCCTTTGCTAACAGACGGCAACCGATGATTTGGACGAAACGAAAAGGCACCAGGCATGGCGAAGATCACCTATATCGAGCACAATGGCACCCAGCACGAAGTCGAAGTGGCCAATGGTCTGACTGTGATGGAAGGCGCACGTGACAACAATATTCCCGGCATCGAGGCCGATTGCGGCGGCGCTTGTGCCTGTTCGACCTGTCACGTCTATGTCGATGCCGCATGGGTCGAGAAGCTTCCAGCCAAGGACGACATGGAAGAAGACATGTTGGACTTTGCGTATCAGCCCGACGCCGCGCGCTCGCGTCTGACCTGCCAGTTGAAGGTCACGGACGAGTTGAACGGTCTTGTCGTGCAGATGCCCGAAAAGCAGATCTGAGGCCAAAAGATGCGAAATGCGCCGCAATTTCGGATCGCAGATTGGCGGGCTGAATTCTGTGGTGCGTTTCTGGCTTCGGCGATGCTGTTGGCCAGTACCGCCGGGCTTCGGGCCGAAGAGACGGCCCCCTGCGTCGGCACCGTGACCGGCGCGGAATTTCAGGCACCAACCAATCGCTACCCCCACGGCGTGTTGGGGGATGATCTGGAATGGGGCGCGCTGCGGATCAGCTATCGTTCGAAATCCGACTGCCGGTCCGGCAGCGGGTCTATCCGTGCCCGTTTGCCCGAGGCCATGGTGTTCGAAGATGTTGCGCCACGTCTGGTCGATCTCGACGGGCGGGACCATCCAGAGGTGATCGTGGTCGAGAGCCACCAAACTCTGGGCGCGCGGCTGGCGGTTTGGGGCATTCAGGACGAGAGCTTCACGCGGTTGGCGGCCACCCCGTTCATCGGGACACGGTTCCGCTGGTTGGCCCCTTTGGGCGCGGCGGATCTGGACGGCGATGGTCAGATGGAACTGGCCTATGTCGACCGTCCGCATTTGGCGCGTACATTGCGGGTCTGGCGATATGAGACGCGCAGCGATGGGGCGGCTTCTGGTACAGCCCCCGCCACTCTGGTCGAGGTTGCGGCGCTGGTCGGCGTGACCAACCATCGGATTGGCGAAAGCGATATTGCCGGTGGCATTCGGACTTGTGGCGACCAGCCGGAAATGATCGTTGCGGATGCCAATTGGCAAGAGGTTCTGGCGGTCACCCTTGCGGGGGGCGATCTGCGCCGCCGCACTCTGGGGCCGCACCGGGGACGAGAGAGTTTTGCGACCGCCATGGCCTGTGACAGTCTGCGCTGACCTGCGCTGAGCGCGATATTGATCGCGCGGTTCACATCGGATCGCGGGTTAGGTCAGATCAAAAGCCGGGCAGGAGCGGGGCAGATACGGGGCGCCATCTGTGTCATGCCGCCCCACTATGCCCCCCCGTGATCACGATTATTCCCAGCAGCTGACCAAAACGGCCATACCGCGCGCCTTTGCCGTCAGATCCTCTGCGGCCATGGTGTTGCGGTTGTTGGATACACGGGCCGAAACCCCGGCCCGGCGCATTGCGGATTCAAGCGCAGCCGCGTCAGCGGAGAACGCAACTTCCTCGGGCAATTGCCGGCCACCTGCGTCGCGGGGCAGCAACATGCCGATCACCGCGCCGGTGGTGTCCATCACCGGCCCGCCAGCATCGCCGGGCAGGGCGGTCAGGGCAAACCGGTCCAGCGGCTCCTCACCTTGAAGACCGCGCAGATCCACAATCTTGCCAAAGGTCATCGACGGCGCGCCAAGCACCCCCTCATAAGAGAACCCGGCCACTGCGATTTCGGATTGCAGCCGCGGCGCAACCGCCGCCAGCTCCGCGACTTCCATCGGGGCAAGTCGGGTTTTCGGCGTCAAAAGCGCCAGCCCCAAAGAGGCGTCTGTCATTTTGACATCGGCATCGGTGTCGCCGTCCAGCGTGACCCGGGAACAGCCTTGAACCGCCTCCAGCGTGGTCATCACCATGCCGGTGGAAGAGACAAAGAAACCGCTGCGCGACACGCGGGGTTTGCGGATTTGCAGCCCGGACAAAAGATCAACCGATTGGCCGTCATCCACGCCCGCCGATGCGGGCAGAACCCCATTGATCCGGCTAAAGCTTTCGGACATTTCCTGAAGCACGCGAATGCGGCGTTCTTCGTCACCCACCGGCCAGATCAGCATGAACCCCTTGATTTCGCCGTTGCGCAGGCTGACCTCGGTATGAGAGGTGATGCGCGCATTGCTGCCGGTGATGGTAAAGCCGTTGTTGCGACGCTCGCGCGCGCCATCCAATGGCACAACCTCAAGCGTTTGCAGAATATCGTACAATCCAAACAGGCGGCGTTGGTCGCCGGATTGCGAGATCAAAAGAACCCGCGCGCCAAGATCGCCCTTGGGTTCGTAGCGCGCAAAAGGCGCTTCATGCGCCTCGAAGGCCACAACGCCCATCGGCAGCTTCATTTCGATCCCTGCGGCGGCATCTGCCACCATTTGCAGGTCCATGCCTTCAAGCACGGCGTTGTATTGCCCAAAGAGATCCGCGCGCTGGCGTGTGGTCAGAATGCCGGTCGGCTCATAGCCATTGGCCCGTTGCCAATCGGCCATCGCCCGCCGGGTGCCAGCCCCGAAAGAGCCATCAATCCCGGCGCGATAGACGCCAGCCCATTGCAGGGCGATCTGCAAATCGCGGCGTTCCTGTCCGGTCAACTGGGCCTCGCTGCGGCGGGCCTCACGCGGGGTTTCGTCAAGGACAACTTCCTCAACCGGCTCTGGCGGGTTTTGCGACGCGGCCTGATCCGTTTCGGTTTCGGTTGTTGCGGGAATGGTGATGGGGGGCTGCGCCAGGGCATTTGCCCCGATCGGCCAGAATTGCTGGCGAAAGGCATTGCTGCGGACCACGAAACTGTCCCGCGGGATCTGGCCTGGCATTGCGCAAACCGCGCAGGCGCTGGGCCGCTTCGTTTTCGGGATAGGGCCCCAAGGCGATTGCATACCAACCGGTGCCGGCAGAAAATCCGTTCACGTCAGGCAGGTTTTCGGCGTAATCACGCACCCGTTCCTCGGCCTGCAACAAGCTGGGCAGAGATTCCACCTGAATCCAGGCGATGTCATCCTGCGCAAAAGCGGCGCGCATGGACATGGCAAGCGCGAAAAAAGTGGTCACAAAAATACGTATCATGGGTATAGGGCGTCCTGAACCTGCGTCTTTACTGTTGCAACAGTGTAGCGGATGCACCGCCGCTTGCACGTTGAAAATGGGGGGCCACACGATTTGTCACGGGAACGTCAGTCGTTTAGCCGGGGCGCGGCCGCTTCACGGGAAGGTGCGCGATGGACCGTGGGCCGGAAAAAAACCGCGACCCAAAAAATTCCCGGTCAAACAGCCGGGCAGGGCAAAGGGTGCAATTGACCCTCGCGGCACATGGGCATAATCAGGCCCAAAGCGTGCAAAGGCCATGATATGACATCCGAACCGATCCAGACCCCGCGTTCATTTCAGGAAATCATCCTGCGGCTGCAGGCCTATTGGGCGGCGCAAGGCTGTGCGGTGCTGCAACCCTATGACATGGAGGTCGGGGCCGGTACGTTCCACCCGGCGACCACCCTGCGCGCCCTTGGCAGCAAATCCTGGGCCGCCGCCTATGTTCAGCCATCGCGCCTGCCGACCGATGGGCGCTATGGCGAAAACCCCAACCGCTTGCAGCATTATTACCAGTTTCAGGTGCTGATCAAACCCTCGCCGCCGGATCTGCAGGAGCTGTATCTCGGCTCTTTGGCGGCCATCGGCATCGACATGGCGATGCACGACATCCGCTTTGTCGAAGACGACTGGGAAAGCCCGACGCTGGGCGCCTGGGGTCTGGGATGGGAGGTTTGGTGCGACGGTATGGAAGTCAGCCAATTCACCTATTTCCAACAGGTTGGCGGGCATGATTGCGCGCCGGTTTCGGGGGAATTGACCTATGGTCTGGAACGTCTGGCGATGTATGTGCTGGGCGTCGATCATGTGATGGACATGCCCTACAACGACCCGCAAACCCCGATTGCGCTGTCCTATGGTGATGTATTCCGCCAGACCGAACAGGAATATTCCCGCTGGAATTTCGATGTCGTCGACACCGACGTGTTGTTGCGCCATTTTGAAGAGGCCGAGGCCGAATGCGCCCGTATTCTGGCGGCGGACCATATCGACCCCAAGACCGGCAAACGCATCGTCATGGCGCATCCCGCCTATGACCAATGCATCAAGGCCAGCCATATCTTTAACCTGCTTGATGCGCGCGGGGTGATTTCCGTCACCGAACGCCAGGCCTATATCGGCCGGGTGCGCACGCTGGCCAAGGCCTGTGCCGATGCCTTTGTCCTGACCGAGGCGGGCGGATATGTGCCGGAGGCTGCGGAGTGAGCGGTCGGATACTTGCGGGGGCGATTGTGATGATTGCGTTGCTGGCCGGTGTGGCCCTCTATTACACTCAGGTGTTTGCCTATTATGACAAAGTGTCGGCAGACGGGGTTGACGATGTGGCGTTGGTGTCGCTGGTATCCGGCCTGCCGGAACCGATCCTTTACGAGGATTTTCAAGCGGTTGACAAACGGTCCTCACCCATCGGCTATCGGGCCTGTTTCACCACGTCGCATAGCCTCGCGATGCTGAGCGAAACTTTCGAAGCCTATGAACACACCCCGCCACGCGTCGCGCCCGGCTGGTTTGACTGTTTTGACGCCGAACAGATCGACGCCGAGGTCACGGCAGGCACGGCACTGATGTTCCTGAGCCAGAAAAACATCGCCTATGGCGTCGATCGGGTGGTTGCGATCACCGACGATGGCCGGGGCTATGTCTGGCACGAATTAAACGAATGCGGCGACAAGGCCTATGACGGCACCGTGGTGGGCGAAGAATGCCCGGCCAGAGAGGAAACCAACTGATGCCTGATCTTCTGATCGAATTGTTCTCTGAGGAAATCCCGGCGCGGATGCAGGCAAAGGCCTGTGAGGACTTGAAAAAACGCATAACCGATGGGCTGGTGGACGCTGGTTTGACCTATGCCTCTGCGGCGGCGTTCGCGACACCCCGGCGGCTGGCGCTGACGGTCGAGGGCGTGTTGGCCGAAAGCCCAACCGTCAAGGAAGAGCGCAAGGGCCCCAAGGTCGGCGCGCCGGACAAAGCGATCGAAGGTTTCCTGCGCGGGGCCGGTATCACGCGTGACGCTTTGGAAGAACGCGACACCCCCAAGGGCGCGGTATACTTTGCGACATTGACGAAACCCGGACGGCAAGCGGCTGACATCATTGCCGAAGTTCTGGAAGACGTGATCCGCAATTTCCCCTGGCCAAAATCCATGCGCTGGGGCGCAGGTAGCCTGCGCTGGGTGCGTCCGTTGCATTCCATTCTGTGCATTTTGACGGATGAAGCCGGGGCAAATGTGGTGCCGATAGATATTGACGGCATCAGGTCGGGCAACACCACACGGGGCCACCGCTTTATGGCGCCGGATGCATTTTCTGTCACGTCTTTCGACGATTACAGCGCAAAGCTGAAGCGGGCGCATGTCGTGTTGGAAGCCGCCGAACGCGCCGATCACATCTGGCACGAAGCCACCAACATGGCCTTTGCCCAAGGTCTGGAAGTGGTCGAAGACCGTGGTTTGCTGGCCGAGGTTGCGGGGCTGGTCGAATGGCCGGTGGTGTTGATGGGGTCGATTGGCGACGATTTCCTTGGGTTGCCGCCCGAGGTGCTGCAAACCTCGATGAAGGAACACCAAAAGTTTTTCTCGGTCCGCAATCCCAAGACCGGACGGATCGAAAAATTTGTGACCGTTGCCAACCGTGAAACTGCAGACACCGGCGCGACGGTTCTGGCGGGCAACCAAAAGGTTCTGTCGGCGCGGCTGTCGGATGCAAAATTCTTTTGGGAGAATGACTTGCGTGCCGTTGCGAAAGACGGGCTGGAAGGCATGTCCGCGCCGCTGGCCAATGTCACCTTCCACAACAAACTCGGCAGCCAGGCCGAACGCATTGCCCGCATTACCGCGCTGGCGCGCGAAATTGCACCCGCTGTCGGGGCCGATCCAGAAGAGGCGGCGCTGGCCGCAACCGTCGCCAAGGCCGATCTGTCGTCGGAAATGGTTTATGAGTTCCCGGAATTGCAGGGGATCATGGGGCGGTATTACGCGCAAAAGGCCGGGTTGTCCGATGCTGTTGCCGATGCCTGCCGCGATCATTACTCGCCGCTTGGCCCGTCGGATGATGTGCCGTCGGATCCGGTATCCGTGACTGTGGCGCTGGCGGACAAGCTGGACACGCTGACCGGGTTCTGGGCGATTGACGAGAAGCCGACTGGGTCGAAGGATCCCTTTGCGCTGCGCCGGGCGGCTTTGGGCGTGATCCGTTTGATTTTGAACAACGATTTGTCGTTGAACATCGCCGAAGACCTCCTGTCTTTCTTCCACGACCGTCTCAAGGTCTTCTTGCGTGATCAGGGCATTCGCCATGACGTGATCGACGCCTGTATTGCCATGCCCGGCAATGACGATCTGGCGTTGCTGGTAAAACGCGCCACGGCGTTGCAGGCCTTCTTGCAGACCGAGGATGGCACCAACCTGCTTCAGGGGTTCAAACGCGCCAACAACATCCTGACCCAGGCCGAAGACAAGGACGGGGTTGAATATTCCTTTGGTGCAGACATCAAATTTGCCGAGGAAGACGCAGAAAAGGCGCTGTTTGCCGCGCTTGACGATGCAGAGCCGAAAATCGCCACGGCGATGGCGGCTCAGGATTTCGAAGCAGCCATGTCGGCGCTTGCCGGGTTGCGCGGTGCGGTGGATGGGTTCTTTGAGGCAGTTCAGGTGAATGCCGACAATGACCTTTTGCGGCGCAACCGGCTTAACCTGTTGTCTCAAATCCGAAAATCCTGTTTGTCGGTCGCCGATCTTACCCGGGTCGAGGGCTAGGTGACGCATTTGGCGTGCCGATGGCGTTTGGCTGTTGGCACGTCTGACACCAGATAACGCTTGTGCGGTTTTCTGCGGCGCTTATGCTGCGATGCAACATGAATTGATGGGATCGCGTCTTGTTGCAGGAAAACCCCAATGTCACGCCGATCACCCCCACGGCGCCGATGGCCGCCAACACCCATGGCGGGCGGGCGAAATGCCTGCAACGGTTGGTGCGGATGGATTTGCCGGTGCCACGCACGGTGGCGCTGTCGTTTGATGCGGTGCATGGGCTGGCCAGCGGACATGCGCCGGACATAGCCAAGATTCTGGCGGAATTCCCGGAGGGGGCGTTGCTGTGCGTGCGGCCCTCGTCGCAAGATCCCGATTGGGGCGGCCCCGGTGCGATCCTGAACATCGGCATGAATGATGCGCGTTTCGTCGAAATGTGCGACACGCTTGGCGCCAATGCCGCGGCGGCGCTTTATACCCGTTTTGTCGAGGCTTATGCGGTGCATGTTGCCCGTCTTGATCCCGATATGTTCGATGACATCAGCGTCGAAGGCGCCCAGGCCCTGTCCGAGGCGCTGCGCGCCTATGAGGAAGAGGCCGAGGAACCATTCCCACAGGAACCCGAGGTGCAATTGCGTCAGGTTCTGCGCTCTATGGCGCGGGCATGGGAGGGCACAACCGCACGTCTTTTGCGTCAGGCCAAGGGCGCGCAGCCGATGCCGGTCTGGGCCTTGTGGTTCAGGAAATGGCGCTGGGGATCGGACGGCCAGAGGCGGCCGAAGGGGAAACCGGATCGGGCGTGTTGCAATTGGTCAACAGCCACACCGGCCTGCGCCAGATCACCGGGCGTTACCTCAGCCAGAGCCAGGGGCGCGATGCGTTGACCGGCGGGGCAGAGGCCCTGTTTCTGGCGCAGGACGCACGTGGTCCGTCGCTGGAAGAGGTTGCGCCGCAGGCTTTTGCCGAAATCGTTGATATTGCCGAACGAATGCGCCGCAAGCTGCGCGCCGAGATGCAGATTGAATTCACGATCCAGGGCGGTCGGGTGCATGTGCTTGACGGCGTTCGGGTGCGCCGGTCCAACCGGGCGGCGGTGCGGATTGCCGTGGCTTTGGCCGAGGACAAGGTCATTCCCCGCGAAGAGGCGCTGTTGCGGGTAGAACCGCGCGCGCTGAGCGAGCTTTTGCACCGCCAGATCGACCCGGATGCCGATCGCGATATCCTTGGCCGGGGTGTCGCGGCCAGCCCGGGGGCTGCCACCGGCCGGATCGTGTTTACCGCCACAGCCGCCCAGGCCAGTGCCGCCCGTGACGAGGCCTGTATCCTTGTGCGCCGCGAAACCTCGCCCGAGGATATTCGCGGTATGCAGGCTGCGGTCGGTGTGCTGACGGAACGCGGCGGCATGACCAGCCATGCGGCGGTGATCGGGCGCGGGATGGGGATACCCTGTGTCGTGGGGGCCGTCAGAATGGGGTTCCACATTCGCAAAAAGAAACTTGTGGCGCTGGATGGCCGGGTCTTTGCCGAGGGCGATCTGATCACCATCGACGGCGCCACCGGCGAAGTGCTTCAGGGCAGCCCGCCTATGCTTGAGGCGGCGCTGGACGAAAGTTTTCAAAAGCTGATGGAATGGGCCGATGCGGTGCGTGACATCGACATTCGCGCCAATGCCGACACGCCGATGGATGCCACCACGGCGCGAAATTTTCGCGCTGATGGCATCGGGCTGTGCCGGACCGAGCATATGTTCTTTGAAACCGACCGCATGATCGTGATGCGGGAAATGATCTTTGCCAATTCGGCCGAGGATCGCCGCGCCGCGCTGGAGCTGCTGTTGCCGATGCAACGTGCGGATTTCATTGAATTGTTTCGAATCATGCAGGGGCTGCCGGTCTGTATCCGGCTGTTTGATCCGCCGCTGCATGAATTTCTGCCCACCGACAAGGCCGGGATGCGCGCCCTGGCCGAGGCGCTGGACCTGCCGGTCAGTGACGTCGAACGCCGGGTCGAGAGTTTGGGCGAATACAACCCGATGCTGGGAATGCGGGGGGTGCGGCTGGGCATCACCATGCCGGAAATCTATGACATGCAGGCGCGGGCGATCTTTGAGGCGACCATCGCCGCCAGCCGCGATGGCGCGCCGGTGGTGCCGGAAATCATGATCCCGCTGGTGTCCGCCAAACGCGAGGTCGAGATTGTCAAAACCCGCGTCGATGCGGTGGCCGCAGCCGTGCGCAATGAAACCGGACGGAATTTTGACTATCGCCTTGGGGTGATGGTGGAAACGCCGCGCGCCGCCCTGCGGGCCGAGGAAATCGCAGGCCATGCGGATTTCCTGAGCTTCGGCACCAATGATCTGACGCAGATGACCTATGGTTTGTCGCGCGATGACGCCGGGCGGTTCATGTCGGAATACGTCCAGCAGGGGGTCTTTGCCGAAGATCCGTTCCATGTCATGGACGTCGATGGCGTGGCCGAGCTTTTGCGGATCGGGGCCGACCGTGGGCGCAAGGCGCGCCCCGATGTGGTTTTGTCGATTTGCGGTGAACATGGCGGCAATCCCGAATCGATTGCCATCTGTCGGGACATCGGTTTTACATATGTCTCCTGTTCACCCTTCCGGGTTCCGGTGGCGCGGCTTGCTGCGGCGCAACTTGCGATACGGGACAAAATATAGCGGACCACACTGGTTTGGCCGCGTAATATTGCGATGCATCCGGGGTGTGGCAGGGCCGCAACGGCGGATTTCCGCTGCGGCAGCGCGTCGCTATGCGATTTTTGACAAATTCTATATACAGACCGAACTGCTTGAAGCCCGGGACCGCTCGGGCTTGCGTGTGTGAGGGACTTAGATGCGACTGAAATTTGCTGCTATTGCAGCCACGATCCTTGGACTGCTGGGGACCGGGGCCGCTGCTGAATTGCGTTTGGATAAGGTGGGGCGCCTGATCAATCTGGAGCGCCAGGGACTGAATTCCGTGCCCAGTGGCACGTTGAAATGGGCATTGGGCGAAACCACGCCGCCCGCCGCCAAAAATTCCGCCTATGATCGTGAATGGCTGGCGACATTGCCATCGGCCAAGAAAAACGCCCAGGCAAACTGTCTGGCCGAGGCGTTGTATTTCGAAGCCCGCGGTGAAAGCATCAAAGGCCAGGTGGCCGTCGCCGAAGTGATCATGAACCGGGTGAAAAGCAGCCGGTTTCCCGATACGGTCTGTGGTGTGATCAAACAGGGCACAGGCCGAAAATACGCCTGTCAGTTCACCTATACCTGTGATGGCAATGCCGAACATATTGGCGAACCCGCGGCCTATTCCCGTGTGGCCAAGATTGCCTCTGCCGTGATTTCCGGCCTGCCGCGCAATTTGACCGATGGCGCGACCCACTATCACACCACGGCGGTCAACCCGAATTGGGCGCGCAAATTTGCCCATACCACCACAATTGGCGTGCATCGGTTTTACCGCCAGCCCCAGCGTGTGTCGAAAAACTGATCCGCTTGGCGGGGTCGGGGCAGGAAGATGACCGCTGGCCGGGCCGTGCCCCGGGCGGCGCCAAAATGGGGTGGTGATGCGAAGGGGCTTTTGGCGCGGCAACGCGCCTGATAGACCCAAGCGCACACGACAACCGGGGTGCCCGACATGAGCCAGGAAATCCATCTCGCCTTTTCCCATCCATCCGAACGGGCGGCAGCAACCGAAGGCATGCCGCCGCGTGATCGGATTTCTCTGCGCGACCATATCGTTGCTGTGGAAATCGGCGCCTTTCAATCCGAGCGGGGCCATACCCAACGGGTGTGTTTCAATGTCGTGGTCGAGGTCGCCCATGCCGACGATGGCATCTGTGACGATGTCGACCGAATCCTCAGCTATGATCGTGTCACCGAAGCGATTGCACATGAGCTGGCGGAAGAGCGGCTGAACCTGCTGGAAACCCTGGCCGAACGTGTGGCCGAACGCATTCTGCTGGAACCCCAGGCGATGCGGGTCTTTGTCCGGATTGAGAAACTGGATCGCGGTCCCGGCGCGCTTGGCGTCGAAATCGTCCGCAGCCGTGGCGACATCAATCCCGATCATCAGGCCCCGCAAGCCGAAGAAAAACCACATCCGCGTGTGGTCTATCTGTCGAATGCCGCGATTGCATCGGAACATTTGTCCGGCTGGATTGACCGGCTGGCGGCAAAGGGCGCACCGGTTCTGTTGTGCGTCGGCCTGCCGGACGGCGCACGCCCGGTGGCCGATCACCCGCTGGCGCAACGGCGGATTGATCTTTTGGCGATTGAACAAAACGGCTGGGTTCTGGCGGCGCGCGATCCACGCTGTGTGGTTGTCGGCACCCGGACAGAGGTCGACTGGGGCATGAAACACGACCAGATCAGCCTCTGGGCCCCGTCCAAGATTGTCCTAGATGCGGTCGAGGGCCCCAAAAGCCAGGCCCGTGATTCCGTGGCGCTGGCGGCCTGGTTCGCCGGTCAGCTGGAGGCGGCGGAATTTCTGGTCATTGGCGAGGATCTGCCGGTTGCCGCCGGACTTGCGATGCGTGCCGTCGATATTACCCAACACATCCTTGCGTGATCGCACAGATTCCCGCATGCACAGACAAATGACTTCTGACCGACGCATATTTCCGCCCGCTGGTTCAGCGTGGGCCGCACCGACCCGAGGATGCTGTGACATTGGCGGGGGGCTGGTGCTGGTTTACCCATGCCGAGCGGCTGCACCGTCAGGACCCCGCCAGAATTGTCCCCGTGGCCGAGATCCCCGATCATGTGATCGAGCGCCTGTCGACGCCGCGCCCCCCCATCGCCGGCCTGCACATGAATGCGCCGCGCTTGATGGGCATTTTGAACGTAACCCCCGACAGCTTTTCCGACGGTGGCCGCCACAATGGTCCGGCCCGTGCCGTCACCCATGCCCGGTTGATGGCAGAGCAGGGCGCAGACATCATCGACATCGGCGGCGAAAGCACCAGACCCGGTGCGGTCGACGTCCCGGTCGAGGCAGAGATCGCCCGGGTTGAACCGGTAATCCAGGCGCTGAACCAGGTTCTGGAAACGCCGCTCTCTATCGACACACGCAAGCAACCCGTCGCGCAATCGGCCCTGACCGCCGGTGCGGTGCTGGTCAATGACGTGTCCGGTTTTACGTTCGACAAGACGCTGGCACCTTACTGCGGGCAATATCATGTGCCGGTCTGCGTGATGCACACCCAGGGCAACCCGCAGGACATGCAGGATAATCCACAGTATGACGACGTGCTGTTGGACGTCTTTGATTTTCTGAATGCGCAGATCTGTATGTTGATCGAAGCGGGTATCCCGCGCCATCGGATTGTCGCTGATCCGGGGCTGGGATTTGGAAAATCGACCACTCACAACCTTGCCCTTCTCCAGGGGCTGAGCCTGTTTCACGGGCTTGGGGTTGCTCTTTTGGTGGGCGGATCGCGCAAGGGGCTGATCCGGGTTGTGGGCCACGCAGCAGACCCCAATGATCGGGTTCCGGGGTCGCTGGCTCTGGCGCTTGCAGCGGTCGCCCAGGGCGCCCAGATCCTGCGAATTCACGATGTCGCGGAAACGAAACAGGCATTGCGGCTTTGGCAGGCGATAGAACAGGGAACTATGAATGACACGTAAGTTGTTTGGCACTGATGGTGTGCGCGGCACCGCCAATACCGCACCAATGACCGCCGAAATGGCCTTGCGCATCGGCGCGGCGGCGGGGCGGTATTTTCGCCGGGAAAAACGCGGCGTGCACCGCGTTGTGATTGGCAAGGACACCCGCCGCTCTGGCTATATGTTTGAAAATGCTCTGACCGCCGGGCTGACGTCGACGGGGATGAGCGTGCTTTTGCTGGGCCCGGTGCCGACCCCCGCTGTCGGCCTGCTCACGCCCTCGATGCGTGCGGATCTTGGCATCATGATTTCGGCTTCGCATAATCCAGCCGAAGACAACGGCATCAAATTCTTTGGCCCCGATGGATTCAAACTCTCGGACGAAGCTGAAGCCGAAATTGAAAAGCTGATCGAAGCAGGTGTTGAACCGGCCTCGGCCAGCAATATCGGCAGCGCCCAGCGGATTGATGATGGCCGTTATCGCTATCAAGAGCGGGTCAAAGGCTCTTTTCCCGCTGGAATGCGGCTGGATGGCATGAAGGTGGTGATAGATTGCGCCAATGGCGCCGCCTATCGTGCCGCGCCCGAGGTGCTTTGGGAATTGGGCGCCGAGGTGATCCCGGTGGGGGTGCAGCCCAATGGTTTCAATATCAATCAAGGTTGTGGATCAACTAAACCCGCCACCGCTGCCGAGGCCGTCGTCGCCCATGGTGCGGCGGTTGGTATCTGTCTCGACGGCGATGCGGATCGGGTAATGATGATCGACGAAACTGGCAAAGTGGCGGACGGCGATCAGATCATGGCGCTGATGGCCGCGCGCTGGGCCGAGGAAAACCGCCTCATCGGTGGCACCCTGGTCGCCACGGTCATGTCGAACCTCGGGTTGGAACGTTTCCTGTCGCATCGCGGCTTGCGGCTGGAACGCACCGGCGTCGGCGACCGCTATGTGGTCGAGGCGATGCGCTCCGGCGGCTGGAACCTGGGGGGAACAATCGGGCCATATCGTGATGACCGATTATGCGACCACCGGCGATGGTCTGATGGCGGGCCTGCAATTCCTGGCTGAAATGGCGCGCACCGGGCGCAAGGCCTCTGAACTGGCGCAGAATTTCGAACCTGTGCCGCAGATGCTGAAAAACGTCCGTTACGGGGTCGGCCAGCTCCCGTTGGAGGCCGCAGGTGTCAAAGCCGCGATTGCCGCAGCCGAGGCTGATCTGACTGGCAAAGGTCGGTTGCTGATCCGCAAATCCGGCACAGAGCCTCTGATCCGTGTCATGGCAGAATGCGAAGATCCGGCCATGTTGGAACGGGTGGTCGACCGTGTGGTCGACGCCGTTCAGGACGTGGTGTGAACACCGGGCTCAACTTCATCTGACCCGAAATATCCCGGGGGTCTGGGGGCTGGCCCCCAGCCTGTCGGCGCGCATCGGCGCGGCGACACCTTTTTTTCCCGGCCTGGCCCCAAGCCTTGCCCCAAACAACGCCGTCTCAGACGACCTTATTCAGTGTCTTTTGCAACCGCTCCACTGTGGCATCCACATCCGCGAGCTTGTCCAACCCGAACAGCCCCAGCCGGAACGTGGAAAATCCGTCACCTTCGTCACATTGCAACGGCACACCAGCGGCGATCTGTGTGCCTTCGGCGGCAAAGGCACGCCCTGACTGGATCTCCGGATTTGCGGTATAGCTGACCACGACACCGGGGGCTTCAAAACCCGGCGCGGCCACGGACGGGATGCCGTGGGACGCCAGCAGGGCCCGCACCTTGGTGCCAAGGTCCCATTGCGCTGCGGCCAGATGCTCGAATCCGATGTCACGGCTCTCCAGCATGGTGTCGCGAAAGGCGCGCAGCCCATCGGTTGGCAATGTCGCGTGATAGGCATGGCCGCCGTTTTCATAGGCCAACATGATCTGGTGCCATTTCTTGAGATCCGCCGCAAAACTGTTGGATGTGCTGGCCTCCATCCGCGCCATCGCGCGATCCGACAACATCACCAACCCGGCGCAGGGCGTGGAGGACCACCCTTTTTGTGGTGCCGAAATAAGCACATCGACGCCGGTCGCCGCCATATCCACCCAGACACAGCCCGAAGCAATGCAATCCAGAACCATCAGCGCGCCAACCTTATGCGCCGCCGCCGCCATGGCGGTGACATAGGCGTCGGGCAGGATGATCCCGGACGATGTTTCCACATGTGGCGCAATCACCAGATCGGGCTTTTCGGCGCGAATGCGCGCAGTGACCTCTTCGATCGGGGCGGGGGCAAAGGGCGATTGTGCGTCATTGCCGGTCCGGCGCGCCTTCATCACGGTTTCGGACCCGGTGAAACCGCCGGCCTCAAAAATCTGGCTCCAACGGAAGGAAAACCAGCCGTTGCGCACCACAAGGCAATTCGCGTTCTGGGCAAATTGGCGGGCCACGGCCTCCATCGCAAAGGTGCCACCACCGGGGACAAGCGCCACAGCGCTGGCGCCATATACCGATTTCAGGTTGTCCGAGATGTCACGCATCACCTGTTGGAATGTCGCTGACATATGGTTGAGCGACCGGTCGGTGAAGACCACCGAAAATTCATCATACCCATTCGGGTCAATATCGTCACGCAGGGCCATGGTGCCTCCTTTATCTGTCCCACCATGGTTAGAAGGACAGATCACCATTGTCGATAAGCACCGTCGCGCCGGGACCGACGCAGTGGCGAAGCTATCAACCCAAGGGGCCGGGCAGGCGTTCTTCGCTCAACAGCACATTGGCCTCGACATGCCCGGCGCCGGGCAGGGTCATGATGCGCCGCCGCAAAACCCGCTCAAAATCCGACAGATCCCGCGCCACCACCCGCAACCGATAATCATAAAGCCCCAGCACATGTTCCACGGTCTGTACTTCCGGGATGGCGGTCACGGCGCGTTCAAAATCCTCCAGGCTGATGCGGCCCTTGGTGGCCAGTTTCACCCCCAAAAACACCGTCACACCAAAGCCCAGCTTTTCACGATCCAATATCAACCGGGTGCCGGAAATCACCCCGGCATCGCGCAATCGTTTGATCCGCCGCCATGTGGCGGGTTGCGACAGATCCAAGCGACGCCCCAAGGTGCCGGCCGATTGGCTGGCATCCCGCGACAGGGCGCGCAAAATGGCGCGGTCGGTGGCGTCAAAATCGGTCACACCGGAAACACCTCGTTGTCCTTGATGCGCGACACATGCATCAACGCCTCGACATCGGCGAGATGTGGCAGGGTCAACAGCCGCGCGCGGTAGATTTCCTGATAGTGAGGGATGTCGCGGGCAATCACCGCCAATCGCACATCGACCTGACCCAGAAAGGTCTGGATTTCGATCACCTCTGGCACCTTGCGCGCCGCCTCCAGAAAATCGTCAAAGGCGCGCGATTGCGTTTTGTCCAGCGTGATGCGCAAGGACACTTCAATCGTATAGCCGAGGGCCTGCCAATTGATTTCCGCCCGTTTGCCCAGCAATACACCGATCTCGCGCATGCGTTCCAACCGCCGCGACAGGGTGGCGGCGGTCACACCGGCCCGGCCTGCCAGGGCGGACAGGGGCAGGTCCGGATCGGCCTGCATCTGGCGAAGAATGCGTCGGTCTGTATCGTCAAGCATGATTTCCATCTAGTATCGGGATCACGCGAATAGATAAATCGGGAAATTGCAAAATTCCTGCGGATTTGACGCGCATTTACCCACGGGACGCCGTAGATTGCCCGCCAGACGAACACCGAAGTGAAGACCAATACAAGGAAGACCGATATGCGCGTATATTATGATCGCGATTGCGATGTGAACCTGATCAAAGACAAGAAAGTCGCAATTCTCGGCTATGGCAGCCAGGGCCACGCCCATGCGCTGAACCTGCGCGATTCCGGCGCGAAGAACGTGGTTGTTGCCCTGCGCGACGGCTCGCCTTCGATCAAAAAAGCCGAAGGCGAAGGCCTTAAGGTTATGGGTATTGCCGAAGCGGCAGCCTGGTGTGATGTGATCATGTTCACCATGCCCGACGAATTGCAGGCCGAAACCTACAAGAAATATGTGCATGACAACCTGAAAGAAGGCTCGGCGATTGCCTTTGCCCACGGTTTGAACGTGCATTTCGGCCTGATCGAGCCGAAGCCCGGCGTTGACGTCATCATGATGGCCCCCAAAGGCCCCGGCCACACCGTGCGCGGCGAATACACCAAAGGCGGCGGCGTGCCTTGCCTTGTGGCGGTTCACAACGACGCATCGGGCAAAGCGCTGGAAATCGGCCTGTCCTATTGCTCGGCCATCGGTGGCGGCCGTTCGGGCATCATCGAAACCAACTTCCGTGAAGAATGCGAAACCGACCTGTTCGGCGAACAGGCTGTTCTCTGCGGTGGTTTGGTCGAACTGATCCGCATGGGCTTTGAGACGCTGGTCGAAGCTGGCTACGAGCCGGAAATGGCCTATTTCGAATGCCTGCACGAAGTGAAGCTGATCGTGGACCTGATCTACGAAGGCGGCATCGCCAACATGAACTACTCGATCTCGAACACCGCGGAATACGGCGAATACGTCTCCGGCCCGCGCATTCTGCCCTACGACGAGACCAAGAAGCGGATGAAAGAGGTTCTGACCGACATTCAGACCGGCAAATTTGTGCGTGACTTCATGCTGGAAAATGCCGTTGGCCAGCCGTCGTTCAAAGCGACCCGCAAAATCAACGACGAGCATTCGATCGAAGCCACCGGCGCCAAACTGCGCGGCATGATGCCGTGGATTTCGGCCGGCAAAATGGTCGACAAAGAAAAGAACTGATCCGGTTCGGATCACATTACGCTAGTGAAAAGCCCGGCCATTGCGCCGGGCTTTTTGTTTGGGGTCAGGGATGTCGGCGTTTGCTGCCAAGGCCGATCTGCATCAGGGCGCGGCGGACCGGGGTCACGTCATGCAGGGCCGAAATCCCGGCGGCGCGCAGTTTGCGCAGCGGCGCGGCCGACAACATCGACGCCCGGTTAAGCGCGGTGATCCCCGCGACCCGCGCGCGAATATCGGTGATCCGGGCACGGTGATACTGATCCAGCATCTGTTGATCGCCAAGCCGGTCTGGCTGTGCGATGGCAAGGTCCAGCAAGGTGGACAGATCCTGAAGCGACATATTCAACCCCTGTGCGCCAATCGGGGGCACCACATGCGCGGCCTCGGCCACCAGCGCCAGCCGTTCCCCGGCCAATTGCCCGGCGCATTGCGCCACAATCGGCCAGATCGACCGGCGCGACACCAAGCGCAAGGGCCCAAATATCCCGGTGGACCGCTCGGTCATCGCCGCCTCGAACGCGGCGGTGTCCATGTCAAACAGCGCCTGGGCCTTTGGGCCTTCGTCCATCCAGACCACTGCGGATAAGGGCATGCCGTCAAAATCCGGCAATGGCACCAATGTAAACGGCCCGCCGCTGCGGTGCACCTCGGTCGAGACATTGCAATGCGGGATGGGATGGGTCACGGCAAAGGCGAGGGCCTTTTGCCCGAATCTTGTGGTTTTTACCGGAATATTCGCAGCCTGGCGGAGGGTGGAATTCCGCCCGTCTGCGGCGATCACCAGCTTTGCCATATGGTGCTGACCGTCGGACAGGGTGACGCGCGCCATATTGGTCCGGGTGAACAACCCGGTCACCGCGGCACCGGTGACAAAGGTGACCTTGTCCAATTCCCCCAGACGGGCGGCCAACTCTCGGCGCAACAGCCAGTTTGGCAGGTTCCACCCAAAAGGCAGATCGGAAATGTCACGCGCCTCAAAATCACGGCTGATGCGATTATGGCTGGCGGGATTATCGCTGATGGGTGCATCGGTGGCTGCGCCGCCTGCGTCGATGATCCGCATCGTGTCCAGTGGCGTGGCATGGGGGGCAAGCCGGGGCCAAATGCCGGTGGTTTCCAGAAAACCCCGCGCCGGTTGCAAAAACGCCGTGCTGCGCAGATCGGCGCTGGCCGCATCGCGGCTGGTCACCGGCGGGCTTGGGTCGACACAGAGGACGGAAAACCCGGCCTGGCCAAAGGCCGCAGCGGCGGTCAGCCCCGCAATGCCGCCACCGGCGATGATAATGTCGTGCTGCATGGGCCACCTCCTTTGGGATGAAAATAGGGTGTGCTTGCAGAATTGCCATGTGACAGAGCAGCTCTGGCAGCCTCTAGGTCAAGCGTGACAGAAACCCGCTAAGATCATCGGTGTGATGTTGGATGTGATCGGCCAGATGCGGCGTGCCGGCGACATGCACCGTGCGCATTCCCATTTCATGTGGCGCGGCCAGATTGCGGGGGTCATCCTCGAACATGGCGGCCTTTGTGGGATCGGTGCCGTCGCGGGCAAAGATGGTTTCAAACGCGGCGCGTTCCGGTTTGGGCAGGAACCCGGCATGTTCCACGCCATATACCGCATCAAACAACCCGGACAAACCGCGCGCCGACAGCACCTGTTCCGCATAAGGCCCGGTGCCGTTGGTATAGACAATCCGCCGTCCCGGCAGCGCGCGGATATGATCGGCCAGCGTCGGGTCGGGCACCAGAACCGAGAAATCGATTTGATGCACATCATGCAGATAGGGGCCGGGATCGACATCATGTTCGCGCATCAATCCCGCCAGCGTCGTGCCATAGGTTTTCCAATAGTGATTGCGCAGGTGATTTGCCTCGGACTCGGCCACGCCAAGGGCCGCCATCACAAAGGCGGTCATCCGCGGCTCTATCTGGGAAAATAGTGCCGATTCAGGTGGGTACAATGTGTTGTCAAGGTCAAAGACCCAATGGGTGACGTGGGAAAATTGTGCTTTTGCCATGGCGGCACGCTATCCCCGGTGGTCGCGCGGTGCAATGGCCGTATTGCCGCGACGGGGGTGTCTGAGTATGGTGCCGCGAAGTCCAGCGGAGGAGCGCACAGGTGACCCAGAAAGCGCCGATACAAAAAGACGCCTATACCATGATCCTGGAGGCGATCGACGTTGGCACCTTTCGCCCGGGTGACCGGCTGGTTGAAAGCGATCTGGCCGACCGGCTGGGGATGAGCCGCACGCCAATTCGCGAGGCATTACAACGGCTTGAAACCCAATCTCTTTTGTCGCGGGACGGGCGGTCGCTTATCGTGGCGTCGCTGGATCACAACCAATTGGCAGAACTCTATGTGGTGCGCGCCGAGCTGGAGGCGCTGGCGGCGCGGCTGGCGGCGCGTCATGCCACCGCCGAAGAAACCCGGGTGCTGCGCGACATGGTCGAAGACGATCGCGCATTGGTCAACAAACCATCGGCGCTTGCACGCGCGAACCGGCGGTTTCACAAACAAATCCATCTTGCGTCGCATAACCGGTTTCTGGTGCAGCAACTGGATTTGGTGCATCGTTCGATGGCCCTGATGGCCACCACGTCACTGGCGGCCGAAGGCCGGGTGAAAAGGCGCTGGAAGAACATGATGCCATCGTCCGCGCAATCGAGGCGCGCGATGAAGCCGCCGCCAACGACGCGTTGAAATCACATATCTCGGTGGCCTTTGTGACCCGGTTGAAACTGGACAGCATGGCCGACGACTAGGCGTTTGTGACCGCTCCGGGTTTGACCTCCTCGTGGTCCAAAACGGGTTCATCATTGCTGTGACCATGGTCTGTCTTGTCCCAAAAGAACGGGCGATTGATAAGCTCTATCAATGCTTTGTAGGCCGCAATTGATCCCAATGGGAAATAGAACATCAATGTCGGCACCCAGGGGATAAGACGGCGATGTTGCGGGCTGGCCACGGCTGCCATGCCAATGGTCAGGCCCAAAGCCTCGGTCAACAGGAACAGAATCTTGATACCTGTTTCTATGTCCGGACCGAACCAGGTCACCAGCGGATGCGGCAGCCCAAAAATGGCCAACCAGAACGACCATAAGACGGGTGCCATGACGAATTGGCTCAGCGCGCCAAGGAACAGCACCTGAAAGCCAATGAACCCGCGCCATCCCAGATCGCGCAGCAAAACCCGCGGGCGGCGCATATGGACGCGATAGGTTGCCATGTACCCTTTCAGCCAGCGGGATCTTTGCCGGACCCATGGCCACAGGGCGCAATTCGCCTCTTCCAGCGTGACGGAATTTATCATCTGTGTGCGAAAACCGTGTCGCGACAGACGAATGCCCAAATCGGCGTCTTCGGTCACGTTGTGCGCGTCCCATCCCCCCAGATCCTCAAGCACCTGACGACGGCAGAACAGGGTCGTGCCACCCAACGGGATCGGAAGTCGCATCCGCGTCAGCCCCGGTAAAATGACCCGAAACCAAGAGGCATATTCGATGGTGAAACAGCGGGCCAACCAATTGGCATGCGGATTGTAAAAATCTAAAATACCCTGAAGGCAGGCAACATCATCCGGTGCGGTTTCAAAATGGGCGGCAACCAGATCAATCTGGTCGGGTGCTGGATTATCCTCGGCGTCATAGATGCCAAGAATCTCGCCATCGCAAAACCGAATGCCATAGTTCAATGCCCTTGGTTTGGTCGTCAACTCGCCCGGAGGGACAACCAAAATACGCATCCAGGGCGGCAATTCCGCCTTGTCCAATGCGGCCTGGGTTTGTGTGTCCTCCGCCTCAAGCAGCAGAACAACGTCGAGCCGGGATTTGGGATAGGTCAGGCGCGAAAGCCGCGCGACAAGCCGGGTTGCAATGTCTTTTTCTCGAAACAGCGGCACCAACATCGACACTTTGGGCGGCGGTTTGGTCAATTTGGTGGAACCGGTTGCGGTGGACACCAACGGGCCGCGCAATCGGGCGATACATGCCGCAGCTTTCATGTAGGTGATGCAAAACAATGTGAAGATCGCCCAGGTCGCGGCCACACCATAGACCAAGGCCGGAAAGACCGCCGCCACAGTGGCCAAGGCAATTCCAAGCAATGCCATGCGGCGCAGATCCCGGCGGTCGGCGACCACGCGCATGCCACGACAGCTGTCCTCTTCGGGCAGGGCGGTTTCCGCCAGTTTGGACAAAGTTTTGGCATGGGCGGCGGCAATTGCGGCGTGAATATCGGTTTCGGACGCGATCCCCATGACCACCGGGCCGGTTTGGTCGGGCAATAATGCCAACAAATCTTCGAATTGATCCGGGTGGCAGGTGGCCACCACCAATGTTTCGCCAAGCCGATCCCAGGGCATGATGCCATGTTTCAGACAAAACAGCGGGTCCAGCGCGCCATAGCAGTCGGCGTTCGGCGGGGTATCCGTTAAGGTCAGGGAAAGCGCGGCATATTGTGCGGACTGCGCCCGCAGAATATCCTCGCCACTGACCAGACCCTCGGCCAGAAGCACCTGTGGCAGGGGCGCGTGACATTGCGCTTGGATGCCCAGACCCAAAAGCAACTGGTCCGGGGTCAAAACCCCAGTATCCACCAGAATCCGCCCCAGCGGTTGCCGGTAATGTGGGCTGAGGCGCGCGGTTTGTGGGCCGCGCAATTGCACTTTCGAAGGACTCATGTCTCTGGCCTGTTTTCCGCAGGGCCAGAATGACAAATTTTTGCTTAAGGCTTCGTTAACAATATCTTAAGGTAAGGTTAACAGCCCAAGTAAAGTCGCCCGGATCCGTTAACTATTTGCCGCCATTGCCGCGGCAAATTGCTCGAACAAATAGAAACTGTCCTGCGGGCCGGGGCTGGCCTCAGGGTGGTGTTGCACAGAATACACCGCGCGGCCCTCGGATTTCAGCGCAATGCCGCAGTTCGATCCGTCAAACAACGAGACATGCGTTTGCATCACATTGTCCGGCAGGCTGGCGGCGTCGACGGCAAAACCGTGGTTCATCGAGGTGATTTCAACCTTGCCGGATGCCATGTCCTTGACCGGATGGTTGGCGCCGTGGTGGCCGTGGTTCATCTTGATGGTCCGTCCACCAAGCGCCAGGGCAAGCATCTGATGCCCAAGGCAAATCCCGAAAATCGGCAGGTTGGTTTCCGAGATCAGCGTTTGAATCATCGGCACCGCATAGCTGCCGGTGGCCGCCGGATCCCCGGGCCCGTTGGACAGGAACACCCCGTCCGGTTGATGTGCCAGCACCTCTGCCGCTGTGGCCGTGGCGGGCAGCACCGTGACATCACATCCCGCCGAGGCGAGGCAGCGCAGGATATTGCGCTTTGCGCCGAAATCCAGCGCGACAACCTTGTGTTTGGGGCTTTCCTGTTGAGCATAGCCATCCGGCCAGGCCCACCGCATTTCATTCCAACGATAACTTTGCGAACAGGTTACATCCAGCGCGAGGTCAAGCCCCTCCAGCCCCTGAAAGGCGCGGGCCTGGGCGATCAGCGCTTCGAGATCGAAATTCCCGTCGGGATCATGGGCCAGCGCCACATGCGGGGCACCCTGTTGACGGATTGCGCGGGTCAACCGACGGGTGTCGATGCCACCAATGGCAATGCGGCCGCGTGCCGCCAGCCAATCGCCCAATTCCTGTGCCGCGCGCCAGTTCGAGGCATCGGTCGGCATCCATTTGACCACCATACCTTCGGCCACCGGATCGCCGGTTTCGTCATCCTCGGGATTGACGCCGGTATTGCCGATATGGGGGAAGGTGAAGGTCACGACCTGGCCGGCATAAGACGGATCTGTCATGATTTCCTGATAGCCGGTCATGGCGGTGTTGAAGCACAATTCCGCCACCTTGGTGCCGGTTGCGCCAAAACCTGTGCCATAGAAAACCGTGCCATCGGCAAGCGCGAGACAGGCTGTTGGGGTTTGATCGGCGCGCACGGTCATTTCGGCGATTCCATCCATCATGTCGGGTAAATTTGCCGGAACCTAAGGTCTGGCGCCAGCCGGGTCAAGGCCATTGGGCGTTCTGACGCCAAATAGAGTTTCCTATTCTTTACAGTGGGTTATCAAAATAATCTGACGGTTGCCAGCAATCGTTGCATGGCATATTGTGGTGACTTCGATTAACCCATGGGGATGGGACAACATGAGTTTACGCGCAGACATCAATTCAGCGCTCAAACAGGCCATGCGTGACAAGGCCGCTCAGCGGCTGTCAACGTTGCGTCTGATTAGTGCTGCCATCAAGGATCGCGAAATTGCCCTGAGAGGGGAAGGCGAGGAACAGACGGTCGAAGAGACCGATGTTTTGGCCATCCTTGGCAAAATGGTCAAACAGCGCCAGGAAAGCGCACGCACCTATGAAGAGGGTGGTCGGCTGGATCTGGCAGAGCGGGAATTGTCTGAAATCACCGTGATCGAAGAATTCCTGCCGCGCAAGCTTGGCGACGATGAAGTGGCCAAAGCAATCGACGGCGCCGTGAGCGAGGTCGGGGCGACCTCGATCCGCGACATGGGCAAGGTGATGGGAGAGTTGAAATCCCGTTACACCGGTCAGATGGATTTCGGTGCCGTCGGCCCGATGGTCAAAGACCGCTTGGCGCAGGCCTGATCGCGCGTGACCTGATCGGGCCTGAATCAGGCCTGATTTGGGCCGCGATGGATGGTTTTCCGACTTGGTATGACTGCAAGGTCATGCTGAGTCAGAGATCAAGCCGGGCCAAACACCAAACGGTGTCAAACATCAAAATCTGCACGCACTGCCGCGTCATCCGTGACGCGGTAGCGTTGCACGAAGCGTGTCTTGAAGCTGACACGGCCCCGGCGTGCACCAAAATTCTCACCGTGATTCAACAGGTATAGCACCTTGGGTGATTGCAGCGGTGTCAGCGGTCGGCCCGCCAATTGGGCGAGGTAAGGGAACATGCGGTGTTCATGTTGGCTCATCTCGCGCAGATAGTCGATCTCGACGGGGCCATTCGCCAGATCGAACCGGACGGCGGCGCAAGACCCACAGAGTTTCCAAAATGGTTTGCGCAGCGGCATTGACCATCTGCGTGGTCCGGCCAAGGCAAGTGTCGCCGCGCCCTGATCCCACACATATCCGGTTTCGGCGAGGTAGCCTCCGGCGGCCTGATTGCCCAGCATTTCCTTAACCAGATCGGGATGGGCAATATCATCCGCATCAAAGGTCATGGCATAGCCCGCCGCAACCCCAAGATGCGGCAGATAGGTGGTCAGCTGCGCCAGCTTGTGCCATTTGTCATTGCCCGCGACCGGTGTCTCAAACGGCAGAAACGTGATGCGGTGATCGTCGGGCAGGGAGGTTGGGCGGTCCTGTCCACAAACCACCGCCTGCCAGTTCGGATTTGACTGTCGCAAGAGGGCGGTCAGCGTGGCGGTCAGTCTGGTGCAGGTGCCCTGCCAGTCCTGCACATGATGGCGGCCCACCAGCGGGATCAAAAAGACAACTTGCTGTGCCGGTTGTTTCGGCGGCGTCTGGCGTGCCTTCAGCGCTGCGCGTTCCGATGATTGCAGCGTGCGGTCATGACGCAAAAGCCATTCGGCCCCCAGGACTGTGGCGCAGGTCCGTCGCCTGAACCGGGCGGATTTTGATGTTGCGGGGATTTGGGCCATCCAGCCTAGGCCATCCGATAGGGCAGATGGCGCAGCAGATCGCGGTAAAGCGCCTTCCGCTCATCTTCTGACAGAAATGTGCCAATCTCGACTTCACGTCCCGCGCCGCTCAGGGTGACGTAATTTGGCACTGGACCTTCCGAGGTGTGCAAATGTGCCTTGGCCCAGAACGGATTGCAAGACCAGCTCTGATCCGGGCCCTTTGGATTCTGGCGGGTCAAGGATACCTCGGACGGGGTCAGGCGCAGCACCTCCAGGATCTGGCTGTTGCGGCGATTGCGGTCCAGCGCGAACCAGACCCCGGCCAAGGCCAACAACAGAAACGGCAACAACCCCCAAAGCAGTTTTGTGCCCAGCAGCCCATAGAGCGGCATGGTGGCGAAAACAAAAGTTGCCAGAAGAAACGCAGCATAGCCGCGCGCAGGCAGCGATTGATGCGGCCAGAGGCGCAACTCGGCCTCGTCAGATGCGGAATTGTTTAACCAGCAATAGGGCATGGCCAAGATATAGGTATCCGCGATTGCCGCGTCGATGGGAAAATGGGCCGATCAATATGAATTGGGCCGCGATTACCCAGACGTCGTGGGGCAGTGGGCCGTGCATTCGGTGTCGTCTGCCACCGTATCGGTCGGAAAGGTCAGGTTGGGCAGGTTCGGCATGGTAAAGGCCAGAACCGGCGCGGCGGCGACGGTGATCAAAAGGCCGGTCAAAGCGGGAATGGCGATTTTTTGAAACATGGGATTGGTCCGGGACTGCAATGCATGGGGACCTATCGCATGGGCCACCCACCACTGGCGTGCGGTGGGTCACATTTGTTGACGTTTCTGCCCGTTGTGTCGGCCAGTTGCGTTCGCTCACGCGGGCAAAAGAAAAGGCCCGCGAAATTCGCGGGCCTTGGTCTTTTCAACAGGGTGTCAGCAGCTTAATGCGCGTGACCTTTGTCCCAGTCTTCCTGCTTGGGCAGGATTTCGAAAGTATGCTCTGGCGGCGGTGTGGGCAGTGTCCACTCCAGCGTGTCGGCATATTCGTTCCAATAGTTGTTGCGGGTCTCTTTTGCGCCTTTCAGCAGAGCATGGGCAACAATGTAGAAGAACAACAGGAACGAAGCGAAGGAGATGAATGCACCAACCGACGACCAGTAGTTCCAGGTGGCAAAGGCCTCTGGATAGTCGATGTAGCGGCGCGGCATGCCCTGACGGCCCAGGAAGTGTTGCGGGAAGAACGTCAGGTTCGCGCCGATGAAGAACATCCAGAAGTGCAGATGCGCGAGCGGCTCGGAATACTGACGGCCGGTCATCTTGGCGAAGTAGAAATAGATCCCCGAGAAGATCGAGAAGACCGCGCCCAAGCTCATCACATAGTGGAAGTGCGCCACGACATAATATGTGTCGTGATAGGCCCGGTCGACGCCAGCCTGCGACAGAACGATGCCGGTCACGCCGCCCACGGTGAACAGGAACAAGAAGCCCATGGCGAACATCATCGGTGCCTTGAACTCGATCGATCCGCCCCACATGGTCGCGATCCAGCTAAAGATCTTCACGCCGGTCGGAACCGCAATGACCATGGTGGCCATCATGAAATAGCTCTGCTGGGTCAGCGACATGCCAACGGTGTACATGTGGTGTGCCCAGACAACAAAACCCAGCGCGCCAATCGCGATGATCGCCCAGACCATCGGCAGATAGCCGAACACCGGCTTGCGCGAGAAGGTCGAGATCACGTGGGAAATGATGCCGAAACCGGGAACGATCACGATGTACACTTCCGGGTGGCCAAAGAACCACAGGATGTGCTGATAGAGGATCGGGTCGCCACCGCCAGCAGGATCAAAGAAGGTCGTGCCGAAGTTGCGGTCGGTCAGCAACATGGTGATCGCGCCCGCCAGAACCGGCAGGGACAGAAGGATCAGCCAGGCTGTGACAAAGATCGCCCAGGAAAACAGCGGCACCTTGAACAGGGTCATGCCCGGTGCGCGCATGTTGAGGAAGGTGGTGATCATGTTGATCGCGCCCAGGATCGAGCTTGCGCCCGAAACGTGCACGGCAAAGATCGCCAAATCCATCGACAACCCGCCTTCTTTGACGGAGAGCGGCGGATACAGAACCCAACCCACACCAGAACCCAATTGGCCGTTACCGCCCGGCGAAACAACCGAACAGACCGCCAGCATGGTGCCGGCAAAATACAGCCAGTAGGACAGGTTGTTCATCCGCGGGAAGGCCATGTCCGGCGCGCCGATTTGCAGCGGCATGAAATAGTTGCCGAAACCGCCGAACAATGCCGGAATGACGACAAAGAACATCATCAGGATGCCGTGACCGGTGATCAGCACGTTCCACAGATGGCCATTGGGCGTACATGTCGCATCCGAGGCGATCATGCGAGCGCCTTCCATACACATGTATTGTACGCCCGGCTCCATAAGCTCCAGTCGCATGTAAACGGTAAATGCCACCGAGATGAAACCCGCCAAAGCCGAGGTGATCAGGTAGAGAATCCCGATATCCTTGTGGTTGGTGGACATGAACCAGCGGGTAAAGAACCCACGCTGATCTTCATGCTCGTGGCCGTGAATGGCGGCGTCAGCCATGTCGTGCCTCCTGTAGACAAATCTGGGGCATACGCATGTGCGTACACCTGGAATCTAATCCGGTTCTAGAATGTGGCGGCGGTGACGGCAACGGGGGAGTTTGACGCAGATCAAGTATTTTTGTCGCAGTCGGTTGAAAATCAAGAACCGGCAAATGGATGCAGCGGTATTTTGCCGGGCGCGATTTGTCGTGGTGGGATGTTTCGGGGCGGGCCTGTCCGGTTGGGTTCACCGGCAAATCCGCTCTGATCGCGCGCCGATTACAAACGGGCGAGTTCCTGGGACATTTCTTGTGCGATCGCTGTTGCATCTATGCCGGGGCGCTGGGCCGACACCCGCAACCCCAGCAGATCGGATTGATACCGACGGGCGAGGGCGGCTGGCGACTGGTCGGATGTGATCAGCCCCTGAGCCTGTGCCGCGCGAAAGAGATCGGCAAAAGAGGCCTCCATCCGGCGCAGATGTGCGTCGGCCTGATCGGCAAGAGGGTGCGCATGGGCCTGAAGTTCCAGCAATGTCTTGGACAACATACAGGCCTTCGCGGCGGCCTGGGTGTTTTGCAAGACCTGCATCGGAAAGGCCTGCAAGGCGCCGAGCGGGCCCTTGGCCTCTGCCAGGGCCTTCAACCGATCCTGACCGTCGGCGGCATAACGATCCAGCGCCAGTGCAAAAAGCGCATCCTTTGACCCGAACGCGGCATAGAAGCTGCCCGGCTTCATTTTCAATTCCGCCTCCAGATCCTTGAGCGATGTGCCTGCCCAGCCCCGTTTCCAAAACAGATCACGGGCGCGGTTGATCAGATCATCACGGTCATAGGAGGGTTTGCGGGGCATGGGTCACCAATTCTTGAACGATCGCTCAATTATATACTTGAGTGATCGCTCAAGAAAGCCTAAATGTCATCTCGAACATCAACCCAAAAGGACATCCCATGGCTCAGTTCCCCTCGCATGATCTCGATTCCGCCCCCGAAGCCTCCAAGCCGCTGCTGGAAAACTCGCAAAAGGCGTTTGGCCGTCTGCCGGGCCTGCACAAGGTGCTGGCAGAAAGCCCGCAGGCCTATGAAGGCTATCAGGTGCTGCACAAGCTGTTCACCGAAACCGAATTCGACGCGGATGAGATGACCGTGGTCTGGCAGGCGATCAACGTCGAGAACGAATGCCACTACTGCGTCCCGGCCCACACCGGTATTGCCAAGATGATGAAGGTCTCGGACGAGATTTCGAATGCGCTGCGCGATGAAACACCGCTGCCGACCGCAAAGCTCGAAACGCTGCGGACCTTTACATTGAAAATGGTGCGCTCGCGCGGGAATGTCAGCGAAGAAGAGCTGCAGACATTCTTTGATGCCGGCTTCGGCCATCGCGCGGTTCTGGACGTGATTCTCGGCATCGCGCAGAAGACAATGTCGAACTACACCAACCACCTTGCGCAAACGCCGATTGATGATGTGTTCAAGCCGCTGGCCTGGACCCGTTCGGACAAACCTTTGGTCGCATGACCCAGGGATAGTGGTGCGGCGTTTGCCGTATTAATGTCTGGCTCTCGCCCTCGGGCGGGGGCCTTTTGTTTTGTGTCAGGCTAGTTGTGACCGGTTGATTTGCGTCAGGCTGGTATATTTCAGGCGATCTCGCCAAAGATCTCATCGAATTTGGCGCGCAAGGCCACATCCAGATCGTCCATGTTTACCGGCAACCCCAGGTCCACCAGACTGGTGACCCCATGTTCGGTGATGCCACAGGGCACGATCCCGGTGAAATGCTCCAGATTCGGCTCTACGTTGATCGACACCCCGTGAAAGCTGACCCATTTGCGCAGGCGAATGCCGATTGCGGCAATCTTGTCTTCCTGTGGGGCGCCGGTTGCGGTCAGCGGTTTGTCATTGCGCTGGACCCAGACGCCAACCCGGCCTTCGCGAATCTCGCCCTTGACGTTGAAGGCATCCAGCGTTGCAATCACCCAATGTTCCAGCTGCTGGACAAAGCGGCGCACATCGCGACCGCGTTTGCCGACGTCCAACATGACATAGGCCACCCGCTGGCCGGGGCCATGATAGGTATATTGCCCGCCGCGTTTTGACGTATGCACCGGAAAACGGTCTGGATCGGTCAGATCCTCGATCCTTGCGGATGTCCCCGCAGTATAAAGCGGTGGATGTTCCACCAGCCAGATCGCTTCCTGCGCACGGCCCTCGGCAATGGCCGCGGCGCGGGTTTCCATGAATTGGACCGCGTCGTCGTATTCGGTCAGCCCGTCAGAGATTATCCAGTCTACCATGTTGTCGGATCTACACCGCCACCGGGGCGGGGAAAACCCGATTTTCGGTCATTCGGCCATGCATACATGTGGCACCTGATACGCCGTTTGCTCCGATCCCGCGCAGCGACGTGAACGGAAATTAGGGTGGTTGAGAAAAATTCGCGATGGTGCAGGACTTTGCCCTTGGCAATGCTTTGGCAATTGGCTAAACCCCGCAAACCATTCAAAGTGTGCGGTCGTGGCGGAATGGTAGACGCGCAGCGTTGAGGTCGCTGTGGGGTAACACCCGTGAGAGTTCGAGTCTCTCCGACCGCACCAATTTTTCAGAACAATTGTGTCAGGTGGTTGTCTTTACAGACAATTTTCCGACCGTGGGTGTAGGGCGAATGCTGCTTTTCTGAATGTTGCGATTCGACAGGATCGCGTGGGATGGCCCCCCGATGTATCGGGCCGCTTCGGATTTGACGGGCTTTCGCTTCAATGGAACAGGGCTGAGCCCATCGACCAAACCCTTGGGCCAATCTCATTGTGCTTGCCCTGTGGGGCGCGCGCGCGGCGGTAGATGAAACCGCAAAGCGCTGTCTGTAACCCGTCGAATTTTAAGCGAATTCGAATCGGACCCTTCGGATTACACGTCTCATAATTGAGCCCAATCACCTGCCTTGCACGCAATTGGTTCCATTTCGCAAACAGCGCATTGTGCGATAGTCTTTTTTTCAGCGACAGGAACGTGACGCTATAGGGTTGTGTGTCCTCATCAGGCCAGGATCTGCGGCCAGCTATACTTTCGAGAGTGTGCACCAGTATTGTGTATATATTTCATATCCTTAAGAGACACTTTCAGTTCCATTGAGATCAATTAAAACGGGTGTGGGCGACAGATTCGCGACCGTTATCAACTGTTTCCCGAATGAACACGGTCTATTTTTCAGACAATTTCTCCTTTGTTTGAGTTAAGCCAGACCATAATGTTGCATTGCTCGCTGGGGGGCGAAAAATTTGTTGGCCACGGGGGCGGCCGCTGAACCGTTATGCGTCGAAGGACGGATGGGATGTGTCAGGACAAAGTGCGTAGGTGCTTTGCTTGGCGCAAACAGGCGAGAATTGCCTGATGACATGCCCGTCCAGCTTTCGTCAGACGTGTGACACAATGATTGGCGGTATGCGACCCGAACGTTTTTTGAACGTCTGGGAAGCTGTCCTAAAGTGGAAGGTGATGGGGTCTATGATGCCTGATCTGTATCAAATCCGGGGCGCCCGGGGGCTCTCCGATAACAGGGGAATGCACGGGGTCCACAACCCGATGACGTGCGCCGACGGGATTGCTCCATCGAAGGGCGCAATTGTGACACGTCTTTTGTATGCGGCGCGGAAAGATCAAAGCGCAGAAGCGCAGGTCAACAGTTCCGGTAACCAGGTTGCGGGTCACACTGCTGTGACGGCAACCACGTTTGATTTTAACAGTACATGCGAAGGGGGGCGTTGTTAACGTGTCCGATAACATTAAAAACAATGAAGAAAATGGTGGCCCCAACACGGATGGCCTGGACGGAATCGTACAGGGCACAACGGGCGACGATACAATTGACGTCAGCTACACCGGCGACCCCCAGGGCGATATGGTCGACAACAGCGACAATATCTTTTCGACCGACCCGGAAGATTCCGAAGACGACATCATCCAGGCCGGCGACGGCGATGATTCCGTTCTTGCCGGTGACGGCGATAACTCGGTCGAGGGCGGCGAAGGTGGCGACACCCTGAAAAGTGGCGATGGCAGCGACACCATTAATGGTGGCGAAGGCAACGACGAGATTCAGACCGACAACGAAGATCCTGCCATTGACGCAGTGACCTTTCCAACCGTGCCGGTCGACGACGACCCGGAAAACGACCGCGATCTGGTTGACGGCGGTGCCGGCGATGACACGATCACAACCGGCGACGACCGCGACACGATCTTCGGCGGCGAAGGAAATGACGTCATAGAAGGCGGCATCGACGACGACAGCGTCGATGGTGGTGCGGGCAATGATTCCATTACCGATCTCCAAGGTGCCGACACAATCGACGGCGGCGCAGGCGATGATACCATTATTGCCGGAATCGACACCTTCTCTGATTACGTAGGCGACGATCCCAACCTGCCGATCGGTGGCGTGGCTTCGGACCCGAACATCGACGATGGTCGCGATCTGGTCTTTGGTGGTGACGGCAACGATTCCATCATGACCGGCGACGACGCGGACACCATCGACGGTGGCACCGGCAACGACACGATCAATGCCGGCATTGATGACGATACCGTCGACGGCGGCGAAGGTGACGACAGCATTATTGGCGGTCACGGCTCGGATGAAATCTTTGGCGATGCGGGCGACGATTATATCGACGCAAGCGCGCAGACCAGCGCAACGCTGTTCAACAACGAGCCCGATGCCACTGATCCGGTTCCGTACAACGATCTCGACTATGTTGATGGTGGCGCGGGCAATGACACGATCCTTGGCGGCGACGACGACGATACGCTGCTGGGCGGCGACGGCGACGACTTGCTTGATGCGGGCATCGATGATGACGTTCTGGAAGGCGGCGCCGGGTCCGATACGCTGATCGGTGGCGACGGTTTCGACACGCTGATCGGTGGTGCAGATGCCGATACGATCCTCGGTGGCGACGGGCGCGACATGATCCTCGGCAGCGATGTCGGCGACAGCATCGATGGTGGTGACGGTCCGGCCGGTGATGCGGCGGATGGTCTTCCCAATGACTGGGATACGCTGGATCTGACCGGTTCGGTTCCGACGGGCGGGTCGATCTCAATCACCTATACTTCGGCGGATCAGGAAGACGGTACTGTCGAATACTTCGATGACACCGGCACATCGCTTGGCACGTCGACCTTCGAAGATATCGAAGTCATCATCGACCCGACACCGCCGTGCTTTACCCCCGGCACGACAATCGCCACCCCAACCGGCGAACGTCTGATCGAGGATCTGCGCGAAGGTGACCGGATCATCACCCGGGACAATGGCCTGCAGGAAATCCGCTGGATTGGCACAACCGAGCTGACCGGACACCAACTGGCACGGTCGCCGCATATGCGTCCGATCCTGATCCAGGCCGGAAGCCTCGGGCCGAACCTGCCGGAACAGGACATCCTGGTCAGCCCGCAGCACCGGGTTCTGATGAACAGCGACAAGGCGCAGCTCTACTTCGAAGAGCGTGAGGTTCTGGCCCCGGCCAAGCACCTGACCGATCTGGCTGGCGTTGACGAAGTGGGCACCCTGGGTGTGACCTATATCCACTTCATGTTCGACCAGCACGAAGTTGTCCTGTCGAACGGTGTCTGGACCGAAAGCTTCCAGCCCGGCATTCAGACACTGGACGGTCTGGGCGATGCACAGCGTTCGGAAATTCTGGAACTCTTCCCAGAGCTGGACACAGTCGAAGGTCTGGAAGATTACACCGCCGCACGCCGGTCGCTGAAAAAGCACGAAGCAAGACTTCTGGCGCGCTAAGCGCCAGACATTCGATCACGGAATATGCAGCACTCCTTTGCCGATCCGTCGGCGGGGGACGCGAAAGGCCAGAGGCGGGAAACCGCCTCTGGTTTTTTCATTTTGCGACCAAAGCTGGTCGAATTTGCCGCAATTCGGCCCAATTGGCCGTTGTCCATCACACTCCGCAGGAGAGGCTGTTGCGCCGCAATCCTCTCATGGATTGTGCGATTCCCTTATAACAATTTGAATTTGTTTATTTTAATCTGTACCGCGGGATGCGGTCACGCCCCGGCCAGGCGGTTTTGACATGGCGCAATATTTTTTGCCGCCTTCGGCAACAATAGCCGCAATTCGCCCTTAGTACCTCAAATTTAGGGCCAATTTAACGGTCAAAAAGGCAGGACTTGATCTTACCGGGTCGGGACCGACTGGTCATTGAACCGGATTACTTTGTGGGGGCACAATAATGCCAATAGCAAGTGAGCTGAATATCAGCACAGACGCCGATGCACTGACGATGGCGAACACCATGTTCGGTGAAGGGGTCAGCGTGGTTTCAGCCAGCTATAATGGCGATGCGGCCGCGTCCGGAACCTATACGGGCGGCAAAGCGACCCTGGGGGAATTGAGCCCCTCTGACACGGGTGTGATCCTGTCCACGGGCAAGGCCCGCGACATTACCAACAGTGACGGCTCTGCCGACACCAACACCGCCGCCAACACCGGCACGAAAATGGCCGATGGCGTCGACGGCGATGCCGATCTGGATGCGGTTTCGGGGCAAAGCACATTTGACGGCGCGTTCCTGTCTGCGGTGTTCGTTCCTGAGGGCGACATGCTGACCATGCAGCTTGTGTTCTCGTCCGAGGAATATCTGGAATATGTCAGCAGCAGCGTGAATGACGCGGTCGGGATCTGGGTCAACGGCACCTATGTGCCATTGGATACCGGCAACGGCGCGGCGACCGCGATTGCCATCGACACGATCAACACCACCGCCAACCCCAACCTCTATGTCGACAATCCAGAGGCCGAAGATAACTATAACACCGAAATGGACGGCGCGACCGTGGTGCTGTCGATCACCGCGCCGGTGAACAAGGGCGAAGAAAACGACATTCGCATCGGTATCGGCGACGGCGGGGACAAGGTGTATGATTCCAACCTGTTGATCATGGGCAATTCCGTACAGGCGCAATCTGTTGCGGTGAATGATGATCTGGCGCAGGGGCCGAACACCACCCAGGTGCATGACATTCTGTCCAATGATGACAATACCGAAGATCGCGATCTGACGATCACCCATATCAACAATCAGGCGGTGAACCCCGGGGATACCGTGACCCTGAACACCGGCGAAGAGATCACGCTTAACCCTGATGGCACGGTGTCGATCCTGACCGATGGTGACATTGGTGACTCGACATTCACCTATTCCACCGTCGATGACGAGGGCACACCGGCCACCGGATTTGCCACCATCACCACCACCAATAATCCGCCGGATTTCATTGTCAAAGGCACCGGAGATGCCGATCTGATCGACACCAGCTATGTGGGCGATCCCCAAGGCGACATGATCGACAATTTCGACCATTCCGATGCGTCGAATGATGACATGGTACATGCCGAGGGCGGGGCGGACAGCGTCCTTTCCGGGCTGGGCGATGACACCGTGTTGGGCGGGGCGGGCGATGACACCATCGACGGCGGCGCAGGCGATGATTCCATCGAAGGCGGCGACGGCCGCGACAGCCTTTTGGGCGGCGAAGACAACGATCTGATCTATGGCGGAACCGCCAATGATACGATCGACGGTGGCGAGGGCAGCGATACGGTTTATGGCGGCTTTGAAAATGACGTTGTCGGCGGCGGCAGCGGCAATGACAGCCTCTATGGCGACGAAGGCAATGATACGCTTTTGGGCGGATCGGGTTCCGATACGCTGGACGGCGGGTATCAGGACGACCTGCAACACGGCGGCAGCGGCGACGATACGGTTTATGGCAATACCGGCAATGACACGCTGTATGGCGATGACGGCGATGATTATGTGCGCGGCTCCTATGGCGAGGACGAACTGCACGGCGGTCTGGGCGACGATTACGTCTGGGGCGGATTCAACGATGATGTTTTCATTGTCGAAGACAATTTCGGTAACGACACTTTCGACGGTGACGCCTTTGACGAAATTCACGGCGACACGCTGGATCTGTCGGCCACCACCACCGGGCTGAGGGTTGATCTGACCGGTTTGAACCCGGAAGACGGCAGTTTCAGCGACGGCACTGACACCGCCGCCTTTATCGAAATCGAAAACCTCGTTCTGGGGGGCGGCAATGACACCATTGCCCTGGGCGATTTCAGCGGAACCGACAGTGTTCAGGGCTTTGCCGGACCAATCGACAACGGCGATGGCACCTTTACCGGCGTCGATGTGCTGGATGTATCAGAACTGACCTCGGACGGCGGGACAACGCCGGTGCATCTGGGGGATGTGGGTGTCACCGACGACGGGTCGGGCAATGCGGTGCTGACCTTTACCGGCGGTGAAAACCTGACATTGGTCGGCATTTCGCCCGCTGTGGCCAACAACCCGGCCTGGCTTAGCGCGATTGGCATTCCGTCGGATGGCATTCTGACCGGCACCGGGGCCGACGACACCATTGTCGCCGACACTTGGGTCGACGAGGATCTTGACCAGGTTGACAACAATGACGGTCATCTGCCCGGCGAAGGCCCGCAGGACGACATCATCAAGGCCGGTGGCGGCAATGACTCGGTCCATGCAGGCGCGGGCAACGACGATATCGAAGGCAGCTTTGGCGATGACACGCTGGATGGCGGCGCGGGCGATGACAGTATCCTCGGCGGCAGTGGCGAGGATGTCATCACCGGCGGCAGCGGCGACGATACATTGTCGGGCCAGGACTTGGCTGATGTCATCACGGGCGGGGCCGGCCGCGATTTCATCTCTGGTGGCGAGTTCGAGGATAGTCTTCGCGGCGGGGCCGGCGACGACACCATACAAGGTGACGAAGGCCGCGATACAATCGACGGTGGCCTGGGCGATGACAGCCTGTCCGGCGGCGACGATCAGGATCTGATCACGCTGGCCGCGGACCAGGGCAGTGATACAATTGATGGCGGCGCTGGCGGGGTCGATCAGGATACGCTTGCCTTGACCGACACGCTGGGGGCCAATGTCGTGCTGACCGGGGACGAGGCCGGCACCGTGACCACCGGCACCGGCAGCGCAGAATTCACCGAGATCGAGGCGCTGCACCTCGGGGCGGGCGATGATACGCTGGATGGGGCTGGTGACAGCACCGGCATGTCCATCGACGGCGGCGCTGGCGCCGACAGGCTGAGCGGCGGGACCGGTGCAGACCGTATTCGCGGCGGCGATGATGCCGACACGATCATTGCCGGGCGCAATGATACCGTGGATGGCGGCGCGGGCGGGGATGACAACGACACGTTGATTGTGAACGGTCCGGCGGTGATCACCTTTGATCCACTTGATTCCGAACGCGGCACTGTCACCTGGGACGACGGCGAAACGCTGGTCTTTCGCGATATTGAAAATGTCGAATATATTCCGTGCTTTACGCCCGGAACCGTGATCAAGACCATGCGCGGCGAGGTGCCTGTGGAACATCTTCGGGTCGGGGACCGGGTTTTGACCCGCGACAATGGCTATCAGATGATCCGCTGGGTTGGCTCGCGCAGCTTGAATGCGACACAGTTGGCCGCGCGCGCGGCGCTGCGCCCCATTCGGATCTCGCAAGATGCGCTGGGGCCGGGCATGCCGATGCGGGACATGATGGTGTCGCCGCAACACCGGGTCTTAATCAACAGTGCGGCGGCGCAGATGTGGTTCGGCGAAGAAGAGGTGTTGGTCGCAGCCAGTCACATGACCTGTCTGGATGGGGTGTCACGGGCCGATGATCGCGACGGGGTCACCTATATTCATATCCTGTTTGATCAACACGAAGTGGTGCTCAGCGATGGTCTGTGGTCGGAAAGTTTCCAACCCGGCGACATGACGCTGGCGGCACTGGACGGTGATCAACGCGACGAACTTCTGGCATTGTTCCCGGAGCTTGCGGCACAGGTGGATCTGCATGCGGTCTATCCGGCTGCGCGCCCCGCGCTGAAGTCGCATCAGGCGCGGGTCATGTTGATGAGCTGACGGTTCCGGCGATCGCGCCGAACAATCGGCTGGACGGGCTGAGCGCTGCCTCTCAGCCCCCGCCCTGGGCGGTCTGTGCTGCTCGCCAGACCGCCCAATCTTCGGGCGTATCCAGATCGGTGCGGGCCTTTTGACCGGCCAAGGGCACCAAGACCCGCGATTGGGCATGGCGCGCGATGATGTCACGCGCGCCAAAATCGCCCGTGAGCGTCGAAAATTCACCAAAAAGCGCCCTGCGGAACAGCACCGGATGACCCGGCGTGCCATCGGCGCAGCTTGCCTGCACCACCAATGCGCCCGGCAACTCGCCCGCCATCGCAATCAGCGCGGTAAGGTCGTCGCGGTTGATATCCGGCATATCCGGCGGCAGGACTATCGCGGCATCGGTGGCCGCGGGCAGGGCGGCCATCGCGGTGCGCAGGCTCTCTGACATGCCGCGCGCGGCATCCCGCACCACCAACCGGCGCACCGGCACCTCGGCCAGGGCGCGTGCACGCGGGTGGTTTTCGTCCGGCAGCGTGACAATGACCGAAAGCCCCGCCGCCAGCCCGCGAAGCGCCATGGCGCGCAAACAGGGCTGGCCACCGACATCCTCTAGCAATTTGTCCCGTCCGCGCATCCGGCTGGATTGCCCGGCAGCGGGCAGGATCAGAGCGGTCAGCATGTGCGGTCCTTTCGACGGTTCGACCTCAGACTAGAATGGATTGTCTGCTCTGTCAGCCTCGGCCTTTGGACAGGCAAATATTGGCCGCGACACCCGCACGGGCAGGGGGCGGACATTACAATGGTGGGGCGCAAAAATACTTGCTCTGGCGTGTTGCGGTGGGCTCATCCCTATGACAAAAGCGACCTATCGTATGTCGCTTTTGATGCCAGTAGCGCCGTATCCCTTGGCGAGAGCCTGAAAAATTCCGATAGCTTGGCCATATGGGTGCCAATTGGGGTGACGGCGGGTGCTGATCCGCAATTGGGCTGTCTGCCAAGCCATGGTTTCAGGCATCGACACGGATACCCGACCGCCGGAATGTGCGGTCGACATGGCGCATTTGCCAGCCGATTTGCGCCAGCACGCCGATCAAAGCGACCAGAGAAAATGGAAACAGGAGGTCACCAATGACCGACACCAGCAATACCCAAGGGATACCCGATCCCGAGGGGCATTCCGAAATCATCGAGACCGATTATGAAATCGGTCAAGACAATCTGGAGACCCGGATCGGGCCGTTGGGTGTGGATATTCACAACCCGGTGTTTCTGATCTCTGGGCTGTCGATTGTTGCATTCGTATTTTACGCTTTGGCGCTGCCCGAACAGGCCAGCGCGGTTTTTGGCTGGCTTCGCCCCTGGCTGACCAGCACCTTTGACTGGTTCTTTCTGGGCGCGGCCAATTTCTTTGTGGTGTTTTGCCTTGTTCTGATCGTCCTGCCGATTGGCAAGGTCCGGCTGGGCGGCGAAGATGCGGTGCCGGATTATTCCTATATCGGCTGGTTCGCGATGCTGTTTGCGGCCGGTATGGGCATTGGCCTGATGTTCTTTGGCGTGTTGGAACCGGTCTATCACATGGCGATTTCCGAACCGCTCGGCGTGGCCAGCCCGATTGGTGAAGACGGTGCCATCATTGCCGAAAACGTCGATGCGGCGCGGCGCATGGGGTTGGCGGCCACGATCTATCACTGGGGTCTGCACCCTTGGGCGATTTATGCGGTTGTGGCGCTGGCCCTTGCTTTGTTCACCTATAACAAAGGCTTGCCGCTGACGATCCGGTCGGCGTTTTACCCGATCCTGGGCGAACGTGTCTGGGGCTGGTGGGGCCATGTCATTGACACATTGGCGGTTTTTGCCACGCTGTTTGGTCTGGCGACCTCTTTGGGGTTTGGCGCACAACAGGCCAATGCCGGTCTGAGCCATGTGTTTGGCATCGAGGTGTCGATCACGGTTCAGGTTCTGTTGATCACAGCGATCACCGCAATTGCACTGGTGTCGGTGCTGCGCGGGCTGGATGGCGGTGTGAAACTGCTGTCCGAAGTCAACATGGTGATTGCGGCGCTGTTGCTGTTGTTCGTGTTCTTTGCGGCGGGGCCGGGCGGCATTCTGTCGGATTTCATCGGCGGTATTTCGGAATACGGCAAAGAGATCTTTGCCTTGTCCAATCCGATCGGACGCGAAGACACCGGGTTCATGCATGGCTGGACCACCTTCTATTGGGCGTGGTGGATTTCCTGGTCACCTTTTGTCGGCATGTTCATCGCCCGCGTCAGCCGGGGCCGCACGGTACGGGAATTCGTGATCTGCGTTTTGATCATCCCGTCAATGGTCTGTGTCCTGTGGATGGCGACATTTGGTGGCGCGGCAATTGATCAGGTCCTGAGCGACCCGACCACCAGCGCGGTCAAGGCCCAGGTGATCGACGCCTATAACCCGCCAATGTCCCTGTTCGCCATGTTGGACGGTCTGCCCCTGTCCAGCATCACCTCGGTGATTGCGATTGTGTTGGTGATCGTGTTTTTCGTGACCTCCTCTGACAGTGGCTCGCTTGTGATCGACACGATCACGGCGGGTGGCAAAGTGGATGCGCCGGTGCCCCAGCGGGTGTTCTGGTGTGTGTTCGAAGGCGCGGTGGCGGTCGTGCTGTTGATCGGTGGCGGATTGGCATCGCTTCAGGCGATGGTGATTTCGACCGGCTTGCCGTTCACCATTGTCCTGTTGCTGATGTGCTGGGCGATCTTCAAAGGCTTGCTGGCAGAACGCAAATAACCTTGCATCCTGTGCATGATCTGGCGTCCGAGGGAGCGATTTGCCCCCTCGGGCGCTTTTTTCGTTTTGGGCCTTGCTGTCGGCATGTACTTTGCCTGCCATTGTCCTACATCCGCTCGATTGAACCGGTTGGGTAAAGGAGACGGAATTGACAACGATCCTGTGGTTTCGGCGCGACCTGCGTCTGAGCGATCATGCCGCGCTGACGGCGGCCTGTGCTGCCGGGCCGGTGGTTGCGGTTTTCATTCGCGACGCAACGGTCGATCAACTGGGCGCAGCCCCGGCCTGGCGGCTGGGTCTTGCATTGGAACATTTGGCACAGGCGCTGGAGGCACGCGGTCAACGGTTGATCCTGCGATCCGGGCGCGCCGAGCAGGTTCTGGCCGAACTGGTCGCCGAGGTTGACGCCAAACGGATCTATTGGACGCGCTGTTACGATCCCCAGAGCCGCGAACGCGACACAGAGATCAAGTCCCGGTTCCGCGCAAAAGGGATCGACGTCCGCAGTTTTGGCGGCACCGTCTTGTTCGAACCCACCACCGTCGAGACCAAGACCGGCGGGCCGTACAAGGTGTTTTCGCCCTATTGGAAAACGGTAAAGACCCGCGACGTTGACGCGCCGCTGCCAGAGCCGGGCAAGATCCCGCCGCCGGAGACATGGCCCGAAAGCGCAAATCTGGCGGATTGGGCGCTTGGCGCGCGGATGCGGCGTGGTGGCGATGTGGTGCGCGCGTATCTGCATCCCGGCGAAACCGCCGCACAGAACCGGTTGGCGGAATTTGCCGGTGACAGTATCGCCTTGTACCACCAGCGCCGTGACCTTCCGGCGGTGGATGGCACTTCTGGTCTGTCCGAATATCTGACCTACGGAGAGGTTTCGCCACATCAATGCTGGCACGCCGGTCTGCGCGCCCGCGAAGAGCACAGCCAAG
The DNA here is from genome assembly GCF_022867865.1 of Phaeobacter sp. J2-8. Lineage (GTDB taxonomy): Bacteria > Pseudomonadota > Alphaproteobacteria > Rhodobacterales > Rhodobacteraceae > Marinovum. The sequence goes on along the minus strand of NZ_JALIEC010000002.1, from coordinate 293,000 downwards.
GCGCAGAGGCCTTTCTGCGCGAATTGGCCTGGCGCGATTTTGCCACCCATCTGATGGTGTATTGGCCGGACATGCTGGACAACAATTGGCGCGCGGGATGGGACAATTTCGCCTGGCGCGAGGATAAGAGCCTGCCTGAAGTGGTCGCATGGCAACAGGCGCGCACCGGGGTGCCGCTGGTCGATGCCGGTCTGCGCGAAATGTATGTCACCGGGCGGATGCACAACCGGGTGCGTATGGTTGTGGCATCCTATTTGACCAAACACATGCTGATGCATTGGCGCATTGGTCAACGCTGGTTTGGCGAATGTCTGACCGACTGGGATGCGGCATCAAATGCCATGGGCTGGCAATGGGTGGCCGGGTCCGGGCCGGACGCTGCGCCGTATTTTCGGGTGTTCAACCCAGAAGTCTCAGGCCAAGAAATTCGATCCCAAAGGTGCCTATGTCCGCCGCTGGATTGCCGAGGGGCAGGCCAATCCGCCCGCCACTGCGCGGGCCTATTTTGACGCGATCCCGAAAAGCTGGAACATCACGCCCGGTGATCTTTATCCGGCGCCTGTGGTTGGGCTTGATGCGGGACGCAAACGCGCGCTTCTGGCCTATGAAAATCGCGGGTTCTAAGGGTCGGATTTGCGGCATGGCGTTGCCGCTTCGCATCTGGTGTGGGGGAAGTGCCGTCGCGGCCTTGCGCCGGAAGCGCGGGCAACGATAACTGGACGTTAACGCCAGAGTCCCCAAGGAGGCCCGCGAGCAGATGCCAACCATACCCAAGCTTGTCGCCGCGATATGTTTGTCGATCACGGCCTATCTGGTGTCCAAAATGGTCATGCAGGTCATGCCGGAAAGTACCAATTTCGGGATCTTCCTGCCGCTGAACATGGTCATCGGCTTTTTGACCGGCTGGTTCTACACCGGCCGTTTGGCCACCACGCGACTGGCCGAGGCGGTCAGCTATGGTCTGACCGGGGCGGCGGTGATGACCTTTCTGGCGTTGTTCACCCAATCGTCCAATGAAATGATGCGTCTGGCCATGCGCCACCGGTATGGCGGCCCGGTCGAAGCGGTCGCCGCGGTGTTTCAGATCGGCGTCGACTTTGCCGCCGAGGTGTTTACCACCGATATGGTGGTGACATTGGCGGTTGGCGGCATTGTCGCGGGCGTGCTGACCTTGCTTGCTTCGAAACGTTGGAAATAAACCATGCCCGATTTGTTTTTCTACGGCACCCTGTGTCATGTGCCGTTGCTGGAGCGCGTCCTGGGACGGTCTGCGGCCGCGATTGACCTGATGCCCGCGCAATTGCCGGGATGGTCGGTGCATTGGGTGGCGGGGCAGGGGTTCCCGATGATCCAGCAACAGGACGGTGCCCTGACCCCGGGGCAATGGGTCGCGAATTTGAGCGCCGAAGATCTGGCGCGGCTCGATCATTATGAAGGCGGATTTGACTATAGCCTGGAGCCGATGACAATCCGCACCGAAGATGGCGCAGAACGGTCGGCTTTGGTGTTCTTGCCTGCGGCCAATCGCTGGACTGCTGGCGCGCCCTGGCATCTGCCGGATTGGGTGGCCCAATTTGGCGATGTGACGTTGGAAGCCGCCGAAGAAGTGATGGAGCGTTTCGGCGTGACCTCGGCCCGGGATATAGATCGGCTTTTCCCGTGGATTCGGGCGCGCGGTTGGGCCCGGTGTCTGGGACGCAGGCCTGCGCCCAGCACGTTGCGCCGTGCGCCGGATGCGTCTGCGGTGGAAATTGGCACGCAACGTGCCGGGTATGACGGCTTTTTCCGGATCAAGGATTTCGACATCCGCTATCGTCAATTCGATGGCGCCGAAAGCCCGGAAATCTCGCGGGAAACCTTTGTAGCTTATGATGCGGCACAGGTGCTGCCCTATGATCCGGTGACCGACAAGGTGATGGTGATCGAACAGCTGCGCTTCGGCCCGATCTGGCGCAAGGACCCGGCCCCTTGGGTGCTGGAACCGATTGCCGGGCTGGTGGATGCCGCGAAGACCCGGCGGATTGTGCCCGTCGCGAAGCGGTCGAAGAGGCCGGCCTCACGCTGGGTGATCTGCGCCTGATCAGCCGGATCTATGCCTCGCCCGGTTATTCCACCGAATTTTTCCATTGTTATCTGGGGCTTTGTGATCTGTCGGATCACACCGGCGGGGTTGCGGGGCTGGCGCATGAAGCCGAAGATATCCGCAGCCATGTCATCAGCTTTGATCATGCGATGGATCTGGTGACCAGTGGCGAGGTCAATGTCGGGCCTTTGGCGATGATGCTGCTTTGGCTTGCACGCCATCGTGAGGAACTGCGCGGTGCTGCCGGCGTCAGGCACACTTGAGTTCACGGGCCACGGGGCCTACACAAACACAACATTTTTCAAGGAGGGTCACCCCCATGCGCACCGCATCCGATCTGGCCGACGCCGTTGGCAACACCCCGCTGATCAAGCTGAACAAAGCCAGCGAGATGACGGGCTGCACCATTCTGGGCAAGGCCGAATTCATGAACCCCGGCCAATCGGTCAAGGACCGCGCCGCCCTGTTCATCATCCGGGACGCGGTACAAAAGGGGCTGTTGAAACCCGGCGGCACCATTGTCGAAGGTACGGCCGGCAATACCGGCATCGGGCTGGCGCTGGTTGGCGCGTCGATGGGATTCAAGACCGTGATCGTGATCCCCGAAACCCAGAGCCAGGAAAAGAAGGACATGATCCGTCTGGCCGGGGCGGAACTGGTGCAGGTGCCGGCGGCCCCGTATCGCAACCCCAACAACTATGTGCGCTATTCCGGGCGTCTGGCCGAAGAAATGGCACGTCGCAGCAACGAAGGCGTGATCTGGGCCAATCAGTTCGACAATACCGCCAACCGGCAGGCCCATATTGAAACCACCGGCCCCGAAATCTGGGAACAGACCGGGGGCAAGGTGGATGGTTTTGTGGCGGCGGTTGGTTCCGGCGGCACGCTGGCCGGTGTTGGCATGGCCTTGCAGCCCAAGGGGGTGAAAATCGCCCTTGCTGATCCCGATGGTGCGACGCTGCACCGGTTCTACACCACCGGAGTGCATAAATCCGAAGGTGGCTCGATCACCGAGGGGATCGGTCAGGGACGGATCACCGCCAATCTTGACGGGTTCACCCCGGATTTCAGCTATAATATTCCCGATGCCGAAGCGCTGCCCATCGTGTTTGACCTGCTCAAGGACGAGGGGCTTTGCATGGGCGGATCAACCGGCGTCAACGTCGCGGGCGCGATCCGTTTGGCGCGCGAGCTGGGACCGGGCCACACCATCGTGACCATTCTGTGTGACTATGGCACGCGCTATCAGTCCAAATTGTTCAACCCGGACTTCCTGAAGTCCAAAGGCCTGCCAACGCCGGATTGGCTGACCCGGTCGCCGGCCTCGATCCCTGGTGTATTCGAGGACGTCTGATGTCTTTTATCCGGTTTAGGCCTGCGGTCCTGTTGGCGCTGGTCACAGTCATTTTCATGTCGTTTGGCAGCCATCCGGTTGCGGCACAGGAGCTTTCGGTCGAAGTGCCGGATGTGATGTCGCAGGCCGGAACCTCGTTGCCGGACGGTCAGAGCCTGCCGGATTATGACGCCTGGAACATCCTGGCCAGCCGTGCCGAGGCCGCCCTGGAAAACGGCCGTGCCTCGGACAGCGCGTTTGAATCCCTGCGCGCCGAAATCGTATCCTGGCGGGCAAGGTTTCTGGCCGCGCAGGATGTGAACCAATCGCGCATTCGCACCCTGGAATCCCAGGTCGCCGCCTTGGGCGCGGCACCGGCAGAGGGCGAAAGCGAACCTGAGGATGTGGCACGCCGCAGGGCAGCGCTGAATGAGCAATTGGCCCAATTGCGGGCACCGATCCTGAATGCGGAAGAGGCCTATAACCGGGCCAACGGCATTATTGGCGAAATCGACAGTCTGATACGGGCGCGTCAGGCAGACAAATTGTTCGAGGTGGGCCCGCTGCCCGTTCTGCCGGAAAACTGGCAAATCGCCTATGGCGAATTGGTGGATGCCTGGCGCGGGGCCGCCAACGAAGTGCGGAAATCCTGGGGCTCGGATGTGCGTCAGGCCGAAATCCGCACCAATCTGCCCTTGGTGTTGATGCTGCTGCTTGTGGCGCTGATTCTTTTGATGCGCGGGCGCAGCTGGGCCCGCAATGTCGGCTCCTGGATGCGGCGAAAATCCAAACGGGGCGGCGCGGTCTTTGCGTTTCTGGTGTCAGCCGGTCAAATCATCCTGCCGTTGATCGGGCTTTATGCGCTGACAGAGGCGATTTTTGCCACCGGCATTCCCGGCGTGCGGCTGACGTTGCTGTTGGAAAAACTGCCGGTCTGGGGGATTGTGATCCTCGGACTGCGCTGGATGACAGAGCGGCTGTTTTCCCAGCACGACGGCGACCGTATGTTGCCAATGGCGCGCCAGCAACGCACCGAAGCGCGCACCTATGCCAGCCTGCTGGCGATATTGCTGGTGGCGCGCGACGCAATCACACAATTTTCCGGTGTCGAAGGGTTTTCGGTCGCGACGCTTGCGGTTGTTGATTTTCCGGTCATTGTTCTGACCGCGCTGATCCTGTTCCGTTTGGGACAGTTGATGATCCATCACATCCGCTTTGACAGCGAAAATGCCGAGCGTGCGGTGCGCGCCCGTGTGGTCGGATTCCTGGGCCGCATTGCCATTCTGGTGTCGATTGTTGCGCCGGTTCTGGCGGCCACGGGATATCGCACCGCCGCGGAAACATTGCTCTTTCCAGCGGTGACCACGCTGGCGCTTCTGGGGCTGATCGTGATCCTGCAACGGTTCACCAATGATCTGTACAGGTTCTTGATGGGCCAGTCCGAAGAAGAGGCCGACAGCCTGATCACGGTATTGATCGGCTTTATTCTCGGCATCATGGCGCTGCCGTTCCTGGCGTTGATCTGGGGCGCGCGGGTGGCCGATCTGACAGAGCTGTCCACCCGTATCGGCGAGGGGTTTGCCGTCGGAGACAGCCGCATTTCCCCCACCGATTTCCTTGTGCTTCTGGTGGTGTTTGTCATTGGCTATATGGCAACCCGCCTGATGCAGGGCGCGCTGAAAAATTCGATCCTGCCGAAAACCGGCATCGACACCGGCGGCCAGAACGCCATTGTGTCCGGCGTTGGCTATGTCGGGATCTTTGTGGCGGCGCTGGTGGCGATCACCTCTGCCGGACTGGATCTGTCGTCGCTGGCGATTGTTGCCGGGGCCCTGTCGGTCGGGATCGGTTTCGGCCTTCAGAATATCGTGTCCAACTTCGTCTCTGGCATCATCCTGTTGATTGAACGCCCGATTGCCGAGGGCGACTGGATCGAGGTGGGCGGCATTCACGGCACCGTGCGGCGGATTTCCGTGCGCTCCACCCGGTTAGAGACCTTTGACCGCTATGACGTGATCATTCCCAACGCCGATTTCGTATCGGGGCAGGTGTCGAACTATACCCGTGGCAGCGCGCTTGGCCGGATCATCATTCCGATTGGCGTGGCCTATGGCACGGATACCCGCAAAGTCCAAAAGATCCTGCTGAACATTGCGCGCCATCATGATCAGGTGCTGATGAACCCGGAACCCGGGGTCGATTTTATCGGCTTTGGTGCGGATTCGCTGGATTTTCAGATCCGCGCGGTGTTGCGCGACATTACCCAGGGCATGGGGGTGCGGACCGAAATGCGCCACCAGATCGTCGAGGCCTTTGCCGAAGAAGGGATCGAGATTCCCTTTGCGCAACGCGATGTCTGGTTGCGTAACCCCGAAGTGCTGCACACGCCGCCACCTGCGGCAGACGCCAATCCCCAGACCACCCCGAACAGCCCCCAGACGGTGCAACAGCCCGTTGCGCCAAAAGCGGCGCCGGACACGGGCGACAACCTGCCGTCTTATGGGGACGGGATGAGTGACGGAGATGGAGATGTGACGCGATGACGACCCGCTTGCTGTTCCGCGAAGACCCCTATTTGCGCGATGCACCGGCCCGCGTGATCGCCCATACGCCAGAAGGCGGCATAATCCTGGATGCCTCGGTGTTTTATCCAACCGGCGGCGGCCAACCGGGCGACAGTGGATTTCTGGTCTGGGACGGTATTGAAATGCCAATTGCCACCACGGTGCTGGGGCCGGGCAGGGAGGTGGTGCTTGTCCCGTCCGAGCCTCAGCCCTTGCCCGAAGTTGGCACACATCTGGTGCAATACCTGGATTGGGAACGCCGCCACCGGCATATGCGGGTGCATACGGCGCTGCATCTGTTGTCGGTCGTGGTGCCGCTGCCGGTGACCGGCGGGGCGATCACATCGGAAAAGGGGCGGTTGGATTTCAACATGCCCGACGCGCCAGCCGACCGCGACGTGATCGAGGAGTCGCTGCACCTGTTGATCGAACGGGACCTGCCGGTCTCTGAAACCTGGGTGACCGACGAAGTGCTGGCCGCAACCCCGGAGTTGGTCAAGACCATGTCTGTCAAACCACCGCGCGGGCAGGGCCGCGTGCGGCTGGTGCGGATCGGCAAGGGCGGGGATCAGGTTGACCTGCAACCCTGCGGCGGCACACATGTCGCCCGCACCGGCGAAATCGGCGCGATCCGGCTTGGCAAGATCGAAAAAAAGGGCCGCCAGAACCGCCGGATGAATATTCTGTTCGATGCATGAGAAAACTTTGAACATTCCGGGTAAGTGGCCGTATTAGCACTTGAATGTCAGTGTCAGTCGGGGCTAAACACCCGTCCACGGACAGTTGGCCGAGTGGTCGAAGGCGCACGCCTGGAAAGTGTGTAGGCGGGAGACCGTCTCGAGGGTTCGAATCCCTCACTGTCCGCCACGCAAAACCTTTAAGTAGCTGATGTTTATTGGGAAATCGGGATGCGAATGTCTTTGTTCCCACACATGTTCCCACACTTGCTGCGCCTTTGACGGCAGAGCGGTTTGGCTCAATCCTCCAACAAATCATCCCCTGACTCGCCGGTAATCAGCGCCCGTTGCCGCTCACGGCTGATCTGGCCGTAGCTGCGCAGTGTCGTCAAGACGTCGGTATGACCGAGGTTTTGCGAAGCGGCGACCAATTCTGCGACCGAGGTGCAATTCTTGGCAACGTGGCGCGCCAACATATGGCGAAAGGCGTGCGGGCCGAAGGCATCCAGATTTGCAGCGGCGAAGGCCTCGTTGACGATCTTTCGAACGGGTTCGGTGCTTTTCCAGGAACGGCGCTCAAATCCGTCGACTGAGAACCCGGTGTTGGATTGCGGCACGATAGCGGTCGCCGGGAACAAGGGGTCGTCCGGGCCATAGAATGCGTCTGCGTCGAGATACGCCATTCAGGTGGCCAAGGCAGTTTCGGCCTCGGGGAAGCCTTGTGCAAAGAAGGTGTCGATACGCTTGCCAAACTTGGTTGCCACCTCTCGCGGGTTCTGTGTGACGGATTTCTCGTCGAGATTGACGTGCTTGATCCGCAAGGTGATCAATGCGCCCACACGAATGCCCGTCAGACAAATCAGCGCGAAAATCGCCTTGTCGCGCATCTCGCGCGGTGTGGCTGCGGGCATCATCGCCAGTGCTCGCTTGGCCTGTTTGATGCTTGGGGCAGGGCGACTTGGAGCGGCGCGCGCTTCGGCCTTATCACGGCGCGACAGGCTGAAGTAGTCCGCGTCTGCTGCCCTGATCCGGCTGCGAAAGCCATCTTGCTGAGAAAGCCAAAGCGTGAATTCGCGCAGGGTTGCCGGAATTGCGCGGGTGGTGGACTTGCCAAAGGGTTTGCCGCTCGCACTTTTGGCCTGCTCCAGGTGAGACCGGAATCCTATGACCTTTTCGATGTGAAACTTGGCAAAGCCCTTGCTCGCATTCCACACATCGAAGCGTTCCAGGGCGGCAAGCTACCGGTCGAGTGTCTTGTCGGAAAGCTGGCGTGCGTACTTGAGGCAATCAGCGAACCGGCGCTTGAGCCGTTCGTTTTTCTCATTTGGTCGCTTGGTCATGTTGGCCTCCTCTCAGGCGCTCTTTGGTAGGGTAATTCGGGTGCCGACCGGACAGGCCGGGAAGTGGAAAACACGGGGGGGGCTGTCCACCACATTAATCTTGTTGGATTCATGGTCCGGCCCCAAGTTGGAGCGGACTCAAATCGACGTTGGAGGAAAAATCCCGTGGCAGGTCAGTGCGCGTAAGGCAGGTTTCTCAGAACGTGTTCCATGCGATCATACACTTCATTGATGTTCTTGCAGGCGTTCAGCCAAAGGCAATTGTCGGTCTTCCCTGTTTGGCGCAACCAATCGACGACTGTCATTCCAGTAGTGAGCTCACCGGAACATTCAATATCCACTGGACACAATCGACCTTCGAACAGCTCCGGCCACAGAAGGGCAGACACCGCAACCGCGTCATGCAATGGGCGCGATTTCGTGCCATATTTGGCGTTTCCGTAGCGTTCAAAGAATTCCATCATACCGGCACAGGCCAGCATGACATCGGTGTCATACTTCGCCAGCTTGCTGGACCAGTTCACCGGGGCAGGGGTCGCATGGGTGCAATCCAGAGGTACTGCTGTCACGGGAATCCCGGACCCAAGGACGATGCGCGCGGCCTCTGGGTCTACCAGAATGTTGTATTCCGCCGCTGGCGTCATGTTGCCGCCTTCGAAAAATCCGCCGCCCATAAACACAATGCGGGCGATACGCGGGGCGATGTGCGGCGCGCGGCGCAGGGCCATCGCGATATTCGTCTGCGGGCCAAGGGCAATCAGGGTGACGGGGCGGTCGCTTTGCAGGACCGTGTTGATGATGAAGTCAACGGCATGTCCTTCTTTGGGGCCGGTTTTGGCCGGGGCCCAATTCCAGCCATCAATCCCGGTGTCCCCGTGAATTTCCGGCACAGGCCGCGGCGCACGCAGCAACGGGCGCGGGCACCCGGCATGGACCGGCAGATCTGCATGCCCGGCCAGCTCAACAATGCGACGGGCGTTATCCGTTGTTTGTTCCAGCCCCATATTGCCTGCAACCGTTGTTAGGCCAAGAACATCGAGGTCGGGCGCACCAAGCGCCAGCAAGATGGCAAATGCGTCGTCCTGTCCGGGGTCAGTGTCGATAATCACGGGGATGGCGGCCAATTTCGTCTCCTGTTGCTTGTTATTTGCGGCCATTTCGACGGGTTTTGCACGTTTTCTAAGCATGCGTTGCGCCAAGGCCGATTTTTGTTTTGTTGATGGATTGCAGGGCTTCCCATGCGATGCTTTTCGATATTTTGTATACAGTATTCAAAATGGAGGTGCGCTGTGAAGGGTGAATTTGACAATATTCCGATCGTGGATATTTCGGGGCTGTTGGACGGAGCAGGCGATCAGGCGCGGGCAAGTTCAGTTGCAAATCTGAAAAAAGCGCTGGAAACATCGGGCTTTGCCTATCTGTCCCATCATGGGGTGCCGGAAGATCTTGTGGACCGCATGCGGGAAATGAACGTGGCGATCCACAAGATTTCCGATGAGGAAAAGCAAGCGATCAAAATCAATGCCTTTCATCGCGGTTACATGCCGATGTCATCCTCGACGATCGTGACGTCCTCCGTGGCCAAGGTGACGAAGCCCAATCGATCCGAAAGCTTGATGGTGATGCACGAGGTTCCCGAAGGCGCGCCTCAGGCGGGTGAACCGCTGCAAGGTCCGAACCAATTCCCCGACAGCCTGCCAGAGGCAAAGACAACGGCGCTGGCCTATATGGCCGAGATGACCAAGCTAGGTGAGCGCATAGCCGGTGGCCTGGCCGAGGCTTTGGGCTTGCCGCGCGATTGGTTTGTAAAGTATTTTCAGGATCCCACATTGTTCCTGCGGCTTTTGCATTATCCGGAGCAGCCCGAAGAAGAAGAGCTTTTCGGCTCTGCCCCCCATACAGACTATGGGTTTGTGACACTGCTCAAGCAGGACAACGTTGGCGGGCTGGAGGTTCGGAACACACACGGCACATGGATTGCCGCGCCGCCCATCGAAAACACCTTTGTCATGAATGTCGGCGACATTCTGGCGAAATGGTCCAACGGCCGGTTTGTTTCGACGCCGCACCGGGTAAAGAATCTTAGCCGCCGCGGGCGATATTCACAGCCGTTCTTTTACGATCCATCGATGAGCGCACTGGTGGAATGTCCGCCAGCCATGCTTGAGGCCGGCGAAACTGCGCAAATGGAGCCGGTTCTTTACGGGGACTACCTGCTGGAACGGCTCAACAAGAACTACGACTACCGCAAAAAAGCATCCTGAGGGGCTGCTGTCTCGCTGCAGTCGGCACCCAACAAGGCACCAAAACAACAGGGAAACAGAAGTATGACAGAGTTAAACCGTCGCCACATGCTCAAGGCGCTCATCGCGCTTGGTGGAGCGTCCGTCCTGAATGTCCCGGCCGTCCACGCCCAAGCTCAAAGCCTGGTAATCACCACCTATGGCGGTTCGTGGGAGAAGTTCTGGCGCGACGTTTTGATCCCCGGATTTACCGAGGAAACCGGAATTGATCCGACCTTGGACATCGGGCTTGGCCGTACATACACCACCAATATCCGCGCTGCGGGTGTCGGAAAGTCGCCTTATAGTTGCTTGATGACAAATGAAATTTATTCAACAGTCTTGCGCTCGGAGGGCTATTTCGAAAAGCTCGATCTTGCCAAACTTCCAAATTACGCCGACCTCTATGAGGTCGCGACCGAGGCGTCAGAGGGCTGGGCCGCTGTCGGGCTTATTTCGCCGATTGGCCTGGGCTATCGTACCGATATGTTGTCCAAGGCACCAACGTCCTGGAAAGATTTGTGGGAAGATCCCGAGCTGAAAGGCCGTCTTGGCCTGTACAATATCAAGAACTCCGCCGGTAAAATGTTCCTGATGTTGACGTCGATGATCTATGGCAAGGGCATTGATGATTTGGACGTTGGTTTTGAAATGCTCAAGGAATTGGGCCCGGTGTATCAAACCGACTTCAATATGAGCACGGCAATGGCCACGGGCGAAATTGCTGTTGCCCCGTTTGATTTTGGCGAAATTGCACGTTTGCGCAACCAGGGTTTGCCGGTCAATTGTATCATGCCCGAAGAGGGGCTTATGATGTGGGATCAAACCTTCAACATCGCCAAAGACTCGCCCGTCCGCGATGAAGCCTATGCCTATCTTGATTTCGTTCTTGGGCCCGTGGGCCAGGATCTCTTGATGCGGGAATTCTTTGTTTCTCCGGTCAACAAGAAGGTGGTCGTTCCCGAAGATTTGACCATTGATGTGCCTGTCTCGGGCGAGGCCATGGGCCAGTTCATCAAATGGGATTGGGAACTCATGAATGACAACGCAGAAGAGATTTCCCGCCGCTGGAATGAGATTTTTGGCGCCTGATCCTAGATTCCAGAAACTTCCCGCTCTGTGCCTTTACAGAGCGGGTCAATAATTCAAGAACCGGCTGCAAAAACATGACCGAAGTTTCGCTACGCGCGCTCAAGAAATATTACGGCAAGACTGCCGCGCTCAAGGGGATTTCCCTTGATGTGAACCACGGTGAATTCATTTCCCTGCTTGGTCCGTCAGGGTGCGGCAAATCCACCACGTTGAAATGCATTGCGGGTTTCGAAGAAATCACCCAAGGTGGCATCTTTTTCGATAATCAGGATATATCGCATAAGCTGCCGGAAAATCGCGATATCGGGATGGTGTTTCAATCCTATGCGCTTTTTCCGCATATGACGGTGGCGCAAAATTTGGCCTTCGGGCTGGAAATGCGCCGCGTGTCCAAATCCGAAATCAAAGAGCGTGTGATGCGCGCCATGGATATGGTGCAACTCACCCCCTATGCGGATCGATATCCCAAAGCGCTGTCCGGGGGGCAACAACAACGGGTTGCGCTGGCGCGCGCTCTGGTGATTGAGCCTGCAATTCTATTGCTTGATGAACCCTTGGCCAATCTCGACGCCAAGTTGCGCGATGAAATGCGGGGTTTTATTCGCGATCTGCAAAAACGTGTGGGTATCACCACGATCTATGTCACGCATGACCAAGACGAAGCCATGACCATGTCGGACCGGGTGGTGGTGATGTTTGACGGCGAAATTGCCCAGGCCGCCGCCCCTGAGGACGTATATAATGCCCCGGCATCGGAACGTATCGCCCGGTTTGTGGGCAACGCCAATATCCTTGATCTGGCGATTTCCGCCAGACCCGAGGGCGGCGGGATCGAGACCAGGCTGCCGGGCGGCACAACATTGCATGTGACGGCTTCGGCGGATTGGGCAGGTGAAAGATTGCGTATAATGGCGCGACCTGAACAAATTATGCTGACCGCACCGGAACACGGTCAGCTTGGCGGGCGGATCGCCAAACGGTATTTCAGCGGCGGCCATGTGGAATACTCGATCGACACCGATTGCGACGAGATTGCCGTTGTCGGCCCAACAACCCAAAACCTCAAAGAGGGCGACACTGTTGGTCTTTGTTTCGATCCAGCGCGCCTTTGGCCAATGCCGGACGACCGGGATGGGGCTGCGCCATGAAACGGTTTCGTGCCTATTTCCTGATCGCACCAACAGCGGCATTGTTGTTTCTATTCGTGATCTTGCCTTACGTTACCGTGCTTGTCATGAGCTTTCGCGCCCCCGCAGATGGTCAGCCTTATGGCCAGGGGTTTAGCATTGGGGGATATACTCAGTTCTTTCGCGAAAGCTATTATGCCATTTCACTGCCACAAACGCTTGCGCTTGGAATGGCGACCACTTTTTTCTGTCTTCTGTTAGGTTATCCAATTGCATTGCATATTGCCACGGCCTCGCGAAAATGGCGCGGGTTGTTGTACGGAATTGTGCTGTCGCCGCTTTTGGTCGGGATTGTGGTCCGCAGCTATGGGTGGACGATCTTGCTTGGTAATTCCGGCGTGATCAATTCGACGCTTCGTGATCTGGGGATCATAACGCGGCCCTTGCCGCTTATGTATAACAACTTTGGTGTGATCCTGGCGCTGACCCATGTCTTTTTGCCCTTTATGGTGTTGCCTTTGCTGTCGTCCTTGCAATCCATGGACCCCGCCATTGCCCAGGCCGCGCGGTCATTGGGGGCAAAGCGGTTGACGATCTTTCGGCGCATTACATTTCCGGTGTCGATGCCGGGGGTCCAGGCAGGGTGCATTCTTGTCTTTGTGCTGGCAATCTCATCTTATGTGACGCCGTCGCTTGTGGGCGGGATGCGGGTGAAAACAACCACATTGTTGGTGATCGATGCGTTGATTGATCAATTCCAATGGCCCTTTGGTTCGGCGATGGCGTTAATTCTTGCGGTGTCGGCAGGAATTGTCGTGTTGGTGTTTGCGCGTCTTACACGGATGAAGTGGAACTGATTGATGAATTTTGCCTCGCTCTGTCTCAACACGTTTCGCATCATGGTCTACGTCTTCCTGCTTGCGCCGATCGCTGTTGTTGTGCTGGCGTCTCTGAACGCTGGCAATTTTCTGACGTTCCCGCCACAGGGGCTCAGCCTGCGTTGGTTCTGGACCTTTTTGGACAACGACATCTTTATCAATGCGATCCTCTACTCTGCGCTCCTTGCGGCCAGCGCGACGTCGGTGTCGCTGGTACTTGGGACGATGGCTGCGCTTTATTATGTGCGGCATGCGGGGCGTGACGCCGAATGGGTGCGGATTGGTGTTCTCTTGCCGTTGATTTTGCCCGAAATTCTGACGGCGATTGCGCTGCTGTTTTTCTTTTATGAAATCGGCGTCGGCACCGAACATAAAATCGCACTGTTTACCGGGCATGTGCTGATGACGCTACCGTTCATTTTCCTGAACGTGAATACGTCTTTGCAAGGGCGCGACGGGTCGGTCGAACTGGCCGCGCGCACGTTGGGTGCGTCGCGCTATACGGCGTTTCGCCGGATAACCCTGCCGTTGATTGCGCCGGGTGTGTCGACCGGGGCGGTCTTTGCTTTCATAATCAGCTTTGATACTTTTGGCATTTCCTTCATTCTGAAGGGCACGGGGTCGGCGCCATTGCCAATCCAGCTTTTTGACTATCTTCGCTTCAACTTCACCCCAGAGGCCGCTGCTGTGTCGACTGTTTCCATTTTGCTGACCTTGTTTCTGGTCGTTGTTTCGGATCTTTTGTTTGGCCGTCGCATATGACGAAGAACATTCCACATCTCGACGCACAATTGCAGCTCCGCCCCATTGGGCTTGAACTTGCGGATCGGTTGGAGGCCGCAATTGTGCGCGAGAAATTTGCGCCGGGCGAAAAGCTACGCGAAGAAGCGATTTGCATGCAGTTCGGCGTGTCGCGCTCGCCCTTGCGAGAGGCGTTTCAGGTTCTTGAAAACCGGGGCCTGGTTGAGCGGCGCCCGCGGGTAGGAACCCGGGTTACCGAAATGACTGAGCAGAATTTGAACGAGATAACGGTTTGCCGCGCGCCGCTTGAGGCCGCATGCGCGGGGCTCTTGGCCGGTTTGGCGCATCACAAGGAAATCGCTGACGTTTTGGAGGGTGAGCTGGATGCGATGCGGTCGGCGCAACGCTGTGGTGATCTGCTAGCGGGATTTGAGGCCAATGTGCGCCTGACAAGAGTTTCGCATGAAAGATGCGAGAATTCGGTGCTCATTCGTACATTGAACCAGCTTGATGTGTCGGCCTTGCGGTATCGGTATCATGCCTACCGGCGCATGCCCGAGATGCTGTTATCCATGATTGAAAACAACGAGATAACCATCGGTCAAATCCGCGAAGGCAACGTCGATGCAGCGCGCGATAGCACGGAAAAACTGGTTTGGACTGCGTGGGAAAAAATGCGGTTGCCATTTCTCAAAGAGACAAAAGAAGACACAGAATGAGCAATGCCCCTGATGTCGCTTTGCTGGGCTACATGATGGAGTCTGTCTGTAGCGAGCTTTGGAAAATTGGCACGTTGATTGCGAAGGAAGAGATCGCTGACCTGCCACTTTCGCGTCGCGCGGCGATTACCTGTGCGGTCACGTCTGCGGTGAATGGCGCGCCGGTTGAGCTGCTGGATCTTTTGCCGAACTTGGAGCGGATTGTTTCGGCCGGGGCCGGGCGGGACATTTTTGATGATGCCGAACTGGCCCGGCGCGGCATAGAGCTGTGCGACACTGGCGCGCTTGTGTCTTCTGATACAGCGGAAATGGCCATCGCTCTGCTGTATGCAATTTCGCGCGATATTGTGCGGGCGGATGCCCATGTGCGATCAGGGACATGGGCATCCGCGCATTTCGGACACCGCACCCGCGTGACTGGCAAAACTGTCGGTGTCGTAGGCCTGGGGCGCATCGGCTATCTGATCGCAGAGCGGCTTGCCGGTGCGGGGCTGAAGCCGATTTATCACACGCGAACGCCGCGTTTGAATGTGCCTTGGCCCTATGTCGCGGATCTTAAATCCATGGCGCGCCGCGCGGATTTTTTGGTTTTAGCGGTGCCGGGCGGTGAGGCCACGAATGGGCTTGTTGATGCGGGTATTCTGCGTGCGCTTGGGCCGCAGTCGTTTCTGATTAACGTCTCGCGCGGGTCGGTGATTGATGAAGAGGCTTTGATTTCCGCTTTGCAAGAAGGCGTAATCGGCGGGGCTGCGCTTGATGTATTCGAAAATGAACCTACGCCGGATCGCCGTTTTTCATCTCTGAACAACACAATTCTTGCACCACATATTTCAGCCATTACAGAAGATTTCTCCGAGGAATTGGCGAATGAAATCAGTCGATTGGTTCGGCAGCATCTGGCTTTGGCCTAATCTGGGTATTCTGGGCGTTTGGCGGTCGATCCTTGGAATTTCCCCGGGGCAGGTCGATCCGCAATTTTCGCCCCCAATTCGAAATTATGCGCATCAACTGAAACTTTTGCACGCGGGGGACCGTAGCTTTGGGCGTCTACATTAGAAAAGCAGGAGATTTCAAATGCCCGGTAAAACTATTCCGCCAAAGCTGATCAACCAGATTGACGCCAAAACCGGTCAGGACGTTCTGACCGGCACCACGGACGTTGACAGTTTTCATTTCAAATTCACCGACAACAAGATTTCCAAGGATGACACGCTCGACACTGGCGACGCAATCAAAGGGTACCAGCACGGCGAAGACATCAAGATTGATGGTATTCTGCTGAATTCGAGTGACGTAACCCTTGTGGAAAGCAAGACAAAACAGGAAGTTACACTTCAAATCGACACCAATGGCGATGGAAAGGCCGATGTTGATCTCGTCTTGAAAAATTACATCGGCTACGAGCTCGACGTTGTGAGCAGCAAAAAGGATGGCACGACGACCATCAGTGTTTCGGATGATCCGATGGAGCTTGATAGCCGGGAACATATCCTTCTGAGTGCCCCGGACGAAAAGGACTCCGAAGACAGTTTTATTTTCCATAAAACGTCGGAAATTGACCGGTCCGTCGACGAAGAATTCATCGTCACGCAGGATATGGTGTCAAACGATCTGATCTTTGCAGATCCGCAGCCGATCCTGAAATCGGAAATGCCGGACATGATGGTCGACACCAATATCCCGCTGGTATTGGAAGATTATTTCGACATGGGATAACCGCACAGCAAGAATGCGGCACTTGAAAAGCCTGGCCGTCTTTGGGGAACCGGACAATCCCCAGGGGCGGTCAGATCCCTTTGTTGCCAAATGCGGCGCCATGTATGAATGTCCGTTCCGTAAGGTCAAATGTCACGGAACCGATTAAATGAAACTGCTCAAGCCAGACATTCATAATCTTCCGGCTTATCTGTCGGCGTTGCACCGCGGCTGGTTGCCGGACAATGTCCGACCGGAGGCCGCGCAAGAGCAGATCGCCAGCATTGCAAAAGACGCCGAGACCTTTGTTGCAAATCTGGATGATCCAACGGCGAAGGCCTGCCGAATCACACTGCCGGATGGGTCCAAGGTGCCGCGCTTGCCCAGTTTCCGGCGATGGATTTGGGATGATGAATTCTGTGGCCACATAGGGTTGCGATGGAAACCGGGCACCGAGGCGCTGCCGCCCACCTGTTCGGGTCACATCGGCTATACAATTGTGCCTTGGCGCAGGGGCGAGGGGCTGGCCACTGCGGCGCTTGTGGCCTTTCTTCCCGAGGCGCGGGCCGTCGGGTTGAAATACGTTGAAATCACCACCAATTCGGACAATCGCGCGTCGGCGCGGGTCATCGAAAAGGCCGGCGGCACATTGGTGAAAACCTATGTTGGGGACCAGTCTCTTGGCGCGCGGGAAACGCTGTTGTTCAAAATTCCGCTGGCCGCGTAACGCGCCTGAATGCGGCGTGAAAGCCTCCTGTCAACGCGATCATATGACCGGTCGTTGCGGGGGGCTTTGACGGCAAAACATCCTACTTCTCGTTCAGCAACGCGGTTTGGTTCATCGAGATCGTGCCCTGGGCCAGATAATCCGGCAATTTGGGCGGCAGCAGAACCGAAAGCGTTTGCAGTCTTTTGCAGGTGCGTTCCCGTGCCTCGATGAGATGCAGTTCCAACAGTGATGCGGCCGCCGCGATGTCGTTGCGGGACAAAGCCTCAAGCACGGCGATATGTTCCCGGATTAGCCCGCCACCAGCCGGGGATCGGCCCAGCAAAAGGCGGAACATTTCATTGATTGCCAGGACAAGACGCGATTTCTGTAACGTCTTGAGCAGATGGTCGTTGGTGCAGCCCGACAGCGCCCAGATGTGCAAAACCCCCTCCATGTCCGACAGCGCCGCCGCGGTGGGTTCCGTGCTTTGACTGCTGAGCTCTTTCGCCGACTTCAAGGCCCGTTCGATGTCCTGTCTGGCGATACGGGGCGCGGATTCCGCAAGGGCAACGGGTTCAAGAAGGATACGCAATTGATAGTGATTGCGCACGTCCGAAACCGTCAAAACCGGCAACACCCATTTGGACCGTTCGTTCTTTTCGACGATCCCCGAACTGCGAAGCTGCGAGAGCATGTCGCGCACGACTGACCGGCTGACGGAAAACCGTTCGGTCAGTTTGGCTTCGTTGATCTGCAATGGCCCAAAGGGCAGGGCGCGGATCAGCTCCTCGCGCAGGACCGGCAGGATCTGGTCGGGGTTGGACACCGCGCGCGGCACCGTGCCGCTGGCCATTGAATCAAACAAGGCTTGTTCAATCGAATGACGGCGCGGCGGCGCCGAAGAATCAGTCCCGACAAGGAACCCCCGACCGTCGAAACGGGTGATGATCTTGGCATTGTGAAGCTCGGCAAGCGCTTTGCGAATGGTCGTTCTGCTGGTGTTGAAATGCCGGGCCAAAGGGTCTTCGGTCAAAACCTGACCGACCTCCAGACGGCCGTTTTCCACGGCGGTTCTGATCGCTTCTGAAATCGATATGTATCTGGGAATCATCGACAAATTTCAGGGTCTTCCTTTGGGTTTCGATCGCGGCGGGCGGCCAATACGCGGTGCGTGCGGCACGCCCAGCGCCATGGTGATGTGTACCCCAGGGGGGCGGGCGAGGAAACAAAAGTCTTCTCTTTTTCCAAAAATGATCTTAAGAATGCAAAAGATCAATAATTGACAGGAGGGGTAAGATGGCACTTTCGGAAATGGCGGCGCAGGGTCTGGACGTCGGGGAAAAATCACGTTTGCAAGAAGCTTCGATCTTGCCGGTTTGGCTGAACCAGCGAACGATTGGCGGTTTGGGCTATGTGTGGATTTGGATCGGCATGGCGGTGATCATTGCCACGTTCCAATTGGGCGCAAGCGGTGTGGCGGGGCTTCCGCTGGCGACTGTGATTGGCACGATCTTTCTGGCCAACCTGGCCCTTGGGCTGGTGATGGCCCTGACGGCCGACATTGGCACCGAACATGGCATCAGCTTTGCGGTCTATCTTCGGGCGCCGTTTGGAACCATCGGCACGCATCTGCCATCGGTGACACGGGGCATCGTTGCGGCGGCCTGGTTTGGGATTCAGACCTATCTTGGCGCGCTGGCGCTGAACGGTATCGTGTCTTATCTCGGGGGCTTTGACAGCTGGGTGTTCTGGTACGTGGTGTTCGGGCTGATCCAGGTCGTGAATACCGCCATGGGCATTCGCGCGGTTCAGGTTCTGGCCAGCATTGCCGCCCCGGCCATCGTGGCGATTTCAATCTGGATGTATTTCACTTTGGAAAACGTCGCTGCGGCGGGCGGGCACAATATCTGGACCTTTGCTGGCGACGCAGAGATATGCAGCGTTGTGGCCCTGTTTGTGGCCAACATGGCCTTTTGGTCGGCGCTGGCGGTGGACATTCCCAACATCACCCGGTTTCTGAAAACCAAAGGCGGCGAGAAGAGCTTCTTTCGGCGCAACCGCAATGTTTTTGTCGCGCAATTCATCGCCCTGCCAGTGGCGCAAAGCTGGATTGCCTTGATTGGCGCTGTGTCCTTTATCGCAACGGGGGACTGGAACCCGGTCAATGTCATTCAGGAACAGGGCACGGGTGCGACGCTGGTCGTGTTGCTGGCGATGGTGATCCTGGCGCAATGGTCCACCAACACCAGCGCAAACCTGATCCCGGCGGCGCTGACCTTTGTGAATGCCGGTGCGCCGCGCATCACCTATGCGATGGGTATCGTGATCGCCGGCATCATCGGAACGCTGACCATGCCCTGGCTGATCCTGAACCATCTGTTCACCTACCTTGGCATGTATGGTGCCGTCTTGTCGGCGGTCGGTGGTATCATGGTCTGCGACTATTTCCTGATCCGGGGGCGTCGGTTGAATGTGCCTGATCTCTATCGGGAGAACGGTCAATTCCGGTACTTTGGCGGATGGAACCCGGCGGGTTTGATCGCCTGGGCCGTGGGCGGCGGGCTGGCACTGTATTTCATCCAATATGCCTATGTCGTGGGGTTCCCGGCCGCGATGGCTGTCTACTTTGTGCTGATGAAACTCTGGGTCATGCCGCAGCATCAACAGGCCGAGGTCACAGACCCGGACGATGCAAAATACCTTGCCACATCGGTGAACCTGAACTGGGTCTATACGGACGGCAAGGGCATGCAGCGGGTCAAGACGGCTGACATTCCCGACGACGCCATCGCGCGCGAAGACCTGTAATCCCGGTCACGCATCCAGGCGGGTGCACATCGCACCCGCCACAGGGGGACATCATGACATTGAATTGTGAACACCAACTGTCCGGGGCAGTGGCAGGGGCTGGGGCGGACTGGCGTCCGGCGACGGACAGGGCGGCGGCGGGTTTGGCGGCGCTTGAAGGCTGGACCGGGTGCGGGGCCTGCACGGCAATCACAGCGGACCGCGCAATGAAGCTTGCCGCACAGGTCGACGCCCGGATGACAAAAGGCCAGCCGCCGGGGCCGCTGGACGGCGCGCATGTGGTGTGGAAAGACATCATCGACCAGGCGGATGAGGTGACAACCTGCGGATCTGGCTTGCGAAAATCCGCCTCGCCAGCACGCCATGACGCGCATTGCGTTGCCCGGATTGAGGCGGCGGGGGCGGTGTCCCTTGCCCGCACAGGCCTGTCGGAATTTGCCTTTTCTGGATTGGGTCTCAACCCGCATTTCGGCACACCGCCGTCGGCTTTGTCGACTGACGTGCCTCTGGTGCCCGGTGGCTCCAGCTCTGGTGCGGCGGTGCTGGTGGCGCACAATCTTGCGGATCTGGGGGTCGGCACGGATACCTCGGGCTCCATTCGCCTTCCTGCGGCGCTGAATGGCATTTTCGGCTTTCGGCCCAGTGCGGCCCGCTATGACAAAACCGGCGTGCATCCGTTGTCCCGGACACTTGATACACTGGGGACGCTGTCGCATTCCTTCGATGTGCTGCGGGCGGCGGATGGGGTTTTGACCACAGCCGCCCCTCGGGGTGGCCGCAAGGAAAAGGCAGAGATTTGGGATCTGTCGGACAGCCTTGGCCCTGTCTGGGGCGAAGAGGTTGCCCGGGCCTATGATGCGGCCCTGGTGTATCTGTCCGCTGCGGGTTGGGTCATCAAATCGGCGCGCCTGAAATCCGTCGACGACCTGCGCGCGCTGACCACAGCCCAAGGCCATCTGGTGGCGATCGAGGCGCGGCGAAAATATGCGGATCTGTTGGCCAGTGATCAGGCCGCTGCGATTGACCCGATGATCCGAACGCGGCTCGAACAGGCGCCGGTTCTGAGTGATGCGCAATATGCAAGCTACCTGCGCACACGGGCGCAGCTGGTCCGGGACGCACAGGCCGAGATTGGCGAAAGGCTGATTGCCTTTCCAACGGTCCCGTCGCTGCGCCATGCGCTTTCTGACTATCAGGACAATCTCGACGCGGCGCAGGATCTCAATTCCAGATTGCTGGGGGCCACGATGATCGGCAGCCTTCTGGACTGGCCCGGTCTGGCGCTGCCGCTGCGCGAAAACGGCGGCCGCGTGCAGGGTTCCATCCTGCTTTCGGCGGCCTCTGGCAACGATGATCATCTGCTGGCGCAGACCGGCCGCATCGTTTCCGAACTTACCAATGCAACCTTCATCTCACAGGGAGAAAGTTATGACTAAGGAAATTCTGGTCGCTTATGGCGTGGACGTGGATGCCGTCGCGGGATGGCTTGGATCTTATGGCGGCGAAGATTCGCCCGACGACATTTCGCGCGGCATGTTCGCAGGAGAGGTCGGCTCGCTTCGGCTTCTGAAACTGTTCGAGAAATATGATCTGCGGACCACGTGGTTCATTCCCGGGCATTCGGTGGAAACCTTCCCCGATGAAATGGCCGCCGTGGCCAAGGCCGGCCATGAAATCGGCATTCACGGCTATTCCCACGAAAATCCCATCGCGATGACCCGCGAACAGGAGATGGCCATTCTCGACAAATCAATCGAACTGGCCACCGCCCTGAGTGGCAAGCGCCCGACCGGCTATGTCGCGCCGTGGTGGGAATTTTCGAATGTCACCAACGAGTTGCTGCTGGAACGTGGGATCAAATACGACCATTCGCTGATGCATAATGATTTCCATCCCTACCGGGTGCGGGTCGGCGACAGCTGGACCAAGATCGACTATACCCAGCATCCCGATGCCTGGATGAAGCCGCTGGTGCGGGGCGAAGAAACCGATCTGATCGAAATCCCGGCCAATTGGTATCTCGACGATCTGCCACCGATGATGTTCGTCAAGAAATCGCCCAACAGCCACGGTTTCGTCAATCCGCGCGACATCGAGCAGATGTGGAAAGACCAGTTCGACTATGTCTACCGCGAAAACGATTATGCGGTGTTCACCATGACCATTCACCCCGACGTGTCTGGCCTGGCCGCAGGTCTTGATGATGCATGAGCGGTTGATCGAATACATCAACAGCCATGAAGGGGTGCGTTGGGCCACATTCGACGAAATCGCCGACGATTATAACGCTCGCGCGCCGCGCAAGGGGTAATCAAATCGGGCAGGTGGGGCCATCATGTCCCGCCAATGCCTGCACAAGGGGCAGAACAACAATGTGCGGATTATGCGGAATTTTTGGCACGGATGATCATTGGAGCGCCGCCGGGCTGGACACAGCGGCTTCGGCGGATCCGGTGCAGCGACGCCGGGGACCGTGCCAACCGAATTGCGGCGGTGAACCGGATGCTGGACCGCAGGCGCATTCAGTTGTCGGATTGGCAGGGGCAAAGCTATGTCCTGCGCAGCATGACCGGCCAGCAGGCCATCGTCAGCAACGTGACCGAGGTATGGGCCGCGCTTGAAAAAGAGTTCGGCGGCGGCTTTGATCCTTTGGATGAGGCGAATTTCCCGGACAGGAGCGCGGTTTCATGACCTATCGGCCCCCTGTTCCAATCACGTTGTTGACCGGGTTTCTGGGCGCGGGCAAGACAACCTGGCTGTCACGTGCGCTCCGGGATGAAACCGCAGATCGGGTGGCGGTTCTGGTGAATGAATTCGGCGCGGTCGGGATTGATCATTTGCTGGTGGGCACGATCGCGCCGGACACGGTGTTGCTGAATTCCGGCTGTGTCTGCTGTCAGATCCGGGGCGAATTAAAAGACGCCATCCTGACCCTGATTGCACAGGCGCGCAGCGGCGAGATCCCTCAGTTCGACCGGATCGTGATCGAAACGACCGGGCTGGCCGATCCTTCGCAGATCCTGTCGACGCTGACGTTTGATCCGGTCCTGCACAATCAGGTGGTGTTGCAGGATGTCGTGACTGTTGCCGATGCGCTGAACGGTGCGTCCCTGCATGCCAAACAGCCGGAATGGGTTGCCCAGGTGGCGGCGGCCAGCACGATTTTGCTGTCGAAAACCGATCTGGTCCCACAGACCCGGTTACAGGATCTGGGGCTGCGGCTGGCGCTGATCAATCCGGCGGCACAGCTGCTGGATGCGCGGGAAAACCCGACCTTTGCGGATATTGCCGGCGGCGGATCCATTGATCCGGGCGCGTCGTGGGCTGCCGGGTCGGCCCATCGCGATGGCACCGGGGCCGCGACCCTTGGCCTGACGTTTCAGACATCATTGGACTGGACCAGGTTCGTGGTCTGGCTGTCGGCGCTGATCCACCGGCATGGGGCCAATCTGCTGCGGGTCAAATGCCTGTTGAAAACGGACACCGGTTTTGTCCTGATTGATGGTGTCGGGCATACGCTGCACCACCCGCGTCACCTTGACAGTGCAATCGCTTCCGATCAAAGCTCCCATCTCGTATTCATTGCGCGTGACCTCGACATGGCGCGGCTGCGCGCCTCTTTCGAGGCGTTCTTGAACGTAAAAACAGTCTGACGGGCAGAGCGCACATTGCCGGATCACTTGAAATCGCCGTCCTTGCACATCAACCCGCCAGTGCTGCGCGTGCTGGGCACGGGCGTGACGCTGATTGACACAATTCTGGCCTCGGCCGAGGCCGATTTGGGAATCCGGCTTGATTTCATCGCGCTGGACGGGATCGAGGCCCAGCGCCGTGGCGTGCTGGCGCCGGACAGTTTCGACATATACGACCAATGGTTTCACGATCTTGATCTGATTTGGCCGGCAAGATCGCTGCGCCCGATTGATGTATCCCGCATCAATTGCTGGGATCAGGTGCGCAACTGGCCGGTGCTGCGTCCCGGTGAAAACAAGGACAATCTGAACGGCGGCGTTCTCAGCGGCTCTCCGCTGGATCGGCTGTTTGTGCAGGAAAGCGGCGAATTGGGATGCGAAGACACCGGGCGGATTTCCATGCTGCCGACGGTCTATAACGCCGACAGTTTTGCCATTATCGGCGACAGCTCTGCCCCTGACCCCACCAGTTGGGGCGATCTTCTGTCCGAAGACTGGCGCGGGCGGGTCGCCATTCAGGCCGACGCCGCCATCGGCGTGCCCGATCTTTTGCTGGCCTTGCGCGCCCGCGGCGAATTTCAATGTGAAAACCCCGGAAATCTGAGCCTGAGTGAAATCGGCAGTTTCATCCGGTTGGTGAAGCAATATCAACTGTCCGGTCATTTCGCCGGGTTCTGGACCGACACGACCCCCAGCGCCTGCCGGTCTGCAAAACTGTCGACGATGTGGTGGTCGAACTATCTGTCACAAAAGGCCAGGGGCATGCCCATTCGGATGTGCGCCCCGGCCGAAGGCTATCGCGGCTGGTGCGGTGGCATGGCCCTGTCGCAAAGTCTGGACCCACGTACCGAAGAGCTGGCCTATGCCTATCTGAACTGGTGGCTGTCCGGTCCGGCAGGCGCGATCATGGCCCGGAACGGCGCCTATATGGCGGCCCCCGGCGCGGCGCGTGCGCATTTGTCACCGGTTGAGTGGGATTTCTGGTATGACGGCAAACCCGCCGCCGCCGACATTTGCGATGCCTTTGGCAACGTTGTCTATCATCCCGGCGACCTGCGCGAAGGCGGAAGCTGTGAGACGCGGCAAAGACAAATCGTGATCTGGAATTCGGTGATGGAAGAGCATAATTTCCTTGTCCGGCTCTGGGATGTGATCACCTCAAAGGCCTTGATATAAGGCGTTATTCGATGGCTCTGGCATGCTTGCGCGTCGGTGCCACAGCGGTTGTATGCCCGGCGCGGTCATGCCGGCATCCAATCGGCTTTTAAAAGCCCCCCGGACAGAGTAGGCATCCCAATCCTTGGAGATTTGGGACAAATCATGGCGCAAAAAGCTACCATTTACAAAGTTGAACTCTCGGTCTCTGACATGGATCGGCATTATTACGAAACCCACAAGCTTACCGTGGCCAAACATCCGTCGGAAACCGATGAACGGTTGATGGTGCGCCTTGTGGCCTTTGCGTTGAATGCCCATGAGCATCTGGAAATGACCAAGGGGCTGTCCACCGATGACGAGCCGGACATCTGGCAAAAAAGCCTGAGCGGCGAGCTTGATGTTTGGGTGGCGCTGGGGCTGCCCAGCGAAAAGGTGATGCGCCAATCCTGTGGCAAGGCGGGCAGGGTGGTTGTCTATCCCTATGGCGGTCGGACGGCGGATGTCTGGTGGGACAAGATCAAAAACAGCACCACCCGGTTTGACAATCTTCAGGTGATCAACCTCCCCGAGGGCGACACCGCCGCTTTGGCCAATTTGGCAAGCCGCACGATGCAGCTTCAGGTCAATATTCAGGATGGTGACGTGATGGTCAGCGTCGGCGACGGCATCGTGTACGTAAATCCGGTGGTTTGGAAGGGCGCGGCATAGGTCCGGCCATCTGTCGCTACAGAGGGGTTTGCGTCTGTCACGACCGGCCCGCTTTCTCTGATGATGCGCTTTATCGTCGATGATTTCATGGCCCATGACATGAACCAAATGCGCGTGCCACAAGGCGCAGCCCGTCAATCCATCAACGTTGCTAGCCAATCCAGAAACACCCCAAGCCGGCGCAGCCCCGACACGCGGGTGAGGTAGAGCGCAGAGATTTCCAGCGGTTCTGCTTCCAATTGACCGGGCAGAAGTTCCACCAGACGGCCGCGCGCATGTCTTCGGCGATCATGAAGTCGGAAAACCGTGCGATGCCCAGCCCGCCCAAAACCAATTGCCGCACCGCTTCGCCATTGCTCGCGGTCAGCGCGGTGGGCACGGCCACCGGGTCGGGGTGACCGGCAAAGCGCAGCGTATTGATATGATCCGGCATGGCAAAGCGGACTTGTTCCAGCCGCCCAAGGTCAGCAGGCCGCTCTGGCCAGCCATGGCGATCAAGATATTCCGGGGTCGCCACCAATTTCCAGGCCGTCTGCCCCAACGGGCGATGCAACATCTGGCTATCTCCCAGGCGGCCCAGACGAATGGCGACATCCGCATGACTGCCGATTAGGTCAACCAGCGTATCCGTCATATCAATCGACAGCTGAATACCCGGGTATGTCGCATGAAATTCGGCAAGATGCGGGGCGAGAACATGCAGGACGTAAGGAACCGGCGCGTTCACCCGCAGTGGCCCGGCGGGGGCCTGTCCGCTGGTTGCGATCTCCTGCAGGGCTTCGCTGCGGTCCAGAATTTCGCGCGCTTCGGCCAGAACAGCGGCGCCTTCGGGGGTGATCTCGATGGATCGTGTGGTGCGGCGGAGCAATGTGACTTTCAACTGCTCCTCCAGCCGCGTG
The DNA here is from genome assembly GCF_022867865.1 of Phaeobacter sp. J2-8. GTDB lineage: Bacteria > Pseudomonadota > Alphaproteobacteria > Rhodobacterales > Rhodobacteraceae > Marinovum. Next base: position 266,495 of record NZ_JALIEC010000002.1, on the reverse strand, counting down.
ACCGACCGGCTGAGCGTCGAGGCCGACACGCCACGCCGCCGCGCGGATTCCGCAAAACCGCCATCATCGACGATCCCGACAAAGGCGGCCAAATCCCCCATGCGCAGCAATTCGTGCAGTTTCTGCAATGATCCATTCCAAACTTGTCCGTTCCCGCAATAGATAACGGCATGCATATGTGGCGTCGACATCAAATTTATTGGAGAAACCCGATGCCACTTGCCCTTTGGGCGCTGACCATCAGCGCTTTTGCCGTTGGAACGACAGAGTTCGTTATCGTCGGCCTGTTGCCCACCATCGCCGCCGATCTCGGCGTTTCTATCCCCTCGGCTGGTCTGCTTGTCAGCCTCTATGCGCTTGGCGTGACCATCGGTGCGCCGGTGCTGACCGCCATGGCTGACCGTGTGCCGCGCAAAACGCTCCTGCTGCTCTTGCTGGCGCTGTTCACGCTCGGCAATGCCTACGCCGCCTTTGCGCCGGATTACGGCAGCCTTGTCGCTGCGCGTTTCATTACTGGTCTGGCGCACGGTGTGTTCTTCGCCATCGCGTCGACCATTGCCACCGATCTTGTGGAACCTGAAAAGGAAAGCTCGGCCATTGCGCTGGTGTTCCTTGGTCTGACCGTCGCGCTGGTGACGGGGGTGCCGTTGGGGACCTTCATTGGCCAGAACTTTGGCTGGCAGTCGACCTTCCTTGGCGTTGTCGCGTTGGGTGTGATCGGCTTTGTCGCTTCTGCCATTTTGGTGCCCGCCAATCTGACCAAGACCGCCTCGGCAGGGATCAAGGCACAGTTGCAGGTGCTGACTTCGCCGCGCCTTCTGCTGGTCTATCTGATCACGGCTGTCGGCTATGGCGGCAACTTCATCGCCTTCACCTTCCTGGCGCCGATGCTGAATGAAGTCACTGGCCTGTCTGCTGGCGCGGTTAGTCTTGTGCTATTGCTCTACGGTGCATCTGTCGCCGTGGGGAATATCGCCGGCGGCAAACTGGCTGACCGTATCGGTGCAGTAGCGTCCCTGACGGTGATCTTTGCTGGCCTTGCGATATCACTGGTCGCACTTGGTGCCTTCCTTACACACCCGATTGCAGCCATCGCGGTTGCGGCCTTCTGGGGCGGTTTTGCCTTTGCCAATGTGCCGCCGCTGCAATCCTACGTCGTGCAAATCGCACGCGAGGTTTCGCCCGGCGCGGTGGATGTGGCCTCCGGCCTGAACATCGGTGCGTTCAACCTCGGCATCGCCGGGGGCGCATGGGCAGGCGGGCTTGTGGTTGAGGGTATCGGCCTTGCCGCAGCGCCCTATATTGCCGCCGCTGTTGTCGCGGTCGGGGTTGTCCTTGTGCGCCTGTCCGGGCGTCTGGGCGCGCCCATCCGGCAAACGGTTGCTGCTGAATAGATCTGTGTGCCGCGCCGCCGGTTTCAGCAAAAATGCGGCGCGGTATCCCGGTTGATCAGGCTCTTATTGTTGCGCCCGTGCTGACATCGCCTCGCCCAAGGCATCAGCCAGCGCCCGGACCCGCCTTGGTTGCGCGCGTCCGGGCGGAAACATCATCTGAAGCGGATTCGCCGGGCAGGAATGATCCTGAAGCAATGCGATCAGCCGACCTGATGTCAGGTCTGGCTGCACATCGAGTTCCGATTTCAAAATGATGCCATGCCCCTCAAGCGCCCATTGCCGCACAAGCGATCCGTCGTTGACGATCTTGTTGCCGCGCACGGTGACGGTTTGCCGGGTCTTGTTGTCCGTTCCAAAGCGCCAGACATTGTCCAGCGTCGTGCCAAAACGCATGACCATGCAATTGTGTTGCGCAAGGTCGGCGGGGGTTTGGGGCGCACCATATTGCGCGATATAAGACGGCGCTGCACAAACGATCCGACGAAACCGGCCAAGACTGCGCGTGCGCAGGCTGCTGTCCGTCACCGTGCCAAACCGAATGGCCAGATCAAAACCCTGACCAACAATATCCACATAGCCATCGGACAGCGACAATTCGATTGAAATCGCCGGATGTTGCGCGGTGAAGGACGAGATCACTTTTGACAGAATGCTGCGGCCGATGTCGATGGGGGCGCTGATCCTGATCGGACCGGACAGCGTGTCCGCCCCAAGCCGGATGCGCGTTTCAAGATCTTCAAGCTCTGCCAACACGACCTTGGCCCCGTTAAGCAATGTGCGCCCTTCGTCGGTCAGGCTCAGGGATCGCGTCGTGCGGTTGAACAGCACAACGCCATAATGCGCCTCAAGCGCGGCCAATCGTTCCGAAACCGTGGTGGCCGAAAGCCCGGCCTCGCGCGCGGCGGCCACAAGGCTGCCTTTCTCGGAAATGGTCAGGAACAGGCGGATATTGTCGATCAGCATTATACGGGATTTCCGAATTATCATTTCGAATTTTGCCCGTTTATCCGAATTTACCCGCGCCGTATATGCGCATCAACACACCGGAAATTCAAAGGATCACCGAGATGCCCAATCTTTCACTTGTCGCCCATATCCGCGCCAAGGCCGACAAGGCCGAGCTGGTGAAAGACGAACTGCTGACGCTGATCCCGCTCACCCGCACTGAACAGGGCTGCATCACCTATGATCTGTATCAGGATCACGCGGACCTTTCGTATTTCATGGTCTTTGAGGTTTGGGAGAGCCGCGAGGTTTGGCAGGCGCATAAGACCGCCCCGCATCTGGCGGCCTTTATGGCCGCGACAGACGGCGCCATTGCCGATTTTACCGTCAATGAAATGTCGCAGATCGCCTGAGCGACGCTGACGCATTTGCCCCCCGAGACCACGAACCACCGGAGATAAAGCCATGAAAAAGATCAAAGCTCTGCATCCCATCAATGCGGCGGCCCAATCGCAGGGTACAAAACGCCCCGTGACGGCGCTGTCGCCGCATGATCTGACCGGTATCCGCAACAGCGGTTCGGCGGCAGCGGCTGTTGATCTGGCTGGTTGGTTGCGGCGGGTCTTGCGCAAGTAACAACCACGTCCCCCAGACGCATGTCATCGTGACAGCGCCCTTCGTACATTTTCACCTATTTCGCGGCAGCCGTGACGGCGCCGCACAGCCCCCCAAAATTGGAGACATGAAATGAAAGCCATCGGCTATACCACAAACGGCGCCATTGATCGCGCGGATGCCCTGATCGACCTGGAGGTTGCAAAACCCACGGCGGCAGGTCACGACATTCTGGTCAAGGTTGCGGCCGTGTCGGTCAATCCTGTCGACACCAAAGTGCGCCTGAACCGCCCCGCCGAGGGGGACGCACCGGCGATCCTGGGCTGGGATGCGGTGGGCGAGGTTGTCGAAATCGGCGACGAGGTCACGCAGTTCCAGATTGGTGACAAGGTCTGGTACGCGGGCGCGATCAACCGTCCGGGCACCAATTCCGAATATCATCTGGTGGACGCCCGCATCGCCGCCCATGCGCCGAAATCCATCGACACATCGGCGGCGGCGGCCTTGCCGTTGACGACATTGACCGCGCAAGAGATGATTTTTGACCGCCTGAAAGTCACCGATCCGGTGCCGGGCGCGGCCAATGCCATTGTCATCATCGGCGGCGCGGGCGGCGTTGGCTCGATTGCGATTCAACTGTTGCGGCAGCAGACGGACCTGACGATCATCGCCACCGCATCCCGCCCGGAAACCCAAGCCTGGGTCAAGGAGCTGGGCGCACATCACGTTGTCGACCATTCCAAACCCTTGCCAGAGCAGATCGCCGCGCTGGGTATCGGCGCACCGGCGTTTGTGTTTTCGACCAATTATTCCGACACTTATGTGCCGCAAATCGCCGAATTCATCGCGCCGCAGGGCCGGTTCGGGCTGATTGATGATCCCCAAAGCTTTGACATCATGCCGTTCAAGGGCAAGGCAGTGTCGATCCATTGGGAGCTGATGTTCACCCGGTCGTTGTTCACCACAGACGACATCGCACGTCAGGGCGAGATCCTGGAAACCGTGGCGGGTTTGATTGATGCCGGGAAGGTCCGTTCGACCGCGACCGAAAGTTTTGGCACGATCAACGCCGAAAACCTGAAGCGGGCGCATGCATTGATCGAAAGCGGCAAGGCCAAAGGTAAAATCACCCTCGAAGGTTTCTGAAACAAGCCTGTGTCGGCCTGATGGCAACCGCTATCATGCCACGCGGTTTGTGACATGATCCAGAAAAAGCCGGGCATCCCCGGCGATCCGCGCCCGGTATTCGCAATTCCGGGCGCGCTTTATGTCTCTGACGTAAAATGAATTTTTCTTGCGTTCCGGTTGTTGGCACATCGGTAAACACCAATTGTGGTGGCCGTGTTGATCCGGCCCCCGGTTGGCGTTTGTGAACGATAGCCAACGGAATATTTGATCTATATCCGATCCTGCACCGTATTAAGGTCAACACAGATCGGAGCTTATCGAGATGCAGCTTGTCCTCCTCTACCTCAGCACAGCCACAGTGTTTCTGTTGCTTGATGCGGTGATGCTGAAAACCGTCATGAAGCCGCTGTTTGAACAGCATATCGGGGATTGGCTTTTGGATGACATCCGGCTGCGTCCGGCAATCGTGTTTTATCTGTTTTATGTCGCGGGTGTGTTGTGGTTCGTGTCTTGGCCTGCGCTGCGCAATGGGGTGCACATCAATGCGTTGGTCGGTGGCGCGGTGCTGGGGGCGATGGCCTATGGCACCTATGAATTCACCAACTACGCCACCTTGCGTGATTGGTCGGTGAAAATGGTTGTTGCTGATGTGACCTGGGGTGCAGTGTTGACCGGGTTTTCGGCCTGGGCCGGGGTGACGCTGACGCGGGCCATCACCTAGGGTTTGCCTGTTTCTGTGCCCTGTGCCCTGTGCCCTGTGACTGCGCCCCGTGTCGCGGAAAACCCAATGGTCCGGGACGCGTTCACAATAGCCCCCGGTTACGATGAAAGTGTATCACACCATGACCCCAGAAGTTGCCAAATCTGATGACGTCCAGACCAAATCTGACCGGGATGCCGGCGCGCAAACACCCGATGGGCGGATCAATCTGCGGGCCATTGGCCTGCTTGTGCTGTTCCTGTTGCTGGTTGTCGGTGCCGGGTCGGCCATTGGCATCGCGACCCTGCCGGGAGAGTGGTATGAGGGTCTGATCAAACCATCGTTCAACCCGCCAAACTGGGTTTTCGGGCCGGTCTGGACCGGACTTTATGTGGCCATAGCGGTCGCTGGTTGGCGGACATGGCGGCGCGATCGGGCCGGGGCGGCGATGAAGCTGTGGTTCGTGCAAATGCTGGCAAACTTCCTCTGGTCACCAGCCTTCTTTGCCTTGCAACGGATTGATCTGGCCCTTGGGATCATTCTGTTTCTTCTGGTGACCATCCTAGCCTTTATCCTGATGTCATGGCGGCGGGATCGGCTGTCTGCCCTGTTGTTTGCGCCCTATGCGATTTGGGTCGGCTTTGCGACGGCATTGAACGGCGCCATTCTGGTCTTGAACTGAGGTCCCCGCGATGACCAGAACATTGATTGTCGGGGCATCCGGCGGCATCGGCGGGGCATTGGTGACCCATCTGCAAACGCGTGGTGAAGACGTCACATCATTGTCGCGCAGCGCCGATGGGCTGGATCTTACTGACGCAGAAAGTGTCATGCAGGTGATGGGCCAATTGCATGGCAGTTACGACAGGATCATCGTCGCAACGGGGGCCTTGTCCGGCGATGCACGAGGGCCGGAAAAGACGTTGAAATCGCTTGATCCGGGGGCGATCGCGGCACAATTTGCGCTGAACGCCACTGGCCCGCTGCTGGTGCTGAAAAATGCGCTGCGTCTGATGCCGCGCGATCGGCGGGTGGTCTTTGCGGCGCTGTCGGCGCGGGTCGGGTCCATTGGCGACAACCGGCTTGGCGGCTGGTATTCCTATCGCGCGTCCAAGGCGGCGTTGAACCAATTGATCCACACCGCCGCCATCGAAGTGGCGCGAAGCCATCGGCAGGCGATTTGCGTCGCCTTGCATCCGGGCACGGTTGCCACCGCGTTCACCCGCAACTACCGCAATCATGATTGCGTGACACCGGCCCAGGCGGCCGCGCGCCTGATCAACGTCACCGACGCCTTGGGTGTGGCGCAGACAGGTCAGTTTCTTGACTGGGCGGGCCAGCCGGTGCCGTGGTGACGGGCGTGTTCAGCGAAAAATGCGATAGAACAGGGCAGGCGGCAACAGCCGACCAAAGCGGAAAAGCCAGGAAAACGGCGCCGGAAAGCTGGTTGAAAACCGCCTGCCACGCATCGCTGCCAGAACCTGTTCGGCTGCGACCTCGGGCGTTTGGATAAAGGGCATATCGAAATCATTCTTGTCACTCAGGCGGGTTTTGATGAACCCCGGATTGACCACCTGGACCTTGACCTCGGTGTCGCGCAGATCGGCGTAGAGGTTTTCGCCCAGATGCATCAATGCGGCTTTGCTGGCACCATAGCCAATTGCACCGGGCAGGCCGCGAAAACCGGCCAGCGATCCAATCAGCACGATATGGCCCCGGTTGGCTTGGGCAAACTGCGGCGCAATATGCCCCAACACGCGCACCGCCCCCATGAAATTGACCTCGCACATTGCCGCGACTGCCGCCGCATCCCAGTTCCGGGCCTTTAGCGGGGTGTATTGCCCGGCGCAGTAAATCACACCGTCGATTGGGCCGACCTTGGCCACCGCCGCGGCAACGGCGTCGGGATCTGTCACGTCCAATTCTTGCGGGATGGCGTGGCGCAGGCCGGCGGCAAGCGTCGCCAACCGGTCGCCATTGCGCGCAGACAGAACCAACCGAACCCCGGCCCGGTCCAGCGCCTCCGCCAGAGCGCGCCCCAACCCCTCGCTCGCGCCAATGATCCAATAGGTCTTGCCTGCAAGGCTGGTCATGCGTGGGCCAATTCGACCTGCACAACATCCGTGCGCCCCGTGGCAAAGGTGGCGGTACAAATGTCGAGATAATAGCGCCAGGTGCGCAGGAAGGCATCGCCATGCCCCAGCTTGCGGATACGTGCCTCTTGCGCCTGTAATTGTTCCGACCAGATCGCACAGGTGCGGGCATAATCCTGACCAAAGGCAAAATTGTCGCGCACCACCAGACCGGCCTTGCGGGCCTGATCGGCGATCATGGCATCCGACAACAGCAATCCACCGGGGAAGGTATGCTGGCGGATGAAATCCGAACTGGTGCGGTAGGTTTCGAAATTGGCGTCCTGCACCGTGATCGCCTGGACAACCGCGCGACCGCCCTCGGCCAGCCGGTTCTTGAGCGTGGCAAAATAGGTCGGCCAGTACCGCTGTCCGACGGCTTCGACCATTTCGATGGACACGATATTGTCGAATGTGCCGTCGCAGTCGCGATAGTCCTGCAACCGGATCTCGCCGCGCCCGTCAAGCCGGGCATCTGCATAGCCTTTCTGACTGGGCGAAATCGTCAGCCCGGTCACATGGCGCCCCGCATCAGCGGCGCGTTCCGCAAAACCGCCCCAGCCACAGCCGATTTCCATCACCCGTTCACCCGCAGTCAACCGATCCAGAATGCGGTCATATTTGCGATTTTGTCCGCGCAACAGATCGCCGTCGTCCGCCTGAAACAATGCCGAGGAATAGGTCATGCTGGGGTCAAGCCACAGTTGGTAGAATTCATTGCCGACATCGTAATGGGCGCGAATGTTGCGCGACGATCCTTGCCGTGAATTTGCGCGCAGCACCTGATCGACCAGACGCATTTTCAGCCGGTTCCAGAAATTTCCATACACATAAGTGTCGAGATGGTCGAAATTGTGCAGCGCCACGGTGCTGAGATCGACAATCGACGGGCTGTCCCACAGGCCCGCGACATAGGTTTCCCCCAGACCGACATCGCCGCGTGTGGCCACGGCCGTCACCACCGACCAGTCATGCAATTGCAATTCCGCCTGGACGCCGCCGTTGCCAAAATCATAAATCTCGCCTTCTGGTGTCCGCAACCGAAGACTGCCAGAGTGGATGCCCTGACAACTGTCCAGAAAATCGCGTTTCACTTTTTTGGTCAAAAACAGCATCAGCTTACCTCGTGTTTGGGGGGCGTGGGACGGGCGCGGAAACCCGCGCCTTTCAGTTTCAGGCGTAGGGCCTGCCAATAGATCAATGCTATCGTGCGCAGCGCCCCGATGGGGCGGCGGATCAGGGCGGTCAGGATCGAAACATTGGTCAACGGTGCGCGTGGTCCGGTCAACGTGGCGACAAGACCACCCTCACCATTGCGAAAATCAATGCGGATCGCGATACGCTCCGGTAGGATCTGAAAATGAAACGCATAATCGCCGGCAACCTCCTGGAACGGGGACACATGCATCTGTTTGTTGATTGTGATCCGGTCATTCGGACCAATCGGCGACAGATCCGGGTTGGCGCAAAAATAGCTGTGCCGGTCGCCATAGGTGTTGTTCACCTCGGCAATCACGGCACACAGCTGGTCCCCCTTCATCGCCAGCCAAAAGCTGACGGGGTTGAAGACATAGCCAAGAACCCGGGGCTGGGTCAGGAGAAATATGTCGATGTCGCGCAGGCCGCGCTCTGTGAATATCGCTTGGGCCCAGGTGACGCCGGTGCCCTGACCGGGCGCGCCGCCATGGTTGCGGTCATGTACCGAGGTCAGGTTGAAGCGGTTGCGCGAAAACAGGGCGGGGCCTGTGCGCGCCAACGGGTCAATCAGCACGTAGTCGACGCCATAGCGAAACGCATGTCCGGTCCCGCCGCGCCGGGCATGGCTGGTTGTGGCGGCAATATGCTCTGGCGCGTGGGTCATGCGATTTGCCGGTCCATCAGGCGGGCAATACGGACCGCGCTGGCAAATCCGTCTTCGTGAAATCCATGCCGGGTATAGGCGCCGGCAAACCATGTGTTGTTGCTGCCCTGCAAATCGCGCAGCGCAGATTGCGCCCGGATCGCGGCGCGGTCAAATACCGGATGGCGGAAAACCGTGCTGTCGTAAATCTTGTCCTCAGCCACGGCGCGCACCGGGTTCAGGGTCACGAACATCGGGTCGTCGTCGGGAATGCCCTGCAACCGGTTCATCCAATAAGTCACGCCCATGGCCGTGGTCTTTTGCGTGCTGTCGGCATTGTAGACCCAGCTGGACCAACACGCCCGGCGCTGAGGCATCAGGCGCGGATCGCAATGCAACACCGCATGATTGTCCTGATACCGGATGGCCGACAGGATTGCGGTTTCCTGTGCCGTGGGCTGTGCCAGCAGCCGAAGCGCCTGATCGGAATGGCAGGCAAAGATCACCTGATCAAAGGTTTCGGATGGCCGCCCGGCGACATGGACCACATTCTTTGAACCGTCGCGCGTGACCGAAGCCACAGGCGTTGCGGTCCGAATGGCCACGCCGCGCCCGCGCAGATGATGTTCCAAGCGGCGCACGTACTCGATGCTGCCGCCATCAACGGTCCACCATTGGTGCTGGCCGCCGGCGCTGAGCAGGGCATGATTGCGAAAAAACTGCACCAGCGTGCGCGCCGGAAAACCGGCGATTTCCTCGGGCGGGGTCGACCAGATGGCACCGCAGATCGGCAGAAGATAATACTGCCTGAACCACGATCCCAGTTGCAGATCGTCAATCAGGTCCGCCACCGTCATTGCGTCGTCCGCTGCGGCGGCCTCGGCCTTGGCGTTGAACTTCGCGATGTCGCGCACCATGCGCAGGAATCCGGGCCGCATCAGATTGCGTTTCTGGCCCAGCAAACCCGCCAAATTGCGCAGCGCATATTCGACGCGGCCATTGTCGACGCTGGCGCCAAAGCTCATATCGCTTGGCTTGACCGGCACATCGAGCTCCATGAACATCCGCGTCAGGTGGGGATAATTGGCATAGTTGAACACGATGAACCCGGTATCGACCGGCTGATCGCCGTTGCGGCCCGCCATGACGGTGCGGGCATGCCCACCAAGGGCCGGCGCGGCTTCGTACAATGTGACGGTGTGGTGGGGCGCCAAACGATAGGCCGCAGCAAGACCGGAAATTCCGCCGCCGATCACGGCGATGCGCTGCGGGCAAATGGGGTGGGCATCAAATGACATGGGCGCTCCTGTTTCTTTGATTACGATACGGCATGAAAAAACTTTCAGATCAAAAATGATCCAACTTTTCTTGTGGCACGTAATCAGGCTATGAATGACACAGCAACGTCCACGCTTTTACCAAACCGACGTCTTTGCCCGCCTGCGCAAGGCTTGCAAATCGGTGCAAACAGGGAACAGACCCGCGTGCCGAAACCGCCAGAGCCGTCATTCTCTGATCTGACTGTGTTGATGTTGGCCGTGCGCGACAAGCGCGACAGGGCGGCCTTTGGGCAGTTGTTCGACTATTTTGCGCCGCGTCTGAAAGGGGTCGCCATGCGGTCCGGTCTGGGCAGCGGCGCCGCCGAGGATGTCGCGCAGGAGGTCTTGCTGACAGTTTGGCGCAAGGCGGAGCAGTTCGATCCGCATCGCGCCCAGGTGTCGGCCTGGATTTTCCAGATCGCCCGCAACCGGCGCATTGATCTGGTGCGCAAGGAAAACCGCCCCGTGCCCGAGGAGATCAAGATCGCCGACGAGGTCGAAGACGACGCAGGCCAGATCGTGGCGATGGAGCAGGAGGCAGGGCAGTTGAAACAGGCCCTTGACCGGCTGAAGCCCGCCCAGCGCGACCTGATCCAAAAGGCCTATCTGGGTGATCTGACCCACAAGGAAATCAGCGACCAGACCGGCCTTGCGCTGGGAACCGTCAAATCCCGCATCCGGCTGGGTCTTGAACGGTTGCGCCATGATTTAAAAGGATTGCGATAGATGTCGCAGATACATCACCATATCCCCGAGCCGATGTTGATGGCCTATGCGGCGGGAACGCTTGAGCATTCCTTTGCCCTGTTGGTTGCTGCGCATGTTTCCATGTGTGACGATTGCCGTTCCGCTTTGGGCGCGCATGAGGCCGTCGGCGGGGCGCTGCTGGAACAGCACCCTGAACAGGCCGTGTCGGCCAGGATGAAAGACGCGTTGTTTGCGCAGCTGGACGATGCCCCAAAGCAAGAGCCCGAGGTGACCTATGGGCGGTCGGGTGTGTTTCCCGGTCCGGTCATGCAGGCGTTGAAAGGCCAGCCGCCACGCTGGAAATCGGTTGGCGGCGGGGTGCGGCAGACGCTTTTGCATGCCGATGCGGCGGGCAGCGTGCGGTTGCTGTACATCGCCCCCGGCCGCGCTGTGCCCGATCATGGCCACAACGGAATAGAATTGACGCTGGTGTTGCAGGGCGCGTTCCGCGACGAGACCGGGCGTTTCGGCGTTGGCGATCTGGAAGTGGCGGATGACACGGTGGAACATACGCCCGTCGCAGAGCTGGGTGCGCCCTGTATCTGTCTGGCGGCAACCGATGCGCCGCTGCGATTCAACAGCCTGATCCCGCGCCTGTTGCAGCCCTTGCTGCGCATCTGAGACGTTAATACCCAACGCGACATGACACAGTTTGAAACGCGCCGCGACGGTTGTCTGGCGCGTTTTTTGCTGTTTGCGCGCGTCTCTTGTGGGCAGGAAGGTGATTATATTTCCGATTATCGGAATTAATTGCAAAACATATGCCATTTATAGGATTAAATTTGACAGCTTTGACCTGATTTGTGATGCCAGTCCCATGGGCAAACACTTAGGGGATGTGGTGCGATGGCGTGGCGAATTGGGGTCGATTCCGGTGGAACGTTCACGGATGTGTGCCTGATCGACGATGACAGGGGCGACCTGTCTATCTGGAAGGTCAGTTCAACCCCGGATGATCCGTCGCGCGGCATCGCGCAGGCCTTTGCCGCGGGGATCGAACGGGTCGGGGCGGATGTTGTCGATGTGTCTTTCTTTGGTCACGGCACCACCGTGGCGACAAATGCGTTGATCCAGAATCGCGGTGTGAAGACCGGCCTTGTCACCACCAAGGGCTTTCGCGATTTGCTGGCCATTGGGCGGCAAAAGCGGCCCGACCTATATGATCTGCAAGCGGACAAACCGGTTGAATTGGTGTCCCGTGATCTGCGCATCGGGGTTTCGGAACGTCTGCGCATTGATGGCAGCGTGGAAATCCCGCTGGCCGAAGACGAGGTGCGCACAGCCGCGCGTCATCTGCGTGACGCCGGGGTCGAGGCGGTTGCGGTTTGTTTCCTCTATTCGTTTCTGTCGGACGCCCATGAACGCCGCGCAGCAGAAATCATCGCAGAGGAATTCCCCGACGCTTTTGTGGCGCTGTCGTCGCAGGTGGCGCCGGAATTTCGCGAATTCGAACGCCTGTCCACCACCGTGGTCAATGCCTATCTTGGCCCGGTGATGCGGGGGTATGTGCGGGCGTTGAGCGGCAAACTGGCCGATGCCGGCCTTGATGTCGCGCCGCAGTTGACCCAATCGAACGGCGGGGTCACCGGGTTCGAAATTGCTGCGGAAATGCCGGTGCGCACCGTACTGTCCGGCCCGTCAACCGGGGTTGTCGCGGCGCAGGCCCTGGGAAAGATGAGCGGGATCGGCAATCTGATCACTTTTGACATGGGCGGGACCAGTTCGGATGTTGCATTGCTGACCGATGGCAGTTGCCGGATGGTGGCAGAAGCAGAGGTGCACGGCTATCCGCTGAACACCCCGATGCTTGATATCCACACGGTTGGGGCCGGGGGCGGCTCGATTGCCTATGTGGACAACGGCGGGCTGTTGAAGGTCGGACCGCGCAGCGCCGGGGCCCATCCGGGACCGGCCTGTTACGGTCTGGGCACATTGGAACCCACGGTGACGGATGCCAATGTCGTTCTGCAAACCCAGAATCCGACGGCGCTGTTGAATGGGCAGATGCCCATTGATCGCGGCTTGTCCGTCGCCGCAATTGAACGGTTGGCGCAACAGCTTGGTCTGGGGGTCATGGAAACGGCGGACGGCATTCTTGATATTGTGACGGCCAATACGGCCAAGGCGATCCGCCTGATCTCGGTCCAGCGGGGCCACGACCCACGTGATTATGCGATGGTGGCCTTTGGTGGCGCCGGTCCGGTTCAGGCGGCGCGACTGGCCCGGGAATTGGGCATGTCGCGTATCCTGATCCCGCGGACACCGGGGGTTCTTTGCGCCCTTGGTCTGTTGATGACCGATTTACGGACAGATTATTCCGCCACCCAGATCATGCTGTTGGACGATGCAACGCCGGACATGTTGCGTGGCGTGTTCGATGGGCTGCGCGCCCAGGCAGAGATCTGGTTCAATGCCGAGGCAATCGCGCCAGAGGCCCGCAATGTCACGCTGCGGGTGGATATGCGGTATGCGGGTCAGAACTATGAAATCGCGACCGATCTTCCGACCGAAGAGATCACGGTAGAGAGTTCTGGTTGCCCTGAAAGACAGTTTTCTCGCCCATCACCAACGGCTTTATGGGTTTGTGGCAGAGGGCGATGCGATCCAGATGGTGACCTATCGGCTTCAGGCCACGGGCAGTGTGCCAAAGGCCGATCACCCGAAATTCCCGCATGCCGGACCGGATGCCAGCGCGGCCCTGACCGGCAGCCGCCCGGTTTGGATGCGTGACGCCGGTGGGTTTGTCGAAACACCGATTTTTGCCCGTGACCTTTTGTTGCCCGGCAATGTCATTCAAGGGCCGGCGATCATTGACCAATTGGACACAACAACCGTTGTGCCGCCGGACATGGTGGCCACGGTGGATCTCTACAAGACTCTGATATTGGAGTATAATTGATGCGCGCGCCGACAGAAACCACCCTGAACCCGGTCACCGTCGAAGTGATTGGCAGCGCCTTTTCCTCTGCTGTTGATGAAATGGGCGAGGCATTGGTCAGGGCCAGTTATTCCACCAACATCAAGGAACGCCGCGACTGTTCCACGGCGCTATGCACGGCCACCGGCGATATCCTGTGTCAGGCAGAGCATATTCCCATGCATCTGGGCAGCTTTTTGCAATTCGTGCCCAAGTTGCTTGAGGTCTATAGCGTCGATGATGTGCATCCCGGCGACGTGTTCATTGGCAATGATCCTTATGCCGGGGGGGCACCCATCTGCCCGACATCGTGATGGCGTCCCCGATTTTTGTCGAGGGCGCGCTGTTTGGCTGGGCGATCAACACGGCCCATCATTCGGATTTCGCCGATCGTGGTCATGCCCATATCTATCAGGAAGGCTTGCGCATTCCGCCATTGCGGTTGGACCGCGCGGGCGTGCGCCAGGACGAGGTGATGCGCCTGTTCCTGCTGAACTGTCAGGTGCCAAAAGAGCGGGTGTCGGATCTGCGTGCACAGATGGCCGCCAATCGGCTTGGCATTGTGCGGGTGCAGGAGCTTTGCAGGAAATTCGGCGGTGACATTGTGCGCGACGCGGGCAAGGCGTTGATGGATTATGCCGAGCGCAAGATGCGGGCCGGGATCGCGGCCATTCCCGATGGTCGCTATGTGTTTGAAGACGTTTATGAAAGCGAGTTGCTGGAAGGGCATCTTGATCTGGGGGTCACGCTGACGATTGCCGGTGATGCGATGCAGCTTGATTTCGTCAGCCCGCCACAGGTGCGGGCGGGGTTGAATGTCATCTACACCGCGCTTCAGGCCACGGTCTATTACGCGGTCAAGGCGGTGGTCGATCCTTCGGTCCTGCCGAACGCGGGTCTGGCCCGCCCGATCACCATCAATGCCGAACCCGGGACTTTGTTGAATTGTGCCCATCCGGCGGCGGTGGACGGTCGGATTTCAGCCTGTCAGCGGGTTGTGGATCTGGTGCATGGCGCATTGGTTCAGGTGGTTCCGCATCGGGTGACGGCGGCCAGTTGCGGTTCGGTCCATGTGGCAAGTTTCAGCGGCACGCGACCGGGTGGCGGGCTGTGGGTGTATCTTGAAACCATCGCTGGCGGGTCCGGTGCGCGATACAACAAAGACGGGCTTGATGCCGTTCAGGTGCATATGACCAATACGTCGAACCTCCCGCTTGAGGCGCTGGAGGCGGAATATCCGATCACGCTGTTGCAATATGAATTTGCCGAGGATTCCGGCGGCGATGGTAGGTTTCTGGGCGGAATGGGGGTGCGCCGGGTGTACCGGGCCGAAGCCCCCTGTCGGGTCCAGATCATGGGGTCCAGATTGTCGTCGCGCGCCTGGGGGCTGGATGGCGGGGCAGCGGGCAAAAGCGGGGCGTTTCTGGTCAATGGCAACCCAAAGGCAATTGATCTGTCGGGCACAATCGACCTGGTGAAGGGCGATGTCTTTGCGGTGGTGACACCCGGTGCCGGCGGTTATGGTGACCCCGCGTTGCGCGATTCCGCCGCGCGCGCACAAGACGCGAAGGCCGGGCGCAGGCCCGCCCGTTAAGGGGATACCATGGCTGAGACGGGTGGCGATACGGGTGGTGAAACGGGGCAGGGCGCAAAGTCATCGTCAAATGCGGCACGCGCGGCACGCATCCTTGTGACATTGGGCGAGGCCGCGCCGAGGGCCTTTCGGTCACTGAGCTGGCCGAAATTATGGCCGCATCGCGCGCGCCTGTGCACCGCGCCCTGTCTGCTTTGGCGGAAGAGGGGTTGGTCATGCAACGGGGCCTGGCGCGGAAAGTACCATATTGGCCCGGCGATCCATGCCATTGCGGCGCGACAGCAACCGATCACCACACTTGTTGAAACTCTGCGCCCCAGCCTGATGCAGATCGCCGCAGACACAGGGTTGGCGACGTTTCTGATGGCGCGGGCCGGATTTGACAGCGTTTGTCTGGATTTTCAGACCGGCTTTGCGACCGTGTCGGCAATGTTCGACGGTGTGGGGGGACGGCTTCCGCTGGGCGTTGGTGTCGGCGGGCAGGTGATCCTCTGCGGTATGGATCCGGCAAGCCGGGATCGCATTCTGGAAATCAACGCCCCGCGTTTTGCCGAATGGGGGATGCGCCCAGAGGACATTCGCGCCGAGATTGCGACATATGCCGGGAACGGCTGGATTGTGGTGTCCCGCAATTCGGGGTTGGGCGGCGAGACCAAGGTCAGCAGTCTGGCGGTTCCTCTGCGGTCTGTTGGTCTTCCAGAGCTTGCGGTTTCGGTTCTTGCGCCCGGCGAAAAGATTGCGCCGGATCTGCGTGCGCGCGTGTTGGAGGCATGTGCGCGGCATTTGCCGAAGTAGGTTGAAGCCCGAAATCAGGTGAAGTGTCTTTCGGTGATGCCCCGTGGTTCGCGGTGGCTTGCGGTGGTCTGCGGCGCGAAATTGGATCGGCGCGCCGCAAACCTCTGATACTATGCCACGTCGTGACATTATGCAGACTGAAGCGCGGCAGACCCTAGCCCGCAGCGGCCTCTCGTGCGCGCAACGCCTTGATCACCTGATCCGCGCCATCGTCGATCGCTTGGCAAATCGCCTCGCCTGCGGCGGCGGCGTCATGGGCGCGCAATGCAACGATCAGGGCCTGATAGTTGGCGTGATCGGTGGTGCCAACGGCAGTCGGGTCGGGGAACAGGTAATTGAACCCCGGACCTGCGCGCATCCAAAGTGTTTCGATGATATGCAACAAGGTGGGCATCTGGGCCGCTTCGTAAATGGCAAACCGAAGCGCCTTGTTCTCTTTCAGCGCATCATGGTGGTCTTCGGTATGTTTGGCCTCGATATAGGCGGTCACACGACGTTCCAGCGCATCAACCTCAACGGCTGTAATGCGGATCGCTGCGGTTTCTGCCGCAAGGGATTTAACCCGTTTGCGGATGGCGGCAAGCTCGCGGTAGCGCTCAACCGTAAGCAAGGGCACGCGGAACGAACTGGCCGGTTCTGCCGTCAACACACCAGAGGCCGCGAACCGCACAAGGGCCTCGCGAACGGGTGTGATGCTCATGCCCAGAGAATCGGCCAACTCCTTGGTGACCAACCGCGTTCCCGGTTCAAGCCGCCCTTCGACCAATGCATCGCGAAGCTGTGATTCCACATGGGACACAAGGCTGGTTCGGGGGGGCGCTATGAAAGACTTAGACATGGGATAAATTTCCTCCGCTTCTTTCCGATACCATAGCGCAATCATGTGACTTGTGAAAGTATGATATATTATATATCCTGACGGAGTTCGGACCAAAGATCTCTCATCAAGAAGCCCCAAAAAGGGGCGACCAATCCAACAGGAACCAAAATCATGAAGCACCTCTCTGCACTTGCTCTTGGCCTTGCGCTGGCCTTACCTGCCACTGTCGTTCTTGCCGAAGATACAACCCTTGTGATCGGACGGTCTGCGTCTACCAATGCGCTGGATCCGGGGTTTCTGCGCGAAGCGGCGACCATCGTAGACAATATTTTCGACACATTGGTGATGCGTGATGAAAATATGGACCTTGTGCCCGGATTGGCCACGGAATGGACATCGGTTGATGACACGACTTGGGAATTCAAACTGCGCGAGGGCGTGACATTCCACAACGGCGAAGCCTTTGACGCCAATGCGGTGAAATTCACGCTGGACCGGGTTCTGAACCCCGACAACAAAGCGCCGACCATCTCTTATATCCGCACGATTGACAGCGTCGAGGTTGTCGATGCGACAACCGTGCGCATTCATACCCAGGGCGCTGATCCGCTTCTGCCCACCCGGATGAGCCGCTATCCCGCCTATATCGTGCCGCCACAGTATATTGCGGACCATGGCCGCGATCACTTTGCCAACAATCCGGTGGGCACCGGCGCCTATAAATTCGTCGATTTCATCCCGGATGAACGCGTGACCCTTGCCGCGAACGAAACCTACTGGCGGGGCGCGCCGCAGATCGACACCGTTATCTGGCGTCCGATCCCGGACAACACGGCGCGTATCACATCGCTGATCACCGGCGAGGTCGATCTGATCGAAGATGTGCCCGTGGATCTGGTGCCTTTGCTGCAAAATGCGCCTGATGCCGATCTGGTGCAGGTGAAAAACGGCGGTCTGATCGTGTATCTTGGCCTGCGGATGGACAAAGCGCCGCTGGACAACAAACTGGTGCGCAAGGCGCTGAACCACGCGATCAACCGCAAAGGCATCACGGAAAACCTGCTTGGCGGGCTTGCCACACCGGCAGGCACACAGGTGGGCGTGGCCGATTTCGGATATCTCGATCTGCCGGTGCCGGCCTATGATCCGGACCTGTCACGCAAGCTTCTGGCCGAGGCCGGTTTCGAAGATGGCTTCGAAATCACGATGCAATCTTCCTATCGCTATATGAAAAACGCCGAAGTTGCACAGGCGATCGCGCAGCAATTCGAAGACATCGGTCTGACGGTGGATCAGGAAGTGATGGAATGGTCGGTCTACACCCAGACCGTGCCGTTTGAGGGGCCGATCTATATGTTGGGCTGGGGGTCGACGCAAACGCTTGACGCGGATGCCGCGGTTTACGCGATCTTCAAATCAGGCGAGCCTTATTCCGGCGCGGTGGTTCCCGAACTGGACATCCTGCTTGAAGAAAGCCGCCAGACGGTCGACCCTGCCGCACGCGAACAGCTGTTGTTCCAGGTGCAGGAGCTTGCGAATGAAGAAGTGCCGTTGATTTCGCTGTATCAGGAAGACAAACTTCTGGGCAAAGGTGTTGATGTCGATTTCGGCGGTCGCCCCGATGCGCGTATCCCTGTCTTTGAAATCTCGAAGGACTGATTTGCTGTGTTCGGACGGTTTCAACTCAGAAGCAATGAAGACGCCGCATTGGCCATATTCCTTTTGGTCAGTGCGGTGGTCGTCAGCCTTGCGATCCCGCTATTCTGGCCGCTGGACCCGCTGCGCGGGGACATCATGGCGACGTTCAAACCTCCGATGACAACAAATGCGGGTGATTTTCATCCGCTTGGCACGGATCAGCTTGGGCGGGATCTTCTTGCCCGGCTGGGGCTGGGAACCTTGATTTCCTTCGGCATTGTGCTTGTCGCGGCCTTGATCTCTGTTGTTCTGGGCACGGCGCTGGGCATGATTGCCGGCTATTACGGCGGTTGGACCGACGCGATCATCATGCGGTTGGTCGACATCCAGCTGGCGGTGCCCTTTATCCTGTTGATCCTGCTTCTGGTATCGGTTCTGGGGCCAAGTTTGTTCAACCTGATCATCGTTCTTGGGCTAACGGGTTGGGCGATCTTTGCCCGTGTTGCGCGCGGGCGCACGCTGGAGGTGCGCGAGCTGGAATATATCGACGCCTCGCGCGCCATTGGCCTGTCGGATCTGACCATCATCTTTCGCCACATCCTGCCCAACATCATCGGGCCTCAGACCGTCTTGCTGACCCTGGATCTGCCGCGATTGATCATCCTTGAGGCCTCTGTCGGGTTTCTTGGGCTGGGGGTGCAACCGCCGGTTCCGACATTGGGCAATCTGATTGGCGAGGGGCGGTCGTATATGCTGATCGCCAACTGGCTTGTTCTGTACCCCGGTCTGATGGTGGGGGCATTGGTCATTGGCTGTAATCTGCTTGGCGACTGGTTGGTGCGCCGCGCTAAATCCAAGGTGTCCTGATCATGAAGGGTTTTCGTTTTCTTCTGTCGCGGGCCGTTCAGGGGGTGATCGTCATGTTTGGCGTGTCGCTGTTGGTGTTCTTTGCGCTGTTTCTGACCGGTGATCCGGCGGCCCTTATGATGGCGCCGGATTCCACCGTCGCCGAGATTGATGCCTTCCGCGAGGCCATGGGGTTCAACGATCCGATCCTCGTCCAATACGGGCGGTTTCTGGCCGGGGTGGTGCAGGGGGATTTCGGCAATTCCCTGCGCTATCAGCGCCCGGCTCTTGATCTGCTGAGCGAACGGTTGACCGCAACAGGCGTTCTGGCGCTGTCTGCATTGCTTTGGTCATCGCTGCTGGGGTTTGCCTTGGGGGCCATCGCCGCCGTGCGCAAGAACAAGCCAATTGATTTTGCAATCCGGGTGATTTCCTTGCTGGGGCAGGCGGTTCCGGTGTTCTGGCTGGCATTGATGATGATCATTCTGTTTTCGCTCAACCTGCGTTGGTTGCCGTCCAGCGGATATGGCACGTTTCAGCAATTGATCATGCCCTCGGTGGCATTGGGGGCCTATTACCTGAGCGCGATCACCCGCTTGGTGCGCGCCAGCCTGATCGAGACATTGGGCGAAAACTATATTCGCACCGCACGGGCCAAGGGGCTGACGCAATGGCGGATCGTGGTGCGCCATGCGATGCGCAATGCGATGATCCCGGTTGTGACCTTGCAGGGCATGTATCTGGCGTCGCTGTTGGGCGGTGCCTTGGTTACGGAGATCATTTTTGCCTGGCCCGGCATTGGCCGTCTGGCGGTCGAGGCGATCCAAAACCGGGATTTCCCGGTGGTCCAGGCGGTGGTCCTGTTCGCCGCCATGGTCTTTGTGATTGCCAATTTTCTGGTCGATGTGGCCTACACTTGGCTCAATCCCCGGATTCGCCTGTGACGTCGCTGGGGGATTCACTTGCCCTGACGGGTCGCTGGTGTGCGATTCCGTCGTATGAGGACAATGCGGCGGGCATGGCGCGTCAGGTCGCGGATATCCTTGGCTGGTTGCAAACGGAATTGGGCGCCACGATCATCGCGCCGTCGTGCCAGACCGGGGAACATGCGCCCGTCATTCATGCACGTTTGGATGTTGGCGCGGCGCGCAGCGTGATCCTGTACAATATGTATGATGTGATGCCCGCCGTGGCCGAAGGCTGGAGCAATGATCCTTGGACCGGTGGGCGTGGCACGATGGAGGACGTGGGCGAGGTTTTCATCGCGCGCGGGGCGGAAAACAACAAAGGCCCCTTGGCGGGCATGTTGGTTGCGTTGCGGGATATGCACCGTGCGGGGCGGTTGAAGGTCAATGTCGAAATCCTGTTGGATGGCCAAGAGGAAATCGGATCACAAAAGATGCGCGCCTATCTGGCGGCGGTGGATTGCCCGATGCCGCGTTGTGTCGGGGGGCTGTTCCCGTCTTTTTGTGAATATGGCGGCGGCGCGCCACGGGTTTACCTTGGGTTTTCTGGCATGGCCAAGGGCCGGATCACCGTGTCAGGTGGCGCTTGGGGCGGGCCATCGACGCCGATCCATTCCAGCAACGCCCCCTGGATCGCCAATCCCGCCCGCGTTCTGGTGGATGCGCTGTCCGGTTTCGGCGGGGCGGTGACCGGCGCATTGGGCCGGGTTGATTTGGACGCCGAAGCGCAGGGGTTGATCGACAATCTGGCACGGGATTTCGACCCGGACGCGGAACTTCGGTTTCGCACCAGCGAACGCTTTGCCACGACCGGTGACGCGGCGGCGCAGCTGCGCAGCGTTCTCAGCACCGCCTCGATGAACATTTCATCCCTGCGCACCCTGCCGGTTGGTGACAGCGCGATCATCCCCCACAGCGCCGAGGCGATGTTTGATCTGCGCGTGCCGCCGGGGCTGGATGGCGATGCCTGTCTCAAGGCGTTCCGCGACCACCTTTCGGTGCAACCGGGCTTGGCGGGCGTGTCATTGGAGGTTGGCGAAACCTCTCCGGCGGTGCGGTACGGATTGACGAGCGCGGCGGCACAGGCGCTGTTGACGGCCTATGACGCCACATCGCGCGCGCCACAGATCTGGCCCTGGGCGCTGGGATCTGCGCCGGGCCATGCGTTTGCACGCCATACGGACAGCTTCATGATCGGCGGTGCGGGCCGGGGTGGGCATGCCCATGGGGTGAATGAATTTCTATCGGTTGCAGGCTTTGACCGGTTTTTGAAATCGGTCGATGTCTGGCTGTCGGAGATGGCGACATGACAACAGACGAGCTTTTCCTGTCGCAAGAGGATCTTGTGGCCGCCGGGGTGTTGGATTGGGACCGGGCCGTTGCCGATGTGACCGAAAGCCTGGATCTGTTGCATCGCGACCAGGCGGCGATGGTTGCCGAAAACACCCTGTCGCTGGGCAGGGATCCACGCGCCAAAGGCTATGGTCTGCCGGCTTGGGTCGGGGGGCGGTTCAATGCCGCCGGCCTCAAGTGGAGCGTTCATCGCCCAGAGGCCCCAAAGGGCGGTGCCGCCATAACCGCCCGCACCTTTGTCGATGATCTGCACAGCGGGTTGCCCCTGGGCATTGTTGACGCGGCGTTGATTACGCGGGTGCGCACCGCGGCGCTGTCGGGCGCGATCATCCGGGCCTTGATGCCGGTGCCGCGTTCCATTGCGATCATTGGCGGCGGCGCCCAGGCGATCAGCCATCTCCAGATGTGTTTGGCGCTGTTTCGCGAACTTCCGGCCATTCATCTTTGGACCCGGTCCGGTCGAGACCTGTTCGAACATGCGCAGCAAACGCCGCCCAAGGGTGCAACCGTCACGATCCACGCCAGCGCAGATGCAGCCGCGCGGGCGGCGCAGGTGGTGCTGACCTGCACCTCCTCTCCCGCGCCCTTGCTCAGCCCGGCGGCTGTGCATTCCGATCAGCTTATCCTGCAGATCGGCTTTCACGAGGTCAGTTTTGCGGCGATCGACGCATGTGATGTCGTGACCTGCGATCTTTGGGGCGATTTTGCCGACCACAGCGCAAAAAGCCTGTTCCAGATGTATCGCGCAGGGCGGTTTGCGCCCGATCAAATTGCGGCGGATGCACAGAGCATTCTGTCGGGGGATTGGCGGCCAAATGCCGGGGCCTCCGTCTATTTTTCCAGTTTTGGCCTGAACATTTTTGACATCGCGCTGGCCGCCAGAGTATTGCGCCGCGCCGCTGCGATGGGCATCGGAATTCCGCTGGGGCGCGGCGGACACCACAAAGGGACGCAATCATGACCGTGACACTCACCGCCGAAGAGCTGAAAAACCGTATGGGCGAGGCGGGTTTGGTACTTGTTGATACACGGTTGGAACCCGCGTATCGCCAGAACACGATCCCCGGCGCGATCTTTCTGAATGTCTATGATTATTTCGTGCCGGACAGCACGGATGCGATCTATCACGGGATGGCAGCAGGGGCCTGGGCGGCGTTTTGTGCGGCGGGACTGGATCAGACAAAAACCATCGTCTGGTTTGAAGAAGACACCGGAATGCGCGCGCCGCGTGGGCTCTGGTTTCAGGAAATGCTGGGCCTGGACGGTGGGATGATCCTGGATGGTGGTTTGGCCGCCTGGCGCGCCGCTGGTGGTGATTTGGCCCCCGGCCAAGGCGACAGTATCGCGATCACCCATTCCGACACGCGCCCCCCGTCGGGATGGCGCCCGGAATTGGCGGCAACGCGGGCAGAGGTTCTGCACCCCGGTGCACATGTCGACATCTTTGATGTCCGGCGGCAAAGCGAATTTGATGGCAGCTTCAAACATGATTGCTGTGTCCGGGGCGGGCGTATTCCCGGCGCCAAGTTCATGTTCTACGAAGATATGTTGCACGATGGTGGCTATCGTCCGGCGTCCGAGATCCGGGAACGGGCCATCGCCGCAGGACTTGATCCGGCGCGCGAGGTGATCACCTATTGCCACCGTGGGGCCCGCGCGGCGACCGCTCTTTACGGTCTGCGCCTTGCGGGGTTTGACAAGGTGCGGGTCTATGTGGGCTCCTGGCACGAATGGGCCGGGATCGAGGGGCTGCCGATTGAGACCGGCTGAGGTGCCGCAGGGCTAGAGCCAGGATTGCAGCTCGATTTCGGAGCCGTCGGAAAATCGTTCGAAGCGGAACGGGGTCAGGTCGAGTGTCGGTTTGCGCCCGCTTGCCAGCTCGGCCAGGGCGCGTCCCGCGGCGGGGCCAATCCCGAACCCATGCCCGGAAAACCCGGTGCCAATGGTAAGCCCCGGATGTTCGGCAACGGTTGAAATCACCGGAATGGCGTCAGGTGTGACATCAATATAGCCGCCCCAACGTTGGGCAATTTCGACATCTGCCAGATGGGGCAGGGTGCGTTGCAGATTCCGTTGAACCGCATTCAGCGCCCGTCGGGATGGATCGGGGTCCATGATCCGGTGCTGTGTCAGGCTGCGCTCCAGGTATTTTGGTGCCAAGAGCCACTGGAATTCACGCAGGCTTGTGCGGGTCAGGCGAAAGGACAGGCCGCGCATCATTGACCGCAACCCCTTTTGAAAGGCAATGACATGCCGAAAGCTGTCGGGAACGATCTCGGCGACGGCGGTCGAGGAAGAGGCCACGGTCAACCCACCGTCGCGGCGCAGGCGCAGCGCCAGATCCCCGAGCGATATGCTGGGCCCAAGGCCCGAAACCTGACCCGATTGGGCCGGGTCTGTGCGGATATCGGACGCAATTGGATCTGTGCGCATCGCGGATGAAATGACCTTGAGCTGTGGCAAACGCAGCCCAAGCCGCGCCAAAAGCGGCGCCGACCAAATCCGCCGGCAACCACCACATTGCGGGTCGCAATCCGGCCGGTTTCGGTGCGCACGGCACAGATGCCTTTTGTGTCTGTCTCGATGTCAAAGGCTGCGCATCCCTGAAACAGATGCAGCCCCGCGTCACGGGCGGCACGCGCGATCAAGGGGGCGGCGGCCTGGGGTTCGGCCCGGCCATCCTGCGGCGTGTGCAGCGCACCATGTACCGGATGGGACAGCGCGGGGATCAATGTTGCGACCGCGTCCGGGCTCAGGATATGGGCGATCACCCCATAGGGATGGGCGGCCTTGGCCCAATTTTGATAGGTCTGAAGTTGGGCGGCACTGTTGGCCGCATAGGCGATGCCGCATTGCACATAGCCCAGTTCCGGGCCGAATTCCGCTGACAGCCCGCGCCAAAGCCTGCGGGATTGTACCGCAAGTGGCAATTCCCGAAGATCGCGCCCCGCTTGTCGAATCCAGCCCCAATTGCGGCTGGATTGTTCGCCGCCGATGATGCCCTTTTCCACCAGAACCACGCTGTGCCCCTGTCGGACAAGGTCGCGCGCGGTTGTGACCCCCATAATGCCACCGCCGATCACGACGAAATCCGCGCTCTTTGGCATTGGATCGGATGTGTTGTCGACGGCAAGGGGCGCAGGCCCCCGGTTGGGATATGGGTTCATTTCAATAACAATCTTCGACCGACCAATGGATCGGGATTTCGGCGATGCTGGCGGTTGGCGGAAGTTCCAGAACCATGCGGACAATGCGCGCCACGTCCTCGGGTTGGGTCATGTCCGCGCCATCGGTTCCGGCTGCGGCCCGTCCCATTTCGGTGGCGACAAAACTTGGGCAGATCGCGGTTGACCGCACGCCACTGTCGCGCCCGGCCTGACGCAGCGCATGGGCCAGCCCGACAACGGCGAATTTCGACATCGCATAAAGCCCCGCACCCGCCGATTTCACCCGCTTGCCGGACAGCGACGCCAGTGTGATGACCCGGCCCGGGCCTTCTTCGCCGCCTTCCAACAGGGGCCAGGCCACGCGGGCAATCCGCATTGGCGATTTGACGTTGATGTTGAAAATCTGATCGAAATCCTCGTCCGTTGTGTCCAGCGGCGATCCTTTGATCAGGGTGCCCGCGCTGAGCACAAGCCCGTCAAGTCGCCCGAAATGCCCGGCCGTCGCGGCCACCCAATCGCGTTCGCTTTGCGGATCTTCCGCATCAAAATGGTTAAGCGTGACACGGTTGGATGTGGGCAGCGGGCTTTGAGCGACATTGCGAAGGCCAAGGCTGAGCGACCAGCCAGGCCTGAAAAAGATCGGTGGCGATGGCGGCCCCGATGCCCCGGCTGGCCCCGGAAATCATTGCGACAGGTGCGGTCATGACACAATCCTTCAACTGGCCAATGCGGTCAATTCTTCGGCCCATTCCGGGCCGGGCACCTGCACCCGGTGGCCCGGTGCGACCTGACGCCATTCGCGGCGTGGCGGTTCAAAGCCGGCGGGTTTGATCGGGCTTTTCAACTCCTTGACGTCAAGGTTATGGCGAAGCCCGCGCCGCGCCGGATCGGGCACGGGAACCGCCTGCAACAAACGTTTTGTATAGGGGTGCTGTGGGGTTTCAAAAATCGCCTGACGCGGACCGATTTCGACAATTTCACCCAAATACATGACGCCGACCCGATGGCTCATGCGTTCAACAACCGCCATGTCGTGGCTGATGAAAAGATACGACAGCCCAAGGTCTTCTTGCAGATCCAGCATGAGGTTGATGACCTGGGCCTTGATCGACACGTCGAGGGCCGACACGGCCTCGTCCGCGACAAGCAGCTTTGGCGTCATGCCCAAGGCCCGCGCAATGCAAAGCCGCTGGCGCTGACCGCCGGAAAACTCATTTGGATAGCGCCGCGCCATGTCGGCCTTCAGCCCGACCTGAACCAGGAGCTCCGCGACCTTTTCCCGTGCTTGCGATTTCGTTGCCAAACCATGGGTCAGCATGGGTTCGGCAATCGCATCGCCAATGCGAAACCGCGGATCAAGGCTGGCAAACGGATCCTGAAAGATCATCTGAACCTTTTGGCGATGGCGCAGCATGGCCGCGCGCGACAGGCCGAGGATTTCTTCGCCGTCCAGTTTGACCGAACCAGAATCTGCCGGGGTCAGGCCCAGAATGCTGCGTCCGGCCGAGGATTTTCCGCACCCGGATTCCCCCACCAAGGCCAGTGTTTCACCGCTGCGAATATCAAGATCGATACCTTCGACCGCGTGAACATTCCCGGTGGATCGTCCAAGGATATCGCGCCCAACGCCGTAACGCGTGGTCAGCCCCTTGACCTGCAAGACCGGTGTGCCAGCCGTATCAACCGTGTCGGGCACCGCGCGGGACGGCACTGCGTCACCGGTTGTGACATCGACCAAAGGGAACCGCGCGGGCAGGGACGTGCCCTGCATCGACCCAAGGCGCGGCACCGCCGAAAGCAAGGCGCGGGTATAGGCCTGGTTTGGTGCCGTGAAAATGGCCTCTGTTGCCCCCGTTTCGACCGCGCGCCCATGATGCATGACGATGGTCCTGTCGGCGATTTCGGCCACAACGCCCATGTCATGGGTGATGAAAAGGACGGCCATTTCCTCTTCCTCTTGCAGCACTTTGATAAGTTCGAGGATCTGCGCCTGAATGGTGACGTCCAGGGCGGTGGTGGGTTCATCCGCAATCAGCAGTTTGGGACGACAGGCCAGCGCCATTGCAATCATGAACCGCTGGCGCATCCCGCCGGAGGATTGATGGGGATATTCGCCCATACGCTGTTTGGCCGCCGGGATGCGCACCCGTTCCATCAATCTTTGTGTTTCGGCCTGTGCTTCGGCAAAACTCATGCCCCGATGCGCCACCAGTACCTCGCCAATCTGTTCGCCGATTTTCATTGACGGGTTCAGGGATGTCATCGGTTCCTGAAAAATCATCGCGATGTCGTTGCCACGCACGCTGCGCATCCTGGCTTCGGGAAGGTCCAGCAGGTTTTGACCATCCAGCGTCACGCGGCCCTTGATCCGGCTGGTCTCTGGATCCAGCAGGCGCATTGCCGCCAGCGAGGTGACGCTTTTGCCAGAGCCGCTTTCGCCGACCAGTGCCAGGGTCTCACCAGCGGCAATGGTGAAAGACATGTCGTGAACCACCGGGGTCCAACCGCCGCGCCCGCGAAACGCAACGTCAAGCTGTTCGACGGAGAATACAGGTTTTGTCATCGCGTGCGCCCTGTTGTTGGTGCGATCCCGAGCTTATCCCCGCGTGGCCCGAACCGGGAAGGGAGATTAGGCGAAACCGTGCTTGCCAATTACGATATATCATATATCTAGAGATGCAAGCCGGGCCGTTGCAAGGGGTTTCTCCTGTTTTCGGTCATCACCAACCTGACTGTGAGGATCCCCAGCATGAAACTTGACGACCTGCCGCGCCTTTCCCTTGGTTTCCTGCCAACCCCGATCGACGACCTGCCCACGCTTGGCGCAGAGCTGGGAATTTCGCTGTCGGTGAAACGCGATGATTTCACCGGCTTTGGCGGCGGCGGCAACAAGGTGCGCAAGCTGGAATTCCTGATGGCGGATGCGGTCGAAAAGGGCGTGCAGGTCGTGATCACCACCGGCGGGCACCAATCAAACCATGCGCGTATGACGGCCGCTGCGGCGCGCAAGTTCGGCATGGAACCGATCCTTGTTCTGCGGGGCAATCGCCCCGACGCATGGCAGGGTAACCTGCTGCTTGATCACCTGTTGGGGGCAAAGATCGATTTCCTCGACCCGGATGCATATTTCGAGCAGGTCAATCCATTGATGCAACAGCGCGCAGACGAGGCCGAGGCCGAAGGCAAAAAAGCCTATGTCATCCCCTTGGGCGGTGCGAGTGCCCTTGGGGCGATGGGCTATGTCAATGCGATCAAGGAACTGGCCGAGCAATACACAGCAATGGGACGCAAAGCGCCCGATTATATCGTCGCCCCGCTTGGGTCGGGCGGGACATTGGCCGGGATTACCGTTGGGTGTTCGATCTGGTGGCCAGAGACCAAAGTGATGGGGATCTCGGTCACCGGAACGGCGGTGCCGTTTGATCAACGGATTTCGGCCATGGCCAATGATGCGGCGGAATTGCTGGAACTGGACCGCCGGTTTGATGCCAGCGATTTGCTGATCCAGGATGACTATGTCGGCCCCGGCTATTCGATCCCGTCAGACGCCGGAAACGCTGCGATCAAACGCGCGGCCCGCAGCGAGGGTGTGTTGCTTGATCCGGTCTATACCGGCAAGGCCATGGCCGGGATCATCGGCTCGGTCGAAAACGGCACCATCGCAAAGGGTAGCGATGTCCTGTTTGTGCATTGCGGCGGCACGCCAGCGTTGTTCCCGTTCAGCGGTCAGCTGACGACCGACCTCGAAAGCTAGGGTTTCTACCTGTGCAATCGACGGTACGCGTCATGCGGTCTGTCGATTGCCGGGGATTGCGATGTCCCGGCTTTGCACCGCCTTGCGCAGATGACGCAGAAAGCTGATTTCGAGGCTCGATCGGGTGTGTGAGGCACGTTGCACGATCCCGATCGGGCGCAGAAAGGCCGTGCTGTCAATTGGCAGGAATTCGATTGCGGCGCTGTGACTGGACAGAAGCGTCGGCAGACGCGGCATCACGGTGATCAGATCGGATTTCGCCACTGCCTTATACGCGGTTTCGGTGGAATCCGTATCAAGCGCGATATCGAACGAGGTGACGCCAAATTTGGCCAGCCCGTCTTCGGTCTGAAGCCTGAGATAGCTGCCGCGCGAATGGGCGACCCAGCGTTGCGCCTCAAGATCCTGTGGCAGAATTTCGGCTTTGCGGGTCAGGGGATGCGCCTTGCGGCAGACAACCCCCAGCATGTCATCGGCAAGCGTTTCGGTCTCAAGTTGCAGGTCCGTGGCATGCGGGCGGGACGGCCCTACCACCAGATTGATTTGCCCGGTGGACAGTTGGGTTTCCAGTTCAACCAACAGACCGACCCGCAATTCCACCCGGCACCCGGTATGGGTGGCCAGAAAATCGGCCAGGATCGGGGCAAGAACGTTATCGGCCAGCGACGGCGGCGTGCCGATCAAAAGACTGCCGGTTTGTCCGGTGGACACATGCTGGGCATAGGCGCGCGCCTGTTCGTCAGCGGCCAGCATCATCAGCCCGAAACGCGCAAACGTCGTGCCCAGATCCGTGGCGACGGATTGCCGCCCGATCTTCTCAAAAATCGGCGCGCCGAGCCGTTCCTCCAGCTTTTTCATGTTTTTGCTGAGGGCGGGTTGCGCCACGCCCAGTTTTGCCGCCGCCGCCCCGAAAGAGCCGCATTGCACGATGGTGGCGAGTTGGATCAGATGTCTTGGGTCGATCTGCATGGGCGCATCCAGTTTTCCGCGCCAACCGGGGCGCGTGGTCAGGCTACACCGCTGTGGGTTGGCCGTCATCCTTTGCTGTGGTCACGGGCTTTGCTGGGGCACGGGGCGCTGGCGGCGGATGTGAAGGCCCCATGGCCTTGGCCGGCAGTTGGTATCGCGGGGCCGGTACGGTGACCGGCCCCGGTTGGAACTCATGCGGCGCGGCGCGCCCTCATGCGGGCCTGAACCAGCGGCCAGAGCGACAGAACCACGGTCAACACGATAAAGAACAGTGAGATCGGGCGCGTGACCAGCGGCAACAGGCTGCCGTCATAAAGCATCAGGCCCGAGCGCAGTTCCTTTTCCGCCAGCGGCGCAAGGATATAGCCCAGAACAAAAGGCCCGACCGGAAATCCGCCCCTGCGGAACACGAACCCCAATACGCCAAAGGCCATCATCACCCAGACGCTCGACATGCTGTTGGACAATGAATAAACGCCGATCACACAGCAGACGATGATTGTCGGAAAGAGGTAGGCCCGCGAAATGGTTGCGATCCGGGCAATCGGACGCACGCCCAGAAACATCAACGCCGCCATCATGAAATTGGCCACCAGGGCCGCCGCAATGACGCCATAGGCGATGTCGGGGCTGTTGGTGAACAGCAAAGGCCCCGGTTGCAGATTGTGGATCACCAGCGCGCCAATCAGGATCGCGTCGATCACACTGCCGGGAATGCCAAGCGTGATCAACGGGATCAGCGCGCCATTGACCGAGGCATTGTTCGAGGATTCAGCCGCTACAATCCCGGCTTCTTCGCCTTTGCCAAAGGTTTCCGGGTGGGTCGAGAAGCTCTTGGTTGTGGTATAGGCGACGATCGCGGCGATTGCGCTGCCGACACCGGGCAGAACGCCGATCCATGTGCCGATCAGGGACGACCGCACCGCATTGGGCCCGTGTTTCCTCAGGTCACCGGCAGAGGGCATGAATTCGGTCAGCTTGCCGCCCTGCTGCTGGATCGGTTTTTCCTTTTTCAGCACGTCTTCGATGATTTGGCTGATGACAAAGACCCCCAGCAACACCGGCAGCAGGGAAAAACCACCGTCGAACGCATTGACCCCAAAGGTCAGCCGCATCACACCCGAGGATGCATCCGGCCCAACCATGGCCACGGCCATGCCAAAGAGTGCGATCAACAAGCCCTTGAGCAGGGTGCCCTCGGCAATCGTCGCGATCAGAACCAGGGCCATAAGTACCAGCGTAAACAGCTCGTATGGTCCGAATTTCAGGGCGAAATCCGCCAGCGGCGGTGACAACAGGGCCAGGAACAGCCAGGAGATGATGCCGCCCACAAAGGAGGCCATGATCCCCAGCGACAGCGCGCGGCCCGCACGGCCCTGTGCCGCCATCGGATAGCCATCCAGCACGGTCATGACCGCCGAGGGCGTGCCGGGCATCTTCAGCATGATCGCCGTGATCAACCCGCCACTGACCGAGCCGACGTAGATCGACACCAGCAACATCAAGGCCAGGACCGAATCCATGTAGAAGGTCACCGGCAACAGCAACGCAATCAGCATTGCCCCGCCAAGTCCGGGAATGGCCCCCACAACGATGCCCAGCAGCACGCCAAGGAAGATAAAGAACATCGGCGCCGGGGCGAGGAGGTTCACGAAAGCCTCTAACAATTGCATGGCGCGGCTCCTATTGCGGCAGGACAACCGACAGAATGTCGGTGAATGTGTAGGTGAGTACAAAGCTCATGACGACGGCGATGGCCGCAACGGTGACAAGCTTGCGGGCTGTGAAATCCGTCATTGCCGCCCCCAATGCAGCCAGGAACAGCAGGGTGATCCAGGTAAAGGGCAGGCCGCCGACGGTCAGCGCCACAAGATAGATCAGCGTGATGACCACAACCAGACCGAACCGGGCGATCTGCGGCGCATCCACATCTTCGGCGCGCTGAATGCCGCGTTCGCCCGCGCCAAGAAGGCTCTGCGCCGCCTTGGCCTTGGGACCGGTTTCCGGGGTGGCGCGCGATGCCTCTCGCAGCAGGACAAAAATGCGGACCACCAGCAGCGCCAACAGCAACCAAGCGATATAGCGCGGCAGCCCCGCCGGACCCAATGGGTCGAACATCGGCGCGGGCAGGGACGCGGCACCAATCAGCATGGCCAGACCGGTGGCCAACAACAGCACCAAGCCAAATTCGCCCCGGTGTTCGTCGAGTAGATATTTCATCAATTTGCGCTCCTCCCAAAGCGTCCAGCGTCAGGCCCGACAGGTGGGCAAAGGTGCGCGGTCCTGCAGGTTGATCATTTCGGCGACCATATTCTGGACCAACCGGCTTTGCTCGTCTGCATGATCCGGGTGGCCCCAGAGATTGGTGTTTTCGTCGGGGTCGTTTTTCAGGTCATACATCTCGTTCCAATCCTCGCCGTAGCGGATTGTGATGCGCCAATCTTTCTCAAGGTAGGTCCGTATCCGCTGGGGCCGTTCAAAAGCGGCCATGGTGCGCTGGCTGTCTTCTTCGACGATCAGCCCCTGACGATCAATCTTGTCCAGGGCGTTGACACCTTGTGTCCCGTTGAATGGCTGGATTCCCGCCCGTTCCAGGAAGGTCGGGCCAATGTCGATGGCACTGCGCAGGGCGTCATCGCTGCGCGCCGCAGGATCACGCGGATCGGCCCAGATGAAGGGCACCCGGATCAACCCCTGATAATGCATCAGCAATTTCAGCATCAGGCCGTGATCGCCCATGTAATCGCCGTGGTCCGAGGTGAAGACAACGATGGTGTCCTCGGCAAGCCCCTGATCCTCCAGCGTTTTTATCACCCTGCCCACCGCGTCGTCGATCATGGTGATCGCGCCATAGGTCAGCGCAATGATTTCGCGCGCCTCGCGTTCTGTCACCGCAAAAGGATCCTGGCCCACCCGTGTGTCGGGCGCTTCGGCCAGTTGGCGGCGCAGGTTGTGGATCGGGGGAATGTCACCTTTTCCAAAAGAGTCGGGCAGTTCGATTTCGTCGGGGTCATACATGTCCCAATATTTGCCCGGCGGGGTAAAGGGATGATGCGGATCGGGAAAGGACATCATCAGAAAGAACGGATCGTCGTCCGGCGCACGGTTTCTAAGGAAACCTTCGCATTCGTTGGCGATCCATGTGGTCGGATAGAGATCTTCTGGAACCTGTGTCCGCCAGGCCTGTGGCGCAGAATAACGGTCGTCCTTGATGGCATTTTCGGGACCGCGCAGGGCCGCGACCTCGGGGTGGTGTTCCGCCAGCCAGATCGCATAGTCCCCGGTCACAAGGTCGGCGTGATCGTCGGCAATCCGCACATCATCGAAACCATAGAACGGCGTGCGAACCCGATGTGCCGGGTTTTCCTGCCAGCGTTTCGCGCTTTCCTGATCATAGGGCTCGCCGACGCGTTGGCGTTTGTTGGCCTCGCGCAGATCTTCTGACGCTTCTTCCAACCCCGGTTTGACGGGCCGTTTCGCGGTCGCAGGCAAGCCGGTCATGCCCTGAAGGTGCGATTTGCCAATCAGCGCGGTGTCGTACCCCTTGTCGCGCAACAGATCCACGAAAGTGGTCGAATCCAGCGACAGCGGAATGCCGTTGTGGCGGCCTCCGTGCAGGCTTGGCATACGCGATGTCAGGATGCTGGCACGGTTGCACATGCAGATCGGGTTGGCGACATAGAAGCGGTCAAACCGTGTGCCACGGGCCGCAAGAGCGTCGATATTCGGCGTCTTCACCACGGTGTTGCCATAGCAGCCAAGGTGATCTGCACGGTGCTGGTCCGTCACGATGAACAGGAAATTGGGTTTTCTGGACATGATCTCTTCCGGCAATAGGTGGGGCGCGCGCCGCTTGCGCCGCGCTGTCTGATCCCCGCAGGCCAACCTGTCAGGCCAGCGGGGTCTTGTCGAAATGGATTAGCGAAGCGCGCCGGACACCGCCGCCAGATCTTCGTAGATTGCCGCAAGACGAGCCGTCAGATCCGCGCCCGAGGAAAAGACGACTTCGTCACCCTTGGCTTCGATTGTTTCGATCAATTGCGGATCGCTTGTCGCTTGTTCAAACACCGCCGCCAGGGTGTCGACGATGTCGGCGGGGGTGCCCGCCGGGGCGTACCAGATGTTGTCGAGACAGGACACGACGTCATAGCCAAGTTCCTTGGCCGTTGGCGTATCGGGCAGCTCCGGGTGGCGTTCTTCGCCGTAATAGACCAGCGCAGAAAGCTTCGGGTTGCGCACGACCGGGGTTGCAACCACCACGGCGGTTTTGGTGTGGTTGCCAAGGATCGAGGCGATCCGGTCCGCGCCGCCGCCGGCGTTGACATAGCCAACCTGGATATCCGCGGCCTTGGCGAACATGGCGGTGGTGAAATGCGCGATGCTGCCCACCAAAGTCGCCTCTTTCACGGCGTTCGGCGCGGCCTTGGTCTGGGCGATCCAATCCTGAGCGTCCGCAATGCCCGAACCTTCGGCCGTGGCGGTCAGCAGGCAGGAATTGTTGGTTTCGGCCACCGGCACCATGTCGCTATATTTGAAGTCCAGCGTACCCATCAGCTCTGCGGTCATCATGGTCTGATGGATATAGAGCAGGGTATAGCCGTCGGCCTTGGCGTTCTTGGCCTGGCGCATGCCGATGGTGGCGGCGCCGCCGGGCACGTTGACCACGACCATGGGCTGGTCAAGCAGCTCCATCTCCTCAATACGCTGGATCACCAGACGCGCCATGACGTCGCCCTGACCACCGGCGGCAAAGGGTACGATGACCTTGATTGGCTGTTCGGGATAGCTCTGGGCAATGGCCCCTCCGGCGGCTGCGACAGTCAATGCGCCCGACAGAGCAAGCCCCGAAGCGGTTCTGGCGAAAAATCCCTTGGACATACGGTAGTTCCTCCCTGACGTATGGTTCCGTTGCCCCGGTTTTATCGGTTTGAAACTTGCCGATCTAATAAATTTACCGCCGAATACATATCGTTTTGGAATGTAATTGCCCCGCGTTCAATTTGTGGCACCAGATCGCCGATCCCGAAAAAGCCATCCTGTATCGGCGAATTTGTCCGTCGCCCAAGGCCGCAATCATCGGCAGGCGCCCGGTGGTCAGCGCAAGCGCCATTGCATGGTCCACAAAAACCTCGCCGCAGATTCGGCCGCAGGATAGGACAACGTCCCATCAATACCCAAATCCCCCCAGGATCACCCCGGCGTGCGACAGGCGGTGTTTGATTTTCAATATTATTAGCGAGAGATGGTAGGCCCGGCAGGACTTGAACCCGCAACCAAAGCGTTATGAGCGGTAAGGATCTCAGCTAATCTATTGACTTTAAGATTATTTTAGTTCTCGCAATCGAATGATTTTAAGCGCATTGAGGCGATTGACCGGTGTATTTAGGTTCAGTGAATGACCTGCCCCCCGCGAAATCCCTCACCGTAATGTAGAGTCTGCGCCAACTCTGAAGGAGCAGACAGATGCGAAAGAGTCGTTTCACCGAGGCGCAGATCATCGGTATGATCAAAGAACAGGAAGCAGGGATGCCGACAGCGGAGGTGTGTCGCAGGCACGGGCTGAGCACGGCGACTTTCTACAAGTTGAAGGCCAAGTATGGCGGGATGGAAGTTTCTGAGGCCGCCAGGCTGAAGGCGCTCGAAGACGAGAACGCCAAGCTCAAGCGCCTGCTGGCCGATACCATGCTCGACAACGTCGTGCTGAAAGACTTGCTGGGAAAGAATTGACGACATTGACCAAGCGGCGAGACGCGGCGCTTCGGGCGATGCGGGATCATGACATCTCGCAGCGCCGGGCCTGCAGGCTTGTCGGTGTCGATCCCAAAACAGTCCGGCGAGAACGCCCACCGGACTGTACCGAGATCCGCAAGGAGATGCAGGACATCGCTGCCAAGCGGCGCAGGTTCGGTTACCGCCGGATCGGCGTGCTGCTGGAGCGCAAGGGCATGACCATGAACCACAAGAAGCTCTACAGGGTCTATCGCGAAGAAGGGCTGTCCGTGAAGCGGCGGCGCGGCCGGAAACGGGCGCGTGGCACCAGGGTGCCGATGCCAGTTGCGGCGTATCCCAATGCTCGTTGGTCGTTGGACTTCGTATCCGACAGCTTCGGCGCCTCGCGGAAGTTCCGGATGCTGGCAGTGATCGATGACTGCACTCGGGAATGCCTGTGCCTTATCGCGGACACCAGCCTCTCCGGCGCAAGGGTCGCCCGGGAGCTCAGCGCTCTGATCCGGCTTTACGGAAAGCCCGGCTGCATTGTCAGCGATAATGGAACTGAGTTCACCAGTCGGGCCATCCTGAAATGGGCCGACGAGAACGAGGTGCCGTGGCACTACATCGATCCGGGCAAGCCGCAGCAGAACGCGTTCATCGAGAGCTTCAACGGCAGTCTCAGGGATGAGCTACTGAACGAGGAGATCTTCGACAGCCTGGATGATGCGCGGCGCAAGCTGGCCCTATGGCGTTACGACTATAACACGGTCAGGCCACACTCGTCCTTGGGCAACCAAACGCCGCTGCAAGCGCGCCGTGCGCTTGAGCAATTTGAAGACTCCGCGCCCGGCGCGCTTGCGTCAGACGCGGAAGCCGAATACCCAGATTCAACCTGCAGAACTCTCATTATGAATGAGGGACCAGCAGGGGGCAGGTCAACATCAGTATTAATCCTAAGATCAATTTTTTCGTTCGCGAAATCAACGCGATCCCATGTGAGTTGAAGAACGGCAGTAACTCGGCCAGCGGTGGCCAGCATAACGTGGATCGCAGTATAGAGATGAGGCAGGTCGCTTGCAGCATCCAAAAGAGATTTGGCTTGTTTTTTTGTAATCCAAACATCTCGCGGCGCAGGCTTCGAAGGGCGTGGAATATACTTAAGATCATTCGGCTCAAGCCACTGTTTTTTAAGCGCGTAGCTGAGCGCATCTCGGAGACGTCCTAACTCGGTCCTAAGGGTTCCAGGTGACGCCAATTCTCCTGTCCGGAGGTTAACCCTCGTTGCGATATATTCATTTACGAGTTCCTCTGTGATGTCTCGTGGATAGAATTTTCCAAAATATGGTAAAACTACCTTGGCCTCGGAAAACATCTTGTTCCCTGAGGATCGTCCTGATAGCTTTTTTTGATACGCCCACCAAATTTCTTCAAGGCGTTTTCAGTTATGCCGTAGCGTCGCTTCCCAATTCGAAAAGCCTCGAGTTCTCCGTCGTGAAATCGCTTTCCTTACAGTATTAGAGCAGCACTTCCAGCGACGGGCGACTTCCCTTGGTGTAAGTATTTTTTGCATGTGCACTTCCTTTTCTACCAACTGAGGCGTGGTTGATATATCGATGGTCGATCAAATCGAAAGTTTCTTCGGGCATTATTTAGAAGTATTCATGTTCAATCATGACCCTCCGTATCATGTTTCTCTATAGTGATCAGGTTGTACGATTTGAAGTTCACCGGCGACTGGAAGGCATATTGATCCGCGGTTTGATCCGGGGACGTTGCCTTCAGTTAAAATATTGGCCACTCTTCAACAATCCGAAGATGAAAATCGAAATTTTCTTGGTGAATGGTTAAGTTTTCTCTCCCTGAGATGGGTTGAAAACGTAACTCACACTCTCACGAGCATTCGATGCTCGTAGATCGGATCGAATTCGAGAGAAAGATCCCCTATAGGAAGATCAGTCATTTTGGGGTTGGCGATATCGAAAGCGCTCCTCGCGCTTTTCTTTCACTTCGCTGCCCGGCACTACGGTTCCTTGTGAAGGAACTTTCCACAATCGTAATCGAAGATGCACCTCGCATCTGGGATAGCCGCTGAAGTTCGACTGGTGTGTCTTCAGCGTATTTTTCAAAATTTTGCCTGTCAATGAATTCTGTTGGCGTGGAGATGTCAGACCGTTTTTGAATGAGGCGAGCGGAACATGAAGACCTACCGGCTCTTCAGGGCGGATCGCTACACAACTCGAAAGGCATCGATGCTTTTCGGCGGAAGGAGACCGGTTCTTCCAGCGCAAAGCCCTTTGCGGTTGCGGAATTATTCTCATGTGAAACTTAAGTTATTCATCATAAGTGTTTGATAAAGTTAATTTTTTTTATGGATTTTTTGTTTCTCGAAGCTGCCCGCAGGAATGAAGCTGGCTGAGTTGGTGGTGGGGGGGCAAAAACTTGAATGTCTCTAAGGATAATCTAAATTTCGACTGGTCAAACTTCGCGTGAGTACGTGATTTTCGCTGTTGGTTCATCGGTTTTGAACCGAGGTAAAACGCCGGGTAGTTGGCGGAAAACCCCGAAAATTGTTGTGTCGGTGTCAACAGAGACTGGCGGATTTTGCCCTGACGGAGTGCTGTGTCCTTGTCCTGGACCGCAGTGCTATCACCTGTGGAGTGCTGATTCGACGATGTCGGTTCGCGGGGAATTCAAGTTGGCAGGCAGGCGACTTAATTCAGAATTTTGGGCGTCAGTCTGCTGGAAGCAGCCTGCAGGAGGTTTCCAGCGCGAGGTATTACCCCCCCATCTTTCGGGGGGAACGTCGAGATAAATGTGCCGCAACAGCAAGCGGACCGCGCGCGCTCTGGCATATACCGAAAGCATTACAGGGAAGCCTACTGGTGAGCAGGGCAATGTTGCCGACCGCGTTTCTGAGCGCCTCCTGAAGCAACGCTTGTCCTAATCCTGACCTCGCTATTGCTCGTGGGGTTACGGACAAGAAATCCAAGGATCACGAAAATTCTCAGCGCCGTCAGCCGTTTTCTCCGCTCCCCGGGGTGAGAGCATCGAAAACGGCTGACGGCGCAATGGAAACCAAGCCTGAAAGGGCCAGCGGCACAGGAAAGGACAGAGCCGCCTTGTAGCCCCCTGCACCTACGCGGGGTGGCACCACAGGAGACGCCGATGTTCGATACACCCATCCCCGTCACCCGTCTGCACGCGTTCGCGTCAGACAACGCAGAGGGGCTGCAAAACGCAGCCTACCTGCTCGGAGGCCGCCCCTGGCTGCGACGCTGCCAGCGGCTGCTTCAGGACCTGGCCCAGCCTGGCCCGGTCACCCGGCGCATGCGCCGCGAGGCGAAGGCGCAGCACGCGCTGCTCATGCTCGAGTATGGCCATGATCCCGAAAGCCCTGAGGCTGAGTTCTTCTTTGCGGTCGATCCGACGGATCCCTGCGTCGAGGAAATCTGCCTGCTGGCTGATGGTTTGCTCGAGTGCCTCGAACAGGAGAGCGAACATGTATGAAGCAAAGATGCTCTATGAGGCCGTGCTGAACGCGATGCGCTCGCTGCGCACCGTTCTGGATGCATACTCTGACGTCATGGCTGAAGCCGGTCTGACTGCCGAGGACGAGGACCAACTTAACTGGCTGGCCTCGGTCGCACTTTCCAGGGAACTCTTCGACAGCGCCTCGCTGCGGAAGGTCCGCGAAACCAAGGCCTATGTCGAAAGCAGGGTCGGAGACGAAAGCCGGACCGAGTTCCTGGTGGACTTTGACTGCCAGAGCGGCGGCTACGACAGGTCACGCAGCACGCCCCTCGGCCAGGTTCTGGACGGTTTTTGCGTCGCCCTCGCACAACTGGAAATGCGTCTGGTGGAGGTGCGATGCCAGCTGGATGCCGGCCAGGTGTCCCGTCAATTGAGCATATGAAAAATACGTGCCCCGCGTCCCAAAGGACGGCGGGGCACGTCGCTTGTCAACTGAACCTCCGGGAAGTGATGGTAGGGACGCCGCGTTAGAACTCGCATGATAGGCTCTCGAGCAGCGCTCGTTGCCAATAGTGAGGCATCGTCGCCTTTCGGCGCTTGTGTGCAAACACCCGCTGGCAACGAATGCATACAAAAGCGGCTTGCGAACTCAGCCACAACGAGTAGCTTTCCGCGCTGTATGGCAGCTGGCAAAGTTCAAACTTTCAGGTTGTGAGCTGCCGTATAAAGAGTATCTTCCTTTCTGAAGACAGCGTCGGAAGACTCTTTGCGGCTATTTGGGGTTGGACAGAGTACGTAATCGATCGTTTGTTAGGTTAGTGCTGGCATTTGATGGTGGAGTTTCTGGATTTGAGATGATCATAGTATAAGCTCCGAAGGGAGAAGAGAGAACCAATTCAGCAAACGATACGATTGCTAATGACATTTATTGGTGCTTTTTTGATATGGAGTAGTTGCGCAGTTATTGCGCAAGATCGCAGGTCTGTTTGATGTCCTTGGTATTGAATACGGTGCGTGCCTTTCCGCGAGGTCGAACCACCGAGGAATTGCTTGTCCTCCTCGGTGCCAGTTTCTCACATGACAAACGCCTTGCGGCGGTCGCCGAACTGGATCAACTTATGCGAGATGGTCTGGTCGAGAAGGCGCGCGATGGTCGCTGGCGCGCCAAACGCGCTGTCCTGACCAACGGTGCGCGGAATCTACCTGCCAGGGGCGCAAAGACAGCGGCATCCGAGCAAGAGATCCTGCATGCAGCGGCAGCCAACTTTGCCTCTTTGCCGGTGGCTGACGAAACGCTTGACACCGAGGACCTGGCAGAGCCGGTAATCGATCCGCAGGCGCTTCTGCGCTATTGGCGTTCGGCGCTGCGGGCCGACCCCCGTGGCGCGACGACGCAGGTGCTCGACAAGCATGGTATCGAATGGACACTCATATCCGGACGCGGACCGGTCCTGCCGAATGAGGGCCAACGACTGCGCATTTCGATCTCTCTTGCAGCGCTTGATCCTGGCTTTCAGGAGGCGCTAATCCGTCGAGAAGGCAACGAAAATGCGCTTGCGGTTGGTTGGCCGATGGCGATCAGTCGGCGGGGCGGTTTGCCGATCTTCCAACCTGTCGGAATGCTCGCCGCAAGCTGGACCCGAGAGGGCGAGAGTCTGGTGCTTTCGGTCGATGCAAACGATGTGTTGGTCAACCCGGATTGGGTCAAGGGCGCTGCCCGCCTGAGCGGATGGAAAAAGGACGATCTGGCGGACCTCTTTCATGCTGATAACACCATCGGGTTGCGCGGCTCCGACTTCCTCGACAGGGTCAGAACCGCGGTGGCGAGCCAGGTCCGCGGCCGGATCACCGGAGAAGACCTCGCGTCTCAACTCGATGGCTCTGCACAGGGGATTTACGATAGCGCTGCGATTTTTCTGCCGACTGACTCGTCCTTCACGGCAGGGGCAGCCCGTGATCTCGACGCGATTGGGGCTTGGCCACGCGAGCGCTTATCCCGTTCGGCTTTGGGCGCCGTGTTAGGGATCGAATCTGCGGCCGAGATCGATCCGGTTCCGGCAATCGATGCAGTGCCCCTGAACAAGGAACAGTTACGAGCAGTTCAAGGCGCGTGCGAGTTGCCTCTGACGGTGGTTACCGGTCCGCCCGGAACCGGCAAGAGTCAGGCGATCGTCTCTATGGCCGCTTCGGTCCTTGCGGCTGGCGGGAGCGTTCTGGTCGCGTCGAAGAACCACCAAGCGCTGGATGCAGTCGAGGAAAGGCTGGGCGCTCTCGCGTCCGGGGTTCCGTTCTCAGTTCGCACGCTGAACCCGAACGATGAAACCGACACCGGCTTTTCGGACGCGCTCAAGCAACTGATTGGCAACGAGAACACCTCAAACTCCGGTGCGGTCGACGTGCTTGCAGTCTCGGAGTTGGTGAACGTCGCTTCACAGCGACGACAAGCTGTTGACGCTGTCGACCGGATCGCTGAACTGGAATGCGAGATCGCCGACGTCCTCGAGCGTATCGAACTGCGTGAAGCACGTGGCAGGCCGGAAAGTTCGGCTCAAACGCCTTCGGCTGATTCACAAGGTTTTTTCAGACGGCTGTTGCTATGGCTGCACAGCTCTATGATCGGCCGACCTGCAAAGGCGTCGATGCCACGCCAGGATGTGGCGGACCGACGTGGGATGAGCTTACGTGACTTGCACGCACTGCTGGTCGATTTGCGCGCCATGAAAGAAGAGCTGGGTGAGCCTGTGGACCCCATCGAGCTTGGCGAGAGAATTCGGGAAGCAACGGGCAGGCTTCTACCAAGGCTCTTGGCGGTTCGAACACATCTTACTGAAGAACTGAGGCGCGAGCTTGCGGAGCTTTCCGACGATTGGCAGTTCAGTGGAGGCAAGGGACAGCCGCCCGCTGATCTGGCGAAAACGTTGGTGTCACACCGGCCACTATGGCTGGCGTCGATCCTGGGAACCCCGCGGCGCATTCCCCTTGATGATGGGTTGTTCGATCTCGTGATTTTCGACGAGGCCAGTCAGTGTGACATCGCCACAGCAATTCCGCTCTTTGCCCGCGCAAAACGCGCGGTGGTGGTGGGCGATGACCGCCAATTGTCCTTCATTGCGCAATTGGGTCAGGCTCAAGATCGCAACCTTATGCAGGCGCAAGGGCTCCCTGTGGCAGGGATGGGGCGGTTTGCGCAAAGCCGTCGCTCCCTGTTCGATCTCGCGTCTCGAACGCCAGGAGCCAGGAGGATCACCCTGCGGCATCAGTATCGTTCGGCCGGACCCATTGTCGATTATATAAGCGACAATTTTTATGGCGGACAGCTGCAGACTTCTTACGATCCCCGGAGCTTGGTTGTCCCGAAAGGCGCCAAACCGGGCCTTGCATGGGAGCATGTTCCGGCGCCTGCCGTCGCGCAGACTGGCAACGTAAATCCGGCCGAGGTTGCGGCAATCGTGAAACACCTCGAACACCTTCTGAAGGACGAGGGATATGAAGGCACGATCGGCGTGATCACGCCTTTTCGTGCTCAGGTCGCGGCGATGGAGGCCAGCATCTGTCAGGCGATCGATGAGCCGAAGAGAATTGCTTGTGAACTGAAAGTCGGGACGGTCGATGGTTTTCAGGGCCAGGAACGCGATCTTGTTCTATTTTCGCCCTGCGTCGGGCCGCGCAGTCCGCAGTCCGGCCTGACGTTTTTCCAAAGGGACACCCGCAGGCTCAATGTTGCCATTTCTCGAGCCAAAGCCGTGGCCTTGATATTTGGGGATCTGGAGTTTGCTCGTTCCGGGCAGTC
This sequence comes from Phaeobacter sp. J2-8, assembly GCF_022867865.1. Taxonomy (GTDB): domain Bacteria; phylum Pseudomonadota; class Alphaproteobacteria; order Rhodobacterales; family Rhodobacteraceae; genus Marinovum. The sequence goes on along the minus strand of NZ_JALIEC010000002.1, from coordinate 223,884 downwards.
CAGCCCCTTGCGCCGACTGGCGGCAATGGCAACCGAGCCGCGCGGGCGCGTTGGAGAAAGCGTGTTCGACAGCGACTGGGAACGCAAAGTCTTTCACGCTTTGAAGGGACGCGGTCTGGACCCGCAACCGCAATTCGAGATTGCAGGCCGACGGTTGGACTTTGCGCTGTTCGGTTCAAGCGGCGTGAAGCTCGATCTCGAAGTCGACGGGCGCAAATGGCACGAAAGCCAGGATGGACGACGCAAGACGACCGACCTCTGGCGAGATCATCAATTGAAGTCGCTCGGCTGGCGCGTTCGCCGCTTCTGGGTCGACGAATTGGCAAAGGACATGGAGGGATGCCTTGACCGAGTCGAACAAGACTTATCCTAAGTCGAGCCGCAATACCGCGATTGCGGCTGTACTGGGTGTGGTAGCAATTTGTGCGAGCGGATATCTGGTATTTGCCGTGAATTCGCTGGACCAAAAATACGGGCGCATTGCCGAGGATTTCGAGCATTATAACGGTCAACTTCAGTCCACTCGTGCCAGTGTTGCAACGATGCGCGAAGACCTCACCACGCTTTCCGATCAAAAAGCCAATCTGACACAGCAAGTTGCGCTGGCCGAAAGTAGCAGGCGTAGCGCCGCTCAGCAGGAAGCCGACGCACAGGCGCGCCTCGCCGCGGCTCGCGAGGAACTCGCCAGTGTGCAAGAGCGTCTGGCCGAAGCTCGACAAACGATTGCCCAAGCTGACCGTCTGACCCGCGAGAATGAGGCTGCCCAATCCCGGCGGGACGCGCTGGAAAGCGAGGTCACGAGCCTGCGGTCCGATATCGAGAGCCTGCGCGTGGCGCGGAGTGAAGAAGAGGCGCGCCAGGCAGAAGTTTCCGATGCCGTATCGCGCCTTGACCGACGACGCGCCGACCTTCAGCAGGATGTGGACGCGCTCGCTCCTGAAGTGGAAGACCTGCGTGCCCGGCAGCGCCGTGTCGAGCAACTGCAGAACGACGAAAGACGTCTGATCCAGCGTGTGGAGGAACTTGCCGCGCAGGAAAACGATGCACGCGCCCAGCTTGCGTCTCTTGCCGCAAGCGAGGAGGCCGTAAACAAGCGTCTCGAGGAGCACAACGCCGACCTCGCTCAGATAGTCACGCGGCTCGAGGAAGCCCAGGCGGATTTGAAAACCCTTGGAGCACGGAAAACCGAGGTCGAAAGTGAAATCAAAGGCGCGACTGTCAGAACCGAAGAGCTGCGCAATCGCGCGCAGCTTGTGGAAAGAGAACTGTCGCAGTCACGGGCGCAACTTGAAACGACCAATCAGCAACTCGAGCAGGTACAAAAGGATTTTGCCGAGCGGCAGAGCCAACTCAATACTCTGGGAACTCAAATTGCTGCGGCGGAGCAAGAAGTTCGGGATCTCGAAGCAAAACGCGCCGAGGTAAATCGGCTGCAGGCGGATGCAGATCGGCTTGCGGCGCGGCACGCAGAGCTTTCGAACACGGTGCCAAACCTGGAAGCCCGAACAGAAGAGCTGCGCGCAACCCTTGCAGCAGCCAGGGCTGATGCAGACACCGAGCTGTCCAGGGTGGCTGAACTCCGCGGGCGTGCGTCGAGCCTCGAAACGGACATCGAGAGCCTTGAGACACGCCGGGCAGGGCTTGCCGAAACTGTCGAGACGGCGCAAGCCCAAGCAGACGCAGCTAAAAAGTCCTTGAGTGCTCTTCGGTCTGAGCAAGCCTCTGTGGTTGCCGACATAGCCGAGAAAACTGATCAGCTTGCGCGCTTGAGCGACGTGATCAAGGCCCGACAGTCAGAGATCAAAAACCTTGGAGATCAAATGAGCGCGGCAACGCAGAGTCTGGACAACGCGCAGGCACAGCTCAAAGCCACCGAAGAGACGCTCCGCAGCCGCCGCGCAGAGCAAGAGGAAGTCGACGCAAGCGTAACCGGGAAAAAAGAGCAGCTGACGCAACTTGACGGCGACATCTCGGCCCGAGAAGAGCAGCTTGAGGCTCTTGGCCTCCAGCTGCGCAAAGCCGTGCAGGATTTGGAAGACTCGCGGTCGCAGGCACGAGAGGTGCAGGCCACACTTCGCGCTGGTCGAGCGGAGCAGGCCTCTATCGTGGAAAGCGTAGCAGAGCAGACCGATCAACTCGCTCAGTTGCGCCAGGACATCTCCGCCCGTGAATCCAAACTCGCCGACATTGAAAAAGACCTGCGTGAGGCGCGTCTGGCAATTGACGAAGCCACTGCCGCTCCCGGCGCGACTGCTGGGGCAGAGGAAGTGAGCCCGCAGGCCGGTGATGAGTGAGGAAAACTGAAAGATGCTGACCGATAACACAATTCTTGTTCTCGCCGTCGCGGGCGTGCTGATGCTTCTCGCTGCGATCCAGCTGTTTCTTGCTGTGCGACACGACCGCGCCGTGGCGGCGGCAGGCCCCATCGAGGAATTGGCTGTCTATGACAAGAGATTGCAAGAAAAGCAGCGAATAATGGACGATCTCGAGGACGAACTTGCCAAACGTCGGGAAGCCATGGCTGTCACGGCGGACCTGCAGGCCGAGGTCGACGGCCTGCGGCGGCAGAAGGAGGAGCTTCTGACCGAATGGGAGAGCCTGCGCGAACGCCGCGAAGAAGTCTCAGCGGTGCGACGCGAGATTGAGGAAGCGACGATCGAGCGTCAGACACTTGAAGCCGAGATGGCGCCCCTTCGGGCCGAATATCTCGAGATCAAGGAACGGCTCGACAAGGCCGAGGACCTCATCGGTCGCATCGATGCCTTGAAACGCGAGCACGGTGAGATCGCGGCTGAGGTCGAGGAGTTTCACGAAACGCTGCAAAAGCTCGAGGAAGCCGAGGACAAGGTGTCCCGACTTGAGGCCCGGGGCCATGAGCTCGAAACCGCAGCGGCAACGCTCGAGGGCCGGATCGCCGCGCAGGAACAGGAGTTGGGTGAAGCCCGAGCACGTGTTGCCTCGGAGCGCGAGGCCATGGCTGAGACACAGACCGAACATGGCCGTCTCAGCGCCGAGACTGCGGTGCATGCACAGGAATTGCGCGGCTGAAAGGGGAGATAGAGGGCCTGGAGGAGCGTCGTGCCACGCTCGAGGCTCGGAGAAACGATCTGGAGGCGGCAGCGAAGACCCTTGAGGATCGGATCGAAGCGGCAGAGCAGGAGCTTGGCGAAGCCAAAGCGCGGCTTGCAACGGAATTTCAAGCTCTGGCCGACACGCAGGCTGAACATGGCCGGGTTGGAGCCGAGGTGGCGGCCCAGACGCAAGAGGTCCGCCGCCTGCGAGGGGAGATGGAAGCTCTGCAAGAAAACCGCGGCTCTCTCGAAGCACGGCTCGCTTATCTAAGCGCGGAAATCGCCAAGAAAGAAGGACACGCAACCGGCGTGGACCCTGAGACAGACCCGCTGCGCGAACTTAAGGAAACGCCGCCCGTCATTGCGCAAATGAGGAATTGGAAAAATGCTCCGCGCGAGAACGAGGCTGACGCCATCAAGCGAGTGGAGCGGCGTCTGCGGGCCAGCGAACTGGACTATCCGGCGCGCACGCTCCGAGCCTTCCACACGGCGATGAAAGTCAACGAAACGTCACAGATGGCAGTGCTTGCTGGCATCTCTGGCACCGGCAAGAGCCAACTTCCACGCCAGTATGCCGCCGGTATGGGGATCGGATTTCTTCAGGTTCCTGTGCAGCCGCGCTGGGACAGTCCCCAGGACCTCATGGGCTTTTATAACTATATTGAGGGTAAATTCAGACCGACCGACATGGCGCGGGCGCTTTGGGCGCTGGACGAAATCCACAATGCGGAAAGCGCCCTCGAAGACCGTATGATGATGGTACTTCTCGACGAAATGAACCTCGCTCGGGTCGAATATTACTTCTCTGATTTCCTTAGCCGTCTGGAAAGCCGCCCGAGGCCAGACAAGGTGGACGATGAGAACCTGCGCAAGGATGCCGAAATTGAACTCGAGATTCCCAAGATGCAGAACCCGCCGCGCATTTTCCCTGGCTACAACCTACTTTTTGCCGGGACGATGAACGAGGATGAAAGCACTCAGTCGCTTTCCGACAAGGTCGTGGACCGTGCGAACATTCTAAGGTTCTCGGCGCCCAGAAAGATCAAAAGCGGCCGCGCCGAGGGAACTTTAGAAGAGACGATGGCGCTGTCTCGCGAGACGTGGTCCAAGTGGTTGCGTCCGCTCTCAGACGTCGATGGAGATCGGCCGGTCAACAAGCGGGTCGAGCAAATGGTCGAGCTGATGCGCGACTTCAAACGCCCCTTCGGTCACCGCCTCGGTCGCGCCATCATGGCTTATGCCGCAAACTATCCGGAAATCGAGGGAGGCAGGGGGATCGACGATGCCTTGGCCGACCAGGTTGAGATGCGTCTCCTGCCCAAGCTGCGAGGCGTCGAGGTTGACGCGACGGCTCCACAGTTCGCAAAACTCAAGTCATTCGTGGAACGTGAGCTGGGTGATGAGGCGCTGGTCCAGGCCATCGATCAGTCGATGGCGCAGTCCGAGGATACCGGACAGTTCGTCTGGAGCGGAGTCACGCGCTGATGCGTTACTTGACCCGACCCTGGTCGTCCCATGGGCTTCAGGATGGGGCGGAATTCGGACCAGAGGACTGTTTGCTTGGAGAACGCGAGGGGGAGGGACCGCTTGGGCATGATGCTGCGACACTTCTCTCAGCCCAGGTGCGTGGCCAGCGCCGGCGCCTCGTGCTGTTTCCCTATCCGAAGCGTGAGGAGGCTTTGTCGCCAGCGCGCAGGGGTTTCCCCGTTCGACCGAGAAAGGGACATGAGCCGGCGACGCAGGCCGAGGTAGAAGGTGCGTCGGCGCTGCAACACATGAATGAGGTTCTTGCACGCATTCAGGAGTTGGAAGAAGCGCTCGAGGATCCAAGTAAGACTTGGGAGCGTCTGCGCGAGGCATGGCGTCGCGCCGAGGATGAGGAAGACCCGAAAATGGCCGAAATCGTGCGTCAGTCCCGGCGCATGAAACCTGTGCTGCACGAACTCGAAAAGCGTATTCGCAGGGTTTTGCGCCGCCAGCGGGAGCTGACGCCACTTGACCGTGTGCAGGAAATGGATCGCGCGTCAATGGTCTGGCTTAGCCGGCAGCCGGGATCCTCGATTGCCGAGCGAGCGGGATCAGCGCAACGCATTCTTGCGACCGTTCGGCGGGAAAACTTCGATACTCTCGAGAATCGCGTGCTGCATGCCTATGCCAGGCTGGCCGCAGATGTAGCACGTGAATGGCTGCGGGAACATCCGGGGGCCCAGGCCAGTACACGCTTTGCTCAGGTCGAAGGCTTCCGGAAATCCTGCCGGACTCTTGCGCGCAGATTGGTGGACCTCGGTGTAATGGTGGCCGCTGCGGACGCCACGCCAAATTACGTTCTGATGCAGGACAAAAGCTATCGCGAGGTCTATGTCTGTTGGCAGCGTCTCTTGTTGCGACAACGCACAGAAGACGACTTGTGGGCTTGGCAGGCACAGACGTGGACCGATTTCGCCGTGCTCGCGATCATTCTTGCCATCGATGAATTGGACGAGGCCGAGTTGATCGCACAATCCCCGATCTCGTGGAATGCCGAAGCCGAGCTCGGTCGTTGGTTCGAACAGGATCGGCCGATTGCAGTCTTTTGGCTGCGCGAGACCAGCCGTATCGTCGAAGTCCAGTCCCGTCCAGAAACCCCAGGCACGCCCCTGAGCTTGGCCCGCGCGCATGTGGCGCTTCGCGTCTCCGACCCTACCAAGGGTGAGTTGCCGAGACGCGTTGCGGTCTGGACGCCCCATGCTCTGCGCCGTCTCGATCTTGAGACCGAGGTCAACGACGCCGCGATGCTATTGCAGCAGCTGCAGCAAATCGCTGTAACCGAGGTGCTCCGGCATGGCCTTATCATGACCCCAGCGCGCGGACGGGCCGAAACCATCGAGGCAAGTCGCGGAAAGGCCCGGGTCAAGGCCATCGCGATGGGTCCGGCCTGCGCCGATCTCGCTCAAGGTTTCGAAGCCGTGCGAGAATTCGTGCGCAGCGAAATCTACGGAGGAGCGGAATGAAGAACCAGAAACTCTGCGGCTTCGACATCAACGGCTGGCGGGACTTTACGGCACGGAATTGGCGCGCGGTGCCAGGAGAAGAAGAGGAGATCGGTCCGACCACGATTATCCAGAGCGGCCCTTTGTCCTCGGTTGTCTTTAGCGGGGACGAAAAGTTGGGTATTTGGATCGGAGGACCACAGGCCGATCTCGCTCCCCACGGTCTTGGTGGTGGCTGGGGCGAAATAGGCCGCCAAGAGCGGCGCGTCTCGGTGCGTTCAATGCTGGAAAGGCGGGATCCCGATCTCGACAGGCTGGCCTCAGCCTTTAAGGGGTCCGCTCAGGGCGCGGCCTTCAATGTGGTGTCGATTGACGAAGGCCTTGGCGGAGGCGATGAAGTGCAGGAGCACCTGCTGGGCGCTTTGGCCAAGGGCAAATTCCGTAATTCGACGCTGGTTTGGCGCCCGGTTCTGGCGGCTTTGTGCGCAATTGAGAAGGGTCTTATTTCCGAGGGGCAACGAGTTGGCATCGTCTGTCATAACGACGCGGGTTTGTCGGTTCAGAAGCTGCTGATGCGCTCGTCGCGCGGCGTCTTGGCGCCGGAGCGGCGGGAGGCTGCGCTTCAGCTCCATTGTGCGCTGGGCTATGAGCACCTTGTGAGAAGTGCACGTGAGGCGGCAATTGGCGAAGCCGGGTTCTCGGCCCGCACAGCACATCGGGCCGTCGCACGCTCCATAGGGCGCGCTGCCTTGGGTCTTGCATGCCGCCCTGAGGTCCTGCGGATGCACAATAGTGACTGGGATACGCTCGACCTAAGCTCTGTTGATGTTGCAGAACTGGCCGAGGGGCCCGAAACCGCCCCTGATCTAAGCGATTGCGATTTCGTCCTGTTGGAAACGCTGGCGGAAGGGCGCCTCAAGGAGCGGATAGCCGCAAGCGTCAAGTCACGCGAACCGGTAATCGCCTTGCCCACTAACGCAGTCGCCTGCGGTGCGCTGGTAGCAGCAGGCCGCGCGTCTCGCGGGGAGCCGATATACTTTGACTTCCTTCCGCGGCTCTCCACCATCGTATTTGCCGCCACAGGCCCCACAAGCTTCGATCTTGTTCGGCCAGATGAAACGCTGGAAGCCGGCCGTACCTATCGAAGCCCGGAGCCCGCATCGCTCGCTATTCCAGCTGGCCAGAAAACGGTCTCGGTCTATTTGCGCAAAGAGGCCGCCGAGCATCCCAGAAAGGCCACTGTGACCCTTGGAGAGCCTTTGCACGATCAATCGCGGGTGTCTCTATGGGTTGAGCAGAAACCGGTCTCGGGACGGGCACGCATGTTCATGGAAGCGCGCGATCTGGGTCGGAACTTCACCGTGGATTGGGACGAAGCGGAGGAAGATCCGCGCGCTTGGTCGGAGATCATCGACAGTTTGGCACCACGCGCTTCGATCCCGAACCGGCTCGTCCTGCCCTGTGCCGTTCATGCATGGCAAGAGAACAATCGAGCCCCGGGACTTTTCGACCTGCTGGACCGTGAAGTCGACCGTGATAGGCCTGACTGGAATGCGCTGGCAGCAAAACTCGCGATGCGGCCCGCCGGTGCCTACTGCATTTCAAGCGATGGAGATTTGCCGTCGGAGCTCGGGCAGGCGGATATCAAACGACTTGACCGACTAACGGAAAAGGCCCTCGAGACCAACCGCAGACGTTTGCACGGAACCGAACTCGATGAAGTGGCTGGAAACGATGCACTCAAGTTCCTCACATGGCAATTCAGACGGTGTCCCGAAGAGGTCGCTGATTGGTTGATCGATTGCATCCAGAAAGGCAGCCGAACGCACCCTTTCACTCGCCATCACGCAAGTTGGAAACTGATTTTCCAAGGACTGGGGCGAATCATCGGCGACAAAGCCCAAGAGAAGCGCGCGGTGGCACACCTGTTGTCTTCCCAGATTGAAGACTGGGTGTGGGAGCGTGAATCTGCATGTATGGCATTCCTGCTGTCTCGGTCTGCCACCGCGCCATTGCTGCTTGACCGCCGCCATGTCGAGCGGTTGGTGCAGCGGACCATAGCGGACTTCCGAATGAACCTCGGGACGAAATACACAAGGTTCCACTATGCGCCGTTCCTTATTGCAGGTCTGCTGAGATGGCGCTTGAAAGAGCCGATGGCGCTTGTGGCGGGAATAGATCCACTGGCCGCCGTCCTCCTTGAAGTAATAACTGAGGCGGAAAAAGACTTGAAAGGAGTCCGTGAACCCGAGCCAAAGCTTGCGAGACGGCGCGACAAATACCTGCCGATCCTGCACGACTTGAAGGCTGAACTGATCGGAGAGGGGGCGAACCCGGATCTGCTATTGGACATTTACAGTGCCGGAGGAGGCTAAGCGCTGGGTAATCCCCCCGATGACAAGGGGACGGAAGTAGAATTTTCTCGGCAGCATGAACGAGGAGGTTCCGATAAAGAAGTCTCTTTAAGAAAAAAGGGGGAATTACCTATCGGCACGCAATCTTGGCTCGGAGCCAGTCTTGTTGCAGCTTGGAGTCTACTCTTTTCAGCTCGCGGCAACGAGCCTGGCTCTGAGCAGGTCGATGTCCGCCCCGCCGTAAATTTGGCGCTTCAGGGTCTTGAGGTGGTTGATTTCTCCCCTGGCCTGCACATTCGACCGTGGCTCATGCAGGGCTGCGCCGACCGGCCGAAGACCGCGAGCGAACGGTCCAATTCCGTGGCTACCGAGGACGATTTTCGCAGCGTCTGTGAGGGTCGGTAGTTGACCGCCTACTGCTTTACATACGTCACATAGAATCCTTTCAACATGCGATGTTCTTGAAGGCGGTCGCCAAGACTAAAGCCATCTCGACGTAGCGGCGCTTGGAAAATGTCCAGCCCGCGATCAAGAACAATTTTCCAACCGGTATCGGTCACAATATCTCGGGCATGAGCGGTGCCCGAAGTGTCAAATGCCCATGTGAAATCCAGGCCGGATCCAGTGCAGGCTTCGGTGATGCTTTCCAGTAACTCACGCTGTTTCTGCATGTCCCCATCATGTGGTCCCGTGACAAGGTGAATGGAAACTTGATCTTCTGGTGCCTTCCGTCGAATGACCATTTCGACTAATTCCATCATGTTTCGGACCTGGTAGAAGTATCGAATATATGGGTCCGTCACGACGATTCGCTTAGCACCGTCGATGTAGGGACCGAATAACTTGTCGTAGCTGACACCCTTGCGATTTTCGGCGAAGACATGGTGCCCCTCTTCGGTGATGGGCTTCTGCGCGTTGATCTTCAATACGGAAGCCGTGCCTTCTGGCTCGACATCAACCACGTCTGCATCCGAGTTTATCTCCAGCCTCGGAGCCGGAGCCGGAGCCGGCGCCGACTTCCGGCTGTAGAACTGCGGGAACTCCTGTTCTTCAACGGTCTGCACGGGCCGCTTTTCTCCATCGGAACCCAAATAATAGAATTCGACTTCCGGGTAAGTCGCGTCGATCCTGAAAAGCTGGTCCTTGACCCGCTTCCGGCTTTCCATGGCGAGTTGAAGCAATTCCTCGACATCTTCGGCGCTTTCGCCGCCGGCCGGGAATATTACCTTCAGCATGCCCGACATGGTCTTGTAGATGGCATCCCGGTCGCGGGTAGAGACTTTTTCACTCACGCTGAAGTGCTGGTCGGGGCGATTGGAGAAGTCCTCTTGGCGCAGATGGCGCAGGATCTCGGCCAAATAGTCGACGATGAACCCATATCCGCTTGTGAACATTTCGCCGCGGATAACATCAATCTCCCAGCCCGGCAGATAGGCATGTAGACGGTCGATGAAGGCGCTGTCGTGGAACTGCGGAGGCAGGGCTTCGAACAGGTCACTGTTTTTCAGCATGTAGGGCACGTTGTGATCGGTGTTGCCGACGAAGGCGAAGCTGGCCTCCGCCCCCATGGGGTTCACCCCCCGGGAGAAGGTCTTATTGGCCATGTAGTTTTTCATGATGTCGACCAGAGCTTTGTTTGCGGTTTTCTCACGCCCGGCAAACTCATCGAAAGCCACCACATCCCAATAGCCAACAAGGCCGATCCGCCCGTTGGAGTTGTTCACGAACAGCTTCGGGATTGTCACCTCACCCCCGGATATCAACTGTCCGTGGGGCGAGAATTCAGAATAGATATGCGACTTACCCGTCCCCTTGGGCCCCAGCTCGATGATGTTGTAGTTGCGTTCGACGAATGGGATCAGACGCATCAGCTGCAAAAGCTTGCTGCGGCGCCCGAAAGCTTCGGGATTGAAGCCGATGGACTGCATGAGCAGATCAATCCACTCATCCTTGCTGAACCGACCACGGGCCTCTTTGTAGCCGTCATAATCAACGCGTGCGATCTGGATCGGCTTGATGGTTTCCAACACCCACGGCGAGGTCCGGGCGTCTTCAGAGAATTCGTACTGCACATCAGCGATGCACCAGACACTGGTGACCAGTAGTTTCGGGTGGGCCTTTACCGTGCCACTGTCCACAGCGACCTTCTTGATGCCCAGGTTATCAAAAACCGCCTCGTAGCTGTCTGTCTTTTCATTCAGCGAAACGCTGATCTGGTCGATGACCTTGTAACGCCCTTTTTCTTTGATCGTGGACTGGATCAAGCCGGCTTCGTTGCGATGGACATAGTGCTTGCGCAGGATGTCCTTGACCGTCTCGATGCCGCTTTGGATCGAAGCCTCGTCATCAGTCGCGCAGTATTGGCCAAGCAGGTACTCCAACACGTAGGTTGGGACGATCGCATTGCCTTTGACGGCTTTCACCAGATCCTTGCGGACCACATACCCAGCGAAATGTTCGTTGATCTTGTCGTCGAGAGAACTCCATGCCCGCTCCTTAAAAATCGAAATCTGTGGTGATGCCGCGGCGCAACTGAAAACGGTGGCTGGCGTAGTCTTCGTAGTGGCTGGTCTTGCCGATACGCTGCCGCAATTTCAGGAAGACATCCTGGTCGTTGAACTGGTCTGCTTCGCGGGACAGCAGGAACTTGATCGGCAGCTCTCGCTCTCGCGCATTTTGCGAGGTGAAGTCGAAGGTCAGCTGGTGTTCATCGGAGATAAGCGTCCCATCGCTGGCGTAGATGCCTGCCAAGAGATCGCGCTGCTGCTGCTTTTCCGAAACGGCCTGTGCCTGATAAAGAGTCACTGCCGTTTGACCAGAGGAGATCAAGCTGCGACCGGGGACGATGATCTGGACATCGACCTTGCCCACGTCCGCTTCGCGCCGTTTGCCGACCTTCAGAACAGGGACGACAACCTCTTGGAGCGATGCGCCCCCATGGACAAATCGGCTTCCAGCGCCTTTTGCCCGCATGCGGTTGATGGAGTTGGGGATCAGCACGTCGAGGTCACCAGACAGACCCAGCTCTGCTGACGAGAACTTCTTCATCCCAGCGGTTTCATTCAGTCCGCGACCAATGACGAAGCGCCGGTTCTTAAACAGGATTTCCGAACCTGTAGGGTCGGCAACAGAGAAGTCGGTCTCGTCCAACGGGCGGTGCTGATAGAGAAAACCATGATCCGCGGTGATCAAGATATTTGAGAAGTTCGCGGTAGTCAGCTTGCGAACAAGCTTCGTCAGATCCTCGATGGCATCCTCAGCGGCCTCGGGCACGCGGTCCTCGGTTGCCAGCTTGTCGCCGATAATGTCGATGCGGTTGTGATAGAGGTACAGGACATCATGATCGCGGAAGAGCGCCTTGCCCTCATCGGCCTTCATGTTCATGAAGTCTTCTGCCTTCATTGCCTTCGCCTGATCGCCAGCGCGCCCTTTCCCAAGGATCTTCTGTCTGTTCGCGGTGCCTTGGGTGGGCTCGCCAAAGGACGACACGGCGCTGTCACCAGACAGGCTCAAATCCTGGTTCGGCAGCAGTGCGGCCATGCCGAGCTGGGTGTAGCTGGGTAGGGTCGAAATCATTGGCTTTAGATCCGCATCGTAACGGGGCAGCTTACGAATCTCGCGCTGGCATTCCTCGGCCACCTCATAGCGCAACGCATCCGAGATGATCACGACGACCTTTTGATCCCGGCGCCGGTACTCAGCCGCCTGATCGCGGTAGAAATCTGTTTGCTTCGCATATCCGGGCACCGACCAGCCGCCCATCTTTGCGATCTGGTCCTGCCAGGCGTCGTTGACCGTCAAAAGGAAGTTGGTGGTGTAGCGGTTCTCAACGCTCTCGAACAACGAGCCCAACAGGGAAGCCTGGCCGCTTTTCTGCATGTGGTAGATGAACTTGCGATAGAGCTGGTCGATCTTAAACCAGCTCGTCACATAGCGCTTCACCCCCTCGCCAAGGGAGGTCAGGGACAGCGTAGCCTCGGCCAGGGCCTGCTGGAATTCCGTGGCATAGCCGATGGCCTCATAGACATCGCGGTAGATCGGATACCAATGGCTTTGGCGGCGTTCCCTGACGGTTTTCAAAACCTCGGCGGAAGATACCGTCTGGCTCGACATCTCGGCCACCAGTTTGCGGATGATCTGGCGATCAATCTCTTCAAAATGGTCGATAGCGCGCAGAGGTTTGATATCGCGGCCTTGAAGGTCTTCGGGGATCTTCAAGATGGCCTGGTATTTGCGGCTCAAGGTCTCAAAGGCCTCGGCCCCATGCCGGTTGTTCTTCCAGCGACGGAAGACCAATAGCGCCTCGGTATTCAATTTGCCGTCCTCGTCCAGCGCCCGGCAGTAGCAGGACTGGATCAGGGTGATGGCGAAATCTTCGAAATCGGGTTCGTCTGACACATAGCCATAGGCGTTTTTTACCTGCGTCCAGAAGAACGCTTTCAGGCCAGCCCGATCCATCAGCCGCAGCGCGTCGTCGCGCCCCGAAGCCAACTCCCCGAGAAGCGCTTCGATAACCGTGTCGAGCGCGCCTTCCGCGCCCGCGCAAACCGTCAGCATCCGGCGCAGCACGCCGGTTTTGGTGTCGGACGGGGCGAGCAGGCGCTTCAGATGCTCGATGCGCCCCTTTGAGCGATAAAACTCCATATGGTCGCGCACTACGTCCTCGAACTGCGTGGGTAGGCCAAGTTCTGCCAGCCAGATCGCCGCCTGATCAGCCTTGAACACCGCCGTGGCGAGCTGCACGTCCAGCAACCAGTTGTCGGCCATCTCCGGCTCCGGGCCGTCCTTGTAGATCAGGAACTTTTGCTGGGGTTCCTGACGCAGCACACGGTACTTCAGGCCGAACTCGTTGTTGGCAATCTCGACCTTCTCGACACCCGGCAGGTCCGCCGCCTCATAGGCCGCGCGCATGTCGCGGGCGGTGTCGTACCAGAAGACGATCCGGTGTTCTTCGAACAGCCGCGCGAGCCCGGCTTGAATGCGATCTGACATCAGCTCAGCCCCCTCATGACAAACCTGGGATCTTCTTCAGCGCCTTGCCGAACTTCGGATAGTTCGCCTTCACCCCGTCATCCAGATCGATCTCGATCTTCTGCTGCGCCAGTGGGAAGATCACCTCGCGTTCCCATTCGTGCAGCTCGTCGATCTGCTTGGCGACCACGCCGACTTGTTTCAGCGCCTTGGTGCGCTGGCCCTGCGTCGCGGTCGGATCGTCGGCCAGCTTCTCCAGCCGCGCGCGTTCGCCCTCCAGCTTGGTGATGAATTCGCGCAGGTAGTCGTTGAGCAGCACCGAAACCGTGTCGGCGCGGTAGCGGTGCATGTAGATCAGCGCGTTGAACGTCCCCTTGGGGGAAGAGACCATCCAGTAGATCGGGCGCTTTTTGTAGCGCTTCACGTGATCGGCGTAGAAATCCTTGGTGAAATACTTGCGGATGTCCTTGCCCAGAGAGTCCTCGATGAACTTCAGGTTCTCGCGGAAATGCGCCTCGCCGAAACTCACGCGCAGGAACAGGCGGAAGCGTTCGGTGATGTCGTCGGAAAACCAGTTTTCGTCCAGCACGGGGATGACGTTGTCTTCGTCCGGCATGAAGCTCGGCTCGGGGATGCGGGCGAGGTAATCCTCCATCCGCTCGCCCTGATTGGCAAGGATCAGGCCCGGCGCGTCGAGGCTGTAGCGCCCAAACATGCAGCCCACGGCATAGCTGAGCAACTCGGCCATGGTGTCGGCGCGCAGGCGGGTTTCACGGTCGGCCTCGTTGCCCTTCACGCCATAGCGATAGGCGGGGTTGCAGGTGAGGGTGATCTCCTCGATCGGCACCTCGGGGGTCAGCTCGTCTTGCAGGCCATAGGCGTCGATGAAGATGCGGTTGTTCTCTTCCTCAAGACGCTGCATCTCTTCCGTCATGGACTGCCAATGGGTGCGGAGGGTGGCGTAGGTGGCTTCCAGCGTATTGCCGCGATGGTCGGGCGAGAGCAGCGGGAGCGTGGTGAAATCCCAGGAGGTTTCGTAGGCGTCCCAGTCGGATTTGGAGCTCTCGCGCAGCGTACCCGCAATAGCCACTGGTCGCTCATGCTCCATATCTACAACCGGCACACGGCTCATCGGGCCTTCATGGTAATCCAAAGTCGGGGACATGATGAGAAGCAGTGCGTTTACAACCTTGGAATTGGTCAGCGCGAGTAGGTAAAGGCGAGTATCTTCATCATCGCAGAAGCAAACAGACCCTTTACTCTCAAAGAGCATCCCGTCCGGCAGGTATCGCATTGCCAGTGTATTTGAGATCGTTGACCAAGTAATGCCTGGCTGGAAAATCCTATTAAGGTTGAAGTTCGTGGCCCTGATCCGACCTGTCGAATGCTTGGTTGTTCGCATTACATGACCGTCGTTCTCCCAGTCGATGAAGAACTCGAGATTACCGTGCCAGCGCCGATACGATCCCCCTTTGCTCACAGGAAACCACTTAGCACCTGACGACTTTGCATGTGGACGGTCGCGTGCTTCCATATTTGATTGGGATGTTGCAACCTCGAACCACTGACGCAGGAAGCGATCATTGTCCCCGGTCACAACTCCGTGGGTTGGCGCACCGAGAGAACCGAGCGTTTCAGATTTCTCGAAGATTTCTCGAACACGGTTGCTGACCCAATATGCGAACGGGTCGCCAGGGATTTTCTCCAGCTCCTGACCTGAGACGCGGAAGTGGATATCTTGTTCATTACCGCTCTTTGCGTCCAGCAATAGCTTGGATTTCTCTGCTTCAGACATACCAGAAGTTAGACGGAAGTAGTCTCCCTTCTGACGCAGGTCTGCGCTTGTCTGAATCAAAAACGCAGCAGTCGAGACCACTTCGCCACCAATAAATCGAACCCTCGGTTTCCAAGGTGCGCGACACCTAAAATTTTGTTATCAGAAATTATATTGCATCGTTGACGTTCAAGTCTGGATAGGAACATCCAACCTTGCATAGTGATCATCGCAACGTAGCCAGCGGGCCTCGCGATCAGGCGATTACGATCAATAAACATTGCGTAGAGGTCGAACTTGCTCTCTTTGAAGGCTTTGTCGGCGAATGCCTTTAGCACATCGTTCATGCCACCACTGCCCATATAAGGCGGGTTGGCCACGACCACATGATACTTCGGCGACAGCGCCTCGGCCATGCGCAGCACGGCGATGACGCCCTCCTGCACGTCCTTCAGTAGCAGGTCACCGCCGAACTCCCGCGCCTCGACCACGCGCAACGTCTCTGCCGGATCGCGCAGTTTCGGCACGATCAGCGAGCCGAAATTCTTGGCCTGCTCGAACTGACCCAGCGTCTCGCGCAGCTCATCGGTGAACAGGTCCTTGCCCACCACGGCGGCCACGTCTTGCATCTCGGCATCGGTGAAGCTCACGTTTTGCAACACGCAGATGTCGGGCTTCGCCTCCATACGCAGGAACCGCCGCCGCCCCAACTTAGCCGCCGCCTTCATCGCCAGCGCAAAGGCGGCCAGCGCGCCCGCGCGGTCGTCAATCTCTACCCCGGTCAGGTTGTGCGTCAGGATCAGCGCGGGGATCTCTGTCGCATCATAACCCTCTTCCTCGTAGATGGCGTAAAGCAGGTCAAAGGCATAGGTCAGCATGTGCCCCGAGCCTGCGGCGGGATCGCAGATGCGGATCTCTTCGGGTTTGGTTATTTTCAGGAAGTCTGTCTCGGGCTCTTCGGGCGCGATGTAATAGTCCATCTTGGTCGCCAGCCCGCTCTGCGGATTGTTCAGCAGCCAGAGCCGCCCCAGCGAGTTCTCGACCAGGTATCGGACGATCCAATGCGGCGTGAAAAGCTGCGTCGCGGCGGGGATGTTCTCGGCCGTGATCTTCTGGTTCTTTTTGAGACCCGCGAAGACCTGATCCTTCTTCTCGGAGATGTAGAACTGGTAGAGCCAGCCGATGATCTCGACATCTTGGCAGGCGTCCTCGGTCATGACCTTGCGGAGTTCGGCGAGGATGGAGGTCTGCGACAGCAGATCCTCGGGCATCAGGAGTTCGGTGTAGTCGTCGATCTCCTCAAACAGGAAGGGCATGTGTTTGTGCCAAGTGTTGCAGGCGTGGACGAGCAGCAGGCGATAGGCCTCGGCTTGCGGGTCGTTTGAGGGCGTGCGGCCTTCGAGCAGGGACTGAATGGTAGAAGGCGCGCCATCAGGCAGGTGGCCCGCCATCGCCTCGGACAAGATCTCGGGGCGGGTGGCGCCTTCAGCGGGAGAGACGACACGCACCTGCGTGTGGCCGTTCGCATCCATGAAGCGCAGCGCGGTGAAGCGGTTGAACCAGGTAAAGGCAACCTGTTCGATGACCTGTTGCTTGCCGTCCTTGGCGATGGCGTTTTCCAAGTCCTTGACCGCCTTGGGGTGCTCGCGCCGTGCAGGTGCCGCATCATCCAGCACCAGGTCGAGTTTCGCCGTGACCTGATCAATCAGCAGATTGCGCGCCGCCTGCGCGAACTTTTTCAGAGCGTTGGTATCCATTTCAGACAATCACTTTCTTGCCTGCATGGATCTGTTCCAGCAGGGTCTTCTTGAACTCTTCGAGGTAGTCGGCAACGTCAGCGTCGTCAGACAGGTAAGGTTTCGCAAAGCTCACTTTGATCTGCGTTGCGTTCACGTAGGACGGGGCCTGAGGGGCAGGGGCGGTGGGTTCCGCCACCCCGGGCGCGGGCGTGAACGTCGCCTGCGGCGGACGTGCGAGGCGATCGACCTCGGTGATGATCTCGGCCATCAGGTTTGAGCGCGCGTGTATCGCCTTGTTCTGCAGCAGCGGGATCAAGTTGATGCTGTCGAGGCCGGTTTTCTGGCTTTCCAGCCGCGCGGTGATGCGCGCTTGTTTGTCCGGATCCAGCGCCTGGAACTCCGGCATTTGCGTGATCTTTGCCGCAACCTCGTCCACTGCTACGGCAACTGCTTTACGTTCCTCCAGTACCTTCAATTCGACCTTGGTTTTCAGATCGTAGAGGTCGGTTTTCAGGTTCTGAATGGCCGTGCCCTTGAAGCAATCGGGATCAGCCAGAGCTGCACGTAGCGTTTGACCCGCTTCGGCGTCGACATGATCGATATTGGCCGACTGGCTGGAAATCGCCTCGCGGGCGTCGTCGTAGATGGCACGTTGCGCGCCCCCCATAAAGGTCTTCACCTTGTCGAACAGGTCTTCCTTGGCGTCCAGCAGCTCGTCTTCACGTTTTGGCGCCTCAGTGATGAACCAAGCCGCGGGCTTGTCCATCATACTGCGCAACTGCTGCTGGAATGGCTCGAGGGCGGTCAGGAACGGGTAGTCATGAGCCTGCCGGGTCAGCCCGTCCACCTCGGCTTCAAGGTCCTTGACGCTCGCCGCCCATTCCGCCCCAAGGCCGCGCGCATCACTGCCTGCAGCTGGTTTGGAGAAGAGTTCCTGGTAAAGCTCCTTCGCTTTGCGGATCTCGACGGCGGAGAATTCCTGCTGAGGCGTGAGCAGGATATTGGGCAGGGCATGGCTGTTGTTGAGCGCCTTCGCCAGTTCGAGCTCTTCGGTGACCGTGCTGTCCACCCGCGCCTCAATCTTCCCCTTCGCCACAAGGCTGCCCGCAAGACAAAGAACGGCAGTGGCAGGCCATCCATAAGGTTTTGCCGTGAACCTCTCTGCGAGGTATTTGACGGACACCTTCACGCCATTGCGCGCCTGCGCGTTGATGAAGCTCAGCACATCCTGTTCCGCTTCCCCGAGACCTGCGCCTTCGGCACCAAACAGGCTGCTTTCGGCCTGAACGGCCTTGTTGATGTCGGCTTCGGAATAGCTGACGCCGCGCAACATCGGAAGGTTCGTGTAGACCTTATCGACGAGCGATTGAAACGCCTTGATGATCCGGTCTTGTGGTTCTTCTCCGCCGATGTCGAGCTCATCTCCCCGAACAAACAGGCGCGCCTCTCCCATCAGCTTGCGCAGCCGCATTTCAAGATCTTTGGCACGGCGGCTGTTCTGATCCCCTTTTTCGGAGACGATCCGATCCCGACCGGGTTGAGGCGAACCGCTCCGCGACTGGCGGATAAACTTATCGGTCTGTTTGAAGAGGATCAGATCCTTGACGAAATTTGAATCCGCTTTCATTACGACAGCGAGCTCTTCGCGGGACATCGTTTTCATGCGCACGGCTTCTGGGCTACCGGCGTCTTCGCCGAAGGGAGAGACGAGATTGATGGCCAGCTCATATTCCCGGCCGACTGCATGATCGTCCAGCTTGCGGGTGAACGGGTATTCACTGTTCGTCGCCAGGTGCCGTATTTTCCGGTGGCGCAGGATGGTATCGAAAGCGATCGTCTCGAGCTCTTTGGTGAGCTCAGAAGGGTCGATGTCGAGGGATTTGATTTCCGCCTCGACGTCCTTCTCCTCATTGGTCAGGAACTCGTACACTTCACCATTACGCTGGATCAGCGTGTTCCGCTCCAGTAGCGACAATGCTTCTTCGATGCGGCGGCGCTGCTGCGATTGATCCGCGTCGAATTCGGATAGCAACAGGATCGAAATGTTGCGGACCGAAGGTTTGAATTCCTTTACGTACTTGACGAGGAACAGCGCCTTGAGCACCCGGACTGCGAAAGTGTCGTCGAGGTTTTTCTCGGCGATCTGAATGCTTTGCTGGGCCGAGGATTTCAGCGCGGTCCGGATACCTTCGAACATCAAATCAAAGGTCGCCAGACCGCCGACCTCTTGGTCTTTTAGCTTCTTGGAAACCTCCTGAAACACCCCCAGCATGGAGCGTTCGCCGACGGAGCTGTGCTTGCCCTCAAAGGCATTGTGCTGCGACAGCGAGGTGATCGCCATTTGGAACAGCGTGTATTGATAAGGCGGGAATGGGTAGCTTGCGATGAAGTGATCGCGGTCCCGATAGTTCTTGAGCTTGATCGATCCATCCGCGAAGTCGAACAAGGTCTTGAGGTTGTTCTCTTCGCGGTCATGAAGATTGCCCAAGGTCACAGCGGCTTCTGGGGTTTTCGACAGCAGACGGCGCTGGATGACCTCGGCAACATCGGCAGAGTTCAATGGCACACGGTTGCCGAAACGCGCCTGGATCTTAGAGAAGTCATTCTCTTGTTTCTGTGTCATGTCGCCAATCACCGACGCCATGTCCTGTTGGGCAGTGACGATGATCCATGCCTGGCCCTTGCACTTCGTGTTCAAGCTTTCCGCAATGGTCTGAAGGTTAGTCATCAATTTGACGTTGTCGGCGATATACTGACCGACCTCGTCGACGAAGAAATTAAGTCGGAACCCCTTGGGCTGTTCGTCTATCCAAGCCTTGATAGTCCCCGCAAAATCCTCGATCGAGACGCGGGTGTCCTTGCGGTACTGGCTCAGGATGTCCTTGGCATCGGCTGGATCCCCCCCAGTCACTGAGGCAAAGGCGGTAGCAACGTTTTTCGCTTCCAGCAGGGCCTGCTCACGCCCACGTTCCCAAGGCTTTCCAGAAGCCTCCTGAAAGGCGGTTTTGAACGCCTCAAGCTGGCCACGGCCATGCAAGTCCCGTTCGAACTGCGCAATGTGAGGTTGCTTGCCATAGAAGCCACAGGTTTCGTCGAAGACTTTTTGAAAGACAGCCAAAAGAGCATCGACATCCGATTTGGAGATGACGTCGGCCTTTTGGTCAATGTTGAACAGGATGGACTTGGACGAGATTGAGACAGCCTTGTTCAAGGCACCCGCCAACATCGGCTCGCCTTTCAGCTTCTCGGCGAAAATGTCATGGGCTTTGACGCCATCGACCTCCCGGTTCTCGAGTAGGAGTGCGAGCATTTTTAGCAGGTGGGATTTACCGGAGCCGAAAAAGCCAGAAATCCAGACCCCATTCGAAGTATCGTAATTGTTATACGCTTCCAGGAAATGTTCGAGCTTGCGCCCGATTTCGCCGGTGATGACGTATTCGTCCAACTCAATACGAAGGCTGGCCTCGTCATCGGCCTTGATGACGCCATCAATAGCGCGGTCTACGGGCTTTTCAAAAATATCTTTTATCAAATGGGCCATGGGGTCAGACCTCGTAGTTCAAAATGTTAAAGGCACGGTAGTACTTGTCGTCATGCAGCTGGCCAAAGAGATCCAGCGACGCGCCGGTGGCCAGAGCGTGGGTGTAGCTGCCGGGAAAGAACAGCACTGTGGGTGCCTCTTTCGCGGTGCTTTGCAGATTGTTCAACACATTGTGGGATCGGATGTAGGGGTAGACCTCGCCGACGCCCGACAGGAAGATGACATCGTGGGGGGCCGCATCAATCTCCTCCGCGATCTTCGGTATGAGGTGAGCTTGCGGGTCGAGAACACCCTGCAGAAGCTCCTTTATCTCGGCTTTCTCACTGTCGGGTTCCGCCTCCAGAACCTGCTCGAGGATGTCACGCTCTCTCAGAATATTGAGGGCCAGATCATATAGGTTGAGATCAAGGACATTTGTGCCGGTATGGGCGATACGGGTCATAAGGTCCTTTCGGTCGTCAACCATCGAGAGGCCCTCTGCTGCCGGAAACGGGCAGATGAAGAACGGCACCTCGTTGCCCAATCCCTGCTTTGTCAGAAAGCGCTCACTGGTAATTACATGATAGAGGTGTTCGGCGCGCTCCTTGCGGCTCAACTCAGGCTTCACAATTACACTCCGTCCATCTTCACTCCGGGAAAGAGCGCAAGCTCCGCCGAGTTTTCATCTTCAATGATCGCTATCAAGCGCTGCGACAGGATCGCGGTTTGTATGCGGTTTTCGCCGGACAGGATCCCCGCTTCACGCATCATGCGAAACAGGACTTGTCGTAGCCTTGTGCGTGTAGTGGCGCTGAGACTCGCCAGATCTTCGTCCCATTCCGCCTTGGCCTCGAATAGAATATCAAAAGTTTCCAAAGGCAAGTCGACTTGGTAGGATAAATATCGTTCTCGAATGATCTCGAGCGCGAATTCCCGGACAAACCGGTAGGCGCGGCACGCAGCCAGCCAGAGCAACGCCTGCTGGTCGGTACGATCAGCCTCATCCAACAGAAATTCGCGCTCTTGCGAAGACAAAGTTCGCAACCGATTGGTGATTTCGCGCAGCGTACGCCGATTGGACGCGGTTTTCGGGAGGGACGTCGCACCTTGGTCCAAGGCACGTAACATGGTCTGCTCCCAGGGCTCGCCTTCGATGTGAATCCGCGCGACCGTCACGCTTTCGTTCAGGAAAAGTCCGCCGGTGCTGAACGACATTTTATACTTTTTGCGATGGGGTCTTCTCATTTCCTCTGTCGTCCAAGGGATGTTTGCACCTCTAACCTGTTGACCAGCACGATGTGCTGATCTTGCGGAGCGCGGGTGTCAGGGTCGGTGTCCAGCCCAAGCCTTTTGAGGTTGTAAAGCAGGAGGCACTTCCGTACGACAACTTGCGCAATGCCATCTGTCATCCCGTAGTCCAGTTCGACGATCCGTCTCTGATTGTCGGAAAGGGAAGGGTGAGCCGAGATCTGTAGGGTGATCGTCTCCACCCAGTCGGAGTCCAAACCGGGGTCAATCTCGGCCATCCCGGCAAGCTCACTGTTCAGGATACGGCTCAGAACGAAATCCTTGAAGACATGATCTTTGAAGCAGTAGGCCCGTGTGTGCCAACGAAAGCCGTCATGAGCGATCCCATGCGGAGCGATGTTCCGCCTAATGGGCTGAGCGGACGACATGGATTGGTACTCGATGGTCAGGGTCCGTCGCTGCGCGCATGCCATCAACACGTTGCGCACTGCCATCGCAGGCAGGCCCCGCGCGGGGATTGACGGGGTCAGGATATCCGGAAGATCGACGATCCATTCCGACTTGGGAACGGCCGCACCACGCGCGATGGCTGCGAGGTCAGCCAGGTACTCCGACGGATCGATGGACAGGTAGTGGGCTTCGAAGTCGTCTCCCAGCACATATGTCCTGGCGCTCTTGTCATAGAAAAGATGCCCTGGATGATCCACGATATACTCGTTCAGATCCTTGGAGGCCTGCGCTCGGCTGATCCCCATGACATCCATCAGATCGGCGAGCCCGATAGAACCATGCCAGTATAGCCGGTGCTCTATAAAGGCACGCCGGTCTCGTTGCCATTGATTAAGATGGTTAGGGCTGCGTCCAGTCATACACACATGGGTAGTGAGTATTTAACGAAGGGTCCAGAATAAAGAACTATGCTTACTCGGAAGCTGGATACGCGCTGTAAACCACTTCATATCAGTTCTCGTCGATTTTGCTGACAGAACTGAACCGCAAGGACGCAGTACTGTAGTTCAACTTTAGCTGCCAGAAATTTTGCCGAGAACTCTGTGTTTCACCGAAGCAGTATGCCGGCGCAATGCATGTTCAGTCCCGACATCTGATGGATCGAATTTGGAATGAATCTGTCTGACTCTGATGTCGATATCTTGAGGCTGTATTCGATATGCGTCCGATGCCAAGGTTCAGGCAGTAGTTCGCGTTCGCTGAATTGAAGAGTAATTTCCGTATAACGCAACCCTGCGTTCGCACGGAGTTGGCCGGTGGCCGCGGGTTTCTGGGTGGGTGCACCTCGGCAAAAGGAGTCTTCATCCCTTCAGGGCTTCTGTTTGGACAGGCACTCGAGAACATCAGAATCGTTTTACCAGACCGAGTTCACAGCATTTGGTCCAGTGAACCTGCGAGAACTCCTTACCCGGCTCTCTAAGTCATTGATTTTTTGGTAGGCCCGGCAGGACTTGAACCCGCAACCAAAGCGTTATGAGCGCTCTGCTCTAACCAATTGAGCTACAGGCCCGCCTGAGGGTGATCTACCAGAAGGATACGGCAGGTCAAGTCGGCATGTCGGCTGGTGGAATTGGGTTGGGCTTTGGTGTGGCGGGGGTGCCGGGCATGATCGTTGCGTTTCAATTTGGGACAGGCGCGTGGCACAGGAAACGGGCAGGGCCCGTATGGTGGCGGCGAAATTCACTCAAATTCCCCGCGATACCCCATGCGCCGGGGCCAGATTTGTGGTGCAAAAGGGCGCTCTGTCATAGGATGCGTTGTCATCCAGGCCCAGTTGGTCTATCGCGGCGCACAAACTCAGCAAACGGGATCCGACACATGAGCACATCTCCCAAGAATGGTCTGACTTATAGCCAGGCAGGTGTTGACATTGATGCCGGCAATGCGCTGGTCGAACGGATCAAACCGGCGGCCAAACGCACGACGCGCCCCGGTGTGATGTCCGGTCTTGGCGGATTTGGCGCGCTGTTTGATTTGAAAGCGGCCGGGTATGAAGATCCGATCCTGGTTGGGGCGACCGATGGGGTTGGCACCAAATTGCGGATCGCGATTGACACAGGCGAGGTTGACGGCGTCGGCATTGATCTGGTGGCGATGTGCGTCAATGATCTGGTCTGCCAGGGTGCAGAGCCGCTGTTCTTTCTCGACTATTTTGCCACGGGCAAACTGGAACTGGACATTGCCGCGCGCATTATCGAAGGCATTGCCGAGGGCTGTGTGCGGTCCGGTTGTGCGCTGATTGGTGGCGAGACTGCGGAAATGCCGGGAATGTACCCGGAAGGTGATTTCGATCTGGCTGGCTTCGCGGTTGGCGCGATGGAACGCGGCGCGACGCTGCCTGCCGATGTTGCGGTGGGCGATGTGCTGCTTGGCTTGGCAAGTGACGGCGTGCATTCCAACGGCTATTCTCTGGTGCGCAAGGTCGTTGAATTGTCCGGTCTCGGCTGGAACGACGATTGCCCCTGGGCCGAGGGCACGTTGGGCGCAGCGCTTTTGGCACCCACGCGGCTTTATGTGAAATCCACCCTTGCGGCGGTGCGCTCTGGCGGCGTGCATGCCCTGGCGCATATCACCGGCGGCGGGCTGACCGAAAACCTTCCGCGCGTGTTGAACGCGGGGCAGGGTGCTGCGATCGACCTTGATGCCTGGGATTTGCCGCCTGTGTTTGCATGGCTGGCGGAACATGGCGGGCTGGCGCCCAGCGAAATGTTGAAAACCTTCAACTCCGGCATTGGAATGGTGCTGGTGGTGGCGCCGGACCGGGCCGAGGCCGTGACCGCCTTGCTGACCGAAGCCGGGGAAACCGTGCATCAGCTTGGGCATGTCACCGAAGGCGACAGCGTGACCTATACCGGGACGCTTGCATGAGCCTTCGGGTTGCCATCCTGATTTCCGGTGGTGGGTCGAACATGGTCACGCTGGTCGACAGCATGACCGGCGACCATCCCGCGCGGCCCTGTCTTGTGCTGTCGAACAAGGCGGATGCTGGCGGGTTGGACAAGGCGCGTGCGCGCGGCATTCCCACGGCGGTTGTCGATCATCGCCCCTTTGGCAAGGACCGCGCCGCGTTCGAGGCAGAGGTGCAAAAGGCGCTGGAGGCCGCACAGCCCGACATTATCTGTCTGGCCGGGTTCATGCGGGTTCTGACCGCGGATTTCGTGACCCGCTGGCAGGGGCGGATGCTGAACATTCACCCGTCTCTTTTGCCAAAGTACAAAGGCCTGCACACCCACGCCCGGGCGATCGAGGCCGGCGATTCCGAGGCCGGATGTTCCGTGCATCTGGTCACGCCAGAGCTGGACGACGGCCCGGTTCTGGGGCAGGCACGGGTCGAAATCCGGGCCGATGACACGCCAGTCACACTGGCAGAACGGGTTCTGGTCGAAGAACATCGCCTTTACCCAGATGTGCTGCGCGCCTTTGCCGGGCAATTGTAACATTCGCAATACACTACCGGCTTTTCATCCTGACATGATGCCCCTATGGTCGTGGAAACGGGAGCGCAAAAAAACCAGAAAAGAGCGCCTATGCGGATCATCACGACGACTGAGGAATTGGCAGAGTTCTGCTCTGCTGCGCGTCAGGAACCCTATGTCACGGTCGACACGGAATTCCTGCGTGAACGGACCTACTTTTCCAAACTCTGCCTGGTGCAGATGGCCATGCCGGGCACCGACGACAGCAATGCGGCGCTGATTGATCCGCTGGTCGAAGGTCTGTCGCTGGAACCAATGTACGAGCTGTTTCGCGATGAAAACGTCGTCAAGGTGTTTCACGCCGCGCGGCAGGATCTTGAAATCTTTCAGGTCGATGCCGGCGTCATTCCGAAACCGCTGTTCGACACCCAGATTGCCGCCATGGTCTGTGGATTCGGCGAACAGGTCGGATATGAAAAATTGGTGCGCTCCATCGCCCGCAAAGGTGTGGACAAGACATCGCGTTTCACCGATTGGTCGCGTCGCCCATTGAGCGAAGCGCAACAGGTCTATGCCTTGGCCGATGTCACGCACTTGCGCCAAATCTATGAATTTCTCGCCAAAAAGCTGGAAAAGACCGGTCGCGCCCCTTGGGTGAAAGAAGAATTGGCAATTCTGGAAGACCCGGAAACCTATATCGTGCGCCCGGAAGATGCGTGGAAACGCGTCAAGACGCGGACCACCACACCGAAGTTCCTGGCAATTGTGCGCGAGCTGGCAAGGTTCCGCGAATCCTATGCCCAGGCCAAGGATGTGCCGCGCAATCGGGTCTATAAAGATGATGCGATGCTGGAGCTGGCCTCGACCAAGCCGGCCAATGCATCCGATCTTAGCCGGTCGCGGCTTTTGCTGCGCGAGGCCCGCCGTGGCGAGATCGCCGAAGGTATCCTTGCGGCGGTTGCGGCCGGGGTGGCCTGTCCGGCAGAAGACATGCCGAAACTGGACCGCACGCGCGACAAATTGCAGGTCAACCCGGCGCTGGCCGATCTTTTGCGGGTGCTGCTGAAGGCCAAGACTGAGACCAACGATGTCGCCCCGCGCCTTGTGGCACCTGCGGCGGATCTCGATGCTTTGGCGGCGGGATTGCGCGATGTTGGCGCGCTGCATGGCTGGCGGTTTGACGTGTTTGGTCGCGATGCGCTGCGCCTGTGTGATGGCACGGTGGCGTTGGCGGTCAAAGGCAATTCGGTCGAGATCGTCGATATCGGTTAACCTGTTTGAAATCGGTTAACCGATGGTCGATGTCGGGCGCTCAATATGAGCGGCGCTGATTAGGGGCGGGCCGCGTTTTAGCGGCGCGCCGTGCGCACGTTGTTTTCTGCGATAACCTTGATCGTGCTAATCCCCGCCAGATCCTGATCGGTGACATTGGTGGCGGCGGTGACGCTGCGCACATGTGCATTGCCCCAACCCCGACCGGCCGTCGGTTGAACCGCCCGAAGACTGAAAGCCAGAACTGTCGTGTCTTCTTCTTCTTCGCGCACCAGTTCCACGTCGTAACTGCCGATCGAATGGAAGACGCCGGTCACCTCGATCACCGCGCCGCCGGGCACGCGCCGAATGTGCAATTCGCTGACTTCCTGCACCAATGTGCCGGTATATTCCGGCTCTTCCGCCGGGTCGAGCACGGAGCGGCGTGACGGGATCAGCGGATTGACCGCTTCGGCATCGGCGGGCGCGGCCACTGGCGCCGACGACGACCGACCAAACCAGTTAAATGGATTGTAACGCAACTCGTTCACCGAGGCACAGCCCGCCACAGACGTGGCCATGACCAATGTTACCAGAACCAGTTTGCGCATTGGGTCAGTCTCCCTTTCATTCCCAACCGGGTTAGCGCA
Organism: Phaeobacter sp. J2-8; assembly: GCF_022867865.1. Classification (GTDB taxonomy): domain Bacteria; phylum Pseudomonadota; class Alphaproteobacteria; order Rhodobacterales; family Rhodobacteraceae; genus Marinovum. The sequence continues at coordinate 196,912 of NZ_JALIEC010000002.1, read as the reverse complement.
TTGGCGCGGCGTTGAAAAGCAATTGCGACTGGACCTTTGCGTCCTGGCTTCATAGGTGAAGGAAACCAGCATCGGAGGGACCATGGCCAGCGCCGCGTTCGAAGAGATTGTCGAAGATTTCGAATTCCTGGAAGATTGGGAAGACCGCTATCGGCACGTCATAGAGATGGGCCGGGCGATGACCCCATTGGATGACGCGTTGAAGGTGCCCGCCACCAAGGTCGACGGCTGTGCATCACAGGTCTGGCTGCACACCCGGCCAGAGGACGGCGTGTTTCAATTTGACGGCGACAGTGATGCGATGATCGTGCGCGGTCTGATCGCGGTGTTGCGGGCGCTTTATAACGGCGTGGCACTGGCCGATGTGGCGGCGATTGATGCGGCGGGGGAATTTGCCCGTCTGGGATTGCAGGACAATCTGTCAGCCCAGCGGTCCAATGGGCTCCGCGCCATGATCCAACGCATCCGCGAGCGCGCAGCCGAGGCCGCCTGACACCGGTCAGGCCAGCAAACCGGGGACAGCGGGGGCAGGCCGCGAACCGGCATATTGCCATCGCTTTCCTGCAAAAACAGTAAATGCGGGTCGATTATCAAATCGGCCCGCATCTCGTTTCAAACTTATATCAAATCGACGGTAGTTTTCCGATCAGAACGGAATCTCGTCGTCGATGTCGCGGCTCGGCATGTTTCCGCTGGTCTTGGGGCCGCTGTCATACCCTGTGTCGCGGGGACCAGAGTCATAGTTGCGATCATAGCCGCCGGGATCGCTTGGGCCTTGGTTGCCGCCGGGGCCTTCGCGACCGTCCAGCATGGTCAGCGTGCTGCCAAACCCCTGAAGCACAACCTCAGTGGAATACCGATCCTGACCGGATTGATCCTGCCACTTGCGGGTTTGCAATTGGCCTTCGATGTAAACCTTTGAACCTTTGCGCAAATATTGCTCGGCAACCCGTACCAGACCTTCGGAAAAAATCGCCACCCGATGCCATTCGGTGCGTTCACGGCGTTCACCGGTGTTGCGATCTTTCCAGTTTTCGGACGTGGCAACCGTCAGGTTGCACACCTTGCCGCCATTCTGAAAATTGCGCACCTCGGGGTCGCGCCCGAGATTTCCGATAAGAATGACTTTGTTGACTGACCCGGCCATGATGCCCCCAAATACGCGTATTGATTGCGCCGCGAATGCGAATCCGGCGGCGATGTGGCGTGCACATTAGCCCAGCTTGGCCGGGTTAAAAACTGCCTATGACCCATTGGTCTGGTCGAATCCGAAAAAATGCCTATATTGCCCGCAACGTTTTCCAGGATGGAACGATTTTCAATACGACCAGGACGGAATGTATGCACAGGTTCTTTTGTTTGATTTTTTGTGCAGCGCTGATGCCTGCCGGGGCGTTCGCCGAAACGATTTCTTCCAAGGGCAATCCATCGCTGTTTCGGTCGAAGACCGGTCTGCTGGATCGGCGCGCATCGCAGCAATACAACAATTCGATTCGTCTGCAACCGCCCAAGGTGGTGACGCCGACAAAATGGGACACGCAAACCCCGAAATATGCCGGCAAGTACAAGGGCGTCTATTCCACCATGGCGCGGACCGCAGCGCGCCGCCATGGTGTGCCAGAGGATTTGTTCCTGCGATTGGTGCAGCAGGAAAGCGGCTGGAACCCCACCGCCGAGAGCCACAAAGGCGCCTTTGGTCTGGCTCAGCTGATGCCCGCGACGGCACGCGCGCTGGGGGTGGATCACAAGGATCCGAAACAGAAATCTTGAGGGCGGTGCGCGTTACCTCAAACAACAATACAAAAAATTTGGTTCCTGGCGGCTGGCGCTTGCCGCCTATAACGCCGGTCCGGGGGCGGTGTCGAAATACGGGGGCGTGCCGCCGTACAAAGAGACCAAGAACTATGTGAAGATCATCTGGGGCAGCTAAGCCCCTAATCTTCGTGCCAAATATCCGTCGGCACGGTCTGGAACGGATACCGGCCCAACATGTCATAGACCGGTGCCGCACCCCCGAGGGTGGAGTGCAACAATGTCATTTCCCCCACTGTGAAGCCCGGAATGTGGCGCGCGGCCTGCGTGGCTATGAGCGGTTGGATCTCGTCAGCGACATGGGCGGGCGGGCGCGCCCCAAAGCGGACCAATGTCACATGTGGTTTGAAGGTCTGGCGTTGCGGAGGCAGACCGGCCAGACGCGCCGCCGCGTGAACCGCGCGGTGTATCTGGGCCAATTCCGGGCTGAGGTGCACCGCCGCCACCAACAGCCGGGGTTTGGTGCTGCCAAACAGATCCAGCCCGGCGAATGTCACGTCAAACGGCCATGCACGGATGTCGTCCAATGCCGCGTCCAGATCGGCCAGCATCCCCGGCGCAACATCCGCAAAGAATCCCAGCGTGATATGCATCTGGTGCAGTGCCACGTGATGCCCAGCCCGCAATTGGTCCTGAAGCCCACCCAGATGGTCGCAAACCGCGTCAGCAATGGGCAGCGCCACAAAAAGCCGCATCTCTGACCCCTAGCGTCCCGAACCCTGATGACGAAACACCGGCGCGGTGCCGGGATGTTGTGGCGGCTTTGCGGTGGGGTTCATCGCGCGGCGCAGCGAAGAGGGGGTCTTGCCGGTGTAATTTGAATGAAGCGGGTGAAATAGGCGGCGGAGCCAAAACCCAGATGTTTCGCCACGTTCTGGACCGGTGGGTCAGGCTGCGCCAAAAGGGTCCGCGCCGCATGCAACACCCGCGCGGTCAAGAGATCCGCCGCCGTCATTCCGGCGTTTTCGCGCAACACCCGCGTCAGATGGGTTGGGCTCACATCCAGCATCTCGGCAAAATCCGCCATGGAATGGCCGGCGCGATATTGCTCTTCCACCTGATCGGCGAACCGGCGGCTCAGACGCTGGCCGGCGGTTTCGCGTGTGGTCAGCGCAGGCGACACCCGGTCGGTGTCATCCAGCATCACCAGCATTTGCCGCCGCAACCACACCGCAGCCAGATTGAATTTCGCCAACAGCGCCTCGGCCTGAAGCGGTTGCGGATGTTGCAATTCGCGTTGGATCATTTCCACAATGGCCGATAATTCCCCCTGCGCAGCGACATCACGCATCCGCAGATGCTGTACCGTGTTTGGCAACAACCGGTGATCGCCATCGCGCAGGATCAAGGCCTGGCCAAAACATTGGTTGCCGATTTCCAGCGAAAACTGGGCACCGGGCGGCAGGTAGATCACATTGTTTGCCCCAATGCCGCGTCGCAAACCGCGAATGGTGGCCCGACCCTGGCCCCGGGTGATCCAGATGAACATATGTTCGTCGCGTGCATGGGGCAGGGCGATTTGCCAGGCCCCCTGTTGCGTCAACTGCGCCAGGGTCGACACCCGCAACGGCAGGACCGCGTCACCCTTATTGGCCTCGGCTTCGGCGATATGCTTGGGCTGTTGCACGGTCACGGCAGGCGCTGGTCCTTCTGCTCGGCGGGTGTGTGGCATTTTCACCAGCCTGCCGCAGTGCAGCACGTCACGCAAGCTTGTCGTGGCAATCATACCGATTTAGCGGCGAAAATCAGTGAGGTCGGTCACCCATTGACCCGTCAGTTGCGCAGGATCTGCCCCACTTGGCTGGCCGGATGGCCTAGCCCAATGTTGCCGCATCAACCCCATGCCAATCCGCCATGCGCGACCGTAACCAGGTGCGTTGGCGTTTGGCAAATTGACAGGTGGCAATGGTGGCTTTTTCCCGCGCATCCGCCAGCGACATTTCGCCGTTCAGATGCGCGATAAGTTCCGGCGCGCCGATGGCCTTGGCGCTAAGCTGTGTCGGGTCCCAATGCGCCAGATTGGCCTGCGCCTCGTCCAGGGCGCCTTGGTCCAACATCAAATCAAACCGCCGTGCGATCCGCGCATTCAGCCAGTCACGCTCGACATCCACACGCAGCGCCATCGTATCGGCCAGCGGCAAAAGCGGCGGCGGCGTGTTGTCCTGCCAATGGGCAAGCCCGCGCCCGGTGGTTTTTTGCACCTCCCAGGCGCGCTGTACCCGCATGGGATTGCGTTGGTCGATGCGCGCGGCGGTTTCGGGGTCAAGATCCGCCAGCAGTGCGCCGTGGCCTTGGGCAATGCGAATATGGTCGGCATCGCGGCGCACCTCGGGCGGGGTGAGAGGAATGTCGGCTAAACCTTTGGTCAGGGCCGAAAAATAGAGCCCAGTGCCGCCGATGATGATCGGCCTGTCCGCGCCGTGCAGCAATGGGGCCACATCGCGCAGCCAATGCCCCACGGAATAGGGCGCATCCGCTGCCACATGGCCATAAAGCGCATGTCGCGCCCGTGCCAGATCGTTGTCATCCGGTCTTGCGGTCAGTACACGCCAATTTTCAAACACCTGAATCGCATCGGCATTTATGATCACACCGCCCAGCGTTTCGGCGATGGCCAGCGCAAGCGCCGATTTGCCGCTGGCGGTTGGCCCGACGATCAGGACAGGCCGCATCGGCGCCAGACCGGACAGCACGCCGGGCAATGTTTTTGATTTCTGTGCCACGATCACCTGGTTTCCGTCGATTGCTGCATTGAATTGCCCGCTGTTTTGCGACATTTTGCGCGCAATCTAGCTTTCCCCCAGACCGGAGTACACCATGACCGTCAGCCCCCCTGATGCGACCGCCGCCACGGCCGACAATGAAACCACGTATAAACGCGTGCTTCTGAAAATTTCCGGCGAGGCGCTGATGGGCGATCAGGGCTATGGCCTGCATCCGCCCACGGTACAGCGGATCGCCGAAGAAGTGAAATCGGTGCATGATCTCGGGGTCGAGATCTGCATGGTTATCGGTGGCGGCAATATCTTTCGCGGCTTGCAAGGGTCGGCGCAGGGGATGGAACGGACAACGGCCGATTATATGGGGATGTTGGCGACGGTGATGAACGCCCTGGGGATGCAGGCGGCACTAGAGGAGCTGGGCGTGTTCACGCGGGTGATTTCCGCCATTCCGATGGATCAGGTCTGTGAACCCTATATCCGCCGTCGCGCGGTGCGCCATTTGGAGAAGAAGCGGGTTTGCATCTTTGCCGCCGCACCGGCAACCCCTATTTCACCACCGACACCGCCGCCACGTTGCGCGCCAATGAAATGTCCTGCGAGGCCATTTTCAAGGGCACCAAGGTCGATGGGGTCTATGACAAGGATCCGGTCAAACATGCGGATGCCAAACGCTATGACACCGTGAGCTATGACGAGGTGCTGCAAAAACACCTTGGGGTGATGGATGCCTCGGCGATTGCGCTGGCGCGGGACAATTCCCTGCCGATCATCGTGTTTTCGCTGGATGAACCGGGCGGGTTCCGCGGGATTTTGGCGGGCCGGGGCACCTATACCAAGGTTGGCGATTAACACCGCCCATCATGCGGCCCGGGACCCGTCAAAAGGCGGCTGGGGCCGCGTTGTGCCATACCAATGCACGTTTGAAAGCCGTAACAATCTGTGCAAAACGGATAAGCCGGTGTATATCCCGGGTAAACGCGCCACGGGACAGTGAGACTGGGCACTGACACGGGGCCGCCCGACGGGGCCGCCAGACAGGAAAGAGAACAAGACATGTCCGACGATTTCATTCTTGATACCGACGATCTAGAACGCCGCATGGATGGCGCAATGGCCAGCCTGCGGACGGAATTCGCAAGCCTTCGTACCGGCCGGGCCTCGGCCTCGATGCTGGAACCGGTGATGGTCGATGCCTATGGCAGCGCAACCCCGATCAACCAGGTCGGCACCGTCAACGTGCCAGAGCCGCGCATGGTTACAATCAACGTCTGGGACAAGGGCCTGGTTGGCAAGGTTGAAAAGGCGATCCGCGAAAGCGGTCTGGGCATCAACCCGCAGCTGAATGGTACGATCATCATGCTGCCGATCCCCGAACTGAACGAGGAACGCCGCCGCGAACTGACCAAGGTTGCCGCCCAATACGCCGAAAGCGCCCGGGTGTCGGTGCGCAACATTCGCCGCGACGGCATGGATCAGATCAAGAAGGCCAAGGCCGACGGCATGTCGGAAGACGACCAAAAGTTCTGGGAAGCCTCTGTGCAGGATCTGACAGATGCTTTCGTCAAAAAGGTGGATGAGGCGCTGGAAACCAAGCAAGCCGAAATCATGCAGGTCTAAGGTGATGATTGGGCACCGACCAGTTTCGGCGGTGCCCAAAATCACACCCAGTTTCAGTTTCAGTAGACTTCCTTTTCGCCAATCAGGAGCCAGCCCATGGCGCGCGACGCAGACGACACGGACGAACACAAAGGTCCGCGCCACGTGGCGATCATCATGGATGGCAATGGCCGATGGGCGCAGATGCGCCACCGCCCGCGACTGTTCGGCCATCAGGCCGGCGCACGCCGCGTGCGCGAGATTGTCGAAGCCTGTCCCGAATTCGGCGTGAAATACGTCACGATCTTTGCCTTCTCCACCGAAAACTGGAAACGCACGCAATCCGAAGTTGCCGGCCTGATGAGCCTGTTTCGCCGCTATATCCACAAGGAAATGCAGGCGTTTCGGCGCGAAAACGTGCAGGTCCGGTTTATCGGTGATCGGGTGCGGCTGGATGCCAAGCTGCGTGCCTTGATGGATGAGGCCGAGGAAATGACCGGCGATTGCACCGGCACCAATCTGACCATTGCATTGAATTATGGTGGTCGCGACGAGGTGGCCCGCGCCACCAAACGTCTGGCCCAGGACGTACAGGCCTGCCGTCTCGACCCGGATAAAATTGACGAAGAAACCCTGCCAAGGTATTTGGATACTTATGTTTTGCCCGATCCCGATCTGGTGATCCGCACCAGCGGCGAGGCGCGAGTGTCGAATTTCCTGCTGTGGCAATCGGCCTATGCCGAATATGAATTCATCGACACGCTTTGGCCGGATTTTTCCGCCGAGGAATTTGGCCGGCTGGTGGGTGCTTATGGTAAACGTGACCGCCGTTTTGGCGCGGTCAAGGTCTGAGATATGGCGCGAAAAGGCGGGAATTGGGATGACCTGATCGTCCGTATCGGATCAGCCATTGTCATGGTGCTTGTCGGTGTTCTGGCAATTGTGCTGGGCGGTTGGTGGTTTCGCGGCCTGATGATTGTGGTCTGCGGCGCGATGGTCTGGGAATTGATCCGAATGATTGGCGGCGCACAGCGGGTTGCGCTGGCGTTGGGGGCGCTGTCGGGGGTGTGTCTGCTCTTGGCGGATATGACCCAGACGGCGGCCAGCTTTGGCCTGATGATCCTGCCCAGCCTGATCGGTCTGTTCCTGATTGCGGCGCATCGCGGCATTTTCCTGCTGTTCAGTCTGGCCATTCCATTGGCCGCATATGCCATGTTGGCCTTGCGCGGCGATTTTGGCCTGTCCTGGCTTTTGTGGCTGGTTCTGGTGGTGGTGGTGACCGATGTGGCGGGGTATTTTGCCGGCCGCCTGTTGGGCGGACCAAAGTTCTGGCCCAAGGTCAGCCCGAAAAAGACCTGGTCCGGTACGGCGGCGGGTTGGATCGGGGCAGGGACGGTTGGTATGATTTACTGGCTTTCGGGGGCGTCGGGGCCAAGTGTGATCGCGATTTCGATGGCCGTGTCACTGGCTTCGCAATTGGGGGACATCGCCGAAAGCGCGGTCAAACGTCGGGTCGGCGTCAAGGATTCCTCTGGATTGATCCCCGGACATGGCGGTGTGCTGGATCGGTTTGACGGCATGTTGGGCGCGGCATTGTTTGTCTGTCTGATCGTCCAGATCGCAGATTTTCCGCCTGTTGGCATGCCATGAAACGGGTTTCTATTTTCGGCGCAACCGGCTCTATCGGCCAGAACACCATTGATCTGATTTCCCGCGACCGCGCCGGATATGAGGTCGTGGCGCTGACCGGTGGGCGCAATATTGCGCAATTGGCGGCGGATGCCCGAAAGCTGAACGCCAAGGTCGCCGTGACCGCGCATGACGACCTGTTGGAGGATCTGCGCGCCGCATTGGTCGGATCGGATGTCGTGGCCACCGCGGGCGCAACCGCATTGACCGAGGCCGCAGCCCGTCCCGCCGATTGGGTGATGTCGGCGATTGTTGGCGCGGCTGGCCTGGCACCGGGGTTGGCGGCGCTGGAACAGGGCGCAACGTTGGCGCTGGCCAACAAGGAAAGCATGGTCTGCGCGGGGCGGTTGATGACCGAAACCGCCGCGACCCATGGCGCGCGAATCCTTCCGGTCGACAGCGAACATTCGGCGGTGTTTCAGGCCCTGATCGGCGAAGACATGGCGGCGGTCGAACGGGTGATCATCACCGCATCCGGCGGTGCGTTCCGTGATTGGCCGATCGAGGCGCTGGCCCATGCCACGCCCGCACAGGCCGCTACCCATCCCAATTGGGACATGGGCCAGCGCATCACCATCGACAGCGCATCAATGTTTAACAAGGCGCTGGAGGTCATTGAAACACATGAGTTTTTTGATCTTGACCCCGCCCAGATAGAGGTGCTGGTGCACCCTGAAAGCATGATGCATGCGCTGGTTGGATTTCGCGACGGGGCCTTGATGGCGCATGTCGGCCCGCCGGATATGCGCCATGCCATCGGCTTTGCGCTGCATCATCCGGAACGCCGTGAATTGCCGGTGGCGCGGCTGGATCTGGCCCAGATTGCCACCCTGACCTTCCGCCCGCCGGACGAGGTCCGCTGGCCCGCGCTGCGGTTGGCGCGTGAGGTGATGCAGCAGGGCGGATTGAGCGGCGCGGTGTTCAACGCAGCCAAGGAACGCAGTCTCGACCGCTTCATCGCTGGCGACATCGGGTTTTGTGAAATGGCAGAGGTCGTCGAGGCCGTTCTCACCGAATTGTCAGGCCAATCCGGTCTCATTGACGCCGCAATGACCCTTGATAACGTGCGCCAAGTGGACCATTTGGCACGGCAAGAGGCCGATAAGGTCATCCGTGACCGCAAAATAAAGACATAAAAGGTAGGGCAGTTTGGATATCGCAACCCTGATTCCGCAGTTTGGCAACACATTGTTCACGTTACTGGCTTTTGTCGTGGCCCTGTCGATCATCGTCGCGATCCATGAATATGGCCATTACATCGTTGGACGCTGGAGCGGGATCAAGGCGGATGTCTTCTCGCTTGGGTTTGGGCCGGTTTTGTTTTCCCGGGTGGATCGCCACGGCACAAAATGGCAGGTCGCGGCGCTGCCCCTGGGCGGATATGTGAAATTTCGCGGCGATGCCGATGCCGCAAGCGCGCAATCCGATCAGGACAGCCTGAACGCGATGAGCGCCGCAGAACGCCGGTCGACCATGGCGGGCGCGCCGCTTTGGGCGCGGACATTGACGGTTGCCGCAGGCCCGGCCTTCAATTTCGTGCTGGCCATGGTGATTTTCACGGCGTTGTTCCTGACGCGTGGGGTGACGTCGGAACCGCTGACCGTTGGCGAGCTGCGCCCGTCGCCCAGCGTGCAGGAATTGCAGCAAGGCGATGTCCTGTTGTCGATTGCCGGTCAGGACGTGCCGAATTTTGATGATTCCGCCGCTTTGCCGCATTTGTGGCTGCGCTGCCGCCGCAGAATGACCTCGATTATCGTATTCGTCGCAATGGCGATGAAATCATCGTGAGCGGCCCCTATCCCTATCCGCCGAATGTCACCCGCTTGGTGCCGCGCTCGGCGGCTTATGACATTGGGCTGCAACAGGGGGATGTGATTGTCGGGGTTGATGGCAAAGACATCGCAACCTTTGATCAGATCAAAACCGAGGTCGAGGCATCCGAGGGCAGGGCGCTTTTGCTGGATGTCTGGCGCGATGGCGAGATTCTGGAATTTGCCCTGGCCCCGCGCCGGGTGGATGAGCCGGGCCCGGACGGTGGATTCGTCACCCATTGGCGCGTTGGCATTGTCGGCGGCTTGTTCTTTGATCCCGCCAAAACCGCCCCCAGCGTCGGCGAGGCGATTACCGGCGGCGTGATGCAGACCGGGGCGATCATCCAAAGCTCGCTTTCCGGCATGTGGCATATCATCACCGGTCAGATTTCCACCTGCAACCTGTCAGGTCCGGTTGGCATCGCCGAGACCTCTGGCCAAATGGCGGCGCAGGGCACTTCCAGTTTCATCTGGTTTGTGGCGGTCTTGTCCGCGGCTGTCGGGCTTTTGAACCTGTTCCCGATCCCGGTTCTCGACGGTGGGCATCTGGTGTTTTACGCCTATGAGGCCGTGGTTGGCCGCCCGCCACATGACCGCGTGCTAAGCGTTCTGATGGCGGTGGGATTGGCGGTGGTGCTGTCGGTCATGGTCTTCTCGCTCAGCAATGATTTGATCCTCTGCCCCTGATTGATCCCTTGTGATCACGGGTGATCCCCTTGACCGCTATCCCGGGCAATGCCCGGATGGGCGGGGGTTTGCCGATCCTTGGTTGCAAAAGTGAAATCATCAACGGCGCAAAGGGGCAGAATTTGCTGTTTGCCCCATTGCTGCCCGATTTGTCGCCTAACCTCTGGCCTGCAACGCCCGAGAAAGAGCGAGAAAAATGCAGACTTTGACCCATGGATATCGCGGATTGCGCCTTATTGCGCATATCAATGCTGACCGGATTTTTTCATCGCCACATTGGGCTTTGCCTTGATGTTGGCCTGCCATTTGGCCTCTGTCGTCTGAAAACATCCATATTTTGTGTATTTGGCGCAAAGATTCCTGTCTGCGCCCCGCCGCTTGGTTTTGACAACACCCGCCGATACCGATACTCAGCCAATGTGGGATGTTAAACGGATTGGCACATGCATATTCGACAAGGCGCGCGTGCGACCAAACGCACAGCAATTGAGACCGGTCTTCAATCAGTAAAATCTGTTCTCTTCGCGGGTGCAGCCGCTATCGCGGTTCAGGCAGCGATGGTGCCGACAACCGCCGTGGCACAGAGCTATAGCTTCAACCAGGTTGCAATCGAAGGTGCGCAGCGGATCGAACCGGCCACCATTCTGAGCTATGCTGGCATCGCCCGTGGCCAGAGCGTGTCCGCCGCCGAGTTGAATGATGCCTATCAACGGATTTTGGCCTCTGGCCTGTTCGAAGAGGTCGAAATCATACCGGTCGGCAACAAGCTGGTGATCCGGGTGGTGGAATTCCCCACGATCAACCGCGTTGTGTTTGAAGGCAACCGCCGGATCAAGGACGAGGACCTGAGCGGTTTGGTCACCTCGGCCTCGCGTCGGGTGTTCAATGCATCGACCGCCGAACGCGACGCCCAGACGATTGTACAGGCCTATGCCGAACAGGGCCGCGCCAGCGCCCGTGTGACCCCGCGTTTGATCCGCCGCTCTGACAACCGCGTCGATCTTGCCTTTGAAATTCTCGAAGGCGGGGTGATCGAGGTCGAGCGGATTTCCGTGGTCGGCAACCAGAAGTTTTCGGATCGGCGTCTGCGCCGGGTTCTGGAAACCAAACAGGCGGGTCTGTTCCGGTCGATCATTCGTCGCGACAGCTTTATCGAAGACCGTGTTGCCTTTGACAAACAGGTCCTGACCGATTTCTATTTCTCGCGCGGCTATGTCGATTTCCGCATCAATTCGGTCAATGCCGAGGTCGCCGAGGAACGCGACGGCTATTTCATGACCTTGAATGTGCAGGAAGGTCAGCAGTTCACCTTTGGCGCGATCAGCACCGTTTCCGATGTGGCCGAAGTCGATGCAGATGATTTTCAGGATGTGCTGAAAATTCGTCAGGGCGTGGTCTATTCGCCGTCGTTGGTCGAAAATGAAATCGCCCGACTGGAGCGGCTGGCCAACAAGAAGGGCCTGAACTTCATTCGGGTGGAACCGCGCGTCACACGCAACGACCGCACGCTGGAACTGGATGTGGAATTCATCCTGACCCGGGGACCGCGTGTTTTCATCGAACGTATCGACATCGAAGGCAATACCACCACGCTGGACCGTGTTGTGCGCCGTCAGTTTGATGTGGTCGAGGGTGATCCGTTTAATCCGCGTGAAATCCGGCAATCCGCAGAACGCATTCGCGCCCTTGGCTTTTTCAGCTCTGCTGACGTCAATGCACGCGAAGGATCAAGCGCCGAACAGGTGGTGATCGACGTCGATGTGGCCGAACAACCCACCGGGTCGATCGGTTTTGGTGGCTCCTATTCCACCGATGGCGGTGTTGGCGCGAATATTTCCTTCTCGGAGAAGAACTTCCTGGGCCGGGGTCAGCAATTGTCGCTGGAATTCACCACCGCGTCGGGGGCATCCAACTATGCCTTCAGCTTTGCCGAGCCGGCCTTTTTGAACCGCGATCTGCGGTTCGGATTTTCGATCAGCTACACCGAGACAGACAACCAATATACCGACAGCTATGACACTGTGCTGGGCTATTTCAGCACAAGCCTGGCCTTTCCGGTGGCGGAATACAGCACGCTTCAGACCCGCTATACCGCGCGTTACAATGAAATGCGCAATCCCGGTGACGAGCTGGGTGAAATTCTGTCGGCGGAGGTTGCCGAGGCTGGCAAATACACCAGCGGCATCGGCTATACCTATGTCTATGACACCATCAACCGCGGGCTGGACCCGAATTCCGGTGTCCGTTTGGAATTCGGTCAGGATTTCAACGGCTTGGGCGGCAATGTGAATTCTGTTCGCACCACGGCCAAGGCCACGGCGGAAAAGAAGATCCGCAACGAGGAAATCACCCTGCGGGCGGTGTTCGAAGGTGGGGCGCTGTGGACCGGCGGCGATGGCAGCCGTGTTATCGACCGGTTCCGCCTCGGCTCCAGCCGGATGCGCGGTTTTGAACCCGGCGGGATCGGCCCGCGTGAACGCGGCGCGGGTGGGGTCAATGACTCGCTTGGTGGCAATTATTTCGCCGTCGCCCGTTTTGAAGCGGAATTCCCGCTGGGATTGCCTGAGGAATACGGGCTGTCGGGCGGGGTGTTCTATGATGTCGGCTCGCTCTGGGGGTTGGACAACACATCGACGTCAAACAGCGTTTTCTATGACGAGGCCTCGGCGCGTCATGTGATCGGTGCGTCGATTTTCTGGACAACGGCCATTGGCCCGCTGCGGTTCAACTTTACCAAGGCGCTGCAAAAAGAAGAGTACGACAAAGATCGGCTCTTTGAATTCACCATTGCGACGCAATTCTGATCGCGGGGGCACGTTTGCGCACCAGTGATGCCAGATCAACGAAGAAGGCGGCGGCGTGGGTCGTCGCCTTTGCCGTCTTTTGGTCCGGGATGTCGGGCCTGTTCGGTATGGCACATGCACAAGAGCCGCCCTCGGCCCTGCGCAGTCCGATATTGGTGATTGATTTTGAGGCTTTGTTCCGAAATTCGGAATTTGGCCGCGCCATTGAATCCGATCTGGATGAGAAAAGCCGCGCCTTGGCGGCGGAAAATGCCCGGATAGACAGGGAATTGGCGGCCGAGGAAAAGGCGCTGACGGCGCAACGCGGCACCCTGGCCGCCGAAGATTTTCGCAACCTGGCGGATGACTTTGACGCGCGCGTGCAACAGCTTCGCGCGGAACAGGATGAAAAAGCACAGGCGATCAATCGGTTACAAGCAGAGGAACAATTGCAGTTCCGTCAGGCCGCAGTGCCGATCCTGGGCCAGCTGATGTTGGAAACCGGGGCGCTGATCGTGATGGAAAAGCGCAGCGTATTGGTGTTCAATGACGGGATCGACGTAACCGAAATCACCGCTGAACGGCTGGATACCGTGCAGGCAAACGCGCTGGACAGTCCCACACCGGGCACGGTCGAGGGCACCATCCCAGACGTGCCCCAGGATACTGGCACAGACGCCGCACAGACACGGGTACAGACACTGGCCCAGAAGCGACGCCAAACCCCCAGCCGGAGCCCACCCCGGAACCCACGCCAGAATCCACCCCGGAAACCGGCATTGAAAGCGGATCAGATGCCCCTGATGGCATAACCGCAGAGCCCGCCGACCAGGACTGACAGGGTCCGGCGAATACTTGCCCGATGCCCACAGGGTTGCTAGGGACAGGTCCGCACAAGACGGATAAAGGAAGACCACAGATGAGCGACACATTGAAAAGCGCGGATATTCAGTTGATCCAGCAGATCCTGCCGCACCGTTATCCGTTTCTTTTGGTGGACAAGGTCGTCGATATCGACGGCTATGCCTCGGCCAAGGGGATCAAGAATGTGACCATGAACGAACCGCATTTTCAGGGGCATTTTCCGAACACCCCGATCATGCCCGGCGTCACGATCGTCGAGGCGATGGCCCAGACCTCTGGTGTGATGATCGGTGTTGCGATGGATCTGGCCGACAAGGATCTGTTGATCTATTTCATGGCGATCGACAAATGCAAATTCCGCCGCAAGGTGGTTCCGGGGGACGTGCTGGAGATGAATGTGAAAACCGTACGCGGCAAACCCGGTGGCAGGGTGTGGAAATTCGCGGGTGTTGCCACTGTGGACGGTGAAATGGCCGCGGAATGCGAATTCACTGCAATGATGGATCTGTGATGACTGATGGTCTTATCCACCCCAGCGCGGTGATCGAAGACGGCGCGCAGATCGGCGAAGGCGTGCGTATCGGGCCGTTTTGCCATATCGGCCCCAAGGTTGTTCTGGGGCCCCGTGTCGAGCTGATGAGCCATGTGGTGGTGACCGGTCGGACCGAAATCGGCGAAGACACCGTGGTTTTTCCCTTTGCGGTGATCGGAGCGATTCCGCAGGATTTGAAATTCTCGGGCGAAGAGACGCAGCTGATTGTCGGCAAACGCAACCGGATCCGCGAACATGTGACGATGAACACCGGCACCGAGGGTGGCGGCGGCATTACCCGTGTGGGCGATGACGGTCTGTTCATGGCGGGATGCCATGTGGCGCATGACGTCCAGGTCGGAAACAAGGTGATCGTGGTCAACAACGCCGCTTTGGCCGGTCATTGCGTCATCGAAGACGAGGTGATCATCGGCGGGCTGTCCGGCGTGCATCAATGGGTGCGCATCGGGCGCGGTGCCATCATCGGCGCGGTCACCATGGTGACCAATGACGTGATCCCGCATGGGCTGGTACAGGCCCCCCGTGGCAAGCTGGACGGGCTGAACCTCGTCGGGTTGAAGCGGCGCGGCGTGGCGCGGGCGGATATTACCGCATTGCGGGCTGCGTTTCAGATGCTGGCACAGGGCGAGGGCGCCTTTGTTGAACGTGCAAAACGGCTCGGCAATGACAGCGATAATGAATATGTCCGTCAGATTGTCGATTTCGTCGCGGGCGAGACCGACCGCAATTATCTGACCCCCGGGAGCTGATCCAAATGACCGGCAAACTGGCGATTCTGGCTGGCAGCGGCGACCTGCCTGCGGCCCTTGCCATGGCTTACGAAGATGCGGTCTGTGTGGTGTTTGACGGCGTTGACGCCCCGATGCCACGGGTGGATGCCCGCCATCGGTTCGAGGCCTTTGGCGGCTTTCTGGACGATCTGGCGGCGCGTGGCGTCGACCGGGTTGTGCTGGCGGGGGGCATTGGCCGACCGCCGCTTAACCCGGCCACCTTTGATCCCTTCATGCAGAAACTTGCCCCGCGTCTGCTGGCGGCCTTGCAGGGCGGCGATGATGCCCTCGCACGATTGGTGATCGACGTGTTCGAGGGGGCCGGGATCGCCGTGGTCGGTGCGCATGATCTTCTGCCAGAGTTGACCGCCGCGCCGGGGGCGCTGGTGGGCGCGGAGCAGAGCCAGCAGAACCGGGCCGATTGCGACCGGGCCAATGACATCCTGCGCGCCTTGTCGCCGCTTGACGTCGGGCAGGGCGCGGTGGTGGCCAATGGTCTGGCGCTTGGGATCGAAACCCAGCAAGGCACCGATGCGATGTTGCGCTTTGTCGCGGCAACCGACGCCAGCCTGCGGGGCAAGGGCGGCGTTCTGGTCAAACGTCCCAAAGCCGGACAGGATCTGCGCGTGGATATGCCGGCCATCGGCCCGGACACGGTCCGTGCTGCGGCCGCCGCCGGTCTGGACGGGATTGTCATCGCCGCGCGTCAGGTGGTGTTGATCGACCGGACAGGTCTGATTGCCGCGGCGCAGGAGGCGGGGATTTTTGTCTTTGCCGACGAAGGATAGAATGCGCGTCTTTCTGATCGCGGGTGAGCCTTCGGGCGACAAGCTGGGCGCTGCATTGATGGCCGGGCTGCGCGATTTGTTACCAGATGCCGAGATTTCCTTTCATGGTGTCGGTGGACCCCGCATGGAAGAGGCCGGACTTGCCAGCCTCTTTCCCATGGATGACATCAGCGTCATGGGCGTCAGCGAAATCCTGTCGCAATATAACGCGTTGAAAGCGCGTGTGAACGAGGCTGCCGAGGCGGTCATCGCACAGAAGCCGGATGTGCTGATCACCATTGACCTGCCGGAATTCTGTCTGCGGGTGGCGAAAATCGTCAAATCCCGCAGCAACATCCGCACCGTGCATTATGTTGCGCCCACCGTTTGGGCCTGGCGTCCGGGGCGGGCCAAACGCATGGCGCGCCATATTGATCAGGTGCTGGCGTTGTTGCCGTTTGAACCGCCTTACATGACGGCGGCGGGCATGCGCTGTGACTTTGTCGGCCATCCGGTGGTGACAGAGCCGGTGCCAACCGATGCCGAAGTGTCAGAGTTTCGCGCGCGCCATGGGCTGGACGCGGCACCGACTTTGCTGGTTCTGCCGGGATCGCGGCGCAGCGAAGTTGGACGGCTGGGCGGGATCTTTGGCGACACCCTGGCGCGCATTCATGCCCAACGGCCCGACATGCGATTTGTCGTGCCCGCCGCTGCGCCGGTGGCCGCGCTGGTGCAAGAGGTGACCTCGCATTGGCCGGGCGCGCCGGTGGTGCTGGATGGCAGAGCCGCCGGGGCGCAGGACGAAAAACGCCGGGCCTTTCGCGCCGCTGATCTGGCGCTGGCTGCGTCGGGCACCGTGTCACTGGAGCTTGCGGCGGCAGCCACACCGATGGTGATCGCCTATGACATGAATTGGCTGTCGCGCCAGATCATCGGGCGCATGTTGCGGGTGGATACGGTCACATTGGTCAATCTGGTGTCCGAGACGCGGGTTGTGCCAGAATTCATCGGCAAAGCCTGTCAGCCGGATGCAATTTCCAGTGCGGTTCTGGATTTGGCCAAAGCCCCGGATGGGCAAAAGGCGGCGATGGCGCTGACCATGGATCGGTTGGGACGCGGACAGGAACCCCCGGGGCGGCGCGCGGCGCGGGCCGTGCTTGATGGACTTGGCTGAGCCGGATCAAACCCGGACCTAGTCCCGGCCTAGACATTCAACAACCTGACATGAAAACGCCGCCCAGTGGGCGGCGTTCCAATACGTCATGGCGGTGAGAGCTTATTGCTGAAGCACGCTGGCCAATTCGAAACCGGCTGTGAAGCCAGACAGCGACATGGTCGAGGCCACGATCTGATCCGGTGCCGCGAAGGGGCGGATCATCACCTTGGCTTCGGCGCCACGTTTGAAGGCGGCAATGTCTTCTGCGGTCAAACCGATGCGGGCGTAACATCCCTGGCGGTTGCAGAAGGAAAACGGATAGCTTTTGGGCTTGGACCCATCCACAGAAATCCCCAACTGACCCGTCAGCAGCGTTTCCAGCGGCACGATCACGGTCGCACCGGCGGGCAGCTTGCTCTCGGCCGGCAGGCGGAACATCGAAATTTCGGCCAGCGCATTGCCGTTTTCTTCTTTCAGCAATTGATACAGCTGGCAGGGGTCGTTTTCCGGGGTCTCGGTCCGGATGCAGCGCAATTCCCAGTCGCCGCTTTCCTGTTTGACATAGGTGCTGCCAAGTTCGGTTGCCTCTTGGCCCACGGCCAACTGATCCTCGATCGAGCTGCCAGCAGCGCCTTCGGCGGGCGTTTCTTCAGCAGCTGCGTCCTGGGCGGCTGCCGGCGCGGTCAGGGCCATCAGGGCAATAAAAGGCAGTAAAGAAAGAAATTTGGGCATCACACCCCCCTTTGTTAACACTTGTCTGAATGCATGCGCCGCATTCGCCCGCTGCGCTTAACATGGTTGATTGCCGCTGTCAGGCGGATTGTCCGATTGCGGGCCGTTCCCATGGTGCATTTTTCCGTGAAGGACTGTCAACGACATGGCAAAGCTGACCGGCAAACCCTTGCCACAATTGGAAAAAGGGGCCGAGTAATCGACCCCTTTTCCTATTTTTTTGCTCCCCGTCGGACTGGCCGACTTAGTCATTGACGGGACGCTACGAACATTTTTGCCGCCGGTCAACAGCCAAGTTATAATTTTTCACCCGGAATGATGAAAGCGCTTTGGTTTCCATGGCTCCGGAACCATCATTTGAAAAAAGGCCGCACCGGGAGGGGCGCGGCCAGTCTGACAGGGAGGAAGTCAATCCAGCCCCGGACAAGGCCCGAACGCTGGACATTACATGGTATGACAGACAAAGGTTAAGCCGAGATTGCGACGCGGGACGTATCCCGATCGCCTATGATGAGAGAGTCGGAGGGGCCCATGGCGGGGATATTCATTGGTGGCGGCGGGCCAGAGTATGGCGAGGCACAGGAGCTGTCGCTGAAATATGCCAATCGACATGGGCTGATTGCCGGGGCCACCGGCACCGGGAAAACCGTGACGCTGCAAATCCTCGCCGAGGGGTTTTCCAAGGCCGGCGTGCCGGTGTTTCTGTCTGATGTCAAAGGCGACCTGTCGGGGCTTGCGGCGGCGGGACGGGCGGATTTCAAATTGCACGATGCCTTTGCCCAGCGCGCGGCCAAGATCGGTTTTGACGACTACACTTATGCGGCTTTTCCGGTCACGTTCTGGGATCTGTTTGGCAAACAGGGGCACCCGGTGCGCACGACAGTGTCTGACATGGGGCCCTTGCTGATCGCCCGTCTACTGGAATTAAGCGAAGCGCAGGAAGGCGTGTTGAACATCGCTTTTCGGCTGGCGGATGAACAGGGTCTGCCCCTGCTGGATCTGAAAGATCTGCAATCCCTGCTGGTCTGGGTCGGAGAGAGCCGCAAGGCGCTGTCGCTGCGCTATGGCAATATTTCCACCGCTTCGATCGGGGCAATTCAACGGCGGTTGTTGGTGCTGGAAAATCAGGGCGGCGCTGGCCTGTTCGGAGAGCCGGCACTGGAGCTGGATGATCTGATGCAGGTCGATGCCGATGGGCGCGGGCGGATCAATATTCTGGCGGCGGATACGTTGATGGCGTCGCCACGGCTCTATGCGACGTTCCTTTTGTGGCTGTTGTCAGAATTGTTCGAGACCCTGCCGGAGGTCGGTGACCCCGACAAACCAAAGCTGGTTTTTTTCTTTGATGAGGCGCATTTGCTGTTTGATGGCGCGCCGGATGCGCTGGTCGACAAGGTGGAACAGGTGGCGCGCCTGATCCGGTCCAAGGGGGTCGGGGTGTATTTCATCACCCAGAACCCCGATGACGTGCCAGAGGATATTCTGGGGCAGCTGGGCAACCGGGTGCAACATGCGCTGCGTGCCTTTACCGCCCGCGATCGCAAGGCGCTGCGCCTGGCGGCGGAAACCTATCGTGACAATCCCAGGTTCGACATCGAACAGGCAATCCGCGAGGTTGGTGTCGGCGAGGCTGTGACCTCGATGTTGCAGAAAAAGGGCGTGCCGGGGATGGCGGAACGCACTCTGATCCGTCCACCGTCGTCCCAGCTGGGACCATTGAGCGCCGAGGCGCGGCGCGCGGTGATGGCGCAATCACCTGTGTCCGGGAAATATGACCAGCCACAGGATCGGGTGTCAGCCTATGAAATCCTGACGCAACGGGCCAAGGATGCCGCTCAGGCCGCAGAAGCCGCAGAGCGTGCCGAGGACGAGGCCGAGGAAGTGGCAGAACGGGAATACCGATCCGCCCGACGTTATTCCGGCAAACGCGTGTCCCGTTCCACATCCCGCCCCAGAACCCGGTCGCGCCGGGAAGAAAGCTTTGGCGAGGCGATGACCAAAGTGGTGATCAAGGAGCTGAAGGGCACCACAGGACGGCGCATCGTGCGCGGCATCCTGGGGGGATTGTTCAAGGGGCGGTGACGCACGCGGCGCAAACCTTGCGCATTCCGGTCCCGGACCCCGCTCCGGGACCTCCGGGTTAAATCGCCGCTGAGGTGCACATTGCGGAGCTCCCGGATCATGTCCGGGAGCGCGCTGGTCCTTCTTATCTGCTTCTAGCGCTCAGGCAGCAAGCCACGTGGCGCAAAGCGCAGCACAACCAACAGGATCACCCCCATGGTCAACAACCGCATATGCGCCACTGAATTCAACAGATGGATTTTCAGATCTGATCCATCTGCCATGCCGGACGTCACCAGATCCATGACGGCAGCGCCAATCGGTTCGACCTGAACCCAAAGGAACCAGATCAACATTCCCCCCAGCACCGCGCCAAAATTATTGCCCGATCCGCCGACAATCACCATCACCCAGATCAGGAACGTATAGCGCAACGGCTGATAGCTCGCCGGGGTCAACTGGCCGTCCAGCGTGGTCATCATCGCCCCCGCCATGCCGCAAATTGCCGACCCGAGAACAAAGATCTGCAAATGCCGCCGGGTCACATCCTTGCCCATGGCGCGCGCTGCAACCTCATTGTCGCGAATGGCGCGCATCATGCGGCCCCAGGGCGATTTCAGCGCCAATTGCGCCAGGACCAGCACCACCACCAAGACAACAGCAAACATCAGCCCATAGCCGACCTTGACATAAAGGGTCGAGGCCGTCGTCACATCCAGACCAAGATCGGTGGCGCGTGCGACAAAAGCCGGATCATTCTGCAAGTCGATCTCATAGGGCACCGGCCGGGGCAGGCCGATCACATTCTTGACGCCCCGCGCCAACCAATCCTCGTTTTTCAGGACCGCAATGATGATTTCGGCAATGCCCAATGTGGCAATCGCCAGATAATCCGAACGCAGCCCCAGGGCAATTTTGCCAATGACCCAGGCCGCACCAGCGGCCAGCAGACCGCCGACCGGCCAGGCCAGCACAATCGGCAGGCCCAGACCGCCAAGGTATCCGGTCACGGCCGGGTCGATCTTTTCAATTGCGGTTGTCGCCGGATCAAACAGCAGACGATACAGGACGAAACCGGCGATCAAGACCGCCAGCATGGCCACCGCGCGCAGTTTGCCGCGGGGGATAGAGCGTGTCAGCCAGATGGCCAGCGCAATGGTCGCCGCACCCACCGCCAGCGCCGCCAGAACGCCGGTGCCGCCCACGGCCCATGCCGCGCGCACCGGCGGCATCGAAATGATCACCGTCGCCAACCCGCCAAGCGCCACAAACCCCATGACCCCCACGTTGAACAATCCGGCAAATCCCCATTGCAGGTTGACCCCCAACGCCATCAACGCCGACACCAACCCCATGTTGAGGATCAACAGCGCCGAGTTCCAGCTTTGCACAAACCCCGTGCCAAGGATCAACGCGACAACAAAGACAAACAGCGCCGTGCTTCGAAGTGACTGGCTCATACTGATTTCCCCTTGAACAACCCCGTCGGCCTGACCAGCAGGACAATCACCAGGATCACGAAACTGACGGCGAATTTGTAATCGGTCCCCAGAAGCTGCAACAAACTGTTCGGCGCCAGCGCATCGGGCAGGGCATAGGTCGCAACCTTCTTCCAGGCATAGGTGATCCCGACCTCGGAAAAGGCAATCAGGAAACCACCGGCAATGGCACCGATCGGGCTGCCCAAACCGCCGACAATCGCACTGGCAAAAACCGGCAAGAGCAGCTGGAAATAGGTGAAGGGCTTGAACGTCTTGTCGAGACCGTAAAGCGTTCCGGCAATTGTCGCCAAGGCCGCCACAATCAGCCAGGTGATCATCACCACCCGCTCGGGGTTGATACCGGAAAGCAGCGCCAAATCCTCGTTGTCGGAATAGGCGCGCATGGATTTGCCGGTGCGTGTCCGGTTCAGGAACCAGAACAGCACCGCAACGGTGATCACCGCCGTCACCAGCGTCAATCCTTGGGTGGTGCGGATCGCCAATCCTTCGTCGAGGCCGGTCAAAGCCTTGAAATCACGCACGGAAATGATGAACCTTTCGCCATCTGCAAACCGCTGATCGTCCGGGCCGATGATGAAGCGCACCAATCCGTTATAGATGAACATCACCCCCATCGACACAATCACCAGGATCACCGGCTTGACCCTCTGCTTGCGATAGAAACGGTACACCGTGCGGTCGGTGATCAGAACCAGCGCCATCGCACCAAGAATACCAAAGGGCAGCGCAAGCAGGGCGGTGGGCAACGGCCCCAGGCTGACACCCCAGCCCTGCAACAGCCAGGTCACAAGGATGGTGACCATGGCGCCAAAGGCCATGGTGTCGCCATGGGCAAAGTTCGAAAACCGCAGAATGCCATAAATCAACGTCACCCCCAGCGCGCCCAACGCCAGTTGCGCGCCATAGGCTATCGCAGGAATAAGAACGAAATTCGCAAGCGCGACAAATGCGTTGAGCAGATCCATACCTCAGCCCCCCAGAAAACTTTGCCGAACCTCAGGATCACCCAAAAGGTCCGTGCCGGTTCCGGTATGGGCATTGGCGCCCTGCACCAGAACATATCCCTTGTCGGCAATCGCCAATGCCTGACGCGCGTTCTGCTCCACCATCAGGATGGAAATCCCGGTGCGGGCCACTTCGATGATACGGTCAAACAATTCATCCATCACAATCGGCGAGACACCCGCTGTCGGCTCATCCAGCATCAGAACCTGGGGCTGGGTCATCAAGGCACGGCCAACAGCCACCTGCTGGCGCTGTCCGCCCGACAATTCGCCCGCAGCCTGCCGCCGCTTGTCCTTCAATATCGGAAACAACTCATAAACCTGTTCGATGGTGTCGCCAAAATCATCGCGCCGTATGAAAGCCCCCATTTCAAGGTTCTCTTCCACGCTCATCGAGGTGAAGATATTATTGGTCTGCGGCACAAATCCCATGCCACGCGCGACCCGGTCCTGGGGCGACAGGGCCGTGATGTCCTGACCATCCAGCCGCACCGCGCCAGAGCGGACATCCAACATGCCGAATACCGCCTTCATCGCGGTGGATTTGCCCGCGCCATTCGGCCCGACAATCACCGCAATCTCACCCTTGTCCACCGCAATGGTACAATCATGAAGAATGTCCGGCCCCTTGCCATAGCCACCGGTCATTGTGTCGCCAATCAAAAACGGTTCAGACAATCGCTCGCCCCTTCATCTGACCAAAAATATCCCGGGGGGTCTGGGGGGCTGGCCCCCCATTGCGCGACAGATCACCCATCATGCTGGCTCCTTGTTCTTCAAACCGGTGCCAAGATAGGCTTCAATCACATGTTCATCGGCTTTGATGTCTTCTATGGTGCCCTGGGCCAATTTGCGCCCCTCGGCCATGACAATCACCGGATCACACAGACGGGCAATGAAATCCATATCATGCTCGATCACACAAAAGGTATAGCCGCGTTCCTTGTTCAGGCGCAGGATCGCATCGCCGATGGTGTTCAACAACGTGCGGTTCACCCCGGCGCCGACCTCGTCCAGAAACACGATACGCGCATCGACCATCATCGTGCGGCCCAGTTCCAACAGTTTCTTCTGCCCGCCGGATATCGCACCGGCCGGATGATCGGCCAGATGGCCAATGGTCAGAAAATCCAGAACCTCATCGGCCTGCGCACGTAATGCGCGTTCCTCTTCGGCAATGCGTTTGCGGCCAAACCAGGTGTTCCACAGAACCTCGCCCGATTGTCCGCCCGGCACCATCATCAAATTCTCGCGGCAGGTCATTGTGGAAAATTCATGTGCGATCTGAAACGTCCGCAACAAACCTTGGGCAAACAATTTGTGGGGCGGCAATCCGGTGATGTCGCGGTCTTCCATGAAGACACGGCCCGACGTCGGTTGAAGAACCCCGGCGATCACATTGAAAAGCGTGGTTTTTCCGGCACCATTCGGCCCGACAAGCCCAGTGATCGAGCCTTTTTCAATACTTAATGTCGCGCCGTCCACCGCGTGAAAACCGCCGAAATGTTTGTGTAGATTTTCAACTCGGATCATAACTCGGTCCCTGTGGCGGCCCCTTGGCGGCGCTCGTCTTTTGTAAAAACAGCCCGGCGCTGTGCCGGGCTGTTGATGTTACAAGATGTCGGAAAAATCAGCGATAGCCGATTTCTTCCAGTTTGCCATCTTTCATTTCGACCTCGACATAGCCGCCGGATGCTTCACCGGGCGCGATCAATTCGACCGAAGACGCACCGACATAGTCGATGTCACCGCCACCGGCGATGATTTCCAGCGCCTTGGCCAGCTCGCCGGCATAGATCTTTTCGCCCGGCGCATTGGCCAGTTCCATCACCTTGGCCGCCGCATCCGCGCCCGTGGTCGATCCTGCCGCTGCCATCGACAGAAGGATCAGCGCCATGGAATCATATCCTTCCTTGGCATAGGCTGATGTACCGTCGAACCCGGCTGCTTCGGCCATGGCGATATATTCATCGCCACGGTCGTTCTGGACGCTGGGGTTCTGTCCGAACGAGCCGTCGATGTCGCTGCCGAATTTTTCTTCCAGCGCGGCGCCGATCATGCCGTCAGGCAGGACAAAGGTGTCAAATGCGCCGGTATCAAGCGCAGCTTGGATCACCCCGGAACCCCCTTCATCCACATAACCGATCACCACCAGGGCATCGCCGCCCGCAGAGGCAAGCGAGCCGACCTCAGCCGAATAATCCGCCTTGCCGTCTTCGTGGGCCGCCGACAGGGTCACCGACCCGCCTCCGCTTCAAATGCTTCCTGGAACGACGACGCAAGACCCGAGCCATAGTCGTTGTTGGTATAGGTCAGTGCGACCGAGGAAATGCCGCGATCGCCCAGGATTTCGGCCATCACCTGACCCTGACGGGCGTCGGACGGTGCCATGCGGAAGAAAAGGCCATTGTCTTCGATGCTCGACAGGCCGGGCGAGGTCGCCGAAGGCGAGATCTGCAACACGCCATTGGGCAGCGCGACATTGGTCAGCACCGCGCCGGTCGCGCCGGAACACATCGCCCCCATGATCGCAACCACACCATCCGAAGTGACAAGCCGTTCCGCCGCCGCCGTGGCCGCCGCAGAATCGGCACAGGTGCCGTCGCCGCGCACCGCCTCAAGCATTTTGCCATCCAGAATGCCGCCGGCTGCGTTGATCTCGTTCAGCGCCAGTTCCGCGCCGCCCGCCATTGGCGGTGCCAGCGATTCCAGCGGGCCGGTAAAGCCCAGAATCACGCCGATTTTCAATGTCTCGGCATGGCTTGCTGCTTGGGCTGAAACCGCCGCGAGGCTTGTCAAAGCCGTTGCCATCAAAAACTTTTTCATTCCGTCTCTCCCTGATTGGACCTCTGTCCTGACCAAAGCCTATGCCCGGTTTCAAGGAAAGAAAAGCCCGATTGCGGTTGCGTGTTGCGAAGCTGGGGGGATGCGCCATGTCGGGCTGGACCTGGCGGTTTTGCGCACTATCGTCCTCACCTGCGGGGATAGGAGATTTGGAATGTTGCGTCTGGTGTTTTGTGTGATCTGTGCGCTGTTGCCGATGCGGGCGATGGCGTTGGAAACCTCGGCTGGGGATGTTGTCATCACCCCGGTTGTGCAAGGGTTGGACGCGCCTTGGTCGCTTGGGTTTTTGCCCGGCGGTGGTTTGCTGATCACCGAACGCGCCGGGCGGCTCTTGCATGTGTCGCAAAGTGGCGCGGTGACGGATGTGGCCGGTTTGCCCGACGTCGCGGCCGTGGGGCAGGGCGGATTGCTGGACCTGTTGGTGCCACGTGATTTCGCCACAAAGGGCGAGGTTTTTCTGTCATACGCCCAGCCTGACGGCGACGGTGCCGGCACCGCCATCATGCGCGCCACCCTGTCGCCGGACCGTGCAAAGCTGACGGATGTGCGCAGGATTTTCACCATGACCGCGCCGTCCGAAGCTGGCCAGCACTTCGGCTCGCGTCTGGTTGAGGCCAAGGATGGCACGCTGTTTCTGACCATTGGCGACCGGGGCGAACGCCCGCTTGCGCAGGATCTGACGCGGCACAACGGCAAGGTGCTGCGCCTGACCCGCGATGGCGCGCCAGCGGCGGGAAACCCGGATCTGGGCGACGGGGCCTTGCCGGAAATCTGGTCCTATGGTCATCGCAACCCGCAAGGGGCGGCATTGGATCTGGCGGGCAATCTTTGGGTTAACGAACATGGTGCGCGCGGCGGCGATAAGGTCAATCGAATCCGGCCAGGCGTGAATTACGGCTGGCCGGTGATCGCCTATGGGCGGCATTATTCCGGTGCAAAAATCGGGGAAGGCACGGAAAAATCCGGCATGGCCCAGCCAGAGCATTATTGGGATCCCTCAATTGCGCCGTCGGGTATGGTGTTTTATTCCGGCGCGCTCTGGCCGGAATGGCGGGGCGACATCTTTGTCGGGTCTTTGAAATTCGACTATATTTCCCGGCTTGATGGCGCGCCACTGGCCGAACGTGAACAAATTCAATCCGACGCCACCCAACGGGTGCGCGACATCCGCGAAGGCCCCGACGGCGCGATTTGGTTTCTCAGCGTTGGACGGGGTGCGGTGATGCGTATGGCGCCCGCGCAGTGATGTGTATGGCGTCGTGCGCAATGAAGCCACTGGATTTAAAGAACTGTTAAGGCCAAACTCCAAAGAAAAGGAGTTTCAATCATGGGTCTTTTGCGGCGATTTCTGGTGTGCATTCTATTGGCAATGACACCAATTCCGGTTCTGGCGAAATCGAGCACAGCATTTTTTGACAGCTATCTGGCACTGCGGGCGCGGCTGGATCCCCTCATGAAAAACCGCGACATCGCAGAGGTGATGCGCGCGTTTGGAGATGCCTCGGAGGAGAGCGCGCTAGAAGATCTGGAACGCCGGGTCCGCAATATTTTTCCGCGCGATTTTCAAGAGGTTGCCCTGATCCGGCGGCAAGACATGGATCACGGGTTTCGTCAGGAATTGATCGCCTATTGGGACGGCGTCAGCTATATTTATGTCTATCTGGTGATACACCAGCGCGACGATGGCCTTGTGACCGTTGTGATGAATTTCAACACGGAATTCGACGATCTGAACAGCAAGTTCTAAATCAAAGGCCGGGGTTTCCCGGCCTCGCGCTCTTTAGGCCCCCGGCATGCCCTGACTGCCGCGTTCGCGGTAGGGGGTTGTGTCATAATGTGCGCGGTAACATTTGGAAAAATGCGACGGGCTGGCAAACCCACAGGCCAAGGCGACATTGATCACGCTCATATCGGTCTGCATCAACAGATTGCGGGCCTTTTCCAATCGCAGCTCCATATAGTACCGCTTTGGCGACCGGTTAAGATAGCGGCGAAACAGCCGTTCCAATTGACGGGTCGACATGGCCACCTCTTGCGCCAGAAGCGACGGGCTTATCGGCTCTTCGATATTGGCTTCCATCTTCTGGATCACCTGGCTCAGCTTGGGATGGCGCACCCCGATCCGGGTCGGAACCGACAGCCGCTGGGTGTCCTGATCGGTGCGGATCGCGGAATAGATCATCTGATCCGCCACCGCATTGGCCAGTTCCGAACCGTGGTCATCGGCCAGAACCTTGAGCATCATGTCAATCGAACTGGTGCCGCCGGCGGTGGTGATCCGATTGCCATCAATGGCGAACACGGCCTTGGTCAGAGAGATGTTTTCAAATTCCTCGGTGAAACTGTCGTGGTTTTCCCAATGAATGGTGGCGCGCCGCCCGTCCAGAAGACCCGCCCGCGCCAAAGTGTAACTGCCGGTGCAGAGCCCGCCGGTTTTCAGCCCCTTGCGGATTTCGCGCCGCAACCAGTTCAACAGCCGTTTGGTGGTGGCATGCTGGATTTCCATGCCGCCACAGATCATGATAACATCGTCACGCTTCAATTCTTCGAGGTCGCCCTGCAGGCGGAAATCCGATCCCGCCGAACAGGTGCGGATGCCGCCGCCTTCGCCAATGATGAACCAATCATAGAGCTGCATCCCCGACATCCGGTTGGCAATCCGCAGACATTCAAGAGCTGCCGCAAACGGCAGGAGCGAGAAATTTTCCAGCAACACAAACACAAACCGCCTTGGTTTGACCGAAGTGGCCGGTTGACTGTTTGTGGCGTCTGGAATCATTGGCGCGGACCCTTTGGCTGGATGTCGCTTTTCGACTGGCATGTCGCAAATCAATCGCGTCGCACCAATTGGCCCCAGCTGATTGCCCGCGTCAAGCACAAGGTCGGACAAGAGCAAAATCGCGTATGGCCACTGAGGGCGGGTCTTTGTATAAGCCCCCGATCATAGTCTTTGACTGATACCGCTAACCACCGGAGATAAAGAGATTAGCGAGTGGCAAAAATCTGACTGGCGCAACAAGCCCCGGGTCCAGATGCCCGAATATACCGATACAGCCGCGCTGAATGCTGCCGAGGCACAGCTTGCCAAGTATCCGCCGCTTGTCTTTGCTGGTGAGGCCCGGACATTGAAGGCCAAACTGGGCGCGGCATCACGCGGCGAGGCGTTCTTGCTGCAAGGTGGCGATTGCGCCGAAAGCTTTGACCAGTTCAGCGCCGATGGCATCCGTGACACGTTCAAGGTGATGTTGCAGATGGCGATGGTGTTGACCTTTGGTGCCAAGGTGCCCGTGGTCAAGGTGGGCCGCATGGCCGGCCAATTCGCCAAACCACGCAGCGCCCCGACCGAGGTCAAGGATGGCCAGGAGCTGCCAAGCTATCGCGGTGACATCATCAACGATCTGGCGTTCACGCCGGGGTCGCGCATTCCCGATCCGCAGAAGATGTTGCAGGCCTATACCCAATCGGCGGCGACGCTGAACCTGTTGCGGGCGTTTTCGACCGGCGGCTATGCCGATGTGAACCAGGTCCATCAGTGGATTTTGGGCTTCACCGATCGGGATGAATCCGAGAAATACCGCGAAATGGCCGGGCGGATCACCGATGCGCTTGATTTCATGCGCGCGGCCGGGGTGAACGGCGAAAGCAGCCATGCGCTGCATACCGTCAGCTTCTACACCAGCCACGAGAGCCTGTTGCTGGAATATGAAGAGGCGCTGACGCGTCTGGATTCGACTTCTGGCAAATGGCTGGGCGGGTCTGGCCACATGCTTTGGATTGGTGACCGCACCCGTCAGCCTGATGGCGCGCATGTGGAATTCGCCCGCGGCGTGATGAACCCGATCGGGCTCAAATGCGGCCCGACCACCAGCGCCGAAGACCTCAAGGTCCTGATGGAACGGTTGAACCCGGAAAACGAAGCCGTCTGACCCTGATTGCCCGTTTTGGTGCCGGTAGCGTGGGCGACCACCTGCCGCGTTTGATCAAGGCCGTACAGGAAGAAGGCGCCAATGTCGTGTGGTCCTGTGATCCGATGCATGGCAACACAATCAAATCGGCCACCGGGTACAAAACCCGGCCGTTTACTCGGTCCTGCGTGAGGTGCGCGAATTCTTTGCCATCCACAACGCCGAGGGCACAATTCCCGGCGGTGTGCATTTCGAAATGACCGGCCAGGATGTCACCGAATGTACCGGTGGCGTGCGGGCGGTGACCGACGAAGACCTGAGCGACCGGTATCACACCGCCTGTGATCCCCGCCTCAATGCCTCGCAGTCGCTGGAACTTGCGTTCCTGGTGGCAGAGGAACTGGTCGCGCGGCGTGCGCCGGGCACCTCCAGCGTCGCGGTGTAATACCCCCGCAAGGCCGGTTTTTGCTGGCCGGATGCCTGACATAGAAAAAGCCCCGGTTAAACGGCCGGGGCTTATTTATGTGACCTGACAGCGACTTGGATGACGTTGCTATTGTTTGACCTCAGTCTGCGTTATTCGCAACCAGCCGCAAATAGGGCACCGGTCCGTCCTTGAACTGCGGTTCCTGTCTGGGGGACTGCGATGCCGGATCTCGACGCGTGCCGTCGATGTGGGCAAAGCCCGGCGCCGGATCACCAAATCCCAATTTGCGTGGCGCAGGTTTTGGCGCGGCGGCCATGCGCGCATCGGAAGTCACCATCGGGGTCACATCGACCTGGACGATTTCGAACCGGCGCGGCGCACGACCAACCGGGCCGTCGGTCACAAAACAGCCCAGAATGCGGCTGACATCGCCGAAATCATCGGCCAAAGGCAGCAGCGTCATGCGCCCGTTCAATGCAGGCTTGCCCAGACGTTTTTCCGCCAGAAGCGTGATTTCGACGCGCGCCGGGGTGTCGAACACCGCTTGCACCGCATGCGACAGCCGCTCGCGCGATACCGGAACCGTCATCGCCGACAGCGGCATACCGCGCACTTCCATCCCCATCAGATCACACAACAATCTGCCACCAATGCGCAGACGGGCGTGGGTGGGCGCGATACGTTCCGCGATAAAGGCGTTTTCCAGCGCATTTTCGATGCCGCGCGGATCAATTTCCGACCGGGGCGGCACATTGCGGCCATTGCGCATCGCCTCCCAATAGGTTTCGACCGTCCTGAGGGGTCGTGTCCAACTGGCCCGCAGCCTGTCACTTAGCGGGACAACATCGGTTGCGGCGGCAGGTTGCAAAGCATTGTTTAATTCTTCCTTATAATCACGCGGCGACATCATTTAATCCTCAACAATTGCCCGTCCCATTGTTTTGTGCGAAATTTCAGTGCGTTCTGGGGCTTTGGCCAGAGTTAATTTGGCGTTACAATGGTTACTCAATTCCTAACATCGCATGATTTCATCGAATTTTGTGGATTTTCAGAACGTTTGGTTAACTTCGATACGGCATAGGCCCCGACCGCAATTTGCCGGATCGCGTCTGGGCCGGGCCGTGGCGCGCGGTGCCGGGACCGGGGAAACCCTTTGCGAAGTGCAAATGAAGTGTTACTTCGGTATGTGACCGCTATATATTGCGGTGCGAAGCGCAGAGTTGCCGCAATTTTGTAATGAGGGACGTGATGTTGCAATCAATGACCGGATTCGCCTCGGGGCAGGGCGAGGCTGACGGATTTTCCTGGGTTTGGGAGATTCGCAGCGTGAATGCCAAGGGGCTGGATCTTCGCTTGCGCGTGCCGGACTGGATCGAGGGGCTGGAGGCCGAATTGCGCAAGATCGCCGCCGCCCAGTTGCGGCGGGGCAATGTGACCATCAATCTTCGGCTGATCCGTGCAGAGGGCGGCAGCGGCCAGAAATTGAATGCGGCGCATCTGGATACGGTGCTCGACGCGCTGGCGGAAATCGAACATCAGGCAATGGCGCGCGGCGTTTCGCTTGGCCCGTCGACCTCGACCGGGATCATCGCGTTGCGCGGGATCTTGGAACAAGAGGAAACCCCAACCGATTCCGCCGCGCTGAGGGCCATATTGATCGAAGATTTTCAACCGGTTATGGCATCCTTTTGCGAGATGAGATCACGTGAAGGCGGCGCGCTTTTTTCGGTGTTGAACAGCCATCTGGATCAAATCGAAACCTTGGTGGCACAGGCGGATACCACCGCCGAGGCCCGCAAGCCCAAAGCCCGCGAAACCCTGAAAACCGCGCTTGCACAGGTTCTGGATGCCGCCGCCGATGTCGACGAGGCCCGCCTGACCCAGGAATTGGCGCTTTTGGCCATCAAGTCGGATATTACCGAAGAAATCAAACGGTTACAGGCGCATGTGAATGCAGCAAGAGAGCTGCTGACGCGACAGGAAAGCGTTGGGCGCAAGATGGATTTCCTGATGCAGGAGTTCAACCGAGAGGCAAATACCCTGTGTTCGAAATCCGGCGACAGCGATTTGACGTCGGTAGGGCTGGACCTTAAGGCCGTGATAGACCAAATGCGTGAGCAAGTTCAAAACGTGGAGTGAATAATGTCCAACACCCAGCGTCGTGGCCTGCTTGTCATCCTGTCGTCGCCCTCTGGCGCTGGCAAATCCACCCTGGCCAAACGGTTGCGGGCCTGGGACAGCAGCATTGTGTTTTCCGTCTCGGCCACCACCCGGACACCGCGCCCCGGTGAGATTGACGGCGTCGACTATCACTTTGTAACGGAACAGAATTTCCGCACCGATGTGGCAGAAGGCGGCATGTTGGAACATGCGCATGTCTTTGGCAATTTCTACGGCTCGCCCAAAAGTGCGGTCCAGGACGCCATCAATGCCGGCAAGGATGTGTTGTTTGACATCGACTGGCAGGGTGCCCAGCAGATCCGCAATTCGGATTTGGGCCAGCATACGCTGTCGATCTTTTTGCTGCCACCGTCGATCCCGGAGCTGCGCCGCCGTCTGGAACAACGGGCCCAGGACAGCGACGAGGTGATTTCCAAGCGGATGCAGAAAAGCTGGGACGAGATAAGCCATTGGGACGGCTATGATTTTGTCTTGGTGAACGATGATCTGGACACCACGGAACGCAACCTGAAAACCATCATTGACGCCACCCGCCTGCGCCGGTCGCAGCAACCGGAATTGACCGAACATGTTCGCAAGCTTCAGGCAGAATTCGGAGAACTTTCATGACCTTGTATGCGTTGGATGATGTGGTGCCGGAATTGGCGGCGGATTGCTGGGTCGCACCGGACGCCAATTTGATTGGCCGTGTCGTGGTTGAAGAAGGCGCATCGGTCTGGTTCGGCTGCACCTTGCGCGGCGACAACGAGGAAATTCGCGTAGGCCGTGGCAGCAATGTGCAGGAAAACACGGTGTGCCATACGGATATCGGTTATCCGCTGACCATTGGTGCGGGCTGTACCATTGGCCACAAGGTGATGTTGCATGGGTGCAGTATTGGCGACAACAGCCTGATCGGTATGGGGGCGATTGTGTTGAATGGCGCAAAGATCGGCAAGAATTGTCTGATCGGCGCCAGCGCGCTGATCACCGAAGGCAAGGAAATCCCGGACGGCAGTTTGGTCATGGGGGCACCCGGCAAAGTCGTGCGCCAGCTGGATGAGGCCGCAATCGAAGGTTTGCGCAAGTCCGCCATCGGCTATCAAAACAACATGCGCCGATTTCGCGCGGGTCTGAAACCTGTTTGACCGCCTGCGGAAATCATCCGAGACCAATCTGCCACTGATATGAAGGACCCCTGATATGCGCCTGCGCAATGACAAGGGCACGCTGATGCGGCCCGATCTGCCCACCACCGGTGTCAGCCGTCCGGTGGTCACGCCGCTTTCGCCTTCGGTTGTTTATGCCTCTGACACGCCTGATATGCTGGACAGCCAATATGCCGGTCTGGCCGAGGGGTTCACCTATGCCCGCGAAGGTCATCCCAACGCCGATGTTCTGGCGCGCCGGATTGCAGCGATGGAGGGCGTCGATCAGGGGATCGTGGTCGGGTCGGGCATGGCGGCGGTCACAGCGGTGCTGCTTGGGCTTTGCAAGGCGGGTGATCATGTGCTGGGCAGTGATCAGCTCTACGGTCGGTCGCTGCGCATGATGCGCGAAGACCTGCCGCGGTTTGGCATTGCTGCCGATCTGGCGGATGCGACGGATATCGAGGCCTTTCGCGCGGCTGTGCGGCCCAACACCCGGATGATCCTGATTGAAGTGGTGTCCAACCCGACGTTGCGGGTGGCCGATATGATTGGCATCGCGGCATTGGCCAAAGAGACCGGCGCGATCCTGGTGGTCGACAATACCTTTACCACGCCCAGCGGGTTTCTGCCGTTTGATCACGGCGCGGATGTGGTGTTGCATTCGGTTACCAAGCTGTTGGCGGGGCATGCCGATGTGACACTGGGCTGGGCGGCGGCGCGCGACCCGGACCATCAAAAGGCGATCTACGACTTTGCCGTCACCACCGGCCTGACCGCATCGCCGTTCGATTGCTGGCTGGCGGAACGTGGGCTTTTCACCTTTGACCTGCGGTTTGATCGTGCACAGCGCACCGCAGCGGCGCTGGCGGATGCGCTGGCGGATATGGCGGGGGTGCGGCGGGTGATCTATCCGATGCGGGCGGATCACCCGGAAAACGCGCGGGCCAATCTGATCCTGCGCGGCGGCTGCAACATGGTGTCGTTCGAGATTGCAGGTGGGCGCGCCCAGGCCAATGCGCTGACCGAAGCGGCGCGGGGCATTGCCTTTGCCCCGACCCTTGGCGATGTCGGCACGACCCTGTCGCATCCGGCCTCGTCCTCGCATCGTGCCTTGACGCCAGAGGCACGCGCCGCGATGGGCATGACCGAAGGCTTCTTTCGGGTCTCGGTCGGGCTGGAAGACCCGGAGGCCCTGATCGCGGAATTCGCCCAGGCGACCGCAGCAGCACAGGCGGTCTGAGCCATGCCATACAGCGCGGAAATGTTGCAATCGGTGATCGACGCCTTGCCCCAGGCTCTGGTGGCGATTGGTGCGGATGAACGCATTCGCCATACAAATGAACCTGCGCTGAAACTGGTCGGGCTCAACCCCGAGGGCAAACATTTCATCACCACCCTGCGCCAGC
The DNA here is from genome assembly GCF_022867865.1 of Phaeobacter sp. J2-8. Classification (GTDB taxonomy): domain Bacteria; phylum Pseudomonadota; class Alphaproteobacteria; order Rhodobacterales; family Rhodobacteraceae; genus Marinovum. The sequence goes on along the minus strand of NZ_JALIEC010000002.1, from coordinate 162,509 downwards.
CCGCTTTGCTGGATACGATCGAGGCCACATTGGGCGATCGCAAGACGCGCGAGACCTCGTTCCTGACCCGCGAAGACGGGCAGGATGTGACCTATAACGTGCGCTGCGCCTCGATCCAGATTGGCCCTGAATTCGGGGTTCTTCTGTCCTTTGAGGATGTGACCCATCTGGCGGTGGCCTGGCCAGATGCGCCGCGATTTTGTCGCCAATGTCAGCCATGAGCTCAAGACCCCGCTGACCGCGCTTTTGGGGTTCATCGAAACCATTCTGCATGGCCCGGCGCATGATGATGCGGTGGCGCGGGATCGGTTTCTGGCGATCATGGAATCCGAAGCCGAGCGGATGAACCGGTTGGTGGGCGATCTTTTGTCCTTGAACCGCGTCGAAGCAACGGAACGCATGCGTCCAACCACGCGCATCGACCTCAAGGCGCTGGTTCAATCGGCCCTTGGCGGATTGGCGGGCATGGCGGATGATGTCGGGCTGGAGGTGGTGACGGATCTGCCTGATGACCCGGTTTTTGTCGCCGCAGACGAAGACCAACTGCGGCAGGTGCTGAACAATCTGATTGAGAACGCGATCAAATACGGCGCGGAAGGCAAACACATCGAAGTGTCGCTGACATCACCGGCCTTTCATCCGCGCATGCGTTGCGACACGGTCGAACTTGTGGTGCGCGATCACGGGGCTGGGTTTGATCCGGTGCATATCCCGCGGCTGACGGAACGGTTCTACCGGGTCGACAACCACCGCTCGCGCGAGATGGGCGGAACCGGTCTGGGGCTGGCCATCGTCAAGCATATCGTCGGCCGGCACCGGGGGCGGATTCAGATTGAGTCGGCTCTGGGGCAGGGGTCAACCTTTCGGGTTTTGTTGCCCGTGTGAAGTTGACCCAGGGGCAGTCAAGCATTTGATTCGCAAGAATTTCGCTATGCTTTCCCGTTTGTGACACATGTTTGACCGGAACCCGCGTGAATTCCGCGCCACACAGCCGTATGACGGGTGCGCGCATGTGGATTGTGAAGTTTTCTTGACAGTTTGTTGCGGTGAGATGTCACGCGGGACATCATGTAAAGTATATTATTTTCAGTGTGTTATGCGGCGACATTGAAATTCGAAGCCAATTTGTCCGAGAATAATTTCTCGGCGCCTGCCAGTGTCATAAAACCGTTACAAAACCGTCACAAAAGCATAGCTGAACGCCAATAGCAGTGCGCTCAGCGGACGCCACTGCTTTGTTAACCCCGGCGTCCCGTTTTGCGACAACAGGAGCTCTTCCATGAAATTTGTGAAACTGACCGCCTCCACTCTGGCGATCGCTGCCGTTTCCGCCACTGCCGCAGCCGCGCGCGACAACGTACAAGTCGCCGGTTCCTCGACAGTTCTGCCTTATGCCTCGATCGTGGCTGAGCTGTTCGGCGACAACACCGACTTCCCGACACCCGTTGTTGAATCCGGTGGATCGTCCGCTGGTCTCAAGCGCTTCTGCGAAGGCGTTGGCGAAAACACCATCGACGTTGCAAACGCATCGCGCAAAATCCGTGAAAAAGAAATCAAAGCCTGTGCCGAAGCTGGCGTGACCGACATCATGGAAGTGCGCATCGGCTATGACGGCATCGTGTTTGCCTCGCAGCAAACCGGCCCTTCGTTCACCGAATTCACCCAGTCCGACATCTTCAACGCTCTGGGCGGCACTGTTCTGAAAGACGGCGAGCTGGTCGAAAACCCCTACAACACATGGGCCGAATTCAACGCCGATCTGCCTGACGTTGAAATCGCGGGTTTCATCCCCGGCACCAAGCACGGCACACGTGAAGTGTTCGAAGAAAAAGTTCTGTTGATCGGTTGCGAAGCCACCGGCACAATGGAAGCCATGATCGCCAGCGGCATGTCGGAAGACGATGCAGAAGATGCATGCCTTGACGTGCGTTCGGACGGCAAATCGGTCGACATCGACGGCGACTACACCGAGACCCTGGCGCGCATCAACTCCAACCCGAACGGCGTTGGCATCTTTGGTCTGGCGTTCTACGAGAACAACACAGACAAGCTGAAAGTTGCGACAATGGCGGCGTTGCACCGTCGACTGAAACCATTTCGACCGGTGAATACCCTGTGTCGCGTCCGCTGTACTTCTACGTGAAGAAAGCGCACATCGGCGTGATCCCCGGCCTGAAAGAATACGCTCAGTTCTTCGTCGCTGACGAAATCGCTGGCGGTTCCGGCCCTCTGGCCAACTATGGCCTGGTTGCTGACCCTGAACTGGCAGCAACACAAGACGCCATCGCCAACGAAGTCACCATGGGCGACAACATGTAATCAAGGCTTCGGCCTGATTGCCGGGGGCGGCGTTTCTGCCGCCCCCATTCCTTTTTGGACATTTATCCGAACAAGACCGAAGGGGGGCACATGCCTTTATTCTGGCTATTCCTGATCGTACTGGCGATCGCTGCTGTCGGCTTTGTGATCGGCCGCGCACGCGCCATGACCAGCGCAGGTGGTGACAGCCGCGATCTGCATTCGTTGCCGTCCTACTATGGTTGGAACGTGGCGCTGAAAGCGGCGGTTCCGGCCTTTGTGGTGCTGGTTGTCTGGCTTCTGGCCCAACCTTTTTACATCAATTCCACAGTTTCAAAGATGCTGCCCGACAGCGCCATTCCCGAAAGCTCGTCTCGCGGGTTGGTGATGGCCGAAGTGCGCCGCGCCGCCAACGGGCTGGACAACGCAGTGGCCCAGGGCGTGATGACCGAGGAATTCGCTCGCAACGCGCGTGCTGACATCACCGATGTCACCCAGCGTTTGAAAGATGCGGGTCAGATCGTGACATCGCAGATCACCCAACCGGTGATGCATGCCGCACAGCGGTATCGTGTTCTTTCGCAACAGGGCACAACGGCCATGACAATCGCGGTTGTGGCGATTGCATTGATTGGCATGTTCCTGGGGTTCCGCGAAACAACCGCCGCATTCCGCGCCCGCAATGTGGTCGAGGCCGGCATTCGCGCGCTTTTGGTCGCGGCGGCCTCTATCGCCGTTCTGACCACTTTGGGAATTGTTCTGTCGCTGGTGTTCAACACCATCGAATTCTTCCGTCTTTATCCGGCCTGGGAATTCTTCACCGTGCTGGAATGGGCGCCAAGTTTCTCTGGTCGGGGTGGCTCGTCCGAGCTGGGTGTTCTGCCGCTGCTTTGGGGCACATTCTATATTTCGATCGTGGCGCTTGCCGTGGCCGTGCCCATCGGGTTGTTCGCCGCCATCTATCTCAGCGAATATGCCTCGCCAAAAGTGCGGGCCATTGCCAAACCCATGCTCGAGGTTCTGGCTGGTATTCCGACCATCGTTTACGGTCTCTTCGCGCTTTTGACCGTGGGTCCGCTGCTGCTGAGTGTGTTTGGTGACGATGGTCTGGGCTGGATGCAGGCCGGGACTGCGGTGATGACCGCGGGTCTGGTCATGGGCATCATGCTGATCCCCTTTGTCAGCTCGCTCAGCGATGACATCATCAACTCGGTGCCGCAATCCATGCGCGACGGATCTTATGGTCTGGGCGCGACCAAATCCGAAACCATCAAACAGGTGATCATTCCGGCCGCTCTGCCGGGCATTGTGGGGGCCATCCTTTTGGCCGCATCGCGCGCCATTGGCGAGACCATGATTGTTGTTCTGGGGGCAGGGGCCGCGGCACGGCTGTCTATGAACCCCTTCGAAGCGATGACCACCGTGACCGCAAAAATCGTCAGCCAGCTGACCGGCGATGCCGACTTTGCCTCGCCCGAGGCGCTGGTCGCCTTTGCGCTGGGCATGACCTTGTTTGTCCTGACACTGGGGCTGAATATCTTCGCGCTTTATATCGTGCGCAAATACCGGGAGCAGTACGAATGACCGACGCAAGCCTGAACACGCCTGGAGCTGGCCCAGCGGCAAAGCCGAAATCCTCGCTGGCTGTTCTGGACGACCGTACCAAACGCCGCAATGCATCCGAGGCCCGCTTCAAGGCCTATGGGCTGGGCGCGATCCTGATTGGCATCTTCTTTCTTGTGGTGCTGGCTGTGTCCATCATCCGCTCGGGCGCGCCGGCCTTCAGCCGGACGGTGCTGGATGTGGAATTCAACCTGAGCCAGGAACAGGTCGACGGTGCCGAGAAGGAATTGTTCAAGACCAAGGCCTATGAACAATTGTTCATTGCCAAGCTGGAAGAACAATTGCAGGCCAGCGGCATGCAGGTTGCCTTTGATGCCGGTGCGATTGAGCGTATTGTCGGCAAGACCGGCGCCACCATTCGCGAACATTACAAGGCCAATCCCGGCGACATCGGCAAACCTGTCAGCTTTGAGCTGGCGGCATCGAGCCGGGTTGACGGATACTTCAACGGCCGTGTGACCCGCGAAGCCCTGCAAGACAGCCGGTTCCTGCAATTGAGCGATCTTGACCTTGTGGATGCCCTGCATGACGCCGGGATCATTCGCGGCTCCTTCAACTGGACCTTCATCACCGGCGCAGATTCCGGTGTGGACAACCCCGGTGGTGCCGGGATCGGTGCCTCGGTTGTCGGCTCTTTCTTCATGATGCTGGTGGTCTTGTTCCTGTCCTTGCCGATTGGCGTTGCCGCCTCGATCTATCTTGAGGAATTTGCCAAGCGGAACCGTTTTACCGATCTGATCGAGGTGAATATCTCCAACCTCGCGGCTGTGCCGTCGATCGTTTTCGGTATTCTGGGTCTGGCTGTGTTCATCCAGTTCATGCATCTGCCGCAATCGGCGCCGCTGGTGGGTGGTCTGGTGCTGACACTGATGACCCTGCCGACAATCATCATTTCGACCCGTGCCTCGCTGAATGCGGTGCCGCCGTCGATCCGCGATGCGGCGCTGGGTGTTGGCGCGTCCAAGATGCAGGCGGTGTTCCACCATGTTCTGCCCTTGGCCATGCCGGGTATTCTGACGGGCACCATCATCGGTCTGGCCCAGGCATTGGGTGAAACCGCGCCGCTGTTGCTGATCGGGATGGTTGGTTTTGTGGCGCGCGGCTATCCCGATGGCATCGCCGCCGCTTTACCGAACCGAACTCGGCCATGCCTGCCCAGATCTATACATGGGCGGCACGCGCCGATGTAAGCTTCTATGAAAAGGCCTGGGGCGGGATTATTGTCCTTCTGGTCTTCCTTTTGACAATGAACATCATCGCCATCATCCTGCGTCGCCGCTTCGAGCGTCGTTGGTAACCGGTCCGGGAAAGGATTAACATCATGTATGACACACCTCGCACCGCGGAGAGTAAAGTGGCCACCAATACGACGAAAATCGCCGCAAAGAAGGTTCAGGTCTATTATGGCGACACCCATGCCATCAAGGATGTGGATGTCGAAATCGAAGACAAGACCGTCACCGCGTTTATCGGCCCATCGGGTTGCGGCAAGTCGACCTTCCTGCGCTGTCTGAACCGGATGAATGACACCATCGACATTTGCCGCGTCGAAGGCGATATCCTGATCGACGGCGAAGACATCTATGACAAAAAGGTCGACCCGGTGCAGTTGCGCGCCAAGGTCGGCATGGTGTTCCAGAAGCCGAACCCATTCCCCAAGTCGATCTATGACAACGTGGCCTATGGTCCGCGCATTCACGGTCTGGCCCAGAACAAGGCAGATCTGGATGAAATCGTGGAAAAATCGCTGCGTCGTGGCGCGATCTGGAACGAGGTCAAGGACCGTCTGCACGCCCCGGGCACCGGGCTTTCCGGTGGTCAGCAACAGCGTCTGTGCATTGCCCGCGCTGTCGCAACAGAGCCGGAAGTCCTGTTGATGGATGAACCCTGTTCGGCGCTGGACCCGATTGCCACGGCACAGGTCGAGGAATTGATCGACGAGCTGCGCTCGCAGTATTCGGTGGTGATTGTGACCCACTCGATGCAACAGGCCGCACGCGTCAGCCAGAAAACCGCGTTCTTCCACCTCGGAAATCTGGTGGAATTCGACGACACGCCGAAGATCTTCACCAACCCCGAAGATCCACGCACCGAAAGCTATATCACTGGCCGGATCGGCTAAGGAGAGAACGATGCAAGAGCATATTGTAAGCTCATTCGATCGGGATCTGGAAGGCATTCAGGCCCAGATCATGAAAATGGGCGGTCTGGTCGAACAGGCGATTTTGAACGCGGCGCTGTCGCTGGAAACCCGTGATGACGAGCTGGGCGAAAAGGTCCGTCTGGGTGACAAGGCGATCGACGCCCTGGACGAGGCCATTCACGAAGATGCCGCACAGGTCATCGCGCTGCGCGCGCCGACCGCCGTGGACCTTCGGATTGTCCTGTCGGTGATGAAGATGTCGGCGGATCTGGAGCGGATCGGCGATCTGGCCAAGAACATGGCCAAACGCAATTCGGTTCTGATGCAGCTGACACAGATCGACGGGGCCACCGCCGCATTGCGCCGCATGGCGCGCGAGGTCGAGTTGATGCTGAAAGATGGGCTTGATGCCTATATTCAGCGTGACGCTGCCCTGGCCGCGGATGTGATCCAGCGCGACCGTGACGTCGATCAGATGTATAATGCGACCTTCCGGGAATTCCTGACCTTCATGCTGGAAGATCCGCGCAATATCACATCCTGCATGCACCTGCATTTCATTGCGAAAAACATCGAACGCATGGGCGATCATGTGACATCGATTGCAGAGCAAGTGATCTTTCTGGTCGAGGGCGAATTGCCGGAAGAACGTGTCAAAGGCGACAACACATCTTCTGACAAATCGCTGTCGCCACAGCCGGGAGAATAATGAATGTCGGCGGAACAACCTACTGTCCTTGTGGTCGAAGATGAACCGGCGCAACGCGAAGTCCTGTCTTACAACCTGGAGGCCGAAGGCTTTCGGGTGAGCAAGGCCGAAGACGGCGAACAGGCGCTTTTGTTGGCCGAAGAAGATGCGCCGGACATCATCGTTCTGGACTGGATGTTGCCCAATGTTTCGGGCATCGAGGTCTGCCGCCGATTGAAATCCCGCGCAGAAACCCGTGGCGTGCCGGTGATCATGTTATCGGCGCGCTCGGAAGAGGTGGACCGGGTTCGCGGTCTTGAAACCGGGGCGGACGATTATGTCGTCAAACCCTATTCGGTGGTCGAATTGATGGCCCGTGTGCGGGCGCAATTGCGGCGCACCCGGCCGGCTAGTGTCGGTGAACGTCTGGAATACGAAGACATCATTCTGGACAGTGAAACCCATCGGGTGACACGATCGGAAAACCAGTTGAAACTTGGCCCGACCGAGTTTCGCCTGTTGACCACCTTCATGGAAAAGCCGGGTCGGGTCTGGACACGGGAGCAGCTTCTGGATCGGGTCTGGGGGCGCGACATCTATGTCGACACCCGCACCGTTGACGTGCATATCGGGCGTCTGCGCAAGGCGCTGTGCCAGTTTGGCGGCAATGATCCGCTGCGCACGGTGCGCGGCGCGGGATATGCCCTGGGCTGATCTGAACACAACCGATGACGCCTGCAAGGGCGGAAGAGGGCGCTCTTCCAGCCTTTGCGGCTGTCATCGCGGTTGTTCGATTGGAAATTTGATCAAAATGCGGATTTCCTCGGCCATATCTCTGCGTTAGGTTGGCGCCAGCGCAAAAGATATTGGAGCCGCCTCATGTCTTCTTCAGCCCCATCACCGCTCAAACCAAAAGATGCCCCCGATCTGGGACGCCTGGATTGGGCCGATCCCCTGCGTCTGGTGGATCAATTGACCGAAGAAGAGCGGATGGTCGCCGAGGCCGCCCGCGCCTATGCCAGTGAAAAACTCGCACCGCGGGTGATTGATGCCTTTGAGGCCGAAACCGTCGACCCAGGTGTCTTCGCCGAGATGGGCGACATGGGATTGTTGGGCACCACCATCCCAGAGGAATATGGCGGGATTGGCGCGGGCTATGTGACCTATGGCCTTGTCGCCCGCGAGATCGAGCGGGTCGACAGCGGCTATCGCAGCATGATGTCGGTGCAATCCAGCCTGGTGATGTATCCGATCTATGCCTATGGCAGCGAAGCGCAGCGGCAGAAATACCTGCCCAAACTCGCCTCCGGTGAATGGATCGGCTGTTTCGGATTGACCGAACCGGATGCCGGGTCCGATCCCGGCGGTATGAAAACCCGCGCGGAAAAGATCGACGGCGGCTATCGGCTGACCGGCAGCAAGATGTGGATTTCCAATGCGCCGATTGCGGATGTGTTTGTGGTCTGGGCCAAGTCCGACGCCCATGATGGCAAGATCCGCGGTTTTGTTCTGGACAAGGGCTGCAAGGGTCTGAGCGCGCCGAAGATCGGCAAGAAATTGTCCCTGCGCACCTCGGTCACGGGTGAGATCGTGATGGACGGTGTCGAGGTCGGCGAAGACGCGCTTTTGCCGAATATCCAGGGGCTTAAGGGGCCGTTTGGCTGTCTTAACCGGGCGCGCTATGGCATCGCCTGGGGGGTGATGGGCGCCGCAGAATTCTGTTGGCATGCGGCGCGCGAATATGGTCTGGATCGCAAGCAATTCAACAAACCGCTGGCCGGGACACAGCTGTTCCAGAAGAAGCTGGCAGATATGCAGACCGAGATTGCCCTTGGCCTGCAGGCCGCGTTGCGGGTCGGGCGGCTGATGGATGATGCTGCCGCCGCGCCGGAAATGATCAGCCTGATCAAACGCAACAACTGTGGCAAGGCGCTGGATATGGCGCGGATGGCGCGGGACATGCATGGCGGCAACGGGATTTCCGGTGAATTTCAGGTGATCCGCCACATGGTCAATCTGGAAACCGTGAACACCTATGAAGGCACACATGACGTGCATGCGTTGATCCTTGGCCGGGCGCAAACCGGGCTACAGGCGTTTTTCTAGGGCAGGGCGATCCCCAGCCTTCAACCGTATATAACTTAAAGGAATCAATACTATGCTGCGCGGACTTGATCCAATACTGAGCCCCGATCTGATCTATGCATTGCGCGCGATGGGCCATGGCGACACGATTACCATCGCGGATGCCAATTTCCCGGCTGAAAGCAGCGGGCCCGAAGTGGTGCGTCTGGATGGGATCAGCGCAACGGATGTTTTGCGCGCGGTGATGAGCGTGATGCCGCTGGACACTTATGTCGATGCGCCAGCCCATGTGATGCAGGTGGTCGACGCGCCTGATACAATCCCGGAAGTCGTGAAAGAGTTTCAACAGATCATCAATGACGTGGCCGATGCGCCCGCACAGATCAAGGGACTGGAACGATTTGATTTCTATGACAACGCACGTAAGTTCTTTCGCCGTTGTGCAGACCGGCGAAACCCGGCTGTATGGCAATATCATTTTGAAAAAGGGCGTGATTGGCAGCTGAAGATGAAGGCGCTTTTAACTCAATAGGTTAAGTGTCGTTTTCGCAGTTGAACCTGAACAGTGTTTGCCGTTTGGCAATGTCACTGTTCAGGTTTGTCGCGCCAAATCAAAAGATCTCGATGTCAGAGGACAGACCAGCGGTGCTGTCGACACCATCCAGCGTGATGGAATTTCCATCCCCGAAATCAAACACCACATCGCCGTTTTCCACCGTGGCAAAGCGGTTGATCACCTGCGCCTCGGTAAGTCCGCCACCCCAAAGCGCATCATCAAGGTGCAATTCATCGACGCCAACATCATAATCGGTGATGACATCGTCTTCGATCATGTTGCCGAAAAAGACAAAGGTATCAGCACCGTGACCGCCGGTAGCAATGTCGTCGCCGCCACGGATATGCAGCGCATCATTTCCGTTGCCGCCATCAAGCGTGTCGTCACCATTACCGCCATCGAGCTGGTCGTTGCCTGAATTGCCAAAAAGACGGTCATCGCCGGAATGACCAGAGAGACGGTCGCCCATGGCACCACCGTACAATATGTCAGAGCCATTACCGCCGTTCACAACATCGCGCCCGTCGCCGCCGTTCAGCCGGTCGTTGCCATTGCCGCCGTCAAGCCGGTCATTGCCGGAATGACCAAAGAGCCGGTCGTTCCCGTTGTCGCCGGAAAGCGTGTCGTTGCCGGTGCCGCCGTAAATTTTGTCATTGCCCGAGTTGCCAAAGAGACGGTCGTCGCCATTGCCGCCCCAGAGCTCATCGCCCATGGCACCCCCGAACAACACATCAGCTCCATCACCGCCGGTCAGAAAATCGTGGTCATTGCCGCCTCTCAACGTATCGTTGCCCGGGCCGCCGTTCAATGTGTCGTTGCCCAGGCCACCATCGAGTAGATCATCACCCAAATTGCCGCCAAGACGATCTGCACCTTCGTTGCCAAAAAGCCGATCACCCGAAGCACCGCCGTACAATACATCAGAACCAGCACCACCGGTCAGAAAATCGCGACCGCTGCCGCCATGCAGCGTGTCATTGCCGGCACCGCCGTCAAGCCGATCCTGGCCTGAATGCCCAAGAAGACGGTCAGCGCCATTGCCGCCCCAAAGCTCATCGTCCATGGCACCCCCGAGCAACACATCAGCTCCATCACCGCCGCTCAGAAAATCGTTGTCATTGCCGCCGTCCAGCCTGTCGTTGCCAGCGCCCCCATGCAATCGGTCCAGGCCGCTGCCGCCTTTCAGCGTGTCGTTGCCCGGGCCGCCGTTCAAAGTGTCGTTGCCCAGGCCACCATCGAGAAAATCATCACCCAAATTGCCGCCAAGACGATCCGCGCCTTCGTTGCCAAAAAGCCGATCACCGGAAGAACCGCCGTACAATACATCAGAACCAGCACCACCGGTCAGAAAATCGCGACCGCTGCCGCCATGCAGCGTGTCATTGCCGACACCACCGTCAAGCAGATCCTGGCCTGAATGACCAAGAAGACGGTCATGGCCGGTGCCGCCGAAAATCGTATCATTGCCTGACCGACCAAACGCCGCGTCGTCGCCGCCGCCGCCGCGGATTGCATCGTTGCCCATGCCGCCGTCGAGCCGATCCTGGCCCGTCTCTCCATTCAGATTGTCGTGGCCGATGTTACCCAAAATCGTGTCATTACCGGTGCCGCCAGATACTGTGTCATTGCCACTGCCGCCCCAAATGACGTCGTTGCCACCAAGCGCCCGGACAATATCGTCGTTCAAACCCGCCGCGATAAGATCGCCGTCCACGGTGCCTTCTACGGCATGATGCAGGTCCATGTGGTCGCGATCAATGTCATGAATAACGATACCGCCATCAGGTGCAAACCCGATCGGAACCACGTTTTGCGGATCTACGTAGCGAATGTCGGGCAGGGCGTCGAAGTCGGGCAACAGCCCTTCTGTAATGAAGTGATGCTCTTGTGTATGTCCATTCGAGCCACCATCGTCATTCATGTCGACCCGCGCACCTTCGAGTGTGTAGAAGATCTGGCCACCCGTGGGCGTTTCGATCAACAACCATGGCTGATCTTCGCCGCCTGTGTCGTTATGACCGCCATTAAAGGCAACGATACGCACGTTGTTTGGCAGATCGTTAAGATCGAGCAACCGACCCTCGATCCGGATTTCGTCGCGGGTGATGTCAAAGTCTTCGATCCGCCCGACAACGACACCGGACACGTTCGAAATGTTGGTGAAATTGAAGGTATCGTTGCCGCCACCAGACCGCGCATGATGGCCATGCGAAAATACTGACATCGGCTCAAAGTCCAGATTATCCCAATGGTTACGGGTGTTTTCCGGACCATCCCCAAAGGTGTGAATTTGGCTTAGACCTTCGGAAATCGTGAAAGTTCTCGTCGGCATGTCGTTCTCCCAGTAGCGTTTTCAGTCATGCGCTCGGGCAAATCTTGCTGAGCACTGGAATATTGAAACCACGCCGAAAAGTGTTCTGGGTCTGTGCAGAGGTACGGTTAACGGCTCTTTGAGGGCGTATCTCTATACCGCCGTTGGCCGCGTCCTGCGCGGACGAGACAGCGGCCTGTGCTTTGGAGGGGGAACTATGCGAAGGAGACCGGTGTTCACCGGGGAGCCGCGGTTTTGGCATGCGGGCTTTTGGGGTTGGGCATGTTTTCTAATAGGAGTTGCGCTTCAGGGTAGCGCGCTCCCGTGCCATTCACTTGTTGCAACCAAGTAGAAATGTCCCTCGCTCCGCAAAGTAGAAATGTCACCAAGTGCGCTGACGGTAGCAAAGCCTGACAGGGCGGAGACCTCAGATATCGCAGCCCTGGCTGGCTTTGTGTTTCTCTTTCGCGGCTCTTGCCAGCTTTGAATTCCAGCCATCGTTGCGCCGTCCATTCGGTTTGTAGCGAGAGCGCTGTTTGCCTGCGCGGCGTTTCTTTGGCGGGGCCTTGTCCTGCTCGGCCTTGATGTGCTCAAGGACCGCGCTTAGATGCTTATTCTCGGTGATCGCGGCGTGGGTGACGCGCTGCTCCTTGTCAAAAATGGAGTAGGGGAGCGAGACGCCCTTCCAGCGGAACTCCAAGCGGCCGTCAGGGTACTCATAGCTGTCGACATACTTGCCGGGCAGGCCGCGCGTGATCTCGTTCTCTTGCAGGATGATGCGCTGCCGGTCGTAGGAGAAGGCCAATTGGTTGCCGACATAGCGCTCGTCGCGCCAGCACAGCACATCCGCCAGCCGATCCGGTTCGGTATTGAGGGGCCGGTGCAGGTTATCCGGACGGCGTGGGGTCTTGGCGAACTTCGTGTTGTAGCGGTTCATGAAAGCCGGAAGGAACGCATTGGCCGCTGTCATGTCCGAGATGCTCGCCAGGCGCAGTTCCTTCACCAGTCGATCCTGTAGCGTCCGGTTCGCGCGTTCGACGCGGCCCTTGGCCTGAGAGCTGTTGGCGCAGAGAATCTCGATGTTCAACTCGTTCAAAGCACGGCCAAACTGGGTCATCCCGTGACCTGACTCCGCACCTTGGCTCGCAACACGGAACACCGTGTGTTTGTCCGAATAGAACGCCACAGGTCGTCCATGTGCATGCAGGTAGGCCTCCAGAGCGCCAAAGTAGCTGAATGTGCTCTCGGACTTCACGAACTCCAGATGCATCAACGTACTGGTCGCATCGTCGATGAAAACAAGCAGGGTGCAGGACGGCCCGCGATCCTCAAACCAGTGATGGTCCGAGCCGTCGATCTGGATCAGCTCGCCAAAGCATTCCCGGCGCAGGCGTGATTGGTGAAAGGTCCTGCGTTGCTTGCGAGAAAGCCAAATCCCGGCGTCCTGCATCCACTTGCGCAGCGTCTCGCGCGACACCTTCAGCCCGTGAACTTCCTCGAGCTTCTCAGCCGCAAAGGTCGGTCCGAAGTCGACGTAGTTCTCGCGCACCAGTGTCACCGCGAACTCGCGAACCGCCGGATCGATCCGATTGTTCGAAACCCGACCACGCGCTTTGTGCCGGATTGACGCCGGACCGTCAGATTGGAACTTCCTGAGAAGCCGGTGAACCTGTCTGCGGCTCAATCCCAAAACGTTCGCCGCAGTCGTCGCCGTCATCCGACCTTGGCTCACCTGGCTCAACACCTCGACCCGGTTCAGCTCGCGCTCGCTCATCAAAACCCATCCCATGCCCACACTCTCTGCCTGTTCTCATCGGGGCAGAGTGTGACACTTCTACTTTGCAGATGTGGGACACTTTAACTTTGCGGGTACATCGCTAAAGCCCATAATCGGTATTATGTTAAAAAGTGAACACCCGAAACAGAGAGTATACCGGATCCTTACCCTACGCCTGGCGCTGATCCGGTAACGTCTGACTTGTTACCGTTGATACGAAACTGAAGAAATCAGCATATCATGGGGCAAAAAATGATATGGCCAGACAAGTGTTTGCACACCGCCAATGGTGACCATCCCGGATGGGTAATTGCGCGATGTGTTCGGTTTCAGAATTGGATAGTAGAAAAGATTGCAGGCTGCACGCCAGGTATCGCCGAACCCGGTGTTTACCTTGCCCTTCAGTGTGTCCCAGCCAAAAAGCACGTTTCCATTTGCATCCAAGGTGGCCTTGGAACCTTCGGTGATCTCAACCGTAGTGTAAGAAAGCCGACGTTGGCGACCGTCCACCAGATAATCCAAATCACCGCTTTCAGCATAGAAACAGAGCCGTTTCAGCGTTTCATCGGTCAATTCCGATTGCTCCACAATCGGTGCAACCGTGACGCGCCAACGCGCCGCCTGGCCAATGGTTGTGAGCAGGAACATCTCATCCGGAGGTGTGGCCAACATCGTCGTCACCAATGATATTGGATAGTCAATCTCCGGGGCATGTTCGAGCAAGACCCCAACACTTCGCAGCGCAATCCTATAGGCTTTGCTCACCGCCTGTTCATCATATCGGCCCGCGTCGATCCCCAAACTTGGGGAGTGAAATCCAAGGTTTGCCATGGGATGCAAGATCCGGTCCGGCTTGGAGCTGATTTTCTCGCTGATAAATGCCCGACCGCCCATGAAGGCGACGGCGCAAGCAGATAAACAGGATTTCCCGCGCGCAACCGCCGCCCCGACCCGATTTTTGGTCAAGACCCGGGCCAATGCGATCCCTTCGGTTAGCGATCCTCCGGGGCTGTCGAGGCACAGTCGATCCTCTTTGCTGGCGAACATTGGGTCTTCTATGGCCGGCTCAATCAATGCATTGACTTCGCGATAGGCATCTATGGCCTCTTTGACGGCCTGCGCGTCGCCCTTGGTAATCGGGCCATTCAGCTCGGCAAAACACCCCATTTCCATGTCGGTTTTCACAACCAGCTGCGCGGCAGACGCGGGATTTGCGGCGATGACCATGATAATGGCCAAAGTCCGAAACAGCGGTATATGCACCCGCAAAGCCGAATTCTTGTTATAGAGCAGCATCATTTCATCCCGACATTCACTGACGTCTTCACCAGTTCCGCGGCGCACCAACATCGGCCGCCGTCATGCATCGGACCTTGGCAAATCCAGAGCCGTCTTACCACGGCCTTCGCGGTCGATCCTGCATTTTGACGTCGCCACAGCGCTAGGATCCGACCGCAATATCCTTCATACGCTTGGAAAACTCTCGCCGCAGCTCTCGGCGCAGGTTTGCGGCCCTTTGGCGTCTTGCGTGAATTTCGCTGGTGATCTTGATCGGCGGCACTGCGACGGCGCCACCGTCGTCATCCACCGCAACCATAGTGAAGTAACAGGAATTGGTGTGCCGGTGGTATCCGGTGCGGATATCCTCGGCTTCGACCCGAATGCCAACTTCCATGGATGTGCGACCGGTGGTGTTGATTTGCGCCTTGAAGGTCACCAACTCGCCGACATTGATCGGCTCTTTGAACATGACTTGATCGACCGACAGCGTCACGCAATAGCGTTCCGAGTATCGCGATGAACAGGTGAACGCCACACGGTCCAAAAGGTTCAACAACGCGCCGCCGTGGACCTTGCCGCTGAAATTTGCCATGTCCGGTGTCATCAATACCGTCATTTCAAGTGTGGGTGCGCCGCTCATCCAGGGGTCTCCAAATTTCAATCTGATCCATGAATCACGATGCTACAGCAATCCGGATGACTTTACCGCGCTATTCCGACGCGGGATTTGTCCCAGCCCCCTTGCCTTTGGCCCCTGAATATTGTTCCTGAGCGCAAAGCCAAGCCCAGGCACCGGAGGACCAGATATGGCACATTATAAATCCAGAACCTCGACCCATGGCCGCAATATGGCCGGTGCCCGCGGGCTTTGGCGTGCCACGGGGATGACGGACGACGATTTCGGCAAGCCGATTATCGCCATCGTCAATTCCTTTACCCAGTTTGTTCCGGGCCATGTCCATTTGAAAGATCTCGGTCAGATGGTTGCGCGCGAGGTTGAGGCCGCCGGCGGTGTGGCCAAGGAATTCAATACGATCGCGGTCGATGATGGCATTGCGATGGGCCATGACGGGATGCTCTACTCCCTGCCCTCGCGCGAAGTGATTGCCGACAGCGTTGAATATATGGTCAACGCGCATTGCGCGGATGCAATGGTCTGTATCTCCAATTGCGACAAGATCACGCCGGGCATGCTTATGGCTGCTATGCGGTTGAATATCCCGGCCATTTTCGTATCCGGCGGCCCGATGGAGGCCGGTAAGATCGACATTGCCGATCTGGAAATGACAAAGATCGACCTGGTGGATGCCATGGTGGCCGCGGCCAGCGAAACGCTGACCGATGAACAGGTGCAGCATATCGAAGAAAACGCCTGTCCGACCTGCGGATCTTGTTCGGGCATGTTCACCGCCAATTCCATGAACTGTCTGGCCGAGGCTTTGGGCCTTGCGCTGCCGGGCAATGGATCGACATTGGCGACCCACGCAGACCGCAAACATCTTTTCCTTGAGGCCGGCCGCAAGATCGTCGAGATCACCAAACGCCACTATGTCGCTGAAGAAAAGGGCTTTTTGCCGCGCGAGATCGCGACCATGGCGGCCTTTGAAAACGCGATGAGCCTGGATATTGCCATGGGCGGATCGACCAATACGGTATTGCACCTGTTGGCGATTGCCTATGAGGGTGGTGTCGATTTCACCATGCAGGACATTGACCGGCTCAGCCGCAAGGTGCCCTGCCTGTGCAAGGTCGCGCCGAATATCGAAAACGTGCATATGGAAGATGTGCACCGCGCTGGCGGGATTTTCTCAATCCTTGGAGAGCTTTATCGGGCGAACCTCTTGCATGGTGACACCACGACCGTGCATTCCGCCACCATGGCAGAGGCGATTGCGCGCTGGGACATCAAGGTTGCCAACAACCCGGATGCAGAACAATTGTTCAAAGCGGCCCCCGGCGGCGTGCGCACGACCCAGGCCTTCAGCACGGAAAACCGCTACAAGGAGCTCGACACCGACCGCGAAGGTGGGGTGATCCGGTCCAAGGAACATGCCTTCAGCCAGGATGGCGGTTTGGCCGTTCTGTTTGGCAACATCGCCGAAGAAGGCTGTATCGTGAAAACCGCGGGCGTCGATGCCAGCATTCTGCAATTCACCGGCAAGGCCTATGTCTGCGAAAGCCAGGATGCGGCGGTGAATGACATTCTGACCGGCAAGGTCCAGGCCGGCGACGTGGTGGTCATCCGCTACGAAGGTCCGCGCGGCGGTCCGGGCATGCAGGAAATGCTCTATCCGACCAGCTATCTGAAATCCAAAGGTCTGGGCAAGGATTGCGCGCTTTTGACCGATGGTCGTTTTTCGGGCGGCACATCGGGGCTGTCCATTGGCCATGTCTCGCCAGAGGCGGCCGAAGGCGGCACCATTGGGCTGGTCGAACATGGCGACAAGATTGAAATCGACATTCCAAACCGGTCGATCCATCTGGCGGTGGATGATGCCGAATTGGCGGCCCGGCGTGAAAAACGCGACGCCGAAGGTTGGAAACCGGTCAGCCCCCGCAAACGCAAGATCACAACCGCGCTCAAGGCTTATGCGGCTTTGACCACCTCGGCGGCGCGCGGCGCGGTTCGGGTGGTGGATTAATATCCCAATCGGGCAGGATTTCTTGTCCCTGGGGCAATTGTCACCGCAATTGTCTGGACAGAAAAGCAGTGAAATGTCTAATACCCTTAGGCGTTTCACTATTTTGCGCATGTCCCGGTCCAGCCCGCCGCATTCGGGGACTGCGCGACAGGAGCTGACTGCATGACAAAGTCCCGGAACAAATATCTCCTGGATCTGACGAATTCCCCAACGATCGAAGCGTTGTGGGACATGCACAGCCGCAAGATGGCGGAATACGGCTTTGACCGCCTGCTCTATGGGTTCACCTATTACCGCACGGAAAAATCACTGGGCGATCCCAATGATTTTCTGATGCTGACCAATCATGACCCCAGCTATACGGACGAATTCCTCGGCAATGAGCTGTATAAAAACGCGCCGATGACCCGTTGGGCGATGGACCACGAAGGTGTGGCCAGTTGGACCATGGTTGGTGACCTGGCAAGACAGGGTGCGCTGACAGATCCGGAAATGGCGGTCGTTCAGTTCAATCAGAAAATGGGCGTGACGGTCGGATATACGATTTCATTCAAGGCCGTTTCGGTCCGCTCCAAAGGGGCGATTGCCCTGACGGCGCGAAACGGGATGAGCCAATCAGACGCCGATGAAGTCTGGGCCGAACATGGCGATGACATCGTGACAATGAACAATGTCGCACATCTCAAGATCCTCACCCTGCCCTTTACGGTTGCGGGCAAACCTTTGACCCCGCGCCAACGTGAAGCGCTGGAATGGGTCGGCGATGGCAAGACAACCCAGGACATTGCGCTTCTGATGGGCTTGACCGCTGCAACGGTGGAAAAACACCTCCGCCTCGCGCGCGAGGCGCTGAACGTCGAAACCACGGCCCAGGCCGTGCTCAAAGCGGCCTTTCAGAACCAGATGTTCGTGCTGGATCTTTGATCCGGCGGTACTGACCTGATTTCATTACGGCATTTGTCACCTTGTCAAAGCGCTTTGGCGGGTATCTGCCGCCTTTGGTAAGGAAAACCGGACTTCATTACCCAAGGGAAATAAGGCACATTACAGATGTTCCGTGAGTGGTGGCAATTCTAGCCAGGGAACGTCAGGACAGTGCCCTTGTCATTTCAAGGCTCCTCGGTTCTGCCCGGGAAACCGGAGGTCGGTTTGGTGTGTATTTTAAGCGTCAGACCGGCCAATTGGGTCGCTTCGTCTTATCCCCAATAGTCAGGGGTGGCCCAAACAAAAGCGGAGCTGGCCGTCGCAGCCAGCTCCGCAATCTTTTTGGCCCCCCGGAAATCCCGGGGAACCCAGCAAACAAATGCCGCCTTAGCCTTGAACGGCCTTGGCAACCTCTGCTGCAAAGTCTTCTTCTTTTTTCTCGATGCCTTCGCCCACTTCCAGACGAACGTACCCGGTGATTTCCACACCAGCGGCTTTGGCGGCCGCTTCGACGGTATTGTCGGGGTCGATGACAAACGCCTGGTTCAGCAGTGTGACTTCGCTCATGAATTTCTTCATGCGGCCCACGATCATCTTCTCGATCACGGCTTCGGGCTTGCCCGATTCACGTGCGATGTCGATTTGAACCGAACGCTCTTTTTCCACGACGGCCGGGTCAAGGTCGGCTTCGGACAGCGATGCCGGGTTGGCGGCGGCAATGTGCATTGCAACCTGTTTGCCAAAGGCTTCGTTTTCGCCGGACAGCGCGACCAGAACACCGATTTTGCCCATGCCAGGCGCAGCCGCGTTGTGGACGTAGGACACAACCGACGCACCTTCGAGCGACGACATGCGGCGCAGCGACATGTTTTCGCCGATTTTGGCAATTTTGTCGGTGATGGTGTCAGCAACGGTTTTGCCGTTCAGATCAGCCGCGGCCAGCGCAACCACATCCGACACACCAAGCGCGGCGGTGGCAATGCCCGACACCATTTCCTGGAATTCAGCGTTCTTGCCAACGAAATCGGTTTCCGAATTCACTTCAACCGCGACGCCCTTGCCTGCTTCGACATTGACGGCCACCAGACCCTCGGCGGCGGTACGGCCGGATTTCTTGGCCGCTTTGGCCAGACCCTTGGTCCGCAGCCAGTCGATTGCGGCTTCGATGTCGCCGTCAACTTCGGTCAGCGCTTTTTTGGCATCCATCATGCCGGCGCCGGTCATCTCGCGCAGTTCTTTCACCTGCTTCGCAGAAATCGCCATATCGGCTCTCCTCATCTCATAAGGTATTGGGGGCAAAGATACCTCTGCCCCCTGTCATGAATACATGTCGGTTTTGCGACAGGTCAGAAAAGACCTGGCAAAGACTTGCTTCAGCTTGCTGCGGGCGCGTCTGCCGGGGCTGCGGCTTCTTCAGCAACAACTTCTTCTTCCGGCGCTTCTTCCATGGCGCCGATATCGACACCTGCAGCGCCCAGCTGGGCCGACATACCGTCAAGCGCGGCGCGGCTTGCCAGATCGCAGTAAAGAGCGATGGCGCGGGCTGCGTCGTCGTTTCCGGGGATGATGTAATCCACACCATCGGGCGAACAGTTGGTGTCGACGATCGCCACAACCGGGATACCCAGTTTGTTGGCTTCGGCCACGGCCAGAGCTTCTTTTTTCACGTCGATGACGAACAGAAGATCAGGCACGCCGCCCATTTCGCGGATACCGCCCAGCGACGCTTGCAGCTTCAGCTGGTCACGTTCCATACCAAGACGCTCTTTCTTGGTCAGGCCTTCAAAGCCACCTTCCATCTGCTCGTCAATCTGCTTCAGACGGTTGATGGATTGGGAAACGGTTTTCCAGTTGGTGAGCGTGCCGCCCAACCAACGGTGGTTCATGTAGTATTGTGCGCAGCGTTCTGCGGCATCGGCCACAGGCTGGGCAGCCTGGCGTTTGGTGCCGACGAACAGCACACGGCCGCCTTTGGCCACAGTGTCACGCACAGCGGTCAGCGCCTGGTCCAGCATCGGAACAGTTTGCGTCAGGTCCATGATGTGGATGCCATTGCGCGCGCCATAGATGAACGGACCCATACGGGGGTTCCAGCGTTGCGTCTGGTGGCCAAAGTGAACGCCAGCTTCAAGCAGCTGACGCATGGTGAACTCGGGAAGAGCCATGCTTCTTTTCCTTTCCGGTTTACGCCTCGGTGCGGGTTGAGAAGCGAATGCTTCAACCGGTGGACATTTGGGGATGTCTCCCCCAAGGGCCCGCCCACACCTGCGGATTAATGGCGCGCGTATAGACGCAATGATTTGTGGGCGCAAGAGGCGATTGAAATGAACCGCCTCTCCTGGGGATCAGCCATAAAGCAGCGACACCCCATTGGCAAAAAGATGCACCTTTGCGGGCGCGGCGGCCAAACGCACGGATTTGCCCCGCACGTCGGTATGAATGCCGGCCAGTTTGCCGATGACCGCCGCCTGATTATCCTGTTTTTCGAAATAGAGCAAAGTGACCTCACCAAGGGCTTCGATGAAATCAACCTTGCCTTCGAAAATGGCATCGCCGGTGGTTTCCACCATATCCTCGGGGCGGACCCCGACATTGACCTTCAGGCCCATGTCGCTGTCTTTGGTGGGATAATCCGACACCGCTGTGCCGCCACTTTGCATCCGCACCGTGGTTTGCGGCCCTGTACCCACAACTTCGCCGGGCAACAGGTTCATCGCGGGCGAGCCAATGAATTGCGCGACAAATTCACTGTTGGGGCGTTCATAAAGCTCCAGCGGGCTGCCAACCTGTGCGATCCCCTTGTTTGCCAGAACGACAATGCGGGTCGCCAGGGTCATCGCTTCGACCTGATCATGGGTCACATAGATCATGGTCGAGTTGGGCATTTTCTCTTTCAGCTGCGCAATCTCGATCCGGGTCGCAACCCGCAGGGCGGCGTCCAGGTTCGACAATGGTTCATCGAACAAATACACCTTTGGATCGCGCACAATTGACCGGCCAATCGCAACCCGCTGACGCTGGCCACCCGACAGCGCCTTTGGCAAACGGTCAAGGTATTCGTCCAATTGCAGCATCTTGGCCGCGCGTTCGACCGACGCGTCGATTTCATCCTGCGGCTTCTTGGCGATCTTGAGCGCAAAGGACATGTTTTCGCGCACCGTCATATGGGGGTAGAGCGCATAGGATTGGAACACCATCGCAATACCGCGTTGTGACGGTGGCACGTCATTGACCACCTGCCCGTCAATTTCCAACGTGCCGCTGGTGATCTTTTCCAACCCGGCAATCATGCGCAGCAAGGTGGATTTCCCGCAGCCCGACGGGCCGACAAACACAATCAATTCGCCGGTCTTGATATCAAGGTCGATGTGGTTCAGCACATTCACCGCGCCGCCATAGGTTTTTTCGACATCGGTCAGTTTCAGATTGGCCATTTTACTGTCTCCTATTGCGGCTTAACGCTGGGTTGCCATGGCGGTTTGCCAGGGCCCAAGGTGAAGTTTTCCATCCGCCTGCGCCGCGGCAGACCCGATTTCAGAGCCGATCGGCAGCCATGTGCCAGCAGGCAGGTCAATCGTGGCCGGCACCTCACTCAGATTGAAGGCACAGAAAATCACCTCGCCTTGATGACTGCGGATGAAGCGCAGCACATCGCCGTCGGCGGATATTTCGCTGTGCGCGCCTTTGACCAAAGCGGGGTGCGCGTGGCGAAAGGCGATGACATTGCGGTAATGGTGCAACAAGGCACCCGGATCGGCCTCCTGGGCGGCGACCGAACGGTTGATATGGTCATGGTTGACCGGCAACCATGGCTGGCCTGCGGTAAACCCGCCGCTTTGGTTGGAAGGTTCCCAAACCATCGGTGTCCGGCAGCCGTCCCGCCCCTTGAATTCAGGCCAGAATTCGATGCCATAGGGATCTTGCAGATCCTCGAATGCGACATCCGCCTCTGGCAGGCCAAGCTCCTCGCCCTGATAAAGACAGACCGACCCGCGCAGACAATGGATCAATGTCGCATAGGTCTTTTGCGCAGGAAGCCCCAGCCCCCAGCGGGTGACATGGCGCGGCACATCATGGTTGGAAAACGCCCAGCACGCCCATCCGTCCGCTGCGGCCTCGTCCACTGCATGCAAAACTTCGGCTACACGGCTGGCGCTCAACGAATTTCCGGACAGGAATTCAAAAGCGTAACACATATGCGCCTTGTCGCCGCCAGATGTGTATTGTCCCATGATTTCAAGCCCGCGTTGGGCATCGCCCACCTCGCCGACACAGGTGGACCCGGGATATTGATCCAACAAGGCACGGAACCGACGCAGAAAGTCGAGGTTCTCTGGCTGGTTCTTGGAATAGAGGTGCTCCTGATGGTTATAGGGGTTCACCGAGGGCGCAATCGACGCATTTCGAAGCTCTTTCGACAGCGGAGGATTGTCGCGCAACTCTTGGTCATGAATATAGAAATTAATGGTGTCCAACCGGAACCCATCCACCCCGCGATCCAACCAGAACTCTACAGTGTCCAACAATGCTTGTTGCACGTCCGGGCAATGGAAATTCAGGTCCGGCTGCGACGTCAGGAAATTATGCAGGTAATATTGCTCGCGGCGACCATCCCATTGCCAGCCCGATCCGCCAAAAATCGACAGCCAGTTGTTTGGCGGCGTGCCGTCCTCTTTGGGATCGGCCCAGACGTACCAATCGGCCTTGTCATTGTCGCGGCTCTGGCGGCTTTCCTTGAACCATTTGTGTTGATCCGAGGAATGCGACAGCACCTGATCAATCATCACCTTCAGGCCAAGTTTATGCGCGGTATCCACCAGCACATCAAAGTCCGCCAAAGTGCCGAACATCGGATCGACGTCGCAATAATCGCTGACATCATAGCCGAAATCCTTCATCGGCGAGGTGAAGAACGGCGAAATCCAGATCGCATCCACCCCAAGCGAGGCAATATGCGGCAGGCGGCTGGTGATGCCGTTCAGATCGCCAATGCCATCGCCGTTGCTGTCCTGATAGGAGCGCGGATAGATCTGATAGATCACTGCGCCGCGCCACCAATCGGTATCTTCCTGACGGGAAAGTTTCATGATGTTGTCCGTATGTTTGTTCATCGGGGGGGCGCCCTATTTGACGGAGCCGGCCAAAAGACCGCGCACCAGATATTTCTGCATGGCAAAGAACACGGCCAGCGGCACAACAATCGACACAAAGGCCGAGGTTGCCAGGATCTCCCATTGTCCGCCGCGCGACCCCATCAGATTGACCAGCCGCCCGGTCAGAACCAGGGTGGAATCGTCGGTGCCCAGGAACACCAAGGCGATCAGCAGATCGTTCCAGGTCCACAGGAATTGAAAGATCGCAAAAGAGGCCAGCGCCGGAAAGCTGAGCGGCAGAATGATCTTGATGAAGATCTGGAACTCTGTCGCGCCGTCCACCCGGGCGTTTTCGATGATGTCACGCGGCAGTCCGACCATGTAATTGCGCAAAAGATAGATCGCCAGTGGCAGACCAAACCCGGTATGCGCCAGCCAAACACCCAGATACCCCTTGCCGATGCCAATCGCGTTGTGCAGTTGCAAAAGCGGGATCAGCGCCAGCTGCAAGGGCACCACCAACAATCCGACCACGGCGGCGATCAACAGCGACCGGCCTGGGAAATCCATCCAGGCCAGCGCATAGGCCGCAAAGGCCGCCACCAGGATCGGGATGATGGTCGATGGTATGGCCACGGTCAGCGTATTGATGAACGCATTGGCGATCCCTGCCCCGGCGGTGTCCGAGGTCAGCACATTGGTGTAATTGCTCAGGGTGAATTCCGGCGGTGTCGCGGCGGTGGTAAACACCCGTGGCAGGCGCTGGCCCTCCCAGCTTTGGCCACCTGTCAGACGGAATGCACCGTCCCCCGCCACAGTCAGACGGGCGCCATCCTTCAGCTCGGCTGTGTCGCCGGCGGCATGGGCCTCGGGCGCGCGTGACGACGTGCCCCATGCGGTGACCGTGGTGTCACTGTCGGGAAACAACCCGCCTTCGATGACATAGAGATCGGCCTCCTGCACCTCTTGGCCGTTGATGCGGATGGCGGGCAATTGGCCCTCTTGCGTCGTGAGCGCCGCCCACCAGCCAGAGGTCGAAATCTGGTCCGATGTGCGAAACGAACTGACAAGCAATCCCAACGTCGGGAACACCCATGCCAGCACCAGTACCAGCACCGCGATATGCACCGCCCATGTCAGCGTGGATTTTTGACCTGCGATATTGTCCATGTCCAATCCCCCGCTCAGCGCATTTCTTTGCGCGCGTTACGCACATTCCAGACCAGGATCGGCGTCACCAACAGCATGATCACCATCGCCGAGGCCGATCCGACGCCCCAGTCAAAGGCGCGGAACAATTTGTCGTACATGTAATTGGCCAGAACCTGGGTTTCCCACTGGCCGTTGGTCATCGCCAAGACGATGTCGAAAATTTTCAACACCACCAGCGTAATCGTCGTCCAGACCACCACAATCGTCGACATGATCTGCGGCACCTTGATCTTGAAGAAAATCTGCAATGGTGACGCGCCGTCGATGATCGCGGCCTCAATCGTTTCTTCGGGAATACCGCGCAGCGCTGCCGACAGGATCACCATGGCAAAACCGGTCTGAATCCAGATCAACACCACCATCAACAGGAAATTGTTCCAGGGGATCAAGGTCAGCCATTGCTGCGGCTCGCCCCCCATATTGACCCAAAGCGCATTCAGAATGCCGATCTGATCGGTGCCTTCGGGGCGGGTGTCATAGATCAATTTCCAGATCACCGATGCGCCAACAAAGGAAATTGCCATCGGCATGAAAATCAGCGACTTGGCGAAATTACCCCAGGAAATGCGGTCGGTCAGCTGGGCCGCCAACAGGCCAAATCCGGTGGACATGGCCGGCACGACGACCAGCCACAACATGTTGTTGCGCATCGCCTCCCAGAACTTGGCATCGGCCATCATCGTCCTGTAATTGGCCAGCCCGACAAAGGCCCCGCCCTGATCCCGGTCGGTCAGCGACAGCCAGAGCGTGGCAAACACCGGATAGGCCAGGTAAAGCCCCAGCGCAAAAAGCGCAGGAAACAGGAACAGCCAGGGCCGGATCAGGTTGGCGCGGTTGATGTTGCGCCCGGCATTTGGCCCGCGCGGTGGATAAAATACCGTGTCCAGGATGATGTTCGAGAAGTAAAAATAGCCAACACACCCCCCCCCCGATCACAATCGTCAATAGTCCCATGATGGCTGGATGCATATCCGCCCCCTCCTGCAACGCCGATTTCGTGATGTAATGCTGTCGTAAAAATGCGATGCCCGTGCTGCGTGATCGCGCCGGGCATCGCTTTGGGCCCGCTTACTTCAGCGCGTCCCAGCTTTCCTGGATCTGGCTGGCCACGGCGGCGGCATCTTTGCCGCCGGCATAATCCACCATGCCGGTCCAGAAGGATCCAGCCCCCACGCCCGTCGGCATCAGGTCCGAACCGTCAAAGCGGAAGGTCGTTGCGTTCAGCAGGATCTCGCCCTGTTTCTTCAACGCATCCGAACCGTAAAGGTCGGTGTTGACCCCGGTGTGCGGTGTCAGGAAACCGGATTGCGCCATCCAGAGTTCATGGGCAATCGGGGTTTGCAGAAACGCCAGCAACGCGCGTGCGCCGGGGCTGTCATTGGTGATGAAGGCCAAGGTGCCCGCCCCCAGAACCGGCTTGCCCAGTTCCTTGCCCGCATAAGCCGGGAAATAGAAGAAATCAGCGTCCAGCCCCACTTCGGTGCCTTCGGGGAAGAAGGTCGGAATGAACGAGGCCTGGCGGTGCATGTAGCATTGCGGCGGCGAAGAGAACATGCCGTCCGGGCTGTCGCGGAAATCGGTCGAGGCCACAGCCCCGGCCCCACCAGCCACATAATCGTCATTGCGGGCAAAAAAGCCGAATTCTTCGATCGCGCCAACAACCGCCGGATCGGTAAACGGAATTTCGTTCTTGATCCACTGGTCATAGGTTTCGGGGGATTGCGTGCGCAGCATCATGTCTTCGACCCAATCGGTCGCGGGCCAGCCGGTCGCGCCACCGGACCCCAGACCAATGCACCAGGGTGTGCCGCCATCATCAACGATCTGCTGCGTCAGCGCCTTCAGATCCTCCATGGTTTCCGGAACTTCATACCCGGCATCTTCGAAATTCTCCGGGCTGTACCAGACCAGAGATTTCAGGTCGATTTTATAGGGAAAGGCATAAAGCCGGTCTTCGCCGTCCGGCCCGGTATAGGTGCCAAGGCTGACCCAGCTGTCACCTGCGGCGTAATTGGCCCGCAGCCAGTTTTCGGTGTCTTCACCCAAAGGTTCTACAAACCCTTTGGATACCAGATCCTGGATCAGGCCGGGCTGCGGCAGCACCGCGACATTGGGCGGCGATCCGGCTTCGGTGTCGATCACGATCTGCTGTTCATAGGTTTCGGAAGAGGCGTATTTGATGGTCGCGCCCGTCGCTTCGGTGAAATAGCCAAGAATGCTTTCGACCAGGGCCTGATCATCCCCGCGCCAGGGTCCGAAAACGCTGATTTCTTCGCCGTTCAGGTCATTGGCCTCGGCAAAGGCGGTCAGGCTGTCCCAGTTGAAATCGCCCTCTCCCGGCGTGAATGGCAGATGACCTGCGGCCTGGGCCAAAGAAGCGGACAGCGCCAGCGTCGCAACACTCGCATAAAGCGAAACTCTCATTGATTTTCCTCCCTGTGCGGTAAACGCACGTTCCATCGAACACCTATCGACGCTTTGATACAAGTCTTGACACTCGCTTTCCAAAGCGCTTTGGTAGTTTTAATGTGAGGAAGTTGCGTTGAAAAGTCAACATCGATTAGTCTAACGAAATCAATGTTTTCTCTGCGGTGCAGAAAGTCAGCTGTGAAAAGAAAGGCAATTTGCGTTCCGCAACAATCAAGGTAGAACACTTCCCGTTCGGGTCAATTCTGGGGGTCATCGGCACAATGAACTTAAAGCAACTATCCGAACGATTGGGATTGTCGCAAACCACGGTCAGCCGGGCCTTGAACGGCTATCCAGAGGTCAGCGAAAAGACCCGGAAAAAGGTGCATGATGCGGCGCGGGCCGCCAATTACAAACCCAACACGCGGGCGCGGTCGCTGGCCACCGGGCGGGCGATGACCATCGGCCATGTCATCCCGGTGTCGACGCAACATGAAATGGTGAACCCGGTTTTTGGCGATTTCGTCGCCAGCGCCGGCGAGGTCTATTCCCGGCATGGCTACGACATGTTGCTGTCGCTGGTGCCGGATTCCGAAGAAGAGGCATTTTACCGCGATTTGAAAATCAAGGGCAACGTGGACGGGATCGTGGTCCATGGACCCCGGATGAACGACCCGCGCATTCCCTTGCTGATCCAGTTGGAATTGCCGTTTGTGGTCCATGGCCGCGCCAGCGACGTCAAGACGCCGTTTTCCTGGGTCGATGTGGCCAATGTCACCGCGATGCAAGAGGCCACAACCCATCTGACCGCGCTGGGGCACCGGCGAATTGGTCTGATCAACGGGTTGGAACAACTGGATTTTGCCTTTCGTCGCCGGGCTGGTTTCCTCAAGGCGCTGGCCGAAGCAGATATCCCCCCCGATCCAGAGCTGATGGTGTCCGCCGACATGACCGAAACCTTCGGCTACGATGCTGCCTCGGCCATGCTTGCGCGCGACACGCCGCCGACGGCCTTTGTGGTGGCCTCGATGATCACCGCGCTTGGCGTGCGCCGGGCAATTGAATCTGCGGGTTTGGTTTTGGGGCGTGATGTGTCGGTGGTGACGTTTGACGATGATCTGTCATACCTGCGCAACGGCACCGAGGCCGAGCCGGTTTTTACCGCCGCCCGCAGTTCGGTGCGCGAGGCCGGCCGCCGTGTCGCGGCAATCCTGATGTCGCGGATTTCCGATCCGCTGGCACCGCCGGGCACCGAAATGATGCCCTATCGTTTTTTGACCGGGGCCACCACCGGACCGGCCCCCGCCCAGATTGCCGCCGAGGCATGAGCCCGCGCGCCCATCCCATTGTTTGACGGAGATACCTTGATGACTCTGCCCGCAGAAACCACGCTTGTTGCTGATATTGGCGGCACAAATACCCGTGTTGCCCTGGCCACCACGACCGCAGATCACGGCATCTCGTTGTTGGAAGGCTCTGTTCGGCGCTATCGCAATCAGGGCCGCGATGGTCTGAGCGAGGTGATCGCCGCCTATCGGGCCGAAACCGGGGCGGTGCCGGTGGCGGCCTGTGTTGCGGGCGCGGGTCCGGTGATGGATGGGGTGTTGAAAATGACCAACCTGTCCTGGGTAATTGATGACGATTGCGTGCGCGATGCATCCGGCGCGACACAGGTGGCGGTGTTGAACGATTTGCAGGCACAGGGGCATGCGCTGGGTCATTTGGGCAAGGGCGATCTGCGCCCACTGTTGCACAGCGACGCCGCAACGGGCAACGCACAGCAAACCACCCGGCTGGTGATTGGTCTGGGCACCGGAGTGAACATCGCCATGGTATTTCAAAGCGGCGGTCTGACGTTGGTGCCACCGTCCGAGGCCGGCCATATGAGCCTGGCCCTGCGCAACCCGCAGGAACAGACGCTGGCGGAATTTCTGCTGTCCGAGGGTGGGTTCCCATCGGTGGAAGAGGCGCTTTCGGGGCGCGGGCTTGAGGCGCTTTACCGCTGGCGTCGGCATGAGGGCGGCACGCCCGGCAGCAAACCCCCGGGCGAGATCATGGCCGGCGTGGCCGACGGCAGCGATCAGGCGGCCATCGAAGCCGCGCAATATCATGTCACCTTTGCCGGCCGGGTCGCGGGCGATCTGGCCCTTGCGCAATTGCCCTTTGGCGGCATCTATTTCATTGGCGGGGTCAGCCGGTCTCTGGCACCGCATTTCGATCAGATGGGGTTTGGCGACGCTTTTTGCGACAAGGGGCGGTTTTCAGAGTTCATGGCCAAATTCCCGGTCTATCTGATCGAAAACGACGACGCGGCGCTGCTTGGCTGTGCGTCGCATATGGCCGAACTTCTGGCCCATTCTGCCGCCGCATGACCACGCGCGGGGTGGCTGAGCAAAGGGATTTTGTTCGCGGTAGTGCCAGAAATCATGAACAATAGTTCCAGATTGCCCGAACTTCGTGGGAAATCTTTCTGCTGCGGGCGATTTATGTAAACTACCCTGAGAATCGATGGCGTGTTTGGCAACAAAGCGCATGTCGTTCAACAGGGAGAACAGGATGGCGCAAAGCCCCGAGATTGACACCAACACGCCGGTTGGCGACAGCATGAAGCAAACCACCTGCTATATGTGTGCCTGCCGCTGCGGCATCAATGTGCATCTGAAAACCGATGCAGATGGCAAACAGAAGGTGCGTTATATTGAGGGCAACCGCGACCATCCGGTGAACAAGGGCGTGCTTTGCGGCAAGGGCAGCGCCGGGATCATGCAGCATTATTCCCCCGCCCGCCTGCGCGCGCCGATGAAACGCGTCGGCCCGCGCGGATCTGGCCAGTTTGAGGAAATAAGCTGGGATGAGGCGCTGGATATCGCCACCGATTGGCTGGGCACCGTGCGCAAGACTGACCCGAAAAAGCTGGCTTTTTTCACCGGGCGTGACCAAAGCCAGAGCCTGACCGGGTTCTGGGCGATGAAATATGGCACGCCCAATTTTGCCGCCCACGGCGGGTTCTGCTCGGTCAACATGGCCGCTGGCGGGCTATATACCTTTGGCGGGGCGTTCTGGGAATTTGGTGATCCTGACTGGGATTACACGAAATACTTCATGTTGTTTGGCGTGGCCGAAGACCATGCATCGAACCCGATCAAGATCGGCATCGGCAAGCTGAAGAAACGCGGCGCCAAGGTGGTGTCGATCAACCCGGTGCGCACCGGCTATAACGCGGTGGCCGACGAATGGGTCGGCATCCGCCCCGGCACTGATGGGTTGTTTGTGGGCGCGTTGATCCACGAGCTGTTCCGCACGCAACAAATCGACCTCGACTACCTCGTGCGCTACACAAATTCCCCCTGGTTGGTCATTCAGGCCCCCGGCGCTGCCGATGACGGGCTGTTTGCCCGCGACGGTGACGGCAATCCGATGATCTGGGACAAGGCGACAGACGCATTTGGCAATGGCAAGGCCGCCGATATCCAACCGGCGCTGACCGGCACGCGCACCCTGCCCGATGGCCGCACCGCGCGGCCGGTGTTCGAACTGATGGCCGAACGCTATCTGGGGGGTGACTATACCCCCGATGCGGTGGCCGAGCGTACCGGCGTGCCCGCCGATCAGATCCGCCAGATCGCGGCAGAGCTGGCGCATGTGGCGTTTAAAGAGGAAATCGTGCTCGATCAGCCCTGGACCGACTGGGCCGGGCGCAAACATGACAAGATGATCGGCCGCCCGGTGTCGATGCACGCCATGCGCGGCATTTCGGCCCATTCCAACGGGTTTCAGACCTGCCGCATGATCCACATCCTGCAAATCCTCTTGGGCTCAATCGATAGCCCCGGGGATTCCGCTACAAACCGCCCTACCCGAAACAGACGCCGCCGAACCTCCTGCCGCATGGCGCGACCGGCGACATCAAACCGGAACTGCCGTTGGGCGGTCCGCATCTGGGGTTTCCCCACGGGCCGGAACATCTGTTGCTGGATGGCGAGGGCAACCCCAGCCGTCTGGACAAGGGGTTTAGCTGGGACGCGCCCATATCCGCCCATGGTCTGATGCATATGGTGATCAACAACGCCGCAAAGAAAGACCCCTACGGCATCGACGTGCTGTTCATGTATATGGCCAATATGGCGTGGAATTCGTCGATGAATGTCGGCGGCACGCTGGATGCCTTGACCGCGACGGACGACAATGGCGACTATGTGATCCCGAAGATCATCTATTCCGACGCCTATTATTCCGAAACCGTGCCATTCGCCGATCTGATCCTGCCCGACACGACCTATCTGGAACGTTGGGATTGTATTTCGCTGCTGGATCGACCGATTTCGGAACCGGAACTGGTCGCCGATGGCATTCGCCAACCGGTGGTGCCGCCCGATCGAAATGTGCGTGGTTTTCAAGAGGTGATGATCGACCTCGGCGCGCGATTGAACCTGCCCGGATTTGTCAACGACGACGGCACGCCGAAATTTCCCGGCGGCTATCCCGATTATATCGTAAACCATGAACGCAAGCCCGGCATCGGGCCGCTTGCGGGATGGCGTGGCGAGAATGGCGATCAATCCTGTGTCGGCGCGCCGAACCCGGACCAGCTGCAAAAATACATCGACAATGGCGCATTCTTTGGCGAACACATGGATCCCAGCCATGCCTATTTCCGCCATGCCAATCGCGGATACCTTGATTGGGGCATCGAAAAGGGCATCCGCATGTCGCCCGATCCGACGATCTTTCAGCTCTATTCCGAACCGATGCAGAAATTCCGTCTTGCGGCGCGCGGACACGGCGATCGGCAACCGCCAGAGCGGGCCAAACAAAGGATCGAAGATCACTTTGACCCGCTGCCCTTCTGGTATCCACCGCTGGAAGAGCAATTGGTCAAGGGTTTCCCGCTGCATGCGATCACTCAACGCCCGATGCATATGTATCATTCCTGGGGCTCGCAAAACGCCTGGTTGCGCCAGATCACAGCGGCGAACCGGCTGTATGTGCATACCTCGGTCGGGGAAAAAATCGGCGTACAGGACGACGATTGGGTCTGGCTGGCCTCGCATCTGGGCCGGGTGAAATGCCAGGTCAGGCTGATGGACGGGGTGAACCCGCACACGGTCTGGACCTGGAACGCCATTGGCAAACGGCGCGGCGCATGGGGATTGTCGGATGATGCCCCCGAAAGCAACGAAGGATTCCTGCTCAACCACCTGATTTCCGAACTGTTGCCCAAGGGCGGCGGCGGATATCGCTATTCCAACTCCGACCCGCTGACCGGTCAGGCCGCCTGGTTTGACCTGCGGGTGGCAATAGAAAAGGCCGATACTGCGGGCACCGAACCATTGTTCGAACCGCTGGGCCATGCCAGCCAGCCTGCTTCGCCGGACAAGATCGCCTTTGGGGCCGAATGGAAGGAACCAGCGAAATGACCTGCCTGCCCGAACAGACGCAAAAGAAACTTGGCCTTGTCATCGACCTCGACATCTGTGTCGGCTGTCAGGCCTGTGTGACGTCGTGCAAGGAATGGAACACCGGCGGCTATTCCGCACCGCTGTCCGACCATGATCCATACGGCGCCGATCCCTCTGGTGCCTTTCTGAACCGCGTGCACAGCTATGAAATCGACAATGACCACTACAAGGGCACGGTGCATTTCCCGCGCTCCTGCCTGCATTGCGAAGAACCGGCCTGCGTCACGGTCTGCCCCACCGGCGCCAGTTACAAGCGCGAAGAAGACGGTATCGTTCTGGTCAATCCCGACACCTGCATCGGCTGTAAACTCTGTTCCTGGGCCTGCCCCTATGGCGCGCGGGAATATGATCATGACGACGGGGTGATGAAGAAATGCACGCTTTGCGTTGACCGGATCTACAACGAAACCATCGACGAAGAAGACCGCGTTCCGGCCTGCGTCAAGGCCTGCCCGACCGGCGCACGCGCCTTTGGCGACCTTGGCGATCCCGAAAGCGCAGTGTCGCAAAACGTGGCGGCGCGGGACGGTTTCAACCTTCTGGACGAATTCGGCTACAAGCCGGTGAACAAATACCTGCCACCGCGCAAGGCCAGCGATCACGCGCCGAAAATTGCCGCGGAACCAGAGGCACCTTCGACCGGATCACCCATCGAGAAACTCTTTGCCTGGGCTGACCGGGCGCTAAGCCGCTAGGGGGCCGCACATGCATCCTGCTTATTCGGTCATCCTGTTCACCACCGCCTCTGGCGCGGGATACGGGCTGTTGTTCTGGCTTTCACTGGCGCATGTCACCGGGCGGTTTCCCCTGTCCGGCTGGGATTTCTTTGCGGCCATGGCCCTGGCGCTGGCGTTGATCACCGTCGGCCTGCTCAGTTCCACCTTCCACCTTGGCCGCCCGGAACGGGCCTGGCGCGCCCTGTCCCAATGGCGCAGCTCCTGGCTCTCGCGCGAAGGTGTGGCAGCCATTGCCACCTATGGCCCCGCCGGGCTGTTGGCGCTGCTGTCGCTCTTTGGGGTGCAAAGCTGGCTGTCCTTGCCGTTGGCACTGTTGGCGGCGCTGGGCGCGACGGCAACGGTTTGGTGCACGGGTATGATCTACGCCTCTCTGCGCACCATTCCGCAATGGCATCTGCCACTGGTGCCGGTGATCTATCTGGTCCTCGCCGCCACCTCCGGCGCGGTGCTTCTTGCCATGATCCTCGCGTTTTCCGGCGGCGCGACCGGCATGTCCTGTACAATCGCAACACTCGGCCTCGGCCTCAGCGCGGCGCTCAAAACCCGGTACTGGCAGAAAATTGATGCGACACCGGACAGCTATACGGCCGATATGGCGCTGGGGATCAAAGGCGTGAAACGCCAGCTGGACCCGCCACATACCAAACCCAACTTCGTGATGCGCGAAATGGGATTTCAGGTGGCGCGAAAACACGCGAATGACCTTCGCAGAATGGTCCTGATCTGGGCCTTTGCCGTGCCCGGTCTGATCCTGGCTTTCGTGGCACTGACCGGCGGGCTTGCGCCTGTGCTCATGCCGATTGCCGTGCTGGCTGTCGGGGTGGGTCTGGTGGTCGAACGCTGGCTGTTCTTCGCCGAGGCCCGGCATGTCTCCATGCTGTACTACGGCCAGAAAAGCGCCTGATACCTAGGGCCCTGACACCTCGGAGTCCAGACACCTAAGAGCACGGGGGGCAATCCCCCCCGCACCCGCTGCTTCTTCTGTTCAAAAATATCCCGGGGGAATCGCCATTCATGGCGATGGGGGCTGGCCCCCTCCTGTCGACAGGCGCAGGCCTGACGACACCCTCGGCACAGGTTCACACCACCTTGTGGATCACCCGTTTCCCTGGGGGCGTGGTGCCGACAACAGGATCAAAGACCCGGTCACGGCAGACAGTAGTGACGCAATCAAAATGGCCAGTTTCACCCCGCCCAAGGCCGGCTCGACAAAGGCCGCAGAGGCAATGAAAATCGACATGGTGAACCCGACGCCGCACAGCGATGCCGCCCCGAACAATTGCCGCCAACTGACATCCGACGACAGCCGCGCAATGCCGGTCTTGACCCCGATCCAGACAAACAGACAGATCCCCAGCGGTTTGCCAATGAACAGCCCAACAATCACCCCCAAAACTTCTGGGGCGACAAAGGACAATCCGGCCGCCAATGCAATCCCGGTGTTGAAAAAGGCAAACAGCGGCAAGATCAGGAAGTTCGACCAGCCCTCCAGCCGATGTTGCAGGTGAAATCCCGGTTCGCGCAACCGGTCGACCGCATTGGCCAGCCGGGCCATCGCCGGCGCACCAATCTCGCCTTTGTCCAGCTCGCGGGCAATCACATCGCCCGCATGAAGGGCCACGCCTTCGATATTGGCACTGGGCCGCGACGGGATCAGCGCGGCGGTCAAAACCCCGGCCAATGTGGCGTGCAGACCGCTTTGCAGGATGAAATACCACAACAGCACCCCAAGCAGTACATAGGGCAGTCGCGCATAGACACGCGACAGGTTCAGCACCGCCATCACCGCCAAAATGCCCAGCGCAAACAACAGGGCGTCAAAATGAAACCCATGGCCATAAAACAGCGCAATCACCACAATCGCCCCAAGATCGTCGGCAATCGCCAGCGCCGACACAAATACCTTCAGCGATGTTGGCACCCGGCTGCCCAGAAGCGCCAGAATCCCCAGGGTAAAGGCGATATCCGTCGCCATCGGAATGCCCCAGCCATGCGCGGTTTCGGGGTTGCCCCAGTTCAGACCGACATAGAGCAAGGCCGGCACCATCATACCACCCAGGGCGCCCAGAACCGGCAGGATCGCCTTGTCCCGGGAACTCAGCTCGCCATTGACGATTTCGCGTTTGATCTCGATCCCGACAAGCAGAAAAAACAACGCCATCAGCCCGTCATTGATCCAATGCGCCAGCCCCAGAGTCAGGTTCCAATCGCCAAAAATCAGACCGAATTCGGTATGAAGCAGATGTTCGTACCACGCGCCAAAGCCGACGTTGACGACAACAAGTGCCGCCACTGTCGCCAGCACCAACACAAGCCCGGCAGATGCCGCCCAGTGAAAGAAATCCTGACTGGCCAGATGCATCCGCAGCCCCAGCGGCTTGGACACAGCCTCAAAGATGCTGGTTTCGTCCCAGGCGCCCTCATAGGCCCGCCCGTCGATGAAAATCGCCGGCGTTTGCACCACGCCGGACCCCTCAAAGGACTGCTGACTGCGGGCCAGCACCGCTTCGGTACGCTCAGACATCAGATCGGCGGCAAAGGCGTCGGGATCAAGCCCCATCGTCCTGGCCAGTGCCGTGACCCGTTCCACCGTGATGTCATCCTCGGGCGCACAGAACAGCGCCTCATGCATCTCGGCAAGCTGGTCCTGCCAAAAGGCCGAAATCGCCGCACGGGCGGCGACATCGGTGCTGTTGCCGGCCTTTTCCGGCGGACAGAACCGCAAGGCCAGACAGGTTTTCTGCGCCCCAAGAAGGTCAGATGCCCGGAGCAGAATATCGCGGACCCGCCGTGCCCGTCGATTGGCGTAATCGACGAATTGCACGATCTGAACCCGACCACCGGAGTTGGCCAGAATGATATCCTGCTCGGGATCGAGCGCCAGATGTAACGTACCGGACATGCGCGACGCCCCCTTTTGGTTGTGGTTGCTTCGGCCTCAGGCAGCGGCGGTTTTGGCCGCCAATGCCTTTTGCACGCCGCGTTTGAAGAAGATGTAGTAAAGCACCGGCGCCGCGATCAATGTCAGGACCGAAGCAAAGGCCAACCCGCCCATGATGGTCGCCGCCATGGATTGGAAAAACGCATCCGACAGCAAGGGGATCATGCCCAGGATTGTCGTCGCCGCCGCCAGGAAGACCGGTCGCAAACGCGAGGTTGAGGCCGTCACAATCGCCTCTTCCAAAGGCATATCCGGGTTTGCCTCGCGTGTCAGGTCGATCTCTTCCACCAGCACGATGCCGTTTTTGATCAACATCCCCGACAGCGACAAAAGCCCCAGCAGCGCGGTAAATGTGAACGGCAAGCCCGTGCCAAGCAGCGCCAGGCTGACGCCGTTCACCGACATCGGCACCAGCAGCCAGATGATGATTGGCTGGCGCAATGCGTTGAACAACAGCACCGAAATCAACACCATGATGAGCAGGCTCAGCGGCAATTGTTTGCCAAGTGACGCCTGCGCGTCGCTCGAGCTTTCCAATTCGCCGCCCCATTCCATCTTGTAGCCATCCGGGATCACCATCTCTTCGATGGTGGCCGTCACGGCGGTCTGCACCTCGGCCGCGGTCACACCGCGCGGCACATCGGCCCCAACGGTGATCACATTGGCCCGGTCGCGGCGGTGCAAAAGCGTGTCCTGCGCTTCGAACACAAAGCCATCGGTCACCTGTGCCATCGGCACAAACCCACCGGCGCTGTCCGAATAGATCACGTAATCTATGAGAGACATGCTGCCATCCTGACGTGCGCGGATGACAATCGGGATCTGGCGGTCCCCTTCGCGGAAGGCCCCCGATGCCATGCCTTCGGTGGCAAATTGCAGGGTTGTGGTGATGTCGGACCGGCTGACACCGGCCTCTTGTGCACGGTCGCCGGCATAGATCGGACGCAACACCATTTCCTTTTCGCGCCAATCCACGCGGGGGGTCACAATGTTGTCCGATGCCGCCACCAGCCGCGCGCGGGCTTCATCGGCCAGATCACGCAGCACTTCTGGATCACGGCCAGAGAACCGCACCTCGATCGGGGCACCGCCGCCGGGACCAAAGGCCAGACGTTTGACCCGGAACTCACCCTGCGGCACGGCCTGAAGGGCAAAATCCTCCAGCGCATTCATTTCCTCTTCGATCACGTCGAGCGAGGTAACGCGCACAATCAAATGACCATAAGCCGGATTGGGATCTTCGCTTTCATAGGTCAGCATGAAACGCGATGCCCCCTGACCGGAATACGAAGTCACGGTCTCGACCTCTTCGCGCGCGACGAGCCATTCCTCCATCACCTGCAAATCTGCCGAGGTCTGGTGGATCGCCGTGCCCTGGGGCAGCTTGTAATGCACGAAGTACAGCGGCGTGTTGCTGTCGGGGAAGAACTGTTGCTTCACCTGACCAAACAGCGCGAAACACACAACGGTACTGCCGATCAGCAAAGCCACCACCAGCCAACGCATGCGCAGGCCAAGGTGCAGAACCCCGGCATAGGCCCGGAACATCAATCCGTCATAGCCATCGCCGGCATCCCCGGTGCCCCGGCTAAAGAAATAATGCCCAAGCAACGGCGTGACCGTGATTGCCAGAACCCAGGACAGGATCAACGAAATTCCGATCACGGCGAAAAGGGAAAACAGGAATTCGCCGGTCGCATCCGGGCTCAACCCGATGCCGGCAAAGGCCATGATGCCAATCACCGTAGCCCCCAGAAGCGGCACCTGGGTCTTGCTGGCCACGTCTTTTGCCGCATCACGAGAGGATTGACCGCCGCGCATTGCGATCTGCATGCCTTCGGCAACCACAATGGCGTTGTCAACCAACATCCCCATCGCAATGATCAGCGCGCCCAGTGAAATCCGCTCCATCTCGATCGACCAGATCGCCATGAAAAACACCGTGCCCACCACCGTAAGCAACAGGGTCACACCAACGACCACCGCCGCGCGCCAGCCCATGAACACCGCCAGAACGACGATCACGATGCTGACCGACATGGCCAGGTTCACCAGAAACGCGTTCGAGGCCTCATCCACAACGCGATGCTGCTGATAGACCGGGGCAACATCGACCCCAAGCGGGATGGAATCCTGCAATTCGGCTAGTTTGGCCTCAACCGCATTGCCGACCTCGACAATGTTTTCGGTGCCAATGCCCGCCACCCCAAGGGTGAAGGCATCCATGCCGTTGTGGCGAATGATCTGGTCCGGTGTGGTTTCGCGCGCCCGATAGACATCCGCGAAATCCGACAGGTTGATCACCTGACCGCCAATCCCGACCGATAGCGCAGCAATCGCCGACACGCTATCGGAACCTGCGGGGCGCTGGATCAATGTCCGGCCTTCGGTGTTCTCGATCGCGCCGCCGTCGACGATTTCATCGGAACTGGCGATTGCGCTTTGCATGACGGCCGGGGAAATTCCCAAGGACGTGCTAAGCGCGAGGTCGGGTTCCACATAGATGATTTCGTTTGGCACACCGGCGGTCACCACATCGGCGACACCATCCACCGACAGGACCTCTCGGCGCAGGAACTCCGCCAGATCGTTGATCTCTGAATCGGAAAAACCGGGGGCGGTCACCGCGTAGTAGATGCCATACACATCGCCAAAGCTGTCATTGACGAAGGGCGCGGTGGCCCCGGTCGGCAGCGGCGCTTCGGCCACGCGATTGCGCAATTTGGTCCAGATGCCCGGCAGTTCGGTGCCGTCATAATGGTCCTGCATCGTCACCGTGATCCAGGACAGGCCCGGCTGGTTCATGGTTTCTATTTCCTTGACCTCGCCCATCTTCTGAATTTCGGATTCAATGGGTTCAGAGACCTCAGAGGCGACCTCTTCGGCAGAGGAGCCGGGGTATTGGGTGACCACAACGGCCACTTTGATGGTAAAGGCCGGGTCTTCGAGACGGCCAAGCGAATTGAACCCCCAGATGCCACCGAACAGGCAGATCAAAATCAAGATCCAAGTGTACAGCGGGCGGGCGATGGATTGACGGGCAATGTCCATTTGGGCGGTCCTAGTTCTTGAAACCGGTGAACCGGCGGACTTCGTCGCCGTCATTCAGGCTTGCGCCGCCAACGGCGACAATCTCTTGACCGACTTCCAGCCCTGCGGTCACTTCGACCTTGCCGTTTTCGGTGGCGGCAATTTCGATATCGGTCAGCGCGACGGTGCCGGAGTTTGCCCCGTTCGGGGTGAACACCATGGCGCGCGCGCCGCCGTCATTTGCCAACACCACCGCAGAAGACGGAATTTCAATCCGTTGACTTCCGGTGCTGAGCGATGCGGTCACCTTGGCGGATGA
The DNA here is from genome assembly GCF_022867865.1 of Phaeobacter sp. J2-8. Taxonomy (GTDB): domain Bacteria; phylum Pseudomonadota; class Alphaproteobacteria; order Rhodobacterales; family Rhodobacteraceae; genus Marinovum. The sequence continues at coordinate 122,981 of NZ_JALIEC010000002.1, read as the reverse complement.
GCCGGGCAAAACCGTCAGATCCGTCGGCGGCTCCATCCCGAGGGTGATGGAATAGGTTTGGCCAAGCGAGGCGGTTTCGGCGTTGTATTCACGGAACTCCACCGGATAAGGTTTTGACCCCGCTGGAAATTCCGCAAACATTTCGATGTCTGGGTCCGTGCCTGCCTGTTGAAACAATGTCTCTGGCACGTTGATCTCTATCCGCAGGTCCGACATGTCATGCAAACGCACAACCGGGGCGCCCGCGCCGACCGTCGAATAATTGGCGACCAACCGGCCCGCCACGAGCGAGTTAAACGGCGCATAAAGCGTGGCATTTTCCAAAGCGCGTTCGGCATTGCGCACCGCGATCCGGGCCAGTTCGACCTGGGTTTCGGCGTCTTGCAGCGTGGTTTGGCTGACGGTGTCGCCCGCCAGTTTTTGATACCGCTCATAGGTGCGGTTCGCCTGATCGCTTTGGGCGCGGGCTTCTTCCAGAGCCAATTCGAAAGGCTCTTGATCGAGACGGGCCACCAATCCGCCAAGCGGCACGGTCGCGCCTTCGTCCAGCGGGAAATCAACCACCTGGCCGCCAACCTGAAACGCCAGATCCACGGTTTCGCGTGCCACCACATGGCCAAAGAACACCCGACGCACATCCGCATCGCTGTTGGTCACTTCGACCAGTTTTACAAAAGGAGATTGCGCAAGGCTGGTCTGTGGCACCAAGGCCGCCAGAAACAGAAATACCTTTAAGGCCGCCATGCTGCGGCGTCCTGCCTTGTCACTATTCATTTTGTAATTCCTTTTGAACGCATCGCGATCTGCGCAGTCGTTGTTTTGGTAACCCGGGGCAAAATCAAAGACCAGGTCGGTATGAGACGCTGACCTAATGGCTCCACCCCCGTCTGTCTTGACATTTAAGGACAAAAAATTGTCATTTGGGGACATGAGCAATGTGATCCGGGCTGCGGCCCTGCGAGGATATGACAAGGTCATGACTGACCTGGGGTTTGAGGCCACCACATTGCTGGTGCAATCCGGTCTTGGCGCGGATGCGCTTGTGGATGAGGATGCCCTGCTGCCGATCATTGCGGTCTGTCGGCTTCTGGAAATGAGCAGCGACATCGCCGGTTGTCCCGATCTGGGGCTGCGGATTGCCCGCCATCAGGATTTCGGCGTCCTGGGGGTGTTGGGATTGGCGCTGGAAAATGCCAGCACGCCAAAACAGGCGAGCAGCATCGTCGCACGTTTCATGTTCATCCAAGGCTCGGCCCTTAGGTTCCGGGTCGAAACCCCCAGCCCGATCGACCCAGAGGCCATTGCCATTGTGCTGGACCTGGATGTGCCGGTCGGGGTGCCGCACCGACAGGCCACGGAATTGTTGCTGGGCATGGGGTTTCAACTGGGGCGGTTGCGGTCGGCCCATCGCACGCACATCAAATCGGTCTCGCTGCCGCATGCGGTTGGCCCAAACCTTGCCAAACACCGCAGCTTTTTTGGTGTGCCGGTGCATGAGAATCAACCGATGGCCGCGATGCATATCTGGGCCAGCGACTGGAACCGGCCGGTGCCGGACGGCAACCCCAGGCTGCACAGACTGGTCGAGGATTATCTGACAAAGACCTTCCCCACCCCGACAACCAATCTGACTGAAAAAGTGGAAATGGTCCTGCGCCCCTTGATTGGCACGCCGCAGGCCAATCGCGAAGATGTTGCCCGCATGCTGGTGCTGCATCCCCGCACGCTGCACCGGCGATTGCGTCAGGAAAACACCAGCTTTCAGCAGATCAAGGACGACATTCGCCGCGATATGGCCGCACGCTATCTGACCAATACCGATGTAACCCTGGATCAATTGACCACGCTTCTTGGATTTCCCGAACAATCCGCGCTGTCGCGTGCCTGTCGAAAGTGGTTTTCCATGCCGCCGGGGGCGGTGCGCCGCAACAGGTCACCAGCCGCCGGGAACACGATTTCGTGATCAGCAGGCCAACAGGCACAACCTGCGCACCAAAAGCCTACCACATCCCGTCGCGTCACCCTGTCATATTTTTGGCATCATGGTTGCGCAGCAAACTCTCTCAGGTAGAGTTAAGTATGACTCGCAATTATCTTGTCGTGCGACACAGTCGCCCCAAGATACCCGGACCAGACCGGGACCACCAAAACCGACCTACTGAGGACAGCAAGGAAAACTTCCGATGGATCGGGCGATTTCAAACATATTCCGATGCCAATTTGCCGGGTCTCCGGAACGGTTCCACCCAACAACACCCGCCCGCCAAAGGGCCCAGAAAACTTAAAACCACAGGGAAAATGACATGACGTTCATGAAACACACCTTGGCCGCGCTGGCGGGCACAACGATGCTGACAAGTTTCGCCTTTGCTGCGGACGTGCCCGAAGGAACCAAACTGGCCGAAGACCAGACCTATACCTATCGCACATTGGACGAATTCGATTCGCTTGATCCGCAACTTCTGGAAGGTGTGGACAGCTCCGGTCTGGCGCGGGATCTGTTCGAAGGTCTGTATAACCTTGGCCCTGATGGTGCGACGGTTCCCGGTGTGGCCACCCATCACGAAGTATCCGACGACAATCTGGTCTATACCTTCCATCTGCGTGACAATGCCAAATGGTCGGACGGCAAACCCGTCACCGCCGGTGATTTCGTCTATGGCTGGAAACGCGCGGTCGATCCGGCAAATGCATCGCCTTATGCCTGGTATATGGAGCTGATGTCGCTGGCCAATGCCTCGGCGATCATTGCGGGCGAAGCGGATTTTGACACATTGGGCGTCAAGGCGCTGGATGATCACACGCTTGAGGTGACATTGTCGCAACCCCTGCCCTATTTTGCCGATATGGTCGCCCATGCGACGACATTCCCGGCCCCGAAATGGGCAATTGACGCACATGGCAAGGAATGGACACGCCCCGGCAACATGGTCGGCAATGGCGCCTATGTGCTGACCGAACATGTGGTCAAGGAACGCGCGGTGCGCGAGCGCAACCCGATGTATTGGGATGATGCAAACACCGTGATCGAAAAAGTCGTGTCGCTGGTCATCAATGACGAAGCTTCGGGCCTGACCCGGTATCGCGCCGGCGAAGTCGACAAAACCGACATTCCCGCAGGCCAGTATCCTGCGTTGAAAGAAGAGCTGCCAAATGAGGCATGGGCCCTGCCGCGCCTGTGCAACTATTACTTCAGCTTCAATCTGCGCAATGGCCCCGAGGCGTTTCAGGACATCCGCGTCCGCAAGGCGCTGGCGCTGGCCATTGATCGCGATGTGATTGTCGATCAGGTGCTGAAAGGCGGGCAATATCCGGCCTATAACTTTACCCATGTTGCCACCGCCGGGTTCGAGACCCCGGAAATCGATTATGCCAACATGGCGCAGGCCGATCGCGATGCGATGGCGGTCGAATTGTTGACCGAGGCTGGATATGGCAAGGGCGGCGAACCGCTGGAATTCAAATATCTCTACAACACTTCTGAATCTCACAAACAGGTCGCCATCGTGGCCACCCAGATGTGGAAACAGAAGCTGGGCGTGAATGTGTCGCTGGAAAATCAGGAATGGAAGGTGTTCCTGGAAAACCGTGGCAACCAGAACTTTGACATGGCGCGTGGCGCATGGTGTGGCGATTACAACGAGGCCTCGACCTTCCTTGATCTGCTGAGCACAAGTTCCGGCTATAACGACGCCAAATATTCCAACGCGCGTGTGGATGAATTGCTGGCCGAGGCGAAGTCCAGCCACAACACCACCCCGCTTTATACCGAGATCGAACAGATCGTTGCAGCCGATATGCCGGTGATCCCGGTCTATCACTATTCGACCAACATCCTGTTGAAGGACAATGTCGAAGGTTGGCCCATCGATAACGTGATGCAGAAATATTATTCCAAAGACCTCTACAAGGTCGCTGAATAATCCGCATTCCTTTGCCAACCAAAGACCCTGCTGCCCGTCAAGGGGCGGCAGGGTTCGATAGGTAACCCATGCTAAAATATTCGCTGCGCCGCACCCTGGCGGTCGTGCCGACGATCCTTTTGTTGATTGTCGCGTGTTTCTTTTTGATGCGCCTGGCGCCGGGTGGCCCGTTCACATCCGAACGCCCTCTGCCGCCGGCGATCATGGCCAATGTGCTGGAACGATACGGGCTGGATCAGCCGTTGTACGTGCAGCTTTGGACCTATCTGAAAAACATCGTTTTGCATTTCGATTTCGGCCCCAGTTTCGCGCAGCGCGATCGTGACGTGAACGATCTGATCGCCTCGGGTTTTCCTGTCACGCTGACCTATGGTTTCTGGTCTGCGGTGTTCGTGCTGGTGATGGGCATTCCGCTGGGTCTGATTGCGGCGCTGCGCCACAACAGCACCTGGGATTACGTCATGACCGGGCTGGCGATTTTCAGCCAGATTTTCCCGAATTTCGTCCTTGCCCCGATCATGGTGCTGACTTTCACGCTTGCGCTGGGGTGGCTGCCGGGGGGCGGTTGGAACGGCGGTCATTGGTCGTATGTCATCATGCCGGCGGTGGCGCTGGGCACGTCCTATCTGGCCAATGTCGCCCGGATCACCCGGTCATCGCTGCTCGAAGTCATGAGCGCACCCTATATCCGCACCGCCCGCGCCAAGGGGTTGCCGGAGCGGACAATCCTGATCCGCCACGCATTGAAACCGACGCTTTTGCCGGTCATTGCCTATATGTCGCCGGTGTTCGTCTACATGATCACCGGATCGGTCTTTATCGACGTGTTCTTTTCGACCGGTGGCATCGGACAGAAGTTTATTGATGCCGCCTATACCCGCGATTATTCCGTGATCCTTGGGTTAGCTATCCTTTATAGCGTGCTGACTTTCATACTGAATTTATGTGTTGATCTGGCCTATGCGGTCATTGATCCCAAAGTGCGGAGTGGCATGAAATGATCGCGCCAAAGGCCATGAAAAGCGCAGGCTACCAGACCGCCGCTGCCGAAGAGATGATCAACAATCGCTCTTTCTGGTCCGATGCGCGCCGGCGTTTTTTCCGCAACCGCATGGCGGTGGTCGCGGTGGGGTTTCTGTGCTGCATTGCCCTGTTTGCCATCTTTGGCGGGTTATTCGCGCGCTATAGTATCGAGGAAATTGATTGGTCGTTGCTTGGCAAAGTCAACGAAGAAGGCGGGCCGAGCCTGTCCAATGGCCATTGGTTTGGGGTCGATGAGCTGGGTCGTGATCTTTATGCGCGGGTGGTTCAGGGCACGCGGGTGTCGTTGATGGTCGGCTTTATCGCCGGGGTTGTCGCGGTGATGATCGGCTCTTTCTTTGGCGCGCTTGCCGGGTATTACGGCGGGCGAACAGATCAGATCATCATGGGCGCCTATAACATCACCCTGTCGATCCCCTACATCATCTTTTTCGTGGTCTGGCAGGCGTTCTTTGGCCGGTCGGTGTCGCAGATGATCATTGTCATGGTGATCATCAACTGGCCTGCGGGGCTGTTGATCACGCGCGGTCAGGTGATGACCTTGAAAAACCGTGAATTTGTGGATGCGGCCCGCATGTTGGGCCTGTCGGATGCCAAGATCATCCTGCGCCACATCATGCCGAACATGCTGTGGGTGATCGTGATTTATACCTCCATCACCATTCCCGACGCCATCATGATGGAAAGCCTTGTGTCCTTTCTGGGCGTTGGCATTCAGGAACCATCGACCAGCTGGGGCGCGTTGATTTCCGAAGGCGCCCGCACCATGACCTATGGCGCGTTATGGCAATTGCTGTTCCCGGCGGCCTTTTTCGCGGTCAATCAGATTTCACTCTATTATATCGGCGATGGCTTGCGGGATGCGCTGGATCCGAAGGAACGCTCATGACGCTATTATCCGTAGAAAACCTGTCGATCGGGTTCCACACGCCGGATGGATTTGTGCGCGCGGTGAATGATGTGTCGTTCGACATCGCGGCGGGTGAAACCGTGGCGCTTGTCGGGGAATCCGGGTCGGGCAAATCCCAGATCGCCCTGTCGATCCTTGGGCTCCTGGCCTCAAACGCCAAAGCAACCGGCAAGGTCGCTTATGGCGGTCAGGATCTTCTGGCGCTGTCACAGCCGCAATTGAACAAGATCCGCGCCAAGGAAATCGCGATGATCTTTCAGGATCCGATGTCGTCGCTGAACCCCTACATGACGGTTGAACGTCAGTTGAATGAGAGTTTGGAACTGCATGAGGGCCTGAAGGGCGATGCCGCGCGCAAGCGTGTGCTGGCGGCGATGGATGCGGTGCAAATCCCGGATGCCAAAAACCGTCTGCGCGCCTATCCGCATGAATTTTCCGGCGGGATGCGCCAGCGGATCGTGATTGCCATGGCGCTGTTGTGCAATCCGAAACTGATCCTTGCGGATGAGCCGACAACCGCGCTGGACGTGACCGTTCAGGCGCAGATCATGCGGCTTCTGGATGACATCCGCCGTGACATGGGAACCGCAATCCTTCTGATTACCCATGATCTGGGGGTTGTCGCCGGGACCTGCGAAAACACGCTGGTGCTCTATTCGGGCCGTGTGATGGAACGCGCCGACACCCGTGGGCTGTTTGCGGCGCCGGGCCATCCCTATACCCGCGGGCTGTTGCGGGCGGTGCCGAATGTGCATGACGAAGACGCCGACCTTGTGGCCATCCCCGGCCAGCCGCCCAACCAGATGCTGGCGCTGTCGGGCTGTCCGTTTGCCCCGCGCTGTGTGGATGTGTTGGAGGCCTGTCACAATGGCGTGCCGGAACTGACCGGGGGCGCACGCCAACGCGCCTGTATCCGCCCGGTGGAGGATCTGACATGAGCCAGCCCCCCCTTTTGTCGGTCCGTGATCTGGCGGTGGAATTCACCATGACCAATTCCGCCACCTGGCCGTGGCAAACCCCGGACAAGGTGCATGCGGTCAATGGTGTGTCCTTTGATCTAATGCCGGGCAAGACGCTGGGCATTGTCGGCGAATCCGGCTGCGGCAAATCCACCCTGATCCGGGCGATTGCCGGCTTGTCGCCACCGGTGCGCGGCACGGTCACGCTTGCTGGCAAAGCTGTCGATTACACCTCGCGGCAGGATGTGCTGGATTTGCGGCGCTCGGTTCAGATGATCTTTCAGGATCCGGTTGCCTCGCTCAACCCGCGCATGACGATCCACCAAACCGTAGAAGAGCCGATCCGCACCTTCTTTCCCGACCGGTCGGCCAAGGAACGCCGCCAGAACGTGCGCGAGCTTCTGGACCGGGTCGGGATCGCCGAACGCAGCGCCAACCGCTATCCGCATGAGTTTTCCGGCGGCCAATGCCAGCGGATCGGGATTGCCCGCGCGCTGGCGGCGGAACCGTCGTTGATCCTATGTGATGAACCGGTGTCGGCGCTGGATGTGTCAATTCAGGCCCAGGTGATCAATCTGCTGCGCGATCTGCAACGCGAGATGGGTCTGACGCTGATTTTTGTGGCGCATGACATCGGGATCGTGCGCCATATTTCGAATGATGTTCTTGTGATGTATCTGGGCGGGATGATGGAACATGGTCCCGCGCGCGATGTCGTTGGCGCACCGCACCATCCCTATACCAAGGCGCTGTTGTCGGCGGTGCCGGTGCCCGACCCGGATGTGCGCGTCATTCCGCAGATCCTGGAAGGCGATTTGCCCAGTCCGCTCAAACTTCCGTCGGGCTGTTTCTTTCAAAGCCGCTGCGTCATGGCCTCGTCCCAATGTGGCGCGGCCCGCCCGGAGATGCGCCGCATTGGTCCGTCTGATGTCGCCTGCATCAAGGTCGAGGCGGAATAGAAACGCCGGCTGCGACTTGCCATTGTGAGGCAAGTCGCAAGGGGGGCAATCGCCCTTCCCCTTTAATGTGGCTCTATCGCCCCTGCTCGGCGCGCCATTTTGCAAATGCCTCCAGCGTGGCATCCTGGGTGGCGGGATAGAGCCCGATGATCCCGGCGCCGCCCTTGACCTGGCTCAGCACGAAATCCTCGAACACCGTCATTTCAACCGCCTCCAGCGCAACCTCCTCGGCCAGATGCGCCGGGATCACAATGACGCTGTCATCATCGCCCACCACAATATCACCGGGAAACACCGGCGCGTCGCCACAGCCGATCGGCACATTGATATCAATCGCCTCGTTTGTGGTCAGATTGGTCGGGCTGGAGGGCCGGTTGTGATAGGTCGGCATGTCCAATTCGGCGATATTCATCGCATCACGAAATCCGCCATCGGTGACCACCCCCGCCACGCCGCGCATCATCAGCCGGGTGACCAGAATGTCGCCTGCCGATGCCGCCGTGGCGCTTTTGCGGCTGTCCATCACCATCACATGACCCGGCGGGCAGGTTTCGACCGCATGCCGCTGCGGATGTTCCGGATTGCGGAATTCCACCAGTTGGTTGCGATCTTCGCGGGCGGGCATGTAGCGAAGGGTAAAGGCCTGGCCCGACCATATTGAACCCTTTGCGTCCCACGGGGCGCACATCCTGGATCACCTGATTGCGCAATCCGCGCTTGTACAGGGCTGTGGCCAATGTGGCAACGGACACCGTTTCAAGGCGCTCTCGCGTTTCGGTTGAAAACTCATACTCGGACATCGGCGTTCCTTTTTTATTGTCTGTTGTGGGTGTCAGCGACCCGTGTGGTCAGGCCGAAAGATTTGCTTTGTTGTGGCGGATCGAAGAATACAGGGACAGGCCAATCAAGCTGGCGCCAATCAACCCGGTGAAAAGCTCTGGCACATGCCAAAGCGATTGTGCGTACATGATCATCGACAATGCCAGCACCGAATAAAATGCGCCATGCTCCAGATAACGGAATTCCGAAAGGGTTTCGCGTTCGACCAGCATGATGGTCATGGAGCGGACATAAAACGCCCCGATTCCCAGCCCGATAGCAATCAGAAACAGATTCTGGGTCAGGGCAAACGCGCCAATCACGCCGTCGAAAGAGAAGCTGGCATCCAGGATTTCCAGATACAGAAACGCGCCAAATCCCCCTTTGGCGGCCATGGTTTGCGCCTCTTTCTGCGAGTTGAGAATATGCGCCACCAGCTCCACCGCCAGAAAAGTCACCATGCCAAAGACGGCCGCGAAAAGAAATGTGGCGCTGTCTTCGTCGGGCAATGCGGCTGACAACAACAGCGCGGCGGTCAGAACAAAGGCGATTTCCAAGCCACGAATAGAGGCCCAGCTGCGCAGCCGGCATTCGATCAGCCGAATCCAATCCACCTCTTTCGATTGGTCAAAGAAAAAGGTCAGCGCCACCATCATCAGAAAGGTGCCGCCAAAGGCGGAAATCCCGATATGGGCCTCTTCCATGATATGGGCGTATTGCAATGGATCGGTGGCGGCCAGGATCATCGCGGACACCGGGCCGATCTTGGCCGCGATGGCCACAACCGCCAGCGGGAACACGATGCGCATGCCAAAGACGGCAATCACAATCCCCCAGGTCAGGAACCGGTGTTGCCATTTTTCATCCATTGTTTTCAGGATGTTGGCATTGACGATGGCGTTATCGAAACTGAGCGAGATTTCCAGCACCGCCAGGATCGACCCCAGAAAGAAGAACGACAGCCCGCCGGCAAAGGTGCCGGTGGTGTGATAGCCCAGCCAGAAGGCCAGGGCCAAACCTATTGCGGTGAACAGAAATGGCCAGCGAAAGTAGGCGAGCGTTTTGGTCATTTGGCGGTCCTTGGTATCCGGTCAGTCTCGGGTGATGGGGGCCAGCTGGCAACAGTGGCTATGTTGGATGTCATGCGTCGACCCCGTGCAGTTGTCTTGCCGCCGCGCGTCTTTCGGCCTGAATATCCGGGTTCGGCGACAGGCTGGCGGCAATCAGATTGCGGGTGTATTCCTGTTGCGGGGCGTCAAATATCTGGGCAACCGGGCCTTGTTCGACAATCTTGCCCGCCTGCATGACAATCACGCGATGGGCAAAATCCCGCACCAAAGGCAGATCATGGGCGATAAAGAGGTAACTTAACCCCAGTTCGTCCTGCAATCCGGTCAACAGCGACAGGACCTGTGCCTGGATCGAGACATCCAATGCGGAAACCGCTTCGTCACAGACAATCAGCTTTGGCTCCAACGCCAAGGCACGGGCAATCGCAATCCGTTGACGCTGGCCGCCGGAAAACTGATGCGGGTAGCGATACATATGATCCGCTTTCAGCCCGACCTGTTCCAACAACGCACAGACCCGCGTTTTCCACTGAGCCTTGTCGAGGATCTCGGGGTGGATCACAAAAGCCTCGGTAATGATGTCAAAGATCGACATGCGCGGGTTCAGGGATTGGGTCGGATCCTGAAACACCATCTGAATGTCGCGCCGCAGGTTGAACAGCTCTTTGTCATTCATGCTGACCAGATCACGCCCTTCGAACAGGGCGCTGCCGCTTGTGGCCTCTTCCAGACGCAAAACGGTTTTTGCCAGCGTGGATTTCCCCGAACCGGATTCGCCGACAATGGCCACGGATTCCCCCGGCAACACCGTCAGGTTGGCAGCATCCAGCGCCACAAAAGACCCATAGTGTTTGGTCAGCCCCGTGATATCCAGGATCGGTTTGGTGGCGCTGTCCAACGGCTCTGCCATTGCGCCATCGCCGGGGATCGCGGCAATCAGCTTTTTGGTATAGGGATGGGTCGGCCTGTGATAGACCTCGGCCGCGGTGCCGGTTTCCACGATCTGGCCCGCGTTCATCACCACAACCCGGTCCGCCACTTCGGCCACCACACCCAGATCATGGGTGATCAACAACAGCCCCATGCCGGTTTCCTGCTGCAACTCCTTGAGCAGCGCCAGGATCTGGGCCTGAACCGTGACGTCCAATGCGGTGGTCGGCTCATCCGCGATCAGGATGTCGGGTTTCAATGCCAGGGCCATGGCAATCATGATCCGCTGGCGCTGCCCGCCAGAGAATTGGTGCGGATAGGCATCCACCTTGGTGTCCGGCTCTGGAATGCCCACCCGCTGCATCAGGGAAATGGTGCGGCTGCGGGCCTCGGCCTTGTCGACGCCATGGGCGGTCATGGTCTCGGCAATTTGAAATCCCACGGTGTAGACCGGGTTCAAATGGCTGAGCGGATCCTGAAAGATCATCGCAATCCGATGGCCGTTCAGATTGCGGCGATCCTCGGATGACATTGTCAGCACGTCCCTGCCCTCGAACAGGATCTCGCCTTGGGTAATCTCCCCCGGTGGCATGTCGATCAAGTTCAGGATCGCCGAAGCCGACACAGATTTCCCCGACCCGGATTCCCCCAGAATGGCCAGCGTTTCCCCCCGGTCCAGATGCCAGCTGACATCGCGGACCGCATGCACCGTGCCATGCGAGGTGTGGAAATCCACCGACAGGTTTTTGACCGAAAGAAGACGATTATCCATTTTTCTTCCTCACATTTTCCAACCGCCAGCGTTGTGCCGGATCAAGCGCGGTGCGCATCCAATGCGACACAAGATTGAGCGACAGCGTGGTCAGGATGATCACCAGCCCCGGCCAGAACGACAGCCACCAGGCCGTGGTCAGATAGGGCCGCCCCTGCGCCACCATCAGCCCCCAAGTGATTTCAGGCGGCTGGATGCCGATGCCAAGAAACGAAAGCGAAGATTCCGCCAGCATGACAAAGGCAAAATCCAGCGTCGCAATGGTGATCAGCGTCGGAAACACCACCGGCAGGATGTGGCGGAAAATGATCCGCTTGGTCGACGCGCCCATGACGCGGGCGGCCTGAACAAACATGCGTTCGCGCACCTCAAGCGTTTCGGCGCGGGCGGTCCGCAGATAGACCGGAATGCGGGTGATCGCCAGAACCACCACCAGATTGAACACCGAACTTTCCAGCATGAACAACACGATCACGGCCAACAGAAGCGATGGAAACGACATGATGATATCGGCCAGCCGCATGATCACCTGGCTCCAGGTTCTGGTGGTGTACCCCGCGATCAGGCCCAGCGCGGTGCCAATCGCCAGCGAAAAGAAAACAGCGCCCGCCGCGACAAAAATCGTGTTCTGCGACGCCACGACGATCCGCGCCAGCAAGGGCCGGCCCAGCGCATCACCGCCAAGCCAATAGACCCAGTTTTTCGAGAAATCGAACGGCGGCGCATTGCGGCCACGCAGGTTTTGTTTGGTTGCGACATCTTCCAGCAGCATCGGGCCGAAAACGGCGCAGAACAGGATCAGAAGCAGAAAAATCACCGAGACAAAGGCGAATTTATCGGCCCAGAGCATCCGCAGGGTCTGAACCAGGGGATTGGGTGCGGCGGGAATGTCGGAAGACGAAAGGTCAGTCTGTGCCATGGGTCAATACCTGATTCGGGATCGAGGATCGAATAAAGAATGTCGATCACAAGGTTCATGAGGAAGATCGCCAGTGCCGTGACCATGATCGCGGCCATGACAACGGTGAAGTCACGTTGCAGGATAGAGTTGATCATAAGCTTGCCAATTCCGGGGAACCCGAAGATCGATTCAATCACAACCGCCCCGTTCAACAGCGCCGCCGCCTGATCGCCAATCACCGTAATCACCGGCAAAAGCGCGTTGCGCAGCGCATGCACAAAGATGATCGGCCGGTTGCCAACCCCCTTGGCGCGGGCGGTTTTGACATAGGCCGACCCCAGCGCCGTGATCATCGAGCCGCGAACAATCTGCAGGATAAGACCAAAGGGCCGGATGAACAGAACCGAAATCGGCATCACCCAATGCCAGACCGTGCCGGTGCCAGAGGTGGGAAACCACCCCAGATTGACCGAAAAGATCACGATGGCAACAATGGCAATCCAGAAATCCGGCGCGCTTGATCCGATCAATGAAAAGAACGTGGCAAGCCGGTCAAACACGCCGCCCACATGAAACGCCGCCAGCGACCCAAGGATGATGGCAAAAACCACCACCAACGACATGGTGATCACCGCCAGTTGCAGGGTCCAGGCAAATCCACGCAAGACCACATCAATCGCCGGTTCAGAGCGGCGAATTGAATCTCCGAAATCAAGCCGGACCAGATCCGCCATATAGCTGAGGAACTGAACGAACAGCGGGTCGTTCAAACCGTGAATCTCGCGGAACTGATTGCGGCTTTCCTCTGACGCATCCAACGGCAGGTAAAGCCCGGTGGGATCGCCCGTCAGCCGCGAGGAAAAACACCAGCAACATCAAACCAACAAGAGAAATGGCACTCGCAACTGCGCGCCGTCCCAGGAACTTCATCATAGTGGCAGACCTTTGAGTTTTGTTGGCGGCAGGCCATTGGACCGGCCCGCCGCCAGGGTCACGTTACTTGAACTTGATCTGCGACAGTTGCAGTTCGCTGTTGGTGCGAATGCTGGGCGCAAAATCCAAACGCGGGTTCACCCGGCTGAACCCGACCATGTGGAACAACATGACATCGGCAATGATCTCTTCATGCAGATAGCTGAACAGTGCTTTCCACTTGGCTGCACGTTCGTCGCCGGTCGCCGCCGTGGCATCGGCAATCATTGCATCAACCTTGGGGTCGGTAATGCCGGATTGTTGGCCGTCCGAGTGATATTTGAAGTACATCGAAAACACCGGATCGCCATTGGCATTGTCGTGTTGCGCTTCGATCAATTCAGGCCCGCGATTTTCCGGGAAGGGTTTGGCATAGCGTTCCAGCCATTCCGCAACTTCGACCATTTCCAGCTTCATGTTGAAACCGACGTCCTGGTACATCGCCAGCATCGCCTCCATGGTTTCCAGAACATTGGCAAAGTTGTTGAGCCGCCCGATCAGCGTGATCTCGGCATCAACCGGAACGCCGTCTGCCTTGGCCTCTGCCAGCAACGCGCGCGCCCGTTCCGGGTCATAGGCATAAGGCGCAAGATCATGGTCATAGCCGATGGTCGACGGCGGCGTGATGCCGGTTGCCAGCAAGGTGCCATTGGCCAGGATCGTGCCGACAAAGGCCTCGCGGTCAATCGCCAGGTTCAGCGCCTCGCGCACCCGAAGGTCATTCAGCGGTGCCTGCGCGTGTTCAATCCGCAGGAAAACCGTTTCCGAATTCGGATAAGAGAAATCCATGCCCGGATCGCTGGCATCCTGCAGGGCGATATTGGGGGCAATGTCCGCCTCGCCTGCGGCAACCATGGCAGACCGCACCGCGCTGTCGCCGCGGAACACATAGGTGGCCGATTGCACAGCGGGCTGATCGCCCCAGTAATTTGGATTGGCGCCAAGTTTGATGTGCTGCCCGCGGGCATATTCATCAAATGTATACGGCCCGGTGCCAATGGGGTGATCCACGAAACTGTCCAGCGGTGTTTCCGCCGGGGTGACCGTGACCGTCGACATCAACATCGGCAAAATCGGTTGGGCCGGATCGGCCGTGACATCCAGCGTATGGGCGTCCACGATGTTTGATGTGATGTCGATGCCACCAAAGAATTTGGCGCCGATTTCACAGGCAATATCCGGGGACTTCATCCGTACCAGCGAATGCGCCACGTCGTCGGCCTCCATCGCGGTGCCATCGCTGAAGGTCACGCCATCGCGCAGATGAAAACGCCAGGTGCCGTTGCCCATGTCCTCCCAGCTTTTGGCGAGACGCGGCTGAAGCCCGGTGGCGGGGTTCATTTCGGTTACGGTTTCGGAAATATTCTGAAACAGAACCCGGCCCACATTGGATTTGGTGGACGAACAGGGTTCGACGATTTCCAGCTCTTCTGACAATACGATGGTCACCGAATTGTCCTGAGCGTGGCTTGCGAACGCGATGGTCGATGCCATTGCCGTCGCCGCGATCAAATGCGTTTTCCTAGTCATTTTATCCTCCCGGTTTGACGTGATCCCGCTGCAACCCGCGTTTTTGACGCGCTTGTGTTCCATCGGTGCCACGCCTTCAAAATGGGAATGTTCGTCGTTTTGTAAATTCCAAATTTGGATTGCTGTGATACACTATTTGTATCGACCGCAAAAACCACGTCACGATTCAAGGGGAGCGTTATGGCGCAGGGACCGTTCGAATATTTCCAGATAAGGTGCTTTGTGGCGGTGGCAGAAGAGCTGAGTTTTCGCCGCGCCGCCGACCGTTTGAACATGACGCAGCCCCCCCTGTCGCGCCAGATCAAGATTCTGGAGGACCGGGTGAACCTGACGCTGTTGGAACGCAGCAACCGACATGTCAGGCTGACCTCGGCCGGGGAAAGCTTCTATCAAAGTGCGATTGATATTATCCAACGTTCTGAACAGGCTGTGCTGAACGCACGTCAGGCCGAACGTGGCGAAACCGGCAGCGTGGCTTTGGGATTTGTGCCCTCTGCGGCGTTTCGGTTTGTACCGATGATCGCCCAGAAAATGGCGGAAACCATGCCCAATGTCACCCTGACGCCGATCGAAATGATGGGCTATGAGGTGATCGAAGCGCAACGCTCTGGGCGTATAGATCTGGGCCTGACCCGGATGGAGACCCCGCGCGGTGAAATCGAGCGTACCCGTGTCGTCAACGAACCCTTTGTGCTGGCGATCCCGGGCAGCAATCCACTGGCAAAAAAAGTGGATCTGTCGATTTCCGACTTCGACAATGCGCCCTATATCTCTTTTGCCAAGGATCGCGGCGGGTTCTTGAAGGAAACTTTGGACGCGTTGTTTTATGCCAGCGGCATCATGCCGGACACGCAATTGAGCGTCAGCCAAACCCATGCGGTGATCAGTTTGGTGAATCAGGGCTTGGGATTCGCGATTGTGCCGCGCTCGGCCCAGATCATCCAAATGGCCAACACGGTTTACCGCGAATTGGAACTGCCGACGCAGTTCAGGTCGGACATGTATCTGGTCTCTCGGCCCGGTCGAAATACGATGGTGCGCGATCGGGTCAAGGCATTGATCATCGACTTGCTGCACCCATTTCGCGAAACCGCTGGCGGGTCATGACACCTGTGCCGCCATCACATCAGTCGCAGAGGTGAGGCCGCGTTGCGATGCCCCACCTCTTTGTCTTCACATCGCCACGGGGCGCGGTGCCCGTCTCTGCCGCCGCAACCCGAACAGGCATAGCGCGCCAAACCCCAGCTCGATCATCAGGGCGGTCAGGATGCTTTCACTCGGCCAGCCGTCCAGCGCGATGCTGACCAAGCGACCAAAAGCAAACGCGAAAAAGACCAGGGTGCCAAGCATCGCTGACAGATATGTCAGAGCGGGACGTAGGGCGCCGGTCAGGATCACCGCGCCAAGGGCCGCAAGGTTGGCGCCGGGGGCGCGCAATTCGCTCAACCGTGTTGGATCGGCCCCAAGGGCGATGCCGTAACCGGCATAAAACCCATGCGGCACAAAGGTGATGGCGAGACCGATGCCAAGCGCGGTCAAACCGGCGGCACCAAGGGTAAGTTTGTGATAAAGAGACATTGAAATTTCCTTTTTGTAGCGTGGGACAGGGTTCAGGCCGCGTCGGCCCAGGCCCCGGACCGGGCGGCATCTTTGGCAAATGTGGCAAAGTCTCGCGGCGCACGGCC
Source organism: Phaeobacter sp. J2-8 (assembly GCF_022867865.1). Taxonomy (GTDB): domain Bacteria; phylum Pseudomonadota; class Alphaproteobacteria; order Rhodobacterales; family Rhodobacteraceae; genus Marinovum. Next base: position 106,510 of record NZ_JALIEC010000002.1, on the reverse strand, counting down.
AAGGGCGCGTTGAACACCATCGCCAAGATGGGCGTTGCGACCGTCCAGCGTTTCGCGGGCGATCTCGGTCAAAACGTCGGCAATCATTTCGCCCTGCGATGCAAGCAACGCGGCGTGAAAGTCCTCGAATGAGATGGGCATATGGGCGATCAGGCGACCAGATGCCGCCGAAAGCACCCCGGCCATCTCGGCAAATGTCATCAAACGCGGGCCTGTGACCTCGTATGTGTCGCCGTCATGGCCCGCTTCACTCAGGGCGGCCACCGCGACATCGGCGATGTCGTCCACATCCGCAATCGGTTCCTGCACTTCGCCGCCGGGCATCGGCAGAACGCCGGCCATCACCGGCGCATGTAGCGCCCCTTCAGAGAAGTTCTGGGCAAACCACGCCGCGCGAACGATGGTGAAGGGCACGCCAGAGGTGCGAACCACCTCTTCTGCGCGCTGGGCGTGATATTCGCCACGCCCCGTCAACAGCACGATCTTGGCAACACCTGAGGCGCGGGCCTGTTCGGTGAAGGCCGCGACGGTGTCCACCGCGCCCGGCACCGCGATATCGGGGTAATAGGAAATATAAACCGCCGACACGCCGTTCAGAACAGGCCCCCAGGTGTCGGGCGCGTTCCAGTCAAAGGGGATCGTCGCTGCCCGAGAGCCACGGCGCACCGGCAGGCCCTTTGCTTCGAGCCGCTGAGCGATCCGCGCGCCGGTCTTGCCAGTGGCGCCGAGGACGAGAATGGGTTGGTTGGTCATTGGGACCTCCTTGGGTTTTGATGAAGCCTTCGTTCGGTGACCTGTTCTCACCCAAGGTTTCTGGACGCACCATTCCCATGCGTCCGACATTTTTGCCTGATCGTCCAAACGATCTGGACGACCCGCATTCCCCGGGCCACAATCCCCCCATGACAGAACCACATGTTCCCAACCCCGCGCGTCTGGCGCAGCCCATCGGTGATCCGCTGGGCGAGATCCTGCATCTGCTCAAACTGACCGGCACCTTCTATTGCCAGTCGCGGCTGACCGCCCCCTGGGGCATCACCATCCCCGGCTTTCCCGAGGTCATGAGCTTTGCTGTGGTGATTGACGGGCGGGCCTGGCTGAAGGTCGGTGATGATGCGCCGTTCGAAATCCAGAAAGGCGACCTTGTTCTGATGACCAAGGGCGCGCCGATCAACCTTTACAGCGACCCGGAGGCCCGGTTGTTGACGCTCGAAGAGCTGCCGATCCGCAAGGTGACAGAGCTTTATGAAACCGTGGAGTTCGGCGGCGGCGGCGCGGCGTGCAGCATCATGTACGGGCTTGCCCGGCTTGATCATGCGTCCAGCCCGATGTTGATGGCGCTGCTGCCCGATGTGCTGAAAATCGACCCATGGGAAGAAGACGCCGGAAGTTGGCTGCAAGGCACATTGCGATTCATTGCGCGTGAAGCCCGCGAGCTGCGCCCCGGCGGGGAAACCGTGATCACGCGGCTGGCCGATGTCGTGGTGATCGAAGCCATCCGCCGCTGGCTGACCCGATCGCCGGATGCACACCGGGGCTGGCTAAAGGCCGCGCGCGACCCACAGATCGGGCGGGCCATTGTCGCCATTCACCGCGATCCGGCGGCCGTCTGGTCGGTCGAGACGCTGGCTCAGGTGGCGGGCATGTCCCGCTCTGCCTTTGCGGCGCGGTTCACCACCCTCGTTGGCACGCCCGCGATGCAATACCTTGCGGAATGGCGCATGAACCTCGCGCGGCGGAGTTTGCGCGAAACCGCGCAACCGATTGCCAATATCGCCGCCGACCTCGGCTATCAATCCGAGCCCGCCTTCAACCGCGCCTTCAAGCGGGTGTTCGGCACCACACCGGGACAGGCGCGGCGGGCTTTACAGGACATCACGACATAGAAGGACGGGAACAATGGCTTCAACGCTTCATATGCTTTGCGGCAAAATCGCATCCGGCAAATCAACGCTGGCACATCAGTTGGTCCGCGACGGTGGCGTTCTGGTGGCGGAGGATGAATGGCTTGGCGCGCTGTTTGGCGAGCAAATGAAAACGGGGGCCGATTACATGCGCTGCGCGGGCAAGCTGCGCAGCATCATGGCGCCGCATCTGGTGTCACTGCTGAATGCTGGAACAAGCATCGTTCTGGATTTTCCCGCCAACACGGTCGGGCAACGGGGCTGGATGCGTGAAATCCTGGCCGGGACGACGGCGGACCATCAGATGCATGTGTTGGATACGCCGGACGAAGACTGTCTTGCGCGGCTGGCAAAACGCAATGCCGCCGGCGATCACCCCTTTGCCGTGACCGAAGACCAGTTCTGGCAATTTTCCAAACATTTCTCTCCGCCCACCGCGGATGAGGGTTTTAACCTGATCCTGCATCACCCGCGCCGTGCATGACGCGGGATTGTCCGCTGTTACGGGCGTCACTGTCTGATCTGCGACGCTTTCCCGGTGGTCCTGCATAAGCGGATATTCACCGCCACGACCAACCGATCCAAGACCCGGGGGCCGCCCTGCCCGCCCGTCCGATTACTTGGTCGATCCCGGCATCCAAATTGCAATCCAAAGGTTGCTCTTTGCAACCGTGTGTCGAATAAACGCGCCATTCAATTGACCCATTTCAGCACCGGCCTCCTTTTGGCCAGCCGGAGTAGCCCATTCATGATGTTGATTTACACGAACCTCTACTGGGAACATTTGGGCGTTGCGGCGTCATTGGCAATTTCGATATTTGTGATCCTTGGCCTGTTGCTCCGCCTGCGGGAAACCCCCGGGTCCAAAATGCACATCTGGGCAATGATCGGGTTTTTCACCGCCAACACGTCGGACATGGTCAATTCTTTTGCCTATTCAAATGTCTTTTCCGCCCCGCCGATGTTTTTTCGCTGGAACGATGTCCTGATCCCTGGATTTCTGGTGTCGCTCTACTTTTTTGTCCGGGCATTGACCAGTTCCGACCCAAAGCTGGATCGGCGGGATTGGGTTCATCTGCTGCCGTTCCTCGCCGGGGTGCTCTTTCTTGCGCCCAGTCTGGCGTTGCCGGGTGATGTGCGCATTGGGCGCGCCGTTGCCAACCTTTCGACGTGGCATCAGGAATTGATTCAGATCGGGAACACTGCGTTCTGGGGGCTTTGGGTTGTTCTTTTGGCGACATATGGCGGGATTTGTGTCCGCCTTCTGATCGCGCATCAACGCAATATTCGCGCGGTGTTTTCGGATCTGGAGGGCAAGAACCTGCATTGGTTGAACGGGCTGATTGCGACCATTCTTATCCTTGCGCTGACCGTCATTGCCGATGAAATCGGAATGCTGTTGGGGCGGAATTCGGTCCGCGATGGCATTGCGTCGCTGATTTATGATGTGGTGCTTAGCGGTGCATTTGGTCTCTTTGCGTTGCGCGCTGTGCCGCCATTGCCGCAATGGTCGCAAGAGATCATCACACAAGACCCACCGGACAACGAAGATCCGACGCCCGAAAAAGACACCATCAAATCATACGCTCGATCCGGCCTACGGCCCGAGGATGCCGCCCGCTTTGCCGCACGGCTTGAAAAACGAATGACAGAGGGACAGCTGTGGCGCAATCATTCATTGAACCTGCAAAGTCTGGCGTCCGAAGTTGCGGTATCGCCGATACATTTGTCCGAGGTGTTGAATACTAAGATCGGCATGTCGTTTTATGATTATGTCAATCAGGGCCGGATTCGCGATGCCTGTGATCTGTTGATCCGCACCGACAAATCCGTGATCGAAATCAGCGAGATCGTCGGTTTCAACGCCAAATCAACCTTCAACGCCAGCTTCAAGAAGATCACCGATCAAACCCCAAGCCAATGGCGCCGGACCCACAAGCCGTAAAGAACCGCCGGACAGGTCCGGATCGGCTGGCGGCGTGAATTTCACCGACGCAATCAACACATTGATATAAATGACAAAATCTCACGACATGTGCGATCCAGCTTGTTCGGACGTTCTATCCGGTCGGTCCGGTCGCGGCATCCGCATGGGTTTTGTACCTGTTCGACACACCGCCGGACCACAGCCCGTGAACACCACGGGCTGGCCCGGCCTGACTGTTGAATAGGACGAAAGATATGAAATACCTGACGATACTTCCTCTGATACTGGTTGCCGCGGGCTGTGCGAATAGTGGCGCGAAATACCGGCCCATTCTGGACGGTGGCGAAACACCTGCCTATCGGGCGGATTTGGTCGAATGCCAGACCCTGGCCCGCAACCAAAAGCAGCTGGACCGAGAGACCCTTGGCGCCGCCGCCTTGGGCGCGGGTGCCGGTGCTCTGTTGGGCGAGGTCGACGAAGACGGCACCGCATGGGGCGGCGCGATTGTTGGCGCATTGGCCGGTGGGGCCGCCAGGCGCCAGGCGACGCCAGCGAACGCCGGGAAGAAATAGTTGTGCAATGCATGCGTGGTCGCGGCCACCGTGTTGTCGGATAGAAAGGCATCGCAATGGCCCATATGCTTCTGCGCCGACCGCCCCGGCTATGGGCGATCTACGAACTCTTCAAAGGGGCAGCTCGTTCAGAGCTGCCCGCAAATTCGGACAAGCCGCGCAACACCAATCCCCCCCGACCAGAGCCCGGCAATCGCAACGGGATGCGCGGCACCGCTTCTGAGCACAGCCAGCAAATTTCGATGGCCAAGGAGGACCGTAGATGAAACGCGTTTTGATCGCCGGTGCGACCGGTTATCTTGGCAGGCATCTTTGTGCCGAATATTTGCAACGGGGCTGGCATGTGACCGCATTGGTGCGCAAACAAAGTGCCGCAACCAACCTTCAGGCGGACGCCATAGTCGAGGCACAAGCGACCTGGCCAGAAACCCTTGACGGGATCATGACCGACATTGATTTGGTTGTCTCCGCGCTTGGCATCACCCGACAGGCCGATGGGGTCGGATATTGGGACGTTGATTATCAGGCCAATGTGAACCTGTTGGAAGAAGCGGTGCGCAGCAAGGTGCCGCATTTTGCCTTTGTCCATGTTCTGAATGCCGACCGCATGGAACATGTGCCGCTGGTGGCCGCCAAAAGCGCCTTTGTCCGAAAGTTGCAGCAAGCGCCGCTGCAATCGACGGTCATTGCGCCCACCGGGTATTTTTCCGACATGGCTGATTTTCTGGCCATGGCCAGATCGGGGCGCGTCTGGCTGTTTGGCGCCGGCACGCAACGGATCAACCCCATTCACGGCGCCGACCTCGCGGCGGCAAGTTTCGACGCCATTGCCGAAGGTGCGGCATGGTGTGACGTCGGCGGCCCGGACACATTCACCCACAACGAGATTGCAGAGCTGTGCTTTGAGGTCCTGGGCACCCCGGCGCGGATCACCCATCTGCCCGACGTTTTGCGCCGCCTGACCCTGACCATCCTGCCCCGTATTGCGCCGCGCAAATCGCCGGACCGGCGCAGTTCTTTCTGACCGCGATGGCGATGAACATGACCGCCGCATCAACCGGAACCCACCGTCTGGCCGCGCATTTTCGGGCCGAGGCATCCAAAAGCTGAACCAAAAAGGAGATCCCGAATGACCCTTCAAAGAGTTGCCGGCTGTGCCGCCCTGATCTGTGCCGCCAGCTATCTGTTTGGCATTGCTGTTCTTGTCCTGATCCTGGCGCCTTTGGGGTTTGGATCAATTGATGTCGATCCACACGCCGTTGTGGCCTTTATTGACACGCGACCGACGCTTTTGATCACATGGAACACGGTGATCTATGTTGTGAACGCCATTGCCCTGACCGTCCTTGTCGAGGCGATGCACCGGCGTCAAAGCCAGGATGCACCAGAGTGGGCCGCCGTCAGCCGCGCGTTTGGCTTGATCTGGGCGGCACTGGTGCTTGGGGCCGGTATGATCGCAAATGTTGCGATCGAACGCGCTGCTCATATCTTTCCGGTTGATCCTGTCCGTGCGGCGGAGCTTTGGCAAATTCTGCACACGGTGGAGCTGGGCCTTGGCGGCGGCAATGAAATCGCGGGGGCCGTTTGGGTGGGCCTTGTCAGCATGACAGGTCTGATTGGCAAAAATCTGGGCCGGGTCACAATTGGTCTTGGATTGATCACCGGAATAAGCGGCCTTGCAACGGTGATCCCCGCCCTCGGCGACAGCGCCGGAGCCATGTTCGGAATCGGCGCAATTGCTTGGTTCGTTGCCGTTGGTTGGTCCTGTTTCCGTCGAACAGAATGATGATGCATAAAACGGCGATGGCCCGCATACCGGAACCCAAAAGCGATAAAATGGATTACATTCAGAAACGACAAAGGCCGCTCTATCGAGCGGCCTTTTTGCCAATTATCTCGTTAAGAGATTTTGGCTCCGGCGGTAGGGATCGAACCTACGACCAATTGATTAACAGTCAACTGCTCTACCGCTGAGCTACGCCGGAACATGTGGGCGATATAACAACAGCGGATTCCGGCGTCCAGAGCCTTTTGTCACAAAACCGCAGAAAAATTTGCTGTCGGGTCAAATCAGGCGAAAAGACTGGTCAAATGCGAGGGCTTTCACCGGCGCAACTGTGTTTTTTCCATAGAGATCAATGAGGTGAGCAAAGACATTGCGGGCCGCCGCCGGCAAGAGCGCCGCTGGCACGTCGGTATAGAGGCGCGCGGCGAGTTCGGATGCACCGGCCGGGCCATCGGTCAGCGCCTGCAGGATTGCGGCTTCGCGGGATTTTCGGTGGTTGATCAGCCAGTTCAGGCGCGCCATCGGATCGTGAATCGCTGCGCCATGGCCCGGATAAAACACCTGCCATTCGCGGGCCTGCAATGCCACGCAGGACGCCATGAAATCGCTCAGATCACCGTCCGGGGGCGACACAAGCGAGGATGCCCAACCCATCACATGATCCCCGGAAAACAGCGCATCCCCCCAGCCCAGACAGATGTGATTGCCCATATGACCGGGCGTATGATGCACCCGCAGATCCCAGCCATCGCCAGCGATGACCTGACCGTCGACGACACTCTTATCCGGGCGGAAATCATGGTCCAGCCCCTCGCCGCCGCCGGCAAAACCACTGGCCGCAAGCCTTTGCATGACGGCACTGCGCCCGGCGTCCGCTTTGCCAAAGGCCAGCACCGGCGCGCCGCAGGCATTTGCCAGCGGTCGGGCCAGCGGCGAATGGTCAAGATGGGCGTGGGTGACAATGATATGGCTGATCCGCGCCCCGTCCGGCACAGCAGCCAGAATCGCCTGCAGGTGATCCGGGTCATTCGGACCGGGATCAATCACCGCAAGATCACCCTGCCCCAACAGATAGGTATTCGTGCCCCAATAGGTCATCGGCGACGCGTTTGGCGCCAGAATGCGCACAAGCCCCGGTGCCAGCGTAATCGGCGCGCCCGGCAATGGGGCGGCGGCATCCGACGGAACGCCACCGGATGCCGGAACGGGTGTCAGGGTCGATGTCTGGGCAGATGTCCCTGCGGCAACGGCGGCTTTTTCGCGGCTGTCCATACCGGTTTTCCTTCTATGATGCGGGCAGACCCGCTAAGCCTTGGCCATGTCGTTTCATTGGCTCAAACGTTATATGCCCCGCAGCCTGTATGGCCGTGCCGCGCTTATCCTGGTTCTGCCGGTTGTCACCCTGCAACTTGTGGTTACGGTGATCTTTGTTCAGCGGCATTTTCAGGGCGTGACCGAACAGCTGACCCGATCGGTGCGAGACGAGATTCGCCTGATTGTGTCACAGCCCGCTGCGGATGACACCCCGCGCGCGGCGCTTGCGGCGATGATGCCTCTGGCCTTGCCGCTCGACTTTTCTCTGGCGTGGCGAAAGCCGCCACCGGCGGCGATTTGCGGCGCTGGTTTGATTTATCCGGACGGGTGGTGATCCGTGAATTGCGCAACGATCTGGACGGGGTCGTTGCCATTTCCCTGCCCAATGACCGCGATACCTTGATCTATATGGATCTGCCGCAGGGGGTGCTGGAACTGCGCCTGGATCGAAAAGGCGTTTCGGCCAGCAATCCGCACCAGTTGATTGTCAATATGGTGATTTTTTCGCTGTTGATGACGCCAATCGCCTTTATCTATATGCGCAACCAATTGCGCCCGATCACCCGGCTGGCCAGCGCGGCCGAGGCGTTTGGCCGAGGGCGCGTTGTGCCATATTCCCCCGGCGGCGCGGTCGAGGTGCGGGCGGCGGGACATGCCTTTTTGGATATGCGGGCCCGGATTGAACGCCAGATCGAACAGCGCACATTGATGTTGTCCGGGGTCAGCCACGATCTGCGCACGCCCTTGACCCGGCTCAAGCTGGGCCTTGCGATGCTGGACGAAGACGAGGTTGCCGACCTCAACCGCGATATTCGCGATATGGAACGTATGCTTGACGAATTCCTTGATTTCGTGCGCGGCAATGCCGAGGCCGGTGAAGCCACGCCCACCGATCCGATGGCCCTGGTGCAGCAGGCGGTCGAGGATGCACAGCGGGCCGAGAAACCGGTCACGCTGATCACCTGCGAGGGCGATGGACATATTGCGTTGCGCCCGGTGGCGATCCGCCGGGCCATCGACAATTTGATCGAAAACGCAACACGATATGGCACCAATTGCGCGGTCAGCGCCCGGTTGACCGACAAATCGCTGCGCATTCGGGTCGAAGATGACGGCCCCGGAATACCAGAGGATATGCGGGCCGCCGCGGTGCGGGCCTTCGTGCGCTTGGACAAATCCCGCAATCAGTCGCGCGCGCCGGGTGTGGGGCTGGGGCTGGCGATTGCCACCGATATTGCCCGCGCGCATGGCGGGGTTTTGCGATTGGGAAAATCTGACCGGCTGGGCGGTCTCTGCGCTGACATCGTGATTGCCCGCTGACGGGCAGCGGCCTCTTTGTCTGTGTCACCTATGCCAGCGTATGTGGCGACCCCGCACCATAGAGAATTCTGTTGATGGTCTGTGGCAGATCGTTATGCCGGATCGGTCGGGTGATTTGCGTGACATTGGTCGTCTTTGCCAAAATGGCCCCAACGGTGCGCGGCGCGCCTTGGGTCATGAGAAGTATTTTCAAATCAGGAAATTCGCGATTGATCTGATCAACCAGATCATCGCCATCCTGGGCATCGGTGACATGAATGTCGCTGACGACCAGATCAATGTCACGGTCGGACTGGCGCAGGATCTGCAGCGCCTCCTGTGCATCCCGGGCCAGCGCGATGTTCATCCCAAGCCCCGACATCTTGCGCGCCAGCGCGCTTTGCATATTTGGCGGATCTTCGACCAGAAGCACAGTGCGCTGATCGCTGTTGGCGGGCCGTGGCAAAATGGGGGGCGATACGCGAATTTCTCTGGCCGCCGACGCGGTCAACGGAAAATAAAGATGTACAATGGCGCCCTGCCCGACTTCGCTGACAATCCGGGTCTGGCCGCCGGATTGCGCCATGAACCCATGGACCATCGACAACCCAAGGCCCGTGCCTTTGTCGGTTGGCTTGGTGGTGTAGAATGGTTCCCAGATCTTATCCAGCATATCCGCCGCGATCCCGGTGCCGCTGTCGTGGACGGACACCACGACATATTCGCCCGGCGCCAGTGTCGCACTGCCCTTGAGCGCGAAGTTCGGCCCAACCTGACGGACGTCGGTTTCCAAGGTAATCGTACCCCCATCGGGCATCGCATCGCGCGCATTGATCGCCAAATTCAAAATCGCGCTTTCCAATTGCGTGCGATCGGTTTCAATTTTTGGCAGGTCTGCCTCAAGCCGGGTTTCGATCTGGATATTGGTAGGCATGGTGCGGCGCAAAAGATCGTCCATCCGGTCGATCACGTTGTTCACATTCAACAACTCCGGGCTGGGCGCGGCGTTCCGTCCGAAGGCCAGCAGATGTTTCGACAGCTTCGCCCCGCGATCTGACGCCTCAAAAGCGGCGGTCAGCAATTCCCGTTGCCCCAGATCTTCGGCCGCCAGCAGGGCGATTTCGAGGTTTCCGGACACCACCGTCAGGATATTGTTGAAATCATGCGCGATGCCCGCAGTCAGCCGCCCACCGCATCCAGACGTTGCGATTCAGAGAACACCCGCTCGGCGATCTTTTGCTCGGTCACATCCAGCGACGCGGTTATCGTGCGGGTCAGATTGCCGTCGTCATCCAAAATGGGTTGCGCAACCGCACGCACCCATTTCATCGTCTCGCCGACGGGCACCCGATATTCCGTGGTCACCAGATTTCCGTCCTGCAAATCCAATGTCCAATTGCGGACTTTATTCCGATCATCGGGATGGATGTCTTGGAATTTCACACCCTTATCAGATACATCACCCTTGAAATCGGCAATCGTCGCCCCGTGGTTGCGGGCGTGCTGTTCGGATACGACCAAGGGTCTGTTTTTTTCTTCATCCCAGATACAATAGCCCATTTTCGCAATCATACTGGCCAGGATCAGCGGCTGTTCCTGATCATTGCGCTGCGTCTCCAGACGGCGCGCGATATGAAAATCACGCTGATCGGTTGTGCGCCCGACAACGTAACCAGTCCCGATAAAGACTGTCATCGCCGCAAATGTATGCAGGAGGGACGGCATCATCGGAGCCGGTCCTTGACCGATGAAAAAGGCATGCAGCAACAGGATTGCCCCAAGGCCGCCCGCGCAAAGCCCGGCCAGACGTCCACCCAGGTTTCCAGCATAAACCACACTGACGATCAGCAATAAATAAGGTATCGGCAAGTGGAATTCGATTTGATGCCCGAACTCGATCAAAGATGCGACCCCGATACAGGGCAGCACTGCAAAGAGCAGTTTTGAATTGAATTGAGACCCTGGCATAACTGACGAACCGAACTGCAAACATTACCAATGGTATAGTTTACGAATATTCACTCTGAATTTACAGAAATTAATAGCGTGCGTTCGCAAGCGGTTGCAAAATGCGGCGGTGCGCGCTGGCGACGCAATGTCGACACGCCCGGCGTACCATAGGCAAAAAATGGGCGCGACGGGTTGCGGATTCGCAATCAAATACGACCCAAAGCAATCTTTGCCATCGGTGATGGGTCAGATCCCGGTTGGTTGGTTTCCCGCCCCAGAGCACGCTTTGACCCAAGGTAGAATTCGAACACAGGTGCAAAGAATTTCTTCACAACACGTCTGCGGAACGCGGTTTATCGGCCTGGCGGCAATGGCTAAGGTGCCAAAAAACAGAACACACGGGCCATGGACCCGGCTGGTTCGACTGGAGGAGGTCACATGGAACTTGGATTGGGCAGCTATGCCTTTCGGTGGGCAATTGGCATCAAGGATCAACATCCCGACAGCCCGTTTACCGCCTTTGATGTATTGAACGCCGCGGCGGACTATGGGCTGAAGGTTGTGCAATATGCCGACAACATGCCTTTGGATCAATTGACCGAGGCGGATCATCATCGCCTGTTCGACCAGGCGCAATCAAAAGGCATCGCTCTTGAATTGGGCACCCAGTGTTTCAATGCCGAAGAAGTCGAGCGTTACCTGACCATTGGTCAGCGTTTGCATGCGAAAATCATGCGGGTCGCGCTGGACGAGGCTGACAGCCATATGCCGGTGCCCGAACTTGCCGATCAACTGCGCCCGCTTTTGGACAATGCGGCGGCAGCGGGGATGAAGATCGCAATTGAAAACCATTTCAACTATCCCTCACCCCGCATGGTCGAGCTGATTGATACGGTCGACCATCCGGCGCTGGGTGTATGTCTGGATGTAGCCAATTCGATCTGTGCCGGTGAATGGCCGGAAGACACGATAAAGCTGCTCGCGCCATATACGATCAACCTGCACCTCAAGGATTATGTGATCACCCCCGACACCTATGGCGTCGGGTTCTATATTCACGGTGTGCCGCTTGGTCAGGGACGCGCGCCAATCCCGTGGATTCTGGATCAGCTGGCGCAGTGCCCGGCTGACATGAGCGTTATTCTGGAACATTGGCTGCCACAGGATCGTCGGGACGAGGAAACACTCTGGCTTGACCAGACCGTCGTGGCCGCCCGCGAATTCATAAAGGGAAGATGACATGACCGAGATGCGCACCAAAAAGCTGATCAACGATCCCGAAGACATCATCCCACAGGCCATTGCCGGCATGGTTGCCGCCCATCCCGACCTGTTGAAGGTCGAAGGCGCAACTGGCCGTGCCGTGGTGGCGGTGAACGGTCCGCGCGATGGCAAGGTCGGGTTGATCACCGGCGGCGGATCGGGGCATGAACCGCTGTTTTCCGGCTATGTCGGGCGCGGATTGCTGGATGCGGCGGCGGTGGGCAATGTCTTTGCCTCGCCCAGCCCGGAACATATCATGGATGCGGTGCGTGCGGTGGATGGCGGGGCCGGCGTGATGTTCCTTTATGGCAATTACACCGGCGACGTGATGAATTTCGACATGGCCGCCGAACAATGCGAGGCCGCCGGCACCCCGGCCCGGTCGATTGCAGTGAATGATGATGTCGCCAGCGCGCCAAAGGATCGGGCCGCCGAACGGCGCGGTGTGGCCGGCAATTTCTTTGTGTTCAAAGTGGCCGGGGCCGCCGCCGAAGAGGGTCGCGATCTGGCTGGATGCGAGGCCGCAGCGCGCCATGCGCTGGCCAATACCCGGACCATAGGCGTGGCGCTGACCGCTTGCTCCCTGCCCCAGACCGGCAAGTTGAATTTCGACATTGGCGCGGATGAGATGGAGATCGGCATGGGCATCCATGGCGAGCCGGGCATGCGGCGCGAAAAGCTGGGACAGGCGGATGACGTGACCGATGCGCTGCTGGATCCGATCCTTGTGGATCTGGGGCTGGCGCGGGGGGACCGGGTGGCGGTGCTGGTGAACGGCCTTGGCGCGACCGGACAGCTGGAGCTGTTTATCGTCAATAACCGGGTCGCGGACCGGCTGGCCGATCTGGGGATCGAGGTGCACAAGACCTGGGTCGGGGAATATGCCACCTCGCTGGAAATGGCCGGGGCGTCGGTCTCGCTGATGAAACTGGATGATGAGTTGCAGGCGTTGATGGATGCGCCCTGCCATACGCTGGCGCTGACCCTTGGGGGCGAGATGGCCCCAAGGGGCGGGTTGACCCGCAGGTCCGCCCAGGCGGCGACGCAAACCGTGCACATCAACCGCGCGGATCTGAACCCCGATGGACCGGTGACCCCGGCGGTCTTTGTTCAGGCCATGTTGGCGATGGCGGATGCGATTTCTGCCAACCGCGACTGGCTTTCGGAATTGGATGGCGTGATTGGCGATGGCGATCATGGCGTAACGATGGACATCGGCTGGACCGCCGTGCGCCGCACGCTGGCAGACAGTGGTGATACCACGATCACAGAACTGTCGAACGCCATGGCCAAGACCTTTCTGGATGCGGTCGGGGCCTCGACCGGGCCGCTTTATGCCAGCGCATTTCAACAGGCCGGTGCCAATGTCACCGACCGACTGAACCTTGACGCGGCGGCGATGGTCGCCTGGATCGAGGGGCTGTTGCAGGGCATTCTGGCACGTGGCGGTGCGGCACGCGGCGACAAGACAATGATCGACGCCTGGGGCCCGGCGGTTGACGACGCCAAGGCGGCACTGGCGGCGGGTGCGGATCTTTGCGCCTGTCTGGATGCGGCGGTTGACGGCGCCAAGACCGGTCGCGACCATACCAAAACATTAGAGAGCCGCAGAGGCCGGTCCAAGAAACTCGGGGACAGGTCGGTCGGACATCTCGATCCCGGCGCGGCATCGGCACATGTCATGTTGGTGGCACTGCGCGATACAATCCGCGACGCGATCCAGGCGGACAAAGCGAATAATCAGGGAGAATGACATGAGTGACACCGCCATTATCGGACTTGGATCAATGGGAATGGGCATGGCCCGCAGCGCGCTGGCGGCGGGCATTGCGCTGAAAGGGTATGACATCTATGCGCCGTCGCGCGATGCCTTTGCCGAATTTGGTGGCACTGCCTGTGACAGTGTTGCCGAGGCCGCGCGCGGGGTCGAGCTTCTGGTGTTAATGGTGGTCAATGCAGCCCAGGCCGAAGACGTGTTGTTTGGCGAAAATGGTGCCACAGCGGAGCTTGCCAGCGGCGCGACCGTCATGCTGTGTTCCACCGTCGCCCCGTCCGAAGCCCGTGCCATCGCCGCAAAGCTGGGCGATCTGGGATATGACATGCTGGATGCCCCGGTGTCGGGCGGCAAGGTCGGCGCGGATGCCGGCACGTTGTCGGTGATGGCGTCGGGGTCCCCCAGCGCGTTTGAAGCCGCCGACCGGATGCTGGCGGCGATGGCCGGCACGGTGCACCGTCTGGGCGATGAACCCGGCCTTGGCGCGACCTATAAGGTTGTGCACCAACTGGCGGCGGGCGTGCATCTGGTCGCGGCGGCCGAGTTGATGGCGCTGGGCGCGGCGGCGGGATGTGATGCGCAAAAGCTCTATGACATCGTATCGGGCTCGGCCGGTATGAGCTGGATGTTCAAAGACCGGGTGCCGCACATGCTGGACGGCGATTACACCCCCCGGTCGATGGTCGACATCTTTATCAAGGATCTCGGCCTTGTGCTGCAAACCGGCAAGGAATGCACCGCGCCCCTGCCCCTTAGCGCCGCAGCCCATCAGATGCTGTTGGGTGCATCCGGGCTGGGCCATGGCAAGCTGGACGATTCCGCTGTGGTCAAAGCCTATGAGGTGATGACCGGCAAACCCGTGCGCAAGGAAAGCTGATCACATCCCCTTGCGCCACGTTCGCCCGCATCACCGGGATCTGATCACAGGATCTTGCGGATGCGGGCGATGGCCTCTTGGATATTCTCGGTGGAATTGGCGTAGGAAAACCGCACATAGCCTTCGCCCATCGCCCCGAAGGACGTGCCGGCCACCGTCGCCACCCCGGCCTGATCCAGAAACAGGTTCTGGGCTTCGGTTGCATTCATGCCCGTGCCCTCGATATTCGGAAAGGCATAGAACGCCCCGCCCGGATCAGAGCAGCGCACGCCCGGCAGGCTGTTCAATTCACGCACAATGACTTCGCGACGGGCATCGAACTGGGCAACCATGTCGTGCACCGCATCCTGTGGTCCGGTCAGCGCCGCCAAACCGGCGTATTGCGCGCTGGCATTCACACAGGAATGATCATTGATACAGAGCCGCGTCACGTGGTCGACCGCCGCATCCGGCCAGACCGCAAAGCCCAACCGCCAGCCGGTCATCGCATAGGTCTTGGACCAGCCATCCAGCAGGATCAGCCGATCGCGGATTTCCGGGTATTGCAGCAACGACACATGTTCGCGCCCGCCATAGAGCATCTGAGAATAGATCTCGTCCGACATCAGCGCCACATGCGGGTGTTCCATCAACCCGGCGACCAGCTTGTCGATTTCCTCGCGCGGGGTGACGCCGCCGGTGGGGTTGGCGGGAGAATTGATGATGATCAACCGGGTCTTGTCGGTGATCTGGCCCAGCACCTCGTCAGCGGAAAAGGCAAAACCGTTTTCTTCGCGCAGACGGATCGGCACCGGCGTCGCGCCGGAATATTTGATCACCGATTTCATAAATCGGAAAGCCGGGGTTGGGATACATGATCTCTGTCCCCGCCTGGCCAAACATCATCACCGCGAAGAACATGGTCGGCTTGCCGCCCGGCACCACCACCACGTTGTCGGGATTGACCGGCGCACCGTGACGTTTTTCCAGATCCGCGGCCACCGCTTCGCGCAGGGCGGGAATGCCATTGGCGGGGGTATATCCGTGATGGCCGTCCTGCAACGCCTTGATCCCGGCCTCGACAATATGGCCCGGTGTCTGAAAATCCGGCTGGCCAATGCCAAGGTTGATGATGTCCTTGCCCTCAGCTGCAAGTTTTTGGGCCCGCGCCAACACCATGAAGGCACTTTCCGTTCCAAGACGGGACAGGCTGTCGGCAAAGATCATCTGAGACATGTGAATTCTCCGAGGTATTCAGGGGTTTGCGCCCTTGCTACCCGTTTTTTGCGCCGCAAAGTAGTTTAGTTTTTCTAACGGTGTTTTGCATTTTTGGAACAATCTGCCCCCGGCCCGGCGTGCTAGACCGCCATATCACGCAAAGGGAGGGTGCAATGCGCGACCAAAGCCAAACAGGCAAACGGGCCAATATGTCGTTGGCGATGCGCGCCTGGAACATCCGGCGCAAGGCGCTGTTGATGGGCGAGGTGCAAGGCCAGGGGTATATCGGTCAGGCGCTGGGCGTGGCGGATGTGTTGGCGACCGCCTATTTCCACGCGCTGGATCATCGCCCCGACGCCCCGGAATGGGAAGGCCGCGACAGGTTCTATCTCTCGATCGGCCATTACGCGATTGCGCTGTATTCTGCGCTGATCGAGGCCGGGGTTTTGCCAGAGGACGAATTGGAAACCTATGGCATGGATGACAGCCGCATGCCGATGTCGGGCATGGCATCTTATACGCCGGGCATGGAGATCACGGGCGGTTCGCTGGGTCAGGGTCTGGGGATCGCGGTTGGCGCGGCGCTGGGCCTGAAACGCAAGGGCAATCCGGCGTTTGTCTATAACCTGATGTCTGACGGTGAATTGGGTGAAGGATCCACATGGGAGGCCGTGATGTCCGCCACGCAATGGCGCTTGGACAATCTGATCTGCATCGTGGATTTCAACAATCAACAGGCCGATGGCCCGACCCGCGATGCGCTGGCCGTCGGTGCAGAGGCGCCGAAATGGACCGCCTTTGGCTGGTTCGCGCAAGAGGTCGACGGCAATGATCTGGACGCGCTGGTCGCGGCGTTTGACGCGGCGCGCCTGCATCCCGAACCGAAACCGCGCGTCATCATCTGCAACACCAAGATGTGCAAAGGCGTCGATTTCCTTGAGGCCCGCGAAATGGCGCATTTTGTCCGCGTCGCGCCGGAAGAATGGGCCAAAGCGTTGAACACACTGGAAGAAGGGAAACCACAATGACCCGGGATTCCATGCGCCGCAAATATGAACCGCGCAAGGTCGCAGAGCAAAAGGTCGCCACGTCGGCAATGATCGCGTCACTCGCGGCAGAAGGATATGATACAGTTTCCGCGCCATTTGGCGACGCTTTGGTCGCGGCGGCACAACAAGACGACCGCATTGTCGGGATGTCAGCGGATCTGTCGAAATACACCGACATGCATGTTTTTGCGAACGCCATGCCGGACCGGTTTTATCAGATGGGCATGGCCGAACAATTGCTCATGTCTGCGGCCTCTGGCATGGCGCGCGAAGGATTTATTCCCTTTGCCACCACCTATGCGGTGTTCGCGTCACGCCGGGCCTATGACTTTATCGCCATGGCCATAGCCGAGGAAAACCTGCCGGTGAAAGTGGTCTGCGCCCTGCCCGGTCTGACCACCGGATACGGGCCGTCGCATCAGGCCACCGAGGATCTGGCGATCTTTCGCGGCCTGCCCAACATGGTGGTGATCGACCCCTGTGATGCGGCGGATGTGGCCGGCATGGTGCCCGAGATCATCGCCCACGACGGCCCGGTCTATGCCCGCCTATTGCGCGGCAAGGTGCCAAATGTGCTGACCCGGCACAAACCGGACTACAAATTTAAGCTGGGCCGCGCCCAGATGATCCGCGAGGGGCGTGATGTGCTGGTCATCTCGTCCGGGATCATGACGATGCGGGCGTTGGATACGGCCGAAATCCTGGCCCGCGACAACGTCGATGTCGCGGTGCTGCACGTGCCGACGCTCAAGCCACTGGATGTGGACACCATCCTGGACGAGGCCCGGAAATCCGGCCGGCTGGTGGTGACGGCGGAAAACCACACCGAAAACGGCGGGCTTGGCGAAGCCGTGGCGAAAACCCTGCTGCTGGCCGGGGTCACGCCGCAATTTCGCATGATCTCGCTACCGGACCAATTTCTGGAGGCCGGGGCCCTGCCGACCCTGCACGACATGTATGGGCTGTCGACCACCAAGGTGGCCGATCAAATCAAAAGCTGGCTGTAAGCCACCGAAAAAACGAAGAAAAGACAAAAAAAGGAACGCGACATGGGACTTCTGGACGGCAAATTCGCAATCATCACCGGCGCGGCCAGCCCGCGTGGATTGGGCAAGGCCACGGCGACATTATTCGCCGAACATGGGGCCCGGGTCGCGATCCTTGATCTGGATGCCGACCACGCGGCGGCGGCGGCGCTGGACCTGCCGGGCGATGGCCATGTCGGCCTGCCCTGTGATGTCACCCAAAAGAAAGCCTGTGATCAGGCGGTACAGATCCTGACCGATATGTTTGGCCGGATCGACATTCTGGTCAACAATGCCGGCATCACCCAACCGCTGAAACTGATGGAGATCGAAGCCGATCATTACGACGCGGTGACCGACGTCAGCCTGCGCGGCACGCTCTATATGTCGCAGGCGGTGATCCCGACAATGCGGGCGCAGAAATCGGGAAGTATCATCAACCTGTCGTCGGTGTCGGCGCAACGCGGCGGCGGTATCTTTGGCGGGCCGCATTATTCGGCGGCCAAGGCCGGGGTGTTGGGTTTGACCAAGGCGATGGCACGCGAACTGGCCCCGGACAATGTGCGCTCTAACGCCATTTGCCCCGGCTTTATCGCCACCGACATCACCGCCGGCAAGCTGACCCCGGCCATGAAGGAACAGGTTCTGGCCGGCATTCCAATGGGACGCGCGGGAACCGCCGTGGATGTGGCGGGCTGCGCGCTGTTCCTGGCGTCGGATCTGTCGGGCTATTGCACCGGGTCCGAGGTCGATGTGAATGGTGGATCGCTGATCCATTGATGTTGGCCATTGGCCAAAACAGACCATACCTTACGCAGGGATGCTTTACATTTCGATGGAAGTTCCCTGCGTAAGACGCTGATTTAAAATCAAAACACATCTTTTACCGCCACAGACACCCGACATGGCAAATCCGAAACGATTTCTTAAGCGCCCGCGCCTAGCATCAGGGCAATTGGAAAAAATATTGCAAATCGGGGCGTGGCGACATGACTGCAAGCACCGGGGCCAGCGGCCCTGTCACCGTGAGATTGGCGGCGCGGCTGGACTTTGCCGCTTGTGAAAAATTACAGGATGACATCATCGCGGCGCGCGGTCGCGATCTTGTGCTTGAGGCTGAGGATGTCCAGTTTCTTGGCGGCATGGCGGCGGAACTCTTGCTGCGCGCCCGGATCGAATGGCACCGCAGCACAGAGGATTTTGTGCTGGCGGATCCGTCTGATCGTCTGTGCCAGGGGTTCGCCACCCTGGGCATTGCCGCCGGGGTGTTTTCCGGTGATCCCCTCGACAAAGGGGCATTGGCATGAGCCACAAGATCCTCGCCGTCGATGATTCCCGCACCATCCGCCATATGCTGCAATCCGTATTGACCGGCGCCGGGTTTGAGGTCGAATTGGCCGAAGACGGGATGGATGGTCTGGAAAAACTTGATCATTGCGCGCCCGATCTGGTGATCACCGACATCAATATGCCCCGGCTGGATGGGTTTGGCTTCATCTCGGGTGCCCGCGCCCGCACAACCGGTGCCTCGGTTCCCATTCTGGTGCTGACCACGGAAAGCGGCATTCAATTGAAACAACGCGCACGCGCCGCCGGTGCCACCGGCTGGATCGTCAAACCCTTTGACGAGGACAAGCTGATTTCCGTCATCAACCGGCTGGTTATCTGAGGGGATTTGCGGATGAGCGAGTTGCGCGATCTTTTCTTTCAGGAATGTGACGACCTGCTGGAAAGCCTGTCGTCGGGCCTGAACGATCTGGACGACGCAAGCGGCGATGCCGAGACGATAAATGCGATGTTTCGGGCTGTGCATTCGATAAAAGGCGGTGCCGGCGCCTTTGGGTTGGATGCCCTGGTTGCGTTTTCCCATGCATTTGAAAACGTTATGGATGATCTGCGTGCGGAACGGTTACAGGTCACGGCCGACACTCTGGCGCTGATGTTCACGGCCGGCGATCATCTGAGCGATCTGGTCGATGCGGCGCGCAATGGCACCGAGATACCGGTTGATACTGCGGATTCGATCCTGAGTGATCTGGAATTGCTGAGCCAATCTGTCGGCGGATCGCCAATGGATGTGAACACGCCAGAGCCGGATTTTGTACCACTGGCGATGGATTTCGGGGGGCCGCTGGACCTTGGCGACCTGCCGGATATTGGCGATCCTGCGGATCCCGTCCTGCCTGACCCATTGGACAATGCGGCGCTGCCTGATCTACCCGATCTGGCGGCACCAGCGGCGGGTGTTGCTGCTGGTTTGCCGGGGATCAGCATGTCCTTTGCACCGACGTCCGAACTCTATGCCAATGGTCACGACCCGGCCCTGTTGTTCCGGGCTTTGGAGGATCTCGGCGATTTGACGGTGCGCGCCGACATTGCCGGTCTTGAACCGCTGGGCGTGGGCGATTGGCGGGTTCCGATGCTGGTCTGGCATCTCGACATCACCCCGGATGACGGCGTGGATCTTGCCGCGATACATGAGGTGTTCGAATTCGTCGAAGGCCTGTGCACGTTGGTCATAACGGAACACGCAACGCCCAACGCCCCGCAACAAACCGCGCCGACCCCCTTGCTGGAATTTGCCCCGCCCGCGCCACTATCGTCGTCGTCGAGCCGCTCAGAGCCGCCTTTGCCAACGAATGGCGCGCTGTTCACCGACAGGATGTCATCCGACGGCCCGCCCCCGAACGATCCATCCCCACTGCCCGACACCACGCCCGGCAATCCCCCCCACAGCAAAGACAGCGCCCGCGCCAGCACCATTCGGGTCGACCTGCAACGGGTCGACCGGTTGATCAACCTTGTCGGCGAATTGGTGATCAGCGAATCCATGCTGCGGCAATCCATGAAGGAATTGCCGCATTCCGCGTCCAAAACCGTGGAAGAGGCGATGGGCCAACTCAAACAATTGTCCGGCGTCATCCAGGAAAGCGTGATGGCCATCCGGGCGCAACCGGTGCGCAGCCTGTTCCAGCGCATGTCGCGCACCGTCCGCGAAACGGCCCGCGAAGCAGGGAAATCCGCCCGACTTGTGACCGTGGGGGATGCCACCGAGGTCGACAAAACCGTGACCGAAAGGTTGGTCGAACCGCTGACCCATATGGTGCGCAATGCGGTTGACCACGGACTTGAAACCACCGACATCCGGCGCGCGCTGGGCAAGGACGACCGTGGCACCATTACGCTTGAGGCCGCCCATCGCTCTGGGCGGGTTGTCATCACCCTGCGCGACGACGGCGCCGGCATCAATCGCCCCAAAGTGCGCGAAATCGCCGAGGCCAAGGGGCTGGTCCGGCCAGAGGACGACCTGAGCGACAGCGATATCGACAACATCCTGTTTCGGCCCGGCTTTTCCACCGCGACCAAAGTGTCGAACCTGTCTGGACGTGGGGTGGGCATGGATGTCGTCCGCTCGGAAATTCAATCGCTGGGCGGCCGGGTCACCCTGCATTCAGAGCCGGGTCAGGGAACGGCGATCTCGATTTCGCTGCCGCTGACGCTTGCGGTGCTTGAAGGCATGGTTGTGACGGTTGCCGGGGAATCGCTGGTTGTTCCGACGCTTGCCCTGCGTGAAATGCTGCAACCCGGCCAGGGACGCATTGAACGTTTCTGCGATGATGATCGGGTTCTGACAATGGGGACGGAATTGGTGCCGATTGTCGACCTTGGTCTGGCGCTTGGGTATCGCCGGGCGCCGGTCGACCTGAACACGCTGTCGCTTTTGCTGGTCGAGGGTAACTCCGGGCGCCGGACGGCGCTTGCTGTGGATGAGTTGATTGATCAACGCGAGGTCGTGATCAAAGGGCTGGAACAGAATTATCAACAGATTCCGGGGATTGCGGCGGCAACGATCCTTGGCGACGGCCAGATCGCCCTGATTGTCGACACCGACCAAATGATCGCGTCCGCCTGCGGCGGCCTATCGACCACCGCCATGGAACCGGACCAGACAAAGGTGATCCACCATGCCTGAAACCCACGCTTTGCCCACCGCCACCCGCCAGGAAATTGTGTCCTTTGCCATTGGCGATCAGGCGTTTTGTTTTGACATCGCACATGTGCTGGAAATTCGCGGTTGGACCCGAACCACCATCCTCCCGCATGCGCCGGATTATGTGATCGGGATGATGAACCTGCGGGGCACGGTCCTTCCTGTGCTGGATCTGTCGCTGCGATTGGGCCTGGGGCGAACCGATCCCGGCCCCCGTCATGTCATTATCATCGCCCGTGTCGACGACCGCACCGTCGGTTTTCTTGTCGATGCGGTGTCTGACATTCTCATGGTGAAAGAGAGGGATCTTTTGCCTACGCCGGATGTGTCTTCGACCCGGACCCAGGCCTATATCCGCGGTGTCTATACGATTGACGAAACTCTGGTGCGGTTGCTGGACGTGCATCAGGTCTTTCCACAAGCCCAAGACCCTGTAGCATGAGCCTCAAGATCCATCATCAGGGTCCGCACGACCAAATTTCTGATGAAAACTATCGCCAGGTCGCGCGCCTGCTTTACGACCTGAGCGGCATTCACCTTCCGGTCGGCAAGAGCGCCATGGTGTCATCGAGACTGGCAAGATGCCTGCGCGGCACAAAGATTCCCAGTATCGATGCCTTCTGTAAATTGCTCAGCAATCCGGAAAACCTTGCCGCCCGCGAAAAATTTGTCTCTGCGCTGACCACAAATACTACGCAGTTTCACCGCGAAGCCCATCATTTCGACTATCTCAGGGCGCAAATTTTGCCGGACCTGATCACACGGGCCCGTGTTGGTGGACGTGTGCGTATATGGTCCGCCGGATGTTCCTCAGGGGAAGAGGCATATGGTCTGGCTTTCCAGTGTCTGGATCTAGGCGGTCGAAATCCCCTCGGCGATCTGCGCATTCTGGCCACGGACATTGACCGCCACACGCTGGCGCGGGCGCGTGACGGGATTTATCCCGCTGCCGCATTGCGGCCCCTGCCCGCGTCTCAGGCAACGGCCTATTTCACGCGCATCAACACCGGAAACATGGTGTCCGTCAGCGACAGACCACGTGCATTGGTGTCCTTCCGCCATCTCAACCTCAAAGCGGACTGGCCGATTTCCGGCAATTTCGATGTTATTTTTTGTCGCAATGTTGCGATCTATTTTGACGAACAGGTTCAGACGCGGCTTTGGCGGCGGCTTTGCGACCGTATTTCACCGGGTGGTGCGATCTTCATCGGCCATTCGGAACATATTCCAGAGGAGATCACCGGCGATTTTCACGTAGTCGGCAATGGCATTTTCCGCCGCAAAGGGTCGGGTCCATCCCGGCCGGAGCAGACGCTAAAAAAGGAGAAAAGCCATGAGCTTGAAGGATAAGCTGCATGTTCTTGTGGTGGATGACATGTCCACCAGTCGCGGGTTGATCACCCAATCACTGGAAGAAATCGGCGTGCGCAATGTCCGCACCGAAGCGGATGGCGAAATTGCCTGGCGGAGCCTCGCCTCTCGCCCGGTCCATCTGGTGATTTCGGATTTCAACATGCCTCGGATGAACGGGTTGCAGCTGCTGGAGGCGATCCGCCACCACAAACCCATTGCCCGGACGGGGTTCATTTTGATCACCGGGCGCGCAGAACAGGAAATCCTGGACCATGGCGCGAGGTTGGGCATGAACAATTATATCAAAAAGCCCTTTCAACCCACGCAGCTCCGCGCCTGTATCGAACGCGTTGTCGGCCCGCTTTGACGTGGTGATTGGAGCGCAGATATGACTGACAGGTCGATGAAAGAAGTGCTGGAGATCCTGGCACGGGATGTCGGAGAGCTCGCCGATTTTGCCCGAAATCTGGAACACACGGTTTTTGCCAGCACCATTGTTGAAACCTCACAGGGCGACATTGAAAATCTACAGACATTTGATGGACTTATCCAGCATTTGGATGACATGAAGGCGCTCTTGTTCAGCATTGCGCGCATGACGGACCCCGGTGTCAGCCTGAACGCAGAGGTTTTGGCAAAGGTTGCGAAACTCGGCCATTACCAACGCATTTTTGGCCTGCCGCAACCGAATCCCGATCCAGACCCAGCATCCGGCCACGTCGATTTGTTTTGAACCTCAGGAAAGCGCATGGAATGAACCAATTGGCCCCCCTATCAGAATTGCCCGACATGCATCCGGCCCCCGGCGTCACGTCGGATGATGCCGAGATCATGGTGCCGCCCGGTCTGATCCTCACCACGGCAACGGATGGCCGCGGAATCCTGCGCTATGTATCACCACAATTGTGCGCCATTTCCGGCCTTTCGGCTCCGCAACTATTGGGGACACAGCACCGGTCCCTTGGCCATTCGGATACACCACGCGGAGTTTACCATCTGTATTGGCAAAGGTTGCGTGACGGATATCCGGCCTGTGCCTATGTAAAATACAAAGCGGCAAATAGCCGATTTTATTGGGCTTTTACTGTAGCCATGGCAACCGACGACGGGTTCATGTCGTGGCGCTTGCGCCCGGAAACCGTCCATCTTGCCATGATCCAGGATCTGTACCGCGACATGTGTGATCGGGAAAGTCAGGGTCTTTCATCCCAGCAAAGCGCGGACCATTTTGTCGCCTGTTTGGCCAAGGCCGGTTTCGCGGATTACGATTTATTCATGCATCAGGCCTTGGCCGACGAAAGCAAGAAACGTTCACATGCGGGACAAACGCCCAGCAGCGACGTGGACCACCTGTCGGAGCTGATTGATCTTCTGAACACCGCCGAAAGGCTTTCGGAGCAAGTCAGCCGCGATTTCAACAAAGTGCGCAGCGAACCGGTGAATATGCGGATCATGGCCGGTCGGATCGAAGGTGCCAGCGGCGCGCTTGGCACGATTTCCCAGAATTACGATATCATGGCTTCGGAAATGCATCAGCTGGTCGAACGTCTGCGTGATCCGCAAAAAGGTACGCTGGGCCGCATGCGCAAAGCTGTTCAGCACGGCAGGTTCCAATCACAAATCACCGCATTGCTGGCGGAATATTCCGATCAAACGGAGTCAAATGCCTGTGCCATACAGGCGGACATGATTGAGAGACTGCGCAAATCGACCCTGGATTACACGTCAGAAGCGAAACTGGCCTCGCGCTGGATTCCCGACATATGCCGACAATTACGTCATAGAATCAATGGCTTGAATGTCGTGAAGCTGCTGTGCCGGGTTGAAAGTGGCCGCATTCAAAACGCCGACGGCGGCCTGGAAGGCATTATTGAACGTCTGGAAACCTTTCACCAGACCACTGAAATCAACCTGGCAATGCTCTCTGCCAAGGCAGATCAAATCCGAACCACTTCAGCCGCTCTCTGACGCTCTGAATTTCAGGTGATCTTAAACATTATGGCCGAATGTTGACATCATTATGGCCATAACAGGAAGACACCCATGTTTCAGAATTGCCTTTTGCGCATTGCCCGGACGGTGATCGCAACGATCCTGCCCCATGACAGAATATTCGTCCCGCAATTGGTCAAAATCCCGCTTGGCCAAGACCCGGCGAATTACTTGGCTGGCTTTCACCGGCCCACGCCCGTTTCGTTTCGGTGATCTCGATTGGAAACGATCCTGAGACATTTGGTTCCATCCATTGAGGCCACCAACGGACCATCACGATGACAAGACGAGACAAGTCAAATTTCCGGTCTGCGCCAGGATGGCGCAAATTTCCCATGGCGTTCAAAATCCGCACCAAAATGGCGGCGGTCATGGCAATGGGATTTGTCGTGGTCTTCACTGTCATCTTCATTCAGGTGGCCCGGAATGAACGTGAGCTCGGGCTTCAACACGAAGCCAAATCCGAAGCCTTGTTGCTGGAATTGCTTGCAGCGCAACTGAGTGCGCCGTTGCAGGCCAGGGATGAAAGCCGGATTTCGCAGATCTATCAACCTGTTGTCGACAAAGATCCGGGGTTGGCAATGATCACGGTGGAACATGCCGACGGCGAAGCCCTGTCCAGCTATACGTCCAGTACCATCGCCAACCCGGAGTTTCGGTCCCTGTTGACCCAGGCCACCGCAGCCGCGCGCGAAAGCGGCGCGGCACAGACCCGCGCCCGCGGATTCAGTTTCGCCTCTGCCGTGCCGATTTTTGCCTCCGACGACACGACCCTTTTGGGTGTGGTCGCCATCGCACGGGATTACGACGTCGCGTTGTCAGGGTACCGCGAAAAAACGAATTTTGCCCTCGTGCTCAGCACCTTGGTCGCATTCTTCGGCCTTATCATTGTTGTCCTGATTTTCAATCGCATGGTGCAACGCCCGCTTGCTGCGCTTGGTGGGGCCATGGGCGCCGTTGGTCGCGGGCATTACCAGGTTGAAATTCCTGGGAACGACCGGCTGGACGAGATCGGGAAGATCTCGGATGAATTGTCGGTGCTGCGTGACACGCTGTCCCGGGAGAATATGGACCGCAAGGCCCGTCAAAAAGAGGCGGATCAACGGCAGAAAATGTTTCACCGTCTGGCGGAACATTTGTCCCGACTGGCCAAGGGCGAAGTTGACTGCCCGATTGACGAAGCAGAGTTTTCTGACCTTGATGAGGATCACCTGGCAATCTGTCGCAATTTCAACAGCTTGCTGAACAATTTGCATGATGTCCTGGCAACGGCGACTGTGACTGCCGAAACTGTGCGAAATTCTTCCCGTGAAATTTCAGAGGTGGCCGCAGATCAATCGCAGCGCTCGGAATCGCAGGCGGCAACATTGGAAGAATCGGCAGCCGCCATCGAAGAATTGAACGCCAGCGTCCAGCAAACGGCAGAGCATGCGGCCGATGCAGACCGGCGCATTACAGAAAACAAACGACAGGCCGAAACCGGCGGCGAGGTTGTCGGCCTGACGGTCTCGGCAATGAAAAGCATCGAGGAAAGCTCCCAGCAAATCACCGATATCATCGGCGTGATCGACGACATTGCGTTTCAGACCAATTTGCTGGCCTTGAATGCCGGGGTTGAAGCCGCACGGGCCGGCGATGCGGGGCGGGGATTTGCGGTTGTCGCGTCAGAGGTGCGCGCACTTGCCCAACGCGCGTCGGATTCTGCAAATGAAATCAAAGAATTGATCATGCGATCAAGTGAGCAGGTGACCCAAGGCAGCGCCTTGGCTGGGAAAGCGGGTGTGGCCCTGAATGATATCATCGAAGGGGTGAACCATGTGTCACAATTGGTGTCACGCATCGCAACCGGATCCCGCGAACAGGCCAACAATCTGGCGGAAATCAAGGAAAGCATCGGCAATCTTGACCGGGTCACACAGCAAAACGCCGCCGTTATCGAAGAATCCTCTGCCGCCAGCAGATCTTTGAGTGACGAAGCCGAACGCATGACCGAGGTGTTGGGCGCTTTCCGGTTGCGGGACGTCGATGACTGGCAGACGTCAGTCGCGGCCAAACGGCCAAATGATCCCGAAGATTGGACACGGGAAATGACCCGGGTCGAAACCGCGCGCCCCTGGCCAGCCGCCGCCAAGACAGCGGACCAAACAGTTCACGAACCCATGCTAACCTTTTCGGCCCGGTCCCGCGCCGGGGACATTCCGGTGAAACAAGCCGTCAATGCCGATGAAGGCTGGGACGAGTTTTGACGAACCCGGACCAACCTAGAAACTTGGATGTATGTTGCAAGCAGTGAGATGATTGAATGAATTCCGTGATGGTCAAAACCGATCCAGACTCCAGCTTTCCCGTCAATCCGGTGGTCCGCATCAATGTGTTGCAGGGCGAAACAAAATTCTCTGACAACCCAAATGAGTTGATGACCGCCATCCTTGGATCCTGTGTCGCGACCGCCATGTGGGATCCGGTGGCATTGGTTGGCGGGATGAACCATTTCCTGTTGCCGGGGAATACCCATAAAAGTTCCGGCAATCTGCGTTTTGGCGTCAATGCGATGGAATTGCTGGTCAACGGCTTGATCAATCGCGGCGCGCGGCGGGATCGATTGCAGGTGAAACTTTTTGGTGGCGCAAAAATGTATTCCAGCGGCAAGGAAATCGGCCTTGCCAATGCCCGCTTTGCCGAATGGTTCATGCAACAGGAAAATTTCCCGGTTGTCAGCCGATGTCTGGGCGGACAGCTGGGCCGAAAACTGCGTTTCTGGCCAACCACCGGACGGGCACAACGTCTTTTTCTTGAGGAAATGGGGGATGCCGCGCCCCTGCCCGCAATGTTTCAAACATCACGCAAGGCCGCCAAACCCGATCATGGTGACATCGAATTGTTCTGACCACCGGCGATGGGACCGCCGAACAGAAACCGGGCAGAAACCGGAAAAACAGCATATGTTGATCGCGCCCCCGCGCGCCCATTGCGAAACCCAAATGCGCCCCTTGCAACCACAGCTGAAATGAACGTCATATTTCCGCGCTACTACGATGTATCGCAGCCGGGAATCACACATGCCGCAGCCACTTGAAAACATCACCGTGCTGGACCTGACCCATGTCTTGGCGGGCCCGTTTTCCACCATGACCATGGCGGACCTTGGCGCCAAGGTGATCAAGGTCGAACGCCCCGACGGTGGCGATGACACCCGTGCCTTCCCCCCGTTCAAAGCGGGGCGCAGCGCTTATTTTTCTGCGATCAACCATTCCAAGAAAAGCATCGCGCTTGACCTCAAGGCGGAAAAGGACCGGGTCATTTTCGACCGGCTGCTGGCCCGCGCCGATGTTCTGGTCGAAAATTTCCGCCCCGGCGTGATGGATCGCCTGGGATATGGTTGGGACGCGCTGCACAAGACCTTTCCGAGGTTGATCTATGGCTCCGTCTCGGGGTTTGGCCAGACCGGGCCGGACGCCAAACGCCCGGCCTATGACATGGTGGTCCAGGCCCGGGGCGGTGTGATGTCGATTACCGGCGAAAAAGGTCGGGAACCGGTGCGCGTCGGGGCCTCGATTGGCGACATTGTCGCGGGCATGTACCTGACCCAAGGGGTGTTGGCGGCGATTTACGACCGGGAAAACACCGGCTTTGGACGCAAGATTGATGTGGCGATGCTGGACAGTCAGATGGCGATTCTGGAACATGCCATTGCGATAACGGCCACAACCGGCACCCCGCCCGAACCCAGCGGCGCACGCCACCCATCCATCGCGCCGTTTGAAACCTTTCACGCCTCTGACGGGCTTTTTGTCATTGCGGCAGGCAATGATGCCTTGTTCGAACGGCTTTGTGTCTGTCTTGATTTGCCGTTGGCGGGCGATCCGCGCTTTGCCACCAATCCGGCGCGCTGTGAAAATGCCCGCCTGTTGAAACGCCTGATCGAGGCCGTGACACTGGACAAGACCTGTGCCCATTGGATTTCCCGGCTGACCGCGGCAGGCATTCCGACCGGTCCGATCCAAAACGTGGCACAAGCGATGAAAGATCCACAGATCGTCGCGCGCAACATGGTGGTGGATGTCCTCGATCGCAATGGCCGACATGCCTATACTGCGGCGGGCAATCCAATCAAAATATCCGGCATGGAAGATCGCACCACCCGTGCGCCCGCGCCCGATCTGGATGGCAACCGGGGTGAGATCCTGCGCTGGCTGGACAGCGAGGGGTAAGCGGTCTTACAGATGGGACTGCGGCGGGGTCCGGCGCGGGTTTGGCTTTCGCTTGCCGCGCGGCAGCCTATGATCGCCAAAAACGCGAAAGAGATTCCCATGGCCGAGCAATCCCCCCTTGTTGTCTTCACCCCGTCTGGAAAACGCGGCCGGTTTGCTGTTGGCACGCCGATCCTGACCGCCGCCCGGCAATTGGGGGTCGATCTGGATTCGGTTTGTGGCGGGCGGGGGATTTGTTCGAAATGCCAGATCACGCCCGGGGTTGGTGAATTCTCCAAACATGGCGTCACCGTCGCGCCCGATGCGCTGTCTGAATGGAACGCTGTCGAAGAACGCTACGACCAGATACGCGGATTGAAACCGGGCAGGCGGCTTGGCTGTCAGGCGACGGTGCAAAGCGACGTTGTCATCGACGTGCCACCTGAAAGCCAGGTCCACAAACAAGTGGTGCGCAAGGCCGCCGCGGCACGGGACATCGTGATGGATCCGGCCACGCGGCTGTTCTATGTCGAGGTGGCAGAACCGGACATGCACGAACCAACTGGCGATTTCGAACGGCTGGAAAAGGCATTGAAATCGCAATGGGAAATCGACGGTATTCGCGCCGATGTGACCCTGCTGGCCAAGCTGCAAAAGGTTCTGCGCAAGGGCAGTTGGAAGGTCACGGTGGCGTTGCACCGCGATCATCAGGCGACGAAATCCTCAATTGTCGACATCTGGCCGGGGCTGCATGAGGCCGGGTTGTTCGGGCTGGCCGTCGACCTTGGTTCGACCACGATTGCCGCCCATCTGACCGATCTGGAAACCGGCGAGGTCAAGACATCGTCGGGTATCATGAACCCGCAAATTCGCTTTGGCGAAGATCTGATGAGCCGGGTGTCCTATGCGATGATGAACCCCGGCGGCGAGGTCGAGATGACCGCAGCGGTGCGCGATGCACTGAATACCCTTGCGGGGGAAATTGCGGCTGAGGCCGGGATTGATCCGGCGCTGATTGTCGAGACGGTTTTTGTCTGCAATCCTGTGATGCATCACCTACTGCTGGGAATTGATCCGGTGGAACTGGGTCAGGCGCCTTTTGCGCTGGCCACGTCGGATTCCGTCACCCTGCCCGCGCGTGATCTTGGGCTGTCTGTGCTGAACGCCCGCGCGCAATGTTACATCCTGCCCTGCATCGCCGGTCACGTCGGCGCGGATGCCGCCGGGGTCGCCCTGTCGGAAGAGCCGGGCAAATCAGAAGATCTGGCGCTGATGGTCGATGTTGGCACCAATGCCGAGATCCTGTTGGGCGATACATCCCGCGTGCTTGCCTGTTCCTCGCCCACCGGCCCGGCGTTTGAGGGGGCACAGATCTCTTCCGGGCAACGTGCCGCCCCCGGCGCGATTGAGGCGATCCGCATTGACCCGGAGACCAAGGAGCCGCGGTTCCGGGTCATCGGTTGCGATTTGTGGTCGAATGAAGATGGGTTTGCCACCGCGACGGCGGCCACCGGCATCACCGGCATCTGTGGGTCCGGTATCATCGAGGCCGTGGCCGAAATGCGTCTGGCCAGCCTGCTCGATCCGTCGGGTTTGATTGGCTCTGCCGCGCAAACTGGCACGCCACGCTCGGTGCCAGAAGGGCGCACCCATGCCTATCTGATCCATGACGCCAGCGCCGAGGGCGGGCCGCGCATCACCGTGACCCAGGGCGATATCCGCGCCATCCAATTGGCGAAATCCGCACTTTATGCCGGGGCCCGGCTGTTGATGGATACCCGTGGTGTGGACACGGTTGACCGGGTGGTGCTGGCCGGGGCCTTTGGCGCGCATATCTCGCCCCTGCACGCCATGGTGCTGGGGATGATCCCGGATGTGCCGCTGGACAAGGTGACCAGCGCGGGCAATGCGGCCTGGCACCGGCGCACGTATCGCGCTGTGCAATGTTGCGGCGCGGGCGGAAATCGAACGGGTGGTGCGCCAGATCACCAAGGTCGAAACCGCGATCGAGCCGAAGTTCCAGGAGCATTTCGTCAATGCCAATGCCATCCCGCATGCCACTGATCCCTTTCCGGAATTGTTGAAAATCGTCACCTTGCCGGATGTCAGCTTCAATACCGGCGGCGACGAAGGTGAAGGCGGGCGCAGACGGCGCAGACGGCGCAGCTGATTTGCCGTGCTGATCGCCCCTGCCGTCCCGGGCGATTATCACATGTCTGTGAACAGCTGAAACCTATTTGCGGGGCAGGCCGTACTTCCTTTCATACCGCGCCGATCATCGGACTGCGGATGAAAGGGAGAGACCACATGAACCGTTTTCTTATTGCCACTGCATTAACCGTGACCACCGCATTTCCGGCCTTCGCCGCCAGCCATGCCGAAACCGACAATCCAATGGTGGGCGGCGCGCCGATGTTCGCGGACAAGAACATCATCGAAAACGCGGTGAATTCTGCCGATCACACAACGCTGGTCGCGGCGGTGAAGGCCGCCAGCCTGGTGGATACATTGATGGGCGAAGGTCCGTTCACGGTGTTTGCCCCGACCAATGATGCTTTTGCCGCCCTGCCCGCCGGCACGGTTGAGGCCCTGTTGGACCCCGGCATGAAAGATGAATTGACCCGGATCCTGACCTGCCATGTTGTCGGCGCCGATGCGATGTCGATGGCCATCAAGGGCATGATCGACGACGACGGCGGCACCCATCCGGTGCCGACATTGGGCGGCTGCACCTTGCAGGCCACCTATATGGGCGACAAAATCATGCTGACCGATGAACAGGGCCGCGAGGCCACTGTGACCATTGCCGATGTGAAACAATCCAACGGTGTGATCCATGTGATTGATACGGTCCTGTTGCCCGCAACCAAAGAAGCCGCAATGGAAAAAGACGCCATGGCTGAAACCGCAATGGCCGAAACCGCAATGGCAGGCGCCGAAATGGCCGAATCCGATGTGCCAATGGTGGGCGGCGCCAAGATGTTTCCCAACAAGAACATCGTTGAAAACGCGGTCAATTCTGCCGACCACACCACGCTGGTCGCGGCGGTGAAGGCCGCCGGCCTGGTGGATACGCTGATGGGCGAAGGCCCGTTCACGGTGTTTGCCCCGACCAATGACGCCTTTGCCGCCCTGCCCGCCGGCACCGTCGACACATTGCTGAAACCGGAAAACAAGGACCAGCTGACCAAGGTTCTGACCTCGCATGTGGTGGCGGGCCGTTGGACCGCCGAAGACATCATTGCCGCAGCGCGCAACAGCAGCGACGGTTTCTACCACTTTGCGGCTGTGTCGGGCGATGCCCTGTCGGCCAAGGTCACATCGGGCAATCGCGTCTTCATCTTTGACGAAAGCGGCAACGCCCAAGAAGTGACACAGGCCAATGTCATGCAATCCAACGGCGTGATCCATGTGCTGGATGGCGTGTTGCTGCCGCGCTGATCAGGTTCCCGAACCAACAGGCAAACGCCCCCGCTTTCGGGGGCGTTTTTGCTGTGCAACCTCTTGCAGAGCACCGGCGCTTCGGCTATCTGACCACCCCAGAGCGCGGGTATGGTGAAAAGGTATCACGCGAGCTTCCCAAGCTTAAGTTACGAGTTCAATTCTCGTTACCCGCTCCATTCCCACGATCTTGCAATTGACGATGCGGCCTCGGCCAATGCGGCGATGTCGGCGCGAACCGGCCCCGTGCGGGGGACGTCCCGAAGCGTTTCAATCAGATATGAGGCGCCACCGCGCCGCGCCGCCGGGTCCAATGGAGCGCTGCCAAAATAGATTGGCTTTCCGGCGCCAATGTCCGGGGCGTGTCATATCCATTCAACACCCCCCAAACCCCGGCCCAGAGCCGCCCAACCGTCCAGGGGTTATAGCCACCGCCACCCAACACCAGCAGACGCGGCGTCGCATCTTTGAGCGCGCGCACCATGTCAAAATGGGCATTATTGGACAGCGACAATCGCGCCAGCGGGTCTTCCTCGACCGCGTCGGCCCCGCATTGCAACACGATCACCTCTGGCTTAAGCCGTTCGATTGCGGGCAAAATCACCCGATCCCGCAGCACCGCGAATTCGCTGTCGTTGAACCCGCGATCCACCGGAAGGTTCAGCGCCGCACCGCCAGCCCGATCCGCAAAACCGCCGGTAAACGGCCAGCGACGCGCCTCGTGGATCGAAATCATGCGCACGTCCGGCGCGCCGGTCAGTGCAATTTCGACCCCGTCGCAATGATGTGCGTCGATATCAATATAAAGAATGCGTCGCAGCCCCTGGGCCCGAAAGGCCAGGAGCGCCAGCACCGGGTCATTCAGATAACAGAACCCCGCCGCCCGATCCGCAAGCCCGTGATGGGTGCCGCCACCGGGGCTGAATATCACCCCGCCCCCCCGCAACAAGGCCGCCGCCAGCAACGACCCACCCGCCGCTGTCGCAGGCGAAACATCTCGGCAAAAACCGGGTTGGACAGGGTGCCAAGCCCAAATCGTTCGCGCACAAAATCGCTGACATGCTGTTCCGCCTCGGCCTGTTGCAGCGCCGCCAGATAGGCCGGCGTGTGAAACGCCGCCAGCGCCGCCGGTTTGGCACGCGGCGACACGCGGTATTGCGTCTTTGGCAACCAGCCCAATGCGCGCGACAAATCAATCGCCACCGGCACCCGCTCGATCGCCAGCGGATGGTGCCGACCATAAGAAGAGCCGCGATAAATCCGCGAGCCGATAAAAACCGGTGTTGTCATGGGGGAACTTACTGGTGCCAAAATCGGAAGAAACCTACTCTTTTCAATCTGCCTGACGCAATCTAATAGTCATACCAATGACATTGCGCACCCTTTTCATCACCATTGGACTTCTGCTGGTTTCCGGCGCTTTCGGCGCATTGGCATGGGTGGCGCATATCCCGATGCCCTGGATGCTGGGCGCGCTGGTCGGCTCTGCCATTGTTGTGGGCACCACCCAGCATAGCCTGTTGAAATCATACCAATTTCCGCTTTGGGTCCGATCCGGGTTCATTTCGATGATTGGCGTGATGATCGGCACCCAGGCCACGCCGACCCTGCTCACCCAGATGACCCACCTGCCCTATACCTTGACCGCGCTGCTGGCGTTCATTGGACTGGCACATGGTGGAAATATTCTGATTTTCCGGCACTTGGGCGGATTTGACCGCGCCACCGCATTTTACAGCGGCACCCCCGGCGGGTTGATGGAAAGCATTCTTTTGGGCGAAGCCTCTGGTGCGGATGTCCGCGTTCTGACGATCCAGCAGTTTCTGCGCATTATTGTGGTGGTCACCATGGTGCCTGCCGGGCTTTCGCTGTGGCTGGGCCATCCTGTGGGCAGCGCGGCCTGCGCCCTGCCCGACACTCCGATCGCCGCGACCGATGGTTTCAACTGGACCGAACTGTTGTTGGTGATTGCCGCAGGCGGCATCGGCCTGACAATCGCGCGTGTGATCAAACTGCCGGCGGGGCAATTGATCGGGCCCTTGTTTCTGACGGGCGGGCTGACCTTGACCGGATTTGTCGACCTGCATGTGCCGTTTTGGCTGATTGCGACGGCCCAGGTTGTGGTCGGTGCCAGCCTCGGCCTGCGGTTCAAGGGGATTACCGCCCGGTTGCTGCAACGCTCTGTCTGGCTGGCCGTGGTTTCTGTCGGCTATATGCTGATGCTGGGGGCGGCGATTGCGCTTGTCCTGCAACAGATAACCGGCCTGTCTTTTCTGGTTCTGCTGATCAGCCTGGCCCCCGGCGGCGTCACCGAAATGTCGATCATCGCCCTCAGCCTGGCCGCCAGCCCGGCGCTGGTCTCCCTGCACCATGTCCTGCGTATTCTGCTCACCGTGCTGGAGCTGACATTCCTGTCGCGATTGTTGGGATTTGGCCGCAAAAACGAAACGTCCTAGCGGCCTTTACCCGGCTTTTTCCTCCAGCGTCAACCAATCTTCTTCTGCAGCGGCCAGTTTTGTCTGACGCTCGACCAAGGCTTCGGTCGCTTTCTTGAATTTCACCGGCTCACGGGTGAACAGCGCGGGATCGGCCAAAAGCTGTTCCAACTTGCCGATCTCAGCCTCCAACCGCTCAATCACTCCGGGCAAAGCCTCCAACCGATGTTTCTCGGTAAAGCTCAGACCGGATTGCGTGGCTTTTTCCTGTTTCGCCTTCGGTTTCGACGCCGATGTCGCAACGTCTTTTTCCGGTGTTTCTACGGGCTGTCGCTGGCTTTGGTAATCGCTCCACCCGCCGGCATAGGCCACAACGCGCCCATCGCCCTCCATCGCGATTGTGGTCGCCGCCACCCGATCCAGGAAGTCCCGGTCGTGGCTGACCAACAGCACCGTGCCGTCATAGTCCGCCAACAAATCCTGCAACAGATCAAGCGTTTCCACATCCAGATCGTTGGTCGGTTCATCCAACACCAGCAGATTGCTTTCCCGCGCCATAAGCTTGGCCAACAGCAACCGCGCCCGTTCCCCGCCCGACAAGGATCGGATCGGCGCACGGGCCTGACGTTCGTCAAACAGAAATTCCTTCAGGTAGCCAACCACATGTTTCGGCTGGCCGCGCACCATGATCTGATCCGCCTTGCCCGACACCCGCATTTCAGGATCACCGGTCAGATTGTCCCAGAGCGTCGCCTCGAGATCCAATCGCGCCCGTGCCTGATCGAACACCGCAGGCAACAGATTGGTGCCCAGGGAAATCGTGCCCTGATCCGGCTGTTCCTCGCCCATCAGCATCTTCAACAGGGTGGTTTTGCCCACGCCATTGGGCCCGACAAAGGCCACCCGATCGCCGCGCTGAATACGCAAGGAAAAGTCCTGGCAGATGACTTTGTCACCATAAACCTTTGAAATATCGGTCGCTTCCACCACCTTGCGGCCGGATTTCGGCCCCGCCTCCAACGCCATGGCGGCTGTGCCCTGGCGTTTGATCTGGCCGGATCGTTCGGCCCGCAATTCCCCCAACGCCCGCACCCGACCCATGTTGCGCTTGCGCCGCGCGCTGATGCCTTCGACGGCCCAGCGGGCCTCGGATTTGATCTTGCGGTTCAACTTGTGACGCGCTTGATCCTCTTCTTCCCAGATCTTGTCGCGCCAGGCCTCGAAATCGCTGAAACCCTTTTCCTGACGCCGCGACATTCCGCGGTCAATCCAAAGGGTTGCACGCGTAAGTTCATTCAAAAAGGCCCGATCGTGCGAAATCAAGACAAAGGCGCGGCGCGTGGTCTTCAACTCGCCCTCAAGCCAACGGATCGCCTCGATATCAAGATGGTTTGTCGGCTCGTCCAGCAGCATCAAATCCGGCGCTTCCGCCATCAATTTGGCCAGTGCCGCGCGCCGCCGTTCCCCGCCGCTGGCGGTCTCGACCGGGCGCGCAGGATCAAATTTCAAACCCTCGCCCGCGCGTTCCACCTTGTACAACTCACCAGGGTCCAGCGCGCTGGTGGCGAAATCGCCCAGCGTGGCAAACCCCGACAAATCCGGCTCCTGTTCCATATAGCCGACCGAAACGCCCGGCGGCACAACCCGCGTGCCACGGTCCGGCTCAACCAGCCCGGCCATGACCTTCATCAGGGTCGATTTGCCCGACCCATTGCGCCCGACAAGCGCCACACGGTCGCGTTCCTGCACCACAAGGTCCAGCGTGTCGAACACCGGATCGCCGCCAAAGGTCAGGGAAATATCGGAGAGTTGTAAAAGAGGTATCTGTGCCATGCTGCGCAGCTAGACAGGCACAGAAGGAAGGTCAAGTGGCGCGCGCATCCAACGGCCCGCTCCTTGTTTCATCTGACCCGAAATATCCCGGGGGTTTGAGGGGGCTGGCCCCCTCTCTGCACCCTGAACTATTGCGCCACCGCCCGCAGCAATTTCTTGCGCGCCGGTGGAATCAGCCCGATTTCGACCCCGGTGAAGACATGCAGGGTGTTCATCTGCCGGTCGACCACCGCATGATCACTGACCCAGCCCCCCATCATCAGATAGGTGCGCAGCAGCGGCGGCATCCGCCGCATCGCCAGCTTCATGTCGGGCTTGCGCCGCAGACGGGCGGCAAACCGAAACACATTCGGCGCCTTGACCTTGGGCAGCCAGCGTTTCGGGCCCAGGTGGCGTTCCTTCAACATGGCAAAGGCATCATAATAGTCCCGCGCCTCGGTGCCCTGAAACGATGCGCAGCCAAACAGCAATTCCACTGCATTGTCATCGACATAGCCGGTCATCGCGCCCCAGGCCACACGCAGCACATCCGCATCGCGCACCTCTGGGTGGACACAGAAACGGCCCATCTCGACCATGCGGCCCTGATATTCTGCCAGTGCGGATAATTCGTAATATTGCGCGGAATAGGATTTCGCGATGTCACAGCCGCCGGTCAGCGGCAAAATGCGAAAACAGCAGACCAACCGGCCATCGCGCTGATCCTCGACCAGAATATGGCTACAGATCGCGTCATAATCATCCGCGTCCAGCCCCGGCACACCGCGAAACGCCAAATGGCGCAGCGCCTGGGCCGATTCTACATCAGCCGGGCTCGCGGCAATGCGCGATTGATAACGCGGTCTGTTCAGTACCTTCATCGGAATCGCCCTCAGCCGGATCACTTGACTATGTTGGCGCGACTGCTGTCAGACAAGTGTGACGATGCGATGACCCCGGCTCAAACGGGTACAGAACGTAACGTCACGTGTTGCACAGGGAAAACACACCCCATTTCGGGGCGCGGCCGCGCACACGAAGGTATCCAGGACCGCAATTTGACCGTAGGGTTGTGTCAGCCGCCGCCGATCTGACCCAGGTTCAGCCCACCGATATTGCCAAACAGCTGGCGCACAAAGCCGATATCGCCATCGCCGGATTTGGTCACCCGGCGCGTCAGGGTCACGACACGGCCATCTTCCAGCCCGTACCGCGAAATATTGCTCACCACGCCGGCGGAATCAAATTCCACCGCAACGATCTGGCGTTCGATGATTTGCGGCGCACGCGCACCATAGTGCCGCACCCGGCTGCCGATATAATAATAATTGCCGGCATTCAAAACGCCGCTGGTGCCCGGCAGGCCGATGGATTCGGCCACGCTGTCACGGCTGTCGACGCCCACAATCACATTGGCGAGCTCGTCATCGGTCGGCAAATAGCCGTGGTTGCGGAATTGTGCCACACATGCCGAAAGCGCTGCGGCACAGGTCAAAGCAAGGAAGATACGCCTGCTTTTCATTTTGCCTGTCATTCTTGCCCTCTTGCTTTGCTCTCGGCTGACTTTTATCCCGCTTACAGAAGGTTGGCCCGTGGTTCAAGAAAGGATGCGTTTCCGGTTATGGCTCATCACAACGAAAATTCGCCGCATATGTTGCTCGTCGCATCTTTGCCACAGAACCGTGCTCATCGGTTCGAAATCACCCCCACAGAGCCGGAGCGCCGTCTCCTGGCCACAGAGCTTGGGGTCAGCAGTCTGCGCAAACTGCGCTTTTCCGGCGAGGTCAAAGGCGCGGGCAAACGCGATTTTGTGCTTCATGCCAAATTGGGGGCGACGGTGATCCAACCCTGCGTTCAGACGCTGGACCCGGTCACAACGCGGCTGGATACCGAAGTAGAGCGGCGTTTCATTGCCAATTGGCACGATGTCGAAGAATTGGGTGCGGAAACCGAAATGCCCGAAGATGTCACCTCAGAGGAGCTTGGCACCACCATCAGCCTTTGGGATGCCATGATCGAGGCGCTGGCGCTGGCGATCCCGGATTACCCCCGCGCGCCCGATGCCCCGCCCCTGGGGGAAACCAATATCACCGAACCCGGCAAACAGGCGATGCGCGACGAAGACACCAAACCCTTTGCCGGTCTTGCCGCCCTGAAGAAACAATTGGGCGCCCAAGAGGAAGACAGCTAACCTGTCCTTTCAAAGGAATCGCTTGCAACGGGGCATGAAATTCGTATTTTCGCGCCCTCTGAGAGATTTGGGGTTGTATATACCACTCATGTGCGCGTATCTGCCCGGAACCACCCGAAACCGCGGGCGCGCCTTTGCGCCCCATAGACAAGACTAGAGATTGAGCCATGGCTGTTCAGCAGAATAAAGTGTCCAAATCGCGCCGCAACAACCGTCGTGCGCACGATGCCCTGGTCGCTGCAAATCCAAATGAATGCGACAACTGCGGAGAGCTGAAGCGCCCGCACCACGTCTGCCCGTCCTGCGGCCACTACGCAGAACGCGAAGTTGTGGCGATCGCCGACGAGATCGAGCTGGACGAAGACGCAGCCTGAGCTTTCGCAAGCAAGGTCCCGTCATGACCGCGCCCCACAATCAGACAGCGGCAGCGACCGGGGCCCAAACGGGCTCTGACAACACAATTGTGTTGTCGATCGATGCGATGGGCGGGGACAGTGGTCCCGGCCCTGTCGTCGCGGGTATCGAGCGCTCTGCAAAGAAGAACCCGGAACTGTCCTTCATCCTGCATGGGCCAGAGGAACAGTTGCGGCCTTTGGTTGAGCGACGCAAATATCTGCGCGGTCGATGCGAGATTCGTGATGCCCAGGGCGTTGTGTCGATGCACGACAAGCCAAGCCAGGTCATGCGCCGGGGTCAAGGCACGTCAATGTGGTCGGCACTAGAGGCCGTGCGCGCAGGCGATGCCACCGTTGCAGTATCCTGTGGCAATACCGGCGCCTTGATGGCGTTGGCCATGGTGCGTCTGCGCAAGATCCCGGGCGTCAACCGTCCGGCGATTGGCGTGCTCTGGCCGTCACGGAACCCGCAGGGGTTCAACGTGATGCTGGATGTGGGCGCCGATGTTCGTGCCGACGCGCATGATTTGCTGCAATACGCCCTGATGGGCGCGTCTTATGCCCGCAACGGGCTGGAGGTCGATCCGCCACGGGTCGGCCTTTTGAACGTTGGCACCGAAGAACACAAAGGTCGGCAAGAGCTGAAAGAGGCGCATGATCTGATCCGCGCCCATGCCCATGACGCCCGGTTTGAATTTGTCGGTTTTGTCGAAGGCGGCGATATTCCGGGCAGTCGGGCAGATGTGATTGTCACCGACGGCTTTACCGGCAATATCGCGCTGAAAACCGGCGAAGGCACCGCCAGTCTGATTGGCGAACTTCTGCGCGAGGCGTTCAAATACACGCCATTGTCGCGCTTGGCGGCGCTGCTTGCCCTGCCCTCGCTCAAACGTCTGCAAAAGCGGATTGATCCGCGGCGGGTGAATGGCGGCGTGTTCCTGGGCCTGAACGGCACCGTGGTGAAATCGCATGGCTCTGCGGATGCGATGGCGGTCAGCGCGGCGGTCAAGCTGGCGTTCCAACTGGCCCGCACCGGGTTTTCCGAACGTGTGGCCGCGCGCATAGCGGCGGCGGCCCTGGTCGCGGACAAAAACGCCACCAAGACCAACGACGGTCCGTCTGACAAAGCGTCGGACAAGGCCGAAACCGACATCAACACAAATTCAAAATTGGGCAATCGTAAGATCCCCGGAGGCGATACATGACACGACGCGCTGTGGTTATTGGCGTGGGTCACTACCTGCCGGAAAAGATTGTCGAAAACGCTGAATTTGAAGCGACGCTGGACACCTCTGATGAATGGATTCGGTCGCGCTCTGGCATTGAACGTCGCCATTTCGCCGCCGAAGGTGAAACAACATCCGATCTGGCAACCAAGGCCGCGCAAGCGGCGCTGGCCAATGCCGGGCTGACCGGCAATGACATTGATGCTATTGTTCTGGCGACCTCTACTGCCGATCTGACCTTTCCATCGGCGGCCACCATGGTGCAGGCCAATCTTGGCATGACCAGCGGCTTTGCCTTTGATCTTCAGGCGGTTTGCGCCGGGTTTGCCTATGCGCTGACCAATGCCAATGCGTTGGTTCTGTCGGGTCAGGCACGGCGCGTGCTGGTGATTGGCGCGGAAACCTTCAGCCGGATCATGGATTGGACCGACCGGGGCACCTGTGTGTTGTTCGGCGACGGGGCCGGCGCGCTGATACTAGAGGCGCAAGAGGGCCAGGGCACCGCGGACGACCGTGGAATCCTGTCAACGGATCTGAATTCCGACGGCCGCCACAAAGACATTCTTTATGTGGACGGCGGCGTGTCGACCAACAGCACCGGCCATCTGCGCATGCAGGGCAAAGAGGTGTTCCGCCACGCCATCGAAAAGCTGGCCCAAACCGCAACAACCGCGATGGACCGCGCCGGTGTTACCGCCGAAGATGTCGATTGGATCGTGCCCCATCAGGCCAATATCCGCATCATCCAAGGCACGGCCAAGAAGATGGGCCTGTCGATGGACAAGGTGGTTGTGACCGTCCAGGACCACGGCAATACCTCGGCTGCATCGATTCCCCTCGCGCTGTCGGTGGGTGTGCAACGGGGCCAGATCAAACCCGGTGATCTGATCGTGACCGAGGCGATTGGCGGCGGTTTGGCATGGGGCGCGGTGGTTCTGCGCTGGTAAATGCCGGATTTTCAATCGCTTTACGCCCATTGCTAATGTCCTTTTAGTTGACTCGGAATTGCTGACCTGCCTAAGCTGTCTCAAAATCAGGAGATGGAACGGATGGGCGAGAAGACTCTGACACGTATGGACCTTAGCGAAGCGGTGTTTCGCGAAGTCGGTCTTTCGCGGAATGAATTGCGGAGCTTGTGGAACGGGTTCTGACCGTCATGTCGGATTCCCTGGTTGCCGGCGAACAGGTCAAGATTTCCTCTTTCGGCACCTTCTCTGTGCGCGAAAAAGCGGCGCGTGTGGGCCGCAACCCCAAGACCGGTCAGGAAGTTCCAATCGAACCCCGCCGGGTTTTGACCTTTCGTCCCTCGCATCTGATGAAAGATCGCGTTGCGGCTGGCAACCGGTCCTAGGTAGGCACGGCGCGATGCCCAGTAAATCCGCCGATGCATTTCGCACCATTTCGGAAGTTGCCGATTGGCTGAACACCCCCGCACATGTGTTGCGGTTTTGGGAGAGCAAATTCAGTCAGGTCAAACCGGTAAAACGTGCCGGCGGTCGGCGGTATTACCGCCCTGCCGACATGACCCTGATTGGTGGTATCAAGAAACTGTTGCACGACGATGGCATGACCATCAAGGGCGTGCAGAAAATCCTGCGCGAACAGGGCATCAAACATGTCGCCGCGATGTCGCCGCCGCTGGACGAGGATCTCTCAAAGATTATCGAGCCGCCGGTCACCGTCGACGCCACGCTTGCATCGCCAATGCCCCCGCCAGAGCCGACCACTGGTCAGGTGCTGGAATTTGCCGAACGCGGCTCTGACGACGCGCCCGCTGTCGAAACGGCGCAGCCAGTCGATGAGACCCCGGAGCAGGCTGTCGAGACGACAAAACAAACTGCCCCCTCTGGTCGCCAGGACGCGACGATCGCCGATTTGTTCGACGACACCGATGACGAAGACCAGGACAATTTTTTTGCTCCCTCAGGCCCACCCGCCACGGCAGAGCAAACCGATGATCTGCCGCTGGAGGATTTGGTTGCAGAGCCAGAGGCGCAGCTTGTGGCAGAGGAAGACGCGTCTTCGACCGAGGAGCCGGTTGAAAGTGATCCAATTGATCATGAACCGAAAGCGGTTGAGCCGGAGCCAGAGACCGCACAAACAGACGCGTCTTCGGCGGCTTCCGCCCCCTTGGAAAGCGAATTTTCGGAGCCTGATCAACCGGTTGCCCCAGAATCTGAATCTGAACCTGCAACTGTAAACGCGGCCGCTGATGATTTGCCGGATTTCGTTCAGAAACCGCTGTCCGAACGGCTGGCCGAAGAGGACACTGCTCCAGAATCAGAGAGCGCCGCAGAGGCTCTGCCCGCTGGTGAAGCTCACACTTCTGAAGCTCCGCCTGACGAACCTGAGGTTTTGGCCGAAGCCGACCTTGAGGCCGATTTAGAGACCGATTTCGAACCCACCTCCGAGGCCACCGAGCAAGCCGATTCTGGCCCAGTGCTGCCCGTGCTGCCCCCCTTACGCCGCCAGCGAAACCAGAGCCCATCTCTGACGTCGCTGAACGTGACGGTGATGACATCGAGCCAGAGGTCACCCCCGAACCCGAAGTCGCATCTGCCGACACCATTCCGTCCGATACCGCGGCGGATGGTCCAAAGCCGGCAAATATCGTCACGCCGCCCGACCCCTCGGATCACGACATTCACGCCGATCCCGGCCTTCTGACCCTGTTGACCGATGCAAAGACCCGCGAACTGGGCCTCTCGGCGGAACAGGTGGAAACCCTGATCATTCGGGTGCGTGCCCATCACCGCCGGATGAGCCAGGCCGCGCGCTGATTCAAAACAGTAATTCGCCAAGATCTGACCTGAAACCGCCCGGAAACGGGCGGAACCACGGGCAATTTCCAAAGTTTATTTTCCGCAATCGACTGTGTCGCGAAATTCGTCAAAGTTTGCTCTTGCCCCCCCGCCCAAAACCGGTAAGAAGACACTCCAGTCGGGCTATGGCGCAGCCTGGTAGCGCGTCCGTCTGGGGGACGGAAGGTCGCAGGTTCGAGTCCTGCTAGCCCGACCATTTACTCCTCCCCCAAGATGACCACCTCTGTGTGGCGCGTCACCTGAAACCCTGCCCCGGAGGGCCAGTATGACCGGTGTTCTTGCCAGCCAGCAAATTCGCGATCTGATTTCCAGCGGTGCCCTGCAAGGCACGCCAGAAATCATTGATGCCCAGATTCAACCCGCCAGTCTTGACCTGCGGCTTGGCTCCGTGGCCTATCGTGTGCGCGCTTCTTTTCTCACCGGCAAGGGCCGCAGCGTGGCGGACCGGCTGAGCGAATTCGAAATGCATCGCATTGATCTGAGCCAGGGCGCCGTGCTGGAAAAAGGCGCGGTATATGTGGTGCCTTTGATGGAATCACTGGCACTGCCCGCCGGGGTCCAGGCCGTGGCCAATGCCAAAAGCTCGACCGGGCGGCTCGATCTGTTGACCCGTACAATCACCGATCAAGGCACGGAATTCGACCGTATCCCCGACGGGTACGACGGGCCGCTGTTCGCAGAGAT
Source organism: Phaeobacter sp. J2-8 (assembly GCF_022867865.1). Lineage (GTDB taxonomy): Bacteria > Pseudomonadota > Alphaproteobacteria > Rhodobacterales > Rhodobacteraceae > Marinovum. The sequence continues at coordinate 62,041 of NZ_JALIEC010000002.1, read as the reverse complement.
TTGCCCGCGCTCCTTTTCCGTATTGGTGCGGCCGGGCATGCGGCTGAACCAGATCCGTTTTCGCCGTGGTCAGGCGGTGCTTGATGACGTGGCACTGCGCGCGTTGCATGACGCCACACCCTTGGTCGACAGTGCTGCGGTAATTGATGCCGGACTTGGGTTTTCGGTCGATCTAAAGCCCGCGTCGGGAACCTTGGTAGGCTATCGCGCCAAGCCCCATACCGGGGTGATCGACCTCGACAAAATCGGGCAATACGAGCCCAGCGAATTCTGGGAAGAATTGCACAGCGACGCCGGACAATTGATTCTGGACCCCGGTGCGTTCTACATCCTTGTCAGTCGCGAAGCCGTGCATATCCCGCCGGATTACGCCGCAGAAATGGCCCCCTATATCGCCATGGTTGGCGAATTTCGCGTCCATTACGCCGGCTTCTTCGATCCCGGTTTCGGCCATGACGCCGCTGGTGGGGCTGGTGCGCGCGGCGTGCTGGAGGTCCGGTGTCACGAAGCGCCTTTTGTGCTGGAACACGGCCAGATCGTGGGACGCTTGGTCTATGAACGGATGAGCACCCGACCAGATGTGCTTTATGGTGACGGGCTGAAATCCAACTACCAGGGACAGGGTTTGAAGCTGTCCAAACACTTCCGCTAGGGCGAATTACCACTACATCCGCGATGCGCGTCGGGCGGCACGAATGGCCTGTTTGGCCTGCCGCGCCTGGCGAATCTGCTGTTTTTCTTGCCGGGCCTTGCGCACCTCTTCCTTGGACTGGGGCGCGTCAGACGACTGGGGCGAAGGCGCCGCATGTTCGGTGTCTTGCGCATCCATCGCGTGATGTTGATCCGGCTTCTCTGCTGGCTCTTTTCGCCCCTCACGGCCTTTGGAAAACCGGTCAATCCCGGCGTCGATGCCTTTGCTCACTGCTTTGCGCAAAAACAGACGCATCACCATGTTGATCAGTTGGTTGGAATTCATCGCCCTGCTCTCCTGTGCTTTTTGACGCGCATTATAAGGGCCAATCATGAATTTTTTGGAAAGCGATGCAGTCTGGGCGCGTGAAGGTTAATCCTCGAACAACTCGCTTTGGCCTGCATCCGCTTCTGGTTCGTCTTCGCCATCGCCAAATTGCGGCGTGCCAGGCAGCGGTCGATTCTCCAGCAATCCGGCCTGACGCAGCTCTTTGAGCCCCGGCAAATCGCGGGCGTTTTCCAACCCGAAATGATCCAGGAATGTCTCTGTCACCACAAATGTCACCGGTCGCCCCGGCGTCATCCGGCGGCGGCCAAAGCGGATCCACTCCATCTCAAGCAATTGGTCCACCGTGCCGCGTGACACCGCGACACCGCGAATTTCCTCGATCTCGGCGCGGGTCACCGGTTGATGATAGGCGATGATTGCCAGTGTTTCGATGGCGGCGCGCGACAATTTCCGGGTTTCGACGGTCTCTTTCTGCATCAGAAACGACAGATCGGCCGCCGTGCGCATCGCCCAGGCATCGCCAACGCGCATCACCCGCACGCCGCGCCCTTCATAGCGTTTGCGCAGATGCACCAGCGCCTCTGCCGCGTCACAGCCATGTGGCATCCGGGCCTCAAGATCGCGCACCGTAACCGGTTCGGCGCTGGCAAAAAGCACCGCTTCGACCATACGTTCCTGTTCGCCCATGGGCGGGGCCGCAAAGAGGCTTTTCTCCTCTTTGCCAATATGTTCTGCGTTGTCGTTCATCTAGTCTTCCGTGATCCGGCGCAGCTCGATCGCCTCAAATGTCCCCGGTTGGCGCAGCTCGGCCTTGCCCTCTTTGACCAATTGCAACGAGGCCGCAAAGGTCGCCGCCGTGGCAGAGCGTCGGCGCACCGGATCGTTGTCCCAGCCCTCAGGCAGATAGACCGAAATGTCGGTCCATGCCCCGGCAAATCCGATCAAACCGCGCATGCGTTCCAGCGCCTGCTCCATGGTGAACACGGATTCGCGGTCCATCACAAAGGGGCGGAATTCATCGCGGGTGCGGATGCGGGCATACCCCTGCATCAGGTCCAACAATGTCGCGGTATAGGTGACCGATTTCACCCGTTCCACGGTTTCCGGCAAACCACGGACAAAGATATCGCGCCCCAACCGGTTGCGCGCCATCAACTGGGCTGCCGCATTGCGCATCGCCTGAAGCCGCTCCAGCTGAAACGCCAGATGCGCGGCCAGATCCTCGCCAGAGGGGCCGTCTTCGGTTGGATCGGGCGGCAGCAGCAGGCGGGATTTCAGAAAGGCGAGCCAGGCCGCCATCACCAAATAATCCGCCGCCAATTCGATTCGAAGTTCTTTGGCTTTTTCAACAAAGCCAAGGTATTGCCGCGCCAGATCGAGCACCGAGATCTTGCGCAAATCGACTTTCTGCGTACGCGACAGCGTCAACAACAGATCCAGCGGCCCCTCGAAACCATCAACATCAACGATCAATGCCTCCGCCGCAAGACGGTCAGCCACGCTTTGCGGCTCCGCCTGTGGCAGAGGATCGTTATCAAAGGGGATCGTGTCGTTCATGTGCCTTACGGTCCGGCCAACAGCATCTCAAACTGCGCTTGCAGCTCTTTGGTGTCAACCTCGCTGGTCCCATCGCGCAGGGCAAGCGCCGCCGAGGCGCGCAGTGCGGCCCCCTCGCCCAATGTGCCGGCGGCCTCTGCCACCTGGGCCATTTCCGTCAGATCGCCGTTGCAATGCAACACCACATCACAGCCCGCCGCCATCGCCGCGCTGGCGCGTTCACCGGGCGTGCCGCTGAGCGCCTGCATCGAAATATCGTCGGTCATCAGAAGCCCGGCAAAGCCCAGTTCCTCGCGGATCAGATTGATCATCGCTCCGGATTGCGTCGCGGGGAAATAGGGGTCCACGGCCTCGAATATCATATGGGCTGTCATGCCCAGCGGCAGATCGGCCAAAGCCGAAAATGGCACGAAATCCACGCTGCGCAATTCGTCGACCCGCGCCTGAGTGAACGGCAGTTCCAGATGGCTGTCCACCCTGCCCCGACCATGGCCCGGCATGTGTTTCACCACCGGCAACACCCCGCCCTCAAGCAGGCCCGTGGCCACCGCACGCCCAACTGTTGTGACCTGATCCGGGGTTTCGCCATAACAGCGGTTGCGCAGAAAACGGTGGGTGAATTCATCCGCCACATCAAGCGTCGGGATGCAATTCACATCAATGCCGAAACTGCGCAATTCTGCGGCAATGATCCGTGCGCGCAGATACATGCCGCGATCGGCCTTGTCCCCCAGCCGGATCACATCGTCCAGCGGCGGTTTCCAGCGGGTTGCAAGCGGCGGCAAAATGCGTTGGACGCGACCGCCCTCCTGATCAATCAGGATCGGCGCATCGCGGCCCAAGGTATCGCGCAAATCCGCACAAAGAGCCCGGATTTGATCTGCGGAGCCGATATTGCGGGCAAAAAGGATAAACCCCCAAGGATCGGCCTCACGAAAAAACGCTTTTTCCGCACCGGTCAGTTTCGTCCCGCGCGGGGCGAATATCGCGGCGCGGGCTGTCATTTGGTGATGACCGGAATACAATCGGTCCGTTCCGCCACCAGTGCGGCACAGAAGCGACGGGCATCCGCCAGATCGTCAAACCCATGCGCACGCAGCCGGTAGAAGGTGCGCCCGCCGCTTTCCGCCCGTTGGATCACGCGGCTTTTGCCATCGAAAAAGCTATTGAAGCGGCCGGAAATCCGGCCCCATTCCGATTGCGCAATCGCGGCGCTGTCATAGGCGCCCAATTGCACCAAACGTGTACCTGCGGGAAGGGTCGCGGCATTGATTTCGGCGGTTGTGGCTGTTGCGGCTTGCGCAGTCGGGGCCGCCGCCACCGGCGAGGCCAGCGAGGTTTTCACCAATTGCGACGGGCGCGTGCGCGGACGCAAGGACCGGCGCACACCGGGGCCGTCGATTGTGGAAACGGCGGTTTCGATCGGCTTGACCGAGGCCACAACCATCGGCGCGGGGGTCGTTGGCGTCGTCGTGGTGCCAAAGGGCTTTACATCGGCTGCGATTTGATCCGCCAATGCCTGAATGGTGGCATTGGAAATCGGTTGCCGCTGGCCGCTGGTGTCCACCCGGTTGGTCATGATGCCGCCCGCCGTATTGGTCGGCGCAGGCAGGGGATTGACCGCCACGGGCACATTCCGCGGGGTGACCCCGCGCGGTGTCACCGAGGTTTGCGTCACGCCACCCGTTGTCACGGCACTTGGAGTTACCGACCCCGGCACAAAATTGCGCTGGGTCACACCCTGGTCCGAGGCACCAAAGGTCGCGCGGCTGCTGGCCATGGTCGGCATTGCGGCGCCGCCCTCGCGGGTCGACAGCGTATTGAGTTTCAAGCTGGCCACATCTTCGTCCTGAAGCCCGACGGAATTGGGCGCCAGCGCGACCTGTTCCACCGGACCAGAGGCCGTGCCAAGACCGGCAACTTCATTCACGGCCAGCCCCTGATGATCGGCACGGCTGCCGCCGGGATCTTCGGGTGCAACGCGCCATGGTCCATCCGAGGCACGCACAACCGGCACACCGGTCACATCACGCACCAGAAGCTGATAGCCCCAAACACCGACCCCAACCAGAAGCGCCAGCGACACAACCGCGCCCGCCACATTGACATAGCCACCCATGCCCTTGCCGGACTGGGCCAGATCGGCCTGAGGCGCGCCCGGCTCACCAGTCTCTGATTGGTCCTGGCCATAATGTCCCTGATTCAGGGCGTGCTGATCGTATTGGCCCCGACCATATTGACCCTGGCCATATTGACCCGGGTCAAACGGCTCCGGGCCAGAATGCGCCTGGTGGGTTTGCCCCTGTGGTCCCGCAGATTGCGGATTGGATGAATGATATGTGTCGTCTCTGCCGTACCCCACAGGAGTGCCGGACCATTGAACATCTGCCATTTTCGCCTCTCTGCCCCCGGTGATACGTGCCACCGGGTGTGCCATTTGTCTGCTCTATGCCCGGCAGAGAGAGTGTCTTAGCGCATCTCTTCCACTGGGGTCACACCCAAGATACCAAGACCGGCGGAAATAACAACCGACACAGACCGCGCCAGTGCAATTTTTGCCAAACTTGCGGCATCATCGCCATCCTGCAAAAACCGCAGCTCCGGCACTTCGTTGCCCCGGTTCCACAATGTGTGGAATTCACCAGCGAGTTCATAGAGATAGAATGCCACGCGATGCGGCTCATGCGTGCGGGCGGCAATTTCGATCAACCGGGGCCATTCGGCCAGTTTTTTGGCCACGGCCAATTCGGCTTCATGCCCGTTGCGGCCCAGATCCGCGCCCTGCAATGCCGCGTCGGACACATCCAACCCCGCATCCCGCGCCTTGCGCAGCACCGAATGCACCCGGGCGTTGGCATATTGCACATAGAAAACCGGGTTCTCGCGCGATTGTTCCAGCACCTTGTCAAAATCGAAATCCAAGGGCGCATCATTCTTGCGCGTCAGCATCACAAACCGGGTCACATCGGGGCCAACCTGTTCGACCACATCGGCCAGCGTGACAAAGGTTCCGGCCCGCTTGGACATTTTGAACGGCTGGCCGTTTTTGTACAATTTGACCAGCTGCGTCAGCTTGATATCCAATGGCGTCTTGCCATCGGACAGCGCAGACACAGCCGCCTTCATCCGTTTGACATAGCCGCCGTGATCCGCACCAAACACATCAATCAGGCCGTCGAAGCCTCTGGAAACCTTATCATAATGATATGCGATGTCGGGCGCGAAATAGGTCCATGCCCCATCGGATTTCTTGACCGGACGGTCGACATCATCGCCATGTTCGGTGGATTTGAAAAGGGTCTGTTCGCGCGGTTCCCAATCTTCGGGCTTCTTGCCTTTTGGCGGCTCCAACACCCCCTCATAGATCAGGCCCTTGTCGTCCAGCTCCTGAATGGCGGCTTCGATCCGGCCGGTGCCGTAGAGCGACTTCTCTGAATAAAACACATCCATCTCGACGCCCAACAGCGCGAGGTCATGGCGGATCAGATCCATCATCTTTTCGGTGGCGAATTCACGCACATCGGTGAGCCAGTATTGCTCGCCCTTGTCGAGGTAGTCGTCGCCGACCTTTTCCTTCAGCGCCTCGCCGACCGGGATCAGATAGTCACCGGGATAGGTGCCGTCCTCGAATGCGACCTCCTGACCATGGGCCTCCAGGTAGCGCAAATAAACTGACCGGGCGAGCACATCGACCTGCGCACCGCCATCGTTGATGTAATATTCACGGGTCACATCATGGCCGGAATAGGCCAGCAAACTGGCCAGCGCATCACCGAAAACCGCGCCGCGTGTGTGGCCGACATGCAACGGGCCCGTGGGATTGGCGCTGACGTATTCCACGTTGATCCGCCGACCCTGCCCCATTTTTGACTGGCCAAACGCCGTGCCCTGGGCCAAGGTCGCAGCAACCACGCCCTGCCAGATTGCAGGCGCCAAACGCATGTTCAAGAAACCCGGTCCCGCAACATCCGCCGCTGTAATCCGGTCATCTGCGCGCAGCTTTTCGGCCAGGGCCTCGGCAATATCACGCGGCTTCTGACGGGCGTGTTTGGCCAGTACCATCGCGGCATTGGTGGCCATATCGCCGTGCAGCGGATCACGCGGCGGTTCCACCGTCACATTGGTGAAGTCCAGATCCTGCGCCAGCGCGCCTTCGGATTGCATCTGTTCAAGCGCGGCAATGACGCAGCCGCGCAGGTCGGAAAACAGGTTCATTTTTTGGTCCTTTGTGCTGAATGGCGGTGTATCACGCCGCGCGCCTCAGTCAATCCAAGCTGGCCACGCCGGAGCAGTCATTCCGAAACGGTCATTCGGGAACAAGCATTCGGGGCCGGTCATTCCGCAGGCGATGCATTCAGCCTGAGGCCATGCCGCCCCACCGGCAGCACAGAGCCACTGACCGCACGCGCCATGGGCAAGGCCATCATCATTGCCGTGGTGCAAATCTGATCGAACGCCCCGCTTTGCAGGGCAGCGGAATGCAGCATCAGCGCATTGATCCGCACACCGGTCGCCGCCAGATCGCCCGTCAATGTTGCCAGGGCCGCCGCCGCCGCGCGCCCACTGGCCTTGCCGCCCTCGTCCGGGACGGCAAACAGCACCAATGCCGCACCATCCGAAGCCGCAAGCGCCGAGGCCAGGCTTTTGGTTGTGTGTTCAATCGACGTCAACGTCGCGCCAAGATCCGCCGCGCCATTCAAGGCCTGCGCCATCACCAAGACATGCAACGGGTCATCCGCCCAATGCGCGGCCAGATGATCCAGCCCGTCACAATCCGCCAATGACATCGCCAGCGGCGCAATCCGGTCTGACCGCAGGCTGGCCAGGTCCTGTACCGCGTCTTCGTCAAAATCGACGGCAATCACAAATCCGCCCTGATCAACCAGACGCAGGCACATCGCCCGCCCGATGGGGTGCGCCGCCCCGATCACGAGGCAATTCTTTCCGGGAAAAAGGGCAGATTTGACCACGAAATGACCTACAGAAATAATCACCTAATATTTACGTTCAATTTGCTAGACAAAACAACCGTCGCTTTTGTGACGAAGTTAATCCCGGATCGCGCCCATTTGGCGTTGCGATTGCAGGGCAAAGCGGTCGGTCATGCCGGCGATGTAATCCGACACGCAGCGCGCCCGCAGCACCATATCTTCGGGGTTTTCCGCCAGGGCCGCCTGCCAGGCCAATGGCAGATGTTCCGGCGACTTCATATAGATCGCAAACAGATCCTGCACCGCCTGGCCCACCTCTTCGCGGACTTTCATCACGTCCGGCGCGCGGTACATGCGTTCAAACAAAAAGCTGCGGATCAGTTGCAAATCCTGCCACAGCGCATCTGAAAACCGGATAACCGGTGTCGGCAAATCACGGATCCCTTGGGCCGATGTCGCGCCACATTCGTCCAAAAGCTGGCGCGATGTGTCTATCACGTCTTCGACCATCACACCAAAAACCCGGCGCAACCCTTCGTGGCGTCTACGATTTTTCTCCAGCCCCGGATACTTGCGGTCGACCACGGCAAAGGCCGGTCCAACAATCGGCAGATGGCAAATGTCGTCTTCGCTGAACAGGCAGGCCCGCAGACCGTCATGCAGATCATGGTTGTTATAAGCGACGTCATCGGAAATGGCCGCAACCTGGGCTTCGGCGCTGGCGTGTGTGTGCAATTCCAGATCGTGGAATCGGTTGTATTCCGTCAAAGCCCAAGGCAGTTCGCCCAAGACCGGACCATTATGTTTTGCAATCGCTTCAAGGGTTTCCCAGGTCAGGTTCAACCCGTCAAATTCGGCGTAATGCAGTTCAAGCGAGGTGACGATGCGCAGCGCCTGGGCATTGTGATCAAAGCCACCATAAGGCGCCATCAGTTCATCCAGCACATCCTCGCCGGTATGGCCAAATGGCGTATGGCCAAGGTCATGCGCCAGGGCCACGGCCTCGGTCAGCTCCTGGTTAAGCCCCAAAGCGCCCGCAATGGTGCGGGCCACCTGAGCGACCTCAATGGAATGGGTCAGACGGGTGCGATAATAATCGCCCTCATGTTCGACAAAAACCTGGGTCTTGTGTTTCAATCTGCGAAAGGCGCTCGAATGAATAATTCGATCTCTATCCCGTTGAAAACACGAACGAAAATGGCTTTCGAATTCTGAAACAAGCCTCCCGCGCGATTGATCCGGACGGGATGCATATGGGGCATGCATCGCTGGCTCCTTGCTGATGGCGTGCCGGGTTTCTATATTGTACTCCGAGACATGTGAAAACCGCCCAATGCTGGCGAAATCACCTAAATACCGGAGATATGTGATGCAATTGCCGCCGAAAGTGACCGAACGTGCGTTTGAACGGTTGTCGGAAATTGGTGCCGCCGCTGCGGGCAAGGCGCTTCGCGTGGCTGTCGAGGGCGGCGGATGTTCGGGATTTCAGTACGATATTCGTCTCGACAGCGCCGAAACCGACGATCTGGTGCTGGAAAGCAATGGTGAAAAAGTGGTGGTCGACGCGGTATCGCTGCCGTTTTTGGCCTCGGCGGTCATTGATTTCAGCGAAGAATTGATCGGGGCGCGGTTCGTGATCGAAAACCCCAATGCCACCGCCTCCTGCGGCTGCGGCACGTCGTTTTCGATTTGAATCAAATCTCTCCAGCCGGGCTTACCGGCTGGAATGCACGGACTAGCTTTGGGTGCGTAGCCGCAGGCGGGCGTCCGGTGCATCGGCTGTGCGATCTGGCGCTGTGGCGCCAAGCGACCGTGCGCCGCTGTCCTTGTCCAGCGCCAGATAGAGGCCGGAAACCATCACAACCACCGCCCCGACAAACGTGCTGAACGCCGGGACCTCGTTGAAAAAGACCAGACCAATCAACACCATCCAGACGAACTGAAGGTTCATCAACGGTGTCACCACATAGGCCGCCAAATGCCGTAATGCGATCACCAAGAGCAGCCGCGCAGAAAACAACACCACCGCACAGGCCGCCGACAAAGCCAGATCAAACAGCGACATCGGCTGCCAGCCAAATGGTGCCAAAATCAGCATCGACAAAAAGACCGCCGCTTGGGGATAGAACACCTGTGCAAGCGAATTGTCCTCGCGGCGGCCAATATACCGCGCCAGAACAATCGACGCCGTACCGGAGACCGATCCGACAAAGGCACAGATATGGCCCTTACTGATCCCCGACAGGCTGATGTCCACCATGAACAACACGCCAACAAACCCGAGGCCAAGCGCAATCCAGGCCGACAATCGCACATGTTCGCCCAGGATCGGACCCGACATCATCGCCGACAACAAAGGCACCAGCGCGATGAAGACAAAAACCTCGGCAAATACCAATGTGGCCAGTGCGTTAAAGAACATGACCGTCGCCAGAACCGTCAGCCCCGCCCGCCAGGCCATTGCCCCGGGACAAGAGGTGCGCAGGCTACCCTTGTTGCCCTGAATCCGGCCACTTCCCAGCGACATCACCACAATCAAAAGCGCAACAATGCACAGCAATTGTGGTGCCTTGTAGCTTTGCGCCAGGTATTTTGTGATCGCATCCGAACAGGTGATCAACAAAGTATAGGCCACAACCAGCACGGTGCTGAGCATCGGTAGCGATATGCGCCAGGCGACATGGTTCATGCGCTGATCCTGCGGGCGCGGGCGAAATCTTCGAAAAACGCATCAAATTGCCGGGTCGAGGCTTCGGCCTGTGCCAGGCGATGGCGGGCCGGATCGGTAAGGGCGGCATCTATCCGGTTGCGCATCGCGCCCCAAACGTCGCGCCGCTCGTCCCCCATCCGGTAAAGTTGAACCGAGATTTCCCGCAACGCGCCGCGCCGGGCATTCGGACGCTGAAAGCCAAGGCTGGCGGTTTTGCCATGCGGCGGAACCTGCGCAAACAGCGTTTCGTCGCGCGTCCCGGCCAGCCAGGAAGACGTCAGAAACTCGTGATAGCAATCGGCCATCGGGATCTGTTGGGGGGTGCCCTCACCCATGTCTGTCACCTCGATCTCGTTCATCTTTTGCGCGACCCAATCTTCCCAGATACCGGAAGGGTTGTGCCCTGCATAGCGCATTGCGACACAAACCTCAGCAAGAAGATCAAGGTTTCCGTCCAAAAACGCCAAAATTCCTGCATTTTCCAATGCGCGCAATTCGTTCTGGCCGAGCTCTGGCGATTTCCGACCGTATTCTGACAGGTAGAATACGATATGCGTCAGCTCAAAAGCAGCCTTCTTATTGGGCAATGCAAAGCGTTCTGGACGCGAAATAAAGTCACGTAGACGCGCTTCTGCGGCACCTTTGTCCTGTAATGGATCAAATCCGCGTCGCTGCATCAGGCGAAATGCCTCCAGACGCTGAATATCCGAGGTTTCATACCCCGCAAGATCCTGGCGAACAGCCCAGGCACAAAGCGATTTGGCCTGATCACCCGCCATTCCCAACGCCTCGAGGTCGAGCGTCAGGGACAGAATGAACCGGTAATATTGTGGGAAAAAGGCCAATTTCTCGCCCGCGTTTGCATAGAACGCCGCATAGGGTTCCATCCACATTTCGGGCAGGTCCTGGCCGGTATTTTCGAGGATGTTCAGAAGTTCGGCGTTTTCCTTCAGCCAGAACACATCTTCGGGGCCACGCCGGTGGCGGGCAAAGGCGCGGACCAGCGCGCCAGTGCGCGCCGCTCCGCGTTCCTTGGGGCCGGGCACATTCAAATAGACAACGTTCGACATCACTTGGTCCTCCGGAATGTCTGAAATGCGCCCGGCCCGGGCGTTAGGACGATGGCGCTCTTACGAGCAGCACATCATCGCTTGGACCTGGTCACCGCCAAACATGTCGGTGCCATCGTCAACCGAGCAGCACATCATTGTGTCGACGTGATCGCCTGTTGCGATCTCTGTGGTCTCGATGACCAGCTCTTCGGTTTGGGTTTCGTTAACTGTTTCTTGAACAAGTGCCAGCATGATTTTCTCCTGGTTATCGGCATCAGTACCGCAATCAGAATTCTCCTCTTAACCGGGCATTTCAATATTAATTTCAACTATAGCTTGTGGATAAGTCAGTTATCCACACAAGATATGGTATGCAGTTACCTGTGAATAAAAACGAAAACATACTTCGCACAAATATATTGCGCGGCATTCAATCCCCGAAAAAAGCGGGTTGAATCCAGAAACCGGCCCGAATCGACCAATCGTTTGGTAAATATTTTCGCTTGTCCCCGCCCCATTCCTAAGGCTACGTCGGTGCCAATGGAGGACGCTATGAAGATTGCGACATTCAACATTAATGGCATTAAAGCGCGCATTGGCGCCTTGACCGATTGGCTGAAAGAAGCCGCGCCGGATGTGGCCATTCTACAGGAAATCAAATCAATTGATGATGCATTTCCGCGCGAACACTTTGAGGATATGGGGTATATCGTTGAAACCCATGGGCAAAAAAGTTTCAACGGCGTCGCGATTCTATCGCGTTTACCACTGGAAGACGTCACTCGCGGCCTGCCCGGCGACGACAGTGACGAACAGGCCCGCTGGATCGAGGCCACCGTTATGGGCGACAGCCAGGCCATTCGGCTATGCGGGCTGTATCTTCCGAATGGCAACCCGGTGCCGGGTCCGAAATACGACTATAAACTGGCCTGGATGGAACGCCTGCACCATCGTGCAGGGCAGCTGATGTGCACTGAAATGCCCGCACTTATTACGGGTGACTTCAACATCATTCCGCAATCAGAAGATGCAGCCAGCCCCCAGCAATGGACAGAGGATGCGCTTTTTCGACCTGAAAGCCGCGCGGCTTTCCGTCGGATCGTCAATTTGGGATTCACAGAAGCGTTCCGTGCCCGCAATAGCCAGCCCGAGCATTATTCGTTCTGGGACTATCAGGCCGGTGCCTGGCAGCGCAATAACGGCATTCGCATTGACCATTTCCTGCTGACACCGGATTGCGCCGATATGCTGGTCGATTGCCAGATCGACAGCGCCATTCGCGGTCGGGAAAAACCATCGGACCACGTTCCGGTCTGGGTTGAACTGGCCGCCTGAGGGGCGGCCAATTCCATTGTGCTGGGGGTCTGACAGGCTCAGATCACCCGCTCAACACACCAATATGCCCCGACCATGGCGATCACGACAGAGGCCGGGACCGCAATATAGGGCCGATAGAACGACTTGCGCCCGAACCACAGCCCCACCGCCAGGAAGGCCAGCGCAATCACCGTCAACTGGCCCAGTTCGACCCCGACATTAAAGCCCAGCAGCGCCGGAATGAACTGCCCCTCGGGCAATCCGAATTCGCCCAGAACGCTGGCAAACCCCAGACCATGCAAAAGCCCGAAACAGAAGACGACCACCGGACGCCAGGCGTGCATTTTCGGGGAAAGTATATTCTCGACAGCGACATAAACGATGGATGCGGCGATAATCGGTTCGACGATATAGCCCGGCACCGACACAATCCCCAGCGCCCCCAGCGCCAAAGTTACCGTATGAGCGGCGGTAAAGGCCGTGATCTGCCACAACAATGGGCCAAGCTGGGTTGTCAGGAAAAACAGCCCCAGAACAAACAGGATATGATCCAGCCCTTTTGGCAGGATATGATCGAAACCCACCGGAATATATTCGGCAAAAACCCCAAATCCCGATTTGGCATCGCCCCCGGCGGGATGGATCGCACCGCTTGTGCCGCCACCTTCGATAATGCCGGTATAGGGATCTTCCGGTCCGATTTGACGCAAGACCAGCGTGCCATAGCCCTCTGGCCAATTCAGAACAAGTGCCGCCTGAGGCGCGTCCAGCGCGCCGCGCAATGTCAGGCTGCTTTCGCGGGCAAAGTCCACATTGCCCAATTCCCCGATTGCCAGATCCTCTACCGTCAAGACCACAGATGCATCGCCATTCAACAGCTGAATTTCGCGCGCGATACGCGCAGCGACCGGTGCCATGCGTGTGGCCATTTCTTCGGGCGGCAATGCGCGCAACGCATCATATGCCGCAGAACGATCGGTGGTATCCGTATCCTCCAGCCCGTCCAGATCGACACCGGCGGCAAATGCCTCGGCATTCAGGCGCAATTCCAACACTGCCGCCCCATCTGATATGCTCAGGTCGGCAATGGTGGGCATGACCTCATGTGCCTGGGTCGCCCCGGCGACCAGCCCAGCCATAAACGTCATTACTGTTGCCATTAGACGGATCATTCCGCGTCTCCCTCGCGTTGGATGTGGGCGCAGCTTGCCATGATACGCCTCGGTTACAACTACAAGCTACGGCTTGCAGGCAAAAAAGTTTCACGCCAAAAGGGCCGCATGGTGAACGTTCTTTGTATTGGCTCTGTGCTTTGGGATGTGATCGGGCGGTCTGCCTCGGTCATGCGTGTTGGATCGGATGTGCCCGGCCGGATCAGTCAGATCCCCGGCGGTGTTGCGCTGAACATTGCAATGACGCTGGCGCGTTTCGGAATGCGCCCCGCGTTGCTGAGCGCCGTGGGCCGGGATGTCCTGGGCGACGTGTTGATCGCGGAATGTGGCGATTTGGGATTGGATTGCCAATGGATCTATCGCTCTGATGATTTGCCGACCGACCGTTATATGGCCGTCGAAGGCGCGAACGGGCTGATTGCCGCGATTGCGGATGCCCATTCGCTTGAGGCCGCAGATGACAAGATCCTGCGCCCGCTGGTTGATGGCCGTCTTGGCAGCGCCGCGGCGCCCTATTCCGGTTTGATCGCGCTGGATGGCAATTTGACAGAGCACCTGTTGGGCAAGATTTCCCGCGACCCGGTCTTTGCCGCAGCAGATCTGCGGGTGGCACCGGCGTCCCCGGGCAAGGCCGAGCGGCTGATGCCCTTTGTCACCCGCCCCGGTGCTGTGCTGTACGTCAATCGCGAAGAGGCCGGCATCCTGTGCCAGACCGAATTTGGCGATGCGGAATCCGCCGCCGCCGGTCTGGTGGCGCGTGGCGCGAAACGTGCCTTGGTCACCGATGGCGGTGGCCCCTGCGCCGACATTGATGCACAGGGCGCATTCACCCATCGCCCCCCGCAGGTTCTGGTGACCCGTGTCACCGGTGCGGGCGACACTTTCATGGCCGCCCATATGGCGGCCGAGGCCAGCGGCCTGCCCCGCGCCGACGCGCTTGACCGGGCGCTGACCGCTGCTGCCCGTTATGTATCCGGAGAGACCCCACATGATTGACATCCGCTATTCCCCCGAAGTGGCCGAGGCCCGCGAGATTGGCAAACCCCTGGTCGCGTTGGAAAGCACGATCATCACCCACGGCATGCCGTTTCCGCAAAACCTCGAGATGGCGCGCGGGGTCGAGGATGTGATCCGCGACAACGGTGCGGTGCCTGCAACCATCGCCGTGATGGACGGCACGCTGTGCATTGGTCTTGATGATGCGCAATTGACCGCCCTGGCCCAGACCAAAGGCGCGGCAAAACTGTCGCGCGCCGATATGGCGGCCTGTCTGGCGACCGGCGGCACCGGCGCCACGACGGTGGCGGCGACAATGATCGGCGCGGCTTTGGCCGGCATCGATGTCTTTGCCACCGGCGGCATCGGCGGTGTCCACCGTGGCGCAGAGCAAAGCTTCGACATCTCTGCCGACCTGCAGGAAATGTCGCGCACCCCGGTCACCGTTGTGGCCGCCGGCGCCAAGGCGATCCTAGATCTGTCCAAAACGCTGGAAGTGCTGGAAACCCTGGGCGTGCCGGTCATTGCCTATGGTCAGGATGCCTTTCCGGCGTTCTGGTCGGCGACCTCGGCCTATCGCGCCCCCTTGCGGATGGAGGATGCCGCCACCATTGCACGCGCACATCTTATGCGGCGGGCGCTGGGGCTGACGGGCGGGCAATTGGTCGCCAATCCGATTCCCGCAGAGGCAGAGATCCCGCGCAGCGAGATTGATCCCTTCATCCAGCGTGCCCTGCAAGACGCCGAAACACATGGCATCGCGGGCAAGGATGTCACGCCCTATCTGCTGCAACGGATTTTCGAGCTGAGCGATGGCCGGTCGCTGACCGCAAATATCGCGCTTGTGCGCAACAATGCCCGCCTTGCCGCCGAAATCGCCTGCGAACTAAGCAGCCAACAGAGCTAATTCACGGGTTGCTCGTATGAAAGCCATGCCAACCCATTGAGGTTGGCCATGGAACTACCTAGCTTAGCGGTCGGACCCAGCCACAAAGGCCTGCGCCGCCCAGGGAATTGACGCCGCGATGACCACACCCTTTGACGAAGACCCGGCCCCTCGGCCACGCACCGGATGGGTTGCCAGCCTGCGCGCCTCTTTCCTGACCGGGATTGTGGTGATTGCGCCGGTCGGGCTGACCGTTTGGTTGATCTGGACGGTGATCGGCTGGGTTGATGGCGTGGTGTGGCCGTTTGTGCCGAATTCCTATCAGCCAGAGCAGCTTCTGAACCGATTCCTGGGAAATGAGGGCCCGACCGATCCGAATTGGATCCGGGTGAACGTGCGCGGCGTCGGCGTCATTGTCTTCTTGCTGTTCACCCTGTTGGTCGGTTGGATTGCCAAGGGGTTGATCGGCCGGTCCATGGTCCGTTTCGCCGAGAGTTTGGTCGACCGCGTGCCGGTGGTACGCTCGATCTATTCCGGCGTGAAACAGATCGCCGAAACGGTATTCAACCAAGAAGACCGTTCGTTCGAAAAGGCCTGTCTGATCCAATATCCGCGCAAAGGCGTCTGGGCGATCGGCTTTGTGTCGACCACCGCCAAGGGCGAAATAGCGGTGCGGGCGGAAACATCCGGCAAATTGATGTCGGTCTTTGTCCCCACCACACCGAACCCCACCTCTGGGTTTTTGTTGTTTTTCCCAGAGGAAGACGTGATCGAATTGGATATGACGGTGGAACAGGCGGCCAAATTGGTGATTTCCGCCGGTCTGGTCTATCCCAACGGCCAGGATCCCACCAAGCCGCCGAAACATTGACCCGCCGGGAATTGCCCCACCTGTGACCGGTAAGACCGGTAACAGATGTCAGGTAACCAGCACCCCGTGTCAGGCAAACATATCCCGCAGTGTCAGTGTCTGACGCCGCCCCAGATCATCGCCGAACTCGGCCAGAAACGTCTCGACCGCCGCCGCGCCCGCTGTATGTAGCTGGCCAATTACCGAAGGCAGCGGCACGGTTTTCGTTGCCACGTTCAGATCATTCATCAACCCGTCATCCGCCACCATATGAAGACGGGGATTTTCATGCTGCCTTCTTGCACCTTGCCCTGCGATATCAGCCGCTGGACAAAGTCGATGGCCCGCAATTCGCGCAACAGCGACGAATTGAAACTGATTTCATTGATGCGGTTCTGAATGTCCTGTGCCGACTTTGGCACTGTGTCGCGCTCCAGCGGGTTGATGTTGATGATGACAATGTCATCTGGCAACCGCTGATCAAACAGCGGAAACAAGGCCGGATTGCCGGTATAGCCACCGTCCCAATAGGCCTCTGTCGTGCCATCGGCGTCGGTGATGTCCACCGCCTGAAACAGCGTCGGCAAACAGGCCGAGGCCAAAATCACCTGTGGCGAAAGCGTCTCGCCGGAAAACACCTGCACCTTGCCATCGCGCACCCGCGTCGCACAGATAAAGAGCTCCGGCCCATGGTTGGTGTCACACACCCGGCCAAAGTCAAACCCGCGCACAATGTCATCCAGCGGATTGCGGTAAAACGGGCCATAGGCATAGGGCGACATCACACGGCTCATCGTGTCCGCCATGACAAACATCGGCGACATTTCCAACGCACGCGCGGCAATGAGGGGCGCTGGCACAAAGCCCTCCATCCAGGCGGGGATGCGCATATCGCCCAGCCCGCTGACCTTGCCCCATAGCTCTGTCAGCGCCAGGCGCGCACCTTCGCGCCCCCCGGCCACCCAACCCGATTTCAGGGCCGCAGCATTCAACGCCCCGGCCGAGGTGCCGGAAATACCGCCAATCTCGATCCAGTCTTCGGCCAACAGCCGATCCAAGGCGCCCCAGGTAAAGGCACCATGCGCCCCGCCGCCCTGCAGGGCCAGATTGATCCGTACAGTCTCAGGCAAGGCGCCAGTCCTTCTTCTCTTTTTAAAATACGCTGGGGGGCGACCGCAGGTCGGGGGGCTAGCCCCCCTCTGGTTCCTGCCTCCGCCGAACAGAGTTTAAAGCGCGGTCCAGCCGCCATCGACGCTGATGGTCGTGCCGGTGATCTGTGCCGCAGCGTCGGAACACAGGAACACCGCCGTGCCGCCGATCTGTTCGACCGTGGCGAACTCTTTCGAGGGTTGGCGCGTCAGCATGACATTCTTGATCACGTCTTCGCGGCTCATGTCATATTCTTTCATCGTGTCCGGGATCTGTGCCTCGACCAGGGGTGTCAGCACGTAACCGGGACAAATCGCATTTGCGGTGATCGGCTCTTGCGCGGTTTCCAACGCGACGGTCTTGGTCATGCCGACAACGCCGTGTTTGGCCGCGACATAGGCCGATTTGAACGGTGAGGCCGTCAATCCATGTGCACTGGCGACATTGACCACCCGGCCCCAACCCCGCGCCCGCATCCCCGGCAGCGCCGCTGCCATGGTGTGAAACGCCGACGACATGTTGATCGCAATGATCGCATCCCATTTCGCCACCGGAAATTCATCAATCGGCGCCACATGCTGGATGCCGGCGTTGTTCACCAGAATATCGCAGACCCCCGCCTTTTCAATCAAGGCACGGCATTCGTCGCCCTTTGACATGTCGGCCTGAATGTAACGCGCCGTGACGCCAAACTCCTTGGCAATTTCGGCGGCCAGGGCGTGATCCTCGTCCCGGTCGGTGAATGAATTCAGAACCACATCCGCCCCCGCACGCGCCAACTCCTGGGCGACGCCGAGACCAATCCCGGAATTCGATCCTGTGATAACTGCGGTTTTGCCTTTGAGCGACATGATAGCTCCTTCGTGCTTGCCGATTTTGCACTGCAGCCTAATCGCTGCAACTGCAAAAGGCCAAGACCCCATGCCGCGCGCTGATCACAATAAGGTTTCGGGTCATCCGGGGAACGGCAGGCTATATGCACAAAAAAACCCCGGCACGAAGCCGGGGTTAAGTTATTGAGGCAGGTTTCATACAGGCAAGAAACCTATCGAGCAGTGCCCCCTTTATAAGCAATCTTGCGCCCGCATCCAAGCTAAAAGTTTGAAAAGGCAGAAATCCACCGCTACGCTCCAAATCCAATGATACAAGGCATTCAGGAGATTGTTGCCCAAATGCGTCCAATTTTTTTCCACCCAATTGCAACTTTGGGCGCCAGTTTGGCGCTGATTGCAACCATGGGATTTGCATCGGCCGAACCGCAGCATGGCATAGCTATGTATGGCGATCCCGCCCTACCCCAAGATTTTGCGCACCTGCCCTATGCCAACCCGGATGCCCCCACCGGCGGGCGGATCGTGACGGGTGAAACCGGTGGCTTCGACAGCCTCAATCCACAGGTCCCCAAAGGCACCGCACCGTGGCAATTACGTTTCATCGCTTATGAAAGTTTGATGGGCCGCAGTTGGGATGAGCCATTCACGCTTTACGGGGTTTTGGCCGAATCGATAGAGGTCGGACCGAATTGGCAATGGGCGGAATTCACGCTCAATCCCGCCGCCGAATTTTCCGATGGCAGCCCGGTCACGGTGGAAGACGTGATGTGGTCTTATGAAACGCTCGGCACGATTGGCCATCCGCGGTATCACGGGTTGTGGTCGAAAATCGACCGTATGGAACAGACCGGCCCGGGCAAAGTACGCTTTACCTTCAATACCGATGACCGTGAACTTGCGCTATTGGTCGGCATGCGTCCGATTTTGAAAAAGGCGCAATGGGACGGCAAGGATTTTGCCAATTCCGGTCTGGATGACATCCCGATCACCAGCGCGCCTTATGTGATTTCCGATTTTGAACCGGGTCGTTTCCTGTCGTTGAAACGCAATCCCGATTATTGGGGCAAGGATGTGCCATTCCGCCGGGGCACCAATGTGCTCGACGAGATTCGAATGGAGTTTTATGGCGACAGCACCGTCGCGTTTGAGGCTTTCAAAGCCGGAGAGGTGAATACCAACCGCGAATTCAATGCCGGGAAATGGGACAGCCAATATGACTTTCCTGCCGTGACCCGCGGCGACGTGGTGAAATCCATCATTCCGCATCGCCGCGCCAGCGGGATCACCGGTTTCGTGATGAACACGCGTTTGGATCAGTTCAAGGATTGGCGGGTGCGTGATGCCTTGATCCATGCCTTCAACTTTGAATTCATCAACGAAACCCTGACCGGTGGCGAACAACCGCGCATCACCTCCTACTTCTCGAATTCGGTATTGGGCATGCAGGACGGCCCCGCCAGCGGACGGGTGCGCGACTTTCTTGAACCCTATGCCGATGATCTTTTGCCCGGCGCGCTTGAGGGCTATGCCCTGCCCGTCGCTGATGGCTCTGCTCGCAATCGCAAGAACATTGCAGCCGCGATGGACCTTTTTGAACAGGCCGGCTGGACCGTACAGGACGGCCAGATGAAGGATGCCAATGGCACCGCCTTCACCTTTGAAATCCTGTTGAGCCAGGGGTCGTCGGAAAACCAGTCGATCATCGACCTTTACACCCAAGCTCTTGAACGGCTTGGCATTTTTCCGACGGTCACCACCGTCGACAACGCGCAATACAAGGAACGCACCAACAATTACAATTTCGGCATGACCTATTACCGGGTTGGTGTCTCGCTCAGCCCCGGCAATGAACAGCGGCTCTATTGGGGGGCGGACGGTGTGACCGAGCCGGGCACCAAGAACTGGATGGGCATGGCCTCGCCCGCGGCCGAAGCGATGATCGACAAGCTGGTCAATTCCGAAAGCCGCGAAGATTTCGTTGCGGCGGTGCGGGCGCTGGACCGGGTGCTGACCACCGGGCGATACGTGATCCCGATCTATCAATTCAACATCTCGCGTGTTGCACATGCGAAAGAGTTGAAATACCCCGACCACATTCCGATGTACGGCGACTGGATCGGCTGGCAACCGGATGTCTGGTGGTACGAAGAGGAGTGAACATGCGTGCGTTTTGTCTGGTGACATTGATGGCGGCCCTGACAACATTGGCCGCCTGCAACACGGTCGAGGGCGTCGGCCGCGACATCAGTGATGGTGCCCGAAGCGTCAAGGGCATGTTGTGAAGCGCCTGATTGCGCTCTGCGCGGTGATTGGATTGGTCACCGCCTGCAGCCCGGTGCGCAAGGCGACAAAACTGCCGGTCAAGGCCGCCAAGATCGCGGCGCGCGCCGCCTTGCTTTGATTTTCCAGTTCGCGCCCCGAGGAACCTGTGTTCCCCGGCGGCGTGACGGACCCCATCACATCAACAACGTGACACCGCCGTTTCGGCGGTGTTTTCGCGTCTTCGCGACCTCTTCACATTATTTTGCTGACAGAACCGGCCAAAGCATTTTAAGCTTTTTGTGACACTTGCCCTGGAAGGTGAATGTCGGGGCGAAATGGGACGCCTGAATGCGGAGGAATACAATATGAACTGGACGGACATGACACGTGATTGGGGGCGGGCTTTGCGGCACCTGAAACGCCGGTTCCCGCATATCGACGAAACGGCGCTGTCATCGCCCCCCATCCCGCCCGAAGCGATGGCCGAACATCTGGCGCGTCAACACGACCTGACGGATCTGGAGGCCGAAGAAGAGCTGAAGGATTGGATCTATATCCAAAGCCTTGCACGGCAAGCCACGGAAATGGACGCACATTAGCGGCCGCATTTCGGGTGTTGTACGGGTTGGATCAGGTCAGCGATGTCACCCAGAGGATGGTTGCATCATCCTGACTGGTTGAGATCACGTTATGGCCCATGGTTGCGTCGTAATAGGCGCTGTCGCCCCGGCGCATTTCGATCGGCTCATAAAACTCGGTAAAAAGCTTGATAACCCCGGTGAGGACATACAGAAATTCCTCGCCATCATGGCGAATCCAACCGTCGAATTCCTCCATCGAGCGGGCCCTGATCCGCGCGCGATAGGGCAACATCTGCTTTTTGGTCAGCCCCTCGGCCAGAAGTTCATGTTCGTAGGTGATTGTCGCCTGTGCGGCACCTTCGCCAGAGCGGGTGACCGACATCCGGCCATTGACCCGCTCATTCTGGGGCGCCGTGAACAATTGCGGGATCGAAATTCCCAGCCCCAAGGCCAGCTTTTTCAACGCGTCATAGGTCGGTGACATCTGACCGTTTTCGATCTTCGACAGGGTCGACCGTGCCAGCCCGGCCTTGGTTGCCGCCTGTTCCAGCGTCCAACCATGGCCCTTGCGCAATTCACGGACCCGTTCACCAAGGTCAAGCGGCTCGGTATGCACCGGGTCCTCGCTCTTGTCCCGGGCGATACGGATCAATTTTGCATTTTCGGACTTGGTCATAACCATCCTATAAGCAGAGCTGCATGGTCTTGCAACTGGGCCTTGCAGTGCCTACGCCCATGTCTGTTGGCCTTATGTCCCGGAACACCGCTATGCCCGATGCCGCCAAAATCAGCCTGTTCAATCAAGGCCCGCCGCCACCCTGCCCGGCGGATTTCAATCTTGCGCAATTTGTGTTGCGCCATGCGGCGCGCACCCCTGACAAGGATGCCTTGGTGCTGGTGGCGCCCGATGGCACACAAAGTTGGAGCTTTGCGCGCCTTGAAAATGCCGTGCGCGGCATTGCGACGGGGCTGTTGGCAAAGGGGCTGACAGCCGACGACCGGGTGTTGCTGCGGCTGGGCAATACGCCGGATTTTCCGCTGGCTTATCTGGGGTGTATCTGCGCCGGTTTGGTGCCGGTGCCCACGGCGGCACAATTGTCCGAACACGAAACCGCCAAGATCATCGAAATCCTGAACCCGGCGCTGATCCTGCGCGATCCCGTGGTGGCCTGCGCCGAAAGCGATGTGCCGGTGATCCCGGTCACCGAGTTGCAGGAGATGACCACCCTGCCGCCCGCCGAATATGCCATCGGCGATGCCAATCGACCGGCCTATATCGTCTTTACCTCTGGCACCTCCGGCACGCCGCGGGCGGTGGTACATGCCCATCGCGCGGTCTGGGCGCGCCAGATGATGGTCCGGGGGTGGTACGACCTGCGGCCCAGCGATCGGCTTTGCCATGCCGGGGCCTTCAATTGGACGTTCACGCTTGGCACCGGGTTGCTTGATCCTTGGGCGGCTGGGGCCACGGCGCTTATTCCCATGGCGTCGCTGTCCCCTGACCAACTGCCACATCTGCTGGCCCGGCACCGCGCAACCCTGTTTGCCGCCGCACCGGGGGTGTTCCGCAAACTTCTGGCCGCGCCCTTGCCCGCATTGCCCGATCTGCGGCATGCGCTTGCGGCGGGTGAAAAGCTGCCCGAGGGTCTGCGCCGCGCATGGCACGCCGCCACCAACACCGAGATTTACGAAGCCTACGGCATGTCGGAATGTTCCACCTTCATCTCGTCCAGCCCCGCCAATCCCGCCCGCCCCGGCATGTTGGGCCGCCCACAGACAGGCCGCCACATTGCCATTCGCAGCGATGGCAAAACCCTGCCGCTGGGCACGCCGGGCGAAATCTGTATCGCCGACAGCGACCCCGGTCTGATGCTGGAATATCTGAACGCCCCCGAAGCCACCGCGCGCAAACGGTTTGACGGCTGGTTTCATACCGGCGATCTTGGCCAAATGGCGGATGACGGTCAAATCGCCTACCTTGGTCGGGCGGATGACATGATGAACGCCGGCGGTTTCCGGGTGTCCCCGCAAGAGGTGGAACAGGCATTGCACGACCTGCCGGGGCTACAGGCGATTGCGGTGACAGATGTCGAAATCAAGCCGGACACATTTGTCATTGCGGCGTTTTATACTGCCGACCGGGATCTTGACGCGGCGCTGAAAGCCCGGTCCGAAACGGTTCTGGCGCGGTACAAACAACCACGTCTGTTCCGCCGCATGGCGCAATTGCCCACCGGTCCAAACGGCAAACTGTCCCGGCGCGCCCTGCGTCAGGGATTCAGCGCCCCAAAACAGCCCTGATCCGCGATCGACCGCACCGCGACGACAGGCCCCTCTCGCCTTTGGCGCATCACCCTGTTACACCGCAGCAAATTCAGCCAAAGGCAGATCCGCATGACCAAACTCGACATTATCTCTGATCCGATCTGCCCGTGGTGCTATATCGGCAAATCCTATCTTGATCGCGCGCTGGAATCGGCGCCGGATCATCCCTTTACCATTGAATGGCATCCCTTTCAGCTGAACCCCGACATGCCCCGGGGCGGCATGGATCGCCGCGCCTATCTGGAAGGTAAATTCGGCGGCAAGGACGGCGCGGTTCAAGCCTATCTGCCAGTTCAGCAACATGCGGAAAAGGCCGGTCTGGTCATCAATCTGGATGCGATCCAGACCACGCCGAACACCGTCGATGCGCATCGGCTGATCCATTGGGCGGGGATCGAAGGTCGGCAAACTGCGATGGTTTCGGCCTTGTTCAAGGCCTATTTCGTCGATGGCCGCGACATTGGCGACCATGACACCCTGGGCGATATTTCAGACGGGTTGGGAATGGATGCTTCGGTTGTGATGCGCCTGTTGCAAAGTGACAGCGATATTCAGGACATTCAGGACCGCGACAAGGCGGCGCGCGAAATGGGCGTCAACAGCGTGCCGACCTTTGTTGTTGATGGCAAACATGCGGTGCCCGGCGCCCAACCGCCCGAGCTTTGGGCCCAGGTGATTGCAGAATTGAAGGGCCAATCCAGCTAACGCCAGGAGCCGAAACCAGATGCATCCGCTGCGCATTTTGACACTGGTGGTCACCCTGGCCGGATTGGTGGTGGCCGGCACGGTGTTTTTTCGGTTTGCCGAAGGCTGGTCGTGGTTGGATTCCTATTTCTTCACCGTGGTGACCCTGTCGACCGTCGGCTACGGCAGCCTGGTGCCCGCCACGGCGCTGGGAAAAATAGGAACAACTGTATTCATTTTCCTCGGTCTCGGGGTTTTTGCGGTAACAATTCAGCAATTTGGCCAGTTTGCCCTGCGCAAACGCAATGAACATACAGAGTGGCTGATGGCGCAGCTTGGCCATAAAAACAACACGCCCGCCAACACCGACACCCCAAGCGGCAAGGCCGAATCGCGCCGATAGTTTCACGCATAGCGCGATTAATGGTGCATTTTCGCACAATCATCTATTCCTTGACCCGCTGCTCTGCCTGAAATAGCCCCACACCACCCCCCACACGCCCGCAGAAGCGGCGCGTCACATAGGTGTGTGCATGCCCGGTCAACGCATTTCCCAAGTTGAATTTGTCGCCATGATGGCAATTCTGGTGGCAACAATTGCGCTGGCCGTCGACGCCATGTTGCCCGCCATGGCGCAGATCGCCGCAGAGCTGAGTCCCGACAATCCCAACCGTGCCCAGTTGATTGTGACCTCTTTCATCTTTGGCATGGGGATCGGCACGCTGTTTGCCGGGCCTTTGTCCGATCGGTTCGGACGCAAGCCGGTGATTGTGGCCGGGGGGGCAATCTATATCCTTGGGGCGCTGTTGGCCTGGCAGGCACAGACGCTGGAAATGGCGATCTATGCCCGTGTGATCCAGGGGCTTGGGGCCGCAGGCCCGCGGATTGTCACGCTGGCGATTGTCCGCGATCTCTATGCGGGCCGTGAAATGGCGCGTTTGATGTCCTTTGTGATGATCATCTTCACCCTGATCCCGGCCTTTGCACCGACCATCGGGGCGCTCTTGATTTCCTGGGCAGGCTGGCGCGCCGTTTTCTTGATGTTTGTCGTGTTCTGCCTTGCATCGACACTTTGGATGCACCTGCGCTTGCCGGAACCGCTGCCGGTCGAGCACCGCAGGCCCTTGACCCTTGGCGCCCTGAAGCGCGGCACAGCCGAAATCATGACCAACCGTGCCGTGGTCATTGGCATCGCGGCGCAATCCTTTGTCGCGGCGATGTTGTTTTCGGTCCTGTCCAGCACGCAACAGGTGTTTGATCAGGCCTTTGACCACGGGGCGACCTTTCACCTGTGGTTCGGCTTCATCGCATTGGTCGCCGGGACATCCGGTTTCCTGAACTCCGCTTTGGTGCTGAAACTGGGCATGCGGTTTCTGGTGACCCTGACCCTGTTGGTTCAGGTCGGCCTGTCATCGGTGGCGGTGATCCTGATGCAAATGCCGCTGGGCGAAACACTGCATTTTTCAATCTTTGTCATCTGGCAAATCGGCGTGTTTTTTCAGACCGGTATGTGTCTGGGCAATCTGAATGCGCTGGCGATGGAACCGGTGGGTCATATCGCCGGGCTGGCCGCAAGCGTCATTGGTGCGGTGTCGACGGTGATTTCGGTGGCGCTGGCGGTGCCGGTCGGGCTTGCCTTTGACGGCACGCCAACGCCGCTGATCTTGGGGGTGTTGGTCTTTGCCTCGATTGGCACAATTTTGATGGTCTTCCTGCGGCGTGCTGAAATGCGCGACACTCAAGCGAAAGATGCGGCCGCCTAGGTGCGGAAAAACGGCATACATCAGTATACAATGTTTCGCTGAGGGTGGGTTATGCGCTAGCAATGACCCAAGACGCCGAATTCCGTGACCCAACTCAATGAGGCCCCGATGACCAAGATCAAAGTAGACAATCCCATCGTCGAACTCGACGGTGACGAGATGACCCGCATCATGTGGGACTTCATCAAAAAGAAACTGATCACCCCCTACCTTGATGTGGATCTGCTCTATTATGATCTGGGCATCGAAGAGCGCGACCGCACCGATGACCAGATCACATTCGACGCCGCTCACAAGATCCAGGAGGTCGGCGTCGGCGTGAAATGCGCCACCATCACCCCGGACGAACAGCGGGTCGAGGAATTTGGCCTCAAACGCATGTACCCCTCGCCCAATGGCACCATCCGCAACATTCTGGGTGGCGTGGTGTTCCGCGCGCCGATCATCTGCCGCAACGTGCCCCGGCTTGTGCCCGGCTGGACCCGGCCGATCGTGGTCGGGCGCCATGCCTTTGGTGATCAGTACAAGGCGACGAACTTCCGCTATCCCGGCCCCGGCAAGCTGACGATCAAATTCGAAGGCGCCGACGGCACCGTGATCGAAGAGGAAATGTTCGACGCCCCCGGCGCCGGCGTCGCCATGGGCATGTACAACCTCGATGCGTCGATCATTGATTTCGCCCGCGCCTCGCTCAACTACGGCCTCAACCTCGGTTGGCCGGTGTATCTGTCGACCAAAAACACCATCCTCAAGGCCTATGACGGTCGGTTCAAGGATCTGTTCCAGCAGGTCTTCGAAGAGGAGTTCGAAGCCAAATTCAAGGAAAAGGGCATCTGGTACGAACACCGGCTGATCGACGACATGGTGGCCTGTGCGCTGAAATGGAACGGCGGCTTTGTCTGGGCCTGCAAGAACTATGACGGCGACGTGCAATCCGATACCGTGGCCCAGGGCTATGGCTCGCTTGGCCTGATGACCTCGCAGCTGATGACCCCCGATGGCAAGATCGTCGAGGCCGAGGCCGCCCATGGCACCGTCACCCGCCACTATCGCCAACACCAGGCAGGCGAAAGCACGTCAACCAATTCCATTGCCTCGATCTATGCCTGGACCGGCGCGTTGAAACACCGCGCGAAGCTGGACGAAAACGTCGCATTGCGCGCCTTTGCCGAAACATTGGAACGGGTGATCATCGACACAGTGGAAAGCGGCCATATGACCAAGGATCTGGCGCTTCTTGTCGGACCGGATCAAAAATGGCTGACCACCATGGGGTTCCTGGAAAAGATCGACGAAAACCTCAACAAGGCGCTCAAGGGCTGAATCAAACGTGGCGACAATCGCCGTCGCCACGTTTCCGCCACATTCCATCCACCGGCTGTTTCCAATTTCGCGGCAATCAGACGCCTTATGGCCAACCTTTTCCCGTCACGCAAAGATCAGAGGACAAGATGCTGAAATTTCGCCACAATTCGGCGTAAACCTTGTCAGGAATGCGGCGAAAATCTAACCTACCCTCACTGTCAAACGAGGGAATTTTGATGATCGTTCTGCTTGGTCTCGCGGTGATGGCCGCATTGGATTGTGTGATCTTCCGTGTCATCCTGGCACCAGAAGAAGACTGATCCGCCTGCGCGTTTCTCCACAGCCAACTGCGCGTTTCTCCACAGCCAAAGGCCGGCCCCGCTCTCACACCCGGCAGGCCTTTCTCGTTCAAGCTTTGACAAATCCTCTGGATGTCGGATGTCACCGCTAAATGTCAGATGTCCCTGTGCCGCCCCGAAATCCGGTGGCGACAACAAATTTTTCGCTGGAATCCGCGCGCGAACTGGGCGGTTTCACATTCACCACCTTGGTGAAATTCTGCTTCAACAGCTTCTGCAAATCGCCCTCGGCACCGCCAGCCAGAACCTTGGCCACAAATGTGCCGCCCTCGTCCAGCACGTCAAATGCGAAATAGGCCGCAGTTTCACACAGATGCATGATGCGCAAATGGTCGGTCTGTTTGTGCCCGGACGACGACGCCGCCATGTCGGACATCACCACATCCGCCTTGCCGCCCAACCAGGCCTTGACCTGATCATCCGCACCCTCATCCAGAAAATCGAGCACATGCAATTCCGCCCCGGCAATCGGCTCGATCTCCTGCAAATCAATCCCGAGGATCGTGCCAACCGCCTTGCCTGAGCGTTCGCCAAGCGCATTGATGCGCTTCACCGCCACCTGACACCATCCCCCCGGCGCACAGCCCAGATCGACAACCCGGGCGCCCGGCACCAAAAACCGATATTTCTCGTCCAGCTCAAGGATCTTGAACGCCGCACGCCCCCGGTATCCCTCGGTCTGGGCGCGTTTGACATAAGGATCGTTCAATTGCCGTTGCAACCAACGGGTCGAAGACAGGGTGCGCCCGCGCGCGGTCTTGACCTTGACCGTCAAATCACGCTGCCCGCGCCCGGATGTATTCTTGCCCGTGGGCGACTTTCCTGTGGGTTTCTTGGCCATTACGTCGCCCTCGATGCTTCTTCTGTTCAAAAATATCCTGGGGGAGTCGCGCTTGCGCGACGGGGGCAACGCCCCCAAACTCCGCCCGAAGGGCTCCTAAAGCGCGCAGAGCGCTCATTGTCAAAGCGGCGCAGTATCAAACTGCGGTGGAAATCTCAATACGGCCCGTCTTCCAACACCCCATGCGCCGACATCTGCGCATAAAGCAGCCCCTCACGCAAACCCCGATCCGCCACCGACAGCCGATCCGTCGGCCAGGACCGCAACAACGCCTGCAAAATCGCCGCCCCTGACATGATCAGCGCCTGACGATCCTGCCCGATCCGCGGATCTTTGCGCCGCCCCTCCGGGCCCAACTCCAGATATTGGTTGATCACCTTGTCGATCTGATCCGAACTCATCCGCAGACCATCCACCTTGGTCCGGTCATAGCGCTTCAACCCCAAATGGCTGGCGGCCACCGTGGTCACAGTGCCAGAGGTGCCGACAATCTGAAAACCCTCCCGCGCCTGCACATCCTTGTACGGCGCAAAATCAGCGAGGTTTTCCTCAAAGAACCACGACATCAACGCATAGCGCGCCGCATCGTCTTCGACATCGTTGAATTGGTCGCGCAGGGTGGCAACGCCAAGCGGCACGGAAATCCAATCCACCACCCGCGCCACCGGAAACGGGCTGCCGGCATTCTGAAACCCGGTGTGCAGCCGCATGATCGCGCGCGGTCGGTCCTGATTGGGCACCGCCGACAAATCAATCCACACCAATTCGGTCGAACCGCCGCCAATATCCACCACCAGCAATTGATCGGTCTTGGTGCTGACCAGCGGCGCACAGGAAATCACGGCTAGCCGCGCTTCTTCTTCCGGTTCAATAATCTCAAGCTGAAGCCCGGTTTCGCGTTGGACATATTTCACCAGATCGCGGGCGTTTTTGGCGCGGCGACAGGCCTCTGTCGCCACAAGACGCATGTTCTGCACCTTATGCCGCCGCAGCTTCTGGCCGCAGATTCGCATCGCCTGAACCGTGCGCCCGATAGAGGCGCGGCTCAACCGTCCGGATCGTTCCAGCCCAGACCCGAGTTGCACGGATTTGGAGAAACTATCGACCACATGGAACTGACTGCCCTTTGGCTGGGCAATCAACATGCGGCAACTGTTCGTGCCCAAATCCAGCGCAGCATAAAGCGCGTCCGGAGCGGGCGGTCGTGGCGCGGGGCTCTCTACCGGTTTCGGGAAAGCGCCCGCACCTTTGGGACGCCTGGACGCCATTGTAACGCCCTCCGAGTATCGTGTTGCCTTTGAGGATAGGCACGACCCTGCTGGCGTGCAAGCGGCCATCTGGGTCTGGCCTTAATTCTTTGTGACAGATCGCACAGACCCTTTTACCACCCGACATGAGCCACACTCATGTTCTGCATGAATATTATGAGCTGCGCCTTGGGTTCCTTCGCGGATCGCAACCGCCTATCCATGCGAAATCGTCCATTGGGCCAAACCGAGGTCGCGGATCAGCGGTGTTCGGTCGAAATTGGAACGTGGCGCAAATCCCCCCTGACTTATTCAGGGATTATCGGAAAAGGGGAATCAAATGGCTGATGTGACAGTGGTTTACTGGCGGGACATTCCGGCCCAGGTCATCGTTGGCAAAGGCCGCCGCGCCGCCAAGGTGCCGCTGCCCGAACGTTTCGAACAGGCCATTGACCGTGCCGCAATGAAGGTCGGCGCCGCCGACACCGATGCCTATCTGGCCGAATGGCGCAAAGCCCCCCCTTACCCGGTCGACGGAGACGCCGCAGATGTCGCAAAGGCCGAGGCCGCGCGACTGGACGGTGAATATGATCAGGATCGGATAAAGACCCTGATTGCCAATGATGGCTGGGCCTGAGACCCGGCTGTCGCGCAGACGCAGTACCCTGCGCACCATAAGGGGGGCCGCAATGGCTTTGTTGAACTTCAAACGGCGTGACACACCGATGATCGCCACCTCTTCGCCGGTGGTTGCCGATTTCATTGATGGCTATTCGATCGAGGTCATGCCGCGCACCGCGCAAAAGATCAGCGATTTCCGCGACCTCCTGGCGCCGGGCACCCGCGTCTATATCGCCCATATCGACGGCACCCCCATCGACGACATGGTGGCCACCGCCCGCCGTTTGGCCAATGATGGCTTTACGGTCATGCCGCATTTCCCCGCCCGCATCATTCGGGACCGCGCCACGTTGGAAAACTGGATCGCCATGTATCAGGGCGAGGCTGGTGTGAACCAGGCGCTCTTGCTGGCCGGTGGCGTGAAGGAGCCGCAGGGGGATTTCGACAATTCCATGCAGCTTCTGGAAACCGGATTGTTTGACCGCGCCGGGTTCAAACGGCTGCATGTGGCGGGCCACCCCGAAGGCAACCGCGACATCGACCTTGACGGCTCTAACGCCAATGTCGAAGCCGCCCTGCGTTGGAAAAACAAATTCAGCGAAACCACCGATGCCGATATGGCGCTGGTGACGCAATTTGCATTTGAAGCGGCGCCGATCATTGCCTGGGCCGATGGGGTGCGCGCCGCCGGTATCACCCTGCCGATCCATGTCGGTGTGGCCGGTCCAGCCAAATTGCAGACCCTGATCAAATTCGCCATTGCCTGTGGCGTGGGACCGTCGTTGAAGGTTTTGCAGAAACGGGCGATGGATGTGACCAAGCTGCTCTTGCCTTATGCGCCGATGGATGTGATCACCGACCTCGCCAATCACAAGGCGGCCCATCCCGACTTTAACGTCGAGGCCTTGCATTTTTTCCCGCTGGGCGGGATCACGGCAAGTTCTGAATGGGCCACGAACCATGGCGGCAACGCCAGCAAACCCGTGACCGGGGACTGAGGAATAACATGCCGACGCTGCTTTTCGATCTTGATGGGACGATGTTGAATTCCGACCCAATCCATATTCAGGTCTACAAGGAACTTTGGGCGTCGCGCGGCATGGATCTGACCGACGAAGGCTATATGCGCGATATGCATGGGCGGCTGAACGTCGACATCTACGCGGATTTTCTGCCGGATGAACCGGACCCACAGGGATTGAGCGACTGGAAAGAGGCCCAGTTTCGCGACCGTCTGCCGCGCCCCTATCCGGCGATGCCCGGTGTGACCGCATTGGTGAAAGAGGCGGTTGCAAATGACTGGCCACGGGCGATCGTGACCAACGCCATGCGGCTGAACGCCGAGGCGATGCTGGATGCAATTGGCCTGCGCCAATACTTCGACGTGATCGTGATTGGCGAGGAATGCCCGCGCGGCAAACCCGACCCCTACCCCTATATCGAAGCGATGCGGCAACTTGGCGTTTCGCCCAGCAGTGCCATCGCATTCGAGGACAGCCCATCGGGGATGCGTGCGGCGCGGGCCTCTGGCGCTTATAGCGTCGGCATCCGCTCCGCGCTGGACGACGAGACCCTGCGCCAGGCTGGCGCCTTCGAGACCTTGCAAGATTTCACCGATCCCGCGCTGCCGGCCATTCTGGCGCGCCTTACAGGAGCATTGATATGACCCGCACGATTGTCGAGTCAAAAACCAAAACCGCCGTCATCGGATTTGACGAACCGTTCTGTGTGATCGGCGAGCGTATCAACCCGACCGGACGCAAGAAACTGGCAGCAGAGCTTGAAGCGGGCGATTTTTCAACCGTGGAAAAAGACGCGCTGGCACAGGTCGCCGCCGGGGCAAATATCCTCGATATCAATGCCGGCGTTGTCTACAACTCCAACCCGAATCCGAATGAAACCGAACCGCCGCTGATGACCAAGATCCTGGAAATGGTTCAGGGGCTGGTTGACGTGCCGCTCTGCATCGACAGCTCTGTGCCTGCGGCGCTTGAGGCCGGATTGAAGGTCTGCGAAGGCCGCCCGCTGCTGAATTCCGTAACCGGCGAAGAAGAGCGGCTGGAATTCGTGCTGCCGCTGGTGAAGAAATACAATGTGCCCGTGGTGGCCATTTCCAATGACGACACCGGGATTTCCGAAGACCCGGATGTGCGTTTTGCCGTGGCCAAGAAGATCGTCGAACGCGCCGCCGATTTCGGCATTCCGGCCCATGACATCGTGGTCGACCCGCTGGTGATGCCGATTGGGGCCATGGCAACCGCAGGCAAACAGGTTTTCACCCTGGTGCGTCGTTTGCGCGATGAGCTGGGCGTGAACACCACCTGTGGCGCGTCAAACATCTCTTTTGGGCTGCCCAACCGCCACGGCATCAACAATGCGTTTCTGCCGATGGCCATGGGCGCCGGCATGACCAGTGCGATCATGAACCCGGTGGCGATGCCCGTGACACAAGCCAGGATTGCAGCGAAAAAGGCCGAAGTCGAAGCTGCCGGCATCATCCTGCCTGCGGAAATCGACGACGAGACCTTTGTGACGTTGTTTGGGCTGGGGTCGATGCAGGCCCGTCCCGGCAGCGAGATGGAGGCGATCCGCGCCGCCAATCTTCTGACCGACAATGATGCCCATGGCGGGGCCTGGATTGCGGCCAACAAACTGCCGGTGAAAGCCGGTCAGGAAGGCCGTGGCCGTAGCGGGCGCAGCGGTGGACGCCGCCGTCGCGCCTGACGTCACGGAACCCGGGGGCGCTGCCCCCGGACCCCCGGGATATTTTTAGTCAGATGAAGCTGATAGCCCAGAGCGCACTCAGCGGCCTTCGTATTCCGCCGGGCGTTTTTCCATAAAGGCCAACACGCCTTCCTTGAAGTCGCGGGTCTTGCCGCATTTGCCTTGCAGGCGCGCTTCGAGCAGCAATTGTTCGTCCAGAGTATTGTCAAACGAGCCCCGGATCGCCTGTTTCAGATGGGCATAGGCGGCACCCGGACCTTTGGCCAGATGCAATGCGCGGGCCCGCCAATGATCGGCAAAGGCGTCGTCTGCAACAGCCTCCCAGATCATGCCCCAGTCGCTGGCCTGCGTGGCGGTGATCTTGTCCGCGAACAAAGCCGCGCCCATGGCCTTGGCCGTGCCCATTTGCCGAGGCAGCCAATAGGTGCCGCCAGCATCAGGGATCAGACCGATACGGGTAAAGGCCTGAAGGAAAAACGCGCTTTCGGAGGCAATCACCACATCCGCCGCCAGTGCCAGATTGGCCCCTGCACCCGCCGCCGCACCGTTAACGGCGCTGATGGTCGGGATCGGGCAATCGTAGATCGCCCGCAGCATGGGCACATATTCGTCGCGCAGCACCCGCTCCAGGTCCATCGCCGCCGCAGAACGCGCGTCGCCAAGGTCCTGACCGGAACAGAACGATGTGCCCGCGCCCGTCATCACCAATGCACGTGCCTTGTCGCTGCAGGCGCGTACCGCATCGAGGATTTCAGCCCGCATTTGGGTGTTGAGCGCGTTTTTCACATCGGGTCTGTTCAATGTCAGAACCGCAATGTCATCGGCGATCTCCAGCGTGATTGTATCGTACTTCATGGCCTGCGCCCCTTTGTCCCGGATTCGGAGGCGAGACTGGCGCAAAGGCCGGGGACTGACCAGAGAAAACGCAGCGTTACGCTGCGGCGCGGCGCCAGTCTTCCAGCGCTGGATTG
The DNA here is from genome assembly GCF_022867865.1 of Phaeobacter sp. J2-8. Taxonomy (GTDB): domain Bacteria; phylum Pseudomonadota; class Alphaproteobacteria; order Rhodobacterales; family Rhodobacteraceae; genus Marinovum. The sequence continues at coordinate 27,926 of NZ_JALIEC010000002.1, read as the reverse complement.
CTATCCCGCGGCGTGGCATTGTCGATAGTTCCGGGCTCGGCCATATCTTCCAGCTGGCGCAGGTTTTCCACCACATCCGGCACCCGGGATACGGTTTGCGCCAACTCGCGCCGGAATTCCTGGCCCTTGGCCTGATGGCGGGCCCCGAAGTAGAAGCTGACAATGGCGCCCAGAAGCCACCAAAGCGGTTCCGGCACCAGCGCAATCCCCTGCATCCGCGCCGCAAACCAGATCGGATCGACCATCGCCGACACGAAAAGCCCCAGCGTCCCCAAGGCCAGCGCCGGACGTGGCAAGCGATTGACTGCATCCATCAGCCGATCGAACCAGCCCCGGCGCACGACGCGGAACTCCTTGCCGAATTGTTCCAAAGTGGCGGTGTGCAGCGCGGATTGGCGATCTGCGCCATTTTCGGCATTTTCGCGAAACACCTCGACCGTTTCGGCCAACACGTTGCGCCCGCCGCCAAACACCAGTGACAAAAGCCGTTCCATCAATGCCATGCCGCCACCCGCCGTTCAAATTCAGTCTGACTGAGGTGATACCGTGGCGAGACAAATTCCTCGGCCCGTTTGATCCAGCCGCCTTTGCCCCCGGCGCGCGTGCGGGCGAATTTGCGGCTGTTGGGGCGCTGATCCGCGAGGCGAAAGTAATAGTTGCGCCGCGCAATCCCATAGGCATCCGCAAAGTAACGCGCGCCGTTCAATTCGGCCTGCGCAGCCGCTGCAGCGGTCTGGGGTCCAATCGCGCCGTCCACCGCCACGTCATGGCCCATGTCACGCAACAGCCGTTGCAGGATTTTCACCGCATTGGCGCCGGCGTTGACATACATGTCAAACACACTGGCCTGAATGCTGGTCGGCAGTTGCGAAATACCGGGCCGGATAAAGTAATGGCGGACAAAGATATCCACCGCCTGATCGCGGCCAAGTTTTTGCACGTCCTGCACATCGACGTCGCCATCGCCGTCCAGATCCAGCCCCAACCGGCGCATGGTATGGATGGTCACACCATGATTTGTCGCGCCACCGGGATCGTCGGGATCATTCACATAGCCGCCTTCGCGGGCGACAATTTCATCGGCAATTTGCCGGACAGAATGTTGCAGCATCTTCGCCTCACTTGCCTGTTGTTCACGGCAAATCTGGCGACGTTTCGGTTAATGGCGGCTCATCTGGGCGTTCGGTGGTCGAACCGGGATTATCCTTCGGGCTCTTGATAGACGCCTTGTTCCTTCAGGGCATCCACCACTTCGCGCGGCATGTATTTTTCATCATGTTTTGCAAGAATTTCAGAGGCTTCAAAGACACCGTTGATGTAGTTTCCGGTGCCGACCATGCCCTGATTTTCGGCAAAGAGATCCGGCAAAATCCCTGATAGCTGACCGGGACAATCGCATTTCCATCGGTCACACGGAACTGTACGCGATTGTCGCCGCCCATGCTGATAGAGCCTTCTTCGACCAGACCGCCGATGCGGAACACTTCTGATTCGCGCGGCGGGTCTTCGACCACCTGGGTTGGCGAGCGAAAGAAATTGATGCCGTCCTTCATCGCATAACCGATAAGCCCGGTGGCCAGCGCCAGTGCCACGGCGGCAACCGCAACGATCTGAATACGGCGTTGCTTCTTCAGGTTCTTCATGTCGCCTCGCGTCTGTTACGGAAACAGCGGCGCCATCATCAGCCCGGCGGTTTCCTCGATCCCCAACATAAGATTGGCGTTTTGAATGGCTTGTCCAGAGGAACCCTTGGTCAAATTGTCGAGTGCGACAATAACGATCGCCCGCCCGGCAATCCGATCCCCGGTCACACCGACGTGGACAAAGTTCGAACCGCGCACATTATGGGTGCTGGGGGTTTGACCAAAGGGCAGCACCTCAAGGAAGGGTTCATCGGCATAGGCCTGCACAAAAGTGTCGTGCACCTGCGCCGCATCGCCACTGACATAGGTGGTGGCAAGGATACCGCGGTTGGCCGGCATCAGATGCGGGGTGAATTGCACCTTGACCTCCCTGCCCGCCAAGGCGCTGAATTCCTGATCAAATTCACCCAGATGCCGATGCGTGCCACCGACGGCATAGGCATTGTAGCCCTCGCTCAATTCGGCATGCAGCAGGTTTTCCTTCAGGCTGCGGCCCGCGCCCGACACCGCGCATTTCATATCAAGGATGATGTCATCCAGCCCAATAACCCCGGCCGCAATCAGCGGCCGCAGGGCAAATTGCCCGGTTGCGGCGTTACAGCCCGTGCCGGCAACCAGCCGCGCAGTTGCAATCTGGTCGCGATAAAACTCGGTCAGGCCGTAAACCGCCTCATCCTGTTGATCCAGGGCGGCATGGGGATTGCCGTACCATTTTTCATAATCCGCCGGATCGCGCAGCCGGAAATCCGCTGACAGATCAACGATCTTCAAGCTTTTCGGCAGGTCGCGGATCACTTCCTGGCTGGTCTTGTGCGGCAAGGCGCAAAAACAGAGGTCGATGGTCGAAAAATCAATCTCGCCAATGGTGACCAGATCGGGCAACGCCATGTGGCGCAGATGTGGGAACACATCCGCCATTTTCATTCCGGCCTTACGGTCGGCGGCCAATGCGGCAATTTCCAACTCTGGATGGGTGGCAATAATCCGGGCCAGTTCGGCACCAGTATAGCCGGACGCGCCGATAATGGCGATTTTCTTGGTCATTTTGGGTCTCCCGCTCGGGATTGAGGACATATCGTGCCAATCCCCCACTTCCTAGGGGCAAATCACGCATGTGGCTGAATTCAGGCTTTGAGGAAATCTATCTTTCGTCGCAGGAACCGGGTCGCCCCCTGGCTGACCTTGGCCGGATCGCCGGTGGTCAGGAATTGCGTGGCCGCACCGCCGCCGATCATATGCGGATGGCGTGTCAGGTAATCTGCCAGGCTTTCCGCCACGATATTGGCCTGACTGAACACCATGACATCCGGGCCAAGCGCGTCCTGAAACACCTCTTCCAGCAGCGGATAATGGGTACAGCCCAACACCGCCGCCTGGGGGGTCGGCATCTTGCGTTTCAGGGCATCAACATGGCTGCGGACCAGCGCCTCGGCCAGGATCAGATCACCCTCTTCGATGGCATCCACCACGCCGCCACAGGCCTGGGCCTCGACATCGACGCCAATGGCACGAAACGCCAGTTCGCGCTGGAACGCCCTGCTGGACACGGTGGCCGGGGTGGCAAACAGCGCCACATGTTGCAACGACACCTGACGCGGGGGCGATTGATCGCCCCATTGCCGCTCGGTCAGGGCCTCGATCATCGGCACAAAAACACCCAGAACGCGTTTGCCATGCGGCACACCGGCCTCTTGCATGCGGCGCAACGATGCCGCGCTGGCGGTGTTGCAGGCCAGGATCACCAGATCACAGCCACTGTCCCAAAGAGCCGTCACCGCAGCCTTGGTCAGATCGTGAATATCATCGGCGGTGCGCACGCCATAAGGCGCATGCGCGCTGTCGGCATAATAGGTAAACGGCACATCAGGCAGGCGGTTCGCCAGCACCTCCCATACTGTCAAACCACCCAGTCCACTGTCAAAAATTCCAACTGCCATGCGCGTTTACGACCTGTGCCGCTCCTCAAACTCGAACCCGTATTCATAGGATTCATAGGGTGTTGGCGACAGTTCATACGTGGCCTGACGCAGATAATCCATCATGGCACGGCCATCTTTGGCCCGCGCATTCAATTCCGCACGATCAATCGGGGTGCCGATGGACACCCGCACCGGCGTATTCACACGGCGGCGGAATTCCTGAATCAACAACCCCATCCGCAACGTATTGTGCATATGACTGGCCAATTGAAACAACCGCGAGGTATGGCCGTCAAAATAGATCGGCACCACCGCCGCATCGGATTTGGCAATCAACCGCGCAGTAAAGGTGCGCCAACCGGGATCCATCGGCCCTGGCTGAACGGTTTGGTCGCCGTCGACACCGTTCCACCGGGAAAGATGCCAATCGCGCCGCCCCCCGCCAAATAGGACATCGCGGTCTTGCGGGTTTCGATATTGGTCATGACCGCATCTTTGGTCTCGGAAAAGTCCACCGGCAGGATAATCCGGTCCAGCTCTTCGGCCTTGCGGAAAATCTTGTGCGCCAGAATGCGAAAATCGCCGCGCGCCACCGACAGGATATGGCCCAACATCAAACCATCCAGAATACCATAGGGATGATTGGCAATCACGATCAACGGTCCATTCTGGGGGATATTGTCCAATGACCCTTGAACAACATCCAGCCCCAGACCGTAACGCTCTACGATAACCTGCCAAAAATTCTGGCCTTGCGCGACGGCCTTTTCATAGCCGTCGGCGCGTTTGATCAGGCCCAGTCGCCCGGTGGCATTCTCCATCAATCGGATCATGGCCCGACCGCCGCGTGTTTGCGCGGAATAGGCATAAGAGATGTCACTGGCGACCTGCCGCTTGCTCGGCATGGCATGACCCTTTTTTGGTTTTCTCCTTACTTACATCGCTTTTTGGCCAGCTTCCAAGTAAATTGCGACGTTACTCTGCCGCACGTTTCATTTCCGGCCCGCCGCTGCGGATCACCGCCAGCAATGCTTCGCGCTGTTTGGCGGCCTTGGCTTCGTTCTTTTGTTTGACCGGGCCAAAACCACGAATATCAAGCGGCAGCCGGGCAAGCGCGATGATCGCATCACGCGTATTGGCGTCTAGCTTCGCCAGCACCTCGTCCAAATCGCGCTCGTATTGCTTGATCAGGGACCGCTCCATCCGGCGTTCTTCCGAATAGCCGAAAATATCCAGCGGCGTGCCGCGCAGGCGTTTCATCCGCGCCAAAACCTTCATCGGGCCCAGAAGCCATTCGCCAAACATCCGCTTCACCGGGCGACCATCCGATCCCATCCGGCTCAGGATTGGGGGCGCCAGATGGAAGGTCATCTTGAAGTCGCCCTCAAACGTGCCCCGGGCCTTGTCGCGACTGTCACGCATCAACCGCGCAACTTCGTATTCGTCCTTGTAAGACAGAAGCTTATGATACCCCATTGCCACCGCTTCGCGCAGCTCCGGATCGCTGATCCCGTCCAGACGTTTGGTATAGCGTCTGGCCAACCCCTTGCCCTGATAAGCCACAAGATGGTCGGCGCGGAACGCGATTTTTTCCTCCAGCGATTTCGGCAAGGCCACCACATTCGGCTGGCCCAGCTTGTCGGCCTCTTCCGGGTGCAGCGCCGCCCAACGGCCAATGGCAAAGGCACGTTTGTTGCGTTCGACTGCCTGACCGTTCATTTCGATTGCGGTCATGATGGCCCCTTCGGTCAGCGGCACAAACCCCTTTTGCCAGGTCGCGCCGAACAGGATCATGTTGGAATAAATCGAATCCCCATCACCGCCCGCGCCAGTTCCGATGCATCGAACAGCGTCACGCGGTCTTTCAGCCGGGCCTCAAGTGCAAGCTGCAACCTGTCGGAAGGAATGGAAAATTCGGTATTTCGGGTGAAATCCCCAGTGATGATTTCGTGGCTGTTGACCACACCGCCGGTGCGCCCGGTGCGCATCAGGCCGATGGTCTTGGCCCCGGCAGAAACCACCAAATCACCACCGATCAGCGTGTCCATTTCGCCGGTTGCGACGCGAATGGCGGAAATATCACCGGGTTTGTTGGCCAAACGGCAATGGATATGCACCGCGCCGCCCTTTTGCGCCAGACCGGCCATTTCCATCATGCCGGCGCCTTTGCCGTCCAGCTGCGCCGCTTGCGCCATTACCGCGCCAATGGTCACAACGCCGGTGCCGCCGACACCGGTGATCACCACATTGAACGTACCGTCAATCGCCGGCAGGACCGGTTCAGGCAGATCCGGCAGGTCCAATTCCTGGGTCGCGCCCTTTTTCACGGTTGCGCCCTCGACCGTCACGAACGACGGGCAAAACCCTTTGAGACAAGAGAAATCCTTGTTACAGGCCGATTGATCCACCGCCCGCTTGCGGCCCAATTCGGTCTCTTCCGGCACGATGGCAACACAGTTTGATTGCACCCCGCAATCACCACAGCCCTCACAGATGTCTTTGTTGATGAACACCCGTTTGTCCGGGTCGGGGAATTGCCCGCGCTTGCGGCGACGACGTTTTTCGGCGGCACAGGTCTGGATATAGACGATGGCCGACACGCCCTTGATCTCGCGGCATTGTTTCTGCACCAATTCCATGTCGGCACGTTCTTTTATTTCAATGCCTTGCGGGAACTTCTTCAGGTCAACATCTTCTTTTTCGTCATAGACGACAAAGATATCCTTCACCCCCATCGCCTTGATCTCGTTCACGATACGATAGGGCGACAACTCGCCTTCATTCGGCTGGCCGCCGGTCATGGCAACCGCGTCGTTATAAAGGATTTTATAGGTGATATTGGTCCCGGCCGCCAAAGCCGCCCGGATCGCAAGCGAGCCCGAGTGGTTGTACGTCCCGTCGCCGAGGTTCTGGAACACATGGCCGGTCTTGGAAAACGGCGCCTCGCCGATCCAGTTCGCCCCTTCGGCGCCCATATGGGTGAACCCGGTGGTTTCGCGGTCCATCCATTGCACCATATAGTGACAACCAATCCCGGCATAGGCGCGCGACCCTTCCGGCACCTTGGTGGACGAGTTATGCGGACAGCCCGCGCAATAATACGGCAGTCGCGACGCGATTTCGCTGGCATTGTCACCGGCGCGCGCCTCGTTCAACGCGGCCAGACCGGCGCGAATGCCGTCGGTGCCGCGCCCTTCTTCGATCAGGATATTGCCCAGTTTCTCGGCGATCCAGATCGGGTCAAGCGCGCCGCGCGTCGGAAACAACTCGTCGCGATGCATCCCGCCAGCGCCGCCCTTGTACCAGCCATACACCCGGCGCCCCTGACGGTCGTCAAAGATCGCTTCTTTGACCTGCACTTCGATCAGTTTGCGTTTTTCTTCAACGATCACAACCAGATCGAGGTCTTCCGCCCAATCATGGAACCCCTGCATATCCAGCGGAAAGGTCTGGCCGACCTTATAGGTCGTGATGCCCAGCCGCTCGGCCTCGGCCTCGGTCACATTAAGCAGCGCCAGCGCATGTTGCAGATCAAGCCAGTTCTTGCCCGCAGCCACAAAACCGATCTTGGCCCCCGGCTTGCCCCAGACGCGTTTGTCCATCTTGTTGGCGTGGGAAAATGCCTCGGCGGCAAAGCGTTTGTAGTCAATCATCCGGGTTTCCTGGGCATGGGGGGTGTCCCCCAACCGGATGTTCAACCCGCCCTCGGGCATATCGAATTTTGGCAGAACGAAATTCAACCGATGGGGATCGCCATCGACCACGGCCGTGGTTTCGATTGTATCCTTCATGGTTTTCAGACCAACCCAAAGCCCGGAAAATCGCGAAAGAGCAAAGCCATAGAGACCGTAGTCAAGGATTTCCTGCACGCCCGCCGGGCTGACCACTGGCATATAGGCATCCACAAGCGCCCATTCCGATTGGTGCAGCACGGTCGAGCTTTCGCCGGTATGATCGTCGCCCATCGCCATCAGCACCCCGCCAAGCGCCGATGTGCCCGCCATATTGGCGTGGCGCATCACGTCGCCGGACCGGTCCACGCCGGGGCCCTTGCCGTACCACATGCCGAACACACCGTCGAACTTGCCTTCGCCCCGCAATTCCGCCTGTTGTGCGCCCCAAAGCGCGGTGGCGGCCAGATCTTCGTTCAGGCCGGGGTTAAACGTCACATCCGACCCGGCCAGCCATTTGGCGGCCTTGGTCATTTGCAGATCCACCGCCCCCAGAGGCGAGCCGCGATAGCCGGTGACATAGCCCGCCGTCGAATGCCCTGCCGCCACATCCCGCGCCTTTTGGGCCAGCATCAACCGCACCAAAGCCTGGGTGCCGTTCAACAACACCGGCGATTTCGTCAGGTCGAATTTATCATTCAGGGAAATTCTCTGCTCGCTCATGGACCCCTCCCAAGGTGGCTGGCTGTGCATTGATATAGTGCGATAATAGGTCATAATAACTGACCTTACGAGGGAAATTTATGGAATTTTCCCATGTTAGCGCCACATCAATGCTTTACAGACATTTCTTGCATTACTATGCCGCAACCAACACGAAAGTTATTGGTATGGATTGGGATAAACTCAAAATCTTTCACGCCGTGGCGGACGCCGGCAGCCTGACGCATGCGGGGGATGTACTTCATCTGTCGCAATCTGCGGTGTCGCGTCAAATTCGCGCGCTTGAGGAAAGCCTGAACACGACGCTGTTCCACCGCCATGCCCGCGGATTGATTCTAACGGAGCAGGGTGAATTGTTGTTCGACGCGACGTCGTCGATGGCAAAACGGCTGGATGCCGCCTCTGCGCGGATCCGTGACAGCGAAGAAGAGGTGTTTGGCAGCCTGCGGGTGACCACGACCACCGGCTTTGGCTCGCTTTGGTTGGCGCCGCGTCTGGCGAAGCTTTATGAAAAATACCCCGATCTCAACATCGACCTGATGCTGGAAGAACGGGTGCTGGATCTGCCCATGCGCGAGGCCGATGTCGCCATCCGCATGAAGGAACCAAGCCAGGCCGATCTGGTGCGCAAACGCTTGATGAGCGTCTGGATGCGGCTTTATGCGACCCCCGCCTATCTGGCGAAATACGGAACACCAAAGTCGCTTGATGATCTGGCCAGCCACAGATTGATCTGCCAGCGCACCATTCCACCCAGGTTGGTGCCGGTCAAAGCTTTGTTCAGATGCTGCTGACCAACGATGTGCGCTCGACCTTGACCGTGAACAATTACTTTGGTGTGCTTCAGGCCGTGCTCAACGACCTGGGGATCGGCGTGTTGCCGCATTATGTCATCGAAGATTTCCCATCGGTCGTCCGTGTTCTGGACGACGAAGAAAGCAGCGAAATCCCTGTTTTCCTTGCCTATCCCGAAGAATTGCGACAATCGCGCCGGATCGCGGCCTTTCGTGACTTTGTTCAGGAAGAGATTATCGCCCATCGCCGCCAGATGCGCGGATAGGCCTGCCGCCGCCCCCGTGATCGGGGCGAATGTTCATCATTTTGGCACTTCATGAATGAGGTATGCGTGCAACGCATATCAACTATGCTGCATGCGCGACATGAAAAGTCTTGATCGTTCGCACCTCGCCCATTATTTCCGCTTTATGAAATTGAACGGCGCAAGCTTGGACAATTTCATACCTCCCTGTTGGACTTCGGCCGAGCTTAGTGCTCGGCCTTTTTTTGCGCTCAATTCATTGGCAGGTCTGCGTAACGCCGCGACACTGCGCATATTGCCGACAGTCCCCCATTTTCACGACCCGGCCCCGGTGACCGATACACCAACCGGACGCCCGTCTGATCGCCCGCCTGGAACCGTTTTGACCGGGCTGCCCTTGCCCAGCATGGGCCAACAAATCTGCCCGAGACAAAATCGCGCGGTGAAACCCGCATTGCCCCGCGCACGCCCATGGCGTAAACACCGGCCAAACCGCAGCCCCAGGGATCAAACGTCTATGCAAGAGCCAGCCATCACCCCCGAATTGATTGCATCACATGGGCTGAAGCCGGACGAATACGACCGCATTCTCGACATCATCGGCCGCACCCCCAGCTTTACCGAGCTTGGCATCTTTTCGGCCATGTGGAACGAGCATTGTTCTTACAAGTCGTCCAAGAAATGGCTGCGCACCCTGCCGACCGAAGGACCACAGGTTATCTGTGGCCCGGGGGAAAACGCCGGGATCGTCGATATCGGCGATGGTCAATGTGTGGTCTTCAAGATGGAAAGCCACAACCACCCGTCCTATATCGAACCCTACCAAGGCGCGGCCACCGGCGTCGGTGGTATCCTGCGCGATGTGTTCACCATGGGTGCCCGCCCGATTGCGGCAATGAACTCTCTCAGCTTTGGCGAGGTGTCCCACCCCAAGACCAAACAATTGGTCAATGGCGTGGTCGAGGGCGTGGGCGGTTACGGCAATTGTTTCGGCGTGCCCACCGTCGGCGGCGAGCTGCGTTTTGATCCGGCGTATAACGGCAACTGCCTTGTGAACGCCTTTGCCGCCGGTCTGGCCGACACCGATGCGATTTTCTATTCCGCCGCCTCCGGCGTCGGTATGCCGGTTGTCTACCTCGGTGCCAAAACCGGTCGTGATGGCGTCGGCGGCGCCACCATGGCCAGCGCCGAATTTGACGACACGATCGAGGAAAAGCGCCCCACCGTACAGGTCGGCGATCCCTTCACCGAAAAACGCCTGATGGAGGCGACGCTGGAGCTGATGCAAACCGGCGCTGTGATTTCCATTCAGGACATGGGCGCGGCGGGCCTCACCTGTTCCGCCGTTGAAATGGGCGATAAGGGGCAATTGGGCATCCGGCTTGACCTTGAATTGGTGCCAGTGCGCGAAGAGAACATGACCGCCTATGAAATGATGCTGTCGGAAAGCCAGGAACGCATGTTGATGGTGCTGCGCCCGGAAAAGGAAGCAGTGGCCAAGGCGGTCTTTGACAAATGGGATCTCGATTTTGCCATTGTCGGCGAAACCATTGCCGAGGATCGTTTCCTGATCGTACACAATGGCGAGACCAAGGCCGATCTGCCGCTGTCGCAACTGGCCTCCACCGCGCCGGAATATGACCGTCCCTGGGTGGAAACCCCGCCCGCCGAAGCGCTGGCCGATGTGCCGGAAATTGATGGCATCGACGGGCTGAAGGCGCTGCTTGCCTCGCCCAACTATTCTGCCCGCAACTGGGTGTTCGAACAATACGACAGCCAGGTGATGGCCGACACGATCCGCGTTCCTGGTCTTGGCGCTGGTATCATCCGGGTGCATGGCACGCCCAAGGCGCTGGCCTTCACCTCTGACGTGACGCCGCGCTATGTGTTCGCCAACCCGTTTGAGGGCGGCAAGCAAGCGGTGGCAGAAGCCTATCGCAATCTCACCGCTGTCGGGGCCAAACCATTGGCCACCACCGACAACATGAACTTTGGCAACCCCGAGAAACCCGAAATCATGGGCCAGTTCGTGGGCGCGATCAAGGGCATCGGCGAAGCGGTCAAGGCACTCGACATGCCCATCGTGTCGGGCAACGTATCGCTTTACAATGAAACCGACGGCACCGGCATCCTGCCAACCCCCACCATTGGCGCGGTGGGTCTGATCGAAGACGCGGACCAGGCCATTTGCGGCACCGCGCGCGAGGGGCATGTGCTCTTGATGCTGGGCGAGGCCGAGGGCCATCTGGGCCGTTCCGCCCTTCTGGCCGAGGTGTTTAACCGCACCGATGGCGATGCGCCGCATGTTGATCTTGACGCCGAGCGCCGCGCCGGGGATTTCATCCGTGACAATCGCGACTGGATTGACGCCTGCACCGATATTTCCGACGGCGGCATGGTGCTGGCCGCCTATGATCTGGCCGAGGCTGGCGATGTCGGCCTGACGCTGGATGTCACCGACACGCCGCGGCTGTTTGGCGAAGATCAGGCGCGTTACCTTATCGCCTGTAGTTTCGACAAGGCCGAAGCGCTGATGATTGCTGCGGGCAAGGCCGAGGTGACATTGACCAGTGTCGGGCGTTTCACCGGCAGCGAGATCACCATCGGCGCCTCTTCGGCCCCGGTTGCGGATTTGCGCGCCCTGTCGCGCGCCACATTGCCCACCCTGTTCGCATAAGTGCATGGCGCGGCGGCTTACCTTTCTGATTGGCGCGCACAAGACCGCCTCGACCCATCTGCAACGTTCGTTGGTGGCCAATCGTGCGGCGCTGGCCCCCGAGGGGGTTGGCGTGATCGGCCCGATGCCAATCGGCGCGGATATCCTGCCGCTGTCCAACCTGCTGCGGGGCCGCGCCGATCCCGCACTTCTGGCGCTTGCGGCAGATGGCTTTTTGGCAAAACAGGCGGGCGATGCAACGGACATCGTTTTGATGAACGAAAACATTGTCAGCCCGACTTTGGCCCCGGACATGGGGCTGGATGACAATCAATTCTACAAATTCGCGCCCGGCCGTCTGAAACGTGTGCTGCAATTGTTTCCCGACCACGACATCCGCGTTGGCATGGCCATCCGCAGCCCCGACAGTTTCCTTGTCTCGGCCTGGCAAGAAAACATGAAAGGCCATGCTTTCCGCCCATTCCGCAACTATCTGGGCCAGACCGACGTGACACAGCTCAGCTGGTGGAAACTGGTCAAGAGATTGCGACAAGCCATTGGGGATACACCGCTTTTCCTTTGGCGGTATGAGGATTATCCCGCCGTGGTGCCCGCTGTCCTGACCCATTGCATCGGCGCGGCCGCGGCCAAGGTGACAATGCAGGACAGCGCCGCCAATCCCGGCTTTTCCGCCGCAGCGCTGGAATTTCTGGCCCGCCAAGGCCAGGTAACCAAAGAGACGACCGCAGATGCGCTGGCGCGCTTTCCCAAAGGCCCTGAAAATCCGCCGTTTCAACCGTGGAACGACGCGGAATTGCGCGCCATGTCAGAGCGTTACGCAGAAGACCTCGACAAGATTGCCACCCGGGGCATCGCAACGCTCCTGCGCCCGTGAACACTGGCCACTTGCCATCCCGCCGCCCCAACCTTAAATTCTGTCCAAACTCCAAGGGACCACCATATGCCAATTGATGCGACCGAAATCGAAAGCCTGATCCGTCATGCCTTTCCCGATGCCAAAATCATCGTTCAGGGCGATGATGGCCAGCATTTTGCCGCCGAGGTGATCGACGAGAGCTTTCGCGGCATGAACCGCGTGCAACAGCAACGCGCCGTGAACGCCGCCATCCGGGCCAAGCTCGACAGTGGTGAATTGCACGCGCTGGCGCTGACCACGCGCGCACCGGGCTAGCGCCATGGATGCGGTGCTTTTGACCCTGCTGGGGGTGGCGATTTTCGGGGTAACAGTGTTGTTGGCCCGTCGCGCGATCCGGGCGGACCAGGGCAAAACGCGCGGCAGCGAACCCGGCTCGGGTTACCATGTTCTTCATACACAATATTCCTCGGGTCTGGGTGGCCAAAGCCACACAACCAAAGTGCCCCGCGATCCACAGGAATACGCCAAACGTTTCATTCCGAAGGGAAAAAGCAAATGACCGACGTCAAAGACCAAATCCAGGACACCGTTGCAGCCAATGACGTGGTGCTGTTCATGAAGGGCACCAAGGAAATGCCGCAATGCGGATTTTCCAGCCGTGTGGCGGGTGTGCTGAATTACATGGGGGTCGATTTCAAGGACGTGAATGTCCTGGCCGATGATGGCATCCGTCAGGGGATCAAGGATTTCTCTGACTGGCCGACCATTCCCCAGCTGTATGTCAAAGGCGAGTTTGTCGGCGGCTGTGACATCATCACTGAAATGACGCTTTCGGGCGAGCTGGACACCATGTTCGAAACCAACGGCGTGACATTTGACAAAGACGCCGCTGAAAAGATCCGCGAAGCAAACGGCTAAGCCGCCGCAGATCGCAATCACGGGGTGGTGCGCAGCCACCCCGTATCTGTTTCTCGCGTATCTATTTCTACCGTATCTATTTTTACCGGGCTTGTTCTAGCCTGCCTTTTCTTCGACTTCGCTGGCCAGCGATTCCGCCCGTGCCGCCAGTTCAGCCAGGGTTTCGGTCACAACTGCGGGCACCACTGGCACCTCGACCCGTTCACGTTCCGGCGCCGGTTGATCCCGCAGCGCATCGCGGTCCGCGGTCATTTCCGAAAGCTGATCCTGCAAGCCGCGCACCTGATCTTCCAACCCGGCGGTTTTGTCCGCCAGCATCAAACCCGCCATCAGCAACATGCGTGCCTCTGGCAAACGTCCGATCTGATCCGACAGCACCCGTGCCTCGGTGTTCAGCATCGACGCTGCGGCCTGAAGGAAATGTTCCTCACCCGCCTGACAGGCCACATCAAAGGTCCGACCGCCAATCTCAATGGTCACTTCGGGCATTACTGATCCTCCCCTGCGGCGTCATCTGCCATGGCTGTTTCACCGGATGCCTGCGGCTCACTCGGGACAAGCGTTTCCCCCGGCAAAAGCTGTTTCAACGCGGCCTCGATCGCGGCAGCTTCGGCCGTTTCGGCGGCGCGGTCGGCATTCAATGCCTCCAGCTCGGCAATCATCGAGGTGTTGATCAAATGCGGATCGGTCAGCCCCGCACCATTGGCATCGCGCAACGCGCGATTGTTTTCGCGCAATTGCTCATTGGCGCGGCGCAGTCGCTGCAGTTCCAGATCAACCTGGGCTGTGGCTTCGGATTGCGCATCAAGCCGGGCCTTCATCGTGGCCTCCGCATCTTCCAGCTTGCTGTGCAATGCCTTGATCCGTTCTTCGCGCTGCTGTCCGGCCAGCTTTTCATCTGCAACCGCGGTTTCCGCTGCTGCCAGTTTCGCGCGCAACTCGGCGACCTCGGCCGGATCAATGTCTGTTTCCGGCGCCGGGTGAAGCTGATCCAACCCTTTTGAGATCCGTTCAAGTGCCGCGGTAATCCTGCCCTGCAACTCCTCAATATCGGCCATATGCTCTGCCTTTCTGTCCTGTTGTCGCGTCCGATGTCGCGGCGCCTGCCCCAAATTGCTGCGAATCGCTTTTCGCGGTCCTTTCCGGCGAGTTTACCCAACCCTGTGGAAAAATGCGCCCCCCATTGACATCAAGCACTTACACGGCGCTGTTCACCCCGCCTTGAACTCTTTTGCCGGGGTGCTATGCAAACGCCAATGGCATTTAATAAGGAAAACCGCCTTGGACATCGAAGCGCTGAAATCTGCTCACCCAGATCACTGGTCAAAAGCTGCGGCCATCCGGGCCCTGACATTGGATGCGGTCCATGCCGCAAATTCGGGCCACTCGGGGATGCCGATCGGCATGGCAGACGTCGCAACCGTGCTGTTTGAAAAACACATGAAATTTGATGCGGCCAACCCGACCTGGCCAGATCGCGACCGGTTTATCCTGTCCGCCGGCCACGGTTCGATGTTGCTGTATTCCCTGCTCTATCTGGTTGGTGATGCCGAAATCACCCTCGATCAGATCAAGAATTTCCGCCAAAAAGGCGCGCTGACCGCCGGCCACCCGGAAAACTTCCTGGCCGCCGCCATCGAAACCACCACTGGCCCGCTGGGTCAGGGGATCGCCAATTCCGTCGGTTTCGCCATGGCCGAAGAAATCCAGCGCGCGCGCTTTGGCGCCAAGATCGTGGATCACCACACCTATGTGATCGCGGGCGACGGCTGCCTGATGGAAGGTGTCAGCCACGAGGCCATCGGCATCGCCGGACGGCACGAACTGTCGAAACTGATCGTGCTTTGGGACAACAATGACATCACCATTGATGGCAAGGTGTCGCTGTCGGACCGCACAGATCAGGTGGCGCGCTTCACCGCCGCTGGCTGGCATGTTCAGGAAATCGACGGTCACAACCCGGATGAGATCGACGCAGCCATCACAGCCGCGAAAAAGTCGGCACAACCGTCGATGATTGCCTGCAAGACCCATATCGCGCTGGGACACGCTGCCCAGGATACCTCCAAGGGTCACGGCGCCTTGACCGATGCGGATCAAATGGCCGCCGCGAAGGCGGTCTATGGTTGGACTACCGGCCCGTTTGAAGTGCCCGCCGCCATCAAATCCGCATGGGAGGCCATCGGCAGCCGCGGCAGCGACACGCGCGCGGCATGGGAGGCCCGTTTTGCCGCCGCGCCCGGCAACAAGCAAAAGGAATTCACCCGCCAGCTGGCCGGTGAAGCGCCCAACAAGCTTTCGGCGACCATCAAGGCGTTCAAGAAGCAGATCAGCGACGAGAAACCCAAATATGCGACGCGCAAATCGTCGGAAATGGTGCTGGAGCTGATCAACCCGCTCATGCCCGAAACCGTGGGCGGCTCTGCTGATTTGACCGGATCGAACAACACCAAATCCGGGGATATGGGCGTGTTTGACGTCGACAGCCGCGGTGGGCGTTATGTCTATTGGGGCATCCGCGAACATGGTATGGCCTCGGCGATGAACGGCATGGCGCTGCATGGCGGCGTGCGCCCCTATGGCGGCACGTTCATGTGTTTCACCGACTATGCCCGCCCTGCGATGCGCCTGTCGGCGTTGATGAAACAGCCGGTTGTCTATGTCATGACCCATGACAGCATCGGGCTTGGCGAAGACGGCCCAACCCACCAGCCGGTGGAACATCTGGCCATTTCGCGCGCCACGCCGAACACATTGGTGATCCGCCCCGCCGACACGGTGGAAACCGCAGAGGCCTGGGAAGTGGCATTGACCCAAGAAGCGACCCCCTCTGTATTGTCGCTGACCCGTCAGGGCCTGCCGACGCTGCGGACCGAGCACAAGACCAAGAACATGGTGGCCCAGGGTGGCTATGTTCTGGCCGATGCCGAAGGCAAGCGCGAGGCGATCCTGATCGCAACCGGGTCGGAAGTGGCGCTGGCGATGGAGGCACGCGAGATCCTGCAAGCCGAGGGGATCGGCGTGCGCGTGGTCTCCATGCCTTGTATGGAGTTGTTTGCCGCACAGGACGAAGCCTATCGCAAGCGGGTTCTGCCCGGCGGCCCCGTGCGTGTCGGCATCGAAGCCGCAGTGCGCGAAGGTGGCTGGGATCGTTGGCTGTTGGGCGAACGTGGCCGCGAAGCCAAGGCAGGCTTTATCGGCATGCCCGGCTTTGGCGCGTCAGCCCCGGCTGGTGAATTGTTCGAGCATTTCGGCATCACAGCGGCGGCGGCTGTGGCCAAGGTCAAAGAGCTTCTGGGGTAAGCGATGGGGGCGCTCTGCCCCCACAAACCGCAAGAACGATGGGCGCTCTGCCCCAAACCGCAGGATAGATGGGGGCTCTGCCCCCAAACCCCCGGGATATTTGTGAACAGAAGAAGGGCTGGCCGGAAAATGGTCAGCCCTTTTTGCGAACAGAGGTCCAAAGCGGCATAATCATTTTGGTGACAACCGGCATCAACAAGATCCCAAGCGCCAGCCCCAACAGACCATCAATCGCCGCCGTGCCCAGCCATTCCATCGCGCCCTGCCAGGTCGCTGGCCCGAATTGCGCCAGCGCCACCGCCCAATCATGAATCAGATGTTCCGGTGCGTGCCAGCCCATTTCCGCGGCGCCATGGACGATGATCGACCCGCCGACCCACAGCATGGCCGCCGTGCCGACCACCATCAAAGCTGACAGAAACCCCGGCATCGCCGCAACGATCCCGCGCCCCATGAGCCGCGTCGCCCGCAGCCGCCCGCGCGCCGCCATCCACAGCCCAAGGTCATCGGCCTTTACGATCAACGCCACCGCACCATAGACCGCCAGGGTGATGCCTACCGCGACCGTGGCCAAGGTGGCCGCTTCGATCCAAAAGCTGCTTTGCGGGATGGCGGCCAGGGCAATTGTCATGATCTCAGCCGAGAGGATGAAATCAGTTTTGATGGCGCCGCGCACTTTTTCTTCTTCCAGATGGGCCGGATCACCGGATTCCGGCCCGGCATGATCCGAACCATGCGGCACAAGAACATGTGCGACCTTTTCCGCGCCCTCAAAACAGAGGTAGGCCCCGCCCAGCATCAGCAACGGTGCAATCAGCCAGGGTGCGAACTCTGCCATTGCCAGGCCAACGGGCAGCAGAAACACCAATTTGTTGATCAGCGAGCCGCGCGCAATCCGCCAGACAATCGGCAACTCACGCGCCGGTTCAAAGCCATGCACATATTTCGGCGTCACCGCCGCATCGTCGATCACTGCGCCCGCGGCCTTGGCCCCGGCCTTGGCCGCCTGCGCGGCGATATCGTCGACCGAGGCCGCCGCCACCTTGGCAATCGCCGCCACATCATCCAGCAGCGCCAGCAATCCACTCATCTTCGACCCTCCGTCTGTTTGATCCGAACTGTAGAGATCAGTTGTCGCGCTGCAAGGCCCAGCGCCCGGCCCCATGCGCCGCCAGCACAAGACAGCCACCGGCAATGGCCCAGTTTTTCACAAAGATCGTCATCTGCCATGGGTCATCCGGCAGAAAGTGAAACAAGGACGTCACCGCGCAATATCCGGCCAGCAACAGCGCCACGCAGCGCACCCAGACCCCGAGGATCAGCGCCAGCCCCGCCAGCGCGTTGAACAACAACGCCAGCCAGACGAGCCAGCCCGGCCAATGCCAGGCAGCAAGCAAGCCAATGACCGCATCCGGATTGCCGCCTTTTTGCACCGCGCCGCCAAGGAACAACAACGCGATCAGAAAGCGCCCCAAAAGCACCGCTAAGTCAGGAAAATGATTCTTCATGTCCAAAGATCTAGGGCGCGAAACACAAAAGCCATGCCGCTGTTACCGCAACCAAGCAACCGATAGCGCAAACGCGTTAGCGCCACCAGACGTTTCGGGGCAACGGTTAACGCTATCATATTGTAAATGTTCAACTTTCTCTTGGAGATGCTGCACCCGCACAGTATCACCCGCACGACGCCAAACAGGAGACTTCAGATGACAGTCACAATCGGAATCAACGGATTTGGCCGGATTGGCCGCTGCACCCTGGCACATATTGCCGAAAGCGCGCGCAATGACGTTCAGGTCATGAAGATCAACGCCACCGGCCCGATTGAGACCTCTGCCCATCTTCTGCGCTACGACAGCATCCATGGCCGGTTCCCCGGCGAGGTCACCGTCAAAGGCAATACCATGGATCTGGGCCGTGGCCCGATGGAGATGTTTTCGACATATGATCCGCAGGAACTGGATTGGTCCGGCTGTGATGTGGTGTTGGAATGCACCGGCAAATTCAACGATGGCAAGAAGGCGGATGTGCATCTGTCGCGGGGGGCGAAATCGGTGCTGATTTCCGCCCCGGCCAAGAATGTCGCGCGCACGGTGGTCTATGGCGTCAATCACCGTGACATGACGGCGGAAGACCGGATCATTTCCAACGGGTCCTGCACCACCAATTGCCTGGCACCGCTGGCCAAGGTGCTGGACGAGGCGATCGGCATTGAACGCGGCATCATGACCACGATCCACAGCTACACCGGCGATCAGCCCACGTTGGATCGCCGTCACAATGACCTGTATCGCGCACGTGCCGCCGCCATGGCGATCATCCCCACCTCGACCGGTGCGGCCAAGGCGCTGGGAGAAGTTTTGCCGAACCTGCGTGGCAAATTGGACGGCACCGCGATGCGCGTGCCGACGCCGAATGTATCGGCCGTGGACTTGACCTTCGAAGCCGGCAAAGACGTGACGGTGGAAGATGTGAATGAAATCGTGCGCGAAGCGGCAGCTGGGCATATGGGCGCTGTTCTGGGCTATGATCCCGAGCCGAAAGTGTCGATTGATTTCAACCACACCACGCAAAGTTCGATCTTTGCCCCGGATCAGACCAAGGTCATTGGCGGACGCACGGTGCGGGTTCTGGCCTGGTATGACAATGAATGGGGTTTCTCGGTGCGGATGGCGGATGTGGCCGGCGCCATGGGGCGTTTGCTGC
The DNA here is from genome assembly GCF_022867865.1 of Phaeobacter sp. J2-8. GTDB lineage: Bacteria > Pseudomonadota > Alphaproteobacteria > Rhodobacterales > Rhodobacteraceae > Marinovum. Next base: position 8,471 of record NZ_JALIEC010000002.1, on the reverse strand, counting down.
ACTAAGGTGATCCCGGGATTTTTGACGGAATTGTCGCCACGCAGGTTTCGCGTGGCGATTTTTTTTGGGATGCCGCCACCGCGGGCCAGATAGCGCCAGCTCCCAAACCGCCGGATAAATGGGGGGCCAGCCCCCCAAACCACAGGACAGATGGGGGGCCAGCCCCCCAAACCCCCCGGGATATTTAAGGTCAGATGAAAGGCTTGATCGTCTTTTGGGGCCGTTTTTCGGTGATCAAAGTGTCGGGTGATCCGTTGCCTGCGGGAATTGTATGTAGCGCGGAGGTCCAGCCAAGCGCTGAAACCTGAGGGTCGATGATCCTGTTGTCGCTTGGGGCCCCAATCCCCAGCGACAGTGCGCGCGCCTTCTGTTGCGCCCGCACCGGCCGCCCATTGCGCCGCCGTTCACCAACCACAGATTGGCCATTGCCCAGCCGGGCCGGTTGCGGCAGGGTCATGCCAAATCGGAGCCTGACATGACCAACACCATCGCCCTTTACCTCGCAGTTTTTCTTTTGGCGGCTATTGGCGCGGATTTTTACCTGTTCGGCACAGAGCATTCGCTTTTCCTTGCGAAAAAATTTCTCGATCTGTTGGAATGGCTCAGCTTCTGGCGCTGAGGCGGCAATTGACTTTTGCGGCAAGATACGTTTGTTAGCGTTAACGGAAACCGGAATCGCAGGGCGACCCGTTGTCGTCTTTTTCTGCGCCCGAACCATGGGAGAATGACATGGCTGTCAAAGTTGCCATTAACGGATTTGGCCGTATCGGTCGCAACGTGCTGCGCGGCATTATCGAATTGGGCCGCACAGACATTGAAGTGATTGCGATCAACGATCTTGGTCCGGTCGAAACCAACGCGCATTTGCTGCAATACGATAGTGTGCATGGCCGGTTCCCGGTCGAAGTCACCACCGGTGACGATTGGATTGATGTCGGTCGTGGCCCGATCAAGGTTACAGCGGAACGCAACCCTGCTGATCTGCCTTGGTCTGACGTCGATGTGGTGCTGGAATGCACCGGTATCTTCACGTCGAAAGAGGCATGCCAGGCCCATCTGGAAAACGGCTCCAGCCGCGTTTTGATCTCGGCTCCTGGGAAAGATGCTGACAAGACAATCGTTTACGGTGTGAACCACGATGTGTTGACTGCCGAAGATCTGATTGTGTCGAATGCCTCTTGCACCACAAACTGCCTGTCGCCTGTGGCCAAGGTTCTGAACGACACCATTGGTATTACCAAAGGTTTCATGACCACGATTTACAGCTACACCGGTGACCAGCCGACGCTGGACACGATGCACAAGGATCTCTATCGCGCCCGTGCCGCCGCTTTGTCGATGATTCCGACCTCGACCGGTGCGGCCAAGGCCGTGGGTCTGGTGCTGCCGGAATTGAACGGCAAGCTTGACGGTGTTGCAATCCGGGTGCCGACGCCGAATGTATCGGTTGTGGACCTGACATTCGAAGCCGCGCGCGAGACCACGGTTGACGAAATCAACGCCGCCATTCGCGCCGCTGCCGATGGCCCGCTCAAAGGTGTGCTGGGTTATACCGACAAGCCGCTTGTCAGCTCGGATTTCAACCACGATCCGCATTCGTCGATCTTCCACTGCGACCAGACCAAGGTTATGGACGGCACAATGGTGCGTATCCTCAGCTGGTATGACAACGAATGGGGCTTCTCGAACCGGATGGCGGATACCGCCGTTGCGATGGGCAAGCTGATCTAAGCTGGCGCGGCTTCGTCAATATAGAACGCCAAGAAACAATAAAGCCCCGCAGATTGCGGGGCTTTTTCTTTGCTCCCTTACAGCGGGAACCGTCATTTTCGTTTTGTCTCAAAATGAAATCAAAAAGATGTCCACGTCACCGCAGGTCAATCAAATCGGGTGCGCAGGGCATCATTTACTGCCGGGGTGACAAATTTCGACACATCGCCGCCCAGCCGGGCGATTTCCTTGACCAGCTTTGACGCAATCGCCTGATGCCGGGCTTCGGCCATCAGAAACACGGTTTCGACGGAATCATCCAATGCCCGGTTCATGCCGACCATTTGATATTCATATTCGAAATCTGCCACGGCGCGCAGACCGCGGATGATCATCCCGGCCCCCACATCGCGGGCGCAGTCAATCAACAGATTCTCGAACGGATGCACAACGATTTCGGTTCCGATCGTTTCCGACAATTTTCTGGTCTCGCCCTCGATCATCGCCACACGCTCTTCCAACGCGAACAAAGGCCCCTTGTCGCGATTGATCGCCACACCGATCACCAAACGATCCACCAGCACACTGGCCCGCCGAATGATATCAATGTGGCCAACGGTGATCGGGTCAAAAGTGCCGGGATAAAGGCCTATGCGCATGAGAATATTCCGAGGTTTGCGTCATCAAGGGTCTGCCCCGATCACTTGCCCAACAGCATTGCCGCTGTCAAGCGGCGACGAAAGATTGTTGCGCGGATGGGGCTTAATGCCCCATGATCATTCCCTCCAGCGCGTCTTTTTCCATGGCCAGCTCGCTCAGGCGGGCCTTGACCACGTCCCCAAGCGAAATCAGCCCGACCAATTCACCGTCTTCCACCACCGGCATGTGGCGGAAACGGCCCTCGGTCATCCGGGACAGAACGCTGTCGGCCTGTTCATCACGCGTGCAGGTCTGCAATTCTGTTGTCATGTGATCGGCCACCGTTTGGTCCAGACAGCCCGCGCCGCTTTTGGACAATTCGCGCACGATGTCACGTTCCGACAGGATGCCCGCCGCGGATTTTCCATCGTCTTTGGAAATGATCACCGTCCCGATGCGTTTTTCTGCAAGGATAGCCACCGCTTCCGAAATCAGCATTCCCGGCGGCACGGTTTCGACCGAAAATCCACCCTTTGATTGCAGGATTTGCTGCACCAGCATTTTTCTCTCCTTGCCTTGCACGTTTCTTTCAGCTTTCCCGCAAGTCCTTCTGCTGTCAAGCAATCCTTCAATTCGATTGTGTAAGTGCCTCCAGCCGCGCGACTTCTGCACGCATTCCGGCGACCAGCGCCGCGGCAAACCGGTTCATCCGATCCAGCCGCCGGTCATCGCCATGTCGCACCAGATAAAACGCGCGGGACAGGGAAATCTCTGATGCCAGAACCCGGCGCAATTCCGGGGCATAGGGCAGCGCGAAATCATGCACGATGCCAAGCCCGCCGCCCTGACGCAGCCAATTGAGCTGGACCGAAACCGAGTTCGACGCCAGATGCACCTGATCCAACCCCATGTCCGACAGGTAATCCAATTCGCGATCAAAAATCATGTCCGAAATATAGCCGATCACCCGATGGGCCCGCAGGTCCTGGGGGGATTGGATCGGTGGACATTGCGCCAGATAGGTCTCGGCCGCTGCGACATGCAGTTGATAGTCCGCGATTTTTTGCACCGTCAATCGCCCCGCTGTCGGCGGGCTGACCGATATGGCGAGGTCAGCTTCGCGTTTGGACAGGTTCACGACCCGGGGCTGTGACAGGATCTGAATCTCCAGATCGGGGTTGTCGCGGGCAATTGTGGCACAGACCCGCGGCAGCAGGAAATTGGCACAGCCATCCGGCGCGCCAATGCGGATCTGACCGGAAAGCCGACCCGCCTCGCCCGCCAGCGCCTCGGCGGCCCCTTGCGTGGCCTGCTCGGCCCGTTCCGCATGCGGCAGAAGCCTCTGGCCCGCATCGGTCAGCGCATAGCCCTGGGGCGATTTCCCAAACAGCGGCTGGCCCATGTCCTGTTCCAGCCGGGTGATACGCCGCCCGACCGTGGCCGGATCAATCCGCAGCACCCGCCCCGCCGCAGAGAGGCTTTCATGCCGCGCCACCGCCAGAAACACCCGAATGTCATCCCAAGACTGCACCGCGCCCCCTTTGCAAAAATGCAAAATGCTTTTGGAACATTGTCGCTTTTCTGGGCGAATTTGCAAGACTATGCTGCGGGCAATTCAACCCGAGGAGCCCCCGATGGACGTTATCAAGAACTATATCAACGGCAGTTTTGTCGAAAGCACATCGACACGGACCGCCGATGTGATGAACCCCGCCACCGGCGAGGTGCAGGCGCAGGTCAAACTGTCGAGCAAAGCGGAACTGGACGATGCGGTGGCCAAAGCGGCCGAAGCGCAAAAGGCATGGGGCGCCACCAACCCCCAGCGTCGCGCGCGGGTGATGATGAAGTTCGGCGCCTTGATCAATGAAAACATGGACAAACTGGCCGAACTGGTCAGCCGTGAACATGGCAAGACCCTGCCCGACGCCAAGGGCGACGTGCAACGCGGGCTTGAGGTTGTCGAGGTCTGCATGGGCGCGCCCAACATGCTGAAAGGTGAATTCACCGACAATGGCGGTCCGGGCATTGACCTTTACTCCATGCGTCAGCCGCTGGGTGTTGTGGCCGGTATTACGCCGTTCAACTTTCCCGCGATGATCCCGCTGTGGAAAATGGCGCCGGCGCTGGCCTGCGGCAATGCGATGATCCTGAAACCGTCCGAGCGCGTGCCATCGACCGCATTGCTGCTGGCGGAACTGCTGAAAGAGGCCGGTCTGCCCGACGGCGTGTTGCAGGTGGTGAACGGGGACAAAGAGGTTGTCGATGCCATCCTCGACAACGACACAATCGCCGCTGTTGGATTTGTCGGCTCGACACCGATCGCCCAATACATCTATGGCCGCGCCGCCAACAATGGCAAACGCGCCCAGTGTTTCGGTGGTGCCAAGAACCACATGATTATCATGCCGGACGCCGATCTGGACAAGGCTGCGGATGCATTGGTTGGTGCGGGCTATGGTGCGGCCGGCGAACGCTGCATGGCGATTTCGGTTGCTGTCCCCGTGGGCAAGGAAACCGCCGATGCGCTGATCGAAAAGCTGGTGCCCCGGGTCGAAAAGCTGAAGGTTGGCCCCTATACTGCGGGCGACGACGTGGATTATGGCCCTGTGATCACCGCCCAGTCCAAGGCGCGGATCGAAGGTTTGATCAACAGCGGCGTGGACCAGGGTGCGAACCTCGTGATCGACGGTCGCGGTTTCGAGCTTCAGGGATATGAAAACGGCTTCTTCTGTGGCCCGTCGCTGTTCGACAATGTGACGCCGGATATGGACATCTACAAAGAAGAAATCTTTGGCCCGGTTCTGTCCCAGGTGCGCGCCGATAGCTATGAGGACGCGCTGAACCTTGTCATTGACAATGATTACGGCAATGGCACCGCAATCTATACCGCCGATGGTGATACCGCACGCGACTTTGCCCACCGGGTGAATGTGGGTATGGTTGGCATCAACTTCCCCATTCCGGTGCCGCTGTCCTATCACACCTTTGGTGGCTGGAAAAAATCGGCCTTTGGCGATTTGAACCAATATGGTCCTGATGCCTTCCGCTTCTATACCAAGACCAAAACCGTTACCGCGCGCTGGTTCTCGGGGATCAAGGACGGTGGCGAATTCAATTTCAAAGCCATGGATTAATCCCAACCCAAGGTTGATCATCACCAGATTGTGATCCAGGGCCGCAGCGTAAACTGCGGCCCTGAGTTGTTTTTTGCTTCCGAAAACGGGATTTATCAAGTTAATTGACCTATCAACGATTTTTTGGTTTTTATGGGGGGCAGCGCGGTGGGGTTTCGCTATTTGATACTTGAAGAAGAGCGCGTTGTGTCCATAGAGCTGTTCAATCGGGTCGATCTGGCCTGTCCGACAAGATGCGTCAGGAATTTGATAGCAATCCGAAATACACGCCCGATTTGAACATTCTGTGCGACCTGTCGCAGCTAGCGGAAATCGACCTGAACTTTGCCCAGATGATGCAGGCGATTTCGATGCGATCGGCGTTTTACGAACAATGCACCGACATGAAGATGGCGTTTTGGGCCCCGCAGGATCTGCCGTATGGCATGGCCCGGATGTTTTCATCGCTGATAGATCGTTTTCCCGGCGTGACCGCCGGGGTTTTCCGGGACTGGGAAAGTGCCGTGGAATTTTCCGGCTGTGACCCACAGGTCTTTGAAACCAGGGACACCGGCACCAATCAGGGCTAGCCGCCCGGCGGGTGGGCCAACCCCAAACGCGCCTGAAACAGATCCGGGTTACCCTGCCCCCAAACCGCATTCACAACGCCGCTTGCGCGGATTTCAATGCCAGTGCATCGTTGACCGGCACTTTATTGGAGCATTGAAATGAATATGATTACCAGACGTACCGCCCTTTTGGGTTTGGCAGCTGTGCCCGTGGCTTTGGCCGGCGCAGCCCAGGCCGCAACACATAACGTTTCCATCAAAGGGTTCGCATTTTCGCCATCCAGCCTGACCGTGGCGGCCGGTGACACGGTGGTGTTCACCAACGAAGACAGCGCCCCCCATACCGCCACCGCCGACAACGGCGCATTTGGCACCGGCACCCTCCGCAAAGGTGAAACCGCATCGCTTGAGATGACCACCGCCGGTGCGTTCGACTATCACTGCAAATTCCATCCGGCGATGAAAGCCACGCTTGTGGTGGAATAACCCCGCGCTGCAATTTCTGCGCAGGTAAATTTCCCGGACGCTGTGGGTTGATGCATTGCCGCAATCGCGTTTTTGCCGCTATGATCCATGACGTCCGGTTTTTTGATTGCCCCCCGGGACCACAAGACCACGAACCACACCATCACGACCCACAAGAAAGAGACTGCCATGCCGGATCCGGATTTCACCATTGGCATCGAAGAAGAATATCTTTTGGTGGATTGTGACAGTCTTGCGTTGGTCGAGGTGCCAGATACACTGATGGCGGAATGCAAGGCCGCGCTGGCCGATCAGGTCAGCCCGGAATACCTGCAATGCCAAATCGAAATCGGCACCGGTGTATGCCGCAATGTGGCCGAGGCCCGCGCCGATCTGCGCCATCTGCGGCGGACAATCACCACATGCGCGGCAAAATATAATGCCGCCCCGATTGCCGCCTCCTGCCATCCCTTTGCGGATTGGAAGACCCTGCATCACACGGATCGCGAACGGTACAACCAATTGCGCCAGGATCTGGGGGGGGTGCGGCGGATGCTGATCTGTGGGATGCATGTGCATGTCGGGCTGAACGACGATGCCCTGCGCGCCGATCTTTTGGGGCAGCTCAGTTATTTTCTGCCACATCTGCTGGCGCTTTCCGCATCCTCGCCGTTTTGGCAGGGCGAAGATACCGGGCTGGCGTCTTACCGGATTTCCGTCTTCGACAACCTGCCCCGCACCGGATTGCCACCACAGTTCAATTCCTGGGATGAGTACCAGCGTTCGGTCAAGGCGCTGGTGGATTTGGGGCTGATCGAAGACAGCACCAAGATCTGGTGGGATCTGCGCCCCAGCCACAGCTTTCCAACGCTGGAAACCCGGATCTGTGATGTCTGTCCGCGCCTGGAAGACACGCTGGCGCTTGCCGCCACCATTCAATGTCTGACCCGGATGCTTTGGCGTCTGCGCACCCGCAACCAACGCTGGCGGATTTATGATCGGTTTCTGATCGCGGAAAACCGGTGGCGGGCCCAGCGATACGGCGTCGAAGAAGGTTTGATTGACTTCGGACGCGGCGAAATCGTGCCAATGGTCGAATTGATCGACGAGTTGATAGAGCTTTTGGCAGAGGATGCCGAGGCGCTGGATTGCACCGCTGAAATCGCCCATCTGCGCACGATCCTGGATCGCGGCACGTCTTCGATGCGCCAACGCGCGGTGCGCGCGGCCGCAGAGGCCGCAGGCGCAGACCGCGAAGCACAGATGCGCGCCGTGGTGACCCATCTGATCGAAGATTTTCAGGCCGATCTGTGAGGGCCTGACAGGTGAAGGAAACCGCGCTCTATCCCGCCGTGAAGGCGCTGTTGGTCGCACAGGGCTATGAGGTCAAGGCCGAGATCGGCGCAGCAGATGTCGTCGCAATCAAAGGCGATGACGACCCGGTGATTGTCGAGTTGAAAACCGGATTTGCCCTGACTTCTGTTTCATCAGGCGATCACCCGCCAGTCGCTTACGGATTTGGTCTATATCGCGGTGCCGCGTCTGACCGGCAAACGGTTTCAACGCGCCCTGAAGGAAAACAAGGCATTGTGCCGTCGGCTGGGACTGGGGTTGATCACGGTCCGGCTCAGCGATGATCATACCGAGGTGCATATCGACCCGCGCCCTATCAACCGCGCCAGAACAAGCCGCGCAAAACCCGGTTGCTGCGGGAATTTGCCCGGCGCGAGGGCGATCCAAATCTGGGGGCGCGGCGCGCAATTCGCCGCTGATCACCGCCTATCGTCAGGATGCGATCCGGCTGGCGGAATATCTGAACAGCCATGGGCCATCGAAATGTGGCGACATCCGCAAGACCACCGGCGTGGCCAAAGCAACGCAGATCATGGCCGACGATCACTATGGCTGGTTCGAACGGGTGTCGCGCGGCGTCTATCAATTGACCCCACGCGGCGCAGAGGCGCTGGTCACGCCC
>NZ_JALIEC010000017.1 GCF_022867865.1 Phaeobacter sp. J2-8 | reverse complement strand
GGTTGAAGCCGCCGCAGAGGTGGTTGCAGACACTGCCGAAGCAGCAGACACAGACGAAGCCGCAGACGCACCTGTGGCCGAGGCTGCCCCGGTCGCAGACGAAGATGCCGCGCAGGACAGCGCCGAAACCGAAGCGGATGACGCCGCAGAGGATGACAGCGACGAGCCGACAGATAAATCTGACGCCGCCGCCAAAGACAGCGATATCGAATCCGTCGCCGAAGAAGACGACGAAGCCGACATTCGCCCACCGCGCAAACCACGCCCGCATCGCTATAAAATTCAGGAAGTGGTCAAAGTTCGCCAGATCCTGCTTGTGCAGGTGGTCAAGGAAGAACGCGGCAACAAAGGCGCTGCGCTGACCACATATCTGTCGCTGGCCGGTCGTTACTGCGTCCTCATGCCCAACACCGCACGTGGCGGTGGCATCAGCCGCAAAATCACCAACGCCCCCGATCGCAAGAAGCTCAAGGAAATCGCAGCCGAGATCGACGTGCCCCAGGGCGCGGGCCTGATCATCCGGACCGCGGGCGCCAAGCGCACCAAGTCCGAGATCAAGCGCGATTACGAATACCTGCAACGCCTTTGGGAGCAGATCCGCGAACTGACGCTGAAATCCATCGTGCCGGTAAGATCTATGAAGAAGGCGACCTGATCAAACGCTCGATCCGCGACCTCTACAGCCGCGACATAGACGAGGTTCTGGTCGAAGGCGAACGCGGCTACCGCATCGCCAAGGACTTCATGAAGATGATCATGCCGTCCCACGCCAAGAACGTGAAACATTACGCAGAATCTCTGCCGTTGTTCGCGCGCTATCAGGTCGAAAGCTATCTGGGGGCGATGTTCAATCCCACGGTCCAGCTGAAATCCGGTGGCTACATCGTGATCGGCGTGACCGAGGCGCTGGTGGCGATCGACGTCAACTCTGGCCGGGCCACCAAGGAAGGCTCGATCGAGGAAACCGCGCTCAAGACCAACCTTGAGGCCGCCGAAGAGGTGGCGCGCCAACTGCGTCTGCGTGACCTTGCCGGTCTGATCGTGATCGATTTCATCGACATGGACGAGCGCAAGAACAACACCGCCGTCGAAAAGCGCATCAAGGACAAGCTGAAAAGCGACCGTGCGCGCATTCAGGTTGGCCGGATTTCCGGTTTTGGCCTGATGGAAATGTCGCGTCAGCGTCTGCGCCCCGGCATGATCGAGGCGACAACCGCGCCTTGCCCGCATTGCCATGGCACCGGTTTGATCCGTTCGGACGACAACCTTGCCCTGCAAGTGCTGCGCCAGATCGAGGAAGAGGGCACACGCCGCCGCTGCAAAGAGCTTCTGGTGCGTTGCCCGGTGTCCATTGCCAACTATCTGATGAACGCCAAGCGCGAACATATCGCCCAGATCGAGGCGCGTTACGGTGTGGCCGTGCGGGTCGAGGGCGACCCGACGTTGGTCAGCCCGGATTTCAACATCGAGAAGTTGAAAACCGCGACACGCAAGGTGGCCGAGGTCGCCGCGCCGGTTGTGTCCGCCGACACCACAATCATGGATATGGTTGACGATCCGGTCGAAGAGGATGTGCCGGACGAGGCAGAGGTCGAAACCGAGGTCAGCGAAGCGGTCGAAACCACTGGCGAGGAAGAGACACCCAAGCCGAAGAAACGCCGTCGGCGTCGGCGTCGCCGCAAGTCGAAGACCGGTGAAAACGGTGATCAGGATCAGGACCGCAGCAGCGAGTCCGATGATGACGATGATGACGCGCCCGCAGGTTCCGACACCGACAAGGCAGAGCCCGTCGTGGCCGCAACGGATGCAGCGGATGTGACCCCGGAGGCCACCGAAGAAAAGCCAAAGCCGAAGCGCACCCGCAGCACGTCGAGCAGCCGCCGGAAATCGTCAAAAGCCAAATCTGACGACAAGGTTGACGACAAGGTTGACGCTGAAGCGCCCGCAGCAGCTGCGGTCGCGGCCGAAGCGGTGGCAGCAGAGACATCGGTCGCTGTGGAAACGGACACCGCGGAAACAGCCTCGGCTGAGGTTGCGGCGGTCGAAACGTCCGGCGATGCGGCAGAAGTTGCGCCAGAAGCTGCACCAGAGGCGACTGCGGTGACAGCAACGGCAGATGACAGCCCGGTAAAACCGGTTGCCGAAGCCGAAGCACCGGCAGAGCAGGTCACGGCAGACGCTGAGGTTGCTGAGCCTGCCGCCACTGAGACCGCCGTTGAAGAGGCACCAGAAGCCAAGTTCGCGGATGCAGAAGCCGCCCCTGAACCTCAGGTGCAGGAAGCGGTTGCTGCGGAGCCAGAGGTCACGGTGGAACCAGCAGCGGTCGAAGAAGTTGCGGATGCACCTGTTGCAGAGGAGGCAGCACCAGCCGAAGCCGTTGCAGAGGAACCTGTCGCCGTTGAACCCGCTGCGGCGGAAACTGTGGTGGCAGAGCCTGTGGCGGATGTCGCCGAAGCCCCGGCAGAGACATTGGTTGAAACTGCCGCGCCTGCTGAGGTTGAGGCCACGCCTGAGCCTGTCCTGGAGACAGCTTCTGGCGAGCCAGAGGTCGAAGACTTGGACAAGCCAAAGAAACGCGGTTGGTGGTCGATCGGCCGCTGATCGCGACGCGGCCCCAACCGCAGTTAACCTGACATTGGCCCTGGCGCTGATCTGCAAAAGATCTCGCCGGGGCTTTTTGTTTTCAACGGGGTTTTCATCAATGGGATGGATAGGGCGGGCGTGGACGTGGGCCAACAGACCGGCGATCTCAGCCTTTTTGGATCAGATAGACCTGCACGCCCTCGGCGTCATGGCTTTCGAGCAGGGTATGACCGGCCTCCTGACAGAAATGCGGGACATCAATCACCGCCGCCGGATCATCGGCCAAAAGCCGCAGCACATCACCCTTTGCCAGCGATTTTAAACGCTTGCGTGCCTTGAGCACGGGCAGGGGGCATAAAAGATGGGTCGCGTCGAGCGTGTCTGTCATAGCGCAGGATTTAGGGTGCCGCAGCCTGCAAGTCCAGCGCCTTACTCTTGACGCAAAAAACGGTCAAATTAATACAAAATCAATAGAGCTGCGCAAGAGAATGGTACATGGGCGGTTATGAACAAAATCAGGTGAGACGGCGTCGGGTGTTCTATATTCCCGGCTATGACCCGATTCATCCCCGCCGTTATCGGGAATTATACCGCAAAGAGGGGGCGGCCCAGGCCGGTATTTCCGGTTATGACCTGACGCTCACGCCCCGAAAATCACAGGAAAATTTCGGCTGGAACGTGGTTGGCGACATGGATGGCGCCACCGTGACCACAGAGGTCGAGGTTCTGGTCTGGTCCGACATCGTCAAGAATTCGATGCGGCACGGGATCGCCAGAACCTATCTGGCCATGCTGCAAACCGCCGTGACCTATATCGGCACCGGCGCGATGTGGCGGCTGACGAAGCTGCGCAGCGGCCCGGTGATTGCCGCGCTCTATCCGGTTGTGATGCTGCTGTGTCAGGCCGTGCTTGCCCTGATCGCGACGATTGTGGCCTATCGTGTCGGAAACTGGGCCATCAACGCGGCCATTCTGGCGGGCGGCGGTGATCTTGGCGGTGTTGCGAGGTTTGTCGGGCCATTGGTGGCCGGGCTGCTTGGTCTGGGCGTTGGTTGGGCGATCCTCGACAGGTTTCGGCGCTGGGACAGCAAGCTTTTTGTCTATTACCTGATGCATGATTATTCCTACAGCGCCCGGACCAAGGGCGCGAATACGCCGGAAATGGAGGCCCGGATCGCCGCCTTCACCGATGCGGTTGCGGCGGCCTGTCAGGAAGATGTCGACGAGATTTTGGTCATTGGACATTCCTCTGGCGCGCATCTGGCGGTGTCCGTGATGTCGGATCTGATCCGCTCCGGGCGGGCCGTCGATGGCGCGGGGCGGGCACCGGGGCAGGGGCCGGCATTGGGTCTTTTGACCCTCGGTCAGGTGATGCCGATGGTGACCTTCCTGCCGGACGCCTGGCGGTTGCGCAATGATCTGGCATTCCTGTCGCAAAGCGATGCGGTGTTCTGGGCGGATGTGACCGCGCCGGGGGATGGCTGCGCCTTTGCGCTGTGCGACCCGGTCGCGGTGTCCGGCGTGGCCGGGCCGGACCAGAAAGCCCCGCTGGTGTTTTCGGCGGCCTTCAAGAAATCCTTGACGGCCGCGCGGCTCAAGGAATTGCGCTGGCGGTTTTTCCGGCTGCATTTTCAATATCTTTGCGCCTTTGACGCGCCGCGCGATTACGACTACTTTCGCATCACTGCCGGGCCGCTGACGCTGCGGCAAAGATATCAAACCCGAGTGTCGTCGAAATCCAGAGTAGCAACGCCAGTGAACACCTTTACCTCTACCGCGCCATGACCCGGCCGCCAAAACCCCGAAGCCGTGGGGAAAAGGTGTCTTTGTGGCGGTATATGTCGCTGTTTCGCAAAGATATTCTGTCGGCCCAACCGGCGCGGCTGTATCGCGCTTGGATGGCCGAATTTCGCACACCGTTTTTTCGATCCTATATGGTCAACCAGCCGGACCTGATCAAAACCGTGCTCAGGGAACGGCCCGACGATTTCCCGAAGTCCAACCGGATCAGCGAAGGCTTGCGCCCGCTCTTGGGAAATTCGGTGTTTCTGACCAATGGCGCGACCTGGAAACGCCAACGCCGGATCATTGATCCCGCGTTTGAGGGGGGGCGCCTGCGCGATACCTTCCCGGCGATGTGGGCGGCGGCGCGGGCTGCGGTGCGGCGTCTGGACCCCCAGGCCGGGGCCGTGGTGGAAATCGAAGCCGAAACCAGCCATGCGGCGGCGGATGTGATTTTTCGCACGCTGTTTTCGATCCCGATCGAACATGAAATCGCTTCGCAGGTTTTTTCCGAATTTCGCGACTATCAGCGCAGCCAGCCGATCCTGAACATTGCGGCGCTGGTGCCGCTGCCGAAGTGGATGCCGCGATTTTTTCGCCGCGATACCCGGGCGGCGGCACGGTCCATTCGCGCCTTGATCACCCGTCTGACCGAAGATCGCATGGCTGAGATTGCAGCGGGCACCGCGCCGGACGATCTGGCGACCAAGATCATGACGACCCGCGACCCCGACACGGGCGAGACGTTTTCGACCGAAGAAATGGTCGATCAAGTGGCGATTTTCTTTCTTGCCGGCCATGAAACCAGTGCCTCGGCGCTGGCCTGGACGCTTTACCTTATGGCGCTTTACCCGGACTGGCAGGACAGGGTCGCCGAAGAGGCCCAGGCGCTGACAGAGGGGCCGGTAGAGGCGGATTTTTCCGTCATGTCGAAACTGCGCCTGTCACGCGATGTGTTCCGCGAGGCGCTGCGGCTCTACCCGCCGGTGCCGATGATGGTGCGCGAAACCACCTGCCCAGAGCGGTTCCGCGACCGGGATATTGCCCGTGGCAGCCAAATCGTGCTGTCACCCTGGCACCTGCATCGCCATGAACGGTTGTGGGATCAGCCTGATGATTTTGACCCGGGCCGGTTTCAGACCGAGAATGGCAAAACCTGTCTGCGGGATGCCTATATCCCGTTTTCCAGCGGCAGCCGGGTCTGTACCGGCGCGGGGTTTGCCATGGTCGAAGGCACGCTGATCCTGTCGCATCTTCTGCGTGATCTGCGGTTTGAATTGGTAGAAGATGCCGACCCGCCGGTGCCCGTGGCGCATTTGACCGTGCGCTCTGACCGGGGCATTCGTTTGCGGGTGATGCGGCGGGGCCCGGACGGGCAAAACCGCCAGAAAAACGGCTGACGCGTAGAACTGCGCGCCGGATCAGCCGGGGTTTTTCAGCTTGGCTTCAAAAGCATCAATCTTGGCCTCTAGCAATTTGCGGCCACGTTTTTCCGCCAAACGCACGCGCACCGCCGTCAGGAACGCCTCTTCCGTTGTGGAAGAGGTGCTCATGGATTCGGCGATGGCGGTGATCAACGTGTCATCACCCATCAGCTCTGCCGCTTCAATTGCGTCCCGTGCCAGACGGTCAGCCAGATCTTCGACGACGCTCATGGGGGATCCTTATCGCGTTGTTTCTGTCAAACGGCGTTTGACGTAATCGCTGACGGTGCCGATCATCGTGTCCATATGATCGTTTTCAAAGAAATGGCCGGCGCCTTCGATCTCGGTATGGGTGATGGTGATACCCTTCTGCTCGTGCAGCTTGCCGACCAGGGATGTGGTGTCGGCGGGCGGAGCCACCCGGTCGGACGTGCCATTGATGATCAGGCCGGACGACGGGCAGGGCGCGAGGAATGAGAAATCATACATATTGGCGGGCGGGCTGGCGGAAACGAATCCGGTGATTTCCGGGCGGCGCATCAAAAGCTGCATCCCGATCCAGGCGCCAAAAGAAAATCCAGCGACCCAACAATGTTTTGAATTGTTGTTCATCGACTGAAGATAGTCGAGCGCCGATGCCGCGTCGGACAATTCGCCAACACCCTGATCATATTCGCCCTGGCTTCGGCCTACGCCGCGGAAATTGAACCGCAGCACGGTGAAGCCCATGTTGTAAAAGGCATAATGCAGGTTGTAGACAACCTTGTTGTTCATTGTTCCGCCGAATTGCGGATGGGGATGCAAGACAATGGCAATGGGGGCATCACGGTCTTTTTGCGGATGATAGCGGCCTTCCAGCCGTCCCTCGGGACCGGGGAAAATAACCTCGGGCATATGCGGTGAAACTCCTCGCGCGTGTGACGGCAATTGTTGACGAATTTGCTCGACAACCTTAGAATGGTTCTAAACCCGATCCGGTGACGGTTTGGGGCTTATCGCAGATAAGCCTATTGGGTACTGAGGTCAACAAGTCATGGGCGTCTTGACGCCATCCTGGGGGGAATGTCGATGAAGCTGAGTACCAAGGGGCGCTACGCGATGGTGGCGTTGGTCGATATTGCGTTGCAGCCCAACGACAAGCTGGTGACCCTGGGCGAGATCGCGCAGCGTCAGGATGTGTCGCTGCCTTATCTTGAGCAATTATTTGTCAAACTGCGCCGCGCGGAATTGGTGGCATCGGTGCGCGGGCCCGGTGGGGGCTATCGTCTTGCCCGGCCTGGCATCGGAAATCCGGGTGGTGGATATTCTGGCAGCGGTGGATGAAACCGTCGATGCGATGCACAAAGGGGCGGGCGCCAGTGGCGGTCTGTCCGGCAGCCGGGCGCAATCGCTGGCCAATCGTTTGTGGGAGGGACTGTCGGCGCATGTCTATGTCTTTCTGCATCAGACCCGTTTGTCGGATATCATCGAGAATTCGCTGGCACCTTGCCCGGCGGTTCCGGGGCTGTTTTCGGTGGTGGACGATGGGTGAGTTTGGGGGCTTTGCCCCCGTCCCGTTGGGACTCCCCCAGGATATTTCGGGTCAGATGAAAGGGCGCGGTCGTGGCTAGGGTCTATCTTGATCATAACGCCACCATGGCTTTGCGGCCTGAGGCGCGTGCCGCGATGATTGCGGCAATGGATGTGTTGGGAAATCCGTCGTCGGTGCATTCCGAGGGGCGGGCGGCCAAGGGATTGATTGAAAAGGCGCGGGGTCAAATCGCCGAGGCGTTTGGTGCGGGGGAGGCGGATATTGTTTTCACCTCCGGGGCGACCGAAGCGGCGGCGCTGGCACTGGCGGGGCGCGATCTGGCGTCTGGGGCGGTTGAACATGATTGTGTGGGTGTCTGGACCGATGGGGCCTTGCCGGTCGATGCGGCGGGGCGGGTCACGGTGCAGGATCCGGCGCACAGCGCATTGCAGGCCGCCAACAGTGAAACCGGTGTGGTGCAGGATATGCCACAGGGGCTGGCGTTAAGCGATGCGGTGCAGATCTTTGGCAAGCTGCCGTTTGCGTTTTCCTGGTCCGGGGCGCAGATGGCGCTGACCTCGGCCCATAAGCTGGGCGGGCCAAAGGGCGTTGGTGCCCTGGTGTTGCAGCGCGGTTTGGATGTCACGCCGCGCATCCTTGGCGGCGGGCAGGAAATGGGCCGTCGCTCTGGGACAGAGAACGTGGTCGGCATTGCCGGATTTGGCGCGGCGGCGGCGGCGGCGGCACGGGATTTGGCTGATGGTGTTTGGGAGCGGGTTGCAGAACTTAGAAATATTCTAGAAAAGGCCATTGAGGCTGGATCAAAAGGAACTATTTTAGTCGGGAAAGAGATGCCCCGACTGCCCAACACCACCTGTGTTATCGCGCCGGGGTGGCGAGGAGAGACGCAGGTCATGGCAATGGACCTGGCCGGTTTTGCGATCAGTGCCGGGTCGGCCTGTTCCAGTGGCAAGGTGAAGTCAAGTCGCGTGTTGCGCGCAATGGGATACGGCGAGGACGAGGCGGGATGCGCAATCCGCATCAGTCTTGGACCCGCCAACACAGAAGAAGATGTGCTTCGTTTCGCAGAAACGTGGTGCGCCAGATATGAAAAGCATCGCGCCCGCGCGGCGTGACACCGGAGGTAGACATATGACAGCCCTTGATCAAACTCAGGTCAAAGACGGCGTCGATCAGGAAACGGTTGATGCGGTCCGCGAGGTCAGCACCTATAAATACGGCTGGGAAACCGAGATCGAGATGGAGTATGCGCCAAAGGGCCTTACCCCGGATATCGTGCGGCTTATTTCGGAAAAGAATGGCGAACCGCAGTGGATGACCGACTGGCGGTTGGCGGCCTATGATCGCTGGTTGCAGAAGGAAGAACCGGATTGGGCCATGGTCGATTATCCGGAAATCGACTTTCAGGATCAGTATTATTATGCCCGCCCCAAAAGCATGGAGGTCAAGCCGAAGTCATTGGACGAGGTCGACCCCAAGCTGCTGGCGACCTATGAAAAGCTGGGCATTCCGCTGAAGGAACAGATGATCCTGGCCGGTGTCGAAGGCGCCGAAGATGCGCCCGCCGAGGGCCGCAAGGTGGCGGTCGATGCGGTGTTTGATTCGGTGTCCGTCGGCACCACCTTTCAGAAAGAGCTGAAGAAGGCCGGGGTGATCTTTTGT
Source organism: Phaeobacter sp. J2-8 (assembly GCF_022867865.1). Lineage (GTDB taxonomy): Bacteria > Pseudomonadota > Alphaproteobacteria > Rhodobacterales > Rhodobacteraceae > Marinovum. Next base: position 18,710 of record NZ_JALIEC010000017.1, on the reverse strand, counting down.
TCGATCTCCGAGGCGATCCGCGAACATCCCGAATTGGTGAAGAAATACCTCGGATCGGTTGTGCCGGTCAGCGACAATTTCTATGCCACGCTGAACAGCGCCGTGTTTTCCGATGGTTCGTTTGTCTATATTCCGCCGGGGGTGCGCTGCCCGATGGAATTGTCGACCTATTTCCGCATCAACGCCGAAAACACCGGCCAGTTCGAGCGCACGCTGATCATTGCCGACAAGGGCTCTTATGTCAGCTATCTTGAGGGTTGTACCGCGCCGCAGCGCGACACCAGCCAGCTGCATGCGGCGGTGGTGGAAATCATCATCGAAGAAGACGCCGAGGTGAAATATTCCACGGTTCAGAACTGGTTCCCCGGCGATGAAAACGGCAAGGGCGGGATCTATAACTTTGTGACCAAACGCGCGGATTGCCGTGGTGACCGGGCCAAGGTGATGTGGACACAGGTGGAAACCGGGTCTGCGGTGACGTGGAAATACCCGTCCTGCATCCTGCGCGGTGACGATTCCCAAGGCGAGTTCTATTCCATCGCCATCACCAACAACCACCAGCAGGCCGACACCGGCACCAAGATGATCCACCTGGGCAAGCGCACAAAGTCGCGGATCGTGTCCAAGGGCATCAGCGCCGGCGTGGCCCAGAACACCTATCGTGGTTTGGTCTCGATGCATCCCAAGGCGAAGGACAGCCGCAACTATACCCAGTGTGACAGCCTGTTGATCGGCGATAAATGCGGGGCGCATACGGTGCCCTATATCGAGGTGAAGAACAATTCTTCGCGGGTGGAACACGAGGCCACAACATCCAAGGTGGATGATGAGCAGATGTTCTATTGCCGCCAACGTGGCATGGACGAAGAAGAGGCTGTGGCGCTGATTGTGAATGGTTTTGCCAAGGAGGTGCTGCAAGCACTGCCGATGGAATTCGCAATGGAGGCGCAGCAATTGGTCGCGATTTCGCTGGAAGGGTCGGTCGGCTAGATCCGCCGCAGGGTGATCGGCTGGGAAGGGGAAGATATGAAGTTTCTGCTTTTGCCAGCAGTGATGACTGGCGTATTTTGCGCGATCTTTGCCAGTATTGTCGGGTTGATCACCGAGGCGCTGACCATGTGGATGGTGTTTGCCGTGTCGTTTGTGTCGGGGTTTCTGGGCAATTTGTTTGCCCAGATCGTCACAGGGCAAGGCAATGACTGATCCCAGGTTTCATCGCAGCTTGCTGCACGTGTGTATCCCGTGACCCCCGTCGTGCAAAATCGGCGCCGGGGCGCGTTTCATCCTATCAGATTGCGGACATCAATGCGCCACGGAACATGGCAGCGGCGTCTTGCGGATCTGATAACCGTAACAACCGAAATTGGCAGGCCGCCGCACCGCATGTGCCGCGCGTTGCCTTCGCGTATTTGAGAGGTAGAAAAATGCTGGAAATCAAGAACCTGCACGTCAAACTTGAAGAAGAAGATAAGCAGATCCTGAAGGGCGTCGATCTGAAAATCGAGGCGGGCAAGGTCCATGCGATCATGGGGCCGAACGGATCGGGCAAGTCGACCTTGTCCTATGTTCTTTCGGGGCGTGACGGCTATGAGGTGACAGACGGCAGTGCCGCGCTGGAGGGCGATGACCTGCTGGATATGGAGCCGGAAGAGCGCGCTGCGGCCGGTTTGTTCCTGGCGTTCCAATACCCGGTGGAAATTCCCGGTGTCGGCAACATGACCTTTTTGCGCACCGCGGTGAATTCGCAACGCAAGGCGCGCGGCGAAGAGGAAATGAGCGCGACGGATTTCCTTAAACTGATCCGGGCCAAGGCCAAGGATCTTAAGATCGACGCTGATATGCTGAAGCGTCCGGTCAATGTCGGCTTTTCCGGCGGCGAGAAGAAGCGCAACGAAATTCTTCAGATGGCCATGCTGGAACCCAAAATGTGCATCCTGGACGAGACCGTTCGGGCCTTGATGTGGATGCCATGAAACTGGTGTCGGATGGCGTGAACGCGCTGCGCGATGCCGGGCGTGGTTTCCTGGTCATCACCCACTATCAGCGTCTGCTGGATCATATCAAACCCGATGTGGTGCATATCATGGCCAATGGCCGGATCATCAAAACCGGTGGTCCCGAACTGGCGCTTGAGGTCGAAGAACGCGGTTATGCGCATCTGTTGGAGGAGGTGGCGTAATGGCTCTTCCGCAAACCAAGGTGGATGCAACCGAAGCGCGGATTGCGCAATATGATCTGCCCGCAAGCGGCTGGAGCTTGTCCGCGCGCAAATCGGCGCTGGCGCGTCTGCGGGACATGGGATTGCCGTCGCGGCGGGATGAATATTGGAAATACACCCGGCCGGACACGCTGGTGCAGGCGGATGTCCCGCCAGCCGCTCTGTTCGAAACAGACGAGCGGCCGGTGTTTTCCGATGTCGATCGGCTGCTGATCCGTTTTGTGGATGGCGTGTTTGATGCCGAAGGCTCGGATGATCTGGCGCTTGAGGGGGTTGTGATCGAACGTCTGGCCGAAGCAGGCACCGATCTGCATTGGGCGCAGTCGCTGTATGGCCAATTGGAAAACAACGGTCAGACACCGGTGCAACGGCCGCTTGCGGCGCTGAACACCGCGTTCGCCAGTGATGGGCTTTTGATCCATGTGACCAAGACGCCAAGCAAGCCGATTTCGATTTCGTATGAACATCGCTCGGAAACCTCGGACGCGATCCTGCACCATGTGGTGAAGGTCGACAGCGGGGCCGAGGTGACGATTCTGGAAAACGGTCCGGCAGCCGCACGGTTCAACAAATGCATGGAGGTCGACATCGCCGATGGCGCAACCCTGCATCACGTGCGCACCCAGGGCCGCGACCATGAACGCCGCGCCGTGACGCATATCTTTGCCCGGCTGGGTACGGAATCCGTATTCAAAAGCTTTACCATGACGGCCAATGGCGTGATGACCCGCAACGAATGCGTGATCGAGCTGACCGGTGATGATGCGGCGGCGCATGTGGCCGGGGCCTGTGTCGGGGATGGTGATTTTCACCATGACGATACGGTGTTCGTGACCCATGATGCGGTGAACTGTGAAAGCCGACAGGTGTTCAAGAAGGTTCTGCGCAATGGCGCGACCGGCGTGTTTCAGGGCAAGATTCTGGTAAAGGCGGGCGCACAGAAAACCGACGGCTATCAGATTTCCCAGAGCCTTCTGCTGGACGAGGACAGTCAGTTCCTCGCCAAGCCGGAGCTGGAAATCTATGCCGATGATGTAGCCTGTTCCCATGGCTCGACTTCGGGTGCAATCGACGAAGAAGCGCTGTTTTATCTGCGGTCGCGCGGTGTGCCGACCGATCAGGCGGTGAACCTTCTGACGCTTGCTTTCCTGGCGGAAGCGGTCGAAGAGATCGAAGATGCCACGCTGGCCGAAGAGATCACGGCCCGGATCGAGGCATGGTTGATCCGGCACAGAGACTAAGCCGAAACGTGGTTGGACCTGACAGATTTGCCTGACAGATTTGCCTGAACAGGTTTGACCGGGAACAGGGGTGGGCGCATGAGCGTGACACGGGATATTGTTGCCACCTATCGGGGGCCGCGCAGGGTGGTGCGGCGGCTTCTGGCGTGGGGGCAACGCGAAGACAGGGTTCTGGCCATGGTCATGGCGGGCTGTCTGATGATGTTTGTGTCGCGCTGGCCCGTGGTGGCACGGCAGTCTCATTTCGAAGGCACAGAGATGCAGCCAAGCATTGGTGCTGCGCTGTTTGGCTGGCTCATGGTGGCGCCCTTGTTGCTGTATGCCTTAGCAGCGGTCAGCCATCTGATCGCACGGGTTCTGGGCGGGCAGGGTGATTTCTATGGCGCGCGGTTGGCGCTGTTCTGGGCGTTGCTTGCGACATCACCGCTGGTTTTGCTGTTTGGCCTGGTCGAAGGCTTTATCGGCCAGGGCATCCAGTCACAGGCTGTCGGCTTCTTGTGGTTTGTGATCTTCCTTTGGTTCTGGCTATCGGGACTGCGCGAAGCGGAAGGGGCGGCGTCATGAACACGACGGTGTTGCGGGATATGATCGTCGAAACCGTCACCGCCCCGCGCCAGTCGGCGGCACGGCTGATCGCGTTGAACCTGCCGCGCAGCGTTTTGTGGCAGGGGCTGGTGTTGGTTGTCGCGCTGAACGCAATCGCGTTCTGGCTGGGCAATCTCGCTGCGCCATCGCCCCAGCCGCTGCCCGCGATGATGGCCACGCCGTTCATGTTTGCCCTGACCCTGGGCTGTGGCGCGGTGATTACCGTGTTTGCCTTGACCTATGTCGGCAATTGGCTGAAGGGGCGGGCGGGTTTGGCCCAGATCCTGGTTCTGATCACCTGGCTTCAGGTGCTGCGGTTGGCGGTTCAGGTTCTGGCGACTGTATTGTCCATCGTGATGCCGGGGTTTGCGCTCTTGGTGCTGCTGGTGGTCAATCTTTATGGTTTTTGGATTCTTGTGAACTTTATTGATGTGGCGCATGGCTTTGGTTCGCCGTTCAAATCCTTCGGCGTGTTGATGATGTCCGGTCTGGGCATTGCGGTCGGGTTGATTGTCATGCTGTCGCTCATCGGGGTCACATCACTAGGAGTATCGGCACATGTATGATGTCACTGCGATCCGGGCGGATTTCCCGATCCTCGCACGCGAGGTGAACGGCAAGCCGTTGGTCTATCTCGACAATGGTGCCTCGGCGCAGAAACCCCAGGTGGTGATTGATGCGATCACCCAGGCCTATTCGATGGAATATGCCAATGTGCACCGGGGGCTGCATTTCCTGTCCAATCTGGCGACAGAAAAATATGAAGCCGTGCGTGGCACCATTGCCCGGTTCCTGAATGTCGCGGATGACGAAGAAATTGTGCTGAACTCCGGCACGACCGAGGGGATCAATACCGTGGCCTATGGCTGGGCGATGCCCCGGCTTGAGGCGGGCGATGAAATCATCCTGTCGGTGATGGAACATCACGCCAATATCGTGCCTTGGCATTTCCTGCGCGAGCGTCAGGGCGTGGCGCTGAAATGGGTGGAAACGGCGGCGGATGGGTCGCTGGACCCGCAGGCCGTGATCGACGCGATGGGGCCGAAAACCAAACTGGTGGCGATTACCCAGATGTCCAATGTGCTGGGCACGAGGGTGGATGTGAAATCCATTTGCCATGCGGCACGTGCCCGGGGCATTGCCACGTTGGTCGACGGATCGCAGGCGGCTGTTCACGGCCCGGTCGATGTGCCGGACATCGGTTGTGATTTCTATGCGATCACCGGGCACAAGCTCTATGGCCCCACCGGGTCGGGCGCGATTTTCATGGCGCGCGCACGTATGGCAGAGATGCGCCCCTTCCTGGGCGGCGGCGACATGATCCGCGAAGTGCACCGGGACGAGGTCATCTATAACGATCCGCCAATGAAATTCGAAGCCGGCACCCCGGCATCGTGCAAACCATCGGGCTTGGCGTGGCGCTGGAATACATGATGTCGATCGGCATGGACAATATTGCCGCGCATGAGGCTGCGCTGACGCGTTATGCACGCTCACGGCTGGACGGTTTGAACTGGCTGAATGTACAGGGCAAGGCCGCCGACAAAGGCGCGATTTTCAGCTTCACGCTGGACGGGGCCGCCCATGCACATGACATTTCGACGATCCTCGACAAAAAGGGTGTCGCGGTGCGCGCCGGCCACCATTGCGCCGGGCCTTTGATGGATCATCTCGGGGTGACCGCCACCTGCCGGGCCTCGTTTGGCATGTATAACACCACGGCCGAGGTCGATGCCCTGATCGACGCTTTGGAACTGGCACATGAGTTGTTTGCCTGAACCTTGCGATTTCACGAAGATTTCCAATTGCAGCGCCGCGCTGGCCTGCGTATAGAAGGCCTGCACGCACCTGTAGCTCAGCTGGATAGAGCGCTGCCCTCCGAAGGCAGAGGCCAGAGGTTCGAATCCTCTCAGGTGCGCCATTTTCCATTACCGAAGTTTCTGTGACCCAGTGTGAACCGGCGCTTCCGGGCCTTCATGGCCCATGGCAGGAAGCATCCTGTTCGAGGTGGGGGCTACTGCGGCAATCGCAGGGGGCTTTCGGGGCAAAGCGGTCAGGTCCAATTTCGGAGGGGACCTTCCGGTTCCTGCCCTTGGTGCCTGCGATCAGAATTTCAGCGGCTTTCCGGCATATGGTGAGGAAAGGTTGCAAGCAGACCTCTATGAAGCGGCAAAGAGAGCGCTCGGTCACTCAAGCAGAACCGCCGTCCCAGACGCCACAAGCATCACCATGCTCCCTGCTGCGCTAAGTTCTACGTAATCAAGATCAACACCTACTACCGCATTGGCTCCGACGGCATGGGCTTCTTTCTTCAGCTCATAAAGCGCAGTTCGCCTTGCGTCGCGCATTGTATTCTGTACGGCCTCTGAGCGCCCACCGACAATGTCACGGACACCGGCGAACAAGTCCTTGAATAGGTTCATCCCGAACGCACATTCAGCGGTGACGATTTCGATACGTTCTTTGATGGGGAGGTTAGGGGCTGTCTCGGTTGTGAGGATGACGGCCTCAATCTCGGTTTCCCGTTTTTGTGTCGCAACCGATATCTCTTGAATTTCTTTCTGGTCACTCTCGGAGATGGTGGCTGTAAAAGCGCAGATTGTGCAGTAACCGCCTGAGCCCGATTCCAAAAAACCAAGTTTTTTACCGCAACCTTTGCAAATAGCCAATTCGGTCTCCTCAATACCTGCGATAATCTGGAACTCGACGTCCAAGAGTGAGCTACTTCTATGTCCATGATGGTTTCATCGTTGAACTTTTGTTGCAAGCACTCTGCACGCCATTAAAATGGCAGTGTCGTCTGGATGTAATTGGATTTCTGCTTGAGGAACCGTAGCGCGAATCTCTCGACTTCCGACTGGATCTTCTACCGGCTTTGAAAAATCAAAAACCGAAGCCACACCAAAGTAGCGGGATGTGGCTCCGGCAAGGGGCGTCTGTTGGTTAATTCCGAACGACCCATTGCTTGAAGCTTGGGTCAAGGTCATCGCAGGCCGCAAGCAGCAGGTCACGGGATTGGAACGGCCCCGCGTCGTCAATGGTGGCAGAGACCGTCACGCATTGGGCGGGGTCCGCTGCCAGACGCATTTCCATTCTTGATGCATCATAGCTGAACATCTGCGCCTGATCCGTGGCGTCACAATCCACCAGACCAAATGGATTCTCTGCATTGTCCGGCGCGTTATACGCCATGCATTTGCCGTCATAGGTTGCCGAAGCGATCATGCCGCTGTCTGCCGCATAGGTGAACAGGACATCATCGCCGGTTGGTTTGCAGGAATGGGCGTGCAGCTGATCGCTCAGCCCGCGACCTTCGGTATCAATGCACCAGCCAAGCATCGCGTCTTCGTCGAGGTTGTCGGCAAGGTGGATCACCGGCCCGACGGTCTGAATGTTCGGCGCATCGGCAAGGGACATCTGCGGAAGCGTCAGGCTCATCGAGGCGGCGATCACCGAGGTGAATATCGGATTAGGCATTTTCATCGTTCAATCCTCTCTCTTGGGTCACTGTTGAAACTGCTGTTGAAAGGCGCGAATGCGTGCGGCGTTGACGCCTTGGTCGCTGCGGCCCACACGGGACACGCCCCGCATATCAACGCGGCTGCCGTTGTCCTGGGCGGTGACAACCACCACAACGTCATCGGCGAAATAGAAGACTGCGGTGCGGGCAACCGCCTCAAATCGCAGACGTTCGATATCCTGGGCGACGATGTCCCACCCCATGTCGCCCGCGACGGCCAATGCGCGCTGAAACGCCGCCTCGGCAGACAGATCCGTCTCGAGGGGGGCAATATCGGGATAGGCTTTGGCCTGCATCGCGGCCAGCTCCGGCCCGCCGTAATCAAGCGTGTTGCGGGCCCCGTCGCGGGTTTCATCCAGAACCTCAAACAGCGGCGGATTGGCGGTATCGGTCGAAATGTCGTGGATCGGCGCGGCGCGGGGCGTTGGGTTCAGCGTGGCATTGGCCATCGGCGCAAGCAGCGCGAGGCCGACAATCGTGGCAATTCCGCCCGCCAACATCCCGCCGCGTTCCTTGCGCAGAATGTGGACGACCAGCGCGATCACGCCAACAGCCGCAACAGCCATCGCCAGTGGATTGAAATAGCTGCGATAAAGCCCGAAGCCGGTGATCGGCTGCCACAGGCCCAGACGGCCCCCAAACAGGATCAGCGCCGCGGCACAAGCGCCGAGAACAGCCACCAAAAGTGCGATTTTTCCGAGATGTTTCATCGATTTATAGGTCCTTCACTACCCAGGTTCGTTATCCGGCCTGTCCGCCATCCGATCAGGCGGTCTTTTGGCCCGGTCAATTGCTTAAGTGTTCAGTTGCGGCAGAGCCCGCGCCTGTGGCGATCTTTAATGTGGCCCAGGCCTGTGCCGCATCAAGCACCGCAGAGGCCGCCGAAATCTTGGCCGTTGCGGCATTGCGATCAGTTTCAAGCAGGTCAAGAAGCGTGATCGCCCCGTTGCGATAGTTCTGCTGGGCCAACGTCAGCGCACGGTCATAGTCGCGGGCCGCCGTTTGCAACAGGGACGCGCGCTGGCGATAGCGGGTGAGGTTGGATTGCGCGACCTGCACATCTTCGACCGCCGAAGCGACCGCGCCGCGCCATGCGATCTCCGCCTGTTTGGCGGCGGAAATCTCGGCATCGCGGCTGGCGCGCAGCGCGCCTTGATTGAACACCGGCAGCGACAATTGCGGCCCAAAGCTCCAGCTGTCGGTAATCTCGGTGCGGCTGACAGTGCCGGACAGCGACAGCGAGGGATAGAGCGCGGCCTCTGCCACCCCAACCGCAGCGACCGCAGCGGCCAGATCGGCCTCGGCGCGGCGCACGTCGGGGCGGTTGCGAAGCAGATCCGCAGGCACGCCGGTATTTGCCCCGCCGGGCGAGGAGAGTTGCGGCGCGCCTTTTTGCATCTGCGTCAGGATCGGCGCGGCAGGTTCGTTGAGCAACGTGGCAATCGCATAGACATTGGCGTCGAACAGCGCCGCATATTGCGGCAGGCTGGCGCGCGCGGTGGACAACAGGGCCTGCGCCTCGGCAACCTCGTATTCGGTGGCGGCCCCGGCGTCGAATTGGCTGCGCGTGATCTCGACCGTGTCTTCGCGTGTCTTGATCGTCGTGCGGGTCAGGGCCAGCACCTCTTGGTAATAGCGCGCGCCGGAATAGGCCGACAACAATTCAGCCAGCCACGCCAGCCGGACGGTTTCCGCCTCGGCCTTTGCGGCTGTCAGGGACGCGGTCGCAGCCTCACGCTCGCGCCGCAGACCGCCAAAGAAATCGAGCACCAGCGCCGCCCCCAAAGAGCCGCTGTTGCTGGTGACTGTGCCATCAATCGCATCGCCGCCAGAGGTGGTCTGCTGCGCCGTCAGCGCGCCATCGACGGCGGAATTGACGCCGGTTTTGCGCAGGTTTGCCTGCGCCTGCCGGATCGCCTCACTCGCGGCCATCACGTCAAGGTTCTGCGCCATTCCGCGCGCCACCAGCCGGGTCAGCATCGGGTCTTTGTAGTCCAGCCACCATTGCTGGGTCGCGACCTGACCCACCGACGCGGCATTGCCGGCGACAAAGCGGGTTTGCAGGGCGACCTCGGGGCGCTGATACTCCGGGCCGACCGCACAGCCCGCCAGAAGCAGGCTCAGGATAAGGTATTGCGCCTTCATTGCACGGCTTCCTTTCGAATACGGAATATCTCTGTGGTTTTGATGACAGCGACATAGAAGACCGGGACCATGACGATGCCGATCACGGCAGAGAAGATGATCCCGCCCAGCATGCCGGTGCCGATGGATTTCTGTGCATTGGCCCCCGCGCCAGAGGCCAGCACTAGCGGCAGGATGCCGAAGCCGAAAGCCAGCGAGGTCATCAGGATCGGGCGAAGGCGCTGGCGGGCGGCTGTGGTTGTCGCCTCCATCAGGCTTTGGCCCTTGGCGCGCAGGGATTCCGCAAATTCGACGATCAGGATGGCGTTTCGTGCCGCAAGCCCGATTGTGGTCAGTAGGCCGACCTTGAAATAGACGTCATTCGCCTGGCCGAAATACCATGTGGTCACCAGCACGCCCAGAATGCCGACCGGCACCGACAGCATCACCGCAAAGGGCACTGCCCAGCTTTCATAGAGCGCAGCAAGGCAGAGGAAGACCACCAGCGCCGAGATCGCATAGAGGATGGCCTCTTGGTCACCGGACAGACGCTCCTGATAGCTGAGGCCGGTCCATGCGGCGGCATAAGAACCGTCGAGCTGCGAGGCGAGATCCTCCATCAGGTCCATTGCATCGCCCGAGCTGATGCCAGTCGCCGCTTGGCCCGAGATTTCCAGCGCGCGGGTGCCGCCGTAGCGGGCCAGCTGCGGGGTGATCATCTCCCACTCCTGGCTCATGAAGGCCGAGAGGGGGACCATTTCGGATGTGGCATTGCGCACATTCCAGTGGTCAATGTCCGACGGCTGCATCCGCCAATCAGCACCGCCCTGAACGATCACCTCGCGCAGCGCATTGCCAAGCGGGAAGTCGTTGACGTAAGAGCCCGAGAATACCGTGGACAGCATGCCGTTCACATCCGACAGCGAGACGCCCAATGCCTCGGCCCGTTGCTGATCAATCCGCAGTTTCAACGCCGGTTCGGTGGCGGCATCATTGCCGCGCAGGTTGGTCACCCGCCCGTCCTGATTTCCCAGAGCCACAAGCTGGTCTGCCGCCGCGCTCAGGTCGTCTTGTCCGCCGCCAGATTGATCAACCAGATACATGGAAAACCCGGATGTGGTGCCCAGCCCCTGAATCGCGGGTGGTTGCAGCACAAAGATACTGCCAAGCCGCGAGTTGAAGAACCGGCCATTCGCACGCGCCAACAGGTCGGACGCATTGTCGTTCGGGCGCTCTTCGTAATCCTTGAGCTTGATGAACATGACGCCGTAATTCTGCCCGGACCCGGCAAAGCTGAACCCGACGTTGGCGAATACCCCGTCGACGACGTCGGCTTCTTCGGTCAGCAGGTAATTTTCGATCTGTTCGATGGTGTATTGCGTTTGCTGCACAGTCGAACCTTGCGGTAGTTCGACCATGGTCATCAGCACGCCCTGATCTTCGGTCGGCAGGAAGGAACTCGGCAGGCGGTCATAGACCCAGTAGGCCCCAAAACCGACCAACCCCAGAACCAGAACCATGCGGAAGGGCCGCAGCGCGAGCCGCCCGACCGTGGCACCATAACCGCCGGTCAGCCGGTCCAGCCCGGTGTTGAACCAGCGCAGCGGCGCGAGCGGCGCCTTGCCGTGACCGGGTTTGAGAAGCTGCGCACACATCGCAGGCGTCAGGATCAGCGCCACGAACAGCGAAAGCACCATTGCCGAGATGATGGTGACCGAGAACTGCTTGTAGATCACCCCGGTCGAGCCGCTGAGGAAGGCCATCGGCAGGAACACCGCCGACAGCACCATGACGATCCCGATCAGCGCGGTCGAAATCTCGCCCATGCTCTTTTCCGTGGCGGCGACCGCATCAAGTCCGTCTTCTTCCATCACGCGTTCGACGTTTTCGACCACGACGATGGCGTCATCGACCAACAGGCCGATGGCCAGCACCAGCGCGAACATCGTTAGCGTGTTGATTGACATGCCAAAGGCCGAGAGCACGCCAAAGGTGCCCAGCAGCACGACCGGCACCGCAATCGTCGGAATAAGCGTCGCGCGCCAGCTTTGCAGGAACAGGAAGATCACGAGGAACACCAACACGACGGCCTCGATCAATGTTTCATAGACCTGATCAATCGATTCCTCGACAAAGGGCGAGGTGTCATAGGGGTATTCGACGCTGACACCGTCGGGCAGGGCCGAAGACAACCCATCCATCACCACACGCACCCGTTCGGCGGTGTCGACCGCATTGGCCCCGGTGGACAGGTTGACGGCAAAACCCGCCGCCGGGTGGCCGTTAAAGCGACTGACGCTGCCGTAATCTTCCTCGGCCAATTCCACAGTTGCCACATCGCCGAGATAGATCGCAGATCCATCGGCGTCGGTCTTCAACAGGATCGACTGGAAATCGGCGACCGAGCCAAGCTGTGATTGTGCCGACAGGGACACCGTGAATTGTTGGCCCTTGCTGACCGGTTGATCGCCAAGGCTTCCGACCGTGACATTGGTATTCTGCTGCGACACGGCGGTTGTCACATCGGCGGGGGTCAGTTGATATTGATGGAGCCGCTCAGGGTTCAGCCAGATCCGCATCGCATATTCGGTGCCAAAAAGGTTGATCGAGCCAACCCCTTCGGTGCGCTGAACCGCGTCCTGGATCGTGCTGCTCAGGATGTCGCCGAGTTCGAGCGAGGAATAGCTGTCATCGGCGCTGACCAAGGCACCAACCATCAGGATCGAACTGGTCGAGCGGGTGACAGACACCCCCCGGCTGGTCACCGCATCGGGCAGTTGTGATTCCACCAATGCCAACTTGTTCTGCACCTGCACCTGGGCCATGTCGGGGTCGATGCTGTCATCAAAGGTCAACGAAACACTGGCCGCGCCCTCGCTGGAGGAGGAGGTCATATAGGTCAAACCATCCAACCCGGTCAGCCCGTCTTCGATCACGGCGGTGACCGAATTTTCCACCGTTTCGGCCGAAGCGCCGCTGTAAGAGGCAGAGATCCGCACCGTGGTCGGCGCGATGTCAGGATATTGCGAAATCGGCAGGCCGGTCATGCTGTAGGCCCCCAACAGCATGGTCGCAATGGCAAGCACCCAGGCGAAAACCGGGCGATGAATAAAGAATGCAGCCATTGATCAATCCCCCACGGCGGGGGTTTCCGCATCGCGGGCAACGCCGTTTTCGTCGATGAATGCCGCGACGGGCTTCACCGCCTGACCGGGGCGCAGCGCCGACAGCCCGTCGACGATCAATTGATCGCCGTCGTTCAATCCGTCGCGCACGATCCAGGCGTTTTCATAGCTGCCGTCGTCCTGCAATGTGACCTGCTGCGCGGTGCCGTCCGAACCCACGATATAGGCGGTCAGCTTGCCCGAATTTTCCCGTGTGGCGGCCAGTTGCGGCACCAGAAAGGCCTGCATTGACCCGATCACCACATCGCCGCGCACAAACATACCCGGAATGATCAGATGTTCAGGATTGTCGAATTTGAACCGGATTGTCACCGTGCCCGTCGTTGTCGAGACCGAATTTCCGGCGGTGACCAACTGACCGTGACCACGGAAAATTTCCTCGTTTTCAAGCGTCAAGGTCGCCTCCAGCGCATCGTTCTGCTTGAGCGCACCATCGGCAATGCCCTTGCGGACCGACAGGATGCGCGCGCTGGCTTCCATCATGTCCACATAGATCGGGTTCGCCTGAACGATGGTGGTCAAAGCATCGGCCTGACCCGCAGTCACAAGATCCCCGACAGACACCGTCGAAATATCCGCACGTCCGGCAATCGGGCTGGTCAATGTGGTCCATGACAATTCGGTTTCGGCATAATCCAACGCCGCTTGGGCCGCATCCAGCGTCGCATTGGCTTCGGCCAGACTTGCGCGTGCGGCCTCAACCTCGGCCTCTGTATAACCGCGACCGGCCAATTGCTCGGCACGGTCATATGTCGATTGCGCGACCGACAGGTTTGCTTCTGCCATCGCCACATTCGCCCGCGCCGAAGCTTCGGCCGCGACGTAAGATGAATCGTCGATGCGGAACAATGGATCGCCAACTTTCAGAAGCTGATCAGGCGTATAAAGAACCTCCTGGATGACGCCGCCCACACGCGGGCGCACCTCGACTTGTTGAAAGGCAACAGCGTGCCCGGGCGAGGTCACGATGCGCGGCACTTCTTGCAAGTTTAGCGTGACAACGCCCACTTCGCGCGGCCCCATGTCCATGCCAGCGGGCGGACCAAATTGCGCATTTGCAATCGTGGCAGACCCCGTCAACGCAAGTATCGCGCCTATTTTTTTCCACAGGTTGGCTCTCATCGGGTCCTCTATTCTTGACTATCTGGCAATTTTAATGCTTGCTACGTAAACATTGCAGACTGTGCAAGGTTTTGGAAAATGACAGTTTCGTTACGAGAGAGACGAAGGCAGCAAACAGCCCGCGACATTCAACTCGCCACGCTGGAACTTGCGGTCGAACAGGGGCTTGAAAACGTCACGACAGAAGAGATCGCAGCGGCCGCGGGGATCAGCACGCGGACGTTTTTCAATTATTACGTCAACAAGGAATCCGCGGCGATTGGCGCGCCTCCGGCCTTTGGCGAGGCGGACAAAACCGCCTTGCGCGAAGGGCGCGGCGCGCTGCGCGACGATCTCAAGCGGTTTCTGGACAAGCACATCAAGATTCTGGCCGATGACGACAACATTGTCAGAATGGTTGGTACTGTCTTGCGTTCAAACGAAAAAGCGCGCGGCATTCTCGACGGTTTCTTGATGATGGAACGCGAAACGCTGACGGAATGTCTGGCCGGTCGCGTGGCGGATGTGCAGACCGCAGCGGCGCTTGCCAGCATGTGCACCGATTCCATTGGGCGTGCGATTTTCCTTTGGGAGACCGGCGATGCCGCCACACTTTCCGCCGCGCTGGACATCGTCTGGGCCGGAACGCTTCACGCCGCGGGTCTGATGGTGGTGCCGTCCGACTAGGGGCGGCGCGATCTTTGTCCGGGCAAAACCCGATTTCACGGTGCTTGGGTCAGCCTTCAAAAAGCGCATAAAAGTTTAGGAAATGTGCGGCCAATGGCCCCTGAGGACAGAGGCGGGCCTTCGAATTGCAGTGCACAGTGGTCAGCGTGACAGGGCCGCGATATTGCCTTTGTCGGGAAAACAGGTGGCTTTTGCGCCTTGGGATTCCTGCCAGCGCCCGATTGAACGGCGGGTTTTGAACCCCGGCAGACCATCGGCGCCGCCGACATCATGGCCAAGGGTTTCCAGTTTGCGCTGCGCTACCGCGATGTCGGAACGGTACATCGTATCAACCCGGGCCCAGCTGTTTCGGAAATCGCGCACATTGTATTGAATGCGGTCGCCGATATGGCCAACAAACAGGGCATAAAGGTCAGAGGTGTTGTAATCCTTCAGCACATAGAAATTCGGCGTGACAATAAAGGCAGGCCCATGCCGACCGGCGGGCATCATCAATGAACCCGCAGCGCCCAATTCATGTTGCGGAAAGGGGCGGCCAGAGGTCCGGGTGACGCCCATCGCGGCCCAATCCGCGATCTTGCGCGATTGATCCGGGCCTTCCAAAGTACAGGACACAGAGGCGGGGACATCGACCTCAAACCCCCAGTCCCGCCCGGAAATCCAGCCGTGACGGGCAAGATAATTGCCAATGGAGGCAATGGTATCGGCCTCGGACTGCCAGATGTCGGCCCGGCCATCGCCATTCCCGTCCACCGCATATTTCAGGAAATTGCTTGGCATGAACTGTGGCTGCCCCAGCGCGCCTGGCCCAGCTGCTTTTCATTGCGCTTCCGGGGGCGTGACCGGCCTCGGCAATTTGCAGCGCGGCCAGCAGTTCCTCGGTGAAATAGGGCGCACGTGTGCTCATGAATCCTTTGGTGCCCAGAACCTGAAACACGTTGTGGGGGATGTTTACCCGGCCATAGCCGCTTTCCCGGCCCCAGATCGCCAGAATGATACGGCCCGGCACGCCGGTTGTCTTTTCGACGCGCGCCAATGTGGTGGCATGGCGTTTGGCCATCTGTTTGCCGACGGATGTTGCCCCGTCGACCGAGCCGCGATTGAAGTATTTTCCCGGCGCGCCAAATTCGGCCTGACGCTGGCGCCGTGGCGCTGTGGTTGTGCTGCCCGGTGGCACCAAATCCGGCAGATCCCAGTTGAGATCAACGCCGCGAAAGGCCGTGTTGAACGTTGCTTTGGACACACCTGCCGCACGGGCGCGGGGCCAGATGTCGCCTTCCAGCCAGGACTGGAATTGTCGTTCCACCGCCTTGCGGTCCTGAGCGACCGCAGGAAAGGCAAGCAACATCATGGCAAGGAGGAAAGAGAAAATGCGACGTGGCAAGGGGCACCTGTTTGCAAAGCGGAACATGCCCAGACTAACGCAGGATCGGGCGGCCTAGGTATCACGAATAGATGTAACACCACGACGAGATGTCAAAGAATTTGCCAGCACCGCGCCGAAATAACCCCGGCCAGAAAAGCAAAACGCCGCCCAAAAGGGGACGGCGTTTGAAAGAGCAGGGGGGGAAACAGGGGCTTACCGCCCCCAGCTGCGCACCGCGCCGCAATCCATATGGACGAAGTTCGAGCCCGAGTACCGGCCAACGCCACCGGCGCGACAGGCCGTTCCAGCCTTGGCAATCTGCCCGACTGAACGCCCCTTGAGGCTGATGTCTGCGGCCTGACCCTTCAGGTGGAGCGAGTTTTTGGCCACACCACTCGACCGGGCCCGCAACATGGCGTTTGTCTTCGGGCTGCGATAGCCAGACAACAACATATAGGGTTCCGACACATCCAAAAGATTGTGCGACGCCGCCAGAATGTCGATGGTGCGCAGATCAATATATTTCACATCATTCGTGCGCCAATCACGCATGAATTTATGCACTTCTTCGACCGCATCTTTAATATAGTCACCTTCGACCCAATATATCATATCGAGCCGCTCGCCCGTCCGGGCCGAATACATCTTGATCCGTCGAATATCACCGCCACCGCGCAGGAAACCCGCCGCGTTGGTATAAGTTGGTGCTGCTGTTACAAGTGTCGCTGCGAATGCCCCCAAAAGGCCACGCCGCGTTATGCCGCTGCCGCGATTATCCGTCATGTTGAATTGCGCCTGTCCGTCGCTCTCTTACAATTTGGCTCGCGATGTTACGCGAAACCTGCCATCTCATCCCCAGATGCGTGATTTGTATGCCACATCCGGCATTTTTCTCCAACCGGAGAATTCGGGTGAGTACCGGGTATCTGGAAAGTTGGGCGAAAAATTGCCCAAATTTTTGTGAGTTGGGCAAAAAGGTGCACAAGTTTCGTGATTCGGGTCCCGGTGTTACAATCCTGTCAATTGCGGATACACTGCATTGCAGAGCTTAAGAAATTGTGAGTAGACAATGGTATAGGTCTGCGTGCCTAATGGGGTAACGCATTTTTTCAGGTCCGGAGGGACGTTATGACGCAAGCACTGGCCAAATATCGCGGCACGGGCAATTTCAAGGGGCTGTTGGGTGAAATCGCCCTGGCTGTTACGGTTGCAACCATGATGCCCCAGGTCGGCCAGGCACAGGTCACGGCCTTCAAACAGGCGGTGGCCGAAACCGCGTCGGAGCATCGTGATATTGCGGCGTTTTATCGTGAAAACCAGTTTTCGCCGATCTGGACTGGCGATTCCGATTTGCATCGCGCCCGGCGCGCCGCATTGATCAGCGCGGTCTCGACCGCGAGCCTCTATGGTCTTCCCTCCCAGATGTACGACCCCGATGATCTGCGGCGCAAGCTGGCCTCGGTGCGGGGGCAGGCCGCCCTTGGTGCGCTGGAGGTCGAGCTGAGCCGCACGCTGGTGCTGTTTGCCCGTCACATGCAAACCGGCATTCTGGACCCGCGCAAGGTCAGCAGCGGCATCAAACGCGACGTGCCCCTGCGCGACCAGATTACTTACCTCCAGGATTTTGCCGCCAGCGACCCGGATACATTTTTCCGCAGCCTTGTGCCGACCTCGCCGGAATATACCCGGCTGGTGCGCGCCAAATTCGATCTGGAACGTCGGATCAAACATGGCGGTTGGGGCCCTGTGGTTCCGGCCGGCTCGCTGAAACCCGGGGCCTCTGGGAATGCAGTGGTTGCCATGCGCAACCGCCTGATTGCCATGGGCTATCTGGAACGGTCGTCGACCGGAACCTATGATCAAGCCATGGAAAAAGCGGTGCGTGATTTCCAGATGGCGCATGGGCTTGAACCCGATGGCGTGGCCGGTGCCGGCACAATGCGGGCGTTGAATGTCACCGCCACAGAGCGGCTTAAATCCGTACTTGTCGCGATGGAACGCGAACGCTGGCTGAACAAGCCGCGCGGCAAGCGCCATGTGTTGGTCAATATCCCGGAATTCACCGCGCGCATCATTGACGACGAAAAGGTGACTTTCCAAACCCGCGCGGTGGTCGGCAAAAACGTGTCTGATCGCGCAACACCGGAATTTTCCGATGTCATGGAATATATGGAAATCAACCCATATTGGAATGTGCCCCGGTCGATCACGACGAATGAATACCTGCCGTTGATGCGCAACAATCGCAATGCTGTCAGCCACCTTCAGGTGATCGACAGCCGCGGTCGGGTTGTGCCACGGTCGGCGGTGAATTTCGCCGCCTATTCCGGGCGGACCTTCCCCTTCTACCTGCGCCAGCCGCCGTCGAACAGCAACGCCTTGGGCTTGGTGAAATTCATGTTCCCCAATTCCAACAATATCTATCTGCACGACACCCCGGCCAAAAGCCTGTTCGCCCATGAAGTGCGGGCCTATTCGCATGGCTGTATCCGGTTGGCGGAACCGTTTGAATTTGCCTATGCGCTTCTGGCGGTTCAGACCGATGATCCGGTCAGTTTCTTTCAAACCCGGTTGCAATCGGGCAAGAACCAGCGCGTCAATCTTGAGCAGCCCATTCAGGTGCATCTGATCTATCGCACCGCCTTTACCGATGCCAAGGGACGCGTGCATTACGTTGCCGACA
>NZ_JALIEC010000016.1 GCF_022867865.1 Phaeobacter sp. J2-8 | reverse complement strand
CAGACTTCGGCACGGGTCATCGCCACATAGAGCAGGCGATCACGTTCCTGTCGTTGTTTTTCCTTGGCCGCTTCCAGCGCTTCGGCCATCGCGGCAGGGCTGTCGCCTGCGGCGGTTTTCCACACCATTGTGTCATCCATCGCCAGCAAGGCATCCCGATGCTGCAACGGCCATTTGCCGGTATCCGGCAGGATCACAATCGGCGCCTCCAGACCTTTGGAACCATGTACCGTCATGACCCGAATGCGGTCGCCGGCGCTGTCCATCTGGCGTTTGATCTCCAGATCGTCGGTTTCCATCCAGATCAGGAAGCCGGTCAGGCTGGGCACCTCTGTCGCCTCATAGGCCAGCGCCTGTGACAGCAGGGCATTGATGCCATCCTCGGCCTCATTTCCCAACCGGGCCAACAGTTTGTATCGTCCCTCATGCCGGGTCAGAATACGTTCGATAAGATCATAGGGCCGCATGAAATCGGCATTGGCCTGAAGGTCGGTCAGCATGGCCCAAACCTCGGCAAAGTCGCCCTGCCGCGCCGCCAATTCGCGCCACAGGTATTTCTGTTCGCGCCCCTGCGCGAGGTCATAAAGCTGGCTCTCGTCCCAGCCGACCAGCGGTGATTTCAGCACCACCGCAAGGCTCAGATCATCTTCGGGCAGCGCCAGCCATGACAACAATGCCGCCAAATCGCGCACCGCCAGTTCCGCCCCAACCTTGAGCCGATCCGCACCCGCAATCGGCAAATCGGCCTCCTTGCAGGCGCGAATGATCTCGGCAAAAAGGTCGGAACGCCGCCGCACAAGGATCAGGAAATCCCCCGCCGTCACCGTCCGCCCGGCCCAGCCATGCGGTTCCTGTTTCCAGGGGATTGTGGCCTTGGTGTCCAGCATCCGTTTGATTTCACGGGCAATGCGCCGCGCGAGGATCACATCGTGATGGGTGTCGGCGGGCAGGTCGACGGGGTCATCCCATTCGCCTTTTTCCGCTTCGCTGATCTTGTCGACACAGGGCCAAAGATCGACGCGCCCCCCCATGTCGGATTTAAAGGCGCGGTGGGTTTCTTCGCGCGAAAACCCGGAGCGGGCCTTGGCCTCGAACAATGTATCGACCAACCGCAAGATTGCCTCGGACGAGCGAAAGGAAAATTGCAGGGTGGTGTCCTGCAACGGTTGATCCGTCGCGCGCAATCGTTCGGCAAAATCGGCCTTCATCCGGTCAAATTCCGCCGGATCGGCCCCTTGGAAGGAATAAATCGACTGTTTCTTGTCGCCGACAACAAAGATCGTGCGTGCCACATCGGCGCGTGCACCTTCGCCGCTGGTGAATTCGCGTGCCAGCTCTTCGATCACGCGCCATTGCACCGGGCTGGTGTCCTGGGCTTCGTCCACAAGGATATGGTCGATGCCGCCATCCAGCCGATACAGCACCCATTGCGCCACTTTGCGGTCTGTCATCAACGCCAGGGTTTTGTGAATCAGATCGTCGAAATCCAACCACCCCCGCGCCAGTTTCGCTGCCGCATAGCGCGGCAGGAAAACCCCGGCAAAGGCTTGCAGGGCGCGGGTTTTCTGGGTGGCGGCCAGCGCACAGCGGATGTTGCGGCCATCCTCGACCCGGCGCATCAGATCCTCCAGCCGGTCCATCAACGGCGCCATTGCCCCCTGGCGCAGACCTTTGGTCGGAAAGCTGTCGATCTTGGCCGAATACGGCCCGGCCTTGGCCGATGCGCCATTCAGCAACACATTTTCCAACACCGAAAGGGCGGCCAAATTCGGGGCGGTGATGCTGTTCAGTTTCGCGGCCGCTTTTTGGTCGTTCTTGCCGCTGCCGGACAAAAGGACCGCCGCCTCTGACAGCAATTCCATCTCTCCGCCCAGAAAAACACGGCTCAAAAGCCCGGCTTCATCCATGTCCGGCGACAGGCCGAACAATTCCTTGATCGCCGTTTCGTCCAACGGTTCGGCTAAAGCCACACGATTGCGCGACACTTCGGCGGTGATGTCGTCGAAATCCATATCCGTCAGGTGGCTGGCCAGATTGGCCACCAAATGCGCATCCGCGCCATCGGCCATTTGATCGACGATCTCAGCCCGCAAAAGCGCGGCAGAGCGGTCTTCCATTTCCTTGAATTGCGGCGACACCCCGGCCTCTAGCGGGAAACGGCGCAAAATAGCGGCGCAGAACGAATGAATTGTCTGGATTTTCAATCCGCCCGGCGCTTCGATTGCGCGGGCGAACAAGGTGCGCGCGTTTCGCAACGCCTCTGCCGGGATTGCGCCTTCGATGCCAAGATCATGCAGCGCAGCGCGCAGCGCGGCATCATCCTTCATCGCCCAATCCCCCAGCCGCTGGAACAGCCGGTTCTGCATCTCGCTTGCGGCGGCCTTCGTATAGGTCAGGCAGAGAATGTGTTCGGGCGACACATCTTGCAGCAACAATCGCGCCACCCGGTCGGTCAACACGCGGGTTTTGCCCGATCCGGCATTGGCCGCCAGCCAGGTAGAGCGTTCGGGATCCGCGGCAGCGATTTGGCGCAGGGTGGCTTCGTTGCGTTGGGTCATTGGGTTTTTTCCGATAGCGGCATCGGGGTTGGATCGTCGGTCAATTCCCATTCCCCGAAACGTGCCAGCTGGTCATAATCACCGACATCCTTGGCCTTTTGCATCGCCCGGCGCGAGGTATATCCCTGATCCTGCTCCATATAGCGGGAAATCAAGGTTTCAAATTGCTCCCACACCACGTCCGCTGGCGTCTCTTGCAAGGGCGCGGGGCGGTTTTCGGGGGCGGAACCAAGGCCGATGTAAATCGCATTGGCCACCTCGCCCGGATCAATGTCCTTGAAACCGCCGGCTTCGGCGATTGCGGCCTCCAGCATCAGTTGCTTGTCAAAGTATTTCTGTTCATCCGGGCCCGGCGGTTTGCCGGTCTTGTAGTCATAGATGTTCAACCGGCCGTCTTTCTGGCGGTCAATCCGATCTGCCTGACAAATCAGACGAAATCCAAGTCCCGCAATGTCGCGTTGCCCGTTGACCTCATACTCCAGCGGTTGGGCATTCTGGCGCCGCTCGATCTCGTCGGTGACAAATGTCCCGGCAACCCGTTCCATCCGCGCCTGCCACATCGCGCGGGCCGAGGGCCAGGGCACATTGTCCGCCAGAACCGTGGCGGTTGTTGCCAAAAGATCGGCGCGGGTCAGCTTTGACGGGTCATCCACGCTGCTGCGCACAAACCGTTCCAGCACATCATGCGCCAAAATCCCGCGCAACAGGGCGTCCGGGGCCTTGGCCAGACTGTCGAGCGGCCGCAACCGCAGCACATGTTTGGCGTAAATGGCATAGGGGTCGCGGATCAGCCGCTTGATCTCGGTCACCGAAAGCTGCTTTGGGCGCGCTGATCGGGGTGGTTGGGGCGAGGGCCGCATCGCGGCGGGCACCGGTGTCACCGCTTCGACCGCATGGGCCAGCGCCAGCCTGTCCTGGCCGCGCGCGCGCATATCCTCATAGGCGGATTTGCCATCCGCCCCCAGCCCGCGCAGCAGGTTCGACAACCGGTTAAGCCACCGTGACGGCACGGTTTCGGCATCATCCGACCGCACCGACCGGGTCAACCAGACCTCTTGCGCGCCTATCGCCTGTTGAAAATCATGCGCCGAAAGGCCGATGCGCCGTTCCGGCAACAACAGGCCGGCGTCATGGCGCATTTGGCGATTGAGCCAGGGATCGGGGCTTGGCGGTTCGGGCCAGCTGCCTTCGTTCAATCCGCCCAGAATCAGAAGATCCGATCCCATGACCCGCGCCTCCAGCGTGCCAAGGATGCGGATGAAAGGGTGGCCAAGATCGCGGTCGCGCTGTTCCTCGCGCGACAGAACAGCGCCAAACAGATCGACGTAATCGCGGGCTGACAATATGCCGCCATGGGGCGCTGCGTCTTCCAGTTTGCGGATCAGGGCCAGGGTTTCAATTCCGGCCACCTGCACCCACAATTGCCCTGCGCCGGTCTGTTCGGCGCAGGCCGCCAATGTTTCGGCCAACGCCCGGTGCCGCGCCAGCCAATCGGCCAGCGGCATGGCCAGCAATTCATCCTGTCCACAGACCTGCAACAACCAGGCCCCCCATTCCGGCGCTTCGCGGTCTTCGGCAAAGGCCGTCAACATTTCGACGTCGGGAAACGGCGGACCTTTGCGGCGCAGGCGCAATTCCAGATCACGGGTCAGGCGCAGGTGGGTGTTGCGCGTCCCGCCAGAATGGCAAAGCGGATGTTTCAGCAGGGTCAGAAGCGCCGCCGCGCTGAGCGGGGCCGCGAACAGGGCCGCGACATGGCGCAAAAACCGCCCCGGCGCGGTCAATTGCAGCGGAATGCCGGCGCTGTCATCGGGGACGATATTCCAGCGGTCCAGCGTCGCCGTGACCTGCCGTGTCAGGTGGCGGTCGGGGGTGATCAGCGCCGCACTTTGCCTGGCTTCCGCCGCCTCGCGCAGGCGCAGAGCAATGGCCAGAGCCTCTTCGCGCCGGTCCTGGGCTTCGACCAATGTGACATCTTTGGTGGCCTGATCCAGATGGGCCAGGTTGGGCCCCTCGCTCAGCCAGGCATCGGTCACGGGCGCGGGGCGCAGGGCAAGCGACACCAATTTGTTGCGCGGCGGACAGGGCGCGGCGAGTCTGTGCCAATGATGCACCGCATCGTGGTCGATATTCATCGCGCGCATCATCCGGGCATAGCGGTATTGCGGGTGATCCTCGCTGGCCATCGCCTTGTCCAATGCGGCCCAGTTCGCGGCTGTCATGTCAAAGTCAAACCCCGGCAGGACCAGCGCGCCTTGCGGCAGATGGGCCGCGGCCTCCATCAACAATGCCGCCGCACCGCGAGAGCCGGTCGAGCCCGCGATGATCACCGGGTGATCGGGGGGATTGGTCTTCCAATGTGCCGCCAATGCCTCGGCCACGCGACGCAGACGTGTTGTGCCGTCGGGGGCGCTGGTGTCGGGGTCGAAATACCCCTGAACAATGTTCAAAAAGGCACGGGCGCGTTGCCAATGGCCCGATTGATCGCTCACATCCAGGGCGGCGATGTCGGCGGGGGTCACGCCTTCGCCCTGCATTTCATCCATCAAACCCGCCAGCGAATCCGCCAGATCAAAAAGCGCGGCACGCGGCGCCATGTCGGGTTGCGCATTCAGCAGCCCGGACACCAATTGCACCAGTTCGAGCCGTCTTTGCAGGGGCGGCACGGCATCGGCAATATCGGCGGTCCAGGGCGGGGCCAGATCGTTCAAGACCCGGATACGGGGCAGCGCACGTGGTGGCCCCGCATCGAAAATCGCGCGAATGCGGCGGCGCATCCGCTCTGTATTGACGATCAATTCGACGCGGGCCAGGGTCTCGGGCGGGTGCCCTTGTACCCGGTGCAGCAGACCGTCGACCAACGCCTGAGGGAAATCAATGCCGGGGGCCAGACCGAACAGGCGCGGTGCATCCATGCGTTCAAACATCGGCCAGCATTCCTTCGGCAATGGCAATGGCATCAGGATAGCCAACATCGCACCATTGCCCGTCATAGGACAGCCCGAACATGCGCCCGGCGGCCAACATGTCCTGCCACAGCGCCCACATTGAAAACGCGCGGTCCCGGATTGCGGCCAGCCCGTCGGTTTTGATGATCTGAAGCCCGGAATACACCATGCCTGGCCCGCGGCTGATCCGGCCCTGTGCATCCAGCAGGAAATCGCCAGATCCCTTATGGCCAAAGGCGTTTTCTGGTGGAACACAAAGCAAAAGCGCGTCCATCCGGGTTGGATCCCAGGCCGCGCGCAGCGCCTCTGCCGGATTTGGCCCGCGCCATACCGCGTCAGTGTTCAGCGTGAAAACCGGACCCGGGCCAAGCAGGGGAAGGGCGTTTTTCAATCCGCCGCCGGTTTCCAGCACCTCTGGTGTTTCGTGCGACAATGCGATGTTGCGGCCCGCCAGGTGATCCGCCAGCATCTCCGCGCGATAGTGGCTGTTGACCACCACGCGGGGCAGTCGCAGCGGTGCGATCTGGGTCAGAGCATGGTCGATCAGCGGGGTGCCGGCCACCTTTATCAGTGGTTTGGGGCAGCTGTCGGTCAGCGGCCGCATGCGGGTGCCCAACCCGGCCGCGAACAGCAAAGCGGCCTGTGGCCCGGTCATGTCACAGCCTGCGGCGCCGGCAAATTGGCCAGCGCGTCGCGTACTTCAGCCAATGCGGGGTGGGTCAAATTTGTCTGGAGGTGGGCCCAGACCCGTGGCTGTAACGCCAGATATTGCGGTTTGCCCCGGTCGGCGGCGAGCCGGGCAAAAACCCCCAGAATACGCAGGTTTCGTTGCGCGCCCAGAGCGGCATAAGCGGTGCGGAAAGCGGTGTCATCGGCGCCGGTTTTGGCAATGAAATGGCGCAGCACGCTGTCCGCGATTCCCGGTGTCAGGTCGCGGCGCGCGTCCTGAAGCATGGAGACCAGATCATAGGCGGGATGGGTGACAAATGCGTCCTGAAAATCCAACAGGCCAATTTGGCGGTCGCCGTTGCGGTCGGGCAGGAAAATCATGTTTTCGGCGTGAAAATCGCGCAGCGCCAATACCGCAGGCACGTCGGCCACCGGCGTCAGAAGCCGGGCAAAGGCCGCTTTGGCGGCGGGCAAATCCGCCAAATGTTGCGGGGCGTAACAGTCAAAGGCCAGCGCGATCATATCCGCGAGCGCCGTCGCGGTCATCGCGGTCATGCCCTGGGGCAAGGGTTTGCTGTGCAATCGCGCCAAAAGCTCGGCCGCCAGGGTATAAAGGTGCATTTCGCGGCTCGGGTCATCCGCCATGATGCGGGCAAACAGGGCGTCGCCGAAATCCTCGATCAACAAAAGCCCGGCATCTGGGTCTTCGGCATGCAACGTGGGGGCGGAAAATCCGAAGCGGTACAAATGCGTGCGTATGTCCAGAAATGGCCCGGGATCGCCACAGACAATCGGGTCGGCATCCATCAGGATCAGGCTGCCGCCTTCGGGGTTGTGCAGCCGTTCATATCGCCGCGCGGATGCATCGCCAGGCCAAAGGCACGCGCCTCCAGCCGCCCAGGCCCAAATCGTCCAGGAACGTTGCAATCGTTTCTTGGCGTGTCATGCGGCAATGACTTTTGGCAAGGAATCCCAACGTGGTGCTGACCAGCTTAGGGTAAGGTGTCGGGTGTCCGGGTCGGCGTCGGTGGAAAACTCAAGCGTGAGCGCGTTGGCCGGGGCCTCGGACCCAAGCCGATCAGGCCATTCGATCAGACAGATTGCAGTGTCAAAAGCCTCGGTCAGGCCCAGTTCGTCAACCTCGGACAGATCGCCCAGTCGATAGAGATCCGCGTGCCAGATTTCGCAGACCGGGGCAGGGTAGGTTTGCACCAATGTGAATGTCGGCGACGGCACATCTTCGGCTTCGGTCAAAAGTGACCGGATCAGGCAGCGGCAAAAATGGGTTTTTCCGGCGCCAATATCGCCGCGCAGCAACAACACGTCGCCCGCGGCAAGGCGGGGCGCGATGCGGGCTGCCAGCTCGCAGGTTGCTTCCGGTGATGGCAGGCTGAGCGCAAAGATTTGAGCCGTTGCGGCGGGATAGCTATGGTCGATCATCATATTCGGACATTACCGCGCCAGCCATTCCGCGCAAGACCGTTCCGTGACGGATCGCACAGTGAAATCGCGCAGTGCAGGGGCGTGCCCGGTCAGGCGGACCCATCGTCATGCTGTTGTTTCGCCGTCGTCCGGTCAAGAACAAGTGCGGCATCCTGGGCCGAAAAGGAAATCAAAGTCGCGCCGCCCGGCAGGGGTTCGGCCAGAAATTCCATCTGCCCCACCCGTTCATGTATCAGATCGGCCCGGCGCGGGGCGCGTTCGCCGAAACTGGCAATAAACTTGGGCAAACCACCCCAGGCCGGGCTGGGCGCACATTCTGATTGCCAAATCCGCAGGACATCCGTGATGGTGGTTTCGGCAAAGCTGCTGTCGGGATCAAATCGCCACATGGTGCGGAAGGCCTGGTTCGAGAAGGTCAGAATACCCATCTGCGAAAACACCGCCAGCGCACGGTTCTGGCGATCCAGAACGGCCTGACTGGTCTCAAGTTCGGCGCGAAAGCGGCGGGTCAGGGAAATCTCTGCACTGATGTCTTCGAACAGAAAAGCCACCGCGCCATCGGGATGCGGTTTGCCGGTAACACGATAGGTCAGACCAGACGGCAAATTCCAGGTCTTGGAATATCGGCCATCGCGGGCGGCGGCGATCAGCGCGCTCATCTTTTCGCGCCAATTCGAATAATTCTTGGGCTCCGGCATGATCTGATGTTCGCGCAGATAGTCGAAAAAGGCCGCAAGACTGGGTTTCGACGTCAGAAATTCGGCGGGCATCGCCGTCAGGTCGATCAATGCCGGATTGAACAGGGCAAGCCGCTGGTTACGGTCAAAAATCGCCAACCCGGTCGACAGATGCGCAAAGGTTTTGGTCAGGGTCTGGACAAATTTGCGCTGCGCCTGTTCGGCTTGCACGACCGCATCGACACTGGTGGCATAAGCGACAAAGCCGTCTGCGGTGGCGCGGGTCGAAATTTCGAACCAGTTGCGGCTGTCCTTGTCGCCGACCTGAAGCGGCAGGCGCAGCGGGGCCTTGCCCACGTCCTTGCTCTCAATCGCGAAAATCGGATTGTCCGAAGAATCATTTGGGTTGATCCGCGCCGCCAGATGCCCATAGGCGCGGTTGTGCCAGGCGACCCGCCCCTCTGGATTGACCGACCAGATGGCATTGGGCGCATCGGCAATGGCGCTGCGCAGGAAGCGCAACTCGCGGCTGACATCAAAGGCAATTTGCCGGTCGATTTCCGCCGGCGCATCATCGACCAAGGAAACCCGCACCCGGTCATCCGCGCGCACAAAAATCAGCTGTCCGCGATCATCGGGTTTCAGCGCGCCATATGATCGGCTTCGCTCGGCGCGGGTTGAAAAGGCCGCATCGGGCGTAAGCGGCAAAGTGCCAAAACGCGGCTCGAAAATCCGGCACAATTGCTGCCAGGCGTTTTCTTCGAAATCATCCGCCAGCGTCGTCAGGACGGCGGCCGGATCGGTGGCATCAATTAGATCTGTATCGCGAAACAGATAGCTGACGGCGTCGTCCCGTTGAATGCCGGTCTCTTCGGCGGTGGTCCGTTTTCGCCCGGGAAGAATGGCAAAGCCCAATGCCATGGTCGCGCCCAACAGTGCAGCACCGACCAAGACAATGATTTGCAACAAAGAAAGCTCTGACAACATCTTCCATCCCCTTGATCTGACACTGGGTCAAGGAGGTTAACAATTGTTTAACCTAAAAAGCAATCTGCCATAGGTTGCGCGAACGTCGCGGCCCAGCCCAACACCGTTGGCGCGGCGCTCAGATCTGGATCACCTGATTTTCGCCAAGCGGCGCGGAATCAGACCCGGCCAGGGAACCCAAATTCTTGCGCGGCCAGACCACTTCGACCAGCGCGCCACAGCGTTCGCCGCGCCTTCCGGGGTTGGCATAAGGCCCGGTCGCATTGGTAAAGCTCAGCTCTGCGCCCGAACGTTCCAACAATGTCTTGGCAATGAACAGGCCCAGCCCCATGCCTTCGTATCCCGGACGTTTCCGGGTTTCCGTTTCACTGCGCCGTTTGCGTACAAACGGATCGCCAATGCGGCCAATCAACTGTGGTGGATATCCCGTGCCGTCATCGACAATCCGCACAGTGATGGTCATCTGTCCAGATCGTGTCGATCCAGACATTGCCGCGTGCGAAATCCACCGCGTTTTGCACCAGATTGCGCAGACCGTGAATGATTTCCGGCTGGCGGTTGATGGTTGGAACCGTCTTTTCCCCATTGGGGCCGGCGCTGTGGTCATAATGCAGGATCTTGCCCCGGTTTTCATGCGGTTCGGCGGCCTCGCGCAGCACTTCGCTCAGAGGCGCGCGGCGGACCTGCATGTCTTCCTTGCCTGCCCGTCCCATGGATCTCAGGATGTCGCGACAGCGGTCGGCCTGGGTTCGGATCAACAGCGCGTCTTCCTGAAGGTCGGGGCGATCGTCCAGCTCTTCGGCGATTTCGGCGCTGGTCAGTTTGATTGTGGCAAGCGGTGTGCCCAATTCATGCGCTGCAGCGGCCACCACCCCGGCCAGATCGGTCAGTTTCTGTTCCCGCGCCAGCGCCATTTGCGTGGCGGTCACCGCGTCGGACATGGCGTGCAGCTCGCTGGTCACGCGCCGCGAGTAGACTGACAAAAATGTGATGGCAATCACCATCGCCACCCATTTGCCAAAGACAAACACATTGGGCGTGCGCAACACAAACCCCTCATCCGTCAGCAAAGGCAGATGATACAACGCCAACACCGAGACAAGAACAATGGCAATTCCGGCGATCACAATGGTCGGTCGGGTTGTCAGAACCGCAGCGGACACCAGCACCGGGCCAAGCATCAGAATGGCAAATGGATTGTGCAGCCCGCCGGTCAAAAACAGCAAAAACGCCAGTTGCAGCAGGTCAAACAGCACCATCAGCATGTTTTCCGTCGCGCTGAGCCGTTTGTTTTGCGGGAAAAT
This sequence comes from Phaeobacter sp. J2-8, assembly GCF_022867865.1. GTDB lineage: Bacteria > Pseudomonadota > Alphaproteobacteria > Rhodobacterales > Rhodobacteraceae > Marinovum. Next base: position 29,183 of record NZ_JALIEC010000016.1, on the reverse strand, counting down.
CGCAATGGCCACCAGATTGCCAACCACCGACAGGCTGATTGCCAGATAGCACAATCCCATTTCCAACGAGAGGTTGAACCACCGCTGCGCCACGATCAAAGCCGTCAATTGGCCAAAAATCGCAGCCCAGCGCAGCATGATCATGGTGCGCAGCCGGACCCAATTGCCGCGGCGGTGTTCGGTCAGGAACTCTGACCCCAATTCTGACATGTGGCGTTTTCGCCTCTTGCTACCGGATTTCAGATTGATACGTGTCACGCGTCAGACGATCAACAATCATCGCAATATGGATTGGAAAAGCCGTTATGGTCCGCACTGTCGCTCTTGTCGCCTCTGTGTCTGTTGTCGCTCTTGTGGGGGGGCTTTGGTATGTGTCGCAACCAAAAGAAGGCGCTGATCCGTTTGCCCAATGCCGCACTGCGGCGATTGCCGGTGGCACCGACACGATTGGCGGGCCCTTTACCCTGGTCAACAGTGACGGCGAAACCGTCACCGACAAGGATGTGATCACCGAACCCTCTATACTTTATTTTGGTTACACCTTTTGCCCGGATGTGTGCCCGCTGGACTTTGCCCGCAATTCACAAGCGGTCGAGGTGCTGGCCGAACAAGGGATCAGCGCAACGCCGGTGTTCATTTCCTTCGATCCAGAGCGGGACACCCCCGAAGTGGTCGGCGATTTTGCCTTCAACAACCATGAAAAGGCGATTGGCCTGACTGGATCGGAAGAACAGGTCAAAGCCGCAAGCAAGGCCTATCGCACCTATTACAAGGCGCAGGACAAGGAAGATGACTATTATCTCATCGACCATTCGACATTTTCCTATCTGGTGCTGCCGGAACAGGGGTTTGTCGAATACTTTCGCCGGGATGCGACACCGGAACAGGTGGCCGAAACCACAGCCTGTTTTGTCAACGCAGCCGGATAGCCGCGCAATCGGCACGTCGGTCGTGCCGGGTAATTTTCCGACCGATCCGGGCCGCATAGGCGCAAATATATTTCGCGCTACGGTTTGACACTGCGCTTGGCGTTGGGAATAATCCCCCAATTGCGCAAGCTCACATTCGCAGGAGGTATCACGTGCCTGAAAAAACGCTCCCGGATTTGGGTGAAGACAAATCGCTTTTGCTGGTTGATGACGACGAACCGTTTCTGAAACGTCTGGCCAAAGCGATGGAAAAGCGCGGTTTTGCGGTGGAAACTGCCGGATCTGTCGCGGCGGGCCGGGCGATTGCCACGGCACGTCCCCCGGCCTATGCGGTGGTTGATCTGCGGCTTGAGGATGGCAACGGGCTTGACGTGGTCGAGGTGCTGCGCGAACGCCGCCCCGACAGCCGGATTGTGGTGCTGACCGGATATGGCGCGATTGCCACCGCCGTGGCCGCGGTCAAGATCGGCGCAACCGATTATCTTTCCAAACCGGCGGATGCCACCGACATTACCAATGCGCTGGTGGCCAATGGCGATGATCTGCCTCCGCCGCCGGAAAACCCGATGAGCGCCGATCGTGTGCGGTGGGAACATATCCAGCGGGTGTTCGAGCTTTGTGATCGCAACGTGTCGGAAACCGCGCGGCGATTGAACATGCACCGCCGCACATTGCAGCGGATTCTGGCAAAACGCTCGCCGCGCTGACGGAAATCGCGATCAGAGTCCGATCAAGGCCGGGTCAAAGCCAGATCAAGGAAGATCGAAACGCTTGCTGATCGTCCCCGTCCGGCGGCCATCGGACAGCCGCGCCTCGGGGTTGGATTTGTAGGTTTCGAATCCGCGCGACTGATAATAGGTCAGCCCGCTTTCGTTGTCGGCGCGGATGGTGGCGTCGATCCATTCATACCCCAGCGCGGCGGCAGATTTGCGGGTGGCGGCAAACAGTCGGCTGCCAACCCCCAGCCCGGTTTGGCCAACCCGCACAAACGTGGCGATCTGCGCCACCTCTGGGCCATGCCCCGGAAGGGGATTGAGCATCTGAAACCCGACCAGGGTGCCATCGTCAAGCCGGGCCACATGGCCGGTGAAACGCGGCCCGGCGCGGTCCATCCAATCGCGGATATCGGCGCTGCCCAGCGGGGTCAGGAAGGCCGTTGTGCCGCCGATATCAATGATTTCATTCAAAAGATCCGCCATCTCGCGCGCGTCGGCCGAACAGGCCGGGGCAATAAAAACGTCGGTCATAGGGTCTCCATCAATTGATGATACCGAGCGGTGAAATCATCGCGCACCTGACGCGGTGGGCGCAGGGCAATGTGCAGATCTTCGATCAGCGCCTTGTTTGGCTTGCCAAAGAAGCCATCAGCCTCTTTTTCGGTAAAGCCCGCGATCTGGATCGCCTCCATCCAGGCGCTGATACGGTCGGCTTTCTTGATCTGTTTCTTGATTGTCACCGGCAGCGCGGCCGGCAGACCAAACCGAATGTGAATGGCCGCCGACAGCCGGTCATCCAGCACGCCATAACTGGGGCCAATCGCGGCCTTGACCGGGGAAATCATGTCGCCGATCACGTATTCCGGCGCATCATGCAGCAGTGCCGCCAATTGCCAACGCACCGGCGCGCGTGGGTTCATCCGGGCAAACAGCACCTCGACCAGCAGCGAATGTTCGGCCACCGAATAGGCGAAATCACCATGGGTCTGGCCATTCCAACGGGCGACAAAGGCCAGCCCATGCGCAATATCTTCGATCTCGATATCCATCGGGGTCGGGTCCAGCAGGTCGAGCCTGCGACCTGAAAGCATTCTTTGCCAGGCGCGGGATGGTTTGGGGGGCATTGTCGTTCTCCGTTCCGGGAATGTTCCTAGACCGGTTGCCCGGAGTTTGCAAATGCAAAGACGGCTGTGGGGCGGGCAATATCCCTGAAATGTGTGATGGTGTTTGTGGCAATATCCGGCGTCTGCCCCCATATATGGGACATGGCAAACCGGGCCTCACGTCCCGTTGGCATGGGGCCCTTTTCAAGGAGAGGTTCCATGTTCAAACGACTATTTGCGGCGGCGCTGATCTTTGGTGCGGCGGCGCTTGCGCCCCCTGCGCCCGCGCAAAACTTGTCCCAAACCCAAACCCAAACCCAAACCCAAACCCTGGCCTGTATGCCGCGCGACGCGCTTGTTGGCGAACTGCGGGGCAAATTCGGTGAAACATTGGCCGGTGGCGGGTTGCAATCGGGCACCCGCCTGATCGAGGTGTGGCGCTCGACGGAAAGCGGCAGTTTCACCCTTATCCTGACCCAGCCCAACGGCGTGGCCTGTGTTCTGGCGACGGGCGCGTATTGGCATGACGCACCGCAGGATCCCGGCGGCGTCGCGGGTTAGCTTTCGCGTGTTGTTCGACTGGCGTGGCGGTGGTATCTGCGGGCGAAACAGAAATGCCGCGAGGATGCCGGACATGACCAGTGACTATATCGTAAAGGACATCTCGCTTGCCGAGTTTGGCCGCAAAGAGCTTGATATTGCCGAAACCGAAATGCCGGGTCTGATGGCGCTGCGCGAAGAATACGGCGAAGCCAAACCGCTTGCCGGGGCGCGCATTGTCGGTTCGCTGCACATGACGATCCAGACTGCGGTTCTGATCGAAACGCTGGTGGCGCTGGGCGCGGATGTGCGCTGGGCGTCGTGCAACATCTTTTCGACCCAGGATCACGCGGCAGCGGCGATTGCCGCCGGTGGCACACCGGTGTTCGCGATCAAGGGCCAGTCGCTGGAAGAGCACTGGGATTACCTTGACCGGTCGTTCATGTTCCCCGAAGGCGCGAACCTGATCCTTGATGATGGCGGCGACGCGACGCTCTATGTCCTTTTGGGTGCGCGGGTCGAAGCCGGCGAAACCGATCTGATCGAAGTGCCGACCTCGGAAGAGGAAGAGGCGATTTTCGCCCAGATCAAAAAGCGGATGGCGGCCAGCCCCGGTTGGTTCACCAAAACACGCGAAGCGATCCAGGGTGTGTCCGAAGAAACCACCACCGGCGTGCACCGTCTTTATGATCTGCACAAAAAGGGTCAGCTGCCCTTCCCGGCGATCAACGTCAATGACAGCGTGACCAAGTCGAAGTTCGACAACAAATACGGCTGCAAGGAATCGCTGGTCGACGGCATCCGCCGCGCCACCGATACCATGATGGCGGGCAAGGTTGCCGTGGTCTGCGGTTACGGCGACGTTGGCAAAGGTTCTGCCGCTTCGCTGCGCGGTGCCGGTGCACGGGTCAAAGTGACCGAAGTTGATCCGATCTGCGCACTTCAGGCGGCAATGGACGGGTTTGAAGTGGTTGTTCTCGAAGATGTGGTCGACAGCGCCGACATCTTTATCACCACCACCGGCAACAAGGACGTGATCCGTATCGAGCATATGCGCGCGATGAAGGACATGGCGATTGTCGGCAACATCGGCCACTTCGACAATGAAATTCAGGTCGCCAACCTGAAGAACCACAAATGGACCAACATCAAGGAACAGGTGGATATGATCGAGATGCCCAATGGGCACCGTCTTATCCTTCTGTCCGAGGGCCGTTTGCTGAACCTTGGCAATGCCACCGGGCACCCCAGCTTCGTGATGTCGGCGTCGTTCACCAACCAGGTTCTGGCGCAGATCGAGCTTTGGACCAAGGGCGATGAGTATGACAATCAGGTCTACATCCTGCCGAAACATCTGGATGAGAAGGTCGCGCGCCTGCATCTGGACAAGATCGGTGCCAAGCTGACGGTGATGGACCCGGATCAGGCGGCCTATATCGGCGTCACGCCCGAAGGTCCGTTCAAGCCGGAACACTACCGCTACTAGGTCGAAACCGGGTCACTGACACCCGTTACACAATGAATTGAGCCTGCAATTTCTTGCGCAGTCTCGCGATGGTTTTCGGCGCACCTTTGCCGGTGCGCCGAGCGAACCCATTCTGATCATTGTCCTTTTTCAGGCATGGCATAAATCCTTTGGCACAGAGGCGGCGATCCCGGCGGTACAGAACAACAGCTGTACCAAAACGGATCAAAGTCTTTCGGTAGTGACAACCAAAGGAGAAAGCTATGAAACTGACACAGAAAATGATGACCGGCGCGGCCGTTTTTGCATTGATGTCCGGTGCTGCGTTCGCCCAGGAAACTACAATGGATCCCACGGATGATCCGGTGGCCGAGTCGGTCACTGAAATGCCGGAAACCATGGCGGAAACGCCGATGTTCACCAGCCTGCAGGATATGACGGTTGGCGATGTTGTTGGGCTGAATGTCCATGACCGCGAAGGCAATGACATTGGCGAGATCGACTATGTCGTGGCCCAGGCGGACGGCGCGGCGGGCGTGATCGGCATTGGCGGCTTCCTTGGCCTCGGGGAATACACCGTCGCCATCGCGCTTGAGGAATTCCAACTGGGTGATGACGGCGCATCCCTGGTGCTTGGCGCAGACAAGGAATCGCTAAAAGCCCTGCCGGAATTTGACGAAAGCGGGGTAGAGGGGCTGCCGGATGATCTTCTGGTGTCGTCTCTGATAACGGATACGCCGGACGCCACGGCGCCGACCGCAACCGATACGATGCCGCCAAAGGTGGAAAGCGGGTCGTAAGCCGACCATTTTCAGGCCGCTCTTGCGGCGTCGGCGGGATTTTGCCGGGGCCGACAGCGGGCCGTAACCTGACCCCCTGGTCTTTGACGGGCGCAGCATTGCTTTATGCTGCGCCCATTTTTTCGCGGCGGTGACATTCAGTGGACACAGGGCGAAAGCATGACGGGGAAAACCCCGCGGGATTTACCGTTGTCAGACTCCGATTTGCCGGTAGAGTTGGCCGCACCAGCATCAAAACCCGCGGGGGCGGGGAAAAACAGGGGAAACCAGGATGGGTAAACGCGACGATTTGATCGCGCAATATGCGGAAGATCTCAAAACCAAATGCGGCACAGAGCCGGACATGGAATTGCTGCGAAAGGTGACCATCGGCTGTGGCCCGGCGATCTATAACGCCGACGCGTCAACCGTTGCGGCAACACAGGCCGGCGAACTTGAAACCGTGAAGAAGAATTTCCTGATCAAGAAACTTGGCCTGTCAGACGGACCAGAGTTGATGGAGGCGATCCAGTCGGTGATCGAGGTCTACGGCAAGTCCGAGCGCAACAAATACCGCGCTGTCGTGTACTACCTGCTGACCAAACACTTCAAAAAGGAATTGGTCTACGGCTGATTTCCGCCTGCGAAAGATGCCACCAGACAGACGTGCAAGAGACGCCCTCGCCCGGGGGGCGTCTTTTTTCATTACTAATGCTGGCTTAATGCCCAAGTCCCGGTTTTGGTTGCCAAAATCATAAGATCGCGCCAAGCCCCTTATTTCTTTGACTCTGCAACCACCTTGGCCATTTGCGTTAATTCGATTTTTACTAAGGCTGGCGGACGTATTAAGGAAATAGACAAAAACTGATCTTTTTATGATTTGGATCACAGGGGGCATTAAGCTATTCATTCTTTATCGACCAGAAGGTCAGTGCCGAAATTGAATTCATCGAAGATGTGTGGGAGCATCTGGGGTGAGCAAAGGCCCTGACTGCGATCCAGTTGGGGCCTTTCTTGTTTTTTTCAGAACAGGGTCAGCACCAGACCCATCAGCCCGCAGGCCAGCGTGGCATAGCCGCCATCAATCACAGACAGCTGGAACGGGCGATTTCCGTAGAGATTGTTGATCACGATCCACGGGCTGATAAAGAACAGCCCGATGCCGATTCCGGCAACGATTCCTTTACCATAGCTATCCACACCCGAAAGTTCGAAGGTATGCCGCATCATGCCGGCGACCAGCAGTTGCATGACAAAGGTCAGGGCAAAAATCTTTGGATCCTGGCCGCCCTTGGGTTTGCCATCGGCGTCGCGTTCGATGCCTGCGGCCTCCATCCAGGGGTTGGCCAGCGCCATGTACCAGACCGCGCCAAGCGCGAAACTGGCGGCGGCGGCAATGATGACATTGATGATTTCCATGTGTCTCTCTCCTTGTCGGCGCTGCGGGATATTCGGGGAAAATTAACCTTACCTTGGAATGTACGACATGCGGTCCATTTTAGCCAAATTGCGTCGGCCGCTGGATCACCCGGCGGTCAGACCCCGCCGAGCGTGCAAATGCGCTGCCATTCCTCGGCTGTGACCGGCTGGACCGAAAGCCGCGAATTTTTCACCAGCACCATGTCAGACAATTCCGGGTCACTCTTGATCTGATCAAGCGTGACCGGATTGGGCACCGGGGCAATCGCGCGAATATCGACACAGTCCCAGCGGTCGTCATCGGTGGTGCTGTCGGGATGCGCCTCGGCACAGACTTCGACTATGCCGACGATGGCGCGCGACTTTTGCGAGTGATAGAAAAACCCGCGATCGCCCAGCGCCATCTCGCGCATGAAATTGCGCGCCTGATAGTTGCGCACGCCATCCCATTCCTCGCCCGCGTCACCCTTGGCCAGCTGATCCGACCAGCCCCAGGTGGCCGGTTCCGATTTGAACAGCCAATAGCGCATCAGCCGATGACCTTTTTCCATTCCACCAGTTCGACATTTTCGAACAATCCGGCCTTGGCGTAGGGGTCGTTGGCCTCCCAGCTTTCGGCGGCGGCCATATCGGCCACATCCAGGATCACCAGCGATCCCGCCATTTCGCCGTTGATAATCAGCGGTCCGGCCTGGGCCACCACGCCGGTTTCGGCGATATAGGCCAAATGGGCGTCGCGGGTGTCCTTGCGGATTTGCAGTGCGCCGGGTTTGTCATGGGCAATCAGGGCTATCAGCATGTCATTCTTCCTTTAAGGGTCGTGCCAGAAGCTGGTCCATTGCCGTGCGGAGGTCAAGCTGACCGGCGACAATGGCGGCCACGGCGGCGGTGATCGGCATTTCGATGTTATGGGTCTTGGCGACGTTGAGCATTGCGCGTGCGGTGGCCGCGCCCTCGACCGTTGTGGTGGTGTCAAAATCGGACCCGCCGCCCAGCGCCAGGCCAAAGCGGAAGTTGCGCGATTGATCGGATGTGCAGGTCAGCACCAGATCGCCAAAGCCGGACAAACCCGCCAGTGTTGCCGGGCGTGCGCCCAGCGCCGCCGCGATCCGGCTCATCTCGGCAAAGCCACGGGTGATCAATGCGGCGCGGGCAGAATCGCCCAGGCCCGCGCCGATGGCCATGCCCGCGCCGATGGCAATCACGTTCTTCAACGCCCCGCCAAGTTCCGCGCCGGTCACATCGGTGGTGCGATAGAGCCGGAGGTTGGGGGTGGTCAATGCGGTCTGCAATGCCGCGCCCTGGGGGGCGTCATCGCAGGCGAGGGTCAGCGCCGTCGGCAGGCCAGCGGCGATATCGGCGGCAAAGCTGGGCCCGGTCAGGATCGCCGCAGTTGCTTTGGGCAGGATACGGCGGATCTGGGTGACTGGCCCCTCGCCGGTGGCGACGGAAAACCCCTTGCAACAGGCGATCAGCGATTTTGTCGCCAGGGTGGTTGCATGGGTCTCCAACAGGGGGGCCAATTGCTGCATCGGCACCGCGAGCAACAGGATGTCGGGGGCTGTTGCGGCTGTGACATCTGCGGTGGCGGTCAGGCGGTCGGGGAATGTCGCATCAGGAAGCCGCCGGATGTTGGCGCGGGTGGCCTGCATTTCGGCCATGGCCGCGTCATCCCGCCCCCAAAGCACCACGTCCCGCCCGGCTGCCGCCAGCGAGATTGCCAGCGATGTGCCAAAGGCCCCGGCCCCAATCACGCCAATCGTCATGCTTTGGCACCTTTTTTGCCGCTGCCCAACATCGGCGCGGCGGATTGATCCAGCGGCCAGCGCGGGCGCGCGGCCAGCGTCATGTCGTCGATCAGCCCCAGCTGCATGTGTTCGACGCCCACATAGGCGATCATCGCGCCATTGTCGGTGCACAACGGCAGCGGCGGCGCGGTAAAGATCACGCCCATGTCACGACAGAGGCGGGTCAACCCGTCGCGGATCGCACCATTGGCCGCCACCCCACCCGCCACCGCCAACAGCGGTGTGGCTGGCGCGGCATCCAGATAGGTGCGCAAGGCACGGCGGGTCTTTTCGACCAAAACATCGACCACCGCCATCTGAAACCCGGCGCACATGTCGGCGCGGTCCTGGGCGGTCATCCCGCCCTTTTGCGCAACAATGCCATCGCGGGTGCGCAGCAGGGCGGTTTTCAACCCGGAAAACGACATGTCGCATCCCGGTCGATCCAGCAAAGGCCGGGGGAATTTAAAGGCGCGGGCGTCGCCATCGCGCGCTTCGGCCTCGACCGAGGGGCCGCCGGGTTGCGGCAGGCCCAGAAGGCGCGCGGTCTTGTCAAAGGCTTCGCCAGGGGCGTCGTCGATGGTGCCGCCCAGCCGGGTGAAATCCTGTGGGCCACGGGCAATCAAGAACTGACAATGCCCGCCGGACACCAGCAACATCAGATAGGGATATTCTGCCCCATCGGTCAGACGCGGGGTCAGCGCGTGCCCGGCCAAATGGTTCACACCGATCAGCGGCAGACCGCTGCCAATGGCAATCCCTTTGGCGCACATCACACCCGACACCACGCCGCCTATCAGCCCCGGACCGGCGGTGACGGCGATACCATCAAGATCGCCAAGCCCCAAATCGGCCTGCTCCAGCGCCTGTTTGACACAGGTGTCCAGCCGTTCGGCGTGGGCGCGTGCCGCAATTTCGGGCACTACGCCGCCAAATGCACTGTGCAGGGCGGTTTGCCCTTCGACCACCGAGGACAGAATGTCTGCGGCACCGGGCACACCGCGCACCACAGCGGCGGCGGTATCATCACAGCTGCTTTCAATCCCGAGGATGGTATATGGCTTGGCCATCGTGGCTCCGTTGCGAAGGTGTTGCAGGGCAGGTAACACTTGGCAACATGGCAAACAATCCCGGGCCGACGCGATGACCGAAGCAAAACCAGCCCTGCTGTTGACGCGTCCGCGTGCCGATGCCGCGCGATTTTTGTCGGTCTTGCAGGGGATGATGACGCCGGGCCGGGTGGTGATTGCGCCCGTTCTGGACATTGCGCCCATCGGGGGGCAGGCGCCGATCCCCGACGCCACAGCGTTGATTTTCACCTCCGCCAATGCGGTTGCGGCCTATGCGGGGTCATCGGATCGCTTGGCCTATTGTCTGGGTGCGCGCACCACAAAAGCGGCGGAAAACCGGGGGTTTGCCGCCAAGATGGTGGGCGTGGACGCAGACAGCCTTGTGACGGAACTTTTGCGCCTTGGCCCTGTGGGGCCGGTGTTGCACCTGCGGGGGCGGCACACACGTGGCGATGTTGCCGCGCGGTTGCGGGACGGCGGGCTGAACGCGCAGGACGCCGTTGTCTATGAACAACGCACGCGCGATCTGACGGCAGAGGCGCGGCAGCTGTTGAATGGGGACCAAAGCGTGATCCTTCCCCTGTTTTCGCCCCGCAGTGCCGATATCGTGGCGGCACAGGGGCCGTTTGCTGCGCCAATCTGTGTGGTTGCAATCAGCGAAGCCGTCGCCGAACATGCCGCCGCAATGAGGCCGCGCCGCATGGCGGTTGCTGAACAGCCCGACCTTATATCCGTATGTGCCGCAGTTGCGGCGCTTTTTCACAACCCATCCCCGCTTGAGGGGGCTTGACCACTGCCATAAGGTAATGATGTTGCGCCGCAGAAGTAAGATTCGGAAAGGGTGATCTCTGGTGACCAAATCTCGTAATTCGAAAGAGACCGACAACGAGGCGTCGGCAGATTTGCCGGACAAAGCCGAGGACACGGTTGCCGCCGGTGCGGATGCGCCAGACACAGGGACCGATGACGCTGGGACCGAAGACACCGGGACCGACGGCACCGGGACCGACGGCACTGGGGCCGACGGCGCTGGGGCCGATACGGTCGCATCCGACACGCCGGACGAGGTTACAGACAACGCCGTAGCCGCGGCAGAATCCCCGGAGAGTGCCGATAAAACTGCCGATCTGGACGAGGATCCGCAGGACGATGCCGAAACTGCGACGGTAGAAGACACGCCAGAGGAACTTTGGGCGACGGATGTCACCCCGAAAGAGGCTGATATTCTTGGGGGTGTCTCTGACGCGACATCAGATCCAACACCGCCGGTGCCACCGGTCGCGGCACAGCAAAGCGAAAGCAGCAGCGGGTTTTGGCCCATGGCGCTGGGCGGCGTTGTTGCGGCTGGCGTCGGTTTTGCCGCCGCCTGGTACGTCAACATGAATGACGATTTATTCGAGGTCGAGACACGCAGCGCCCTGAACGCGCAATCGGGCCGTATCGAGGCCCTGTCCGGCGAGATGAGCGCCGGAGCAGAGGCCGTCACCGCCCAGATCGCTGAATTGTCAGCGGAAATTGCGGCGACCCAGAACACGCTTGCATCCGCGCAAGGGGATCTGACGGCGCTGGGCGACCGGATCACCAATGTCGAATCCTTCGCGGGTGACATTGCTGCGGTCGATGATCGTTTGACCGAATTGGCCAAGAAGCCGATTGCCGACACTGTCTCGCGCGAAGCGATCAAGGCCTATGAAGACGAATTGGAACGTCTGCGCGCCTCGATGGAGGATCAGCGTCAGGCGATCGAAGACACAATCGCCGCTGAAAAAGCCAAGATTGAAAAAATCGCCGAAGATGCCACCCAGATGGAAGAACGTGCGCTGGAAGAAAGCCGTCTGGCGGCGGCGCGTTCGGCCATGACCCGTATCCTGAGCGCGCTGGACACCGGCGACGCCTATGGCGCGGCTTTGGCTGAACTGGCGGAAAGCGTAGATATGCCGATGGAGGCGCTGGAGGCCGCTGCCGCCGAAGGCGTGGTCACGCAATCGGCCCTGCGCGAACAATTCCCCGATGTCGCCCGCGCCGCGCTGCGCGCTGCGCGCAACAATACCCCGGCAGAGGAAAGCGGCGGTATTGGTGGCGTGTTGGAAAAAATGTTTGAGGTCCGCTCTGTTGCCCCGCGTGAAGGCGACGGCGCGGATGCGATCCTGTCACGGGCCGAAGCAGCGGTGCGGGATGGCGATCTGGCTCGTGCTTTGGATGAAATAGCCGCCTTGCCGGATGTGGCAAAAGCGGAATTGTCGGGCTGGGTCTCGGATGCTGAAACCCGCCTTGCGGCGCTGGGGGAAGCGCATGAAATTGCTGCGCGCCTGAACCAGGGATAAGGACGAAAATATGTTGTGGTCACTTTTGAAAATTCTCGTCTTTGTTGCCGTTGTTGCGGCAATTTCCTGGGGCGCTGGCTGGCTTTTGGAATACGACGGCGCGGGTCTGCGCGTTACGTTCAACGGCCAGGAATTCACCTTTACTGCGCTTCAGGCCGTCATGGCGCTGGCGGCGCTTCTGGTTGTGCTTTGGCTGCTGCTGAAAGTGGCATCGTTCCTTGTGGCGCTGTTGCGCTTTGTGAATGGCGATGAAACGGCGCTGTCGCGGTATTTTGACCGCAATCGCGAACGCAAAGGTGTGCGCGCCCTGAGCGAAGGTTTGATGGCGCTGGCATCGGGCGAGGGGAAATTGGCGATGGCCAAGGCCGCCAAAGCCGAACGCTATTTGCAGAAGCCGGAATTGACCAACCTTTTGACCGCACAGGCAGCAGAGATGGCTGGCGACCGTGCCAAGGCCGAAGCGGTTTACAAGAAGCTGGTCACAGACGAAAGCACACGCTTTGTCGGCGTGCGTGGCATCATGAAACAGCGGCTGGCCGATGGTGACACCGATACCGCGCTGAAACTGGCGGAACGCGCCTTTGCGATCAAGCCGCGCCACGAGGAAACCCAGGATATTCTGCTGAAATTGCAGGCGGAAAAAGCGGACTGGGCCGGGGCACGCAAGACATTGAATGCCAAGCTGAAACACGGAAGTTTGCCACGGGATGTGCACCGTCGTCGCGATGCGGTTCTGGCGCTGTCCGAGGCCCGCGATATTGCCGATGCCGCAAGCAGCATCGAAAAGCGCGAAGCGGCAATCGAAGCCAACCGTTTGTCACCCGAGCTGATCCCGGCGGCGGTGATGGCGGCGCGCAGCTATATCGAACAGGGCAAGCCGAAATATGCCCTGCGCGTGTTGAAAAAGGCGTGGGAGGCCCAGCCGCATCCCGATTTGGCCGCGACATTTGCCGCCATTGCCCCGGATGAAACCCCGGCAGAGCGGATCAAGCGGTTCCAACACCTGTTCAAACTGGCTCCGAACCACCGCGAAACCCAGCTGTTGCAGGCTGAACTGCATATCGCGGATGAAGAATTTCCCGGCGGCACGTCGTGCCTTGGGGGATTTGGCCGAAAACGATCCCGATGCGCGGGTTCTGACCGTGATGGCCGCGATTGAACGTGGCGAGGGCGCGTCGGATGCGGTGATCCGGGGATGGCTGGCGCGGGCGTTGACCGCACCACGTGGCCCGCATTGGGTCTGCGGAAACTGCTCGAATATCCAGGGCGAATGGACAGCGGTTTGTGGCAATTGCGGTGCGTTGGATACGCTCAGCTGGACCACACCGCCGGCGGATACAACGTCGAATGGCGCTGACAGTGCCATGTTGCCGCTGATCGTTGGCGCGATCGAGGATCAGTCCGCCGCAGCCATGGCCGCCACGGATGAGGTCGATGGTTTTGGGGATGATACGGTTGTCGCCAGCGAGGCCGAAATGACCGAAGCAGAAGATGCCGAAGTGATCGAGGCCAGCACGGTGGACGAGACAGACTTAGCCAAGGACACCGCGCGGACCTGACGGGTCGGCGCGCCGCTCAGGCGTCGGGGGCGGGCGTCGTGATCAAGCGTCGGGGGCGATCCCCCCGGCGGGCCGGGCGGCATCAGATTGCGCGTGGTCCCCGGTGGTCTGGGGGCTGCAAAACATGTCATAGATCACTTCCATGATCTTGCGCGGGCGATCATCGCTCAGGGAATAATAGATCGCCTTGCCATCACGGCGCGGCGTGACCAGACCCTCCAGCCGCAGACGCGACAATTGTTGTGACACCGCAGCCTGACGGGCAGACAAAAGAGCCTCCAGCTCGGTCACCGATTTTTCGCCGGTGGCCAGATGGCACAAGATCATCAATCGCCCCTCATGGCCAATCGCCTTCAGGAAATTTGCCGCGCGGGTGGCATTGGCCGTCATATCGGCCGGGTCCGTGGGCGGAAGCCCGTTGATATCCGCGGGCGCGTCGGCGTCGCCAAGGTGATCTGTGGTGTGCATTATCCTGCGGTCTCTGTTGTCGTGGCGTCCCGGATCATCCGGCCCAGCAACCCCCAAAAGAAGTCTTCGCCGGGATAACCTTCGATCCGCGCGCTTTCCTGTCCGTCGACCACCAGAACAAAGGTCGGTGTGAACTGAAAGCTACGGGCAAATTCAATTGTCTCGGGGGGATTGTCGCGAATGTCGATCCGCATCAGGGGCGCGGCGCGCCCTTCGGGTGTTTTGGGATAAATCGGGGCGATGTCGGCATTCCAGCGGGCGCACCAGATGCACCCCGGTTCTTCGACCATGACCAGGGACATGTCCGCACGCAACGGCCCCGCCGACAGCCAAAGCGCCGACAGGATTGTGCATAGAAATCCGAAGATCACAGAGGGTTGCAATTGACCGAACATTGACAAACAACATAATTTGAATATGTGAATTTTACAAGCAAGGCGGTGGGTGATGTTCGACGTCACAATCATGGGGGCGATGTTGGCTGGGCTTTTGTCCTTCTTGTCGCCCTGTATCCTGCCGATTGTGCCATTTTACCTAAGCTATCTGGCCGGGGTCAGTATGAACCAGGTCCGCGCGGACGCGAAATTGTCGGGCGCGGTGCGGCTGCGCGCCGTTCTGGCGGCGCTGGCGTTTTCGCTGGGGGTGATCACGGTGTTCATGGGGCTGGGCGCAACCGCCAGCCTGTTTGGCCAGGTGGTGCGCGACTATTTCGATGTTCTACGCTGGTTGGCGGCGGCGGTCATCATCGTGATGGGGCTGCATTTCCTGGGGGTGGTCCGCATTGGCATTCTCTATCGCCAATTCCGCGCCGATGCCGGGGAAACCAGCAATCTCAGCCTTGTCGGGGCCTATGTGATCGGGCTGGCCTTTGCCTTTGGCTGGACGCCCTGTGTCGGGCCGGTTCTGGCGGCGATCCTGTTCACCGCTGCGGGGCAGGATACGGCGGGGACTGGCGCGATGCTGTTGTTTGTATATGGTTTGGGCATGACATTGCCGTTTATCGTGGCGGCGATGTTCATCGGGCCATTCATGGCCTGGATGGCGCGATTCCGCCGCATTTGCCGCTGGTGGAACGGCTGATGGGGGTGTTGCTGATTGTTTTTGGCGTGCTGATCGCCACCAATTCCATTAGCTACATTGCCCAATGGATGTTGGAGACCTTTCCGGTCTTCATGAAAATCGGCTAAGGCGAGCCGGGGAGGGGAGCCATGAAACACCTGATAGCGATTTTGACCGCCGCGCTGCTGGCGCTGCCGGTGGCCGCGGCCGAGCTGGGCGATGATGGTCTGCACAAGGCCGATTGGATGCGCGACACGTTCAAGGATCTGCGCGAAGATCTGGAAGAGGCGGGTGCCGAGGGCAAGCGACTTGTGCTGATGTTCGAACAACGCGGCTGTATCTATTGCACCAAGATGCATGAAGAGGTGTTCCCGCGCGACGACATCACCAAGATGATCGAAGACAATTACTTTGTTGTGCAATTGAACCTGCATGGCGATATCGAAGTGACCGATTTCGACGGCGAGGTTCTGAGCGAAAAGAACATGGCGCGCAAATGGGGGCTTTTGTTCACCCCGACGCTGATGTTCCTGCCGGAAGAGGTGCCCGAAGACACCAGCGCCCCGCGCGCCGCCGTCGCCGTCATGCCGGGGGCTTTTGGGGCCGGAACAACGCTGGACATGTTTACATGGGTGGTAGAAAAGAGATACCTGCTTGATAACGAAGAGGATTTCCAACGCTATCACGCCCGCCGCATTCAGGAACGCAACAACGGCTCTACTGACTGAGGTCGGCGGTGCAGCGTGACCTTGTGGATTTGACGTTGTGCGAAGGCAGATTTCTACACTAGGCTGTGTCCAGCCAGCCGAAATAAAGACGACAAGGCAGCGACCCAGGGAGGGAACATGAGGTTTATGACCATTACACTGGCGATTGCCGCACTGGCAGTGCCAGCGGCCTTTGCCGGAGAGATCGCACCGGGTGATGTCCAATATGATGACTATGGCGCAATATCGGTCTCTTTGTCCGGTGCGCCCGGTGATGCCGCCAATGGCGCGCTGATCATGAAAACCAAATCCAAGGGCAATTGCATTTCCTGCCACGCGGTCACGGAATTGGCCGATGCGCCCTTCCATGGCGAGGTCGGGCCGGGTCTGGATGGGGTTGGTTCGCGCTGGGAAGAGGCCGAAATTCGCGGCATCGTCGCCAATGCCAAGATGACCTACGACGGCACGATGATGCCGGCATTCTACAAAACCAGCGGCTATATCCGCCCCGGTAACGCGTTCAGCGGCAAGGCAGGCACCGAACCATTGCCGCCGCTTCTGACGGCGCAGGACATCGAAGATGTCGTCGCCTTTCTGATGACGCTGCAAGACGAATGACGCCAGATCGGCCAATTGCCGCATCTGAGAGATCAAGGAGAGCAAAAATGGACTTTACACGACGCGAAACGCTGGCGCTGGCTGCCGGTGCTGCGCTTCTGACCGTCCTGCCGTTCCGTGCCTTTGCGGCGGTGGACGATCTGATTGCCGAATTCACCGGCGGTGCCGAGACAGGCGAAGGCGGGCTGGAGCTGACAGCGCCGGAAATCGCGGAAAACGGCAATACGGTGCCAATCGCCGTGTCGGCCCCCGGCGCAGTGGCGATTTCGATTTATGCCGCGGGCAACCCGGCCCCCCCGGTGGGCGTGTTCAAATTCGGCCCGCTGGCCGCAAGCCAGAATGCATCAACCCGCATTCGTCTGGCCGGGACACAGGATGTGATTGCCGTGGCGCAAATGGCCGACGGCAGCTTTGTGCGGACCTCCAAGACCGTCAAGGTCACTATCGGCGGCTGCGGCGGCTAAGAGACAAAGGGAGCAATATCATGGCAGACGGTGTAAAACCCCGCGTCAAAGTACCGAAATCCGCCAGCGCAGGCGAGACAATCGAAATCAAGACCCTGATCAGCCACATCATGGAATCCGGTCAGCGCAAGGATGGCGATGGCAATGTCATCCCGCGGTCGATCATCAATCGGTTTACCTGTGATTTCAACGGTCAGAACGTGATCGACATCGCGATGGAACCGGCGATTTCGACCAATCCATATTTTCAATTCGAAGCCACAGTTCCCGAAGCCGGTGAATTCAAATTCACTTGGTACGACGACGACGGCTCGGTCTATGAAGAAACCAAGTCGATTTCGGTCGGCTAAACACCCCAGTCCGTTCCGGGATTTGCCGGGGCGGGCGCGCCATCTGACCCCTGACACAGGGGCGGAACAGCCAAAGGGAGGGAACAGATGACAACCAAGGCAATGACGGCAATAGCTGCACTGCTGATCGCCGCGACACCGCTGATTGCGGGGGGCGCCGATGACGACAAGCTGGTGATCAACGAAGAGTTGGAGATGACATCGAAAACCGCCGCGCCAGAGCATCTTTCGGATGCCTTTGACGAGGTGATTTCGGGCTGGCACTTCCGCACCGATGAAACCCAGGCGCTGCAACTGGATGATTTCGACAATCCAGCCATGATTTTCGTCGATCAGGCGATTGACGCCTATGATGTCGTCGAAGGTGCGGCCGGCGAAAGCTGTGCCTCTTGTCATGGGGATGTCGAAACATTCAAAGGTCTGACCGCGGCGATGCCGAAGGTCGATGCGGATGGCAATCTGGTTGTGATGGAAGATCTGATCAACGAATGCCGTACCGATCGGATGCAGGCGGATGCATGGAAATGGTCCGGCGCCGATATGCAGGCCATGGTGGCGCTGATTGGTGTGCAATCGCGCGGCATGCCGATGAGCGTGGCAATCGACGGTGATGCGGCCCCGTTCTGGGAGCAGGGCAAAGAGATGTATTATACGCGCTATGGCCAGCTAGAGCTGAGCTGCGCCAATTGCCATGAAGACAATTATGGCAATTACATCCGCGCCGATCACCTGTCTCAGGGCCAGACCAATGGTTTCCCGGTCTATCGTTTGAAACAGGCCAAACTGATATCCAAGCACAACCGGTTCCGGGGCTGTATCCGCGATACCCGTGCGGAAACATTTGCCGAAGGTTCGGACGAATTCCGCGCTCTTGAGCTTTATGTCGCGTCGCGCGGCAACGGGCTTTCGCTGGAAACGCCGGCGGTGCGTCAGTAATCCATTTGCCCCGCGCCGGATGATGTGGCGCGGGGTTTGACGCCCAATATGAATTCACATATGCGCATGTGACTCTGCTGACAAAGGGAACCCCGCATGATCTCTCGTCGTGATTTTCTTCAGGTGTCGATGGCGGCCTCTGCGATGCTTGGGGCGTCGGGTTTTGGCAATTGGTCGCGGTTGGCGGCGCAACAGCGCCTGACCCAGGATCAATTGCTGGAATTCGATACCTTCGGCAACGTGTCCCTGATCCATGTGACCGATATTCACGCCCAGATGAAACCGATCTTTTTCCGGGAACCTTCGGTCAATATTGGCGTTGGTGAAAACCGGGGGGCGGTGCCGCATCTGACCGGCGCAGATTTCCGCCGTGCTTATGGCATCGAAGATGGCAGCGCGTCACATTATGCGCTGTCTTCGGGCGATTTTTCGGCGCTGGCCGGGGCCTATGGCCGGGTTGGCGGGCTGGACCGGGTGGCGACGGTCATCAATTCCATTCGCGCCGCACGGCCCGATGCCCTGTTGCTGGATGGCGGCGACACCTGGCACGGGTCTTACACCTGTTTCCAGACCCAGGGTCAGGACATGGTCAATGTGATGAACGCGTTGAAACCGGACGCGATGACGTTTCACTGGGAATTCACCCTTGGTTCTGAGCGCGTGCACGAGATTGTCGAAGGTCTGCCATTTGCCGCGCTGGGCCAGAACATTTTTGACGCCGAATGGGATGAGCCGGCGGAACTGTTTCCGCCGTACAAATTCTTTGAACGTGGCGGCACCAAAATCGCGGTGATTGGTCAGGCCTTTCCCTATATGCCGATCGCCAATCCCGGCTGGTTGTTCCCGGAATACAGCTTTGGCATTCGCGATGCGCATATGCAGACGATGGTGGACGAGGTGCGCGCCCAGGGCGCCGAGCTTGTGGTGTGCCTGTCGCACAACGGGTTTGACGTGGACAAGAAGATGGCCGGCGTTGTGACCGGCATTGATGTGATCCTGTCCGGCCATACCCATGACGCCCTGCCAGAGCCTGTGTTGGTGAATGACACGATCATTGTCGCATCCGGGTCAAACGGTAAATTCGTCAGCCGCGTCGATCTTGATGTGCGCGATGGCCATATGCTGGGCTTTCGGCATAAGCTGATCCCGATCTTTTCCGACGTCATCACCCCCGATCCCGAAATCGCGACATTGATCGAGGCCGAGCGCGCCCCGTTCAAATCGCAATTGGAAGAGGTGATCGGCCAGTCCGAAAGCCTGTTGTATCGCCGGGGCAATTTCAATGGTTCCTGGGATGATCTGATTTGCGACGCATTGCTGAGCGAGGGCGAGGCAGAGATTGCCCTGTCGCCCGGTGTGCGCTGGGGGCCGTCGATCCTGCCCGGTCAGGACATCACCCGCGAAGACATCTGGAACGTCACGTCGATGACCTATCCTAACGCCTATCGCACGGAAATGACCGGGGAATTCCTGAAAGTGGTGCTAGAGGATGTGGGCGACAACATCTTCAACCCCGATCCCTATTATCAACAGGGCGGCGATATGGTGCGGGTCGGTGGCATGGGCTATCGGATCGACATCACCAAACCACAAGGCTCGCGGATCAGCGACATGACGCTGTTGAAAACCGGAGAAGCGATTGATCCGGCGCGCAATTACGTTGTGGCCGGCTGGGCCTCGGTCAATGAGGGCACAGAAGGGCCGCCGATCTGGGATGTGGTGGAAAACCACATTCGCGCCAAGGGCAGTGTCGCAGTGGAGCCAAACACATCGGTGCAAGTGGTCGGAGGCTGAGGCCGACCAAACGCGCGCCTCGCCAGTTTCACTCCGAAGGGGTCGAAAGGAGGGTCGAGATGTCAGAAAAGCGACCAAATGGCACGTCGCGCCGCGCCTTTCTGCGTGGGGGTGTTGCCGCCGCCGGGGCGGTGGCCGCCGGACCGATGCGGGCTGAAACCCCGGACCCCCTGATTACAGAGGTTCAGGATTGGGCCAGCGGGCTGGGCGTCGGTGTGGACGAGGTGCCTTATGGTCTGCCGATCGAATTCGAGGCCGACGTGCGACGCCGCAATGTGCCCTGGTTGACCGCCGACACGAAATCTTCGGTCAATTTCACCCCAATTCATGCGCTGGACGGGACAATCACCCCACAGGGCTGTGGTTTTGAGCGGCATCATTCCGGCGCGATCACCCTGCACAAAGACGACTATCGCCTGATGGTGCATGGGCTGGTCGAGCGGCCGTTGGTCTTCACCTATGCGGATCTGGAGCGGTTTCCGCGCGAAAATCACGTCTATTTCTGCGAATGCGCTGCGAACAGTGGCATGGAATGGGCCGGGGCCCAGTTGAACGGCGCGCAATATACCCACGGCATGATCCACAACATGGAATATACCGGCGTGCCCCTGCGCGCGCTGCTGAACGAGGCCGGGATCAGCGGTGATCTGTCGGACAAGTGGATCTATGTCGAAGGGGCGGATGCGGCCTCGAACGGGCGGTCGATCCCGCTGGCCAAGGCGCTCGACGATGTGCTTGTCGCGTTCAAGGCCAATGGCGAGGCGCTGCGCCGTGAACATGGTTATCCTGTGCGGCTTGTGGTGCCGGGATGGGAGGGCAACCTCTGGATCAAATGGCTGCGCCGGATCGAGGTGACGAATGCCCCGGTCGAAAGCCGCGAGGAAACCAGCAAATATACCGATACGCTGGCCGATGGCACCGCCCGCAAATGGACCTGGGTGATGGATGCGAAATCGGTGATCACCGCCCCATCGCCGCAAATGCCGATCCAGCACGGCACCGGCCCGCTGGTCATTACTGGCATGGCGTGGTCCGGGCATGGGCGGATCACCCGGGTCGATGTGTCAAAAGACGGCGGCAAAACGTGGGAAATCGCGCGACTGGACCGCGCCGGCGAGGCCAAGGCGCTATGCCGGTTTTACCTTGATACGACATGGGACGGCGGCGAGATGCTGTTGCAATCCCGCGCGATGGACGAAACCGGATATGTCCAGCCAACCAAGAACCAGCTTCGTGCGGTGCGCGGCGAAAATTCGGTCTATCACAACAACGGTATCCAGACCTGGCATGTGGCGACGAGCGGCGAGGTCGAAAATGTCGAAGTCACCTGAGGTTGGCCTGCTGCAGGTGCTTTGGCTTGGCCTGGCATTGGCGGCTGGGGGCGCCAGCGCCGATACCCTGGGGCTTGGCCGTCCTGCTTTGGCCGAAGAAATCGCCGCCTGGGATCTGGATGTCCGCCCCGATGGCACGGGCCTGCCGCCCGGTTCCGGGGATGTCCTGACAGGCGAGGGCGTTTTTGCCGAAAAATGCGCCGCCTGTCATGGTGATTTCGGCGAAGGGGTGGGCAATTGGCCAGAGGTGGCGGGCGGGCAGGGCACCCTTGACAACAAAGACCCGGTCAAAACTGTCGGCAGCTATTGGCCTTATCTGTCAACGCTTTGGGACTATGTCCACCGCTCGATGCCTTATGGCGCGGCCCAGACGCTTTCGCCGGATGATGTCTATGCCGTCGCCGCCTATATCCTCTATTCCAATGACATCGTGGATGAGGAATTTAGCCTGAACGCCACGAATTTCACCGGGATCACGATGCCAAATGCCGATGGTTTTGTCGTCGATGACCGTGCCGCCCGCGAATATGATGTGTGGCGCGCTGCGCCCTGTATGGCGGAATGCAAGGACAGCGTCACCATCACCATGCGCGCCACGGCGCTGGATGTGACCCCCAGGGATGACGTGGCCACGGCGGCACCTGTCGATCTGATCGCCAAAGGTCAAAGGCTGTTCAGCACATGCAAATCCTGCCATGAAATCGGCGAAGGTGCGAAAAACCGCAGTGGCCCCATGCTGACCGGGATCGTTGGCCGGGCGGCGGGCGCGGTCGATGGGTTCCGATATTCCAAAGCGTTGAAAACCGCGGCCGGTGGCGGACTGATCTGGAATGAAACCGCATTGGATGCTTTCCTGACCCAGCCCAGAGACTATCTGAACGGCAGCAAAATGGTGTTTGCCGGAATTACGAACCCAGAGGACCGCAAAGCGGTAATCGCCTATCTGAAATCACATTCGGCCCAAGGAGACACCAGATGAAATGGCTTTTTGCCTGTGCGTTGGCCGCAGCCCCGGCATGGGCCAGCGATTACGCCGTGACCTATCCCTATGACGGGAGTTTCGAGGACGCGCTGTTCAGCGTCGAAAGTGCGATTATCGGTGCGGGGTTGGTGATTGATCACCGCAGCCACACCGGCGAGATGCTGGAACGCACCCGCGCGGATGTCGGGGGGGCAAAACTGTTTGATGGGGCAGAAATATTCATGTTCTGCTCGGCCACGGTATCGCGCGAGGTGATGGAACAAGACCCGGATCTGATCGCGTTTTGCCCCTATGCGATGTTTGTCACCGACCGCGACGGCAGCGTTGAAATCGGCTATCGCACCTATCCCGACGGGCCGATGGACGCGGTCGAGGATCTGTTGGACACAATTGCGCAAGAGGCGCTGGCGTTCTAAACGCCGTAATCCCCGCCGAGATGCTTTTCGCCCCGTTTGCGCGCCAGTTCGATCTGTTTCTGGCGCTCGCGGAACCGGATCTTGTCAGCATCGCTGGTTTCATCAATGCAATGGTGACAGGACACGCCGTGTTCGTAATCGGCGTGGTCGCGATCCTCGGGCAGGATCGGGCGACGGCAGGCATGGCACAACAGATGCGGCCCCTCGCGCAGGCCATGGCCCACGGAAACCCGACCATCAAAGACAAAACAATCGCCCTGCCATGTGCTGTCGGTTTCGGGCACCTCTTCCAGGTATTTCAGGATACCACCGCGCAGGTGAAATACATCCTCGACCCCCTGACCCATCAGGTAATTGGTCGATTTTTCGCAACGTATCCCGCCGGTACAGAACATCGCGATCTTCTTGTTGTGGAAACGCTGCTTGTTCGCCTCCCACCATGCTGGAAAATCCCGGAAACTGGCGGTTTCGGGATCGACCGCGCCCTCAAATGTGCCAATCGCCACCTCGTAATCGTTGCGGGTGTCGATCACGGCAACATCGGGGCTTTGGATCAGCGCATTCCAATCCGCCGGATCGACATATTGGCCCGTGCCAGCACGCGGATCGACGTCAGGTTGGCCCATGGTCACGATTTCACGTTTCAAGCGCACTTTCATCCGGGCAAAGGGCGGCGCGCTGGCGCTGCTTTCCTTATGCACCAGATCGGCACAGCCGGGCAGGGCGCGAATATGGCCCAGCACCGCGTCAATGCCATCGCGCGTGCCGGCGATGGTGCCATTGATCCCCTCTTGCGCCAACAACAGGGTGCCGGTGACGCCCTGTGTGTGACACAGATCTTTCAGCGGCCCCTGCAATGCGGCGGGATCGTCAAAACGGGTAAAGTGATAAAGCGCGGCAACGGTAAACATGGGGTTTCGCATAATCCTGTCATGACAAAAGGACAATGGGGTTGGCGGCTATTGCGCGGCAATCGCCAGCCCATGCACCACGGCGGTGAACACTTCGGCGGTTTCCTGACGGGCCTCGGGGATGCGGCTGGCCAGCGCCTGACGCACGCCCGACAACAGGCTGGAACCGCCGACGAATACCACCATATCCACCTGATCCGGGGCGCAATCTGCGTCGCGCAGGGTGGCCAGCGCCATGTCCCCAATGCGATTTGCGGCCTCGGCCAGTTCTGTTTGCATCTGCAGGTTCCACAGATCCACATGCAGGCCGCGTTCGATCACATCCAGCCGGATGTCACCACGTTCGCTGTCGTTGGCCGCGATTTTGCCGGCCTCGACCGCATAGGCGATATCATGGCCCAGATGCATATCCAGCACCTCGGCAAGCCGTTCAAATAATTCCGGTTTTTTCGCCAGCCGCACCCAGCGTTTCACCTCGCGCAGCGTCGCCGGATCATAGACAAAGGCGATCTTTTCCCAACTGGCCAGATCGTTGAACAGGGCACGCGGCGCGCTGTGAACCTTGTCACCAAATTCCGCCCCGATCTCTGCGCCATGGCCCAAAAGCGGCATCACATGCCCCAGGCTGAGACTGCGGTCAAAATCGGTGCCGCCAAGCCGCAAACCCCGGCTGGCAATCACCTGGGTTTCGCCGCCTTTGCGCTCACACAAGGTAAAATCCGATGTCCCGCCGCCAATGTCGACAATCAGCATCCGGCCATCGCCCGCAACGGCCAGCGCCGCCGCTTCAGGCTCTGGCAGGAATTCGACATCGCGAAATCCCGCCAGCTGATAGGCTTGGCGCAGATCAACCTCGGCCTGCGCATCCTTTTCGCGCGATTCGGAATGAAACATCACCGGTCGGCCGGACATCGCAACATCAAAGCTCTGCCCGGTCAGTTGTTCCGACCGCGTGCGGATTTCCGCCAGAAATTGGCCGATGATTTCGATCAATGTCAGCCGCTCGTTCAGGAAACGGCGCTTTTCCTGTGCCAGCGGCGTGCCAAGGATGCTTTTCAATCCGCGCATGAACCGGCCATCCTGGCCTTCCATCATCGCGCGCGCGGCGGCCTCGCCATAGATGAATTTCTGGTCGGCAAAATCGACAAATACCGCGGTCGGCAGGGTCTGGGCGCCATCTTCCAGCGGAAGTGTAACAGGCCGCCCATCGGCCATGATGCCCGCCCCGGTGTTCGAGGTTCCGAAATCTATTCCAAGCCGCGCCATTCCCGCCCCCGATTTATCAGCGAGCGGCGGTCATAGCGCCAAGTCTGCCCCATGGCAATTCCGATCCGCGGAATCTAAGCTGTGGATGACATTGGTTTTCAGGAGGCCACCGATGCGTGCTCTTATCGTGATTGACGTGCAAAACGATTTCTGTCCCGGCGGGGCGCTTGCGGTGGCAGAAGGCGACAAAATCGTCGCCCCGATCAACGCGTTGATGCCGGATTTCGATGCGGTGATCCTGACCCAGGATTGGCACCCGGCGGGGCATTCGTCCTTTGCCACCTCTCATCCGGGCCAATCCCCGTTTTCGGTGGTCGACATGCCATATGGGCCCCAGGTTCTGTGGCCGGAACATTGCATTCAGGGCACCATCGGCGCCGAGCTTGACGCCGGATTGCACAGCGACCGTGCCGATCTGATCATTCGCAAGGGGTTTCGCCCCGCGATCGACAGCTATTCTGCGTTTTTTGAAAACGACCATGACACCCCCACCGGGCTTGAGGGATATTTGCGCAACCGCGATATTTCCGAGCTGACGATGGTTGGGCTGGCCTTGGATTTCTGTGTCGCGTTTTCCGCGGTGGATGCAGCCAAACTTGGCTTTCACGTCACGGTTCTGCGCGATTATTGCCGGGCCATCGACCTTGACGGTTCGCTGGCCGGGGCCGAAACAAACATGCGGGATGCGGGCGTTTCCCTGCGCTGACCCCCCCTTCTTTCGAAAGGCCGAACCATGGTTGATATCGCCACCCGCGTCTGGAACCACAAATGGAAGATCGACCCGATTGTGCGGTCGCTGATCGACACGGATTTCTATAAACTTCTGATGTGCCAATCGGTGTTTCGCAACAAACCCGATACACAGGTGACGTTTTCCCTGATCAACCGCAGCAAACATATCCGTCTGGCCGATCTGATCGACGAAGGCGAATTGCGCGAGCAGCTTGATCATATCCGATCGTTGTCGCTGACTCGTGGCGAAAGCACCTGGTTGCGCGGCAATATGTTCTACGGCAAACGGTCGATGTTCCGCCCGGATTTCATGGAATGGTTCGAAAACCTGCGGCTGCCGCCCTATCATCTGGAAAAACGCGATGGCCAATATGAACTGACCTTCGAAGGCTCCTGGCCAGAGGTGATGCTGTGGGAAATCCCGGCCCTGGCGGTGCTGATGGAGTTGCGCGGCCGCGCTGTTCTCAACGACATGGGCCGGTTCGAGCTGCAAGTGCTCTATGCCCAGGCGATGACAAAGCTTTGGGAAAAGGTCAAACAGCTGCGGTCCGTCGACAATCTGCGCATCGCAGATTTCGGCACCCGTCGGCGGCATTCGTTTTTGTGGCAGGATTGGTGCGTTCAGGCGATGACCGAGGGGCTGGGCCAGAAATTTGTCGGCACCTCCAATTGCCTGATCGCCAAGAACCGCGATCTCGAGGCGATCGGCACCAATGCCCATGAATTGCCGATGGTCTATGCGGCGCTGGCGCCCGACGACGCCGCGCTGGCTCGCGCCCCTTATGACGTGCTGGCCGATTGGCACGAAGAGCATGAGGGCAATCTGCGGATGATCCTGCCCGACACCTATGGTACCAAAGGATTTCTCGACAAGGCGCCGGATTGGCTGGCGGGTTGGACCGGTATCCGCATCGACAGCGGCGATCCGGCCAAAGCGGCAGAAGCTGCAATCGAATGGTGGCAATCCCGCGGCGAAGACCCGCGCGAAAAGCTGGTGATTTTCTCTGACGGGTTGGATGTCGATTTAATTGCGGCGCTTCAGACGCAATTCGCAGGCCGGGTTCGGGTGTCTTTCGGCTGGGGCACCAATCTGACCAATGACTTTCGCGGGCTGGTGCCGGACGGCGGGCTGGATGCATTCTCGCTGGTGTGCAAGGCGGTCACGGCCAACGGCCAACCCACGGTGAAACTGTCCGATAACCCGGAAAAGGCAATGGGCCCGGCCGAGGAAATCGCGCGCTACAAACGCGTGTTCGGCGTCGGAGAGCAGGAGCGGATCGAGGTGGTGGTGTAGTTGGGCGGGCTCACTCCTCCACCTTCCCCCGCATCGCCTTGACCTCGCCGCGCTTCTTCTTCGCATCCACCCGCTTGCGTTTCTGGTTCTGCGACACCCGTGTTGCGATCCGCCGTTTCGGGCGTTCCAGCGCCTTCAGGATCATCTGCACCAGCCGCTCGCGGGCAATCTCGCGGTTGCGGGCCTGGGATCGGGTGTCTTCCACTTGGATCACCAGCGCGCCATCCCGCGTCCATTTGCGCCCGGCAATCCGCTCCAGCCGCCGCTTGACCGGATCGGCCAAATTCGGCGACCGCGCAGCTTCAAACCGCAATTCCACCGCCGTGGACACTTTGTTCACGTTCTGGCCGCCAGGGCCCGACGACCGGGTGAACTGTTCGCTCATATCTCCAATCGGCCAATTCGATGTGATCATTGATGCGAAGGGTCATTGGGGCCACCTGTAGCACGTCTGCAACTGCTTTACCGCAGAAGCGCACTCTGGGACAAGAAGGCCGAAATCGACCTTTCATCTGACCAAAAATATCCCGGGGGTGAGGCCAAAGGCCGAGGGGGCTGGCCCCCTTTTACAAATCCCGCTTCAAATCCCGTATCCGCGCAGCAAACGAAAAGAGCCATGCCGCTTGGCATGGCTCTTCGAGATTGTCAGGAGGTGGGGCCGGTTAGGTCCTACCAATTCGAGGGTATTCTCTCCCCCAAGGGCTGCCTCAGAGGACGCCCCCTCGAACTGTTCCGACGCCTTTCTCCAATACCTCTCTCGACACTGAAGCACCTCCTTTCAATTTTGTTTCCACACTCGAATCATGGCACGGAAGATCAAAATCGCAAAAGGAAATTTTCAGACAATCGCGCGATTTTGCGAAAGTCGCGCAACGATTGCCCGAAATGGCACCAATGCCAGCAACGACACCGTCAGTTTTACCAGCCAATCCGCAAAGGCCAGCGTGACCCACAGCGGAACCGCCGCGCCAACATTCATGAACGGCACCGGCTCCCACGCCCAGGCGATTGCGGAATCGGCCTCTGCGCCAAACAGGGTGATCGCGGCGGAAAAGCCGATGGCGAAAAACAAAACGGTATCCAGCGCGGATCCCACCAGCGTGGAAATCAGGGGCGCGCGCCACCAGCGGCCGCTGCGAAAGCGGTTGAATACCGCGATGTCGGTCAGCTGCGCCACCAGGAAGGCCACACCGGATGCCACGGCAATGCGCAACGGCACGGCAGCATAGCTGTATCCGTCACCTTGCAACATGATCTGGCTGCCGATCAGCGAACAGATCACACCGGTGACAAATCCGGCAAAGACCACCCGCCGGGCCGGTCCGGCGCCATAGACGCGGTTCATCACGTCAGTGACAAGAAACGCCAGCGGATAGGTAAACGCCCCCCAGGTCAGGAGGCCGTCAAGAATCAGAAATTGAACGAGGACGTTCGAGGCCACGACAATCGCGGCCATGGCAATAATGCCAGGAAGATGGGTGCGGTTCATATTTGATGCCCGTTTTTGCAAGGTTGCGGCGACTTGGCCCCCGATTTGCCGGGAACGGGCGGGACGTACAGTTTCCGGCCCCGTCACGCAAGCGATTTGTCAATCCGGGGCTCAGGGCAGCAGATATTCCACGATCTCGGTGCGTTGGAAGGCGCGAAAATTGTCGTCGGATATCATTGTCAGGCGGATCTTGCCCGCGTCATCACGGCTGACCGCCAGGCCCTCCAGGTTGTCGTGGCGGCCAAGCGGGCTGGTGAACAGGATTTCGCCGCGGCCGATGTCGCGCTTTGTCACCGCAAACCGGCGCACCCGCGACCGAAACCCAAACCCGGTAAATTCCCGCTCCAGCAGGTACAGCATGCCGTCTGGGCCGAAATCTGCCCCAACCGGTTGAAAACCGCCAAAGCGGGGAATGGAAAAAGGCTGATCCCAGGTGCCATTGCGATAGCGATAGACCGGGAAGGGCCGTGTCATCTTGCCCGAACGTTCCGGCAATGTGTAAAGCCAGCCGCGGCGGTCAATCGCCAGCGCCTCCAGCGAAGAATTGTTTTGCAGGGATTTGAAATCCTCATGCCGTGGCAGCCATGCGGCACGATCCATCGACACATAGGCCCAGACCCGGTGGAATCCTTCGAATGAAACGAAGCGGCGACCATCCGCGCGGATCGCAAGCCC
>NZ_JALIEC010000015.1 GCF_022867865.1 Phaeobacter sp. J2-8 | reverse complement strand
TCTCTACTTCGCCTGTCTGATCATCGCCTCCTGTCTGGCGGCATATTGAAAAGCGCGGCGCATTCATGCTGTTGTTTTCGCTGACACTGGTCAGTTTCGTGCTGGGCATTGTCGGCGGCGTTGGGCCGCTGCGCAATGTGGCGATTGCGGCGGGTCTTTTGGGATTTGCGGCGGCGACGTCCTATTGTTTCCGCGAATTTCTGGTGTTGATCACGCCCACCAACCTGTCAAAGGAGCTGAAGACCGCACCTTTGACCGCGGCCTTTGGCATGTTCATCATCTTTACCTATGCGATTGCCGGTATCTTTGCGCCGTGGATCGCGCCCTTTGGCGAAAGCGAGGTGATCGCATCCTCCTTTGCCCCGGCAGATGAAAACATGCTGCTTGGTGCCGATCAATTGGGCCGCGATATGTTCAGCCGGATCATTTACGGCGCCCGCAATACCGTGGGTCTCGCGCTTCTGGCGACGATCTCTGCCTTTGGCATGGGGGCGTTTGCCGGACTTCTGGCCGCAACCAAAGGCGGCTGGTTCGACCAGCTGATGGGTCGGTTCGCCGATGTGATCATGTCGATCCCGTCACTGATCTTTGCCCTGTTGATGCTGTCGATCTTTGGTCCGCAGACCATTGTCATCATCGTGGCCGTCGCCATCATCTATGCGCCACGGGTGTTCCGTCTGACACGGGCGGTGGCGGGCAATGTTGTCGTCATGGATTATATCGAAGCGGCCAAGCTGCGCGGTGAAAAGACCTGGTATC
Source organism: Phaeobacter sp. J2-8 (assembly GCF_022867865.1). GTDB lineage: Bacteria > Pseudomonadota > Alphaproteobacteria > Rhodobacterales > Rhodobacteraceae > Marinovum. Next base: position 50,901 of record NZ_JALIEC010000015.1, on the reverse strand, counting down.
TGATCCGCAAGGAAATCCTGCCCAATTGTTCCGCGCCTCTGGTGGCAGAGTTCGGGTTGGAATTCTGTTTCGTCTTCCTGCTGGTGGCGGGGCTTTCGTTCCTGGGTCTTGGCATTCAGCCGCCCACCGCCGATTGGGGGTCGATGGTGCGTGAAAACGCGACGCTGATTTCCTTTGGCGATATCACCCCCCTGATCCCGGCCGGGGCGATTGCGCTGCTGACTGTGGCGGTCAACTTCGTGGTCGACTGGATGCTGTTCCGGTCCTCTGGTCTGAAGGAGCAATAAGAATGGTACATGATAAATCTGTCCTTCTCGACATCGAAGATCTGCGCATTGAGGGCTATACCGGCGAAGACTGGGTGCCGATCATCAAGGGCGTTGACCTGAAATTGCACCGTGGCGAGGTCATGGGCCTGATCGGGGAATCCGGGGCTGGCAAATCCACCATTGGGGCCGCGGCCATGGGCTATGCCCGGGATGGTACGCGGATTTCCAGCGGGTCGATTGAATTCGACGGGATGGAGCTGACCACCGCGACAGAGGGCGAAAAACGGGCGTTGCGCGGATCGCGCATCGCCTATGTGGCGCAATCGGCGGCGGCATCCTTCAATCCGGCGCATAAGATCATTGATCAGCATACCGAAGCGCCGCTGCAATATCGCATCCAGAAACGCATCGAGGCGCAAGAAGATGCGATGGATCTGTACGAACGTCTGCGCCTGCCCAATCCGCAGGAAATCGGCTTTCGGTATCCGCATCAGGTGTCGGGCGGTCAGTTGCAGCGGGCGATGACCGCGATGGCGATGGCCTGTCGTCCCGATCTGATCATCTTTGACGAACCGACCACAGCGCTGGACGTGACCACCCAGATCGAGGTTCTGGCCGCGATCCGCGACATCGTTGATCAGTTCAACACCGCCGCGATCTATATTACCCATGATTTGGCGGTCGTGGCGCAGATGGCAGATACCATCAAGGTGCTGCTCAAGGGCGAAGAGGTCGAACAGGCCTCGACCGAAGACATGCTGGAAAACCCGCAAGAGGATTACACCAAATCGCTCTGGGCGGTGCGCAGCTTTGAAAAGCCGCAAAAATCCCGGCCAACGGACGAAGGCCCGCTGATTTCGGTCAAAAACGTCAGCGCGGCTTATACCGGCGGCGCCAAGGTGTTGGATGACGTGTCATTCGATATCTACAAGGGCATGACGGTTGCGGTTGTCGGCGAAAGCGGATCGGGCAAATCGACCACCGCGCGCTGTATCACCGGCCTCTTGCCGCCAATGTCGGGTGAGATCCTGTTCAAAGGCGAGGCCCTGCCGCCCAGCTACCTGAACCGGTCCAAGGATCAGTTGCGTCAGGCACAGATGATTTATCAGATGGCCGATACCGCGCTGAATCCGAAGGTACGGATCAGTGAAATCATTGGCCGTCCGGCGCAGTTTTATTCGGGCCTGTCCGGCGCGGCGCTGAAACATCGGGTGGATGAATTGCTCGATCTGATCGAGCTGGAACCGTCGAAATATTACAACCGCTACCCGCCAGAGCTTTCGGGCGGTCAGAAACAGCGGATCGGTATTGCCCGGGCATTGGCGGCGGAACCGACGTTCATCATCTGTGACGAGGTGACCTCGGCGCTTGACCAGCTGGTGGCCGAAGGCATTCTGAAACTGCTCGACCGGCTTCAGAGCGAATTGGATCTGGCCTATATGTTCATCACCCATGATCTGGCAACGGTGCGTTCAATCGCAGACGAGGTTGTGGTGATGCAGCAGGGCAAGGTAGTTGAGCAGGGGGCCAAAGACCAGATGTTCACCCCGCCGCACCATCCCTATACCGATCTGTTGCTAAGCTCAGTGCCGGAAATGGATCCGAATTGGCTGACCGATTTGCTGGAGGAACGCGGCATAGAAAACCTTGGCGAAGGGGCCGAGGTTTAGGTCAGTCGCGGGAAATCAAAATGCGTCCGGCAAAAGCCGGGCGTGTGTCATCGGTCAAGATTGCTGAAAACGGCGACAGCCCGGGGGCGTCAAGCCGATCCTAGGTCATCGCCATCCCGGTGGCGATCATCGTGATCACAAGAAAACCATACACGATAAACACCGCCGGCAGTGTTGCTGCCCGGCTGCGTACGTCGCGGATCCATTCGTCGCGGGTCGTCGGCATGGTGGCCTCCTGTCGCTCGTCATGTGGCCAAATTGGCCGTTGGTTTACCTGTCTCTCTAGAATCGCAATTAGGCCATCATTCTGAGTCGGGCAAGACTTGAGTTTCAAATGTTTCCGAAATTTTTGCATATCGGCCATGCTCTGCCGGTAGTCGCGTTTTCCTGCACATTGTCTGTGATCCTATCGCCATAGGTATAAGCCCCGCGCTGGGCTATATTTTTTGCAAGGCGGCACAGGAGCTGCATTTCAAAAGGAGCCAGACATGAGCGTCGCTCAATCACTGCAATCGTTACAAGACCGATTTGCTGTTTCGGATCGGATGCCGGTGGTTTTTCTTGGCCATGGCAGCCCGATGAACGCCATCGAAGACAACCCCTATGCCAAAAGCTGGGCTGAGCTGGGTCGCACTCTTCCCCGGCCGCAGGCGATTCTGGTGGTGTCGGCGCATTGGATGACCCGTGGCAGCACGCTGGTCGATGTATCGGCGATGCCGCGCACGATCCATGATTTCAACGGCTTTCCGGAGGCGCTGTACCGTGAACAATATCCCGCAAAGGGCGATCCGGCCTTGGCGCAAGACGTGATTTCACTGCTGGCCAGCCATCATGCCGAGGGTGATGAAACCTGGGGTCTGGATCACGGGGCCTGGCAGGTGTTGAAATTCCTGTATCCGCTGGCCGATGTGCCGGTGTTTCAATTGTCGATCGACATGACCAAAGATCTGGATTGGCATCTGGAGATTGGTCAGAAGCTGGCCGAGCTGCGCAATCGCGGTGTGTTGATCCTTGGCAGTGGCAATGTGGTGCACAACTTGCGGCAGATTCGTCCGGGCGCATCGGCGCATGATTGGGCCACAGAATTCGACACGCTGTTCGCCGATCGTCTGGCAGAGCGCGATCTGGCCGCATTGACGGACCGCCGTGGGTTGGGCAACCTGCTGACCATGGCACACCCTTCGGTTGATCATTATTTGCCTGCATTGGCGGTGGCCGGGGCGGCAAATACTGCGGATCAGCTGACCTTCATGACCGAAAACATTGATATGTCCAGCATATCCATGCGCAGCTTCATTTTTCACTGAATGGCGTTGAACTGAATGGCGCTGAACGGTGATGGCCACCTCTTTGGATGGCCATCACACCTCCCCGCCCTCCGGGTGCCGGTTCCCCCACAACCTGCGCCCTTTGGGAACAGTTGTCAGCGTTTTGAAAGGTCGTCGAACAGATCCGCATTGCGGCAATAGCTTGGGCTTTCACCCTCTACGCCGGTGCGGGTATCCAGCCAATGCGCGCAATCCTGTGGTCCGGTGCAATTGGCACAGCTCAGCACCCGATCGGCCAGTTCCGCGCTGGTGATTTTGCCGCGCAGCACCTGCTCTTCCATATCCAGCCCGCGGGCATCGCCCATGCGGTCCATCAGGATCGCGTGGCGTTTGATCTGTTCCGACGAAAGCATCTGCTGTCCTTCCCGATTCTGGCTGTTGGGTGTCAGCATAGGGGCCGGGGTCGCACGGAACTTTGATGTGTATCAAAAACTGGGTCAGGTCGGTTTGAACGCCCGAAGCACCTGCCGGGCGGCCGAAATCATCGGATCTTGCGTTGCGCGCAGGATCGCATTGCGGTCAAAGACAGCGGGGTCATTTGCCAATGCCGCGCGCAGCGATTGACCGAACACCATCCGCAATTCGGTGCCGATGTTGAATTTACAGATCTTTGACGTCCGGGCCAGATGGCGGCGCTGGTCCAGCGGCACGCCAGACCCGCCATGGATGACCAGGGGCACGTCTGTGACGGCTTCAATCGCGCGAATGCGGTCTTCATCCAATCCGGCGCCGGTTTTTTGTTGCAGATGCGTGTTGCCGACCGAAATTGCCATGGCATCTACGCCGGTCTCTCTTGCGAATTGCGCGGCCTCGTCCGGGGCGGTGCCGGTCGAGGCTGCACCGTCGGCATAGCCGACGAACCCAATTTCCCCCTCACAGGACACCCCCGCCGCATGGGCCATTTCGGCAATCGCGGCGGTTTCGTCAATGTTCTGTTGCAGGGGGCCGCCCGACCCATCGAACATGACCGAGGTAAAGCCACAGTCAATCGCGATGCGGCAATCCTCGGTGCAATAACCATGATCCAGATGCGCCACCACCGGCACAGATGCGCCTTCGGCCAAATGCCGAAACATCGCGCCAAGGACCGGCAGGGGGGTATGATCGCGACATCCCGGCCCGGCCTGAAGGATCACCGGCACGCCCTCGGCCTCGGCGGCGGCGACATAGGCGCACATATCTTCCCAGCCAAGCGTGACCAGACCCGCCACGGCAGAGCCGCCGTGCAGCGCCGGTTGCAGCACCTGAGCCAAGGTCGCCAGGGTCATTTGAACTTGGCCACCATATCCATGATGCCGGGGATGGTGTGTAATTGCTCGGCATGTGTGGGTTGGAAATATTGCTTTAGCGAACGCTGGGTCAGCCCGCCCAGAATGGTGAAATAATACATCTCATACCCCGGCAGCGCGACGCAGGGGTGGTATCCCTTGTCGATCAGAACCGTCGATCCATTCACGATATGATAGGCATCGCCGGGCTCATTATCGACCCGTTGCAGCATCTGAAGCCCAGAGCCGTAGTCCGGCTTGAACCGAAAGTTATAGGTTTCGTCGTGGCGGGTTTCCTCTGGCAAACGGTCCGTGTCGTGTTTGTGGCTGGGAAATCCCGACCAGCCGCCGGTGCCAACCGTAAACAATTCGCTGACCAACAAACGGCCCACCCGGTCATGATCCGTCGCGCCCAGAATATGTTTGATCTTGCGATGGGTCTTGGTGTCGTCAGAGCCGTATTGCACCTTGTCCAGCGCATCTGGCCGGACCTCGAACGGTTCCAGCACGCGGTCAAATTTTGCGCCGGCAACAAATACTTCGGCATCACGGGTACAGCTCAGGCGCACCTTGGTGCCGGTGGGCGCATAGACGCCCTCTGGCTCGCCGTCCCAGACATCTACGCCGCGATTGCCGATCTGGGAAAACACCGCGCCCTCGACATCGACATCGACAGTGCCGGTCGCGGGCACAACGCAGGTTTCATACCCCGCGACGTCGTATTCGAATGTGTCGCCCGCTTTCAGTTTGACGATATTGAAATAATTCAGCGGCACCAGGTCGTGATCGACATCGACGATGGGCGTGTTGGCGTTGTCATAGGGGGCGATATGCATCTTTCATCCTTTGTCGGGGTCTGTGGGGCCGGGATGCGACCCAAGATAGGCGTTCAATTCGGCCAAGGTCGGCATCGCGGGGGCGCAACCGGGTTGGCCCACCACGATCGAAGCACAGGCAGACCCGCGCAACACCGCGTCACGCAGCGGGCGCCCCTCGGCCAAGGCGGCCAGCAGCCCGGCCATGAAACTGTCACCGGTGCCAACCGGTTTCATCGGGGTGGCGGGGTAAATGCCGGTGTGGATCTCCTGATCCCCCATCAGGGTAATCGCGCCCTTTTCGCCCCGCTTGTAGATCACCAATTTGTTCTGTGCCGCCAGCGCGCGGGCCTTGTCCAAGCCACGTTCGATCCCGCCAGCCATAAAGCCGAATTCCTCGTCATTGCCGACAATCATGTCGCTTTCTTCGCCCGCACGGGTCAGAACCTGAGAGGCAATTTCCGGCGACGGCCAGGAGTACGGCCTGTAATCAATGTCAAAAATCACCGGCACCCCGGCGGCACGTGCATTGGAAAACGCATGAAAGGTCGAGCTGCGCGACGGTTCGGCGGCAAAGACGGTGCCCGCCGTGATCAATGCGCCAAAATCCGCATAATTCACCCGGTCGACATCCGCGTTGCTGACCTGAAAATCCACCGCATTGTTGCGATAGATCACCAGTTGGAAATCCTCGATCCGGCTTTCATAGACCGCCAGTGACACCCGATGCTCGCCGTCCAGAACCCGGACATAATCGGTATTCACCCCGTAATGGCGCAGCCGGTTGACGCAAAACCGCCCGGCCGCATCATGGGACACCGAGGTCACCAAAGCCGCCTGCAACCCTAGCTTGCACAGCCCGGCACAGATATTGGCCGATGACCCGCCCAGATCGGCACGGAAGCTTTCGGCCTCATCCGCGGGGGTGCCGGGGGGATCGGCAAACATATCCATTCCTGCACGGCCAAAGACCACAAAGCGACCCTTTTGGATACCATCAATCAGGCGGCCCTGGCCGGTTTCCCGGACCTGATCTGTCATATGCGGCGCTCCCCTCATGATTGCAAAACGCGCTGTTTGGCGGGATGTTACTTGCGCGGCAGCATAGCCGGGGCTACAAATTTTGCAACCGGTTGCATTGGCAATTGATTGGTGCACCACGATCATAAAGGGGCCGAAAATGACCATTCAGATCGGCAATGCGCCCTGTTCCTGGGGCGTGGAATTTGCCAAGGATTCGCGCAATCCAACCTGGCAGGACGTGCTGCGCGATTGCGCCGCCGCCGGGTTTCGCGGGATCGAACTTGGCCCTGTTGGCTATATGCCAGAGGATCCGGCGGTGTTGGGCGCGGCGCTGGCCGATCATGATCTGACGTTGATTGGCGGCGTGGTGTTTCGCCCGTTTCATGATCCGGGGGCCTGGGATGACGTGCTGGATGCAACCCACCGCACCGCGCGGGCCTTGCGGGCGCATGGCGCGCAGCATCTGGTTTTGATTGACTCGATTTCGCCACGACGCGCCCCGACGGCGGGCCGCGCGCAAGAGGCCGAGCAAATGGAGCCCGCTGAATGGGTCGCCTTTCGCGATCGCATCGCAGAAGCGGCGCGGATTGCGACGCAGGAATACGGCTTGACGGTTGGCATCCATGCACATGCTGGCGGATTTATTGATTTCGAACCAGAGCTGGAGCGGCTGTTGGCCGAAGTCGACGACAGCCTGTTGAAAATCTGCCTGGATACCGGTCACCATTCCTATGCCGGTTACGATCCGGTTGCGTTCATGAAGCGCCATATGGACCGGATTTCCTATGTGCATTTCAAGGATATAGACCCAGCCGTCAAATCCCGCGTCATTGCCAACCGCACCGGGTTCTACGATGCGTGCGGGCAGGGCATATTCTGTAATCTCGGCGCGGGGGATGTCGATTTGGCCGCTGTCCGACAGCTGCTTCTGGATGCAGATTTCAGCGGCTGGTGTACGGTGGAACAGGATTGCGATCCTGCGCTTGACCCTGATCCGCTGGGTGATGCTTGCAAGAATCGCGAATACCTTCGATCCATTGGCTTTACCTGAGGGGGGGACCGGAATTGGCAAAGTTGAAATGGGGTATGATCGGCGGCGGCGAGGGCAGTCAAATCGGGCCTGCGCATCGGTTGGGTGCCGGGCTTGATGGCGCGTTTGACTTTGTCGCTGGCGCATTGGATCACCGCCCGGACGTCGGGCGGGAGTATGGCCAGCGGCTTGGGCTGGCGGCGGATCGCGCCTATGGCAGTTGGCAAGAGATGCTGGCGGGCGAACAGGGCCGCGATGACCGGGTTGATCTTGTGACAATCGCCACGCCAAATGCCACCCACTTTGAAATTGCCAAGGGTTTCTTGTCAGCCGGGTTTCACGTGCTGTGCGAAAAGCCAATGACGATGACCGTGGAAGAGGCCGAGGAAATCGTGCGGCTGGCCAAGTCCAGCGGACGGATCTGTGCGGTCAATTACGGCTATTCCGGCTATTCGCTGGTCCGACATATGCGGGCGATGGTGGCGCGGCGGGATCTGGGGAAAATCCGGCTGATCAAGGCGGAATTCGCCCATGGCCACCACGCCGATGCGGGCGACGCCGACAATCCGCGGGTCCGCTGGCGCTATGATCCGGCACAGGCCGGGGTCAGCGCGCAATTTGCGGATTGCGGCATTCACGCGTTGCATATGGCAAGTTTCGTGATCGGGCAGGAGGTGACAAAGCTTTCGGCCGATACGGTGTCGTGCATCCAAAGCCGGGTTCTGGAAGATGACGCCATGGTCAATCTGCGGTTTGACGGCGGTGCGGTTGGGCGGCTTTGGACCTCGTCCATTGCATTGGGCCGTCAACATGGATTGACCTTGCAGGTGTTCGGCGAAACGGGCGGATTGCGCTGGGCGCAGGAACAGCCAAATCAGCTTTATCATATGCCCCTTGGCGGGCGGTTGCAGGTGATCGAACGTGGCGAGGCCGGCCTCTCGCCCGAGGCGGATCGTACAACCCGGGTAACCATCGGCCATGCCGAGGGGATGCCGCTGGCCTTTGCCAATATCTATTCTGATCTGGCCGAGGCGATCCGCGCAGAAAAAGACGCGCGCCCCATCGACCCGGCGGCGGATCTATATCCGCGTGCCGAGGATGGTCTGCGGTCGATGGCGGCGGTTTTTGCCGTGGCGCACAGCGGCGCGCATGACGGCGCATGGGTGGATGCCCGGCCACCGATGTTTCGCTAAGGGCACGCGGATCACCGCGGCGGCAATCGCAGTGTTCCGCGTTCAACCAGCGTACAGGGAAAAACCCGGGTTTCCGGAAGACTTGCAGGCGCCTTCAGCATTGATGTGATCATGTCCAACGCCGAGGCCACGATTTGTGGAAACGGCTGCCGGATGGTCGTCAGGTCGATATTGGGCCAGCCTGAGATTTGCATGTCATTCAGGCCCAGAATACCGATGTCGCCGGGCACCGTCAGCCCGCGATCCTTGATCGCCGAAAGCGCCCCAATCGCCAGGACATCATCGCCGCAGAAATAGGCCTCTGCCGGGACACAGGTCAAAAGACGTTCCATTTCCGCGCGACCCGCGTCAAAGGAATAGGCCTCGGCAAAACTGAAACTGGCGGTTATGTCCGGGTGCTGGGCAATTTCAGACAGGAAGCCGGACAGCCGGTCCTGGGTCGATGTTGCGGCCTCTGGCCCGCCAAGGAACGCAAGCGCGCGATAGCCGCGCGTGATGAATTCCCGCGCTGCCATGCGCCCGCAGGCCGTGTTGTCTATCCCGACCATATGCACCTGGGCCGGGGTGGTCGCGCGGCCAAAGGCATGGACCACCGGCACATCCACATCGCGAAACGCACGCGAAAACCCCGGTGGCAGGGTGGAGGACGCCACAACAACCCCATCCACCGAATATTGCTGCAACATGCGTTGCGTGGCCTGGGCATCGGTTTCCTCTGACAGGTTGACCAACAGGGGCCGCAGGCCGCGATCCTGAATGCCACGGGTGAAAAGATCGAATACCTCCAGAAACACCGGGTTGTGAAAGTTGTTGGAGACCAACCCGATCAGCTTTGTGCGCCCGGTGGTCAGCGACGAGGCCAGCGCATTCGGGCTATAGCCCAATTCACGCGCGGCTTTTTCCACCTTGCTGCGCATTTTCGCCGACACCGATGCCCCATCGGTAAAGGTGCGTGACACCGCCGACCGGGACACCCCGGCGCGTTCTGCGACCTCTTTCAATGTCACTGCCATGGCAATCGACGTCCCCGCGGGTGATTTCGGCGCAGTCTAGAGGGTTTTCGACATTGTTGGAACATGAACACCGACGTTCCGACACAGCGTCACTGCGCAAGTCGCTGTCGCGAGCGGGGAATTGGCGTTAGCTGCCCTGTAGCCCCGCCGCGACCCGGCGCACCGTTTCGATGCGCGCGGCATTGGGCGGATGGGTGCCCAGAAACCGGTTGCCGGGATCAGGAATGCGGCTAAAGAATTTCGCGCCCTTCACCGGATCATACCCGGCCCGGTAGGCGATGATCGTGCCAAGGGCATCTGCCTCCAGCTCGAAATCCTTGGTGAAACTCTGGCGTCCGATGGCCGCGCCCAGCTGTTGCCCGGCGCGGATGGCATCGCTGTCGCCACCGGATATCGTCGCCGCCGCACTGGCCAGGACCTGCGCGCCGAGGGTCGCGTTCTGGCGGGCGCGTTCAATATGGCCTGGCAATGTGGTGTGCGGCCTCATGGCCCATGATAAAGGCCAGCTCATCGGCGTTTTCCACCGCCAGAATCAGCGCAAGGTTGAATGCGATGATCGGCTGGCCATTGCGATCCAGCGTGTGAAACGCATTTGGCGGCTGGTTCAGCCGATCATCCACCACAATCTGAAAATCGCAGGACACATCCCGCGTGCGATTGCGACATTCGGCTTCGGCGACCGGCTCTACCGTTTCGACCACACGGACGAATTGCCGGGCGGCGCGGTCGGCAAAGCGTTGGATTTCGACATCGCTGAGCGTGTCTCTTTCATCCCCGGGCGCTGTGGGCGGCATGGGTGTGATCTCGGCGCAGGCCGAGAGCAGAAACAGGGAAATGAAGAGTACATAGCGGATCATATCCACCCCAGATTACGGAGGGTTCCGGCAAGGTGCCAGAGGCGAATGATCACGAAGCGGCAAATTCCGGTTATCGGCGGGCCGCGGTTGCAAATGCCGGATCAGTGGCTAATCTGCGGCTATGTTCAGCATCGAGCACGAATTTGATGCCACAGTGGTCACACTGGTGGATGAAGGCGAAACACCGCTTCAGGAGGATGTTGTCGTCAACAGCTTTGCGGAATGTATCACCGTCGAACAATACGATCCGCGCGAAGACAAGGTGCATAAAATCACCTTTTCCATATCGCAAATGCGTGATCTGGCCACGGCGATCGACCTGCCCGAAGGGGTGTACCGGCGCAACGAAGGCGAAGACTAGACGCCGGTCGGGATTGATTTCCGTTTTTTATCAGGCTGCTAACGGGATTTTTGCCGCGCCTTTTGGTGTTTAATCCCTGGGCGTGATGCTTTGGTCTGGGCGTGTGTCCCGGGCAAAGCCGCCCCTTGCCCTTGGCGGCGAATGCCGGGTAAATCTGGCGATGCGCTCCGTCCCAAAGTCCCAAGAAAAGGCCGCACTCATGTCCGTAACCCAAATGACCGGCCTGCGGGTCATCGCTTTGGTCGGTTTGTCCGTTTTGGCGGCCTGTGGCGGCCCGAAATCAAAGCCATCCAAACCACAGGCCGCGGATTTGGAATGCATGTCGCGGGCGATGTATTTTGAATCCAACAGGTCCAGCTGGGACGGGATGATCGCGGTCGGCAGTGTGGTGATGAACCGGGTCAAATCGGATGCTTTCCCGAACACCGTCTGTGGTGTCGTCAGCCAGAAAAACCAATTTGCCCCCGGCGTCATGTCGAAACCGATGACCGATCGCGGCGCGCCGCTGGCACAGGAGGCCGCCCGCGCGGTGCTCAGCGGGACACGGCACCCGCATGTCGGAATTGCCAAGTTTTTCCACGCAGCCTGGTATCAGGCCAATTACAACAACATGCATTATGTGGTGACCACCGGCGGCAACGCGTTCTATGAAAAGCGCCGGGCAGAATTTGTGACCGCTTCTTCGCCGCGTCCCCCGACCGAAGGGCTGGCGCCGCGATAAGCCGCTTGACTAATTCACCCGAAAAACCTTGTCCCGTGATGTCGCCCCCCGGACCAAGGTCAACCGGGATTTGGCCAGACCCAGAGATTTGGCAAGCAATTTGCGCACCGCTTCATTGGCTTTGCCATCCTGTGGCGGGGCCGTAACGCGGACGGAAATAAGCCCCTCTGCGACGGTAATCGCATTGCGCGAGGCCCCCGGCGTGACGCGCACGGCGATGTCGGTGTCGGTCTGGGCCAGGTGGGCAAGATCGGGCAGCTTCCTCATCTCTCTGGCATAAACCGGGGGCAGGGCACTTGAAACCCGGCACGGGGCGGGTGACATACCGAAGGCATGACATAACGCGCGATACATTGGAGATCCGATGCCCCAGCCGAATCCTGCCGCCATGGAATTTCTGTTGAACCGCCGGTCCCGCCCGGCCAAGACATTGCAGGCGCCGGCGCCGGATCGTGCGGCACTGGCCCCGATCCTGACCGCGGCGGCGCGCAGCCCCGATCATGGCAAGCTGGAACCCTGGCGGTTTATCGTGTTGGAACGTGCGGCGCTGGACCGATTGGCGGCGCTGGTTGGTGCGCGGGGTGCGGCGCTGGCGATGGATGGCGAACAGATTGCCAAGGCCCAGGCCGCCTTTGCCGACAGCCCGCTGGCGGTGGTTGTGGTTGCCGCGCCGGTTGCTTCGGAAAAAGTGCCGGAGATAGAGCAATTCTATTCCGCCGGGGCGGTCTGTCTGGCGCTGCTGAATGCGGCTTTGGCCTCGGGGTGGGGGGCGAACTGGTTGTCGGGTTGGGCCAGTCATGACCGTGATTTTGTTGAACAGGGTCTGGGGTTGTCCGCCGGGGAACAGGTGGCGGGCATCCTGCATATCGGCACCGAACGTGCCGCACCGCCCGAACGCCCGCGCCCGGATCTGACAGCCAAGACAACCTGGATGGACACATGATTCTTGCCGCCTTTACCAAATCTCTGGCCCAGCTGAGCGATCCGCGCTTTCGTCGTGTCCTTGGCATGGGAATCGGTCTGACGTTGGCGTTGTTGTTTGGTGCCTATGCCGGGCTGTTGTGGCTGGTCGAATGGATGACCGGCGACACAACGACATTGCCGCTGGTGGGCGAGGTGACCTGGGTTGGCGATCTGCTCAGTTTTGGGTCGCTGATCTTCATGGTGGTGTTGTCGGCGTTTTTGATGGTGCCGGTGGCCTCAGCGATCACATCGCTGTTTTTGGACGAGGTGGCGCAGGCGGTCGAAGACCGACATTATTCGCATTTGCCCGCCGCTGCCCCGGTGCCCTTTGCCGATGCGCTGCGCGATACGCTGAATTTCCTGGGTGTATTGGTGGCGGCAAATATCCTGGCGATCATCCTTTACGTGATGTTGCCCTTTGCCGCGCTGTTCATCTTTTGGGGAATGAACGGGTTCTTGTTGGGGCGGGAATATTTCACCCTGGCCGCGATGCGGCGCATTGGCCGCGACGGCGCGCGCGCGATGCGCAAGAAACATCTTGGCACGATCTGGATTGCCGGGGTGTTGATGGCGATGCCGCTGAGTATCCCGTTGGTGAACCTGCTGATTCCGATTCTGGGGGCGGCGACCTTTACCCATATTTATCACGCGCTTTCCCGGCGGTAATGCCGGGAAAACGGGGCGTTTGCCTATTGCGTGGTCGCGGGCGGCATCCGTTGGAACATCCAGCTGTCGATGTCGCGGACGGTCACGATCTCTAGTAGGATGATTGCTGTCAAAATCGCCCAGAGGACGCCGGCGATGGCGGTGGTGATCCATGCCTTGCGCTTCAGGTTATGCACTTGGGGGGCACCGGCGTGGGTGCCTTCAACCACCTCGCCCAGATCGCCCTGGGTCTGGATGCGAAACGGGATGACCACCAGAAAGGTCATGAACCACAAAACAGCAAAAAGCACGATGGCGGATGTGATGGCCATTTTCGATTACACCTGTTCCAGTTCAACGAGACAGCCGTTGAAGTCTTTGGGATGCAAGAACAAAACCGGTTTGCCATGGGCGCCGATCTTTGGTTCGCCACTGCCCAGAACCCGGGCGCCGGTGGATTGCAAATGGTCGCGCGCGGCCAGGATGTCGTCTACTTCGTAGCAGATATGATGAATGCCGCAGGCCGGGTTTTTGTCCAGAAACCTTTGGATGGGGGAATCTTCGCCCAGGGGGTAAAGCAATTCGATTTTGGTGTTTGGCAATTCGATGAAAATCACCGTGACGCCATGATCCGGTTCGTCCTGCGGTGCGCCGACTGTGGCCCCCAAAGCAGAGCGATATTGCGCCGCAGCGGCGTCAAGGTCAGGGACGGCGATGGCAACGTGATTGAGGCGGCCGATCATGGGCGAGGCTCCTGTTTGCGGGTCATTTGCGAAGGTTATCGCCGTTGTGGCGGCAACAGGCAATTGGACAGGAGCGCGCATTAAACCTTTGGTAACTTCGAATGCGCATTCTGGAGGGAATTGGAGGGCTAGGCATGGACGACCTCGAAAATCTGCAAATTGATCGCACACCATCACCGGAAAGACCCCTGTTGGGGTTAACCGTTCTTGTGGTCGAAGACAGCCGTTTCGCCTGTGAGGCGATGCGATTGCTGTGTCTCAGGTCCGGTGCGCGCATCAGGCGGGCGGATTGTCTGCGCTCGGCACGACGGCATTTGCGGGTGTACCGGCCATCGGTGACAATTGTCGATCTTGGCCTGCCCGATGGTTCGGGTGCAGAATTGATTGCCGAACTGGCCGCTGGCAGCCCGCGCATCCCGGTGATTCTGGGCACCAGTGGCGATGATTTTGCCGAAGATATGGCCGTGGCCGCCGGCGCGGATGGGTTCATGTTGAAACCCATTGTTTCGCTGATCAATTTTCAGGAATTGATCCTGTCGCTTCTGCCGCCGGAACGCCAACCCACCGGCCCCCGCCCCCTGACCGAGGTCGAGTTGCATCCAGATCAGATCGCTTTTCAGGACGATATGGCGCATATCGCCGGTATCCTCTGTGATGGCACCGATGACAAAACCATGGATTACGTCGGTCAATTCCTGAGCGGGGTCGCACGTATCGCCCATGACGACGCATTAAGCGATGCCGCCGAAAAGTTGATTCTGATGCGCCGCGAGGGCCAGCCAGTGGGCAGCCAAACCGCGCGTATTGCCGGCCTTATTCAGGAACGTTTGACGCACCGGATTGCCATTTGATTGGATGAAGTTTGAACCAGCGTTGGGGTGCGGCCAATCTGGCCTCGCCCGGTGTTCCGTCTGTGTCGGAAAGACCGCTGGGCGTGGCGTCCAAATATCGTGTATTCTTGCGCTGTACCGGTCAAAGAAGCGGATTACCCATATCGCCGCCCAGCATTCTCTGCGGTCGCCTTGGGCACTCTGGCCCGATGTCTTTGGGCCAAAATTGCTCGCAGACGCTACTCGAATGTGCGCTGAATGTTGGCGCTGGTGTCGATAAGCGCATTTTCAATCGTCTTCATTTGGTCGCCAAAACGCGTTGATGGCACCGGGACCGATATGGCATGCAGGTCGCCGCCCCAATCCCGGAAGGCAAATCCAATCGCCGAAACACCAGAGGCATGTTCGTCAAGGTCATAGGCCAGGCCGCAGTTCCGGATCTCTTCAAGTTGCGCAAGAAACTGCGCCAGATCCTGTGTCACCCCATTGCGATCCCATTCATTGCGGATCAGCTTGATGGCGTCTTCCTGATCCATCATCGCAAGGCAGGCTTTGCCATTGGCCGTCGTGGTCAGGGGAAAAACCTCGCCAACTTTGGAAACCGTGGTCAGCCGATGCGTTCCCGGCACCTGATCCAGAAACACCATGCCGATGCCGCGCATCACCGCCAGATCAGTCGTTTCTCCTGTTTTCTGTGTCAGTTCGGTCAAGAGCAGACGGCAGTGTTCGACGATGTTGTAATGCGCCGCCCCCGCCAGCGTGCTGAGCTCTGGACCCAGCCGCAGCCCACCCCCCTGCATATCGCTGATGACAAAGTTTTCCTCTGCCAATGCGCCGGTGATTCTCTGTACCGTAGAGCGGGGCAAATCGGCGAGCTCGGCAATTTTCCCCAAGCTCATACCCGATTGAGCATCCTTCAACACCCTGAGTATCGAGGCCGCGCGGGCGATCACCTGGATGCCGGATCTATCATTTTTCGTCTTGTCTTCAGACATATACAGGGTGTCCCCATCGGTAATTGCGGCGCGGGTTGCGGGATGTGATTACTCAATCAGTGTCCCACAATGCGATACATGTCAACCGCATCGTGAATATTTTTATTGACCGCAATGCGGTGCATGTGCATCAATATGCGGGACAGGTGGAGGAGCCATCCTGACAGTTTAAAATCGAAAACGCCGGGATTCCGGCGAACAGAGGAGATGTGTCCAATGGTTGAAATCCGTGGCATCGAGTTCCAATCGAACACCGACAACGACATGGGACTGGAGTTCTACAATCTCAGCCACCGCTTTGGGTTCCAGAACCCGAACTGGCCTTATTTTCAGGACACCAAGATCGAGCGCATCCACTACATGGCGAAATCCGGTGTGCTGAGCCAACGCATCACCACCACGATGCACGCCACCACCCATATCGACGCCCCGGCGCATGTGGTGCAGGGCACGCCGTTCATCGACGAAGTGCCGCTGCCGCATTTCTTTGGCACCGGGCTGGTTGTTTCGATCCCAAAGAAGAAATGGGAACAGATCACCGCAGACGACCTGGAAAAAGCCTGTGGTCAAGCGATCCGCAAGGGGGACGTTCTGATCATCAACACCGGCTGGCACCATGACTATGAGGATGGTGACTACTTTGCCTATTGCCCTGGGCTGGTGCCGTCAGCGGCAGAGTGGATGGTGGAAAAGGGCATCAAGGTTGTCGGCCACGACACCCAGGCCAATGACCACCCGCTGGCCACCGCCATCGGCCCACAGCGGAACGGCCCGCTGTTGCCGCATCT
This sequence comes from Phaeobacter sp. J2-8, assembly GCF_022867865.1. GTDB lineage: Bacteria > Pseudomonadota > Alphaproteobacteria > Rhodobacterales > Rhodobacteraceae > Marinovum. Next base: position 34,389 of record NZ_JALIEC010000015.1, on the reverse strand, counting down.
GGAGAAGGAATACCTCGAATGGTCCGGCGGTATTCCGTGGGACGTCGCCTTTCCAGAGTGGGAACCGGTTCATAACATCCTGTTCAAAAACGGTATTCTGGGCATTGAAAACGTCGGCGGTGATCTTGATGCCGTGACCGGCAAGCGCTGTACCTTTGCGTTCTTCCCCTGGAACTGGGACCGCGGCGACGGTTGCATCATTCGCCTCGTGGCGATGATGGACAAGAGCCAGGGCTTCCGCATCGACGATGGCGCCGACTTCTGATCCTCCCTGACTGGTCGCCGGGGGACCGGCGACCATTTTCAGCCCCACTTCCGACACGCCCGAGGAGATTTCCATGCACCTTAAACGCTTTCACGATGCCCAGCCTTATGAGGCCGCAAATCATTTCGGCTGTCACGGACTTCGATTGCAGGGGTTTGAGGAAGGCGGGCCAACCAACCAATGGGTTGGGTTCAGTCAATTCCTTCCCGGTGGCGGCGCGGGGCCGGATTCCACACCGTTTGAAAAGGTTTACGTCGTGCTCGAGGGCGAGATGACAGTGACCATCGACGGCGAAGCGACCGTTCTGGGCCCATTGGACAGCTGCACCATTCCAGCCGGCGAAATCCGCCTTTTGGAAAACCGGACGAACCTGACCAGCAAGATGCTGGTTGTCATCCCCTATCCTGCGGAGGCCTGACTTATGAATGTCATGCAAAACCCACTGTCCATGTTCGACGTCAAAGACAACACCGCCTTGATCACCGGGGCCTCTGGCGCATTCGGGATGGTCGCGGCGCGCATTTTGGCCGGTGCCGGCTGCAAGCTGGTGCTGGTTGCCGGCAACCAGACCGCGCTGGACGAGATTGCCGGCGAATGCCGCAGCATGGGCGCAGAGGTGACCGCCATCAACACCCGCCCCACGGATGAAGACATCTGTAACGGGTTGGTCGCCCAAGCGGTCGAAGCTTATGGCCGGCTGGATATTCTGGTGGTGGCCTCGGGGATGAACAAAGTCGCGCTGATCAACGACATGACGCCCGAAACCTTTCAATCGGTCATGGATGCCAACGTCAATCAAACCTGGCTGTTGTCCCGTGCCGCCGCGGGACAGATGAAACAGCAGGGCAGCGGCAAGATTGTTCTGGTCTCCTCTGCAAGGGGGCTTTTGGGACATCCGGCCGGTTATACCGCCTATTGCGCGTCCAAGGCCGCGACCGACGGTCTGACAAAGGCGTTGGGATGTGAATTGGGGCCGTCCGGCATCACCGTGAATGCCATCGCGCCGACCGTGTTCCGGTCGCCTTTGACCGCCTGGATGTTCGCCGACACGGACGAGGCAAAGAAGGTCAGGGATGGTTTCCTGGCCCGTGTGCCCAAGGGCCGTCTTGGCGAACCCGAAGACCTCGCCGGCCCCTTGTTGTTCCTGGCCTCAAAAGCCTCTGATTTTTACACCGGGCATATTCTGTATGCTGACGGTGGCTATACGGCGGGCTGAAGCATGGTTGCCAAGAAACAGCAGATCGCGGTGATCGGTGCCGGCCTTATGGGGCATGGCATTGCGCTGACCCTGGCCAAGGCCGGGCAATATGTGGCCATCACCGATCCTTTCGAAGAGGCCCGCGCATCGGTTGTCGATCGCATCCTTCAGAGTATGGAGGCCATGGGCGACGACGAAAAGACCGCCGCCAAGGCAATGAAGATGATCGAGGTGTTCAACTCGACCGCGGGTGCGGTGCGGCAGGCGGATGTCGTGTTCGAGGCTGCGCCGGAAAAGCTGGCGCTGAAGCAACAGATCTTTGCCGAAGTTGAGCAGCACGCGCCAGACAGCTGTATCCTGGCGTCGAACACATCTGTCATGCCGATCACGCAGATCATGTCGAAGCTGCGGTTGAAAAACCGCGCTGTGGGCACCCATTGGTGGAATCCGCCACATATGATCCCCTTGGTCGAGGTGGTCAAAACCGAATGGACCGACCCCACCGTTGCAAAGACCATCTTTGATCTGCTGGCCGATGCCGGCAAAACGCCGGTGATGGTCGAAAAAGACGTGCCCGGGTTCATCGGAAACCGGTTGCAGCACGCCCTCTGGCGCGAGGCCGTGAGCCTGGTCGAAAACGGGATCTGCGAAGCAGAAGATGTCGATACGGTTGTAAAGTCCTGTTTTGGTCGCCGCCTTGCCGTTCTTGGCCCGTTGGAAAACGCCGATCTGGTTGGCACCGACCTGACGCTCGATATCCACGAAAACGTTCTGCACGACCTCGAAAGCCGCAAAGGACCGTCACCCTATCTTGCAAAGCTCGTCGAAGACGGGCGCTTGGGGATGAAATCGGGCGAAGGTTTTCGGAAATGGACCAAAGAAGACGCTGATGCCGTGCGTGCGCGTGTTGCCAGCCATCTGAACAAACTGGGGACCATTCTCGACGATTAAACGATTGGTCGGCGAAAAGCCGATGAAAGGGAGGAAGAAATGTCAAAGATCATCAAACAACGCCCAACCCGGCGCGGTTTCCTGGGAGGGGCCGCAGCCGCATTGGCCACCCCGGCATTGCTGAGCGCCACGCGCGCCTATGCCGCCAACCCCACGTTGCGCATCGGCCATGTCAGCCCCCGCACCGGACCCCTGGCAGGATTTGCCGAGGCCGATGATTATGTGCTGGCAGGCATCGAAAAGGTGTTTGCGGGCGGCATCGAAAACAACGGCAAAAGCTGGAATGTCGAAATCATCTCGAAGGACAGCCAGTCGAACCCGAACCGGGCTGCCGAAGTGGCCGCAGACCTGATTCTGGGGGATGAGGTCGATATTATCGTCGCCGCCTCGACCCCGGACACGGTCAACCCGGTCAGCGATCAGGCCGAAGTGAACGAAGTGCCCTGCATCACCACCGATTGCCCATGGCAGCCTTATTTCTTTGGCCGCAATGGTGTCCCGGGAGAGGGGTTCGCCTCGACCTATCATTTCTTCTGGGGGCTTGAGGACGTGATCGGCGCGTTCCTTGACATGTGGGGGCAATCGGGCGCGGCCAAGACCGTCGGCGGGCTGTTTCCGAACGACGCGGACGGCAACGCCTGGGGCCATCCAGAGCTGGGCCTGCCCACGCCGCTGGCCGCAGCGGGCTATGACCTCATTGATCCGGGCCGTTATCAGCCGCCGTCGGATGATTTTTCGAACCAGATCGCCGCATTCAAATCGGCGGGCTGCGAGATTGTCACAGGCAACATGATCGCCCCCGATTTTGCGACCTTCTGGAGCCAGGCCGCGCAACAGGGGTTCACCCCCAAAGTTGTGACAATCGGCAAGGCGCTGTTGTTCCCGTCGGTGATTGAATTGCTTGGGGATCGGGGCGACGGTCTGTCGTCCGAGGTTTGGTGGTCCCCAAACCATCCCTTCTCGTCCTCGTTGTCGGGGGCATCGTCCAAGGCACTGGCCGAAGGCTATTCTGCGGCTTCCGGCCGCCCCTGGACCCAGCCGATCGGCTTTAAACACGCGCTGTTCGAAGTGGTGGCAGATGTAATGAAGCGGTCCGAAGATCTGGAAGATCCCGAGGCCATCGTCGCGGCCATCGCTGGAACCAACCTCGACACCATTGTTGGCAATGTGAACTGGGCAAATGGCCCGATCAACAATGTCACCAAGACGCCGCTGGTTGCCGGCCAATGGCAAAAAGAGGGCGACTCCTTTGATCTGAAGATCGTGGCCAATTCGGCGGCGCCGGACATTCCGTTGACCGGCGATCTGAAATTGCTTGGCTGATGCGTATGAGCGGTGCGGTTGCACCGCTCACCACCCAAGGGGACTAGAATGAACACCATTCTGAAACTCGACAACCTTTGCAAAGCTTACGGCGCCGTAAAGGTTGCCGATGGGCAAAGCTATGAAGTGGCCGAAGGCGAAGCACTGGGCGTGATCGGCCCGAACGGGGCTGGCAAGACGTCGATGTTCAACCTGATCACCGGAACCGTGTCACCCGATGCCGGGACCGTGGAATTTGCCGGGCAGAACGTCACCGGCTGGAGCGCGGCAAAACGCAGCCATTCCGGCATTGCGCGATCCTTTCAGGTGCCACAGCCGTTTTCCAATATGACCGTGTTTGAAAATGCGATGATTGCGGCCACCCAATCGGCTGGCCTGCGCGGCCCAGAGGCAGAGCAGCTTTGCCTTGAGGTGTTGGAAAAGACCGAGCTGTTGTCAAAGGCCAATACCATGGCCGGCGGTCTGACGTTGCTGGGGCGCAAACGGCTGGAACTTACGCGGGCGCTCTGTGCGATGCCAAAGTTGCTGTTGCTTGACGAAATCGCGGGTGGGCTGACCGAGGCCGAGTGCCGGTCGCTGGTTCAGACCATCAAGGACATCCATGCCTCGGGCGTGACCATCATCTGGATCGAACATGTGGTGCATGCGCTGCTTGCCGTGGTTGACCGGCTGATCGTGATCGATTTCGGCAGAAAGATTGCCGAGGGCGACCCACAGGCGATCATGGACAGCCCGGAAGTCAAAGAAATCTATCTGGGGATTGAAGCCGATGCCTGAACCCATTCTTCAGATGCAGGGGCTTGATGCCCATTACGGGGATTTTCAGGCGCTTTATGGCGTCGACATGGCCGTTTCCGAAGGCGAAATCCTGGCCATCATCGGTGCAAATGGCGCGGGGAAAACCACCCTGATGCGGTCAATCACCGGGCTTTTGCGCAACGGTCCCGGCCAGATCAAATATCACGGCACGGACATCAGCCGCCTGCGGGCAGACGAGGTCGCCGCGCGGGGGCTGGCGATGGTGCCGGAGGGGCGGCAGCTTTTTCCATCGCTGTCGGTGCGGGAAAACCTGATGATTGGCGCACAGGTCGGGCGCAAGGGGCCCTGGGACATTCACGCGGTCTACAAGCTGTTTCCGATCCTCGAAGAACGCAAGGATCAGGCCTCGACCTCGCTCTCTGGCGGGCAACAGCAGATGGTGGCCATTGGCCGTGCGCTGATGGCGAACCCCGATCTGATCCTGTTCGACGAAATCAGCCTCGGGCTGGCCCCGATCATCATCAAGGACATCTACGACGCCCTGCCGGGCATCATCGGCGAGGGCATGAGCGCCATCATTGTCGAACAGGACATCACCAAGGCGCTGTCTGTCAGCAGCCGGGTGTATTGCCTGCAAGAGGGTCGTGTGTCGCTGGAAGGCGACGCGGACAAGGTTTCGCGCGATGACATCTCTCGCGCCTATTTCGGGATAGAATGACATGGACTGGCTGAATGCAATTGTACAAGGCACCCTGCTTGGCGGTCTCTATGCCCTGTTTGCGGCGGGGTTGTCGCTGATCTTTGGTGTGATGCGTCTGGTCAACATTGCCCATGGCGATCTGATCGTTCTGGCCGCCTATCTGGGGCTGACTGTCACCACCGCCACCGGTCTGCATCCCTTGCTGGCCTTGGTTCTGGTCGTGCCGACCATGGCGCTGATCGGGTATGCGCTGCAACGCGGGTTGCTGAACAAAACCCTGGGGGATGACCTTTTGCCGCCGCTTCTGGTCACATTCGGGCTAAGCGTGATCCTTCAGAATGCCCTGCTCGAAGTCTATTCCGCCGACCCCCAGAAGATGGCTGCCGGGGCGCTTGAAACGGCCAGCTTTTCGGCCGGGGGGCTGACGCTGGGTGTGCTGCCGGTTCTGACCTTTGCGGTGGCCATCGCGGTGATCTGGGGCTTGCAATGGACCTTCTATCATACCGCGCTCGGCCGTGCCTTTCGCGCCGTATCCGACAATCAGGATATCGCACAGCTGATGGGGCTGAACCGGCGGCATATCTTTGGGCTGGCCATGGCGCTGGCGCTTGGGGTCACCGCCATTGCCGGGATTTTCTGGGCATCCGCACCAGCTTTGACCCCTCGATCGGCGGCGGGCGTCTGATCTTTGGCTTCGAGGCCGTGATCATCGGCGGGCTTGGCAATCTTTGGGGCACATTGGCTGGGGGTGTCATTCTTGGCGTGGCACAGACCATCGGCGCCAAGATCGACCCCGGCTGGCAGCTTCTGGCCGGGCATATCGCCTTTCTCTTAATCCTCGCCGTTCGTCCCAACGGCCTTTTCCCAAGGATCGCGGCATGAATATTCAGGATTACCACGTCACCCGAACCTCCGGGGCCGCCCGCATGGCCGCGATCCTTGGTGCACTTGTCCTTGTTGTGCTTATCGCGGCCCCATGGTGGGCGGGGCGCGCCGACATGCGCCTGTTGGGCGAGATGTTTCTTTATCTGGCGCTGGCGTCACTGTGGAACCTGATGGCGGGATATGCCGGGCTGGTTTCAGTTGGGCAGCAGGCCTTTGTCGGGTTTGGCGGCTACATGCTGTTTGCCCTGACCATATTCGCAGGCCTGCCTCCGATTGCGGCCATCGCAATGGCCGGCGTGCTTGGTGCGCTGATCTCGGTGCCTATTGCTGTGTTGATCTTCCGTCTGCGCGGGGCCTATTTCGCCATCGGAACCTGGGTAATCGCCGAAGTCTTTCGGTTGGGCTTTGCCCAGATTTCGTCACTGGGGGGCGGTTCGGGGTCGTCCCTGCCGGTGGCGATCGTGAAATCCCTCGCCTCGAAACGCGCGATGCGTGAATCCTTGAGCTATTGGCTGGCGCTGGGCGCGGCTGTTCTGGTCATCACCGCTGTTTATCTGTTCCTGCGCTCGCGCAAGGGGCTTGCCCTGACCGCAATCCGGGACAATGAATTGGCGGCCGGCAGCCTCGGGATCGACATCTGGCGCACAAAATTCACCGTTTATGTGGTCACCTCGGCGCTGACGGCCATGATCGGCGCCCTGATCTTCCTGCAAAAGCTGCGTATTTCGCCCGATGCCGCCTTTAGCGTCAATGACTGGACTGCCTTTGTGATCTTTATCGTGGTGATCGGCGGCATTGGCACAATCGAGGGCCCGATCATCGGAACGCTTGTGTTTTTCGCGCTGCGCGAAACGCTTGCTGACCTTGGCACCATTTATCTGATCGTTTTGGGGTTGGTGGCCATCGTGATGATGCTGAAAGCGCCCAAAGGGATCTGGGGCCTGATCCGCAGCCGTTTCGATCTTCAACTCTTTCCGCTGGGATACCGCGTCATTGCGCCTGCCAACACAGACAAAACCAAAGGAACCTGATCCATGGCACGCCAGAAAAAGACGGTCATCACCTGCGCCATCACCGGGGCAATCCATACGCCAACCATGTCAGACGCGCTGCCCTATACCTATGACGATATCGCAACCCAGGCGATGGAAGCGGCAGAGGCAGGGGCGTCGATCCTGCACCTGCATGCGCGGAACAACGAAACCGGCGCGCCGTCGGTTGATGTGAAGGATTTCACGCCCTTCCTGCCCCGGATCAAGCAAGCAACCGACGCGGTGGTGAATATTTCGACCGGCGGTTCGCTGACACTGTCGATCCAGGAGCGTATCACTCCGGCCAAGACCTTCAGTCCGGAAATGTGCTCTATGAACATGGGCAGCATGAACTTCTCGTTCCATCCGCTGGCGAAACGCTACAACGACGATGATTGGAAATTTGATTGGGAAAAGGACTATGTCGCCAATTCCGACGGCAACATTTTCCGCAACACCTTTCGCGATATCAAGGAAGCGGCCGAAACCCTGGCACCGCATGACATCAAGTTCGAACATGAATGTTATGATGTGGGCCATCTCTATAACCTGAAATTCTGTATGGATATCGGGCTGTTCAAGGCGCCGGTGTTCATTCAGTTCATCTTTGGCATTCTGGGCGGTATCGGCCCCGAGATTGATAACCTGATCTTCATGAAACGCACCGCTGACCGTCTGTTTGGTGACGATTACCGCTGGTCGGTTCTGGGCGCTGGCGGATCGCAGATGTCGCTGGGCACCACCGCCAGCCAGATGGGCGGCAACGTGCGTGTCGGGCTAGAAGACAGCTTGTTTATCTCGCGCGGGAAACTGGCGGAAAGCAACGCCCAGCAAGTGGCCAAAATTCGCAAGATCGTAGAGGCGCTGGGATGTGAGGTCGCGACACCGGATGAAGCGCGCGAAATGCTTGACCTGAAAGGTGGCGACAGGGTCGCGTTCTGATCTGACCAGCCGTTATTTCCGGCAGATGTGCCCATAAATCGGTGAACAGCGCGGATGCAACGGCGCTGTTTGCTACGGACAACGGCATCAAATAACCGGAAATCGGGGAAACGGACGACCGGCTAGTAGCTGCCGCGCCCGGATGGGGACAGTTTGACCTCAACCGGGTTGCTGGACCAGCCATGTTCGGAACAATGTGCCCGCACCAACACAACGCGAATGCCATCCGGGATCATCAGGCCACGCAAAGAGCGGGTGAACGGTTGCTCATGCTCATGCGGGTGGTGCAATTTGCGATAGCCAAGCCGCTTGCCGTCAAGGTCGGTCACCTCCCACGCGTCGGCATAGTGGTCCCATCCGGCGTCATCGTGGCGCACCGTCACCTCAAAACGCCAGCCCATGTCGGGTTTGGTCACTTTGACTTTGACGATTTCAGGGTCGCCCGCCATCGCCGCCGCAGGAAAGCAGAGAGCCGGAAAAACGAGCAGGGCCAGGGTCGGAAGAAAACGAAACATCAGATCTCCGGGTGTTTTGCCGGTTTCGGTTCAGGGCCGGTTTCGGGCAGCAATAGCGCCTCGCGAGAGTTCGAGGCAAATTCGCGCCGGTACAAAACCGCCAGAGTGAATAATACCGCCAGTATGAGCGGAATGGCCCCCAAAAGCCATGCCGTGGCCGCCATCGCGAAGTAAATTGATCGTAATCCCCTGTTATATGCCCGTGCGCCAGAGATGTTCAGCTCTGCCGCCTTGTGGGCGCGTGTCGGGGCGGCGGGATGGTTGGGGTCATTGGGAACCGCGGCCATGACCACAGCGCAATAGCCAAAAAGCCGGTGTGACCAGACAAAGCTGAGGAAGCCATTGATCGCCAGCAGGATGACGGCAATCAGCTTCAATTCCCAGACCACAATCGGGTCGGATTCCAGAGTCAGATCCTGTGCCAAACCCGCCAGCCGCTCGGCATTGCCGATCAATGCAAGCACACCGCCGATGGCAATCATGCAGGTCGACGCAAAGAATGCCGTCCCTTGGCGAAGGATGCTCAGAATCTGGCTGTCAAAGATGCGCGGATCGCGGGTGAGCATCTGTTTCATCCATTCGCGCCGGTATTCGGTGGTCAAGGTCGAAACCGAAGGATGTTTGCCCGGATTTTCGATCCTCAATCCAATGGCAATCCAGCTCACGATCAGGACCGCAACAGCGATGTAGTCGAGGGGCTCAAACAGAGTAAGGCGATCAGTCCATGTCATTCGGGCACCCTCGGCGGGAAAATTTCCCGGCGAAAGGGGTGCTTCTTCAAGCCTTTGTATACTTTCTTTGCCGCGCGCCAGACGTGGCTTGCATGACTTTCCAAAATTGGTTATATTTTCTTACCAATCTTGGAGGGACGCAATGCAGATGCCTGATCCCCGGCCAGAGCGGCTGGCACGGAAATCCGCCTTGGTGCGGCAATTGCAGCAATGTTTGCCGCAGGGTGCGGTGATTTCGGACCCGGCGGAGCTGCGCGCCTATGAATGTGATGCGCTGGCGGCCTATCGCTGTGCGCCGATGCTGGCGGTGTTGCCGTCGAGCACCGCAGAGGTGTCCGATGTGTTGCGGATTTGTCATGAGATGTCGGTGCCGGTGGTGCCGCGCGGGGCGGGCACATCGCTGGCCGGTGGCGCGCTTCCCAGTGCGGATTCGGTCATTTTGGGCGTGGCGCGGATGAATGCGGTGCTCGACACCGATTACGAAAACCGCTTTGTCCGGGTGCAGACCGGGCGCACCAACCTTTCGGTGACCGGGGCCGTCGAAGAAAACGGTTTCTTCTATGCGCCCGACCCGTCGAGCCAGCTGGCCTGTGCCATTGCGGGCAATATCGCGATGAATTCCGGCGGGGCGCATTGTTTGAAATATGGCGTGACCACCAACAATCTGCTGGGGGTCACACTGGTGTTGATGGATGGCCGCGTGGTTGAAATTGGCGGCGCGCATATGGATGCGGCGGGTCTGGACCTTCTTGGGGTAATCTGTGGCAGCGAGGGGCAATTGGGCGTCGTGACCGAAGCGACCCTGCGCATCCTGCCAAAACCCGAAGGGGCGCGGCCGGTGCTGATGGCGTTTGACAGCAACGAAGTGGCGGGGGCCTGTGTGTCCGATATCATCCGGGCGGGCATCCTGCCGGTGGCGATCGAATTCATGGACCGCCCCTGTATTCGCGCCTGCGAGGCCTTTGCCCATGCGGGCTATCCCGATTGCGAGGCCCTGTTGATCGTCGAGGTCGAGGGGTCGGATGCCGAAATCGACGATCAGCTGGCGCGGATCATGGCGATTGCCCGGAAACATGACCCGCTGGAGCTGCGCGAGGCGCAGGATGCGGATGAAGCCGGGCGCATTTGGCTGGGCCGCAAAAGCGCCTTTGGCGCGATGGGGCAGATCAACGACTATATGTGCCTGGATGGCACCATCCCGGTGACCGCCCTGCCCTTGGTGCTGCGGCGCATTGGCGAGTTGAGCCGCGATTATGGCTTGGATGTCGCGAACGTTTTTCACGCCGGGGATGGCAATATGCACCCGCTGATCCTGTTCAATGCCAACAAGCCCGGCGATCTGGAGCTGTGCGAGCGGTTTGGTGCGGACATCCTCAAGCTTTGTGTCGAGGTGGGTGGCTGTCTGACCGGAGAACATGGCGTTGGCATCGAGAAGCGCGATTTGATGGGGCATCAATATGCTCCGGCGGATCTGGAGGCACAGATGGCGGTCAAGGATGTGTTTGATCCCGGTTGGTTGTTGAACCCGGCCAAGGTGTTTCCGCTGGAGGTGTCCGAGGCCCGCCGCGCTGTGGATGTGGCAGCAGAGTAAGGGGGCCAGCCCCCGTCACCTTTGGTGACTCCCCCGAGATATTTTTGAACAGAAGAAGATCTGGATATGCGACCGACAAGCGAAGCGGAATTGGCGGAGATGATTGCCGGGGCGGATGGGCCGCTGCGGATTTGTGGCGGCGGGACGCGCGCCGTAGGCTGTCCGGTGGCAGGGGATATTCTGGAAACCGGCGGTCTGTCCGGGATTTCGTTATACGAACCGGGCGCGCTGACCATGGTGGCCGAGGCCGGTACGCCATTGGCCGACGTTGAGGCGGCATTGGCCGCAGAGGGTCAGAGGCTGGCCTTTGAACCGGGGGATTGGCGCGGCTTGCTGGGCACCGAGGGCGTGCCGACGCTGGGCGGTGTGGTCGCGGCCAACGTCAGCGGGTCACGACGGGTTGTGGCCGGCGCGGCACGGGATTTCATGTTGGGGGTGCGGTTTGTCGATGGCATCGGCCAAATCGTCAAAAACGGTGGCCGGGTGATGAAGAATGTCACCGGCTATGATCTGGTGAAATTGTTGTCGGGGTCCTGGGGCACCTTGGGGGTGATCAGCGAAGTGTCGTTCAAAGTGATGCCGGTGCCAGAAATGGAAACGACGCTGGTCTGTGACGGATTGGATGCCAAATCCGGCGTGCGCAGCCTGTGTGCCGCGCTTGGCACGCCGTTTGAGGTGACCGGCGCCGCGCATCTGGATGCCGGGGCGGCTGGGGGGACATCGCGTACCTTGGTTCGGATCGAAGGATTGGCGGCCTCGGTCTCTTATCGTGCGGAGCGGTTGCAAAGCGGCGTCCTGGCCGGGTTTGAGGCACGCGAAGGCGCGGCAAGTGCCGCATTGTGGCGTGAACTGCGCGATGTGACGCCCTTTGCCGGGCGGGAGGGCGCGGTTTGGCGCGTTTCGGTCAAGCCGAGCGACGGGCCGGTCCTGACCGCTGGATTGGCAGAGCGGGGTGTCACGCATACGGCGATTTATGACTGGGGCGGCGGATTGGTCTGGTTGTTGATGCCGGAGGCCGGTGATTCCGGGGCTGGTGATGCCGGGGCTGGGGCCCTTCGCCAACAGGTGGCGGCGCTGGGCGGACATGCGACATTGTTCCGGGGATCGCAGGATCTGCGCCGGACCGTGCCGGTGTTTGAACCGCAACCCGCGCCGCTGGCCGCATTGCAAGCCGGTCTGCGGGCGAAATTCGATCCGCGCGGTATCCTTAATCCGGGGCTTATGGGCTAATCATGCAAACGACATTTACCGAAGACCAACTGCGCGATCCTGGCACCAAGCGGGCCAACGAAATTCTGCGCGCCTGTGTGCATTGTGGATTTTGCACTGCGACATGCCCAACCTATCAGGTGCTGGGCGATGAATTGGATAGCCCGCGCGGGCGGATCTATCTGATCAAGGACATGTTGGAAAATGAACGGGTGCCGGATGAAACGACAGTCAAACATATTGATCGTTGCCTGTCCTGTCTGGCCTGTATGACCACCTGCCCCAGCGGGGTGCATTACATGCATCTGGTGGATCATGCGCGCGAATATATCGAACAGAAATACGACCGCCCCTGGTCGGATCGGGCATTGCGCTGGCTTTTGGCGCGAATCCTGCCCTATCCGGGGCGGTTCCGGCTGGCGCTTTTGGGGGCCAAGATCGGGCGGCCATTTGCGCGTTTCATGCCGGATCCGCGTTTGCGCGCGATGCTTGAGATGGCCCCGAAGCAGATCCCGCCGGTCAGCCGCAATGACGATCCGCAGAGCTTTGCCCCCAAGGCCGCCCCGAAGATGCGGGTGGCGCTGATGACGGGGTGCGCCCAAAAGGCGCTGAATACCGACATCAATGATGCCACTATCCGGCTGTTGACGCGGCTGGGATGTGAGGTTGTGGTGGCCAAGGGCGCGGGATGCTGTGGCGCGCTGACCCATCACATGGGCAAAACGGCCGAAAGCCACGGCGCAGCGGCCCGGAATATTGCGGCTTGGACCTCCGAAATGGACACCAAGGGGCTGGATGCCATTGTCATCAACACCAGCGGCTGCGGCACCACGGTTAAGGATTACGGCCATATGTTCCGCAACGATCCTCTGGCGGCGGATGCCGCGCGGGTGGCGGCGGTGGCGATGGACATCAGCGAAGTGCTGATGAAACTGGACCTGCCCGAAGGGGCGGACAAGGGGCTTAAGGTGGCTTATCACGCGGCCTGTTCGTTGCAGCATGGGCAAAAGATCAAGACCCATCCCAAGACCCTGTTGAAACGCGCCGGGTTCACCGTGGCAGAGCAGGCCGACAGCCATTTGTGTTGCGGATCGGCGGGGACATACAACCTGATGCAGCCGGAAATATCCGGGCAGTTGAAGGCGCGAAAGGTCAATACGCTGGAGGCCGTGACCCCGGATGTGATTGCCGCCGGCAACATCGGGTGCATGATGCAGATCGGTTCCGGAACCGGGGTGCCCGTGGTGCATACGGTCGAATTGCTGGACTGGGCGACAGGTGGGCCAAAGCCGCAGGCACTGCGCCCGTGACGCGCCAAATTGAAAAGGCTTGGCGGCGCCGCAATTTTGCCTAAACTTGTTGATAGCCCAAAGGGCGGACGACAGGGGCTGACTTTTGCGCATATTCCATCTGCTACTCGCTGTGATCTTATCCGTGACAACGGCACAGGCAGAAATGCGCGAGTTGCGACAGCTGAACACCGGTGATGACAGCCGCGGATGGGAAGCGGTTGGCCGGATTGATTTTGGGCGCACCGGATTTTGCACCGGTGTGCTGGTCGCGCCCGATCTGGTGCTGACCGCCGGTCATTGCCTGTTCAACAAGGCCACAGGCGAGCGGTTTGGCGCATCGGACATCCGGTTCAGCGCCGGTCTGCGCAATGGCCGGGCCTCGGCCTATCGCAATGTGAAATACGCGGTGGTGCATCCAAAATACCGGTTTGCACAGAACACCAAAGCATCGCAGGTCCGCGATGATGTGGCGCTTTTGCAATTGGCGCATCCAATCCGCAACACCGGCGTTTTGCCGTTTGAAACCACTGACCGACCGGCGCCGGGTGCGCGGATTGCGGTTGTCAGCTATGCGCATGACCGCGCCGAAGCGCCCTCCCTTCAGGAAGCCTGTGAGGTGATCGACCGTCGGCGCGGCGTTCTTGTGATGTCTTGTGCCGCCGATTTCGGCGCATCGGGTGCACCGGTGTTTTCGATAGAGGGCGGCGTGCCGCGCATTGTGGCGCTGATTTCTGCCAAGGCAGAGGCGGGCGGCGTGCCGGTATCCCTTGGCACCTCGCTGAAAGAGCCGCTGGCGCTGCTGAAGGTGGAATTGAACGCGCAATCCTTGTTCAAACAGGTCGGCACGGATGAGCGCCCGTCGGGGGCCAAATTTCTGCGGCCCTGAGGTTTCGGAATTTGACGACGAGTATTTCGGGGGCGGACAATTCAGGAGCGAACAATTCGGGGGCGGACAGGGCAGAACCGCGCCACAAAATGGCCTGAAAGCATTGGTATTATTGGCTGACGCAACATCGCCACACGCCACGGAGGTCGCGCATGACAGCCAATCGCCATAGGTTGAACACAGATCCCCGGCCGGGCGCCGATGATGGCGGGCCGGTGGATGATCCGACGACATTGGCAATTCGTGCGCTGATGGCAGAGGAAAACGCCGCAACGCCCGAACCTGCAAAGCCTGCGCCCGCGCAACTCGAACCCGCACAGCCAGAACCCGCACAGCCAGAACCCACATTGGCCAAGCCGACAAACCCCCGTCGGGATATCATTTCCCGCCCTGTTGTGCTGCCGCAGGCAGAGGCGTCAGCACCCACCGACGCAATGGACCCTCCCGCAAAGCGCCGAAACAGGCCGCATGCTGGCCCGCGCCGTGAGGGTGTGATGGCGATCATGGGCCATATTCGCCGGTTTCTGCGTCGCCCGGATGCGCCCCGGACACTGGCGTTGGGTGCGCTGGTCATTGTCGTTCTGGTGCGACCCTGGCTTGTGGTTGCGGTGGGTCTTTTGGCGCTGCTGACAGCCGCCGTTGTCTATTTCTCGCTGGGGCCGGACCGGGTTTGTGACCTGGTTGTGAGCTGGTACACCCGGCTGCGCGAACGTGATCCTGATCGTGCCGAGGCGATCCGCCAGCGCGCCTCTGACGCCAGTGCCCGGTTTGCCAAGCTGCTGGATCGGTTGCCCGCGTCCTGGACCCAAGGGATCTATATCCCGGATTTTGAACCGGACACCGAATTGCTTGATGACACAAGACCCGATCCCTTTGACCGCCTCGCGGCAGAGGCGCGGCGATACTGAGCTCTGCCAAGGCCCACATCGGCGGTCGGCGCGGGATGGCGTAAATCCGTTTACGCCGGGGTCTTGAAACCGGCAAACCCCCTCCCCAAATCATTGCTGTTCGGACGCCCAATGTGGGTCCGGATGTCACCGTCTGTCCCGATGGGAAGACGCACCATAATGGTATCGCTCAATGGAGGATGACCCATGCGTAGCTATGATTTTGCACCACTTCACCGTGCCACTGTCGGCTTTGATCAAATTGCCGACCTGATGGATCGGGTGTTGGCCAATGATGTCCAAAACCAGACCTATCCACCTTATAACATTGAAAAAACCGCTGATGATGCATATCGCATTTCGATTGCGGTTGCCGGATTTTCCGCAGCAGACCTGAGCGTCGAAGCCAAGGAAAACGCCGTCGTTGTCACCGCCCGCAAGGCTGACGACGCACCGAAGCAATCCTACTTGCATCGCGGTATTGCCGCCCGCGCCTTTGAGCGTAAATTCCATCTGGCCGACCATGTGCGCGTCACCGGGGCCAGCCATGAAAACGGCATGCTGCATATCGACCTGGAGCGTGAGATTCCCGAAGCGTTGAAGCCGCGCCGGATCGAAATTGTCGGCACGCCCCCCGCGATCACCAAGGATGTGGTTGACGGACAATCCGTTAACTAGGCCAAAATGATCGAAAACTGCCCCTCGGTGCAAACCGGGGGGTCTTTGCATGTCTGGATTGTGTGACGCGTTCCCATTTGTCACGAAATCTGATATATCTTGACGACGGAATGACGGTGCAATGACCGATAAAAAGATGGGTCAAAGGCCAATTCTTGACGGGGCACGCCAAGCGGGAGACATGCCATGCTGCACCTAGACCATATCGCTGTTTCGGGGCTGTCACGCGACATTGGTCGCGCGCATGTGCAGGACCATTTGCACGTCGAAATGGTGACGGGCGGCGAACATCCGTTTTTTGGCACCCATAATCACCTGATGTCCCTGTCGGATGGGCTCTATCTCGAGGCGATTGCCATTGATCCCGCTGCGCCGGCGCTGGATCACGCCCGTTGGTTCGGGCTGGACCATTTTTCCGGGCCGCCCCGGCTGACCAATTGGATTTGCCAGACCAAAGATCTTGAAACCCTTGTGCGTGACCTGCCAGAGGCGGGCCGGATCGTCGAGCTGGAGCGCGGCAATCTGCGCTGGCGGATGTCGGTTCCGCAGCATGGCATGTTGTCGTATGATGGGTGTTTTCCGGCCCTGATAGAATGGGATTGCGCGGATCATCCGGGCCGGATGTTGCCGGAAACGGGCTGTTCGCTGGACGCGCTGACGATTTTCCACCCAGAGGTGGATCGCCTGCAACAGCGGCTTGCGCCCTATCTGGATGATGCGCGCGTGCGGTTTGAACATGGCTCGCCGCATCTTGTGGCGTCGATCGAGACACCGCAGGGGAGCGTGGCCTTCAGATGATCTTGCGCCCAGCACAGGTGGGGGATGCACCGGGAATTGCCGCTGTGGTCAACCCGGTCATTCGTGACACGACAATCAGTTTCAGATCCGATGAAAAACCGGTCCAGGAGTATGCAGAAGGCATTCGCGACAGTGGCCGCTATTTTGTTGCGGAACGGGACGGCCAGATTATCGGATATGCCTGTTATTTCCAGTTTCGCGGCGGGGATGGCTATCGTCATACCTGCGAACATTCCATTGCGTTGTTGCCGGAGGCCCGTGGCCTTGGCGCCGGGCGCGGGTTGATGGCGATGCTGGAAAATCACGCGCGTGCCGCCGGGGTTCACACCCTGTTCGCCAGCGTCAGCGGGGAAAACCCGGATGGCATCGCCTTTCATGCGGCAATCGGGTTTCGTCAGGTTTCGGTCCTGCCCGAGGTCGGGTATAAATTCGGGCGCTGGATTGATCTGGTGCTGATGCAAAAATTTTTGTGATTGTCACACTGACTTAGATCAAACCGAGGTATAACATTCGCCCATGTCCATATGGTCCCGCATATCGGCCGCGATTTCGGCCCTCGCCAGTGGCGCGCCGCTTAGTCAGGTGTTTGACCAGCTGCGCACGCCACCAGAGCGCAGTGTCGCCTTTACCATTGCGGTGATCGCGTTGGGCGCGAAAATGGCCAAGGCAGATGGTCTTGTCACCCGGGACGAGGTGACGGCGTTCCGCGAGGTGTTTCACATCGCCCCCGAGGATGAGGACCAGGCCGCGCGGGTGTTCAATCTGGCCCGGCAGGATGTGGCCGGTTACGCCGATTACGCCCGCCGCATTCGTGCGATGTTTGATGAGACCGGCACCGCGCTGTGCGACCTGCTGGAGGGGCTGTTTCATATCGCGGTCGCGGATGGCAGCTATCATCCCGCCGAAGACGATTTCCTGCGCGAAGTTTCGATGATCTTTGGTCTGGATGAACGCCAGTTTCTGGCGTTTCGGGCGCGTTTTGTGCCCGATGCGCCGAATGATCCCTATACCGTTCTGGGCGTCAGCCCCGATACGCCACTGGACGACATTCGCAAAGTCTGGCGTCAAGCGGTGCGCGAAGGGCATCCAGACCGCATGATGGCCCGTGGCGTGCCGCAAGAGGCCGTGCGGCTGAGCGAGCGGCGGTTGATCGACATCAACCGCGCCTGGGATGATATTCAGGCCAACCACCGGGAACTGGCCTAGGGGCTGGAACAGGGCACTGGCCAAGGGACGCTGGCCGAGAGAGCCCGGCCCGTGGGTAGCCGGTCAATGCTGCCTGTCCCAAGACGCAAAACACCTTTGATTTCGGGATTTGACCTCGTGGTTTACCGCCTTGTCACATGGCTGTGATGATACCTAGACGACCGGTCTATTACTGATTAACTCCGCCCTATGGATGAGCAAACCAAATCAGATCGCAAGCGACAGCATATTCTGGATACCGGCAGGGCCCTGGTGATCAAACACGGGTTTGGCGGCGTCGGGATTGCCCGCCTGTTGACGGAATGCAACATCCCGAAGGGGTCGTTTTATTACTACTTCGCGTCGAAAGAGGCCTTTGGACAGGCGCTTTTGGCTGACTATGTTCAGGACTATCTGGATCGGTTTGACCGATTGGCCAATGGACCGGGGACCGCCGCGGAAAAGCTGGGGGCATTCTGGTCCGGCTGGTTGGCACAGGCCGGGGCAGAAGGCATTGCCACGCAATGTCTTGTCGTCAAATTGGGGGCCGAAGTGGCCGACCTTTCTGACGCGATGCGCGTGATCCTGAACGATGGCATCACCGAATTTGTCCAACGTATCGCAACGCTTTTGCGTCAGGGCGCATCCGAAGGGTCATTGCCCCGGTTTTCCGACCCCGTCGCAACGGCGCAAATGCTCTACGCACAATGGCTCGGGGCGTCGATCCTGGCAAAGCTCTCACGCTCTCAGACGCCACTGGAACAGGCGTTACAACAAACGACCGGTCTTCTCACTCAAGACAACTTACAAGGATAATCACAATGAAAGCCGCAGTACACGACACCTTTGGTGAACCCATTGACGTGCTTAAAACCGCAGAAACCGAAAAACCCACCCCCAAGGCAGGCGAAGTCCTGGTCAAGATGACGTTGTCGCCGATCCACAACCATGATCTTTGGACGATCCGTGGCAATTACGGCTATAAACCCGAACTGCCCGGCGCAACCGGCGGGTCAGAGGCGTTGGGCACGGTTGACGCCGTCGGCGAAGGTGTCGATGCCGCGCTGATTGGTCAACGCATTGCCATCGCGGGGATTCATGGCAGCTGGGCGGAATATTTCACCGCCCCCGCCGAAGGGGTTCTGCCGCTTCCTGCCGCGATCAGCGATACCGTTGGCGCGCAGCTGATCGCCATGCCGTTCAGCGCCCTGTCGCTGCTTGAAAGCCTCAAGGCGAAAAAAGGGGATTGGATCGTGCAAACAGCCGCCAATGGCGCCGTCGGCAAAATCATGACGGTTCTGGCAAAATCGCGCGGAATTCATCTGCTGAACCTCGTGCGCCGGGATGCTGCGGTGGCCGAGCTGGAAAATCTCGGGATCGACAACGTGCTTTCGACCGCGTCCGAAGGGTGGAAGGAAAAGGCACAGGCGCTGATCGGCGATGCCGGTGCGGTATCGGCGATTGATTCCGTCGGCGGCGATATTTCCGGCGATCTCGTTGATCTGCTTGGTGTTGACGGCGAATTGGTGGTGTTCGGCACAGCCACAGGCGCGCCCATGCCGCTGTCTTCGGGGGCGTTGATCATGAAACACATCACGGCAAAAGGCTTCTGGGGATCGCGCGTCAGTAGCGAAATGGCCCCGGAGGAACGCAAGCGCCTGATCACGGAATTGGTGATGCTGGCGGCGAATGGCGAGCTGAAGCTGGAAGACGGCGGAGCCTATTCGCTGGATCAGGTCAGCGATGCCATGACCGCAGCGCTGACACCGGGACGCGCAGGCAAGGTGATGCTGCGCGCATAACCGCGACGAAACAAATCAGACCCCCCATCCAGTGATCCCTGATCAGCGGGTGGGGGACCAGAATTCGATCAGCCGTCGCTCAGATCAATGGCTGCTGCGGCGATGTCTTCGATGGATTGGCTGTTGGCGGGGCTGGCCGAGGGGACAAAACCCGCATTGCCCGGCGCGCCCATCACCAATGTCCACCAGATTTTGCCGTTGGGTTCCTGAAAATAGGCGAATCCCATATCGCGCGCGTCCGCTGCCATGATCACCTCGCGGGTGCCCGGTTCTTCCATCCAGGCGGCAAGGGTCTCGATCTCGGTTTCGTAGGTTTCGGAAATCGCTTCGCCCAACATCCGGCCCGCATATCCGACACGCGCCACCCGGTCGATCGGCGATGATCCGTCCGATCCGAAATGCCAGGGGCGGTTTTGCACCGACATGTCGCGCGCATGGGTCGCGGCCGCAGCGTTGAGCGCGGCATTCAGCGACACCTGTGGCAGGCTGCGCGCCTGGCGCAATGCATTGATCGAATCAAGCATACGGAATTGAACCCGTCCCTCTGCCCCCGGCCCCAGATTGTACACCTTTGGCAGCGGCTTGCCGTCCGGGCCCAGGGTCGGCGTCGTGGACGACGGTGTCGTCGTACAGGCCGCAAGAATCAGAACAAGCGGAAGCAAAAGTGCAGCAAGACGTTTCATCGGTGAGACCATCCAATAATTTGGTTACGCGAGACTTAGCCGGAAAAAAGTGACCTTTCAAACCCACCTCGGCGATGATCCGCGTCTTGACAGTGGTTTGATTTGCGACTGCGGCTTTCGCGCACTAAAATAACTGTGATCAATGCAGCATACCCAGGGAGTGGGATATGAAGACACCATCCACACAAAAATGGAACAGACGGGCCTTTCTGGCGGGGACTGCTGCAATGGCCGCAACCCCGGTCTTGGCCCAGAACGACGGCAGCACCGAGCTTGAGGGCGATATTTCGCACGCCGTGCGCCGCAATATCTCCAGCTTTCGGTCGCTGGATTGGCGGCCTTATTTCAGCGATCTCAGCAATGGCGCAATTCTGGTCGATATCACCAGCCGGGCGCTGCATTATTGGTCGGCCAATGGCACGACCTACAAGCTCTATCCAACCTCGGTTCCCCTGACAGAGGATCTGACGCGCCGCGGCCGCACGTCGGTGGTGCGCAAGGTGGAAGGCCCGTCGTGGCGCCCCACCCCGTCGATGAAAATCCGCAATCCCGAATGGCCGGACTTTGTTGGCCCAGGCCCTGACAACCCTCTGGGAACGCACGCGCTTTACCTGAGCTGGACGTATTACCGTATCCACGGAACGCACGACACACGCAAAATCGGACGCCGGTCTTCGAACGGCTGTATCGGTCTTTACAACCAACATATCTCCGAGCTTTTCGCCCAGACAAAAGTGGGCACTCAAGTGTTGCTAATTTGACGACATGTGGCGGCGGCGCGGCGAGAACATGCAAAGATCGGTTTGCATTTCGCCAGAATAGCTGCAAAGAAAAAGTACGAGGTAAGTCTTGGGTGCTTGCCGCAACCAGTTTGGTATGAGCGGCAGGTGAATATCTGGAGGATATGATTATGAAGAAACTCGCACTCGCAGCGGCACTGTCCGCAGCAGCATCGACAGCATTCGCTGGTTCCTATGCAAAAGACGACGTCATCATCGAAGCACCGGTGATCGTTGAAGAAACTGCACAAGCATCTTCGTCGGCTGGCATCATTGTCCCGCTGATCCTGCTTGCTGTTGTTATCGCAGTTGCAGCTTCCGAGTAATTCGGACTGACATCTACAAGGAAAAGCGGCGCCTCGGCGCCGCTTTTTCTATGTCTGGGGATAGGTTTTCAGGCTGTCATCCTCATTCTCGCCACGTGCAAAGATATGCAGCTGATTGCCGTCCGGGTCGGCAAAGCGCAGCACATAGGCCCCGCTGACATGATCCGCCCATGCCGCATCAGGGCACTGTCGGCGCACCCGGGCCAGGGTGGTCGCGCGATCTTCGCAAATCATATGAAAATCGAGATCACCGCCCGGTGCCCTGCTGGTGTCGGATTTGCCGATCTCGTATAGCGCGATGCCAAATTGTCCGCCGGAAAGCTGGACCCAGCCGTATTTTTCGACGGTGAACAACACAGACAACCCAAGGGCATCACAGTAAAACGGCAGCGATCGCGCCAGATCGGTGACCGGAATCTTGACCGTGCCCAGATGCAGCGCGCTCATACCGTCCAGCCAGCCAGATTTTCAGAAATCACTTGCGACAGCGCATCAATATGGGCCGGATCGTCGTTCAAACAGGGGATATAGGTGAATTTTTCTCCACCGGCCTCTTCGAAGCTTTCGCGGATCTCTTCGTTGATCTCTTCCAGAGTTTCGATGCAATCCGCAGAAAAGGCCGGGGCGATGACCGCGATATTCTTTTTGCCATCTTCGCGGGCCAGGCGCGCAACCTCTTCCACGGTATAGGGTTTCAGCCATTCCTCGGGGCCAAATTGCGATTGGAAGGTGGTCTTGATGTCGGTATCGGCCCAGCCCAGCCGTTCCTTCAACAGCCGCGTCGTTTTCTGGCACTGGCAATGATAGGGGTCACCTTCCAGCAAATACCGCTGCGGCAAGCCGTGGTAAGAGCAGATAAGGATGTCGGGCCGTTGGTCCAAGCTGGTATATTTGCGCTCAACCGACTGCGCCAGTGCATCAATATAGGCAGGATGTTCGAAATAGGGGTCGACGACCCGCGCCGTGGGTTGCCATTTTTCGTCCATCAACGCCCGAAAGAACGCGTCATTTGCGGTGGCCGATGTCGCGCCGGCATATTGCGGATAAAGCGGGAAAAACAGGATCTTGTGGCATCCTGCCTCGACCATCGCCCGCACCTTTGATTTGGTCGACGGGTTGCCGTAGCGCATACAGAAATCCACCATCACGCTGTCGCCGAACTGGTCCGCCATTCTGGTGGCAATCGCGGCGGTCTGATCCTTGGTGATGGTCATCAGCGGGCTTTCATCCGCTTCGTTGTTCCAGATCGTCCGATAGGCCGCACCCGAGGTAAACGGCCGTTTTGTAAGGATAATCAACTGCAACAGCGGCTGCCATTTCCAGGTCGGGTAATCAATCACGCGCTTGTCCGACAGGAATTCGCCCAGATACCGACGCATCGACCAATAGTCGGTGCCATCCGGCGTCCCAAGATTGGCGAGCAAGACACCAATTTTTCGTGGCGGCAGGGCGGGATGATCAGCCGGGCTGTTGGCTGGGCGTGTGTCGGGCATTTCGGTCTCCGCGATGTCGATTTAGCGACAGATAACCCTGTGGCTGGTTGGGTCAATCTTTCAGCTTGGTTTCCGGTACTTTCAATGCGTCCGCCAGTCGCGCCTTGGCCGATCCGGGCCGCAGCGGCTTTGGCTGGCTGTCATCGGGGGCCCATCCGGTCAGGACGATGAATTCAAATGTTGCCGGGATACGGCCATCAGGCTGGGCGTGAAGCTGGCTGTAAAGCTCCGCTGCCCGCAACAACACCGCGCGCCGGGTTGGGCGGCGCAGACGTGCGTCCAGCGCATTGCCCTCGCCCATGGCACGCAGTTCGCGCATCAGGTGCAGCGGTGTTTCATAGGTCACCGTCAATCGAAAGGCATCCGCCACCGGCAGGGCAAATCCGGCACGCTGCAACAGCGCGCCCATATCGCGAATCTCGGCCATGGGGGCGATGCGCGGCGACAGCCCGCCGGTCAGCTCGGTCTCGGCACTGGCCAGACAGGCACGCAGTTCCTGCAAGGTCTGACCGCCAAACAGCGACGCCAAAAAGAATCCATCCGGTTTCAATGCGCGGCGACATTGAATCAGCTGCCCCACCGGATCATTGGCCCAATGCAGGCTGTGGCTGTGCAAAATCGCGTCATGCGCGCCGGGCTCCAGCGGCAATGTGTCGTCATCGGCAACAATGCGGGTGTTTTCCGCCAGATTGCCCCAGATCTCCGGCTGCCCGGTGACAATTGCTGGCGCGGTAAAGGTTCTCTTAACCAAGCTGAGGCGATCTTCAAGATCTTCGCGCGCAGATTCAAACAGGAACAGCGCATCCAAAGAGGCGCGGCGACGGTTGCGGATCAAAGCCGCAGGATCAGTGAGACGGGGCTGCATAGGGGCCTAGATAGTGGTATGAGTGAGATTGTTCAAACGGCCTTGCGGGTTGTCTATCCGTCCCAATGCCTGATCTGTCGGGATCTGGTTGAAACCGACTTTGGTCTGTGTGGGGCCTGTTGGCGCGATACACCGTTTACCGGTGGATTGGTCTGTGATTGCTGCGGCGTGCCCCTGCCCGGCGAGAATACAGAAGAGATTGCCCATTGTGATTCCTGCATTTCTGCGCCGCCTGCCTGGGATCGGGGGCGGGCGGCGTTGTTGTATCGCGACAACGGGCGGCGGATTGTGATGGGGCTGAAACACAATGACCGTCAGGATATCGCCCCGGTGGGGGCAAAATGGCTGGCGCGGGCGGTCGGGCCCCTGATCCTGCCGGATATGTTGGTGGCGCCGGTGCCCCTGCATTGGATGCGGATGATGTCGCGGCGATACAATCAATCCGCCCTGCTGGCCGAATCATTGGCGCGGGAATTGGGGTTGGCCTATTGCCCGGATCTGTTGAAACGAGTGCGCCGCACCCGAAGTCTTGACCGATTCAGCGGCGCAGAACGGCGCAAGATCCTCGACGGGGCGATCCAGATGCATCGGGGGCGGCGCGGCCGCGTGGCGGGCGGGCGGCCAGTGTTGCTGATTGACGATGTTTTGACCACCGGGGCGACCCTTGGCGCCTGTGCAGAGGTGCTTCGTGCGTCAGGTGCAGGTCCGCTCTGCATTGGCGCACTGGCAAGGGTGAGCCGGGACGACTAAGTTACGGACAAGATCGTAAAGGAACGCATCATGTCCACTATTGAAATCTACACCTCGCCGCTCTGCGGTTTTTGTCACGCGGCCAAACGGCTTTTGAAACAGAAAGGCGCGGCGTTCAGCGAAATTGACGTCCTGGCCAACCCGGATCGCAAACCCGAAATGATCCAGCGCGCCAATGGCGGTCGCACCGTGCCACAGATCTTTATCGGCGATATCCACGTCGGCGGCTGTGATGACCTTTTTGCGCTTGATCGCGCGGGCAAGCTTGATCCGTTGCTGAAAGCCGCGTGATGCGGGCGGCGCTGCTGCAATTGTCGTCCACTGATGACCCGGTTGAAAATCTGCGCACCACGTCCGCGATGATCGACCGGGCTGTCGAGGACGGCGCCGGATTCGTCCTGACGCCGGAGGTGACGAATTGTGTGTCGACCAGTCGCACACATCAGATGAACGTGTTGCAGCACGAAGCCGATGATCACACGCTGACCGGATTGCGCGATCTGGCGGCGCGGCGCGGGATATGGCTTTCGATTGGTTCGCTTGCGTTGAAAACCGATGATCCCGATGGCCGTTTCGCCAATCGGTCGTTTCTGATTGCCCCCGATGGTGGCATTGCGGCGCGATATGACAAGATTCACATGTTCGACGTGCAGGTCAGTGAGACCGAGACCTATCGGGAAAGCGCCGGATACCGCCCCGGGGACCAAGCCGTGGTTGTAGACACGCCATTTGCCCGGATCGGGATGAGCATCTGTTACGATGTGCGGTTTGCTTATCTTTACCGCGCCTTGGCCCAGGCCGGGGCCGAGGTTCTTTTGGTGCCATCCGCGTTTTCACCGGTGACCGGGGCTGCGCATTGGCAGGCGCTTTTGCAAGCGCGGGCCATAGAGACCGGCGCCTGGGTATTGGCGGCGGCGCAATGCGGGCAGCATCAGATCCGTCAGGGCAAGGCGCGGCGCACCTATGGGCATTCGATGGCGGTGTCCCCTTGGGGCGTGGTCATGGCCGAGGCGGGAGAAGAACCTGACATTGTCTTTGTTGACCTTGACCGCGAAGCAGTGGACAAAGCGCGCGGGCAGGTGCCCGCCTTAACCCACGACCGAAAATTCAAGGGGCCCTGATGGCCGATCAAAACGCCAATTCCTTGGCTGTTGCGCTGTTTTCCGAGTTGTTTACAGCCGATCAGATGCTGCGCAACCGGCTGAGCCGGATGTTGCCCAAGGGAATGGAACTTTCGCATTTTTCGGTTCTGAACCATCTGGCGCGGTTCAAACAGGAACGCACGCCGGCGCAATTGGCGAAATCCTTTCATGTGACCCGTGGGGCGATGACCAACACGTTGAACAAGCTGGAAATCGCCGGTTATGTGCATATCCGCCCGGATTGGGATGATGCGCGGTCGAAACTGGTGACGATTTCCCCGGCAGGGGTGCAGGCCCGCGATGCGGCGCTTGAGGCAATCACGCCATTGATCACGGAACTGGTCGCGGATCTGGGCGCGGACAAGGTGCGCGCCGCCCTGCCCATCCTGCGCGACTTGCGTCTGAAGTTGGAAGAAGAGGGCTAGCAGGGCCTCGTCGCAAAGGACGACGGGGGCTTTGCCGCAGGGAAAGGCGGGGGGCTTTGCCGCAGTGGAAGAACGGGGGGCTTTGCCCCCAGGCCGATGGCCTTCCCCCAGGATATTTTTGAACAGAAGAAGTGCGGGACCCCGTGTATTCAGGGCACCTGTGTCTTCAGTGAGCCCGGTGATGTCAGGCGGGCTTTACGCTGGTGGTGACATAATTGACGCTGAGATCGCTGGCCGAGAGCGACCATTGCCAGGTGATCGGATTGAAGACGAACCCCTTGCGATCAACCGGCGTCACATGCGATTTTTCCAGGAGATCAAAAAGTTCGTCCGGCGTTATGAATTTCGCCCAATCATGTGTGCCTTTGGGCAGCCAGCGCATCACCCATTCCGCGCCGATAATGGCCATGGCAAAGCTTTTGGGATTGCGGTTGATGGTGGAACAGATCTCGATCCCGCCGGGGCGCAGAAGCCGCTGACAGGCGGTCAAATAGGCAAGCGGATCGGCGACATGTTCCACCACTTCCATGTTCAGAACGACGTCGAATTGCGCGCCTTCGTCGACCAGTGCCTCGGCTGTGATATGGCGATAGGTGATTTCCAGACCCTGTTGGTCGGCATGGACCTGGGCCACGGGGATATTGCCGGCGGCGGCATCCGCGCCGGTAATTGTTGCGCCAAGCCGGGCCATCGGTTCACACAACAGCCCACCGCCACAGCCGATGTCGAGGATACGCAGCCCGGCAAAGGGGCGTGGTGATTTCAGATCGCGCCCAAATTCGCCGCGATTTGTGTCGTGATGTAATCCAGACGGCAGGGGTTGAGCATATGCAACGGTTTGAATTTGCCGTTCGGATCCCACCATTCGGCGGCCATTGCTTCGAATTTAGCGATTTCCGCGGGGTCGACGGTTACAGTGGCCTCTGGCATGGTGTCCTCGCTATGGTCAATCGGTGCTTCTGTCTCATATAGAAAGTCATGGACAAATTCTCAGGTCAAAAACGCGCAGCGCAATTTCTCTATCCGCCGATCGACCCGTTTGATCAGCGGATGCTGGATGTAGGCGACGGCCACAAGATCTATGTGGAGCAATCGGGCAATCCGGTTGGCATTCCCGTTGTGGTGTTGCACGGCGGCCCGGGTGGCGGATGCAGCCCGGGGATGCGGCGGTATTTTGACCCTGACGTTTACCGGGTGATCCTGTTTGATCAACGGGGCTGCGGCAGATCACAGCCCAATGCCAGCGTCAGTCACAACACCACCTGGCATCTGGTGACGGATATCGAACGTATTCGCCACACGCTGGGGGTCGACAATTGGATTGTGTTTGGGGGCTCCTGGGGGGCGACGCTTGCGCTGATCTATGCCCAGGCGCATCCCGAAGCGGTGCGCCAACTGGTGTTGCGCGGTGTGTTTCTGATGACCCAGGCGGAGTTGGACTGGTTTTATGGCGGCGGTGCCGGGCAATTCTGGCCAGAGACCTGGGCGCGTTTTGCCAGCCTGATTCCCGAGGATGAGCGCGGCGATATGATTGCCGCATATCACAAGCGGCTGTTTTCCGGCAATTTGGTCGAGGAAACCCGTTATGGGCAGGCTTGGGCGGCTTGGGAAAATGCCCTCGCCTCGGTTCAATCTTCTGGTCAAAGCGGCGTGCCGCCCGGTGGATATGCCCGGGCGTTTTCGCGGTTGGAGAACCATTATTTCATCAATGCCGGGTTTCTGGAATATGATGGTCAAATTCTGGATCAAATGGACCGTATCGCCCATATCCCCGGTGTGATTGTTCAGGGCCGCTACGACATGATCTGTCCGCCGCATACGGCCTGGAAATTGTCGCAACGCTGGCCAAACGCGGAATTGCGGATGATCCGTAATGCGGGCCATGCCATGTCGGAACCCGGTATCAGCGAGGAATTGGTGCGGGTGATGGATCAATTGGCGGAAAGTTAGGCCGTATCCCGCAATACCCATCGAAGGCCGCGCGCGCCGCAAGGCTTTGCTGGTCAAATCTTCTTGCCGCTGTCATGCTGGCCGCTGTCACCCGGTAGATTTGGCCGGGGCCCGCCCTGGAGAGATTGACATGACACGATTGACGCGACGGGGATTGCTGCGCAAGGGGGCCGCCGCCGGTGTGCTTGCGGCGTCTGGCCTGTCGCTGCAGGCGGAAACCCGGCGTGGCGGGCGGCTTCGGGTTGGGCTGGCGGGCGCAGATCCGACCGATGGCTGGGACGGGCGGCGCCACAACGACATCTTCATGCAGGCCGCAGGGCAGGGCGCGGTGTTTGACACCCTGACCGAGGTGCGCGCCGACGGCACATTGGTTGGCGAACTGGCCGAAAGCTGGGAGGCCAGCACAGATGCCCGCAGCTGGATTTTCAATCTGCGCCGGGGCGTAACGTTCCATAACGGCAAGCCGTTTGGCGCCGATGATGTCATTCAATCGCTGCAATTGCATGTTGCGCCGGGATCGGATTCCGCAGCGCGGCCCATTGTTGCGGCGATGACCGAGATCAAGAAACTGGGCAGCCATCAGGTGCAGTTTACCCTGGCGACCGGCAATGCCGATCTGCCGTATCTCCTTTCGGATTATCACCTGCTGATATATCCGGCGGGCCAAGTCGACTTGGCGATGGCGCAGGGTATTGGCACCGGATTGTATCGGGCGGTGCGGTTCGAACCCGGCGTGCGATTCATCGGAAAACGCGTGGACAGCCATTACAAGGACGGCAAGGCCGGTTGGTTTGATGAGGTCGAGTTCATTGCGCTGAACGATGCGCGGGCGCGGATGCATGCGCTAAAGTCCGGTCAGGTTGATGCGATCAACCGTGTCGATCTGGCGGATACGGCGCGCGTGTCAAATAACCCGGCGCTGCGATTGATCGAAACCACCGGCAATCGGCATTTCACCTTTCCCATGCGCAGCGGCAGCGCGCCGTTTGATGATATCAATCTGCGCCGGGCGTTGAAATACGGGATTGATCGCCAGGACATGGTGGATCGCGTGTTGTTGGGGCATGGCCATATTGGCAACGACAGTCCGATTGGCCCGGCAAATCAGTATTTCGCGGCTGATCTGGCGCAATTGCCGTATGATCCGGACAAGGCGGCCTTTTATCTGGCCAAGGCCGGATTGACCTCGCTGAATATCGACCTGACGGTGTCGACGGCGGCCTTTGACGGCGCGGTTGATGCGGCGCGGCTCTATCAGGGTGCAGCGCGGTCTGCGGGCATACATATCAATGTGGTGGATCATCCGCCAACGGCCTATTGGGCGCAGGTCTGGCGGAATACGCCGTTCTGTGCCGGGGCCTGGTCAGGGCGCGCAACAGAGGATTGGATGTTCGCGACCGCCTATGCATTTGGCGCACCGTGGAATGAAAGCCAGTGGGAAGACAAACGTTTTCAACAGCTTCTATTGGCCGCTCGGTCCGAGATCGACAGCGGCAAGCGCAATGCGATGTATGGCGAGATGCAGATGATGTTGCGTGACGATGGTGGGGTTGTGATCCCGATGTTTGCCAATTGGGTAGAGGCGGTGTCCAGCCGGATCACCACGCCGGACCGCATTGGCGGTCTCTGGGGGATGGACAATGCCCGGATGGCGGAACGCTGGTCGGCGGTGTAACGCGCCGATCGAAAGATGCCCCGCCAGTTGTGACTGTTGTGACGGGGCATCGGTCGTGATCAGAGCACGTAGCGGCTGACATCTGTGGATCGGGTCAATTCGCCGAGGTTCTTTTCCACGAATTCCGCGTCCACCGTGACCGATTGTCCGCTGCGATCAGGGGCATGAAAGCTCAGCTCCTCGAACACCCGTTCCATCACGGTATAGAGCCTGCGGGCGCCGATGTTTTCCACGCTTTCATTGACCTCTGCGGCGATCTTTGCCAGCGCGGCGATGCCTTCATCGGTGAAGGTCACGGTGACCTCTTCGGTCCCCATCAGCGCGGTATATTGCAGGGTCAGGGCGTTGTCGGTTTCGGTCAGGATGCGGACGAAATCGTCTTCGGTCAGGGCGCGCAGGGTCACTCGGATCGGCAAACGGCCCTGCAATTCGGGCAAAAGGTCCGATGGCTTGGCAATGTGGAACGCGCCGGACGCGATAAACAGGATATGGTCGGTTTTGACCGCGCCATGTTTGGTGCTGACGGTTGTGCCTTCGATCAATGGCAACAGATCGCGCTGCACACCTTCCCGCGAAACATCCCCGCCGCGGGCCTCTTTGCGGGCGCAGACCTTGTCGATCTCGTCCAGGAACACGATGCCGTTCTGTTCCACCGATTCCAGCGCGGCCTTGGTCACGGTTTCATCATCCAGAAGCTTGTCAGCCTCTTCGGAAATCAGAATGTCATAACTTTCGCGCACCGTCATGCGTTTGCGCACGGTACGGCCGCCAAAGGCTTTGCCAAAGATATCGCCGAGGTTCATCATGCCCATCTGGCTGCCGGGCTGGCCGGGGATGTCCATTGTCGGCATCGGATTGGAGGTGTCGGTCAGTTCCAGCTCGATGATTGTATCATCCAGCAGGCCATCCTTCAGCTTTTTGCGGAACATGTCGCGGGTGCCGTCGCGGGCGTCTTCCCCGGCAATTGCGGCGATCACGCGGTCTTCGGCGGCCTGATGGGCCTTGGCCTTGACGTCTTCGCGCATCATTTCGCGGGTTTGCAGGATGGCGGCATCCACCAGATCGCGCACGATCTGTTCGACATCGCGACCGACATAGCCGACCTCGGTGAATTTTGTCGCCTCGACCTTGATGAACGGCGCTTTCGCCAGCTTGGCCAAACGGCGGCTGATCTCGGTCTTGCCGACGCCGGTGGGGCCGATCATCAGGATGTTTTTCGGGTACACTTCGTCGCGCAGATCATCCGACAGCTGCTTGCGCCGCCAGCGGTTGCGCAGCGCCACGGCCACGGCGCGCTTGGCGTCGGCCTGGCCAATGATGAACCGGTCGAGTTCGGAAACGATTTCGCGGGGGGTGAGGTCGGTCATGGGGGTCCTTTCGTTTGAGGGGCGGGTTTTCGGCGAAAACCCGATCAGCCCCCAATCGTTTCAACCGTCAGGTTGCCATTGGTGTAGACGCAGATGTCGGCGGCAATCGCCATCGCCTTGCGCGCAATTTCTTCGGCGGAAAAATCGGTTTCCATCAGCCCGCGTGCGGCGGCCAGCGCGTAATTGCCGCCCGATCCAATGGCGGTGACATCATGTTCGGGTTCCAACACGTCGCCCGCGCCGGTGATCACGAACATCTGCTCGCCATCGCTGACAATCAGCATCGCCTCCAGTTTCTGCAGGTATTTGTCGGTGCGCCAGTCCTTGGCCAGTTCGACACAGCCGCGCGCCAGTTGGCCGGGGGTGCTTTCCAGCTTGGCCTCCAGCCGCTCCAGCAGGGTAAAGGCATCCGCCGTCGATCCGGCAAAGCCACAGACCACATCAGACCCACCGGGCGAAATGCGGCGCACCTTGCGCGCGGTGCCCTTGATCACGGTTTGGCCAAGGCTGACCTGGCCGTCACCGGCAATCACCACCTTGCCGCCCTTTTTGACGCCAATGATCGTGGTGCCGTGCCAGCCGGGGAACTCGTTTTCTTGCATGGATAGATCTCCGTTTAGCCAGTACTTGTGAATGGGCCTGAGGCTTCGCAAGGGTGTACAGGGGAAAGGACCGGAATTGAACGCGTTTTCTGATCTGCAAGAGCTGGCGCAAGAGGTTTTCAACCATCTCGCCGAGCAAGCCGGGTTTGATGCGCGGGCCTATGCCCATACGCGCCATTGGATGAAGGACAATCCTGATCGGCTTCATCTGGTGATGCGGTTTGATGCGCCGGGGCAGGCGCCCCTGATCCTGAAACAGGTGTTTCGACCCGAAGATCCCAGCGAATTCAATGGCATGCTGGATGCGCAACATTTGGCGCAACGGGCGGTGGACCCGTGCCGGGGGTCACGGTGCCGCGTATTTTGGCGGAAGATCGCGACATCAAGGCCTGTTTGATGACATTTCAACCGGGTGACACCCTGCGCGATCTTTGCCTGACCCACGAAGATCACCAGCCCTATCTGCGCCAGGCCGGGCGTTGGCTTGCCGCGTATCATCGCGGCACTTTTCAACAAAACCGCCGGTTTCAACCCCGCTTCATGGCCAGGCACATGCTGCACCTTGCGGGCCAGATGACGGCGGGCGAACGGCGCATTCGCGGCCAAGACAGATTTATCCAGCTGGCACATCTTGTTCAGGATTTTGTCGCCGATCACGAAGGTCGCGAAAGCCGGGTTGCGGCCAAACACGGCGATATGAACTGCCACAACATCCTGATCGATGGCAAAGACGTTGCCGGCTATGATTTCATGCCCATCAGCCACGCGCCGGTGGGATATGATATTGCCCGGTTGCTGCTGAATTATGCGGTAACGGCGGCGGACCTGACGGCGATTCCCGATGGTCACCTGCTGCCACCCAAAGCGATCACAGCGTTTTTCGACGGGTATGATTTCGTCGGTCCCGACGATCCGGGCGTGCAGTTCCTGTTGCGTATTCAGCTGCTTACCGATTGGAACCGCACGTCAAACAGAAAAGGCGCCCAAGCTCTTGTCGAGTTTGAGCGCCTCAAAATCATTGCAGAACGCGCGTTTGGCGCGACCTCAGCTTAGAGCGATTCGTCGATCCAGCTTTGCAGCGCGGCCTTGGGCGCGGCGCCGGTCTTGTTCGACACAACCTGACCGTCCTTGAACAGGAAC
The DNA here is from genome assembly GCF_022867865.1 of Phaeobacter sp. J2-8. Classification (GTDB taxonomy): domain Bacteria; phylum Pseudomonadota; class Alphaproteobacteria; order Rhodobacterales; family Rhodobacteraceae; genus Marinovum. Next base: position 1,564 of record NZ_JALIEC010000015.1, on the reverse strand, counting down.
AGCGCGGGAATGCCCGGATGCCCATTGCGGCGGCGGTGTTGGGGTTGCTGTCTACGTCAACCTTGGCGATCTTGATCTTGTCGCCGTATTGCGCCGAAAGTTCCTCGAGCGCGGGGCCGATTTGCTTACAGGGGCCACACCATTCGGCCCAGAAATCCACCACTACGGGGACATCGGATTCTTTGACTTCCGCGTCAAAGGTCGCGTCGGTTACGGCAACTGTGGCCATTGGTCTTCTCCTGAGTGAGTCGTCTATCGGGGGCTTGGGTGGAAAACCTAGGTATCACGCTGCAGCGCGTCAAGGTGATGTTGTGCGCCCCAAGGCCGCCGTCACAAGATCGTGTGGCAGTGGCATCAACGCGGCCGAAGCGGTCCACAGGATCGCCGTGGCGATTTCATGGTTTGGATAGAGTTGCTTAAGCATTGCAGCATAGGCGCCCATCTGGCGCAACAGGGCCTCTGGCGTGTCCTGGGCGCGCGCCGGGACAACCGCATTTGTTTTGAAATCCACCGCCAGAATGCGCGATTCTTCGACAATCAGCCGGTCAATCACCCCATGCATCCGCCCCAATCCCGCGACATCGGCGCTGACCGCCACTTCGGCCAGGGTTCCGGGGGCAAAAGGGGCGCCAACGCCGGAGCGTCCAGTACCGCGCAAGCCTCGTCCATGGCGCGGGCCTGTTCCGGGTCTTCGCTGCGTGATTTGCGGGCCTCTGGCGGCAGGTCGGCCAGCCGTTCCAGCGCGTCATGCACCAGAGTGCCATAGCGTTTTGCAGCCTCTTCATCCTGCCCGGCCTCACCGGCCAAGGCATGTGCCCCGCCAAGTTTCGAGGGCGACAGCGTCACCGGCAGGGGCGGTGGCGGCGTTGCGGGCCGGGTGGCCCAATCGGGCAACGACGCGGGGCGGGCCTCCTCTGGGACGTCGCGCACCGTGGCAAGTGTCGGCCAATCGCCACTTTCATACCGCAGGCCCTCACCGAAGCCAAAATCATGGCGTTCGGCATTGGCGGATTTCATTGCCGCCTCCACCGATTGATACCAGGTCGGATCATCCTTTGACAAATCGCCCGCAGCGGCCACCATCAACCAGACTTCGGCACGGGTCATCGCCACATAGAGCAGGCGATCACGTTCCTGTCGTTGTTTTTCCTTGGCCGCTTCCAGCGCTTCGGCCATCGCGGCAGGGCTGTCGCCTGCGGCGGTTTTCCACACCATTGTGTCATCCATCGCCAGCAAGGCATCCCGATGCTGCAACGGCCATTTGCCGGTATCCGGCAGGATCACAATCGGCGCCTCCAGACCTTTGGAACCATGTACCGTCATGACCCGAATGCGGTCGCCGGCGCTGTCCATCTGGCGTTTGATCTCCAGATCGTCGGTTTCCATCCAGATCAGGAAGCCGGTCAGGCTGGGCACCTCTGTCGCCTCATAGGCCAGCGCCTGTGACAGCAGGGCATTGATGCCATCCTCGGCCTCATTTCCCAACCGGGCCAACAGTTTGTATCGTCCCTCATGCCGGGTCAGAATACGTTCGATAAGATCATAGGGCCGCATGAAATCGGCA
>NZ_JALIEC010000014.1 GCF_022867865.1 Phaeobacter sp. J2-8 | reverse complement strand
GAGGGCAATCGGCCCTGACCGAGATGGATGCCCTGATTGCCTATCTTCAGGTCATGGGCACCATGGTCGATTTTTCAACCTTCACACCAGACGCAAGCCGTTAAAGGGGCAGATGATGGATACCTATACGCTCTTGCGGGAAGTTGCCGACAGCTGGGTTTTGCTGGCGATGTTCCTGTTCTTTCTCGGGGTGATGATCTGGGCCTATCTGCCCAGCCAAAGCGCCGCCAGAACCGAAGCCCAGATGATCCCGTTTCGCGACGACGACGCACAGGCAAGCCTGAATTCCGACCTGAATGCCTGCCCCGAAGGGTCGCAGGCGATGGTGCAGAAAGGACAATCCGATGGCCGATAAGAAGCTGGATGAAGAAACCGGCACGGAAACCACCGGCCACAGCTGGGATGGCATCGAAGAGCTGAACACGCCCTTGCCGCGCTGGTGGCTCTGGACACTTTACGCCACGATTGTCTGGGGCATTGGCTATACCATTGCCTATCCGGCCTGGCCGATGATTTCCGGTGCTACGGCAGGGGTTCTGGGCTATTCGACCCGTGCGGCGGTGGCGACCGATATTGCCGAGCATGAGGCAAAGAACCAGGGCCTGGTCGAGGCGCTGTTGGCGGCAGATCTGACCACGCTTTCGGCTGGCGACGATCTGCATCGTTATGCGGTGGCGCGCGGCGGATCGGTGTTTCGTGCGCAATGCAGCCAGTGCCACGGTGCCGGTGCGGCGGGGGCGGTCGGTTATCCCAACCTGCTGGATGACGATTGGCTCTGGGGGGGGACATCGAAAGCATTTCCGCCACCGTGGCCCATGGCGTGCGCAACGACACCGACGACGATGCGCGCTATTCCGAAATGCCGGCCTTTGGCGACATGCTGGAAGACGAAGACATCCATGCCGTGGTTGAATATGTCTATGGGTTGTCATCGCCGGACTTTGACAAGGCCCTGGCCGAACAGGGGGCAACGGTCTTTGCCGACAATTGCAGCGCCTGTCATGGCGATACGGCCCAAGGTGACCGCGAGCTGGGCGCGCCAAATTTGGCAGATGCGATCTGGCTTTATGGCGGAAGTCGTGAAACAGTGGAAGAAACCGTACGCAATGCGCGCTACGGTGTGATGCCAGCCTGGGGCCAACGCCTTGGTCAGGCCGATATTCGCGCTGTTTCTGTCTATGTGCATTCCTTGGGAGGAGGCGAGTAGACAGACTGGCGGCCGCCATATGCGCGGCAGCCACCCCCGAAGCGGTCCTGTTCGCAAAACGACGCCGCTTCGGGGCCCTTGCTTGATCCAGATCAAGGCAAGCGCCCACCGGCCCGCGTATCAGGGGCCTGCGAACAGGATAACATCATGACAAATCAAAGCCTTTATGCCGCCAGAGAGCCGATTTTCCCGCGTCGGGTGTCCGGCATGTTCCGCCGCCTGAAATGGTGGATCATGGGGGTGACCCTGGCGATCTATTATCTGACCCCCTGGATCCGATGGGATCGCGGGCCGAACCTGCCGGATCAGGCGGTGTTGGTCGATATGATGCACCGTCGTTTCTATTTCTTCTGGATCGAGATCTGGCCGCATGAATTCTATTTCGTGGCCGGTCTGTTGATCATGGCGGGCTTGGGGCTTTTCCTGTTCACCTCTGCATTGGGGCGGGTTTGGTGTGGCTATGCCTGTCCCCAGACGGTCTGGACGGATCTTTTCATTCTGGTCGAACGTTGGATCGAGGGCGACCGCAATGCGCGGGTGCGCCTGCATCGCGCCAATTGGTCGTTCCGCAAATGGCGATTGCGGTTGGTGAAATGGGCGGTCTGGTTGCTGATTTCCATCGCGACCGGCGGGGCTTGGGTGTTCTACTTTACCGATGCGCCAACCCTTCTGGCCGATCTTGGGTCGTTTTCGGCGCATCCAATTGCCTATGGCACCATTGCGGTGTTGACGCTGACCACCTTTGTCTTTGGCGGTTTCATGCGTGAACAGGTCTGTATCTACATGTGCCCCTGGCCGCGCATTCAATCTGCGATGATGGATTCCGACACGATCACCGTGGCCTATCGCGATTGGCGCGGTGAACCGCGCGGCAAGAAACATGACGGCACCGCCGGCGATTGCGTGGATTGCATGGCCTGCGTCAATGTCTGTCCGATGGGGATCGACATCCGCGACGGCCAGCAGATGGAATGTATTACCTGTGCGCTGTGCATTGATGCCTGTGACGATGTGATGGGCAAAATCGGCAAACCGCGTGGGTTGATCGACTATCTTGCACTGTCGGACGAGGCCGCCGAACGGCAGGCGACCCGCCCAAACCAATCTGGCGTCATGTTCTGCGCCCGCGCACCTTGATCTATACCGCGCTGTGGTCGGCAATCGGGGTTGGGCTGATCTATGCCCTGTTTATCCGAACCGACATCGAACTGACGGTCAGCCCGGTGCGCAATCCGGTGTATGTCGTGCAATCCGATGGTGCGATCCGCAATATCTATGATGTGCGGCTGCGCAACAAATCCGGCGATGACCGTGATTTCCGGCTCAGCCTGACCAGCGACGACATTCTGAGGATCAGGCTGGAGGGGCAGGAAAACACATATTCGGTCAATGTCGCGGCGGACAGCACCCATCTGCAACGGGTCTATGTCACCGCGCGTCCGCAGGATCCGGCGGCAACACGTGCCGTGACCGATTTCCGCTTTTGGGTCGAGGCGACGGATGGTGACACCACCACCCGCGCCAGCCAGGCCACCGTATTCAATGGAAGGGTTCAATGATGAAAAAGATCACCGGTTGGCATGTCTTTGGCGCATTTGCGCTGGCTTTTGGCATCATCATTTCGGTCAATCTGACCCTGGCGTTTCAGGCCGTGCGCACCTTTCCGGGGCTGGAGGTCAAGAATTCCTATGTCGCCAGCCAGACCTTTGATGTTCAGCGCAACGCGCAAGAGGCCTTGGCCTGGGATGTTGCGGCGACCTTGGAAAACGACCAGCTGCGGCTTGAAATCTCGCAGGATGGCATCCCGGTGCAACCCCGGATCACAAAGGCGGTTTTTGGCCGTGCCACCCATGTGGGCGAAGATCAACAGCCTGTGTTTGCCTTTGATGGCCGGGCGTTTCTGGCCGATGTGCAAGGCGGCGGGGGCAATTGGAACCTGCGTCTGACGGCACAGGCCGAGGATGGCACATTGTTTCAGCAACGTATCATTGTGCGGGTGGTGTCGTGACCGCGGCCTGTCCGGCCTGTGCGGCCGCGCCCCTGGCTGCGGAAATGGCCCAAGGTCCGGCGCTGCAATTTTCGTTGCCGACAATCCATTGCGCCGCCTGTATCGGCAAGATCGAGGGCGGCTTGCGCGGTCTGGTCGGCGTGACCGGCGTGCGGGTGAACCTGTCGCTGAAACGGCTGACGGTGTCCGGCACGATTGACCCCGCTCAGGTCTTGTCCGCCCTGAGCGATCTTGGCTACGAGGCCTATGCGCTGGATCTTGAGGCGCTGCAAAAGGTGCGCGACGATCAGGGCAGGGCGCTGCTGACGCGGTTGGCGGTGGCCGGCTTTGCGATGATGAACGTGATGTTGCTGTCGGTTGCGGTCTGGTCCGGGGCGACGGATGCGACACGGGATCTGTTTCACCTGATCTCGGCGATGATTGCCCTGCCGGTGGTGGCTTATGCCGGTCAGCCCTTCTTTCACAATGCCTGGGCCGCCCTGCGTGTTGGCCGGTTGAACATGGATGTGCCGATTTCGCTGGCCATCCTGCTGGCGGCGGGCATGTCGTTGTATGAAACGCTGAACAGCGGCGCGCATGCCTATTTTGATGCCGCGCTGTCGCTGACGTTTTTTTTGCTGATCGGGCGGTACATGGATCACCGCACCCGGTCGGCTGCGCAATCCGCCGCCAAGGAATTGCACGCGCTTGAGGTGCACACCGCCGAGCGTGAGACCAATGGCCGGGTCGAGACGGTCAACCTTGCCGATCTGGCGGTCGGGGATGTGCTTTGGGTGCCGACCGGCGCGCGGGTGCCTGTTGATGGGCGGCTTTTGGATGCCACTGCATTGATGGACCGTGCGATCCTGACCGGCGAAAGCGCGGCGGTGGACGTGCAGGAACACGACATGTTGCAAGCGGGAGAGGTCAACCTGTCCGCGCCCGTCAGGATCATGGCAACCGCGGTTGGCGAAGACAGCTCGCTTCGGCAAATGGCGGCGCTGGTCGAAACCGCGGAACAGGCCCGCAACAGCTATACCGCGCTGGCGGACAGGGCCGCACAGATCTATGCGCCGGCGGTGCATCTGTTGGCATTTGCGGCCTTTCTGGGCTGGGTCGCGGCTACCGGCGATCTGCGCCATGCGCTGAATATTGCGATCGCGGTGCTGATCATCACCTGTCCCTGCGCCTTGGGGCTGGCGGTGCCAGCGGTGTCGACCGCCGCGATCAGCCGGTTGTTTTCACACGGCTTCCTGGTCAAACACGCCACCGCGCTGGAACGGTTGGCAGAGGTCGATCATGTGGTCTTTGACAAGACCGGCACGCTGACCCAACCGGCAATCGACCTGCCACTGGGCATGAACATGCGCGACCGTTCCGTTGTGCGGGCCTTGGCGCAGACATCGCATCACCCAATGTCCAAGGCATTGGTGACAGCGTTGAACGACGCGCCGGTCGCCACGGTGACCGAGATAACCGAGGTCGCGGGGCAGGGGCTCTGTGCGCTTTATCAGGGCGAAACGGTGCGCTTGGGGCGGGGGCCTGGCTGGGCGCGTCTTTTGCCGGGCTTGGCTATCGCTTTGGCGCGGCAGAGCCGGTGCAGATTGAAACGCTGGATGCGCTGCGTCCGGGCGTGGCGACCGCGCTGGCTGGGCTGGATCTGACGGCAGAGGTGGTGACCGGGGACAGCGACGAACCGGCCCGCGCGCTGGCCCGCGCCCTGAACATCCCGGTGACCGCAAACGCGCGCCCCGAGGACAAGCTGCGCATTCTGTCGGATCACGCGGCCAAGGGGCATCACGTGATGATGGTCGGGGACGGGTTGAACGACACAGGTGCCCTGGCCGCCGCCCATGCATCAATTGCCCCTGCCAAAGCGCTGGAGGCATCGCGCAATGCCGCCGACATCGTGGTGCTGAAAGACAGCTTTGCCGAACTGCCATTGGTGCTGAAAATCGCCCGCGCCACGCGGCGGTTGTCACAACAGAATTTTGCCATTGCCGCGATCTATAATTGCATCGCTGTGCCAATCGCGCTGGCCGGTTTTGCCACGCCACTGGCGGCGGCGCTGGCCATGTCGCTGTCGTCGATCACCGTGCTGCTTAATGCCCAAAGGATGAGGTATCTGTAGATGAACGTTCTGGTGGTGCTGATCCCGGTTTCGCTGGTGCTTGGGGCGCTGGGCCTTGCGGCGTTCCTTTGGACCGTGCGGTCCGACCAATATGACGATGACGCGGGCAATGCGTCGCGTATTCTGTTGGATGATTAAGACGTTTCACGTCTGATCCGGCCGGTCGGGGTGTGCCTGTCGCGGGGCACCCTGCGAATTCAAACCGCGTCCTCTGCAAGAGCTCAAAGCCGCCCTTGCGGGGATCTGCGCGACCGGGCGGGTGGCCACCCGGTCGCTTGTTTTGGCGTGTATCTTTACGCTGCGACCCTAAAGGGCGGCGTTACAGGGCGGCGGTTACGATGAACTCGACCCGGTATTCCGGTGTGGCCAGCTTGGCCTCGCCACAGGCCCGTGCGGCCGGGTTGGCTGGGTCGACCCAGGCGTCATAGACCGCGTTCATCGCGGCGAAATCTTCCATGTCGGCCAGCCAGATAATCACCTGCAACAGCTTGGATTTGTCGCTGCCCGCCTCGGCCAGAAGCGCGTCCACCGCGTCAAGGCAATCCTGTGTCTGGGTGGCAATATCTGCCCCTGCTGTGCCCACCTGACCGGCGAGGTAGACGGTATTGTTGTGAACAACGGCTTGGCTCATGCGGGGGCCGGGGTGCAAACGTGTGATGGTCATTGGATCTCTTTCTTGCTGGAAACTTGTGCAGTTGTAGCCGTCTTGCCGGAATTCGCACAGATCTACGGCATAGCTTGGGCGTATGCCGCGTATAGCGTAGGGTAATGATTGATGCGCCCGGAGCCCCGGCGCAACTGACGGCGATACTGATGTGTAATCGAAAGATCAACAATGAACAGCAATTTGCAATCGGATCTGAATTGGAATCTGTTGCGTGTGTTTTACATGATCGGCAAGGAAAAGGGCATTACCAAGGCCGCAAGACGTCTGGGCCTGAGCCAACCGTCGGTCAGCAATGCCTTGCAAAAGCTTGAAGCCCAGCTTGGCAGCCAGTTGGTGTTCCGCGATAGCCGCCAGTTTGAACTGACGCCGACGGGGGACAAGATCTTTCAGGAATGCCGCGACATTTTTCATAGCGCCGAACGGATTGCCCATGTGGTCGGCGAAGAAGACGGCCATGAACGCGGGCAGGTGCGCTATCAGATCATCAGCGATCTGGTGTCGCCGATGCTGGACGAAATGCTGCGTCTGTTTCATCAGCGCCACCCCTCTGTTGTCTTCCAAAGCGAGATTCAGAACAGTCAGGCAATCGTGCGCAATATCCAGCAGGGTCGGCTTGGTCTGGGGTTTTGTCTGTTGTCGAAACCGCTGGTCAATCTGACGTCTATCCGGTTGTTCCGCGAGGAATTTCGCCTGTTCTGCGGCGCGGAACATCCCCTGTTTGGTCAGGACACGGTGACGGTGCGTGAACTTCAGCGTGAACCGTTCATCTCTTTTGCCTGCGCCACCGAAGGCATGGGCCTGGAGCCGATGTCGGTCCTGCGCGAAGGCACGCGGCTGGGTGATCGCATCAATGGGCTTTCCACCAATATGGAAGAAGTGCGCCGGATGATTGCCGCCGGGATCGGTATTGGCATCCTGCCGCTGGCCTGTGCGCAAAATGACATCCGCGAGGGCAATCTTTGGCCGCTTGAAATCACCGATGAAACCATCGGGGCCGATGTCTATCTGGTTCATGCCCCGGCAGAGAAATTGTCTCCGTCGGAACAGAAATTCGTGCAGATGGCACAGGAATTGATTGCGCTTTACCCAGAGATGAGCTGATCCGCCGCCAGGGTTGCGGCGGCCAGATCCTGAAGCGCCATGCCCGCGGATTTGAAGACGGTAAAGGCGTCATCGGATTGGCGGCCCGGATGGGCGCCCTGACAAAGCTGTGACAGGTCAGCAAGAATATGGCTGTCGGTGATCGCCCCGCTGTCCAGCGGTTGTGCCAGATCGCCCGCCAGCATCGCGCCTTTGCGGTGGTCGACAAAAACCTCGGCCTGCATGATCGCCCTGTCGTCGCTTTCGCGCATGTCGGCTTTGAACGCTCCGACAAGATCCAGATGGGTGCCGGGGCGCAGCCAGTCGCCGAAAATGATCGGCTGGGTGGCGGCGGTGAGTGTGGTGATCACATCCGCAGCGCCACATGCGGTTTCAAGATCATCCGAAACGGTGGCATTGATCCCCAGATCGCGCAGTGTCGCGGCAATATTTGCGGCTTTTGCCGGTGTGCGGCCCCAGATCGTGACATCGCGATAGGACCGGACCGCGCAATGGGCGGCGGCCGAGGACACCGCCAATTGCCCGGTGCCCACCACCAAAAGACGGCTGGCATCAGCACGGGCGAGGTAATCCGCCGCCAGCGCCGAGGCCGCAGGCGTGCGCCGCGCGGTCAGCGTGTCCCCATCCAGCGCGGCCTGCATCTGGCCGGTTGCGCCATCAAACAGCAAATAGCCTGCGTTGATGGTGGGGCGGCCTTGGTCCGCGTTCTGGGGAAAGAAGGTGACAACCTTGACCCCGATGTTTTGCCCCGGAACCCAGGCGGGCATGATCAACAGCGACGCTTCGCTGCCGTCCGGTTGTTGGATGCTCAACACCTGCCGCTCGGGCGCTTCGACCGTGTCGGCCCTGTACCACGCGCGCAATTCCGCGATCAGGGCCGGCCAGTCCAGCGCCGATTCCAGCGCCGCATGTCCGATCAGGGCGGTCATCGATCGGCCCGCGTCACGACGGCGTGCAGAAGGATGTTCAACCCGGCCACGAAATCCGCCGGATCGCAGCTTTCTTCGTTGTTGTGGGTGATGCCGTTCTTGCACGGCGCAAAGATCATCGCCGTCGGGCAATGCGTGGCCAGGAAATAGGCGTCATGGCCCGCCTGGCTTTGAATATCGCGCCAGTTATAGTCCATGCGCACCGCCTGTTGCCGGATGCCGTCGATCATCTCGTGGTCGAAAATGTCGCCGCCCCATTCCCATTCGTCTTCGATCACCGCCTCACAGCCACAGCGGGCTGCGGATTCATACAGAGCACGGCGCATCTTTTCGGCCATGGCGCGGGTGGTGATTGGATCGGGGTGGCGCACGTCACAGACCGCTTCGGCTGTGTCGGACAGGATGCCGGGTTTGTTGGGCCAGGCGGTCAACCGCGCCGCTGTGGCCTTGCCATCCAGCACCGCGAAATCCCAGCCGATGTCATCGACAGCGGTCAGCCAACGCGCCCCCGCCGCCAGCGCATTTTTGCGCAGGTCCATCGGGGTGGGGCCGGTGTGCGATGTCTGCCCCTTGAAAGAGGCGCGCATGCCGCGCACCGGATAGCCGCCGGTGACAATGCCAACCTGGCGGTTTTCCGCGTCCAAAATCGGCCCCTGTTCGATGTGCAGTTCGAAATAGGCGTCGATCTCACCCGCTTTGCAGGCGCGCGCGCCCTTGTAGCCGATCCGCTCCAACTCATCGCCAAACCGCGCGCCATCGTCGCCGATCAGGTCATGCACCCAGTCGATGTCATACTTGCCGATGAAACAGCCCGAGGCGACCATCGGCGGCGAAAACCGCGCGCCTTCCTCGTTGGTCCAATCGACCACGACAATGGGGCGCTTGGTGACATGGCCCAGGTCGTTCAGGCTGCGGATCACCTCAAGCCCGGCCAAAACCCCGGCGATACCATCAAAGCGCCCGCCGTTGATCTGGGTGTCCAGATGGCTGCCGATCAGGATTGGGGGCAGGTCATTGTCGGTGCCATCGCGGCGGCCAAAGATATTGCCGGCGGCGTCAACCTCGACCGACAGGCCGGCCGCAAGACACCATTCGCGAAACAGATCGCGCATGGTCTTGTCATCATCGCCCAAGGTCAGCCGCGACAGCCCACCGGGACGGCCCACGCCGATTTCGGCAGAGGCTTCGATGGTTGACCAAAACCGGTCAAGGTTCACACGGGCGTCAGGGGTCATCGGCATGGTGTATGCTCTTTCATCTTGGATGTTCGGATCAGAACAGAATGGAGGGAAGGTCGGTGATCAGCGCCGGGAACAGCACCAGCAACAGCAGCACGCCAACCATCACGCCAAGGAACGGCACGAGGTAACGGAACGAGGCGCTGAGCGGGATTTGCCCGACGCGGCAAGCGGCCATAAGATCAATGCCCAGCGGCGGCGTATTGGCCCCGATGGCAAGGTTGATGGTCAGCAGGATGCCGAAATAGACCGGATCAATGCCATAGTGATGCAGGATCGGCAGGAACACCGGCGCAAGGATCAGGATGATCGCAATCGATTCCATGAAGGTGCCAAGGATCAACAGGATGGCCATCATCAACAGCAGTGCAACGGTGCCGCTTTCGGTGGCCTGGGTGATGCCGGACACCGCCAGTTGAGGCACCTGTTCGGCGGCGAGAATCCAGCCAAAGACGGAGGCCGAGGCAATCACCAACAGGATCACGCCGGTCATCTCGGTGGTTTCGCGCAGAAGCCGCAGCAACAGCGTCAGGGTCAGCACGCGGTACACAAAGACGCCGATGAACAGCGCATAGGCCACGCCGATGCCGGCCGCCTCGGTCGGGGTGAAAAAGCCAAGCCGGATGCCGCCAACAATGATCAGCGGCGCCAGCATCGCCAGGATGGAGCCCTTGGCGGCGCGGCCAAGCTCGCCCCATGTGAAAGGGTCGCCACCCTGCCAGCCATTTTTGCGCGAAATCCACCATGCGACGAGGATCAGACCAAGCCCCAACAGGATACCGGGGATGATGGCGGCAACGAAAAGCTGCCCGATTGAGCTGTTGGTGGCAGTGCCATAAACGATCAACACGATCGACGGCGGAATGACGGTGCCAAGTGAGCCAGCACAGCCAAGGGCCGAGGCGCTGAACCCCGGCGCATAGCCCTGATCGCGCATTGCGGGCAGCATCATTGTGCCAATCGCCACCACATCCGCCACACCAGAGCCCGAGAGCGAGCCGAACAACATGCAGGCGATGATCATCACCATGGCCAGACCGCCGGTGCGCCGCCCAATCAGCGCCGAACACAGCGCAATGATCCGTGGCGCAAGGCCCCCATGCACCATCAGCAGGCCCGCCAGCAAAAACAGTGGGATAGCCAGCAAAGTGAAACTGTTGATGCCGGCCACAGCCCGCTGGGCCACCACGATCATCGGCGCGGTATCAGCAATCAACAGGTAAAACATCGACGACAGGCCAAGCGCCACGGCAATGGGCGCATCAATCAGCACCAACAGCACGAATACAAGAATAAGAAGGCCAAGGGCGAGGCTCATTCCCGGCCTCCTTTCAACAGAAATCCGACCAGCGCCAAACCGCAGCAGACCGGCAAAGACAGGTAGAACAGCCCAACGGGCAGCGACAAAGCGGTGGTTTGATGTGACCATGTGATCCCGGTCAGCCGTGCGCCGGTGATCATCAACACGATCAGAAACGTCACACTGGCCAGCCCGGCCAACAGGCCAAACACCCGGCGCAGCGCGGGTGGCATGGCGATCAAATCCAGCAATCCGGCGCGGAAATGGGTGCTGCGCACAAATCCCGACACCGCACCGACAAAGGTCAACCAGACCAGAAACAGGCGCGGCAATTCTTCGGCCCAGCGCGGGGTGGAGGAAAACAGATAGCGCGACGCCACGACGTAGACCACCATCACCGCAAATCCGCCAACCAGCCCCGCACCCATCCAGCGTACAACGCGGTCAATCACATGTGCCGCGCGAAGCGACGCTGTAGAAAGCTTCATGGTTTCAAAATCCCTTCGGGGCCGCGGCACAGCATGCATTCGTCGCAATAGGCGGCGACAACGACCCATTCATCGGAAATCACCTCGACCGTATGATCGAGCCCGGGGGGCAGGCGCACCGCCGTGCCTTCGGTCATGTGGTATTCTTCGCCGCCCGCGCGCAGGATCGCCTCGCCCTTGAGCGTCAGGGTCACCTCGTCGCGCGGATGGCTGTGGGCGGTGGATTTCGCGCCCTTTTTGCCGGTGGTGACGGAGAGTTTGATAAATCCTTCGCCGCGCGCTGCCGGGGAAAACAGCACCTTTTGGCTGAAGTCATAAAGTTGCACCGGCTCCACCGATGCAACTTCTGTTATTTCCGGACGCAGGCTCATTTGCGGTAGGTATTCAAAATGGCCAGGAGATCTTCGCCGTAGACGTCTTTTTGATCTTCCCAGATCGGCGCAACCGCTTCGATGAATGCGGCTTTATCGACCTCGTTGAAGATCATGCCCTTGGCTTCCAGTTGCGCGACCAATTCGGCATTGGCGGCGGCAACCATATCACGCTGTTGCGCGCCCCAGCTGGTGGCGGCCTCGGTCACGATGGCCTGATCTTCTGGCGAAATCTTGTTCCATGTGGCGTTGGACATGGTCAATGTCGCCGCACCCCAGATGTGTTCGGACATCGAAACGTATTTCTGAACCTCAAAGAAGGACGAGGAATAGATGATCGCCAGCGGGTTTTCCTGAGCGTCAAATACCCCCTGTTGCAGCGCCGAATACAGCTCGCCAAACGACAGCGGCGCGGGTTCGGCCCCAAGGCCCTCAAACGTGGCGAGGCGCACTTTGTCCGGGGTTACGCGGATTTTGATACCGTCCAGATCGGCAGGTTTTTCAATCGGGCGCACGCTGTTGGTGATGTTGCGGAAGCCGTTTTCCCACCAGCCCAGAACCTTGATGCCCTTGGCATCCAGCATCTCTTCCAGCGCGTCACCAAGATCGCCGTCAAGCGCGGCAAAGGCCTGATCCCGCGCGCCCCAGGCATAAGGCATTTCGATGATGCCCATGCGCGGCTCGATCGCCTGAAACGACCCCGATCCAATCAGGCCAGGCCTGAACCGAGCCGAATTGCAGACCTTCGATCACCTCTTTTTCGCTGCCCAGCTGGCCCGAGGCAAAGACCTCGATCTTGACGCGGCCGTCGGTTTTGGCGGTCACTTCGTCGGCAAAGCCGGTCGCCGCGATATGCCAGCTGTGGCTTTCCGGCAGGACGTGACCCAGCCGCACCGACACGTCGGCGGCAAGCGCCGTCGTGGATGAAAGCGCCGCAAGGCAGGCCGCCAGAACACCGGTTTTCAGTCGTTTGATTGAGTGATTTATTTTTTCTCTCCTGTGGACACAACAATTTTGTCCATGGAATACCGAACCCGGTTTTCACGCAAATAGCGCCCGGCTATGGCAGTGAGAACTTTTGTGAATGTAGGGTCTGCGATGTGTCCCGGGTCTGAGGTAAACCACTGGTTGCGCAAAAGGCGCGCGCCGGGAAATTGATTGATTTGGCTGCGGAAATTCGACGGCCAAGTGGTGAAAGCGATTTTATTTCAGGGGCTTGAGTGGACTTCTCGTTACCACAGGCTTTGCAGCAAATTGAACAGCTCGGTAAGCACCGGGCTGTCCTTGCGGCGGTCCAATGCGACGAAACACAGACAGGCCGGCACCGAAACAGAGTTGCAGACCGCAAGGCCAAAGGATTGTTTTTGGTGCAGGGCAATGGATTCACGGCACAGGCTCAGCCCGATACCAGACCGCACCATTTCCAGCATCGAGGCCTCTTGGTCGACACGGGCAACGACGTTCAGACGTTCATCGAGATCCTGATACACCTTGGCCAAAAGCCGGTGATGCACCGATCTGTCCGGTGTGCCGATCCAGGGCAACGTCGCCAGCGAGGTCCAGTCGGCGTTCTCGATCTTGTTCTGCCAACCGACCGGACCGATGATGCGATAGCTGAAGTCTGCAAGCTTGATCGCATGTATTGGATCTTCGACTTCTGATCCCATCTGCGCCAGATCCGTGGGACCACACAGATAGAATCCGGCGTCAATTTGGTTGCGCTTCAGCCAGACCAGAATATCGCCGCTGACACCATGGGTCAGCTCGGTTTCGATGTCAGGGTGTTCCGTGCGCAGGCGTGCCAGCATCCGACCCAGGCGGATGAATTCGGGATCGACAATTGTCCCGATCTTGAGCTTTCCGCTGATGCGACCGGAACGCCGCCGTGCGCTGCGGTGGAAATCGTTCATTGATTCAAGAACATGTTCCGCCTTGGCCAGCACCGCGGCACCATCATGACTTAGCCGGAGCCCGGTGGCGGTGCGGTTGAACAAGACGATTCCGGTCTCTTCGGCCAGCCGCTTTATCTGATGGCTGATCGCGGGTTGCGTCAGGTTCAAAACCTCGGCGGCGCGCGAAACGCTCCCTTCTCGTGCCACGGTCACAAAGGCCAAGATGCTGTTAATATTCGAGAAACGATCCATATTAAAATTCCTAATATTACTGTGTGGCATTTGTCATTAGGTTTTTTTGCGGCCCTCGCCCAAAGCTTATCGAAATTCGCGTTCGGGGAGGGGACGTGACCGGATCGAACTGCTTTTGCCGACGCGGCAAAACGCGGTTTCTGGTTCATCAACTCCCCCTGTCTGCGCGGTCGACAATGCTATGACTTATGGATGGGGGGCGTTATGTCCGAAGCTTCAAACGGGTTTGACTTTATCGTAATTGGTGGCGGCTCTGCCGGGTGTTTGATGGCCAATCGGTTGAGCGCGGATCCAGCGAACCGGGTGCTGCTTCTGGAGGCTGGCAAGCCGGACACCTATCCGTGGATTTACATTCCCGTCGGCTATCTCTACTGCATCGGCAACCCACGGGCCGATTGGATGTACAAGACCGAGCCGGACAAAGGTTTGAACGGGCGGAGTTTTTTGTATCCGCGCGGAAAAACGCTGGGTGGATGTTCGTCGATCAACGGCATGATCTATATGCGCGGTCAGGCGCGCGATTACGACAATTGGGCTGCGTTGACCGGTGAGGAGGCCTGGAACTGGGAAAATTCGCTGGTCAATTTCAAAGCGCATGAAGACCATTACAAGCTGGATGATGGCGCCGATCCGGTCACCGGTGACAACAGCCGGTTTTCCGATATGCATGGCCACGGCGGCGAATGGCGGATCGAAAAGCAGCGCCTGCGCTGGGACGTTCTGGACAGCTTTGCCGATGCTGCGGTGGAAACCGGCATCCAGAAAACCGACGACTTCAACAGTGGCGACAATGCCGGTGTCGGCTATTTCGATGTGAACCAGCGGTCCGGCTGGCGCTGGAACACATCCAAGGCGTTCCTGCGCCCGGCCAAACAACGCCCCAACTTGACCATCTGGACCGAAGCACAGGTCGAAAAGCTTGTCTTTGACAAGACGGACGACGGCAAACTGCGCTGTGTCGGGGCCAAGGTTCAGCGTGCGGGCACATCCACCGTCGTCAAAGCCGCGCGCGAGGTGGTTTTGTCTGCCGGGGCAGTGAATTCGCCGCAGATCCTTCAGCTTTCGGGGATTGGTCCGGCTGAATTGCTGAAGGCACATGGCATCGACGTGGTCATGGACCAGCCCTTTGTCGGTGAGAACCTGCAAGACCATTTGCAAATCCGGGCGGTGTTCAAGGTCAAGGGCACAAGCACCATGAACACCCTGGCCAATTCCATGATCGGAAAGGCCAAGATCGGGTTGGAATATCTGTTCAAACGGTCGGGCCCGATGAGCATGTCACCCAGCCAGCTGGGCGCCTTCACCCGGTCTGATCCCTCGCGCTCTCATGCCAATCTGGAATATCACGTGCAACCGCTCAGCCTTGAGGCTTTTGGTGATGATCTGCATGATTTTCCGGCGATGACCGTCAGCGTCTGCAACCTGAACCCCACCAGCCGCGGCCATGTGCGCATTGCCTCTGCCGATTTCCGGGATGCGCCGAAAATCTCGCCCAACTATCTCGACACGGAAGATGATCGAAAGGTGGCGGCAGACAGCCTGCGTCAGGTGCGTGAAATCATGGCGCAATCGGCGATGCAGCCTTATGAGCCCGAGGAATACAAACCCGGCATTCAATACCAAAGCGACGCGGATCTGGCCCGGCTTGCCGGCGATATTGCCAGCACGATTTTCCACCCCGTCGGCACCGTCAAAATGGGCCGCGCGGACGACAACACCGCTGTTCTGGACCCGCATCTGCGGCTCAAGGGTGTCGCGGGGCTGCGCGTCGTTGATGCCTCTGTCATGCCAGAGATTACCAGCGGAAACACCAATTCCCCCACCATCATGATCGCGGAAAAAGCGGCAGGCTGGATTTTGGCGGGTCAATAACCCCGATCATCAAAAACATGAGAAGCCTTTCTGGAGGTCACATGCGAAATTCGTTTTCCAAACTGCCGCTTACCGGTGTGAAAGTCGTGGATTTTGGCCAGTATATTGCGGGCCCCGCTGTTGCGATGCTTCTTGGCGATCTGGGGGCCACGGTCGTGCATATTGATCCGCCCGCGGGCGCGATATGGGACAGCCCGGCCAATGCCACGTTGAACCGGAACAAGGTCATCGTAAATCTGGATCTGAAAACCGAAGACGGGTTGGAACAGGCGCTGGCGCTCTGTGCCGAGGCCGACATCATTGTTGAGAATTTCCGCCCCGGCAAGCTGGCCAAGCTGGGCATTGATTTCGCCGCCATGCGCGCGGAGCGGCCAGAGCTGATCACCATTTCGGTGCCGGGGTTTGCCTCGAATGATGCCGAGCGCCGCGAATTGCGTGCCTATGAAAGCATTGTCGCGGCCAGTTCGGGCGTCTTTACCGACATGGGGCTGAACCGGGTTCTGATGGGGTTGAACCCGTCGTTTTCGCCGCTGCCGCTGGCCTCGGCCTATGCGTCACAGATCGCCGCTTCGGCCACGGTGCTGGCGCTGCAATCACGTCAGGTCACCGGCCTTGGCGATCAGATCGAGGTGCCGCTTGCCGCCGCCGTGATGGAGGGGCTGTGCTATAACTCGATCAAGGTTGACGGGATGCCCGAACGCTATCTGACCCAGCGCGAGATGGAGATAGAGCGCCGCCGCATCGAAGGTCTTCCGATGAATGTCAGCTATGAAGAGCTGCAAGAGCTGATGGACCCGTTTTTCCGCAGCTACATGTGCAAGGACGGGCGCATGTTCTATGTGGTCTGCCCCAGCCACAAGAACCATGCGCGCCGCTGTCTTGAGGTGCTGGGCATCTATGATGAGCTGCTGGAAGAGGGGCTGACATCCGAGGAAAACACCTATCGGCCGTGGTCGGAGTGGGAGCATAAAACCTCGCTCGGGGTGTATCCGATGCCAAAGGACTGGGCCGACAAGATCTCGGAGCGGATGAAAGAGGTCTTTATGACCCGCACCTCGCACGAGTGGAAAAAGATGTTTGGTCGCGGGCTTATTCCGGGCGCGCCGCAACGGTGGCTGCAAGAGTGGATTCACGACGAATATGCCGAAGCCTCTGGTTTGATGATCGACGTATGGGATCCTGTTTATGGGGAAATGACCCAACCCGGTCCCGTCGTATGGATGGAGGAAAGCGGCGAAGAGGCGCTGAAACCCGAACCGCGTCGCTGGGTGGAATATGACGAGGCGCTGAAGATTTTAAGGAAGATACGCACCGAAATCCCCGAAGTGACAGAGGACGCGGTGCCGGACGGATGGTTGTCGGGGGTGCGTATTCTGGATCTGTGCAACGTGATCGCGGGGCCACATTCGGCCAGCTATCTGGCGCGTTTCGGGGCCGAGGTGATCAAACTGGAACCGGCAGAGCCGATGTATGACAGCTGGAACACCGTCATCTATGGCATGTCGCAAATGCGCGGCAAACGGTCCATCCTGGCGGACATCACATCCCGCCACGGGCGGCAGGTGTTTGAAGATCTGGTGAAATCCGTTGATATCATTGTCTGGAATGCCCCCGACAACCAGATCAAGAAGATGGGGCTGGACGCCGACAATCTGCGCAAGCTCAATCCTGATGCGCTGTTCTGCAAGCTGGATTGTTTCAGCGGTGTGCGGCGCGGTGCCCGAACGGATTACATCGGCTATGACGATCTGGTTCAGGCGGCAACGGGCATCATGCTGCGCTTTGGCGGCGCGATGGACCGCCCCGAGGAACACGCCCATGTCGGCACGATCGACGTGATGTGCGGTTTCGGTGGCGCCCTGGCTGTTGCGGCGGCGCTTTATCAGAAACACCGCCATGGCCGCATTGGTCGCGGGCGCACGTCGCTGACCGCCAACAGCGGATTGTTGCAGGTGCCGTTTGCCTATGACTATCGGGGCAGGGGGCTTTTTGATGAACCTTCCGGCCCGGAGGCAAGCGGCTATAACGCGCTTGCAAGGTTCTATAGCACGGCGTCGCAATACATCCTGCTCAGCGCCTATGAGGGCGATCTGCCGTTGTTCCGCAATGTCGAGGGGCTGGAACAGCTGCCGGATTTGCCAGAGGAAGAGCGCGCCGCGTTTTTGGCAAATGCCTTTCAATTACAGCCCGCAACGGAATGGGTCGCACGTTTGCAAGCCGCAGATGTCGGTGCGGTGATCTGTGAAAACCTCAATTCGCTTCGGGCGCAAAACCTGCGCGATGCGGATGGCACAGCGGGAACCGAAAACGGCAGCTATTCGTTCTCAAGATACCCCGATCACCCAAGCGGCCATGAGGTTATCCAGCTTGATCCCTATGCCGTGCGATCCACGCGTGCAAAAGTGGTTGCCGTGGCCCCAGCCGAGAAATTCGGCGCGTCGACCCGCGCAATCCTTTCGGAACTCGGCTACGCCGAAAGCGCGATAGAGGCGATACTCAAATCCGGAAATCTGACCAATTCCTGGAGCGAAGAATACCTGCCAAGTTGATCGGATCATGTGTTTGCCGCACATCCGGGCAAGCACCAGTGACGCACAGCGACGGGCATTGACCAACGCCAATGCCCGAATTCCCAGCCAGCCGCATGAATTGATCGGTCACGTGATGACACATCACGTGGGAGGGCCGATTGCGCCTGGCGTTCACCAGCCATTCAGGAGGAAACATGGCCAATAAACCCCCATTGATGGAATTACCTATCCGAACCGCGGAGCGCGGATTTTACGCTGGTTTCAGCAAAGATGTCGCGATCACATCCAAAATTCTGATTGCGGCTCTGATCGTCTGGGCCATTGCGGTGCCAGAGAAAGCAGCAACAATCCTTGGCGATCTCAACGGGTCTTTGCTTGGGACATTTTCAAGCTGGTATATCTACGTCGTCGCGCTTTTCCTGATTGTGTGTATCGTTCTGGCGCTGATCCCCAGCACGGGCCGTCTGAAACTTGGGCTGGATGGGGATACACCGGAATTTTCCAGTTTCTCCTGGTTTTCGATGATGTTCGGCGCGGGCATCGGCATTGGCATGCTGACCTTTGCAACCGCCGAACCGATGTATCATTTTGCCACAAACCCCAATGTGATCATGGGCGAAACCGGGGCCTCGGCCGCCGATAATGTCAACAACGCCTATCTTTGGTCATTCCTGCATTGGGGGTTTTCCGCCTGGGCATGTTACGCCATCGTTGGGCTGTCGCTGGCGTATTTTTCCTATCGTCGCAACTTGCCTCTGACCATCCGCTCTGCGCTGACGCCGCTGTTCGGCGAGAAGCTCTCTGGTATCCTGGGCCATGTCGTGGATGTTGTCGCCGTGGTGGCCACCATTCTGGGCGTGGCACAGACGCTTGGTTTCGGGGTCGAGCAATTCGTATCCGGTCTGCACCGGATCGGTTTTGGTGACTGGCTTATTGTTGCGGACACCGGCGCGCCGTCCACGGCCGGTGTGATCACCGCGCTTTTGATCATCATGGGTGCATCTACCTTGTCGGCGTTGTCGGGCGTTGGCAAAGGCATCAAATGGCTTTCCAACATCAACATGGGGCTGAGCTTCTTCTTGCTCGCGTTCTTCTTGGTGTTCGGGTCCACATTCTTTGGTTTGACCGCGCTCGTAGAGGGGCTGTTCACCTACATCATCCAATTGCCAAAATTGCTGTTCACCGTTTGGACATCTGATGGCGTCGAGGGCAGCGAAGCCGCGCAGCTGGCAAGCTGGCAGGGCGGGTGGTCTGTTTTCTATTGGGCATGGTGGATCGCATTTGCGCCGTTTGTCGGGGTGTTCCTTGCCCGGATCTCGCGGGGTCGTACGCTTCGTGAATACATTCTGGGTGCGATCATTATTCCCTCCATCATGTGTTTCGTCTGGTTCACCATTGTGGGGGGCACAGCGATTGATCTGACCCTGAACGGCGGCGCAGGCGATGCAATTTCCGGCGCGGGGCAACAGAACCAGCTGTTTGCGATGCTTGATTTCATCCTTGGGTCCGGGGCGGCCTGGGTGATGGCGGTGATCGTTGTTGTCTTGTTGCTGACCTATCTGGTGACAACCGCGGATTCCGCGATCCTGATCGTCAACACCATCAACGCCGCCGGTGCAGAGAAGCCCTCTGGCCGACCGCACATCATCTTCTGGGGGGTGGCCCTGTCCCTGGTTGTGGGCGGGTTGCTGATCGCGGGCGGTGTCGGGGCGATCCAATCCGCCATGGTGATCGGCGCGTTGCCATTTTCGCTGGTGATGGGGTTGATGTGCGTTTCCCTTGTCAAAGCGATCTGGAAAGACGGCATCCGCGAGAGAAACGGAGTGCAGGCAGTTCATTCCGAAGACTGATCTTTGAAGGGGGGCTTTAGAGCCCCCTTTTTTTATCGGCCAATTGCCTGCGGGTCCTGGGGCGGGCAGGTGGGGCTGGCCCATCGGGTGCAGATCGCAAGGTCACACATCGCACGGTCAAACATCGCTCGGACATACAGGGGGCACGCTCAGGTCGCGCGCAATCAATGCGACCATGACCTGACGGCTGACCAGTCACATGATTCCATCGAGGGCGCTGCAATCACGCTGGCGTGCCAGACGCCGTGACAGCTGGGCCAAGCCCGCGTTCCCCGTCTGTGGGGCGCGATTGCCCCATCGGGGCGTGTCTGTTGAATTCGGTAAATGGCTGGGATGGTAGGATTCGAACCTACGGTACACTGTACCAAAAACAGTTGCCTTACCACTTGGCTACATCCCAACTGTGCGGGTCTCATTAAGCAAATCGCCAAAGGGGTTCAAGCCCTGTTGTACGAAAAACGATGCTTTTTGCAGGATTTGTTTTACGGCGAATTTCGACCGAAATCCCGCACCACCACAAGCCGGGCTTTTGCGGCGAACCAAGCCCCGGTTGCAGCTGTATTTTCGCTTCTTATAGGCCGAAGTCGAAAAAAGCCCGGTTGCACAATGATTTTGCCTTGACGCGCCCCGGCTGCTGTCTTAATTCCGCCGGGCCTGTGGCGGAGTAGCTCAGTTGGTTAGAGCAGCGGAATCATAATCCGCGTGTCGGGGGTTCAAGTCCCTCCTCCGCTACCATTATTTCCCTCAAAGATCGTGACATTGAACCGGCTGAAAAGCCCCCTTTGACCTGTGGCCAATCGGGCTTGGGGTTTGGGCCATTTTGCCGGGCTTCGTGTTCTGACACATCCACGACCGATGTGCTGGCGTGGGCCAATTGCAGGTCAGGGCGGTGGCATGGGCAACTCGCGTGACCTGCGCTCCAAGACCTCGACACATAAAACAGTTGGCAGATGCCGGGCAATTTCGGACCAGGAATCACCGGCGGAAAAATTGGCAAAGATCGACCCGGACTTGGTGCCGAAATATACCCCGGCAGGCGAGGATCCGTCGGTGGCCATGGCCTGGCGCAGCACGGTGAAATAGCAGTTTTCCACCGGCATGCCGGTTTGCTTCTTTGTCCATGTGTCGCCGCCGTCGGTCGATTTCCATATCGCGGCCGAGGCCCCGGGCGGAAAGCGCCCTTGGGAATCGCCGTTCAACGGCAATGTCCAGATCATGCGGCTGTCAGTTTTTCCCAAGTGGTGCCGCCATCTTTGCTGGCGAACAATTGGGCCGGTTTTGCCCCGACGTAGATGGCATTCGGCGTGTGGTGCACGGACCAAAGCGCGTCGATCTGGCCACTGAAGGGCGCGGGCGGGGCGGGGGACAGGTCAAAAAGCCGGGCCGCTTCGGGATCGTTGCGCACCCTTTCGTCCAGCTGACCATCGGCAAGTTTGCTAAGGGTCCAGGTTTGCCCACCATCGTCGGTCCGCCAGACACCTGCGCCAAAGAATTCGCCGCCACCGGCCGCCCAAATGGTGCCGGTTTCAGGATCGCTGGTCATGTGGTTGATGCGCCAGCCGTCACAGAATGGGCCGGTGACAGACCATTGCTGGCGGTCCGCATTGCCGTTCAACAGGAACGCGCCTTTGTTGGTGCCGATCAACAGGGTTGTCTCAGCCATGGGGGCCTCCGTCCACGCCAATTGCCACCAGACTATCACAGCGCGGTCTTGCAACCTACGGGCGGGTGTTCAGACGCCCTGCAGTGTCAGGGAAAAGGTGCGTTGTGCCCCCGCAGGTGGCTTGGGAAAGGGCGCGGCGCGGCGGATCACGCGCAGCGCGGCATTGTCCAGCTTGCCCGATCCAGAGCTGCGGGTCACGCGTGCGGCGGCCAACCGGCCATTGGCGGCAATCGTGAATTGCACGCGCACTTTGCCTTTGACACCGGCCTTTAGCGTTCCGGCCCGGCGCAAGCGGGCCATCACCTTGCCGGGGTAATTTGCCGCCGCCGCATTGCCCGGCTTCACCGCCTGTTTTCGCGCCGGAGTGGCTGCGCTGGCGGCGCGGTTTGTGCCGGTGGCCTTGGTCGCACCGGCGCGGGTGGTGGTTTTGGCCGTGCCGCGCGGCGTTTGCGTCGTGGTGGTCTTTTTCGGGCGGTTGGGCGCGGGTGGCGCGACCTTTTCCAATCCGGGCGGGCGGATTTTCGGCCGCAGGGAGGCATGGGGGTCGGCGGTTTCGGGCGTTTGCGCAGTGATGAGTTCAGAGCCTTTGGGGCTGACAGCTGGCTCTGTGCTGACAGGCGGTTCTGTGGCCACCGGGGGGCTTGGCCGTTCGGCTTTTTGGGGATCGCCAGATTGATTGGCCGTGATCGAACCGGCCATCGGCGCGGGTGCAGGGGCCATTGCGCGCGCGGGTGCCATGGCCGCAGAAACGGCGGGTGGTGCTGCCTGTGCCACCTGCGGCTCTGGGGCAGTGACCATGGGAGCTGTCGCCGGGGCGGGCGCGGTGGCGCCTGTGCGTGCCGCTTGCGGCTGGGGGGCGGGTGCCAGCGGTGCCAGCTCCGCCCTTTCCGGCGCGGGGGCCGCGGTCACCCTGTCGGGTGTGACGCTTTGGGTCACGGGAGCGGTGTTCGTTTTGGCCAGAGCGGGGGGCGGGGCAAATGTGTCCATCGCGACGGGCGGATGTTGTGCCGCATTCAGGGGCGGCAGGGGCGGGGCGGCCTGGGCCACGTCGGGGCGATCGGCCTGCGCCTTGGTCGGGGTGGCGGTCAGTGTCCCTTCGGACAGATCGGCAAAGCTGTTGCCCAATTGGACCGCCACATTGGCCCCGCCCCCCGCGATTTCCACGGGCTGCGAGGATGGCAGAAACGCCCAGATCAAAAACCCGTGCAGCGCCACGGCAGAGAGCGCTGCGCCGATTTTGACAAACCCGGAGGTCAGGACCATCGCATGTCCTTTGGGGTCATGGCGACAAGGCGACCGGCCTCTGGCATGTGTTGATCGGTGGATGAACCGACACGGGTTCGCCGCGCAAACGGGGATGCACAACCTCTGTGCAATCCGGGGATTGGGCGCAAGAGGACCGAAGGGGCGCTCATCCGATCAGACCGAGCGTGGCGCTGCGGCTGCTGACCGCCAAGCCGTCTTCGCAGGCGGTGGCGTCCAGATCCGGCGCATCACAGGTCTGTGCGCCGTTGATCAGGATCTGGCTGATGCCGTCACAGGACAGCCCGGAAATCACGAACTGGCGGACGCGGGGGCGTGCGGCGGGCAGGGGGCCGAAATCAAACAGCGTCAATCGCTCGACCTGACCCGAGGTGTCAAACACCACCGCCTCATATACCGCACGGTCAATATCCGCCGCATGGCCATTCTGGATCAGAAAGGTCAGCGTGCAATTGTCCGTCTGGCTTTGGGCGGTGTTCAGCTCGACCTGAACGCGCGGGCCGATAGCATCCTGCGCCTGTGCCTGTGCCTGCGCCACCGGCGCGGCAATAGACAGAGCGGCACAGATGGCACAACGGATAACATCGGCAACACGCATGGCAAAGATCCTGTCAGCAAGGCCCGGAACGGGCGTTTGCCGGATCTCTTACCCGGAATAGGCGGCAATTTCGATTCCGAATTCAGTCACCGCTTTGATCGGACAGGCCCGAATTGGCACCGGAACGCGGATCATTTACTTGGTCAGGATCAATTTCCCGGCTTTGGTGATGCGCAGGGTATAAACCTTGCCGTCCAGCACGATACGCGCGGTGGCATTGTGCCCCACAAGCATCCGTGCGTCATAGGCCGGGCCGGCGTCGTCCGTGGTGTTTTGAATCAGGTCGATGGGACGGGCAATCGCGTTCATCGGTCTGCCTCCAACCGGTCAAGCATGTCTTCCAGTCGCAATTCCGTCGGGAAAGATCCGCTGAGCGCGTTTTGCAAAAGATCGTGCCAGGGTGGGATAGGCAAGGTGATGCCACGGGTTTTCGGGCGCGGTTGGGCCATGTTCAGTCTCCAGTTACAAAGGGAACCGGGCTGTCCGTGCAGGATGGCTGGGTCTTGCGTATAAAGTTGACTGAAAAGATAAGGATTGTCAAGCCGAGCCGTTTTGCGACTTTGGGCGCATACATTTGGGCGCATACAAATGGGGCCCCGGGCCCCATTGCGGTGCCCCGGTCAAACGCGCGGTCAGCTATTGGGTAACGCTGGCGATACGGGTCATATCGCCAGAGATCCGGGCCTTGTCCGCCCACAGCGTCAGCAGCCTGCGGCAGTCTTCGATGGAAAGCGCCAAAGGGCGCGCCCGCCCCGAGACCACCCGCTTTTGCAGAGCACCGTCGCGCGAGGCGCGACAGCCATTGGTCCAATGCCGCGGATAGGGGCGGGACCGGGCAAAGGCCCTAGGCCACCGCCTCCAGCAAAATGCGCGCGTAATCGGTTTGGGGGTTGGAAAACACCTGATCCGCCGGACCGGCCTCGACCACGTCGCCCTGCTTCATCACCATGACGTAATGTGACATGGCGCGGACGACCTTGAGGTCGTGACTGATGAACAGATAGGCCAGCCCGTATTTGCGTTGCAGGTCGCGCAGCAGTTCGACGATCTGCACCTGTACCGTCATATCCAATGCCGAGGTCGGTTCGTCCAGAACCACCAGTTTCGGGCGCAGGATCATGGCGCGGGCAATTGCGATCCGCTGACGCTGACCGCCGGAAAACTCATGCGGGTAGCGATCCATCATGGCGGGGTCCAGCCCGACCTCTGCCATCACCTCTGCCACGATGTCCCGCTCTGGGCGGGTGTCGCCGTCGGTGCCATGCACGCCCAGCCCTTCGGCGATGATCTGACCGGCGGACATGCGCGGCGAGAGCGAGCCAAAGGGATCCTGAAACACGATCTGCATTTCAGACCGCAATCGGCGCAGATTGCGGGTCGAGAATTGCCGCAGATCCTGACCGTCAAAGGTCATCCCACCTTCGGAGGCAATCAATCGCATCATCGCAAGCGCCAGAGTTGTCTTGCCAGAGCCGCTTTCGCCAACGATGCCGATGGTTTCCCCGGCACGTACCGAAAATGTGGCGTCGTTCACCGCCTTCACATGGCCGACCGTGCGTTTCAGCAGCCCCTTCTGGATCGGGAACCAGATCTTCAGGTTCCGGGCTTCGGCCACCACGGGCGCATCTGGAGCAACCGGATCGGGGTGGCCCGTGCTTTCGGCGGCCAGCAATTTCTGGGTGTAGGGATGATTGGGATTGGTGAAAATTTCATCCGTCGGCCCGGTTTCGACGATTTCGCCATCCTTCATCACACAGACCCGATCAGCGATGCGGCGCACGATGCCCAGATCATGGGTGATGAACAACATGCTGAGGTTTTCTTTGGTCTTGAGGTCCGCCAGCAGGTCGAGGATCTGCGCCTGAATGGTCACATCCAGCGCGGTGGTCGGTTCATCCGCGATCAAGAGATGCGGGCCGTTTGCCAGCGCCATGGCGATCATCACCCGCTGGCGTTGCCCGCCAGACAGCTGATGCGGGTAAGCGCCCAACCGGTCCTCTGGATTGCGAATGCCAACCTTGTGCAGCAGGTCGATGATGCGCGAACGCGCCTCCGCCCCGGTGACATTCTGGTGCAACTCCATGCTTTCACGCAGCTGTTTTTCCAGCGTGTGCAGCGGATTGAGCGATGTCATCGGTTCCTGAAAGATGAACGAAATGTCGTTGCCGCGGATCTGGCGCAGGGTGCGTTCATCCGCGCCGACCATTTCGCGACCATCATAGGTCACAGACCCCGAAACATCCGATGACCCACCCAAAAGCGACACGGTCGACAGCGCGGTCACCGATTTGCCAGAGCCGGATTCCCCAACCAGCGCCACGGTTTCGCCACGCGCGACTTCGAACGATACGCCTTTGACGGCGGCCGTACGCTTGCCGTCCTGACGAAAGCCGACCTCAAGATTTTTGACCGTAAGCAGCGCCGTCATGCGAATGTTTTCCTTGGGTCGAATGCGTCGCGTACACCTTCGAAGATGAAGACCAGAAGCGACAACATGAAGGCAAAGACAAAGAAAGAGGTGAAGGCCAGCCAGGGGGCCTGAAGGTTCTGTTTCGCCTGCAATGTCAGCTCGCCCAGCGAGGGCGACGACGATGGCAATCCAAAGCCGAGGAAGTCGAGAGAAGCCAGCGCACCAATGGTGCCGGTCACGATGAACGGCAGGAAGGTGACGGTGGCCACCATCGCATTGGGCAGCATGTGGCGGAACATGATGGTGATGTTGGACACGCCCAATGCCTTGGCCGCGCGAACATATTCCAGATTGCGGGCGCGCAGGAATTCGGCCCGCACCACACCCACCAGCGAGGTCCAGCCAAAGAGCACCATCAGGAACACCAGAAGCCAGAAACCACGCCCCAGAATCGCGAACAGGATGATGATGATATAAAGACTGGGGGTCGCGCCCCAGATTTCGATCACCCGCTGGAAGATAAGGTCAAGCCAGCCACCGAAATAACCCTGCAAGGCACCGGCAATGATACCGATCACCGAGGCCAGCGTCGTGACAATCAACGTGAACAGGATCGACAGCCGGAAACCATAGATGATCCGGGCCAGCACGTCGCGTTTGGTGTCATCGGTGCCCAGCCAGTTCTGCCCGTTCGGGGGCAGGGGGGCCGCGCCGGGGCGATCCACGGGCGTGTCAAAGCTGTACGGGATGGGCGGCCAAAGCGCCCAGCCCTTGACGAAATCGCCCTCTGGCGTGCCACCGGCATCGACGGTTTCGATCATGCCTTCGGGGTCGTCCCAGCAGGCCTCAAGCCCGCCGGTGCGGATCAGGCATTTGACCTCGATATCGCGATAGATCGCTTCGGTCTTGAAATCACCACCAAAGGCGGTTTCGGGATAGAAATTGAACACCGGCGTGAAGATCTCGCCGCGATATTTGACCATGATCGGTTTGTCGTTGGCCAGAAACTCGGCAAAGAGCGTCAGACCAAAGACAAACAGAAAGATGATCAACGACCACAACGCGCGGCGGTTTTTCTTGAAATTGCGCCAGCGGCGCTGGTTGATCGGGGAAAGCGCCATGGTCTAGCCCTCACGCTTTTCAAAGTCGATGCGCGGATCGACAAAGACATACATCAGGTCCGACAGAATGCCGACCACAAGCCCAAGCAGGCCAAAGACAAACAGCGTGCCAAAGATCACCGGATAGTCACGGGCGACCGTGGCCTCGAACCCCAACCGGCCCAAACCGTCGAGCGAAAAGATGGTTTCGATGATGATCGAACCGCCAAAGAACACACCGATGAACACCGCCGGAAAACCGGCAATCACGATCAGCATGGCATTGCGGAAGATATGGCCGTAAAGAACCCGGCTCTCGCTCAGTCCCTTGGCGCGGGCGGTGATGACATATTGTTTCTTGATCTCGTCCATGAAGCTGTTCTTGGTCAAAAGCGTCAATGTGGCAAAGGCCGAGATTGTCGAGGCAATCACCGGCAGCGCGATATGCCAGATGTAATCGCCGATCTTGCCAAACAAGCTGAGGCTGTCAAAATTTTCCGATGTCAGCCCGCGCAAGGGAAAGATCTGCCAATACGACCCGCCGGCGAACAGCACCAGCAACAGAATGGCAAACAAGAAGCCGGGAATGGCATAGGCCACGATGATCACGCCCGATGTCCAGGTATCAAAGGCCGATCCGTCATGCACCGCCTTGCGAATGCCCAGCGGGATCGACACCATATAGGCGATCAACGTCGACCAAAGGCCCAGCGTGATCGACACCGGCAGTTTTTCCACCACCAGTTCCAGCACGCCGATCGAGCGGAAATAACTCTCGCCGAAGTCGAGCCGCATGTAATTGCCCATCATGATGAGGAACCGTTCGCCCATGCCGATCGCTTCTTTGACGCAGGCGGGATCGGTCAGCGAAGGCGTGCCGGTGAACCCTTCTTCACAGACGATACGGGCAAAGCCGAATTCGATTTCCAGCTTTTCCAGGAACTCCTTGGGCAGCCCACGACCGCCCACATAATCGTTGTCTTCGGTTTCCGGCCCGGCGCCGGATTCGCCACCGGCAAACCCGCCAAACACGTCACCTTCGCCTTCGAACTGGGCGATATATTGTTCAATCGGGCCACCGGGCACAAACTGAATCAGAGCGAAATTGATGATCATGATGCCCAAAAGGGTCGGAATGATCAGCAACAGCCGTCGTAGGATATAGGCGCCCATTTACTTCAGGATGCCTTTCGATTTCAGATCCGCTTCGCGGTCGGGGTCAATCCACCAGAAATCAAGATAACCCAGCGCATAAGGCGGCAGCGTTTCGGGATGGCGGTACATGTCATAGGCCGCCACCCAGTAATCGGCGATATAGCCGGTGGGCACGACAAAGAACTCATAGCGCAATGCCCGATCCAACGCGCGCAACGCAACATCCTGATCGGCCTGATTGTCAGTGACAAAGGAGGCTTCGATGATCGCATCGACCAGCGGGCTGGCCAGTCCGGCGGGGTTGAACAGGCTGAATTCAGCCTCCTGAGAGCCATACATCTGGCTGAGCCCGCCCCCGGTGGACAGGAAAGGATCGTAGGTCGTGGAATAGAGCATGTCGAAGTCACGTTCGCGGCGGCGGTCGGTGTATTGCGCCGGATCGACCTTGTCCAATTTCACATCAACACCGATCTGCGTCAGGTTCTGGGCATAGGTGTCATGCATCGCATCCACCAATCCTGGATGTTGGACGGATAGAGCATGGTCAATTTCAGGGTCTGACCCTGTGCATTGCGGCGCACACCGTCATCACCGACAACCCAACCGGCCGCTTCCAGAAGTTTGGAGGCCTGACGCAGATTGCCGCGATCGTTCAGCCGCGAAGCACCCGAGGAATGCGACACGCGCACAGGCTCGCTCAGCAATTCCGGCGGCACCACATCGCCCAACCCCTGCAAGAAGGCGAGTTCTTCGCCTTCGGGAATATCCTTGGCCTCCAGCGGGGTGCCCTCGATAAAGGAGGAGCGCTGCGAATACAGGCCGTAAAGCAGCGATTCATTGGTCCATTCAAAGTTGAACGCCAGGGCAATTGCCTCGCGCACGGTTTTGTCCTGCAGGTTGGGCTTGCCCAGGTTGAAAACGAATCCCGTCGGGTTGGGCGGATTGCCGTCGGGCAGTTCCATTTTCACGACCGAACCTTCATCCACCTTGGGAAAGTCATAGCCCGAGGCCCAGACCTTGGGGTCGCTTTCGACGCGGATGGTATATTCGCCGGCTTTGAAGGCCTCGAAGCTGGCGGTTTGATCAGAGAAATATTCCAGCCGGATCGAATCGTAATTGTAGCGACCCTTGTTGAACGGCAGATCCTTGCCCCAGTAATCGTCGCGGCGTTTGTAGACGATTCGGCGGTTGATGTCGTAATTGTCGAGCTTGTAAGGCCCTGATCCAACTGCCACTTCCAGCCGGGGTTCATCCAGACGGCGGGTTTCGTCCGCCTCGAACCAGGCTTTGGAAAACGCAGGCGTCGAGCCCACAGTTTCAATCCGCGACCGTTTGGATGTTTCCGGGTTGAAGGTGAATTTCACCGTGTGATCATCCAGCGCCTCGGCGCTTGTTACCATGCGGCTGACGGCCTGTGCATACGACGGCAAGCCCTGGGTGATGAATAATTTGTGGGAATAGACCACATCCTCTGCGGTCACGGGCGTGCCATCCCAAAACGTCGCTTCAGGGCGCAGGTGGAAGATCACCCAATCCTTGCTTTCGGGGTATTCAAGGCTGTGGGCGAGAATCCCATAGTATTGCCCCACCGAATCTTCGACCGATTCAATCAGCTGATCGTATTGGATCGAGGTCAGAGCCCCCGAACGCCCCTTGCGGGAATAGGGATTGAGGCTGTCGAATGTGCCGGTCGCGGCCAGGGTGATTTCCCCGCCCTTGGGCGCATCCGGGTTCACAAAGTCGAAATGCGCATAGTCTGGCGGATAGTCGAGATTGCCAAAATAGGAATAGCCGTGGCTTTTGATGATCGTGGTGTCGTCGGATGCCGCATCCTGACCAAAGGCAGAGGTGGCAAGACCGGCGGCCAGACCCGCCACAAGTATCAATCCGCTCAGCGCAGTCACCGCTCTGGGCAGGGCCACGGGCCGGGGGCGGGCTGCGGCCTGTGCCTTTGGGGTTTGAAGGGGCTGGCGGGGCTTGATCATGGAATCCTCCGAAGCTGGACATGCCAAAGATGTGGCCAATACTCTGTTGTTATTACGGTAGATGGCCAGAGAGACCTTATTCAAGTTGATATTCCGTGATCGACGGTGATCACGGCCAATTGGCAAAGAAAAAGCCGCTGCACCGGGGTGCAGCGGCCGAATAGCTTGTGTTTTTGGCAGTGATCAGTTGTCGAGACTGTCCAGCCAAGCCACGATATTGGCGCGGTCCTCAGGTTTTTTCAAACCAGCAAAGGACATTTTGGTGCCCGGTGCAAATCCCTTGGGATTGGCCAGGAAACCGTCAAGCGCCTCGGGGGTCCAGACATCGGCCACCGCAACAAGCGAGCCGGAATAGCCGAAACCTTCTTCGCTGCCGACCGTGCGGCCAACAATGTCATAAAGCGATGGTCCGGTGCTGTTCACACCGTCTTCGATTTTGTGACAAGCCCGGCATTTGCCGTACACTTTTTCGCCCTTGGCGATGTCGGCGCTGGCCAGCAATTCGGCGAATGTCGGGCCTTCGGCCACATCGCCACCGCCGGACTCTTCGCCGGTGTCGATCACATATGCCTGTTCAGCGTGGTCGCCGTGGCCACCACCGGTATGATAAAGCTCTTCAGCGGCCCATTTGCCCAAGAGGAAGATCAGGAATGCTCCGCAGAAGCCACCCAGAATCTTGGTCGAGGTCATTGTATCCATAACACGCGCGTCCTTACGTCCGATCCTTGCTTCGGGTCTTACGTCTTCCCCTTGCCGGTGGCAAGGTATAGAAGCCGCGACGAAACGCCCATCTCATGCTGAAACCGGGCCAAAAAGACGGAAAAATACCATGAACGGACGTATTGCCTTTCAGGGCGAACCGGGGGCCTACAGTCATGAGGCCTGTCGTGATGCACGTCCCGACATGGAGGCGCTGCCCTGTGCCAGTTTTGACGATGTGATTGCGGCGGTGACATCGGGTGCGGCGGATCTGGCGATGTTGCCGGTGGAAAACACCACGTATGGCCGGGTGGCCGACATTCACCGCCTGTTGCCGGAAAGCGGTCTGCATATCGTTGATGAGGCTTTTGTGCGGGTGCATGTCAGCCTGATGGCGCATCCCGGTGTGATAATCGAAGACATTCAAAAAGTGCGCGCCCATCTGGTGTTGTTGCCGCAATGTGCATCGTTTTTGAAACAGCACGGCATTCACGGGGAATCAGCCGCCGACAGCGCCGGCGCTGCGGCGGAATTGGCGGTCAGCGGGGACCGCACATCGGGCGTGCTGGCCTCGGACATGGCGGCGGAAATTCACGGGCTGGAGATTCTGGCCCGCCATATCGAAGATCACGCCCATAACACCACCCGGTTTCTGTTGATGGGACGCGAGGCCAATATGGCGCGGCGCGGCGATCACGGCATGCTGACGACATTTGTGTTTCAGGTGCGCAACATCCCGGCGGCGCTGTACAAGGCGATGGGCGGTTTTGCCACCAATGGCGTCAACATGACCAAACTGGAAAGCTATATGGTGGGCGGATCGTTCACCGCGACGCAGTTTTATGCCGACATCGAGGGGCATCCCGAAGATCCGGCCGTGGCACGGGCGTTGGAAG
Source organism: Phaeobacter sp. J2-8 (assembly GCF_022867865.1). GTDB lineage: Bacteria > Pseudomonadota > Alphaproteobacteria > Rhodobacterales > Rhodobacteraceae > Marinovum. Next base: position 32,916 of record NZ_JALIEC010000014.1, on the reverse strand, counting down.
AATTGGATTATTTCACCGATATGCTGGAAATCCTCGGCACCTATCCGCGCGACCCGCGCCGGGATTGAAACGCGGCGTGCGGCGCGGTTCAGATCAGCAATCCGGCCGCGCCTTCGTGGCGAAGTAACCAGACCTTGGTTTCCACACCACCCGCGCCGGAAAAACCGCCAAGCCCGTTTGCCGCAAGTATGCGGTGGCAGGGGATCAGCACCGGAATGGGGTTGGCGCCGCAGGCCTGACCAATTGCCTGGGCGGGTGCGCCAAGCTCGCGGGCCAAATCGCCATAGGTGCGGGTTTCGCCAAAGGGAATGCGCGTCATCGCAGCGCAGGTGCGTTTGACAAGATCCGAACCTTGGGGCGCAAACGGCAGGTCGAATTCGGTGATTTCGTTTGAAAAATAGGCGTTCACTTGGATTTCGGCCCGGTCCAACAGATCCGAAGCATTCCTGTCACCGCCGCGCCACGAGACCGACGAAATCGCGCCGTCGGTCTCGATCAAGGTCAGATATCCGACCGGTGTTTTTATCGCGCGTTCTGGCATGGGATCAGATTGGCCTTTGCCGGGGCAAGGCACAATCCGATTCCTGCTGTTTCACTTAGGCGCTTTCGAGCTTGTCCTGCGTCTTGGTGTCGAAATCCGATGCCGCGTGACGTTCGTGCAGTTGCGTCTCAGGCTCGCCAAACAGGCGGTTCACCTTGCGCCCGCGCTGTACCGCGGGGCGCGCGTCGATCCGTTTGGCCCAGTCCACAACATTGGTGTAGCTGTCGACGTCCAGGAATTTGCCGGCATTGTACTGGCGCCCCAGCACAAGATTGCCGTACCAGGGCCAGATCGCGATATCGGCGATGGTATAGGTGTCGCCCGCCATCCAATCCTTGTCCGCGAGATGCCGGTCCAATACGTCCAGCTGGCGCTTGACCTCCATTGCGAAGCGATCAATCGGATATTGCCATTTTTCCGGCGCATAGGCGTAGAAATGGCCGAACCCGCCGCCCAGATATGGCGCGCTGCCCATCTGCCAGAACAGCCAGGATAGCATTTCGGCGCGATCGCCGGGATCCTTGACCTGAAACGCGTTGTCGAATTTTTCCGACAGATGCATCAGGATTGCGGCGCTTTCGAACACGCGCACCGGTTTGTCGCCCGAGCGGTCGATCAGGGCCGGGATTTTGGAGTTCGGGTTGATTTCGACAAAGCCGGACCCGAATTGATCGCCGTCGCCAATGCGGATTGGCCAGGCATCGTATTCGGCGGCATATCCGGCCTCCAGCAACTCTTCGAACATGATGTTCACTTTGACCCCATTGGGCGTCGCCAGGGAGTGTAGCTGAAAGGGATGCTCGCCGACCGGCAGCTCCTTGTCATGGGTCGCCCCGGCAATGGGCCGGTTAGTCGAGGCAAAAGTACCGCCGTTTTGGGCTTCCCATGTCCAGACTTCGGGGGGGGTGTAGGTATCGGTCATTGATCTATCCTTGGCTGCATCCAGTTGGGATGGGACGTAAGGCGCATGCCCACCGATCCCAAGGGGTGCACATCGAGTGTGCATTAATGTGGGGCTGGGGGGGGCGGTGGCATTGTTTTGGTTTGAAAATGCCGAGGCCGTGGCCCCAGTTGAAGAAAGTGGCCCCAGTAGAGAAAAATAGGGGGCTTCGCCTCAGTTTTGAAAGTTTAGGGGGCTTCGCCCCCGGCCTTTGGCCTCCCCCAGGATATTTTTGAACAGAAGAAGCCGGGGAAGGCCAGATTTTGGGCGGCTTTAGCTCAGCGCGTCGTTGCAGCGTTTGCAGGTGGCGGGGTGGCTGTGGCTGCCAACGTCGGGCAGGATTTTCCAGCAGCGTTGGCATTTGTCGCCCTCGGCGCTTTCGAACACCACGCCCACACCGTCGATTTCCGGCAGGCGGAAGGCCTCGCTTGGTTGCGGGTCGCCGGTCAGCGACATGCCGGAGGTGATGCAGATGTCGTCGAAGTCGACCGATTTCAACGCCGCCAGCATGTCCGGGTCACGCACATGCACCACCGGTGCCGCCTCAAGCGAGGCGCCGATGACCTTGTTTGTGCGCTGCACCTCGAGCGCGGCGGTGACGGAGCGCCGTGCGCGACGGACCTGGGCCCATTTCGCCGCCAGCGGCTCGTCCAGCCAATCGGCGGGGGTATCGGGGAAATCGGCCAGGTGGACCGAGCTGTCCTCGCCGGGGAACCGTTCCAGCCAGACCTCTTCCATGGTGAAGACCAGCACCGGGGCCAACCAGGTGGTCAAACGCTGGAACAGGATGTCCATCACCGTGCGTGCCGCGCGGCGGCGAGCGGTGTCGCCATCGCAGTACAGCGCATCCTTGCGGATGTCGAAGTAGAAGGCGCTGAGCTCAAGCGTGGCGAAGTTGAACAATTGCTGGAACACGCCCTGGAAATCAAAGGCGCCATAGCCCTTGCGCACGGCATGATCCAATTCGGCCAGCCGGTGCAGCACATAGCGTTCAAGCTCTGGCATATCGGCCGGGTCCATCCGGTCGCTTTCCTCGAAATGCGCCAGCGCCCCCAACATGAACCGCATGGTATTGCGCAGGCGGCGATAGCTGTCGGCCACACCTTTGAGGATTTCCGGCCCGATCCGTTGATCCGCAGTATAGTCGGTCTGCGACACCCAAAGCCGCAGGATGTCTGCGCCATATTGTTTCACGACCTGATCGGGCGCGATGGTGTTGCCGATGGACTTCGACATCTTGAACCCTTTTTCGTCCAGGGTCATGCCGTGGGTCACCACATTGCGATAGGGCGCGCGGCCCTTGGTGCCGCAGGCCTGCAACATCGAGGAATGGAACCAGCCGCGGTGTTGGTCGGTGCCTTCCATATAGACGTCTGCGATGCCGTCTTCGGTGCCGTCTTCGCGGTCGCGCAGCACAAAGGCATGGGTCGAGCCGCTGTCGAACCAGACATCGAGGATGTCGAACACCTGATCCCAGTCGTCGGCGTTGTAGGCATCGCCGAGGAAACGTTCCTTGGCGCCATCCTTGTACCAGGCATCGGCGCCTTCGGCTTCGAACGCCTCAAGGATGCGGGCATTCACCGCTTCGTCGCGCAAGAGGTAATCATCGTCGGTCGGCAACGCGCCCTTGCGGGTGAAACAGGTCAGCGGCACGCCCCAGGCGCGCTGGCGCGACAGAACCCAATCTGGGCGGGTTTCGATCATCGAATAGAGCCGGTTGCGCCCGGTTTTGGGCGTCCAGTTCACCAATTGGTCGATGGATGTCAGGGCGCGTTCACGGATGGTGGTGCCATAGGTGTCCTGGCCATCGCCCACCGCTTTGTCGACCGCAGCAAACCATTGCGGCGTGTTGCGATAGATCACCGGCGCCTTGGAGCGCCAGCTGTGCGGGTAGGAGTGTTTGATCTTGCCACGCGCCAACAGGCCGCCGACCTCGACCAGTTTGTCGATCACGGTCTTGTTGGCATCGCCTTCGCCGCCCTTGCGGTTCAGGATGTATTTGCCACCAAAGAACGGCAGGTCGGCGCGGAAGCCGCCGTCATCCATCACATTGTAGGTGATGACCTGTTCAAGCATGCCGAGATCGCGATAGAGTTCATATTCCTCCATCCCGTGGCTGGGCGCGCAATGCACGAATCCGGTGCCTTCTTCGTCGGTGACGAAATCGGCGGCGCGGAAATCGCGGGGGTCATCCCATTCGCCATTGCTGCCTTCGGCACCCGCCAGCGGGTGGGACAGCGACAGGTCCGCCAATTCATCCGAGGGCACATCGCGCACGCGGGTCCACATGCCATCTTCAAGACGGGCCCGGGCAAAGGTGGCTGCGGCCAGCTTGTCCGCGAGGATGAAGCGTTCGCCGACCTCGGCCCAGCATTCGTCCGGCGTGCTTGTGACCTCATAAAGACCATAAGAATAGTCGGCACCGTAAACCACGGCCTTGTTTGACGGGATGGTCCAGGGGGTTGTCGTCCAGATCACAACCTTGGCGTCCTGCAAATCACCGGCGGTTTGTACGCGGAATTTCACCCAGATGGTGAAGCTTTCCTTGTCGTGGTATTCCACCTCGGCCTCGGCCAGGGCGGTTTTTTCGACCGGCGACCACATCACCGGTTTGGAACCCTGATACAGCGTGCCGTTCATCAGGAATTTCTGGAACTCGGCGGCGATCACGCGTTCGGCGTGGAAATCCATTGTCAGATAGGGCTTGGGCCAATTGCCGGTGATGCCGAGGCGCTTGAACTCTTCCCGCTGTACATCGACCCAACCTTCGGCAAACTTCCGGCATTCCTGACGGAAATCAATGACGTCGATTTCGTCCTTGTTCTTGCCCTTCTTGCGGTATTGCTCTTCGATCTTCCATTCGATCGGCAGACCGTGGCAATCCCAACCCGGGATATAACGCGCCTCATATCCCATCATCTGATGCGAGCGGACGATCATGTCCTTGATCGTCTTGTTCAGCGCATGGCCGATGTGCAGATGGCCGTTGGCATAGGGCGGGCCGTCGTGCAGGGTAAAGGGCTGGCGGCCCTCTGACTTGGCCCGCAGGCGGTCATAGACACCGATCTTTTCCCACCGGTCGAGCCATGTCGGCTCGCGTTTGGGCAGGCCTGCGCGCATCGGGAAATCGGTCTTCGGCAGGTTCAGGGTGTCTTTATAGTCGGCTTGGGGTGTTTCTGGCGTATCGGCGCACATTTTGGGCGTCCTTCGTCGGATTGTTCTATCAGGGTCTTCAACTATGTGGGGGTCTGGCGGCGCGGTTGCCCATACGCCTTGTCCCGGCGGCTCGATGTATCAGAGCGCCGGGCATGTAATTCGAATGATGATCGCGAAATAAGCCATCTTGTCTCGCTTATAGGCCTGGCAAGATCGGGCGTCCAGTGGCGCATTTCGGCGGGTGGCGTCGATGCCCGACAGCCGCGAGATCCAGTTGGCGATTGCCTGCCGGGTCTGGACCGTGGCCCCGGTCAAGTTGCGGGAAACAGGCCGGGGTAACGGGCAATGAAAACACCGCCGATGGTGTCGCCGTGGCAAGATATGCGCATTTGTCGCAGGTCAAACGCAAGAAAGTTAGCGGCCAAAGTCGCGCTGATCACCGAAAGTTTACAGCACGGCCTGCTCTGCAAATGAACTTGTAACCGTTTGACATAAGGATGAAATACAGGCCTAGGTTGTTCGAAGCTTTACAGGTTTTCAGATGGTATTGTGGATTTATTTACAGAAAAAGTCTCTGGTTGCCGTGACCTAGAGGCAATTCCCGCATTCCTCTGTAAACTCGCGCCAACGAGGATGTCCGGAGCAGATGGAGGAGCCATTGATCGCCCCGGATCCTGAAAATACGAGGGGGGAGCATATGCCCAACACTGATTCCGCACGCCAGTACCATGTCGATGCCGCGAAATATGACGAAATGTATGCCGCATCCATCGCTGATCCCGATGCATTCTGGGCCGAACAGGGCAAGCGCATTAACTGGATCAAACCTTATACTCAGATCAAGGATGTCAGCTTTGCCCCCGGTGATATTCGCATCAAATGGTATCACGACGGCACGCTGAACGTATCGGCCAATTGCATTGACCGGCATCTGGCGACCCGTGGCGCGCAGACTGCGATCATTTTTGAACCGGATGATCCAGGCGAGGCCGCCCAGCACATCACCTATCAGGAATTGCACGACAAAACCTGCAAGATGGCCAATGTCCTGACGGATATGGGCGTGACCAAGGGCGACCGGGTGGTGATCTATCTGCCGATGATCCCCGAAGCGGCTTATGCCATGCTGGCCTGTGCGCGGATTGGCGCGATTCATTCCATCGTCTTTGCCGGGTTTTCGCCCGATGCGCTGGGCGCGCGGATCAATGGCTGTGATGCCAAGGTTCTGATCACCGCGGACGAGGCCCCGCGCGGCGGACGCAAGACCGCGTTGAAATCGAACGCTGACAAGGCGCTGTTGCACACCAAGGACACGGTCAAATGTCTGGTGGTCAAACGCACCGGCGGCCAGACCACCTGGGTCGATGGGCGTGACTATGATTACAATGCGCTGTCAGCAGAGGCGGACAGCAGCTTTTCCCCGGTTGAGGTGAATGCAGAAGATCCGTTGTTCGTGCTTTATACCTCTGGCTCCACCGGCCAGCCAAAGGGCGTGGTGCATTGTTCCGGCGGCTATCTGGTCTATGCGGCGATGACGCATGAAATCACGTTCGATTATCACGACGGCGATGTTTATTGGTGTACGGCCGATGTCGGCTGGGTCACCGGCCACAGCTATATCGTCTATGGCCCGCTGGCCAATGGCGCGACCACGCTGATGTTCGAAGGCGTGCCAACCTATCCGGATGCGTCGCGTTTCTGGCAGGTCTGTGAAAAGCACAAGGTGAACCAGTTCTACACCGCCCCCACCGCCATTCGTGCGCTGATGGGGCAGGGGCCGGAGTTTGTTGAAAAATGCGATCTGTCGTCGCTGACCCTGCTGGGCACCGTGGGCGAGCCGATCAACCCCGAAGCCTGGAATTGGTACAATGATGTGGTCGGCAAGGGCAATTGCCCGATCGTCGATACATGGTGGCAGACCGAAACCGGCGGCCACATGATGACGCCACTGCCCGGCGCGCATGAGTTGAAGCCCGGATCGGCCCAGCGGCCTTTCTTTGGGGTGAAACCCCTGGTGCTGGAGCCGACAACCGGCGAGGTGATCGAAGGCAACGGTGTCGAGGGCGTGCTGGTCATCGCCGACAGCTGGCCTGCACAGATGCGCACTGTCTGGGGCGATCATGAGCGGTTCGAGAAGACCTATTTCAGCGATTACAAAGGCTATTATTTCTCTGGTGATGGCTGCCGTCGCGACGAAGATGGGGATTATTGGATCACGGGTCGGGTTGATGATGTGATCAACGTGTCTGGCCACCGGATGGGCACCGCCGAAGTCGAAAGCGCGCTTGTCGCCCATGCCAAGGTGGCCGAGGCCGCGGTGGTTGGCTATCCGCATGCGATCAAGGGGCAGGGCATTTATTGCTATGTCACCCTGATGAACGGGATCGAGCCGTCAGACGAGCTGATGAAAGAGCTGCGGACCTGGGTCCGCACGGAAATCGGCCCGATTGCCAGCCCCGATCTGGTGCAATGGGCCCCCGGCCTGCCAAAAACCCGCTCGGGCAAGATCATGCGCCGTATCCTGCGCAAAATCGCCGAAAACGATTTTGGCGCGCTGGGCGATACATCGACACTGGCAGATCCGTCGGTGGTGGATGATCTGATTGAAAACCGCATGAACAGGGCCTGAACGTGATGGATGGAACACCCCGAATGACCCCCGACGTCATCCTCATTCTGCTTGGGCCGCCCGGCGCAGGCAAAGGCACCCAGGCCCGGATGCTGGAAGAGAAGTTCGGCCTTGCCCAGCTCTCGACCGGAGATCTGCTGCGGGCTGCGGTGGCTGCGGGCACCGAGGCCGGCAAATCCGCCAAAGCCGTGATGGAGGCCGGCGGCCTTGTTTCGGACGAGATCGTGATTGCCATCCTGCGCGATCGTCTGGCCGAGGGGGACACCGCCAAGGGTGTGATCCTCGACGGGTTCCCGCGCACGATTGTGCAGGCCGAGGCGCTGGATACACTGCTGAGCGAGACCGGCACCGGCATCAATGCCGCGATCTCACTGGATGTCGAAGATGCCGCCATGGTCACCCGGATTTCCGGGCGGTTTACCTGTGCCAGCTGCGGTGAAGGGTATCACGACAGTTTCAAACCTCTTGCGGTGGCGGATGTCTGTGACAATTGCGGCGGCAGCGATTTCAAACGCCGCGCCGATGACAATGCGGAAACCGTCGCCTCGCGGCTAGAGGCCTATCACGCGCAAACCGCCCCGCTGATCGACTATTACCAAGGCAAAGGCGTGTTGCAGCGCGTGGATGCCATGGGGCAGATTGGTGATGTTGCGGCAGAGCTTGGGGCGATTGTGACCAACGTAAAGTAGGTTGGAAATTGCCCGGCAAACAGCGGTCGGCCAGTGGAGCGCTTCCACTGGCCGACTTTTTTATGCGGCGGTTTGGGCCTTGGCGAACCGGGTGTAGAAGTCCTGATTTTTTGCCGCCATGTCGCGCAGCAGATCAGGACAGGCAAACCGGTCGCCATACGTCGCGGTCAGTTGGTCACAGCGGTCTGCCGCATAAGGCGCGCCCAACATGTCGAGCCAGCTGAACGGGCCGCCGGACCAGGGCGCAAAGCCCCAGCCAAGGATCGCACCGACGTCGCCTTCGCGGATGTCCTCAAGCACGCCTTCTTCCAGCGCGCGCACCGCCTCCAGCACCTGTGCGAACAGCAGACGATGCTGCACCTCGATCAGGTCAGGCTGGTCATCGGATGCCGGGTATTGCGCTTTGACGGCTTCGCTGAGGCCGGTGCGCTTGCCCTTTTCATCATAGTCATAGAAGCCCGCAGCGGTCTTGCGACCCAACCGGCCCTGCGCCTCCATCCAGAAGATCACCTCGTCCACCGCGCCATCGGGATAGGCATCGCCCATCGCCGCCTTGGTCGCGCGGGCGATCTTTGCGCCCAGATCGACCGAGGTTTCGTCGACCAATTGCAACGGTCCCAGCGGCATGCCCACCATTTTGGCGGCATTTTCGATCAACGCCGGGGCAACCCCTTCGGCCACCATGCGCAGGCCTTCGTTGATGTAGGGAATGATGCAGCGGTTGGCATAGAAGAAGCGCGCGTCATTGACCACGATCGGCGTCTTGCGGATCTGGCGCACGTAATCCAGCGCCTTGGCCACCGCGCGATCACCGGTTGCCTTGCCTTTGATGATCTCGACCAGCATCATTTTCTCGACCGGCGAGAAGAAGTGAATGCCGATGAACTGCTCGGGCCGTTTGCTGGCCTTGGCCAGTTCGGTGATCGGCAGGGTCGAGGTATTGGAGGCAAAGATGCAATCCGCGCCAACAACCGCTTCGACCGCGGCGGTCACTTCGGCCTTGATCTTGGGGTCTTCGAACACGGCCTCGATGATCAGATCACAATCGGCCAGCGCCGCGTAATCTGTGGTCGCCTCGATCAGCCCCAACAGGGCGGTCTTTTTCTCTTCGGTCGCCTTTTTGCGCTTGATGCCCTGATCCATGTATTCGGCGGCATAGGCTTTGCCCTTGTCCGCCGCTTCCTGTTTCTGGTCGATCAACACAACCTTGATCCCCGCCAGAGCCGAGACCAATGTGATGCCGGCCCCCATCATGCCGGCCCCCAGAACACCAACCTTCTTCACCCGTTGGTCGGGTGCCTCGGGGCGGTTTGCGCCTTTTTCCAGCGCTTCCTTGTTGATGAACAGCGACCGGATCATTGCACTGGACGACGGATTCATCAGCACATTGGTGAACCAGCGGGCTTCGATTTTCAACGCGGTGTCAAACGGCACCAATGCGCCTTCATAGACCGCCGAAAGCAATGCCTTGGCCGCCGGATAGACGCCCTTGGTCTTGCCGTTGACCATCGCGGATGCACCCACAAACGTCATGAAACCCGCCGGGTGATAGGGCGCGCCACCGGGGATTTTATAGCCTTTTTCGTCCCAGGGTTTGACGATCTTTGGCCCCGACAAGATCCATTCACGGGCGGCCGCAACCGGGTCTTCGGCGACTTCGTCAATGATCCCAGCCATCTTGGCCTTTTTCGGGTCCGACAACTTGCCCTCCAGCAGGAAGGGCGAGGCCGCCATCGCCCCCATCTTGCGCACCAATCGGGTGGTGCCGCCGGCACCGGGAAAGATGCCAACCATGATTTCCGGCAGGCCGATCTTGGCCTTGGGATTGTCGGCGGCAAAGATCCGGTGGCAGGCCAGCGGGATTTCCAGCCCGATGCCCAGCGCAGTGCCGGGCAGGGCGGCGGCAATCGGTTTGCCGCCCTTGTTGGTCTTGGCGTCCATGCCGGCCCGTTCGATTTTGCGCAACAAACCATGCATCTGCATGATCCCGTCAAAAAGCCCGCGCGCCGGATCGTCGCCCGCGCTTTCCTTCATCTTGGCAATCACGTTCAGATCCATGCCGCCGGCAAAATCGGCCTTGGCCGAGGTGATGATCACCCCCTTGATTGCATCATCGCCCAGCGCGGCCTCGATATGGCTGTCAAGTTCGGCCAAACCTTCCAGCGACAGCACGTTCATGCTTTTGTCGGTCACATCCCATGTGATCGTGGCGACGCCGTCGTCGCCCGTGGTCATGGTGAAATCACTCATCTTGTAACTCCTGTCACAGATATTCCTGGTCCTGCCGTTGCCGGCGGATGTCTCGATTGTTGGCGTCGTCGCGGATCAGACCCGTTCGATGATCGTGGCCGCGCCCATGCCGGAGGCGATGCAAAGCGTGGCAAGGCCGACGCCTTTGCCGCTGCGCTCCAGCTCATCCAGCAGGGTGCCGATGATGATCGCGCCGGTCGCGCCCAGCGGGTGCCCCATGGCAATAGAGCCGCCGTTCACATTGACCTTGTCGTGATCGACATCAAACGCCTGCATGAAACGCAGCACGACGCTGGCAAAGGCTTCGTTGACCTCGAACAGGTCGATGTCGGAAATGGCCATGCCATTGTCTGCCAGGATCTTTTGCGTCACCGGCACCGGGCCGGTCAGCATGATGGTGGGATCTGTGCCGATCTTGGCCGTGGCGCGGATGCGCGCACGCGGTTTCAATCCATTGGCCTCGCCAAATGCCTTGTTGCCGATCAGGACGGCGGCGGCGCCATCGACGATGCCGCTGGAATTGCCGGCATGGTGGATGTGGTTGATCCGCTCCAGATGCGGGTATTTCATCAGGGCGACCTTGTCGAAACCGGGCATGACCTCGCCCATGTCCTTGAAGGCGGGTTTCAACGCGCCGAGGCTTTGCATATCGGTGCCGGGGCGCATGTATTCGTCATGATCCAGAATGGCGAGACCGTTGATGTCGCGCACGGTGATCAGCGATTTGTCGAACCGTTTGTCGGCCCAGGCTGCGGCGGCGCGTTCCTGACTGGCCACGGCCAACCGATCCGCGTCGTCACGGGAAAATCCATATTCGGTGGCAATGATGTCGGCTGAAATGCCCTGCGGGACAAAATAGCTCTCCATCGCCAGGCTGGGGTCGACGGCAATTGCGGCACCGTCACTGCCCATGGCCACACGGCCCATCATTTCAACGCCGCCCGCGATATAGGCCGATCCGGCCCCGCCGCGCACTTGATTGGCGGCCAGGTTGACCGCCTCCATGCCCGAGGCACAGAACCGGTTGATCGCCAGCCCGGGAATACGTTCGTCCAGATCAGAGGCCAGAACAGCGGACCGCGCAAGACAACCGCCCTGTTCGCCGACCTGGGTGACATTGCCCCAGATCACGTCTTCGACCGCATGGCCTTCTAGTCCATTACGGTCCTTGACCGCGTTCAGCACCTGCGACGACAGCCGCAGGCTGGTCACCTCATGCAGGGAGCCGTCTTTGCGGCCCTTGCCGCGCGGAGTGCGGATTGCGTCGTAAATATAGGCGTCGGTCATGCCTGTCCTCCTCATTTCGCCCGGTCGGCTGGCGAGCCGGGCATCAGGTCATAGGGATGTTTCCATCCCGGTGTTTCGGAAATCCGGGTCAACCAAGCGTCGATATTCGGCCAGTCTGCCCGGTCAAAACCAAATGGCTCTGGGTAATAGAGATAGCTGCAACAGCTGAGATCGGCGTTGGTGAGGCCGTCGCCGACAATCCAGTCGCGCGCCTGCAAATGGGACTCGAGCACGCCATAAGCGGCTTTCAACCGGCCCTGAAAAAAGTCGATCACCGGACCGGGGCGGCGGTCCGGCGGCAGGAAGTTCATCAGAAACCGGGTGACGCCCGCCTGGCTTGAAAACTTGTGATTGTCCCAGAACACCCAACGCATGATTTCGCGCAATTCCTCGGCAGTTGTGCCGCCGAATTTTCCGGTCTTCTCGGTCACATACATCTGGATCACGCCGGATTGGGTCAGGCGGGTGTCACCGTCCACCAAAACCGGCACTTCGCCCATTTCGTTCAATGTTGTGCGATAATCCTCGCTTCGTGCGGCGCCGTTGAAGAAATCCACATAGACGGGTTCCCATTTCAGCCCGCTGAGTTGCAGCGCCAGCGCGGCCTTATAGGCATTTCCGGATTCACCGAAGCAATAGAGTTGCATAGTCATGAAAAAACCTCCTGTGAGCCGCCTGTTGCGGGTCTGGAATTTGCGTATTTGGAAAGAGAAGAAGGGCCGGGCGCCCGGTAACACACCATTAAGGTTAACTCGCTAGCGTCACAGTTGCGGTACAGGCTGGCGAGCCGATGACCGCAAGAGGAGAAGCCCCTGTGTCCCGCCGTTGGTCCGTCATACGACCGGGCCGGACATGGGGGTGGATCGCTCTGCGCATCTTCTTCTCTTTTCAAATACGCAAATGCGCGGGCCTCCGCCGCAGGGGGAACCTGAATGTGGCGGGTGGCATGTCCGATCATCTTTTTCGCGCGTCCAGTTCCGAATTGAACAGGCGCAGCCGGTGGGTCAGCGCCTCGTCATCGGTGATGCTGTCGAAATGTTCGAACACAAAGGACAGCGCCTCGCCTTCGTCCAACCCGGCGTTGTCCGCAAATCGACGTAAGCGGCGATAGCCGTCTTCGGTCATTGCGGCGTTGAAGCGGCGGGTCAGGCGAAAGCGTTTTGGCATTCTGCGTCTCCTTGTGCACAGTTGGGTTGGACCCACTCTGGCCTTAGAATTGCTCGGCTGCCAGTTCCATCACCGGGGCCGCGCCGCTTTGGATGCGCGCAAGATGCGTTGCGGTCATCGGCAGTTGCCGTGCCATGTAATACCGCCCGGTGGTCAGCTTCGCCTGATAGAAGGCGCTGTCTGACGCACCATTGGCCAGCGCATCCAGCGAGGCCTTGGCCATCCGGCCCCACATCAGCCCCAGGCAAACATGGCCAAACAGATGCATGAAGTCATAAGAACCGGCCAAGGCTTCGTTCGGGTTCTTCATGCCGTTTTGCATGAAATACATGCCCGCTGCCTGAAGATCCTTGGACGCGGCTTTCAGCGGTGTGACGAAATCCGACATGCCGTCGACTTCGCCGTTTTCCTTGCAGAAGGTTTTGACCATGTCGAAGAAGGCCATCACATGTTTGCCACCGTCGGCGGCAAGCTTGCGCCCCACCAGATCCAGCGCTTGAACACCGTTTGCGCCTTCGTAGATCATGGCTATCCGCGCATCGCGGGCAAACTGCGACATGCCCCATTCCTCGATATAGCCATGACCGCCATAGACCTGCTGCGCGGCAATCGTGCCGTCAAAGCCCTTGTCGGTCAGGAAGCCTTTGATCACCGGCGTCAGCAGCGATACCAGCCCTTCGGCGGCGGCGTCTTCTTTGCGATGTGCCTGGTCGATCAGGTTCGCCCCCCACAGACCGAAGGCTCGCGCGCCTTCGACAAAGCTTTTCTGGTCCATCAGGTTGCGGCGAATATCGGGGTGCACGATCAGCGGATCGGCGGGACCATCGGGATTTTCGGTGTCTGTCACGGCGCGGCCCTGAAGCCGGTCCTTGGCATAGGCCAGCGCATTGTCATAGGCGACAACCGCCTGACCCAACCCTTGCAGGCCGACGGCGATCCGGGCTTCGTTCATCATGGTGAACATGGCGCGCATGCCCTTGTGTTCGGTCCCCAGAAGGAAGCCGCGCGCATTGTCGTAATCCATCACACAGGTGGAATTGCCGTGGATGCCCATTTTCTCTTCGATCTTGCCAACCGACACGCCGTTGCGGTCGCCAAGGCTGCCATCCTCGTTCACCATGAATTTGGGCACGATGAACAGTGACACGCCTTTGATGCCTTCGGGGCCGCCGGGGATTTTCGCCAGCACCAGATGGATCACATTGTCCGACAGGTCGTGATCGCCAGCCGAGATAAAGATCTTTTGCCCGGTGATCGCGTAGCTGCCATCATCCTGCGGCTCTGCCTTGGTGCGCATCAGGCCCAGATCGGTGCCGCAATGCGGTTCGGTCAGGTTCATAGTGCCGGTCCAGTCACAGGTGACCATCTTTGGCAGATACATCGTCTTTTGCGCGTCGGTGCCATGGGCGTGGATCGCGGAATAGGCCCCATGCGTCAGGCCGGGATACATCTGAAACGCCATATTGGCCGAGGTCAGCATTTCGCCCACTGCGGTTTGCACCAGATAGGGCAGGCCCTGACCGCCGTATTCCGGGTCGCAATCCAAGGCGGTCCAGCCGCCGTTGCGCATCTGATCGAAAGCAGCTTTGAACCCTTTTGGCGTGCGCACTACGCCATTTTCCAACACACAGCCTTCGGTATCCCCAACCACGTTCAGCGGGGCAAGCACGTCGCGGGCGATTTTGCCCGCTTCTTCCAAGACGGCCCCGGTGAATTCGGCGTCCAGATCTTCGTAGCCTGGCACATCCTGAGTTGATGCATTCAGCACCTCATGCAGGACAAATTGCAGATCCTTGGTGGGGGGTGTGTAGCTGGGCATCGGGGGCTCCCTTGGAATTCTGGCTGGCGGTTACTCCGCCGCCTTGTTCTGGACAGACATGGAACCGATCATCTTTTCGGCCCATTTCAACTGGCCCTTCAGATCGGCGATATTCGCGTCGAGTTCGGCGCGTTGTTTTTCAAGTTCGGCCAACCGGGCGCTGGCCACTTCATAGGTCTTCAGCAATTGCGTGTTCTGTTGGTCACCAACGTCATACAGATCGAGCAGCTGGCGGATTTCTTCGAGTGAGAAACCAAACCGTTTGCCGCGCAGAATCAGTTTCAACCGGGCACGGTCGCGGCGGGTAAACAGCCGTTTCAATCCGTCACGAATTGGAAAAAGCAGCTCCTTTGCTTCATAAAACCTTAGGGTCCGCGGGGTCACATCAAATGCATCACACATTTCACGGATCGTCATTGTTGTTTCATTCATCACTGCACCTGAGATCGTTTGTCATCCCGGCTGAGTAATTAATCGTTCCCTATCTCTACAATGGGAAAAACAGGTGACGTAACTCAAACGCTACGTCACATTCAGGTTGACGTAAGATCAATGCGCGTCAAGCTGCAAGTGTGAAATTTTAGTTTGCCGCGCGTGCAGTTTGAGCGGCGAAAAAGGTCAGTCCGACTGAGCCAAACGCGCGGCGGTTTGCGCGCGTAGCTCTTTTAATTCGCGCACGGCTTCGTCCAGCTGTTGTTGTTGCTCGGCCAGGGCAATCAATTGCCGGTCCGCCATGCCAAGGAATACCTGCATCTGGGTTTCGGTGCCGTCGCGGTCATAGATCTGCAACCACTGGCGACATTCCTCAAGCGAGAAGCCGAACCGACGCCCGCGCATGACCAGTTCCATACGGGCCACTTCGCGGGCGCCATAAAACCGTGATCGCCCCTGACGCTCCGGTGCCAGCAGCTCGATATATTCATAATACCGCAGGGTGCGTGGTGTGACGTCGAACTTGGCACACATGTCTTTGAAACTCAGCTTGCTGTCGCTCATCTTGTCCTCATTTCGATCCGTCCGGGTTATCCGGGTCCACGCCTTCGCCGTTTCGGAATCAGGCAAGGATCAAACTCACCCGGCAGCGGTCATGGTCGAAAACTGATCCACGAACCGGCCGCTGCTCACACAGGGTACGCAATGCTCTGAACCGTTGCAATGTGGCAGGTGCCTTGCAACCCTGGATGCCGCCAGCGCATAACATAGCCATTCACCAAGGACGCATTCATGGCCCAGGACAAATTCAAAATTGCCCGTGATTTCATTCAGGCCATACCGCACGCGCGGGAATTGGCCATGGCGGTGACTGATATCGGCGACGGCACCGCGGAAATTACCATGCCATATGATTCCCGTTTTGTCGGCGATCCCAAGACCGGCGTCATTCATGGCGGCGCGGTTTCGGCGTTGATGGACACCTGCTGCGGCGCGGCTGTCATGACCCATCCTGACTGCCCCGGGGCGACGGCGACACTTGACCTGCGCATCGATTACATGCGGGCCGCCACACCGGGCCAGACCATCACGGCCCGCGCCGAATGTCATCAACTGACCCGGTCGGTCGCCTTTGTACGCGCCCAGGCTTTTGACGCTGACCTTGAACGACCGGTTGCCACCGCCACCGGGGCGTTTACCGTAGGATCCTGAACTGGGCTGCAAGAGGGCACACCGGATGCATCAGAACGGCCATGAACCCCTGCAGCAGGTGAAGCAACGCCGTGATGCTGCTTTGCATGCCCTGGCCAATGGCGTGCCCTATGCGCAGTATCTGGGCATCAAATTCGACCGCCGCGGGGATGAGCTGACAGCGATCCTGCCGTTTACGGACAAGCTGATTGGCAACCCACGTCTGCCGGCCCTGCATGGCGGGGTCACAGCGGCATTTCTGGAAGTGACGTCGATCATCAGTCTCAGCTGGTCTTTTCTCTGGGAAGAGGTCGAAAGCGGCGCTCTGCCATTACAGGATCTACAGACCGGTGATCTGCCACGTCCGCCGAAGACAATTGATTTCACCGTGGATTTCCTGCGCTCTGGTTTGCCGCGCGACAGCTATGCCCGTGCCAGCATCACCCGGTCGGGGCGGCGCTATGCCTCGGTGCATGTTGTGGGGTGGCAGGACAACCACAGCCGCCCCCATGCCCAGGCGACCGGGCATTTCCTGATGCCCCGCCGCGATTGACGCGACACCCGCCTCAGATCCCCTGATTGTGAAAGGTCCGACATGTCAGCTCAAACCCCGGCGGCCCGCGCGGAGGAGCCCCCCGCGCTAAGCCACCAACGTGTGCTGAAAATCGCCCTGCCGATCATGCTGGCCACGGTGACCGTGCCCATCCTTGGCGTGGTGGACACCGGTGTGGTGGGCCAGATCCCGCAGGCGGAACCAATTGCTGCTGTGGGGGTGGGGGCAATCATTCTGTCGGCCATCTATTGGGTGTTCGGTTTTCTGCGCATGGGCACAACCGGGTTGACCGCCCAGGCCGAAGGGCAGGGACAAGCCCCCGAGGTGGCCGCGCTGTTGACCCGGGCGCTGATGATCGGACTGGCCTGCGGGGTGCTGATCATTCTGCTGCAACCGCTGATCTATCGCGCCGCTTTTGTGCTGTCGCCGGCCTCGGCCGAGGTCGAGGGCCTGGCGCGTGGCTATATGCAGATCCGCATTTGGTCGGCCCCGGCGGCAATCGCCCTCTATGGCGTCACCGGCTGGCTTATTGCCAAGGAACGCGCCCGTGCGGTGCTGGTGCTGCAACTTTGGATGAACGGCGTGAACATCGGCCTCGACCTGCTGTTTGTGCTGGGCTTCGACTGGGGGGTGAACGGGATTGCGATCGCGACATTCATCGCGGAATGGAGCGGATTTGTGATGGGGTTGTGGCTGTGCCGATCCGCCTTCCGCCACCCGTCCTGGCGCGACTGGGCGCGGGTGTTCGACCGCCATCGCCTGCGCCGCATGGCTGTGGTCAATACCGATATCCTGATCAGATCGCTGATGCTGCAGGCGATCTTCGTCAGCTTTCTGCTGTTTGGCGGGCGGTTCGGGGATGTTACATTGGCCGCCAATCAGGTGCTTTTGCAATTTGTCTCGGTGACCGGCTATGCGCTGGACGGGTTTGCCTTCGCGGCCGAGGCATTGGTCGGGCGGGCCTTCGGGGCCGGCGCGGTGGCACCGCTGCGGCGTGCCTGTCTCCTGACCGGGTTTTGGGGGGCGATCCTGGTGGTGATCCTGATGGCGATTTTCTGGGTCTTCGGCCCCGATATCATCCACCTCATGGCCAAGGATCCCGGCGTGCGGGACACGGCCATCGCCTTTCTGCCCTGGATGGTGCTTGCGCCGCTGACTGGCGTGGCCTCCTGGATGCTCGACGGGATCTTCATCGGTGCAACCCGGTCGGCGGACATGCGCAACATGATGGCCATTTCGACCGCAATCTATTTCGCGGCAGTGTTCACATTGATGCCGGTGATGGGCTATGCCGGGCTCTGGCTGGCACTGCATATCTCTTTTGTGGCGCGTGGTGTCACCCTGTTGCTGCGCTATCCGGCGCTGGAAAAGGCCGCCCTGTCAGAGGCGCGCACCAGCTAGCCAAACCCGGTCCTTCTTCTGTTGAAAAATATCCCGGGGGAGTCCCAGCGGGACGGGGGCAGCGCCCCCAAGCCAGAGGATCAGCCCGCCAGGGTCTCGCGGATGATCCGCTCCAGCTTCTGCAACAGCTGTTGGTTGTCAAACCGCGCTTCGGCCACCGCCCGCGCGGCCATTGCCATCCCTGACCGATCCGGTGCCTGAAATGCTGCGGCTATCGCGGAGGCAAATCCGGCTTCGTCATGCTCATCGACCAACCAACCGGTCTCGCCCTCATCCACCGCTTCGGGAATGCCGGCGTGGCGGGTCGAAACCGTCAAACAGCCAGAGGCCATGGCCTCCTGAATGGCGGTGGGCAGACCTTCGGTGTTGCCATCCTCGGCGGTGATCGAATGCTGCAAAAAGAATTCGGTCGTGGCCAGTTTCGCGCGCACCACATCATGGGGTTGTGCGCCGTGGAATGTCACCTGATCCTCGGCCCCTGCCGCCGCGACAAGCGCCCTTGCGGGCGCGAGGAGCGGGCCGTCGCCAATGAAATCCAGATGCGCGCCCGCATTGGCCTTTGCCGCCAACAGAAACGCCCGCAGGGTCACCAGCGGCGCTTTCTTTTCGACCATCCGTCCCACGGCCAGACAGGACAGCGGCGCTTTTGCAGCCGGCTGAAACCGCCGCACATCCACACCAGAGGGGATCACATGGGCGTTTTCGTGGCGCACATCACGTGCCGCCAGATTGTCGAGCAGGAATTGCGACACCGAAAACACCCCCGCCAGACGCGGCATCATCTTGGCATAGGCGCCCGGGACATTGCCCTGGTTCAACGCCTTGGAGGCATCAGTGCCGCGAAAATAGCTGAAGCAGGGATGCCCAGCGCATTGGCCAGCGGCGCAATCGCCAGCGCCTGGGTGCCGAATTCAGCCAAAATGACCTCAATGCGCTCGGCACGCAAAAAGTCCGCCAGGTCGCGTTTCGCCTGGCCAAAGGGCAGGCGCCCGGTGCCATGGATCATCCGATTGGCGGCCATGACAAACGGCATCGCCACCCGGTCCACCATCGGCATGTCGCGACCACGCCGGTTGAAATAGGCCACATCAAAGGGGTTTTCGCCGTGATAGCGCCCACAGACCACCGCCGCCGCCCCGCCAAAAATATGCTGAATATGGCGGTTGATGAATGTCTCTCCGGGCAGATGGTATTCCCCGGTCACGATGCAGGTGCGCATGATCTGTTGTCCCGTAACTTGTGGCTTTGGCCTAGCAGCAGCCCTGTGTCGGGGCAAGCAGCGGCATCATTTGCCGCTTTTGAACAATCCACCTAGGGCGCTTTGAATAATGCCCCGCACCGAAGGCCGCGAGCTGCGCAGGAAGGGCACCGGGCGACAGACATCCATCGCGGCGACGCCAACGCGGGCGGTCAAGGCACCATTGACCATGCCCTCTCCGAACCGGCGCGACAGTTTGCCCAGCAGCGACCCGCCGAGCAGTGGTTCCAGCATGTCATCGCCCACCGCCACAGCACCGGTGGCCACCAGATGCGCCATGACCGCGCGGGTCAGCCGCCAGCTGCCCAATGTGCCGGACCGCCCGCCATAGATTTCGGCAATGCGGCGGATCATCCGCAGGTTGGCGGTCAGCGCGGTCGCCACATCGGCCAGCGCCAGCGGCACGATGGCCGTCACTGTGGCCACCTGACGTGCGGCGGCCTCGACCTCTCGTCGGGCGGCGGCATCCAATGGGGCCAGAAGATCCAATTCGACCTCCGCCAGCATCGCTTCGGCATCAAAGGAATCGGCCATGCCATCCTTGAGCTTTTCGCGGCCCCAGCGGGTGTCTTCGCGCCCGGAATAAAACCCGATCAGATCCTGCGCCAGCTTGCGTGCCGCCTTCAGGTCACTGTCGGCCAAAGCATCATCGGCGGCGCGGCGAAACCGATCGACCCGCCGCAAGCGGCCAAAGGCCGCAAGTTCCTTGATCGCGATAAGCAACATCACAAAGACCAACAGGCCGATGACCCCGGTAATCGCCCAGCCCAAAATCGGCTGGCGTGCAATCATCGCAGTGGCAAAATCCCAGGCCGCCACCGACACCGCCGCCCCGATCACCGCAACCAGCAATCCCCAGAACCAACGTGCCAGCCGCGAACCACGTCGCGCCGCCAGCACAGCTGCGGTCTGCATCGCCTGTCCCTGTGGCGTCGGGGGGCCAAGTTCCGGCACTGGTGGTGCCTCGGCGGGCGAGGGGGCGTCGTCTTCCAATTCGATCAGGACGGGTTTGCGGCTCATTTCGGGCGCTCCCAGGCAAAACGGACATCGGGCAGCTGTTCCTGATTGTCGGCGCCATCGGTTTCCTTGACCGCGACAAATCCCTCGCGCTCATAAAACCGGCGCGCCCCGGTATTGAGCTGGAAGGTCCAGAGCTCAAGCCGTGTCGCATCACGCATCGCTTCGCGCAGAAGCTGTTTGCCGACGCCTCTGCCCTGGGCGGTCGCGCGGACATACAGCGTGTTGATCTCTTCGCCGTCGCGGGCAATGAAGCCGACAATGCGCCCGTCATTGTTTTCCGCGACCCGCACCCAGCCCCGGTCGATCATCCGCCCGCAAAAGGCGATGTCCTGGGCTGCAGAATGCAAATGCGGCTTCCAGTCGGGCGCGGCATTGCCTTCGGTCATGATCTCGCCGATCTTGCCTGCGTCGGTGCTGCGGGCCGGGCGTATTTTCAAATTCATAACTTGTCCCCAATCAGGAATTGCGCCGCCCGGTCCAGCCGGATGTGCGGCGGGCCGTCGCCGGGTTTCAGGGTCAGTGGTGCCGGGGCAAAGCGCATGGATTGATAGTCGCCGTCAAGCCACCGCGTCGCCCCGTCGCGGGCCGGGCCCAGCAATGCATTGGGATCTTCTGGCAGCTCACCGGGGTACAGCGCGGCCTGTTTGCCGCTGTCCAACAGGATGCCCCGCACACAATCAAGGCTCTGGCCCTGATGCTCCAGCGTCTGTTCAGTGGTGGCACGCAGCGCCGCGATGGACATCGCCGCCGTCTCTGCCCCGGCAAAGCGCGCCCGGTCGCGCGCGTCACGCGTCAGCGCCTCCATGATTGCGGTCAGGCGCGCATGTTGGCCGTGGTGCAGATGGTCGGCCTTGGTCGCGGCAAACAGAATGCGTTCCACCCGTTTGCCCATCAACAGCCGGGTCAGGAAATCATTGCGACCGGGACGAAAGGCCGACAGGATGTCCGCCATGGCATGGCGCATATCCTCGACTGCCTGCGGGCCTTTGTTGATCGCGCCCAGCGCATCCACCAACACCACCTGCCGGTCAATCCGGGCGAAATGATCGCGAAAGAACGGTTTCACCACCTCGCGTTTATAGGCCTCATACCGCCGTTCCATTTCCCGCCATAGCGACCGGCGCGGCGGGCTGTCGGGTTTGGCCAGCGGCGCAAAGGTCAGCACCGGCGCCCCCGCCAGATCGCCGGGCAGGATGAACCGCCCCGGCGTGCAGTCATAAAACCCCGCTTCGCGCGCCGCGTTCAAATAGGTGGTAAACGCTTGGGCCAGCGCCTTTGCCGCAGGTTCTGCCATCATGTCCGCGCCATCGGTGCCAAGCGACAGCGCCATGAAATCAGCAGCGACCGGCCGGTCCTTGATCCTTTCCAGGGTCTCAATCGACCATTCCGCAAAGCTTTTGTCGAGCAAGGCCAGATCCAACAGCCATTCGCCGGGATAGTCGACAATGTCGAGGTGGATCACCCGCGGCCCTTGCAGCCCGGCCAGAAAACCGCCGGGCTGAACCTTGAGCGACAGGCGCAATTCGCTGACCGCGCGGGTGCTGTCGGGCCATTTCGGGCTGCGGGATGTCAGATCCCCGAGGTGGGTTTCATAGTCAAATCGCGGCACGGTATTGTCGGGCTGCGGTTGCAGATAGGCCGCCAGCACCCGCCCCTCAGAGGCGGCCACCACACCGGACATGCGACCCCGGTCCATCAGATTGGCCACCAGTGAGGTGATGAATACGGTCTTGCCGGATCGCGCAAGCCCCGTCACCCCAAGCCGTATCACCGGCTCGAACAGGGTGGAATTGACCGTATCTGTCACGGCCTCGACGCTGCGCAATACGCCGTCGGCAAGTGTGTTGATGATCAAATCCGTCCCTCGCAAATCACTTGGCCAAAGGATAGGCATCCGCGCCGCGCGTTACCAGAGGGGGCTTTGGGGGATTGTTCCCATCGGCGCGTCGGGGTAAGGCGCAGACATGCCCAGATATGCCTTGAAAGTCGAATATAACGGTGCCGGTTTTGTCGGCTGGCAGCGCCAGACCAACCTGCCGTCGGTGCAAGGCGCAATTGAAACGGCGCTGGCCCAGCTGGAGCCGGGCGCACATACCATAGCCGCCGCCGGGCGCACCGATGCCGGGGTTCATGCCCGCAGCCAGGTGGCCCATTGCGATCTGCAACGCGATTGGGATCCGTTTCGCCTGTCCGAAGCCTTGAACTATCACCTGCGCAAGGTGGCGGTGGCGATCCGGGATTGCGCCCGGGTGGAGGATGATTGGCACGCCCGGTTTTCAGCCCGCGAGCGGCGCTACTTCTTTCGCCTGTTGTCGCGTCGTGCGCCCGCCACGATGGAGGCCGGGCAGGTCTGGCAGGTCAAAAATTCGCTGGATCTTGCCGCGATGCAGGCCGGGGCGGCGCATTTGGTGGGCAAACATGATTTCACCACCTTCCGCTCGTCGATCTGTCAGGCAGAATCACCGGTCAAAACTCTGGATCGTCTGGATATTGCCAAGGTCGAAACCGCGGCGGGTTCCGAATTCCATTTTCATCTCGCGGCGCGCTCTTTTCTGCACAATCAGGTGCGCAGCTTCGTCGGCTCGCTCGAACGGGTCGGGTCCGGGTCATGGTCGCCGGATCAGGTGCGCACCGCATTGCTGGCGCGTGATCGCGCCGCCTGTGGTCCGGTGTGCCCGCCGCAGGGGCTCTACCTGGTTGGGGTGTCCTACCCCGAAGATCCGTTTGCCTGACGGAAAACCCCTTGCCGTGCGGGGGCATTGGCCCTATGAAACCCGCCATGACAGCCATGCAGCACATCCGACGAGATATCTGATCTCTTCCGCTTCGCGCCCTTGGGCGCGGATATGCTTGCCTGTTATCTCCCATCACAACTTGACTTGACCGCGTGCCCTTGGCACCAATCGGGCTTCTTTCAGAGGATACCTCCATGATCGCTTCCGTTCTGCCGACCTATAATCGGGCAAAATTGCATTTCGTCAAAGGCGAAGGCAGCTGGCTGATCGAAGAAGGCGGCCGCCGATTTCTCGACCTTGGCTCCGGTATTGCGGTCAATGTACTGGGCCATGCCCATCCCGCGCTGGTGTCGGCCCTGACCGACCAGGCCAATGCGCTTTGGCATGTCTCCAACCTCTATGAAATTCCCCAGCAAGAGGCACTGGCGCAGAAGCTGGTCGATGCCAGTTTTGCCGATACGGTGTTTTTCACCAATTCCGGCACAGAGGCCTGTGAACTGGCGGTCAAAATGGCGCGCAAGCACCATTATGAAAACGGCGCCGCACAGCGGGTCGATATCCTGACCTTTGACGGCTGTTTCCATGGCCGGTCTTCTGCGGCGATTGCCGCCTCTGGCTCGGAAAAGATGATCAAGGGCTTCGGCCCGGTCCTGCCCGGGTTTGTCCACCTGGCGTGGGACGACCTGGATGCGGTGAAATCGGCAATCACCGACACGACCTGTGCCATCATGATCGAACCCATCCAGGGCGAAGGCGGCATTCGCGTGGCCTCTGACAGCTTCCTGAAAGAGCTGCGGGCGCTGTGCGACGCGCATGGTGTCCTGCTGATTTTTGACGAAGTGCAATGCGGCATCGGGCGCAGCGGGCGGTTGTTTGCCCATGAATGGGCCGGTGTGACACCGGACATCATGATGGTGGCCAAGGGCATCGGCGGCGGCTTCCCGCTTGGCGCTGTGCTGGCAACAGAACAGGCCGCAAATGGCATGGTGGCTGGCACCCATGGCTCCACCTACGGGGGCAACCCGCTGGCCTGTGCCGTGGGCGGCGTTGTGATGGACCATGTCACCGATCCCGATTTCCTCGATGGCGTCAACCGCAAGGCCAGTTTGCTGCGGCAAAAGCTCGAGGCGCTGGTGGCCAGCCATCCGGGGGTGTTTTCCGGGGTGCGCGGGCAGGGGCTGATGCTGGGTTTGAAATGCGTTGTGCCTGCGGGTGATGTCGTGGCGGCGGGTTATGCGTCTGAGGTCATCACCGTGCCTGCCGCCGACAATGTCGTGCGCCTGCTGCCGCCCCTCAACATCACCGAAGACGACATCGCCCAGGCGATCTCGCGGCTCGACAGCGCGGCCACCGCGTTAAAAGCGTCCTGACCTTCTTCTGTTTGAAAATATCCCGGGGGTTTGGGGGCTGGCCCCCAATTCCGACATTAATCAAAAGCGAAACACCATGAAGCATTTCCTCGATATTCACAAAACCGATGCGGACGAGCTGCGTTCGATCATCACCAACGCCAGAGCGATGAAAGATGCCCGCCAGGGGCGCCCGCGCGGCGCGGCGGATGACACGCAACCGCTGGCCGGGCATATGGTGGCGTTGATTTTTGAAAAACCATCGACCCGGACCCGTGTCAGCTTTGATGTCGGTGTGCGCCAGATGGGCGGGGAAACCATGGTTCTGTCGGGCAATGACATGCAGCTGGGCCATGGTGAAACCATCGCGGATACCGCGCGGGTGCTGTCACGCTATGTCGATCTGATCATGATCCGCACCTTTGACGAATCGGTGCTGATGGAAATGGCGGAATATGCGGATGTGCCGGTGATCAACGGGCTGACCGATCGCACACATCCTTGCCAGATCATGGCCGACATCCTGACGTTCGAGGAACATCGCGGACCGATCAAAGGGAAAAAAGTCGTCTGGACCGGCGATGGCAACAACGTCTGTGCCTCTTTCCTGCATGCGGCGGGGCAGTTCGGGTTTGACATGGTCTTTACCGGTCCGGCGCAGCTTGACCCGGAGGCTGAATTTGTCGGTCTGGCCCGCCAGCAGGGGGTCAGCGTAACCATCGAGCGTGATCCCTATCGCGCGGTGGCCGGGGCCGATCTGATTGTGACCGACACCTGGGTGTCGATGCATGACAGCCAATCGTCGAAGGAACGCCGTCACAACATGCTGCGGCCTTATCAGGTGAATGCGGATCTGATGCGGCAGGCCAAACCGGATGCCCTGTTCATGCATTGCCTGCCTGCCATCGCGAAGAAGAGGCGACCTCTGAAATCATGGATGGCCCGAATTCGGTGGTGTTTGACGAGGCTGAAAACCGCCTGCACGCGCAAAAAGCCGTCATGCGCTGGTGTTTGGGCGTCTGAGCCCTGCAACAAACGCTCTTTGCCCGCCGCTGGGCGCATCGCGGCGGGCACTTTGGCTTAGAGGTTGCGCAGAATTTCGCGCAGGCCGGGTTCCTCGACCATCATGGCGGCTTTGTCGGGTGTGACCCATTTGCGGATCCGTTCCCCGGCTTCGGGAAATGTCTCGGCAAGGCTGGCCACCCGGATTTTGTAGACCTGAGTTTGCACAATCACCGCAAGATCTGCTGACATGCGTTTGAGGTACTGAAAACTGCCGACGGGCCGTTTTTTCACTTTGACCGGTTTGACACCGGCCTCTTCCCAGGCCTCTTGCGCTGCGGTGCCCGGGCCGTCCAGCCCGTCGATCGGCCAGCCTTTGGGCAGCACCCAACGTCCGGTATCGCGGCTGGTGATCAACAAGACACGGCGCTTCTTGCCAGAGCCGCGCAAACATAGCGCTGCGATCTGGTGTTGGTTTTCTCGATCAGGAATAGCAGGCGACCTCTTTGGATCTCCGGCCTGAATTAAACTCGTCATACACAATTTGCTCGTTCATTACGTCTCTTGTATCTCCAAGGTATATACGTTTCTGCCCTGGAAATCCAGACCGTTGCGATAATGGGTGGTGCTTTCGAGAAATTTGATTGATTTTGGCTGACATCAACAGAGTATAGGAAACCGACATGACGTCCCAGATCGGCATTTACGGGCTTGGCACCATGGGCAGCGCCCTGGCGTTGAATATGGCGGACAAAGGCATTCAGATCGCGGTCTCGAACCGCTCTGCTGCGGCGGTGCCCGAATTTCTGGCCGAGGCCGGGCAATTGGCGGACCGCATCGCGGGGTATGACAGTCTTGAGGCGATGATCGAGGCATTGCCGTGCCCGCGCACCATTTTGTTCATGATACCGTCAACCGGACCGATGGACGACATGATGGATCATGTCATTCCCTTGTTGTCGGCGGGGGACACGGTGATTGACGCAGGCAATGCCGATTTCCACGCGACGCGGGCGCGGTCCCAACGGCTGGCGGAACATGATCTGCATTTTGTTGGCATGGGCGTGTCCGGCGGCGAAGAAGGCGCGCGCGTCGGCCCGTCGATGATGGTCGGTGGCACCGTGCATAGCTGGGGGCTGTTGCAGCCGGTTGCCGAAGCGATTGCAGCCAAATTCGAGGGCGCGCCCTGTGTTGCGCATCTCGGGCCGGACGGGGCGGGGCATTTCGTGAAAATGGTCCACAATGGCATTGAATATGCCGACATGCAGGCGATTGCAGAGGTGTACGGCCTGCTGCGTTTTGGCGCGGGACAGGAGCCTGCGGCCATTGCCGCACATTTTGCCACTTGGAACGAAGGCCCGCTGCAAAGCTTTCTGACCGAAATCACCGCCAAGACGCTGGCCTCGACCGATGACCAGACCGGGCAACCGATGGTGGATGTGATTGTCGACAGCGCCGGCCAAAAAGGCACCGGCCGTTGGACGGTGATCGAGGCGCTGAAGCTTGGGCAATCGGCCAACACCATCGAAGCGGCGGTGGGCGCGCGTATCTGGTCCGCGCAGCGGAGCCGTCGCGCGGCGGCTGCGGAGCTGTTCGACGGGCCGGGCGCACTTGCCCCGCTGTCGGATGACGATCTTGAAAAGGCGCTGCTTGCCACCCGTATTCTGGGCCATTCCCAGGGGTTTGATGTCATGCAGGCCGGGTCGGATGAATATGGCTGGGATCTGGACATGGGGCAAATTGCCCGGATCTGGCGGGCGGGCTGTATCATTCGGTCGGCGCTTCTGGATGTGATTTCCGAGGCCTATGCGGATGCGGTGCCGGAGCAAACATTGATGTTGGCCCCGGCGATGCGCGACCGTCTGGCAGAGACACTTCCGGCGCTGCGGCGGGTGGTCGGGGCCGCCGTTGCGGCGGGATACCCGTTGCCGGTGATGTCAGCGGCCTTGACCTGGTATGATGCTATGCGTCAGGCGCGCGGCTCTGCGGCGATGATTCAGGCCCAGCGCGATTTCTTTGGCCATCATGGTTTTGCGCGGTTTGATTCCGACGGTGCGCATCATGGCAGTTGGACGCGCTAAGGCGTTTCGACAGGGGAAGGGGCGGAGCATTGTGCGCGGCCCGTCACCTCTGCCCATGACTTCTGCCTGTGACTTCTGGCAGAGACAGAAAGTGTTGCGGGGCGTCCGATACAAAGGCGCCCCGCAAACGTTTAATGGGCCGGTTTGATAAAGGTGTCGTTGCGCAATTCTGCAAACGCCTGCATCAGCTCTTCGCGCGTGTTCATGACGATGGGCCCGTGCCAGGCCACAGGTTCCTGGATCGGCGCGCCTGAAATCAGCAGAAACCGGATGCCTTCGGGGCCGGCCTGCACCGTGACCTTATCCCCGGTGCCAAACCGGATCAGCGTGCGGTTGCCGGACAGGTCGCGAATGTTCACTTCCTGACCTGCGACTTCCTTTTCCAGCAATACGCCCGTGGGACCAGAGGCATCGGCAAACGCGCCAGCCCCGTCAAACACATAGGCAAATGCCCGGCGATAGGTGTCGATCCTGAACGTTTTTTTCACCCCGGCCTGCACCGTTATGTCAAGGTACTGAGGATCGGCGGCAATGCCATCCACCGGGCCACGCTGGCCCCAGAAGGCACCGGTGATCACCTTGACGCGTGTGCCATCGTCATCCACCACTTCGGGGATGTCGGAGCCTTGGATGTCCTGATAGCGCGGCGCGGTCATCTTCAGCGAAGAGGGCAGGTTGGCCCAAAGCTGAAAGCCATGCATCTGGCCTTTGGCGTTCCCTTTTGGCATTTCCTGATGCAGGATGCCCGACCCGGCGGTCATCCATTGCACCGACCCGGCGCCAAGCGTGCCGGAATTGCCAAGACTGTCGCCATGGTCCACCGTGCCATTCAGCACATAGGTGATGGTTTCAATCCCGCGATGGGGGTGCCAGGGAAATCCGGCGGTGTAATCTTCTGGCCGATCGCCGCGAAAATCATCAAACAACAGGAACGGATCCAGCTCGGATGGATCCTGAAATCCGAAAGCGCGGTGCAGCTTCACGCCTGCCCCTTCGGTTGTGGGAATGGCTTTGCGGGTCTCCAGAGTGGGTCTGAGGGACATGTCTGTCTCCTTTGCTCATGCGGTTGGCATAAAGATAGACCTGCGCATTCATTTCGGCAAATCCTTCCGCTGAACTGTCACTGTGCGTCAGTTCACAGGTTAGCCTGTTATCGGCCCCCCTCGCGTCTGGAAGATATCCGGGCTATAGGGCGAAGCGAAAGAGCGGTCGGGAGAGAATGATGTCAGAGGTTGTTGCGGAACTGCGGGCGTCCGCAGTGCGTCGGGTGATTGGCGTGGTGATGATGTTCGCGCTTGGGGCGCTGTTGCTTTACCTCGCGCTTGCCAATTCCTTTTCCAATCTGCTGTGGCAGGTTTTGTTGATTGCCTTGGCTGCGGGCGCGATGTTTGCCGCCATGCGGATGCAGCGCGCCACATCGCTGGTGTTGAGTTTGACCGACACGGGGCTGTATGATTCCGACGGTCTGTTGATTGCCGAATATGACAATATCGAAGCGGTCGAACGCGGCATGCTGGCATTCAAACCGTCCAACGGTTTCATGATCCGCACCAAGACGCCACAGGCGCGGCGCTGGCGTCCGGGGCTCTATTGGATCATGGGGCGGCGTATCGGAATCGGCGGCGTGACGGCGGCATCGCATTCGAAATTCATGGCCGACATGATGAACATGAAACTGTCCGAACGCGCAGGGCGGTTGTAATCACTTTAACAGGCCGGGCATTTCTGCCCGGCCTGCCGCTGGCCACTTCCTGTCTGGAAAG
Source organism: Phaeobacter sp. J2-8 (assembly GCF_022867865.1). Taxonomy (GTDB): domain Bacteria; phylum Pseudomonadota; class Alphaproteobacteria; order Rhodobacterales; family Rhodobacteraceae; genus Marinovum. The sequence goes on along the minus strand of NZ_JALIEC010000014.1, from coordinate 3,653 downwards.
AGAGCAGATTGGGGGTTAGTTCCCCAACCAGACAAGTTGAGGCGCAAAACGTGGGCGTGTGAAGACACGTGAATTCATCACATGGTCTTCAAACCCCAGGTCAATCGGCCATTCGTAGTTCAGAAAGCTGTCCACAACGATCAGCTGCTCGGCGTTCACCATCACGGGCAGCATCGCTTGCGCGTTGATCAGATCGCTGTCGGTCAACGGTTGGGCATGCGCGCCGCGCACCTGGCTCCATTCGATTTCATAGCGATCGTCGCGGCCATTGTAGGACACCACGGAAACCCGCAGCGTGCTTTCGGCGTCACTTGACCCGGTCAGAAAGGTGAACAGCGACTTGGCGCTGTCGACATAAACCGGGGTGATATAGTTGGTTTCCCGCGAAAGCATGTCGCTGATAGTAAAGGTCGCCTTGTCGCCCAGGCTGTCTTTGCGGAATGCATCGTAGAAGGCCATTGTGGCCACGATGGTCGCCAGCAGGAACGGCAGGAAGATCATGGCCTCGACATTGACGCCGCCGCGCGCATCCGTGCCAAATTTGCGCAAATGAAGCGAGAGTTTGTTAAGAATTTTAACGATCATACCTGTTACCTCGGTTCTTGAACAAAGGAGGTGGCGGCAAGCAGCGCATAGTCACCTGCTTGATCCTTGTGCACGGCCTCTGCCCACCAGGTCAGCGGAAAGATGGGCGAGATCTTGGCGCAGGCCCGCATCACCATCAGCTGGTTTTCCAGACCGTTTTCAAAGGCGCGGACCGGGGCGACCTCTAGCGAGTTGTCGGTGCAATCCGCAGTGGCGGGAAGGGCGGCCCAATTGCGCAGATCACGTTGCACCATTTCCAGACGCAGGTTTTCTTCACAGTTTGGCAGGATCACCGCACGGTCACAGATCATATCCTTGATCTGGGAATGCTGCGGGGCGCTGCCGGTGCTGAGACGAATGGTGCGCACCACCTGATCCAATGCACGTTCAAGCATGGTGGCCCGTGCGGTGTAGGCCCCGACCTCCAATGCGGCCAGCAGGGTGAAAATGATCAGCGGCAACCAGATGGCAAAGGCCACTGTTTCGACCGAACCGGCCTCGTCCCGGCGGAAACGGCGCAGATATTGGTTTATCCGATGGGTCATTGGGTCAACCTCAATTGAGAGATGGTGCGGGCAATGGATGCAAAGGCATCCGAGATTTCCACGCCCTGCACGTCAAAGTAATGCGAAGGAGAGGAGGCACAGTCCTGCATGGCGTCCAACCCACGCTGTGGCGCTTCAAATCCGATGGCAAAGACCACAATCCCTGCATCTCTGGCACCTTGGCAGATGGTCTCCAGGCGAGCGTCGGCATGGTCCGCGCCGACAATGCTTTCATAGGCGTAATATTCGTCACGATAGTCGCCATAAGGGATCTGGCCGTTCTGATAGGGCGTGCGGAAGAATTTATAGGCGCGCGCACGGGTGCCCCAGCGGGCGAATACCTCTGCGTTCGACATTTGCCGGGCCGAGTTGCCGCCATCGGGGGTCGTGCGATATTTGTAGCTGTAGTAGGAGTTTTCGTAGCGGTCCCAGTAATAGACGTCTGCGTCGGTGCCCGGCAGGTCAATGATCCGCGAGGAAAACCGATCGTTTGACGCATCGTTGTCACCGCGATCATCAATAAAGATTTGCGACATGCCGGTCTGATAGGCGGGCTTCAGGTCGTATTCGGTGGTATTGGCCCCGTCGGTCATCAGCACGATGATCTTGAGCGTATCCATGTCTGTGAAGGCCACAGGGCGTCCAGAGACAACCTGGTCGATATGACCATCGCTGATCATGTCGGTCACAAGGTCCTGGGCACTGGGGTCCAGCAGCGCCGTGCCCCATTTCATCCCCAGGTCGATGGCGGTGTTGCCGCCAGCGCCCAAGGCGTCGATATGCGCGTTCAGGGCATCCGCATCATTGCTGTGCACCAGCATAGATCCGTAATCGTCATCCGGGCACCAGGAATTGGTAATCGCGGTCGAATTTTCATTGGAACTGTTCATGTCGAAGTGGCTCAACCGATCCAGTTCCGCCGTGCGGGAAATGCCCAGGGTGTTGAAGGCACTGTCGGGAAACACCGCGCAGCTGGAATAGTTATGTTCCGCCGAGAGGTTGAAATACTGGGAGACGATGGAGCCCAGATTTACGGTGGCGTTATAGCTGACCAGGTTCACGGTGGTCAGGCTGGGCGAATTGCGGGCTGGATCACTGCGTCGACAAATTCACGTGCTGCGGCGCGCAGGTTCTGGATCTTGTTGTTCGATCCCATCGACCCCGACCGGTCCAACACAAGCGAGATTTCCACATTGGCCATGATCTCTGTGGCCTGACCGGCAGCGGGGGCAACCATTTCGTCGATGCCAATGATCCCCAGAAACAGGGAATCCGAAGTTTGCGACGCAGTGGCGGTCACGGTCCGGTAGCTGACGCCATCATCCACCGTGGTTGAGGTCAATGTATCGGCCACACCGGATTTGGTGAAATAGTCTTGCACCACCGAAGCCGGATCAAGTTCCTGTTCCAGGTCGGCAGCCGCCAGAACCGCCCGGTCGAGCGTGCCCTGAAGCTTTGTGCGTTTCATTTCGTTCATCATCAGATCGACGCCGAAGCCACAGATGGCAATGATGCCGACAAAGATGATCATCGCCAGAACCGTGATGGTGCCGGTTTCGTCGGAACGAAAGCTTTTTGTTCGTGCTGTGACCCTTCCCCCCAGGAAGACAGCGGACCGCAGGTGTCCAATTGCATTCGAAATTCCTCATTACAATTGCCCGGCCTTCACCAGTGTGTCGCCAAAAGGGCGGGTGCAGATTGCGGCGCTGGGCAGACTTCGCGCTGCAGTCTGTTGTGCGGGAAGAAGGCGGCGGAAATATGGCAAGCCTTTGTCAAATAAGGGGTTTTTGTCTCTTGTTGCGCATTAGTGGGCGGGGGTTTCCGGTATTGTCCGGGCAATAGAAACAAATTGAACCTTTTTTGGCGGAAATTGTGCCCTGTTGTGGCGGCCACCGGGCGGGGTGCCACATTCCGGTTTCTGATCCTGATGTGCTGACCCCGATTTGTTGATACTGGTCTGCTGATATTGGTTTGCTGGCACTGGTCTGCTGAAACTGGCCCGGCGGGTCTGGTCTGGCGGTGCCGGTCCGGCGGGTCTGGCTCGCCGCACCCGAGCAGGCAAGTTCTGTTTCACAAAGTTTTTTCACCGTGTGAAGCAATCAGAAAAGAATTCACTCGCAACTCTTAACTATGACGTCATAGGCTTGGTTCAAAAACAAAATAGATGGCGAGTCACACATCACTTAACGGAGGACACCCTATGCAGCCTGCCAATGAGCCGACATTTCGCGAAAGCGTGGATCTGATGTTCAATCGCGCCGTGGCGCTGATGGACCTTCCACCGGGGCTGGAAGAGAAAATCCGGGTCTGCAACGCCACTTATACCGTGCGTTTTGGCGTGCGCCTGCGGGGGCGTATCCAGACCTTTACCGGCTATCGGTCCGTGCATTCCGAACATATGGAACCGGTCAAAGGCGGTATTCGCTATTCCAACGCGGTCAATCAGGACGAGGTCGAGGCGCTTGCCGCTTTGATGACCTATAAATGCTCTCTGGTCGAAGCGCCGTTTGGCGGCTCCAAGGG
>NZ_JALIEC010000013.1 GCF_022867865.1 Phaeobacter sp. J2-8 | reverse complement strand
CCATCAGCCCGTAAGAGGCATCAATCGCCCCGCGGCTGAGCCAGGGGTCATGCTGCCCCTTTTGCAGCGCGCCAAACACCGCATGCAAAAACGCCGCCAGCACCGCCAGACCCAGCGCCAGTTGCTGGCCCATTTCGGTCCCTTCAAGGGAGATCAGCCAGGCGCTCATTCAGATCTCACGACAATGGGGGCGCTGCCCCCGACGCCTTTGGCGTCTCCCCCGGGATATTTTTGAACAGAAGAAGGACCGGCGCCCCGCATCCGCTCAGCGATCCAATCCGGTCAGGGCGGCGGCGAAATCTTCGGGATCGAAGGGCGCGAGGTCGTCGATCTTTTCGCCGACGCCAATGGCGTGGATCGGCAAGCCGAATTTGTCGGCCAGCGCCACCAGAACGCCGCCCTTGGCGGTGCCGTCGAGTTTGGTCATCACCAGGCCGGTGACATTGGCCAGTTCCTGAAAGGTTTTGACCTGCGACAATGCGTTTTGTCCGGTTGTGGCATCCAGCACCAACAGGGTGTTATGCGGCGCATCGGGGTCTTTCTTGCGGATTACCCGCACGATCTTGGACAGTTCTTCCATCAGATCCTTGCGGTTCTGCAGGCGACCGGCCGTGTCGATCAGCAGAAGATCCGCGCCATCCCGCGCGGCCTGTTCCATGGCGTCAAAGGCCAGGCTGGCAGGATCGGAACCTTCGGGCGCGGTCAGGACCGGCACGCCAGCGCGATCCCCCCAGACCTGGAGCTGTTCGACGGCGGCAGCGCGAAAGGTATCGCCCGCCGCAATCACCACGTTTTTGCCTGCGGCGCGGAACTGGCTGGCGAGTTTGCCGATGGTTGTGGTCTTGCCCGACCCATTCACGCCCACCACCAGAACGACCTGGGGCTTTTTGGCATAAAGCGGCAGGGGTTTTGCCACCGGGTCCATCACCCGCGTGATTTCCTGTGCCAGCAGCTCCTTGATTTCCTGAACCGAGAGTTTGCGGCCAAACCGGCCTTCGGCCATATTGGCGGTCACGCGCAGCGCGGTATCGACGCCCATGTCCGATGCGATCAGCAGCTCTTCGAGCTGTTCCAGCATGTCATCATCAAGCGTCCGGCGCAGCACCTCGGGGGAACTGCCGCGCCCCAACATGCGCCCGATCAATCCGGGCTTGCGGTCAGCGGGGGCCTTGCGGTCAGCGGGGGCACTGGGCGTTGTGGCGGGGGTCGCGGCAGGGACCGGGATTTCCACCGGCGTCACGCTTTGCGGCACTTCGATTGGTGTCGCCATCGGAATTTCCGATTGGGTCTCTGACGGCAGTTCCTCTGGCGCTTTTTCCGGCAGCTCCTCTGGCGCGGCGCGCTCTGGGGCCGGTTCCGGGCTTGTTGGTTCGGGGCTTGTGGGTGCAGAGCTTGCCGGTGGTGGGCTTTCCGGTGTTGGGCTTGCCAGAGCGACGCCAGTTGCGCGCCCAGAGGTGTCGTTCGGCACCTCCGCCGAAACCTCTCCACCGTCGCCAACAATTGCCTCCAGCCCTTCGTCCAGCTTGGACGAGGATTTGAACAACCGATCTTTCAGCTTCCCGAATAACGACATGGGCAGGCATCTCCTTTGATCTTGACCTATAACTTTGTCGTCACAAGGAAAAGGGCCGGTTGACTTGAATCGCACGGCTGCCATGACTGATGCCATGTGGTCTCTTTGTCTGGGTCTTGTGTTATGTCTGCTTTTCGCGCCCCCTTTGCGCGCGGCCGAAGGTATGGCGGAAGGCCCGCACCATGACGCGGTGCGGACCTGCGACGCCTTGGCGGCCGCGGCGGAAACCACCGGCCTGTCAGTGGATTTTCTGGCGCGGGCAGTTTGGGAAGGCGCTGAAGACACCAACGCCGAGGCCATCGCAGCGACCGCCACGGCACTTGCGACCCTGCAAGAGGACTATGGCAATCCCGGTCTTGCCGCCCTGGCGCATTTTGCGGGCACCGAACAGGTCGAAACCTTCATGGGTGGTGGCGGCATTCCCCCGCCAGCGTCGATTTCATCATCATGACTACCGGCCATATTCCAGAGATCTGGCGCGAGCTTCCCGCCGATCTGGCCGAGCGGGCAGAGATTCCGCCGCTGGCGGTCGATGTGGCCTTTCACCCGGCTTGCGTGGAGTGGATCGCCGGGCGTTGGGGGGAACCGCTGCCCGATCTGGTGCCGCTGCCACCGCGCAGCGCGCCGATGATCCTTGACCCTTCGGAGCGCAGCCTGCGACCCCGGCTGCGGCCGATCCCAAAACTGGCAAAATGGGGCGCGCAGCTGGCCTTTGGCACCAGCCGCGACCGTGCAGAAACCAATTTCACCCGCGCCACCCGGGCCTGTCGCAACGTGGTGGGCGACACGCCCGACTTTGTGCATGTGGAAAACCGGGTGCGGGGTCGTGAAGGATATTGGATGGCCCGCGTCAGCCGGATGGACCGCGACGAATCAGAAGAGATTTGCCGCAAGGCCCGTGCGCGCGGCTGTTCCTGTGTGGTTTACAAGAATTACTGATGTCAAAGATCCTGCGGTCAAACCTCGTCCGGGAAATGCGCCATGGTCATGCGGATCGGATTTGGCGCGGCCTGCCCCAGACCACAGATTGATGCATCCGCCATCGCCTGACAGATCTCTTCCAGCAGCGGTTGGTCCCAGTGATCCGCCTGCATCAGCTTGACCGCTTTTTCACAGCCCACCCGGCAGGGCGTGCATTGGCCACAGCTTTCATCCTCGAAAAACCGCAACATGTTCAGGGCGGCGTCGCGTGCACGGTCCTGATCCGACAGGACCACCACCGCCGCCGATCCGATGAAGCTGCCATGTGGCTGCAAGGTGTCGAAATCCAGCGGAATATCGTCCATTGACGCGGGCAACAGGCCCGAGGACGGCCCCCCCGGCTGATAGGCCTTGAAGCGGTGGCCCGCCGCCATGCCCCCCGCCGCCGCAATGATATCGGTGATCGTCGATCCGGCGGGCAGAAGGTAGACACCGGGCGCGGCCACCCGCCCGGACACGGAATAGGACCGCAGGCCCTTGCGGCCATTCTTTTCAACCGCGGCCAGCACATCAGGCCCCTCGCGGCAGATCCGGGCCACCCAATACAGGGTTTCGACATTATGTACCAAGGTCGGGCGGCCGAAAATTCCGACCTGCGCGACAAAGGGCGGGCGGTGACGCGGCATGCCGCGCTTGCCCTCAATGCTTTCGATCATCGCGCTTTCTTCGCCACAGATATAGGCCCCCGCCCCCCGGCGCAGGTCGATATACCCCGGCGCCACAAGGCCGGCGGCCTCCAATGCTGCGATTTCCCGGCGCAGAATTTCCAGCACCGCCGGATATTCATCGCGCATGTAGATAAAGCAGGTCTCGGCCTCGACCGCCCAGGCGGCGATCAACATACCTTCCAGAAACACATGCGGTTCCCGTTCAAGGTAAAACCGATCCTTGAATGTGCCCGGCTCGCCCTCGTCGCCATTCACCGCCAGATAACGCGGCCCGGCATTGTCGCGCACGAAACCCCATTTCTTGCCCGACGGAAACCCGGCCCCGCCCAATCCGCGCAGGCCAGAGGCCAGGATCTGGTCCTGGACCGCCTGCCAATTGCCAGAGGTTCGCAATTTGGTAAGGGTTTTGTATCCATCACCTTCACAATATGCGGCAAGATCCTGAAATGGCGGAATTTCCGCATGGGTGTCGCCGTTCGCCACAGCGGTCTGAACCTTGTCCATTGTCGCATGATCGATATGTTTGTGACCCAATTCCAACACCGGCGCGGTGTCACAGCGCCCCATGCAGGGCGCGCGGAGAACCCGGATCTGGTCCGGGTTCAGACCGTCCTGAAGCGCCAACCGCAGCTCTTTGGCGCCAACCAATTCACAGCTTAACGAGTTCACAGACCCGAATGGTCAGCGGCGGCGGCGCGGGATCTTCTTCGCGCAGGGGGTCGAAATGGGCATAGAAGCTTGCGACCTCCCAGACCTCGGCCATGGGCAGTTTCATCTCTTCGCAGAGCGCACGCAGATGACGGGCAGACAGATGGCCATGGGCGTCTTGGATCAGATGCAGGAATTCAATCAACAGATCGCGACGGCGGGGCCGATCGCCCAGCAGGGTCTGAACCTCTGCCAGGGCGGTATCGTCGAATTGACGGCCCTTGGGGGTGTGACGCCCCTTGCCCCGGCCCGATTTCCAGACACCTTTGCCGTTCGCTGCTGCCATTTTGTCTACCTCCGCTCTCTGCCTGACCATAGAAACCGTTCCGACCATCCGCGAGGTCAAATGCGACAATTTACCGGGCAATCACGTTGCTTTTGCGTTCCTTCTTGTCGGGATCTTGGCGATAGTTACCCTATCGGAAACACTTTTGCCGTTTAATGGCGGCTGACATCTGTTTGGATTTTCGTTCAATTGACCCGATTTACCTTTGCCACCCTTGTCCCGGTCCTGTTGCTGTTTGCGGCGGGCTTCTTTGGCGGGTTCTGGGTTTGGGGGGCCTTGGCCTATATCACCTGCCTTGTCGCGGGGTTGGATCAGGTGAAATCCATGGCCGCCCCCGCCGATCCCGGGGTGGAATTTCCGGCGGGAACCGGGCTGTCGGTGGTGCTGGCGCTGGTGCATTTCCCGCTGTTGGCGTTGGCGGTTCATGTGGTGTCCGGCATGGGGCCCGCCAGCGGCGCCGAAAGGTTTGGGGCCTTTCTGGGGTTTGGCCTGTTCTTCGGTCAGGTCAGCAATTCCAATGCGCATGAATTGATCCACCGGGGCAACCGTCATCTGCGCACCCTGGGCAAGGCGGTCTATGTATCGGTGCTTTATGGCCATCATGCCTCGGCCCATCCTTTGGTACATCATGTGCATGTGGCAACGCCCGATGATCCGAATTCGCCGCAGGGACGCATAAGTTACTATCGTTTTGCCCTGCGGGCATTGCGCGGTGAATATGCGGCGGGAAAGGCGGCGGAAACCGCACGGCGCAAACGGGCGAAGAAGACCGGAATGCACCCATATACCCTATATGCGCTGGGCTCTGTGGCGACGGGACTGGTGGCGGCAGGGATCGGCGGAATTGCCGGCATTCTGACGCTGGGTGCGATTGCCCTGCATGTCCAGAGCCAACATTTGCTGTCGGATTATGTGCAGCATTACGGGTTGTTCCGCCGCCGCGATGCCAACGGGAAACTGGAACCTTGCGGGCCGCAGCACAGCTGGAATGCGCCGCATTGGCTGTCCTCGGCGATGATGCTGAACGCCCCGCGCCATTCCGATCACCATATGCGCCCCGGCGTGGCATATCCCGGCCTTGTGCTCAGACAGGATACGATGCCCACCCTGCCCTATCCGCTGCCGGTCATGGCGCTGATCGCGCTTTGGCCGGGGCAATGGCGGCGCATCATGGATCCACGGGTCGCCAAATGGCAGAACCCGGCTGGATAAGGCTGCTTGCGGATTTGTGACTTGCTCCCGGCGGGGTGCATCTGGCAGAACATGACCCATGTTGAAAACTGTTCTTGCGACCTGCTCTGCCGTTGTCATTTCGGCCACATCTGCCTTGGCTGTGGACATGTCCGCGGCTGAGTTCGAGGCCTATACCACCGGAAAAACACTGTATTACGGTGCCGAGGGCCGGGAATACGGGGTCGAGGAATATATGGAAAACCGCCGCGTGCGCTGGTCCTTTCTGGATGGGCGCTGTCGCGAAGGCGAATGGTACGAAGACGCCAACGGCCTGATCTGTTTTGTCTATGAAGACCGGCCAGATCCGCAATGCTGGTCGTTTGAACGTGGTTCCGGCGGCGGACTTGTGGCGCGGTTTCAAAACGATCCCGAAGGCACATTGCTTTATGAAGCAAACCGCAACGATGAACCGATGCTGTGTCTGGGACCGGAAATCGGGGTCTGACGGTCAATATCCTGCGAGGGAAACCCCGGGTGCACCCGATTGGGCACACCGGAGTTGGGCGCACTGGGGTTGGGCGTACCGGAGTTGAGCGCACTGGGCCGTCCCCTGCACTGGGCTGTCCCCTGTAAATCCAGCCTATTTGTCGGTCAGAGCCCGCTCACCTCGTCAATCGCGCGGGCGATCAGCGGCAGACAATCGGGCGCGGAAAAGCTGTGATCGGCCCCTTTCAGGAACGTCAGCGAGATGTCGGGGCAATCGGCATGATCCAACAACCGCAGTGCAGTGTCGCGGGTGACGGCGGTGTCGTTTGTGCCCTGCACACAGCGCACCGGAAACGGCAAGGCAAGCGGGCTGCGCAACACCAGACGGGTGCGGCCATCTTCGATCAGGCGGCGGGTGATGCGATAGGGATCACCGTATTCTGACGGCACATCGCGATAGCCCTGTTGCATGACTTCGTCGCGTTCGGTTTCGCCAAAGCTGGCCCAGAACCCGTCTTCGGTGAAATCCGGCGCGGCAGCAATGGTGACCATCCCGGCAATATTGCCGAGCCGCTGTGCCATCATAAGCGAAATCCAACCGCCCATAGAAGAGCCAACCAGCACCAGCGGCCCGTCACAGGTGGCGCGGATCACCGCCTCGGCATCCTCGGCCCAATCGCCGATACAGCCGTCTTCAAACGCACCGGAACTGACGCCGTGGCCCGAATAGTCGAACCGAAGGAACGCACGTCCTTTTGCCCGGCACCAGTCTTCCAGCCAAACCGCCTTGGTCCCGGCCATGTCGGATTTGAAACCGCCCAGAAACACCACGGTCGGGCCCTGCCCAGCGGTCTTGTGATAGGCGATGTGACGCCCCTGTTCGGTGTCAAGAATGCGGTGCTCGGCCATGAAAACCCCCAAGTTTTCCCGAATATGCAAATGCAACGCGCCGTGTGCAATGGGGGAATGGCGCAATGGGGGAATGTGAAAGTTAGGTGACCCCATTGTCACGTGACTACTTAATCACATATAGTCGATTCCATGGATGCACTTTTCAAAGCCCTCAACGATCCCGCCCGCCGCGCGCTTTTGGATTTCCTGCGTGCCAAGGACGGCCAGTCGCTGTCCGAACTGGAAGACCAGCTGGAAATGACCCGGTTCGGGGTGATGAAACACCTGAAGGTGCTGGAACAGGCGCATCTGATCATCACCCGCCGCGAAGGTCGGTTCAAATATCACTACCTCAACCCTCTGCCGCTGCAGGACATGGTCGACCGCTGGGTTTCGCCATTTCTGCGGCAACAGACCCGTTCAATTCTTGATCTGAAAACACTGCTCGAACTGGAGACCCGAATGGGGAAACCCGATTTCATGATGCAAACCTTTATCCGCTGCACTCAGGATGCACTCTGGGAGGCACTGACCAAGGCCGATCAAATGGCGGCCTATCATTTTCTGTGCAACGAGGTGCGCGGCGATGTGGCGCCGGGCAATGTGGTGGAATTCATCCGCCCCGATGGCAGCGTGATGCTGCAACAGGTGGCCCAGGCGCTGGACCCCAAAAGCCGGATCGAAATGACGTTCGAGCCGAAATTCATGGGACCGGATGCGCCATCGTCCAGCATGGTCTATCTGATCGAGCCGCAAGGCGGGGATCAGGCCGACATCTGCAAGCTGACCATCGAACATTACAATATCGCGCCGGGCCAAGAAGGCTTTGGCGAAGGCTGGGCACGGCTTGCGGCCTCGCTCAAATCCTATCTGGAAACCGGTGTCGCCCTGAAAGGAGTTGCATGATGGAACATTTTCCAACCGAACTGGGCGTGTTGACCTGTTTGATGATCCTCGCGGCGTCGCTTTGGATTCCCTATATCGTTGGGGTGAGCAAATCAGAGATCGCAGGCGATCCGTTTGACCGGCCTTCGGATTTGCGGGAATTTCCGGCCTGGGTCCACCGTGCGCATCGGGCGCATCTGAACCTGCTGGAGCAGGCGCTGCCGTTTGCGGTGCTGGTGCTGATCCTGAATGCGGTCAGCGGGTTCAGCACGCTGACCTATTGGACCGCCATTGCGTTTTTCTGGCTGCGGGTGGCCCATGCCATCGGCATGATCAGCGGTCTGGCGCGTTCGCCGCTGCGGCCCATGATCTTTGTGTCCGGGTGGCTGTGCATCTTGCTGCTGGCCTATGCGGTATTTGCCGCGATCTGATTAAAATGCGCTGGTCCGATTTGCCGTCAGATCGGGCTTCGCGCTTGACATAGGGTGGGTTGCGGTTCAAATCGCCCCACCACATACCCGCAACCGGGCGTTCAGTAGGCGCCAAACCGACGAGGAGGCCCAAACATGGCTCAAATCTCCCTTACTTTTCCCGACGGCAATGCACGCAGCTATGAGGCTGGCGTGACCCCTGCGGATGTGGCTGCTGACATTTCAAAATCCCTCGCCAAAAAGGCGATTTCGGCCACCATTGATGGCCAGCATTGGGATATGCAGTGGCCCATCCAGAATGATGCGCAGATCGCGATCAACACCATGAAGGACGACGCCCCGGCGCTGGAACTGATCCGGCACGATCTGGCGCATATCATGGCGCGCGCGGTGCAGGCGCTTTGGCCGGATGTAAAGGTCACCATCGGGCCGGTGATCGACAACGGCTGGTACTATGACTTTGACCGGGCAGAGCCGTTCACCCCCGAAGATCTGGGCGAAATCGAAAAGAAGATGCGCGAGATCATCAATAAACGTGATCCCGTCCGTACCGAGGTTTGGGACCGCCCCCGCGCGATCAAACATTACGAAGACAACGGCGAACCCTATAAGGTCGAACTGATCGACGCCATTCCCGGCGATCAGCCGCTGCGGATGTATTGGCATGGCGAGTGGCAGGATCTCTGCCGGGGTCCGCATTTGCAGCACACCGGGCAGGTTCCGGCAGATGGCTTCAAGCTGATGAGCGTGGCCGGCGCCTATTGGCGTGGCGACAGCAAACGTCAGATGTTGCAGCGGATTTACGGCGTCGGCTTCCAGAACAAGGAAGACCTGCGCAAATACCTCAACTTCCTCGAAGAGGCCGAAAAGCGCGATCACCGCAAACTGGGCCGCGAGATGGACCTGTTTCACATGCAGGAAGAAGCGCCGGGTCAGGTGTTCTGGCATCCCAACGGCTGGACCATCTATACCCAGCTTCAGGATTACATGCGCCGCAAACAGCGCGCAGGTGGATACAAAGAGATCAACACCCCGCAGGTTGTCGACCGCAAGCTGTGGGAAGCCAGCGGCCACTGGGACAAATACCAGCACCACATGTTTGTGGTTGAGGTCGACGAAAGCCGCGATGGCGAAAACGATGATGCCGCGGTCAAGGACAAGGGCCAGACACGTATCAATGCGTTGAAACCGATGAACTGCCCCTGCCACGTGCAGGTGTTCAATCAGGGTCTCAAATCCTATCGCGATCTGCCGCTGCGGTTGGCGGAATTCGGTTCTTGCGCGCGGTTTGAACCGTCGGGCGCGCTGCATGGCATCATGCGGGTGCGCGGCTTTACCCAGGACGATGCGCATATCTTCTGTACCGAAGAGCAAATTCAGGAAGAATGCGCCCGCTTCATCGACTTCCTTGCCAATGTCTACGAAGAGCTGGGCTTTGCCGAGTTCGAGATCAAATTCGCCACCCGCCCGGAAAAACGGGTCGGCACCGAAGAGAGCTGGGACTATGTCGAAAACGCGTTGGAAAACGCGATCAAGGCGGTGGGGCGTGACTATACGTTGGAACCGGGCGATGGCGCGTTCTACGGACCGAAGCTCGACTTCTATCTGACCGATGCAATTGGCCGGGTCTGGCAATGCGGCACTTTTCAGGTTGACCCGAATCTGCCCGAACGGCTGGGTGCCAGCTATATTGCCGCCGATGGCGACAAACACCGCCCCTATATGCTGCACCGCGCCACATTGGGCAGCTTTGAGCGGTTCATCGGCATTCTGATCGAGAACTGGGAAGGCAAGCTGCCGTTCTGGCTCGCGCCGCGTCAGGTTGTTGTCGCCTCGATCATTTCGGACGCAGACGATTATGTGCACGAGGTCGTGGCGGCCTTGCAGGCCAAAGGCGTGCGCGCCGAAGCCGACATTCGCAATGAAAAGATCAACTACAAGGTCCGCGAACATTCGCTGGGCAAGGTGCCGGTGATCCTGGCGGTTGGCGCACGCGAAGTAGAAGAGCGGACATTGACCGTGCGGCGGCTGGGACAGAAGCAAACCACTGTAACATCTCTGGCCGATGTCGTGAACGAATTGGGCCTGGCGGCCACCCCGCCGGACCAATTGTAACATTCCAGCGCTGGAACCATGCGGGGCGTCACAATTTCCGGGGCGCCCCGTTTTGATTCTTAAACACTTTTTTCATGTTTCTCGCAGGTGCAGCATCACGCAGCCCTGACAGGTGATTACGCATCCGTGACCCACGGCGCTGTGAAGTGCTTGTTGACGTTTCCACGGCATAGTCTTGGACAGCCACCGCAGGGATGGCTTGGACCAAACACTTGAGACACATGACAAAAAGGGATGTACCTATGTCGAATATCATGAAAACCGTTGCCGTTGCCGGTGCCGTTGCTGCCGCTCTTGCCGCTCAGGCCTCCACAGCCACCGCACAAGCGCAGGAAAAATGCTTCGGTGTTTCCATGGCTGGCGCCAATGATTGCGCCGCCTGCCCCGGCACAACCTGCGCCGGCACATCCACCGTTGATTACCAAGGCAACGCATGGACGCTGGTAGATGCCGGCACCTGTGCCGAAATCGAACTGCCTGCAATGGCAGACGGTTCCGAACGCATGGGCTCGCTCGAAGCTCTGGACCGCGACCTGCCGCAAGGCTGATGCAACATAAGGCTGGGCAGGTTGCTCAGCCTTACGCTAGGCTTGGGGTGGGCAGATCTGCCCACCCTTTTTTTGAATTGGGGACGCGCCATGCCTGATGCCAGCCATCACTTTCCTGATCTGCCAGCCGCACCCGGAGTTGGCTATAAACCACAGCATTATTCGGACATTCTGACAAACGCCGCGCCAGTGGAATGGCTGGAGGTGCATGCAGAAAACTACATGGGGGATGGTGGCAGACCCCTGGCGCAATTGCGCGCCCTGTCAGAGAGATTTGCCATGTCGGTGCATGGCGTCGGCCTGTCGATTGGTGGCGAGGGGCCGTTGGATGCCGACCATCTCGCCCGGCTGAAACACCTGTGCGACTGGCTGCAACCGGCGCGGTTTTCCGAACATCTGGCCTGGTCGACGCATGAGAGCCATTTTCTGAACGACCTGCTGCCCCTGCCCTATACCGATGCCACGCTGACGCGGATTTGCGATCATATTGATCAGGTCCAGACCGTGGTCGGACGGCAAATGCTGCTGGAAAATCCGTCGTCTTATCTGGCCTTTGCCGAAAGCACCTGGGAAGAACCGGCGTTTCTGAACGAAGTGGCCCATCGCACCGGCTGTGGTCTGCTTCTGGATGTGAACAATGTGTTTGTCTCGGCGACCAACCTGGGATTTTCCCCCAGAGCTATATTGATGCCTATCCGCTGGACCGGGTCGGGGAAATTCATCTGGGCGGACATGACGAGGATGAGGACGACCACGGCGCGCCGCTGTTGATCGACAGCCACGGGCGCGAAGTGGTGGATCCGGTCTGGGCCTTGCTGGATTACACGCTTGAACGCGCCGGGCTGCGCCCCCTGTTGGTGGAATGGGACAATGACGTGCCGGAGTGGGATGTGTTGCGGGCAGAAGCCAGCCGCGCCGCAACCGCACTGGCCCGCCTGTCGGCACAGGTGCCTGCATGACGACCCAGGCCGACTTTCGCGCCGCGTTGCTGGATGCCAGCGCCGAGATCCCGACTGGATTGCAAGACGGCGCAGGCCGCCCCGCCGGGCGACGCTATGACGTCTATCGCAACAATATCGCAACCTCTCTGGGTGATGCTTTGCTGACCGGGTTCCCGGCCGTGGCGAAACTTTTGGGAGAGGTGAATTTCAAGAATCTGGCCGCAATGTACCTGCGCGCCGCGCCGCCCGACAGCGCGCGGATGATGTATTTCGGCCATGGCTTCGGGGATTTTCTGCAAGGTTTTGCACCCTTGGCAAAATATCCCTATCTCGGCGATGTCGCGCGGTTGGAATTTGGCCTCCGCGAAAGCTATCACGCGGCAGATCATGTGCCGGTGGCGGCAGAGGCGCTGGCAATTGCCCCAGAGGAATTGATGGCCGCGCGGCTGGGGCTGGCCCCGTCGCTGCGCCTGTTGCGCTCGTCCTATCCGGTGGTGTCGCTTTGGGCCTATAACATGCGGCCCGGCGCGCCAAAGCCGCAAGGCGTGGCCGAGGATGCGCTGATCCTGCGGGCAGAATTTGACCCGGAACCACATGTTCTGGCGCCGGGTGGCGCAGATTTCATCACGGCGTTGCAGGCGGATGCCACGCTTGGCACCGCATATGAGGCCGCCCTGGCCCAAGATCCGGGCTTTGACCTATCGCCGCTACTGGGCCTTCTTCTGGGGGCCAATGCATTGACATACTTGAAGAAAGACACGAAATGACCGCACTTGTGAATCTGCATGACATGATTTTTGACGCAATTGAACGCGGCCTGTCCGGGCTGTTGCCTTTGCTGGCGCGGTTTGTGTTTGCCGCTGTATTGCTACTGTATTTCTGGAACTCCGGGGTGACGAAACTGGGCGACGGGTTGTTCGGCTTTTTGGTGCCGTCAACCGGGGCCTATGCCCAAATTTTCCCCAAGGCGTTTGAAGCTGTCGGTTACGATTCCAGTCAACTGGGCGTGTTTCACTGGCTGGTTGTTGTCGCGGGCACCTGGGCCGAATTCATCCTGCCGTTGATGATTGTGCTGGGTCTGGCGACACGGTTGGCGGCGCTGGGAATGATCGGATTTATCGCGGTGCAAAGCTTGACCGATCTCTATGGTCACGGCGGCATCGAACATGCCGCAACGCTTGGCGCGTGGTTTGACCGGATGCCGGATGGCGTGATCCTGGATCAGCGGGCGTTTTGGGTGTTCTTGCTTGTGGTGCTGGTGGTCAAAGGGGCCGGCGCGCTGTCGCTTGACCGGGTGCTGAGCCGCACGGTCCTGGGGCGGGTTGAGGATTAACCGCGCCCCAGCGCACGTTTGATAACCGTATCCACATCGGTGCTGAGCGGGATCTTCTGGCTCAGCACATCTGCAATCAAATGCCATTCGGCGGCCGCCGCATCATCACAGGCCATCAAGGCCCCCTGCGCCCCGGTGCAACGCACGGCAATCAACAGATAATGAAACAGCAGCGCGCCAGCGGCGTCATGCCGGATCAGATCAAGACACATCAGGGTTTCGACCGCCTGCGCAGAGAGGCAGGTTTCCTCTGACAATTCCCGCAGGGCGGCTGCATGCACGGTTTCACCGGCCTCGACATGGCCGCCGGGAAACCCCCAGAGACCCGCATCGGGCTTGTCCGCGCCCCGACGGACCAGAAGGACGCGATCCCCCTCGATCACCACCGCCAGGGCGCCGACGCGCGGGAAAATTGTGGTGGAATTGTCAGAAATGCGCCTTTTCCTCATCCGGTTTGCCCGCAGCCAGCGCCAGAACGCCACCAAGGCCGGTAAAGGCGATCGGGAACATCGTGCCAACGTTGAAGCCATAAGCAACATACATCAGCCCACAGGCCAGCAACATCGCGATGCCGCCCCAAAGCGCCCGCGCCTTGGCCATCGCGCCACCGGCAATCGCCAACAGCGGCGACAGCACCGCAGCCGCGCGAATCAATTCGATATTGCCGACTTGTTCGGCCAATCCGTCGATCTCGCCAAACCGGTTCACCGCCTCGGTATAGCCATAACTGAAAAACCCGACGATCATCGCGATCACGCCGCCAATCACCCCAAGGGTCAGTGCTGCATTGCGCATTGTGGCTCCTTTATTGATTGCCTGACAGTCAGGTAAGGGTTGCGGGGCAGAGTTCCAAGGCGGGAATTATTCCCGCCTTTCCCCGGCTATTTCACCAACGCGGCCTGCACATCTGCACCCCAGCCAAGATAGAGCGTCGCACCATCCTCGATCAGCGGGCGTTTCATCAGGGTTGGATGCGCAATCAAAAGCTCACGCGGGGGTGTTTCGCGGGCCTTTGCCGACAGATTGCGCCAGGTGGTGGAACGCGTGTTGATCATTTTTTCGCCAAAGATTTCCAACGCCCGGTCCAGAACATCCCCCGGCACACCCTCGGCGCGAACATCGACAAACGTGGCATTTTCCAAAGTTTTCAGCGCCTTGCGGCAGGTGTCACAGGTCTTGAGACCGAAGAGTCGCATGTTTTTCCCTCAAAATCAGCACTGCATAAAATATCACCCATCCGCCCGAGGACCAGCGCCTTGTCCTTGATTTTTTACAAAGCCGTGCAATCCTTTTTGTCGTGACCCCGATGATCAGCCGAAATGACGCGCTGAGAGGCGGACAAACAACCAATATCCGGGGGGCTGGCAGCACCCCCAAAGCGAATTTGAAGGAGACGCGGACATGCCAACAGGCACCGTGAAGTGGTTCAACACCACAAAAGGATACGGGTTTATTGAACCCAATGGCGGCGGCAAAGATGTCTTTGTGCATATTTCGGCGGTCCAGCAATCTGGCCTGACCGGATTGGCCGACAATCAAAAGGTGGAGTTTGAGCTGGAAGAAGGCCGTGATGGCCGCCAGATGGCATCGAATCTGACACCGCTCTGACCTCCTGTTTCAATGGCGGGCGTATTGAACAAGGTCCGGGGAGCAGCTCCTCGGCCCTTGCGGGCTTCCTCGCCTTTTTCTGCGGGTGTTATTGTGCCTGAAGCCTGTTTGCCTCGCTTCGGGCCAATGCAATCAGGTCAGTCATATAGGGTTTTTCGGCGTCATCCTTGCGGATGGCGGCATATAACCTGCGCGTCAGACCCTGCTGTGTCAGCGGCCGGGTGACATAGTCGGAATTGTATTTGACCTCGCGCACCACCCAATCCGGCAGCACCGCAACGCCGCGATTTGATGCCACCAGAAGCAGGATGACGGCGGTCAGCTCGGCCTGACGCACCGCTGCCGGTTCCACGCGGGCGGGGATCAGAAGCTGGCTGAACACATCCAGCCGACTGCGTTCCACTGGATAGGTAATCAGGGTCTGACCGCGAAAATCCTCGGCGTCGACATAGGGTTTCTGCGCCAGGGGATGATCCTTGGACGCGACAAAAACCGGTGCATAGTCAAAGAGTTCGGCGAATTCGACATGCGCCAGGCTTTCCGGGTCGGACGAGACCACGAGATCGACCTCTTCTTTTTGCAGCGCGGGCAGCGCGTCAAAGGCGAGCCCCGGGCGAATGTCGACATCGACATCTGGCCAGGACTTTCGAAAGGCCTCGAGCACCGGAAAAAGCCATTCAAAACAGGCATGGCATTCGATCGCGATATGCAGGCGCCCGGACTTGCCATCACGCAAGCCGCTGAATTCCGCTTGCAGGGTCTCGATCTCTGGCAGAATCTTCTCCGCAGCCCGCAAGAGGCGCATGCCAGCGGCAGATAATTTCATCGGTTTTGAACGGCGGACAAACAGCTCGACCCCGGCCTGATCCTCCAAGCCCTTGATCTGATGAGACAAAGCGGATTGCGTGATATTCAGCTGGTCGGCTGCCTTGGCCAGACCGCCCGCTTCGTGTATCGCCCTGATCGTGCGCAGGTGTCGAAATTCGATATGCATATCCGCCAATCCTGTTGCCCAGCTCATAACCTTGATGAGATTTATGAGTTTGTCTCACATGGGCACATCTGCGACAAGGTGGAAACTTTGACAGGAATCGCCATCATGACCGTCCCCGCCGTCTCTTTTGAATTTTTCCCGCCACGCGATCTGGCAGGGTCATTCCGGCTGTGGGACACAGTACAGGTGTTGGCGCCGCTTGATCCGCGCTTTGTTTCGGTGACCTATGGTGCCGGTGGCACAACCCGTGAATTGACCCGTGATGCGGTCGCGACCTTGCATAAATCCAGCGGGTTGAAAGTGGCGGCGCATTTGACATGTGTGAACGCCAGCCGGGAAGAAACGCTGGGCATTGCGGGTGAATTCGCAAAAGCCGGGGTGAACGACATCGTGGCGCTGCGTGGCGATCCGCCCAAAGGCGCAGATGGGTTTACCGCCCATGAAGCGGGTTTCCGCGATTCATGTGAGTTGATTTCAGCGCTGGCCGACAGCGGTGATTTCACCATTCGCGTCGGCGCCTACCCCGACAAACACCCCGAAGCCGCGGATGAAGCGGCGGATGTGGAATGGCTGAAGCGCAAGATCGATGCCGGTGCTGATGAGGCGCTGACGCAGTTCTTTTTTGAGGCAGAAACATTTCTGCGCTTCCGTGACCGTTGCGCCAAGGCGGGGATCACCGCGCCGATCACACCGGGCATTCTGCCGATCGAGAACTGGAAGGGCACACGGAATTTCGCCCGCCGCTGCGGCACGCCGATCCCCGCCTGGGTGGAAGAAGCCTTTGCCACGGCGGAGCGCGACAATCGTCAGGATTTGCTGGCAACCACGCTTTGCACAGAGATGTGCGATACGTTGATTGGGGAAGGTGTGGACGCCCTGCATTTCTACACCTTGAACAAGCCGGAATTGACCCGCGATGTGTGTTTTGCACTGGGTGTGACGCCAAAGGGAACGTTGGAAAACGTCGCCTGATCTGGCGCGATTGAGAGGCAAAGTTGACGGCAGAAGAGAGGGGGCCAGCCCCCTCGGCCTGTGGCCTCACCCCCGGGATATTTTGACCAGGAGAAAGGTCGAAATGGGGTGGCTTTGAGATTTTTCGGATCGAATAGCAAAGGACCGGGCGCGATGCCCGGTCCTTTTTCTTTATGTGTTTAATGCTTTTTCTTTTTCGGCGGCATCAGGTCGGTGATTGTGCCTTCGAACATTTCCGCCGCAAAGTTCACTGTTTCGCTCAGCGTTGGGTGCGGGTGGATGGTATGGCCAAGGTCGACCGCATCCGCGCCCATTTCGATGGCCAAGGCCACTTCGGCGATCAGATCACCAGCGTTTGTGCCGACGATCAGCCCGCCGATGATCCGGTCGTCTTCGGGATCAAACAGCAGTTTGGTCATGCCTTCGGAGCGGCCATTTGACAGCGCCTTGCCGGAGGCTGCCCAAGGGAAAACGCCCTTTTCGAACTTGATGCCCTTGGCTTTGGCTTCGGTTTCGGTGATGCCTGCCCAGGCAACTTCGGGGTCGGTATAGGCCACCGAGGGGATCAGCCGTGCGTCGAAATGGCGATTGTGGCCTGCGGCCACTTCGGCGGCAACCTTGCCTTCGTGGACGGCCTTGTGCGCCAGCATCGGCTGGCCCACCACATCGCCGATGGCGAAGATATGCGGCACGCCGGTCTTTTGCTGGCTGTCGACGGCGATAAAGCCACGGTCATCCACTGCGACACCGGCCTTTTCGGCGTCGATCAGTTTGCCATTGGGCTTGCGCCCCACGGCAACCAGGATCTTGTCAAAGGTGTCGGTGCTGGTTTCGCCTTTGTCATCCTCGAAGGTGACCTTGAGACCCTTTTTCTGGGCCTCCACGGCGGTCACTTTGGTCTTGAGGAGGATGTTTTCGTAACGGCCCTTGATGCGGGTCATCAGCGGTTTGACGATGTCCTTGTCCGCGCCGGGGATGATCTGATCCATGAATTCGACGACGGTGATCTTTGATCCCAAGGCGTCGTAGACACAGGCCATTTCAAGGCCGATGATCCCACCGCCCAGAACCAGCATGCGTTTTGGCACATCTGCCAGTTCAAGCGCACCGGTGGAATCGATGATGCGGTCGTCTTCCGGGATGAAGGGCAAGTTGACCGGTTCCGAGCCTGCCGCAATCACGCATTGGTCGAAGGACACGGTTTTCACGCCATCCTCGCCGGTGACCTCGATCATGTTGGGACCGGTGAATTTGCCGTAGCCTTGCACCACTTCGACCTTGCGGCCCTTGGACAGACCTTTGAGACCGCCGGTCAGCTGATTGACAACGCTTTCCTTGAAGCTGCGCAGTTCGTCCAGGTTGATCTTTGGCTTCGCGAATGTGACGCCATGGGCGGACATTTCTTCGGCTTCGGTGATCACCTTGGCGACGTGCAGCAGGGCCTTTGACGGAATGCAGCCGATGTTCAGGCAGACACCGCCAAGATAAGGGTCTTTTTCGATCAGCACGACCTTCTTGCCAAGGTCAGCCGCACGGAACGCGGCGGTGTAACCACCGGGGCCGGATCCAAGAACAACCACCTCGGCGTGAACGTCGCCCGGGCCAGAGGCGGTGCCAGTGGCGGCAACCGTCTGTGGGGCCGCAGCGGCGGGTGCGGCGGCGGGGGTGTCTGTGGCCCCCGCGTCTGCCCCGGCCGCTTCCAACACCATGATGACCGAACCTTCGCCGACCTTGTCACCTTCGGAAACCTTGATTTCCTTGATCACACCGGCCGCTGGCGATGGCACTTCCATCGTTGCCTTGTCGGATTCCAATTCGATCAGCGCGTCTTCCTCGGCCACGGTGTCGCCCACCGCAACCAGGATCGACACAACGGGGACCGCATCGAAATCACCAATATCGGGTACTTTGATCTCCATGATGTCTCTCCTTACCACATCAACTTGCGCATATCGCCGAGCAGCGTCTTGAGCGTCACGGTGAACCGTGCGGCAAGCGCGCCATCGACGGCACGGTGGTCATAAGACAGCGAAAGTGGCTGCATCAGGCGCGGCACGAATTCTTCGCCGTTCCAGACCGGGGCCATTTTCGACCGTGTCAGACCAAGGATGGCCACCTCGGGTGCGTTGACGATCGGTGTGAACGATGTGCCCCCGATGCCGCCAAGCGACGAAATGGTAAAGGTCGCGCCCTGCATATCCTTGGATTTCAGCTCGCCTTCACGGGCGGCTTTGGACAGGCTCATCAGTTCCTTGGAGATGTCGACCAGACCCTTGCGATCCGCATCCTTGATCACCGGCACCATCAGACCATTGGGCGTGTCTGCCGCAAAGCCGATGTTGTAGAAATCCTTCTTGATCAGCTTGTCGCCATCGGGGTGGATCGACGAATTGAACTCCCAGTGGGTTTTCAACGCCGAGACCGATGCTTTGATCACGAAGGAAAGCAATGTCACGCGATAGCCGTTTTCCTTGGCGTGCGTGTCCATTTCCTTGCGGTATTTGTCCAGATCGGTGATGTCCGCTTCGTCGTTGTGGGTGACATGCGGGATGTTCAGCCAGGACCGGTGCAGCGCAGGGCCCGAGATCTTTTTGATCCGGGGCATTTCCACGTCTTCGACAGGGCCGAACTTCGAGAAATCGACCACAGGAATGGGCGGGATGCCCATGCCGCCCGATGCGCCACCACCAGCGGCGGCAGGGGCCGCAGCGGTCGAGGATTTCAGGAAAGCGGTGATGTCTTCGCGCAGGATGCGGCCCTTGCGGCCCGATCCGTTGACTTTGGACAGATCAATTTCCAACTGCCGGGCGAAGGCCCGTACAGAAGGCGAGGCATGTGCCTTGCCGAAACCGGCGTCGGTCACTGCGGCCGGTGTTGGGGCCGCTGCCGGCGCAGGTGCGGCGGCCGGGGCTGCCGCTTTGGGGGCCTCTGCCGGGGCGGCGGGGGCCGCTGCGGCGCCCTCGCCTTCGAGCAGCATGATCAGCGTGCCCTTGGACACGTTGTCACCTTCTGCCACCTTGATTTCCTTCACCACACCAGCGGCGGGCGAAGGCACTTCCATGGTTGCCTTGTCGCTTTCAAGTTCAAGCAGCGGATCTTCTTCGGCCACGGTGTCACCGACACTGACCAAAATCGACACGACCGGCACATTGTCAAAATCGCCAATGTCGGGAACGTTTACTTCGATTGCCATTATGGATTTCCTCGTATCCGCCGCGCTTAGACCAGCCGCGGGTTCGGCTTGCCGCCGTCGATTTCGTATTTGGTGAGCGCCTTTTGCAGATCCGCCTTGGAGATCGCACCTTCACGGTGCAGATCGACCATGGCCGCAGCGGCGATGTGATTTGCATCCACCTCGAAGAAGCGGCGCAGGTTCACCCGGCTGTCGGACCGGCCAAAGCCATCGGTGCCCAGCACCGAAAAGCGGTTTGGCACGGCAGCGCGGATTTGCTCTGCGTAGTTCTTCATATAGTCGGTGGCGACAATGATCGGGCCTTTGGCCTGTTTCAATTGTTCGGTCACAAACGGCACCTGTTCGGCCTCTAGCGGGTTCAAACGGTTGTAGCGGGCGCAATCCTGCACGTCGCGGGCCAATTCGTTGAAGCTGGTCGCCGACCAGATGTCAGAGGTCACACCGAAGTCTTCCTTCAGCATTTCCGCCGCTTTCAACGCCTGCACAAGGATCGTGCCGGACCCCATCAGGTTGACGTGTTTCTTGCCCGGTTTCTCGGTCTTGGAGAAACGGTAAAGCCCCTTGATGATGTCGGCCTCTACACCCATCGGCATATCAGGATGGCTGTAGTTTTCGTTCATCAGGGTCAGGTAGAAATAGACGTCTTCCTGATCTTCGTACATCCGTTTCAGACCGTGCTGCACGATCACCGCGACCTCGAACTGGAAGGTCGGGTCATAGCTGATGCAGTTCGGGATTGTGCTGGCAAGGATATGGCTGTGGCCATCTTCATGCTGCAAACCTTCGCCGTTCAGCGTGGTGCGCCCCGCCGTGCCGCCCAGCATGAAACCACGTGCGCGCGAATCGCCCGCAGCCCAAGCCAGATCGCCGATGCGTTGGAACCCGAACATCGAATAGTAGATGAAGAACGGGATCATCGGCACGCCGTGGTTGGAATAAGACGTTGCCGCCGCAATCCAATCGGCCATGGCGCCGGCCTCGTTGATGCCTTCCTGAAGCACCTGACCGGATTCGGATTCCTTGTAATAGGACATCTGATCGCGGTCTTGCGGCGTGTATTGCTGGCCCAGCGGGTTGTAGATACCAACCGAACGGAACAGACCCTCCATCCCGAACGTGCGGCTTTCATCCGGCACGATCGGCACCACGTTCTTGCCGATTTTCTTGTCCCGCAGAAGCGTGGTCAGGATACGGACAAAGGCCATGGTGGTGGAAATTTCACGCTCGCCAGTGCCGGTAAGCTGCCCCTTGAAGGCGTCGAGCCCGGGGATTTCCAGCGATGGTGAATCGGTGAAACGCTTCGGGAACTCGCCACCCAGCGCCTTGCGCCGGTCTGCCAGATAGGCCTTCTGCGAGTTGTTGAGCGCCACAAACGGGGCTTTGGCCACATCTTCGTCCGACACCGGGATCTGGAAACGATCACGGAAGGCACGCAGCTGCTCCTCGTTCATCTTCTTCTGCTGGTGGGTGGTGTTCTGGCCTTCGCCAGCGCTGCCCATGCCGTGACCCTTGACCGTTTTGATCAAGAGACAGGTCGGCTGACCCTTGGTGTCAGAGGCTTTCTTGAAGGCCGTATAGACCTTTTCGGGGTCATGGCCCCCACGGCGCAGCGCCCAGATCTGGTCGTCGGACCAGTCTTCGACCAGCGCGGCGGTTTCCGGGTATTTGCCGAAGAAATGCTCGCGGATATACGCGCCGTCCTTGGATTTGAACGTCTGATAGTCACCGTCGACGGTTTCTTCCATCAACTGACGCAGCTTGCCCGATGTGTCGCGCTCCAGTAGGTCATCCCAGCCTTTGCCCCAGAGCAGCTTGATCACGTTCCAGCCCGCGCCACGGAACCCACCTTCGAGTTCCTGAACAATCTTGCCGTTGCCGCGCACAGGGCCATCAAGGCGTTGCAGGTTGCAGTTGACGACAAAGATCAGATTGTCGAGCTTTTCGCGTGCAGCAAGATCAATCGCGCCCCGGCTTTCCGGCTCGTCCATCTCGCCATCGCCAAGGAAGCACCAGACCTTGCGGTCGGCCATGTCGATGTGGCCGCGGTTGTGCATGTATTTCATGAACCGCGCCTGATAGATCGCCATAAGCGGCCCCAGACCCATCGAAACGGTGGGGAACTGCCAGTAATCAGGCATTAGCCATGGGTGCGGATAAGACGACAAACCGTTGCCGTTAACCTCAGAGCGGAAATTTTCCAGCTGCTCTTCGGTGATGCGACCTTCCATGAACGACCGGGCATAGATGCCGGGGATCACGTGCCCCTGAAAGAACACCAGATCGCCGCCGTGGATCGCGGATTTGCTGCGCCAGAAGTGGTTCAGACCAATGTCATACATCGCCGCCGAAGAGGCGAAGCTGGCAATGTGACCGCCATATTCGCTGCTGACCTTGTTGCGGCGCACGACGGTGGCCATGGCGTTCCAGCGGTTGATGGTGCGGATGCGCCATTCCATTTCCAGATCGCCCGGGAATTCATACTGGTCATCGACCGGAATGGTATTCTGATACGGCGTGGTTGCCGAAAATGGCAATGTGGCACCGGCTGCGCGCGCGCTCTGCACCGCTTTATCAAGCAGGTAATGCGCGCGGTTCGCACCGTCGCGTTCGATCACATCCTCAATGGCGTCCTGCCATTCGCGGGATTCGACCGGATCAATATCGGAGGGCTGGTCTGTCATGTATCCTCTTCCCTTACTGCGCGCCGTGCCGCGCCATTGTTTAACCTTAAACCATCCCGCATGACATCCACAATCCGACGTCGATTTACGGGCCCGTTCTTGGCCTTCGTTTGTTGAGGTGGATCTAGCATACCAGGGTTCCGCTACGTAGACCGGCAAACGCATATCGTTCATGCGCCAGACGCATAGCGGTTAGTTGAACATTAAACTAAATATGATTCGTGCCAGGCCCCCTCCTCTGTTGATGAGAGCGTAACATTGTTGCGAACTAAGACAAAAGGCCGCAGTTACCGCTATCTCCGTAAAGTCGCCTGAACCGAATTTGTCATCGAGAAGGGGCTTTGTCTGGCGGGTGTTTCATGACAAACTTATCACCAGCCTGCTGCGCAGACAAACCGGCCTTTCAGCGCCGCGAAACAGGGGATACCATGTTGAAAACATTACTTTGTTCCCTCACCCTCTTGACCTTGGCCACCGCCCCTGCGGCGGCGCTGACCCGGGCGGAAATCCGCGATCGGGTGTTTGTTTCGGCCCAGCGCGCCCAGGCGTCCTCTGCCGGCGAAGCTCTGGCCAAGGCCGCCGGACGTATCGCCGCCGGCAGCGCAGGTCTGCAGGCGCTGTTGCGGGAACAACAGGATATTTCCGCCGCCATCACCAAACAACGCGCCAGCCTGGCGGAATATGCGGCCCAACCCGGCGCAGACGCGGAAACCGCCGTCGACCAGTTGCGGGCAAAAATCGAAGCCGGACGCAAGCGGTTGCAATCACTGGACAGCCAACTGACCGCCGAATTCCCGGAATTTCGCGAATTGACCAATCCCGCCCCGCTGGCGATTGCCGAGCTTCAGGCATTGTTGCGCCCGGACGAGGCGCTGGTCATGACATTGACCGAAGCCACATACACCTACACCTGGGCAATTTCCGACAGCGCCAGCGCCTGGACCCGTGCCGAAATCGGCCGAGAGGCGGTTGCCGGGCTGGTCCAGACCCTGCGCGGGCAATTGCGGGTCGAGGTCGACAACCGCGCCGGGCTGTCGCTGAACAAAGACAAGCGAACCGCCCGGGTTGACGGGTTTGATCGCGGTGCAGCGCATGAAATCTACCGCCAAACGCTGGCGCCCCTGGAACAGGTGATCGCCGACAAGGCCCATCTGATGGTGGTCTTTGATGGCCCGCTGACGTCCCTTCCGCCCGCCGTTCTGGTGACCCGCCCGCCGACCGGTGAAGATACCGCGCCCCAGGCGCTGCGCGAGACCGACTGGCTCTTGCGACGTCACGCGCTGACCACCCTGCCCAACGTTTCGGCGTTGCGCGCGCTGCGGCAAGTCAGCCATGCAAAACAACAGCAGGCCGACGCGCCGTCCTTTGTGGGATTTGGCGATCCCCTGCTCGGGTATCGGTTGGTGGCAGACGCGACAGAGGCGCAGAACGATGCCGACAGAATTGTCACCCGGGGCATCTATGAAGATGTCCGCAAGGTCGCCGATCTGGCCCCGCTGCCCAATACTGCGCGCGAATTGCGACGGTTGGCGGCAACGATGGGCGCGCCGGACGACAGTGTTTTCCTTGCCCGCGCCGCCACCGAAACCGCCGTCAAATCGCTGGACATGAGCGGCGCAAATGTGGTGGCCTTTGCCACCCATGGATTGTTGGCCGACGGCCTGCCCGGCCTTAGTGAACCGGCGCTGGTGTTCACCCCGCCGGTGACGCCATCCTCCCAGGATGACGCGCTGTTGACCGCGTCAGAGGCGGCGCAACTCAAACTCTCTGCCGATTTGGTGATCCTGTCGGCCTGTGACACCGCCGGATCGGATGGCACGCCCGGGGCCGAGGGGCTTTCGGGTTTGGCGCGGGCCTTCATCTATGCGGGCGCGCGGGCCATCCTTGTGTCGCATTGGCCGGTTGATGATTATGCCGCTTCGGTCCTGACCACCGGCATGCTGGACCGGATGTATGCGCCCGATGCCCGCGGCCGGGCCGTGGCGCTACAGCAGTCAACATTGGACATCCTCGATGACACCAGCGAAGACCGCTTCGCTCATCCGCGCATCTGGGCTCCGTTTGTGGTGGTTGGCGAGGGCGGCCTCGACGGCTGATCGCGGTTTGCGCATGGGGTGCCAGCCTCGGTATCTCACATCGCAGGCAACGGCGCAGAGGCATTATTCCGGCAGTGACTGCATCAGATCCCAGCCAATCGCCGCCTCGGTCGCGGCGCGCAGGCGAAAGGTTCCCGCGACATCGGTCGCGGTCAGGGCGTTGTCCGCAGCCCATTGGAAATAGAGATCATTGGCCAGCGTCACATCGCCAAGCCCGCGCATCACCCGCCAGGCGGATGAATAGCGCGTCAGGAAATCCGCCCGGATCGCACGCTAATCGCTGCTGTCCAACAAGGTGACAACCCGCGACAGATGGTACAACGCCAGACCGTGATAGGCATGCAGCCCCGGATCATCGCGGCTGTCTGTCACTGCGGCGCGCAGGATCAGCTCGGCCTGTTCCAGATCGCCCTGCCGATCCAATGCAGCGCCCAGCCCACCAGCCCCACGCCACCGATCAACAGAAGCATCACCGCCAAACCAGATCCCGCGCCCAAGGCCCACCCGAATGTGCGTTTGGGCCCGACGCGGTTCATTGCGGATCAGGCGGCAATGTTTGCGCGTAATCCCAACCGATCAGCGCCTCCCAATCGGCGCGAAGACGAAATCCGTCGGGGTCCACCCCCTCTGCCCCGGAAGACGCCCGGATCGAGGCCAGCCATTCGACATAGATGTCATTGCTGTACATCATATCCAACAGCCCCTCTCCGGTCGCATCATTCCAGTAATTCGCAATCGCGCGCGACCAGTAAAGGCTGGATTGCTGCAACCGCCAGTCCAGATCGGAATCCTCCATCACCAATGCGGCGCGATCCAGCGTTGCAAGAATTTCCGAAAGTTCGGCGTAATTGGCCAGAGAATCCGCCTTGATCCGCAGCAATCCCACCTGATCCATCGGTGTGAAACGCGCAAAAACCTCTGGGTCATCCAATACGGTATCCAGAAAGGCCACGACCTTGTGGTCGTTGTTTGTCCGATCCTTGAGCGCAAGCGCGGTATTTTGATAGATCTCGCCGATCAGATCCAGCCGGGCGGTGCGCGGATCAATCGCTTTCAACGCTTCTTGCGCGATGGAATGCGCTTCGTCGACACGGCCCAATTCGCGCAACATGCGGGATTGCCGCGCCAGCAAAAAGGAATTCACATCCTCGCGGAAATAGGGGGATGCCCGCAGCGTGGCGGCGGTTTCGCGCAGCCAATGCAAGGATTCCTCGCGATTGCCACGCCAGCCATGCGCATTGGCCAGCCCGAATTGCGTCGCGGCCAGCATCGAATGATCGCGCGGCACAGAGCCGCCGATGCTGGCGACCAAGGTGCCCAATTCGACCATGGCCTCATCCGAGAAAATGCCCTTGCGCGAATTCAGCACCTTGACCAGCCGCAGATAATCCCGCGCCAGGGTCATGGTGGGATAGGTCTTGAGCGCGCTCAACGTATCCGCCAACAAAGCTTCGTTCAGGGCCTCGTCCATATTGCCAAAGGACATTTCCATGATGACCGTGGCGGCATAGATGTCCCAGATCCCGGTTGTCCGCGTGCGGCCATATTCGGCGAACCAAATCTCCAGGATCGCCTGCATTTCGGCGTAATGGCTTAACCGGAAATGTTTGAACGCCAAAAGCGCATGATAAAGGCTGCGTTCCCCATCCGTCATGTTCGGCAACCGCGCCCGCATCCGGTCCAGCGCGCCCTGTGCGGTTTCCGGTTCATGGCCCGTGCCCCAGACCTTGGCGATCACTTCGATCTGATCAAAAATCAGCGCATTGGCCGCAACGCCACCGCCGTTGGTGGTGCGCGCGGTGCGCCGGGCCCGGTCAAGCAGCGTCAGGCTTTCGTGGTATTTGCCGATCACCGCCAGATACAGCGCCCGGTTCAATTGGTATTCGATGGTTTCGGAACGGCCCTCGTCCTCGAACCGCGCCAGCACCGCATCCAGCGCCAGATAATTGCCCTCGAAGAACAGGCGCAGCACATCGGCGCCGTCGGGGGCAAGATCAAACTGAACCGCATCAATCGCCCCCAGTTCCGAGGCAAAGGCAAAATCCTTCATGCCGGGATGATCGAGGTCGATGTATTT
Source organism: Phaeobacter sp. J2-8 (assembly GCF_022867865.1). Taxonomy (GTDB): domain Bacteria; phylum Pseudomonadota; class Alphaproteobacteria; order Rhodobacterales; family Rhodobacteraceae; genus Marinovum. The sequence goes on along the minus strand of NZ_JALIEC010000013.1, from coordinate 51,549 downwards.
GCGCACCCCCCGGGCCACCCAATGATTGGCACGATCAACGCTGCGCACCTCGGCATAAGCCTCGCGGTAGAGCCGTTGCGCATCGTCAATATCTTCGAGGAATTTGGCAATATGCGCCTGCTGCGTCAGGAACCGCGCGATATAGACAGGCTCTGCACCGGTTTGGCGGGCCAGCGCGATTTCATTCTCAAAGAACTGATACCCCTCTTGCGGATCGCGACCATAGCGCAGCACCTGACCGAGATACAGAATGTTTTCATTCAGATCGGTGCCGGTGATGCCGACGTCGCGGTAATAATCATATTCCTGTTGCAGATAACCAAGCGCAGTGTCCCATTCACCGGATTCCGCCATCAAGACGCCCAGATAGCCCCGGAACCCCGCCACGCGACGCAGGTCGATATCTTCGGCGGCGGCGGTGGCCGCCACCAGATTGCGGGTGCGGCGGATGGCACGTGGCATGTCGCCCTGCCGTCTCTTGTCATTCACAATATCGCGGTAATTGAGGATCAGCGCCTCTTCCAGGGACACCAGCCAGTCGCTGCTCCATTCATTAAGAAAGGCCGAAGTGATCTTATCCCGGTCGTCGCGGTCAAGATCGGTCACAGCCATGCCAAGATGGTAAAACGCCAGACCATGAATCCCGGCCAGTTCCGGTCTGCCACGGCTTTCGGCGACGGCATTGCGCAGGATGATCTCTGCCTCTGGCAGACGGACCTGCATCCGCAGCGCGGCCCCCTGCAACGCGCTGGCCGCGATACGATAGGGATGATCGGGAAATCCGTCTGACGACAACCCGGTGGCAACCGAAGCGGAAAACCGCAGCACCTCTGACCAATCGCGTTGTTCATAATTGTAATAGGCCAAACCGAGGTTCGGGTAATGTTTGGAAAGGCCGGGGTAGTCATGTTCGTAGGTGATTTGATTGACCCGGTCGAGAATTTCATAGGCCGCAGTCATGTCGCCCTGTTGCGCCAGCTTGATGCCCTTGTCGACATCGGCCAGCACCTCGTTCGGGGTCGGCAGCCCCGGTTCCGGCGGCACATCCCCGGCATCATTTGCATTTTGCGCCGCCAAAGGTGCGGCCAGCAGCATCAGGATGACACATCCCCGCCGCAGCCCTGTCATCGCCCCACGGCACATGCCCGTGCCACCGCCCGTGACACCGCCCGCCGCACGCGGCGAAACACCGGCGCAAAAAAGCCGGGCCAGAACGATGCTGGCCCGGCAAAGGATATGCGTAAGGCGCCCCATGTCGTCTTAGTTGGCGCTGATGGTCTGGTTCAGCCAAGGCACGAATTTCGAAGCCTTGGTGTAAACCGAGAAATAAGCGTCTTCGGCACAGGTGGTCGATCCATTGCCCACCAGACCCCAGCTGACAACACCGGCCTGAATATAGCTGCCGTCGTCCAATGGCACGACCAGCGGACCGCCGGAGTCACCCTGGCAAGAGGTCTTGCCACCTTCGAAAGTACCGGAACACAGCATGTTGGGCGACAGCGGCAGCGGCGCACGCGCCAGCATTTCCTGCCAGACTTCATCGGTTTGCGATTGATCCAGCTGGAACACATTTGCAGCCTCGACCAGACGCGGCGCGGCAAAGTTGGCGCGGGCCTCCATCATCGCGTTGTTACAGGCTTCGCGCGACAGGATCTGAATTTCCGCCTGCATCATCACGTCGGTGCGTTTGGCGCCATTCACCAGACCCCAACCGGTCACGATGGTCGGGATACCCTGTTGGTCGATGACCTCGCCAAATTCGGAATCCGGGACATTGATCGTCTGGTAAGACACGGTTGGTGTGCTCGCCAGTTTGATCAACGCAATATCGTTGTTGAACAGACGCGGGTCATATTCCGGGTGACGGAACACCCCGGCAACGGCCACACGTTCCCCCGCGCCATCGGCAATGGTGTTGGTGCCGACCAGAATGTCGAACTGGCTGGGATCAAGCAGGAAATTACCGCCGTTGCCATCGGGCATGAACACGCAATGCGCCGCGGTCAGCACCCAGTTGTCGAGCACCATCGAGCCGCCACAGAATTGAGCGTCGGGGGTTGTTGGCTGGCCTGCCACCATCAGCGCAACCTGCCAGGGCCATGCGCCATCGCCGGCCACTTCGCCGCCGACCACACGGTCGCCTGCGGCCTCGGCTGCGGCCATCTGTTCGTCCAGCATTGTGCTTTTGGCATCAGAAGAGGCAAAGGCAAATGGGTTGGCCTTGTTCGGGTCAGCCATCATCCCGTCTTCGCTGTTGTCCTGGGCCATAGCGGTGCTGCTCAGGGTCATCAACCCTGTCAAAGCAGCAGCCAGAAAGGTTTTGGTGTGGGTCATAGCAATCAATCCTATGTTTATTGAGTATGGAATATGGTTCGAACGGGCAGAGCCCCGTGATGTTGTTGTGTTGTTGTTGGTTAATCGGGCTCCAGTTTGATGGAAAACCGCGTCACTTCCAAGGCCGACATGGCGCCGGGCAATGTCAGGTTGCGGGTCGCGGCATCCGGCAGGGACGCCTGCAAAAGCCAGGACACGCTGCCAGAGGCCTCTTTCGGGATGGCGCGGGTCGGGGCGGGATCGGCCAGGGCGGTCAGCACTGTGCGCGGCGACATGTCCTTGGCCGGGACCGCAAGCACCAAAATTTCCTCTACCCCGTTTCGGGCGGGTTCAGGGTTCTGGACCAACAGGCCGACCTCGATCTCTTCGTCAAAACCGACACGGTTCGACAGGCCCTGTTCCGGCCAGATCGCGGTGATGCGATTGTCGGCATCAATATAAAGCACGGTCACATCCCGGGGCGTGTTGGACGGATTATGCACGCTGAGCCAAAGCTGATCGCAATGGGTGACCACCACGGTTTTCGACACAGGGCGTTCGTCCTGCACCGCGCCGGTGTCACAGGCGGCATCCGGGTCGGTGACGGCGATGTGACTCAGCCGGTATTTCGGACCAAAGCCCGAAAGCGACAGCCCGGTGCGCCCGGACGAGACCTGGGACACCGCCGCGCGCAACCGCAGAGTGCGCGCGGCACGATCCAGGAAATCATGAAGGTTCGCCGGGTCGCTGGCGCGCGGCGCGCTGCCGGCCCCTGCCCCGTCGACAACCCCGTCGCGCCCGGCCAGTGCAAGCGCACCCCCCGTCAGCACAAGGGTGAATTCTGCCGGGCCCGGCCTCGCTCCACTGTACGCCATCCGGCGCGGCGGCGGCGCGCAGGCGGGCAATCTCGGCCAGAAAGGCGCTATAGTCGGCACCGTCCGCCACAATCGGCCCGGCAATGCGCAGCGGTTCCGGGCGGCCCGGCGTTTTCAACCGGGCAAATCCCTGCCCCGGCACGCGGGTTGCGCTGGTAAGAGTGGCAGATGTCGGCGTGACACCGATCACCGTCACCTCGGCCAACAGCGTGCCGCCGGGGCTGTCGAGAACTTCGTAAACCGCGCCGTTCTGGACCCCTTGAAGACTGCCGGATTGCAACTTTCCACCTGTCAGGCGGATCGCGGCGGGCACCGGTTCGGTTTGCCCCAACACCGCGCTGGCCAGCAATGTGCCTTCGGCATCGGGGGTCTGGGTGGCCGGGGAATTGGCATTCATTTCCGCCATCGCATTTTGCAGCACATCGCCCCAGGTCAGCGCCGCGCCGCTTTCCAATGCGCCAGCCACGGTGCGGGTGAAATCACCGTACCAATTGGCGTCATCCGCCGGGTCGCCCATCGGGTATTCAAACGCCCGCTGGTTGGATTGTGCCGCATAGAGAAAGACAAAATCGCCGGTCAGCGGTGCCGCCGGTGGCAGCGTCTCTCTGACCTCTGGCAGATCCGCGGGCAGACCGTCGGGCAGGTTCAACAGCGCCGGCGCAATGTAACGCGCGACCGGCGCGGCGGGATCATCGGGCAAAGCGCGAAAACCGGTTTCGGAATGACAGGCATCCAGCATCGCCACCAGTTGCGCACCGGTATCAAGAATGGCCTGCATCTTTGGCGTCAGCTCATCATCGACAATGGCGTTTTCCACCATGCCCGCCGCACCGGACCAGCCGCGCGCATCCACGGGCAGAAAAATCTCGTCAAAACCACCCTGTTCATCCCCGTTGGCGTCGGGCATCTGGGTGCCGTGACCGGAAAAATAGAATACGGCATGGGTGGCATCCGTCGCGGTGGACGCCAGAGCGTCCAGCCCGGACAGGATCGCATCACGGGTTGGCAGACCGGCATTGGCCACGCCTTCGGGCAATTGCGCCGATGGGTCGGCCAGCACGGTAATATCCGCCGCATGTGCGCCGCGCGCAATCAGCGCCCGCGCCATCAACCCGACGTCATTGGCCGGACCGCGCAGATCAGCGTCCAGATATTGATAGTCCGAGACCCCAACCAAAAGCGCGCGGATCTCGGCGTTGGCCGGGGCCGCAAGCCCGCAGGTCAGGGCAAGAAAGGGTATATGCAGGATGCTTCGTGTCATGACGTTAATCTTGTCCGATTTCGCCGTCCCATCAAGCCTCTCTGCCACACTGACCGCATTTGTCATTCTTTCCGCAAGGGGGCGATACGGCGCGGACCGGGACCGGGGCCGCGCGCCAACAGCGGATCGGTTTCGACATAGCCGGCCGCGCGCAGGAACCCCTGAACCTGAGCATTTGTTCGCGTCGACAGGCGGCCAGCCTGGATCGATTTGTCCACCTGATCCACCTTCAGGCGCAGCCGCGTGGGAATTTCGTCCAGCTCACTGCGCATCTCACCCGGCAACCCCCGGAACGAAACCTGCCCGACAAAGAATTTCACATCCCGGCAATCCCATCCCTTGGAACTGCCGCGCAGCCGCCGCACCTCTGCCGCGCCAAGGCTGCAACGATAGCTCACCAGATCACGTTCCCAATCAGAGATTTGCAGCCGCATCGCATCATAGCCGGTGCGCGACGCCGCCCCCATGGAGGCATTTGCAATCGACATCGCAAGCTGCACCCCGCCCGGCCCGCGCAGCCGCGATGTCCACCCCAGATCGCGCCGCGTCCCGGCATCCGCCACCAGAAACAGCGCGCGTTTCATCTTGACCGCTTCGGCGGGCGTCAGCGGCGCATAGGGGTTTTCGGCGCGGGCGCGTTCCACTGCCAATCCGGTGGTGCCGAAATTATCGGTGATGCCACCGTCCAGCAGTTTCAGGTATTTCACATCCTTGCCCGTCGCATAACTTTCCAGCGCCTCGGCATGGGCGACCATGGCCGCCGTGGCCTCTGGGTTGTGACGCGCAGCGGTCAGCCAGTCGGGTTCGGTGTAATCACATTTGCCGGAATGCGCCTCAAGCACGATGGGCGAAAACACCAACGGAAAGGCCGCCGACGCCGCAACCGCATCCGACAGCGGAAATTTCGACAGATCGGAACAGAGCGCATCAAAGGTTTCGGGGCTGAACAGAAAGGTGACCTTGTTGGCGACATCGGTGGCGTTGATCCAGGTCTTGATATGGGACCGCCGCGCCATATCGCCGAATGTTGCACCCTGAAAAAGCACCTCGTCCAGATACCGGCCAAAGGTGCGCCGCCCATTGGCCCCGCCGGACAATCCCCGCACCAGCGTCATCGGGTTGAGCGGCGAATTGGCCATGTATTTTTCGGCATTGGTGATCAGATATTTCTCGCGATAGCCATCGACCGCGGGCGGCCCGTACAGACCGAAATGCGCCGCCGTCACCGACCCACCGGACACGCCGGTGACCAGACGCACATCAGACAACACGCCATAGGGGTTCTGGTCCGATCGCGACAATGCGCGCAATTCCTCTAGCACGCCATGCGCAAAGGCCGAGGCCCGCATGCCGCCACCGGAAAACGCCAGCCCGACATAGACCTCGCCCTCCGCAGACGGATCAATGCCGGCAAACGGTGGATTCCCCCATCCGCGCCCCCGCAACCAAGGCCAGGTTCAGCGGTTTATTCAATGCAGCGCAGCTGGCCAGAGCAAGCATCAAGCCCGCCATCAAACCAAGCGCTGCAACCCCCCTTCGAAGCATGAAATTCGCTCACGAATCAATTAATTGCCCGTCAAGCTTAGGGAATGCGATGGTAATGGCAAAACCTTTCGGTTTGCGCGGCAGATCCAGCTTGGCACCATGGCGGGCGGCGATGGCCTGAACCAGGGCCAAACCAAGGCCATGACCGGCCTTGTCACGATCGCGCTCGGCGCGTGTGAAACGTTCGAACAGATCATCCTGAAGATCGGCCGGCACGCCGGGGCCGGTGTCCGACACTTCCAGAATGTGAAAACCCCCAATGTCGCGGGCGGTCAGGGTGATGGTGTCGCCGGGGTTGCAGAACTTGATCGCATTATCGAGCAGATTGGACATCAACTGGGCCAACAGCGACCTGTCGCCCAGCATGTGCAGACCCGGCTCTGCGCCGAACCGGCAGGTCAACCCGGCCTCTTCCGCCACAGGTTCATAGAGATCAAACACCTCTGCCGCGACTTCGCCAAGATCCAGCGGCACCAGACCGGGGCGCTGCCCCTGTTCGGCCAAAGCGCCGGAAATATCCAGAAGTGCGTCGAAAATGCGGATCGTGCCGCGCAGTTCGCCGCGGATATCGGCCACCAGCTCTGGCTGGCCCTCCAGCTTGTCCAGCTTCTGTTGAATGCGGTTCAGCGGCGTGCGCAGCTCATGCGCGATGGCATCGGACAACCGGTTGGTCGCGGCGTTGAGATTCTGAATACGGTCCAGCATCGAATGCATGTGGTCTTCGAGCGCGCCGAATTCGTCCGGGCTGCGCACACCGGGCAGTCGCGCCGCAAGATCGCCCCCCGCCACCCGGTCGGCCAGATCATTGACCGCATCAATCCGGCGCAGCACCAACCGCGAGACAAACCCACCCGTCACAGCCGCCATCCCGACCAGCGCCAGGGCCATCCACAGGATCGTGCCGCGCATCTGCGACAGGGTATCAGAGGTCAGCGTATTGGCCCGCGCCACCAGCAGCGGAAAGCCCCCCGGCAGCACCCGCGCCACACCATTGTATTCCACCCCACCGGCAGGAAGCGTGAAGGTGCGCGGCGCATCTTCGCTGACGCCGCCAGGCCATCGCGGGCAGATCCCGGGGCCAATCCGCAATGTTCCCGGCCAGGGTGGTGCCGTCGCGATCCTGCAACAGATACAGTGCCTGACCCTGTGAAGTCTGGGCAGCGCGATCGACAATCGCCTGACGCAACGCCGGAATGCGGCGCTGGTCGTATAACTCGGCAAAACTGTCGATGTCGGATTTCAACAGCGCATCTTGCTGCCGTTCCAGCGCAAGCGACGCAGTGCGGTATTGCACCGCCATCGCCAAAAGCGCCATGAACAGGACAAGACCGGCAATCGCCAGTGTCAGCCGCAGGCTGGCAGAGCGCGCCAAACGCATCGGCTTCATGTATGCCCCCGGTTCGGATCAAAGATATAGCCCTCGCCGCGCGCGGTATGGATCACCGGGCGGCCCGCCGCCGTGTCCAATTTGCGCCGCAACCGGCCAACATGCACATCCACCACATTGGTTTGCGGGTCGAAATGTAGGTTCCAGACATGTTCCAGCAGCTGCATCCGTGTCACTACCTGCCCGGCGTTGCGCGCAAAATAGGTGATCAATTCGAACTCTTTCGGGCTGACGGCAACGTGGTCGTTTTTGACATGCACAGTGCGGGCCTTCATCCGAATTTCCAGATCGCCAAAGGCAATCAGGTCATTGTCCAGCACTGTCATTTCCTGCCGCCGCAACAAGGCCCGCAATCGCGCGCGCAGCTCTTCGGGATCGAATGGTTTGGCAAGATAGTCGTCGGCGCCTTTTTCCAGGCCCTCGATCTTGTTCGCAGCGCGGCCCAGCGCCGACACCACAAGGATCAGCGCCGTCGACCCGCCCGCGCGGATCTTGGCAATCGCGTCGACACCATCACCGCCGGGCAGCATCCGGTCAAAGATGATGACGGCAAAATCGGCCAGCCCGGCGGCCTTTACCCCGTCGCCATAGCTGCGCATCACGATGGCCTCGCAGCCCAGATCCGCCACGGCATCCGACATGGCGCGCGCGGCGGCGGCATCGTCTTCGACGATCAGAATACGGCGGGGTTTCTCGGCCAGTTGATCTTGGTCGTTGTCCAGAGTCATAACCTCATGTGTCATCGTTGTCTCCTGATCAAAGTGTAATCACAACGGGGTCAAGCACAACCGCCCCGCCGATGGGGCGCATCCCCTGTTCATTTGAAAACGGATCAAAGACCACATGCCGGGTCTGACCCCCTGCGCCCCGCACAAGAAGGACAACAGGCCCCTCAATCTCTGGCCACACAAAACCTGCGTCGCCCACCGGCACACCGTCGATTGCCAGAATTTCATCGCCCACCGACAATCCCGCCAGATAGGCCGGGCTGGTCGGGGCCAGTTCGCTGACCCGGCGACCGCGCAGGATAACCCCCAGATCCTTCAGCGATGTACAGCGTTTGCCCGGCACCGGCGCGACATGGTTCAACAAGGCGGCGGTCGGCGCGCCCAACACATAGCTGCCAGAGGAAATCAGGCTGTCGCCTTCGATGGTGAATTTCAGCGTCACAAGGAATTTATCCTGCCCCCGCATCAGGGTGACATCGGATTGCGGCCCCGTGCGGTCGTCGATGAACAGGGCGAAATCGCCCTCGCGCTGGATCGCCCGGCCATCAATGGCCAGAAGGATGTCACCGGCGCGAATACCGGCTGTGTCCGCCGCACTGCCCGGCACGACATAATCCACCAAAAGCCCCATGCGATCCGCGATCCCCAGCGCTTCGGCAATCATGCCATCGACGGGACGCAGGCGCAGACCAATCACCGGAACATCCTGCAAGACGCCGTCAAACGTGGCCTCCAGCAGCGCGGCGGGCAATGCATAAGACAGGCCGCGTAGAACCGCGAATTGCGCACCAGCTCGGCGTTGATCCCCAGCAGATTGCCATCACAATCCACCAGCGCCCCCCCGGATGACCCGACATTGATCGCCGCATCATGCTGAATCAGAAACACCGGAACAGCCGGATCAATCTGACGCCCCTTGGCGGATATGATGCCGCCGGTCAGGGTTTGATCGGCCTCGAACGGCGCACCAATGGCAAAGACCGGTTCGCCCAGCGCCAGTTCCGTCCTGCGCAGGGCCAGCCCCCGGCCAAGGATGGCCTCGGCCAGTTTGACAAAGGCGACATCGCGCGCAGCATCCATGATGACAACCTCGGCAATCACTTCGAAGCCAAAGGCATTGCGCAGCCGCACCCGGCGCCGCTCGCCAACCACATGCGCGGCGGTAACGGCGAAACGGCCATCGTTCCACAACACCGCCGAGCCAAGAAACCGCCGGTCACGATCCGCCCCCGCCACCACCAATGTGGCCGCCATCGCGCGTTTCAATCCCGCCTGATCCGGGCGGCACAATGCCGTCGCCCCCGCCGGTATCGTCAGGGCCAACAACGACAAGAACGGCAGGATATATCGCATCTGCCGGGTGAGTTTCAGGGTCTGCATCAAATGCTCCTCTGGGGAAATCTTGGTGCAGTGAAGGTAAGTGTGCCAATGTCGCAAGGCACATGAAAAGACCTGTTAAGTGCAGCAATGCCACAAGAAACCCTTTGAAAATGGGGGCCGCGCCCGCAATATCCCCCACAAGATATTTCGCAGAGGAGGCATTTCGATGTTCCGTTACCTGACTGCCGCAGCGGTTGCTTGTGGCTTTTTATCCGCGCCCGCCCTGGCCGAACGCAGCACCGCGCAAATCGCGGCCTTGTCGGCGGAATTGTTTCTGGCCGGGATCGAAGCCGAAGATCCGCTGTTGCTATTGGCGGCGGCCAAACTGCGCAAATCGGTAACCCTGACCAAGGTCGCGCGCCAACCGGCCAAGGATATGCCACCGCCCGAGGGGCTTGACGATGTCGCGCCCATGGGCTGGCAGGACATCCTTGATACCGCAATTGCCATGGCCCCCGCCGACACCATCCTTGTTGGTCTGGCCGAGGACATCCGTGCAGAAAAAGACAAAGGCGTGTCCAGTGGCCAGGTCTACTCCATCACCTCGATCCGCAATGGCGGCACCGACACCTATCCGGCGATGACCTACCGCGGCGGCGAATATGCCGACGTCTATGTCGAAGGCACAGGCGCCGCCGATCTCAACCTCTTTGTCTATGATGCACAACAGCGGCTGGTCTGTTCTGACACCGATATTTCCGCGATCGCCCATTGCGGCTGGACCCCGGCGCAAGAGGCGGCCTTTACCATCGTGGTGCGCAATCGCGGGCGCGCCCATTCCGGCTATTCCCTGATTACCAACTGAGGAGATGGTGATGAAACGGACCGCAAGCGCGCTGGCCATTCTGGCCCTTCTTACACCGGCAACCGCATTGGCACGCGAGGCACATGCGCTGTTGATCGGGGCCTCCACCTATCCGGCGCTGGACAAACGGTTCTGGCTAAAGGGGCCGCGCCAATGATGTGGATCTTGTGGCGCAATATCTGGCCAGCAATCCCGCCCTGCCGTTCGACCCCGACAACATCACCGTTCTGGCCGATGGCCGCGCAGGCGCCCAAGCCCCGACACTGGCCGCAATCCGCACCGAATTTGCAGAGCTAACCGCCGAAGTCGCGGCTGGCGATTTTGTCTATCTGCATTTTTCCGGCCATGGGTCGCAAACCCCGGCGGCGGATCCGTCAACCGAACTTGACGGCCTGGACGAGATATTCCTGCCGGTGGATGTGGGCCCGTGGAACGACACCATTGGCCAGGTCGAAAACGCATTGGTCGACGACGAAATCGGCGCGATGATCGACGGGTTGCGCGCCCGCGGCGCCGATGTCTGGGTGGTGTTTGACAGCTGCCATTCCGGCACGGCAACACGCGCCGCACCCAACGACGAAGAAGTCTACATGCGCCAGCTGCCCGCCGGTGCCCTGCATATTCCGGCCGATGCCATGGCCGCCGCCGAGGTCCAGTCGCGCAGCCTTCCCAACCAAGCCGCCCCCGACCCCAGAGACCGCGACGCGCCGCCGGTTGTCTCGACCACACCCGACGGCGACAAGATGGGCAACCTGGTGGCCTTCTTTGCGGCCCAGACCAATGAGACAACCCCGGAAAAGAACATGCCCAAAGGCCAGGCCGACCGCCGCCTGCAAGGCGTGTTCACCTATACGCTGTTCGAAACCCTGGCCGAACGCCCCGGCATCACCTACCGCCAACTGGCCCAGGAAGTGCTGCGCAAATACGGCACGCAAAACCTTGCCCGCACGACGCCCCTGTTCGAAGGCAACCTGGATCTGCCGGTCTTTGGCCGCACCATGGGCGACCGTATCCTGCAATGGGGGGCGACGCGTGACGGCGACGCCTTGCGTCTCGCCGCCGGGCAATTGCACGGGCTGCACAATGGCACCGAATTGATCCTGCTGGCCTCTCCCGCCGACGATGACGATCAGGCCCTGGCGCGGTTCACCGTGACCTCCTCTGACACGTTTTCTGCCAAGGCCGCTGGTGATTTCGATCTCGACGCCCTGCCCCCCGGCGCGGTGCTGCGCAAGGTTGGCACGGTTCTTGACCTGTCTTTGAACGTCGCCCTGCCTGCACCGGGATCTGCCCCCGCCGCCGCGCTGGACGCCGCGCTGGCGATCATCCGCGAGGCCGGCCTGACCGGGCCGCGCATCAGGTTTGTCCCCGCCGGCGACCCGCAGGCCGATGTGCGCCTCGCGGTTTTCGCCGACAGCTCCCGGCCCGATGCGCTCTGGTTCATGACCGCCCCCGGCATTGTGGATATCGGCGAATTGGCCAATGTCCCATCGGTATCCACCGGTGACAAAACCGCGGGGGAGCTGGCGGATGTCGTCGCCACACATCTGCTGATCATGTCGCGCGCACTGAACCTGATGAAGGTCGGGGCCGCAACCGCCGGGGCCACAGCGGTCGAGGTTGGGGCCGACCTGGTGCGTGGCCGCTTCGATACCGGCAGCGAAAGCGTTGCCCCCGACAGCCGACAGCCGCTCAGCGGGGCCCAGGTTCCACGTATGGTGCCGAATGACACCATCGGCTTGCACATCAGCAATACCACCAAGGGCCCAGTGGATTTCAACATTCTCTACATTGGCTCGGATTATTCGATCAGCTTCATGGACAATGGCCGGATGCAACCCGGCGACACCCTGGACGAAGATTACATCCTGATCACCGACGCCAGCTTCGGACGAGAGCGGGTGATCGTGGTCTTTTCCCCCGCCGAACCGCATTCCGAGGTCGAAGACCTGTCCTTCCTCGAACAGGCGGCAATCGAACGCACCCGCACCGCCGCGATCACACATAAAAGCGGGTTGAACGCATTGCTGGACGAGGCCGGATTTGGCGACACCACCCGCGCCGCAATCTCCCTGTCGCGCAAAAAGAAAACCCCGGACCCGGTGCCTTTGTTTCTGCAATTTGAATTGGAAACCGTCAGGCCCTGACAGATATGCCCCCAAAGGGCCTTTCATCTGACCAAAAATATCCCGGGGGTGAGGCCAAAGGCCGAGGGGCCGGCCCCCTCTCTTTTCTGGCCTTTCCCCGCCTTTTGCCGGGTCAGCCGATGCTCATCGCCAGCACACGGCTGATCTCTGTCAATGACCGCCCCGACTCTGCCGCCCATTGATCAAACGCCTGCTGCACAGACCGCATCGCCGATTTCGAGGTCGGCGTCTTGTCCACCACACCTTCGGCGACCAGCCGCGCCACCACATCGCGCGACAGGACAAAGCCGTCGCGGCCCATGAACCGCATGCTGTATTGCCCGGTCGATGCCCCCAACCGGGAGCCGCGTTTTTTCAGCATGTCGAGCAGGCCGATGTAATCGGAATTTGGCCAGGCGCCCAGAACATGGCCAACACCGCCCTCCTGACGCAACTCCAGAAGGAAGGCCGCGTTGTCGCGCACCGATTGGATCTTGGCACCATGGCGCACGATCCGCGTATCCGTCAGCAAGGCGTCGAATGTCGCGTCATCCATCAGCGCATTGCGCCCGACATCAAATCCGTCAAACGCCTGTTCGAATCCCGGCCATTTGGCTTCGATCACCGTCCAGCTCAACCCGGTGCGAAAGATATTGCGCGACATCTCCGCCAACCAGCGATCTTCGGGAATCGCCGCCAGTTCCTCTGGTGATTTGGGTTTCACCAAAAGGGCCTCCAGCGCCTCTGCACCGCCCTTGCGTGCGGCAGACAGTGCAAAGATCTGATCGAAACTGCGCATGGCTCAGCCCAGCACGTCGCGCCAGCTGTGTTCCGGCTGAAACCCCAGCAGGTCTTTGGCCTTGGCGTTTGAATACATGCTGTCATGGCCGGACATCGCACGTTTGACCGGCACATCCGCATAAAATTGCGCCCGTACCTCTTCGTTGGTCAGGCCGGTGGACAGATCATCATTGGCGACGTTGAACACCTCATATCCCAATCCATCGGTCTTCAGGCACCGTTCCACCATCTGCCCCAGGTCACGCACGTCGATATAGCCAAAGATATTGCGCCGCCGCAGGGCCGGATCGGCGACAAAGGCCGGGAAATCGCGTTGGTATTCATCCGGTGTGATCACATTGTTGATCCTCAGCCCATAGATGTCGATGCCAGAGCGGGCCTGAAACGACCGGCCGCAGGCCTCATTACAGACCTTGGACATGGCATAGCTGTCGTGCGGCAAGGTCGGGTGTTCTTCATCGACCGGGATATAGTCCGGCAATTTTTCGCCCTGGGCGAAACAAATGCCATAAGCCGTTTCGGAGGAGGCAAAAATCACCTTGGGAATGCCCAATTTCACGGCTGCCTCCAGCACGTTGTAGGTTGACAGCGTATTGACGCGGAACGTTTCGCTATCGGGTTTGATCAGGATGCGGGCCAAAGCCGCGAAATGCACCACCGCATCGAATTGCGGCTTTTCCGGCAGGTCCAGCTCATCAAACCAGGAATACCCCGACAACGCATTGAACACCTGACCGCTGTCGGTCAGATCGATGCTTTGATTATCCGGGATCTGGGGCGCATTCAGATCAAGGTTCAACACCCGATGGCCGCGGCTGCGCAACCAGGGCACGATATGGCTGCCTGCTTTTCCGGTGCCGCCTGTGAATGCAATACGCATGGTATCCTCCCATAAATGTGCAAGGCCATAATGCGTTTCAGGCCCCGGGTTGCAAGGCATGGGTTGAAAGGCGTGGGTCGCAGAGCATGAGTTGTGAGGCATGGCAGGCAAGACGCGTTCCGCGGTTGCCTTGGCGGGATCTGGTGGCTGGTCCGCAACGCCCGCGTGCGTGGTCGCGCCACCGGATGGGGGGCCAGCCCCCCAAGGCCCCCCGGGATATTTGTGCCAAGAAGAATGGCAAAGCACCTGCACATTACACTTCACGTGACCGGGACTTGATCCACACCCTTTCCCGCCCTGCGCGCTCTGGCATAGTGGCGGACAATCAAGACCAACAAAGAGCAGCGAAATGGCCGACGATCTTTTGGGTGTATCCTCCGACTTCTGACTATGATGCCAGCCATATCGAGGTGCTCGAAGGGTTGGAGCCGGTGCGCAAGCGTCCCGGCATGTATATCGGCGGCACGGATGAACGTGCGCTGCACCATCTGGTGGCCGAGGTTCTGGACAATTCGATGGACGAGGCCGTGGCCTGCCACGCCACGCGTATCGAGGTGGAATTGCACGAAGATTTTGCCATCACCGTGCGCGACAATGGCCGGGGCATTCCCATCGACCCCCACCCCAAATTCCCCGGAAAATCCGCGCTTGAGGTGATCCTGTGCACCTTGCACGCCGGCGGCAAGTTTTCCGGCGATGCTTATGAGACGTCGGGCGGGTTGCATGGCGTCGGTGCATCTGTGGTCAATGCGCTGTCGGATTCGATGGTGGTTCAGGTCGCGCGCAACAAAGAGTTGTTTGAACAGAGGTTTTCGCGCGGCATCCCGCTGGGCGGGGTCGAAAAGATTGGTGCCGCCCCCAATCGGCGCGGCACCACCGTGACCTTTCACGCGGATGAGCAGATTTTCGGCAAGCACCGGTTCAAACCCGCACGTCTGTTGAAGATGGTGCGATCGAAGGCCTATCTGTTTTCCGGTGTCGAGATCCGTTGGAAATCCGGCATAGACGACGGGGAAACCCCGACCGAGGCGACGTTTCATTTTCCCGGCGGGTTGTCGGATTATCTGACAGAAACGCTGGGCACGGCGTCGACCTATGCCGACAAACCCTTTGCGGGCACGGTCGATTTCCGCGAAAAATTCGGCGCGCCGGGCAAGGTGGAATGGGCGATCAACTGGACGCCATCGCGCGACGGATTTATCCAAAGCTATTGTAACACCGTCCCCACGCCCGAGGGCGGCACCCATGAAGGCGGGTTTTGGGCCGCGATCCTTAAGGGCATTCGCGCCTATGGCGAATTGTCCAACAACAAGAAAGCGGCGCAGATCACGCGCGATGATTTGGTGACCGGGGGCTGCGCGCTGGTCAGCTGTTTCATCCGGGAACCGGAATTTGTTGGCCAGACCAAGGACCGGCTGGCCACGACCGAGGCGGCGAAACTGGTCGAAGGATCGGTGCGCGACCATTTCGACAACTGGCTCGCGGCGGATACCAAATCGGCGGGCGCGATCCTTGATTTCCTTGTGCTGCGGGCCGAGGAGCGGCTGAAACGGCGTCAGGAAAAGGAAACCGCACGTAAATCGGCGACCAAGAAGCTGCGCCTGCCCGGCAAATTGGTGGATTGTTCCAATTCCAACCGTGACGGCACTGAACTGTTCATCGTCGAAGGCGACAGCGCCAGCGGATCGGCCAAGATGGCCCGGGATCGCAAGACGCAGGCGCTTTTGCCGCTGCGGGGCAAGATCCTGAACGTGCTGGGGGCGGCGTCGTCCAAGCTTGGCTCCAACGCCGAAATCAACGACCTGTCACAGGCGCTGGGGGTGGGGCTGGGATCGCGGTTTAATATCGACGATCTGCGCTATGAGAAGATCATCATCATGACCGATGCGGATGTCGATGGCGCGCATATCGCGGCGCTGTTGATGACCTTCTTCTTTACCCAGATGCGGCCCATGATCGATTCCGGGCATCTTTATCTGGCCTGTCCGCCGCTGTTCCGCCTGACGCAGGGGGCGAAGCGGGTTTATTGCCTTGATGAGGCCGAACGCGAGATGTGGATGGAAAAGGGTCTGGGCGGCAAAGGCAAGATCGACGTGTCGCGGTTCAAAGGTCTGGGGGAGATGGACGCCAAGGATCTGAAAGACACCACGATGAATCCCTGACCCGGAAATTGATTCGGGTGTCGATTGATGAGGATGAACCGGGCGAAACTGGCGATCTGGTAGAGCGGCTGATGGGCAAGAAACCGGAGAAACGGTTCGAGTATATCCAGGCGAATGCGAAGTTTGTTGAGGAGCTGGATGTTTGAAGGCAAGACCGCATACTCCCAAGCCCGTTCAACGCGTACTGCGCCAAGAATCGGGCTTCGGATGTGCAAGTTGCGGCAGCCCGATACTCGACTATCACCACATCATTGAATGGCACGACAAACAGCACTTCGATCCAAAGCACATGATTGCACTCTGCCCAACGTGCCATCGTCACTACGGAAAAATGTCGAAGAACAAAGCGTACGCGTTGAAGCAGAATCCGTTCAACATTCGCCACAAGCGCTTTCGGGGCATGTTAGGAGGAAACGGAACACAAAAGGCCCTTAAAATTGGCAATATCCATATCGAAAGCTGCCGAAAGTGTTTGGTTTTCGGCGGTATGACTTTGTTTAATTACAAACTTGAGGAAGGAGAGTTTCTACTTGATGTTTTGGTGCCGAAACATGACTTCTGGCCCGACATCAAAATTGAAGCCAACGATGTTTTTGCAGAAATTCAAGACTATTGGGACATAGAGTTTAAAACGAATTGGGTAAAATTTATAAAGAATAAGGGCGAGATATTTTTCGAAGCGGATTTCAGAGGAGATTTCGTCGTGGTTCGTGGACAATTGGAGCTTTTGGGAGGAATTTTTCGGTTTACTCGGGATGGCCTAGAACTGCCTAATGGCTCCAAATTGAGTGCCGGAACGTTCAAAGACTGTGGAACCGGCCTTTCCTTCGGCCCTAAACGTCGAATTATCCCCCCTAATTTTGCTATGCAGAAACCGAAACCGACCTACTTCGGCTGATTCACCTCCATTCCTTACGCTCAGAAGAATCCTACTGAAACGTTTCCGCTCCGGTAGCCGGGCGGGCGGGCGTTGACCGAGCAAACGCTGAAAGACCGGCAGCCGGGGGCCTTGGTTCCGGGCTTGGGGTGTTGCATGACCGGCCGCATCAAACCCCTTGTAAGTGAGCGAGAGCAGGCATATTTTGAGCATGCAGGCTCCGAGATGATGAGTCTTGTCCCTGCCGCCTCCCACGGATCATCGCCCCGGCCAAACGGGCAACCCTGATCGCCTGACGATGCGACTGCCCTGTGCGATGTCCGCATGGGGAACGTGATCGGAGATCAACATGACCAAACAGAAACACCACGGCAACCGCGAAGCCAAGAAACCGAAGCAGGAAAAGCCCAAGGTTCTGGCGACCGCGAATTCCAACCTGGGCAAACCGCTGAATATCGGCGGCAAAAAGACCAAATAGGCGGATCTCATGCGTTTCGGCGGGCGTTTGGCGCCGTGACTGTGATTGAAGATCTTGCATTTTCATGCAGTTGGCGCTGTTCACCCCGCGCCGCCCGCCACCGCATGTGAGGGTTGGCACGCCT
Source organism: Phaeobacter sp. J2-8 (assembly GCF_022867865.1). Lineage (GTDB taxonomy): Bacteria > Pseudomonadota > Alphaproteobacteria > Rhodobacterales > Rhodobacteraceae > Marinovum. Next base: position 33,807 of record NZ_JALIEC010000013.1, on the reverse strand, counting down.
GCCCCGCCGGGTTTGCCCGATTGCACATCCTGACCCGGCCATGCCGGTCAGGGTGTCGCGAGTGGCCTGTTCCAAGGTTTTTGCGAACCAGGACCCTTGCAGGCACCCCAATCCGAGCCAGGGGTACGACGCCCCGAAACAAACCACTCTTCGACCGTTTGAATGTAGCCGACGTGCGGCGGTGCAGCAAAAGTGCATCTGGCTATTCCACCTATCCGAAGGGATAGATGACGTTACGTAAATTTAAGATGAAGGGCCCGCCGTTTTGCCGCATTTAAAAAAGCGACACGCCAAAGCAGCCAAAATCCGGGCAAAGAAAAACCCCCGCCGGGTGGGCCGACGAGGGTTTGGCGGACACCGAAGCGTCTGCGTTGATTTTTGGATCGGATCCTCTGGCCGCATGGTCGCCCCACTGGGGGCGTCCCGCGCCGTAGATCCCGAAAGCTGGCTTATGCCTCGGCAGCTTGCGCTTTCACGATCTCTTTTTTGACTTTCAGCGCATTGTCCGAAAGTTCAACATCCTTGGCTTTGGCAAGGAACTTGTCCAGGCCACCACGATGGTCGACCGAACGCAGAGCCGATGCAGAGATCCGCAGCTTGACGCCACGGCCCAGCGTTTCGGATTGCAGGGTCACATCATTCAGGTTCGGCAGAAACCGACGACGGGTTCTGTTTTTGGCGTGGCTGACGTTGTTGCCAGTCATCGGGCCTTTTCCGGTCAATTCGCAGCGGCGCGACATGTCATCTTCCTCATGGTTCTCAAGCAGGACAACGAGCATTTGCCCGGGCGCGCCCCACAAAAATCAAGGGCACCGCGTTGCAGTGCCCGGAAATTGGTTTTCAGGCTATTAAGCCCCAAGCCGGGAATCGTCAAGAGCCTGTTGCATAGGCTTTACATTCCCGCGCCCGGATGTTCAATCCGCCTGATGCAAAAGCATCGATGCGCGGACTTCTGCATGACGGGCCAGCGGCAAACGCCCGGATTTTTCTGCTTGTTTTGCCAGATGTAGCCAGTACTTCACGCTTTTGCGACGGGAATTGCGGTGCAACATGACGACGCGGCGCACCGGCACCACCGGTTTGACCAATTGCGCCTGTAGTTTGGCGAATTTTCCGCCCTCGCCCAGAACCCCGGTTGCGGGATGGCCGCCGCCGGCCAACCGTGCAAGCCGCATGGCGGGAAATGCGGTCTGGATCAGGGCGGCATTGCGGATATCCAGCGGGCGAAACGGATCGGCCAGGATCACACCCGCCACTTTTGTGCCGCGCGGGCCAAGATCGCCAGCGTCGAGCGCGAATCCCCCGCACAATCGCGGTAGCGGCGATCGAACGGCACATGCTCTGGCGCAATGGAATATTGCGGTGACACCGCAATGATCCGCCCCAGTCGCAGCGCCGCAGCAAAGCGAAAGGCCGCATATCCCCCCATCGAGAACCCCATCGCACAGGCCTGCTCGAAGCGGGCGGAAAATTCCGTCAGAACGCCCTCCAACGCCGCCGTTTCGCTGTTGATATACCAATCATTCAAACGCGACTGCAGGTGCAGATGGGTCATGCCCTGATTGATGAAACTGCGCACCGGTTTCGGCTCGGCAAAGCTGCCGGGGTCGGCGATCCGCTGGCGGAAGCTGACAAACAGCTTCGGCTGACCGGGATTGAACACGCTGGCGCGGATCAGATCGCCGTCAAAGAGCGGGACCGCCGTCATCCGCCCAAATGCCGGGCCACCATATCCTGGGCGGCGCGTGTCGGGGTTGTCTCGCCTGCGGCCACACGGGCCGACAGCATCGCCATCGCATCTTTTGCGGCTGGCGTTTGCAGGCGCGCCAAGAGGGTTTGGCGCACTTCTTCGGAAAACCAGAATTGCGCCTGTTCCGCCCGACGGCCATCGAAATGACCATTCTCGCGCCGCCAGGTCACCAGCGTCTGCATTTCATCCCAGGCTTTTTCCAGCCCCTCCAGATGCAGCGCCGAAACCGTCATGGCCTTTGGGAATCCGGCGGGGTCCTGCGGGCGTTTGCGCAGCAGACGCAACGCGCCGGAATAATCCGCACAGGTCCGGGTTGCGGCCGACTTCAGATCGCCGTCTGCCTTGTTCACCAGAATCAGATCCGCAATCTCCATGATGCCGCGTTTGACGCCCTGCAATTCATCGCCGCCCGCCGGGGCCAGCAGCAACAGGAACAGATCCGCCATCTCTGACACCACGGTTTCCGATTGGCCGACGCCGACGGTCTCTATCAACACCACGTCGAACCCCGCCGCCTCACACAGCGCCACCGCCTCCCGCGTGCGGCGCGCCACACCGCCAAGATGGGTCTGGCTGGGCGAAGGACGGATAAAGGCGTTGCGGTCACGGGTCAGCTGCTCCATCCGGGTTTTGTCACCCAGAATGGACCCACCCGACCGCGCCGACGAAGGGTCAACCGCCAGAACCGCCACCCGCAGCCCCTGCCCGGTCAACATCAACCCGAAACTTTCGATAAAGGTGGATTTGCCCACCCCCGGCGTGCCCGACAACCCGATCCGCAGCGCCTGCCGCCCGGATTGACGCAGCCGGTCGATCAATTTGGTCGCCTCTGCACGGTGATCGTCCCGACCGCTTTCAATCAGGGTGATCGCACGGGCCAAGGCCCGCCTGTCACCGTCCAGAACCCGGGTTGCAAGGTCGGAAATGTCCATCTGCTCTGCCATCCTTTTTGGCCGGTTGGGTGTTGACCGGCATCATTCCGCACAGGCCCAGCCGGGGAATGCGCGGGGAATTGCGCGCGGGTCCGGGCGGTCCGGTCAGTTCTGGCATTTTGTGCACGCCACTGGCCAACTAGTCCAGAGCAGCGCAGCCATTCAGAACTGACTTTGGCGGCAAAACCGCAAAACGGACAACAGATGAAACCTTTTTCTCGCACATCCGGGGTGGTCCTGGGGCTGATCCTGTCCCAGGTCATGTCCCTTGCCGGGGCCGCAGAGCCGACCCAGGAAAAGACCCGCTATGATGTCTATTTCTCAGGGTTGAAAGCCGGAGAGGTGCAAACCCGCATGACCCGCGAGGGCGGCCAATATGCCGCTGCGGCCCGGGTCAAATCCTCTGGCCTGATTGCGGCGATCACCGATTTCCGCTTTGATGCAAAGGTGCTGGGGCATGTGCGCAACGGCACGTTTCGCCCCGCGCGGTACGAGGAAAATTCAGACACCGGACGGCGCAAAAGCAACAAGGTCATCACCTATCGTGCCGGCGTGCCGGTGCTGGAGAAAAGCGAAAAACCAGAGCGCCATTGGCTCCCGCCCGCGACACAGGCCGGCACGCTGGACCCGCTGACCGCGATCTGGCAGGTGCTGGCCGACCGGGCGGGCGATGACCTCTGCCGGTTGGATGTCAGTTATTTTGATGGTGAGCGGCGCATTCGCCTGACAACATCGCAGCCCCGCCGCCAGACAGATCTGGTGACCTGTCAGGGGCAGTACATCCGTGAAGGCGGATTTTCCCAAAAGGCAATGAAGGAAGGCAAGACATTTCCCTTTGAGCTGACCTATGAGCCGAGCGATGACCGCCAATGGCGGGTCAAACGCATGGATGTGCAAACTCTGCGTGGACGGGCGGTGCTCATTCGGCGATAAGGCGTTTTGTGACGACACGCCGGACCCCTTTGCCAATTGATGCCGCGCTGCCAGAGCTTCTGGCGGCGGTGGCGACGCATGGCCGCGCGGTGCTTCAGGCGCCCCCCGGCGCGGGCAAGACGACGCGAGTGCCGCTGGCGCTGCTGGAGGCTGGTCTGGTGACCGGGCGCATCGTGATGCTGGAGCCGCGGCGGCTGGCGGCGCGGGCGGCGGCGGAACGTATGGCCGAAACCCTGGGCGAGGCTGCGGGCGACACGGTTGGATACCGCATTCGCGGCGAGGCCAAGGTGGGCCGGAACACCCGGATCGAGGTGGTGACCGAGGGTATCCTGACCCGGATGATCCAATCGGACGCCGAATTGACCGGCGTGGGCGCAGTGATTTTTGATCAGTTCCACGAACGTAGCCTGAATGCTGATCTGGGGCTGGCGCTGTGTCTGGAAATTGCCGGGGCGCTGCGCGACGACCTGCGGCTGATCGTGATGTCAGCGACGCTGGATGCTGCGCCGGTGGCGGTGTTGATGGGCGATGCGCCGGTTGTCACCTCTGAGGGGCGGTCCTTTCCGGTGGAAACCCGGTGGCTGGACCGGCCGTTGGTGGCCAAACCGGGGGCAAGAGTGCGGCTGGCCGAGGCCACCGCCGATCTGGTGGCTCAGGCGGTCAGCGCGACCGAGGGCGGCGTTTTGGTCTTCCTGCCCGGAGAGGGCGAGATCCGCCGCTGCGAAGGTTTGTTGAAAGCCCGCCTGCCCGCTGAATGCAATATTCGCCCGCTGTATGGCGCGCTGCCCTTTGCCGCCCAGCGCGCGGCGATCCAACCGGAAACCAGCGGGCGCAAGGTGGTTCTGGCGACCTCGATCGCCGAGACATCGCTGACAATCGAAGACATTCGCGTGGTGGTGGATGCCGGTCGGGCGCGTCGCGCGCGGTTTGATCCGGGATCGGGCATGTCGCGGCTGGTGACCGAACGGGTCAGCCGGGCCGAGGCCACCCAACGCGCAGGCCGCGGCGGACGCGTGGCCGAAGGCGTGTCCTATCGGCTTTGGACACGTGGCGAAGAAGGCGCGCTGCCCGCCTTTGCCCCTGCCGAGATCGAGGTGGCCGATCTGGCCGGGCTGGCGCTGGAATTGGCGCTCTGGGGCGGGTCGGTTGAGGACATGCCGCTGCTGACGCCGCCCAATCCTGGGTCCTGGGCCGAAGCGCAGGCACTGTTGCGGATGCTGGGCGCGTTGGACGCGATGGGCGCAATCACCGCCCATGGCCGGGTGCTGGCCGCCCTGCCCCTGCATCCGCGGTTGGCGCATATGCTGGCGGTGGCCGGGCCGGAGGCCGCGCCGTTGGCGGCGCTGCTGGCCGACCGCGATCCTTTGCGCGGCGCGCCGGTGGATCTGGCGCTGCGGCTGGAGGCCCTGCGCGACCTGCGCGCATTCCGCAACCGACGCCCCTATGAGGTGAACCGCCCGGCGCTTGAGCGGATTGGCCAGGAGGCCAAGCGGCTGCGGCGTGCGGGCTCCGGCAAGGCTGCGGGAGGTCCCGGATCGGGGTCCGGGACCGGTGCGGCGCATTCAGCGGCCCAGATGGCGGCTCTTGCCTATCCGGACCGGATCGGGTTGCGCCGCAAGGGCGATGCGCCCCGTTATGTGTTGTCCGGCGGCAAAGGTGCGGTGATGGACGACAGTGATCCGCTGGCGGGGCAACGGTTGATCGTGGTCACCGACACCGATGGCAACCCGCGTGAAGCGCGCATTCGCCAGGCGATAGCGATTTCCGAGGGCGAGATCCGCGCATTGTTTGAGGATCAGATCGCCTGGGTTGATGTCTGCGAATGGTCGAAACGCGACCGGCGAGTGGTGGCGCGCCAGCAAGAGGTGTTTGGCGCGGTGGTGCTGCAGGACCGGATCTGGAAAGACGCGCCCAGCGATGCGGTGGCGCGGGCGATGCTGGACGGGGTGCGGGATCTGGGCCTGCGTCTGTCCAAGGGCGCGGCGCGGCTGGTGGCACGGGTGCATGTGGCACGCGCAGGCGGGATTGACCTGCCGGATATGTCCGAGGCGGCCTTGCTCGCGGGGTTGGAGGATTGGCTTCTGCCCTATTTGACCGGGGTGAAGACGGCGGACCACTGGAAGGCGTTTGACGTGCATGATGCGCTGGTCGCCTCGCTGTCCTGGGATCAGCAAGAGGCGTTGAATTGGGCGGTGCCGGCGGCCTTTACCACGCCTTTGGGGCGGAAAATTCCGATTGACTACGGCGGCGAGCATCCCGAGATCACCCTGCGCTTGCAGGAGATGTTTGGTCAACGGGTCCATCCGACCGTCGCCGGACAGCCCTTGCGGGTGACATTGCTGTCGCCGGCACAACGCCCGGTACAGGTCACAATGGATATTCCCGGATTTTGGGAAACGTCATATGCGGATGTGCGCCGCGACATGCGCGGCCGCTATCCCCGCCATCCCTGGCCCGAAGACCCACGCGAAGCCGATCCAACCCTGCGCGTGAAACGACGCGGCACATAGTATCAGGACCCTAGAGGGGCGCTGCCCCCGCCCCCCCCTGAAGGGGACTCCCCCGGGATATTTTCGGTCAGATGAAACCGTGCAAGCCAACGCAGGCCAGCGCAGGTCTGACAGTCAGGCCCCCACGATGCGGCGCACCATGTCCCAGTAGATTTTCTGGACTTCTGTCAGCGACAGCCGCCCGCCAGCCCGATACCAGGTATTGACCCCGGTCAGCATGGCAATCACCGCCATTGTGGCAATCTTGGTGTCCGGCATGGTGAATTGACCCGTGGCGAGGCCTGCGCGCAAAATGGTTTCCAATTTGTCTTCGTAAGCCCGGCGCAGCGCTTCGATATGGGCAAAGTTATCGGCCTCCAGATTGCGCAATTCCATGTAAGAGATAAAGATCGCTTCGGGGCGTTCGATATTGAACCGGATGTGGAAACGGGTGAAGGATTCCAACTGTGCCAGCGGCGTGTCCGCCGGTGCGGTATCCTGCCAGGCCGCCAGAAGTTCATCCATGTGGTCCCTGAGAAGCGAGAACAAAAGGCTCTGTTTGTCGGGCGTGTAGTTATAGAGCGCCCCGGCCTGGACCCCGACCTCGGCCGCGATTTGACGCATTGATACCGCGGCAAAGCCGTTGCGTGCAAAAAGTTTCAGCGCGGCGGATTTGATCCGGGGGCCGGTGATGTCGGAATGGGAACCTTGGGTACGTGCCATATGGGTGTTTAGATCTGAACGCGCGTTCAGATCAATCACCAATCCTTGCCCTTGGCCGCGCCATGCGGCATGACAAGGCATGAAAGAATGGGAGCGACCATGCATCTGATCCGGCTGTGTCTTTGCCTTGTGCCCGTGACCCTGGTCCTGGGATGCACCCAATTTCCGGCGCTGGACAACAGCGAAGGCCCGGATGTCGCGGCGGCGGCCTATCCCCGATTGCTAAGCATCGAAGAATTGCGCGCCATTCCCGACAGCACCACCACCCTGGAGGTACAGACCTCTTTGCTGGGGCGTTTGGCGGCACTTCGGGCGCGCGCGGCGGGGCTGCAAAGCCCGGTGATTGACCGCGCCACCCGCAGTCGCATGGCGCGCGGTGTGCGCTGACGTCGAATTTGCCAATATGACCGGGCTTGGCGTTGCACCCCGCGCCGGTTGCCGCTACATCGCGGCGAACACAATTGACCCCGTTTTTGATCCTTTAGGAGGACCTGCCATGACCGAACCTTTGCGCCTTGGGATTGCCGGGCTGGGCACGGTTGGGGCCTGGCGTGGTCAAGATCATCCGGCAGAAATCGCATCTTCTGGCGGTCCGTGGCGGACGCCCGGTTGAAATCAGCGCCGTATCGGCCCGCACCCGCGACAAGGATCGCGGCGTCAACCTGACGTCTTATGCCTGGGAAGATGATCCCGTGGTTCTTGCCACCCGGGATGATGTCGATGTGTTTGTCGAACTCATGGGCGGCAGTGATGGCCCGGCCAAGGCCGCAACCGAAGCGGCGTTGAAGGCCGGCAAGGATGTTGTCACCGCCAACAAGGCGATGTTGGCCATGCATGGTCAGGCGCTGGCGCAACTGGCCGAAGACAACGGTGCGGTTCTGCGGTTCGAAGCGGCGGTTTCGGGCGGCATTCCTGTGGTCAAATCCCTGACCGAAGGGCTGGCCGGCAATGAGATCACCCGTGTGTTGGGTGTGATGAACGGCACCTGCAATTACATCCTGACGCGGATGGAAAGCGCCGGTCTGCCCTATGATGTGGTGTTCGAAGAGGCCAATCAGCTGGGCTATCTTGAGGCGGATCCGGAATTGGATGTGGGCGGGATTGACGCCGGGCACAAACTGTCGCTGCTGTCGGCTGTTGCCTTTGGCACCCAGGTGAATTTCGCCGGGGTCGAGCTGGAGGGGATTGGCCGGATCAAGATCGAAGATATTCGGGCCGTCGCCGATATGGGCTATCGCATCAAGCTTTTGGGCGTCGCACAGATGACCGGGCGCGGGCTGGAACAGCGTATGTCGCCCTGCCTTGTGCCGGAAACCTCTCCGCTTGGGCAATTGCCGGGCGGCACCAATATGGTGGTGCTCGAAGGTGATCAGGTGGAACAGGTTGTGCTGCGCGGCCCCGGTGCCGGCGAAGGCCCGACCGCCAGCGCGGTGATGGGCGACGTGATGGATATTGCGCGTGGTCTGCGGGTCACGACCTTTGGCCAACCGGCCGCCACCCTGACCGAGGCCACCCCGGCAAAGAGCGCAACACCGGCCCCCTATTATCTGCGCATGGCGTTGCAGGACAAACCCGGCGCGCTGGCCAAGGTCGCGGCGGTTCTGGCGGCATCGGGCATTTCCATCGACCAGATGCGCCAATATGGCCATGCTGATGAGGCCGCGCCGGTGCTGATCGTCACCCACAAGACCCAGCGGGCGGCGCTGGACGAAGCGCTTGAGGCGATGCAGACAACCGACGTCGTGGTTGGCGCGCCGGTGGCGTTTCGGATCGAAAACCTCTGAGCTTAAGGTCCGGCCGAGAGATCGGGCCAAGATTTCAGGAACCGGGGATGAACAACTGGGGCAGCATTTGCCCCGGCGCACCAGATCTGTGATTTACCAGAGCTTCCCCTGACCGGCGTCTGTTGCAATGGCGTCGTACTGCGGCGCTAGGTCCAGGGTTCCAGCCGGGCGATGATATCGGCGTCAACCGGGCGCAAATCGGCGTTCAGGCCCAAAGGTTCACCGAGGATCTTGATCAGCGATCCATCGCAGAGATCGCCATAACGATGCCCCATGGAATGGCTGATCGCCACCCGTTTGCCGGGCCGGGGGTTCAGGCCGGGTTTCGTTGCACCCAGCCCGGTCTTGATATGATGTGCGATGTCCCATTCCAGGATCTCGCCCTCATGTCGTGTGGCCACCCAGCAATGACCATCCAGGGTGATCCCGGCACGCTCTTCGGGAAAGAAATAGCCATAGAAATATGCGGCATCATATCCGGCGGCCCGTAGCGCGGCGACAAGATAGGTGTTGATGTCGACACAAGACCCCGGCGTCAGCCCGCAGGACAAATAGGGCACCATATCCATGCCATCGGTAAACCGGTGCTCCGGGTGTGCATAAGAGAACCGGCTCTCGGCCTCGGCGACAAGCGCCTCTATGCCCGCCTGCCCGCGCCCGGCACCCTCTGCGATCCGCCGGCTTTCTGTGGCCAGTTCGGCGGCGGCACGGGTGAATTGGTTTTGTCGCGGGGCGAATGCGGCCTCGGGGTAAAGGTCCCCGCTCGCCGCTGTCTCGACACCATAGCGCACCGTCATCTTCGCGCCGTCCGGCACAGCCAGAGAGGCGGACAATCCCAGCTCCGCATCGCTCAGCACCCGGGTTATGTGACCACCGATAACGTTCAACTCCACGACCTTGTCATAAGGCGTGCCAATCCCGTTGGGCACAAGCACAGCCGCACAGGACGTGGTGTCGATTTCGACAGTCAGATGTTTCATGATCGACACAACTCTGGCGCAAGGAAAGCAATTGCAGGCCGCAGTATCAGCCCTGTGCAACAGCAAGATGTCAAAGCCAGCCCCGCATGACGCCCCGCCGCAAATGGCCAAGCCCCTTGCGGCCCCTTCCCCGCAAAGGGTAATCACATGGGGACGGTGTTCACACAAAGGATCAAACCTCATGGCCCCCAAGGATTTCAACGACCGTATGCTGTCTCTGGGCCTGGCCCGTGTGGCGGAACAGGCCGCGATTGCCAGTGCCAAACTGATTGGACGTGGTGACGAAAAGGCCGCGGATCAGGCCGCCGTCAACGCCATGCGCGAACAGCTTAACAAGCTGGACATCAAGGGCGTTGTCGTCATCGGCGAAGGTGAACGCGACGAAGCGCCGATGCTGTTTATCGGCGAAGAGGTGGGCACCGGCGAAGGTCCGGGGGTGGATATCGCGCTTGACCCGCTGGAGGGCACAACCCTGACCGCCAAGGACATGCCCAACGCATTGACCGTGATCGCCATGGGACCGCGCGGATCAATGCTGCATGCCCCTGACGTCTATATGGAAAAGCTGGCCATCGGGCCGGGATATTCCGAGGGTCTTGTGACGCTGGACATGCCGCCCGCCACCCGCGTGTCGGCGCTGGCCACCGAAAAGGGCTGCTCACCGGAGGATATCACCGTCTGTATCCTGGAACGGCCCCGCCATCAGGAAATGATCGACGAAGTCCGCTCGACCGGGGCGTCGATCCGTCTGATCACCGATGGCGACGTGGCCGGGGTGATGCATTGCGCAGAGCCGGACAAGACCGGCATCGACATGTACATGGGATCGGGTGGCGCGCCCGAGGGTGTTCTGGCCGCTGCCGCATTGAAATGCATGGGTGGCCAGATCTATGGCAAGCTGTTGTTCCGCAACGACGATGAAAAGGCCCGCGCCACGAAGGCCGGGATCACCGACTTTGACCGGATCTACACCCGCGACGATATGGTGACCGACCATGTGATCTTTGCCGCGACCGGCGTGACCGGCGGGTCCTTGTTGCCGGCGTTGAAGCGCGAACCGGGCTGGACCACCTGCGAAACCATCCTGATGCGGTCAAAAACCGGGTCAGTCCGGCGCATGACCTATCGCAATCCGACCCAGTGATGACCCCGACCACCACAGTATCGCCGGCGACCCCGCCGAACAGAACCGCGCTGGTGATGATCGACTTTCAGACCGGGTTTAATGACCCAGTCTGGGGCGCGCGCAACAACCCGGACGCAGAGCAGCATGCGCGCACCCTGTTGGATGCGGCCCGCAGATCCGGCTGGGCGGTGCATATGGTGCGCCATCTGAGTATCGATCCGCAAAGCCCGCTGCATGGCAGCAGCGACGGGGCTAATTTTCTGCCGGGGTTTGCCCCACAAGACACCGATGCCCTGCATGAGAAGTCGGTCAATTCCGCCTTTATCGGCACGTCACTGGAACAGGATCTGCGCAACGCGGGCCTGACGCATCTGGTGATCTGCGGGCTGACAACGCCGCATTGTGTTTCGACTTCGGTGCGGATGGCAGCGAACCTGGGGTTCGTGGTGACACTGGCGCATGATGCCTGTGCCGCTTTTGCCGCCACAGCCAATATGAGCTGGCAGGCGGGCAGCCCGGACATGAGCGCCGAAGACAGCCACCGCGCCGCAGTGGCACATCTGCACGGCGAATTTGCCACGGCGCGTCGTGTTGCCGAAATCACAGGGCAACTGACATGAGCGCCTATCTGGGGGTGACGCAATCGCTGACCGGGCGACGCTGGGTTGGTCCGGGGATTGCGGTTGAACGTCAGGCCAGCCTGCTGGAACAATCCGCCACCCTGCCGCCCGCTTTGGCCTTGGTGCTGGCGCGACGTGGCGTCGAGGCTGATCAGGTGACGGCGTTTCTTGATCCCAAATTGCGCGATCTGTTGCCCGATCCGCGCAGCATGCGCGACATGGAACCGGCAGCGGCCCGTATCCTGCGGGCGCTGGAAACCCGCGAAAAAGTGGCGGTTTTTGCCGATTACGATGTCGACGGCGGCACATCCGCCGCCTTGCTGATAGATTGGTTCCGGCATTTTGGCCTGCAGGTGACGCTCTATGTCCCCGACCGCATCGACGAAGGCTATGGCCCGAATGAACCCGCCATGGCAGAGCTGGCGCGTGGTCACGACCTGATTATCTGTGTCGATTGCGGCACGCTCAGCCATGCGCCAATCGAGGCGGCCAAGGGCGCGGATGTGGTGGTGCTGGATCACCACCTTGGCGGTGAAACGCTGCCCGCTGCGGTGGCCGTGGTCAACCCGAACCGCCAGGACGAAGATGGCGCGCTTGGCCATCTCTGCGCCGCTGGTGTGGTGTTCCTCTGCCTTGTCGAACTGGGGCGGCAATTGCGCGAGATCGGCAAACAGGGGCCTGATCTGATGGCGCTTCTGGATCTTGTCGCCCTGGGGACGGTGGCCGATGTTGCGCCCCTGATCGGTGTGAACCGGGCCTTGGTCCGCCAGGGGCTCAAGGTCATGGGGCATCGTGCGCGCACCGGTCTGGTGGCGCTGTCCGATGTGGCGCGGCTCGAATTCTGCGCCGTCGTCGTATCACCTTGGCTATGTGCTGGGACCACGGGTCAATGCCGGCGGGCGGATCGGCCAGGCGGATCTGGGCGCGCGGCTGTTGTCGACCACAAATGAAGCCGAAGCCAAGGCGATGGCGGAGCGGCTTGACCAGCTGAACAGCGAACGTCGCGAGATCGAGGCCGCCGTGCGCGCCGCCGCGCTGGATCAGGCGGAACAGCGCGGGCTGGATGCGCCACTGGTCTGGGCTGCGGGCACTGGCTGGCACCCCGGCGTTGTCGGCATTGTTGCGTCCCGCCTGAAAGAGCTGACCAACCGTCCGGCGATTGTCATCGGCTTTGATGGCGACGACGGCAAGGGATCGGGGCGGTCGGTGGCCGGTGTCGACCTTGGCGCGTCGATCCAGCGGCTGGCGGCAGAGGGGCTTCTGGTCAAGGGCGGCGGGCACAAGATGGCCGCGGGCCTGAGCCTGACACGTCAGATGCTGGAACCGGCCATGGCGCGGCTGTCGGAATTGCTGGCCAAACAAGGTGCCGGTGATGGCGGCCCCGCCGACCTGCGCCTGGACGGCATGCTCATGCCCGGCGCGGCCTCACCCGAATTGGTGAACCGCCTTGAAGAGGCCGGGCCCTACGGTGCCTCGGCCCCTGCCCCGCGCTTTGCCTTTCCCGATATGGCAATCCGCTTTGCCAAACGCGCCGGTGACAGCCACCTGCGGCTCAGCTTCTCTGACGGTCTTTCCCCCCGATCGAGGCCATTGCCTTTGGCGCCTATGACAGCGCGATTGGCACTGCGATCGAAAATCATGGGGGCAAGCGATTCCACCTTGCCGGCAAACTGGACATCAACACCTGGGGCGGACGGCAAAAAGTGCAATTGCGGCTGGATGATGCCGCCGAAGCCACCGGCTGACCACCGTCAAATGGCCCCGCGTCGGGCGCGATTCTTGGGATCAACGGCAATGGCCGCCCAAAAGCATGTCCAACGCCATTGAATCGCAATAAATCCCACCATAACGCAATAAAAATTTTCAAACAAAATCAATAAGTTGTCGCGAGAATTCGAAAAAAAACGCTCCAAATCGACTTCTGTCGCAGTTTCTTCAATTTTCCGCTTGCACCTAGCGCCCGCTTTTCTTAGAACCCGGCTCACGCCACAACAGCTGGCCCGTTCGTCTATCGGTTAGGACGCCAGGTTTTCAACCTGGAAAGAGGGGTTCGATTCCCCTACGGGCTGCCACTTCCCTACACGAAGTGCAGTAGTGCTGAACCGGAAGGCGAGAAAATCCTTTGAAATCAGTCCACTTGTGTCACGCGGCTCCACATGCATCTCAATGATGTTTGCTTGGGATGACTGGCTTGCAAATCGTCGCCCCCCCACACTTCAAGCTGCATCTACCGTCTTCGATCTGGTCTGCGCGCAGCGCTCCTGATCTAGTCCAGCGCCTCGATTGTGATGCCCTGTTCCAGCTGTTGCAGGTGCGCGTCGCGAAGTCCTGCCCAGTCTTCTGCATGTGCGCCGCCCTGGCGCAGCGCAGCAGCGGTTAATCCCTTGGGTGCCAAATCTTCGACCTGCAGGATCAGCATCTCCTGGCGGGGGGCGTCCTTGGGCACATAGGCGAACCGCGACCAGATATAGTCTTTGGGTATGGGAAATCCGTGGTCGTCGGCAAAGCTGTAGTAGCGTTCTGAATTGGTCCCCGGCAGGCCGTTGGGAACCAGCCAATGCCGCCGAACAGGATTGGCATCCACATGGAACTCCAAAGGTCCGATATGTGTCGCGCGCGGCGCTGCCGAATAATCGTAAGCCCCTGCAACTTCAGGCAATATCGCTTCGAATTGGACGTTGATTATGGATCGGGTTGCGCCATCCGAATGCGCCGACACAAATAGATATTGTTCGGCTTCCACCGTGCCATAGAGGATGAAATCTTTGCGCCCCCAGATAATCATACTCTGGTGGAAACGTGATGCGCGCGGATGGATGCGCATAAGACGTGAGCGTGTTCCCTTCGACGGTACGCTTCAGCCCTGTCATGCTCACTTCTGACGAGAACCGCCCAGGATGGCTATAGTGGATCTTGTAGATGGCGAAACCGACCGCACCGACAACCCCAAGACCAAAGAGGGTCGTGGACAGCAAAATCCACTTTTTCACTACTCTGCTCCTGCTGAATGAGATGTCGCTGCGCGATACAAATCAGGTAGTGGCCAGCCTTATGATTTTCAATGCACAGGGCCGCCGGTGTGCAGGCATGATCCCGTCAGGGTCGCGGATCTACATACGCGCCGACGCCCTTCGCATTCTGCGCATGGCGGGAAAGCGGCAAAAGGCCAGCGTTGTCCGAAAGGCTCTCGTGCATGATCCGCATCAACTGGTGATGCGCCGGTCTTTATCGCCCGGCACCTCGACAAATTGCAAGATCGGCAACAGTCTCTTCGATCAGCACCTTGGGTGAGATCACATGCCCCGTTCGCCGCACAAAGCACGTTCCAGGTATGCACGTTGCGCCGGAAAGCCGCGGTGCAATGACAAGGCAAATTGCATTTTGACATAGGCCATTTCCAACGTCGTATCGCGCCCGTCGATCACATCGCAATCGGGCAAGATCTGGCCCGAGGCATAGGTGCCAAACCGCATGCCGCCTTCGGGGCATTGGCTGATCGCGATCACCGGGATCTTTCGGGATTGGGCTGTGGCCAAGGCGCGGCGCAGCGCCGCTGTGTCGGGCGCGGTGCCAGAGCCATAGACCCGCAGGACAATGCCGTCACATTGGCTACAGCCATAGTCCATCAGGGCGCTGCTGCCCCCCGGTGTCACCGTCAGAACCGCGACATTGCTTTGGTCAACACGCTGAAGCATCGGTGCCGCCGCGGCAATTCGCGGAGCCACATCGCTGGACGCCGCACAAAAGGCATTTGGCGCCGTTGAATGCGCCTTACGCACCCGCCCGCCATGCAACAGCTGACCGGCGAATTGCACCCAGATACCGGGCTCGGCATGTTCTGCCGCGCGCAATGCATCTGCAAGATTGCCCCAACCGTCGCTGTCGGGCACGGTCAATGGCACCATCGACCCGGTCACGATCACCGGAAGGGTCACGCCCGGCAAAGACAGGCACAGCGCGGCGGCCGAAAACGCCAGCGTATCGGTGCCATGGGTCACCACCACCGCGTCATATTTGCCCTCTGCGTCAAACACCTGTGCGGCGATGGCGGCCCAGTCTTTGGGGGTCGCTTCCGAACTGTCGATCATCGGGTCCATCGTCACAAGCTCGACCAAGGCGGTGACCCGGCCATCCGCGACCATGCTGGCCACCGCCGCCTCGACCACGCCCGCCTTGGGGGCGAAGCCGGCCTCGGTGGCGGCCATGCCAATGGTGCCACCGGTATGGATCAACAAGATGCGCATGTTCTTCCCCTGGATGTGGTCCCGGTCGCACCCGGCATTGCCGCGAACCCTAGCCACAGACCCCAAGACGGTCAAACCGGAACCATCCGATCAGGCCGAGCGCGCCCCCGACCGTCCTACAGACCGCCCCGCCGAGCGCCCGCCCTTACCGCCCTGCCCCGCCGAGCGCACCAACCAAATCCAAGCGGCATTGCATCGGCGTCTGACCGGTCCAGCCGCGAAACGCCCGAAAGAAAGAATTCGGGTCCGCAAACCCCAGAAGAAAGGAAATTTCGTCAAAACTGATGTCGACCCGCGCCAGGTAATGCAGGGCCAATTCCCGCCGCGTGTTGTTCAGAATGGATTGAAACGGAATGCCAATTTCGGAAAGCCGCCGATGCAAACTGCGTTTTGACAGGTTCAGCCGGGTCGCGACCACATCGGCATTGGATTGGCCGCTGGGCAACAGTTCCAAAAGCACCTGACGCACGCGGGTGTCCAGGGTCTGAACAGAGCCAAGATCCCCCAATTGCCGCCGCAAATCCGGCTCGAACACCGCCCAAAGCGCAGGATCACGCGACAACAACGCCAGCTCCGCCACATCGGGTGGCAAAAGCAGCTCCGCGTATGGTCCCGCATCCACAGGGCATCCCAGATACCCGGACAGCGCGGTTTGCAATCCATGCCCCGCCGGCAATCGCGCGGCCAGAGCGGCGATGTCCTGGCCGGTATGATTGCGCAGCAACTCCATGACATAGACAATTTCGAACGCCGCCATGGCGGGGGGATGCGGCAGATCGGGATCAGGCGAGCGCAGGGTGACCGCAAACCCGTCTGGCACCTGGCCACTGTCCAACAGCACCGGCCCCACCAGCGGTTTGAACTTGGCCAGCCGTTCCAACCCGGTCCCGACATCGGGACTACAGGCAAAGGCAAAACAGGCCGCGCAAACCCGATGCGCGCCGCGAACCGCGCCAGATCCAGCGGCATGTCGGGTTTGTCCACCTCGACCTCGACCGCAGCCCAAAGCGCAAACACCTGCTCTATGGTGGCGCCCCTGTCTTCGCCGGAAAACATATCGGGCGACAGACCCGCCCGCAGGCAAATCCGCTCTGGCGGCAGATCCAGATACTGACACAGCCGCAGGACGGTTTGACCAACCTGATACCGCGCGCGCGAAATTGGGGGTGACATCATCATGGCCAGAAGGATTGCACCGCCGCCCGCGCGGGGAAAGACTGCAAACCGTCCCTGGCACGATTTGTTTGTCGATTGGCACGATTGGTCCCTCGTCGTCGCGGCTTTGCCTGCTATCTATCCCTTAGCGAATGATTGAAATTCAGCCAAGGGGCAGCGTCGGGCATGAAGCTTACGGTAGATGGTGTGGCACATGAAGTGGATGTCGAAGACGACATGCCGCTGCTTTGGGTGCTGCGTGATGAATTGAAACTCACCGGCGTGAAATACGGCTGTGGCATTGCGCAATGCGGCGCGTGCACGGTGCATCTGGATGGCGCGGCGGTGCGGTCCTGTCAGATTGCAGCCGGGGATGCCGAGGGCGCAGAGGTGCTGACCATTACCGGACTGGGCCAGCCGAACGCGCTGCATGCGGTGCAGGCCGCCTGGGTCGAGCATCAGGTGGCGCAATGCGGCTATTGCCAGTCCGGCCAGATCATGCAGGCCGCCGCCCTTCTGGAAAATGATTCAGAGCCGACAGACGAGGTGATCGACATCGTGATGTCCGGCAATCTTTGCCGGTGTGGCACCTATCCCCGCATTCGGGCTGCGATCCATACCGCCGCCGCAAAAATGAAAGAGGCATGAGATGGGCCGTCTAAAGACCTTGACCCGCCGCGCTTTTCTGGTTGGCACTGCGGCGGTTGCCGGCGGTGTGGCTTTTGGCGTCTATACCGTGCGCCGCCCGCATGAAAACCCGCTGCTGGGCGATCTGGAGCCGGGACAAGCGGCGCTGACGCCCTATGTGCGGATTGACGGTGACGGCGTGACGCTGATCACCCCGCGCGCGGACAAGGGCCAGGGCGCCTATCATGTCCAGGCGGTCTTGCTGGCCGAGGAGCTGGACCTTGATCTGGCGGAGGTGCGTGTCGACCCCGGCCCGCCCAGCGCGGCCTATTGGAACACGGCGCTGGCCCCCGAAGCGGCGGAATTCACCATTCCGGCCCAAGGCATGATGCGGGACATGGTCGAAGGCGGCCTTGGCGCGGTGATGAAGGTGATGGGCATGCAGATCACCGGCGGCTCCACCACCGTGGCCGATCAATTCGACAAACTGCGCGCAGCGGCTGCTTCGGCGCGCGAAACGCTCAAACTGGCGGCGGCGGATCAGACCGGGGTCGCGGTCAGTGACATCAGAACCGAAAACGGCGCGGTGATCCTGCCCGATGGGCGCGCCATTGCCTATGGCGATCTGGCCGGGGCTGTGGCCGGGATGGACGTGGTCCAGGATGTGCCGCTGCGCGCCCCTGCACAGTGGCGCTATATCGGCAAACCGATGCAGCGGATCGACATGCTGGGCAAATGCACCGGCACGCTCGACTATGGGATTGATCTGGACGTTCCCGGCATGTTGCAGGCCACGGTCGTGTTGAACCCGGCGCAGGGCGGCGCATTGAACCGCTTTGATGCGACCGAGGCCGAAAAGATGCGCGGCGTAAAGGCGGTTTTGCCGGTGACGGGCGGCTTTGCGGTGGTGGCCGACAATACCTGGCGCGCCTTTCAGGCGGCGCAGATGGTTGTGCCGGACTGGGGTGACACATCGAACATGCCCGCCACAATGGAGGGCCATTGGCAGGCGCTGTCAGATGCGTTTACCGACGACCAGCAGGACAGCCGCCAGCGCGACGATGGCGATGTCGACAGCGCCCTGTCGGGTGGCAAGATCATCGAGGCCGAATACCGCGCGCCCTATCTGGCACATGCGCCGCTGGAACCGATCAGCGCCATTGTCCGCGTCGATGACACCACCGCAGAGGTCTGGACCGGCACGCAGATCCCGCGCTTTGTGCAAACCAATGTCGCCCGGATCGCCGGGATCGAGGCCGACGCTGTCACCCTGCATGTACAGATGATGGGCGGCTCTTTCGGGCACCGATTGGAAGATGAGGTGGTGAAACAGGCCACGGAAATCGCGGTACAGTTGAAGGGCGTTCCGATCAAGCTGACCTATGCCCGCGAAGAAGACATGACCCACGACTTCCCCCGCCAGATCGCCATGGCCCGGCTGCGCGGCAAGGTGACAAATGGCCAGGTCGAGGCGATGGATCTGTCGATCGCCTGTCCCTCTGTCATCGTTTCACAAATGGGCCGTCAGGGCATTTCGATGCCCGGCCCGGACAGCCAGATTGTCGCTGGCGCATGGAACGCGCCTTTTGCCATCCCGCACCATCGCGTCACCGGATACCGTGCCGCGCCACTGGCACCGATTTCGTCCTGGCGGTCGGTGGGCGCATCCCATGCCGGGTTCTTTCAGAACGCCGCGCTGGACGAATTGATTTTTGCCGCCGGGGCAGATCCGCTCGAAGAACGGTTACGGCTGGTGCATGACGATCTGGCGCAAAAAGTGCTGGAGGCAGTGGCAGACATGTCGTCCTGGGACGGTCCGCTTGGCAATGGGCGCGGGCGTGGCGTGGCGCTGACCACCAGTTTCGGCGTGCCCTGCGCCGAGGTGATCGAGGTCAGCCAAACCGAGGCCGGCCTCAAGCTGGACAAGGTCTGGGTCGCGGCCGAGGTCGGTCGCGTGGTCGATCCGGTGAACTTTGAAAATCTGGTTCAGGGTGGGGTCATCTTTGCCCTTGGTCATGCCATGAACTGTGAAATCACTTATGCGGACGGCATTGCCGAACAAAGCAATTACCACGCCTATGAAGGCATGCGGCTCTATCAATGCCCGGACATCATGGTGCGCGGTCTGGAAAACGGTGATCAGGTCCGCGGTATTGGCGAGCCGCCAGTGCCGCCCGCCGCTGCGGCACTGGCGGGGGCGATCTTTGCCGCCACGGGCACGCGTCTGCGGGAAATGCCATTCAACAAATTCGTCGATTTCGCATGAGAGCGCCCATGAAACATCTTGCCCTTTGTGCCGCTGGTCTTTTGGCCCTGCCCGTCTTTGCCGAGGGCGAAAACGTCACTATCACGCCGCCCGCCTCTGTCAGCCGCGCCGACGGTCTTGCGGCCTGGGCGCGGATTTATCAGGTCACCTCGCACCCGCGCTGTTCCAATTGCCATGTCGGACCGGACAATATTCCGATGTGGTCCGGCCCCAGCTATGGCCGCCCCCGCCCACATGGGATGAACATCAATGGCGGCGAGAGCCGGATCGGCGCGGAATTTCTGGCCTGTAGCACCTGCCACGCCACAACCGGCACCCGCGCCAATGACGCGCCGCATATGGCACCACAGGTGACTGCGGATTGGCAATTGCCGCCGGTTGAGGCCCATTGGTTTGGCAAATCCTCCGAAGACATCTGTCACCAGCTGCGCGACCGCGATCTGAACGGTGACCGCAGCTATCGCGAGATTGCCGAGCATCTGGATCATGATGTGATCCTGCATTGGGCCTGGTCACCGGGTGGCGGACGCGAACCGGCCCCCTATTCGCTTCAGGAACATGTCAACGACGTGCTGGCCTGGGGCGTGGCCGGGATGCCCTGCAGCGACGATTGAACGACGCCTAGCCGCTGCGCCGGAACGCCGCGCTGGAGCGATCGAGGTGCTGCCCCATGATCGCAACCGCGCCGTCCACATCGTGGGCTTCGATACAGTCGGTGACCTTGCTGTGTTCGTCCAGGGTGACCTTTTCATTGCCCTGCCAATGCAGGACGCCGTCGTGGTATTCAAACAGCCAGCCCAACATCGCATTGGACACCGACAGAACAATCGGATTGTCGGAAATCGCCGCAATCCGCGCGTGAAACCGCACATCGGTCTGCACAAAGGCCGCCATGTCGTTTTTCAGAAAGCTGCGCTGCAATTCGATCAAGGCGCGCAGATCCGCCACATCCTTGGCCGAGGCCCGCGCCGCCGCATTGCGCACCATGCCCAATTCGAACATGCGACGCGCCTCTTTCAGGTGATCCAGATTTCCCGGCGCGGCAGACAGAACCAATCGCGCGATGTCGTCAGATTGGCTCAGCACCGTGCCGGCATCAATCTCGTTCACCCGCGACCGTTCGCCGTGGCTGATGGTGATCAGCCCGCTATTGTGCAACGATTGCAGCGCCTCGCGCACCGCGGGACGCCCCACGCCGAACCGTTCCATCAAAGCTCGTTCCGATGGCATGGCATCGCCCGGCATCAATTCGTTGCTGGTGATCATATCGCGCAAACGATCCAGAACCTGGTCCGACAATTTGCGTCGGGTGATCTTTTCCGGGACCGCATTGTCTTTGCCCGCCTTTGACACGCCGGAAACTCCTGCAATATTGTGTGTTTGTCGGATGATACACCAATTTAGACGGCCGCCAACAGGGACAATGAGCATACTTGTTGCCGAAAGCCGTTATCGACAAGCCCTGCATCCCTTACGCGCGCCTCTCGGATGAAATCGCTCAGGTTTCAGGACAGGATTGCGGCTTGGCCAAGATGGAATGTGGTTGGGTTCATGCCGCCTTACGGGATTTTCTGTGACAAAGACTGCGTCGTCCGGGGGCGATTGTCGAGGGCCGCGAAGCGCCGCTCCAACAGGTTCGGCGCGATGTGGAAGGCCGGGATGCTGTTGGTTGTCACCTTGTAAGACTTCCTCCGCTCAACACCGATACCGGTTTCCGCCATCAGCCGCCCGACGCGGCGATGGCCAAAGTTCAGATCCAGCACCTGATCCGCACTCGGGCGTCCTTCCTGAAAATCATAACCGACCCTGCGCGACGATTGAGATGACCGAACAAAAGATTGCGGCATCATTCCGCATAATGGATGCGACTGGGTCTTTTGGGGTTTTGATATGTCATGCCGTGGCGCGGGGGTGTTGAACAAAACTGCGATCTTACACGCGGCCCTGACAGACGGCATCCTCCATTATTCGACCAGCTCCTCTGTGCTCGCTGAACCCGGATCGTTGTACACGGATTTCATGACCAACCCGCCCTGTAAAAAGAAGACCGGTTCGCGCCTGCGTAGACCGAAACGCCTTTTGATCCCTTACCCTCGCGCGCCGCGAATGCCTACGCACATTCACCTTGACGCAGTTCAAGGCGCTTTACCTGTCAGGGAAATTGACCAAATATTCCCTAAATCCCGCGCCATTCAGTGCCACTGAGAGCCATTTTGACGCCTGTGATGTCCAAATAGGAAAATTTCAAAAACGGGAATTTTCGCCTTGTACCCCCTATGTTTCCTTGGCTATACGCGTCGGTGGAGACGTGGCCGAGTGGTCGAAGGCGCTCCCCTGCTAAGGGAGTAGGCGGGAAACCGTCTCGAGGGTTCGAATCCCTTCGTCTCCGCCACTTGACCTGTAAATCACTAGTCATAAACCGTTTTTCCAAGAGCGTTACTGACAAACCCAGCCCCCGCTACAGACACCCGTTACAGTGGGAACGCCAAGGATGGGCATTACTCCGCATCTCGTGCTTCGAGGTACGACCTATAATTTTTTGCATGGTTGTGCCGCGCCACCTCGTGAAATCGATAGGGCGGGCTGAGATTTCGACGTCCTTACGAACTGTTAACCGAAAGGAAGCCGCGCTTCGTGTCGCCATAGGCAAGCGTGCGGCCTGACCGCCCTATGGAGCGGTTTTCCAAGGCAGCAGATCATCGACGCGGTTGATCTTGTAGTCGGGGATGCGGGCGAGCGTGTAGGCGAGCTATGCTTGCGGGCCGATGTCATTCAATTTGGCGGTTTCGATCAAGGTGTACGCGATCGCAGCCGCGCGACCACCGGTTTGCGATCCTACAAACAGGTAGTTTTTGCGACTGACGGCAACTGACCGCATGGCCCGTTCGGCTGTGTTGTTATCCAGCTCCAGGATGCCATGGTCGAGGTACTGCCTGAGCCGCGTCATGCGCGTCAAGGCATAGCGGATTGCAGCCGCCAACGGCGATTTGCCCGAGATACTGGGAAGTTGGGCGTGCAGCCATGCTTCGAGGTCATCGAAGACCAGTTTGGCCTTCGCTTGCCTGACATTGACGCGGTGGTCTGAGCGACTTTACCTATGTCTCAACCTGGCAGGGCATTGATTACGTGGCTTTTACATCGACACGCTCGCAGATCGCATCGTCGGCTGGCGGGTCTAGCGATCTGCAAAAACAGACTTTGTCCTCGATGCTCTGGAACAGGCCCTGCATGATCGACGGCCCGTACAGAAAGCCGGATTGATCCATCATTCGGACCGCCCTTCTCATGGTTTGCTTTGCAAACCACTGTCAGGCAGCGGGACGGGCACTATGTGTCAATTCGCGACACCGGGCGTTTGGCTGAGGCTGGCATCGAACCGTCGGTCGGCAGCGTTGGTAACTCGTATGACAACGCCCTCGCCGAAACGATAAACGGCCTCTACAATACCGAGCTGATCCACCGCCAGGGATCGTGGCACAACATGCAGGATCTGGAAATTGCCACCCTCGGCTAGGTCGATCAGTTCAACAACACGCGCCTGCTCGGGCCTATCGAAAATATCCCACCAGCCGAGGCCGAAGCGAACTTCTATGCACAGCGCGAAATGCTCGATATGGGCGCGTGAAATGAAGCTAAAGGCCTCCGGCAAACCCGGGGCGGTTCATAGCTCACACTTCAACAGTGCTGCGCGAAGATCTGTTTCTGGTACTCGACGTAATGGGCAACACGTTACGCGACCACCGCGACCGCGCGTTGTTGTTGACCGAATAGGCCGCGAGCTTTCGCTGTTCGGAACTGGTCGAGACGGATCCTGACCCTACTGCGTTCAAGATCGACCTGACCGGACAAGCCCGCAAAATCGGTATCCCGTTGGGGAGGGCCCGTCATTGCCCCGTTACAGCACTGACGGCATGGCGTGAGGTTTTCGCGGATGGCACCGGTCCCCTGTTTCGCCCGATTGATCGTCACGGCTACGTTTCGCCCGTCCGACTGCGCGGCGATGCCGTATCCACCATCTTGCGCGACCGGGTTCGCTGGGCCTTGGTTGACCCCAAGGGCAAAAGTGGCCACAATCTCCATGCAGGCCTTGCCACCAGTGCAATCAAAGCAGGTATTCAACCTTTAAGGTGAGAGCGTAAACGGGACGTGCTTCGGATGCGATGTTAAGTCGATATGAGCGGGATTGCGAAACGTTTCATGGCAGCGCAGTTGGGGGGTGTTTTTTGGGGGGCGGAAAATAAGGATTGGCAACGAGATCGAATAACCTGAGGCTGACTGACCAAAACAGCCGTTGATTGAAGATCTGAAACCTCACCCCGCAAAATTGGTCCGCCTCTATAGTTAAAAGACGTCGGCACAAGCATAGGAAACAAGGTATCCTGCGCGCAATGAGGCCAAAAACTGCAAATTCCCTTCTTTAGAATGTAAAGATTATGACACCAATCACCAATTTTTCTGTTCAATTGGATGGCATGGATATTTCCGCCATTGCCGCCACGCCTTTTGATCTTGTTGTCGTCGAAAGCGGTTACGTGGGGCACGACCCGGACACTCTGCTGCCAACCCCTGGTTTTGTCGCACAGCTCCCCCCACAAGAAGACGGTCGCTTGACGCTGGCATACTTGAATGCATCCGTGACCGACCACAATCGCGCCTATTGGCCCGACAACTCGCTTGAATGGTTGACACCGCCAGCGGCCGATGCAGCGGATCTTGATACCGGCACGCCCTCGTGGAACAGGCCAGATCCACGCGTTCCGGATTGGTTGGAAAACAATCGCGGCATGGCGACCGGGCCAGAGGATAATGGCGACGGCACGTTTGGGTTCATCGTGGATTGGAGTGACGCGGATTGGCAGGCCCGTGTGATCAAGGAGGCGGTCTATCTGGTCAAACAAGGCTACAGCGGTATCTTCCTCGACGACGTCGGGCGCTATATGACCAACCATTTTTTCAAAGACCCGAATGGCCAACCAGCCGAATTCGACCAATTTGGCTACCCGGTTATCGATCGAACGACGCTGGCGCAATACGCATCAGAAATGATGACTTTTGTCACCGAACTGAGTGATGCAATCAAAGCAGTGGACAGCAACGCTTATCTTTTGATCAATTCGGGCCTCGATATCGTGGACCATGCGAATTTGACGGATAGCGAAACGGCAGCGCATTACTACGCCGCCGTGGACGGGTTCCTGATGGAGGCGCAATACGCTGCCTCGGTTGACGGCGACACATACAATCCTTGGGGCAATGCAAAAAGCCTTTATGGCGCAAATGCCACTGACCTGTTCGCGCTGGAAAGCGTCGCAAACCTTGATGATGTAGCTGAATTTTATAATTGGGCGCATGCCGAGGGCATTCTTGGGCTGGCTACACCCAGTACTAATTATGCAAATCCGCCTGCCGTGCCGCCCGGAACACCGGAACCCGAGAATATTTCCGGTGACGATAGCATCACGGGAACGTCTGCGGCTGACAACATCCAAGGCGGGACCGGAAATGACACCATCACCGGTGGAGGTCACCAAGATGCGATTTTTGGCGGCCTGGGCGACGATAATATTTCCGGGGGATGGAACGAAGATACGCTTGTCGGTGGCCCGGGAGATGACACGATCAGCGTCACGGCTCTGGTTCTCGGAACTTATGACTTTCAATACATTTATGAGGACGAAGAAGACCTTATTTTACCGGGATTGGGTCACGATACAATCTTCGGAACCCAAGGGACAACATTCACCAACCATTCGGGCGAATACAATCACTATGCTTCTGCAATCCTCTCATACCGGGATCTGCCCGAAACCGGCGGATTAACACTGCGCGTCAGTCCGAATACCGATTATACGCAGTATTTTAATGACGACTTCCGCGAATTTGTTGGCACAGTTCAAAGCGATGATGGCCGTGTGGATGACGTTTTTACGCCCGTTCGCACACTTGAGGGAAGCCTAGAGGCGGACCTTTTTGAACTTGAACCAAATGTGCAGGACAAATTTTTGGTGGGGCATGGAGGCGATGATGTCTTTAGCCTTGGGTCAAACGCCTCTGCGACACTGCGTTATGATCGGGAATCTGCATTTAATCCAAATTCCATTGGGATCGCGGTCGATTTCAGCACGCGTACTGTTTCCGACACATATGGGGATGTCGACCAGTTTAGTGGCAATGTTTCGATACATGGTACAGAACTTGGTGATCTTTTTGACCTCCGCGGGGCCGAAACGCTTATCGAGTTTACGACTGGAGATGGTGACGACACCATTTTGACGGGTGATGGACGTATTGATTTGATCTTGTCCAAGGGTGCGGACAGGATCGAATTGGGATCAGGTGGCGGCGACATCCGCCTAGGGGACTGGAACTCACTCTGGCCCAATAAAATCAATTGACCTCGCCGGCCTCGGCCGGGATGGACAGATCTTATTGTCGTTCGCTGGAAATAATGAAGATATTTCCTTTGATGGCAGTACTGGGGCGGGTTTTGTCGGGCAAACCCAAGTTGTCGAGTTTGACAATATTACCCACTTAACAGCGGGAAACGGCACACTCGGCTTCATTGACGACGCGTATTCTGGCGCAGTTTATTCGTTCAATAATATGGGAGACGGTCGCATCGCCTTAACGGGTGATCTTTCAAACGACACCATTCATGTCCAAGGTAACTCGCCAGAGCTAAGCATTCCATTGGGAATAACCAGCGCGATCAATATCAACCTTGCGACCAGCCAGTTTTCGAGCTTTGGCTATGCCGCAGGCACAGACCCGACCATCACGGGCAACGCTGCAATAACCACGCTAGTCATTGGGGCAGACAATCGCATCGCTACGGATTTTGCCTCGGGTCGCGCGGAAGCGCAGATTATAGGATCGCAAGAGGATGAAACGCTTGCTTTCCTCTCAGCCGGGGCAGATACGCTTGTTGGCGGCGGGGGCATTGATACTTTGGATTACAGCGGCCTTGCTTACCCGAATGGGCAGGACACGCTGTATAGTTTGTCCATAAATCTGGTCACGGGAATCGCGCAAACGCCAGAGCAATATGAGTACAGCCGAGATTTTCACTTCAACGGGCACGTCGGGTTTTATTCTGAGTATTTTGACCCAAACGTCAGCGTCCGATTGCTCGACCAGCAAATATCTGAGTTTGAGAATGTAATTGGATCGGTGGGCGATGACACCATTTCGGGCGATCAGTTTTCAAATGTGCTGGCCAGCGGCGACGGGAATGACATATTGGTCGGATCATTCGTCGATGCAATAGATACCACAGCCGCGAAAATCTATCGTATTTACCAAGCAACCCTGGGTCGCACTCCCGATACCGGAGGTTTTGTCAATTGGACGAACCGGCTCGACTCTGGCGCGCTCACCTTTCAAGAGATTGTACATGGATTTGTTGCCTCCAAAGAATTCAAAAATGTCTACGGTGCTTTAAACAACACCGAATTTGTTACACTTCTCTATAACAATGTACTTGATAGAGAACCGGATACCGCGGGTTTGAACGCTTGGGTCACGCGCATATCAGAAGGATCAAGCCGCGAGCAAATCGTGATCGGATTTGCGCAGAGCCCAGAGTTCAAAACAATAACCGAAGCCGAGTCAACCGCTTATGCAAACGCGTTTTTCGGGTGGAAACAAGGTGACTATCTTGACGATATCTTCCGCCTTTATCAGGCAACTCTAGATCGCACACCAGACCAAAAGGGGTTGGAGGCGTGGACATCAAGATTGATGGATGGTCAGGCTTATACAACGATTGCAGAAGGCTTCACAAATTCGACCGAATTTCAGAACATCTACGGTGCGCTCGATAGTGAAGAATTTGTTCGCCTACTTTATCAAAACGTCTTAGATCGTGAGCCTGACCTGGCTGGCCTAACGAACTGGACACGCGCCATTGATGAGGGAGGAAGCCGCGAAGCGGTAGTGCGGGGGTTCGCGCAAAGCTCGGAATTTATCCAAAAATCACAAGATGCATTTGAAACCTACATACGTTCACTTGAAGGCGATGTGTTAGATGGCGGTGCGGGCAATGATATTCTGTGGACAGGGTATTCCGCTGACATGTTTGTTTTCGACGCAAAGGATCGCGGCTCAGATGTCGTGCTGCAAGTAGATACTTGGGATACTCTTGAATTCAGTGGCTTTGGCTACAATTCAGACGCCGACATTCTTTCTCGATTGACGGTCGAAGGGCCGGATATTATTTTTGAAGACCAAGGAGTCAGGATTCAGTTTTTGGGCGTTGATCAGTCAACATTGGAATCGGTCGACTATATCCTTTCATAAATGCCTAACAAGTCATGAGAGTATGAGGCCCACGAACTTCAGAAACAATCGACGCTTTGTTTTGGGTTTAAGTGAAACCATCGGATTCATTTGCAACAATCTGGTCCCTTTTTACGGGGCTGTTGCGTTAATCGTGTCGTTTGGCGGCTTTGAGGTTAGACATGCGGCGGCCTTCACCCATCAAGCATCACCGCTTTCCGCGCGAGATCACCCTTTGCGCTGTTCGCAGGTATCTACGGTATCCACGGTCCAACCAGGATGTCGTGGACCTTCTGTCAGAGCGTGATGTCACCGTGGACCGATCGCCTATCTAACACTGGGTTCAGAAGTTCGGTCCCGATTTGGCTAAGCGCACCGTGAAACACCTGCACCGTGCGAGTTTCGACTGGTATGCCGACAAGACCTACATCGGTGTCGCTGGTAAGTGGCATGATCTCTGGCGGGCCATCGATGCCACCGGCCAGATGATTGATTTCCGCCACACCGCGCGACGCGATGCGAGGGCTGCAAGGGCCCTTCTCAACAAGGCCATCGCGCATGTGCGTCTGAACCGGCCTGTTACAATTGTGACGGACGAGGCGCACAGTGATCGACGCGCCATTCGTGAGATCAATCACAAGCTGCCAAGCGTCAAGCGCGAGATCGAATTCATACGCGGGCTGTTCGAAAGCGCTGCGTGATCCAATCCTCCTGCTGGGCCGTCGCGCACCACTGAATATAATGCAACAATCCCTCACGAACGCCCTCGCGATATCGCCGCTGGTGTGGCCACAGCCACCGCTGCACATCCAACAGGCATTCGTCGAAAAACGTGAAGAAAACAGGCAAAAAACGCCACCGCCAACAGGTGCGAAGAATTTGTTGACCCACAAAGATTCATAGTATCTATTTCTTGAAATTGCCTGTGACCCGCAACTCCGGATTGTCCGGCTTTTGGGGGTGATGCGGGCAAAATGGGAGGAATAAAAATGATGAACCGCCGAAATTTTGCAGCGCTTGGTGCCCTTGCCGTCGCCGGAGCGATGACAGCCATGACGGCCACCCCGGCACTGGCCGAATATCCAGAGCGCCCGATCACGCTGATCGTGCCTTGGGGGGCCGGCGGGGGCACCGATGCCACCGGACGGATGATCGGCACGCTGTTGCAGGCGGAACTGGGTCAGCCCGTGGTTGTGGTCAACCGCGACGGCGGCAGCGGCGTTGTCGGGCACACCGCAATCGCCACTGCCGAGCCGGACGGCTACACAATCGGCGTCGCCACGGTTGAAATCGGCATGATGCATTGGGCCGGTCTGACCGATCTGACATGGACCGCCTATACCCCGATCGCCCTTTACAATGCCGACGCTGCGGGCGTGATCGTGCGTGCCGACAGCGATTGGACCAGCGCCAGCGACGTGCTTGCTGCGGTCACGGCGGAACCGGGAAAATACAAGGGCTCGGGCACCGGACAGGGCGGCATTTGGCATCTGGCATTGGCGGGCATGCTGAACGACGCAGGCATCAGCCCCGATGCGGTGCCATGGGTCCCCTCCAAAGGTTCAGCGGCAGGACTGCAAGAGCTGGCTGCGGGCGGCGTTGACATCGTGACCAGTTCGATCGTCGAAGGCGCGGCAATGATCGCCGCAGGTCAGGCCAAGGCGCTGAATGTCATGGCAAGCGAACGCATCGGCGCCTTTGCCGATGTCCCGACGCTGAAGGAGACAACCGGTTCCGATTGGCAATTGGCCGCTTGGCGCGGCATCGTTGGCCCCGCCGGCATGCCGGATGAGGCAACCCAGAAACTGACCGTTGCCCTGGAAAACGTCTGGAATTCTGATGAATTCCAGGAATTCATGAACGGACGCGGCTTTGGTCTGACCTGGAAATCGGGTGACGACTTTGCCGGATGGATGAAATCGTCCGACGCGTCGCTGGGCGCGGTCATGACTGCGGTCGGCTTGGCAAAATAGACCAACACTAGCGAAAAGCCATGCGACTGGGATTGGGCGGCGGCAGGCCGCCCAATTTCGCTCTGCAACAATTTTTGCGAGGTCAAAATGCGCTTCAATGACGCTGTTCCGGGCTGTTTCCTTATCCTTTTTGCGATAGCCGAGATCCTCTATACCCAGACCTTCCCCCAGCTACACGGACAGAACTTTGGCCCTGACCTGTTCCCGATCCTGATCGGCGGCGGGCTGATCATCTGCGGCGGCCTGCTGGTCTTTCAGGGCGTTGCGACACGCCGGACGGTGCCGTTGCTGACATTGGGCGATTGGTCCAAAGACCGCCGCACCGTTGTCAATCTTGGGCTGATGATCGGCAGCATGGTGTTTTATATCCTGTTTTCGGGCAGCCTTGGATTTGTCGTGACCTCGACGCTCCTCATGACCTTGTTGCTGTCACGTCTGGGCACCGCACTTGTCCCCAGCATCGGGATCGCCGTGCTCGTCACGATGATCATTCACACCGTTTTCGCAAAAATCCTCCTGGTGCCGTTGCCCTGGGGCATTCTGCAAGCCATAGCGTGGTAAAAACATGACCTGGGACGTCCTTGTACAGGCTTTTGGTCTGGTTACTCAGCCCTATACACTGGGGGTTATGCTGCTGGCGGCGATGTTCGGCCTGTTTGTCGGCTCGATGCCGGGGCTGACGGCCACGATGGCCACGGCGCTGCTGATCCCCTTCACCTTTTTCATGGATCCGGTGCCGGCCATCTCGGTGATTGTCACCGCCGTTGCCACCGCGATCTTTGCCGGCGACATTCCGGGCGCCCTGCTGCGCATTCCCGGCACACCGGCCTCGGCGGCCTATTGCGACGAAACCTATGCCATGACCCGAAAGGGGCTGGCCGAGCGGGCGCTTGGCATCGGGCTTGTGACCTCGGTGATTGGCGGGCTGGTCGGCGCGGTGGTTCTGTCGTTCAGCGCGCCGTTTCTGGCCAAATTTGCCATCAAATTCTCGTCCTTTGAATATTTCTGGCTGGCCTGCCTTGGGCTGTCCTGTGCCGTCATCATTTCGTCGGGGTCGACGATCAAGGGGTTTGTGTCGCTGTTGATTGGGCTGTTCATCGCTACAATCGGCATCGACGGCACGGCCGGGCATCCCCGGTTCACCTTCGGCAACGTCGAATTGATGGCCGGGATCAGCTTTATCCCGGCAATGATCGGCATGTTCGCGATCTCCGAGGTGCTGCGCTATGTGGCTTCGACCCATAAGCCGCTGACAGTGCCAAATCATCCGCCCAGCCCGGTTTTCCGCGGTCTTGGACCGATCCTGCGCAAATACAAAATGAATATCGTCCAAGGCAGCGGTCTGGGCGCAATCATCGGCATCCTGCCGGGTGCGGGTGCCGATATCGCGGCCTGGATCAGCTATGCGCTGGCCAAGAAACGCTCGAAAACGCCGGAAAAATTCGGGACCGGCCACCCAGAGGGGCTTGTCGCCGCAGGTGCTGCCAACAACGCCAGCATCGCCGGCGCCTGGGTTCCGGCCATCGTCTTTGGCATTCCGGGGGATTCGATCACCGCCGTTGTCATCGGTGTGCTCTATATGAAGGGCATGAACCCGGGTCCAATGGTGTTCATTCAGAGCCCCGAGTTGATCTATGCCGTCTTCATGGCCTTCTTTCTGGCCAACCTTGCCTTGCTGCCGCTGGGCTTTGCAGCAATCCGAATGTCGCGCCAGGTCCTGCGGGTGCCGCAGCGCATCCTGATGCCGATCATCCTGATGTTCTGTGTGGTCGGCGCCTTTGCCATCAACAACACGGTGTTCGGCGTCACGCTGATGCTGGCATTGGGCATTCTTGCCTACATCATGGAAGAAAACGGCTTTCCGGTCGCCCCGGCCATTCTGGGCATCGTTCTGGGTGGCATGGTCGAAGACAACTTCATGTCGTCGATGATCAAGGCAGATGGCGAACTGATGGGGTTCTTCTCGCGTCCGATTGCCGCGACTTTGGGGGTCGTTACGATCCTGCTGTGGATGACGCCGCTTCTGCTGGCGCTATGGCGCAGAGCACGTCGCAGCGGAGCGGACAGCGCCGCCCCCTGACACACGAACCCCGGCGGATATCCAATCGGTTCTTCGCCGGGTCGTATCAGGTCTGGCCATTACGGATCAGGCCAGACTTGATCAGGCCAAACATGATCAGACCAAACACAAGCAAACCAAACACAATCAGACCAGTGTGACAGGCCAAGCCGCACCTGTTCCGCGTGAAGCGGAACAGGTGATCATCGCCATGCGGACCGGGGCCCACGCATGACGCTATGGCCTTGCAGACCTCAGGTGTTGAACAGGAAGTGCATTACGTCGCCATCCTTGACGATATAGGATTTGCCTTCAGCGCGCATTTTGCCCGCTTCCTTGGCGCCGTTTTCACCGCCACAGGCGACATAATCGTCATAGGCGATGGTCTCTGCGCGAATGAACCCTTTTTCGAAATCGCCATGGATCACGCCGGCGGCTTTCGGGGCGCTGGTGCCTTCGCGGATTGTCCAGGCGCGGGCCTCTTTGGGACCGACGGTGAAATAGGTTTCCAGATGCAAGAGGTCGTAACCTGCACGGATCAAACGGGAAAGACCGGCCTCATCCAGGCCCATCTCGTCCAGGAACATCGCGGCCTCATCATCGTCGAGCTGGCTGATTTCCTCTTCGATCTGCGCGGAAATCACCACGGATCCTGCGCCCTCGGCCGCGGCCATTTCGGCGACACGGGCCGAAAATTCATTGCCTTCGGCGGCGCTCGCCTCATCGACATTACAGACGTAAAGGATCTTTTTCGAGGTCAGCAGTTGCAGGCCTTTCCAGGCTTTGACGTCCTCTTCGTCGACGTCGGCCTGACGCGCGGGTTTGCCCTGATCCAGCATCTCCTGGGCTGCCGCCAGCAGGCGATCCTGCTGGATGGCCTCCTTGTCGTTGCCTTTCAGCTTGCGCACCAATCCAGCGCGCCGCTTTTCAATGCTTTCCATGTCGGCCAGCATCAGTTCCGTTTCAATCACCTCGGCATCGGCCACGGGGTCGACCCGGCCTTCGACATGGGTGACATCGCCGTCTTCGAAACAGCGCAGCACATGGGCAATGGCATCCACTTCGCGGATATTGGCAAGGAACTGATTGCCGAGGCCCTCGCCCTTGGACGCACCTTTGACCAGCCCGGCAATATCAACAAAGGTCATCCGCGCCGGAATGATCTGTTTCGACGTGGCGATCGCCGCCAATTTGTCGAGCCGCGGATCGGGCACCGCGACCTCACCCACATTGGGTTCAATGGTGCAGAATGGAAAATTCGCCGCCTGCGCCGCTGCGGTGCGCGTCAGCGCGTTGAAAAGCGTCGATTTGCCGACATTTGGCAGACCGACAATCCCCATCTTGAAGCCCATGACCGATGATCCTTTGACAGTGCGGGTGCATGTTCCGCGTGTTTTGCAGGCAATTTCACCCGGCGCTTCTATTTGGGCCGGAAGACAAGCGCAAGTCGTCGCCACATGTCACATCCTTTCGGGCCTCGCCGCAAGGACGCCCTACAAGGGCCAGAGACGCCCCTGCCCCATTGCCAAGACCGCACAAATTCGGCACATGAAGGGAAAGATATCCGAAGGACAGCCGCATGACCCGTATCGACGCCAAATTCGCCGCGCTCAAAGCACAGAACCGTAAGGCCTTTGTCGCTTATGTCATGGCGGGTGATCCAGATTTCGACAGCTCGCTTGAGCTGGTGCGCGGCCTGCCCGGTGCAGGCGTGGATGTGATCGAACTTGGCTTGCCATTTACCGATCCGATGGCGGATGGCCCGACGATCCAGCTGGCCGGGCAACGGGCGCTGGAAAGCGGCATGACCCTGGACCGCACTTTGGAACTGGCGACAAAATTCCGCGAAACCGACAATGAAACGCCGAT
>NZ_JALIEC010000012.1 GCF_022867865.1 Phaeobacter sp. J2-8 | reverse complement strand
CTTTCCAGCGCGGTGCAATATCTGCGCACACTTGCCCTTGTGCTCAACAGCCGCCACTCTGTCCTGTCCGCGGTTGAAAACGCCGCCGAGGTTCTGACCGTGGCGCAGTTCAAGACCGAGGCCCAGGCTGTCTCAACCGCCATTCGCCAAGGCGAAACCTTGTCCAAAGCCCTCGAAAAACTCTCTGTCATACCACCCATCGCACGACAATTGATCAGCGCGGGCGAGGTCTCGGTCAGACTGGCCCGGATGACAGAGCGCAGTGCGGTTCTGCTGGAAAACGGACTTAGTACCGAACGCAAACGCATCGCCGCCCTGCTGGAGCCGATGCTGATGATGCTGGTGGGGGCGTTTGTGCTGGTGATCGTACTGGCGGTGCTGCTGCCAATCTTTGATTTGCAGGCGGTCGTGACCAGCTGATCACCGGCACTTCATGGCATGTGGACAGATCGGCCCGGTTCTCAGACCACCGGATAGACAAATTCCTGCAATCGCCCCGCCGGCTTGCCCCCAAGAAAGTAATTCGGTTTGTTTTCCCGAACCAGCAATGACACCTCGGCAAATTCCTTTGCCAAAGCCGGTGCATTCTGGTCGGCATATACATCCAGAAATCTGGCCAGTATCGTGTTGTCTTCGCCCAGAAGCGCGCTCAGCGGCACCGGAGGCGCGGCCAGTTCTGCCATCGGGGGAACCAACGTGCTGTCACCGTTGGCCTGGTCCGACCCGGCATGATGCGGGGTGTCGAACAGCCGGGCAAACAGATCCATGAGATCGGGGGCGTTAGTCTGCAGCATATTTTTTCTTTCCAATGAATGAGTTCACCCATTCGGGCTGGGCCGACCGGCGCACCAGAAACGGGCCGATTGCCAGACAATCCATGTTGGTGTTCATGAAACAATCGATCGCATCGCGGGGCGAACAGATGATCGGCTCACCACGGACATTGAACGAGGTATTCAACAGCATGGGACAGCCTGTCAGCTCATAGAACTTCTGCAGGATATCGCCAGACCGTGACAACCGCGCCGCGGGATCAACAGTCTGCAACCGGGCACTGAAATCCACATGGGTCACGGCGGAAAAATCCGTGCTGACGGCACGCATCAGATCAAGAGGCTCATAAAGCCCCTGACCAAGCGCCGTTGCCAAAGTCGCCTTGTGACGGTACGCGTGCTTCAGCGTGGATATGAGCAGCATGTAGGGACTGTCAGTCGGGCCTTCAAACAGGGTCGCGGCGTGTTCTTTCAGAACCATCGGCGCAAAAGGCCGCCAGCCCTCACGGAACTTGATCTTCAGATTGACACGATCAAGCATGTCGTCAGGGCGCGGATCAGCCAGGATCGAACGGTTGCCAAGAGACCGGGGACCGAATTCCATCCGACCGTCAAAATGCCCGATAATCAACCCCTCCGCCAATGCAGAGGCGACCTGCCCCGGCATGTCATCCGGTTGTTCCCAAATGAGTTTCGATTTCTGCAACTCCGCCAAAATGCTTTCATCGTCGAAGTCCGGCCCCAGAAAACTTCCGGCCATTGGATCCGCCGGAGCCCTGGCCCTGACCGACCCGTCCGGAGACGCCGATTTCGTCTTCAGATGTGCCGCAACATCCAGCGCCGCCCCAAGCGCGCCCCCGGCATCGCCTGACGCAGGCTGGATCCACAGGTTCTCCAGCCCCGGCACGGTTTTGATCAAATGGCTGTTGGCGACACAATTCAGCGCAACACCACCGGACAGGCACAGGTTTTTCTGCCCGCTGATACGCAGCGTTGTGCTGGCCAACCGGGCAAGCGCATCCTGCAACACGGCCTGCGCCGAGGCCGCAACATCCATGTAATGTCGGTCCATGGGTGAATCCGGTTGCCGAACCGGGCGGTCGAACAGCATTTCGAACAATGGGCTGATTGTCGTGACATCCGTGTCAAAGCGGAAATACGACATGTCGAGCTCGAAAGACCCATCGTCTTTCAGATCAATCAGGTTGTCCATGATCCGCTTGGCAAATCTTGGTTTGCCAAAGGGCGCCAATCCCATCAGCTTGTATTCGCCGGAATTCACCCGAAACCCGCAGTATTGCGTGAATGCGCTGTAAAACAGCCCCAGCGAATGCGGAAACCGGATTTCGGACAAAGGCATCAGCCGGTCGTCTGCGCCGTTCCAAAGGCTGGTCGTGGACCATTCACCAACCCCATCAACAACCAATACGGCGGCCGTATCGAATGGCGAAGGGTAAAAGGCCGATGCAGCATGTGATCTGTGATGCGGGACAAAGAATATACGATCCGGGTCGTCGCAGACGGTCAGCAACCGGGCAGACAGATCCTGGCCATAATCACACATCATCCGCAATGTCTGGGGCCAGAGGGCCGCCCCCCGCGGGGCGGTGCTGCGCGCGTTCCGGAACACCCGTTCCAGTTTTAGTTGCGGATTTTCATAGAACGCAACGCTCACACGCTGATCGGGATCGGGTAACTGCGAAAGACAATAGCGTATCGCGTGATCGGGAAAGCCCCAATCCGCCTTTTTCCGGGTGAACCGCTCTTCCTGCGCCGCGGCCACAATACGCTGCCCCTGAACCAGCGTGGCGGCTGAATCATGGAAATGCGACGAAATCCCCAGAACGTATTCGTCATCCTTCATCGGGTGCCGCCCCCAGCCTGTTCAATAAGATGTTGCGCCGGTTCCAGAAGACGGTCTGCAAAAAGCGCGTTTGCAGTTTGGTTGGGATGCGCATCAACCGGGAGAAACGTATGCGCCGCGTTCAACGGCACCGAGATATCAATTGCGCAGTCGAAACGACGTTTCACCATCGCGTTGAAGCTTGGTTGGTTCGCATCCAACAAGGCAAACCGCAATGGAATGGCATGGGTCGCCGCAAGGCTTTCGATCTCTTTGAGGATCGTCAATGTGGCAGTGTCGACCATATGCACATCCGGCAAAAAGACGTCAAAATCGCATTGCTGCAATACAGGTTGCCATATCGGAACATACACAATCGAATGGCGTCCATCCCGCCCCTGCCGCAAAACCGGCACATGCTCAACACCAAGCTCGTACCACTCCGGGCTCAGCAACTGCCGCATGCGGCCCGGGTGAGGAATATTGCGGGACCGATGGCCGCTGAAAACCGCAAAGATGGCGGCATCGACAAGCCCTTCCTTGATCTCGCGGCGGAACTGCAAAAAATTCTGCACCGTGCTGTGCCCACCAATCCCGCGATTATGCACCTGTCCAACCGGGAGGCTTTTCTGCAACCGGGCCAAATAGGTCTCGTCATCCTTCAGGCCGGTGCCATACGTGAATGAACAGCCATAGATTGCCAGGCGCGGACCTGTGGCGGCCGCGGCACCCGGGACATGGCGCCAACCATCGGCACCAATATTCTGAACGACATCAGGCCGGTAAGCGACCCTGACGCCATGGTTTGGTGTCAAAGACCATCCCAGAAGCGGATGTGGCCGGAACAGCAATCTGGGTTTTGCCACAATTTTCTGGGTCTGCTGGCTCACGGGGCCTCCGAAGGAGTATGGAAAGGGTGAAAATTAACAACAATCGCGGATCGCAGCAAGGCCCCCAGGGCGCTTTGTCATCCCGTCATGCCCGTATAGAGAGCAATAGTATCAATTCCTTACACCCCATCCAGGGTGCTGGAGCCGGGATTGTTGCATGATCGTTTTCAACAGGGTTGTTCCGATACTTTCTGCCAATGTCCGTCGTGTCGTTCAAATGCAGGTCGTCGTGGCAATGAATGTCTCGAATGACCTTCCCAGATCAGAGCTTTATCGGTGATGCATGGAGCAGGTCGATGTCGGCGCAAGCGCGCATTCGTCTTCTTTGCAAGGCTGTGACCGCCTTCGAACCGCAATGCCCATAAGCGTAAACGTGACGGATCTGCGATCAGACTGCCTGTCGTGACATGGGGCGATGCTCTGCTTGCCGGGTCACCCCATATCTGTCAGAACATCATACAACTTCGGAAGCATCCCAGCTCAAGGCGCGTATGACCAATTCTTCCTCAAGCCCCTCTCTCCCGGGGCCAGTTCTTCCGGCAGCAACATCCCCCAAGGACGGCACCGCGCGCCATACGCCCGCTGTTCGCCTGCTGTTACACGGATCGGAGGATCGCACACGCGGCGGGCCCAGCCTGCGGGTGCCGCGCTGTGCTCAAGCTCTTCGTGAAATAGGCGTGTCGGCCAGTGCCACGCAATTTCACCGCGTGTCGGATATCGACGAGGACACGGTCCATCTGTTCAATGTCTGGCCCCCCAGCAGCGCACTCCAGGCCCTGCGCCAGCTAAAGGCGGCGGGAAAGCGGGTGGTCTTCTCGCCGATCTATCTTGATTTCTCGGAACGGCCCGTCTGGGGCACAGGTGGTTTTCAGATTTCAGGTTCACAAGAAGACGCCACAATACAGCGCTATCTGCAAGGCCGTGGACGATTGCACGAAATCGTACCCGGCTATCATGCGATGGTGCGGGAAATGCTGTCCCTAGCAGATCACGTGGTGTTTCTGAGCGATGCGGAACGCAAGGCGTTGACGGCCATCGGCGCGCATGTGCCCGAGGATCGCGCCAGCCTGATCCGCAATCCGGTGGACGCGGTCGCCTGGCAAGACGGCGATCCGGCGCCTTTTCGCGAAACCCATGCGGGCGGACGCGACTATGTGCTGTGTGTCGGCCGGATCGAACCACGCAAGAACCAGCTTACGCTGACGCGGGCGATGCGCGGGTTGCCCTTGCGGCTGGCGCTGGCTGGCCACGTGGGCGACCAGGGCTACGCCACGCAGATCCGTCAGGCAGGAGGAGGACAATTGATCCTGCCCGGCAGGCTTGGCACCGCTGATGGCATGTTGACTTCGGCGCTTGCAGGAGCGCGCGTTTTCGCCTTGCCGAGCTGGTCCGAGGGCGCGTCGCTTGCAGCGCTTGAGGCGGCGGCGGCAGGCGTGCCGATGGTATTGTCGGACCGTTCTTCGGAGCGGGAATATTTCGGCAATCTCGCGCGTTATTGCACGCCCGGCGACCCCGACGCGCTGCGTGCGGCCCTGCGCGAAACGCTTGAGGATTCCGAGGCTCCTGCCCGCGCGCAGGAATTGCAGCGTCATGTGATTGAAAATCTCGACTGGTCGAGCCATGCCCGGGCCACCGCAGAGGCCTATCGGCACACCGCCCAAAACACTTCGCGCCCTGTTGAAAGCTCCGTCAAAATCACCACCCGGCAGCCACGGCAGCCACAGGCGCTGATGCTCGACCTGACCGCGCTCAGCCGCCCTGACGTGATGCCGCGCCATGTGTTGCGCTATACCGAAGCACTGGGCCGCGCGCTGTTGTCCAGACCTGACGCCCCGCGTCCAGTGGTCTGGTCGTCGGCGCGTCAGGGGTTTCTGGACCTTCCGCCCTCTTTCCTCGCGCCGCGCGATGCACAGCGCTTCGTTCAGCGCGCCGCCGAGGACGAAAACCTCGTGCCTGTTGTGGCCGATCCTGACATCGCGCTGCTGCTGGTCGGGGGGCTGCACGGCAGCGACATTGCCCACCTGCGCGGCCTTGAAGATTTCAAGGCACAAAGCGGCGGGCCACTGATCGCTCTGGTCGAGGATGCCGGTCCCTGCCTGCGCCCGGATCTCTTTTTGGCCGAGGCGACAGCGGGCTATACCGCGCGACTGCACCGGATGGCGGAACTGGCGGATCATCTGATCGCGCCCTCGTCGGCAACCGCCAGCGCGCTGGCGCGGGCGCTCGAAACCGGCCCTGTACCAATATCCCGTAACGACATTTCTGTGCAGGCCTTTCCTGCCCTTCTTCCCCTCTCCGCCGACACGATATCCGACCAGGGTCTGCAACCGGAGAAGACGGCCCTGCAAAACAGCCTTGGCACTGCGCCCTTTGCATTGCTGCCCGGCCCTGTTGCGGCGCGTGGGAATTGCGGCTTCTGACCCGGATCTGGGCCCGCCTTGCCGCCCGGAACGCAGCCCCGGACCTGCATCTGGTGATTGCCGGTGGCATTGCCCCGGGTGCCGAAGCTCTGGCCGACAGCATCAACCGCGATCCGCGTATAGCCGGACATGTGCACATTGTTGCGGCCGAGGGGGCCGAGCTCGAATGGCTCTGGGCGAGGGCCTGCATGATCCTTTGCCCCTCTGAGAGCGCAGACTGGAACTGGCCGGTGACCGAGAGCCGGGCCCGGGGGCTGCCCTGTCTGGTGGCCGATATCCCCGAACTGGCCGACTCTGATG
Organism: Phaeobacter sp. J2-8; assembly: GCF_022867865.1. Taxonomy (GTDB): domain Bacteria; phylum Pseudomonadota; class Alphaproteobacteria; order Rhodobacterales; family Rhodobacteraceae; genus Marinovum. Next base: position 77,855 of record NZ_JALIEC010000012.1, on the reverse strand, counting down.
CAGAGGCAACCGTTGAAGCCCTCGATCCCGATGACCTGCCCCTCTGGGAGAGGCGTATTCTGGCCCATGCTCAGACACAGCAAGAGGCCCGGTCGCCCGTGGTGAACGACAGCCCCCAGACCAGTTGGGCCGACATGGCAGCGGCGCTCGGGACGCTGTCCACCACGCCGCGCCATGTGACCACGCTGCGGGCTCTGCGCGCTGGTGAAATTGCCCTGGTCGGCATTGACGCTCCGCCTTGGGCGATCGGCTTCATCACGGGCTGGCATCCGGCCGAAGCGGGGCTGCGCCATACCGCTTCAGACCGCGCCGTATTTCGACTGCGCGCGGACAGGGTGCTCTCTGACGATGGGGGGCCTTCAAAGGAAGATCCGGCAACGCCCGGTCGGCTGCTGTTGCACTTGCGACTGCAACTGGCCACGGACCGGCCCCGCGCGCGCCTGCGTATTACCTGTGGCGATACCTGCCTCTTCGAGGCCCCCGTCAGCGGCACAAGCCTGCCCAGGGATCTCGTCCTTGCGGTGCCTGCAAATGCGCTCGACCCCGAGGGTTGCCTGACACTCGCCCTGCATTTTCCAACCCGGACAGGCCCTGCCGCACCACCCTCTGAGGATGGCACGGCGCCCGCGCCGCAAGGCATCGGGTTGGTCTCGGCTCAACTGCTGGATGCCCGACGCAACAACCCCCTCGTCACGGTTCGGAACGCTGACTGCTGGAGCGAAGGCCTGCACGCACAGGAGGTGGATTTCGCTCTGGAAAGCCATCGCGCGGTGGTGGCGCCGGATCTGCATGTCGCCCCCGGATGGGGGGTGGGCAGCCTGCTGGCGAGCTTTGTTCTTTTCGTGCCGATCCTCCCCGGGGCAGGGCCTCGGATCCTTGGATTGACACTGCGCCCGGTGGCCCGGCCCGACGCACCTTCCGGCGCATCGTTCTATTGGAACGGCCGACTGCTGCACGAAGCGCAGTGGCACGACAACCAACCCGTCGCACTGAACCTGCCGCTGACCGAGGCCGACCTGCAAACCGGCCCTGCCGTGCTTGAAATTCGCCCCACTGCGCTGGCGACGCCCGCCGACCTCGGGCTTGGCCACGAACAGGGCCTGTCCGGGCTTGGCCTGTTCGACCTCACCTTGACCCCCGACGTGACCGAGTGAGCCCCATGCAGATCGCACAGAAAAGCATTTTCGAAGCCCCGCTTGAGCGGCCAGAACTGAGCCCCGGCATCCGGATCGGGCACGGCTGGCATGCCGCTGGCACAAACGCCAGCTGGTCGCGCAGCAGCAAGGCTCAGCTGATGATCTCGGCAGAAGAGTTCCCGACCCCTATAGCGCTCCGGATCCGGCTGTGCCTGTTCAATGCCGGACCTGACCGGCCCCGGACCCTGCGCACGCTGAGCCCCGGCCACGAACCCACCGTCGTGACCGTTTCCACACCCGAACCGGTGGCTGTGCGGGTTCGCACACCGCAACACGCGCCGGGGGCTGTCGCCACTCCGATCAGTTTCATGCTCGACACGCTCGACAGCCCTTTCCTCGCCGGGTATTCCGCCGACGAACGTCTGCTTGGCCTGTCCATCACCGAGATCAAGACCGGCGTGCCTGAAATGACCTTCCCGCTTGACGTGACAGCTTCGGGCAATGGCGCACCGGTGCTGACCCGTGGCTGGAGCAGCCCCGAAGAGAGCGGCAGCTGGACCGTCGGTCCCACCGCGATACTGCATCTCCCCGGCGAACTTTCGCCGGGATGCGCGACCGAACTGATCGCAGAGGCAGATGCCCTGCCCCGCCCCGAGGGCGAACCGCCGCTTGAGGTCGACATCTGTGATGAAGACAAGGTTCTGGCAACTTGGCGCTTCACCTCCGGTGCGGAGGGCGCGGGCCCGACTGGACAATGGCGTTGCGCGCTGCCCGATTGGTGCGACAACACCGACCGCCGTTTCACACTGGAGATCCGCAATCCCCGCTCCCCGGCCGAGCTGGGGATCAACACCGACAACAGACCACTGGGGTTGCGGCTGAAGCGGCTGTCGCTGTCTGACTGATGGCTGGCTGACCGGATCGGTCCGCCCCTGTGTGAAACACGCTTTTTCAGATCACCCCTGCGCGGGGGCTATCGGGTGTCGGGACCTCTACCTTTGGCCCGGACCCCGATGGCGGATGAAACCGCCATCGGAAAACTCAGCGAACCGGGGAAGGTTCAACGTTACGAAACGTTGAATCCCACCCGCTGCATGTCAGCCATTGAGGTGTTGCGGAAGGTGATGACCTGACCGGCGTGGTCAAACACAACCGCCCCGCCAACCTGGGTCATATGGGCCATTGCATCCGCGGCAGTGTTGAAACCAAAGCCCGACAATTGCACCCGATCCCAAGGTTCGAACCCGTGGATCACATCAGACCCGCCCTGCCCATTACGGAACACGAACGTATCACTGCCCACACGACCGTTCATCTGGTCGTCACCTGCCCCGCCTTCAAGCACATCATTCCATTCAGGGCGTACATCGTACATCCACTGGTCCAGCAACGGATTGGTTGCGGTGCGGAATTCGCCCGCTTGGGCAAAGCCCAGCACAACCTGGGCACGGGTCATCTCTTGGCTCTCCAGCCGCCCGGTCCAATTGGCCAGACCTGTTGCATCCGGTTCACGGCCCAACACGTTGCGATAGAGCTGTGTCACAAACGCAGCATTGTCCAGCGTGCCATATTTCAGCTGGAACTCTGCTGAATTCACAAAGGCATTGGCAGCTTGCAGCAAAGTCACCCCGCCAGTGCCGTTCTGACCACGGACCAGCCCGTCATACCAGTTGGTGAAGCCTGTCGCATCCGGCTCACGGCCCAGCGTGCCGCCGTAGAGACGATAGACCTGCCCCGTCAGTTCCTTGCCATTGGACACCAATGCATCAACGGCAGCGGTGCCTTCTTTCAGGATCTGATTGCTGTCACCCCCGCGCAGAACCGAGCTGTCAGTCAGATCCCCGATCAACACATCGGAATCGTCAGCAGCGCCGGATTTGCTTTCTGCCCGGATCCCGTAGGAGCTGGACAGATTTGCAAACTGCGGAGAGCCGGTGAAGCCCTGCAGAACCTGATCACGGCTCAGGCCATTGTCCAGATCTCCAGTCCAGCGGGCAAAGCCCTGCGCATCCGGTTTACGACCGAAGAAGGCCTCATACAGCACCTCGACATATTCTTCGTTCGTCAACCCCCGCGCCAGGAATTCAGGGCTGAAGATAAAGCCACGGGCCACATCCGCGCCGCTGCGCACCCCTGTATAAAGCCGGTCGGTCCAGTTGTTCAGCCCGTTCGCATCAGGGTCGCGGCCGAGAATGGTGTCATACATCTGTTCCACGAAGGCCTGGATTTCATGCAGGGACTGGCTGTTCTGGTATTCGGCAATCCGGGTTTCGCCCACCTGGGTGTCGACGATATTTTCCCAGCGATAGACAACCGCGTGATCCTGATCGGCATTGGTGCCGCCGGTGATCAGATCCAGATAACCGTCATTATCAATGTCATGGGCCACCGGCGATCCGGCATAATTGTTAAAGGCCCGCTCGACCAGTTCGGTATTGGTGATCTGGTTGCCCTTCTGGTCCAGCACAATCATCTGCGAGCCGATGCTGACCATGATTTCAAGATTGCCGTCACCGGTCAGATCCACAGCAATGGGCTGACGGGCGATCGGCACATCTGGCAGACCGGTCATTGTGTCGTTGTCGAAGGGCATGACCTGGGTCGAGAACAATGTGCCGCCTCCGGCGGACCATGCATGGACATACCCCTCAAGCGTGGCGGCAATGATTTCCGGGCTGCCATTGCCATCCAGATCCGCAATCAGCGGGCTGGCCAGCACCCGGCCCCGGGTATCCAGCTGGAACCTCAGGCTGCCATCGGTGTTCCACACCTTGACGTATTCGCCGCGCTCATCCTGAAAGAAGTTGCCGGTGCCCTGTACAATCTCGAGCGTGCCGTTGTTGTCCAGATCCACAACCTTGGGGCTGGACCAGAGAGATTGTTCCTCGAGCTTGCCGCGGAAATCCGCATTGGTCGACGTGCCGACCTGTGTATCCCAGCCCGCGACCGTCTGGTGGCCGTAGTTGTTCAGCACGTGCAGGATGCCGCCCTGGATCGGAATGCCGGCGCGGGCGTTTTCGGTGATGTCGGCAGGTGCGATTATTTCGAACAGCCCGTCACCGTCCAGATCGGCCAGCGCGGGTGTGGCGCCAGCTGTGTCGTGCAGGTCAACGGTGAATTCCAATTCACCGGTCGCCCCGTCCAGCACATAGAGATAGTGGTCCCAGGAAGAGAAGATCACCTCGCGCTGGCCATCGGCATCAATGTCGAAAACCCGCGGTGTGCCATAAACCCCGTCGGGGCGGCCATCGGGGCCGCTGGGGGATTCGGGATCATCCGGATCGGACTGGCGACCGAAGGAATCCTTGGTGATGTAGCTCCACATGATGTTGCCATCGGAATCCAGCGCATAGATGCCGCCCTTGTCACCGGGCTGGCCTGCGGGGGCAAATTCATTGCGGTTGTCGGCGCCGACACCCACGACGATGTCGATCGAACCGTCATTGTCGAGATCCGAGAACACCGGCGCGGTGCTGACCGAGGTCGTGTTGTAGATCTTGCCGGTGACCGGATCCGGTGTGGACATCGCTTCGAAGGTCTGGCTCCACTTGACGCCGCCGGTATCCTCAAGAACCACCAGACCGGCCGGCAGAACCTCGTTGGCTTCGCCATCCAGCCCCTTGACCGTACCGACAAAGATTTCGTCCTTGCCGTCGCCGTCAATGTCATAAACCGCAACCGAAGCATTGCGGATCGGGCCGAAGTCCAGCTCGTTCGACCATGTCTTGCGTGGCAGGGCGACGTTGAGCTCGTAATTCAGGGACACTCCGTTGGGCAGTTCCTGCCCGTCATAAGGCGCCCAGAAAACATTCAGATAATAGGTCGATGTGCGGGAGGCATAAAATTCAAAAGCCTCGTTGGTAAACTCCTGATAATCGCTGCGCACCGGATTGCCGTCGGCATCATAGAGACGCATGTTCAGGTTCATTTCCATGCCATCCGGCGTGGTGGCGCCGGTATGGGTCATCTCGAAATCCATCCGGCCTGGGCCGGTCTGAATTTCGTACCAATCGGTGCCAATGCCTTCGGTCACGATGTGTTCGCCCACGCGCAGCCGCTCGGCGGTGGCACGGGTATCATTGCCGTCGCTGCGATTATCCGGCCCGGGCAAATCGTAATTGATCGTATAGCTCAGCAGCACATTTTCCGGCGTGTCATCGCGGAACTGGGCTGTGTAGACCTTGAAATAATATTCCCCGGCCACCGGCGCCAGATATTGCACCGTCTCGGTCATGTCGTCCGAGAAGTTCGAGCGGACAAGTTCGCCCGCGCTGTTGTAGATCTCGATATTCAGGTTGCGCAGGTCATCGCGCAGGTCATTGGGATCATCCAGATGCTCGGCGGCTGTCAGCGACACTTCGATCAGGCCGGAATGGGCGCTGTTGACCTTCCACCAGTCCACCCCGGTGCCGACCACGTCGCGCGCCACGCCTTCGGGCAGATCCATCGCGGTGGCAAAGGTGTCATTGCCATCGCTGGCAACAGCATCCGGCAAATCGATATTCAGCTCGTAATTCAAACGGGTGCCGTTCGGGGCACCATCGGGATATGGTGCCCAATAGACGTTGAGATAATAGGTCGCGGCGGTCGGAAACTGGTATTCAAAGCTTTCATCGGCAAATTCGGCAAAACCGTTGCGCACCGGATTCCCGTCGGCATCATAAAGCCGCATGTTCAGGTTCATCTCGGTCCCGTCGGGGGCCAGACCGCCGGTGTGGGCCATGTGGAAATTCATGATCCCCGCCGGGCTGTCGATCCGATACCAATCGGTGCCGATCCCGTCTGTCACCACATGGTGCCCCTCGCCCAGGGGTGTTGCCGTGGTGATCGTGTCATTGTTGTCGGTGACGGTATCAACCTCGGGCAAATCCACGTTCAGCGAATAGCTCAGAACCACATTGTCGGGTGCCGGATCGCCCCCGAACTGGGCGGCGTAAATCTTGACGTAATAATCACCGTCGGAAGGGGCCAAGTAAGTGACATCCTCCGTCACGCCCGTCGAGAAATTCGACTTCACCACCTGGCCGGCGCTGTTGTAGATTTCCATGTTGAGGTTGCGGATATCATCGCGCGGATCGGTCGGATCATCCAGGTTTTCCGAGGTCGTCATCGTGATGTTGAGCATGCCCGAGGGGCTTGTCACCCGCCACCAATCAACACCGGTGCCGACAATGTCACCCGACCCGCCCGCGCCCAGATCCGTGGCCGTGGCCATGCTGTCATTGGCATCAACCACCACTTGGGGCAGATCGATATCCAACCTGTAATCAAGCTCTGTATCCGAAGGCGGGTTGTCGCCCAAAGGGGCGGCAAAGACACGCAGATAATAGGTACCGTTTTCCGAAATGCGGCGGTCGAAATCTTCCATTCCGCTGGCAGCAACATCGCGCTGAATGCGGTTTCCGTTGCTGTCATACAGCTCCATGTCCAAATTCAGCGGCTCGGCGCCCGGCGTCATGGCAAAGCGCATGAACCCCGCCTGACTTTCGATACGGTACCAATCCTGGCCCAGCCCATCGATGTCAAAACTGCCTTCACCCAAAAGCTGCGCGGTTTCCAAAGTATCGTTGCGAACAGCTTCAAGCGCATCGGGCGCATAGACTTCGGGAAAAAGGAAATCATCCATGCGTTATTCTACCTATTTTGGATTAATCTAACTGTTTTCTGCAAGCCTACGGTCCCAAATTTTACAAATGCAAGGACCACAGCCCGGAAAGAGGTGCCACACCTTGAAACGTAATTTCGTCTCTAAAGTGATAACAGGAAACTCCTTTTCATATTCCTAAAAAAATCCACCTCGAGACGTTCCATCAATGCAACAGTCGCGAATCCAATCACCAAAATCCTGATGATTTCGCTCTCTCGCACCTGAATGCAAGCCTGTTAATTGGGCAGACCCGAACCCATCTCGACCGCGTTTGCGGGCGCTGTGACACACCTCCGCCACACCCCGTCCGCCGCCGGGGCAAAGTCATTGCCTTTCGGCAAGCCCCATACTAGGTACTCCAAAAAATCAATTGTTCGAGGATTTGATGAAAAAAGCTTTCGTCACCGGAATCACTGGCCAGGACGGCGCCTATTTGGCTCAGCTCCTTGTTGAAAAAGGCTATGAAGTGCACGGCGGGGTTCGGCGCATTTCGCAGCCTGAAACCACCCGACTGGACATCCTGGGCATCGCGGACAAGGTGCATCTGCACGAGTTCGACCTGACCGAACAGAACAACGTCTTCCGCGTCATTCGCGACATCGAGATGGACGAATTCTATAACCTCGCGGCGCAAAGCTTTGTTGGCGCGTCCTGGGAATTGCCGGTTTATACGGCGGATGTCGACGGGATGGCCGTGGTCAAGATCCTCGACACCCTGCGCACCCTGCGCCCCGAAACACGCTTCTATCAGGCCTCGACCTCGGAGATGTTCGGATTGGTGCAGGAAGTGCCGCAATCCGAAACCACCCGGCTTTATCCGCGCTCGCCCTACGGTGTGGCCAAGGTTTATGGCCATTACATCACCATGAACTACCGCGAAAGCTTTGGCATGCATGCCTCCAGCGGCATTCTGTTCAACCACGAAAGCCCGCTGCGCGGCAAGGAATTCGTGACCCGCAAGATCACCCTTGGTCTGGCCGCGCTGGCGCGTGGTGGCGACAAGCCGGTTGAACTTGGCAATATGGACGCCAAACGCGACTGGGGCTTTGCCGGCGATTACGTCGAAGGCATGTGGCGCATGTTGCAACAGGATGTGGCCGACGATTACGTGCTGGCCACCGGCGAAACCACCACCATCCGCGACTTCTTTACTGCGGCGGGCGCGGCGCTGGGGATGGACATCCAGTGGAGCGGCGAAGGTGAGGCCGAAACCGCAACAGATGCCAAAACCGGCAAGCTGGTGATGAAGGTGAACCCGAAATTCTATCGCCCGGCCGAGGTTGAGCTGCTGATCGGTGATCCCTCCAAGGCCCGCGAAAAGCTGGGCTGGGTGCCACAGGTCAACGTTCATCAACTCGCTGAGATGATGGCCAAATCTGATTACGACGCGCTCGGCTGAACCGCGCGTTCTAAGCCGCGTTCAAAAAAGGATTCCTGACTGTGAGCAATGCAGAAAAAACGCCTTTTGGCGCAGTTCTGGACCGTGTCTTGGTGCCTGCCAAAAAGCATCACGTGCGCTGCAACGCCGACAGAAACAGGGGCCCTTTCGCGGGTATCTGGATGAGCTGACCTCCGAAGGGTTGCTGCGGGGTTGGGTTGTCGACCGGCGCACCGGCAAAGGCCGGGTGCAGGTCGCGCTTTATGCCGGCAATGACATTGTCGAAATCGGCTATGCAAATGCTGTGCGCGAAGACGTGCGCAGCGCCACCGGCGGCGAAGTCGAATGCGGGTTCAACTTCAACCTGTCCGAAACCGCCTTCGAACGGATCAAGGCGGCCGAGGGCAAGATCTCGGTGCGGACCCACGGCAGCGAGATCCATGAGATCGGCACAATGGTGCTGAACATTGATCACAACGAGCCCAAGATCGTCCAGAACGACATGGCCGCGACCCGCGTGGCCATGAAAGACGAATTCGAGTTGCTCCAGGAGATGCTCGAAGACACCCCCGTCCCCGACGGGCCGCTGCCAATGATCGAAAAACCGGCCTTTGAACGTCACCCGATGATGTTCTCGACCGATAAAATCATTCCCGACATCCCGAAAAGCGGCCATCCCGCCTATCTCGACTATGTCCGCTACCGCTACCGGATGGACGAAAGCTATGAGGTGGAGCCCGAGCTCGAGAGCAAGGACCGCTATCTCTATTGGTATCTGACGGCCTATCGCGCCCAGGAAAAGCGCCGCGTGCCGCTGAGCGCCGAAATCCTCGACTATCTGAACGAACCTGTGGTGATGGCGGGTCAGACCTTTACCATGAGCCGGATCATGTGGTGGCGCATTACCGGGCGGCCCGACATGATGGGTCATCTCAATCTCAATGACCGCGACAGCTATTTGCAGGTATTGTTCTGGTGGGCCCACCAAGACAGCCCGCATATGTATTTCGAAGATTGCCTGGTGCCCAACCGCTTTGCCGATCTGCTGCGCGGCGTGCATCCCTCGCGCCGCTTGATGCCTATCCGCTGAGCTATTTCACCGAGCGCTATTTCAACGACAGCCCGCGGCTCCATTTTCTGCGTCCCGGCACCGCCGAAGGCCGCAAAATGCTGGTGCTGGCAATGCTGTTGGCGGCGATCAAACGCCCGGATCTGCTGCGCTATATCCCGCATGCGTCGATCAACAAACTGCTGGATGCCGATGACACCGGCGTATCCGAATTTGAACGGTTCCTGAACGACCTTCAGGATTTAGATCCGCTGATCGCCAAAGATGCAAGCGATGCGGAGGATGGCACCGAAACCGAGGCCGAGCCTGCCCGGTCCCCGATCCGCATGAGCCGCACACGCTATAGCGCGCTGCTGCGCAAGCGTGATTTCGATCTCGACAGCTACAGCTTCATGACCCGCGATCCTGACGGCAACCGGTTCGAAGCCGCCGCCATGCCGATCCCCGACCCCAGCCGCCCCAAGGTGGACGTGCAATTAATCGGCCCGCTGGCCAAGGCCTCGGGCCTGGGTCAGGCGACCCGGCTTTCTGCCGCCATCCTGCGCGAAACCGGCCTGTCGATCCGCGGTGTCGATTTCGACCTCGACAACCCGGCCCCCGAAGGCTTCAGCTCTGACACGATGATCGAGGATTACGGCCCCGCCAAGGTCAACATCATCCACCTGAACGCCGAAAGCACCCCGCTGGCCTATGCCTATCAGCCGGATGTCTTCTCGGGCGCCTACAACATCGGCTATTTCTACTGGGAACTCGATCAGCCCGCCTATTGCCATTACCTCGGCATGGAACTGCTGGACGAGATCTGGGTCTCGACCGAATACGGCGTCGATATCTACAAACCGGATGCGAAACACCCCGATGGCAGCCCCAAGCCGGTGGTCAATGTCGGCATGTGCTACGAGGCCAACGACGACATCAACCGCGCAGACAGCCGCGCCTTCGTCAACCGCCGCTTCCAGTTCGACGACAGCCATTATGTCTGTCTGGTGGCCTTTGACAGCTTCTCCTTCGTGCAGCGCAAGAACCCGGTTTCGGTGCTCAAGGCGTTCCAGAAGGCCTTTGAGGGCGTGCCCGAGGCGCGTCTGGTGGTCAAAACCCAGAACCGCGACAGCGTTTTCGACCCGGTTCAGGTGCAACTCTGGGACCGCGTCGATGCCATGATGTCGGCCGATCCGCGCATCGTGGTGATGAACGAAACGCTCAGCTATCATAACCTGTTGCAGCTGAAATGCGGCTCGGATTGCTACATCTCGCTGCACAAGTCCGAAGGCTGGGGCTTTGGTATGATCGAGGCGATGAACCTGGGCGTTCCGGTGATCTGCACCGCCTATTCGGGCAATATGGATTTCTGCTCTGAAGAAACCTCCTGGTTGGTGGATTACGAAGAAAGCCAGCTGCGCCACGGCGAATACATCTTTGTGCGCAAGGGCGCGAAATGGGCCGAGCCGAGTGTTGAGCATGCCGCACAACAATTGCGTGCGGCCTATGACGACCCTCAGGCCCGCATCGCCAAGGCCGAAGCCGCCCGAAACTTCATTCATGAAAACTTTTCGGCGAAAGCAATTGCACAACGCTACGGCAGCCGCTTGCGCGAGATCCTTTCCGGGTTGTAAGACTGAGCACTCCGCGCGGCACCAACCCGCCCAACAGAACCAAAAGGCCAGATGGCATAACTGACCGCCCCCTTGCGCCCAGAGCCATCGATTGAAGGAAACGCCGATGACCACCCCGGAAACACCTCAGGAAACGCCTGCCGCCGAAAACCTGACGAAACATGATATCCGGCTCTGCTATAAAATGTTCCTTGATCGCATCCCTTCGGACAGTGAGGTGGAACGCATGCAGGCCGCGCATAACTCGCTCGACAGCGTGCGCAGGGTGTTTCTGAAATCCTCGGAATTTGCACAGCGCTATGCGCCGTTCTCGGGCAAAAACCGCGCGCAACAGATATCCGCATCCGCCCAACCCTCGTTGCAAAAGCTTGCGCAGAACCTGCAACCCTGCAATGCGGATCGGGTGGTATTCCTGCATATTCCGAAATGTGGTGGCACCACGCTGCACCACATGCTGGGCCAATGGTTCGGACCGGACAACATGCATGCCGAACGCCACAATGGTCTTTACAGCTATACGGCGGGCAATCTGGCCTCGAGCCTGGTGTTTTCGGGGCATTACGACTTCTACGCCACCACGCTGATACCGGGCCCGAAACGCATGATCTCGTTCCTGCGCGATCCCGCCGATCGCCTGGTTTCCCTGTATCATTTCCACCGCGCCCATGCCCCCGATATCATCGAGCGTCATAATTTGACGCTGCCGCGCTGGGCCAATGAATATGACATCGATGCCTATTTTGCGCACCCCAACATCCGCAAACACCCCGGCGTCAACAATGCGATTGTGCGCTACTTCTCGGACATGCCCCAGATTGCACCCTCGATGAAGGGCAACAGATTGCCCGACGCCTCGATGGATGAAATGATGGAACAGGCCTTGCGCAACCTGGAGAAATTCACTTTTGTGGGCTTCATGGATCGTTATAATGCGGATGTGGACCGCCTGGCCGATACGCTTGGATGTAAGCGCCCGGTGGAATTGCGCAAGCATCAGGTGCTGGACGATCTCATGAAATCCGACCCGAACATGCGCAAGATCGACAAGCAGAAACCCAGCCAAGAAACCCGTGACAGCATGGAAGAGCTGATCCAGTATGATCGCAAGTTCTACGACCGTGCCCGCGAGCTTTTTGCATGATCCGTCATATGTCGCTCTGGACGAAGGTGTGAGTGCAAAATGGCTCTGACCCCGGCCGAAGTTGAAAGCGCCTACCGGGTAATTCTGGAACGGATCCCGTCCCCGGATGAAATCACCAATGCAAGCAACCGGCATGACAAGCTGGCAACGCTGCGGCAGACCTTGCTGAACTCCGAAGAATTCTATCGCAAGTTCGACAAGATCCGCTCGGATTTCAATGCGCGACTGAAGCCCGTCCTGGTGCATATCTGCATCCCGGAAGCCGTCGATCCGGGTCTGTTCGAGGTGCTGGCCACCGCCACCGATCTGCAACCCGCCACCGTCGTCGATGATGAAAGCTTTGCCGCGCTATGTGCCAAACCCCGCCCCGAGCGGCTGAAGCTGCGCTATGTCTATGGCGATCTGGCGGGGGATGTCGGGCCTTCCTTGGGGGTGCCCTATCTGCGACTCTGTACGATCCGCCGCCCCGGCGACCGGCTCTATCGGCTCTATCAACAGGCATGCAGATCAGAGAATGACAACAAGACCAGCTTTGGCACCTATCTGAAGTACAGCCTTGAATCCGAAGCGCACCGACTGGAACTGGACAATGGCCAGATCCGTCGCCTGGCCGGACAACGGACCCTTGACAGCCTCGGTCAGGAACAAGAGGTGCTGACATGCGCGCTGCACACGGCACTGGCCCCCGACATGATCTTCGGCTTTGCCGAAAATTCTGCTGCACTGTTGGACCGGCTGGCCAAAAAAGACCTGGACCTCGCGCCAGGCTCGATGAGCCAAGCACCGGATGTTTCCAAGGATTACAAAGCTGCTGTGGCCAAACTCGACAAGAATGAGCGCGCCATCTTCGACACATATACCGCGTGGGACAATTACCTCTACGATGTATGCGAAGCGCTTCTCTCTCCTGTGATTGCATGAAAGGCAGTACCGATATGATCACCCCTATTCTTCTTTGTGGCGGATCGGGAACTCGGCTTTGGCCCCTGTCGCGCAAAAGCTTCCCGAAACAATTCGCGGATCTGGTGGGGGAACAAAGCCTGTTTCAGGCATCGGCGCAGCGCTTTACCGGGACCGGTTTTGCCGATCCGGTTCTGGTGACGGGCAATGATTTCCGCTTTATCGTGACCGAACAACTTGATGAGGTCGCAATGAAGGCGACCGACATCATGATCGAACCCGAAGGGCGCAATACCGCCCCCGCCGCCGTGGCCGCCGCGCTTTTGATCGCACGACGCGACCCAGAGGCGATGCTGTTGCTGGTGCCTTCCGATCACGCCGTGGCAGATCCACAAGCGTTCCGCGATGCGGTCAACAGCGCCCGCGTCGCCGCAGAAGAAGGCCAGATCATCACCTTTGGCATCGCCCCGAGCCGCGCCGAAACCGGCTATGGCTGGCTCGAAGCCGGGGAGGAAACCCATCCCGGCGTGCACCACCTGACCCGGTTTATCGAAAAACCGGACGAAACCCGCGCCGAAGCGTTGTTTGCTGATGCCAAGAACCTGTGGAATGCCGGTGTGTTTCTGGCCCGTGCCGACACATTGATTGCCGCCTTCCGCACCCATGCCCCGGCCATTCTGGACGCGGTTCAGCTCGCGTTGGACGCGGGCACCAAAGATCTTGGATTTACCCGCATTGACGCCGATCTTTGGGCCAAGGTCCCCGAGGATTCCATCGACTACGCGGTGATGGAAAAGGCCGATAACGTCAGCGTCGTGCGCTTTGACGGGCAATGGTCCGATCTGGGCAGCTGGGAATCTGTCTGGCAGGAATCCGAACAGGACGAAAACGGCAACGCCTTCTCTGAGCACACCACCGGGTTTGACTGCGAAAACACCCTGCTGCGGTCGGAAACCGACGAGATCGAACTGGTCGCCATCGGATTGAAAGACACGGTCGCCGTCGCCATGCGCGACGCGGTCATGATCGCCAATATGTCCGACAGCCAGCATGTCAAGAAAGCGGTCAACGTGCTCAAGGCGCGCGGCGCAAAACAGGCCCAGCATTTCCCGGTCGATCACCGCCCCTGGGGCTGGTTTGAAACCCTGGTTCTGGCCGATCGTTTTCAGGTGAAGCGCATCCATGTGCATCCCGGCGCCTCGCTCAGCCTGCAAAGCCATCACCACCGGTCCGAACACTGGATTGTGGTGGCCGGCACCGCCAAAGTCACGGTCGACGACGAGGTCAAACTGCTCAGCGAAAACCAATCCGTCTATATCCCGCTGGGTGCCGTGCACCGCATGGAAAACCCCGGCAAGGTGCCGATGGTGCTGATCGAAGTGCAAACCGGCAGTTATCTCGAAGAAGACGATATCATCCGCTACGAAGATATCTATTCACGCGGTCAGGGTGCCAAAGGTTAGAGATCACCCGCCGCCGCTGTCGGTGCCATGTCACAAATGGGCCCGCGATCAGGTGAACCAAGGCGCGTATCCGCGAGTGATCTGGTTTGCGAATTTGCCACAGACCGGGCGGAAATCGCCGCGGTCCCCGGCACGGGGTTTCGCGAACGGTGAAAGTGCGGCACTTAACACCGCAATCGCCTTTCCGGCCCAACTGCGGGTCCAATAAGGGCAAGACCAACGGGGAAGACATTGCACGCCAGTGACGACGCCAGACGGATCGCCGAGAGCAAACTGTTCAATCGGGACTGGTATCTCGAGCGTTTCCCCGACGTTGCGATTTGCGGACTGGACCCGGCCGAACATTTCCTGCGCATCGGTGCCCGGCTTGGCCGTGATCCGGGGCCGGACTTCTCGACCCGTGCCTATCTTGAGGCGCATCCGGAAATCGCATCCCAAACCCTCAACCCGCTGCTGCATCACCTGGATGCAGAAGCAAAGACCGAACCTGAGACAGGATCAGGCACGGGGACCGATTACGCGGTGATCGCCCATGCCTATCACCGCGACAGTTTTGCGGATCTGCGCCGCGCGCTGGCGTGTTTTCCCGACGGTGTCGATCAATATGTGAGCTATCCGCGGAACTCCCAGCACCACTCCGAGGCCCTGATCCGTGACAGTTTTCCCGGTGCGATCCCGATGGCGGTCGACAATGTCGGGCAGGACGTGGGTGCCTTTCTACAGGTGCTCGAGCAGATTGACCCGTCACAATACCGCTTTTTCTGCAAACTCCACTCGAAGGGCGGAAACAAGCTTCCGATGCTGTGGCGGGATGCGCTTTTGATGGGGACTGTCGGCGATGCCGACCGGGTGACGGATTTCGTGCGGCTGTTCAGGGAAGATCCCGAGATTCTTCTCGGGGGCGCACGAGAGCTTTTTCTGCACGGACCGTCGCATCTCATGGACAATCGTGCAGCGCTCAAAGAGTTGACCGGAAACAATCTTCCGGGTGAGACCACAGGCGCAACATCCCGCGAAAGCTCGGGCGGGGCAGCTGACGAGGCCGCTCCGATCGGGCAGGATTGGGGATTTTCGCCGGCACCTGTTTCTGGCTGCGCAGCAATCTCGCCGAGCGGGTGATGTCCTGTGTCGGGCCTGCAGATTTCCGACGTGAGCCTGAAACCGCGGAGGGGCCTGTGGCGCGGGACGGCCGTCTTGCCCATGCGGTAGAGCGGTTGTTCGGCCTTTTGGCACATCAGATGGGGGGCAGGATCGCGCTTGCCTCAGCGGCCGAGACGCAGAGCGAGATCCTGACCGAACATGGCTTTCCCGCCGCCGCGCCGCGCACTGCGCGACCAATCATGGAGGTGCTCGAGGCGCTGCACCACCGCCGGATTTCGGCCCGGCTGGATGCCATGCTTGCAAAAGAGGGGCCAAAGAGCGCTGCGAAGACGCACCATCGTTCGAACCACGGATTGGGCTATGGGCGGTTGGCCGCCAAACCAATGACCAGATCAGCCGATTACGCCATCCTCACCCCGACCGGGGATCGGGCGGCGGCCTTTGCCCGCTGCGCCCAAATGGTTGCAGACCAGAGCCTGCAACCACGGCAATGGGTTATTGTCGATGATGGCCGGGTGCCCCTGACGGATCAGATGCCCCTGCCAGAGCAGGCAACCTATGTGCGCCGCGCGCCGCACCCCGAAGATCCCCCCCATACCCTGTCGAGCAACCTGCTTGCCGGATTGCCGCATATCGAGGCGGACAAGGTGCTTATCTTCGAGGATGACGATTGGTATGCGCCACTTTACAGCGAATATCTGCTGCCGTTTCTCGACAATTACCAACTCGTCGGTCTGCAGGACATCCGCTATTATCACCTGCGCGGCAGCGCCTGGAAACACGGGCACCAGCCAAAGCATACCGCCTTTGCCCAGTCGGCCTTTCGGCGCGGCCATGCCTGGGCCCATCTCGAGGCGGTCTGCCGGTCAGGATTTCCCCATATCCGCGAACGCGGGCTGGTTGATCGCCACTGGTGGCAAAGCTTTGAGGGCAGCAAGCGGTTGATTGATGGCCATCCGGGGCTCAGCCTGGGGATCAAAGGCGGTTTCGGGCGCCCGGGGCTGGCCTCGGGGCATGATCGGGGCGAGATCGACTACCTTCCCGACCCGGATGGCAGCTATCTGAAAAATGCGCTTGGCCCCGATTGCGCCTACTATGCCCGCTGGCAGCGAAACTACCGCAAACCCTACGTACTTTATACAACCTGTCCCGACGGTCAGACCCGATTGGCACAGCCGCAGGGCGCACTCGAAAATTTCGACCTTTTTGCCTTTTGCACGACCCCCCTGTCTGCGGAATGCGCCTGGGAGGGCATTCCCTTTGACCAACCGGGTGATGCGGGCGCGCTGCGGGCACAGGTGCTGCCACATCTTTATTTCCCGGATTATGAATGGAGCGTCTGGGTCGATCCTGCGCTTGCGATCCTTGGGGATCTCGACCGTTTTGTCACGGCCGCCATCGCGGCACAAACGCCGCTTGCCTTTTGCCCTGCCCCGGACGGCGGACCCGATTGCCGGGTCATGGTGCGGCGCCACACCACACCAGAGGTCACACGGGCAATGGTGCGGTGGTGGCAGGCATTGCAAGATCAGCCACCCGGCCAAACCGCCCCCGGCACCGCAGCGCAATTCCCGCCGCCCCCTCAGAATTCAGCTGTCAGGGGCCCTGCGGCCTGTGCTGCAGCAGATCAATTGTGCAGTCGAATGCCCATTTGACAGGCCGATCCAAACCATGCCGGAAATATTCGGGGTGGCGAAGGTGTTGCAGGGTTCCCCCGATCCCCAGGATGTGCCAAATCGGGCGCAGCCTGAAAACGAGTTACGCCCGGAAGGCTGAGCAGACCGATTTTCGTTGAGAGATTTTATCATGAATAAGAAAAAATCAGACAAGGCAATAACGGCCCGCCCGACCCGATACATGGTCCTTGTTTTAGGCATGCATCGGTCGGGGACCTCTGCGCTTGGGGGGGTGCTGCACCATTTGGGATGCAACCTGCCGAAGCAGGTGATGACACCGCATAAAGACAATCCCGGCGGCTATTTCGAGAGCCAGGCCGTGCGCCGCTTCAATGATCGCCTTCTGGCAGCGTCACAATCAAACTGGCGCGATTGGCGTCCGATGAATGCCAATTGGTTTGCTTCGCCGGAAAGCCAGGCTTTTGCTCACGAGGCAAAAACGCTGCTTGAGACAGAATTCGGCAATGCCGCGCTGGTGATGCTGAAAGAGCCGCGGATGTGCCGATTGATGCCGTTCTGGCAAGACGTAATAGAACAATCCGGCTTCGAGATCCGGCCAATCCTGACGCATCGCAACCCGCTGGAAGTCGCCAAATCCCTTGAGGCGCGCGATGGCATCCCACCGGCCGAGGCCATGTTGTTGTGGCTGCGCCATGTGCTTGATGCCGAACGGGCCAGCCGGGGCATGACGCGCCATGTGACCAGTTATGGCGCGCTGCTGGAGAACTGGGTGGGCGTGGCAAATGGTGCCGGGGATACGCTGGGGCTTGTCTGGCCACGGTTTGATGACCGGGCGGCACAAGAGATCGAAAACTTCCTGTCGGGCACACTTCGCCACCACAAGGAACTGCCGGAAAAGATCACGGAAAACCCGACACTTTCCACCTGGATTCGCGAAAGCTATGAGATCTTCGAACGGTGGACGCGGACGAAAGAAACCCGTGCGGATCATAAAGTACTGGATCGCATCCGGAACGAGTTTGACGCTGCCACTCCGGTTTTTGGCCCCTTGATGCAGGCCATCTCGGCCCAATTGCCCAAGTTGGAGACCGATCTGAATACCGCCCGTCTGCGGATGTCACAGCTAGAGGCGCAGGCCAAGGAACATGCCAATCTGAGCAAGGCCCGCCAGGAGGTGCAGGCGGCGCTGGACGCTGAACGCCACCGGGTCGCCGTGCTGAGAGATCGGATCAAGGAACGCGACACCCGCCTTGCAGAAATGGAGGCGCGTGGGGCCGAGGCGAACTGGACCCAGGAAACACTGACGGCAGAGTTGGACACGACGCGTCAGCTGTTGCAAAAACTGGAAACAGAGACCGCAGAAAAGGCCAAGGCACACGCCGC
Source organism: Phaeobacter sp. J2-8 (assembly GCF_022867865.1). Lineage (GTDB taxonomy): Bacteria > Pseudomonadota > Alphaproteobacteria > Rhodobacterales > Rhodobacteraceae > Marinovum. The sequence goes on along the minus strand of NZ_JALIEC010000012.1, from coordinate 59,387 downwards.
AGAACAGGCCACGGAAAAGGCGGCGCTGGACGCTGAACGCCGCCGGGCCGCCGTGCTGAGCGATCGGATCAAGGAACGCGACACCCGCCTTGCAGAAATGGAGGCGCATGGGGCCGAGGCGAACTGGGCCCAGGAAACACTGACGGCAGAGTTGGACACGACGCGTCAGCTGTTGCAGGAACTGGAAGCAGAGACCGAAAAAAAGGCCATGGCGCGCGCCGCAGAACTGGCCACAGAAAAGGCGGCGCTGGACGCTGAACGCCGCCGGGCCGCCGTGCTGGAAGACCGGATCAAAGAGCGCGATAATACCATCTCGGAACAAAGCGCGCAAAAGGCCGAGGCGGAAAAGATCCGCGAAACACTGGTGGCGGAACTGGACGCAGCACGTCAACGGGAACAGATTTTGGACAGCTCCATAGAAGACATCCGCTCAGAACTGAATGAGAAAGCTGCGCAAAATGCGCAACAAAAGGCCGCCCTGGAGGCCGCCCAGAACGAGGTCGCTCAGGGCCGCAGCGCCCTTGCACAGCGCCGCCTCGAGGCGGATCAGGCGCTGGAGCGGGCCGAAACCGCAGAAGCCGCGCGGAACGCCGCCGAAATCCGAGCCGCAGAATATGAGGCCGGAATGACCGAGGCAGAGCGCGCACGCAGCGCGCTTGCACAACGGCTTGCTGATTTGGAGGAATCCGAGCTGATCTCGCGCCAAGAGCTGGGAAATATGGCACGGATCATCTTTGAGCATAGCGAGGCCCGGGAACGTCTGGCAACCGAGGTCGAGGCAACACGCGCCCAGTTTGCCAACCAGAAGGCCGAAGTGTCGGAGTTGGAGCGCAAGCTGGAAGCGGCGACAACCGCGCGCGACACCTTGGAACGTGCACACGACACCCTGAAGCGTGAAACAGCCGCCCGGATCGAGACCCTGACCGCCGATCTTGCGGCCACCGCCACCCAGCGCGACCGGCTGGAACGGGAAGCCAAAGATCGCGAACGCGCGTTGGAGGCAGCGACAACCGCGCACGACACCCTGAAGCGTGAAACAACCGCCCGGATCGAGACCCTGACCGCCGATCTTGCGGCCACCGTCACCCAGCGCGACCGGCTGGAACGGGAAGCCGGGGATCGCGAACGCGCGTTGGAGGCGGCGACAACCGCGCGCGACACCCTGAAGCGTGAAACAACCGCCCGGATCGAGACCCTGACCGCCGATCTTGCGACCACTGTCACCCGGCGCGACCGGCTGGAACGGGAAGCCAAAGATCGCGAACGCGAGTTGGCGCAATTGGCCAAACTGGTGATCGAGGGCGAACAGGCGCAAGAGGCCGACGCGGCCAAGATTGCCCAGCTTACCAAGGACCGGGACGCGGCGCGCCATGCACAAGAGGCCGGCGTTGCGGCGCAGGCAAAACTCACCCAAGAGGCCACAGCCAACCGCGCCGCACAAGAGAAGCTGCGCAGCGAACAGGACCAGACGATCGCCTCTCTGGCCGCCGAAATCGAAGATCTGCGCAACAGCACCACCTGGCGCATGACGAAACCCGCCCGCGCCGTCGTTGACTGGCTGCGCGGGCACCGCTCATGACCATGAGGAGAGACACAATGCGAACCGCTCTTGTGACCGGGGCCGCCGGTTTTATTGGCGCCCAATGCTCACGCCGCCTTCTGGAACAAGGCTGGCGGGTGGTCGGGCTTGATGCGATGACCGACTATTACGACGTCACCCTCAAACAGGCCCGTCTGAGCGATCTGCTTGAGAACGACGCCTTTCGCTTTGTCGAAGACGCGGTCGAGACACCGGAACTGCTCATGGGGCTTTTTGCCGAAGAGGGCTTCGATCTGGTCATCCATCTCGCAGCTCAGGCCGGGGTGCGATATTCGATCGACAATCCCCGGGCCTATCTTGACAGCAATATCACCGGGACATTCGAATTGCTGGAGGCGGCGCGCGCGCACCCGCCGCGCCATATGCTACTGGCCTCGACCTCTTCGGCATATGGGGCCAATACCGAAATGCCCTATGTCGAAACGATGCGCGCCGACCATCAGATGTCGTTCTATGCGGCCACCAAGAAGGCCACCGAGGCGATGGCGCACAGCTATGCCCATCTCTATGATCTGCCTGTGACGATGTTCCGATTCTTCACGGTCTATGGTCCCTGGGGACGGCCCGACATGGCGCTGTTCAAATTCACCCGGGCCATCCTGCAGGGCGAAGCGATCGACGTCTACAATCATGGCGACATGCGGCGCGACTTTACCTATATTGACGACCTGGTCGCCGCGATCATGGCACTGGCCGAAACCGTACCGGTGCGCCCCAGCCCGGAAGATTCCGTAGCGATGGGGGACAACCTGTCGCCGGTGGCTCCATTCCGGGTGGTAAATATCGGCAATTCCAGCCCAGTGCAGCTCACCGATTTCATCACCGCGATCGAAACTGCCATCGGAAAACCAGCCAAGCGCAATCTGATGGCGATGCAGCCCGGTGACGTGCCCGCCACTTGGGCGGATACAACCCTTTTGAAACAATTGACCGGGCATGTGCCAACGACGCCGGTGACCGAAGGCGTCCGGCATTTCGTGGACTGGTACCGGAGTTATTACGCGGTATGATCCATGTGACTTGGCCTTCCGATTGGTTCGGGACCACGTTTGGCGTGTCCGAAATATTCAGGAATGCCAGGTTTTTGAGCATAATTTTGTGTCGCGGCACGATACATGGATTCCCCGTCGCGGCCCAGACAAGGGTAAGCGCGACGAATATTCCATCAAGCCGTCCTTGGCGGTGTCGCGCAATTGATTTGAATACCGGTCGAGGGCAATGTTGGCCTCGTTCCGGCCAGTAGAATGACAGGACTGAAAAAATGGCAAGGCGCAATAAAATCGCAGTCTGTATTCATGTCTATTACGAAGACATGTGGGACTATATTGCAGGGTATCTCGCGAATATCCCCGAGGGTGCAGATTATTTCATCACCTGCCGGGAAGAAATCCATGGGTTGATCTCGGAATGGGCGGCGCGGGATCTTGAGAATGCCGAAGTTGTTGTCACGCCCAATCTGGGGATGGACGTTCTGCCGTTTCTCCAGATCTGTCGCGAAAAGGAATTGTATCGCTACGACGCAGTTCTGAAACTGCATACCAAGAACCAGAAATCGAAACTGCGCGCAGATCAGGGCAAGATCATGCTGGACGGGCTGTGCGGCAGCACCGCCCTTGTCGAACAGATCACCGAAGTCTTTCGCGACGACCCGGATGCCGGCATGGTGGGAACGGCGTTCCAACTGCGCTCGGCCAATGCGCTGATGTATGGCAACCGGGATCGGATGGCTTCACTGCTGGAGACTCTGGAAATCAAGTTGACTGACTGGCCCTTCTTTACCGGGACGATGTTCTGGATTGCCGGGCGCATGCTGAAGGACATTGCCGAGCTGTCACCGCAATTCCTCGAAGAAACACGCGGCGAAGAAATGAGCACCGGCGGCGATGGCGCGCTGGCACATACGCTGGAACGGGTCTTCGGCGCCTTGAGCAAATCTATGGCGGCCAATACCTATCTGACCGAAAGACAGGGATACAAGTCCGACGATTTCCTGGTGCTTCCCCTGCGCGAACATGGCCCCGCCAACCACTGGCGTATTCTGGAACTCGGCAGTGCGGATTTGATACGCCGTCATGTGGAGGCAGAGCACTGGTGCCGTTCGATTGTCAATTCGGACTTCTTCGACCGCGAGTATTACCGCAAATCGGCCGGCCGCTATATGGTGCCGGGAATGGACGATGTCTATCATTTCGTGCTTTACGGTGATCTCTTCGAACTCGACCCCAGCCCAAAGTTCAGCACAACCTATTACCAGTTGCGCCGCCGCGACGTGGTCCGCGAAACCATTTGTTCTTTGGCCCACTATCTTCATGCCGGCCACCGCGAGGATTCCTCGGCTCAGCCAACCGAAGAAGAATGGCAGGCCCTTTCAAATCGGCATTTTCTGTTCGATGCAGAATGGTATCAGACCACATATCCCGATGTCGTCTGTTCCGGGATGGAGGCCGAGCAGCACTATCGGATGATCGGCAGTCGCCTGGGACGCACGCCAAGCGCAAAGTTCCGGCCCGACGAAATCCCGGTTATTGCTGGGAACCCGGACGCAGACCGGGGCAGCATAGAGTGTTTCTTCAAGAACCACTACATTGAGGAAAGCCTTCTTTACGCGGTGCTGAAGCGCGCGGCGCAGAACGGCGATTACGCGATCATGCCGTCCTTTGCCAAACGAATTCTGAGCAAATTCGGCACAAGCCGGGCGCTGAATGAAGCGCTGGCCACGAGTTATACCTTGAGCGGCAAATGGGACCGCGCCGAGGAACTGTGGACCAAGTTTTGGGAAGAAGCGAAGCGCGGTGACGATTCCTGTCGGCACGGAACCTCCTTTCTGGACCTGGATCGTGAATCAAAGACCCTGGACGGTTTCAAGACCATCGAGGCGGATGATCTTGAAGGACAATCAGGGTCCAAGCGGTCGGAAGTGCGCGGCAAGATCTGTATCTATACAACCTTGTTCGGCGATATCGACAAACTGAACCCGGTTACCAATCCGGTCGAAGGCATCGACTATATCTGTTTCACCGACCGCCAGCGTCAGGCCAAGGGCTGGCGCCAAGTCATTGTCGACCCCGGTCAGCCGACCGACAATCTGAACGCCAAGATATTCAAGGTTCTGCCGCACAAGTACCTGCAGGATTACGAATATTCGATGTTTGTCGATGCCAACACGGTATTTTTGGGCCGTACCGGCGAGTTGATCGATTTCTGCCTTGCCGGTGGGGATTTCGTGATGTGGCAGCATCCTCTACGTGACGACACCTTTACCGAGGTTTGCGCAATCATTGCCCACCGTCGACACGGCCCTGAAAAGATCCTCGCCCAGATTCAGCATTATGGCGAACAGGGTTTACCGCGCAATGCCGGAATGTTCGAGGCCTCGTTCATCTGGCGCCGCCATATGGAGCCCGGTTTAAGTGACTTCATGGAAAAATGGTGGGATCATATTTGCGAATTTTCCAGCCGCGACCAGATTTCTCTGTCCTATCTCGTTTGGAAAACAGGGGTGCGTCCTGGCCTTCTTTCCAGAGATTTCGGAACCTCGCGCGAAAACATCTTCTTTTTCAAGGCTCCGCACAGCGATGGCCGGGTGCGGCCAGAGGATGAGGTCAACCCGCTTCTGAATACGCCAGCGGTGCAAAACCGGGCGCGTGACATCACTTTCCTCTATCACGAAAATTTCGCCGCGCCGGGTCGACCATCCTGCGTGGTCAGCAGCTTTCGGGAATTGTTGCAGACCATTACGAAGGCACGCGTGAAGTGCGTTATGTCAGCGATCCGGCAGAGATCCACAACAATGTGGTGGTTCTGGCCAAGGGCTTCCTCAAGATGACCACACCGGATGAGTTGCGCGCTCTGCGCCGCGACAACATCCTGATCGCGGATTTCGTTGACGAGCCGCCGAGGAAGGAACTGATCGGTGAAATCGACATGCTGATGGCCTCGTCGCTTTGTGGTTACCGGGATTATCTGTCGTATTTCCCGAACGTTCCGGCCAGCCATGTCACCCACCATGTCGACACCCGGATTGCCCGCTGCGAAGAGGCTTCGACGGAGGATTTCCGCGCCGGATATTTCGGCGAGTTGGTGAACACGATCCAGCATGAAGACATCGAGGAACTGGTCGATTTCAACCTGGTAGACACCAGCAAACCGAGCAACGACTGGATCAATGCGCTTGAGAATTACAATTTTCACTATGCGTTTCGCCAGAGCAGGGGCATCGACGGTGCCAAACCGTTCCTGAAAGGTTTTGTCGCCGCCCATCGCGGTGCCAACATGATGATCCAGAAATCGGCAGGCGATGCGTCCTTCTATCTCGGCGCAGATTATCCTTACCTGATGGACAACGACGCCAGCCCGGAGGAGATCGCCGAGGCACTGCGGCACGCCCGCGACAGCATGGGCGGACCCGAATGGCATTACGCCCGCGAAATCATGCGCGAGGTTCAGGCGCGCTCGTCCTTGCAGCATGTATTGGGCGAATTCGACGATATGCTGAAAGCGCTGTGATTCGATCCTGAAACTGGAGGCAGCCCTGCGCCAAACACGGGGCTGCCTGTGACCTTGAAACTGCCGGTGGGCAATCCTCCCACCCTGGACGAAACCAGACAGCGCGCAACGCTTTCCCGGCTTGCGTCAGGCGCTTGGCCTGTGAAACGGGTCAGGACGCTAGTCACCCAGAATCGAAGTTCGGTTCATTGTCTTCAGGCAGAAGCGAGGATTTCGTCGGCTGATTTGACCCATTTGTAGGGTTTCGGATCCTGCGAATGGTCGTGTGTGAATACCCCGTTTCGGCCGTCATCGACCAATGGACGCATCCTTCAGTGTGGTCTCCAGCGTCTGCTTGATGATCCCGGCAACCTGCGCGTCGGAAATGCTACGTGGGCGGCCTGCGCGGTAACTCGTCCGACAGACCTTCAATCCGATGTTCGGCAAACCGCCTGCGCCACTTGCCAACGGTATGCTCGGCACGACCAAGTTCCTTGGCAACCTCTTTGCTGATCAAACCATCCGCGCAGCGCAGCACAATCCGGCACTTGTCCGAAAGCGACCGCTCTTCATCGCTAAGCTCAATTGCAACCGAAGCCCACCTCCTGATTTGCCCCACATCAATGGTGGCAAATTCTGTTTCGGGTGACTAGGCGCTCCTGACCTTGAAGCTCATCAAGTGCGCGGATCATACCACGTGTCCGGCACCGACGTTGGAAACGCCTTGCGCACGACCGAGTATTCCGGTTCGAGCAACGCGTAATAGCCGGCACGGATATCTTCCGGCATATCCGCCGGGCGACCGGCGTTGACCCTCTTGGTGTCAGATCCGGTGTGATGTGGGACGCCAAGGAAATCGCAGATCTGGTTGCGCACATCCTGGGTGAACATGGTCTCGTAAAACAGGAACAAAAGATCTTCTTCCGGGGCGACCCTGCGAAGCTTTTCGATTGTATCCTTATAGCCGGACCGGGTCAGCATCGGATGTGTCTTGTTCTGGATGACCTCATTGGCCAAGGCCCGACAGGTGGCTTCGAAATCACCGTCGAGTTCGTGGGCACGCATGCGCACCGCCGACCAGAGCCGGTCAATCGGATCGCGCATCACAAAGACGAACTTCACCGAAGGTGCAAGCGCATACATCTCGGCCAGCCGCTCTTCGGGCAGGGCACAGTAGGATGGTGTAATGTCGCCAATGATCTTCTGCGAAACGTGCCCCTTGGTCAGGTATTTGCGGTATTCTTCATGGGTACCAGACTCATTCTTGTAGATCTGAATGGCTTCGAGCGCAGCCTCCACCTTTCTGATCCCGGCAGATATATCCTGGGCAGGTGTGTTCTGAATCTCGGCCACGCGTTCTGACAGCATGTTGATCTTCGAGTTCAAGTGATGGCGTTCGGATCCGGATGCCATCACGTCGAAGTAATGCACCTCTTTCTGGCGACTGAAGTGCATTGATGGATGCGTGCTCAGATAATCATAAAGCCAGGATGTACCAGCCTTCATTGCGCCGATCCCGAGCAGCAGTGTCGTCTTTTCGGGCCATCTCTCCGACCAGGTCGATCCATCAGTCGCGATTTCTGGTATTTCGGGAATGACGGGCGTTTTTCCGGATTGGCGATCCTCGACGCCGACATCATAAGCATCGATTGCCGTTGCGTAGCTGCTGGGTCTCGTCATGCTGGTCCGGTTGCGGAACCACTGGACGCCTTTTTTGACCACACGGGCAGGGTTTCCGCCGATCACGCAGTTGGGGTCGGGGAATCGTCGTGTCACAACGCTACGTGCCGCCACGATGCTTTCGTCGGCGATAGTCGCGCGCTTAGACAGGTAACTCCCCTCACCAACCCAAACCTTGCGGCCAATGCTGACCCCACCGGACCCGTCGATATAGGCCCCGGACTCCTGGTCGAAGATCAGATGCGGATTGTCGCCGAAGTGCAGGGTGATGTTTCTGGAGAACATGCATTGCTCTCCAATATTGACCTTGGCAAAGTTGGTGTAGATTTCGAAATGCCCGCCCGGTTCAATCGAGAAGTTGTTGCCGATCCTGAGTTCAACACCGTGCACCGGCTGATAGAGCCGATGGACAGGTTAAAATCCTTCAGGATACATTTCCCGATGTCGACAATGTTGCCATCGCCCCGGATGTGGATGTTGACCCGGGCTGTGGCATTCGTATTTGCAATGCGAATGGTATTGTTGCGCCCACTGATGCTGACGCGGAAGTGGCTTGAATTCTCAATGCTTACGGTGTTGCCATTTTTGTCGGTCGTTTCGGAGGGCGTGGGGGTCGCACACATGGTATCTGTAATCCAGTCTCACCAAGCCTGGGCTGGCTTGCGTTAGGCGAATATTATAAGTCTCATTGTCTTGCCATGCAAACAATCGGGAAAAGGCTGGACCAGAGTCGGGACTTGATGACCCGATATCCTGCCCCCGGATATGTCTTGCATCTTTTTCGCGTTGGCTGGTCCTAGCCTTTCAACAGCCCCATCAGGTAGCGGCCATAGTCGTTCTTGCGGAATTTTTCGGCGCGAACGGCGAGTTGGTCGCGGTCGATCCATCCCTGGTCAAAGGCGATCTCCTCGGGGCAGCCAGCGCCTGTTGGCCCTGGCGTTTCTCCAGCGTGCGCACGAAATTGCCCGCGTCCAGCAGCGAGCCATGGGTGCCGGTGTCGAGCCAAGCATAACCGCGGCCCATACGTTTCACGTCAAGCTGGCCCTCACCCAGATACATTTCCAGCAGCGAGGTAATCTCAAGCTCTCCGCGCGGCGAGGGTTCGACCGCACGCGCCCGCTCGGGGGCGCTTGCATCGAGGAAATACAGCCCGGTCACCGCATAGTTCGACGGCGGCACCTCAGGCTTTTCGATGATCGTAGTGGCGCGGCCATCCGTGTCGAAAGCCACCACACCGTAGCGTTCTGGATCGGCGACCCGGTAACCAAAGACCGTGCCGCCGGTGGTGCGTGCATCGGCCTCGGCCATCATGTCGGGAAGCCCGTGACCGTAGAAAATGTTGTCGCCCAGCACCAGCGCCGAAGGCCCCCCATCAAGGAAGTCTTCAGCCAGAATGAACGCCTGAGCCAGCCCGTCCGGGCTGGGTTGGACCACATAGGTCAGGGAAATACCCCATTGGCTGCCATCGCCCAGGGTGCGTTTGAACTGATCTTGATCCTGTGGTGTGGTGATCAGACAGATCTCGCGGATCCCGGCCAACATCAGCACCGACAGCGGATAGTAGATCATCGGCTTGTCATAGACCGGCAGCAGCTGTTTCGAGACCCCCATGGTGATCGGGTAGAGCCGTGTGCCGGAGCCGCCTGCGAGAATAATGCCCTTGCGTTTCGTCATCGGAAAATACCTGCCTTATGTCTCAATGAATTCCGGGAATGTCAGCATCTGCGCATCGAGATGCGCAGCGTAGAATGCCATATCCGCCTGATAAAGCCCGGCCACCCGGGCGCTCAGCGCGTCGTCAAACAGTTGCGCATGCGCCTGCAATTTCCCCGCACGTTTCTGTGCCGCCAGTTCGGCCAGCGGCATGTCCGAGAAATTACCCGTGCGCAGCAGCGCAACCCGATCAGTGCCATGTCCGGTCAGGGCCCGGGCATCATGCACCTCAAATCCGATGTCTTCACGCAGCGTCGGGATCGCATCCCGAAAGTTTTCGAGTGCGAAGACGCGGGAATAGGTTTCAAAAACCAGAAAGTCAACCTGGGGGCGCCAGTGGATATTGGCCAACAGCAAATTGTCCTCATCCAGCAGCGTGACAAAGTCGCGGAAGGTCAGCTCATCTGGGTCAAAACCGTCGCGGGTCAGCCGGTAGAGCTGCCAGAGCTCGGGGGTCTTGTCGACGATCTTGTCGAGGAAAACGCTGGCCAGTCGCGCATGCGGGCAGCGCAGGACCACGAAGCTGAAAGGCGCGCGCACCAGATCCGGCAGTGTCGCCGAAAAGGTACCGTTGTTGAGGTGAATCCATGTCCAGTCTTCGGGCCCCGCCAGGCAATTGTTGGCCCGCGCCATGGAATAGCGCAGGGTCGAACAGGCGTTCTTGGGAATGAAGCTGTAGATGGCCCCTGATTTATAGTGAACCTGCGCGTAATGCGCGGCATGGGTATGGGCCTTGTTCGTCGACAGGGTCACGTCTTCCTGTCGGGCGTATCGCAGTAATCCGGTCACTGTGCTGCCACCTTCAGGTCCGCCAGAATGTCCTGCAAGCCTGTGCGCCAATCCGAGCGTGCAATGCCGAAAACCTTTTCGGTTGTCGTGTTGTCCATGCGCGAGTTCAACGGTCGTGCCGCCGGAGTGGGGTAGTCGGTGGACGGGATATCGGCCACCTCGCAGGTAAGCCCGCCTTGGGCAAAGATCTCGCGGGCGAAATCGGCCCAACTGACATCGGGACCACCAGAGAAATGATAGGTGCCCGACTTGCCTGGGTCGGTACAGAGTTGTGCGGCAATATTCAGACAGGCATCGGCAATTGCCGCCGCACAGGTCGGTCCGCCAATCTGGTCGGCGACAATGGTCAACCGGTCACGTTCCGCACCAAGCCGCAGCATGGTCTTGACGAAATTGTTGCCATGGGCCGACACCACCCAGGAGGTGCGCAGGATGGCGTGGGGGCCGCCAGCGGCACGCACCGCGTCTTCGCCCACCAGTTTCGTGCGCCCATAAGCGCCCAAAGGCCCTGTCGGGTGATCGACGGCAAAGGCTGTCTCCCCTGCCCCATCGAACACGTAATCGGTCGAAATTTGCACGAAGGGCAGCCCCCGGGCCGCTGCTGCGCGCGCAATGGCCCCCGGGGTGGTGCCGTTGATCTGCAACGCCAGATCTTCTTGTTCTTCGGCCTTGTCCACGGCGGTATAAGCCACGGCATTGATCACCGCATCGGCGTCGGTTGCTTCGACAAAGGCAACACAGGAATCAGGATTGGTAAAATCTGCCTCTTCCAGCCCACGCACCTCCAGTTCGACATCGCCCGCACGGCGCTGCAGTTCCTGACCAACTTGGCCGATCTCACCGAAAACGAGTACCTTCATGGGGTGTTCCTCTATATTTCTGTGTCAATGATTGGGTCAAAATTTCAGACATGTTTTTTGGACCAAAGAGAATTCGTCCGAATTACAAACCGGTAATTTGGTTGGCGGGGTCTGGCCCCGCCGCCGTCTTCACGCTTTCACGCCCAGCCTTTGGCCGACACCTGCACGCGCCTGCAGCGGGCGCCACCAGGCCTCATTGTCCAGATACCATTGCACGGTTTTTTCCAGACCTTCCTCGACCGTCACCGAGGGCCGCCAGCCCAGCTCGTCGCGGATGCGGGATGGGTCGATGGCATAGCGCGCATCATGGCCGGGGCGATCCGTGACAAAGGTGATCTGATCACTGTAGGACCCGCTGTCCTTGGGGCGCTTCTGGTCCAGAATGGCGCAGAGCGTCTTGACCAGTTCCAGATTGGTGCGCTCGTTTTCGCCGCCGATGTTGTAGGAGCGGTTCAATTCGCCTTTTTGCACCACCAGCAACAGCGCATCGGCGTGATCTTCGACATAAAGCCAGTCGCGGATATTGTCGCCTTTGCCGTAAATCGGCAGATCCTTGCCCGCCAGCGCATTCAGGATCACCACCGGGATCAGCTTTTCGGGGAAATGATAGGGACCGTAATTGTTTGAACAATTGGTCAGCACCACCGGCAGCCCATAGGTTTCGGCCCAGGCGCGCACCAGATGGTCGGAACTGGCCTTGGACGCGGAATAGGGCGAGCGCGGATCATAGGCCGTGTCTTCGGTGAACATCACCGACGGATCATTGGGCAGGGATCCGAACACCTCATCGGTGGAAATATGGTGAAAACGGAAGTTTGCCGGTTTGCCCTGGGCCACCCAGTAACTGCGCGCGGCCTCCAGCATGTTGTAGGTGCCGGTGATATTGGTCTCGATGAAATCGCCCGGCCCGTCGATCGACCGGTCCACATGGCTTTCGGCTGCCAGATGCATCACCACATCAGGTTTATGGGCGGCAAACACCCGGTCAAGCGCGGCGCGATCGCGGATATCGGCCTGTTCGAACGCATACAGCGGGCTGTCGGCCACGGTGGCGACATTTTCAAGACAGGCAGCATAGGTCAGCGCATCAACATTGACGACCTCGTGGCCGCGGCTGACGGCCAGCCGGACAACGGCCGACCCGATGAAACCGGCGCCGCCGGTGATCAGAAGCTTCATATTCTCAACCCTCCCAGGTGAACGGGCTGTCAAAATCCTTGAGAAGCGGCGCCGCGGCGTCCTTCTCGGAGAGCACGGCCGCGCTGGTGTCGACGCGCCAGTCGATCCCGATATCGGGATCGTCAAAACGCACCGCCCCGTCACATTCGGGCGCGTAATAATCGGTGCATTTGTAGTTGATCTCGGTGTCTGGTTCGAGCGTGGCGAACCCATGCAGGAAACCTGCGGGAATCAACAGTTGCTTGCCATTCTCGAAGCTCAGCTCCTCGGCCACCCACTTACCATAGGTCGGGCTGCCGCGGCGGATATCGACCGCCACATCCAGCAGCGCGCCGCGTCCGCAACGCACCAGCTTGGTCTGGGCATGGGGGGGCGACTGGAAATGCAGGCCACGCACGGTACCAACGGTACGGCTGAGCGAATGATTGTCCTGCAGGAAATCGTAATCCAGCCCGTTCTGAGCCATCCGCTCCTTGTTCCAGCTTTCCGAAAAGAAGCCGCGATTGTCGCCGAAGCGTCGGGGGGTAAGGATCACAACACCGGGCAGGCCAGTCTCTTCAATGGTCAGCATAATATAAACTTTTGTCGTTTGGATGGTTTGTTCGCTGACTGTCTATACAGAATGCCGGCACAAAAAAAGGAAGAACTTCGCAAACTGTATACCCCCCGCAGAGATTGCCCGAAAAGGTGGCGAAAACCCGCGCCACAGCCGCGCAAAGGCCCGCAGTCACAGGTCGAAACAGGCTGAAACAGGACCTCGCCCCCCCGATCTCACCTGATAGAAGGTCACGCAACCTTGCCCCCCCGAACGGAAGCCAGCCGCGACACCGCATTCAAATATGCTGAAATCCATGCTCAGGTGATCGCCGCCAAGGTCCCGTGATATCACCTGTTGCGACACCACAGAGGTCCGACCAGATGTCCGGCCATCTGGTCCTCGGGATCTTGCGCATATCCGTCGGTCGACCCAGAGATTGCAGCCCGCAGCATCTGCGGATAAACAAGACCCGTCACCTCCTCGACTTCCGTGGTGCGTCATAACGAAATCTGCCTTGAAAACCAACAACACTCTATTTCTAAAAGGGATTTGACATGAAGATCGCAATCGCGGGCCTGGGCTATGTAGGTCTCTCCAACGCCGTTCTGTTAGCGCAAAACCATTTGGTCACAGCGCTGGACGTCTCCGAGGAGCGGGTCGCGCTGGTCAATGCCCGCAAGAGCCCGATCGTTGATGCCGAGATCGAGGACTTCCTGGCCAACAAAACGCTTAACCTGAATGCGACCATGAGCCCCGAACAGGCCTATGTTGACGCCGATTACGTCATTGTTGCGACCCCGACGAATTACGACCCAAAGTCGAACTACTTCGACACCTCCAGCGTCGAGGCGGTGATCGCTCAGGTCATCGCGCTCAATCCCCGCGCCACCATCGTCATCAAGTCGACGATCCCCGTCGGCTATGTCCGCAGCATTCGTCGACAGTTCGAAACCGATCAGGTGATCTTTTCCCCGGAATTCCTGCGCGAGGGCCGCGCACTTCATGACAACCTGCACCCCAGCCGCATTATCGTCGGCGAACAATCCGAGCGGGCGCAGATCTTTGCCGACCTGCTGCTGGAAGGCGCGATCGACAAGGATGTCGAAGTGCTGTTCACCGACCCCAATGAAGCCGAAGCGATCAAACTGTTTGCCAATACCTATCTTGCCATGCGGGTCGCTTTTTTCAACGAGCTGGACAGCTATTCGCTGGCGGGCGGCATGGACAGCCGCCAGATCATCGAAGGCATCAGCCTCGATCCGCGCATCGGCGGGCATTACAACAACCCCTCTTTTGGCTACGGCGGATATTGCCTGCCCAAGGACACCAAACAACTTCTGGCCAACTATAACCACGTGCCCCAGAACCTGATCCGCGCGATTGTCGACGCCAACCGCACCCGCAAGGATTTCCTCAGTGATCAGATCCTGATGAAGGGCCCCAAGGTGGTGGGCATCTATCGGCTGGTGATGAAGGCGGGCAGCGACAATTTTCGCCAGAGTTCGATCCAGGGGATCATGAAGCGGCTCAAGGCCAAAGGCGTCGAAGTCATCGTTTACGAACCGGTGCTGCAAGAGCCCGACTTCTTCCATTCACGCGTGGTGAACGATCTCGACGCCTTTAAGGCGCAATCCGATCTCATCGTTTCCAACCGTTTGGTGGACGAGATCAAGGATGTCGCCGATAAAGTGTTTACCCGCGACCTCTTTGGCATCGACTAATCGAGCTGAGACTGCTCGTGGTATAGTGAGCCATGTGTCCAGCCCGGTTTCCGCCCCGCTTTTCACCCCGTGCGCATGCCGCGCGGGGTGATTTCAGATCAAGACAGCCCTCACGACAGGACCGATTGGAAGGAACATGGGGTCACAACCAATCTTTCTCCTCAACGTCTATCTTTGACCGAGTAATAGACCAACACTGCAATCCCCCAGAGCAGGAACAGAAAGAGCGAGATCACCACCTGTAGCGTGTAGCGTTCGGGATAGGCGGCGCTCTGGGCCCTTGTCGGCTCCAGATAAGCGGCCAGATACCGGCTCTTGCGGCGCGCCTCGGCCAGAGCGCTGTCATGTGACGCCCGCGCCGAGATATAGGCCTCTTGCGCGAATTCGCGATCCACCACCAGACGTTCGTAGTCCCCGATCAATTCGGCAAACCCTTGATCGCCGTCCTGATCACCACTGGACCGTCCCCCACTGGATCCCCCCAAGGCACGGCGTTCCTGAGCAATGCGTTCATCAATAACTTCCAGGCGGCGCTGAGCCTGTTCGATCCGCGGATCGCCCTCGCGTACAGTCTTGCGCAGCAGATCCAGCTCGATCAAGGCTTCGGCCTTTTGCGCCTGCAGATTGGCCAGCAATCCGGCCTGGCTGCGCAGGTCCAGTTCCGGGTCGATAATCTGATTGAGATTGCGGAATTTGGTCAGGGTTTCGCGCGCCGATTTAAGCCGCTCTTCGGCCTCGGCCAATTCACTTTCGGTATAGCGAATGCCATCCTCACGGGCGACGGCACTCAGCTCGTTGATCATATCCGAACTTTTTTCAAAAAGCGTCTCGGCAATCAGGGTCGCATCTTCGGCAGCAAAAGCACGCACTTCGACTTCGATCAACCCCGACCCCGTACCATAAGACACCCGCACCATCTGATCCCAATACTCCATCAACGCCTCGATCGAGGCGTCTTTTTCCAGAGCAAAGATCGGATCATCGACAGGCCGCGACCAGCGCTCGCGCAGCCCGATTTCTTCATCCATCTCGCTGACAAGCTTCTGACTTTGCAAGTATTCATACAGGATATCGGTATCGGTCGAACTGGAGCCCGAAAAATCGGTCAACCCGCGCAGCACATCGGTGGGCGATCCCGCGTCTTCACGCCGGACCGAAAACCCGACGCTTGACGCATATTGATCCACTGCAACCGTCCACAGATAAACGCCGCTGACAACGCTTGGGGCAACGATACACAACAGAAAGCTGAACATGATCACGAAATGCCGCAACCGAAGGTAGCTGCCACGCACCGGCGGGCGCTGTGCCGAATTGCTCCTGGTGCCACCCGGCCGGGGCAAGGACTGCACGGAAACCGGGGTTGGCGGTTTTGGTGCGCCGTGACCTACCACGCGCAACCCGGCGGCCTTGTCTGTAGCCTTGTCGGCATCATTCGAAGCAGAAGAGGACATCGCTGCGGCCTTTCGCAAAACCGTTCACATTCAGCACATGATGATATACGCACAAGCCT
This sequence comes from Phaeobacter sp. J2-8, assembly GCF_022867865.1. GTDB lineage: Bacteria > Pseudomonadota > Alphaproteobacteria > Rhodobacterales > Rhodobacteraceae > Marinovum. The sequence continues at coordinate 43,309 of NZ_JALIEC010000012.1, read as the reverse complement.
CAGGACACCATAGACATCGGCCCGCTCCCTCATGGCTTCAGACAATTTTAATCCACCCGCCCAGCCGCGCCAACACCGCAGCCGTTTTGGCAGTGGCCGCGCGGTCCTTGCTCTGATCCTGCGGGAAATGACCGCGACCTATGGCAGCTCTCCTGCCGGGTATCTGTGGGCGATCGTCGAACCCGCGGCCAGTATCGCGGTGATGTCGATGGTGTTTTCGGCAGTCATGCGATCGCCCGCAATCGGGGTGAACTTCCCGATGTTCTATGCCACAGGTATTTTGCCGTTCATGCTCTATGCTGCGGTGCAAAACAAAGTGGCAGGCGGGCTCACCTATTCACGCCCGTTGCTGGCCTACCCTACTGTCACCTATCTCAACTCGCTATTGGCGCGCTTCATCCTTGAGCTCATGACCAAATTGCTGGTGGGATATATCGTGCTCACCGCGATCATGCTCTTGTACGAAACAAGAACCAGCCTGGACTTCCTGATCATCATCAAGGCCTATGCCCTCGCCGCACTTATCGGTCTAAGTATCGGAACACTAAACTGTTTCCTGTTTACGCGCCTGCCCATATATCAGCGGGCATGGTCCATTGTGACCACACCGCTATTCATTCTGTCGGGCATCTTCTTTACCTATGAAAACATACCCTCAAGATTTCAGGACTACCTCTGGTACAATCCCCTGATCCACATCACCGGGCTGATGCGGTCGGGATTTTATCCGACATATCGGCCAACCTATATCAGCGAAACCTACGTGGTTGGCGTGGCCCTTGTCTGCCTCTGCCTCGGATTGCTGTTGTTGCGCAGATATCACCGGGATTTGCTGAACCAGTGATCCTGCGCCCGCAACAGCCGATCCCCCAACCGTAACCAAAGCCCCCCGATCCCGCTCCGGGCGGCCTCGCGGTATGTGCGATCTGCCTTCAGCAACGCCTCCAGCATCGCAAGAAGAACCGCATCCCATTCGTCCAGATCCGCCGCCTCCGAGGGACAGATCGGCACATCAGGCGGCTTCGTCCCCGCCACCTCGGCAAGGCGCTGCAATCCGACGGCCAGAGAGCCATGCAACGCCGCCAGTTGACCGCGATCATTCAGCGGCGAAACCCCGGCATTGATCTCCGCATGATAGCGTTGCTCGTCAAACCACCGCGGGTCTTCGCAGACCGCCCGCATTGCATCATCAGAAGCGATGCGGCGCAGCGCGCTCAGGTTTTCCTGCACCACGGGGCGCAGTTGATGCACATGGCGCGCCATCACCGCCCAGAGCCTGCGGCCCGCCACCGGCGGACACCAGCGCTGGACCACGAATTCCGTCGCCGCATCATGCCCGCTGGGGCGTAGCCGCCGGCGCCGCATCAGCAGCCCGATCAAAGGCGGCGAAGATGACACATTGCTTGTCAGCGCAGGTGGCAAATCCGCGCCCTGCCAGCTTGAGAATTGTGCAACCGTATCGGGCTTTGCCCAAGCAAATCGCACCCGCACATTGGGAATATGCGCCCAGGCCTCCAGATCCATCCCAAACCGATAAGACATATTGCTGCGCCTGATCCAGGCATCAAGGCTGGGCACCTGCCAGATCCCCCATTGCCAGAACGCCGAATTATACCAATCCACCACCGGACGCAGAAAGGCCACCACCTCGACCGGCGGATGTCCCCAACGTTCCAGATGCGGCGCAAAAAGTGCGGCCCGGTTGATCCAGCCCTCGCTCGACACAATCGGCACATGGCCCTTGCGCAGGCCCGTGCGCCGCACCCGGTTCAATGCGGGAAACACTGGTGACCCGGTATCATCCGGGTGCACATTGGGCCAACTCACGTACCCATAGGCCGAAGATTGCGCCATCATCGTCAGATCACGCCCATAAACCGCCAACCCGGATGCAGCCAACTGCCGCCAGCTGGTATAGCGCAGCTTGCGGCCGGTTTCATCCACCAGATCCGGGGTCATGCTCAGCGCGGTCTGCAGGGCAGAACTGCCACATTTCGGGGCCCCGACATGCAAAATCAACTGTGGTGCGTCGCTCATACCGTCTCCTTTGACAGCGCAGGATGGCCAAGGATCAATGCCGAATTCAGTCCCCCTGTGTCCCCCCCCTGCCCTTCTGACAGCGGCAGTACCGCCCCAATCCTCTCTTCCGGCGTGTTGGCCGCCGCCGCCCGGGCCCTCTCCTGTGCGACCGCCCCGCCCTGCGCGCCCAGATCGAACGCGAACACCGGCAGACCGGTGGCCAGTGCCTCGTGGGTGGTGAAGGAAAACGTTTCGGGCCAGATCGACGGGATCAGCCAACAGGAAATACCATACCGCGCCACCAGCCCCGGCAAATCGCGCAGCTCATAGGCGCCATGTACCTGCGATGGCGCCGTCAAGCGATAGTCGGGGTCCATATAGCCGATCACGACCACCCGCCCGGTTTCGCTGCGCGACAGTTCCCGGCTAAGCGCCTGAACCACCGCTGCGCCCTTTTGCACCCCGATATTCCCCAAGACGCCAATCACCGGCCCCTCGGGCCCGATCGGAGCCGGGTCAATCCGTTCCGGCACCTGCAACAGCGCATGCGGCACCACCAAAAGCGCCTTTTCCGCCTGCGGATAGGCCGCGATGACAATATCGCGGCTGGCCTCGGAAAACACCGTGACCTGCGCGGCCGCCGTCATCAAACGCCCCCAGGCGTCCTGCCATTCGGCCAGCGTCACGGGAGGCCGACCTTTCGAACGCCGTACCTGATGGGCCGGATCATCCGCCAACGCCCAGCCCGCACGATCAGACGCCCGGGGCACCCCGTGATAGACCCCATCCGACCCCAAAAGCGTATAAGACGGGCTGATCGGAAAATAGTCATGCATCAGGATCTCGACTGGATGCGCACCATGATCGGCCAGCCGTAACAGAATGTCAGGCAGGCCCACCGCATCGCGGTCCCCGACCCCGCAGGAATAGACGATCCGCCGCCGGGGCAGATGGGCAATCATGGCCACCAGAAAATCGGTGTCGTCGCTCAAACCGCGCGTCACACCATGCTCTGTGTGCAACTCGATCTGCCAGCGAATGCGCAATCCAACCCGGATCACCACCGCCGCGCGTCCCGCAGCGATATCCTGCGCAATATGGCGGTTCAGATCGTTGTCGGCCCCGCCGCCCATCGCATGTGCCAGATAGACCGGCACGGGGTCCGTCTGATGCGCCCCGGCCCAGACCATCCCCAACGCCAGCCGCGCGGTCGCCAAAGGATCGTGCAACACGAAATCCTGCACCTGCTGGTCATAGGTCGGATAACGCCGCGCGATCTCAGCCAGGTTCTTTTCCAGCAACCGCTGCTTGGCCACATTACCAAACGACTCCCCGCCGCGGTGTTCAACAAAGATATTGCCCACCCCAAGATGCCGCCCGCCTAGCGCCTGCGTCTTCTGGCACCAATCATTTTCCTCGCCGTACCCGCGTCCGAACACCGTATCCAGCAACGGCACCTGCGCCAGAAACCGCGGAGCCAACGCCATACAGAACCCCACGCCCGTCGGCACCTCGACCGCCGAGGCAACCGGATCGAACCGGGCCGCCGCCGCATCCAGCAGGTCCACCGCCCCCGGCGCCAGATCGCTGCGCTGGCAAATGGCGGGCACGGAAAAGATTTCGGCATCGTTTGACATCGGCGTGACCGAAGCCACGCCGGGGCCGGTCAAATGCGCCAACATCCGGGGCAACCACCCCGCCGACACAAGCGCGTCGGAATTGAGCAGCACCACCGGATCATCCGGCCAATGCTGTGCCTCGGTCAGACCGCGATTGATCGCGCCCACAAAGCCGAGATTTTCCGTCAGACAAATCAGCGTGACGCGGTCCGCGCGCACCGGATCGGTGCTCCAGTCCTGCAAAAAGGGCCGCACGCGGGCGTCGGTCGACACATCTTCGATCAGGATCAGCCGCCAGCCCTTGCCGGAATGACGTTCGACCCTCTCCAATGCCTCGCACATCACCTCGAACGCATTGAACACCGGCATCACCAATGTCGCGACAGAGGGCAAGGGGGGCGTTGCGGGGTCCGCCTTCGGCAGCAACAGCGCCGATGACAATGGCCCGGACTCGGGACGCGGCACCAGCCCCAGACGTTCCTTGACCACTTCGCGCGCGCCCAGATCCCCCCGCCATTTCCAGCGATAGATCTCTGGGATCAGACAGACCAGCAGCCAGAGAAACCGCAGCGCCTGAGCCCGCCGCGCCTGTTTCAGGCGCTGCGGGCTGACGCCCTCCAATCGCTGGGCCACCACACCGTCTTGGGTGATCAGCCGCAGGTCGATCGGACCGGTTTCCAGCGGAATATCGAACGAGAAGGTTTCAGCAGCGCCCTCGGACGCCCCATCCAGCGTGATCTGCTGGCGGGTGCGATTGACCTGGATTTCGACCGATTGCGCCTGTGGTTGGCCCAACACCTGTCCCGACACCCAAAGCCGATTGCGCCGCACGGCGACCTTGTCAATCCGCCCGACATCCGCGCCCGCCGGATCACGCAGGATTGCATGAGGCATTTCAAACGCCACATGGATATCCGCATAGCGCTGGAAGATGCGATAAACCCTGCCTGCCAGCATCTATATCCCCTGCCTTCCAATCCTTGCTGTCACCGTCCCTGGCGTCACAGCTTTACCGGCTTATTTCCCATCTTCCTCGGACGCAAGGCACAGCTGGGCGATAGTGAAAACCGGGCAATCTCAGGACACTGTCCCGATGGTAAATGTTTCGCGCGCGAAACATTTACCATGCAAGACCCGGCGCCGGATCCGGCCTAAACCAACCGCCCCAATACCGCCGGCAGTTTTGCCAGATAGCCCCGCACCAACTCTTGGGCGCGCGCCGCGCTGGCGGCTTCGGCGTAGCAGCGGAATTCCGGCGCATTGCCGGAGGGGCGCAGATGCACCACATCGCCGCCCGCCAGCGTCACCCGCAGCCCGTCGGTCTGATCCAGCGCGATTTCCGAACCGCTGTCAGCAAAGAAGGCGGCGCGCGCATCTGCATCGCCAGAGAGCCTGGCCAGCAACGCCTGCGACGCCTCGGTCGGCGTGTTCACAATGCGATCAGCGGCGGTAAAGCGTTGGGGCAGGGCGGCGACCAGATCGGCCAGCGGTTTGCCCGCACTGCGCGCCGCAACCAGCGGTGCCAGGATCGGCAACAGACAATCACGGGTCATCAAAGGCGCGAGCGCCCCGGTTGGCCCCTGTGCGGTAAAGCCCAGCAGAAAGCCGCCATTGGCCTCGTATCCCACCACTTTTGCCGCCGGATCCGCCGCCAGAGCAGCCTCCATCGCGGCAATCACATAAGGCGAGCCGATCTTGGTCAAATGTATCGCCGCGAAATCCGCCATGCCGGAAATCATGCTGTTGGACGACACCGGCGTGCACAGCACCTTTGCGCCAAGGCTTTGCGCGCTGAGCACCCCCAGCACATCGCCGGGCACGATACGGCCCGTGGCATCCGCCACCATCGGCCGGTCCGCATCGCCATCGGTCGAGACCACCGCATCGAGGTTATGCTCAGAGCACCAGCCCGCAAGCATGGCTTGGGTGTCGGGGTCCAGCGCCTCGGTATCGACGGGAATGAAGATGTCCGAATGCCCCAGTGCAACCGGCGTCGCGCCAAGCGCGGCGATCACTTCGACCATGATGTCGCGCGCGGCGGAACTGTGCTGATAGACCCCGATGCGCAGCCCCGCGAGCGCCGCAGGCCCATAGGCCGAGACATAGCGCGCCACATAAGCCGGGCTGGCAGCGGTGCCGTCCTTTGGGGTGGGGCAGGGGGCGTCAGAGACCCCGTCAGAGCCCAGATGCGCGTTGATCGCGGTCTCATCACCTTTGGAGATCTCGCCCGACGGCGTGTAGAATTTCAGCCCGTTGCGATCCGCCGGAATATGGCTGCCCGTCACCATGACCGCGGCAGCGCCTGCGTTATACGCCGCCAGCGCCAGCGCCGGCGTGGGCAGCGCCCCGCAATCGACAACCGGCAGGCCGGTCTGCGCCGCCGTGCGCGCCACAGCGGCGGTGATGTCGGGGGATGAAGGGCGCAGATCCTGCCCCAGATAAAGCGCGCCGCCGGTGGGACAGGCCGCAAGAAAGGCCCGCGTGTAATTGGCAACAAGGTCGTCTGTCAGTTCCACGACCAACCCGCGCAGCCCGCTTGTTCCGAATTTTGGTGCCATCTGTTGTCGTCCTTTGCATCGCCGGTACGCCCGTCGGGGCTGTTGCGAATGCTTTAGAACATCAATCGTATCGATGCCACCGAAGCTGCAAAATGTTTCGCGCGCGAAACATTTGCCACCTCAGGCCGTGCCGGTCTCTTGCTCTGCCAGCCAGTCGATCAGCGCGCTGCGCAACTCCGGTGTCAGCCCCGCACCGCTTAATTCCAGCCGGTTGTCACCGGGATGATAGCATGCGCGCAGGGCAGGGCGCGGAAAGCTTTCGTCCGGGGCAGGCTGCGGTGATTTCACCTGTGGTTTCCGCGGCTCGCTTGCGCGTTTTTCATCGCGTTCAACCCCCGCCACCCAGCGGGTCAGACAGGCCAGCTCGTCCTCGGATGTGGCAAAATCATGCGCGTCCAGCTCTTTGATCAACGTCCCCTCGTGCCCTTGCTCCAGGGGACGGCTCAGGCGCAGACCCAGCCGTTCGCCAATCGCCTGGGGGAATTGCAGATATGTGCCCAGATGCTGCACCACCGGGATAAAGCTGCCGATCTTGGACCGTTTCGACCGTGATGCGGCCGCGAACAGCGTTTGCAGGGCTTTCTTGTGGGTATCAAACACCCGCTGTTCGACCGAAACCACCACAATGCGGGCGCGCTCAAAATAGCTCAGATCGGCGCGGATCTCGTTTTCCTCGACCATCGCGCGATAGGCATCGGGCGCTTTTTCGGGCGGGCGTTGCAGGGTCAGAACCGTGCCGTCGCCTTCACCCGCCTCGCGCAGCCGTGCGATCGCCTGACAACGCCGCCAGCCCGAGATCAGCCCGTAACGCCCCGCGCCGATCACCACCACTTCGATCGGGGTTTGCTGGCCACGATCCCGGATCGAGGCAACAAGCGCATTCATGTCCTCATCGTTCACCGCAACCCGGTCACGCACCAGATAATTGAGGTCGATCTGTTCCAGCGCGACACGGCTGATCAAACGTCCGCTTTCACGGGCGCGGTTCATTTCGCCGGCAATCTCTTCGAGTGCCGCACTGGCCGAACTGTCGGCGGCGACATCGGCAATGGGCGCGCGGGTGCGCGGTGCGGATATCGCCGATGTGCTTTCCGGCGCGGCCCCCGATCCGTCAGGCCGCAAGAAATCCGGGTTGGCGGGGGTCAGCCGTTTGCGCTTGGCCATGGGGCTCTCCTTTGGCTGGGGGCAGGGGGGCTGCTGGGTCCGGGATGACCAGACAGGGGGAAACGGCGCACGGTCCTCATGACACGGCCGTTTGTGGCGCGGTGTCCCCCGCTTCTGCGGCGGCGGCCAGTTCATCGCGCCGCCAGGCCCCGACCAGAAGCTGTTTGAACGCCGCATAGGTGGCATCGAATGTTTCGCGCCCCCGCACATAGGTCTCGCGGTTGAAATCGCGGTAATCAGCTTCGTAGATGCCCTGCACCTGTTCGCCGACCTGACCGATCAATGCGGTGAAATCCTGACGGTGCGGCGACAGGGTCTGCCCGAGGTAGCTTTGCATCAGGGCTGCCAGCTCGCCCTGTTGCGCGCCATCATACCGCGTCACCACCGCCCGCACCGCATCCCATTCAAACGCCAGCTCATCACGCCCCAGGGCGCGGGCGGCCATGTTCTCGGCGTCTTCGATCGAGCCAAAGGTGGAATGCAACATGTCAAAGAACCGGCCCGTGGAATCGAATTCCAGAAACGACGCCCCAAGCGGCACCAAAAGGATATCCGCCGCCGCCAGACCGTTGATGGTCAGATAGCCAAGCGCGGGGGGCGTATCGAGGAAGATCACGTCATATTGGTCAAGCACGCCATCCGCCTCAAAGCTGTCGGTCAGCGCATCCCAAAGCTTCCAGCCACGTGCCGCCATCCGCCAGACCGGGATCTGGAACTCGGCCCAATAGAGGTTCAGCTGCGCGCCGATCAGATCAATGTTCGGCCAATGGGTGGATTGGATCAGATCCGCCGCCTTGAGGTCGAGTGCATTGCTCAGCGTGTCATCCAGCGGCGTCGGGGCCTCACCCCGGTCAAGACGGCGCTGGTTGTCGCTGCGCAGCTGCGTGGCGTAATGGCGCGCCATCAGCGGAAAGACGGTCTGCCATTCGTCTTCGACCTTGCCACCAAAGATCGAGGTCATCGAGCCTTGGGAATCCAGATCGACCACCAGCACCTTGTAGCCATCAAGCGCGGCGGACATTGCCAGATGCGCGGCGGTGCTGGTCTTGCCTACCCCGCCTTTGAAATTGGCAACCGCCACCATTTTGGCCGGTTGGCCCTTGGGGCGATAGGGCAGATAATTTTTGGCCTTCGACCCTTCGCGGCCAAAGAAGGCGCGCAGGCGCAGCACCTCGTCCAGGCTGAACCATTTTGCGCCGCCTGCCGTTTCACTGCGCCCCTGTGGCAGATCGGGGTTTTGCTTCAGCACCCGGCGAAAATGGCCCTGAGCGACCGGGATCAAATAGCGGGTGATTTCCCAGGTCGAAAACAGACGCAAGGAGCGCGCGCCGTTTTCCTCGAGCCCCCGACTGGCCAGATCAGACCGGCCTGCATCACAGGCCCGGGCCAATGCGCCAAAGCCCGCAGTGGTGGCAGGATCGCCCAGGGAATGCTGCGCCTGATCGGGATCTATGTTGAAATAGGGCGGGAGCCCCTCGGGTTTATCTGCACGCATCTTGGCCCCATGTTCGCTTTTTTCAGCATAATATCACAAAACGGCGCACATGGAAGCAAATGCGCCACATGGGCTGTTTTTTCTATGCAATCAAGGGGGTTGGACGGGGTCAAAATGCTTGGTTTTGTGCGGTTTGGCAAAATTTATTTGTTAAATCTATGTTAGTTTTATTGTTACGGCGGGATTTCGTTTTTTTAATCCGCTGATCTTGTTTGGTTTTTTGCGCTTTCTGGCGGGCAGGGTGACTCTGAAACACCGCAAAGGCGACTCTGATCCCACGACAGGGTGACTCTGATCCGCCGTTGAATGGCCGGGTTTCGAAAGGAGGGTGCTGGACGGGGGCTGTGGATAACTTTAGGCTGGGTGTCACTGAAACCCCGAAGAATCGGATCCACCAAGTGGGCCATAAAATATCGGGGACAGGGCAGGCAGTATCGACGGGCAGTATCGACATGGCAGTGACAGCTGAGGCAGGGGGGCTGGTTCCCGATCGCCATCCAACCGCGGACTTCTTTGTCTGCGATATTTTTGCGGCCTCGCCCAAGGATGATCTGGGGTCGATGGAGCATCCGATCTTTTCGCTGTCGACCCGGCCGGACCGGCGCATTTTGCAATATGATCACAACGGCACCTCGGTTGAGGTGACCCCCAGCGTGCGGGGGCGGGCGACAATCCACGACAAGGATATTCTGATCTATTGCATCAGCCAGCTGGTGGCGGCGCTGAATGCAGGACGCGAGATTTCGCGGCGTCTGACGCTGAAGGCGCATGATCTTCTGGTGGCGACAAATCGCGACACATCCGGCGATGCCTATGCCCGTTTGCGTGAGGCGTTTGAGCGGCTGGCCGGCACGCGCATCACCACCAATATGACCACCGGCGGTGAAGAGACCACCACCGGTTTCGGGTTGATCGAATCCTGGGAAATCAAACGCCGAAGCCGGGGCGGGCGGATGATGTCGGTGTCGGTGGTGCTGTCGGATTGGCTTTATCGCGCGGTGCTGGCGAAATCGGTGCTGACGCTCAGCCGGGATTATTTCCGTCTGCGCAAACCGCTGGAACGGCGGATCTATGAATTGGCGCGCAAACATTGTGGCCGCCAGCCGGAATGGCGGGTCAGCGTGAAAGTGCTGCACAAGAAATCCGGATCGGCCGCGCCGGTGCGGGTGTTTCGGGCCGCTCTGCGCAAGATGATACAAGCGGGACATCTGCCGGATTATGACATCGGCGAAGAGAGCGGCGATCTGATCCTGTTCACCCGTCGCGGCCAGGTGGTGGATCGCGACGCGCCCGGTGCGCCGGTGCTGAGCCCCGAGGCGCTGGAGGCGGCGCGCGATCTGATGCCGGGGGCGGATGTCTATGCGCTCGAGGCTGAATGGCGCGGTTTCTGGGCCGACAGCGGCCGCAAACGGCTGAGCGCGCCGGACAAGGCATTTCTGGGATGGGTGCGCAGGCAGGGGGCGGCAGGATAATCCCTTTGATCTGCGGTCAGTGGCCCAGGTCCATATTCGCCATGCTCAAGGTCAAGCGATGGCACGCCCGGACCGCGCGGCGATAATCTTACGCGGGTAGCAAAAGCCTTTCAGGCGCGGCCTCATCAACACTCGCGGCTGGGCAAGACCGAGCAAGCATTCGAAACCTGTTTTGCGGAGGCAGCAATTGGGGATCTGTGCAAATAGAACATCAATTTATTACATAAGACTGATTATGAGCGCCACGGTTGTACCCGCAAAGTTAAAGTGTCCCACATCTGCAAAGCTAGAATGTCACCCGTGAGCAATTCAGCAATGTCACTCTGGCCTCAAAAATCATTGAGGATGAGCGGACATGGGATGGGTGGTTATGAGCGAGCGCGAGTTGAACCGTGTGGAAATACTGGCGCAGGTCGATGACGGACGACTGACAGTCGATAATGCGGCGCATATGTTGGCTCTGACGCGTCGACAGGTTTTCCGGCTTTTGAAGCGCTATCGCCAGGACGGTGCATCAGCGATCCGGCACAAGGCGCGCGGCAAACCTCCGAACAACCGCATCCATCATGCCAAGCGCGACTACGCGTTGTCTGTGATCAAAGAAAGCTACCCGGACTTCGGGCCGACCTTGGCCGCAGAGATGCTGGCCGAGCACCATCGCACCCATATCTTCGACAATCAGAGCCTGTCGCACAGGCCCGAGGCGGTCTCCGAGTTTGGCCATTGGGAATGTGACCTGATGATGTTCCGCAAGGAAAACGGCAAGATCAACGTCACCTCCCTGGTCGAGCGCGTCAGCCGCTACACGGTGGTGATGCGAAACGAGGACCGCCAATCGAAACCGATCATGGAATCCCTGATTGAGGGCCTCGCGCCGCTGCCCGCCGACGTCCGCCGCTCGATCACCTTTGACTGCGGCTTTGAATTTGGCGAGTGGCGCAAGCTGAAGCCCGGAATTGGCACTGTGGCCTGCTTCGGCAGTATCCGTCTATTTGAGAAAGATGACGTGACTGGGATCGACCGGTGACCGAAGTCTTGAAACCAGGGGCCAGTTCCACGACAAGCGTTTGAACTATGGTGTAACCGATATTCATCGAGATACCCCATGGAACGATCTTATGAGGCCCAAATGAAACAATACGCATCCCCGAACCAACTATGAGCGACCCCTCTTTGATCATCCCTCCCGTTGCCATTGGTGGCCTGGGCGGCAGTGGAACGCGGGTGTTTGCCGCCAGTTTGCGGCACGCGGGCCTGAGCATTGGCCCAGATGTGAACCGCGCTTTGGACAATCTGTGGTTTACCGTGCTGTTCAAACGCGCAATCTGGGCGCAGAGCGTACCGGATCCGACCGATATCGCGATATCGGTCGATTTGTTCCAGCGGGCGATGACCAGGGGACTGGCAGGAAATCTGAGCGGTCAGGAATTGGCGTTGCTGGATCAATTGGCTGCCGATCTCCCTCCCGGTGGACCATGGAATTGCGGTGCGCGGTCGCCGGATGTCACCCGCCTGATGGCCGCTGGCGAGCAGCCCGGTGGGCAAGGCCAACCCTGGGGATGGAAAGAACCGAACACCCATTTGTTCCTGCCCCAACTGAACCAGAATATTGATGGGTTGCGCTATATTCATGTGATGCGCAACGGGTTCGACATGGCGTTTAGCGGGAACACTTGGCAGGCTGACCATTGGGCACATCACTACGGTTTGAGCCCGACATCTGGCGATTCCGTCCCGCTTCATCAATTGCGCTATTGGGTCGCTGCGAACCGACGCGCGCTTGAGTATGGCCGCAGTCACATGCATGGTCGTTTCATCGTCGTCGATTACGATGATTTTTGTGCGCACCCAGATGTGCACTGGCCCCGCTTGCAACGGTTTTTGGGCCGACCTGCTGACACCGCTATTCCAGATGGACTGATTGCCCCATCCAGCATCGGACGCAGCAAGCCACAGGATTTGTCGATTTTCCCGTCAGATTTGCGTGATGCAGTACGTGCCTTGCAAACTGAAGCCAGACACTATCCGGCGAACTCAGGTGTGTGATCCCATGGTTTAATGCTGCCCCCCATGCAGAGGGGGGCGTGGATGCCCCCCTGGTGAGCTGCAAGAGGCCGCGCCAAGCCTGTGCCTTCGATTTCATTCAGGTCAGCCACTAAACATCAGCTCCCCCCGGAGAAACAAAGGCCGGGGGGAGCTGATGTTTTCCAGCGCCCGGATAGACACGGTGCGATCTCGCTTCTGGTGCTGTTTTACGACCTCGAAACCAGCTCTGCCAAACCCTCGGGAAAGGTCGGCCATGCGGCGCTGTCCTGCATCTCCGCGATCCGCGCACGGCACGTGGCTTGCATTGCAGCAATCCATCGCCGCCCGGCGGCAAAAAGCGCCATGTCCTCTTGGCACAGACCCGAAAGCGCCTCGGCCTCAACCTGTGTGCCTCCCTGCACCAGTGCGGCGGTATAGATGTTTACCGCTTGGGCAATGTTGTGCTGCGCCTCAAAGGGAAACTGCGCCAGAATGCGCCGTTTGCACTCGGCCTTGACAGACGTGGCATGTGCTGCGGCAATCTGTGCTGCGGTGTCCTGTGCTGTCACAAGACGAGAGAAATCAATGTTGCTCATTGTGCATCCTTCACAAGCTTGTCAGGCGCTTCAGGCAAATCCACCGGCCCATCGCTCTGCAGTTCGATCGGATCGGGGAAAAGCACATCAGGCGGGGCATCCGGCCCATGGGGCAAAATCAGAAGTCAGACACAGCTTGCCCGCCCGTCGTGTCACATCCGACCCCAGCCAATCACTGGCCACAGCCGCGCGGGGCAGGGTCGCACCCTCGGGGAGCTGCGAGAAATCAAACGCCTCGCCATTGAGAGTCAACACATCGCCGACCCGGCTGAGAACAAGCCGCGCGTCGCTGCGCATCGGGGAAAACGTAATCTGCATGTTTGTCTCCTTAGAACCAGCGCCCGATCCACAGCTTGTCGCCGTCGATCTTTGTAATCGTGCCCGCAAATGCGGCCGGGGCCGTGGTGATTGCTGCGTTTGCGTTGGTGCAGATTTGGGTGCCATCGGCATAACGCACATAACTGCCATTGGCATTGGAGCCACGTTCGATGAGCGAACCGGTGGGAACACCGCCGCTTTGCGACGTAACGCCCAGAATACGGCTCTGATTGTAGATCTCGGTCCAGGGTTGCCACACGCCGCCGGATTTGCGGCGCCATTTGAGGATGTTGGACGCTGACCGGAATCCGATCTGGCTTGCGTTGTTGGGCGAGTTGTTCAGATGTAACACAAGCGAGCCTGAATCCAGCACACCCGCCACTGCAAAACCCAGCGCATAGACCCCGCCCGCAACCAGATTATCAAGGGCGGCCTGATCCGGCAGGCCAATGGCGTTCTCGCCCAGTCCAAATGCGCCCACACCCATCAGCCGCCCGGGCGTGGCGTCGCTCACGTCGGATTGCACCGCCGCGCCGCTTGCCAGCCCGGTCGCCGGGTCCAGCGCCAGAGCATCGATCCAGCTGGATCCATCCGCACTGACCTTGATCGACCAGGCATCATTGCCCGCCAATCCCATTTCGGCCCGCCCGGAATATCCGGTCTGGAACAACAGGCTGGCGGTGTCACCGGTCGCCGCCTTGTTGACCTTCACCTGATGGTCGGCGCCTGCATGGGTCAGCAACGTGGCATCCGCCGCCACCGCCAGCCGGTTCACCGGGTCAGCCGAGGTATTCACCCCCAGCTCGGTCACGTTGTGGACCCCCGGTGTCAACTCCCATGCCACACCCTGCCAATAGACTTCGGCGCTTTCGGCCTCGACCCAGGCGCGCCAGCCGGTTTTCGGCACCAGAAATATCCACGCCACCCCATTCCACACCGCCACGCGATTGTCTTGACCGCTCCAGGCGGCGGTGGCAGCGGCCGGCACGATATAACGCACCCCCGTATCGGGGCTTTCCGGCGGCGCGGCCTCGGTGCGGCTGACCACGCTGAGTTGCACCATCGCATCCAGAATTTGTAGTGCTTCGTTATGGGTGACGTGTTTCTGGGCCTGGGACGATGCCAGATAGGGCAAGGCCAGGTTCGTTGAAAAATCGGGCATGTGCGGGGGCTCCGGATAGGGAAATTCCCCGGCACCTTAGGGGATGACATGTTAATGCGACCGGAGCAGAGCGTACGGTGCCCCCACCTACACAAATCTTGTCAATGCGGCCCTCTTTTGCGAAGGAGCGGGGATGAATACAACACATACACTGACGGCCCAGACCCCCTGCCGTGCCGACCTCGAAGAGATCGGCAACTCAGGGGACATCGCCATGCTTGAGGATTGCGACCTAAGCGGGCTGGATCTGTCAGGGCTGGACCTGTCAGGGTGGCATTTCATGCGTTGCAGGCTGGCGCGCACCTCTTTTAACGGGGCAAGTCTTGACGAAACGGGGTTCACCAGCTGTCGCGCCGCAGGAGGCCGCTTTATTGGCTCCAGCTTGCAAGAGGCAACAATAGAAGGCGGGGACTTCAGCAACACGAACTTCACAGGTGCGACACTCACCGATACCAAAATTGCGAACTGTAAGATGACAGGTTCCGATTTTACCGACGCGCAGACGTTGGGGCTTTCCATGGAAAGTGTGTTGTTGGTCCTTGCTGTTCTGCCAAGATTGTCTTTTCGCAAAATGACGCTGAAGGGCGTGGACTTCAGCGAGGCTGATCTGAGATCCTGCGATTTTCGGGACACTGTTTTCGAGGAGTGCTCGTTGCGGGATGCGCATCTTCCGGAATGCCGGTTCGAGGGTGCGGATCTGCGCAGCGCGGATTTGGGCGGCATCGAGCTTACCAATGCCCGGCTTTTCAAGGGCGCGTTGATTTCAAAGCGCCAAGCGGCGGACCTTCTGGGCCAATTCGGCCTGAGAGTTCTTTAGAACAGCCAGGACATCAGAACCCGACCTTGCCGCACCTTTGAAGCAACCGTGTGCGCCACAACAGCGTCAGACCAGGATCATCTCGTCGCTGATATCGCCCAGATCGACCCGCAGGAAAGTCACAACCGTGCCCATCGTGTCATCAAACACCACATTCCCCCCTGCTGGCTGAAATAGGACCGCGCCTCGGCATCCGTGTCATAGTCAAAGGCGCGCAAATCCACGCTGTCCCAGGCTTCGAGGTCCAGCACCGTACTGTCGCTCGTGTTGGGGACAAAGGCGAATGTATCCGACAACATCCCCCCCGCCAGCAGATTTTCCGCCGCACCAGCGGTCAACAGATCATCCTGCCCCTGTGCCCGGATCCAATTCGCCACATCCGCTGCTGTCTCGGCCACGAACTCGGCGCTTTGGGCAAAGCCCTGCACCACTTCGGCGCGGGTCATGCCACCGTCCAGCCGACCGGTCCAATTCGCCAAGCCCATGGCGTCCGCGGCCCGGTCCAGCACGTTGTTGTACAGAAGGTTCACGAATTCGGCGTTGCTGAGGTTTTGATAGGTGGCCATGAATTGCGGCGACTGCACAAAGCCGTCCGCCACCTCCAGATACGACATGCCATCGGCCAACCGCCCGGTCCAGTTGCTGAACCCCGCCAGATCCGGTTCCCGGTCAAGCGTCGCCTGATAGAGCCGATAGACATCGTCGCTCCAGCTTTGCTGGGCATTGTCCTGGGCAAAGCGATAGGCCGCCGAACTCGGTATCCGCGCGAAATTCAGGACTGTCAGAGAAGCCCCGCACCACCTCGGCACGGGTCATGCCATCCTCCAGCCGCCCGGTCCAATTGGCCAACCCGGTGGCATCCGGATCACGGCCCAGCACGTTGTTATAAAGCAGCGTCACGAACTCGGCGTTGTCCAGCCCGCCGAACTGGGCCTGAAACTCGGGCGAGCCGACAAATCCCTGAACCACGTCAAGAACCGCCTGCCCCTCGACTGCGATCCGCCCGGTCCATGCCGAATGTCCCGCCGCATCCGGCACCCGGCCCAATGTCGTCTGATAAAGCCGGTAAACCTGGGCGGCGACATCCGGGAAATAAAGCGCCGCCAGACCATCACCAAAAACCGTCCCGCCACTGGGGACCACATCGGCCACAAAACCGTCCACCTTGATGTTCTCATCGCCAATCATGGCGCTGTATTCCGCCACCCCGTCCAGCCCCGGACCCGAAAACTGTATCGTGTAGCTGCCGGCGGCAGTTCCATCTGATACCCGCCCGATCCCCATGTGGTGGTGACGAACGCCCCTGCACTGCCGGTCGCGGTAACGGTGATCCCGCCCTGTCCCTCGCCGATGTCATAGAAACGGTCACCATCAGCATCGTCCAGAAACACCCCCACCAGCTGTGGCGGGTTGCTGCCATGGGTCGCACCGAAGTTATGGGTCACCACCCAGGGGCCCACGCGGGTGTCTGCATCGGTTTCGGACAGGGCGCTGATACCGATATCGACATAATTGGCCGACATGATCGTATTGCGGTGGCCTGCCGGATCCTGAATGCCGTCACCACGGCTGTTCCAGTCATCATACCGGGTATCGCCGTTGTAATCCTCGTCATCATATCCCCAGTCGATCATGAAGCCGGCATGGCCGTGCAGGGGATCACTGGTATAGGCATAGACGTTCTCGCCCACCCGGCTGAGATTTTCGTATCCCGCATCCTCGACCCGATCCAGCAACCGCGCCTCGCCGGGCAGGCGGTGCGATTGGGTGTCGGTGTCGATCACCAGCTGGCCATGGGTGTCGGCCGATGTGGCCAGGGCCGTGTTCCAGGCCAGCGGTGCCACGGGGTCCAGATCCGCCAGCTGGCTGCGCAATGCCTCCAGGTCCACACCGAAAAACCGAATGGCATTGGTGATATTGGATTGCACACCCGTGCCGGCCTGCGCATCGGCAATCAGCCGGTCGAATTCCCCCTCCGGGGATATCCGCGCCCGATTGATTGTCTCCAGCATGGCCTGTTCGAAATTGGTTGGTGTGTGTTGCATCGTCTTTGCCCTGCCCTGCTTTTGCCCATTCTGGCCTGTTCCGGCCGTTGTGTTCAGCCCCGAGTATCGTCCCGGCTATTGCCCCAGCCAGCCTATTCTGTACATCATCGCGCAGGAATATCGCCAAACATAGGCCTCCGTTGGGCGGTTATTGGCCCGCAATGGCCGGAGACACACACAAAAAACCGATCAGGCCAAATTCGGACACCCCCTAGAACTCGAATTCAAGCTCTCGCACCTCGTGGATCGTGACATCCAGAAACCGGATTTCCACCCCGGAATCCGTGAAAACAACATCGCCGCCGTCAGTCCGCAGATGCTCCGCCATATCCGCGGCATCATCATAGCCGAACCCCTCCATCCGCAAAATATCCCAGGGCTCAAGATCGACGACCACATGCTGCCCGTTCTCAGAGGCGCGGAACACAAAGGTGTCGGACAACACCCCCCCCACCAGGATATTTTCCCCACCCTCGCCATCCAGAATGTCATCATTGCCCTGTCTCGCGACCCAACGCGCCATATCCGCCGCAGATGCGTTGCGAAACTCGGCGCTCTCGGAAAAGCCAGTCACAACCTCGGATCGGGTCATCTCGCCCCGCGCCAATCGCCCGGCCCAGTTGTTCAATCCCGTCGCATCCGGCGCACGATCCAGAACGTTGTTGTAAAGCAAGGTCACAAAAGCCCGGTTGTCGGTCGCCCCATAGGTCTGCGTGAATTCGGCCGAATTTGTGAACCCTTCGACCACCGCGCTGAATTGCATGCCGTCGGCCAACCGCCCGGCCCAGTTCAAAAACCCGCCCAGATCCGGTTCCCGACCCAGCGTCGCCTGATACAACCGATATACCTCATCGCCAAACCCCGCCTGCAACGTGGCATGACTAAACCCAAAGGCCTCGGCCTTGGTGGAGTTCTGAAACTCCGCGCTTTCGGAAAAGCCTACCAAAACCTCGGGCCGGGTCATTTCGCCCCGCGCCAATCGTCCGCTCCAGTTGTCCAATCCCGTCGCATCCGGCGCACGATCCAGAACGTTGTTGTAAAGCAAGGTCACAAAAGCCCGGTTGTCGGTCGCCCCATAGGTCTGCGTGAATTCGGCCGAATTGGTAAACCCCGCCGCCGCCTGTTCCAGGGTGTTTTCCCCGCTCTCCAACCGGTTGGACCAGTTGATCAATCCCCGTACATCGGGTTCGCGGTCCAGCGCGGCGCGATAAAGCCGATAGACTTGGGCGGCACAGGGGTCAAAGTCTGGATCATAGGGCTGGCCCAGCAATGTATCCGCCCCATCCCGCCCCCCTACAAGGTCCGGGCCCATGGTGCCTTGGGAAAACAACGCCGCCTGCGGCAGGGGATTGACCTCGATCTGCCACAGGTCCTGCACATCGGCATTTTCAAAATCCGCGACCTGCAACCGCGATCCATCGGCGGTAAAAACCGTGACCTGCGCCCCGTCCAACCGGATCACCGCGCCGTTTGAAATCGAGCTGATGTTCAGTTCGCTGACATCATAGACCCGCCCGAATTGCGACATATCCAGACGGTCGACACCCGGCTCGAAATTATGCACGATCTGCGCGGCATCGGTGTCGGACAGCACAAAGACGTCTTCCTCGCCCGTGATACCGGTCTGGGTGTTTGACCCGGTATTGACCTGCACATTCGGCAGACCGTCCTGCAGATCATCCACCCGCAGATAACTGACGCCGCCGCCCGCGGCGCGATTGCTGGCCAGCACTTCGCCGGTGACAAAGATATCCAGCCCCCCATCGCGCCAGACCATGTCCAAACCGCCAATGTCATCCAGCGCCATTTCGCCCAATGCATCATGCAGGCTGGCCAGATGCACCAGACGCCCGCTGGGCTGCAACATCATCAGGCTCACGCCATTGTCGCTGCCCGCCGCCAGAACAAACACCGTTCCTGCCGCCTCCAGCGCGTCCAGCGCCACCAGGTTGTCGAACCCGGTTTCCATCGTGTCATTGACCTGGCTGACCACCGCCATGTCACCATCGGCATAGATCCGCACCACCGAGATCGAACTGCTGCCCGCCGATCCCACAATCGCAAAATCGCGCCCCGCCAGTTCGACGGTCTGCAATTGGGTCGGGGTATCGACAAACAACCCGTCATACATGCTCACCCGCTGCGGCCCGCCAAGTCCGCCCCCCGCCAGCACCGGAAAAGCCACAAGCCCGTCATCCGCCGCGCTCACCGCTAGCACATAGGGCACACCGCCCGGCGTGCTCAGCCCCAGCGCCTGGACCGATCCCGGCGTCAGGAAATCCGAGATATCCGCACGCCCGGTGGCAATCAGCGTATCCCCCTGTTGGCGCCAGACCTCGAGCCCGGCAGAGTGGCGACTGGCCGAGATGAAATAATGCTGGCCGCCAATCCAGGTATCCACCAGTGCCGTCATCGCCCCCGGCTCACCGCCGGTTAGTGTCAGGTCATGGCGCGCACCCAATGTGCCATCCGCCCGGATGTTCCAGCCATCAATCTGCGTGCCATATTGTCCTGCCGCCAACAGTATCGAGGTACCGTCAATCTCGGTCATCAACAGATCCCGTGGCGCTGCAAGACCCTGTTCGGGTCCATAATTTCGGAATCCCGCACCCCAGATTGCCCGTGCCCGACCGTACGAGAACCCCGCCACCCATGCCGCTTGCGGTATAAATCTGCAAATTTCCGTTGATCTCATGGGCGATCACATCCCCCAGGCCGATCATATGCGCCTTCGACCCGTTTTCACCGGTCGAGACATGTCTTATCTCTGCCACACCCTTTCTCCACCTACACCGTCTCACCGGGGTTGGGTGTGTCAGGGCGGCGGGGACGGGCTGCGGAGCAGCAAGGGCCAAACTGTGGCTCTCGTTGATAATACGATTCAAGATGTTGCGATTTGGACGTGCCCGACCGGGGCCAGACTGCACGACAGGTTGCGTCGGCGGCCTTTCTGATCCATCAAGTTGCTCCATCCATTCGGGCAGGATCGAAAGAGCCGTTTACGCCCTCTTCGCCCGCAGTAGAGATCGAAAAGTGCCCGAAACCAAAGCTGCCTTCTCGCCCGACGCCCCCGTGCAGCTTTCGATTCCGCCTGTGCGGCCGCGTATCACGATCCTTTTGGCGACCTATAATGGCGCGCAATATCTGCCGGATCAGCTTGCGTCTTATGTGGCACAGCGCGATGTGGCGTGGGATCTCTGGGTGTCCGATGACGGATCGACCGACAACACCCGCGCCATAATCGACGCCTTTCGCGTGCAACATGGCACTGGGCGCGACATTCGCCTGCTGGAGGGTCCGCGCGCTGGCGCTGCGGCCAATTTCATGTCCCTGCTCACCCATCCCGACCTGCCCCTCGACGGGCCTGTGGCCCTGTCAGATCAGGACGATGTCTGGCATCCCGACAAACTCTCGACTGCGCTGGCGGCCCTGCATGCCAGCGGGCCGATGACGCTTTACAGTGCGCAATGTTTCCATACCGATGCGGCGCTGAATGTGATTGGCCTGTCCCGGCCACCGCCCCGTGCCCCGTCGTTTCGCAACGCGCTGGTGCAGAACGTGGTCAGCGGCCACAGTCTTGTCATGGACGCACAGGCGCGGGCGCTGGTGCGGGCCGCAGGCCTGCCCCGGGGCGGCATCCCCTATCACGACTGGTGGCTGTATCAGCTGATAAGCGGTGCCGGCGGGCATATCCATGTCGATACCGCGCGTATGAACCACTATCGCCAGCACGACACCAATGTCATGGGGGCACATGAGGGATTGCGTGCCACTCTGCACCGATGCGCCCAGGTGCTGGGACGGACCTATGGCGGATGGATCGACGCCAATATCGCAGCGCTGAACACCATCACCCACTTGCTCACGCCGGAAAACCGTATCCTGTTGCGGATTTTCACCGACACCCGCCCCGGTCCGGCCCGATGTCTCGCATTCTGGCGGGGTGGGCTTTATCGCCAGACCCGCCTGGCCAGCGCAAGTTTCTATCTGGCAGCCATGTTAGGGCGCGTTTAAGCGCTTAGCGTGGTCCGCTTTGCATGTTCTTGTTGTGGTCTTCGATCCCCTGGTCAACGTCATCATAGAACCGCAACTGGCCGCCTTCGAGCACGACCACCGCGTCACACAGGTTGCGGATCTGCTGCATCGAATGGCTGACCACCACAGCCCCCGCGGTTTTCATCCGCTCCTTGAACAGCGCATCACTGCGCTGTTTGAAATTTGCATCCCCCACCGCCGTGACCTCGTCCACCAGATAGGTGTCAAAGGCCACCCCCATCGACACACCAAATGCCAGACGCGATTTCATCCCTGATGAATAGCTGCGGATAGGCAAATGAAAATGCACGCCAAGGCCGGCAAAATCCTCGACAAAATCCAGCAGATCGTCGGTGTCGACCCCATAGATCCGACCAATGAACCGGCAATTCTGTGCCCCGCTCAGTTCGCCGTGAAACGAACCGGCGAACCCCACCGGCCAGGATATCGCGCCGGTGGTAATGATTTCCCCGATGTCGGGGGAATCGTGCCGGCAATCATCTGCAATAGCGTGGATTTTCCCGCCCCGTTGCGCCCGAGAAGCCCGACTGAACGGCCATCCGGAAACGTCATGTTGACGTTCTCCATGATGACCTTGCGGCGTCCTTCCATGACAAAGGATTTTGAGACGTTCTCGAAAACGATCATCGAATGTAATCTCTCAGCGGCGGTTTCCCTCGGTCCTTCTTTCGGGGGAACCTTGGCAGGACGCAAGTGAAATGACACCGCGACTGCGGAGGCCATGCGTGTTCAGGCGCGCAATATCCATGAAACACACATGACAGAACCGGCTTCGCCTCTCGTGGGGCGCCCCACCAGCCCAGTTCAGCTGATCAGCTGCGGGACGGATAAGGGCCGTTCGCTATAATACAGAACCGCATACCCAAAGAGGGATCCCGGATCGGGAAGGATTGTTGCCCTCCAGTGGTCGAAAGCATCGTGTCGGACATCTGTCGGTTTGCGCCTGCAGTAGAATAGATCGTCTCTGATCCGACACCACCCGGTGGTGCCGCAGCCAGGAGTTTGCCGCCCGGTCCAGGTTTGTCGCCATCTCTGTTGGTGGCTCTTACTTCATGAGAGTGTTGTGGCAATGTCAAAACACTCATTGTTTGGATTGTTTGACCACCGAAGCTCCCCATTTGGAACGTTCCGAGGCCGGGACCGGAACCTTGACCAAGAAGGCTTCGGCCACGGGTGTGCGGCAGCCCAAAGGTTGTGCGCCCGTCACCGCCATAAATCGTGCCCAGGAGCGAAAACAGCGCATCATTCTGGCTGACGGCAAGAAGCTGACCCTCAAGGTCAAATGTTCCACGAGGGCAGAAATTATATCCAACCGTGATGATTTCACCGATCACATATGATTGCGCAGCCGCTTTTTGCGGGCTTGTGAGAGTGGCTGCGCCCAATACCAGTGCACCAAGAAGTGTTTTTACAAGCTTGATATTTCGCATTTCGAAATTTCCAATCTTTCTGAATTCGTGCAATTTCCTAAGCGTCAAACCTAAGGCCGGGAGGGATAGATCCCGGTCAAAACCACACAATAATTGATCACGAGGTATGGATCCATGACCTGAACGGGAAGGTTCCCGCCGGTCTCAGCGATCATCTCTGGATTCATCTGGGTCGTCGCCGCCCGATCCGAGTAAATGGTTTCGCTGCCTGTACCGTTCGGAGGGGCGGCTGCGAGGAGTTTGCCGCCCGGACCCGGCTTGTTGCCATCCGAATTAGTGGCATTCACGGCGTGTTTGTGGTTCGCAAGGTGCGTTTCATTCAGCGTTATGTCTTCAGTGCCGACTTTTTCCCCGAGCCTGATCGGTGAAAGCCCCGGCCCGGTCCCTTGTCCAATGGGGACACGCCCACTTAAATCGGGCAGACCGAAAGTGGACCGGCCATCCCCACCGTATGTGGTGCCGTAAAGCGAAAAAAGTGCCGTATGTTGACTGATCGGCAGAAGTTGCCCCTCTGCGCGGAGCGTGTTTCGGGGACAGAAAGTGTACCCGTTATACATGATCTCACCGATATAGCGGTCCTGTGCGGCGGCCTGATCCGGCATTCCGGCGAGGACAGCACCCAAGCCAAGAGCACTGGCTGCCATCACGAGATGTTTGCTGAATTTGGTCATTTTTGGTCCTCAAAATGTTTGAACGATCACCGCAGGAAGTCAGAAAAATCACTGGCAACTCGGCGCGTCTTGAAACAATGATCTGCCTGTTTTCAGTTTCTCGATGGAAAAATACCTTGTGTGACGACACAATACCGAATGGTAATATACGGGTCGACCGTGGGCATTGGCTGACTGCCGCCAGTGCGGGAAATCATTGCAGGGTTCATGGAAACGTTCGGATCTTGCGTCGAATAGATCGTCTCATTGCCTGTCGCACCTGTTGGCGCCGCCGCAAGCAGCTTGCCACCTGGTCCGGGCTTGTCACCATCATGATTGTTTGCATTGACGGCATGTCTGTGTGCGGGAAGGTTCTGAATGTTCAGAACGCGGGTTTCGGCCCCACCCTTGGTGCCAATCCGCCTGTCCGAAAGACCCGGACCTTGGCCATTCCCCATCGGAGAGCGCGCACGCAAGTCTGGCATGGCGAAGGTGGTACGACCATTCCCCCAAAGATTGTGCCATAGAGCGAAAACAGAGCTTGGTGCTGATTGGGCGAGAGAAGCTGTCCTTCGGCTGGAACTGTGGTCCTTGGACAAAATGTAAACGCGACTGGAATGATCTGTCCGACGTAATTTTCCTGCGCCATCACAGGTGCTGCCACTGAGGTTGCGATCGATATCGATACCGACAGAACAGCTGACCGGATCATGTTTCGGCGATCAAATAAATGTTTCATCTCAGGTCCCTGATCAAAAGTTGACATGTACTATGATGCAGCATTGTTTCTATTTTCATTGATATTGCAAAGAAATTCGGGAGAAGCTGGCATCCGTCGTGACGGCCTCACGGTACTTGGGGTGCCTTTCAGCGAGGGCTTTTCAATTATGGGTAATGTGCCTTGCCGGGTGATGCTTCTTGGGTTGCGCATGGTCTGAGTGCGCCTGCTGTTTCGCGGCGATGGCGGCGGGCTGCATGGCCCGTTTGCCGCCGACCATTCAGTGTCCAGAGATATTTGGTACCGCGTATCTCAAGTATTTCGCCAAGCGCTTTAGGGGCGACTTACGGTGTATAAATTTCCGCCTTCAAATGGGCCGGGAACATCACTCTCTGATCCATCCGCCCAACGGATATGCAGCGTTTGCGCGCTGTGATCGTCCTGCAGGCCGAAATGCACGCGGGGCGCATCGTAGGACATGAACCCGCCCCCGATCTGCACCTCGCGGCTTTGTGTGACGCCAGCATCATCCGTCAGGGTCAGGACCGCCCCGATACCATCGCGGTTTCCACGGTGGTCATTCAAGACAATCACAATCCCCCGCCGTTGCGACGTATTTGTAAACACCATAAGCGGGCCATTCACCGGATGGGTCACAAGATCAAGGTCGCCATCGTTGTCGATGTCAAACGCCGTGGCCGCGGCAGTCATCAGATAGTCTTCCAATCCGAACGGACCGGAGGCTTCGACAAAGTTCTGCTGACCGGTGTTGTGAAAAAACAGGTTGGATGGTGACACTTCATTCGGCACCCAAGTGCCGTTCACGATATAAACGTCTTGAAACCCATCAAGATCAAAGTCGGCAATCTTTGTGTCCCAACTCCATCCCCCAACATCAAGACCCTGTGCCTTTGCACGGTCCTGCCAATTGCGGCCTTCCCAGGACAACAACACATTGGAGCGCAGGATTTGTGGATGGGTGACAGCGATTTCAGCCTCGGTCGGCCTGTGTGGTGGTTTGAAATGTATGTCGCAATATGCCCGCGGGATCCGTGCGGTCGCCGGTATCAGCGCACAAAGTTCCGAGTCCCGTTTCTGAATGGCCAGATCTTTGATAAGCATCGCCTGGCATTCTCGCGCGTTGCGTGGACCAAGTGTCTGACAACGCGCGGCATAGGTCGGATCAAAATTGTTGCCGGATTTGTACCACGATTTGATCGCCATATTGGTTTCGCAAATGGTCTTTGCGTCGGTGTTTTCGATCTTGTTGCAATACTGTGAAAGCGGTTGCATCTTGAGCGTGTCGGACACACCGGACGAACGGCCCGCAATCTGGGCAAGATAGATGTCAGGTCGCCCCGTGTTATGCAGATCAGCGGTTTTGACGGCCATCGTCGTGGTGGTCGTATGCGGGATCAAACCACTGTCATGATCAATCATGTCAAAGCCGCCGTTCCCGTCACCGCGATAGAAGTAATCCGGGATATCAAAATCATTGCCGACAATCAGGTCGGTTGACCCGTCCCTGTCAACGTCGGAGAACAGGATCGACAATGTTTCACCGGGCATCCCCGGCAAGTCAGTGAACCTGTCACCTGTCAGTGTGCCCCCCTCGTTCCACAGAATCCGGTTGCGGGCTTCCTCACCGGGGATGCGGCGATACCATCCAGCGGACCAATTGCCCAATGCGACATCAAGATCACCATCACGATCTGCATCCGCGACGGATACCGCGAGGCTGAGCAGTGTCTCTTGTCCCATGGCGACGCGCTGTGGTGGTTCGGGACCGAACACCCCGTTCACATTGCGCCAGATGTAATTGCCGTCGAGGTATGTGGTGAAAAACAGGTCGGGCCAGCCATCATTGTCCAGATCGGCAATCACCGTATTGAAAACCAGAAGTTTTGCCAGCGCCCCAAGGGTGGTATCCATACGGGAAAACCCGCCAGCACCGTCATTGGCATAAAGATACAGCCCGGCTTCGGTTGAAGAGACAACCAGATCAAGATCGCCATCCCGGTCAATGTCCCCCGAGGCAAGGCTGCGTCCTTCCCAAAACGGCGGCCACATATCGCGGAACGAAAATTCCAGCGGTTTGTCGATTCCGATGGTGTCGGCCTCACGCCGGATAAACCCGGTTTCGGCAGCGGGCGAAGACGGGGAAAATGGTGTCGCGGTGACAGTCACCCCATCCATGGTTGCCGCCTGTGCCGCGCCCCACATATGCTTGGGTGTGGCATCGGCCCCGATCAGTATTTTCAGCGCCCGTTCCGTTTGCCATTGGTGATAGCTTTGCGCACCCAGCCCCGCGCCCACACCCAGAGCCACCACACAAGCCGACAACATCACTGCCGCGCGCAGCCCGACGGATTGTGCGACAATAAAGAATGAATAGATCGAGAATATCCCAAGCGTGAACAGCAAAGTCATGACATAGCCATGCATCAATCCGGCGCTCAGCAAGGCCCCCGTCACCACAACATCAAAGGCGATGGGCACAGGCAGAAATACCCCGAGCGCTGCAACAAGCACAACAAAGCCAAAGGCAAACGGTAGGTTCACAATCGAACCCTGAGGCACAAGTGTCGCAGCAACCGCCCCCAGAAGCCCGGCCAGCAGCATCAATGGAACCGTCATTTTCACGATGTACCAGAGATTTCCAGCATAGCTGCGCGCGACCCCGATCAGGGCCATGCCGATGTTTTCGCGTGATATTCGGCGGTTTTCTTCCATGTTCAACAACGGAAGGGCACAGGTCATTTCTTCTGGTGGCAGACTTTTCTGCGGCAGGAACCGACAGATCAACGGCACCGCAATCAAGATCATGAACAAACTCAGCAAGATCTTGGTGACCGCCATATAGAATGGCAGCAAACTGAACAGCATCGTCAGCACCACGATGTTCAGCGTCGGGGATGCGATCATGGCACTTAACGTCGTTTCCGCCCGCAGCCCGGATGAATACATGCCCCGCGCAATCGGCGCCGCACAATTCACGCAAACTCCCAGAGGCGTCCCGATCACCATTCCCAGAAAGGAATTCGAAAACCCGCCGCGAAAGCTCTTCTTCTTGAGAAGCGGGAGCATGGTGAGGAAAGCCGCGGCAAAGAGAACACCAAACGTCATGCCTTTTTTGTTGGTGTTGATCCAGTTCAGCGTCGTCCAGAAGATCCGCTCGAGCAGGGACATGCCTTCGGACAGGGCGAACTTTGCTTCGAAACTCAGCGGGTCCTCAAGCTGAATTGCCCCGGACATCATCGCTTTTTCATCAAGGGCCGGATAGCGCGATCCGGTCCAGAACAGATAGGCCAGAACCACGACGATCAGCGCGGCAATAAAAAACCTTTTTTCGTAAGGGCTATGGATGAAGCGATCCATGGACATGTCTCCGAAAGGGGAGCGCAGGCAACACTCCTGGGGTCACACGGCACGACCGAGTGTTGGCGAAATGTGCGGCATCTGCAATCAGAGTTGCAAGAAATTTTATTTTCAAATCAACAGCTACAAAAAACGAGTGCCCTTGGGCACCCGTTTTGGTCATAAGGGCAGGGTATCAATCAACCCGAACCTGTTGTGCCTCCAATGTGTCGAGACGCGCGCGCAATTCGATGTTTTCCGCGCTCAGCGCCTGAATGGCGGCCAATGCAACGCCGGTTCCGTCAAGCGACGAAATACCCTTTTCATCCGCACCCGTTCCGAATGCAGCATAGAAATCCTGCGCCATTGGTCCGATGTGGCGGATACCTGTTGCAGCATCATGCTTGTAGGTCCATTCGGCGACGGGCATTGACCGTACTTTCGCCAGAATTTCGGTGGGATCAACCGGTTCGATTGCCATCTTCCGGTTTTTGTCGGATGATTGCGTCAAGGCGCCATCAATTTGCAGATCTCCGGTATTGGAGAGATCAAACACCGCCAGTGACGTGTTTTCGCCTGGCACCAGCAGCATATTCTGCCCCGCACTGAACATCCACTGCGCGTTCGTATTTGACGTGTTGTCCATGTAGAGTTGAACCGCACCGTCGTTTTCCATACGGACCAACTGACGGGGGCCGGCACCGCCTGTATCGCGCACAAGGATCTGCGCCGTGCCATCGGTACGGTTCACGTGCAGCGATGCGTCTGGTGTTGTGCCCCCACCAATCCCAACGTTGTCGTTCGCGCCAATCACCAGTGATTTCTGAATCGGCACCGGGAATGATCCGGAACGGCAGTTGTGAACCATTTGTCACATCACGGATGAAAAAGCCGGCTTCATTGCCCGCCAAGTCCCAAGTCTGGGGTGTAAAGCCATTTGAACCGTTCTGCTCCAACCGCAGTGTCGGTGTATTGCCGTCCACGGCTTGCACTTCAACAATGGGGTTGGACGTCCCGATCCCAAGATCCCCGCTATTGGACATGAACATCGCATTGGCCGGGGCGCCCTGTTCAATAATGAATGTCTGACGTCCGGCATCGACGTCTTCAATAGCAAATTTGTTCGAGCCGCCATTTGATGAATCATTTGCAACAAGACGCCAGTCAGCACTGGGGAATGAGCCCGAATTAGAGGTATCCTGGAAGTGCAGGCGGGTGTTGTTTTCCTTCATCCGGATCGTGTCAAAACCGAAATTCTCGCCATTCACACAGTCATTGCCAACGCAGAGACTGAATTGAACGATCAGATCATCGACGATGACCTGATCGGCATAGGCAATGCCGCCAGCCAGATACAGCGCGGATGCGCCAAGCGCCGTACCGCGCAAAAATGTTTTCATGTTCTTTTTCATTTTTTAATCTTCCATTGGAACAGTCATTTCGCCCTCAAGGACGCAAAACAGGCTATTTTTCTTCTTCGGCCTCATTGAGTTCAACGATCACACCGCGCTGAACTATGAACGCCCCGGAATGGAAAAAGGGCTTTGCCGTTGTGTCTTTGGACACATCTCCGCGTCCGTCGTTGATTTTATTTACTATTTTGACTTCTTCTTCTGTCGCGGCGTTCAGCTCATAGCGATAGATACCATCCATGACCTCATTCCCGGTCAACTCGAATACCGGGGCTCCGGATGCCGCGAAAATTGACACCAATTGACCATCCGGTGCGGAAACGACCATTGTGGCGTTGCGCAATCCGATCCAGTTTTCGAACCAAACGGCGTTTGAATTGTTTTGCTGAACGGGCCGAGGGGTTTCTGCCTGTACGGGAAGAGCTAGGAAGGAAAGTGAAGAAATAACACTCACAATAATACGCGTCATGTTTTAGTCCCTTGTAATATATGTCACCGACAAGGTCGGCGCAGGCAACGAAAACCGATACTACTTTTTAGCAGATCTTTGCTTCGATTGCAAAAAATTAACCATCTTGGTCGGTCTGTAGCGCATATGACTTCAGAAGACCCATGGCACGTTCCTGTGCTGCATTCACCTGGTCGGTGGATGCCTTCGATCCGAATGCCGCATTGATCTGCTGAGTGTCCGCGCCAGCGGCTTTTGCCAGCATCAGCCACATATGTCCCAGCATGTAGTCCTGGGGCAATCCCTGTCCTTTGAAATACATCACGCTGAGATTGGCCATCGCGGGCCCAAGGCCTGCCTCTGCTGCTGCTTCAAACATTCTTGCGGCGGTGCGCATGTCTTGAAAGGTGCTTTCTGCGCGGATGACAAGCGCAAAGCCCAATTGAAACTGGGCCACGGGATCGCCGCGATTGCCGCCTTTTGCACCTGGGCCATGGTCTCGGCGTCCTGTCCCAAGGGGGCCAACCGCGCATCGTTGACAAAGTGCACGGCGCTTTCCGCGCCCGCACCGGTGCTGGCCATCCGGTACAATGTGGCCGCCTTGTTTTCATCCAAAGCCACGCCAAAGCCGTTTTCATACATCACACCAAGGTTGCGCAACGCCATTGGCAAACCCAGTTCCGCGGCACGTTCAAACAGCAACGCCGCCCGACCATAATCCTGTGCAACACCGTCACCGCGCACATAGAGCAACCCCAGATTATTCAATGCGCGCGGGTGATCCTGGACTGCTGCCGACTGATAAAGCCTGCGGGCCCGATCCATATCCTGCGGCACGCCGGTGCCATTTTGATACAGAACCGCAAGGCTTACCGCAGCATCGACATGCCCCGCCGCCGCGGCGCGTTGATAGAATTCCGCGGCGGCGGCAAAGTCCGCACCCCCCGCGGGCGTTTCCACGACGGATGCATAATCGTGCATGAATTGCGCATTGCCGGTCGTTGCCGCCTGCAACAAAAGCCGCAGCGCGACAGGCACGTCACGCGCGACGCCAAATCCTGCATGATACAACTTGCCCAGGCTGTTTTGCGCCGCCGCCTCGCCTTGCACGGCCGCTTTTTCAAACCACCGAGCTGCCAAAACAAAGTTCTGCAGAACCCCATCTCCGTCCAGATAGCGATTGGCAATCTCGATCTGGGCGATGGGTGATCCGATGTCAGCCTGTTGCTGAACCTTTTCAAACGGCACAGCTGACAAATCTTGCGCGATCCCTGTCTGGCAGGTGGCAATCACCATCATGACGGCGGCCATGTTTTGACGCAGAAATCTCATTGAGCGCGGCGGTTGCCTGCCACGCCTTCTGGCAGACGTTCCGATGCCGTTTCAAAAAACACACGCGCCGCCGTCTGTGCCGCAGCGATCTGTTCACCTGTCATCAGATCCCCCAAGACATCGCGTCTTTCGCGGGCTTTTTCATGGCCACTTGCTGCGGCAATATTAAGCCATTTATGCGCCTGAACGTAGTCCAGCGTCACGCCCAGACCGGTGGTGTAAAGCGTTCCAACCTCAAACTGTGCGGTCACATCACCGGCCATGGCGGCCTGTTCAAGATAGGGCGCCGCATCCGCGGCCTGCCCCGCATCATCAAGCAGCAACAACGCAAATGCAGTTTGGGCTGTACGCAGGCCATTATCCGCATGACGCTGCAGCCAGCTCCTGGCATCTGCGTCCCCCGTGCGCGCCGCCGCCAAAGCCCAATCCACCCCGAAATGTGGCGGCATATACGGATCAAGCAGCCCCTGCCCGGTCAAATATCCCAGCCGCAATCCCGCCCTGTCTTCTCCCTGCTCAAGCGCCTTGCGATAGGTCAAGGCCGCTTGCTCCATGTTTGCCGGCACACCGCGGCCCTGCTCGTAATAATGGGCCAGCGCATAAGTGGATCGTGCCAGTCCTGCCTCCGAAGCGCGCCCGTACCACAGCAGCGCTTTGGCGTCGTCGCGCGCAATGCCATATTCGCCACCATAGGCCATTGCGAGATTGTGCATGGCACCGGGATCGCCCGCCTCGGCAGCAAGACCCAGCCAGCGCAATGCTTCCTTTGGGTTGGCGGCTGTAATGTCATCCCCCGTCAGGTACTGACCGCCCAGAATACGCTGCGCCAAAGGAATGCCGTTTTCAGCCGCGCGGCGATACCATTTTTGTGCCTCGGCTTGATCGCGCGCAACACCCCGCCCGGTGTTCAACGCATTGGCCAGGAAAAACTGCGCCTCGGCCTGACCGCTGTCTGCCGCCACCCGCAGCCAACGCAGTGCTTCTGTCTTGTCGATGTCTGTGCCCTGCCCGTTTGCGTAGGCTTTGCTCAACTCGTATTGTGCTTCGCGATCACCGGTCTCTGCGGCCCTCTGAAACAAGCTGAACGCCCGCGCGGGATCCTTTGCGACGCCACTGCCGCTTTGATAGAGCAGCCCAAGATAGTATTGCGCCTCGCCGTTGTTCTGTGCCGCCGCGATTGCAAGAAACTCTGCCGCGCGTTCGGGATCGTGCGGAGCTCCCGCAGCCGACCCTGTCAGATAGAGACGCGCCAGCAACAGGGCTGCAAGGGTATGATCTTGTGCGGCCGCGGATTCCAACATCACAATGCCGTCCTCAAAGGCCAATGGCCCGCCCTGCCCCCGCAACAACAAGATACCGTATTGATACTGCGCCTGCGCGTTTTCGTTGGCCGCGAGCGGGGCCAATGCTGTGCGTGCTTCGAAATAATCGCCGCGCTCAAGTGCCTCCGTGACTTCGGACGGCAGCGACTGTGCGGACAATGGGCCGCAAGGCTCATGCACAGCGCGACGGGTGTCAAATATCTGGCAAGCAACATAATATCTCTTTCTTTCCAGCCCGGTTCCTTGGCCTGAGAATCGCTAAAATAATGCGCATCAACTCAAAAACCTTTGTGATCTGCAAGTTATAACTGGTTTTGCAACGCCCCGCGCCAGAGCCAGATCAATGCCGCAGAAAGGCAAAGGGCGGTGCCAAAAGGCAAGGCCCGAATGCCGCTCAGGCCATCCTTTACATCATTTCGGGTTACGATTGCCCCCGCCAAAGCAGCAAGCGCGGCGATCAACACAAGCTGTGGCAAAGCAAAGCCGCCTGCAAAGGCCCCAAGCCCCGCCATGAGTTTGACATCTCCAAGCCCAAGCCCGACCTGGCCGCGTGTCTTTTCATATATCCAACGCACCAGGGCAAAGCTGCCCACACCAAGCCCCGCGCCCCAAAGCGCAGCCTCCAATCCCACGCCATACGGCAGAACCGCAAGGACCAGTGCCAAAACAAAGGCCGAAAAGGTCAGTATGTTCGGCAAGCGCATCCAGATGGCGTCGCTCATTGCCAGAGCTAGCAACAGCCATAGCCACACAGCCGACAATACCATGTCCACCGCCCCGCCTCCGGCAAGCACCGCTAGCCCCCCTGCCCCCAACGCGAGTATTTCGGCATAAAGCGTGAAACCGGGAATGGGCGCCGCGCAGTGACGGCAGCGCCCCCTCTGCACGGCAAAGGACACAATCGGGATCAGATCGAAGACCCCCAGCTGATTGCCACAGCTTCGGCATTGCGATGGCGACACAAGGACATCTTCACCACGCGGCAGACGGTCCACCAGCACAGCAATGAAAGACCCGATCGCCGGACCTGTCAGACATAGCAGAAACGCAGTGGTATCAATGGCAACCATGAACCCTTTTGCCCCGTCATCCCACAATGGACAAGCGCGACATACTGGCGTTATCATCCCGCGACCAACATGGAAGTTTCAATAATCATGCCCCCCAACCCCGCAGTCAAATTTGGCGCTGAAGCTGAACCGGATTACAAATCTTCACGCGACGCTGGGTTTTCGCTGCTGGAACTCATGGTTGTGGTCGTCATTCTGTCCATTCTGGCTCTGGTGGTCGTGCCGCGCGTGATTGACCGGCCCGATCAGGCCCGTGCCGCGCGGGCACAATCGGATATTGCGGCTGTCGGCAGCGCGCTGGAACTCTATCGGCTCGACAATCTGCGATATCCGACGACCGAGCAGGGTCTGGCCGCGCTGGTGAGCCGCCCGGCAACAGATCCAGCCCCGGCAAATTATGCCGCCAAAGGCTATATCGACCGTTTGCCCCGCGACCCTTGGGGACAGCCATATCAATATCTGTCGCCGGGTGTGTATGGGGAATATGATGTATTCACATATGGTGCAGATGGCGCAACAGGTGGCAGCGGTGCGGATGCCGACATCGGATCATGGGACCAGAATTAACCCGGCTTTGCCGCGATGACCCGGACCATGAATTGGCCGGGTCTGCCAGATCCGCCGGATTTACCTTGATCGAGCTTATGGTGGTGGTTGCGGTGTTGTCGGTGCTGGCGGTGGGTGTCGGCTTTTTCGTGTCCAGAAGCGATCGCACCGCGCAGGAAAGTGACGTGCTGCGGTTTCAAAGGCAGGTGGAAAGCGCCCGCGCCCGCGCCCTGCAAGGTCGGCAGAAACAGGGTTTGTTTGTGACGGCGCGCGGCTTTCGATCCACTGTTGAAACGGTGGATGGTTGGGCAAAGCCCCAGCATGAAATCCGATGGCGCGGTGTCGTGACACTCCGGCTTCAAACCCCACGCCAGGGGCCGAACAGTCCGCATATTGTCATGTTGCCGGATGGTCGGATAACCGCCTTTTCCCTATCGTTCGCGCCTGAAACCAACACCCGTGTGATCTGTCGCAGTGATGGGGTGGCGGGGATGTCATGCGGGTGAACAAGATGCGCCGCAGATTGGGGACAGATCAGGCTTCAGATGGGGGCCTCACCTTGCTGGAACTGGTGATTGCCGTTTTCGTGCTGGCCATGGGCAGTATCGCCGCAGTGCGCACGACCGATCAGGCGCGGGTCGCCATTGGCGGGGCCAAGGATCGGATGCTGGCACAGCTTGCGGTCCGCAACCGCGCCGAAGAGCTGCGATTGCCCCTCGGCACCCCAAGCCTGAGCGACGTTGTGCGGCTTGGCGGTCAGACCTTTACCATCACATCGGAAACCCTGCCCACCGTCAGTGGCGTGCGTCAGGTGTCCCTCTCGGCCCAATCGGAACGCGGGGTCGGGGCGCGGATCGTCGTTTATCTACCGGGGAGGGGGGATGACCCCCAGGCGCCCTGTCGCGGCGGATGCAGGTCTGTCGCTGATTGAACTTGTGGTTGCGATGGCGATGTTTGCCCTGGTGGCGGTCATGGGATTGCAAAGCCTGACCGGCACCATACGTGTGTCCGAGCGCCTGACCCAGATCGACACCGAAACGACAGAACTAGGCAATGCACTGGCGCTCCTGCGAAACGATCTGACATCCCTGGTGCCCATGCTGTTCTATCCACCACAGGGCGCGCCACGTGCCGCCATCGATCTGTCGCAGGACGGCACCCGGCTTGGGCTGTCAATCGCGGGCCAAGAGAGTTTCACCCCCAGCCACACGGACCGGCATCGTGCGGAATGGTCTTTTGACCCGGCAAAGGGAACACTGACCCGGCAGTTCTGGCCTGCGCTGGTGCCCGCCGAACAGGTCGGGATCAGCCCTGAAATGACGGTGTTGCGCGACGTGCAGGCGTTTGGCCTACGCACATATTGGCCGAATGTGGGATGGGTGGCAGGATCCACGCCCCCTATAAGCACCCAGGTTTCAGCGCGTCCCCTGCTCACGGATCAGGACGGCCCCGGCGCGCCCCCCCGGTCTATTTCAGCCCCATGCCCATTGCCGTCGAAGTGACATTGCAAACCGGGCGGCATGGCGATTTGAATCTTGTTCAGGCATTGCAATGAAACTTCTTTGGAAAATGTCTGAAACCGACAAGGGATCACGCGGTTTCGTGTTGGTGAATGCGCTGTTGCTTGTTGCGGCGATGGCCGCGGCGGCAACTTTGTTGTTGTCACGCGCCGAGGGCGGCCGTGTGCGGCTTGTCTCGATGCAAGAGGCCGACGCCCTGACCCATGCCATGAACGCATTCGAGGCTATGGCGCGCACCCTGCTGGATCGTGATCAAGGTGAAGGCCCGGTGGACAGCGCGCATGACATCTGGGCCGGAACCACCCTCGACGTGCCACTGGCACGGGGGCGCGTATCAGGCGTGATCACGGATCAACAGGCGCTGTTCAACATCAACTGGCTTTCTGATCCCGACGACACCCTTGCCCATGAAGGCTGGCCGGTATTGTTGCATCGGATCGGCATTGCGCCGCAAAAAGGCGATGCGATCAGACGCTTTGTGTCGCCTGGGGGGCCGGAAAACAGCACCGCATTTTCCAGATTGGACCCGCCTGTTGCCCCCTTGGGTGGCGGTGTTGTCTTGATGGATCAACTGGCCGCATTGGCTGAGCTCACGCCCGAGGACATGGGCGTTTTACGACAATACGCCAGCGCCTTGCCGGCGAACAGCAGGGTCAACGTCAATACGGCGGGTCTCGCGGTATTGACCGCCATGATCCCACAACTTTCCAAAGCGCAACTCAATACACTTGTGCAACGGCGCGACAAAGACCCCTTTGCCTCGATTGACGACGTCTTTGAGGAATTCGGGCTTTCGGTGGATCCCGCGACCCCTGATGCGATCAATCCCCAGCGATTTTCTGTGGGGTCAAACTGGTTTGGTGCCAATATCACCGTCACGCTCGATGCCC
The DNA here is from genome assembly GCF_022867865.1 of Phaeobacter sp. J2-8. Lineage (GTDB taxonomy): Bacteria > Pseudomonadota > Alphaproteobacteria > Rhodobacterales > Rhodobacteraceae > Marinovum. The sequence goes on along the minus strand of NZ_JALIEC010000012.1, from coordinate 7,268 downwards.
GGCAGGCCAATCGCCGCGTTCTGTTTCGCCGTGAAGGCGCCCCCATCGGCACGCAGGTTGAATGGCGCCTGTCACGCTTCAAGTGACTGCGCCCTTGATCAAAAGGGCACGGGGCGGCATGGTGAAAAGGATATTCATTCCCTTATGAAAAGCAGCACGCGCGTGGCGATACCCGACCCGTTCCAAGAAATCAGCGCGGATTTCGTGCATGCGGTCGCTGCCACGGATCGGGCGTTGGGCGCGGGCCAGATCATGCTTGTCCCGGGGGGGGATGTTGCTGCCGTGACGCTCGATCTGCCCAAGGGGCTGCGTGGCCAGAACCGCGAGCAGGTGGCCCGTCGGCAACTTCTGGATCAGGTTGGTCTGGATGCGGAAACTGCTGAAATGCGGCCATTTCAAACCCGCAACAGCGGTGAGGATTGGCGGCGCGTTCTGGTGGCGGAGCGGGCGCTGGTCAAGGCATGGCGCGAATGTGCCGGGATGTCACTTCGCGCGGTATTGCCTGATTATCTTGCCTTGCCGACCGGGCCTGATTTCTGGACCCTTGCCGCGACACGGAATGGTGTCGCCGCGCGCCTTGGGCCCGACGACGGTTTCGGCGCATCAAACGCCTCAGCGCTTGCAATGCTGGACCGTGCGCTACGCGATGCCGAGCCGACCCCCAAGGCGCTTTTGCGCCTCGGACCCGCCAAACCACAGCTCGAAGCCCTGTTCGAGGCGCGCGATATTCCGGTTGTGGCGGATGCCGCCGGGATCACAGCCCTGGGTCTGGGCGTGCCTCAGGTCCTGGGACATGGTGAACTTCGGATGGATTTGCGTCGCGATCCGCAAATCGCCCGGACCCAATTGGCAAAACGGGTGTTGCCATGGCGATGGCCGCTTCTTTTCGGTCTCATTGCGGCTGGTTTATGGTCGGTGTCCGGGATGATCATGATTGACCGGATCAATGCAGAAACAAGCGACATCACCGCCGCGACGACCGCCTTGGTGCGCGAACATTTTGTCAAAACCGGCCCGGTGCTGGATGCACGTATCCAGGTCAGCCAGGCGTTGAGCAAACTACAGGCCGACAGTGCAGCCCCTGCGATGAAATCGGACCCGATGGAGTTGTTCAACCGCGTTGCCGGGGTTGTTGCCGCACAAGGCGCCGAAACCCGGTCGGCAAGCTTTGCGGGAAATGAAACGCTTGATCTGTTCCTGCATGTTGCGGATTTCGCCGCTGCCGAGAGGCTGGTCGGTGCATTGTCCGAAACAGGTCTGACCGTGACCGTGCGTGATGCGCGTGTCCGTGAGGGGACCAATAGCGTGCGCACCGAACTGAGCATATCCCCCGGATTGGAGCGGAACTGATGAGCACGCGGCTGATTGATATGCTGTTACGGCTGGCACCGCGCGAAAGGGTGTTGTTGGGGCTGCTTGTGCTTGTCATCTTGCCAATGGGGCTTGTGATGGGGGTCATACTTCCGTTGCAGGGCGCGCAGGACACCGCATTGGCAAACCGGGCTCAGGCCTTGGCGCTTAATCTCTGGGTCCAGGATCGGGTGGAAGAGGCGCGCAGATTTGATCAATCGCCGCGTCCCGGCCCGCGCACCCCAGTCGGCACCAGTGAGATCGAACAGGATTTGATCGCAGTGGGCCTGCGCGACGCTGTGCGCGAACTGAGCAGTGACGGGGACGGTGTTGTCGCATTGCGGTTCGATAACGTCCGTTTTACCCGGCTTGCGAATTGGCTGTCGGGGCTGGATCCGGCATGGGCCTATGATATATCTGCGTTTCGCTTCGAGGCGACCGAGACCTCTGGCAATGTTGCGGCAACCCTGACGCTGGTGCCGGGGTCATAAGCCAGCGCCGATGGTCTAGCGCAGGGTCTTGAGCTGTACCGCGATGCTGGCCTGACGCCCTGCGAGCGCGCCCAGGGGGTCAAAATCAGGGTGCTTATTCAGCACCTCTTGCAGTGATTGCTGCGCCGCCTTCAGACGGGCCATGCTATTTATCTGATCACCTTCACGCAAGAGTATCAGCGCCATCTCGTGATCTGCCGTGCCCTTGACCGACAGGGCCGCCGCACGGTCACTGCCGTTGCTACGGTCCGCGATGACACCGGCCATCTGAGACGCTCTTTGGAACTCGCCGGACCGCAACATCGCATGCGCATATTCCAGCTGAATGCGGTCGCTTAACGGCCCCGCTTGTGGTAACATGCGTGCATAAACCCTGCCCGCTAAATCATAATTTCCTTTTTCAAGTGCGGTGCGCGCCGTGCTGTACTGTGCTGCGAAGCCCTTCTGCGAAACCTGCGCCGTATCGGTGCAACTCACCAGCAGAATAGTTGCTAAGCCGACACCTACGGCGCGTGCTCGAGTTACTGTCTTCATGTTCTGCTCTTTTTTGTATTTATTGTCTCACCAAATATCACAAGAAGGCTGATTGGTCTATGAAACAGGGCTCTCTTGATGTCAGAGTTGCAAAATGCGTTTGATTGCGGCCTTTTTCACACTGCTCATGATCGCGGCGACGGTGCTTGCCGGGGTTGAGCTTTCCACCCGCCTGACAGCCCCCGCGCCGCGCGCAATGCCCGCGTCTATTTCGCTTGCCGTGACACATATCGGCGCTGATAGCGCGGAAACCAAAACGGCCCTATCTGGCCTGCGTTGTTTGGAGCGCCCGAACCTCCGGCTCCGCCGCCCACACCCGTGGTTGTTGAACAGAAACAGCCTCCTGCGCCACCTGAACAGCCCAGACCACCCCTCACGTCACTTGGCTATGAGTTGAAGGGCGTGGTGCGCGCGGGTGATGCCGTCTGGGGGCTTGTTTCCCACCCCACCGGTGATCAGATCATGCGGGTCGGTGATGCCCTGACAGAAGGTCTGGTCATTGTCCGTATCGACGAGGTGGGGCTGTGGGTCGATACAGGCAACGATCGGCCGGAATTGCTCGGTTTCAGCGAGTAATTCCTCAGGATCACAGTTTTCGAAAATCCAATGCCAGGGATGTATTTACGGTTAAATTCGGCTATGCTTTGACCAAGAGCGAAGTAAAATTTGCGAAAAACAATAATTGGCAGAGCAAATTATGATCGTATTCACCCATGCCCGGGCAACACTTGTTGCCCTTGTGATATTGGGCGCACAGGCGCTTTCGTTCACTTCGCTCGCGACAACACCCCTTCACGCACAGGTTCAGCTTGATCTGCGGGATGCCGATTTGCGCGGATTTGTCGAGATCGTATCAGAGGCGACGGGGCGTAGTTTTGTCATTGATCCCGCCGTGCGCGGCACTGTCACCATTCTGGCCCCCAATCAACTCAGCCCTGCTGATCTGTATAGTGTTTTTCTCAGCGTGCTTGAACTGAACCGTTTGACCATCGTGTCCGGCACCGGGGCTGACCGGATTGTGCCGATGAACATCGCACGTGAATTGTCCTCGAACGCGGCACTTGGCGGCGCGGGGGATTTCCAGACCCGCGTGATCGAGGTCCGAAATGTCCCATTGAGCGAAATCGTCGAGGTGGTGCGCCCCCTGTTGCCTTCCGAGGCGGTGATCACGGCTGTGCCACGGTCCAACCTGCTCATCCTCTCGGATCGGGGCAAGAACCACGCACGTATCGTCGATTTGATTGCACGACTTGATGCCCCCAACGAACGCCCGATTGAAATGATCCGTCTGCGCAATGCCAATGCGTCGGATGTCCTCGACGTGATCCAGTCAATGGAAATCATCCCCCCGGTGCCGCCGTTTCCGTGGACCCGCGTTCAAACGCACTTGTGGTGACCGGCCCCGAGGACATGCGCCGCCAATTGCGCACCCTTGCCGCACGGTTGGACACCCAGCGTAACAATGTTTCTTCGCATGCGATTGAACTGAACTACGCTGATGCCACCACGCTTGCGGATGTGGTGCTACGCGCGATCACCAATCAGTCATCGGACGAAACGGGGCAACGCGGCAACATCCGTATCGTTCCCGAAACGCAAACCAACACATTGCTGATTACCGCCCCGCAAGATCGCTTGGGGGATATTGTCGAAATGGTGCAATTCCTTGACCGCCGCCCTTCGCAGGTTTTGGTTGAGGCGGTGATATTCGAAATGTCCGTCGATGGGTTTTCCGATCTTTCGGTCCAGTTTGGCGCGGTCCTGAACGATGCCATTGTCGGGGGTGTCGAATTTGCGCTCGGGGGGCGGCCCAGCCTGACCAATCTCGTTGCATCCGTCGTAAATGGCGACATCTCGTCCCCCGGTTCCGGCGGCTCGCTGGGGGTGAGTGCAGGATCAAGTGACAAGGGTATCGTGGGGCTGGTCAGTGCCATCGCCTCAAGCAATTCCACCCGGTTGCTCAGCACCCCGTCGATCATGACGCTGAACAACCAGGAGGCTGAAATCGTCGTGGCGCAGAACGTGCCTTTCGTGACCGGATCATTCACCTCGACGGGCGACAGCGCCCAACCCGACAATCCGTTTCAGACCATTGAACGCCAGGATGTCGGTCTGACCCTGAACGTCACGCCCCAGATCAACGCCGATCAGACCGTCAAACTTGCGATCAAACAGGAAGTGTCCAGCCTGACCAACCGGTCCTCCTCTGCCGGCGGTGAGATCACGGCGCGACGGGCCTTGTCCACCAATGTGCTGGTGCGTGACGGCAATGTCATCATGCTTGGCGGATTGCTCGAAAACGGGTCCGGGTCCGTGTCTCAGTCTGTACCGGGGCTCAGCAAGCTGCCGATGCTGGGTGCGCTGTTTCGCGGCAAAAACTCCAGCAAGAACCAACGTGTGTTGTTAATCATGCTCCGCCCGCGGGTGGTCAATTCAGAAAGCGAAGCACGCGATCTGACGCGACAGCATGCGCGCGAAGCCAAAGCCGCAAGCCTTGCCATTGCACCGACGAATGATCAAAATTTCCCGCGAACCAATCAGGTTGGTTTGCCCTTTGACGGTGCCGATCTCAATCAACCATTTGATGCCGGATTTGTCGATGAGTTCGCCCAACAACGAAACTACCCGCCGCTTCCCAGCAGGCTCCGTTTCAACAGTAAATAAGCTGCCGTTTGCCTTTGCGCGCGACCAGCAGGTTGTGCTGGATGCGGGGCATCTTGTCCTTGGGCCGGACTATACCGCGACGGGACTGCGCGAAGCGCAGCGGCGTTTGGGGGCGGATGCCTGCCCCACTGTCACGCTTGAAACCGCGGCGGAATTTGAACAGACGCTGGCGCGCGCCTATCAATCCAATGAAACCGAAGCTGACGGTGTTTTATTCGATCTCGAAGACACGAATATCAACGCCCGGCAACGTGACCTGCTTGAGGACGTGGTCGAGGCCCCCGTCATCCAGCTGGTCAACCAATTGTTGCGCCGCGCCATTCAGGCAGGTGCGTCGGATCTGCATATCGAACCCTTTGAAGGCGGATTGCGGGTGCGGCAGCGGGTCGATGGATTCCTGCAACCTGTTATGGTGCGTTCGGATGTGCCGGTCAGAAGGGTCGTGTCACGGCTCAAGGTGATGGCGGGTCTTGATATCGCGGAAACCCGATTGCCGCAGGATGGCCGCATCCCGTTGTCTATGGGGGGGCGCATGATTGACACGCGTGTCTCCTCTCTTCCGGGCAATTACGGTGAGCGCGTGGTGCTGCGTATTCTGGACCGGTCCGGGGGGTTGATGCCGCTTGATGCGCTGGGGTTGTCGGCCTCGCAGATTGTCCTGCTGGAACGTCTCTCGGCATTGCCCAACGGGATCATCCTTGCCACCGGCCCGACGGGCGCAGGCAAGACCACGACACTTTATTCTCTGCTGCAACTGGCGAACCGCGATGAACGCAACATCGTGACGGTCGAAGACCCCATCGAATACGACCTGCCCCGGATCAGCCAATCACAGATCAACGCCGAGATCGGGATGACCTTTGCCGCCGGGTTGCGCGCGACCCTGCGCCAGGACCCTGACGTCATTCTGGTCGGGGAAATCCGCGACGGCGAAACCGCAAGCGTGGCGGCACAAGCCGCGCTGACCGGGCATCTGGTGTTCTCGTCTCTGCATGCCAACGGGTCGGTGGGTGCGGTGGTGCGCCTGCGCGATCTGGGATTGGATGACTTTCTGATTGCCGCCACGCTGCGTGGTGTCATTGCCCAACGCCTGTTGCGTCGTCTCTGTGAAGATTGCCGCAGATCCCGTGCCCCCGATCCGACGGAACAATCCTATTTTCACCGTCACAATTTGGATCTGCCCGCACAGGTTTTTGATGCAATCGGCTGTGAAACATGTAATGGCTCCGGCTACGCCGGGCGCGTGGGTATCTTTGAAATGATCGAAATCGGTGCCGCATTGCGCGCCGCCATCGACAGAGGTGCCAATGAGGGCGAGCTGAGCGAAATCGCGCTGAATGCCGGTGAAACCCTGATCGGGCAAGGCTTGACCGAAGTGCAGGCAGGACGCACCACAATGGCCGAAACCCTACGTGTTGTCGGAGACGTGGCGTGAACGCATATGGATACACCGCCTTTACGGATACGGGCAAGAAACGCAGCGGCACGATCATTGCCGAAACCGAAAACCACGCATCCAGCCAATTGCAGCAAAAGGGTCTGTTTGTATCGGAACTGGTTCTGCGCAATCGCAGCACCAGTAGTCTCAGCAGGTGGGGCCGCCCCCGCAAGGCGCGATTGACCCCAGATCTACAAGCGGTTTTCACACGCCAGATGGCGGTGCTCCTGTCCGCCGAACTGCCCGCCGAAGCCGCGCTCGAGGCCGTTCGCCAGGATGGGCATACCGCAATCGACACGGTCGCAGCCACCGCGCGTGCCGCGCTGATGGACGGTGCGTCCCTGTCCGAGGCCTTGGCGCAGAGCAACAGCGGATTTCCGCCCTATTATCAGGCCTCGGTGCGCGCCGGTGAAACGGCGGGCGATCTGTCGGCGGTCTTTGAAGAGCTGGCGGAACATCTGGAAACCCGCGGCACCGATCGTGCACAAATTCTCAGCGCCTTGATCTACCCCGCCTTTGTCGCCGCCATTTCATTGCTGGTCTGCGCCATCCTGATGGTCAGCGTCGCACCCGAAATTGTGGCGATGTTTGAACTCTCTGGCCGACCGCTGCCCACGATCACCCAAAACGTGCTGGCAGTCAGCGATTGGATACAAGACAATTTGATCCTGCTGGCGGTCGTATTCGCAATTTTGGTGGTTTTGATCATCGCATCCAGCCTGGTGCCCAGGCTGCGCGTGCGTCGCGATACAGTCCTGCTGTATCTTCCCATGGTCAGCCGTTTCATGCGT
>NZ_JALIEC010000011.1 GCF_022867865.1 Phaeobacter sp. J2-8 | reverse complement strand
GCCGCCTATTTTGAACACCGCTTTTCCCGGGTTTTTACCCGTAACGAGGTGCGCTACCGAGTGATCCCGGCCTATATGGGCCTGATCGCCCAGATCGACGACCAGATCGGCAGGCTCATGGCATGGCTCGATGAGCGGGATATCACCAAGAACACGCTTATCGTCTTTACCTCGGATCACGGGGATTACCTTGGCGATCACTGGCTGGGCGAGAAGGAGCTGTTCCACGATGCCTCGGCCCGGGTGCCGATGATCGTCGTCGACCCATCCGCCAAGGCCGATGCGACGCGCGGCAAGGTGCTGGACGATCTGGTCGAATCCATCGACCTTGCGCCGACCTTCGTCGACTGGTTCGGCGGCGAGGCCTGCCCGCATATCCTGGAAGGGCGGTCGCTGCTGCCATTGCTGCGCGGCGAGACGCCCGCGTGGCGCGAAGTGGCGATCAGCGAATACGATTACTCGATGCGCCGCGCCCGCCAGATCCTGAACCAGCCGGTGGGCGATTGCCGGCTAGTCATGGTATTTGACGGGCGTTGGAAATACATCCATGCTGAGGGCTTTCGCCCGATGCTTTATGACCTTGCCACCGATCCGCAGGAGCTTGTCGATCTCGGGGATGCCCCCGAACACGCGGACCAGCGCCAAAGGCTCGCGGCCCACCTCGACCGCTGGGCGCGCGGGCACCACAACCGGGTGACGGTATCGGACAAGCGCATCTCGGGACGGAAGGGCGGCGAGTTGTCAAAGGGAATTATTATCGGGTTCTGGGACGAGGCCGAGTTGGAGGAAGCAAGATCGCTAGGGACCAGCGGAAACTGACCTCGTCTGCCCGGGTCGGAGATTGGGCATTTATAGCCGATCGCAATGGGAGAAATGCTGTTAACAAACGGATGTTTGAAATGGCGGCATTAAATGCTTTCTGTGCAAGCAATGACTGCATGAGCGAAGGCGGCTCCGAACCCACTGATGGCTTCCGCGGGGCAATTGTTTTGTGCCTGCAGAAATGTTCGCTTCGGTGAAGCCGCGCCGTTGCGGCAATCAAGCTTGCCAACGACTGGTCAGGGCCGTTTGTGCTCCGTACAGTGGAGGATCGCAGCGATTTGTCTTACGCTTCCTGAAGTTGGCAGGTATGGCTGAGAAAATAGTATGCATAGGTCGATATTGCATGATACGTAACATAAACTTCACTATCGGATATTGAATCGCGCCGTGTTTCTCGGCTCCAAAGCTTGGCAAGCGAACCTACCTGGAAATTTCCCCTGCTAACACCGCTCGTCCGTGCACCGCCAAGGTCGCTGAAAACCTCTGGCACCCAAACTTGCGGATCACATCGAGTACCCGCGCTTCGTAGGCAGCGTGTCCGATCAAGCGACACAAGTCGGACGCGTGGAACTGGCGGTTCGCAGTTGGTGCGGCTTGCATCTGTCTCAGCAATTCGCGCTCTTTGGGATCCGTTATTGGTCTCGCGGGCGGCTTGACCGCGGGACGAGTTGGAGTTCCCCACGAATTTCGCCATCGGCGCATGAAGCCAAGCAGGAAGCCGGGCACCCTGCCGTTGCCTCGGGACCGGTTGAAGGCGAGGAAGCGATCCCAGATGACCTGGGTGTCGATGTTCCAGCAGGGCAACGTGGCCTTCGCCGCTTTGATCAGCTCTGCCCAACTGGTCTGAAAAACGTTCGAACTCGCGGTGATATCGATCAGCCCTGAGAAGATAGTTTTGTTATTATTATCTCTAGATAGTGATGTGTCGCCTTCACCTGACACGAGATCATGGGTTTCACTCTCCTTGTCGAAGGCGGAAAACCGAAAGATCCAGGGCGCGAACTTGCCATTCGGCTTCGCCCGCTCGAGCTGCAACTCCGACGTCTCAAGTTCGCTCAAAAGAACCGAAAGATATTGTCGTGAGACACCCATCTTCTCCGCTAGGGCAGAGAGGGTGAAGGCTGCCGTTCCGCGCGACAAACCGTTGTAGCCATCCTTCCAGGCGATGGCATCGAGGATGAGGGTAGCAAGCTTGTGCGCAGCAACAGAGAGATTTGTCTGCGTGATCCGTCGCAGGATCAGGCCGGTCGTAGGTTCCATGGTCGAGGTCTCCTTGGAGAACCGACGCCATGTCGTGAGACAACAACATTCTTGCCAGCAAAACAACTTTGCTGGTTGCAGGTGTTTTAGCGGTGCGCTAGGAAACTCTTGTTCACGGAGTTTTCTAGCACGGCGTCAGGCTTCACGGTCTGGCGTCGTCTCCTTTTCGGGGGTTTTGCACAGCCTTCCGTGCGGGGTTGTCAGGACGCGCGCGGTAAAAACCGCGCGCAGATTTTGTCAGTAGCGAACTTCTTCAGAACCATAGTTCCCGGCGTGATCACGCCAGTCGACGAAGACGGAACGGTAAAAGTAGCTGCCACATCCATTCGGGATGCTCAGGCCGGATGCGGCTGGCACCTGGCCCACGGTGGATCTTGTCCATCGGTAGTCGCCCTGCACGCCGTAGGACCCCAATCGCGTCGAGTCGCTGCGATTGCAGTCGCCATCTCGGTTTTCGTGCTGGCGATACTGGATGTGATAGACCCGTATGCTGCGCACGAAATCAAAGGCGTCGCCTGAGATGTCGATGTCGGCTTGCTCATCTGCTTGAACGCGAACAAGGGGGATCGGAGTCGATTCCTGCGGTTCGGGCGGATCGCGGAACGTGATGTCATAAAGGCGTTCCATAGGCGACATCGGACTGGGATCGTTGAGAGACACACCCATCGGACACCGCCAGATTTGTAAGGGCGGCTCGATCGGCCATGGCGTGATCCGCCGAATGAAGACCGCTCTGGCATGCGCGCAGGGCGCAGAGGCAGGCCAACCGCCCGCAAGGCAGAGGAGGATCGCACAGTCGACCTGATAGGCCTGAGCCGGTGCTGACGAGGCCATTAGTCCAGATATGCTTATTGCCGTGGCTGTTGCCACGCCGTGGATCACGTGCTTCATGATGCCGACTCCATCTATAATGGTGCAGCGATACGAAACAACATTAATGATAGCAAGGAGATTTGATTGTGATGCGGAGCGAAAGGTCCCCGCTAGCGGTACCTTTGCCGGAAGAAGGTCTAGGCACGTGCGGGGTTCTGCTCTTAGCTCAGCAGGAACTGCGCGAAGCTACGAGACTACGGGGTAGAAAGGACGCCCCCAGTCTCCGCTCGGGTTATCCATCATCAGGTCAACAAAAACTGGCATCAGGAATGCAAGGATTGCCGCTCCATCGCGCACTTGCGCGCGGTTCACGCCGCCGTTCCAAGTCGAACCGCCGTGCACGAGCTGGTTGCGCAGAACATACAGACGGTCAAAGACAAAACTCAAAACTCTCGCTGTGTCTCCAGCCTGGAACGCCTGTCCGAAGGCGCGGGCCGAAGCATTGAAACGCTCCTGCCAATCATCGAAGCCTTCGATTCCGTTGTGATGTTGCCAGAACGGGCTGAAGACGTAGTGGTTCTCTAGGAGAAGACGAACTGGACCAGAGAAGCGCTGCCAAACGGCCTTGTAGATCCGCCGATCAGCATCCAGCTGTGTCAGCCGACCAAAGAACTCAAGGAACGTGGCGCGTTCACCTAGCGGGATAGACTGGAATTCTCGTTCGTCGGCGTAGGCTGCATTGAATGCGATCCAAAGGAATATGAACCGCGCGTCATCGTCTTCTTCACAGGCCTCGGCACGACCGATCCAACTGATTGCACGGTGGACACGAAGGCCCATGGTTTCGGGAAATCCCGAGCGAATGGCCCTCTGTTTTTCCTTCAACGCTTGGAACGTCGAGCTGTCGCTCATACAAACTCTCCTCAAGAAATTGGGTCATGGCATCGCGGCAAAATCGGAGCGGCGATAGTCCTCGACCATGGCTCGCAACTCCGCCGGGGCGATGACTTCGACCTTGTCACCCCATTGATACAGGTGCCAAACCATCTCAAGCCAGCCCGCTGCATGGAAACGGACGATAAGACTGCCATCTGGCTGGTGTTCCAACGTCTGCCTTGGATGAAACTGAAAGCCGGCTGCACGAGCGGCTGTGTCTGGCCTAAAGCGCCAGACCACTTCCCCGAATTGCGCCGGATCTTGCCAGACCCCGAAGGCGTGGGCCGCATAATCTGCAATGGTGAAGCCGTTCTGGAGCTTGAAGCTTTCATTCAAGGTTTCTGCTTCATGAATAAGATCAATGCGGAAGTTTCGGACCTCATCTGCCTTTGCTGGGTCACGCGCGGCAAGATATGTCCTGTGCCCCAGCAATACCCCATGCGGCTCCAGGATGCGTTTCTTCGTGTCCTGACTGTAGCGCACGCGTAACCGAAAGGGTCCGCGCAGCGCCTCGATAATTGCGTCAAGAATGTCGGGAGCGACACTGACACGGGGGCCGGGTCGTGTGACTTGGCCCATGGCCATCAGGACAGCCTCTGCGTCCGCTTCGATACGAGCTCGAGGCCGGCACTCTTGCCAACATACCATCTCGAAGGTCCGCCAAGGCCTTTGCATGCCGTAGCCTGCCTTCTGCTTCGGCTGAACGAGCAGCGATCTCCAGTGCTTCGGCGCCAGTTTCATGCCGAAGTTGTAGCCGTGAGAGTCCAGTGTCGCGTAAGCACCAGCGTCGCTTCCGGTCCCCACCGTCTTCAGCCACGACATTTCCGAAGGTGGCCTCCAACGCATCAGTCATGCGCTGAGCAGTGCGATAAGAAACCGAAAACTCGTCACAGATGTCTTCGAGACTGACCCCGCCGCGGCGCGCGGCGGCCATCTGAGCAAGACGAATGAGATCTTGGGCCTTGGAAAAGGACATGGGGTGTTCTGGACCTGTCAGTTTTTGACACCCTTGTAGGCTATTTGTGTCATTGCGTCCTGTCGAGCCGATTCCGGCAAGGGTGACCACGGTGCGAGTTGAGAGGCTCGTCAGGCGCAGCAGAACACAGAGAGGAAAAAACGATGCGTGGACGTGTGATCAAAATTGAACGGATTAGCTCTCGTGCCGGAGTGATTGAAGAGCCGGCAATCACCAGCAAAGGGTATCAGTTGGCGGACCCGGCGCATGGAAAGAACAAGCACCATGCCGAATTCGCAGTTTATGCCAATACGCTGGATGATGCGGCAAACTTAATCGCCAAAGGGTTTTCACTCTGGATGGGAGCAAAGGGCAAGCGCGCTTCCCTTATTGCGCCGAAAAGTCTTCGGATTGTTCGCGGCCAGAACGGCTTCGCCGCATAGCAGTGTCCGCAGCGCGTCGTCGGCTGTAAAGCGTCAAGAATCAAATGTTTGCCAAGCACGACAGATATTGACACCCACCGATGTTATTGAAGAAGCTGCAAGCTAACGAGACGTTTCCGCCCCGAGGGTTGCGCTCATTGATGATTGCTGGAACCCATGCGGAAAATTGACAACAAGATCCTTTTTTCGGCGACTGACCTGATGCGGTTCATGGGATGTACCCATGCGACAGCGCTCGACTTATTGCGCCTTAGAGGCGAAGGGCCCACCCCGGGAGAAGACACAGAAGACGCCGCACTTCTGCAGAAGCAAGGAGATGCGCACGAGCTGGCGCATCTCGAACGTCTGAAAGCCGCGGGCAACAGAGTCGTGGAGATTGAACGGGGAAACATCGCCCAGGATTCCGAGACGACGCGCGCGGCACTGCAAAGCGGTGCCGAGGTCGTCTTCCAAGGTGCATTTCTATCTGGGAACTGGGGTGGATGGTCGGATTTTCTTTTGCGGGTGGATACGCCTTCAGCGCTTGGACCATTCAGTTACGAAGTGGCCGACACCAAACTGAAACGCCGACCGCATCCCAAGCATGTTCTGCAGCTCGTGCTTTACTCTGACCTTCTGACCGAAATTCAGGGTGTGCCTCCCGTGTTTGCGCATGTTGAACTCGGGACAGGTGAGCGTGCAACGCTGCGGCTGGCAGATTACGCACATTACGCTCGAGCGGCCCGTGCGCGGCTTGAGGCTTTCGTGGCGGAACCGGCTGCCACGCGGCCTGTGCCTTGCGCCGACTGCGGCCTGTGTCGTTGGGCAGATCACTGTGCCGATGTATGGGCGAAGGAGGACAGCCTCTTCAATGTGGCGAATGTCACGAAGGGCCAGGTCAAGAAGCTTGAAGCAGCTGGTATCAAAACCATGGCGGAGCTGGCGGCGCTCGCCCAACCAGTACGCGGCATGTCCGAGAACACTCGCTTGCGACTGGTCACGCAGGCGCGTCTGCAGCATGACCGGAAGACTGGCGGACCAACGTTCGAATTGAGGGCGCCTGAACCTGGCAAAGGCTTTGACCTGCTGCCAGAACCACAGCCTGGCGACGTCTTCTATGACATCGAAGGAGATCCACACTTCGAAGGCGGACTGGAATACCTGCACGGGCTCTGGTTTGACGGGCAATTTCTAGCGTTCTGGGCGCATGATCACAGGGCCGAGGCCCAAGCTTTGAGCGATTTATTGGCATTCTTCCGCGCAAGATTGGAAGAGCATCCTAACGCGCGCATCTATCACTATGCCCCTTATGAAATCACGGCTCTCAAGCGGCTGACAACCAAATATGGAATCGGCGAAGCCTTTCTCGATCGGCTTCTACGCGAGCGCCGTTTTGTCGATCTTTTCGTCGTCGTGCGTGGAGGACTGATTGGTTCGGAGCCAAACTATTCGATCAAATCGATGGAAGCTTTTTACGACCGAAAGCGCGACGGAGAGGTCAAAACAGCGGGTGGTTCGGTCGTAGCTTACGAAAGATGGCGCGAGATCGGCGATCAGCACATCCTTGATGAAATCGAGGACTACAACCGTATTGACTGCATCTCGACCGAAGAGTTGCGAGACTGGCTGGTTGGCATCCGCCCGGCAGGACCGTGGCCATCGATTGGCCAAGACGCGGCTCCAAAAGAAGCTGAGGAAGACGCAGAGACAAGGGCGCTCCGCGAGCGGATTGCCGCTTCTGCTTTGCCGGATGAGCGGCAGGATCTACTGTTCAATCTGGGTCTTTTTCACAGGCGCGAGGTCAAACCTGCCCAATGGGCCGTTTTTGACAGCGCCGCGAAAGACGAAGATGACCTCATCGACGATTTGGACGCCCTAGCTGGGCTGGAAGCGATTTCCGCTGTCGAGCCGGTAAAGCGTTCGTTTGCACGCCGCTACCGCTTTCCAGTGCAAGAGACAAAACTGCGGCCGGGCAAGAAAGCCACAGTTCCTGTTTTCGATGGCGCCCCGGTCTCGGTCAATATCGAGGAGATGGACCGGAGAAGACGAGAGATTACGGTCAAGGTCGGACCGGGAAAAGGCCACCTTTTGGAGGATCGCCTCTCTCTCCACCCCGATTGGCCGCTTGATACCAAGGTCATCGCAGCGGCTCTGCAGGACGTCATCGCCGATCAATGCGCGGTTCAGTCCTACCGGGCCGTAGATGATCTTCTATGCAGAGCGGCGCCGCGGCTGACTACTGGGGCGCTGTTGCCGGTTGAGGACCCAGTCATAGGCACGATTGATGCCGTCGGCGCGATGGATCAAACGGTTTTGCCTATTCAGGGCCCCCCGGGCACGGGCAAAACGTTCGTCACTGCCCGCGCGATCCTGTCTCTTGTCCGAAAAGGCGCGCGCGTAGGTGTCACATCGAACAGCCACGAGGCCATCCGCAACGTATTGATGGGGTGCCTAGCTGCGCTTGAAGACGAAGATCTGCCGATCACGCTGGATCTGATTCACAAGGTTTCCGGGTCCGACGATGGCTACCCAGACGATTGTCCAATTCAACGCACTACAGATAACGCCGAAGCCGCAAGTGGCGGTCATGTCGTGGGCGGAACTGCTTTCTTTTTTGCGCGGGAAGAGAATGTGCAGGCATACGACTGGCTGTTCGTTGATGAGGCGGGGCAGGTTGGCTTGGCCAACATGGCTGCCATGGGGCGCGCAGCAAAAAACATCGTGCTGGTTGGCGATCCGAGACAGCTTTCGCAAGTGATCCAAGGGGCACACCCTGAACCCGCAAATCTTTCCTGCCTGGACTGGATGCTGGGCGATCACGCAACAATTCCGCCTGACAGGGGGATTTTCCTCCCCGTCACGCGCCGGATGCATCCCGACGTCTGCCGTTTCATCTCCGATCAGGTCTACGAAGGTCGTTTGATCAGTCACGCAGATACGGTCCGCCAAGGCGTATCGGGAACCAGTTTCCCAGCTGCGGGTGTCTTTTGGGTGCCCGTGAACCATGAAGGCAATGCGCAGATCGCTTCCGAAGAGGTTGCCGCAATTCAGGACACGATTGACGACCTTCTGACGGGCACCTGGACTGAAAAAGACGGCACTGAGCGACCCATGCGCCGGTCTGACATCATCGTTGTGGCCCCCTACAACGCTCAGGTGAATGCCCTCCAAGATGCACTTCCCGATGACATTCGGGTCGGGACGGTCGACAAGTTTCAGGGGCAGGAAGCACCTGTATGCCTTGTCTCAATGACGGCATCTTCTGCCGAAGAGACATCGCGAGGCATGGAGTTTCTGTTTTCGCTCAACCGTATCAATGTGGCGGTGTCGCGTGCCAAGGGCCTGGCCTTGGTCTTCGGCTCACCGCGCTTGCGCGAGGCCAAGTGCGATACCGTGGAACAAATGCAGTTGGTCAACACGCTATGCGCTTTGAATGATTGGATACGCTAAGAAATGTGGCAGGAAGTCGAACGAAGAATTGCGGATAACGAGGCTGACGGAAAGCTGCCTGCAGCTCCTTTGCGCAGAGCCATTCTAGACGAACTTAAGAAGGCTCAAATAACGCCTGTCCACACGGCGAAAAAAATGGCGTCATTCGAACTCCCCAGAGGAGAGAGATTGCTATGGGAGCTGACAAGTCCAGCGATCAACTTTTTTGTCCGCACTCAACTGAAAGACCAATTGATTGCTTCCGGATTTCCGACAGAGCCGAGACCTTTTGATCATTCTCGACCGCCAAACGGGGGACGACATTCCGCACTGAGCTTGGATTGGTCCTTCGGGCAAGAAGATTGCGTATGTACAAAAATCCAAGGCCCTGACGATGTCGACCGGCTCATTGCCGCAATTTCGGATAGAAGCACCAGTCAAACGGCGACCGGACTTTCACGTGACCAAATTGAAGCCGCGATGACGGCGTTTGACGAATACAAGGAGATTGGAGCCCACGCAGAAGTTTTTGGTGCCTTCGGTGAACCGCGCGACTATTGGGTCCGGTCATCGCGTGAGCGCGAAAACCGTGTATATCCGACCAAACCGCTAATTGGCTTCATTCTCGGCAAGACAGAACTAAACGGTGGCTGGGGACAGAAGGCGGATGCTGCTGCGCGTCTTCACAACGCCGGTTACATCATCGTCGACCAAAACGATCAGCCCACCGATCGCCCTGAGCGGTACGAACACCTAATGGAAGGTGCCGACCGGATCAGGCTCTGCGCCCTGAACTATTTCATCGAACCTGCCCGGGAAAAGTCGGCCAGGGAGGTCTCCATCCGCGCAGGAGACCTTTCTGCGGCAATCGGGTTGAAAGACGCGTTCCCGAACATCTGCCAGGCACTTGGCGGTGAAAAATTCCAGAAACTTGCGCAAGTACCACCGCCCACGAGCACCGAACCAAATCCAAGCAGTTCGACCGTTTTCACCTATACGCTAAATTCCCAACCGGAGGCGGACACCGTGACCGACACAAAAAAAGCGCCCTCGCCATCCGCCGTAAACTTGATCCTCTATGGCCCGCCGGGCACGGGCAAGACGTATCAGACGGCATGGGAGGCCGTCCGGCTGTGCTTGGGTGACGAGGCTACTGCAGCACTAAATGGACAAGATGGCCGAGCAGAGCTCATGAGCACGTACCGCAGCCTTGTGAGCGAGGGGCGCATCGAATTCGTGACTTTCCACCAGTCTATGTCCTACGAGGAGTTCATCGAGGGACTGCGACCGACTACGGATCAGTCCGAGGACAGCTCGGCGGGTACCGGGTTCCGGCTGGAGCCCGCACCCGGCATATTCAGGCGCATCTCGGAGCGTGCGGAGAAGGGCGTGCCGACAGTACCGCGAGAGAACGTCGTTTCCCTCGACGGGCGGCAGGTCTTCAAGATGTCGATCGCGCGCGCCAACGTGGCCGCGGAGGACTACCTGTTCGAGGAAGCCATCTCCGAGGGGCACACGCTCCTCGGCTGGGAGGACATCGACTTCTCCGACGACAGGTTTTCCGATGTCGAGGAGATACTGGAGGCTTGTCGTACCCATGGCGAGCGCGAAGGCGAGGTTACTCTCCAGTCGGGCCAAGTGAGCCAAGTGGACGTTTTCCGCAATCAGTTGGACGTGGGAGACATCATCGTTGTCACCAAGGGCAACCGACTGTTCCGGGCCATCGGCGAAATCACGGGGGAGTACCAATACCGGCAGCGGGACAACCGGAAATACTGCCACAGGCGGTCCGTGCGATGGCTCTGGGTCGACAGAGATGGGGTTCCGGCCTCCGAGATCTACGATAGCAATTTCACCATGAAGTCGATCTATGCCCTCGATCGGGCCCGCCTCGATACTGTTGCCATCGAAAGCTACATGAATAGCGGCGGCGAACCGATCCATCGGGAGGCAAGACCGCATGTCCTCATCATCGACGAGATTAACCGGGCGAACATCTCCAAGGTCTTCGGCGAGTTGATCACGCTTCTCGAGCCCGACAAGCGGCTCGGGATGGACAACGAGATCCGCCTCACGCTTCCCTATTCCAAGAAGTCCTTTGGGGTGCCTCAGAACCTCCATGTCATCGGTACGATGAACACGGCCGATCGCTCCATCGCGCTGTTGGACACAGCGCTACGCCGCCGGTTTTCTTTCAAGGAGCTGATGCCCGACACTTCAGTTTTGTCGGACAACGTTGATGGGGTCGATCTGCAAAAGCTGCTGTCTACGATCAACGAACGGATCGAGTATCTGTTCGACCGGGAGCATCAAATCGGGCACGCGTACTTTACAGGCTGCCAGACGCGGGCGGATATTGAGAGCGTCATGCGAGACAAGGTGATCCCGCTTCTGGCTGAGTATTTCTACGAGGACTGGTCCAAGGTGGCAGCTGTTCTCGGCAACTCTACTCACGGTCCCGCCCGCTTCCTCGATGCCAAACAAATTGCGGTACCCGGAGGCATGACTGAAGACGACTTTTCTAGCGAAAAACTGCGGTGGACGGTCAAAGACAAATTCGACTTCTCGGAGTTTGCGGCCTGATGCCGGCCTTCACCCTGCGCGAATGGGAAACGTTGCCCCACGGCGAAGGGGACGGCTGCATTCCCGATCATTTTGCCGAGCGTCTCGCGGCGCTCGCCAGAGCATCGACCTTTGCAGGAAGGGGTGGAGGCGGAGTGCTTGAGGATCGGCGCCATGAACTGCGGGCGCGTGGCATTGTCGGGGTCCTGGCAACCGATGGGTGCAGCCTTGAAATTCTTCCCAAGATCGATGTCGAAGGGCAAGGAGGCGAAGCAAGAAAGAATGCTGCCATTCGCAAGCGTCTTGTTCACATGCTCGCAGTCGCACTGAACCTAAAAATCGAGACGGGCCAGATCACAGAGCTTGATTGGCAGCGCGAAACGCTCCTGGAAATTCTCATCCGCATTTTCTGTAGCAAGCTGACCGATGCCGTTCGTCGAGGCATGCCGCGACGATATCTTGTCCAAGAGGATGACCTTGCGGCGTTGCGCGGGACGCTCAATCTGCCTCGTCAATTTACGCGTCACGCAGCGAACCCCTCGCGGCTCGCTTGCAAATTCGATGAGCTATCAGAAGACATCGCGCTGAACCGCATCATGAAAGCGACGGTTGCACATCTCTCCAGAATGTCGCGCAGCCTCACCAATCAACAGCGTTTGCGCGAACTGGCTTTCGTCTACGCCGATATATCCGAAGTCGCTGTTCCTGCGCTGAAATGGAATGAGGTCATCATCGACCGGACAAACCGGGCGTGGCAGGAATTGTTCGGGATGGCGCAACTTTTTCTGCGTAATCGGTACCAAACGACGAGTGCCGGAGTGGGGCGGGGGACTGCACTCCTCTTTGAGATGAACGCACTTTTTGAGGAATATGTCGGCCGACTGATCACACGCGCTTTGGCACGCACGGAGTATCGGGTCTCTCTACAAGGCGGGAGACTATTCTGCCTGACATCGCTCGATGATGACCGCGCTGTGTTCCAGACGAAACCCGATATCCTGATCTGGCGTGCGGGGCAGGTTGTCCATGTGATCGACACGAAGTGGAAGCGGATTTCCTCCCGTATTGATGATCGAAAACAAGGAGTGTCCCAAGGCGACGTCTATCAGATGATGGCCTATGCGCACCTGTACAAAGCCCCGCGACTGACGCTGCTCTATCCGCATCACCAAGATCTTTCAGGATCGGAAGGTCTTCAGGCCCAGTTTCGGATATCAGGTCAGGAGACGATCATCGAGACGGCGAGCGTGGATGTCGCAGTTGGTGACGACATGATCGCCCGCTTGAAAAACATCATTGCGTTGGAGACTGACGGAGCGTTGGTCTAACGGTTGATTTCTACTGGCGGCACAAACCCGTAGTCGCTTACTCGAGAGCATTCAGGAACCTGGCGTAGTCATCACTGACCTCCCTCGCCTCAACAAAGGCGCGAGCGCGCTCGGCGTCGAGACAACGGAAGTAGTCCTGCACATCGGCAATGTAGGTCTCGAAATCGCTTCTGATCAGATCGGCGTAGGCACGCATGTCTTCTTGCGACTGAGGCAAGAACGGTCGTTCGGGAGGTACGCAATCTGCTGCCGCGGCTATCGGCATGCTTCCAAGCAGGAACGCGAACAGCAACGGTGCGTTGCGCGCAATAAACAAGCGCAGGGCAAAACTCCTTTGCCGCCTTTAAGATTATCATTCTGTCGGCTATCACCGTTATCGGAGCAAGGCGAACTTCGTCAACACGTTATTATTGTCTTGCTATCATTAATGTTGTTTTGTATCGCTCACGGTGTTGCGACCCCGTGGGCCCGATACTGCACCCAGGCAGAACAAGGACCCAAGGGAAGGCCATGATAGAAGAAGCCCCGAATGTGGTTACAGAAGACGGACTGCGCGGCTTGCTCGCCGAGGGCTACCTCATTGAGGTGGTCTGCAAGGAGAGAGCAGAGAAGCGCCATAACAGCTGGTACGGCTCGTGGGTCATCCGCGCCGCCGCCACTGATGGGCGTGACGATAAGATGCTCGTCACCAGCCGAAGCGTCCTCAAGCTCCGCGACTTCAAAACCATCGTTGGCCTTGTCAGTTTCCTGGCCGACATGGGCTGTACGACCGCTAGCATCCCACTTGAAGAAGGTGGCCGCGAGCGCCACGCAGCACCTCCGGTCAAAGGCAGCTGACCGCGCGACTGCGCTCGTCGTTGCTTTGGGTACAGGCGTTTGTTCCGCGCCCCCGGCCCTGGCCGACGGTTTCATCTTTTCGGTTGGCCCAGACGGCCAATTGATTTCCTCTTCTCAAGAGGCAAACGGGCGCCTTTTTCTCTTCGCAGAACCTCGCGGTCCTGACGCAACGAGCGAGACAGCGATCCCGGCTCGATCCGCCGCCCGCGCCACCCCAGAAATCCTCCATGCGATCGAGACCACGGCTCTGCGGTATGCCGGGCATGGTGCGCTGCGTCGCGCAGGGCTTTCAGTCACTGATTGGGCGCTCCTTTACCGGGCCAATATCGAAGTCGAGAGCGCATACAATCCGGCTGCACGTAGCCCTGTCGGTGCCATAGGCCTTGGCCAGCTTATGCCGGATACCGCCCGCGACCTCGGCGTGGACCCACATGACATTGCGCAGAACCTCGACGGATCAGCCCGCTACTTGCTGATGATGCTCGAGCAGTTCGGCGAGGGCGCTCTGGCCCTTGCGGCGTACAACGCTGGCCCTGAGGCGGTCACACGCCACGGCGGCATCCCCCCTTTTCGAGAAACCCAAGGGCATGTGGCCCGTGTGACTGCCGTGTTTGAGCGGCTCAGAGGAGATCTTTCATGACATCGAGACCTTCGATCGTCGCGCTCGGCGCGATGGCCCTTATCGTGCTGGCGGGTCCAGCGCTTGCACAGAGCATCGACCTCTCGCCTGTACAGACCCTGCTTCAAGGCATTGTCGATGCGATCACCGGTCCCTTGGGGATCGTGATTGGCACGCTCGCACTGATCGGGGTGTTCCTTTCTTGGCTCTTTGGCATCCTCGACTTTCGTCAGGCGCTTTGGGTCGTGGTTGCAATCGCGGGCATCGCCGCAGCACCCACCATCGTCGCCGCCATCTGGACCACCTGAGCTCCATCCATGGCTGACCAGTCCCGCGTGTTCATCGGTCTTCTCAGGCCACCCAAGCTGATGGGCTTGCCGATCATGTACGCAATGGTCTGGCTCTTCGGCTCGACGCTTCTGTTCCTCTGGGTGCAGAGCTGGGTGGTGGCTGTGTTCGCGGGGCTGGCCTGGCCGCGCTCTGGAAGGCCGCAGACTGGGATCCGAACTTCCTCGATGTCCTGGTGATCACCCTGCAGGAAACCCCGCCCACGACGAACCGCAAGCTGCACGGAGGCGACAGCTATGCCCCGTGATGGAATTGCCGATGAGGTTGAGAACGCCATCGATCCGCTGACCGTGCTACCCGCATGGGTCAAGGGCGAGAAGCGGCTCTCAATGATGCTGCCTTACGTGAGCCTCGTCACCGACCGAACGATCCGGACACGTGGCAACGAGCTGATGCAGTGCATCCGGCTTGAGGGGGTGAACAGCACCACGAGCGAGGACGGGCATCTCGACCGGATCGGAGGGTTGCTGGCTGGCATCGTGGCGCAGGTCGGGACCGAGTTCTCATTCTACCTGCACAAGGTCTCGAAAGCTGTCGATGTGACCCTGCCGCCCATTCCGGGCGAGGGGTTTGCTGCCGCCGTCGATCAACGCTGGCGCGCGCATCTGGGTCAATCTGGCCTGCGCGACAAGACGCTGACCCTGACGGTGCTGAAGCGCCCCGAGGTGAGCAGCCGTCTGCCTTTCGATCTGGGGGCGTCTCGCGCGCGACATGCGGCGGACACGACCCGCCGCTTGCGCAAGCTCGACGAGGTTGTGGGGTTTCTGCTGTCGTCCTTCGATCAGTTGAAGCCTCGCCTGCTTGCGGCAAGCACCGGCGAGCTTCTGGGCTTCCTCGGCTCGCTCAACACAGGCGAGGAGCATCCGCTCTTCCCCCGGTCGCGCCTCGGTGTGATCGCCGAGGACGTCGCAAATACCCGCGTCACCTTCCGCGGCACGACCATCGCGCTCTCGGACGGTGCTGTCGGCGACAAGCTCGGGGCGATCTTTGCGGTGAAAAACTACCCCGCCAAGACCGATAGCCTGATGCTCGACGAGCTGAACCTGCCCGTCGACATGGTGGTCACCCACTCCTTTGTGCCGATCAACGCCAACATCATGGCGGGCCGGATCAAGCGACAGCTGCGGCTAATGCAGGCCGCCAATGACGGTGCCGTTAGTCTGGCCCAGGAGCTGGAACTCGCGCAGGACGATCTGGAATCTAAACGTCTGATCTTCGGCGAGCACCACATGACCGTGGCGGTCTATGCCCGCTCCCAGACGGCGCTTGACGACATCGCGGCCGAAATCCGCAACATCTCCGCCACCTCCGGCGTCAACCTGATCTCGGAAGCCTTCGGGGCACGGGCGCATTTCATGGCGCAGCATCCCGGGAACACAGGGGCGCGCAGCCGCAAGGCCGCAATCACGAACCACAACTTCGCCGATCTCGCTACCTTCCACCGCACCCCGCTCGGAAAGACAGGGCGGGAAGTCCCCTGGGGCGTGTCGATCACGCTCTTTCCGACACCCGAGCGCAGTGGTTTTCGCTTCAACTTCCACGAACAGGGCGCGCCGGATCGCGAGCCCACGGGAGGCCACACGCTGATCCTCGGCCGTCCCGGCTCCGGCAAATCCGTCCTGGCGGCTTTCCTGATGACCATGGCACGGCGGGCAGGTGCGCGGGTCTTCGTCTTCGACTATCGCGCGGGCATGGAGATGGCCGTCCGCGCGCTCGGCGGCAGCTATTCGACCGTGCGGGCGGGGCGCCCCACGGGCCTCAATCCGCTCCAAACCGAGATCGACGTGCGGGGCCAGGCATGGCTTGCTGATTGGCTCGCGAGCCTCTTGGAGCGGCGCGATCGACCGCTAACCCCGGTTCAGACCAACCGATTGCAGGAAGTCGTGCGCCAGAACGCGAGCGCAGGACATGCGAGCCTACGAAACTGGTCGGATTTCGCCTCGCTGCTGGTCTCGACCGATGACGAGGGCGATCTCTTCGAGCGTATGCAGGAATGGACGGCCGAGGGTCGCTACGGCTGGATCTTCGGGGCCAATGCCGAGGACAGTTTCAGCATCGATGGAGACGTCGCGGGCTTTGACCTCACCGGCATCCTCGATTCCGAGAGCGAGCGGGAACGCATGGCGGTCCTGTCCTACCTCTTCCGCCGGGTCGAGCGGGTGATCGAGGACCGCAAGCCCACCATCATCGTCATCGACGAGGCATGGAAAGCCCTCGACAACGCCTACTTTGCGGAGCAACTCAGCAACTGGCTGGTGACCGCCCGGAAGCAGAACGCCGTCGTCGTGATGATGACGCAATATGCCAGCCAGCTCGAGCGCACACGCACCGGCAAGACCATCGTGGAAGCGGTGCCGACGCAGGTGCTATTGCCCAACATTCGTGCTTCCGCCACTGACTACGCGATGCTCGGCCTGAGCGAGAAAGAGCTCGACGTGCTTCTGGGCGTCGGCTCGGCCTCGCGGCTTGCGCTTGTACGCGACGACCGTGGTTCCGTCGTGATCGATGCCGATCTCAGCGCGCTCGGCCCGCTCGTGACCATCCTTGGCGGAATGGAGAAGGGCGAAGCGCTTGTCGGCGCCGATTATCGCGAACGTCCTGATTTCTGGAGAGTGACATGACCCGTACCATCATTCGCAGCGTCGTGCTGCTCGGGCTCGGCCTGACGCTGACAGCCTGTGCGCAGCATAACGCCCCGCAAGCCAACTGCTTCAGTTTTCGCGAGGCTCCTGCGCAGGCAGGAACCGCCACCGCCACGATCTCGACCATGGGGGCGGAGGTCACGCGCCGCGACACGGCCTGCGATTTCGTCCTCTTGGGGGCGGGCGGCTGAACCAATGCGGACCTGGCTTCCTCTCTCGATGATCGGTTTTGCGCTGGCAGGTCCCACGGCGGGGCCAGCGGTCGCCCAGGGCGTGCCGACCTTCGACCTGCGCCTCTTCGCAGAGCGGCAGGCCATCCTTGAGCAGACCGATCGGGACCTGGCATTGCAGCAGGACCGGCTAAGCCGCGAGGAGGAACTGGCCGAAATCGAGCGCCAGCAACTCGCCTCCCTCGAAGGGCTGATGGATGCCATGTCGCTTGGCGCTGGAGACGTGGCCGGAACCGTGGCGGGGCTCGAGGCGGGGCAGGGGGCGGTAGACGACGTCGAAAGCGCCGCCGCCAGTCTTTATGCGCCCGAGGACACCAATCCAGCGGCAGCGCGGATGTTTGGCGATGCCAGGGAGGGGATCGAGGAGCTGATCATCCGCGCAGCACGCGACACCCATAGTCTGTCCGGGGTCGGCCGCGCAGGTCTTTCGCTCGTGCAATGGCGCTGTCTCTTGCAGGCGCTGATCTGGCAGGAAAGTCGTTTCCAGATCGGGGCACGCTCACCCGTGGGGGCCTTCGGACTTACCCAGATCATGCCCGGTACCGCGGGCGATCTCGGGATCTACCCGGCCTATTACGACGATCCCTATCTGCAGGTCACCGGCGGTGCGCGATACCTCGCACAAATGCTGAACATGTTCGATGGCAACATTATCCATGCGCTAGCCGCCTATAACGCCGGTCCTGGCAATGTGCAGGATTATGGCGGTGTGCCGCCTTTCGCGGAAACCCAGCATTATGTCGTGGTGATCCCGCAGCAGTACAACAGCTACCTCGCGGCTGTAGGCGGCATCGATGCGCTCGGCACCATCGACCCTGTGCTCCTCGCCAACGCGAGTTTCAGCCTCTCGGCCCACGGCGCAGGGGTCTATGGCGACTATTCGCTGGTCTCGGTCCGTGCCGCCGCCCTGCGGGTTCAGGACATCATCACCCGCATTGGTGAGACCGAGGATCTCCACGAGGCCATCGCGCTCAACACCTATGCCCGGGCCGAACTGGCCCGGCTGGTAGCAATCCGGACCCGGATCAAGGCCGCCCGAACCGAACCACTCAGTGCCGAGCAGATCGCCTTGGCGGCAGCGCAAGCTGCCGAACGGCAATACATGGATTTTAGTCAGGAGGATTTGCGTTGAACCTGCGCCTGCCCCGTTCCCTTTTCGCCGGTAGCATCGCTCTCGCGCTTGCCCTCAATGTCACCGGACCTGTCGCGGCACAGGGTGTGCCCACGGTGGACACTCAGAACATTGCTCAGGAAATCCGCCAGCTTCAACAGATGCTGCAGGATTTCGGGATCCAGACCGATCTTCTGGACAATGCGTTGGAGCAACTGGACATGCTGCAAAGCCAACTCGATCAGCTGAACGAGATGTATGCCTCGCTCACCGGGCCGCGCAGCATCCTCGGACTTGCCATGGGCGGGGACCTCGATACCTTGCTTGAGGCCAACTTCGAAGACATCCCCGGCCTGATCCGAGGCATCCAGGCGGGCGATTGGAGCGCGCTCATCGGGCCCAATGCCGGGCCCATGCGCACGCAGATGGAACAGGCGCTGGCAAGCGCCGGGTTCGACGAGGATTCACTCCGCGAGATCGCCACCAGCGGCAATCCGGGCGCCGAAGGCGTGGCCACGCGGGCAACCACAGGTGCTGTGATGTCGGCGGCGGCGCAGAACAGCCACGCAGAGGCGGAACAGTCTCTCGAACGGGTGGAACGTCTGGTCGAGATGATCCCGGACATGGAGGATCTCAAAGCCTCGATGGATCATAACACCCGCGTCACGGCGGAACTCGCCATCGCTATGACCCGGATGTGGGAGCTGGAAGCGATTCAAACCCTAGGCGCAGGCAATGCAGGCGTGGTTGATGCCGCCACCGTTGCTGAAGAACGCCGCTACATGGACTTCACCTTGCCGGACCTTGAGCCATGAGTAGGGCAGGGGTGATGACTGCGCGCGAGCTCGTGGAAGAGGAACTTGTCTACGGTGCCCTGCGCCGGGAACAGCTTTGGCGGATGATCGGCATTTCCGGGGCAGGCTTTGGCGTATTCGGCTGTTTGACGGCTGCGGCTGTCGCGCTGATGGTCGAGACGCCGCCTCCCGTGGTTGTGCCCTACGATCCCGCGACCGGGATGGCGCTCCCCAATGCCACGGTTGAAACCGTGTCGCTCGCCGAACGGCCTGCCGTGATCGAAGCGCAAATCTACCGCTACATTTTCGACCGCGAAACCTACAACCAGCTCGACAACGATCTTCGTGTCCGCCGTGTCCTGGCACAGTCTTCCGGATCGGCCGAGGCCAGCATGCGCGCGATGTGGACATCGGGGCAGGACAGCTATCCGCCGACGCGTTACGGGGCTGCGGCCGAGATGGCTGTCGAGATCGCATCGATCACCCTTATTGGCGATAACCGCGCCCAGGTGCGGCTCAGAAAGCGCCTGACCAGCCCTCAGGGGGTACAGGATGGATCGTTCACTGCCACGTTGATGTTCGAATTCCGGCCCGAGCGGACCCGCGCGATCGACGATGTTTGGCAAAACCCTTTCGGTTTCACCGTTACCCAATATGCCATCCGATCGGACCGTTCCGAATGACTCGCACTCCAATCTCTACGCTGCTGGCCGCCAGTATTCTCGCGTTCGCGGGAACGACTGCTTTGGCCGAAACTACGCCCCGCCCAGGTTCTCATGACAATCGCGTGCGCGTCGCGACCTGGACTGAAGGCCAGGTTTACCGTGTCGTCACGACTCTGACCCGCGTCACCACAGTCGAATTCGGTGAGGGTGAAACCATCCGCTCGATCATCGCCGGCGATACGGTCGGGTTTCAATTCGACGGTGTCCCGGGTGGCCGTGCCTTCGCCATCAAGCCGACAGCATCTGGCGTCGCCACCAACATCACCGTCTACACCAACCGCCGCTCCTACTACTTCCATGTCGTCGAAGCCCGGGAGACGCCGCATTATGTCGTGCAGTTCCGCTATCCTGAAAACCGCGTGCAACCCACCAGGGCGGTTGCGGCCGATGCGCCGAACGCGAACTATGCGGTCAGTGCCCGAGAAGAGTTCACGCCGACGGCCATCTGGGATGATGGTACCTTTACGTATTTCCGGTTTTCACGGAACGCGCCGGTGCCCGCCATCTTCCGATATTCGAACGGCAGGGAACGCGCGGTCAACAGCCAGGCCTTGAGTGACGGCGTCATCCGCGTGTCCGGCGTCAACCGACAATGGGTCCTTCGCCTTGGCGAAGAGGTGGTTTGCGTCCAGGACGCAGGACAGGCCACATCATGACCGAAGGTACGGAAGACCTCGCCGCGCGCCTCGCGGCTCTCGAAGGCTCGACTGGCAAAGCGAAGGCCAACAAGCGGCCTGCGCCGCTTGCCGCGATCCTTGGGGTCGTCGGCATCGCGGCAGCAGGTGGTCTGGCGTGGGCTGCGCTACAGCCGTCGGCAGAAGCACCAATGGCGACCGCCGCGCCGGAAGAGTTCCAGAGTAGCGGCCCCGGATTCGGAGATCTGGCGCCGATCTCTACCCCGGAACCCAGCCAAGCCCCGCCTGCGGACACAGGTCCGAGCGAGTCTGAACTCGCGCTGATGGAAAGTCTTGCGACATTGAGAGCGGAACTCGAGGAACTGCGCGCAAGACCGGCCGAGGCCGCGGATAGCGGGGCGGAGCAGGCTATTGCGGACCTGACGGCGCAAATTGCCACCTTACAGGAAGCATCCGCCGAGGCGCAGCGTGCCCTCGAGCGGCAGCTGACCGAGCGGGATCGCGAATTGGATCAGCTCCGCATGGACTTGGAGCTTGCACGGCTTGTACCACCAGAGCCGACCTCATTGGGACCAAGTGAAGAAGAATTGCGGCTGGCCGAACTCGAAAGGCGGCGCGCAGCCGAAGCCGAGGCCCGCGCAGAGCGCATCGCGTCTCCTATGATCGCGTTCTCCGGGATGGGCGCGGGTGCGGATAGGGAGAATACGCTGGAAGCCGCGCGTCTGAATGCAGATGAAGCCTTTGTTCGTTCGGGCGCGCAACCAGCACAGGCGACACGTGCCGAAGTGATTGCGAACCCCTCGAACACGGTTGTTCAGGGCACCATGATTCAGGCTGTGACAGAGACGGCACTCGACAGCACACTGCCCGGCGCGATCCGCGCCATCGTCTCGGAAGACGTCCATTCTTTCGATGGAACGCGTATCCTGATCCCGCGCGGCGCGCGGCTGATCGGGCGCTACCGCTCCGATGTCCCACTTGCCCAATCGCGCGTCATGGTGGCATGGGACCGGATCATCTTGCCCGATAATCAGACTGTGCAGATCAGCGCCTTCGGTGGAGACGAACTCGGCCGTACTGGCACCACCGGGTTTGTCGACACCCGTTTCGCGCAACGCTTCGGCTCCGCCGCGCTGATCTCCTTGATCGACGCCCTGCCTGCGGCTGCAGCGGGTCAAATCGACAGCGAGGCGGCGGCCGATGTTGCGAGTGATGTCGGCACCGACCTGCGCGATAGCACGCAAAGCGTGATGCAGGACTATCTGGCGATCCGGCCAGTGATACATGTCGATCAGGGTACACGGATCACGGTCATGGTCGATCGTGACCTCGAGATTTTCTGACATGGCTGCAAGTTATCTGGAAGCGTCGCTCGACCGTTTCGGCCCCGAGGTCCTGCACGACGACACGATCGAGATCTGCATCAATCCCGACGGACAAGTCTGGGGCGAATTCCAGGGCGATCACTTCATGCGAGGTCTCGGCAGCCCGCTGAGCCAGACCGAGATCAAGGACCTCGGCAACCAGATCGCCTCGGCCGCCTCGACGACGCTCAGCACGAAGAAGCCCATTGTCTCGGTCTCGATCCTATATCGAGATCGCCCGATCCGCGCGCAGGTGATCCAGCCGCCGGCAGTCGAGGGCGGGTTTTCAATATCGTTGCGGTTCTTCTCCTCCCTGCCGCTGGAGGCAATCCGGCTCGGCTTCCTCTATGGAAAGGAGCGCAGCCTCGAAGGTCTGCGGCGCGAACGAAACGCCGCGCTGCGCAATGTGGTTGCCTCCGGCGACATCGACGCCGCGCTGCGCTTCTGCGTCGAGAACAAGCTCAACATGATCGTTTCGGGCGGTACATCGACCGGCAAGACGGTCGCGGCGCGCAAGATCCTTTCGCTGATTCCGTCCGAAGAGCGGATCATCACCATCGAGGAGGCGGCCGAGCTGCGCCCCGAGCAGCCCAATGCCGTGACGTTGATCGCGGACCGGGACACGGATGCCCGCAGTGCCGATGTGCTCTTGGCCTCAACGCTTCGCATGCGACCCGACCGGATCGTCCTGGGGGAAGTCCGCGGGCGCGAAGCGATGACGTTTCTCGAGGCAATCAACACCGGCCACGGTGGATCGCTGACCACGCTGCATGCCGAGACCCCACAACTTGCTGTTCGCCGCCTCGCCATCGCCGCCCTGAAAACCGATGTGCCGATGACCTTTGCCGACATGATCGATTACATCGAAGGCTCGATCGACGTGATCATCCAGGCCGGCCGCCATGAAGGCGCGCGCGGAATCACCGAGTTCTTCCTTCCAGGTCGAACCACAGATTTGAACCTCGACACGGGCGACGGCAGAGGCAAAAAGAGCCCTTCCGTCGCCGCTGAGTAAAAAAGGACCCCCCAGATGCGAAAACCAATCCTCGCAGTCATGTTTGCTGCCTTGGCGGCCCCTCTTGTGGCACAGACTTCGCCTCAGGTCTCAAACGACCTCACGGTCGATATGTCGCCCCAGCAATACCGGATCTGCAACGATCGCCCGGCGCGACCGACTTGGATGGACGAAATCAATCCGCGGGAAGCCTACAAGGCTCGGACCATGATGCGGCTCTACGAATTGCGTTCTTGGCAGGCGATCACGTCATCGGGCGATTGTGGCTGTGACATCCGCTTCCCACCTTGGGATGCTGCCTCGGCGGAATATGAAGAACGTTTTGCGACAAGTACTCAGGCGGAGCATACTCAAGCACGGTTAGCCCTCAGGGACCAACAAAACCAGATCGCCCGTGAAGTGCAGGATATCTGTGAAGCGCAAGGGACCTGGTAGTGGGTGTCGTCAGTTGGATGGTCGGAACCGCAGACGCGTTCCTTGTCGATGCAGCCGAATCCCAGTTCGGGGCTGTGGCAAGCAATGTCGGCGCGATCGTCCTGCTGATGGCCACTCTTTCGCTGATCGGCGTCTGCATTAATATGGCCTTCCAATTCCGCAGCATGGATGGGGCCAGCTTCTTTTGGTACCTGATAAAGCTGATGTTGATAGGGCTCTTCGCCTTCAATTGGGCCAACTTCAACGCGGTCGCGAATGCCATTATCGGTGGGCTCGACTATGTCGCTGGAGCCCTGATTTCCTCGGTCGGCGGCGGAGGGGCGGGAGCCACATACTTCGCGGCAGAGTTCGATGATCTCATTTCAGAGTTCAGCCAATACTTGAACGCCATCGGCAGCAACCTGAACTGGATGACAGGTGCGATCTTGGGCGGCATAGGGCTCGTTCTGTTGAGCCTTCTTGGCTTCATGACCGGCATCGTGCTCATATTTGCCAAGATGATGCTGACACTCATGCTTGGCCTTGCTCCGATCATGATCGCACTGTCGCTCTTCGACGCGACCAAGGACTTCTTCCATAGGTGGGTCTCGACGACGGTCAGCTATGCCTTCTACCCCATCGTCATCGCAGCTATGTTCTCGACCGTCGTCGGCATGGCGAATTCTCTGCTCGCCCAACTCGGTGATCCGAACTCGGCAACCAACATCGGATCACTGGTGCCGTTCTTCGTCATGGTTTTCCTGGCGAAGGGATTTGTGGCAGCAACGCCCCTGATCGTGCGTGGTATCTCGGGGAACCTCATGGTGGCGGCGGCGCCCGCCGTTGTCGCTGGAACAACCGGGGTCATGCGCGGGCTCTTCAACACAGCTGGCGTCAAAGGGAGGTCACGGATCGGGGCACTAAATACTGGAGAAGTGATTGGGCGAGGTGTTGTGCAGAGTCCAGCGGCCGTGCGGGCAGCCGCTACACAGGTCGTCAGAATGGCGGAACGCGCGAAACGCTTAGTCGGCTAGCGTGTGGGGACAAGAACTCGTAACCTTTCAGCCAATCTGTCAAAATTTCTATGGCTCTTCGAGTGCTTAACCAATGGCTCCAAGACGATCTAGGAGGATCGTCTATCGCCCCATGGCCGACCATGGGGCCACTGAACGACCAGTTAAGTCTCAACGATTACTGCATTGAAATTTTGGATGAAAATCACATTCTGACGAACAAATGCGTCGTGGAATCCGCAGAAGGCGCGAATTTTGCTTGGCCATGGACACGAATTTCGGCAGAAGAGCGGAAGGGAGGACGAAGCGAGAGATGCCAGCAGCCTTGACCAAAGATTCAGATATTCGGCAGGCGCTGCACGCGAAACGGCTGCGGAAGTACAAAGCACACCCAGATACATTGGTGATAGATGAACTGGGCCTCGCACATGCGAAAAGCCGAGTGGACGTGGCAGTCATCAACGGCTGCATTCATGGCTACGAGATCAAGAGCGCCAAGGATAATCTCGACCGGCTCGGTTCACAGATCGAAATCTACCGCCAAACGCTACAAAAGCTCACGATTGTTGCCGCACCCAAGCATATTAAAAACATCGTCGCCGACGCACCCGATTGGTGCGGTGTGATCGCCGCAGAGCAGGGACCAAGAGGCGGTATCAATTTTCAGGTGTTCCGAAATGCGGCCACCAACCCCGAGATCGATCCCGTCATGATGGCGCATCTCCTCTGGCGAGATGAGGTCATAGAACTGCTAAACAAGGCCGGATACGTCCCCAAGGAACTCCGGCGGCCGAGAAAGCAACTCTACGAGATGCTGTGCGAAGCGATGACCGTTCGAGAGATCACTGCTTCAATTCGCTCATTCATGGCGCGGCGAGAAAGCTGGAGAGGTCGTCCAGAACACGCGTGATGTGGTGATTGATCGCCACCTCCTTCCAGCGAGTCTGATTGCTTGGGCCCTCCAGATGTGCCGCACACTTCGCAATGTAGTCGTCGCCAATTGAGTAGCCGGCACCGGCGAACTTGCCACACGCCACGATCGACGCACAATGATCATGCATCTGGGAGCGATTATCATTAAATGCTCCTCCCTTGCGAACTTCCCAATCTCCCGCTGTCGTGTAGACGAGCTTGCCCGCCGCCTTGATCATTCGCATATCCAAGGCTTTGAAATCAGGATGAACAATCGTGTAGTCACCGTAGTTGGGCCGACGCATTCCCGCAGGGATCTTCCCAAGCAGTGCCTGATAGAAGAGCCAATCATGGCGGGGCAATTGGTCTGCCCCCTTGGCAACGTCCTTGAAAGTCTCAGGAATTGCCGTGCCGATCATCATGAAGTTCCGGAAGGCGTCTAGGTCGCCCAGTCTGCGCATGGCCGCAATCAACGCACCTGCGAAAGCAGCATAGGGCTCGTAGTTCGGCGATCCCAGGTCAATGACGAGGTCAATTTCGTCGAGAGATTGACAGAGAGACGCTGCCAACGCCTCAATGCGTGCGCGCACATTAGGCTTCATCAAGTCCTCCAGTCGGACAGAGATCGCAGACCCAAGGCCGTCTGTCGCAGCTATTGTCCGAACAGACGTGATGATGGCTGCCGTCGCATCAAGTGGAACGGACGGTATCGCATTCGCTTGGGTCGTACGAAGAGCCTCAAACACGTAGGCGGGAATATCTCGCCCATCATCCATCCGCTCATTTGCGATGCCGGGATGGAGGCTCACCCAAGCAGGCCTCCGGCCCCACTTGGCATTAAAGCGGGCGGCGAAAGGATGCACATGCTGGTGGACCGACTTCTTCGGCTGCCTTGCTTCAAAATCGTACTCTACTTCGGGAATGGTGATGTAGGGCACGACACGATCCTTGGCTGCGGTGGCAAGACGAGTAAGCGCCTGATACTCGCCCTGCCGCCAACGCAGCGCCGGTACATACATATCTTCAGTCAAGATCATCGCCAGCCTCCTCAAGCTGCGAGCGTACCTGACCTAGACCAATCAGATCGTTCAAAATCGTGTAGTTGCCGCGCTCCTTCCTGATCCGCCCCGCGATGATGCTCGGATCTATACCGATGGTCTCCGCATCAATTTCCACGGCCTCGTCGGACAAAGCGAAACGCGAAAGACACTGATCCCAAAGATCACCAGGTATCAGAGTATCGAGTGCAAATTTGTCGGCCTCCGCCTCGATCGCATCGCCGTCGCTACCACCCTCTTCGTCGAAGAAGTCAAAGCGCAGGCCGTCGAAAAGATGCAAGAAGACGTGACCGAGTTCGTGCAGTAGTACGAACCAGAAGTTGTCGAGGCGATCATGCCGAAGGGTGAGTGCAACGACCGGCGTTTCACCGTCTGCTAGCATGGCAGCGCCGTCGAGATATGACCCCGGAAGGTGCCGCTCAACAATCAAAACGATTCCCTTGCTGGCCAACAAATCACGAGCGCGCTTCGGTCCGTCCTTGCGCTTGGTGAGGTCCACCAGTTGCGGCATCCACCGATCATCGACTTCGAAGTGGCCGATCTCTTGCGCTTCGATCTTTCTGCGTGCTCTCTCCAGAACGCGCGCCTGCCAAGCAAGTAGAGCGTACTCGTTGGGCGCATTGCCACTGTGCATCTTCTTGCGGTGAAGAGCTGTGGCAAATTGCGGGCCAGCCGACTGCAGAAAATACTCTTTTACCCGCTCGACGGGGTTTGCACCGCGCGGCAGGTCAAACCACTTGCGCTTGATCATCTCCTTGTAAGGAAGCTGGCCCCAAACGATATCGTCGGCATCGGCCCATACGAACACCGAACCGCCAGCCTGCTTCGGCCCCTCGAAACTACCTGACGCCTTAACGCCGAGCGCCTTCGAAATCTCGATCAGCCGCCCAAGGCTAGCCCCCATGTAGTCGGTTGCTTCGTAACGCTGAACCTGTTGAGGCTTCATGCCAAGCTTCTCGGCAAGATCAGTCTGGCTCATGCCGGAAGCGATGCGCGCTTGCACAAGTACGCGCGGCAATTCTTCAAGTGCGTATGTTTTCGAGAACGAGACTTGACCGGATTTAAGAAGGTCGTATTCGGCAAGCTCTGCCCCGATATCGGCGATCTGGCTGCTAATAGCGGCGATCTCCGCCTGCTTAAGCCATGCTTGGTCGGCCTCGCGCGCCTTCGCGACAGCCAAAGCACCTTTCAGTTTATCCAGTTGTGCGCTCGCTACGTTGTACTGTTTATCACTGTAGATCATGGCTGCACCTTTCCAGAAAGAAGTGGATCGGCCGTAAGCGAAATTGCGATGATCCCCTTTTGTTTCCCCGTAAAACGGTCCTGCTGAAAAAATTCAACAAACGTAGCTCCGACATCAGAACACAACATCGAAGACGGAAAGAACTCACCTTTGAATGCGGCTTTCTGAGCGGCACGGCCGTTCTCAAATCTCAGAAATACGCCATCAAGCTTCGCTGGGTCGACGCCATTAGGATCCCAGCAGGCGTCGAAATCACCCGGCTTTGGCTTTCCTGAAATAAAGCTACCATCGAGATAGACGGTCGGACACCCTGCCCGTCGCAACCTGCCGCACGCATCGACAAGTCCATCGTGCAGTTCGCGCCGCCATGGATTCGTCGCGAACACCGCGGACACATCGTTAAGATCGGCCATATGAATTCCCGGAGGCAGTACAGGCCAAGGCGAACCGGGCAATGGGATAAGTTCTGGGATCATGCCTACAACAATATTGTTGTAAGAAAAAATTTTCAAGCTTGTTCTGCATTGATCTGAGAGAAGCGGAAACGCGGGCCTTGCTCAGGTGACGAAACGAACACCCTAAATACCGCCATCTGCGGATCACTCAGTGCCTCACCCGAAGCAGGCATCGACGAAATCTCGCTCCTGGACGACCCTAAAATTCAACCGAGCACTTTATTCCGCAGTAATCACACATGCTCTGCAAGAATTCGCTCTAGTCGTCTGAACGGCGGTTTCCAGTGCCGTCCGGTTTGCATGCCTGATCCCCAATCCTTCGATATCAAGCGACAACTGACCTTGGCCACCGCCACTCGCAGCTGCGCGTGCCGCGCGACCGCGTGCCTTCGCTAAACTGACAGGATTGATCTTCGGCGCGTTCGAGCCTTCGTCCCGCGCGACATTTGCCGCACGCACCTCCTGCAGCTCCTGCTTCAGCTTCTCCACCGTTTCCCGAGTTCGGACATCTGTCGGTCCCGCCGCAGCCCGTCCTCGTCGGGATATGGGAAGCTTCCTGATTGACCGGCGTGCAGCACCTTCAGGGCAGGGTCCTCGAAATACTTCACCCTTCTTGCCCGGATCGGCATCTGCGCGTCGATCACGAGGATGACTTCGTCGAGGTCCATTCGTCGGGCTTCATCCTCTGTCAGAAGCGGGGTATCTTCTGTCCTCTCCGAAACGCTGCGTCCCTCAAACGGATTGCGCCCGACCGCGCGTGACCGGGTCACCACGCGCTTGGTGGTCTTGCCGACGGCCTGGCTTAACTCCTCGATGGTCTTCTGCTCGGACGGTGTGAGGTAGAGCTTCACACCTGCGCCGCCCTGAAGCGACCTGCGGGTGTTCTCACCATAGATCTCGTCCAGCGCGGGGATCGTCTGGGTGACGATGGCGAGGTTGCCGCCGAAGGAGCGCAGCGTCTTGATGCTCTCGGCGACGATCGGCATTTTGCCGAGCCGGTCGAACTCGTCGAGCATGATCATGACGGGCCAAGGCTCGTCGTCTCCAGGTTCCTGAGCCTGCAGCGAGGCGATCAGGTCCGAGAAGAAGAGGCGGATCAGCGGAGCCAGCGGGCGGATCATCTCTGACTCGACCACGAGATAGATCGCATGCGGGCGGCGGCGGATATCCCGGAATGAGAAGTCAGAGGTCGCGGTGGCCGCGTCAATCGCGCGGTTGTCCCAAGTGTCGAGGCCCGATGTCATCAGGAGGGAGAGGTAGGAAGTGAGGGTGTCGTTGTTGGTCGATGCCATACGCTCGAAGATCAGTTTGGCCGACTTGTTCTTCACCTCCTGTGAACGCTTCAGGTATTCCTTCTGCTTGTCGCCCCCCGAGGCTGTGATGCGATAGATCTCGCCGATGGTCGGCACGCCGCGCTCGAAGGCCAGAAGGCCGGCCGCCACGAAGAGGTCGATACCCCCGGCCAAAAGCCCGCTCAGCTTTTCATTGTCGGTCTGCAGAAAGAGCTTCGCGGTGAGTTTAAGCTCCATCTGCTGCCGGTCGGGGTTGGTCATGGCAGCAATGCGCGCAAGCGGGTTGTAGCGATGTGTCGGTCGGTCCCAGTCGGTCGGCGCGAAGCGGAAAACCTTGTCCCCCATGCTGGTGCGGAAGCGCGAGGTCTCGCGGAAGTTCTCGCCTTTCACGTCGAGCACCACGGCGGAGCCCTTGTAGGTCAGCAGGTTCGGGATCACGAACCCCACGCCCTTGCCCCGGCCTGTAGGCGCCACGATCAGCGCGTGGGGGAAGGTTTTTGAGACTAGGAACGGGCGCTTGGATTTCGGGGAGCCGAGCTTGCCCAGAAGGAAGCCGCCGCCGGGTTTGGCAAAGAAACCGTTCCTCTTCATCTCGCTGCGAGTTTGCCAATGCGTCGTCCCGAAGCGGGTCAATGCATCCCCCAGAAGCGTGACGCTCAGCATCAGCGATGCCAGGCCGAAGCCGCCAAGGATGAGGTTCACCCAGAGGAAGTCTTTTGGTGCGGACTGAGACAGACCCCGATATTCGCGGGCAAGCAGGGTGACGTCGAAACGCGTGGGAGAAAGCCCATAGCGGAACATGACAAAGCCGGTCGCCACGACATAGCCCATGGCGAGACCGACCAGCACGAGGCTCAACACACCGAGGGCAATCTTGCCTTTATCCATGGGTGATCCCCTTCTCACCATGTGCCGCGGCGTGGCGCGCGCGCTGCGCTTCTATCAGTTCTTCCGCCAATGCATCGAGAACGCGCTCCATGGCCGGGCCATGCGCGGTGACCTCGCTGCTTTGAAGATAGGTCTTGGCGAGTTCCAGCTGGCGCAGCGGATCCTCGGTGAATGTGTCCAGGACGTCCGCGTTACCGGCCCGCAGCGCGTCGATTGCGTCGGGGCTTAGTCGCTCGTTTATCTGCCGGACGATGTCCTGCTGCTCTAACTCGGAGAGCGGGCCCTCGACGTCGGCGTTTCG
This sequence comes from Phaeobacter sp. J2-8, assembly GCF_022867865.1. GTDB lineage: Bacteria > Pseudomonadota > Alphaproteobacteria > Rhodobacterales > Rhodobacteraceae > Marinovum. Next base: position 75,971 of record NZ_JALIEC010000011.1, on the reverse strand, counting down.
CACAAAGGCCATGACGGTTGGCGCTGTCTCCTCCAGATACCGGCGCTCGGCGTAGTCCTGTCGCGCCTGGTCCTCGATCTCGAAACTGCGTTCGCTGATATAGGCACGCGACGCGCCGAGCGAACGAAGGTGATTGATTTCGTCCTGGACGGCCTGCCCGAACTCGTCATCCGGCATCTCCGTGCGATAGCGGGCGAGGGTGCGGAGCTCTTCGGTGATCGGACCGAGATGATCCGAAGGATCCCGCAAGGCGAGGTCCATGTCGCCAGCATGAAGCGTGCGGTCCTGCTCCGATACCGCATATTGCGGCGGCATTCGACTGTCAGTCATCTGTTCCCAAGCCATCGAGGCCAATTCGGCATGTTGCGGAGATCTCTGCGCATAGGCGTCGAACGCGACGCGGGCCTCTTCAACCTCCACGGCGCCGGCTCGCCTTACAGACGGGTCGTCGGAGAACGGATGATCGAAATCCGTCCGACGGAACTGCGCCACCAGCGCCCTGAACGCCTGCCGCTCCGATGGGGCAAAAATGTCGGGCCCGTCCTTCTCGAGATCACCCCCGGGTGCCGCCAACCGCTCGCCGAGCGCTGGCTCAGCGTTGTCCACCTCGTCGATCTCGGTTGGCGCGCGAAGGACGCGTACGTCGGTCAGGACATCGCCCAACCGAACATGCACGGCTTCCAGCCGGTCGAGCGCTTCTTCCCGGTCTGCAGATTTCTCCAGATCGAGGTCGCTTGCTTTGGCAATCCCCTGCAGATCCTGTGCCAGCCACTGGCGCTCCAATGCGGCATTGCCTGCCCCCTCCCGCAGGCGCGCGGCCACAGACTCGGCATCGATGCCCGTGCCTTGCAACGCCTCGGCCAGCTTTGATGCCACCTCTCCATCGTCAAGACGCGCGAGGTGTTCTTCACTTAAGTTCGGCCTTGCATAGATGCCGTCCCGGGATGGGGCATCGACCAGGGCGGCGGAGCGATCCCCGAGCGGGTTCAAATGCGCGACCGAGGCCAGAACGTCGGTCAGCTTGCGCTCGATCACCGGCCTCTCGGCCGCCGGCGCCCTGTCGATCGCCGCCTCGATCTGGCGAATGTTCTGAGAAAACTCGGTGATCAGCGTGTCGAACGCTGCTTCGTCTTGGGACATGTAGATGGCTCCGTCAGATTGAATCTGACCGCCACTGGCAAGGATGGTGCTGGCCCTCTCGAGCGCCTCGGACACGTCTTCGAAATTCGAACGGGACGCCTCCGCCGCGAGCCCGCGATAGATCAAAGCGTTGTGCCGGACGGTTTCCAGTGCGGCCGCCAAGTCAGCACCGGTTCTCTGGCGCTCGACTGGGGGACGACCTTCGTCGCGGGCCTTGTAGATTTCATCGATCTCGGCGCGGTAGGTCGTGACGCCGCGATCCAGACGACGCGTCGCCTCAAGGCGGATCCCATGAACCCGGGCCGCCTCGACCATCGCCTCGCGAAAGGCGTCGTAGTTGAAGTGATGATCCTTCCCGAGAAAGAACATTTCGCCATCCTTGCTGCGGCGGTTCAGAACGATATGCGCATGTGGATGCGCGCGATCTTGGTGTATTGCAGCAATATAGTCGAATTGCGACCCCTCACCTTGAAAGAACTTCTCGCAGACCGCCTGGGTGATATCGCGCACCTCTTCACCCCTGGTCCCAACCGGGAATGCCATCAGGAGATGCGACGTATGGCCAAGCTTGGGGCTGTAGCGCTCGTTCCACTGGTTCTCGAACCGCCGCGCCACTCGGTTGATTTCGGCTTCCGAGAGCTGCTTCTTCCCGTCATGGGTGCCGCGACTGTCGAGGATATGGGTCGACTTCGTCGTGAGATATGTGAGCTGAGCCCGTAGCTGCGCCCCGGTGTGGCAGCCCCCTTTCGAGATAGCCTTGAAGATCGCTGGCGAATAGCCGCGCGCGGCCCGAACCATCTGCGCGCCCTTGGAAAGCCCCTGCCAGGATCCCGAAACTCGGCTCCAGCCGCGGTCAAATAGCGCCGGGTCGATGCCACGGACCCGGTCACTCCGCTCCATTTTCATCCCTCTCGGCGAGGTCCGCCAGGGTAGAGCTGATCTCAAGGTCCAGCACGCTGCGCCGCGCACGCGACATCTCCTGAACCTGGTCGGCCAGATCGAAGACCAGACCCGCAAGGGCGCGGACGTCACGGTGGCTTGAGGCCGGGTAGGACAGTCTCTCGCCCCGCAGCTTGGCCTCGTTCAGACGTCGCGCGATCTGGTTCACATTGTTGCCGACCCGGTTGAGCGCGGCGCCGAGATTGCGCAACTCGTCACACATCTCGTCGTCGGGCAGGAAGACACCTTCGGCCGCCAGCATCAGGCGGCGCATGGCATCCGAGCGGTGCGCAATCCCGCGCCGCGACAGCGCCGCGTCGAACCGGCGCAGGTCGTCGTCCGAGACCCGGATCCCCACAACCCGCGATCGGCTGCCGTTCGCTGTCTGACGCTCATCCCGGTGGTTCACCACGTTGTAGATCGTCTTCAGGCTGACATCGTAGCGCGCGGCCAATGACGCCGCGGAGACGCCGTTCCGGCGCTCCTGGGCGATGGTCGATCGTTCGATCTCTGACAGTCTGCGACGGCGGGGCATTTTGAAGTTAACGTTCCTATTTCTTGCCAACTTCGTACAAGCCCGCCGACTCCCAACGCAAGTGAAGTCGGCCATAAGGGCTTGTACTCAATGTAGAAAATCGCCCTGTAGGGGCGATTTCCCGTCCTTAGTCAAATGGATCGCGCTTCGCGCTCATTGCACCACGCGATGCGGTCCCCGCATCGCGCATCGCGTCTTTTGCACCCCGTCTCTTGCACCCCGCAAGACGGGCTTTGCTGCGTGCTGACCGTCTCGCGTCACCCGCAGAACGACATACGCGAGACTGCCTCCCGTCGTCTGGAGCGCGCTATCCGTCACCTGCATTCCGTCCGCAGTACATCGCCGAGCGCATCCCGACATTTGGAGGGTGTGCGGTGCCCCGCGACGAATGCTGAAGGCGCCACGGCAGACGTCGCACGGTCATAGCACAACGCCGCCCGCTGCATGCCAAACGCGGGTCGCATCCCGACTTCTGCTTGACCCCTCCGCCTCATGCGTTTAGCGACATTTTGGTATTATCGTTGCGATTCACTATTTTTGCGGAGGATCAGAATGCCGAACGAAAATCTTGTGGTGGTCGCAGCGATGGCCCGGAAAGGGGGCAGTGGAAAAACGACGCTTTCGCGCGCCTTGATCAGCGCCGCGATCGCCGCCGGACGCAGAGTGATATTGATCGACACGGACAGCACGAGGGTACTCGGGGCCTGGCATACTCGGGCGCAAGCCGGTGGGCTGAGTTCGCCGCTTCTCTGCTCGGCCACCGTCGAAAGCGTGGCGGGTGTCGAGGATCAGATCGATCAGGTCTACATGGCAGGCACGGCAGACTTCATCTTCATCGATACCGCAGGGGTCGGTGCCGAATGGTCAGACGGCATCGCGGTGCTTGCGGACCACATCGTGACGCCCGTCATGCTGTCGACGTCTGATTTCGATGTCGGAGCGCAGACAGCTGATTGGTTTGAGAAACTGAAATCCCGCGTTGACGACCCCTCCAGCCTTCCGCGCCACCACGTCGTCCTCAACATGGTTGACCCGAAAACGACCCGTGCTGACGCGGCCCTGATTGAAGAAGCGCTCACCCGTTTTCCGGTGATTGAGACCGTCATGATGCGGCGGAACACCTACAAGGAGATGGACCAGAAGGGGCTTCTCCACGCCTTGGCGCTGGAAAAGCAATCTGATCCAAACCCTCTGATGCGTCCACATGTACGTCATGTCGTCGAGGCGCTCGAGGAGGCGACGGACATCCTCAACAATATTCTTGCTGCGTGAGGACAGTCGATTGCGCAAGAAGATCCCGACCATCACTAGGCCAGACCCAGCCTATGCCGCCACCCTGCAACAGGGTGACCGCGAGATTCCCGGGAAGGAAGATGAGGCACAGGTCACAGCAACAAAGACAGGCACCCCAGCCACTGACGTTGACGCTGATCGGCACGAGTCAGAGCTTGTGCCGGGAGGTACCGTGGCGCCGCACCAAGTCACCGCGGAAAGCTCTGACCCGCATACCAGCCTGAGAGCTCCCGTATCGGCGCGCGCATTGAGCCCGACCCGGAAGATCGACATCAGGGTCAACGCACTCGAACGACAGGAAGCTGCGCTAGAGACTTGTGGTGTTGACCCAGCACATGTGGTGCGTGCCGCCCTGCGCCGTGCAGTCAAAGGCTGGCAACTGTCGCCGGTCTTTGCGCCAATTGCTGAGGAGCGGCGCACTCGAAACACGCAGTGGCAGGCCCGTACATCTCTGGCAGTAGATACGGCCAGCCTGGGTGTCCTCCTCCGCGACCACGACCCCCTCGACGTCTTGAGTAAATGGGCTCTGATCCGCGGCCAAGTGGAACCACGCATATGGGGCGAGATCGACAAAATCTTGGAAGAAATTGCGGTTCGCGCTGCATCGCCGCATGAACCGTAAGATACCTATCTGAAAAGATAACTTGCATTTCGCCGGTGGATTTTCGCCCACCCGGAACGGTTCATCTTGCAGTTGCAGAAACCTAGTCCTAACACCAGCTAACAGGAATTTCAGACCTCAGTAGTGACGAGTTGCGAGGTCCATTTAGGAGGAACGCATTATGAATATGAAGCCCCGCCTGACTGGCGAACCGATCATGCGCATCCTCTGCAAGACATCTGAGAATCTGGTTGGCTACCTTTACCAATGGAACAATGGTGACGTGCAGCCTGCCTGGTTCGACGGCGCCATAGCGGACGTTCGCTATGAACCATTCTTCAAGCGCCGGAACAAAACCCCGCCGATCCGAAGGCCCCCAGACCGCGTCAGCAAGGTCTGACGCACCTTGAAAAGGCATAGCTCAAGGCCTCGCGTCGGTTTGTGGGTCACCCCATCGCGCAGGTCCTTTGAGCGATAGAGTTGACTTCTATGCCTCAGAAGTGGTCTAGATGTGAGTTATAGAAAGGATGTCTATAACTCATGGCTTGGAACTGGACGCTGCCTGGTTGGCCGGATTTCCGGTATGACGCCTCCGCTCTGGAGCCGTTTGAGCAGACGTTCCTGCTGTCGTCCGGAGAAATCCTCGGCGCGGTCCATCATGTCAGCCAGCCGGAACGCGAGCAACTCCGCATCGAACTGCTCAGCGAGGAAGCGATGCAGACGAGCGCCATCGAGGGTGAAATCCTCGATCGGCTCAGTGTGCAATCTTCGCTGCGCCGCCATCTGGGCCTCGATCCGGACAGCTACCCTGCCAAACCGCGCGAACAGGGCGTCGCGGAAATGATGGTCGACGTCTATTCCAGTTTTGCAGAGCCGCTAACCCATGAGACACTGTACCGCTGGCATCGGATGCTCCTGTCCCATGACCGTCGGTTGGAAACCATTGGGGCCTACCGACAACACGCCGAGGCGATGCAAATCGTTTCCGGCCGCCTTGATCGGCCCACGATCCATTTCGAAGCGCCGCCCTCGGAGCGGGTCATGCCTGAGATGGAGCGATACGCGGATTGGTTCAACAAGACCGGGCCGGGGGAGCAGAGCCGCTTCCAGCGCTGACGCGCGCAGGGCTAAGCCACCTCTATTTCGAGAGTATCCACCCATTCGAAGACGGCAACGGCCGCTTGGGTCGCGCCCTCGCTGAAAAGTCGCTGGCGCAGAACATTGGCCAGCCGACCCTCATCTCGCTCGCCTTCACCATCGAGAAGGAGCGCAAGGGATACTACGATCAGCTCGAGCAGCATCAAAAAACGCTCGACGTGACCGATTGGCTCGTCTGGTTCGCAGAAGTTGTCTTGAAGGCCCAACAGGCAACACTCGACCGCGTCGGCTTCTTCATCAGCAAGGCACACTTCTACGATCGTCACAGAGACCACTTGAACGAACGCCAGGCCAAGGCCATCGCTCGAATGTTTCAGGAAGGCCCTGGCGGTTTCAAAGGCGGCCTCAGCGCCGACAACTATCTCAAAATCACCCGAACTTCACGCGCAACCGCAACCCGCGATCTGCAGGATCTGGTCGAGAAAGGTGCGCTCAGCCGAACTGGTGAGCGACGCCATACGAGGTACTGGTTGAACCTGAATCCACGGGCGTCGAACCAGCTACAATGATTGGCGTAGAAGTGAGACAGCGCCAAAGGCGTTGCCTATTCTCTGAGCGAGACAGATTGGGTTCCGGCACTATCCGCGCGCAGATCAAGATCAGACGCGGATGAGAGAACAAAGCCAAGATTGTCGCCAAGGCCAAAGGGAAAAATCACCGGTTGGGCCTCTAGCGTTCCGAGTCCGACAGGACGACCTACGGCTTCCAAAACGGCGGTTGTCATCCAACGTACGAGGTCCGACCCCTCCAACGCACAGGCTTTCTTCCGGGTTAACGTTTTGCCGTTGTCGCTTCGATCAAGCAGCGCCCAGTCTATCTGAGACTGAAGGACCATATTGGTCATCCGTCTGGTCCCCTCACGTTCGCCATAGATTTCTGCCATCCGACGATGCACTTCAGCGGTCGTGCAGTCGCCTTGAAGCGAGGTCAATCTGCCAACGATCTCGGCCACTTTGGCGAAGAAGGGATATGTCACGATAGCCATGCCCCATGTCAGGGCCGCCGGCGAGGTAGAGGGTGCCGATTGAAACAGTTCCACGCCGCGTTGAGCAAAAGGCTCCAGATCCTTTCGCGGCTCCAACCAAAGGCGGTTCAGTACGGTTCTGGTCTTCTTCCTAGCCGCAGGCCCTGAATGGGCTTCATCCAACAGAGCATCGAGCTCGCTGATGTCAGCGAGACCGGCCCTGACTTCCAGCGCTTTTTTCGCCCACTCGAGGCGGATGAAGCGGTCAAATCCTATCTGAGGTGCTGTCGCTCGCATGTTCTTCTTTCTTCATTCTTATCTTCACAAACGGCACAACCAGTTCCTCTAACGCCATTCCTCCGTGAGCCACGATCTTGTTCCCTCTTGGCACAAACGCGCCGCGTTCATTCGCGTAAACTGGCAAGAAGTCGGACGGAAGCCCTGGACCGCTAAACTGAAAAGCATCGATATCGGGCGGAACGGATGCAGCAAGGTCCTCGCTGCGATAGGCCCTGACGCGCTCACCCTTCATCTCGGAGACAACGCCCTGGCTGAGCCGTCCAATGCCGTCGGCATCAACATTGCCATGGTCCGCAGTCAGGTAGATATGATAGCCGTGCTGAGCAAGCATGAGAAACAGCTTTTCAATGAAGCCGGTATCGCACCACTCGCGAATTTGGCCAGCAATCCCGCGTTTCCCAAGCATTGCTCCGTGGACAATTTCATCGACCATATCAACGACAAGGCCCGCAACCTTGGTCGTCGGCTTTGAAAGGACGTCCTCGAGTAGAGCCAATTTGTCGGAACGTTTGAGCCCCTTCTGGAAAACGACCTCTGGCTTCCGGAGGCCGTTTTCCTGCCAGAACTTCGTCCAGAGAGACGACTCTTGTGCCGTCGAATCCATTGAGCCTTGAAACTCCCGTGGCTTGAGGCCCGAAAAGAGCGCCTGGCGAGAGATTGACGTCAGAGTCGGCAGCCACGCAAAGCAGCCGCCCTCGTCGGCGGAAAAGTCGGGAAGCTTGGTCGACAGGTGGTCCCTGATCTGGGCCCACTGGTCCAATGCCAAACCATCAAAGACAAGAAGAGCAATTCGATCTTCGCCAAAGCCCCTGCGCATCGCGAGATAGCGCGGCACGTGATGTACCATCACCGGCGCTTTTGCGACGGGTAGGGAGGGCAAGTCTGCGAAATGCTGAAGCACCCAATCCTTGAGGCGAGCATCGGCCTCTCTTTGCAAACTCTGGAGCTGCCCCTGCAGGTTATCTGCGTCCGCCGCTTTCAGTTCGTTGAAGCGGTAGATGAGTTCTCCAAGGCGGCGCGCCGCCTCTACCCAATCTCGATGCGACGCCCCCTCCGAGGGTAAACTCGCTGCGTTCCTTTTCGCTCCCTCCGACACCAAATGCGCAAGTGCCTGAGGGTCATCTATCAGACCAACCTGTATCCAGTCGGGAAGGTGCTCAGGACGGACACTTGCCTCAATAGGCTGAAGGGCTCCCTCGAGGAACATGGTATCTATGATCACCCTTACGTCGGGGTGATCAAAGGGCACGTCATACGCATGACCTTCGACCGGCTCCTGATCCGTGCCGCGGGCATCAGGTTCAACGCCATATTTTGCGACGAAACGCGCCCAAGATTCCTGTATTGCGCGGAGCATAAACGGTTTTGAGGCGAGCAGTTCACTAATCGGAAGACTTCCAAGAGATCAGTCCCGAAGAACGGTTGCGACATGGTCTGCAAATAGGCTGGGAAGGCCAGCCCCGCGATAGTGAAGCCGCAGAGCTTCTCGCCAGAAATCCTCCGGTCGATTCAGCAGATAAGGGCTAAGCCTGAAGATGTGCGTGAGGACAAAATTCTTGGTCTCAGCCTCACCGAGCAGCTGCGTCACATGCTTCTGGTAGGCTTGGAACAGCCCTTCATGGTGTTCAGAGTCGAGCTTGCGGACGACACCATAATTCAGATTGGGAAAAAGATCAGCCAAGCTCAGGCTGACTTGTCGTGCTGCCCTGATGTAGTCCCAAGGGATGGAATTGATGTCCGCGCCCCGCCACTGCAGGATGAGCGCCTTCGCGGTACCTTTCTGACCCACATCCCATGCGGATCGATAACGCTCTTCATACTCGGTTCTAAACGAAACAGAATCTTCGAACGGGAGAACCTCAAAATCGCGTTCGCGAAGCCCGAGCAGAATGGTCTCATCCAAGAGCAGGCCATCCGGATCCAAGGCGATCCAGAAGCAAGATAGATCTGCAGGAAACTCCTGCAGGATACGATCGGCCCAAATACTCATCGTGCACCAGCCACCGTTTCGCCAATTCGCAACACGAGGAGGGCATTGAGATCGGGCGAGTAGGAGGCCGCAGCATCGAGCTGCGCCATCCGAGCTTCATGTTCTTTCTGCAGCCGCTTCCGTCGATAATCACGAACAGTCTGAAGCCCCACTCTGCCAATCGCCTGGTGTCGAGCTTCGAAAGCGTAGAGTGCGCGTCCGCGTTCTTCCTCGATCCGAGCCTTGTGCTCTGTCACAAGATCGGAGAACACCCGCTCTCCTTGCGTGACCGCAGCCCCTTTCGATCTCTCAAACCAGTCGCGCGGCGCCTCGATCTGAGGCGCAGCAATCGGCTCGATCTGCTCCGTCAGAAGCATATCCCAAATGCGTTTTGCCGTTGGTTGGAAGGCGCGCCCTTCATCATTGATGAAAACGGATAGGAAGCGGCGGCGGCTGAAGTCGTCAGCTGCCAGACTGACTTCCCAAAGCGACCAAGCGCCTTTCACACTATCAGGCAGGCCTGTAATGCGGACAGCGGGGACGGGTTGACCGGCGATACAACGCGGAAGATCGGCAATCAAAGCCTGCGCTCTTGGATCTTCCAGCGTCACCCACTCTACTTCGGGCCGATCTCCCGCGGTGCGCGCATCAAAACACACCGAAGATGACTCTGTGCCATCGGCCCACCGTATCCGCCAGGTATCGCCTTCCTTCTTGGCTTCTCCCCCCCGCGCAGGGAGGCCAGTTGTGATTGCCCGCTCCAGCCAAAACTGTGCCGGATGGTCTCGCCACTTGCGCGCATCATCGGCTTCTAGTTCATGGCCGTCGGCGAGCAGATCACTATTCTTCCGGTTCTCTGCCAACGAGGATCGAAGCTGCGTCAGAACGGCATCGCATTCTGTTTCGATCGATGCCGGGTCTTGGATCCCCTGAACAAAGAGCTCGTCGAACAGTGGCTCCGCCTCGACCGAATCCATCACATCGGCAACTTTATCCACGCCGAATTCCTCGGCGATCACAGCGAGCTTTGTTTCGAGAACTTCGCGAACCCGATGTTCGACGGTGTCTTCGAGTACGAAATTGATGGCTCGCACAATATGCGGTTGCCCGATGCGGTCCACGCGCCCAATACGCTGCTCGACCCTCATCGGGTTCCACGGCATGTCGAAGTTGATGATGACATGGCAGAATTGAAGATTGAGGCCCTCGCCGCCAGCGTCCGTCGAGATCAGGATACGAACATCCTTGGAGAATGCCCGCTGCGCGCGGCCACGCGCCTCGAGGTCCATACTCCCATTGAGCGTTGCAACCGAGAACCCCCTGCTTTCGAGAAATTCCGCGAGCATGGCCTGGGTCGGAACAAACTCGGTGAAAACCAGAACCTTGAGTTCAGGATCGTTTTCCTCCTGCTGAATCTTGTAGATCTGCTCAAGGAGTGCCTCGGCTTTCGCGTCGGTTCCTTGCGCCTCTGTCTCACGAGCGAGGAACAAGAGTGCCTCAACGTCTTTTCGCTCGTCATTCAAGGCATCGAAGGCCACGGCGATATCGATCTGGTCATCACCCGTTAGCTCATGCCAGTCTCCGACACCTTCGGTGGAAAAGAGCTGAAGCTGTCGCTGGTCGTCGTCCAGGGCGAGGAGTTGCTTTTCCAAGGTTGCGCGGATAGCTGCGGTGCTGGACGTCACCAAACGCTGCATAAGGATCATCAAGAAGCCGATGTGCCGCTGCTTCGATGCCATGGCTTGGTTATAGCCGTGGCGAACATACTCAGTGATCGCTTCGTACAACCCTTGCTGTGCTTTGTGTCGGTCAAGCCAGGCGACAGCCTGAATGCGGGTCATTCGTGGCTTGAACAGAGGCTTGCCTTCAGCATCGATCGCAAGCCTCTTTTCTGTCCGCACAACGAACGGGCGCACGCGGTCGCTCGAGACGCTGTTCTCATCGGGGAAGAGTCCCGATCCAGCAGCTGCATCAGACGGTGGAATTGATCCGTTTTGCCTTGGTGGGGCGTTGCCGACAGAAGGAGAAGGTACGGGGCGGCCTCGGCAAGTGCCGCGCCCAACTTGTACCGTGCAACCTGATCCGTGCTGCCTCCCATTCGGTGAGCCTCGTCGATGATCACAAGGTCCCAGTTGGCCGAGATCAGGTCTTCGAACCGTTCACGGTTGTAGGTGCTGAGTTGCTCCGCGCTCCATCCGCGCCGCCCTTCGAGTGGCTTCACGGAATCCAGCGAACAGATCGCCTGATCGTGCAGCCGCCAGAGATTCTCCTCATCATCGCGGAACTGACGGTATGCCGAAAGCTCTGACGGCTCGATGAACTGAAAGTTTTCACCAAAGTGCAGGCGCATCTCGGCCTGCCATTGCCGCACAAGACCCTTGGGCGCGACAACAAGGATCCGCTTGGCCATGCCGCGAAGCTTCAACTCCCGAAGGATCAGACCGGCTTCGATGGTCTTGCCGAGCCCCACCTTATCCGCGAGCAGATAACGAATCCGATCCCGGCTCATGGCGCGGTTCAGGGCGTAGAGCTGATGCGGCAAAGGAACGACGCTCGACTGGATCGGCGCCAGAAGCAGATTGTCTTCCAGCGCATCCAGAAGCTTTGCCGCGGCGGCCGTGTGCAGGATCTGGTCGACTGTCGTTCGGACAGCGTCGAGTGGCCCTAGCTCCCGAGACCTGGCACGGACAACGGCATCCTTGCCCGGGAGCCAGACGCGGTATGCGGTTTCGCCCCACATCTCCTCCCGGTCCACGATGCGGCAGGGTGCGGCATGTCGTTCATGCCAGCACCACGCGCCAATGCCAAAGTCTTGGGAGCCATGCGTCACGCATCAGCCTCCGTACGGGTCAGCGCCTGGTCGTACCAGAGCAGGAGCTTTTCATCCTCTTGCAGCGTCTCGTCCGGCAGCTTCTCGGCTATGCCAATGATCGTCTTGTAGTCCTTCGCAGCCCAGGCCGTCTTGAAGCCAGCGCGCAAGACCTCGAGGCGCGACTCCTTGAGCTGGCGCTTGTTCGCGGTCTTGTAGGCTTCGAACTCCTTCAGCAGAGACCGTTCGCGCTTCTGTTCCAGATCCTTCGCCTTGTTCGGATCGGGCACATACCAGCGGTCCTTCGCCTTTGCCTTCAGGCGCGGGTCTTCCTTCTCAAGACCCCGGAGATCCTTGAAATTGGTTGAGAGGTAGCTGTGGATCTGGCTCGGCACGTCGCCGTTGCCGTCGAAGCGCAGGAAGTTGTCTTCAAGCAACGCAGAGAGCTCGGGCTTCTCTTCGTGCTTTTTCCAGCCGGCACCGACCTGGGTCGTGAATTCGGGATGCACCTCTTGATAGGTCGAAGGCCGCTTGCGCAGGAAATCGGTCAGCCAGTCGATCGCCGAGCGCTCATCCGAAACGAACAGTTCCATCTGCGGAGCTTGAGCCGCTTGAGCACGTTTGCGGTCATACTCTGCCACCTGCTCGGGCAAGAAGACCATGCCGTCGCGCTCGGGGTACCGGCTTCGCAGCCCGTCCAGAAATTCCTCTGTAGACAGAGGGACCGGATAATCATGGCGAACAAACCACGCAACCATGCGATCGTAGATCCGGCGCGGGTCGCGTTCCACGACCATCTCGAGCAAACCGCCTTTACCCTTGGTAACTGGCAACTGACGAAGGTGGGTTCCGACGAAATCCCATGCTGAGTCGGGAGCGGCACCTCGTTCTGCGAGCCGTTTCTCCAGACCGCCATTCGGTTTGTATGCAGAAATGACAAGGTCCTGCTTTACCGCGGTTGTGGATGTCACCTGACGGTAACTGCCTTGGACTTTGTCGAGCGCATTCACCTCTGCAACGACGAAACCTGCCTGCTGAAGCGCAACCTGGATGGCATTCCAGACCGAGGCCTTGCTGTTTGAGAACACCACCGTCATCCAGCGACCCGGCTTGAGGACACGGTTATATTCCGCAAAGCATTGCTGCATCAGACGTTGATAGTCGGGCAACGCCTTCTTTTTGAAGCGATCAATAATCGCCTCTGGCTCGGCATCTGTTGTGACACCATGCCAAGATTCCACAAGGAAGTTCAGATCCGCGTAGTAGATATTCTCGCCAAACGGCGGATCCGTGAAGATATAGTCGATGCTTGCGGCCGGCAAAGGTAGCTTAGCGGCTGTGCCAGTCGTAACTGCAGCAAAAGTCGATTTGACCCTGAAGGTCTGAAACGCTTTGACTAGGCGGTTTAGTTTTCCGCCAAGATTATACTGCGGACTACATTCAGAGGTTTGAGAAGCAACATAGTAAACCCCATTGAGAGCACGGTTAACCTGAGAGAAGTGAGATGGACTGTATCGGTTCAAGATTGAAAAGCCCCAAATCGACTGCTCCACCATGAACAGAAGAAATGCGCGTATTCTTCTACTCGGATGGGCACTCGCTTTTTCCCATAGCAAGCCCATCGCTTGAGCCGCACGCGGAAGGAAAAAATGATGGATATGAGTTACACCAGAGTAGTCCATACGCGCACGCTCGTGTGTCATATGCATGGGCGGAATTTCGATTGTAGGCATCGTTGGAGGAAGCGACATAGCCTCGATGCGATCTAGCAATGCTATATCTTCAGCAGTCGGTCGCTTCTCGTAGCGTGTCTTCCCAATACTGTATGAGATTAAGGCAGGTTCTCGCTTAGGAACATCGAGCGTTTTTCCAGTCGCCGGGTCGAGCTTTGCTGTAAGTAGCCGCTCCAGTTTTACCTTCTTGAGCTCAGCTCCACAATGTGGACAGGGAAAGCTGTCTTTTACACGTTTGGTATCTTCATCCAGCGCCTCTTCGGTAAAGTTGATCTCACCAGAGCATTCGGGACAGCTGTAGAGTTGGCTCCAAACCGTGAATTCGATCCTGCCCTTTGTCTTTCCATCGGTATGAAGCGTCTCATACATCCAACCGATTTCACGCTCGACTTCGGCGAGCAACTGCTTGCCCGCCTTGGCGAAGCCGTCGACGTCAAACGGAAGGTTATAATTGGCACCGATAAACGTGGCCGCCGGGGAAAGATCGTTTAGGACAGCACGACGCGCGCCCCACTTTGGCGCCGCCATACCTGCCTTTTTCCATTCCATTTCTAGCTGATGACGGTATGCAGCCGGTGCTGTACCGCACCACTGCGCCGCAACACCGGTCATGCCTGATCCGGCAAAGCCGTCGAGCACAATGTCACCTGGCTCGGTGAAGTGAAGGATCGAAGGCACAATAGCCAGATGCGGCACCTTGGTATGGTAGGAGTGCGCCTTATAGATTGCGTCGGTCTTTCCAACCGAAACGTCAATTGCCATGGGTTCGCGAGAGTACTCGCGCTCTGGATCATAGGGCTTCCCATGGTGGTCAACAAAATCCGTCAACCAGGGATTGGGGCAAGCGGTGTAGTACGGCGGGTCGGACATCGCGAGGATTGCGTCGTCTGATCCCTTCGGAAACCCCTCACGCGCACGGAACTCAGGCTCTTTAAGCTTCTCGGCCAAGAGCTTCAAGAAGTGCTCCCGGCGCGCGTCATCGCTCGGGAACGTCATACCCAGGCATTCGATCGGCCCGTCGTTCTTGCCGCCACCCATCTTCAATTGTTCAGTCATCGGTTCGTCTCATCTCAATATCGGTTGGCGGAAGTTCACTCGACCACGAAGCGCAGCTTGGTGGTGTCCTTGCCCTTGCAGCGGTCGGTCAGGAACGCCTCGAACCGCTTGCGCAGGTCTTCGGGTGTCGCGGGCGATCCGCCCTGAAGCAAGGCCTGCCGAATGTCGCTTCCCGAAACGACGACCTTGTCGAGGCCGGACAGCGCCTCTTGCACTGCACTGATGAACTCGGGCGTGACCGGATCGGGCAATGACTTGCTGTCGACAAAGCCGGTGACGATCTTGCGCGACCCTTCCTTCAGAAGTTCAAAGTTGGACTGGATGATCGGGTCCTCGAGGTTGTCGAGAAGCGTCTGCACCCACCCGTCCAGCAGCTGATCAAGCTCGTCATCGAGTTGCTTGAGCACATTGGCCGCGGGCAGCATGTCGCCCTGCTCATTCGCCGGGCGGAAGTTGCAGTGCGGGCAAACCGGGCTCGCCGCCAGTTCGGAGTCGATCAGCGAGGCACAGCTCTTCAACTTGTCGAGCTTCTCCTCGAACGTGGTGAGCTGGCTTGTCGGCATCAGCGAGATATTCGCCAAAGCCCGCATGGCGACGAGCCGAGAGTCTTTGCGCAGCGCGGTCTTCGTCTTGTCCTCGGACACTCCTAGACGCGCCTTGCTGTGCAGGCTGACATAAGCCGTCACATAGTCCTTTTTGAGCTTGGCGAGCGTCTGCCGGTGTTCAGATCCATTCTGTCCAGTTCGGCTCGCCGACAATGCGTCGAGGACCTGCTTGCGCGTATCCTGAGCCTGCTTCACCCATGCGTGGTCAGACGGCAGCACCATCTCGGCCTGGCCAAGATAGCTTGCCGTGTTCCCAAGTTCGCCGATCAGGCTGATGAGTCCTTCCACGGAGTTCAGAACCTCAAGGTTCTTTTTCTGGGCTGCGATATCATCAGACCCAATGCGCAGGTTCTTGAGCTTGCCGACCGTGTTGTAGGGCGACAGGCTTTCCGAGAAGGCCTTGAGCTCGTCGAGCTTCGATCTCCAGTCGCGGATTTCTTCCTCGCGCAGGAGAGGCTGGCCCCAAAAGCTAAGCCGGTTTGCCATGTCGGTGGAGGCTGCAAGCACACGTTTTGTGAGCTTGCTGACTTCCTCCTGAAGCGCCTTGACCGGTTCATCCGAGCCTTGAGTTGCTTGCTGCGCGAGACCCGGCGGCAACTCCAGCATCTCGAAGAGTGACCGGAGCACGGCAACGTTGATCTCCTTCGGCGCTTCAACATGCTTGAACTGCTTCAACTTATCGAGCGGACGATCCGCGAGAAGCCCGATCTTGCCGGAGTCAATTTTGTCCCCGGTAATCGCGAGGACAATGTCACCGGAATAGACCAGTGACCCAAGCACCGTGACCAATAGGTCGGTCTCGAGCCGGTACTTGTCAGGGCTGAAATATTCGATATCCGCATTTCCAACGAGCAACTCACTGCGGTTAAGCACTTGCCCATGACCTTTGGCCTTCAGCCGCGCGAGAACCTCCTGAGCGTATCGAGATTGAACGGGGTCGATGCGATCACCATCGAGCATTTCGAGGCCATCCAGGACGATCACAGCGTCTTTCGTACGGTTGCTCCCCGTGAGAGCACGAAGCGCATTTCCAATGAGCTGCTTTCGGTTGGACTCCGTCACGAGCGCCGAGAATGTTGGGTATTCGGGCGAAACATCGGCGAACCGGCTGCTTAGCGCGATCCCCGCGATCACGTTGACGACGTCGCGGAAGTTGATGCGCTCGTCCGGCCCCAAGCGCGCTTTATCCCTGAGTGAAATACCTTTGGTCCAGTCACGAAGTGTCTTGGACTTGCCTTGGAACGTGACCTCGAATGCCTCCAGCTGTTTTTCCTGCAGCCATTTGCTCATTTCGCGCAGCGCATCGCGACCGCGGTCGAGATACACGCCTTTCGCGCCACCACTTGCCGTGGAGGCCAGTTCCTGGGCGGCGGCGTAGAAGCTCAGCAATCGCTTGATGGTTTCGTCTGGTGCTTTCAGACGGAAGAAGACCTCGTCGGGCTTCTGCTCATCACGGAAACGCGGGGGATCAAAGGGCTGGATGAAGTACAAATAGAAATCCCGCTCTGGCTGAGCGGTCGGCCGGTCGTTCGGCGCACCAAAGAATAGATAGCCAATCCGTTCGACGCGACGTTCCTGCCACTCGATCTGGTATTGCCAAATCTGGTGTCCCGTCACGTAACTGGACTCGTCCGTGCGCTCCATGAGTTGGCGAATGGCGCCGTAGTAAGCACGATCAAGCGCATCCTCCGAAAGAGCCTCGGCCCGCTTCTCGATTTGCGCGTCGTAGTCGACGTCCTTTTTCAGGTCGAGATAGTATTGCTCGGTGTCTGGCGCCTTGGAGATGAACTGACCGTTTACCGTCTTGAGGGTCTCTCGAAGCGTGGTCTGGACCGCGGTGAGTAGGTCGTCAGACGGGTCGCCACCCATGTCTTCAATACCCGGCTGAAACAGGCAAAGCGTGTCGCGCAGTTCCTCGGCCGTCGGTCCGACCGGCACATAGATGTCCCCGCCCGTCGTCAGGCGGTGGACTGAAAGGCCGTCAATGATGCGAAGCGCCATCGGCTTATAGGCCGGCCGAGTGAACGCCTTGGAGACCCTCTCCGCAAGCACTTCTGAGACCTTGAGCACTGGCCCGATATTCGGATCTGAGCGCAAGACGGAGTTTGTTGCGACAGTGTCCCAAAACTTGTCGAAGCCGATTAGACCAGGCCGATCTGAAGGAACTTCATCGTCAAGGATTGCCTGGATCTGATCACGCAAGGTCACCAACGCGCCCCGCTTCTCGGTGAAAACCAGGCGCTCAAACGTCCCGATGTAGTCTGGGTGTACTGGGAACAAACGCACATACTCGTCCATCCGCTCATTCATTGAGCCATAGAATTTCGAGAATGGTGCAAGGTAAGCGCGGATCTTGTCCTGCTGGTCCGCGGACTTCTTCAAGAGACGTTCCGCGACAACGAAACTGACATCTTGTCTTGCCAGCAAGACCTGAGTGAAGCGGTCCTTCACCCTCCGCAGGCTATCCGCCACATGTTGAAAGCGGCTGCTATCGAAGATCGCTTCCTGAACGCCTGCAACGAAACGGAAACGGAGATGTTTGGTAACCTCCCCGATCTCGCGGAGGAAGGACAAGTCGAGCACAAGTTCGTGGTCCTTGCGCGACCGCAGGTACTCGAGAAACTCATCGACAACGAGGAGAACACCTTGATCAGGGTGGACCTCCGCAAAAGCCGACATCATCTCCTCGAACGCAGCCTTGTTATTGATGACCTTGTCGGCAGGCGGGAACGCATATGTCACGCCGTGCTTTTCTAGGAACACCTCAAGCTGTTGGGTGATGATGTCGCGCAATGACATCTGACTCGAAATCTCAATCCGATGCACTTTGAAGCGGCCCGCAATTGTCTTTGCAGCCTCGGCCACTTTGGGGTGCTGGATCATCGGCAGATATGCCGCATCCTCGGCGACAAGTGACAGCACTGACATCAAGTGCGACTTACCAGTGCCGTAGTTCCCGACCACCAAGACGCCTTTGTGGTCCACAGCCTCATCAAATGAGAGCTGCGGGATCATGAGCTTGGCAATGCGTTCGGCCATGTCATCCGAGATGACATAGGTGGACACAAGCTTCTTGGCTTCGTCTGGACGATCTGCATCGAGAAGCTGAATAACCGATTCAATGGGCTCAAATTGAATGAGATCGCCGTAACGCATTGCCATCTCGAGATTTCCTTTCAATTAACTCTGAACGGAACCACGCCATCACAGCTGTAGTCCTGATATTCTGGATGCCCTGTCGTTGCATACGACAGCCTGTTGTCTATGAGCGTCCCCGGCCAAGCGGCAACAACGCGCCGCGCCTGAGAGTGCCGCCGGAGCAAATCGAGCGGACTTAGCTTCAACTCCTGATCGAACAGGAGTTCGAGATTGTCCATGAGGAGAAGTCCTTCCCGCGAAAACTCATCCGCCAACCCTTTCAGAAGGTCGGCTGCTTGAAGGTGTCTCCTGGGGCTCGGGATTGTCAGCAGTTCTCGCCCGAGGGCAGCTCCAATGTTGAGGATGTGCAGCTTTCGGTGTCCAGCCAGTTGGCGAAGCAAGTCGCTTTTCCCGGAATTTGGCGCGCCAATCAGCAGCAATAGTTTGCTGTTCACCACAGCAAGATCGTCAACAACGCGTTCAAGTGCCTCGATCATCCGTTTACGCCTCCGCTCACAGGCGCCGAGACCCTCGGTGTCGAGTGCCCGATTTCGGGGGCGTTCATAAGGACAATCTGTTGGTCTTGCGGGCGCCGGGCGGCGGGATCTGTATCCAATCCCAAGCGCCTCAGCGCGTAGTAGAGCAGCGCGCGGCGCACCTTTATCTTCGCGCTGCCGCCACGCATCCCGTAGTCGAGGGCAATGACCTTAGCCTGCGTTTCTGACAGTTCGGGATGAGGAGCCACTTCAAGGACGACTTCTGAATTCCAGTCGAGATCATCATCGGCCGATGTCCCGCTTTCGCGTGAGCCACGAATCTCAATCATCCGGGAAAGAAGGAAATCCTTGAAACACTCGTCGGTTAGACAAAACGCGCGGGCGTGCCAGCGAAATCCATCGAAGGCAATCGCGTGAGGCGCAATCCACCGCCATCGCGGATCTGGGCTGGAAAGGGACTGGTATCGGATCTCGACCTCTTCGGATCGCCTGATCGCTCCCACAACGGACCGAAGCGTCACGGGGTCAACCCCACGGACCGGCGTCGGCGCAGAGGCAAAGGACGGAAGATTAGCGATCCAAGAGTCTTCACGGTCAAGAATGTTTTCGGCCACGGACCGTAGCTGAGCTAGATAGCGACTGGCATCAGGTTCCAGAAATTGTGGTTGGAAAGCACTGCCTCGCACATAAGTCCGCGCACTCTTGTCGTAGACCATGTTCGCCGGAGCAAAGCCGATGTAGCGATTTAGGTCAGTGGACGCTTGGTTGACCGAGACACCGAACTGATCCATGAGGTCACTCCGGTTTACATGCCCCTCCCAGAACAAGCGGAACTCTATGAACTCGAGACGTTGCTCGACTCCCCATCGAAGTTCTGACCTGTCGCTATCCACCCTGGCCTCCCGGTATCCCAATGCGCATTGTAACTATGCGCGCCCATTTTCTGGGCCTGCGACAACCTTAGGGAGTGACACCGAGATTATCAATCGAATTTCAAGGCGTTGCCGTGGAAGTCGACCATTCAGGCGTCGATACCCCAGGGACTGGTCTTGGACTATCAGAGCCCAAAAGATCAGCTAGCTAGAACGTAAGTATCCTCGGCGATGCTTCGTCGCTGCGAGCTTCAATAGGGCGGTCACAGCATGCCCCTCGTCCGGGTGCCGTTCGATTAGCATCTGCCCTCGAAACCCGATACGGCCCCATTCCCGCACGAGGCATGCGCCGCCAAACAGGTCCGGCTGAACGCTCATTCGATAGAAGCGCCGCATGTTGAGAGACGGGTCGATCCGCTTGAGATCGACCGTCGTCGGGAACACTTCCATTTGCTGCGATGTGTCGAACATGTTGTTGATGCCTCTCTCGAGACCACAATATCAAGCGCTCTTTGACGTTTCCACAATGTTCTGTCCCGGATTGAAGTCGGGGGCTCACGCCCCCTTCTCGAACTTCATGACCGGGATGCCGAGCTTTTTGGCCTTGTCGGCGAGGTTTTCCTGGATGCCAGTGCCCGGGAAGACCAGAACACCCACCGGCAGCACCTCGAGCATCGCGTCGTTGCGCTTGAAGGGGGCGGCCTTGGCATGCTTGGTCCAGTCAGGCTTGAAGGCCACCTGCGTCACGCTCCGGGC
Organism: Phaeobacter sp. J2-8; assembly: GCF_022867865.1. Taxonomy (GTDB): domain Bacteria; phylum Pseudomonadota; class Alphaproteobacteria; order Rhodobacterales; family Rhodobacteraceae; genus Marinovum. The sequence continues at coordinate 55,606 of NZ_JALIEC010000011.1, read as the reverse complement.
CTCGGCCCATTTGGCGGCGATCAGCTCTGCGCCCTTCGGGCTTCCGCCATGCAGAAGGACCATGTCGGGATACTTGGTCCGAACCTGGTCGAGCTTGCCCCAGATCAGGCGGTGATCGCTGAAGTCGGTGCCGCCGGTGAGGGCGACCTTGGGGCCAGCGGGGAGCATCACCTCGGTCTCCGCGCGGCGCCTGGCGGCCAGGAAGTCACGGCTGTCGATAAGCGCTGCGGTCATGTGCTGGCGGTTCACCATCGAGCCGGTACGGGGGCGCCAGGTCGATCCCGTGTGATGGACGAACTCGGTGGCGGCGTGATCGCGCATCATGTCCATGCAGTTGCGCCGTTCGATCAGCGTCAGACCTTCGGCCGTCAGGCGCTCGAGTTCGGTGGATTTCACCTCAGAGCCGTCCTGCTCGCGCTGGAGGCGGCGCTGCGCCTGCTCGTTTTCATCGAGCGACCGCTCGACCCGGGCCGTGGCGCGGTGGAAGAGGTTGACCTGGCCCCAGAGCACCTCTTCGAGATCGGGTTCCATGCGGGTGTCTTCCAGGGTCGCGACGAGGGCATCGAAGATGTCGGCGACGGCGACCGCGAGGCGCTGCCCATCGGGCATCGGGCGCGGATCGGGCTCATCAAAGGGGCGGAAGCCGTAGAGTTGCAGCTCGTCGAGCGCATGGGCAGTCTGGGATGCGGTGTGGGCGGGTTCATACGCGTCGTCGTGGGTGTGGATCGTCATCGGTTCTTGCCTCCGGGCATGTCTCGTCCGCGCGTCATCCCGCGCGGCCTTCATGGGCTGCGAAAGCTGTCACTGGGGACGCGCCTTCACCCCGCCTTCGGGGCCGGAACGCATGTGGAGGAGGGCGGCAGGCAAGCTATTTGTTTCGCGATGCAAAGCGGGGGCTCGTCCCCCGCGGCGGAAATAGCTTGCCTGCCGCCCTTGATGGGGCGTCCCCTTTGACGGCCGCCTGCCCATCTCTTGAAGGCCGGGCGGGTGACGGGTGGATGAGAGTGCCAGGGAAGAGGCAAGGGTGATGATCCATACCCGCGACAGGACTGCAGGGCCCCTGCCCCCGCAGCCTCGATCCGCCCGTTGCGACGTTGCTCAGCCCTACAAGCGATGCTGATCCTCAGGCCCGATCTGTCCTGCCAGATGCTGGCGCAGCGCCTCTTTGCCGGTCGCCCGGAGATCATCGTTGAAATCTCCGAGCCGTGGTTCCAGCACCCGTACGGCAATCCCGGCATCAAGGGCTCTGGCGCTCAACCTCTCTGCCGCACGTTGCCCCGCCGGATCGCGGTCGATGGCGATGTAGAGGCGCTGAAGCCCCTCCGGCAGCAGAACGGCCCCGAGGTGAGCCGATGAGAGCGCCGCCCAGACGGGAAGGCCGGGCACTGCCTCGACCAAGGACAGCATGGTCTCGATGCCTTCGCCGACCACGAGGATGTCGTCATGCGGGGTCAGCCTGACGGCATTGCCGAGGAGGTGACCCATGGCACGCCGCTGGGTCTCAACGGCTGCTTTTCCCTGTCCGTCAGGTGCCAGCCAGGTGCGATGCACGCCCCGCAAGGCCCCTGCCCCATCGGTGACCGCTGCGATCAGCGCCGGTCTGGGGATGCTCCGGGTCTGACCCTCATCCCGATGCCAGCACTTCGGGTGGAAGCGCAGCGCGCTCATCGTGCCGCCTTGGGTCAGGCCCCGGGAGCGGAGGTAGGTGTCAGCCAGCGTGCCTGCGACCGGCACTGAGACTGCGAACAGCCGCGCCGCCGCCTCTGGCGTGCCACCGGGGGCTTTGGTCTTCTTTGGCACTGGGACATCCGGGAGGACCGGCTGCGGACGGCCGAGATGCGCTCGGGCCTCGGCCAGAAGGTCGGGAAAGCGTGAGATCCCGGTTCGCTCACGGATGATGTCCAGAAGATCGCCATGCTCGCCCGTGGCGCCGTCGGTGAACTTACCGGCAGCACCCGGCCCCGAGGCAGGCCCGGTCAGCCGCACGAAAAGCGACCGGCCAGGGTTGTTCTGCAGATCGCCCACGATCCAGTAGGACCCTTCCCGCCGTCCGGCGGGAAGGTATTGGCGACAAACGCTTTCGGCGTTCTCCGCGAGTGCGCGGATCACATCTTCAGTCTCGGAATACATGGCTCAACACCCTCCGCGTGCATGTAGTCCCGTCACAGGACAACGTGCAAGCAGACGATCAAGCACTGCGATGCCGCTCGAGTCTGCTGGGCAGAAGAGCCGCAGCTTCCAGGCGATGATCTCCGAAAAGAACCCATCTGCCTTGAGCCGGTCCTTGGCGGCTTCGGAAAAGCCCGACAGTTCTATCCGGTTCACCCCCATGACGCGGGACCGGTGCAACTCCATCCCTTCGGCAAGCCGCACCACCGTCTTGCCCTCCAGAACGAGGGCATGCACCTGCGCTGCCGTAAGCCTTGGGGCCTCATCTGCCAGCGTGGTCGCGACCCAGGCGGGTGAGACCCGGCGACCGATGATCCGCTGGCCGTCATCGGTTTGCAGCCGGTAGACGCGGGTCTCATCCTGCGGCAGTTGCTTCCAGATCGGCAGCAGAAGGCCCGCGACGATGTGCAGCGTGGCCTCCGAGAACTCCGGCACCTCGGAGAGTTCCGCAGTCCAGGCGGCAGCGAAGGCCGCCCGATCTGCCTCCAGCCAATGGGTGTCTTCCATGATCTTAGCAGGCACGGTGCTTGCCTCCGTCGGGCGGATCAGCCGCAAGCGGGGTTCGATGGTGCCGTCATCCAGCATCAGGCTGGTGGCGGGCACCTGCACCGCCGCCCGGCCAGATCGGCTGTTGACCAGCAGCCGCGCCTTCGGATCATCGAGCCAGTCCAGCGCGTCCGCGAGCGCGGTCGGTGTGTTGCGCCGCTTTTCCGCGATGGTCAGGAGCTGAGTTTCTGCGCCAGAGCCGGGATGGGTGTAGATGACGCGGGCGTAGTTGACGCGGAAACTCTCGGCGCGCAGCGTCTCGAGCCCGAGGTCGTAGACCCCGGCGGCGATGGCACCCTCGATCCGCTGATCGAGAAGTTCCTCGAAGGCCGAGAAGAGCACGGCCTGCATGTCGATCGTCAGCGCAAGCAGACGATTGAGGAAGGTTGTGATCGGCGGCAGGTCATCTTTCAGCCCGTTGTCGTCGGTCAGACTGAGGCCGGTCGCATCCTCGAACGCCCCGAGTGAACAGCCCGCCACATCGCCGCGATAGATGCGGCGGTAGAGTTGGCGCAGGGCGTCGCGGGCATAGGGGCTTTCGAGGTTGTCCTCGGGCCGGAACAGCCCCTGCCCGCCGGTCTGGCGCTGACCCCGCGTGATGGCACCCAGCGTGTCGAGACGGCGCGCGATAGTCGACAGGAACCGCTTTTCCGCCTTCACGTCCGTGGCCACTGGCCGAAACAGCGGCGGTTGCGCCTGATTGGTGCGGTTGGTGCGGCCAAGGCCTTGGATGGCAGCATCGGCCTTCCAGCCCGGCTCGAGGAGATAATGGACACGCAGGCGCTGGTTCTTCGCCCCGAGATCGGCGTGATAGCTGCGCCCCGTGCCGCCGGCATCCGAGAAGATCAGGATGCGCTTCTGGTCATCCATGAAGGCGGCGGTTTCCGCGAGGTTGGCAGAGCCCGCCCGGCTTTCGACGACAAGCCGCGCTGCAGGGCCCTCGCCCTTCCGCACGATGCGCCGCGACCGACCCGTGACTTCGGCCACGAGATCGGTGCCGAAGCGCTGGACGATCTGGTCGAGCGCCCCCGGCACGGGCGGCAGTGATGCCAGCTTTTCGATCAGCGCGTCGCGCCTGCGGGCGGCCTCTCGACATTCTACTGGTTGGCCGTCGCGCGTGACAGGCCGGGACGAGAGATTGCCCTCGCTGTCAGTGAAAGGCTCATAGAGCTGCACCGGGAAAGAATGGGTGAGGTAGTCCATGACGTATTCGCGCGGGGTGATATCGACGCGGATGTCGTTCCACTCGTCGGTCGGGATCTCCGACAAGCGACGTTCCATCAGCGCCTCGCCGGTGGAGACGATCTGGATGACTGCGGCATGGCCCCCCCCAGATCGGCCTCAATGCTCGCGATAAGCGTGGGGGTTTTCATCGACGTCAGCAGATGGCCGAAGAAGCGCTGCTTGGCGGACTCAAAAGCCGAGCGCGCGGCGGACTTGGCCTGCCGGTTCAGCGTGCCAGCATCCCCCGTGATGTTGGCGGCCTCCATCGCAGCGGCGAGGTTGTTGTGGATGATGGCGAAGGCCCCGGCGTAGGCGTCGTAGATGCCGCGCTGCTCGGGGGTCAGCGCATGTTCCAGCATTTCGTACTCGACGCCGTCATAGGAGAGCGACCGGGCGGTGTAGAGGCCAAGGGACCGCAGGTCGCGGGCGAGGACCTCCATCGCTGCCACGCCACCTGCCTCGATCGCCTCGACGAATTCTGCCCGGGTGGCGAAGGGAAAGTCTTCCCCGCCCCAGAGACCAAGGCGCTGCGCATAGGCGAGGTTATGAACCGAGGTCGCGCCGGTGGCCGAGACATAGACCACGCGGGCATTCGGAAGTTTGTGCTGCAGACGCAGACCCGCCCTGCCCTGCTGCGAGGCCATGGTATCGCCCCGCTCGCCTTTGCCCCCGGCAGCATTCGCCATGGCATGGCTTTCATCGAACAAAATCACTCCGTCGAAATCCGCCCCAAGCCAGTCCACGATCTGGTCGACGCGGGACTTTTTGGCCCCGCGCTCTTCCGAGCGCAGCGTAGCGTAGGTGGTGAACAGGATGCCCTCGGAGAGCGGGATGTCGCGGCCTTGTGCAAAACGCGACAGCGGCGTGACCAGCAGCCGCTCCTGGCCAAGCGCCGACCAGTCGCGCTGAGCGTCCTCGAGAAGCTTGTCGCTCTTGGAAATCCAGAGCGCCTTGCGCCGACCCTGCGCCCAGTTGTCGAGCAGGATCCCGGCTGACTGGCGGCCCTTGCCCGCACCGGTGCCATCGCCAAGGAAGAAGCCACGGCGGAAGCTGACGGCGTCCGCAGCATCGTCGGGCGCAGCGGAGACCATGTCGCCGGTTTCATTGACGGTCCAAGACCCCGCGAGAAATGCGCCATGTGCCTCACCGGCGTAGATCACGGTCTCAAGCTGTGCGTCAGAGAGCAGGCCACAGCACTTGACGGCTGGCGGCAGTTTGGGGCGGTAGGAAGGTTTCGGAGGCGCGACTGAGGCCATCGCAGCCGATTGCACCAGCTTGGTCGGGTGCGGTTCCGCCTCGGGGATGTCGATCGCCTGCAGACGGAAGGTTTCATAAATGGCATCCGACAGGCACGCGCTGACGCCGTCCTCAGTAGCATCTCGCAGGGTGTAGGCGAGGTCCGCGGCATCGATCTGCGCGGCGGTGTTGGTGGCGGGTGTTGCGGGCTTGTTGCGCGATGTGCTGACGGCCGTGCGCACGGTGCGGACGGGATTTCCCGGGAAGGAGGAAGAGGGGCCCTGCCCTGTTGGATCAGCCTGCTCAAACGCGAGGCGCGGCGGGACGTGAGTGGTGATCAGCGACAGCAGGCTGGCCACATCAGGCGATATCGGGCGCGCCAGATCTGCTGTAATGCCGCCCGGCTCACCGCCGCGGCATTTGTCGAAGACCGAAATCCGCGTCTCGAAGCTGGTGCCATGTTTGACAAACGCGGCACCGGATATGGCACCTGTAAAGACCAGATGGGCGGTCTCGGTCAGGCGGCCAAAGGTTTCGGCCCAAGCCGGGGAATCGGGCGCGAAACTGGCACCGGTGATGGCGACCAGCCGTCCGCCGAGGACCAGGCGCGCGAGCGCAGAGCGCAGATGCCGCGCTGTCGCCTCGGTGCTGCGGGCATCGACATTGGCCACCGCCGAGAACGGCGGGTTCATCAGGATCACGCTCGGGCGCAACCCTGCGTCCAGATGATCGTCGATCTGGGCTGCGTCAAAGCCCGTGACAGGCCGGCCCGGAAACAAGCGACGGAGGAGATCAGCGCGGGTGTCGGCAAGCTCGTTCAGCGCGAGGCTGCCGCCCGCGATTTCTGCGAGGACCGCCAGAAGGCCTGTCCCAGCCGATGGCTCCAGCACCAGATCGTGCGCAGTGATCTGTGCGGCAGCCAGTGCCGCCAGCCCCATGGGGAGCGGCGTCGAGAATTGCTGGAAGCGCTCCATCTCCTCCGACCGCCGCGTATGGGTCGGCAAGAGGCCCGCCACCTTGGCAAGGATCGGCAGCAGCGCAGTGGGCGAGCCGGTCCGGGCCAAGAGCGCGCGGCCGAACTTCCGCAGGAACAGGACCAGCGCTGCCTCGCCCGCCTCATAGGCCAGCTTCCAATCCCATGCGCCCTCTGCATCGGAGCCGCCGAAGGCGCGCTCCATTTCAGCGCGCAGACGCAGCGCGTCGATCTGAAACCCTTGCGCCAGATCAGGCTGCAGCGCCTCGGCCACGCTCAAGACCGCGACGGCCGTATTGCGGGACGGGATGGGGACAACAGGCGCAAGTGCGCGCTCGGACGCGAAAGGGGCGAGATGGGTCATCGGGAAACTCCGGAATGAGGGACAGGATCAGGCCCGGACACCCTCTTTCGGGCAGCTTCAGGCCTGACCTTCCCCGGCCCTCCTCTTCCTCTCAAACCCTATCATTTGTGCAGGCAGCTTGCTTTTGTTCCTGTTCTGTTCTATTTTATGAACCACGCTAAGAAGGGAGACCCCCGATGGAAACCACCGCTTACGCCCTGCCCGCGACGCCAAAGCAGATCGCCTATGCGCGCGCTCTGGCCCTGCGCAATCAGACGCTTCTGCCGTGGGAGGTTAAGCAAGATCGGCGCTCCTTGAGCGCCTGGATCGACGCACAAGCCAAGATGAACCCGGGCGTGAAGGAAAGCCGCCCGACATCAAAGCAGGTCGCCTTCGCCGAGCGTCTCGCCCGCATCAAACGCCGCGCCGTCCCGGATGAGTGTTTCCGCGACAAGGGGCTGATGTCGAAGTGGATTGACGGGAACAAGTGAGCGCGGATCAGCGGGACTGCATTCCCTTCAGAAGTCGATCCAAATGGCCTCAATGCGTTTGCCCACCGTACCATCTTTCCGGAACCGTTGTCCTTCAACGATGAAGAATGACCGGTTTTCGGTGATGTTCATGCTCGTCCGTGAGACTTGAATGCGCGTTATCTGGCCTTTGTGTGATTGAACCAGAATGTCGCCCAGTGCGATGCCCAGAATGGAGCAGCACAAATCAGCTCGTTCGGCCTCGATCTCTTCACCCCAACGCTCCATCTCGTCGGACAGTCGGTCCCATGCCCTTCGCGCATTCAGCATCGGGCGATCTCCCCCGAACCAGATGCGATCCGCGATGGCGATCTGGTCATCCGGGATATCCCGTTCCAAGGCATAGGTGCTGCGCTCCAACATCTCGTGCACACGTTCGGCCTCGATCAGGGCCCGTAGACGGGGCCAATGCTGTCTGATCCGCACTCGGCCAATCGCTGGCGGGATCTCCACTTCCTTCGATGGCATCAAGTCGATCGGCATGATGTCCCGCAAGGCGACCTTATCGGTCTTGAAGGTCTCGGTGTCAGCACCGCGGTAATGAGGTGCGGTCATGGTGCAATCCACCCAGAGTTCGGTGGCCGATAGGCAAAGCTTACTGCGGGCTGTCGTGTAGTTTTCCGAAGAATAGACGTGATGCGCTGACCAGGCATGATCGAGCGTGGCGAGCGGCATGACGACATGCGCAAGCTTTTGGTCGCGGACCAACATCGCCAGCTGGGCTATCCGCTCCTGCAGATGTGCCGTCAGTCGGATCAGGATAGAAGGTTCCTTGCGGTCCTCATCGAAGCAGCGGCCAGCGCGGGACAGTACAAGGACCTGTGGCTTTGCCACCGGAAGCATCTTGTCGACGAGCCCCGCAAGGCTTTGCCTGACGCCATGGCTCAACGCGACATCGACATCCCCGTTCTTTACCCAGACGAGGTAGCGGTTCTGGATAAGGAGCAGCAGCTGTGTGGCGATTTCGGGAGGCATATCCCTGATCTGGTTGGACACGACCTTTGTGGTCCCGAGGTTGCCCCCCTTCGCCACGAACTCCAGAAGCGCCTGATCGACGAACATGCGCTGAATCGGCGACAGGCTGACGGCGCCCGGACGCGGACGCGGTCGTGCGAGAGCCTTTCGGCGTTCCTCGATTTCCTCGCGAAATGCACGCAGCGGAGGACGGCGTGGCGCTTGGCCTGCTTCTACGCGCGCCCAATATCCTCGGGGCGGCTTCGGCACTTGAAGGCGCGCGCAGAGCTTGGCAACAGCAACGTCCGATATGCCCATGTCACGCGCGACCTCGACGGTCGGCTTCTCCCAAATGAGAGCAAAAAGCTCCTCGCGCGATATGTCCATTCTCTGCATCCGACAGCCACAGGCCTTTGTTCTGAATAGAACTTTTTAGGTCCACACGCCATGACTACGATCTGCTCATGGCAAGGCGTCGCACGAAGCGGATGACGACGTCGACGGGGACCCGTGAGAGCGCCGATCAGGGCGAAGAGTGCCGGGGACATGATCAGGGCTCAACCGTGTGCCACATCGCAGCTTGGCAAAACCACGACGCTTGCAAATCTATGATAGGGCGAAACAAGGCTTTATGCATATCTATAATGTTGCAAGCATGGAAGTTTTGTCATATTGTGGCATTGCATACACTGCACGAATGCAAACTCTCAGGTTGGCACATGTCCGTCACTCGCGCAAAGCAACGTCAGGCCCAAGACAGGATCAACCAGGCCGCCAGCTTGGCCAAGTCGCTTGCGAAGCCGGTCGGCGGCTGGATCGCCACGTTTCAGGAAGCGATCGGGATGAACGCGCCCGCCCTCGCCGAACGCCTCGAGGTCTCGCGCAACACAGTTTACGCATCAATCAAGAATGAGCAGGCGGGAACGATCTCGCTAAACCAGCTTGAGAAAATTGCCGAGGCCATGGGTGGACGTGTCGTCTACGCCATCGTCCCGCGCGAGGGACCGGTCGAGGAGATCGTCCTGGCCCAAGCGCGCGCGAAAGCCCGCCGCATCATCAAGCGCACACGCGCGCACATGGCGCTCGAAGAGCAGAGCGAGGGGCTGCGGAGCGAGGCCGAGATGGTGGAGGAACTTGCAGCCGACATCATCCGCGAAGGCCGCCGGGATTTCTGGCAATGACGCTGGAGCTTCATGAACCCGCCGGGGCGACGCCCCTGACACCCGACGAATTGCTTGGCCTCAAGGCCAAGCACATTGCGACCCGTGGCGAGTTGAACGAACTCGAAGGGGAGAACATCATCGCTGGCCTGACCTGGCTCGACCGACGGCCCAAATCGTTCGATCTGCTGACCAATGCTGCCGTCCGCGAGATCCACAAGCGCCTTTTCGGCGAGGTCTGGGATTGGGCGGGCGTCTACCGCCTGACCGAGAAGAACATCGGCGTGCCGGTTTGGCACATTTCGACCGAACTGCGCACCTGCCTTGATGACGCCCGGTACTGGGGCGACCACAGGAGCTTTGACCCGCTGGAAGCCACGGCGCGCCTGCATCACCGTCTGGTCTGGATCCATCCTTTCGCCAACGGCAACGGACGTTGGGCGCGGATCATGGCAGACGCCTACCTGGCAAGGATCGAACCAGACATCTTCCTCGACTGGTCCGGCGACGGCACGCTGAATGCCGACAGTGACCACCGCACGGCCTATATCGCGGCCTTGCGGGCGGCTGATCAGCACGATTTTGACCCCTTGGTGGCGCTCGTCAGATCGCTCGCCCGATAGACCTCACCCGAACCGGCGCCCTCCTTCGGTGAAGGTGTACTCGGTGATGATGATCCCTTCTTCGACGGCCTCGTCCGAGGTGAGGTGATCGTATTCAGCCTCAAGCTGGCGGTAGAGCCAGCGGGCCAGATCCCGCAGCGCCTCGGTCACGATCTCCTCGGCGTCCTCGGTCGGTGGCTGCCAGGTCGGGCTGTCGCGCGTGACGTCAACCGACATGGTGTATTCGTGGTAGTAGCGGCCACGATGGCTGACCTCGGCAGCGAGCTGGTAGAAGTTCCGCCGCTGGATGGCCTGCAGGCGGTCGGCGATGCCGTGCAGCGCTGCGTCCTGGGGCGCGTAGTCCCGGATGCGCGCGGCCGCGCCCTTGGCGTGGCTGAGGTATGCTTCAAAACATGCGCCATCCCCCTGACTCCAGAACCCTGAAAACCAGATGCAGGGCTTGGCCCGCGTCCCTCCGCCCATCAGCCGCACGGGGGTGGTTTTGAGCCGGACGCCGAGAATATCGCAGACCCGCTCGAAATCCTCGTAGACCGCGTCCCACCAATCGTCGTGGGGGGCGAGCTCACGATACCAGCTGCGGGCCTTTTCCTTGGCGACATCCGAGAGTTCAGGGAACTGGTAGACGGTTGTGCAGATGACCTCAGGCATCGAAATCCTCCCCGTTCAGCGCGGCCGCCAGCCATTGTTGCGTGCTGGTCCAGCCGATGGATTTGCGCGCGCCGAGATCGATGACATGCGCGCCGCCGCCGAAGGCGTCGAGGCGAGGACGGGAACAGGTCAGCGCATACTGGAACCCCCAGAGGCCAATGAGGTCGAGGTCTTCGGCCAGGCGCAGCACGAAGCGGATAACCGCCTCGACATCGCCGTGCTCGTCGTCATGGATCCAGAGGGTGCTGCCCTCGGGCGCGTCCTGGCGCGCGAGTGTGAGGCCTGCGACCTCCGGGTCGTCGGTGTCCTGATCCGCAGCGCGGAGTTCCTGGAACAGCGCGAGTGCGCGTTCAGCCTTGTCGGGAGTGCCGACGTCGATCAGGCATGAGAAATGGGTGAAGTAATCCGCCATGGGAACCTCCTCAATGGGAAAGACCCGGCCGAGTGGCCAGGTGCTGGATTGGGATGAGTGGCAGGTTGGGGCGATCAGCCGGACGGTATGTCGCCCGCCGCCTGACGCGCTGCATGCGCACAGAGCATCTGTCGGTAGAAGCGTTTGCGCGCCGTCCGGAAGCTGCGCACGGCGCGCGTGTCGGGGTGGAGCGCCCGGACCGCCGCGCGCAGAACTGTCAGGGGCGAGGCCGTCAGCGGCAGACCGAGGCGCAGGTATGCGGGATCGGTCATCTCAGCTGACCTCGACCACGGGCGAAGCGAGATGCGGATCGACCAGCGCCTCGATCCGCTCGTTGAACTCCAGATGGATGCAGCGGGCGGAAGCGTCGAAGCAGAATTCGCCCCAGGGGCCGTCGTTGTTCTCCCAGCCGCCATGCGTGTCCGAGAGGAAATCGTAGGCGAGCTGCTCGACGACATCCTCCAGCGAGAGCTGCCGCATCTCGACCTCGGGGTCATCCCAGGTCAGCGCCGCGTATTCGATCTCGGTTTCGGGGCAGTCGACGGCGGTCTCGCCGGACCATGCGCCGATGCTTTCGATCTGTCCGCTGTCTCCAGCACCATCGAAGGTGACAGTGACATGAGTGATGTCGGCGGCCGTGAGGCCGTCGAAAAGGCGGTCCTTGTTGCCGGGGCGCAGGGCGAGGATCCGGGCGGTGCGTTCGGCATGTGCGGCAAGGATCGCCCCGAAATCGACGGTGGAAGGCCGCAGCGGTGCGGCCAGAGTGGGTTCAGTCTGGGTCATGGATATCTCCGTTCGGTGAGGACAGGTCAGACCCCCGGGTGGCGCACTCTTCTGCCCCCGAAGGCTCAAACCCCTCCCAGCCCTCCTCTGTCTCTTGGGCGTCACGCCGCAATCTGCAGCGCCCGGGCGGCAAAAGCGCGCCAGAGCGGGTCGACAAGCCGGGCATCCAGAAGATCAGCGCGGTGGCGCAGCCGCTGCGCCAGTTCAGACTCGTGCCAGTCAGTGGCACGGCCAGCCTGGGCGCGAAGTTGAACTGCCTCGGTCACGACGGCCCGCGCCTCAAGAGCATTGGCGACAGGGTGGCACCAAGCCACAGCGCCATGACTGGCGGCCCCGGCAAGAACCAGGCGCTGGTCGTAATCAAGGATGGCCAGAAACTGCAGCGCTGGATCGGAGCCGTTGTCCTCAGCAAGCTCAAACGCCCCCTGCATCGCATCGGCCAAGGTCGCAAAACGCTCAACGACCACGGGGGCAGCGGAGCCCGACATCAGGGCTGCCGCCGTCCGATGCATCCGCGTCAGCGCGAAAGGCAGGCTGGGATCAGGAGCGACAGTCGCGCCATTTGGAACGGGGCCCATCGGGCGTGTGCTCGGCTGGATCGGCAGGGGAAGGTCAAACATGGCAGCATATCCGACGGCGCGGGAAGCCACTCTCCCCGCCTCATTCGTCAAAGACCAAACCGCCGCTCTCTTCCTCGAAGGGGCAGCGGATGATGAAAGCTTATGTCGGCAATGCGAACTTTTCCGCCGTTCAGCGCAGAACTTCCAAAGTCGGTTTTGGTTCTAAGCTATAGTCGCCTTGGCGGCATCAGGAAGAAAGCAGGAATACAGCATGACCCAGTCCCTTCGCCGGCTCGTGGAACGGCAAATCCTGAAAGCCCTCGCAGAGGGCAAATTACGCGGCCTTGAAGGCGAAGGGAAACCGCTGCCCGACCGCTCGGGCGAGGCGTTTACCGACATGGCGACAGCAGTGGCGGTCCGCATCATGGCCGAAGCAGGCGCACTGCCCGAGGAATTCAAGATCAAGAAGCTGCTGGAGGCAGCGAAGCAAAGCTACAGGGAAGCAGAGGGCGATGACGCCAAACGCGTTGCAATGGCCCTGATCGCCGACCTGCAGCAACGCTACAACATAGCAGTAGAGGCAAGACAGAGGTTTATGGGAAGTTAGCCGGAAAAGTCCACCCGTCTACTGCGCAGCATCTGGCGAAATGGGCTCTTCACGGCGATTTCAGTGGGGCGCCAGCGAGGCGCCCCAACTCAGGTCACCCCACTCGGTCGAGGAGCTTCTTGGCGCGGCCTTCCATGTCGAGGCGCGCATCCTGCTGGGTCTTGTCGCGCGCAAGCCGCGTGATGCCCTGCACGAAGTCGAAGATGCTCTCGGGCGGTCGGCCCTCTTCCATCAGCACCTTCTCGATGATCTTGCCAGAACTCGGCTTTCGAGAAACCCCGCTTGCGCAGGAAATCTGCGCGATCCCCGTCGCTGCGTGCCACGATCTGCTGCCGCGCCGCCTTGATGCCGTTCACGAAGCCCTGCGGCGAAGAATTGGCAAACCGCGTCAGCGCCGGCGCCGCCTCATGGGCAAAGCGCGAGGCGGCGTATTTCGAATGCCGGATCCGGATCTCCTGGAAATCCTCGACGCCCCATAGGTTCCGGTTCTGGCAGACGGCCCGCAGGTAGAAGCTCGCCATGCCAAGCGTCTTGGCTCCGACCTCGGAGTTCCAGCAATAGAAACCCCGGAAGTAGAGATCGGGGGAGCCGTCGGGCAGCTTGCCCGCTTCGATCGGGTTGCGATCGTCGACCAGGAACAGGAAGACGTCGCGGTCAGAGGCGTAGAGCGTGGTCGTGTCGCGGCTGATTTCGACATCGGGGTTGTAGACCCCGGTCGACCAATCCAGCACACCCGGCACCTTCCAACGCGTATCGCCCGTACCATTGCCCGCGATGCGCTGCACCGCCTCGACAAGCTCGAAGTCATGGATGCGGCCGTAGTCGGGACCGGTCACGGCGCGCAGTTCCGTGCGGCCATCCTCGGTCTCGAATGTCTTCACCTGCTCGGCGCGGTGGTTGGTCAAACCGTATTGCAGGTTGATCCCCGCCAGCGGCGCGGGCAGCTGCCGAAGGTAAGACGCCGGTGCGCCGACGATGCTGGCAAGCTGGCCAAAGGCCCAGTGCGTGGGCGCGACGGGCTCCTGCGCTTTCGGCAGCATCAGATGCAACCGCTCGGGGTTATCGCGCGCGGCCTCCACCCGGATTTCCGCCGTCTGCACCACACGGCTGCGGCTGCGCTCGGACCGACCCTTCACACTGGCCCAGAGATCATCGAGCGACAGATACCGCTCATCATCGGGCCGGTTGAACCATTCGGACGACACCCGTCCGTTCCGCTCACCCCGGCTCACATCCACTTTCCAGCCACCAGCCCGCGCCGGCTGCACCGGATCCAGAACTTCTACAACGCCCATCGGCTATCTCCCGTGACAGGCGCCGGGAGCCACTCTCCCAACCCTCAACCCGTCACCGGGAAACCGGCACTCCTCTCACTCTTCAGCCGGAACGCGAATGGCAGCAACGCGGACAAAGCGGGCCTAGAACCTGCGAAATTGAAAGTCCGCTTGAAATTTCGTCGTTTGGAGGATTGATGCTCTTTATGCAAATAATCCTGAGCGTCACGGTAGCCTGAGACCATGGCGCTGCCGAGATGTCACATCCGACTTCACATAGTCCGTTTCAGCCCCGCCGACGATAGCTACCAACAGGCGGCACACGACCGCCTGCATTTGCAAATTGAGGTTACGATTTGCCCCCTGACCCTCAACCGCAAAACCAAGCGGTTCCCCGACATACAGGCCTTCGTGGATAGCCGGGTTTCGCAGGTCTGCGATTTCTGTCCCCCCATCCGGCTCTGCCCATTCAGGTACCGGAACGCCATATTGCTCACACATCCATATGGTTCGTTCCCCGTGTGTTCTTGGGTGCGGTCCAGAAAGGCTCTCTTTCATCATCTTAAAACATGCATCAAGCGCAGTGTAGAGAAACATAAACGCTTCGAACTGCAAAAGCCTCGGGTTTTGTGCGAGAAATAGCGCATGAATGGCAGCTTCAAAGCGCGCAAGCTGCTTTCGGTCATGCATATTGTCTAGCCAGTAAGCTTCAGCCAATTGAACTGCTTTCGGCAAACTGTCACCCAATAATTCAAAATCGTTTAGCTTCCCCGGTTTCAGCGGTGTAGCATCTAGAAAACCGGCTTCTGTCGCGCTCAATCTCTGGCCTGTGAAGAACCCCAGCGACCAAATGTGAAATTGAAGATGTCCCAGCCCAACATCTTCAATGTGGCGAATGATATGCGTGTTGGGCAGGCCAAAAACCCGCGCAGCATACGGTGCGTAATAGATCTCGCCAGTACCTAGGTGCTTGATCTTCTGACGCGGCGAATAAATCCAATCTTGGTATTTCTGATCTGACTGCTCTACTTCGGCAACTCGATCCTCAAGGCCATCTAGAGTTTCTATCGTGATTGGGCCCGCGATCACATCCATGGCTAATGGACGGAACCCAAATTCTAAGTCATATGCCATCCATTGTTACTCTTCTTATTAATTCTACAAAAGACACTGATGAGAATTTTCTAGTGCCGGCGGCGGGCCGTCAAGCGGACGTTCGTTGTTAGCGCAGCATCAGTCGAATTGGGCTCGAAGCTGCCTTGCGGCGGCGCAGCGAACCCGGCGGGTTTCCCCGCCGGGTCCAAGGGGGAGACCCCGTTCCTCAGAACGGGATCTCGTCGTCACGGTCGACCAGCTCGGGGTTTTCGTTCTCGGCCGACTTCGGGCGGCTCAGGAAGTCGACCTTCTCGGCGATGATCTCGCAGCCGTAGCGGTCGTTGCCCATGCTGTCGATCCACTTGCTGTAGTGGATGCGGCCGTGGACGAGGACCTTCATGCCCTTTTCGCAATGCTCCGCGACCGTCTTGCCGAGACCGTTGAAGCAGGTGATGCGGTGCCATTCAGTGTCCATGATCCGGTAGCCATTCTCGTCGCGCAGGACACGACCTTCCGAGAGGCGGGGGCGGGAGGTGGCGAGGCTGAAGTTGGTGATGTTGGTGCCGCCCTGGGTGGTGCGGGTTTCGGGTTTCTGACCGATGTTGCCGGCGAGGATGACGATGTTTTGCATGATTAGCTCCTGTGTTTCCTGTCTTCGGGACCGCCCCTTCGACAAGACCCTGAAAAAGCCCGTCGGGTGACGCGTGCACGGTGGACGGAACGGACGCCGGAAACCCCCAGAGGACCGGGGTGGAGCGGGCAGCCCCAAAGGGGCAACACGGCCCGGACTGACGCGGGGTTGCGCGCAGGAGACCGAACGGGATTAGGGGATTGTCAGTCGAAGGGATGGCCCGGGAGGCAGAGATGCGCGGGGAGCCTATGCCAGAACATGTCACCCCTGCCGATTGCGACAGCCTGACCCCCAGTTCAGCACCTTCCTGGCGGCTAAAGCGGCGATCACCAGCCTTTTCCACCCCTGCCTTTGCATTCCGGGAGTTGCGGCGCCCGACCGCCCCGGGCTATCGATACCGGAACATTCAGGACACGGACCACATCAATGGCTGATTACGATCTCGAGGCACTGTCGCTCAGCGAACTGAAGAAAATGCAGAAGGACGTCGCAAGGGCGATTTCCACATTCGAGGATCGGCAGAAGGCGGAAGCCCGCGCCAAGGTGGAGGCTCTCGCCCGGGATCTGGGCTACTCTCTGGCCGAGCTTGTTAACACCGAGGCGAAAACCGCGCGCGCGCCTGCCGCGGCGAAATACCGGCACCCTGAGAACCCGGCACTCACCTGGTCCGGCCGGGGGCGGAAACCGCAGTGGTTCGTGGAGGCGTTGGCGGCAGGAAAGACCGCGAGCGACCTAGCCATCAGTTGAAGGCTTGATCTTGGCAATCGGCCCAGAGCTCCATTCGCCTCACAGCCGGGCGCTGCCACGTAGCTTCACAGAACCGGTCATTCGTCCATCCTGCAGCATTTTTGGTGGGTGCCGGCGGCGGAGCGGAACCAAGCCGACCTTGATCAAAGCGGCGGTAGCTTCAGGCGCTCCCTATATACTCCGATGCGTTTGCGAGCACGATCCACGATGTCCCCGTAGAAAAGAAGCTCCGAGTACAGCTGCCCAAGTGTAGCCTGGCTTTTCGGCTCCTTCACATCGTTGGTGCTGAAGAAGCCGTTCTCGCCGGGCAAGCGATTGTAGCCTCTCAGGCGGATCGGATTGATGGTATCCCCTATCAGGTATCCGTAGAACTTCTTCAGCCTTCCGTTGGACTTCGCGGCCAAGATTGTGGCGTATTCCATCAGGTCGTTGTCGTGCTCGTCGAGACTGACGCCGGGCGCCTTGAACTCGACGATCACAACGGAGCCTTCCTCGTGGAACAGCGCTATATCCGGGCGGCAGCCCCCGTTCTCCTCACCTATCCGGTTTAGCAACTCGCCAACGGCCTCATCGACGTCGGCTTCAAAGAGGCTTTGGCCGTTGTTGGTCTTGCCACGGTTTAGTTCCGGTCTCTTTCGAGCAATGTTTGCTATGAAGGAGATTAAGAATGGCAAGGAGATACACAGACGAGTTTCGCCGTGATGCAGTGCGCATCGCAACGACCAGTGGACTGACACGACCACAAGCGGCCTCTGATTTGGGGGTTGGGCTTTCGACACTGAACAAGTGGGTCCAAAAGCATCAGCATAACGATTTGATGTCCGGACCGCACGAGGACGTTGAAAAAGAGAACGAACGTCTCCGCAAAGAAGTCCGCCTGCTGCGCGAGGAGAGGGAAGTGTTAAAAAAAGCGGCAATCTTCTTTGCAGGCCAAAGCCGGTGAGATTTGCGTTCATCGAAGTCTGGAAAGAAGAATGGTCAGTCGAATTTCTGTGCCGAGTTATGCGGGTAACATCGCGCGGCTTTCGTGCCTGGAGGGCTCGACCCATGAGCCAACGACAACGCGATGATATGGTGATCTTGGCTCATATCCGCGAACAGCACCGCCTGAGCCTACAAAGTTATGGCACGCCGCGGATGACCGAGGAATTACAGGAGCTGGGACTGAAGGTCGGGCACCGACGCGTAGGCCGCTTGATGCGTGAGAACGACATTAAGATCGTCAGAACCCAGAAATACAAGGTGACCACGGACAGCAACCATGCGTTCAACATCGGGCCCAACTTGCTGGATCAGGACTTCTCGGCTGAGAGTCCAAACCAGAAGTGGGCGGGCGACATATCCTATATCTGGACCAGTGAAGGTTGGCTCTATCTGGCTGTGATTATCGATCTTTATTCACGCCGGGTCATCGGCTGGGCCGTCAGCAACCGTATGAAGCGGGACCTGGCGATCCGGGCGCTGGACATGGCCGTGGCTTTGCGACAGCCGGCGGAGGGCTGCATTCACCACACGGATCGTGGCTCTCAATACTGTTCACATGACTATCAGAAGCGCCTTTCAAGGCATGGCTTCAAAGTATCCATGAGCGGTAAGGGCAATTGCTATGACAATTCCATGGTGGAAACGTTCTTCAAATCCATCAAGGCTGAGCTGATCTGGCGCAACCGCTGGAAAACCAGACGACAAGCCGAAGCCGCTATCTTCCAGTATATAAACGGGTTCTACAATCCGCGCCGCCGCCACTCATCGCTGGGTGGAAAAAGCCCCTTGGCCTTCGAACGAAAGGCTGCCTAAATGAGTTGGGAGACCGGAACTTAAGCGCGACAAGACCAAGGAGGCGAATTCCGACGAAAGATCGTCGATCTTGCGTCGGAAGTCATCGCTGTCCGGGGCGAGGCCCTTGATGGCCTCCTTCATGGCCGAGAGGCTGGACGTCTCGTTGACCACCTGCTCCTGAAGGTTCGTCAAGACACGCTTCGCGACCTCGTTCGGGGTGTCCCCGAACTTCACGCGCGTGTTTGAGTAAGAGAGCATCTCCTCAGACACGCCGAAGTCCTTCGCCACGTCTTTCACGATCGTATCCCTAGACCAATCAGGCGGCGTTATGAGCTCCTGCACCTTGTCGTCGAGAACCGAGAATATGTCCTCGAAGGTGACCTGCATCCCTTCGAAGAGGTCTCCTGAGCCGTTGTCCAGTGGTATCTTGTCAAACCCATCGCGTTGCTCGTTGACACCATCATCCAACAGGGGCCCCTCGACCAGGACGATGTGGTAGTGACCGTCAATCGCGTTGTTTTCGAGCGTCTTGGTCTTGAGGTAACGACCGGTGATGAGCTCAGCGATAGACGCCTTGGCGCACAAGCCTATGATGTTGCGAGGCAACGGGTACTGCGTCTCGTCCAGCTTGTAGTGCGTTATGGTGAAGTGGGCCGATACCTTGTCCTTACCTTCGACGTGTTCGACGGTGATCGGCGTGACGGACGTGTGCTTGGGGATAGCTGCCGGCGTCAAGGTTTCTTCAGACTTGGTGCCCCCAAGGTCGCTGACGAACTTAATCTGGAAGTCGCCGAGGTCATCCTTAAGGCTGACGAACCGTTGCAGCAGGTTGAAGAGAACGTGCTGTCGGATCGCCTCGGCAGTGAACGTCCTGTGCACGCTGGCGACGGATAGGATGGTCTCGCGCAGCTTCGGCACCACGTGCGAAAGTCGTATATGGGTCCCGACGTCGCCGGTGTCCCGATCCTCTATCGTGAAATCGGTCTCTTCGATGGTCTTTCGGTCGCGCAGTAAAGGAAGCGAGATGTGCTTTAATCGGTCTCCCTCTCTGTAGATTGATGACAGTGAGACTGCCGTGAAGTGGTGGAAGAACTGGACGCGACCGGTTCCTTTGCACTTCCCGATGCCAGGGATGTTGAGGTCATCCTTGTAGGAGGTGTCCTTAGTCAGGAAGGCCTTGCGCTGCTCTGGCCCAACACCGCACCCGTTGTCCTCGCAGGTGATCTCAAGGTCGTACACCTCGCCGAGCAAGTCCGCTTTAGTAGCTTTCACCTTGAGCGTCACTTCCAGGGCAACCGCGTCGGCCTCATCCCTCTTTCGGATCAGGAACGCGTCGATCGAGTTCGCCAGTAGCTCATCCACGACCACCAATGGATTCTTACTGATGCGCGTGTTTTTCAGGCTACCGCGGATATCCAGCGTCACTGTCGTTCCTCAATCATGTAACGATTTGTTTTTCCCACTTATCCTAGCGTGCTCTCTCCAAGTCAATTTTCGCGTGCTTTAGCCCTTGTAAGCACTACGATCTGCGCTGGCGGCACACAAGCGTTCTTCAGATCGGCACCGCCGATCACTCTGTCGGCGATAGGCCCGGGGGCGCGCCTGCGCCCTGCCGGGCCCTCGGTAAGTGAGGCCGAAGCCTCACCCGAAGGGATCGTATTCCGAAACGATCACGACCTCGTCGCCGTCGATTTCATCGGCGGGGACGGCGCCGAAGGTTCCATCCCCCGCTTGGAAGACGACGATTGAGACCATGAGCGTGGCGGCGAGGGAGGCGGCGAAGGCGTGAGCATCTTTGCGGGACATCTGTTTGGCTCCTGTCTTGGAGGCGGGGGACCATCCCCCGCGCGACAGGACCCCGCAGGCCCGAAGACTGGCTGACATCACCGGGTGCGTTCGGCTCGTCCGAATCCGCCCGGCGGCACGGGCTTGCCCGTAGTCCGACCCCTCGCGGGTTGATCTCGAAGACAGGATTTGGGCCAAGGAAGGGAATGGCGAGCGGGGGATGGTGCCCTGGTGACTGGAGCCTGTCGTCCGGCTGATGCTTTTGCCTCCAACCTCCCGGCCAGGATCTTGGTTGAAGACGTCCTTCCTTGGGGATGGATCCTTTGGTGCCCCGAGAACTCAAAGGACAAGGTTGTGATGGTTGAGAGGCCCGCGCTTGGGCGGGCCCCTCGGTTTCAGTTGGGCTCAGGCGGCCAGGTCCGCGCCCCCTGCCCTATCGCCGTCCTCGGCACCGACGATCTCGAGCCGCGCGTTGCGGTATCCTTCCTTGGCGATCCAGAGCTCGGCAGCGGTGACGGACGTTGCCAAATGCAGCAGCTCCGTGTTGCCACCGAAGTCGAGAAGCACACGCACCTGCCCCGGCTTCGGCTCCTCGGCCACCTCGAAGACCAGGGCGCTGTCAGCCGAATGGCTGCGCATGATGGTCACGAGGATCACCCCTTCCGAGGAGAAGTTGCCCTCATGCAGCGTGAACGACGCAGGTGCCGTCCAGGTCGCGTAAGGCCGGGGTGGTTCCTTCTTCACAAGACGGCCGACGCCGTTCGAGCGCTCCCAGGCCGCCAGCTTCTTGGTGAAGCGTGCCGGTGGCTTGGGGCTGCCGTCAGTGTAGCGAATGAGCGCCCCGAGGGGTGCGGTGTCGATGATGGTTGTTGCAGACATGATTTCTCATCCTGAATGCGAGCAATCGCACTCATCTCATTGATATTGTTACACTATAAGGTGATTGGGGGCGGAATCTCCGCCCCCCGCTGGATCACATTATTCCGCGGCCAGCATCGACGCGCCTTCAGCAGGCAGGTCATCCGCCAGGAACGCAGGAAGGTCAGCTTCACTGACGCTGTCAGCCGCTTCGGCATCCGCCCCCTGCCCTTCGGCACAGTCCTCACCGTCCAGCGCCACGAGATC
Source organism: Phaeobacter sp. J2-8 (assembly GCF_022867865.1). Classification (GTDB taxonomy): domain Bacteria; phylum Pseudomonadota; class Alphaproteobacteria; order Rhodobacterales; family Rhodobacteraceae; genus Marinovum. The sequence goes on along the minus strand of NZ_JALIEC010000011.1, from coordinate 34,402 downwards.
GTTCCGGCGCAGGACCTCGGGCAACCAGCCGCTGCCCTTCAGCAAGCGCTCGGCTTCACTGGCCATCTCGCCCTTCTTCAGGTGATCGAGAAGCTGGGCAGTCCCCTCCCCTTTCGCCTCACGCACGGCCTCGAGGATGCGGGCCTTGGGCACGCGGTTGAGATAGGTGTCGATCGTCGGCTCCCAGCCCGCCTCGACCATGTCGAGATCTGTCGCACGCGCCACGAGATCGGAATGCGCCATCCGCCGGGTCAGACCGCCAGCAGAGATGCCTGCCCCGTAGGGGTTCACCTTTTCATGCAGCGCGTTGACGCCGAAGCTGAGGCAATGCGCCAGCAGGGCCAACCGACTGCCCTGGTCGAGAACTGTCAGATAGTCCCAGAGCGCTGCATCGTCGCCAAGCGGCAGATCGGCCTCCCATTCTGCATGACGTTCGTCGACCAGCTTGGCGACCACGCTGTCCTTCAGATCAGGCGCCTGCGCCGACATGTAGACGTGACGCACGGAGGCTTCGAGACAGCTGCCCGAAGCAGAGGAGGTGCGGAAGGTGTCCGTCACCAGCTTCAGGAGCAGGAGCGTCAACGCCACGTCGGGCGAGCGCCCGATCGCTTCACGCAGCGCCAGCGTCCGGTGGGCCGTCAACTCCATGACCAAGCGCTCGGGCAGTGGCTTCAGCGCTCCGTCATCCTCCGGCAGGTCACCGCCAATCGGCTGGCCTCCCGACATGATGATGGTTCCGATATGGGCGGCACTGGCATGGCCATCGGCGAGATCACGATCATCCCCCTGCCCCGCCACCGCAGGATCTCCACCGTCCTGGACCGCGGTCTCCTCAACGGGCTCATCCTCTGGACGCACATAGCCGCGATAGACTGCCAGCGCGCCGTAGCAGTCGAGCGTGACGAACGCCCCTGCCCGCCCGATCTCTTCCGCGTCGAAGATCAATGGCCTGGCCTCGAGTTTTTCCATGGCGACCTCCAACACACCAAGACGTGCATCGATCTCTTCAGGAAATTCATCCTGCCCCTCGTATTCCTCTTCCAGCGCTCGATACTCGGCGAGCAGCTTGGCATGGGCCGCGCCTTCGTCATCTGTCATCGGAGCCGGATCACCGGACAGGGACCGCAGCCCGTGGCTGTAGCCGTAGGGCAGGTCAAGCGCGACCTCGATCCACTTCCAGCCCTCAACCGCAACCGTCTCAGCCTCGACCTGGAGTTTCTCCGACACCAGCCGATCGAGCAGGGCAGGGTCCTCAAACCAGCCACCGTCATCGCCCTGAAAGAGGTCATGCAGCATCGTGCCGCCCGCCGCTTCATAGGCCTCAACACCCACAAAGATCGCGCGTCGGTCGGACGCCCGGACCGAGGTCTCGGTCAGCATGCGCCGGATCTGGAATGGTTCCTTGTTCCAGGATGAATTGATCGCATCCCAGACCTGAACCTGACGCGCGTGATCGGGGTTCACGGTGAAGGCCATGAGCTGCTCCAGTGTCATGCCATCCTCGGCGTAGACCTCAAGCAGGGCAGGGGCGACGGAGGCAAGTTTGAGGCGCTGCTTCACGATCTGCGGCGTCACGAAGAAGGCGGCAGCAATCTCTGCATCGCTCTGACCCTTGTCACGCAGGGACACAAACGCGCGGAACTGGTCGAGTGGGTGCAAGGCGACGCGCTGCATGTTCTCGGCCAAGGAATCGTCCTCGGCGAGGATGTCGGATCCCGCAACCCGCACGATGCAGGGAATGGGCGTCGTTTTCGCCAAACGCTTCTGCTTCACCAGCAGTGAAAGCGCTTGGAACCGGCGGCCACCGGCCGGGATCTCGAACTTGCCGGTCTCGGTCCCATCGTCAGCCACCACAGGCCGCACGCTCAGGCTCTGCAAAAGGCCGCGGCGGGCGATGTCTTCAGCAAGTTCCTCGACGGACACGCCAGCCTTGATGCGCCGCACGTTGGATTGGCTCAGCATCAGCTTATCGAAAGGGATATCCCGGGACGGGGACAGGGTGATTTTCTGGACAGCTTTCGTCATCAGATTTTCTCCACGACGGGCGTCGGAAGCCACTCTCCCGATCTCATTTCCCGTCACCCTCAAACCAACACTCCTTTCCCTCTCACGGTGGTTCTTGACCGCGGTCAAGAAGTTCATGTCGGAGCAAGGTGTGTGCGTACGATCCTTTCGAAATAGGCGTCAGGGTGTTTGATGGTGTCGGCTCTTGCTATCAGGTAGTCGAAGACGAGAAGCAGTTTTCCTGCGCCAGCTTTCTGGATGCCACGTCGCAGTTCTTCTTGGCTTATTCTAAGCAATCGACCGAGGTCGTATAGAATGCGGGTAAGGGCTTCTCCTGTGCGCGGTGGCTCTGGGAAAAATCCTGCAACATGGGTGAAATCTTCCCACGCCATACGTGCTGGGTCTCGGTTCATGGTGGATTTGGTTTGTTCGCCGCGATTGACCGTAGAGGGAGCAATCTCTTTAATATCTTTTTTTATAGACTCTATGTGCCGGACACTTTGTCCGTTTGTGGCGGGCAGATCGTTGGAATCAGGTGTATGAGGCCGGTGTTCGACAGCTTCGAAATTTTCTTCGATACCAGCTTTTGCCGTCGCATGCTGTTCACCGTAGTTTGCGTCGGTATTGGCTCCAAGGGCTCTCAGTTCCGAGATAACGCTCAGAACTGTATCAACGGTTAATGTCGCTCGGCGCAGGACATTTCTGATCATGTTGAGGGTAGAGAGCTTTGTTTCATCGAAGCGTGTCTGTTGGAGTAGCGAAGCACGTAGGGCCAACGCCTCAGCCTTCAGCGAGCGCAAGCGTTCGCGTTCTTCGGTGAGCTGCAAGGCTTGTGTTTCGAGCGAGCCGTACCTCTGGATCAAGGGTTCCAGGTCGATACCGAAGGCATCTCTGATAACGCCTCCATACCGCAGCGGAAAGCGTTTGCCATTTGCTGAGTTCTTGCGTTCGATCAGTCCCGCAGCTGAGAGGCGTCCCAAGCTGCGTCGAAGTGTTCTCTCATCGAGTCCATTGGCGCGCTCTGATAGAGAAGCGTTCGATGGGAACACGACAGTGAGCGTAAGTCGCTGGCTGTCCTGAATCTCACGTTCTTTGCGGGGCAGGAAGCTAATGAGCGCGGTCAGAACGGCGAGGTCATTGGTTGTGAGACCTAGCTCCCTCCTCAGAATGCGAACCGGACCCAGAAACTGATAGGGATTAGGGCAGGGCAAAGATGTTCGTTCCGCCAGGGCGGTTGTTGTTTCAGGTGCATGTCTCATGGTGTTTCGGAAGAAAAAGCTTCACCGTTCACCGCGAGCGGTGTTGAAATGAATTCGTTTTGGGGGTATCAATCAGGTGTCGAGACTGATTGAGGCCCTTCGGAAGCACCGCTTTCGGGGGGTCTTTCTTTTTCTAGCCGGTCCTCCTTTCGTTTTCTGCTCGTTGCTCTTGATGTCTTGACCGCGGTCAAGACACGGGGTCGTCACTCTGGGCCGTCTTGACCGCGGTCAAGAAGCTCGCTGATCAGCTTTCGGACGGCTTCCTCAACGCGCGGGGCAAGATCAGCGTCCACATCGATAGTGATGCGGTTGCCTTTGCGGCCGATCTTCACGCGCTCACCTTGCTCAACCTTGGGTGTAGGTGCCTTGGTGGACGTGAGCAGCGTAATTGCTGCGTCAAGTCGGTCTGGGCCTGGCAAGGTGTGGGGGATTTCGTGGGCAGCTTCTTTGGCTCTCGCAACGTCCTTCTCGCACAGCCTGAAGAGCTTTTCCCAAACCCGTCGACCCACGCCGTGTGCGGGTCCGATAGCCTGGATCAGTTCCATCGGGATGCCGGTCGCAATACGGTTCATTCGCGAGACGAGCGATTTATCGATCTGAAGTGCCCGATACGCGATCGTTTGAGCGTTCTTGCGCGTCTCGTCGGTTTTCCCAAGTTCTCGAATGATCCCGGCGACGAACAAGGCCCTTTCGATAAACGAGGGGTCTTGGCGGGCATTGTTCTCCACGCCTTGTGCGATCAGAGCTTCCTCTTCGGTCATCTCCATGACCGTCGCACGCACCTTCTGACCAAGCTCACGACAGGCGAGAAGACGACGGCGCCCATAGACGATCTCAAGTGCGCCATCTTGGGTTCGGCGGACGAGAATGGGAACCTTTTGCCCATGTTCCCGGATCGAGGAGACAAGTTCCTCGAGGCCATCGCTCGGATCGATACGATCCATGACCGCGGACATCCGCACGGTGCTCGGGTCGATCAGGCGCGTGGCGTGTTTGTCTTCTTCCAGCACGGATGCTTGCGCTCGAGCGACAGTTGGGCTTGTGCGCTTCAGATCGAGATCCGCATCTTCGTCCGGCGTTGCAGCATTGCCCATCGCGTTCTTGAGAGAATCTCCGAAGACCTTACGCGCCATGGCTACGCCCCCATGCCTTGAGGATTTCGCGCTCGACTTCGTCGGTAACGCGTGAAACGGACTCGATCGCACGCTCGTAGGTTCTACGGTTCACGTCGCGAGGTTCGACCTCAAAAATGCTCTGCTGCGTGTTGGCGGCATCACCTACCGCTGTCGACTTCAAGAACTCGGCCGGCAGGACCGCATCGCCAAGGACAGTCCGAAGCAGAGATGATATCTGGACCTGTGGACCGTCGGTGTTCTCGTAGCGGGTGATCAGCACCCGCACGAAGTTCAGGCCGTGTTCAGGTGCATGCGCTTCGACGACGCCCATCAGGTTGCTCGCCATGCCCAGGAAGCTCGACAGAGACATGACATCGAGCATGGACGCGTTGAGCGGGATCAGGACCCCAGTGGAAGCAAAGAGGGCAGAGATCACCGAGAAGTTCAGCTGCGGTGGGGTGTCGAATATCACCACATCATATCGGTTTAGGACTGGCTCAAGCGCTTCTCGGATGCGGCTATGGAACGTGGTGGCGCCGTGTCTGAAGCTCAGGGCGACCTCGAACTCGTACTCCATGATGTCCATGGACGCCGGGATCAGATCCACGGTCGGGAAGTTCGTTTTGCGAATGATCTCTGCTGCGGGCAGTGGATCGTCGGATCGGATAAGATCGTATGAGGTCGGCATATCCGGATCCAGCTCGGGAGTAACCCCGAACAGGTTTGTCAGACTTGCCTGGCTGTCGAGGTCGATCAGTAACACCCGGTAGCCGCGCAGACCCATTAGTTGCCCTACATGGGCAACAGATGACGTCTTGGCCGAACCACCCTTCAGGTTGAAGATCGTCAAGACCTGACAAGCCTCCCCCGGTCTTCTGTGCGGGTGTTCTTCGGGCTTGATCCTTCCAGTCTCGAGAAGTACGCGCTGTGCCTCGACCATCTCTTCTGCAGAGAAGCTACGGCGGTTGCCGCCCTCCAGGACACCTTCGGGAAAGCCTTCGAGGTTTGACACATGATGGCGAAAGGTATTCTGATTAATGCGAAGCAGTTCAGCCGCTTCCCTCATGGCGAAGCGGCGGAGGCCCTTCTGAGCGTCCGGTGGGAAGGTTTCCTGCGCATGTTCACGCAACCGACTACCAAGCCGCTTGGACATGACTTCAAATCTCTGGGAGGCCCGTATCCCGTTCATCACTGCCCTCAAGTCTTTATTGTTTTGCAAAGCTTAACAGATATTGTGGATAAATCCAGACCAAACCGTTGAGCGGCCTGGGCGCGTTGAAGGCACCGATTTCTGTCGACGGTAAACTGTTAAAAATCAGCGTCTTGGGCGACTGCGCTCTCACTCTACTTCAACACCTCGTTGCCAGCTACGCAGTGACCACAAGATGTATTGTGAGTGCGTAGAGAAATCAGTCGGCAGAATCGGATGAGCGATTCTTTGGGGATCTCAGTCGAGCAAGCCCAGCCTTTCGGCCCGCTCCAGCAGCATTCTTACCGAAGACGGCTGCCAGCTTGTCCGCCCGCGGGGCGTGCGTTCGCGCATCGCTTCCAGTCGGGTGCAGATCGCCTGAAGCGTGATGTCGGGATCCGCGCCCTTGATGGCCGCAACGATCGCGGGCAGGCGGTCGTCGGTTTCGCGGCGCCCGGCGCGGTCCAGTACCGTGGGCGGCAGGAAGCCGTCCCGGACATAGGCGTTGACCGCGCGCAAAAGCCGGCTTTGCGTCCATTGACGTTCGTGGGGCAGGGGGCCGTTGACGATGCGCACCACATCTTCCCAGGCTAAGTCGGGCCGCAGGCGGCGGACATGGGGCACCCAGTCCTGCGCCGTCTCGTTTAGGCGTTCCATATAGCCGTCCTGCCGGGCCAGCCGCACCTTGCGCAGCGCCGCCGGATCCCGGGCGCGCAGGCCAGGATTGCCGCCAACCCGGCCTTTGGTTTTTGCGCTGGCCAGGCCGGCCTTGGTGCGTTCGCGTATCAGGGCCCGCTCGAACTCGGCCGCGGCGCCGAGGACCTGGAGGGTGAACTTGCCCTGCGGGGAGGACGTGTCGATTGGATCAGTCAGCGAGCGGAAGAAGGCGCCCTTGGCCTCCAGCCGCTCGATCACCTCAAGAAGATGCGAGAGCGACCGCGCCAAGCGGTCGATACGCACCACAACCAGCGTGTCGCCCTTGCTAATCCGCTCGAGTACGCGGGCCAGCACGGGTCGCGCGCGGTTGCCGCCCGAGGCCTGCTCCTCATGGATCTCGACGCAGCCCGCAGATTTCAGGGCCTGCGACTGAGGCAGGGGGGTCTGATCTTCGGTCGAGACGCGCGCGTAGCCGATCAAAGGCATCAAAACAGGCCGTTTGCAGTTCTATCTATCGTCAATAAACGACCGTTTGTAAACGAATGCAAGTAAGTGCTTTCTCGTCGTGCTCGCCCGAAAACCCTTGGTTTCCTTGCGCTGAGCGCGATCTGAGAGGTTCCACCAGCAGTCGTGCGCGCATACTATATAAAGAGCAAAAGCAACCGCCACAAAATCACTTGGGTAATGTGCAAAAGAATAGTATTTTGCACATATGAAGGCCCAAGCATCCGCTTTAAATGATGATTTCAATGACCCCCTCATCAACATCGAGGAGGATGAAGAGGCTCACGAAGAGGATCTCTGGTTTCTGCCGGGACCACTCGAAGAAGAACCAGATGATTTGCCTCCCGGGCCACGGGCAGAACCGCCGGACACTGCCGTCATCGAAGACTGGGCAAAGGCAGAAGGCGTTCACGCTGCGCGACTGGCAAGAGTGGCTGGACGCCTGGGTGCTCTGGATGACCGCCTGCTGCGCGGTCCTGAAGGCTGGCGGCACCGCCTCGCACTGATCGAGGCGGCAGACCTCAGCTGGTTCGCAGGGGATCGGGTCAGTGCTGATCGTCTGGCCCTTTGGGTATCGATGCGGCTGTCAGGTGCACAGGATGACCCAAATGCCCTGGCAAGAGTTGGATGGGCTGTTCGGCGTCTGACAGGCGGTCCCGGACCGAAGGCTGACTTGGCCGCCTTCCTGGATCGCCGCGATCCCGAGATCATTGAAGGCAGCGCTGAGCGTTTCGAAGATCGCGCGAGCGGATGGCTGGACGTAATGGCCGCAGCAGCCGAGCTCCACCCAATCACGCGGGCTTGCATGGGCTTTCATCTCTGGAGCCTGGCCGGCCTCGGACAGCACGGCGACCAGATGGAAGCCGCCGTCACCGCAGCAAGGATCGCGGCCAGCGAGGGAAGTGGTGCGGTCTTCGCACCGTTGGCCATGGGTGGGGCAGGGGGGCTGCGCGCCACCGGCTTGCCAACTGACCGTCTTGTCGGCTGGCTGGACGGGATGAACAGCGCCGTTCTGACGGCGATGCGCCATCTCAACGACATCGAAGCATGGGGAACTCGGGCAGAAGACGCGATGGTCCGGCTCTCCGGCCGCACGCCTGCCGCTCTCCGCTCGGTATTGACGGAATGGCCTTTGGTGTCAGCCCCGATGGCGGAGGTCCTGGCTGGCGCAAGTCGCGCGGCCGTTCAACGGAACCTGACCTGGATGGAAGAGCAGGGCCTGACCCGCGAGGTGACACGGCAGGGCCGCTACAGAATGTGGCGCATCGCGGTCGAGACGCTTTGATCCACCGCCATCAGGCCTTCTGGATTCGCCGCAAGACCGTCGAAGGCAACACAGGTTTTCTGCCATTCGATTCAAGCCAGACCCGACGCGTGCTGCAATTGCGAAGCTTTGGTCAATCCTTCGGGAAAGCGGAAGTTCGCTGCGGGCGCTCTGGTCGCTCGCACTTTGTCCGAAAACTGACATTCAATATCAGTTGTCGTTCCGAATGGATCTGAGATGGGCTTAAAATCAGGCGGGTTTTGGAATTCTTTACCATGCGGCGGACAGGTAAGAGGGCATTGGAAATCAGACCGTGCCGTGCCCCGTTCCAAAAGATTTGAGGCACATGGAGCGGCAGTTGCGAACACGCTCTGTAATTCGTGCCAAAACAGGAACGCCAACCCGAGCATCAGAACGTCGATCACATCAACAATAATAAAGCTCCAGGGCACCCATGCGGGCCGCGACCTGTTTCCAGTTCAGAAGTACCATAGCGCCGATGGCGGGGGGAGGACGGACAAAAGCACAGTGGCTGTGCCGCGTGTTCCAGTCATCAGAATTCAATCGCGCTACAGTCTGCCCGATTCTGACACGCCTTCCGAACCAGGGATCACATCGATAGACGCGTTCCGCATCTTACGGACAACCCGTACGGTCAGTCTTCGCGATTGTCGTTAAAAAATCCGCGCCGACGGCACTCGGTCCCTTGCTGGAAAAGCCCCTTGGACTGCGAGGCTAAGGCGGCGCAATTCGGAACCTCGGGCGGCACGATCCCGCGACATGCCCACGGTGAGCCGCCACGCTGGCGATCACCGAATTTGGTTTTCGGTTCAAGCAATGTCCGGTCCCGGCTTTCCGGAGCATTCGTGGAAGATGCGCGCCGCGCAGGTGCGGCAGATGTCGTCATCGGCCTTGTCGACCGCATACCGGATCGCATCGGACTTGGTGAAATGCACGTGGTCTTCGCCGACGACGTCGATGACGTGCAACCGGCGCAGGGCATCGCGGGAGGATTTGTGCGATGCGATGAGGTGATAATCTTGCCCGCGTTTGCGGGCAGCGCGGCATTCGTTGACGATAAAATCCGCTCCGGTCAGGTCGATCTTGCCCACGCCCTTGAGGTTCAGGACAGTGCCGCGTTTCCGGCCGAAATGATCTTCGATTTCGCGAAACTTTTCGTCGACATGCTCGACCGAGCCAAAAAACAGGGGCCCCTCGATCCTGAGATTGGCGATCTGGGGGCACTCCTTCAGATCGTTGGCATAGGCGTTCCGGAACACCCTGCGACCGTCCTTTTCCATGGGCGCCCCGACACCGATCGACGGGTGGGCGCTCTTGTTGATGAAGACCGCCAGCGAGGCGAGCACGCCGACGAGGATGGCGAAGTCCAGCTCTGACAGGACGCCGGTCAGAAATGTTGCCAGCAGGATCAGCGTCTCGCTTCGGCTGGAGGTCACGATGTGGCGGATTTCAGCGATGTTCACCAGTTTCCAGGCCACATAAAGGATGATGGTCGCCATGGCGGGCACCGGCACAAATCGCACCAGCGGTGCCACCAGAAACAGCCCCGCCAACAGGATTCCCGCGGCGAAAAGGGCGGCCATCGGTGTCCGTGCGCCGCTTTCGGCGTTCAGTCCGGACCGGGTGAAGGACCCCGAGCCGGCATAGGATTGCAGAAAGGACCCCGCCATGTTGGAAAGCCCTTGCCCGATGATCTCCTGGTTGGAATCGTAGCGTTCGCCCCGGCGCAGGGCGAAGGACTTGCCGATCGAAATGGCTTCGAGAAGGCCGACAAAGGCCACAGCGACCGCGCCGGGAAACAATTGCCCCATGACCGATGGCGACAGGTCGGGCACGGTGACCGCCGGAACGACGCTGGCGAGAGGTTCGAACAAGTGCAGCCCCGCGGCCTCGCCGCCCAACATCCAGGCCGTGACGCTTCCAGTCGCCAGCGCGAAGATATAAGCCGGAATGCGTTTATCGATCCGTACCACCGCAAGTATCGTTGCCAGCGTGACGAGCGACACCAGAAACGCGGCGCTGTTTGCCGCGCCGATCTGAGCGACAACCCGTTCCAGCCTTTCAAACGCGCCCCCGCCGCCTTCGGTGACGATCCCGAGCGCGCCGGGCAATTGTGAGGTTGCGATGAGCAATGCCGCCGCCGCGGTAAATCCGATGATGACCGAGTGCGATACGAAGGCGATCAGCCCTCCGAGACCGGCCAGGCCTGGCCATCAGTTGCAGAAACCCGACCATCAGCGTCATGACGAGCGCCAGCGCCACGAACTGTTCCGTGCCGGCCAGGGCGAATTGCGACAGGGTTGCAAACACGACGGCCGAGATCGCCGTGGTGGGGCCGGACACCATGACCATGGACGCCCCCCACAGTGCCGCGACGGCACAGACAACGATGGCGGTGAACAACCCGTATTCCGGCGGCAGCCCGGCGATGATTGCAAAGGCAACGCCTTGAGGCAGGACGATCGCGGCGTTGGTGAGGCCTGCAAGCGCATCGTCACGAAGGCTGTCACGCGAGACGTCCTCGAACCACGGGCGGACGGGCGACAGGCGGCGTAGTGTTCTCTGAAGCAGTGGCGTCATCGCGCATCCTCCGGGTTCGACAGGACCGGGTTTTTTTCAGACGAAGTGGTCGTAGTCAATAATAATGTTGATCATGCATCAATAAATGATCATAAAAGTATTGCGCTGGGGAATCGATGAGCCCGGCACCCCGCGGGCCGGGGAATGCTTGAAACGCGTGGGGGGCACGGAATCCACGCAGCAGACAGCAGGAGAGTCTTATGGGACCGTTTCCGCACGAAGCACCGAAAGCCAAGATCGACGAGTTGAATATTGCCGGCACCGACGGGTTCGAATTCGTCGAGTTCGCGCACCCCGAGCCGGGCGTTCTGGAAGACCTGTTCACCAAGATGGGCTATGTCGAGGTTGCCCGTCACAAGACCAAGGACATCTCGGTCTACCGCCAGGACAACGTGAATTACATTGTCAACCGAGACCCCGACGGCCACGCGGCGCAATTCGTGAAGGATCACGGCCCCTGCGCGCCCGCAATGGCCTGGCGCGTTGTCGATGCGCAGCACGCCCTGAAATGCGCACTCGACTATGGCGCCGAGGAATACACCGGCGACGGCAAATCCATCGACGTGCCCGCGGTTGTCGGCATCGGCGGCTCGCTGCTCTACTTCATCGAGGATTACGATAACGGCAAGAACCCATATGACGCCGACTACGAATGGATCGGCGAGCGCGACCCGAAACCCGAGGGCGCCGGCTTTTACTACATCGACCACCTGACCCACAACGTGATGCAGGGCAACATGGATACGTGGTACAGATTCTATGCCACGGCATTCAATTTCCGCGAGATCAAGTTCTTCGACATCAAGGGCAAGATCACCGGGCTGACCAGCCGCGCGCTGACCTCGCCTTGCGGCAAGATCCGCATCCCGATCAACGAAAGCTCTGATGACCAGAGCCAGATCGAGGAATACCTCAAGGAATACAAGGGCGAGGGCATCCAGCACATCGCCGTCGCGTCTGAGGACATCTACGCCTCGACCGACCAGATCGGTGCGAACGGTATCGAGTTCATGCCGCCGCCGCCCGAGATCTACTACGACAAGAGCTACGACCGCGTTCAGGGCCACGAGGAGCCGCTCGACCGCATGAAGAAACACGGCATCCTGATCGACGGCGAAGGCGTGGTGAAGGGCGGCATGACCCGCATCCTGCTGCAGATCTTCTCCAAGACGGTGATCGGGCCGATCTTCTTCGAGTTCATCCAGCGCAAGGGCGACGACGGTTTCGGCGAGGGCAACTTCAAGGCGCTCTTCGAGTCCATCGAGGAAGACCAGATCCAGCGCGGCGTCCTGAAGGCGGAGGGCTAAGAGATGAACAAGCCACAGACCGATTTCGTGATCGCAAAGAGCCGCGCTCAGTACAACTCGGGCTACATGCCCGGCTTCGGCAACGACTTCGAGACCGAAGCCGTCGAAGGTGCGCTGCCGATCGGGCAAAACAGCCCGCAGCGTTGCCCCTACGGCCTCTATGCCGAACAGCTCTCCGGCTCGCCCTTTACCGCCCCGCGGATCTCGAACGAACGCTCATGGCTCTATCGGATGCGCCCGACGGTGCAGCACATCTCGGACATGGTACGCTTCGAGCTGCCGCATTTCCGCTCGGCGCCCACCGTGGACGAGAGCGGGCTGCCGCTGGCGCCCATGCGCTGGGATCCGGCGCCGATCCCCGACGATGCCGGGACCTGGCTGGATGGGATGCGCACGATCTTCACCGGCGGTGACGTGCTGACCCAGGTGGGCTACGCGATCCACACCTATGCCGTCACCGAAAGCATGGAGGCCGAGGTCTTCTATAACGCCGACGGTGAAATGCTGATCGTGCCGGAGGTCGGCGCGCTGCGCTTCTTCACCGAGTTCGGGATCATCGACGTCGCCCCCGGCGAGATCGTCTGCATCCCGCGCGGCGTAAAGTATAAGGTGCTGCTGAACGGCAACGACAAAGCGCGCGGCTACATCTGCGAGAACTACGGCGCCGTCTTCACGGTGCCCGAGCGTGGGCCCATCGGCGCCAACTGCATGGCCAACCCGCGCGATTTCCTCAGCCCCGTGGCGGCCTACGAACAGAAGGACGGCGTGACCCACCGCGTTGTGACCAAGTGGTGCGGCCAGTTCCACGCCTGCGAGATCGACCACAGCCCGCTCGACGTGGTGGCCTGGCACGGCAACTATGCACCTTACAAGTACAACCTGCGGCACTATTCGCCGGTCGGCCCGATCCGCAATGATCATGCTGATCCGTCGATCTTCACGGTGCTCACGGCACCGAGCGGCGAACCCGGAACGGCGAACATTGACTTCGTGATCTTCCCGCCGCGCTGGTTGGTGGCCGAGAATTCGTTCCGTCCGCCCTGGTACCACATGAACATCATGTCCGAGTTCATGGGGCTGATCGAGGGGGTCTACGACGCCAAGCCCGAGGGCTTCGTGCCCGGCGGCATGTCGTGCCACAACATGATGCTGCCGCACGGGCCGGATGCGGATGCCTTTTATGCGGCCTCGCTGAAGGATCTCGAACCCGAGAAGCTCGACAACACCATCGCCTTCATGTTCGAGACCCGCTTTCCGCAGCAACTGACCAAGTATGCGGCGGGGCTCGATACGCTTCAGGTCAAGTATCCCGAGGTCTGGAAGCCGCTGCGCAACCATTTCGATCCGAAGCGGCCGGTCTGGAACGGCGAATAGGAAACGAAAGCAATTTTTTGCCTCTAGAATCCGGAGAATTCAATGAATTAGACATTCCTGTCTTGTCTTGGGGCGCTGTTCATCGGCGCGGCGGTGCCGCCATCGCCGAGATGCCAGTGCTGAATTTCGAAGCGGCGGCCTCCTACAGCAAAAGCGAGAAAGGGTCTGCACTTCTTGCTCGGGTTGGAGGCCAGACCGTCTTTGAGGTCTATGGAAACGGCGCCACGTCCGAAACTGCGGCGCTCGTGGCGTCGGTCAACAAGAGCTTCTGGGGCCTTGTGCTGGCGGCCATGGTACAGGACGGTCTTGCCGAGCTAAACGAGCCTGTGGCTTTGACCATTCACGAATGGGCGGATGATCCGCTCAAGTCACAGATCACTGTCGATCAACTTTTGTCGTTGACCGCAGGACTGGATGGTGTGCCACTCGGGCCAGGACCGGTGGAAACCTACGCGGAATCGCTGGCGGCTCCGTCGCTGGCGGCCCCAGGGGAACGCTTTCACTATCGGCCATCGTCTTTTCAGGTATTCGGGGAATGGGCGCGGCGGAAGCTGGACCCCGATCATCCCCATGCGGTCTCTTATCTTCAGGACAGGCTCTTTGATCCTCTGGACATCGAACCAGAACGCTGGCCGACCGAAACAGACGGCTTTCCGCGCATGCCATCAAGCGCGTTCCTGACAGCGACCGAGCTAGCCACATGGGGAGAATTCGTGCTCACCGGCGGAGCTGTTGACGGGAAACAACTGGTCGACCCAGATGCCTTTGCGGCGGTCTTCACACCAGTTTCCGCGAACCCGGCATATGGTCTGGGCTGGTGGCTGCTAAGTGATGAACCGATTGATGCAGGGGCGGAATTTGCCGCGTTTACCGGCGATTTCCTGCCTGTGATGGCGGCGCGCGACGACATCCCCGATGAGTTCTACGTCGCCCTCGGAGGCAACAACACCAGGATTTATGTCGTGCCCGACTGGGATTTCGTGCTGGTTCGCATGGAAGCAACTCCGCCACCACCGCCGAGTGCCTTTGACGACAAGGCATTTTGGCATGCCCTTTTGTCGGCGAATTGAACAAACACTGAAAAACCAAGCGAGGGATGATCCGATGACCGGCTTGAATCCGACACATGATCCGAAGCGCAAGAGCTGGGTCGATACCGCCAACTCCACAGACACGGATTTCCCGATCCAGAACCTGCCCTTTGGCGTGTTCTCGGAAGGCGAGGGCCCGCGCCGTGTCGGTGTGGCCATTGGAGATATGATTCTCGACCTGACGGCGTTGGAGGTAGGTGGAAAGCTGACCCCTGGCGGTGACACAAAGGTCTTTGACCAGGGCGTGCTGAACCCTTTCATGGGGCTGGCGCAGACTGTCTGGTCTCAGACGCGGGCGAAGATCGCTGATCTGCTCGACGCCGAGGGCGGCGACCCTTCCCTCCCGCTGGTCGCCCGGTCTGCGGCCCAGCTGCATCTGCCGGTCTTTGTCCGCTCTTACACCGATTTCTATGCCTCGAAAGAACACGCCACCAATGTCGGCTGCATGTTCCGCGATCCGGACAACGCGCTGATGCCCAACTGGCTGCACATTCCGATCGGTTATAACGGGCGGGCCTCGACCGTGGTGGTCTCGGGCACGCCGGTGCACCGCCCGAACGGCCAGTTGAAGGGGCCGCAGGACGACGCACCGCGGTTTGGGGCCTGCCAGAAGCTGGACATCGAACTGGAACTGGGCGCGTTGGTCGGCACGCCCAACCCCATGGGTCAACCGGTCGGCGCGGCCGAGGCCTATGACAACATCTTCGGCTACGTGCTGATCAACGACTGGTCGGCGCGCGACATCCAGGTCTGGGAATACCAGCCGCTGGGGCCGTTCCAGTCCAAGGCCTTCGGCACCACGATCAGCCCCTGGATCGTGACCCGCGAGGCGCTGGAGCCGTTCCGTGCGCCTGCGCCCGAACGGGTCCAGCCGCTGTTGCCCTATCTGCACGAGGAGACGCCGAACAACTTCGACATCCGGATGGAAGTGGCGTTAGCTCCGAAGGGGCAGGACGCGACGGTGATCAGCCGCACCAACTACAAGTACATGTACTATTCGTCTGCGCTGCAGCTGGTGCATCATGCCTCGTCCGGCTGCGCGATGGAGACCGGCGACCTTCTGGGGTCCGGCACCATCTCGGGCCCGACGCCGGACAGCTTCGGGTCGATGCTGGAACTGACCTGGAACGGCCGCGATCCGGTTGAGGTCGATGGCGGCACTCGCACCTTCCTCGAGGACGGCGACACCGTGGCGATCACCGGCTGGTGCGAGGGCGCATACCGCATCGGCTTCGGCAATTGCGACGGAACGATCCTGCCCGCCGTCGATTTCGGGATTTCGTGATGGCGGAGGCGTGGAAGAGATATCGGGGCGCTCCGCAAGCAGGAACACGGATTTGTGCTCTGTCCGACATTCCGAACGAAAACACCCTTTGCCTCGACCTCGATGGCTTTCCAATTCTGCTCGTTCGGCTTGGCGATGATGTGCGTGCCTATGTCAACGCCTGCCCACACCAATACCTGCCGCTCGACCACAAGGGCGACAAGTTGATCTCGGCCGACAAGACGATCTTGCGATGTACAAACCATGCAGCGGGGTTTTCCGCCACGACCGGCGAAGGGGTCGAAGGGTTGGGTATCGGAGAATGCCTGGACCGGATCCCGGTCGCCTACGAAGGCCAATCGATTCTGGTTGGCGATTCAGGTGCAGTCTGAACACCGCCATCCATCAACAGGGAGGAAGAAAATGAAACTCACTCGTCGCGCGGCCCTTTCGGCCGCCGTGATCGGCGGGGCTGCACTTGCCGCACCCCGCCAGATCAAGGCCCAGGCAAAAAACCCCAATACGTTCTGCCTTGTCCATGGGGCATGGCATGGCGGCTGGGCCTGGGGACCAACTGTCACCGCCCTGCGGACCATGGGACACAAGGTGACAGCTCCGGATCTTCCCGGAATGGGTGACAGACGCGCCGAGGCAAGTGCCGACATCGGCTTGGCGGACCACACCACGGCGATCAGGGACCACCTGTTCATGCACGATCTCAAGAATGTCGTCCTTGTGGCGCATTCCTATGCCGGTTGCGTCCTGTCCGATCTTCTGGGGCAGGGTGAGGATCGCATTGCACATGCGATCTATTTCGATGCTCTCGTTCCCGGCGATGGCCAAGGCCTTTCCAGCTTTGTTCCCGATGAAGTTCGCGCAGGGATGCAGGCGGCAGCGGAGGCCGGCAAGTTGCTGCCGGTTCGTCCCAAGGAAGCGTGGGAGGATATGTGGGGGCTGTCCGGAGATCTGGCCGACTTCGCCAAACCCCGGCTTGTGCCACATCCGCCGCGCACCTTCCTCGACACGGTCACTGGCGATCCTTTTGCCCGGGCCATGCCGCGAACCTTCGTCAAGGCGGCGCAGAACCCGAACCCGCTTTTCAAGAAGATCCGCGCGGATATCGAGGCGAGAGACGATTTCACGGTGGTGGACATCGACGGGCACCACGATGTGATGGCGATCGATGGCCAGCTGACCGCAGACACCCTCGTCGCGGTGGCGGGGTAAGGCCTATGTGTTCAGCGTCGACACCTATCTTCCATGACAGCTGGCAATCTTCGGCTGCGTGGCGGGTGAGGGCGGGGCTTCGGCTCAAAGGCATCGACCACGCCACGCGGATGCATGAGATCATCGGCAAGCCGCATCGCACGCCGGCCTTCATGGCGCTGAACCCGCAGGGCACGGTGCCAGTGTTGGAAATCGACGGTCTGGTCATCCCGCAGTCGCTGGCGATCCTAGAATACATCGAGGAGACAAGGGACGGGCCGCGCCTCTTGCCGAAGGATGCCGCGACCCGGGCGCGGGTCCGGATGTTGTCGTTTATTATCGCGATGGAAACCCATGTGGTGACCAATATGGACGTCGCGCGCGATGCGTCTGGTGGCGGCGAGGTGAGCGAGTGGGTGCATCGCTATCTCCGGCGCGGGCTGGACGCCTTCGAGGCGCAAATTGATCATCCCGACACGGGTGACTTCTGCCACGGAGATACGCCGGGCATGGCCGATTGCTGCCTAGTGCCCCAGGCCTGCAACGCCGTGAGGGCCGGGATCGAACTGGCGGAATGGCCACGGATCGCCGCGATCCAGGAGCGCTGCCTCACCCATCCCGGCTTTTCCGAAACCCACCCAGATCGTGTGGCTCCGGCCGAAACCTCGAAAGGAAACTGACATGGCTCAACTGAAGGGCAAAACAGCGCTCGTGACCGGTTCGACCAGCGGGATCGGGCTTGCCATTGCCGAAGCCTTTGCCCGTGCCGGGGCGGACGTGGTGCTGAACGGCTTCGGAGATCCGGACCAGATCGAAAAGACACGCGCCGGGCTTGAAGCCAATCACGGTATCTCTGCCTCTTACAACGACGCCGACATGACCAAAGCGCAGGAGATCGCCGACATGGTGGCCGAGACGGAAACGCGGCATGGCGCGGTCGACATCGTCGTCAACAATGCGGGCATACAGCATGTCGCGCCGATCGATGAATTTCCGCTGGACAAGTGGGACGCGATCATCGCAATCAACATGTCCTCGGCCTTTCATACCACCCGCGCCGCACTACCGGGTATGAAATCGCGCGGATGGGGCCGGATCATCAACGTTGCCTCGGCCCATGGCCTTATCGCGTCGCCGTTCAAATCGGCCTATGTCACGGCGAAACATGGGGTGGTCGGTATGACCAAGACCGTGGCGCTGGAGGTTGCCCAGGCGGGTATCACCGCCAATGCGATCTGTCCCGGCTATGTGCGTACGCCGCTGGTCGAAGCCCAGATCCCGGACACGGCAAAGGCGCGCGGTATTTCGGAGGAAGAAGTTGTCCGCGACGTCATGCTGGCCGGGCAGCCCACCAAGAAATTCGTCGGGCTGCAGGAACTCGGCGCCTTGGCGGTCTTCCTCGCGTCGGACAACGCAGCGTCAATCTCCGGCGCGGCACTGCCCATCGACGGCGGGTGGACGGCGCAATGATCATTTGCCAATGCGCCGTCATCCGAGAAAGCGATTTGGAAAAAGCCATCCGGGCGCTTCTGGAAAAAAAACCGAAAGCTCAGGTGACCCAGAACCGGTTGTTCAAGGAATTGGGCGTCAGGCCAGATTGCACCGATTGCGCGCCGCTTCCGAACCACAAGATCACGCGCATTTCCAGTGAAGTCACTCTGAGCGGAATGCTGCGCGGCGGCGAAATTCCAAGGAGATTGAAGAAATGAAGGGCAACGAAAAAGTCATCGAATATCTCAACAGCGCGCTCAAGCACGAGCTGACGGCGGTCAACCAGTTCTGGCTGCATTACCGGTTGCTGGACGACTGGGGCTATCAGAAATTGGGCGCGACATGGCGCAAGGAATCCATCGAAGAAATGGTGCATGCCGATCATCTCATTGAACGCATAATCTTTCTTGAGGGCCACCCCAACCTGCAACACATGAACCCGCTGCGCATCGGCGAAAATGTCAGCGAGGTCTTCGAGGCCGACCTCAAGATCGAATACGAGGCCCGTGCGCTCTACAAGGAAGCCCGCGAAGCCTGTGACGAGTCGGGGGACTACGTGTCGATGCGGCTCTTCGAACGGCTGATGAGCGATGAAGAAGGGCATATCGACTTTATCGAGACGCAGATGGACCTCTACGACCAGATCGGTGCGCAGAACTACGGCGCGCTCAACGCCAAACCGACCGACGAGCTCGAATGATGTCGGGCCTTTCGGTCCTGTTCGATTACTGGCGGTCCTCGGCAAGCTACCGCGTGCGGATCGCGCTCAACCTGCTGGGCCGGGACTACGAGGCCCGGCAGGTGAACCTGCTGACCGGCGCGCATCGGGCGCCCAAGTATCGCGCGATCAATCCGCAGGGCATCCTGCCCGCGCTGGTGATCGACGGGCGGACACTGACCCAGTCGCTTGCGATCATCGAGTACCTGCACACAACGACCGAAGGATCGCCTCTGTTGCCCGTCGATCCGGTCGGGCAGCATCGCGTGCGCCAGCTGTCCTATGCCATCGCGATGGAAATCCACCCGATCTGCAATCTTGGCGTTGCCGCGCATGTCACCACGCTGACCGGGAGCGGCGACGCGGGCAAGACAGCCTGGATGCAGCATTTCATTGCCAAGGGACTGGCGGATTTCGAGGCGCTTCTGACGCAGGGCGAGACCGGCAGTTTCTGTGTCGGCGATGCGCCGACGATGGCCGACTGTTGCCTTGTCCCGCAGCTCTACAATGCCGACCGCTGGGGCGTGGATTATTCCGGGCATCCGCGTCTGAGCCGGGCCGCCGAGTCCGCACGCGCCTTGCCTGCATTCATCGCGGCCCACCCCGACCGTGTCGGACCCCCCAGGGAGTAGGGAGCCATGCCGAACAAAATCGTTTCCGCCGATGCCGCCGCAGCCCTTATCGAGGACGGATATACCGTCACCACATCGGGCTTCGTCGGAATCGGCGTGCCCGAGACCTTGCTCAAGGCGGTCGCGCGGCGGTTCGAGAGTACGAATTCCCCGCGCCACCTGACCCTGTTTTTTTCCGCGGGGCAGGGCGACGGCAGGGACAGGGAACTCAATCACCTTTCGGCAGACGGTCTGCTGAGCCGCGTGATCGGCGGGCACTGGGGGTTGATCCCCAAGGTCGGAAAGCTCGCGGCCGAAGGCCGGATCGAAGCCTATAACCTTCCGCAAGGAGTCATCAGCCAGATGTTCCGCGACATTGCGGCGGGCAAGCCCGGCACGCTGTCGAGGGTCGGGCTGGAAACATTCGTCGACCCGCGCAAGGGCGGCGGCAAACTGAACGATATCACGATCGGGGATGTCGTCCGGCTGATGGAGATCGACGGGGAGGAGTGCCTCTTCTATCCCGCGATCCCGATCGACGTGGCGCTCCTGCGGGGCACGACGGCGGATACGGCGGGCAACGTCACGATGGAAAACGAGGCGCTGACCATCGACAACCTCGCCCAGGCGATGGCGGCCAAGAACTCGGGCGGCATGGTGATCGTGCAGGTCGAGCAGGTCGTCGCCCGCGGCGCGCTCAACCCGCGCGACGTGGAAATCCCCGGCGCGCTGGTCGATGCCGTGGTGCTGGCCGAGCCCGGCGATCACATGCAGACCTTCCGGACGCCATTCTCTCCCGCCTTCACAGGTCGTTACCGTATGCCGGCCGAAGCGGCAGAGGCGATGCCGCTGGATGTTCGCAAGGTGATCGCCCGCCGCGCCGCCTTTGAGTTGCCGGTGAACGGGATCGTCAATCTGGGGATCGGAATGCCCGAGGGCGTGGCCGCCGTCGCGGCCGAAGAACGCCTGCTTGAGCACCTGACGCTGACCGCCGAGCCGGGCGTGATCGGCGGCCAGCCCGCCTCGGGACTGGATTTCGGTGCCGCGGTCAATACCGATGCGGTAATCGCCCAGAACCAGCAGTTCGATTTCTACGATGGCGGTGGCCTCGACATCGCAATACTGGGCATGGCAGAGGTCGATGCGCGCGGCTCCGTCAACGTGTCCAAATTCGGGCCGCGGCTGGCCGGCGCGGGCGGTTTCATCAATATCAGCCAGAACGCGCGCAAGGTGGTGTTTACCGGCTCCTTCACCTCCGTCGCGCTTGATCTGAGTGTCGAAAATGGCGCGCTGTCGATCCGGTCGGAAGGCAAGGTCGGCAAATTCGTCGAGCAGATCCAGCACGAGACCTTCAGCGGGCCCCGGTCCGCCCGTCTCGGCCAGCCGGTCCTGTTCGTGACGGAACGGGCGGTCTTTCGACTGGGCGAAAGCGGACTGGACCTGATCGAGGTCGCCCCCGGCGTCGATCTGGAGCGCGATATCCTCGGGCACATGGAGTTCGTGCCCGGGCTTGAGAACGTGATCGAAATGGACGGGCGGATATTTCGCGACGAGCCGATGGCGCTCGACGTGGACCTGCTGGCGCTCGATCTCGATGCGCGGATTGCCCTCGCCGCGGACCGGCAACAACTGTTCATCAACCTCGAAAAGCTGCGCATCCGCAACGCGGCCGACGTGGCGCGCATCATCGCGCGCGTCGAGGCGATCTGCGGACCGCTGGATCACAAGGTGGATGCCATCGTGAACTACGACGGCACCACGATCTATCCCGAGATCGAAGAGGACTACGTGTCCGCAGTGCAGCGGCTTGAGGACACGTTCTATCGCTCGACCACGCGGTATTCCGGATCGGCCTTCTTGCGCATGAAACTGGGCAAGTCGTTCGGGCGTTCGAAGAATGCGCATATCTTCGAATCGGCCGAGGATGCGCGCCGTTTTCTTGACCAGGCATAGGGGGCCGGGATGAAAGTCACCTTGCTGGGCACAGGCACCCCGGAACCCTACGCGCGGCGCGCGTCTTCCGGTTACCTGCTCGACATCGGCGACGAGACGCTGCAATTCGATTGCGGCGGCGGCAGTTTCGGTCGCCTTCTCGAAGCCGGGCGGCGCCCGACCGATCTGGACCGGCTGTTCCTCAGCCACCTGCATTCCGATCACATGCTGGATTACGCCCGGTTGGTGCACGCGATCTGGGATAAGGGCGGTGTCGATCTCCCGGTTTTCGGACC
Source organism: Phaeobacter sp. J2-8 (assembly GCF_022867865.1). GTDB lineage: Bacteria > Pseudomonadota > Alphaproteobacteria > Rhodobacterales > Rhodobacteraceae > Marinovum. The sequence continues at coordinate 12,519 of NZ_JALIEC010000011.1, read as the reverse complement.
TGCGCCAATCAGAACCGTGTCAGACCGGTTGTTCGGCTCCGAGGGTGCGCTGTTTGCGGACTTGACCGCGCGGACGGAACACGCGCCCAGCAAGGAAATCTGGGTCGAACGTGGCGGCACGCTTCCAAGAGCATGGCCCGCGCCGGATATCACCGAGATCGCACCGGGCTTCGAGATGCCGGGCGACGGCTGGCACCTGCGTTCGGTCGAGGTGCCCCATGCGCAGCCCTTTCTGACCTGTATGGGCTTCCGGGTGGATACGCCGTACGCGTCCTTTGTCTATTCAGGGGACAGTGGACCCTGCGATGCGCTGACGACACTGGCCGAAGGCGCGGATGTCCTCGTTCACATGTGCTTCAATCTGAGTCAGGAGGCGCGCGGACCGGAGTGGGTCGCCGGCAGCTCGGGGCATCTGGAAATCGCGCGGACCGCAAGGGACGCAGGCATTAGGCGTGTCGTGCTGACCCACCTGAGACCGCACATGGATGCACCGGGCGTCCACCAGAGAATTGTCAGCGAAATGGCAGAGGTCTTTCCGGGAGACATCGTGATTGGCGAAGACCTGATGGTGCTGGAGTTATGATGCGCGCAGCCTGGACCTGTTTCCGATCAGGGAAGAACATGCTCGGTCATCAGGTTGATGGCTTCGGTGACCGCGGCCTTTCTCTCGGGTCCGAGAAGTTCGTCCAGTTTCTCGTTCCTCTCGACGAACGCGGGTTTGACTGCCTCGAGGAGCGCGCGACCGTCGGGCGAAATCGCAACCAGCTTCTTGCGCTTGCTGACAGCATCGTCCTCGAACTGCACAAGCCCCTGCTTTTCAAGCTCGGTCGCGCTACGGCTGACCTGCGCGCGATCGATGCCGCAAAAACGGCTGATATCAGAGATCGACGTGCTGCCGAGCGTGTTGATGACATTGAGGATCCGGTAGCCTGTCAAGTTGATCCCTGTTCCGTCCAGCATTGCTTGCGCCTGTTGATCCAGCAGTTTGCTGAGCACAGAGAGCCGAAAGGTCAATCTGGATTCAAGGGTTCGAACGCGCTCCAGCTGTTCTTCGAGTGTCTTGGCAGAAAGATGCATCGTTCATCCTTGTTGAGTATGCAACATTAACGTTGCGATATTTGTTTGAATATGCTATCACTCTGGCAGTTGAAGAAAAAGCATCAATATCGGGACTTGTGGAAAAGTGACGACTTCGCCGAAAAACGTCTTGTTTATCATGGCCGACGAGCATCAGGCCGGCACGTTGTCGATCCTGGGTCACAGCCACGTCAAAACGCCGAACCTTGATCAACTCGCGGCGCGAGGCTCGGTTTTCCGAAATGCCTACACCCCCAGTCCGATCTGCGTGCCGGCGCGCGCCGCGTTGGCGACCGGACGCTACCCGCATCAAAGCGGCTATTGGGACAACGCCTTGGCCTATGACGGAGCCATCCCCAGCTGGGGTCACGTTCTTCAGGCCGGTGGCGTATCCGTCACCAGCATTGGCAAGCTGCACTACCGTAACGCCGAGGACAGCACCGGGTTCGATCGCCAGATCCTGCCCATTCATATCCTGAACGGCATCGGTCAGGTCTGGGGGTCGGTGCGCAATCCGCTTCCCAAGCAGAACAAGGGCGGCGGCATGCTAGGCCAAATCGGGGCCGGATTGTCGAAGTACAACCAGTATGACATGGATGTTGCCGATGCGGCGGCGAAATGGCTGCAACAGCCTGCCCGCGCCAATTCCCCTGGGCCGCATTTGTCAGTTTTGTGGCACCGCATTTCCCGCTGACGGTACCGCAGAAATACCTGGACTTGTATCCGGCCGACGACATGCCGCTGCCCCCGGTGCGGCCCGGCGTCGATGGCTATGAAGCGCACCCCTGGGCGGCGCGGATGGGCGATATCGAGGACAGCGATACCGAGCTGGGAAGCGACCAGCGGCGCCGCGAAGCGATCGCGGCCTATTATGCCCTCTGCACCTTTGTCGACGACCAAATCGGCAAGGTTCTCAAAGCGCTCGACGCCTCGGGGCAGGCCGACGACACCCTGATCATCTACACCTCGGATCATGGCGAAAACCTCGGCATGCGCGGGCGGTGGGGGAAGTCCCTGCTCTATCGTGAATCGACGCAGGTCCCGATGATCCTGGCCGGGCCGGGCGTCGTCGCGGGCGGACAGGTTCACACGCCGGTGTCCTTAATGGATATCCCGCCGACCATCAGCCAAGCCTTTGGCCTGCCGGCGGATCCGGCTTGGTCGGGACGCTCGCTGACGGACATTGCCAGCGCGCCCGAAGATCCCCGGCGCTTGGTCTTTTCCGAGTACCACGCGGCCAATTCGCCGAGCGGCGGCTTCATGGTCGCGGATGCGCGCTGGAAATACCACGAATACGTCGGCTTCGCGCCCGAGCTTTTCGACCTGGAGAGCGATCCGCTTGAGCGGCGCAATCTGGCCGGAGATCCCGCCTATGCGGAGCAGGAGTACCGCATGCGCAGCGCCCTTCACGATATCTGCGATCCCGAAAGTGTCGATGCCCGGGCCAAGGCCGATCAGGACAAGCTCGTCGCACGCTTCGGCGGGCCGGAGAAAGCTTTCCACACCGGGCCGTCGGGTGCCACGCCTGTCCCCGGAACCTGAAAAAGATCGAACGCGAACAAGGAGGAGGAAACCATGAAATTCGCAACGTTCAAAAGTGCGGCTGCCGCGCTCACCATGATGACCGCAGCAACCGGTGCCCAGGCGCAGAATTGGGAACCACAAGGCCCGGTCAAGATGATGATCGCTTTTGCCGCCGGCGGTGGCGCCGACACACTCGGCCGCCTGCTGGCGGAAGAGATCGGCACACGCTACGGCTGGGAAATCATTCCGGAAAACGCCGCAGGCAAGGGCGGTCTGACCATGGCGGTGGCGCTGAAAGGCGAACCGGCCGACGGCCACTCGATTGGCGTGACCGTGTCGGAGGCCACGACCTACGCCATTCAAACAATGCCGAACCCGCCCTACCAGCTGGACGATTTCACCTATCTCTCGACCCTGGCGGGAACACAGATGGGCATAATCGCCAAGCCGTCGCGCGGCTGGGAAACGCTGGCGGACGTGATCGAGGCGGCCAAGGCTGGCGAGCAGATCACCGTTGGAGCGATGAGCCAGCGGCTGGCCGACGCCACCTATGTTCTGGGCAAGAACAACGGGGTCGAATTCACTACGGTCATGACCGGCGGTGGCAAGGCCAGCCTGAACGCAGTGGTGGCCGATGACGTCGATATAGCCTGGTCGGCCGGTGCCCAGACCGCGGCGGTCAAGGCGGGCGAGATCACCAACCTCGCCAGCGCCGAGGTCGAGCCGCTTCTGATGCAGCCCGACGCGCCGCAGGTGCAGGACTTCAACCTGCCCTACGATTTCGGTGTGAAATTCATCGTCGTTGCGCCCGCGGGCATCCCGGAAGAGGCGCGTGAAACTTGGCAGCACCACATTGCGGAAATCCTGAACGACCCGGAGAGCAAGCTGGCGCAATTCACCAACAGGGCCTTCGCCGGACCGGTCGTGGTGCAGGGCGCCGAGTTGGAGGCGCTCATGCAGGAAAGCTACGACGCCGCCACCGGGCTGCTCGACGCATCCGCCGAGTGATCCTGCCCCTATGGGCCGGTCTGCAGCGGGTCGGCCCATCCCCAACCACCGGGAGTATCCGCCATGCATTCTCGCAGGGTCGAAATCTGGCTTGCCATATTCTTTGCTGTCTTTGCCGCGCTGACCGCCTTTGTCTGGGCACCGCTCGACAGTGAAACCGCCGCGATCTATGAATTCCGCCGTCAGGTAAACATCGGTGACGCGATGTTGCCGATGGTGGCAGGTAGCGGCATCTTGCTGTTCTCGGTTGTTCACCTGATGCTCCAGTTGCGCCGCCTGCAGGATGAGGACGTCGATCCGCCGTTCGACCGTCTGACCCTGTTTTTCTACGCGTCTTTCGGCGGTTTGCTGGCGCTATCGCTGATCGTGATGTTCTGGGCAGGTCCGCTGGCGCTGGCGCTTTTTGGACCATCGGGCGACGACTCTGTGACCTACCGCCAGATGCGGTCGACCTTCCCCTGGAAATACATCGGTTTCGTGCTGGGCGGGTTCACCCTGGTCTTCGGGCTGACCTCGCTGATCGAAGGCCGGATCAGATGGGTGCGTGTCATCAGTTCGATCCTCGCCGTGCTAGGGCTCATCCTCATCTTTGACGTGCCCTTTGACACGATCCTCTTGCCGCCGAATGGAGATTTCTGATGTCCCCGCTTGAATATGTCTGGGCCGGAGTGATGGCTGTCATTGCCGGACCCGCCGCGTTCGAGATTTTCGGCGTCGGCATTCCGATCACCCTGCTGATGGTGTTCGGCGGGTTCCTTTTGGGGGTCGTGGGCGGGGCCACGCCCGGCCTAGCTGGTCCCTTCCTGATGGCGGTGTCGCTGCCGATCCTGCTGTCGATCTTTGGCTTCACGCCGGATGCGCTGCTGCCGGTTCTTGGGTTTCTCGTCGGCGTGATGAAAGGCGCGACGGTCGGCGGTTCGGTGCCCGCGATCCTGTTCAACACGCCCGGCACGCCGGATGCGATGATGACCACGCTCGACGGCTATCCGATGGCGCAGAAGGGCCAGGCCGGCAAGGCCCTCAGGACCGCGCATTTCGCCTCGGTCTCCGGAGATACTTTTTCTGATCTCGTGCTCTTCACCTGCGCTCCCTTCCTTGCGATCATCGTCGAAGCCTACCTGGGCTTCGGGGAAAAAGCGGCGCTCATAATTCTCTCCATGGCCTTCATTGCGGCCGTGGTCGGCGTGTCGCCGATGAAAGGAATGATCGCCGCCTTTCTGGGGCTGCTGGTCGCCTCAATCGGCACCGGCGAGGATTTCTATTCCCGCCTGTCACTGGGCACCGAGGTCTTGGCATCCGGCGTGCCGCTGATCGCCGCCGTCATGGGCGTGCTGATCCTCGGCGAAGTGCTGGTCGCTTTTGAAAACATGTGGCGCGAGCGGCGCTCGCAATCACAGATCAAGGAGGTGGCCCAGTCCGGTGACAACCACCTGAGCTGGAAAGAGCGCAAGGCATTGATGCCCTTCATCGGCATCTCGGCTCTCGTCGGCACGATCATCGGCGCCCTGCCGGGTATCGGTTCGACTCTGGCGGCGACGCTCGGCTATGCCACCGGCGAAAAGATGCACAAGGGTCCGGTAAAATTCGGCCAAGGCACGCCCGAAGGCATCGCCTCGACTGAGGCGGCCAATAGCGCGGTCTCCGGCTCCAACCTGATCCCGGTTCTCTCACTCGGCATCCCCGGCAATGTCGGCGCGGTCTTCATCATCCTTGCCGCTGAATCGATCGGCGGTTTCAATCCCGGGCCGACTGTCTTTCGGTTCACAACGTCAGAGGTGAACCCGGAACTGGTGATCGCCTTCGGTCTGTTCACCGCGATGATGCTTGCCAACATCTTCAACTGGGTGATCGGCGGGCGGATCATGGCAGCCTGTGGCATCATGTCGAAGATCCCTAACCAGGTGCTGCTGCCGATGGTGCTGCTGCTGACCCTGACGGCGATCTACGCCCAGGAAACCAGTTTCGTCGCCATCTATTTCGCCTTGGCCTTCGCCGTCCTCGGGTACCTCTTGCGGAAGCTGAGGATTCCGACGCTTCCCTTCGTGATTGCCTTCATCCTGGCGGGCAACCTCGAACATGCGTTTCGGCAGGCTTTCGCTGTCTCCGGGGGCGATCCATGGTTTCTGTTCAAGAGCCCGATGTCGCTGTTCTTCCTCGCGCTCTCCGTTGCCGTTGTCATCTTCTTCTCCCGCCCCAAGAAACCCGCGGCCAACAAAGCCGTCGAAGCAGAAAGGGATGCCTGATGGCTGTCAAGAACATCCTCGTTGCCGTCAACGAAAGTACCGGGTCCAAGAGCGCTGTCGAAGCGGCGCTGCTGATGCAGGCGAAATACGACGCGCATTTGACCGGCATGCTGGTGCACTATGGCCACCGAGACCGGTTCGCGGCTGAGAACTGGGTGCCGGACAATGTGCGCACGATCATGGACGATGGCATTCGCCAGAAGGAAGCGGTGGTGGAACAGGGCTTCCGTGCCTCCGTCGAGGGCCGGGTGCCGGCTGACAAGCTGCACTGGTTGGCGCTGAGCGGTGAGCCGGACGATACGCTCGCCAAGTATGTGGTGATGTACGACGTGGGGATCATGGGCCCGAACGCCCGCAAGTCGGATCCTGCAATCGATTTGCACCCAGAACGGGTGGCGCTGAAAAGCGGCCGTCCGATCCTCGTGGTGCCCTCGCCTTTTGACCCGGCCAGCTTGGACAAGCGCGCGGTCGTCGCCTTCGACGGGCGCAAGGCAGCCTCGCGGGTGATCCACGACGCCATGCTCTATCTCGAAACCAAGTCCCAGGTGGACATCGTCAGTTCCGGCGAGAAGATGTACAAGCCTGCCAACAGCATCGGCGCGACCGATCTGCTGGCGCGTCACGGCGTCAAGGCGGACAGGATCCGCCTGCCCGGCGGCAGCCGTCATTTCGGCGAAGAGCTTCTGGCCTATTGCGACAAGGTCGATGCCGGCGTGCTGTTCATGGGCGTCTATGAGCAGGGCATCTTTCGCGAAGAGCTTTTGGGCGGCGCCACCCGCCACGTGCTCGCGAATGCCAGAATTCCCGTCATGATTTCATACTGAGGAGGCGCGTCCCGTGACCCGGCCCAATTTCCTGATCATCAGTGCCGACCAGCATCGCGGCGATTGTCTTGGCATCGAAGGCCGCAAGGTCCGCACGCCCAACCTGGACCGCATGGCGCGGGACGGCACTCGCTTTACCGCTGCAATCTGCCCCGCTCCTGTCTGCCAGCCGGCGCGCGCCTCGATCCTGACGGGCCAGCTGTGCCGGACGCATGGCGTGCATGATAATGGCATCGACCTTGACGAGGAGACGGGCGAAAAAGGCTTTGCCGGAACCCTGGCCCGCGCGGGATACGACACAGGTTATTTCGGCAAGGCGCACTTTTCGAGCTACGACGCGCGCGAACCCACCGGGCGGCCCGAAGCGATCCTGTCTTCGGCCGATTTCGGGCCGGACTGGTTCGGCCCCTACATGGGATTCGGGCATGTGGAGCTCATGCTCTCGGGCCCGTCGAACCATCCGCCGCTGGCACCGCCTCGGGGGCTCCACTACGAGCATTTCTTCCATGCCGACGGCCATGGGCCCGAGAAAGCGCAGCTTTATCACGAGGGCCGTGGCGATACCAAGGGTGCTGCCCAGACCTGGCATTCGCAATTGCCGACAAACTGGCATTACACGCCCTGGACGGCGGACCGCGCGATGGAATGGCTGCGGCATGGGCGTGACGCTGACAAACCATTCTGTGCCTGGGTCAGTTTTGTCGATCCGCATCATCCCTTCGACTGCCCCGAACCCTGGTCACGCCTGCACGACCCGGCCGAGGTTGACCTGCCGGAACATCGGACGCGCGACCTCGACAAACGTCCGTGGTGGCACCGCGCCGCTGTCGAGAACACGCCGAAGGGCGATGCTGCCGAGGTTGCCGTGCGCTCGAACTATTCCCGGATCGAACCGCAGACCGACGATCAGCTGCGCGAGATCATCGCCAATACCTATGGCCAGATCGCATTTATCGACGAACAGGTGGGCCGCATCCTGACCCTGCTGGAAGAGACCGGTCTGGCCGAAAACACCATCGTCATCTACACCTCGGATCACGGTGACTGGCTGGGCGACCACGGGCATATTCTGAAAGGACCGATGCCCTACGAGGGGCTGTTGCGCGTGCCATTGCTGGCCAAGGGCCCTGGTGTTCGGGCCGGGGCGGTAGTGGCCGAACCGGTCTCGACGCTCGACATCGCCGCCACGCTCTATGACTATTCCGGTGTCGCGCCCGGGCTTGAACAGCACGGCCAGTCCCTGCGCCCGCAATTTGAGGGCGATGCGGCACGCGACTTCGCGATGATGGAATGGGAACTATTGCCCAACCGCGTCGGAGTTGCTCTGTCGCTGCGCACGGTTCGCACACGTGACGCCAAGCTGACGATGGACCTGCGGTCCGGCGCGGGCGAGATGTACGACCTGGCCACCGACCCCGACGAAATGTCGAACCTGTTCGACGATCCCGATCACGCGGACATGCAGGCTGCATTGACGGCATATCTGCAATCACGTCCAAACGATATCGGACCCAACAGAACGCCAGTGGGGCCAGGATGACAGACCTGACAAAGCAGCTTTCCGACATCGTCGGCGCGGCACATGTGCTGACCGGATCAGACGCGGCAGGATACCTGACCGACTGGACAGGGCAATGGACCGGCGCGGCGCGTGCGGTGGTCAGACCAGGCAGCACCGCAGAGGTGGCGGCCGTAGTCAATCTGGCGGGCGCGCAAGGTGTGCCGGTGACCGTGCAGGGTGGCAACACCTCGGTCGCGGGCGGCAGCGTGCCGGGACAGGAGGAAGGCGGTCTGCTGCTCTCGCTAGCCCGGATGAACCGGGTCCGGTCAATCGACGCGCGGGCCCGCACCGTGACCGTCGATGCCGGTGCCATCATTCAAAGCGTGCAGGACGCGGTGGCGCCCGAGGGGCTCGACTATCCGCTGATGTTCGGCGCTCGCGGGTCGGCCACCGTCGGCGGCGCATTGGCCACCAATGCGGGCGGCTCCAACGTTCTTCGCTATGGAAACGCTAGGGATCTCTGTCTCGGGGTTGAGGCGGTGCTGCCCAACGGCGAGGTCGTTCATGGCCTGACCGGGCTGCGCAAGGACAATACCGGCTATGACCTGAAGAACCTGCTGATCGGTTCGGAAGGCACCCTTGGTATCATCACCGCAGCCGTACTGAAACTGGTGCCGACACCCAAGGTGCGCTCCACTGCCTTTCTGGCGGTGCCCGACCTGAAGGCGGCGCTGGATGTTCTCAACGCGCTACAGGATGCGTCGGGCGGGCTGGTGGAGGCCTTCGAATGGCTCCCGGCTGAAACAATACGCACCATCCTGCGCCACAACAGCGCCCTGCGCGCGCCGCTTGACGTTCTGCCCGAACATGGGGTCCTGGTCGAACTGGCCTCGACGCGGCGCTCGGACGCCGGGGCCGACGATACCGGCACCGTCAGGCTGGACGCGCTGATGCTGGAGACAGTGGAAGGGCTGATGGAGGATGAACTTGTGACTGACGGGTTCTTTGCTACCTCCGAACAACAGCGTATCGACCTGTGGTCGCTTCGCGAGGCGGTGCTGGAAACCATTCAGGCCGAGGGACCCTTCCTGTCGCTCGATGCTTCACTGCCGCTGGCGCGGGTTGCCGAGTTCATCGACCGCGTTGCTCCGCTGGCCGATACGGCCAATCTGCGTCCGCTTCTGGTCGCGCATCTCGGAGACGGTAACGTCCACTACGCGGTGGTCGCCGCCCAGGGGTGCGACTGGGACGCGCTGGACAGCAAGGGGTTCGGGATGCGGGTAGGCGACATTCTGGCCGAGATGGGCGGCTCTTTCAGCGCGGAACACGGGATCGGGCGAACCAAAGTCGCAACGCTGGCAGCGCGGAAAGACTCCGCCCAACTCGGCCTCATGCACGGCATCAGACAGGTCTTTGATCCACTCGGCTTGCTTAACCCCGGTGTGATGCTGGAGGCAGGCTAAATGCCAACGTCCGAGGCAAAATACCCCGCCCTAGGCTACCTGATTCCGCGCGCGCGGCGGCGGGTGCCGTTCTTTGCATGGGAATACCTTGCCAGCGGCACCGGCGCGGAACGGCTGGTCGGCGAGAACCGCGCAGCGCTGGACCGGGTCCTGCTGCCGCCCAAAGTGGCGCAAGGCCGCTATCAGCCCGACACCAGCACCAGCCTTTTCGGCAAGCACTACAGCGTTCCGTTCGGCGCCGCCCCGGTTGGGATGTCGGGCCTCATCTGGCCGGGCGCCGAACTCATCCTGGCCCGCGCGGCGCGGGAGAACGGCTTTCCCTATACGCTCAGCATGGTTGCCAACGAGACGCCCGAAGCGGTGGCGGAGGCCGGTGGCGAGAATGCGTGGTTCCAACTCTATCCCTTGAAAGAGCCCGAGATCGAGGACGATCTTCTGGCCCGTGCCGCCTCTGCCGGTATCCGGACCCTGGTGGTCACGCTGGACGTCCCGGTCGGAAGCCGCCGCGAACGCCAGCTGGCGGCGGGCCTGACAGTGCCTCCGAAAGTCACGCCGCTGACCTTGTGGCGGGTCGCGCAGCGGCCCGTCTGGGCCCTGAAGAACTCTGCGGCATGGTCAACCAAGGTTCCGGACGCTGGAAGAATATTTCCCCGCTTCCGCCATGGCCGACAGCGCCAAGATGGTGGGCACGATCGTCGATGGGCGGCCCGACTGGAACACCGTTTCCCGGCTGCGGCAGCAATGGCAAGGCAACCTGGTGGTCAAAGGGCTACTGAGGCCGGATGAAGCCGAAAAGGCCATTGATTGTGGTGCGGATGGCGTGGTCGTTTCCAACCACGGAGGTCGGCAGTTCGACGCCGCGCAAGCCGCGATCGACGCGCTGCCGGTGGTGGCAGAGAAAGTGGCCGGGCGGGCGCCTGTTCTGTTTGACAGCGGCGTTCTTTGGGGGCTGGACATACTGCGGGCGCTTTCGCGCGGGGCGGATTTCTGCCTGCTAGGCCGGGGCTTCCTCTATGCAGTCGCAGCGCTTGGCGACAAGGGCGGCAACCATGCCTATTCTGTCCTGAAGCAGGACCTTGAAAACAACATGATACAGATGGGCGCCAGGACGCTCCGGGACGTGAAGAGAGATGAGTGACAGCCTGACGACCGGCAAGGGCTGCTGTGGTCCATCGCGCGAAACGTCTGCACCTCCCGCCGCGCGGTCGGCGGGCCGCGCCGCCGAAAGACGGCTGGCCGACCATGCCGTGGCTATTCCGGGCGGCACGGCGCTTGTCGGCACCAGTGCACCGCAGATCCCGGGTGACGGCGAAAGCCCCCTGCGTCGGGTCCGGGTGCAAGACTTCGCGATGGGGGCGACGGCCGTCACCAATGCCGAATTCGCCGATTTCGTCGCGGCGACCGGATATGTCACCGAGGCCGAAAGGTTCGGCTGGTCCTTCGTGTTCTGGGCGCAGGTGCCCGAGAGCTATGGCCCCACTGAAGGTGTGGTCGCGGTCGAATGGTGGCGGCGCGTCGAGGGGGCAATCTGGTCCGCGCCGAACGGCCCCGGCACCGAAGACGTCTGCCACCCCGACCATCCTGTCGTACATGTTTCGTGGAACGATGCCCGGGCCTATTGCAACTGGGTCGGCGGCCGGCTGCCAACCGAGGCGGAATGGGAGCATGCCGCACGCGGTGGGCTGGGTGACGTGCCCTTCCCTTGGGGAGACGCCGCGCCAAACGACCACGACTTCATGCCCTGCAATATCTGGCAGGGACGATTTCCCGAGTTGAATACAGCGCGTGATGGTTACGTAACGACGGCGCCTGCGCAGTCCTTCCAGCCGAACGGCTACGGTCTCTACAATATGGTCGGAAATGTCTGGGAGTGGACTTCGAATAGCTATCGTATCAGGTCGCTGAAGAAGACTGTCAAGAAGCGCCTGAGCGAAATGAAAGGCTACAAGCTGTCCAAGGGCGGCTCGTTCTTGTGCCATCGCAGTTATTGCTATCGCTACCGCATCGCTGCTCGTTCCGGCACCTCGCCGGACAGCGCAACGACCCACCACGGCTTTCGTGTCGTCTGGGACAGGTGAGGAACCAACATGGCCAAGAACGTCCTTTTCATCATGTGCGACCAGTTGCGCTTCGACTATCTCGGCTGCGCCGGTCACCCGTTCCTGAAAACACCCAATATCGACGCGCTTGCCGCGCGCGGGGTCCGGTTCGACAAGGCCTATGTCCAGTCGCCGATCTGCGGCCCATCACGCATGTCGACCTACACCGGGCGCTATGTCCGCTCACACGGTGCGACCTGGAACAATTTTCCCCTGCGGGTTGGGGAGATGACGCTGGGTGATCACCTCGAACCACTTGGTGTGCGTACGGCGCTCTGCGGCAAGACCCACATGACAGCCGACATAGACGGCATGAAGCGCCTTGGGATCGACCCGAAATCGGAAAAGGGCCGCCGCATCGCCGAATGCGGCTTCGAAGTCTGGGACCGGCTGGACGGTCTGCACCCGACAGGTGGTAAGGTCCCGAGCCATTACAACGACTACCTCCGCGCCAAGGGGTATAACGTGGAAAACCCGTGGGAGGATGCGGCCAACTCTGCCGAGGACGCAGAGGGCAATATCCTGTCCGGCTGGCTTTACGAAAATGCCGACAAACCCGCGCGCGTGGCCGAGGAGCATTCGGAAACGCCCTATTCCACTACGCGGGCAATGCAATTTATCGAGGACGCGGGCGATCAGCCCTGGTGTCTGCATCTGAGTTATATCAAGCCGCACTGGCCCTATATCGTGCCCGCGCCGTATCACGACATGTACGGGCCCGAACACGTCCTTCCCGCAGTCCGTTCCGAAGCGGAACGGGAGGATGCACACCCGGTCCTG
>NZ_JALIEC010000010.1 GCF_022867865.1 Phaeobacter sp. J2-8 | reverse complement strand
CAATCAGAAAAGAATTCACTCGCAACTCTTAACTATGACGTCATAGGCTTGGTTCAAAAACAAAATAGATGGCGAGTTACACATCACTTAACGGAGGACACCCTATGCAGCCTGCCAATGAGCCGACATTTCGCGAAAGCGTGGATCTGATGTTCAATCGCGCCGTGGCGCTGATGGACCTTCCACCGGGGCTGGAAGAGAAAATCCGGGTCTGCAACGCCACTTATACCGTGCGTTTTGGCGTGCGCCTGCGGGGGCGTATCCAGACCTTTACCGGCTATCGGTCCGTGCATTCCGAACATATGGAACCGGTCAAAGGCGGTATTCGCTATTCCAACGCGGTCAATCAGGACGAGGTCGAGGCGCTTGCCGCTTTGATGACCTATAAATGCTCTCTGGTCGAAGCGCCGTTTGGCGGCTCCAAGGGGGGATTGTGTATCGACCCGCGGCAATATGATGAACATGAGCTTGAACAGATCACCCGGCGGTTTGCCTATGAACTGGCCAAGCGCGATCTGATCCATCCAAGCCAGAACGTGCCAGCCCCCGACATGGGCACCGGCGAACGTGAAATGGCCTGGATCGCGGATCAATACGCTCGGATGAACACCACCGACATCAATGCCCGCGCCTGTGTGACCGGCAAACCGTTGAATGCCGGTGGCATTGCCGGCCGGGTCGAGGCGACAGGACGGGGGGTGCAATATGCCCTGCGCGAATTCTTTCGGGATCATCGTGGTGTTGCCAAGGCGAACCTGTCCGGGACGCTGGATGGCAAACGGGTGATCGTTCAGGGGTTGGGCAACGTGGGCTATCACGCCGCCAAATTTCTGCAAGAAGAAGACGGCTGTTTGATCACCGGCATTATCGAACGTGATGGTGCGCTGTTCAATGCCGATGGGCTGAATGTCGAGGCGGTACACGAATGGATCGTCAAACATGGCGGTGTGACCGGCTTCCCCGATGCATCGCATCATGCCGAAGGGGCGGCGGTGCTGGAGGAGGAATGCGATATTCTGATCCCGGCCGCGCTGGAAGGTGTGATCAACATGTCCAACGCCGAACGGGTCAAGGCACCGTTGATCATCGAGGCCGCCAATGGCCCGGTGACCGCCGGGGCGGATGACATCCTGCGCAAGAAGGGCACAGTGATCATTCCAGACATGTATGCCAATGCTGGCGGTGTGACCGTGTCCTATTTCGAATGGGTCAAGAACCTCAGCCATATTCGGTTTGGCCGCATGCAGCGCCGTCAGGAAGAGGCGCGGCATGAATTGATCGTGCGCGAACTTGAACGGCTCGACCAGCATCTGGGCGGGGCCTGGTCAATGACGCCGGACTTCAAGGCCAAGTATCTGCGCGGCGCGGATGAATTGGAATTGGTGCGGTCCGGGTTGGATGACACGATGCGCATTGCCTATCAGTCGATGCGCGACATCTGGCATGGGCGGGACGACGTCGAGGATCTGCGCACCGCTGCCTATCTGGTGTCGATCAGCAAGGTTGCAGCCAGCTATCGCGCCAAGGGGCTCTGAGGTCACAGGCTGGGGATTGCCGGGGATTGCCCGGCAAGGTGATCCTGCACAGAGAAACGGAACGCGCGCCCGAACCGGCGCGCGTTTCCTTTTGCGCATGGCCGGGCGGAACTGGCGGTCGCACGCAACCCGCTGCATATTTCCGCGCTGCGCCCGGTGCAAAGCGACGGTTGCCCCGCCTGATCCGGTCCGGGATTTGCCACCCACCCCCGGTGGATTTACCAAAAATCAGCGTTAATCGCCTTGATCTTGCCACTTTTGTGCCCACGGCCCCCACGATTTCCCCCGCAGAAGTGATCGTTGCGCAGACAACTATTTTGCGCCTGAAGGGGAAAGATCGCCATGTCAGAATTTGCCAGAAACGCCAAAGCCGCCGCCGCGCGGTTTTGCCGGGCCGAAGGGGGAAACGCCACAATTCTGTCTGTATACATGTCGTTGGCGATCCTTTTGACCACGGGGGCGGCCATTGACGTCATGCGCTATGAAGCGGTGCGCACCAAAATGCAGCACGTGCTTGACCGGGCGGTTCTGGCGGCGGCGGATCTTGACCAAAAGGGCGACCCGGCAGAGGTCGCACAGGATTATGTGACCGCGGCGGGGCTGGGGGCTGCGCTGACCGATGTCAGCGTCGACGATGGTTTGAACTATCGCACCGTCACCGCCACCGGCCAGACAGATGTCGAAACCTTTTTCATGCGGTTGGGCGGCATCGACAGTTTGAACGCCCCGGCGCTGAGCGTGGCGGAGGAAAAGATCTCCAAGGTCGAAATCTCGATGGTGCTCGATATTTCGGGGTCGATGCGATCAAACAGCAAGATCGAAAACCTGCGCGCTGCGGGCAAGGAATTTGTCGATACGGTGATCACGCCAACCGAAAACGCGTTGGATATGACGACAATCTCGGTCGTGCCATATAATGCCACGGTCAATCTGGGGCCTTTGGTGTCGCAATATTTCAATATCGAGGACACGCATGCCTATTCCAACTGCGTGATTTTCGCTGATGATGAATTCGATACCGTCGACATCACCGGCACGCAGCTTCTGAAACGGCTGGCGCATTTTGATCGCTATTCTTCCAGCGAAAGCACGCTCTCCATTTCCAGCCCGTGGTGCGCCGATGATGACTATGGCGAAATCGTTGTGGCATCGAGCGATGCGCAGGCGTTGAAGGATCACATCGACTCGCTTGGGGCGGGGGGCAACACCGCCATTGATCTGGGCATGAAATGGGGCGCGGCCCTTTTGTCGGACAAGGTGCAGCCGGTGTTTGATGCGATGCGTGCCAATGGCCATCTTGGCGCCTCTGCAACCGAACGCCCCGCGACCTTTACCGATACAGAGGCGATGAAGGTCGTGGTGCTGATGACCGATGGGCAAAACACAACGGAATATGACCTGAAACCCCAGTTCAAAACCGAATGGTCCGACATCTGGATTGATGAACGGGGCAATGGCATCGGGTCCGATGACCGGTTTTCGGTGCTGGTGGATGACAATTCCGGCAGCCTTAACGACGAATATTTCTGGCTGCGTTACGAAAATTACGGCTGGTCCTATCGCTATCGCAACGCCCCCGACGGGGCCAACGCCCGCCGGATGAAAAACGCCGAAGTCTATGCCAGAATTCGGGGTCAAGGCAGTGGCCAAGAAGTTCTGGGAGAAGCCCAAGAACGACGGCCATATCTCCTATAATACCTATTCCGACATCTACTATGGCTCGACCTCGATCGTGAATGGCACCCAGGCCGACACCCGGCTGTCAGAGATTTGTGGCGTGGCGCGGGACAAGGGGATTGTGGTCTTTGCCATCGCGTTTGAGGCCCCTTCTGGCGGTCAGGCGGCCTTGCAGGACTGTGCCTCGTCGCCATCGCATTACTTTGCCGTCGAAGGCATCGAAATCACCGAAACCTTCCATGCCATCGCACGGCAAATCAATAATTTGAGGCTGATCCAATGAGATCAATGATGCGGGCCGCAGCCCGCCGATTCTGTCGTGACGAACGTGGCACAGCCACCATAGATTTCGCGATTATCGTCACGATGTTTGCCACCATTTTGGGCGCCAGCGTCGAGATGGGGTATTTGAATATTCGGCACGCCATGCTGGAACGCGGGCTGGATACCACCGTGCGCGAGCTTCGGCTGGCGACCGGGTTTGTGCCGGGCCATGATGCGATCCGGCAATCCATCTGTGATCGGGCCGGAATTATTACCGATTGCGCCGAAAACCTCCGGCTGGAAATGAAGGTGGTCGATCCACGCTCGTTCGAGGCCATCCCCGGCAGTGCCGATTGCCGCAATGCAGATCAGGAGGCGCGCCCGCTGCGCAATTTTCAGGCCGGTGCCGCCAATGAGCTTATGCTGTTGCGGGCCTGTCTGATGTTCAAACCTGTGTTTCCGACCAGCGGGCTGGCGGCGGAATTGAGCAAGGACAATGAAGGTTATGCCGCGCTTGTCGCGACCTCTGCCTTTGTTCAGGAGCCGAGATGACCCCCATGTTGCACAAGATTCAGAAATTCCTGCAGGACGGTCGCGGCAATGCTTCGATCGAAATCGCGATCTTTGCCCCGTTGTTGATCTTCCTTCTGGGGGCGGCCTATGTCTATTTTGATGCCTATCGCCAGCGGGCGATCAACACCAATGCCGCCTATACCATTTCGGATGCGCTCAGCCGGGAAACCGATGCGGTCACCAATGGGTATATGGATGGAATGCACGACATGCTGTCCTTTCTTGCCCGGTCCGGCGATCAGGTTGGATTGCGGGTGACAATGGTGCGTTGGAACAAGAACAAGAATGCCTATCGTCGGGATTGGTCCAAAACGCGCGGCCCGCTGTATCCGCTGAAAAATCGCGATCTGAACACGACCCTGGTCGATAACTTGCCCAGTTTGCTGCACAATGAACGGGTGATCGTGGTCGAAACCTCGTCAATTTACACGCCGCCGCTGAACATCCCCGGGATAGATAGCCAGGAAATGTACACATTGGCCTTCAGCCGCCCACGGTTCGCGCCGCAATTGGTCTGGTCGGACAATTAGGCGCCCGATGTCGGCGGCCATCACCCGCCTAATCGGCCTGATGTTGCCGATCACAGGGGTTTGCGCATAGAGATGTCGGCGCGGGGCTGGAGACCGGGCAGAAATTGCCCTATCTCACCCCGCAAGACAGGAGATCCAATATGCGTTTTTTACTGGTGACATGCTTTGCCCTGATGCCCGCCGCGACCCTGGCGGCCAACCCGGATTGTGCGGTCTTTGGTGAAATCGTCGACAAGATCGTGGCCGAACGTCAGGACGGGGCGGTGATAAACGCGTCGATGGAAACCGTTGCCGGAGAGTATACTGGCCGCAAGAAACGGTTTGTGCCAACCATCCCGGCGTTGGCGGAATGGGTGTATTCCCTGCCCGAGGCGGATCTGAGCGCGGGGCCGGGCGATGTTTTTGCGGAACAATGCAACGCGCAATAATGTAAATTGATGCAGAACTGCCCTGACCCGGCTGCGGCGAACTCGACTCTTGCCACGCCGGGTAGGATACATTGACGTATGAGCCTGCCCCCGGGATTCCTTGATGAATTGCGCAGCCGCACATCCATTGTCGATGTGGTCGGCCGCAAAGTCATGTGGGACACCCGCAAAAGCAATCAGGGCAAGGGCGACATGTGGGCGCCATGCCCATTCCATCAGGAAAAAAGCGCGTCTTTTCATGTGGATGACCGCAAGGGATTCTATTACTGCTTTGGCTGTCATGCCAAGGGGGATGCGCTGAAATTCATCAGTGAAACCGAAAATGTCGGTTTCATGCAGGCGGTGGAGATTCTGGCAGAAGAAGCCGGGATGCAGATGCCGGCACGCGATCCAAAGGCCCGCGAAAAGGCGGATCGCCGGACGCTTTTGATCAATGTGATGGAACAGGCGGTGCAATATTTCCGTCTGCAATTGGGCACCGGCGCGGCGGCGGCGCGCGATTACCTGAACCGTCGCGGTCTGGCCCCCGAAACACTAGAGAAATTCGAAATCGGTTTTGCCCCCGACGCATGGCAGGGGCTGTGGGACCATTTGCGATCCAAGGACGTGCCGGAAGAGCTGATTTTTGCCGCCGGTCTGGCCAAACCCAGCCAGAAGGGCGGGCGGCCCTATGACACGTTTCGCGGGCGGATCATGTATCCGATCCGCGACGGGCGCGGCGCGGCGATCGCCTTTGGCGGGCGGGCCATGGACCCGAATGACAACGCCAAATATCTGAATTCGCCTGAAACGGAATTGTTCGACAAGGGCCGCAATCTCTATAATCACGGGCCTGCGCGTGAGGCGGCGGGCAAAGGTCTGCCGCTGATCGTGGCCGAAGGGTATATGGATGTGATTGCGCTGGTGGAGGGCGGTTTT
Organism: Phaeobacter sp. J2-8; assembly: GCF_022867865.1. Classification (GTDB taxonomy): domain Bacteria; phylum Pseudomonadota; class Alphaproteobacteria; order Rhodobacterales; family Rhodobacteraceae; genus Marinovum. The sequence continues at coordinate 132,416 of NZ_JALIEC010000010.1, read as the reverse complement.
GGTGCCGCTGTTGCGCCGCTTGGCACCGCCGTGACCGAAGATCAATTGCGGCTGATGTGGCGCATCTCGGATGAGCCGATCATCGCGCTGGATGGGGACACCGCTGGTCTGCGGGCTGCGCATCGGCTGGTTGATCTGGCGCTGCCCTTGTTGGAGGCCGGGAAATCCCTGCGCTTTGCCTTGATGCCAGAAGGGCAGGATCCTGACGATCTGCTGCGGGCCAAAGGCGCCAAAGCGGTGCAGGCGCTTCTGGATCAGGCGCTTCCGATGGTGCAATTACTGTGGCGGCGCGAAACCGAAGGCCGGGTGCTGGACAGCCCCGAGCGAAAGGCCGCGCTGGACAAGGCGTTGCGCGCCAAGATCACCTTGATCAAGGATCCATCAATCCGAAGCCATTACGGTCAGGCGGTCAAGGATCTGCGCTGGGAATTGTTCACCGCCGCCCGGCGTAAACCCAATGCCAGGACATGGCAGCCTGGCAACAAGAAGCCCTGGCGACGCGATGCACCGGAATCGGCCAGAGCCCGAACAAAATCCTCGCTTCTTGCCTCGGCGGATGATGCCGGGTTCGTATCCATGCGCGAGGCGGTGATCCTGGCCGCCACCGTTCAGACCCCCGCCGTTGCGTTGGAATTCGAACATGCGCTGGAACAATTGCGCTGTTCCGATCCGGAACATGCCCATCTGCGCGACCTGATTTTGCGCCACGCCCAACCGGATGGCAGCGCGCTGCAATCAGAAATCCAACATGCAATGGGGCCGGAGGCCCTTGAAAACCTGCTGTCCATGGGCCATGTGGCTATCATCCCATGTGTGCGTCGACCCGGAGACATCGAATTGGCCCGTATGACATTGGCCGAGGAATTCGCCAAACTGACCGCGCATCAGGGACTGCAGGACGAGATGGAAGAGGCCGCCGAAGATCTGGATCATGTCACCGATGAAGCGGTGACATACCGGTTGGGTCAGGCGGCAGAGGCGCGCAACCGTGCGCAATCCGGGGTACAGGACGACAAGACAGAATATGACACCGGACCGAACGGCGCGCGAATCAATCGCGATGAACGCAACGAACTTGACGCGCTGCTGGATCGCATCACCTATGCCAAACGACGAAAATAACGCGGTTTGGTGAGGAATTAGTAGAAAAATACAAGTAAAACGCTGCACGAATCACTCAAATTCGGTAATGATCAAACCGCGAATCATCTGCGCCGCAAACAGGAGCCCCGCATGGCCGCCAAAGATACCGACGATCAGAAGACGGACGCCCCGGAAGACGCATCGCTTGACATGAGCCAGACGGCCGTCAAGAAGATGATCGCCGAAGCGCGCGAGCGCGGATATATTACCTATGACCAACTGAACAACGTTCTGCCGCCTGATCAGGTCAGCTCTGACCAGATCGAGGATGTGATGTCGATGCTGTCCGAAATGGGCATCCAGGTCACGGAAGACGACGAAGAATCCGAAGAAGACGAAAACAAAGGTGCGACCGATCTGGTCGAAACCAAGAAACCGGGCGAGGTTACGCTTTCCTCCGGGGCGTCGGAAAAACTGGATCGCACCGACGATCCGGTGCGGATGTATCTGCGTGAAATGGGATCGGTCGAATTGCTGTCGCGCGAAGGCGAGATCGCGATTGCCAAACGGATCGAGGCCGCCGCAACACGATGATCGCTGGGCTCTGTGAAAGCCCGCTGACCTTTCAGGCGATCACCATCTGGCGCGACGAACTTCTGAGCGAAGACATTCTGCTGCGCGACGTCATTGATCTTGAGACCACATTCTCTGGTCAGATGGAGGATGAAGAGGGCGTTGTCGGCGAACCGGTAGTTCCGGCCACGGCGGCCAATGTGTCGTCTGCGCCAAAGCCCGACACCGGGCCAGAGCTGGACGCCGACGGAAATCCGATTTCCAAAGACGATGACGACGACGAAGAAGACGAACAGGCCAATATGTCGCTGGCGGCGATGGAAACCGCGCTGAAGCCGCAGGTTCTGGAAACGCTGGACCGGATTGCGGACGACTATATTCACCTGTCGGAGATGCAGGACAGCCGGATTTCCGCGACCCTGAACGAAGACAATTCGTTCAGCAAGCAGGACGAAGCGGTCTATCAACAGCTGCGCTCCGAGATTGTCGAACTGGTGAACGGGCTGCATCTGCATAACAACCGGATCGAGGCGCTGATTGACCAGCTGTATGGCATCAACCGCCGGATCATGGCGATTGACAGCTCTATCGTGAAACTGGCCGATCAGGCGCGGATCAACCGGCGTGAATTTGTCGAGGCCTATCGCGGGCGCGAGCTTGACCCCACCTGGCTGGAGCGGATGGGCGAAAAATCCGGTCGCGGCTGGCAGATGTTCATTGAGCGGTTCTCGGACAAGATCGAAGAATATCGCGCCGAAATGGCGCAGGTTGGTCAATACGTGGGTCTGGATATTTCCGAATTCCGCCGCATCGTCGGTCAGGTTCAGAAAGGCGAAAAAGAGGCCCGTCAGGCGAAAAAGGAAATGGTCGAGGCCAACCTGCGTCTCGTGATCTCCATCGCCAAGAAATACACCAACCGTGGCCTGCAATTCCTTGATCTTATTCAGGAAGGCAACATCGGCCTGATGAAGGCGGTGGACAAGTTCGAATACCGTCGCGGCTATAAATTCTCGACCTATGCGACCTGGTGGATTCGTCAGGCGATCACCCGGTCGATTGCCGATCAGGCGCGCACCATTCGTATCCCGGTGCACATGATCGAGACGATCAACAAACTGGTCCGCACCGGGCGCCAGATGCTGCACGAAATCGGCCGCGAGCCGACGCCGGAAGAGCTGGCCGAAAAGCTGCAAATGCCGTTGGAAAAGGTTCGCAAGGTGATGAAAATCGCCAAAGAGCCGATTTCGCTGGAAACCCCGATTGGCGACGAAGAAGACAGCCAGCTTGGCGATTTCATCGAAGACAAGAACGCGGTGCTGCCACTGGATTCCGCCATTCAGGAAAACCTGAAGGAAACCACGACGCGCGTGTTGTCGTCGCTTACCCCGCGTGAGGAACGTGTGTTGCGGATGCGGTTCGGCATCGGCATGAACACCGATCACACGCTTGAAGAAGTGGGCCAGCAGTTCAGCGTGACCCGTGAACGTATTCGTCAGATCGAAGCCAAGGCGCTGCGCAAGCTGAAACACCCCAGCCGGTCGCGCAAGCTGCGCAGCTTCCTTGATCAGTAGGGGGCTGTGATGTCGTTGTTTTCGAAATTGTTTGGTGGCGGGACCGGGGCAAAGAGTTCTGGCCCGACGCCGGTGGAATATGCTGGATTTAACATCTTTCCCGAACCGGTCAGCGGTCCGGGGGGCTTTCGCATCGGGGCGCGTATTGAAAAAACCGAAGATGGCGAAACCAAAAGCCATCTGATGATCCGGGCCGATGTGATCAACAGCGAAAAGGATGCGATCGACGCATCGGTCAACAAGGCCAAGCAGATGATCGACCAACAGGGCGACGCAATTTTCCCGTGATCCTTTGGGGGGGGGCAGGGCAACCTGCCTCAGTTCCCGGCGCGCAAACCAGCGCAAATTTGGTAAAGTTATTAAAGGTTTATCTATCTCGCTGAATTCTCTTTGTGGAATCAGAGATTGGCGATATCCGGAATTTGGCGCACCTATCCTGGTGCCCGTGTCCGGTTCCCGGGCACCCCTCCTTTTGGTTTGAGGAAAATCACCGTGGAGAAAAAAAATACCCCGCTCACAGCCGAGCAAAAAACGCGGCGCCGGGTAGCCCGCACTATCGCCCGTAATTTTTGGCGCGTAGAGTTCAAGGCCGCCAATCCCGGAGCCAGCAAAGAAGAGCTGAATGCCGCCTGGAAATCCGCCCGCAAGGCGAGCACCAAGGCAGGCCGTGCGGCCATTCGTGCGCTGGAGAAATCCGGTTTCACCATTTCGGCACCGCCGCAAAAAATGGCAGTTGAGCCTGCTGAATAAGCCTGATTGCTGCATTTCTATCAAAAGCGCCGCCCATGGGGGCGGCGCTTCGCGTTTCGGGGGCAGGTGCATTGACAACCCAGCCCACAATCGCGTTTGTTATTGCCGACAGTCATAGTTTGATGCTTTGCCGGACCGGTTTGGCATGAATTTTGCCGGACAAAGTAGTGCCAGACTAAATGGTCCCACACACAGTCCCGCACACAATGATGTGACACTGCGGTCGCGCACCAAGCATGTGCGCAGATGTATAGGCGTGGCGGATTGGCTTTGCCGTCTTTTGTCCCCATCTGAGGGGGACAGGAGACAACGACATGAAAACATTACAATTCGCTACCGCCGCCGCCCTTGCACTTGCATCGCCCTTGATGGCCCCGACCATGGCCACCGCCCATGTCGGCACCGATGCGCAGCTGACATTGCAGGAAGTGCGCTTTGATGGCGTGGTGCGGCAGGCGTGGCTCCAGCCCTCTGCATTTCTGGGGCCGGAAACCGAAAGCCAAACAGAAGTATGCGCCATGCCATTGGATCAACGCACCGCAGGCCAAATCGCCTGCTTTGAGAACTGAGCCTATCGCAGATAGGTGTTGAAATGCGCGATGGTACGCTGCCAGGCCAGTTCTGCGGCGTCCTCATCGTAGCGGGGCGTTAAATCATTGTGAAAGCCATGGTTCACGCCGGGATAGATATGCGCGGTGTAGGTCTTGCCATGCTCCTTTAACGCCGCTTCATAGGCGGGCCAGCCTTCGTTGATCCGGGTGTCCAGCTCGCCATATTGCAACAGCAGCGGCGCCTGGATTTTGGGCACATCTTCGGCACTGGCCTGACGTCCGTAAAACGGCACAGAGGCACCTAGTTCAGGATAAGCCACGGCCAAAGCGTTGCACACACCGCCACCATAACAGAACCCGACACAACCGACCTTGCCGGTAGTTGTGTCACTGGCCGCCATGAATTCATAGGCGGCGAAGAAATCATTCATCAATTTCACGCCGTCAACCGTGCGCTGCAGGTCCCGGCCTTCGGCATCATTGCCGGGGTATCCACCAACCGAGCTGAGCCCGTCCGGCGCCAGCGCGATGAACCCGGCTTTGGCCACCCGCCGCGCCACATCTTCGATATAGGGGTTCAGACCGCGATTTTCGTGCACGACAATCACCGCAGGCATCGGGCCTTCGACATTTGTCGGCGTAACAAGATAGCCGCGCACATCGCCGTGCCCATTGGGCGAAGGATAGGTGATATATTCCGGGGTGATGTCCGGATCGGTGAATTTCACCTGCTCTGCGATTGCATAATTCGGGCTGAGCATATTCAGCAGTGCCACTGCGGTCACGCCGCCGACGGCGAATTTCCCCGCTTTTTCAAGGAACTCGCGCTTGCTGATCTTGCCGTGTGCGTAAAAGTCATAAAGGTCCAGAAGCTCCTGGTCGAAATCCTTGGCGGTCATGCGGGGGGTGGGCGTCATTTCATTCATTGGAATATCTCCGTGATGGGGCGAGCCAGTGCCGGGTTGGCCATGCGGGCAGGATAGCCAGAGATACGGTTCTGAGAAGTCCCGAAAATTGCACGTTTTCGTGCGATGCGCCTGTCGGCTGGCCAGGCGCACATTCCCGGTGACCGGATCTTGGATTGATGTTATCCTGAGGCAAGCATTGGAGGGTCCATTGGGTATTCTGAAGCATCTGTTGCGGCTAGTCATTTTGTTGGCCGTGGTCTTTGTGGCCGGTGCTTTTCTGCTGCCGCGCCATGTCGAAGTGCTTCGCAGTGTCGAAATCAATGCCCCGGCCGCGGCGGTCTTTCCGCATGTGAACAGCATGAAGGCGACGGAAAACTGGTCCCCCTGGCTGGCGCGTGATCCCGATGTGGCCCTGACATACAGCGGCCCGGACAGCGGCGTCGGCAACCGTCTGGAATGGCAGTCGGATGTGCCGCAGGTCGGCAGCGGCAGCCAGGAGATCATCACATCAGAGCCGGACACACTTGTGGTGACTGCATTGGATTTTGGCGACATGGGTCGGGCAGAGGCACAGTTTTCCCTGGTCGAAGCGGATGGTCGCACCTCAGTCACCTGGGGCTTTGCGACCGACACCGGAATGAACCTGCTGGCACGCTGGATGGGGGTGATGATGGACGGCTGGGTGGGCGGTGATTATGAACGCGGTCTGGCCAACCTGAAGGCTTTGATCGAAAGCTAAGGCGCGATGCAAACCACATTTACAATTCCGACGGCGGGCCCCGGGCTCTATGAATTCACCCGTGAGGTCGAGGCTTGGGTCGAAGCGGTGGAGCCGCGCACCGGCGTGCTGTCGCTGTTGATCCGGCATACATCCGCCAGCCTGCTGATTCAGGAAAACGCCGATCCGTCGGTCTGTGTCGATCTGCTGGCCTATTTCGACCGTCTGGTACCGCCCGCCAATGACCCGAATATGGCGTTCGTGACCCATCTTCAGGAAGGGCCGGATGATATGCCCGCGCATATCAAGGCCGCTCTCTTGCCGGTCTCGCTGTCGATCCCGGTGACCAATGGCCGGTTGCGGCTGGGCACCTGGCAAGGGATCTATGTGTTTGAACATCGTGCCGCGCCTCACCATCGCCAGGTCGCCGCGCATCTCGGCTAGCCCCTGCAACTTCCGGGGCGAATCCGCCAAACTGGACGCCGGGGGCAGGTTTCCCATACTTGCCGTCCCGGCAAAATCCGCTACCAATACCAGCGACATCAGACATCAGGACCCGTGTTGAACCCCATGCCGGATCAATCCAGATCACGCCGCAGCCGCAAAATTCTATGGGCCAGCCTTCTGGGCTGTGGCGCGGTGCTGGGCGCGGCCCTGACGTTTTATGTAACGCAACAAACCGACACCCAGACCATCAGCTGCGTCAGCCTGACCGGCAACAGCGATTTCTGCCGGTTCATTGGCGGCCCGTTGGAAGTCGCCGGCGCGCCGGTCTTTGTCGATGACCGGTCTCAGGCACTGTTCCCGACCAAGGCTGATCTGACATTCATTGATGCGCAGGGCGATCACTGGACCGCGCCGGCCAAAACACTGACCGATGGGGCTTCGATTCCTGCGGTTCTGGCCACGGTGATGGGCGACCGGCAAAGCCGGGAATACCTGCTGGCAGCGGCCTTGCATGATGCCTTTTGTGGTGTCGGCAACGAGGGCCTGGCGACCTACCACACCCGCCCCTGGGAAGACGTGCATCGCATGTTCTACGAGGCCTTGTTGGTCAATGGCACGGCACCGCGCACCGCGCGGATCATGTATGCTGCGGTCTATTTGGGCGGTCCGCGTTGGAACAACCCGACCCGCGATCTCACCAGCCTCAGTGACGAAGTCCTGCGCCAGGAATTTGAATGGTGCTTGCGCTGGATGGAGAAGGTCGACCCGGACCCGGATCAGATTGATGCCTGGATGGAAAGCCGCGAAAAGGCGCTTCAGGCGGGCACACAATCCGAACCTGACTGGTCTGCGCTCTTTCCCGACAAGGCTTGAGCGCCGGTTCCCCGCGCGCTTGGCCCGGCGCTTGGTCCAATACGCCGGGCGCTTCTTCTGTTCACAAATATCCCGGGGGAGTTGCCAGAGGCGACGGGGGCTGGCCCCCATATGCACCTGCTGCAAAAATCATCTTTGGGGAAATTTTCCGCTGCTTTCCCCCTTGACCTTCACGCGCTGCCCTATGTTCTTCGATTTTGTCTCTACCCAAATGCGGGCGTTGCTTCTATACTTTGTGGATAAGTGGGCAAATAGACCCACAAAGAGGCGGAACAGAGATAAGGGGAACGGCCAATGCGCTGTCCGTTTTGCGGAAATATTGATACCCAGGTCAAGGATTCACGTCCGGCCGAGGACCATGTGTCGATCCGGCGGCGGCGGTTTTGTCCGGCCTGTGCGGGGCGGTTTACCACCTATGAACGGGTGCAGCTGCGCGATCTGGTGGTGATCAAATCGAATGGCCGCCGCGAGGATTTTGACCGCGACAAGCTGGAACGATCGATCCGCATCGCGCTGCAAAAACGTCCTGTCGAACCCGAACGCATGGACCAGATGATTTCCGGCATCGTGCGGCGTCTGGAAAGCATGGGTGAAACCGACATCAACTCGAAACAGATTGGCGAGATCGTGATGGAGAGCTTGGCGCGGATCGACACCGTCGCCTATGTGCGCTTTGCCAGCGTCTACAAGAATTTTCAGGCTGCCGATGATTTCGACAAATTCGTCAGCGAGCTGCGCCCGGACGGCCCAAAGGAAAGCTGATCGGCTGATGCAGGCACAAAAGGCCGTGACATGAGCGACGTTGACGATCGCCACATGGCACATGCATTGCGACTTGGGCGGCGGGGCATGGGGCTTTGCTGGCCAAATCCGGCTGTGGGCTGTGTGATCGTCAAATCCGGCCGGGTGATCGGGCGGGGATGGACCCAGCCGGGCGGCCGCCCGCATGCGGAACCCGTGGCCCTGGCCGGGGCGGGCGCGGATGCACGCGGCGCGACGGCCTATGTCACCTTGGAACCCTGTTCCCATCATGGCCAGACACCGCCCTGCGCCGAGGCGTTGATCGCGGCAGGTATTGCCCGTGTGGTTGCGCCGTTCGAGGATCGGGATGCGCGTGTATCCGGGCGCGGCTTTGCCATGCTGCGTGCCGCCGGGATCGCGGTGACCACCGGCATCGGGTCGGATCAGGCCGCACAGGATCACGCCGGTTTCTTCCTGCGTCAGGATCAGGGCCGCCCTTTTATGACACTGAAACTGGCCGCATCGCTTGATGGTCGCATTGCCACCGCCACCGGTGAAAGCCAGTGGATCACCGGACCCGAGGCGCGCCGCGAGGTGCATGGGCTGCGGGCCCGTCACGATGCGGTCATGGTCGGGGCTGGCACGGCGCGGGCTGATGATCCTTCGTTGACCGTGCGCGGGCTGGGCATCACGCGCCAACCTGTGCGCATTGTGGTGTCGCGCCGTCTCGATCTGCCATTGACCGGGGAATTGGCGCGCAGCGCCGGTGATGTGCCGGTCTGGCTCTGTCATGGGCCGGATGCGGATCCGTCGTTGCGTGATGCCTGGGCCGGGCTGGGCGCGCGGCTTGTCCCCTGTCCGTTGATCGGCCGACAGGTTGATGTGACTTCGGTGCTTCAGGCGCTTGGCAGTGCCGGTTTGACGCGGGTGTTCTGCGAAGGCGGCGGGCATCTGGCGGCATCGCTTTTGGCGGCGGGGCTGGTGGATAAGCTGATATGCTTTCATGCCGGCATGATGTTGGGGGCCGAAGGCCAGCCGGGCGTTGGCGCCTTGGGGCTGGAACATCTGGCCGAGGCACCGCGATTGAACCTGGTTGAGACCCGCGCCGTTGGGGCCGATGTGATGACGCGCTGGTGTCGATCCCGCGGATAGCACGCCGCGAAAAAACCATTCGTGGACCGGCTATTGCCGCCGCCAAAGATGGGAATGGCTGGCAAAGACACCTTGCAGTTTGGCCAGCAGCCGATTGCCGACACCGGGCCCGGGAAGCGTGCCCTCGGCCAGACGTTGGGCCACAACTTCGGGCGGGCAGGGCAGGTTGGTCACCGGATCAAAATACCGAGGATAGGCAATCAGCACCGCATGGGTCAGCCCATCCAATGTCAGCCGCGCCTTGCGTCTTGGCGGCACATCGCCAAGGTCATCGGTCAGCCCCCAGCCCGCGTAAAACGGCGCGCCCAATGTCGTGACCTTTACCCCGCGCAACAGCGCCTCGAAGCCCAGCAAAGAGGTCATTGTCCAGACCTCCTGCACCTGATCGAGCAGCGCCACCGGATCGGCACGTTCCAGCACCATATCCGCCAGCTCCAATGGGTTTTCAACGACACCCTGCCGCAACCCGGCTTCGACGTCCGGGTGCGGTTTCCACAGGATGACCGCGTCCGGGTTGGCGTCACGTGCGGCTTGCAACAATGCGCGATTGGTTTTGACGTCGCTGCACCCGGTCAGGATCGAGGCATCATCCTCCACCTGACCGGGGACCAGAATACGGTGACCTGCCGGCAAATCGGGGATCGCGCCGCGCAGGTTATACTTGCTCAATCCGGCTTTCAGGATCTCGCGGCGCAATTTTGCGGCGCGGTGCAACTCATCCGCGCGCAGGGCGCCGGATTGGTTCAGCAAGCGTTCCAATCGGCTTTCGCGAGAGGGATCGTAATAGATGCCCAGATCATCCGCCACCAATGACAGCGGTGGCACCAGCTCAGCGCCGAGGCCGCGCGACCGTAGAAAACCATCCTCGACCCGCACCACCTGGTCCAGCGCGCCGGATTTCCCGGCCCAGACCATGCGGCGGCGGTCCCTGGATGTGGCGATCTGGCGTGCTTTTGCGGTGTCGTCTTCGAACACCATCGGCTTTTCGCGGCCAAACACCTTTTGCAGCGGTCGGCGTTTCCACAACCGCATGCCAGAGGCCACCCAACCGCCTTGATCCTCGCGCCAGGCGCGGGTCATCGCCTCAAAGGCGTCCAAGGTGCCTTCGATCTCGCACAGCTGATCCCGGTACGGGTCGTACCATTTGGGATAAAGGATCATCGCGGCGGCAAACAACTGGTTTCGCGTCAGGCTGCGCTGGCGGCGCGGCACCGGGCGTTCATCTGTGGTCAGCCCCCAACCGGCATAGAAGGGCTGGCCAAAGACCCGTGGCTTATGGCCGGCAAAAATCGCTTCGAACCCAAGTTGCGACGACAGGGTGTAAACCCCGACCGCGCCTTCCATCAACTGCCAGGGGCTGATTGGATCGGACAGTAGTGAAATGCGGTCGTTGCAATCTTCGGGGCCGAAATATCCGGGGCGCAGGCCGCGTGCGGTTTCGGGATGTGTCTTGATGATCACCCGCGCGCCGGGATGTTCCTCTTGCGCGAACACCAGCATTTCCAGAAATTCTGCCCGTCCCGCGCCGGATGCGGTAACCGCAGAATCGCCACGGGTCTGGTCAATCACCAGCACATAACCGGGGGCGGGGGGGCGTTCGGCAAGCGGAAACCCGGAATATTTGGTGAGATGTGCGGATTGGATGCGGGCAATGGCATCCGCTGCACGGGTCAAAAGACCTGCATCATCCAGCGGCTCTGTCGCCAAGAGGCGTTCAAGGTCAGAGGGGCATGACGGGTCGAAATGCACCGCATTATGGTCAATCATCAAGCCTAGGGGCGGTTCGCCCCCGGCGCGGCCGGGGTGCAGCGACCGCAGAAAGGCATCTTCGATCCGCACAAGGCCAACGCCCCGTTTGGCGGCGATGGTCTGGCCGCGATGGGCCGTCGGGCTTTGCCCCCAGATCCCCACCAGATCATTGGCACCGGGCAGGCCAAGCCGAATGTCATAGCCCGCAAGATGCAAAATCCGCCGCAACCGCGGCTGTTTCAGAAACCCGCCGTTATAGACGTAAAGACGCCGGGATGTTGCCACCCCGGCGTTGATCTTGTCATTGGACGGCATCGCCACCGGTCTTAGCCGCCGGAACCAGAGCTCAGCGCCGAAACGGATGAGGCCGCCGATGTCACAGTGGTGACCGCGCCCAGCGATCCGGTCACAGCCGCAATGGTTTTCGACCATTGGGCAAACGGCGCTTCGGTGACATAAAGCAGGTCATCGTCACGGATCACGAAATCCCGCGCCAGGAAAAGCCCGTTAGGCTCGGTCAGATCCAGAACGTAGACCATGCGTTGATCGCCGGTCAGATCGTCGCGGCCCAAAACGCTGGCGGCAATTTCCTGAACCTCGTTGCGAATGATGAAGACGCCGGTGGGGTCGGCGGATGTCGCCAGAAGCCCGCCAACCTGGGCAATGGCCTCAACCGCGGACAGGGTCTGGCTTTCAAACGGCACGCGCGATTGCGCACCGGTTGCGCCAAGAGCCACAAATGCCCGGCTGTCTTCTTCGATCAGGATCTTGTCCCCGCCACGCAGGGCAATGTCCATTTCGGGATATTCATACAGATCCTGGAACCAGATCTCGCCGGATTGGCGGCCACGGGTGACCGTGATCTGGGCAATTTCGGGTTCGATGGTCACACCGCCAGCCCGGGCGAGCATGGAGGACAGGGTGCGGGTGGGCCGTTCGATTGCATAAATGCCCTGGCCACCCACGGCACCGACGATCGACACTGTCGATCCGTCACCGGCCTCGCGGCGAATTTCAACCTGGGGATCGGGGGTCTGTTCTTCCAGCTTGCGGGTGATGATGCGGCGCAGCGCCTCGGTTGTGTTGCCGGCGGCCTTGATCCGGCCGCATAGGGCACAAAGACAAAGCCTGCGCCGTCAACCTGCACCTCTTCCAGAACGGTCGAAGACGATGTTTCGCTTGCCAGAAGGCCGTCATCGACGTTTTCCCAGATCGTCAGACCCAGCGTATCGCCGGGACGAATCATATCGGACCCGATCACCTGCGCATTCTTGAAGGACTCAGAAAACCCGAGCGCCGGGACAACGCCCGTTGCGCGCGTGACCCTGTCGTTTACCGACACAACAAAGGCATCACCCTGTTGCTGCACAGAGCCGGAAAAGATTTCGCGTTTGTTTGGGCCGGATCGGGGCAGGCCACAAGAGGCCACCATTGATACGGCAAGAAGCAGGGCCACGGAACGGGCCCATCGGTTGTGACGGTTCTTCACTGCTCGGTCTCCTCGACCTTGTCGTTATGCTGCCTCAGCTTTTTTTGCTAATTTACCGGAATACGTCACAAAAATCCAGCACCTGCTTGCGGTTGCGCAAGTCAAGGCCTCTACGTTGTCATTTGGGCACAGTGTATTTCGGGATTTGCCAAGGAATTTCGCCGGTTGTCGGACGACATTCAGTTGGTTCAGCGACGTCACCGGGCCGATTGGGCCGTGACGTCAACCATCACGTCACCAGTCGCAATTGCTGGCGTGGGGCGGCGGTGCCGGATTTGAAGTCGTCATAGGGATCTTCTGGCGACAGCATCATATCCACCACCAGGCGCATCAACTGCCGCCGTCCCTTGGCCGAATAAAACCCGCCCGGGATCTGGCTGGTTTCCAACAGATAGCGGCGATAATCCTTGTAGGCGCGGTTGTCGGGCCGCTGAGGCGCCTCAAAAAACTCTTTCAGCGGTTGGGACGAGACAAATTCCGGTTTGGCGTAAACCGCCTTGCCAAACACCCGCAACGGGATGCCCCGCCACAGCACCTGTTGCCCGGCGGTGGAATTTACCGTGACCGCGCTGCGTGCATCATTCAACAGCGGGGCAAGCTTGCCGCCGCGCACATGATGCACCCGTCCCTCGACGCCGTATTTCCGCGTCAGGCGCTTCAATTCACCCCGGATATTGGTGCGACCGTTTTCCAGCGGATGCGCCTTGAACACCAGATGATGATGCCCCGGGGCGCCGCGGGCAAACCCCTCGACTACAAGTTCCAGAAATTCTGTCATCCGGGTAAAGGGTGAATGTTTCAGGAATGAGGCATCATGTTCCAACTGCAGCAGGCACAGATGATAGGGATATCCGCCGTTGCGAATGCCAAGCGTGGCAATCGCCCGTTCGGCGGAATGCAATGGCATCAACAGCAACCGTTTGAGGTATAATGCGAATTCCGCCGTCACCGGCAGGTCACGATGGGCGGCGAAATTACGGTAATCGCCGTTTCGGAACATCACGAACCAATGATAGAGCGCGCCGTAAAACACGTGCTGGCGGGTGTCGCCCCAATGGCCGGGGGGCAGAGGGGCCTCCATATCCGACAATTGCAGGGTCTCTTGCATGGTTTCGACCGGCATATCCATCAGCCGCGAATGACCGTTGGTGCCGCCGCGTTCATAGGTCACCCAATAGGGGCGCATGTACCCTTCTTCGAAGACATGAACGTTCAGGCCAAGTTCATTGGCCTTTTCCACCGCAATGGCGTGGATGGCGCGTGTGTCGCCATAAAGAACGATATCGGTGACCTGTTTTTCGGCCACCAAATCGGCAAATGTTTCCGGCCATTCGGCCACTTCGCCGGTAAAGGGGATATAGCTTTGGGGGTGGAACCAAAACGCCCGGTCACCGGCATTGAAACCGATCCGCCAGACCTCTGCCCCGGTCATGCGCAACATCTTGCCCAACCGGTTGAAGAAGGGGCCATGCGGACCCTGGAGGAACAGGAAAACCCTTTTCTTTCCGGCGACGTTGCCCATCAGACAGAATTCCCTCATATGGTTCACATACCCCTTTTACCCTTGGATATGGACCAAATTATGGCTGAAAGGGAAGAAACCGGCGAGGGAATAGTTAGATGTTTACCGGAATTATTACCGATATTGGTCGAATTCAGGCGTTGGAACACCATGGTGACCTAAGGGCACGGATCGCAACCGGCTATGACACCGCGACAATCGACATCGGCGCGTCAATTGCCTGTGACGGGGTTTGTCTGACCGCTGTGGCGCTTGGCGAGGGCTGGTTCGACGTGGACATCAGTGCGGAAACGCTGTCCAAAACCAATCTTGATACCTGGTCCGATGGCCATGCCGTAAATCTGGAACGGGCGCTGAAGGTTGGGGATGAATTGGGCGGCCATATCGTTTCGGGCCACGTGGATGGCGTGGCCGAAATCGTGTCCATGCAGGACGAGGGCGACAGCACGCGGGTGACCTTTCGGGCGCCAGAGAAATTGGCGAAATTCATCGCGCCCAAAGGATCTGTGGCGTTGAATGGCACATCGCTGACCGTGAATGAGGTTAAGGGCCGTGATTTCGGCATCAATTTCATTCCCCACACCAAACAGGCCACCACTTGGGGCAGGGTCAAACTGGGCGACCGGATCAATCTGGAAATTGATACGCTGGCGCGATATGTGGCGCGGCTTCAGGATTGGTCCTGACGATTATGGGCCAGGCACGGCCGGATCGGTTGATTTGCAGCCCGCAATCCCCGATCCGGAAGTGATTAAACTCTGAACGATTTCATCTCTCCGAAACCACGCTGCGATAATCTGGCTGCATTCGATGTGTTTGATTGTGGTGGCGGGGTTAAGGAATGTTGTTTCCTGCAAAACGTTTTTTCAGAGATCTCAGTAAGATAGAGAGCCTGTTTGCTCTTGCGGTGCTGGTCACGGCGCTTGCTGTGCTGGTGGTTGGTTGGGGTGTCGGGACGGAAACCGTTGTCCGGATTCGCCCAGAGATGCCCGCAATGGTGCCGGAAACGGCCATGGCACTTGCCCTGGCGGCGGTTGGCACGCTGGCGGCGGTGAACCGATGGCCAAAGGTGATTCCACTGGTCATGGCGGCTGGGCTGCTCCTGATTGTTCTGGCCTCTTACCGGACACCTCCGTCGTTGCAGGGGCTGGGCACCAGCGATGCAATGGCCCCGGCCACCGCGTTTTGTCTGGTGTGTCTGGCGTGTTCGATGGCCGGGCTTGCCATGAAATTCACCGCGGGCCGGGCCATGGCTGTGGCGGCCGGGTTTCTCTGTGCGTTGATTTCCGGCACGGCGATCATGGCCCAGATCTTTGTGTCCAACTCGGTGCGCGACGTATTTGGCTTTAGTGAAATGGCCCTGCATACAGCGGGCGGCATTTTCACATTGACCTTGGCCTTCATCGCCTCGTCCCGTGACAGTGCGCATTTTCGGGGCCTGCTTGGCAGCAGCCCCAAGAGCCGGATTCTGCGTGTGTCGGTTCTGCTATCCATTCTGGCGGTGCTTGGGTTTTGCGGTTTGACCCGCGCGCTGACGGTGCGCGAGCTTATGACCGCTGATTTTCGACTGGTGTTTTTGGGCAGCGCGATGATTTCGGTGCTGATCGGATCGGCCTTTGTTGTTGGTTATTTGATTGACCGGCTCGAGGTTGAGGAACATCGCAGCGCGGCGTTGGAATCCGCCTCCAGCAAGGCGATCCAAAGTGTTGAAATCAATAGCGAACGTGACGAGAATTTGCGGGTTCTGGGCCAGATCGTTGCGGGTGTCGCCCATGATTTCAACAATGCATTGACCGCCCTGCGCGGCAATCTGGAACTGATCGAATTGGATCCGGAAAAGGCGCCTCAATATGTCGGAGAAGCGATTTCAGCCGCGGATCGGGCTGCGGGATTGACCAAGCAACTGCTTGAAACCGGGCGCAAATCACGTCTCAACTCAGCGGAAAGCGATGTTTTGTCGGTGGCTCAGCAGGTCATCAAATTGTTCGGTCGGGTCGCACCCAAAAATATTTCGGTGTCTCTTCATTCCGAGGAAGATAAAATCGCGGGCGTCCAAATCGACGATGCCACGCTGGAGCGGGCCTTGCTCAATCTCTTGGTGAATTCCCGCGACGCAATGCCGGGCGGGGGCGAGATCAATGTAGAGATCAAGGAACGTCACATTACCAATGGCTATGCGGCGACGTTTAATTTCAATGCGGGTCTCACCCCTGGAAACTACGTTGTGATCGAGGTTACCGACAGCGGCAGCGGTATGGATGACGAAACAGTGGCGCGGGCTGTTCAACCCTATTTTTCCACCAAAGGGGTTGGGAAAGGCAGCGGTCTTGGCCTGGCATCGGTCAATGGCATTTGCCAGCAACTGGGCGGCGGGTTGCTGATCAACAGCGAGCTTGGCAAAGGCACGTCGATTGCGGTGGCCATGCCAATTTCGTCGGCCAGAAAACTGCGGGAACAGGCCGTTGAAAACGGCCCGGTCACAGCGGAGGAAGACAGCCATTATGATATCTTGCTGGTGGCAAATGAAACGCAATCTTCGTCCAAATTCTTTGGCCATCTCAACCATCAACGTCGCAAGGTGCGCCACACCGCATCCGGGGGCGAAGCGCTTGACCTCCTTGACAGTTTCAAGCTCCCATCGGTTGTCCTGATAGACGAGGGCATGTTCGGCGATCTCAGCGGCGAAGAGCTCAAAAACCGCATTCAGAGCCGCTATTCGAATCTTCCGGTGGTTTACGTTGGCGATTGTGGCACGATGAACTTTGCCACCGGCAAGGTCGGTGCAGCTTTTGCGAGAAAAGAAACAATAAAACGGGTGGCCTAACGACCCTGGATTGCCCTGTGGCGGGGGCCTTGCGTCAATCGGACGTAAGGCGCGCTCTTGGGGTGATCTGTTTCCGTTTTATCGAGCGGGGTGGTCGGCCGGGTGAGAAGGCTGTTTTTCGGTCGGCCCTTGCAGCCCCCCAAACCCATGACTAAGACTCTGGTAATTCCGGCGGGGTATGAACGCCCCCAGCGCAAGAGGCAGGCCAAAATGCGAGACCCGATTGATACCTATATGAACACATTGGTGCCCATGGTCGTCGAACAGACGAGCCGGGGCGAACGCGCCTATGATATTTTTTCGCGCCTGCTGAAGGAGCGGATCATTTTTGTCAGCGGCCCGGTGCACGACGGCATGTCGTCGCTGATCGTGGCGCAATTGTTGCATCTCGAGGCGGAAAATCCGTCGAAAGACATTTCGATGTATATCAACAGCCCCGGCGGCGTGGTGACATCGGGATTGTCGATTTATGACACGATGCAATACATCAAACCCAAGGTCAGCACGCTGGTCATTGGCCAGGCGGCCTCAATGGGGTCGCTGCTGTTGACGGCGGGTGAGGCGGGCATGCGGTTCTCGCTGCCGAACAGCCGTATCATGGTGCACCAACCGTCCGGTGGCTATCAGGGGCAGGCGACGGATATCATGATCCATGCAGAAGAAACGCTGAAATTGAAGCGCCGCTTGAATGAGATCTACGTGCGCCACACCGGGCAAACCCTGAAAAAAGTCGAGGCTGCATTGGAGCGCGATAACTTTATGTCGCCCGAAGACGCCAAAGAATGGGGTTTGATCGACGAAATCGTCGAAAATCGTGCCCGAGAAGGCGACGAAAGCTAAGCGAGTTGCAGCAGGGGCGATTTTGCAATTGTGACCCCCTGCTGCCTGCCCTAAGTTGGGTGGAAGGCCCGTGGTGATGTTAGGTACATCGCCAAAAAAAGCAGACAATAGCTGCGAAAGGTGAGATATGGCAACGACGACCGGCAGTGACAGCAAGAACACCCTTTATTGTAGCTTCTGCGGCAAGAGCCAGCATGAGGTTCGTAAGCTGATTGCCGGACCGACCGTTTTCATCTGTGATGAATGTGTCGAGCTGTGCATGGACATCATCCGAGAAGAGACCAAAAGCGCCGGTCTCAAATCTTCGGAAGGGGTGCCGACGCCCAAAGAAATCTGCCAGGTTCTGGACGATTATGTGATTGGTCAGGCCGTGGCGAAACGGGTTCTCTCGGTTGCGGTGCACAACCATTACAAGCGGTTGAACCACGCGGCGAAATCGGGCGACATCGAATTGCAGAAATCCAATATTCTGCTGATTGGCCCGACTGGTTGCGGCAAGACTCTGCTGGCGCAGACCTTGGCGCGTATTCTGGATGTGCCGTTTACCATGGCGGACGCCACCACGCTGACCGAAGCGGGTTACGTGGGCGAGGATGTGGAAAACATCATCCTCAAATTGCTGCAATCCAGCGAATACAACGTCGAACGTGCGCAGCGCGGCATCGTCTATATTGACGAGGTCGACAAGATTACCCGCAAATCGGAAAACCCATCGATCACCCGTGACGTTTCGGGCGAAGGTGTGCAGCAAGCGCTGTTGAAGTTGATGGAAGGCACAGTTGCCAGTGTACCGCCGCAGGGCGGGCGTAAACATCCACAACAGGAATTCCTGCAAGTGGATACCACCAACATCCTGTTCATTTGCGGCGGCGCATTTGCCGGTCTGGACAAGATCATTGCGCAGCGCGGCAAAGGCAGCGCTATGGGATTTGGCGCCGATGTGCGCGACAATGATGACCGTGGCGTTGGCGAGGTTTTCAAGGATTTGGAACCAGAGGACCTGCTGAAATTCGGCCTGATCCCGGAATTTGTCGGCCGTCTGCCAGTTTTGGCCACGCTCGAAGATCTGGATAAGGACGCGTTGGTCACCATTCTGACCCAGCCGAAAAACGCATTGGTCAAGCAGTATCAGCGTCTGTTCGAACTGGAAGACACGTCGCTTTCCTTCACGGATGAGGCGCTGTCCTCGATCGCCAAACGCGCGATTGAACGCAAAACCGGCGCACGTGGTCTGCGGTCGATTCTGGAAGACATCCTGCTGGACACCATGTTCGACCTGCCCGGAATGGAAAACGTCGACGAGGTTGTGGTGAACGAAGAGGCGGTAATGTCCGACGCGGCCCCGTTGATGATCTATGCGGATGCCGAAAAAACCCCGGCAACCGCGGGATAAGGCCCAAGAAATAATCTGTGAAAAGGGCCGGGATGACCGGCCTTTTTCTTTTGACGCTGCCGCATTTGATAGGGCGCTTGTCGCTGGACCTTTTTGTGCACTTGGTCCATACCGAAGATGAAAATATCGGAGGCATCCATGGGTATTCTGAACACGCTTTTACGGGCTGTGACTTGGTGGGACGGATCGACCCTGAACACCGCGCTTTATACCAACCGCAAAGGTGTCAAAGTCGGCGATGACGATCAGGGCAACGTGTATTACGAAACCCGCGACGGCAAACGCCGCTGGGTCATGTTCAATGGCGAGGTTGAAGCCAGCCGCGTGAATGCCGATTGGCATGGCTGGCTGCATCACACGATGAAAGAACCGCCAACCGAACGCCCCCTGACGCATAAAACCTGGGAAAAGCCGCATCAGGAAAACCTGACCGGCACGCCGCTTGCCTATGCGCCTGCCGGCTCTTTGCGCCGCCAGAGCCCGCAGCGCGCCAGGATTATGAGGCTTGGACGCCGGAATAAGGCCGCGAGATGTCTGAAAATACAACAGAAGTTTTGGTCGGCGGCGCTGTATTGGCCGCCGCTATCGGTTTTGTCGTCTACGCCGGGCAAGCAACCGGATTGTCGCATTCCAGTGCGGGCTATCCGCTGACAGCGTCGTTTCGTTCGCTCGAAGGGGTGCAGATCGGCACGGATGTTCGGCTCGCCGGGGTCAAAATCGGAACCGTGACCGATGTGGCGTTGAACGTCGACACCTACCGCGCAGACACGGTCTTTACGGTCAAGGATGGCATCCTGATCCCGGATGACAGCGCGGTTTCCATCAGCTCTGAGGGGCTGTTGGGCGGCAATTTCGTCGAAATCGTGCCGGGGGGATCACCGTTCTATTTTGATCCCGGCCAGGAAATCGAAGATACCCAGGGCGCCGTCAGCTTGATCTCGCTTTTGCTGAAATTTGTCGGTGGCGGCGGGGACAGCGAAGAATGATACGCGCCATTCTCTGGGCCTTTCTGACCTGTGCTGCCGCTTCGGCGATGGCGCAAGAGGCGGTCAGCCGAGGCAATGGCGCGGTGCTGCGTGGGTTGGATAAAGTGTCGGGCGACGTGACCGATTTCGAATTGTCCAATGGCGGGCTTGCCAATTTTGGCAATCTGCGGATTGATCTGGCGGAATGCCGCTACCCCGAAGGCAATCCAGCGGGGGATGCCTTTGCCTTTCTTAATATCTGGGAAAAAGGCGCGTCTCAGCCGATGTTTTCCGGCTGGATGATCGCGTCATCCCCGGCGTTGAACGCCCTGGACCATTCACGCTACGACGTGTGGGTGCTGCGGTGCAGAACGTCCTGAGCCCGCGCCAGCGGCGGTGCAAGGAAATCTGCGTCGCGCTGCAATGCCTCTTGTAAATGCTTTTGATAGCGCGCGCGCGGGATCTCTATCGCGCCTAGGGACGCCAGATGTTCGGTTAGAAACTGGGTGTCAAACAGGGTGAACCCGCCTTGACGTAACCGATCAACAAGATAGGCCAATGCCATTTTCGACGCGTCTGTGCGGCGCGAGAACATGGATTCACCGCAGAACGCCGCACCAAGTGTCAGCCCGTAGACACCACCAACCAGGGTGCCGTCCTGCCAGATTTCCAGGCTGTGGGCCTGTCCACGGGCGTGAAATTTCTGAAAGACATCAAAGATCAACGGGTTGATCCAGGTTTCTGCGCGGTCGGCACAGGCCTGCATGACCTCGGGAAATGCGGTATTGATCCGCATATCATGTGGAAGGCGGCGCATGGAGCGGGCCAACGACCGAGAGATATGGAACCGCTCTAGCGGAAAAATACCCCGGCGGCGCGGATCGACCCAGAATACTTCTGGGTCGTCGCGATGTTCCGCCATGGGAAAAAGGCCCGAAGAATAGGCCCGCAGGACGAGATCGGGATCCAGCGCTGCACCGGCATCGGTCATCTCATCAGCCGAATTTGCGCGCCAGCCATTTTTCCAGCCAATGGATATTATAGCTGCCCGATTGAATGTCTGGTTCGGCCAAAAGATCGTGGAACAAGGGAATCGTGGTGTCGATCCCATCAACAATCAATTCACCAAGCGCGCGGTTGAGACGGGCAAGCGCCTCGTCGCGATCACGCCCGTGTACAATCAATTTCCCGATCAGGCTGTCGTAATAGGGCGGGATGGAATAGCCGTCGTAGAGAGCGGAATCCATCCGTACCCCCAGGCCGCCAGGGGCATGGTATTGGGTGATCTTACCGGGGCAGGGTGAAAAGTTCGGCACTTTTTCGGCGTTGATTCGCACTTCGATCGCGTGGCCGTTGATCTGAAGGTCATCCTGTTCGAAGGACATCGGCAGACCGGCCGCCACCCGAATTTGTTCGCGCACCAGATCAATGCCGAAGATGCCCTCGGTCACCGGATGTTCGACCTGAAGCCGGGTGTTCATTTCAATGAAATAGAATTCACCGTCTTCATAGAGGAATTCGATGGTGCCAGCGCCGATATAGTTGATGTTGGCCATCGCATCGGCGCAGATCTTGCCAATGCGTGCACGTTCTTCCGCGGTGATTGTGGGGCCGGGGGCCTCTTCAAAGACCTTTTGATGCCGCCGTTGGAGCGAGCAATCACGTTCCGCCAGATGCACCGCACGGCCTTTGCCATCGCCAAAAATCTGCACCTCGATATGGCGCGGCTTTTGCAGGTATTTTTCGATATAAACTTCGTCATTGCCGAAGTTCGATTTGCCTTCGGCCCGGGCCGTCATGAAGGCCTTTTCCATATCCTTGTCGGAGGTGGCGACCTTCATACCCTTGCCGCCGCCGCCAGCGGTGGCCTTGATGATGACGGGGTATCCCATTTCCTGGCCGAGCTTGCGCGCCTCTTCCAGGGTTGCGACACCCCCGTCAGAGCCGGGCACACAGGGCACGCCAAGCGCCTTCATCGTGTCCTTGGCGGTGATTTTGTCACCCATGACGCGAATATGTTCGGCGGTGGGGCCAATAAAGGTCAGGTCATGATCTTCGATCACCTGAACAAAATTGGCGTTTTCGGAAAGAAAACCATAGCCGGGGTGGATTGCCTGGGCCCCGGTCACTTCGCAGGCTGCAATGATCGATGGGATCGACAAATAGCTTTGCGGAGAAGGTGCAGGGCCAATGCAGATTGATTCGTCGGCCATGCGCACATGCATTGCGTCCGCATCAGCGGTCGAATGTACGGCGACGCTGGCGATGCCCATTTCACGGCAGGCGCGGATGACACGCAGGGCAATTTCGCCCCGGTTGGCAATCAGGATTTTGTCGAACATGTGCTGTGCCCCTATTCGAGGATCACAAGCGGCGTGCCGAATTCGACCGGGTCGGTGTCGGCCACCAAAATGCGGGTCACTTTGCCCGCGCGCGGGGCAGGAATGTGGTTCAGGGTTTTCATGGCTTCGACAATCAGAAGCGTGTCGCCTTCGGCGACGGTGTCGCCAACACTGACAAAGGGGGCGGCGCCGGGTTCTGCCTGAAGATAGATCGTGCCGACCATGGGCGACGATACCGCACCCGGATGATTGGCAGGATCGGAATCGGTTTGTGCGGCGGCCGGTGTCACAGTTGCCGGTGACGGCGCGGCGGCCATGGGCGCGGCAAAGGTTTGCTGGGCCGGGGCGGCGGGCGCGGTCATGCGGCTGACACGGACATTGAGGCTGTCGTCCTGGGCATAATCGCGTTTGACCTGTAGTTCGGTCAGATCATTGTCGCGAAGAAGTTTCGCAAGCGCCTCGATAAAGGCCACATCGGCGTCATGCTTGGTCTTGGTCATTCCTGTTTCACCTATAAATTGTTGCCTCGCAGGACGTATTACGCCACAGCGCCCGCGGCTGCTTATATGCCAGCATGGCGGCAGTGAAAAGCATGCAAAAGCTGTGCGAGAAACAAGGAAATGGTCAAATGCGCGACATTCGGCGTGGAAGGCACGGGAACTGCGCGCCAATTCAGTGCCTTAATGGTAAACTTTGCGGGCGGAGGGGGCGGCATGGCGCGGGTGACCAGCGGGTTGCAGGGAAAGTTTTATGCCCTCTGCATGTTTTGAAAACACAAAATCCACTGGCGAATAGCCGTGGTTGATTTCAGACGTCTCGAAAAGAGGCCCTAGGCGGAAAAGGAAACCTGCATGCCACGGTGCCCTTCGTCGGTGGCCGGTGGCATATAGGCCCCGTTGAGCCGTGGTTGCGGCTCTTTCGCTGCGGGGGCGTGTCCCGTAGCGGAGGTTTTTTCCGCGCTGTTTGCCGTCGCCGTCAATTCAGCCGGTTTCCCAAGTGATGGCGGTTCCTGAAACATGTTTTCGGCAATTCTGGCGTCGTCATGGTTCCGGGCCGCTTGTGGGGTTTGCGACATGGTGTCGGCTTTTTCGGCCTGTCCAATGTCGGGATCGGTCTGGGCTTGTTCTGATTGCTTTTCTTGTTGCTCTGCCAACATCCGATTGATTTTCAATTGCAGGATGGTGGGCGGGGCGGTTTCCTTTTGATCCAGATGTCCAGCCAATTTGGCCTGCTGGGATGATCGCGGATGGTCATCCCGCACCAGATCAGTGGATGCACCGGAATTGACCGCGCTGACCCGTGTGTCGGGGTCCGTTTTGCGCATGTCCTGGGGCAGGGCCGCCGGATGGCCCGTGGTTTGCGGCGCCAAGGGCGCGGGTATGGCAGACAAGAACATCCTTTGCTCCAAAGCTTACCTAGAATTACATCCCCAAAAGGATGCAGCACACAGGTTAACGCGGTCTTAAGGTATCCATACGCGCGGCCGGTGATATTCCGACAATTTTCGATGACCCGTAGATGACCGACAGGTGGCCAGCAGGTGGCCGGCAAAAAATGCAATACCCGCACCTTTTTGAGGTGCGGGTAAGCCTGGCAATAATGGCTTGTGCCACAAGGGTCGGTTCGCCAGGAATGGCGTCAGATCGCCAGATATTCGGCCCGCAATGCTTCGTCTTCCAGAACCTCGGCAGCGGTTCCGTCGAACACAATGCCACCGGTGTCCAGAATCACGGCCCGATCCGCCAGTTGCAGCGCGCGCACGGCATTTTGTTCCACCAGAATTGTGGTCATGCCCTGTTGTTTGATGAGCTTCAAAGTTCTTTCAATCTCATCCACGATCACCGGTGCCAGACCTTCATAAGGTTCATCCAGCAACAAAACCTTAAGATCGCGGGCCAAAGCGCGGGCAATTGCCAACATTTGCTGTTCGCCGCCCGAGAGGGTCACGCCCTCTTGCTTGCGGCGCTCGCCAAGGCGGGGAAAAAGATCATAGAGCCGGTCGATCGACCAGCCGATGGGCGGCGCGATCTGGGCCAATTGCAGATTCTCCTCGACCGTAAGGCCGGGAATGATGCGGCGATCTTCCGGTACCAGACCCAGACCATTTGCGGCGGCCTCGTGACTGGACATCAGGTGCAACGGCTTGTGATCAAGCCAGATTTCCCCATGGCTGACCAAGGGGGAGCCGATCCGCGCGATCGCGCGCAGGGTCGATGTCTTGCCCGCGCCATTGCGGCCCAGAAGTGCCAGGATCTCGCCTTCATGCACGTTGAAGCTGATGCCCTGGACGATATAGCTTTCGCCGTAAGAGGCATGGACATCCCAGACCGACAAAAAGGCCGGTGCGGTTTCGGCGACGTTGGCGTTCTTGGAAAATTCGGGTTTGACGTTCATAGTGCTCTCCCAATGTGCTGCCCCTGTCCCAGGCTTGAACCGGGACCTCATAGGGGGAGGCCCCGGATCACGTCCGGGGCAGGTTTGGTTCAACGATCAGGCGGTTTCGCCCAGATAGGCTTCGCGCACCTTGGGGTGGCCTTTGATCTTGTCGGGGGTGTCTTCGACCAACGGCGTGCCCTGGGCCAGAACGGTGATCCGGTCAGACAGGCTGAACACCACATGCATGTCATGCTCGATGATCGCGATGGTGATGTCGCGCTCATCCTTGATCTGTTTCAGCAGATCAATTGTGTTGTTGGTGTCGGCGCGTGCCATGCCGGCGGTTGGTTCATCCAGCAACAGCAGGCGGGGTTGCTGCGACAGGCACATGCCGATTTCCAGCCGCCGTTTGTCGCCGCGCGACATCGACGCCGCATGCATATGGCGTTTGTCCGCCATATTCATTTCTTCCAGCATCTTTTCTGCCTGTTCCAGGATGTCGCGCTGGCCAAACACATTGGACAACGCGTTCAGTTCGAACGCCCCATCCCGTTTGGCAAAAATCGGGATCATCATGTTTTCCAGAACGGACAGATCGCCAAAGATCTCTGGCGTTTGGAACACGCGTGAAATCCCCATCTGGCAGATCTGATAAGGCGTGCGGCCCAGCACCGATTGCCCGTCAAACATCACCGAACCGGTGTCGGGGATCAGCTTGCCGATCAAACAATTCAGCAGGGTGGATTTCCCGGCACCGTTTGGGCCGATGATGGCGTGGCAGGTGTTTTCCTCCACACTCAGGTTCACATTACCCAGCGCCTGTAGCCCACCGAAGCGCTTGTTGACGTCTTTGACTTCAAGAATTCCCATCTCGTCGCTCCTTATTCAGCAGGGTGTTTGGCGTCGACATGTGTGTCGGTGCCTTCGGATTTCTTACGGAACATTTTTGCAATCCGTTGTCCGCCCTCGACCAGCCCGCCGGGCAAGAAGATGACAACCAGCATGAACAGGATACCCAGCGTCAGGTGCCAGCCCTTGCCGATGAAGGGGTGGATGATGGTGACGATGAAATCCTCAAGCCCATCCGGCATGAAGGCAAACCAGCCGTGCAGAACGTTGTCGTTGATCTTCGAGAAGATGTTTTCGAAATACTTGATGAAACCTGCGCCCAGAACCGGGCCGATCAGCGTGCCTGCGCCGCCGAGGATGGTCATCAGCACAACCTCGCCCGAGGCGGTCCATTGCATCCGCTCCGCACCGGCGAGAGGGTCCATCGAGGCCATCAGACCGCCTGCCAGACCGGCATACATGCCCGAGATCACAAAAGCCGCAAGGGTGTAGGGGCGGGTGTTGAGGCCGGTGTAATGCATCCGCTGCTGGTTCGATTTCACCGCCCGCAGCATCATGCCAAAGGGCGAGCGGAAGATGCGCACGGACAGATAAAACGCGAGCAGCAGGAACAGGGCACAGAGGTAGTATCCGACGTTGAAGGTAAAGCTCCACGGTCCGATCACCAGATCATAGGCGGATCGGATTTCCAGACCCGGCAGAAGGTTGGTGACCGGGATAGAGCCATCCGCCGTGGCCGAAGATCCAAGAATGCGCGGATCGTTCAAGGTCAGTTGCAGACCGGTTTCGCCATTGGTGATCGGCGTCAGCACCGAATAGGCCAGGTTGAACGACATCTGCGCAAAGGCCAGCGTCAGGATCGAGAAGTAGATACCAGAGCGCCGCAGGCTGACAAAGCCGATCAACAGCGCGAACAACCCGGCGACCACAACAGACAATGCGATGGCGGGCAGAACATTCATGCCCAGCAGCTTGAACACCCAGACGGCGGAATAGCTGCCCACCCCCAGGAATGCGGCGTGACCAAATGACAGATATCCGGTCAGGCCAAAGAGGATGTTGAACCCGATGGCAAAGATGCCAAAGATCACAAAACGCTGCATCAGATCCGGATAACCGGCGTTAAACTGCGCAAGTGCGCTGTCGGTGGGAAACGGGTTCAGGATAAAGGGCGCCAAGAGGGCCATGGCCGCCACTACCAGGAACAGGTTAAAGTCTTTTTTGTCCAGTCCGAACATGGCGTTAGTCCTCCATCACGCCCTTGCGGCCCATAAGGCCCCGAGGACGGGTAAGCAGAATGATAATGGCAACCAGGTAGATGATGATTTGGTCAATGCCGGGCAGGATGGATTTCACTTCGTTCATCGAGGCAAAGCTTTCGAGGATGCCCAGCAGGAACCCCGCCAGTACAGCACCCGGAAGGCTGCCCATGCCGCCGACGACGACGACCACGAAGCTGAGCACAAGGAAATCCATACCCATGTGATAATTGGGCGAGTTGATCGGCGCATACATCACGCCCGCCAGCCCCGCCACCGCGGCCGCAAGGCCGAACATGATGGTAAACCGACGGTCGATGTTGATCCCCAGCAGGCCGACGGTTTCCCGGTCCGCCATGCCGGCACGCACAACCATGCCAAAGGTGGTGAATTGCAGGAAGGCAAACACGCCACCAATGATCAGAGCCGCAAAAGAGAAGTAGACCAGCCGCCAGTAGGGATAGATGATCGCATTCGGATCAAACCCCAGCAGCACGCCGAAATCGAACGATCCGCGGAACACATCCGGTGCGCCAGTCGGGATCGGGTTGGCACCATAGAAGTATTTGATGACTTCCTGCAGCACGATCGCCAGACCAAAGGTCACAAGGATCTGGTCCGCATGGGGACGTTTGTAGAAATGCTTGATCAACCCGCGTTCCATGATGAAACCGATGGCGATCATGATCGGGATGGCAAACAGGATCGCCAATGGGACCGCCCAGTCGATGATCGCGGCACCGGTTTCCGGGCCAAACCAACTTTCGACATAGGGCACTTTGACCTTTAGCGGATTGCCAAGGAAATCGGTCTGTGTCTCGTCGACGACCTCATAGCTCAGGGTCAGGATGCGCTGGACCGTGACGGCACAGAAGGCCCCGATCATGAACAGCGCGCCGTGGGCAAAGTTGACCACGCCCAACGTGCCAAAGATCAATGTCAGCCCCAGCGCGATCAGCGCATAGGCAGAGCCCTTGTCCAGGCCGTTCAGAATTTGCAGAATGATTGCGTCCATTGTCCCACCCCTTGCGGAAAATGACTATTTTGCGCCGTGGACAGAGAGGCCCAGGCGATAGGGTTTGGGTGGACAAAATTGCCCACCCAAGTTGATTTTGGATCTGTGCGCCTGAATAGGCGCCCGTATCATGCCGCCCGGTTATGCGCCGGGGTTACATGATCCCAGTTGACCACCGGCAAACATCGGGTGATCGGGGGCATAGGTGACCTGTGCCGCAGGTGTGACTTCGACCACTTCAAGAAGGTCGAACTCGGATGTTGGGTTTTCTTTCCCGCGCACCACCAGAACATCTTTGAAGCACTGGTGATCGTCGGCGCGATACAATGTCGGGCCGTTGCCGAGACCGTCGAATTCAAACCCTTCCAATGCTTCCGCAATGCCACAGGGGTTGAACGTGCCTGCCGTGTCGCCGCATCCGCATAAAGCAGGGTCTGCACATAACATGTGTGTGCGGCCTGGGACGGCGGGAAGCCGTATTTGGTGCCGAAGGATTTGACAAACGCCTTGGACCCTTCGTCCTGAAGCGACCAATGCCAGTTGGTGGAGCCGTGAATGCCCTTCACGTTTTCACCGGCACCTTTGGCCATCAGACGCGAATAGAGCGGCACAACGATTTCGAAGTTCTTGCCGTTCACCTGCTTTTCTCGCAGACCGAATTGCACCGCGTTGGTCAGCGAGTTGACCATGTTGCCGCCGTAGTGGTTCAGGACCAGAACATCCGCGCCCGAGTTCAGAACCGGTGCGATATAGGACGAGAAATCGGTCGCCGCGAGCGGGGTTTTGACCTTTTCGACGGTCTCCCAACCCATCGCTTCGGTGGCGGCCGCAATCGATTCTTCCTGCGTCCAGCCCCATGTATAGTCAGCTGTCAGGTGATAGGCTTTGCGGTCCGAGCCGTAGAGTTTCTGCAGCACCGGCGCGAGGGCCGCCGCCGACATATAGGCGTTGAAGAAGTGGCGGAAACCGTTGGCCTTCTTGTCCTTGCCGGTTGTGTCGTTCGAGTGGGTCAAACCAGCCATGAAGATGACGCCGGCCTCTTGGCACAGACCCTGAACCGCCACAGCCACACCCGAGGACGAGCCACCGGTGATCATGACAGCGCCGTCTTTTTCGATCATCGACTTTGCCGATGCGCGGGCGGCGTCGGATTTGGTCTGGGTGTCGCCAGTGACAAATTCGACCTTCTTGCCGAGGATGCCGGAACCGTCCAGCTCTTTGGACGAGAATGTCGACAACATGCCGCCGTCGCCACCGCCGTTCAGATGTTCCACCGCAAGTTCATATGCACGCAGCTCGTCCGCGCCTTCATCGGCGTAGGGGCCGGTTTGGGGCACGTTGAAACCAAGCGTCACAGTCGAGCCGGTCGGCGCATTGGTATAGCCTGCATGGCTGGCGGCGGTCAGGATGGTGGGCAGCGCAAGACCCCCGGCGCTCATCGCACCGGTCTTCAGCACGCCACGACGCGTGAAATTCGATTTGGACATGGTATCCTCCCGTTTCATGAATGTGTCTCGCGGGCTCCTCCACCCGGGACACGCGCACTTTTCGTGCAAAAACATTATCGCGTGGTTACCGAAAACTTCGCAACAAAGGCTTTTGGCCTAATGATTTTCTTGTAAATTTATGGACAATGACGCGGGGGAATGTGTAAAGAAATTATTCTGCGATGCAGAGCGTCTTTGAAATTGCCGGAGAAATTCCAATGGCCCGCGACACTTTGACAGGCAGCCGGATCCGAGAGCGGCGCACCGCCACCGGCATGAAACAGGCTGAACTGGCGGCGCGCGCCGGAATTTCGGCCAGTTATTTAAATTTGATCGAACACAATCGTCGCCGGATCGGCGGCAAGCTGTTGCTGTCTTTGGCCAGGATTCTGGAGGTCGAGCCCTCGGCGCTGATCGAGGGGGCGGAGGCGGCGCTGATTTCCACCCTGCGCGAAGCGGCGGCGGCGCAGCCCGACCTTCGGGCAGAGTTGGATCGCATTGACGAATTTGCCGGCCGCTTTCCGGGCTGGGCGGCGCTTTTGGCGGCCAACCGTCGCCGGGTGGATGCGTTGGAACGCACGGTTGAAACCCTGACCGACCGGCTGACCCACGACCCGCATCTGGCCGCGTCATTGCATGATATGTTGTCCACTGTGACCTCGATCCGGTCGACCGCCAGGCATTCTGGCCGACAGCGGCGAAATCGAACCAGAGTGGCAGGACCGCTTTCACCGCAATATCAACGAAGATGCCCGGCGGCTGGCGGATACCTCGACCGCATTGGTGCGCTATCTGGATTCGGCGGATGCCCAGGCCAATCTGACGTCCCCCCAGGAAGAGGTCGAAGCCTTTCTCGAAGGGCATGCCTATCAGTTTGAAACTCTGGAATCCGGCACCCAGACGGTGGCCGAGATCGTGGCCGGGGCAGAGGGGTTGACCATGGCGGCCTCGCGCGATGCGATGTTGCGCTATCTGGAACGTTATGCCCGCGACGCCGGGCGCATTCCGCTGGACCCGCTGCTGGCCTATGTCGCGGCAAACGGGTTTGATCCGGCCGGGTTGGCGCGCGATTTTGATGCGCCATTGGGCAGCGCCTTGCACCGATTGGCCATTCTGCCGGACAGCGCCGGGGTGGGGCCGCTTGGATTGGTGATCTGTGATGCCTCCGGGACATTGCTGTTTCGCAAGCCGCTGGATGAATTCCCGCTGCCGCGGTTCGGGGCGTCCTGTGCGCTCTGGCCATTGTTTACCGCGCTGACCCGTCCGGCCCAACCTGTCTATCGGCTGGTGGAACAATCGGCGCGTGAAGCCCGGCGTTTCGAGACCTTTTCGATTGCCGAACTGACCGGGGGCATGCGATTTGGCGATGTGGCCCGGATCGAAGCCGCGATGTTGGTGCGGTTGTTCCCGGCGAGCGATGCGGGCGACGGCACAGGACATGCGCCGGTTCCGGTCGGGGTGTCCTGTCGGATCTGTACGCGGGAGACATGCAGCGCCCGCCGCGAGCCTTCGGTCCTGACCGCCGGTTTGTGACTACCGGTCCCGCCGATTTGATTTCGCCACGCTGTTGCGTGTCGACAGGTTGGGGGGGGTCCCAAACCGCAGGGAAGATGGGGTAGCCCCCCAAACCGCAGGATAGATGGGGGGGGCCCAAACCGCAGGGAAGATGGGGTAGCCCCCCAAACCGCAGGATAGATGGGGGGGGGAGCCCCCCAAACCACAGGATAGATGGGGGGGCAGCCCCCCAAACCGCAAGACAGATGGGGGGCCAGCCCCCCAAACCACAGGATAGATGGGGGGCCAGCCCCCGGAACCCCCCCGGGATATTTTTGGTCAGATGAAAGATCTGAAGAGCCCGGATTTGATGCGGAACGCGAAAAGTGTTGCGGCATTGAGGTTTGCGGGGCCTTTGTCGCGCGTCGAAATTCATAAACGCACAAAGCATTTTGACTTCCCCGTGAAAACCGCCGATAAAAGTCGGCGTAATATTATTGCTTTGCGCTGACTTTGGGAGGGGGATGCGATGGGCAAACGTGTTCTCGTGATCGAGGATGAGCCAAATATCATCGAAGCCATCAGCTTCTTTCTGTCGCGTGACGGGTGGGAGGTGTTTACCCATTCCAATGGCCATGATGCATTGGAGGTGGTGGATCGTCGTGCGCCGGATCTGGTGATTCTTGATGTGATGCTGCCGGGGCGGTCGGGCTATGAAATCCTGCGCGATCTGCGTGCCTGCGATAAATGGTCCGCGCTGCCGGTGCTGATCCTGACCGCACGTGGACAGGCGAAAGACCGCGATATGGCGAAAGCCGCCTGCGCCAACCGATTCATGACAAAGCCGTTTTCGAACAATGACATCCTGGAGGCGGTTCGCGAATTGGCCCGCCCATGACCGACCGATGACAGCCGCATGACCGATCGGCCGAAACATCTATTTCTTGAACGCCAGACTTATCGGCGGCGGCGGCTTGAGGATGGGGCGCGGTTTCTGCCGGTGCTGGGCATCATGCTGGTGATGGTGCCGCTGTTGTGGGCAGAGGGCGCCGGGGGCGTCAGCATGTCCAGCGCGATTCTCTATCTGTTTCTGCTTTGGGCGGCATTGGTGGCGGTGGCGATGGTGTTGTCGCTCTATCTGCGGGACGACAATGAGGCCGATATAGATGACCCGGCCTCGCGGGCGGCGCGGGCGGCCAATGATGCAGAGCGTGACCCAAATGGGCCCGGGGCCCCGCCAGCCGGGTCGAAACAAGAGCCATGAACACCGTCAATCTGCTGATCATGGTCTGCACAATCTATGTGGCCTTGTTGTTTCTTGTGGCTTTTGTCGCCGAGCGCAGTGCCAGAAAGGGGCGGGGGCGGTGGTTGCGCTCGCCGGTGGTCTATACGCTGTCGCTGTCGATTTATTGCACGGCCTGGACGTTTTACGGCGCAGTGGGCTATGCGGCGCGATCGGGGCTGGAATATATCACCATCTATCTTGGGCCGACGATTGTCATGATCGGCTGGTGGTGGGTGCTGCGCAAATTGGTGCGGGTGGGGCGGAGCCAGCGGGTGACCTCTATCGCGGATCTGATTTCATCGCGCTTCGGGAAATCCAATCTTCTGGCGGTGGGGGTGACCATTCTGGCCGTGGTGGGCACCACGCCGTATATCGCATTGCAATTGCAATCGGTGACGCTGTCCTTTGCCACTTTTGCTGATGCGGTCGGGCAGCCGGGGCCAGGGGATGGCGGGCGCACCTCGACCGCGCTTTGGGTGGCCTTTGGGTTGGCCTTGTTCACGGTGTTGTTCGGCACGCGCAATCTGGATGCCAACGAACGCCACCACGGCGTGGTCATGGCCATCGCGGTCGAGGCGGTGATCAAGCTGATGGCGTTGCTGGCGGTTGGCATTTTCGTGGTCTGGGGATTGTCGGGCGGGGTGGCCGAGACGCTGGCGCGGATCGATGCCTCCAAGATCGGCCATTGGCAGATGGATGGTGGCCGCTGGGCCGCATTGACGTTTTTGTCCGGCGCGGCGCTTTTGTGTTTGCCGCGTATGTTTCAGGTCATGGTGGTGGAAAACGCCGATGAGGCCCATCTGCGCACCGCCAGCTGGGCCTTTCCCGGCTATCTGTTGTTGATGAGCCTGTTTGTGGTGCCGATTGCCGTCATGGGATTGGAGCGATTGCCGCCAGAGGCCAACCCGGATCTTTTTGTCCTGACCCTGCCTTTGGCCGAAGGGCAGACCGCATTGGCGATCCTGTCCTTTCTTGGCGGGTTCTCTTCGGCCACGTCGATGGTGATTGTGGCGGCGCTGGCCTTGTCCACCATGGTGTCAAACCACATCGTCATGCCGTTGTGGCTGCGCCAATCGGGTACGCGTGCCAGCGTGTCGGGGGATGTCCGGCATGTGGTCTTGTTGTCGCGGCGGATCTCTATCGCGGCCATTGTGTTCCTGGGATACCTTTATTTCCGCGTATCCGGCGGCGGTGCGGCGCTGGCGGCCATTGGATTGGTCAGCTTTGCCGGGTTGAGCCAGGTGCTGCCGGTGATGATTGGCGGCTTGTATTGGCGCGGCGCGACCCGGATCGGGGCGCTGGCCGGGTTGACCGTGGGTTTTGCGCTGTGGGGCTATACCCTGTTTCTGCCCAGCCTCGGGACCGGGATGTTGATGCCGCAGTCCCTGCTGGACAATGGGCCCTTCGGCCTTAGCGGGTTGCGCCCACAGGCGTTGTTTGGGATCGAGGGGCTGGACCCGTTGGTGCATGCGGTGTTCTGGTCGCTGTCGCTGAATGCGGTGACCTTTCTTGTGGTCTCTCTCGCGTCTTTCCCGGCGCCGTTGGAGCGGTTGCAAGGCGCGCAATTCGTCAATGCCTTGCAACATACGACAAATGCACGGGGCTGGACCGCCGGTGCCGCCCAGGCCGAAGATCTGATGGTCATGGCGCAGCGGATTCTGGGCGCCGACGAAGCCCAGTCCTTTTTCGAACAAGAGGCCGCGCGCCAAAGCGGGCGGGCCGCCCGGCCGGGGGATCTGCCGGATCCGAACCCGGATTTCCTGCAACGGCTGGAGCGTGAATTGTCCGGTTCGGTCGGGGCGGCAACCGCCCATGCGATGGTGGCGCAGATTGTCGGCGGGGCCTCGGTCTCGGTGCGGGAATTGCTGGCTGTGGCGGATGAAACCGCGCAGATGATCGAATATTCCGACCAGCTGGAGGCACAGTCGCGTGAATTGGCGGCGACGGCGGCCAAACTGCGCGAAGCCAATGACAAATTGACCCGGTTGTCGGTGCAAAAGGACGCATTTCTCAGCCAGATCAGCCACGAGCTGCGCACGCCGATGACGTCGATCCGGGCCTTTTCGGAAATTCTGCGGGATACACGCGACGTGTCGACCGAGGAAAAGCGCAAATATTCCTCGATCATTCATGACAAATCGGTGCGCTTGACCCGTTTGCTGGATGACCTTCTGGATCTCAGTGTTCTGGAAAGCGGCCAGGTGAATTTGAACCTGCGCAAAGGCACCCTGCGCAGCGCTCTGGATCAGGCCGTGGCCGCCGCCGCGGCAGGCGAGGAGGATGCGACCCTGGTGATCCGCCGCGATACAGAGGCCGAGGAATGTCTGCTGGAAACCGATTTCGACCGTCTGGGCCAGGTGTTCATCAATCTGATCGCCAATGCACGCAAGTATTGCGATGCGGCATCGCCGGAATTGACCATTCATGCCTCTGTCCAGGAGGGGGGCGAGGTGCAGGTGGATTTCGTCGACAATGGCAGTGGCATTCCACCGGAGGCCCGCGATCTGATTTTCGAAAAATTTTCCCGTGTCAGCCCGCAGCGGGCAGGCGGTGCGGGGCTTGGGCTGTCGATTTGCCGCCAGATTATGGATCGTTTGGGAGGGGCAATTGATTATGTTCCGGGTGAGGGGAAAACCCATTTTCGCGTGACATTGCCGTCCACCCGATCAGGAGAAACGGCAAGCGGTAAGCCTATGGTAACCAATTGACCTCATAGATCGTTCTGTATGCTTAACGGGCCAGACCGGCCCATTGCTGACCGGGATCTATGGCGGACACACAGCGCAAAAATTTGCTGAGCGATCTGGCCTCTGCTGCACGCAGGGAACAGGAAACGCGCATCATGTCCCCAGCGCGTGCGCTGCGGCTGGGGCTTGCGCGGGCGGCGGCACAATTGCTTGACCTGCCGTTACAGGTCAGTGACCTGAAAATTTCCGATACCGGGCTTGAGGGGCTGGGTCAGACGCTGCCGCCTGATATGTTGCTGGCGCTTCTGGACGGGCCGGATGGCGCGCGTGGGGCGGTGGGCATGGACCGGGCTTTGGTGACCTCGTTGATCGAGGTGCAAACCATGGGAACGGTGTCTAACCTTGCGGTCAGTGACCGGCGGTTGACGCCGACGGATGCCGCCATGGTGGCGCCTTGGCTGGATGCGGCGCTGGAACGGGTCGATGTGGCGCTTTGTCAGGATGCGGATGGCGATGCCGTGGAAGGTGCCGGCGACACGATCGAGGGCAAGGACAATAGCTGGCTGATTGGCTATCGGTTTGGTGCAATGGCCGAAGATGGCCGGGCGCTGGTGCTGGCGCTGGAATCACCACAATTCCGGTTGATTCGGGTGACGCTGGATGTGGCGCTTGGGCGGCGGAGTGGGGATTTGCTGTTGCTGCTGCCGTTCATGGCCAAGCCCGAGGCGCCGGTCAAAACGCCGCGTGACACGCCAGAGGAGGCCTTTCTAGCGATCCCGGCGGAAATGCGGGTGGTCGCCGGGCGGCTGAGCCTTCCCTTGTCGCGGGCCGGATCGTTGCGGGCGGGGGATGTGTTGCCGCTTGATGAGATGTTTATGGACCGCGCGGAATTGCGGGCGGTCGACGGGAAAATGGTTGGCAAAGCGCGCTTGGGGCGTTTGGGGGATCACTGGGCTGTTCGGTTCTCTGGCACGGCCCCCGAGGCGGCTGCGCAGTTGATGGTTGAACAGAGCAAAAGCGCCAAGGTCGAAGGCACGACCACTACGTCCGGGATGACCACAGCGGCCCCCGCGCCATCGCCAGTGGAAATTGCCCCGCCTGCACAGACCTCTCATCAGCCGATCGGGAACGAGCCAGATCGCAATCTGCCGGAAACCTTGCCCGATCTTCCACCGTTGGATTTCGACGATCCGGTTGCCGGACCCGGTCCGTTACCACCGTTCGATGCGGGGGAAGGGGCGCTGCCAATCGGAGATTTGCCCAAGACCAATGAACCGCTTGGCTAGCGGCTCTGCATTGGATTTGGGCAATTGTGGTTGCCTAGCTCTGGCTCAGAAGTTCCAGCTGTGGGCGCAATCCGTCCAGAGCATAGCCCGCCGCTGCCGCCTTGGCCAGGATGTCATCCGGGCTCATCGCGCCGTCCATCGCCTTGGCCATTGACCAGATAACCGTGCAGCGCGTGCCCGAGGCGCAATAGGCCAGAACCGGGCCGTCAATCTCGGCCACCAATTGCATTTGCAGCGCGATATTGTCGGGCGTCATGGTCTGATGTGTCAGCGGCAGAACGTGAAACACCAGCCCCTCGGCCTCGGCCGCGATGCGCATGTTTTCTGCTCCAATCGCGGGTGGCACTTCGGTGTCGGGCCGGTTGCAGATAATGCCTTTGAACCCGGCGGCAGCAATGGCCGCAGGGTCTTCGAGCGCGATCTGGGGGGAGACATGATATGTCTCGTCAATATGCCTGATATCCATAATATCTCCTTAGGCTGCGCGGGCCGATCTGTCCAGTTGTGACCGCAGTCCCGGGGCCAAGATCATGCCGACAATCATCGCAGCAAGAAACAGGTAATGGCCCCAATTGCCAAATCCCAACGAGGCGACGACCGGGCCGGGGCAGAGCCCGACCAACCCCCATCCCATCCCGAACAACACCGACCCAATCACCAGATTGCGCCCCAGTTTTTGGTCCGGTGGCGGTGGAAATGCCCCTCCAACCAAGGGGATACGGCCAGACGTCAGCCGCCAGGCCACCGCCATCGGGACAATCGCGCCGCCCATCACAAAGGCCAGGGTCGGATCCCAATCGCCAAATACATCCAACCAGCCCTGGACCTTGGCCGTGTCGGTCATGCCCGACACCAACAGTCCGGCGCCAAACAGCCCACCCGCGATAAATGCCAGAAAATTGCGCATCAAATGATCCCCAGGATATGACGGAACAGAACAACGGTGAGCCCGCCAGCCGCGATATAAAACACCGTCGCGACAATGCCGCGCAGCGACAGGCGCGAAATACCACAGACACCATGGCCCGAGGTGCAGCCATTGGCCAATCTGGTGCCGACACCGACAAGTAGACCGGCGGCAATCAGGATGACCGGATTACCAGTCAAATGGGATTGCGCCGGGCCGGTGAACGCCAGAATGCCGATCGGGGCCAACACCACACCAGCGAGGAAAATCAACCGTTCCAGCGCCGTTGCCCGGCCGCTGCCGTCGACAAGACCGCCGATGATGCCGCTGGCCCCCATGATGCGGCCATTCCCCAAGAGGTAGACCGCACCACCTGTGCCAATCAGCAAGCCGCCAATCAGCCCCCAAATCCAATCTGCCTGCATGTGGTGTAATCCCCGATGACTATGATCCCGATTCCGGCCCCTGATGAGGGCGCCGCCGTTTCAATATTCATATAGCAATATCTGAATATGTATCAAGTGGCAAAATTCTGCCCGCGCCGCCCCGAAGGTCGATGACAGAAAACTCGCAATTTGATGCTGATTGAGGCGGGGCAGGGCATAGTGCCGAATTTTTCAGCGCGGTTTGTGCGGCGCTTCAATTATCCGAAAAAACGCAACCTGAGCTTGTATTGCCGGGTTCCCCGAATCTCAGATGCTGTTAGGATCTTGGACAGGGGAGGACCAAGATGCATAGATCACAATACCAACGCCTTTTTGCTGATATTGACGCACAGATCGCGGCCAGCGGTGTCGCGGACCGTCAGGTGCTGCGCCAGCATCGGCTCGAACTGCAACGCAAAGCTGATAGTGAGGGGGTCCGCGTGTCCGACCCCCGCTGTGCGCGTGCCGAACAAGACCGCATCGACGATGCCGTCGAGGCACAGTTCGACAATCTGCCGGTCTAGACGCTGCCGCTTTGGCGCAGGTTCCTGCGCTTGACCAGAGAGGTCGGCCTGAAATCTGATTGATGTGTCCGGTCGGGGCCGGGCACGTCGCCCATCACCCGAATGAAATTCCGAGAATCACCATCATCAACCCGATCACCGACAGGAACAGGGCCGCCAGATTGCGCGGCAGGACTTTGTGCATCACGGCGCGCATGGCCTCTTCCGACAGTGCCGATTTTTTGGCACGCATCACGGTTGTGATGCACCAGATCAATCCGACGACACCGACAACCGACACCAACGCGCCGCCCCAGACCAGCCAATCCATGATGAAACCCCTTACTGCCTTCGCCGGTTCGGTAATCGAAGCGGCCCGTCATCGCAAGGGTCTTGCGGTACGGGCGCGGCAAAGCTAGCTACGTTGCAAAAGGCAGGAGAGCATCCATGGACGTGACCGAAAACGAAATTCCCGACAGCTACAAAGTGACCGCAGGCGAACTGCGCCAGTTCATCGAGCGATTCGAGCGGCTGGATCAGGAAAAGAAAGACATCGCCGAACAGCAAAAAGAAGTGATGGCCGAAGCCAAGGCGCGTGGATACGACACCAAGGTGATCCGCAAGGTGATCGCGCTGCGCAAACGCGACAAGGACGACATCGCCGAAGAAGAAGCGGTGTTGGAAATGTACAAAGAAGCGTTGGGCATGACCTGATCTGATACGGGGGCTGGACGGCATGGATTGGGTCAAGATCATACATCTGCTGTGCGTGATGGGGTGGATGACGTCGATCTTTGCCGTGCCGCGCGCATTGATTTTCTGGAAACGGGAATGGGCGCAGCTTGGCGCGCCCGGGCCCACCGGTGATCTGACATTTCGGCTCTACCGGTTTTCGGCGGGCCTTGGCGTTGTTGCCCTGATCACCGGGCTGTGGCTGGGTGTGAGCTGGGATTTTCCGCTTTGGGTGTGGGCAAAACTGGGACTGGTGTCCCTGCTGGTCGCCCATTATGTGATGACCGGTCGCATGGTGGCCCGCGCAAGGCGCGGTGAATTCCGCGAAAGTGACCGGTTCTTGCGGATATTCAATGAAATCAGTGTTCTGGGCGTGATCGCCATCCTTTGGGTGGTGGTCACCAAACCATTCTAGGCCACTTGCACGTGGTCCGTTTCATGTGGTCCGGGAGGCCCCGGATCAAGTCCGGGGCAGTGCCGGACACATGTGATCCAGCTGTGGACCGGCCCCGGGCCTGACCCGGGGCCTTGTGACCGGCAGCCCCAGGGTGCCCCCTGAGGTCAAAGCGCGCGCCAGCCGATGTCCTTGCGATAGAAGCCTTCTGGCCAATCAATGCCGTCGATCATCGCATAGGCCCGCTTGCGCGCCTCGTCCAGCGTGGCCCCGCGCGCAGTCACGTTCAGAACCCGGCCGCCGGTTGCTGTGATCGCGCCGTCGACCGCGGTGGTGCCCGCGTGGAACACCATATTGCTGCTATCCTCGGGCAATGCTTCCAGCCCTTTGATAACGCTGCCTTTTTCATAAGCGCCGGGATAGCCATTGCTGGCCAGAACCACGGTGATCGCGTGATCATCGCCCCAGGTCACCTGTGCCTCGTGCAACCGTTCCTCGGCTGCGGCATGCATCAGGTCCAGTGCCTGTGCCCCCAGGCGCAGCATCAGGGCCTGACATTCGGGATCGCCGAACCGCACGTTGTACTCGACCAGACGCGCCTGCCCATCCTTGATCATCAGCCCGGCATAGAGCACGCCCTGATACGGCGTCCCGCGCCGCGCCATTTCGGCCAATGTCGGATTGATGATTTCATCAAGCGCCTGTTTCTGAAGCGCTTCTGTCAGGACCGGGGCAGGGGAATAGGCGCCCATGCCGCCCGTGTTCGGGCCGGTGTCCCCTTCGCCGACGCGCTTGTGATCCTGTGCGGTGCCAATGGCCAGGGCGGTCTTGCCATCACAGAGCACGAAAAAGCTGGCCTCTTCGCCGTCCATGAATTCTTCGATCACCACTTCGGCCCCGGCCGCGCCGAATGCGCCGCCAAACATATCGTCGATCGCGTCCAGCGCCGTGGCTTCGTCCATCGCCACAATCACGCCTTTGCCCGCCGCAAGGCCATCGGCCTTTACCACAATCGGGGCACCCTGGGCGCGGATGTAATCCTTGGCGCGATCCGGGTCGGTGAAATGGCCATAAGCTGCGGTTGGCGCATTGGCCGCGTCACAGATTTCCTTGGTGAATTTCTTCGAGGCTTCAAGTCGCGCCGCTTCTTGCGAGGGGCCGAACACCAGCAAACCTGCATCCCGCAGCCGGTCCGCCACCCCGGCCGCCAGTGGCGCTTCCGGGCCGACAATCACAAAGTCGATTGTTTCGGCCTCGACCAGCGCTAAAACCGCCCCGGCGTTTTCGATATCCACCGATGCACAGGTGGCGATTTGCGCAATGCCGGCATTGCCGGGTGCCACAATCAGCTTGTCACATTTCGGGTTCTGAAGGGCCGCCCAGGCGAGGGCATGTTCGCGCCCGCCACTGCCGAGGATGAGGATATTCATGGGGGTCTCCGCTTGGACTTTGTTGCCCGGCGTTTTAGGGTCTGGCCCAAGCAGATACAAGCGAGGTGAGATGTCAGACCTGATCGACAAGTCCCAAGCGGGCAGGAACGCGCCGGAATATTCGGTGACCGAGGTCTCTGGCGCGATCAAACGCGTGATCGAGGGCGAGTTTTCCCATATTCGCATCAAGGGCGAAGTGGGGCGGGTCTCCAGGCCAAGATCCGGTCATATCTATCTGGATTTGAAGGATGATCGTTCGGTCATCTCTGGTGTGATCTGGAAAGGTGTCGCCGCGCGATTGGCGACCATGCCGGAAGAAGGCATGGAGGTTGTGGCCACTGGTCGGGTGACCACATTCGGCGGGCAATCGAAGTATCAGATTGTCATCGAGGATATCAAACCGGCGGGCGTCGGGGCCCTGATGGCCATGCTGGACAAGCGCAAAAAGGCGCTGGAGGCCGAGGGGCTGTTTGCGCCGGATCGCAAGAAGGAGATCCCGTATCTTCCTGAAATAATTGGGGTTGTGACCTCGCCAAGTGGTGCGGTGATCAGGGATATCCTGCATCGATTGCGCGATAGGTTCCCGCGCAAGGTGCTGATCTGGCCGGTGGCGGTTCAGGGCGAAAGATGCGCCCCGGATGTGGCCAAGGCCATTGCCGGTTTTAACGCTCTGACGCCGGGGGGTGCCTTGCCGCGACCTGATTTGTTGATTGTGGCGCGTGGTGGCGGTTCGATCGAGGATCTTTGGGGCTTCAACGAGGAAATCGTTGCCCGCGCTGTTGTGGCGTCGGAAATTCCGTTGATTTCGGCGGTTGGGCATGAAACCGACACGACCCTGATCGACTTTGTGTCGGATCGGCGGGCGCCCACGCCCACAGCGGCGGCGGAAATGGCGGTGCCGGTGCGGCTGGAACTTCTTGCCTGGCTGGATGGTCAGGGCGGCCGTTTGACCCAGGCGCTGACGGGCGGGGTTTCCCAGCGCAAGCAACGGCTTAGGGATCTGTCCCGTGCCCTGCCACGGCCGGATGTTTTGACCGAGGGGCCGCGCCAGCGGCTGGACACCTGGGGCGAGCGTCTGCCAGTGGCGCTGGTGCGTGGGGTCGAACGGCGCCGCGTGATCCTGTCGGAACAATCGGGTGCTTTGCAATTGTCGTCGCTCCGCCGGATGCTGCGCAATGACAAACAGCGCACCGAAAAACTGGCGGCCCGACTGGCGCCGGTTCTGGCGGCATCGGTCACCCGGAAACGCGAAAAATTGAATGCAATTCGGGTATCTACGCGCCAAATCGAACGGGATTTAAAATCGCAAAAAGAGCGGCTTGTATCGCTTTCTTCACGTTTTGAAGGAAGTGCCCAGCGGCAGGTGTCTGGCTGGCGGGATCAACTGGCTGCGGCGGAACGCCTGCGTGAAACATTGGGGTACAAAGCGACCCTGGCGCGCGGCTACGCGGTTGTCCGCGGCGAAGCGGGCGTTGTCACAACAAAATCTGCGGCACAAAACGCAACCGGATTGGAAATAGAATTCGCAGATGGGCGTTTGAAAATCGGCGCGCAGCCCAAAACCAAGGTCAAACCGGCAAAAGCGCCCCCGGAACAGGGCAGCCTGTTGTAACTGGTGTTGCGATGATGTTCGCTATATGTTCACGTTCAGTTAATCAATGAGGGTCATGATGGAACAACGAATTTCGCTGATTACATTGGGCGTGCGCGACATGGCGGCGGTCGCGGCATTTTATGAACAGCTTGGCTGGCGCCGGGTTGAAACACAGGAGGGCGTGATTGCGTTTGATCTGATTGGTCAGACATTGGGTCTGTATCCGCTTGCGGAATTGGCCAAGGATATTGGCGTCGCAGAAGCCAGCCTGGGGCATGGCGCGATGACATTGGGGCATAATCTGGCGGATCGTGCCGCCGTGGATGCGCTGGTGCAACGGGCCGAAGCTGCCGGCGCCACGATCCTGAAAGCGCCGCAAGAGGTGTTCTGGGGCGGCTATCACGCGTATTTCTCGGATCCAGAAGGCAACATCTGGGAAGTGGCGCATAACCCGTTTTCGCCCTTGGCTGCGGATGGGTCGTTTCGCTGGAACGGTCATGGCTGACCCCCGACCCGGAGCGGCCTGCCATTGCGGTGGGCCGGGCCGACACCACAGGGCAGGGTGATGCGCAAGCCGACCAGCATGTGGAGCCTGGAAACGTTGGGCCGGGTGCGGCTGGGACAGCATTTTTATATGCGCGAATTTCTGTATTCAGAAATCGGCAATTTCCACGGCATCGCCAATATCCCGGAATACCCGGATCTGGCGATTTCAC
This sequence comes from Phaeobacter sp. J2-8, assembly GCF_022867865.1. Lineage (GTDB taxonomy): Bacteria > Pseudomonadota > Alphaproteobacteria > Rhodobacterales > Rhodobacteraceae > Marinovum. The sequence goes on along the minus strand of NZ_JALIEC010000010.1, from coordinate 89,486 downwards.
GCGGGCGGTCCTTTTGCGAGGCGCTGTTGGATCCCATGCAGGACACCTTTGGTCGGGTCGCGGTGCGATCCGGATATAGATCGCCAGAGCTGAACCGCTATGGCAACGAAAATAAACTGAATTGCGCCCGCAATGACTATCCCCAGGAATGCCATATCTGGGATTTTCCCGATGTTCCGGTGGCCGGGGCCAGCATCGTCATTCCGTGGTTTGCCGACCAGTATGATCGCGGCCGCGATTGGCGCGATCTTGCTTGGTGGATTCACGATCACCTGCCGTTTTCAGAGCTGTGGTTCTTTCCAAAACTCTGCGCCTTCAATATTTCCTGGCGGCCAGAGCCCTGGCGGCAGATCTCCAGCTACATCGCGCCGCGCGGCACGTTATTGAAACGCGGGGCCGTCCCGGACATGGCGCTTTCCACGCGCCAGCAGCTTTATCGGGATTTTCCGCCATTTCGGGGCCGCGCGGGGTGAATTCTTGGGCGGTTTCCGACCGTGATGTTCAACAATCCGCCCGGTTGCCCCGGCCCGCGTTTCCGCACTTTCCTTTGCGCTGGCATTCGATATTGTGGCCGCAAATCCCACAGCAATAGTGGGGACAAATTGGGGGCCTTTGGGTCGAAATGCGCGAGCCGCTCGTCTTTTTACCAGGTTTTATGTGTGACGCACGGGTGTTCGGGCCGCAGGTTCTGGCGCTGAGCGCGGATACACCTGTGATGGTCGCCCCGGTGACAATTGGCGAACGCGTCGAAGAGATTGCGTCGGCCTTGATGTCGGCGCTGCCCGCCAAATTTGCCTTGGCGGGGCTGGGATTTGGCGGCATCGTCGCCATGGAAGTGATGCGCCGTGCCCCGGAGCGGGTGTTGCGCGTGGCGCTGATGGACACAACCCCCCTGGCCGAAACGCCACAAGAGGCCGCCGCGCGCGAGGCGCGGCTTGTCAAGGCCCGCACGGGGCGCTTGGCCGAAGCGTTGGAAGAAGAGTTGCGATTGTCTGGTCTTGCTGTCTCGCCCGACAGCGCAGAGGTCAGGGCCATGGCATTGGACATGGGGTTGCACCTGGGGGCAGAGGTCTATGCCCGCCAGACGCGTGCCGCAGTGCGCCGCCGCGATCAACAAGCGGTGATGCGCAAATGCAAAGTGCCGGCAATGGTGATGTGTGGCGCGGAAAACGTGGCCCTGCCGGTCAAACGGCATCAATTTCTGTCGACCCTGATCCCCTATGCACGGCTGAAGGTGATCGAAGGCGCCGGTCATATGTCGCCGATGGAACAGCCCGAAGCGGTCATTGAGGCGCTGCGGGATTGGCAGAAACAACCCTTTGTCCTGCAATAGATTTCAGAGCAAATTCGCCGCCTGAAGGTAATGACGTACCGCAGTTTGCACGTGCCGGAACCGATCCCCGCCCAGATGTTTGCCGCCGTACCATCGCGTGACAATCACCAGGTGGTTGCGGATGTCATCACGTTCCAGCATCCTCAGGATCACATTGCCCGCGCCACTTTCGCCATCGTCGTTCTTGATGGGCGCGTGGTCGAGCAGAACAGCCCAGGTATTATGCGTCGCCTTGGCGAATTTCTTTTGCGTCTTCAGCGCTTTGAGCAGCTCTTTTGCCTCGGTGTCCGACGCACAGGGCGCGCCAGATACCGCATATTTCGATCCGCGGTCGGTCAGGATGTTTTCAAATGTCAGCATGTGTTATGCGCAATCTGGCGGCTCGGGCTGCAAATACCCGAACCGCCAGATCATTGGCGCCTAGTCTTCCAGCGCTTCCAACTCGTCAATGAAACCTTCGATCATCGACAGGCCCTTGTCCCAGAACGCAGGGTCCGATGCATCAAGGCCAAATGGGGCCAGCAGTTCCTTGTGGTGTTTCGATCCGCCGGCCTTCAGCATGTCGAAATACTTCTCCTGGAACCCCTCCGGCTCGGCCTCATAGGCGGCATAAAGTGCGTTCACCAGACCATCGCCAAAGGCATAGGCATAGACGTAGAACGGCGAATGCACGAAATGCGGAATATAGGCCCAGAAGGTTTCATACCCCTCCATGAAGTCGAACACCGGCCCGAGACTTTCGGCCTGTACCGACATCCAGAGCGCATTGATGTCGTCGGGGGTTTGTTCACCTTCCCGGCGCGCCGCGTGCAATTTGCATTCAAAGTCATAGAACGCGATCTGGCGCACCACGGTGTTGATCATGTCCTCGACCTTGCCCGCCAACAGGATCTTGCGGGCCTCTTTCGTCTTCGCGCCCTCCAACATCTTGCGGAAGGTCAGCATTTCGCCGAACACCGATGCGGTTTCCGCCAATGTCAGCGGGGTCGAGGACAGCATTTCGCCCTGATCGGCGGCAAGACGCTGGTGCACGCCATGGCCCAATTCATGCGCCAATGTCATCACATCGCGCGGCTTGCCGAGATAGTTCAGCATCACATAGGGGTGTACGTCGGTCACGGTTGGATGGGCAAAAGCACCCGGCGCTTTGCCCGGTTTTACCGCCGCGTCGATCCAGCCTTTTTCGAAAAACGGCTCTGCCAATTCTGCCATGCGCGGATCAAATCCGGCATAAGCCTCGGTCACGATTTGGCGTGCTTCGTCCCAGCCAACGGTGCGGGTTTCTTCCATCGGCAGGGGCGCATTGCGGTCCCAGACCTGCATCCGGTCCAGGCCCAACCATTTGGCTTTCAACGCATAATAGCGGTGCGACAGCCGGGGATAGGCGGCAACAACCGCATTGCGCAGCGCTTCGACGACCTCTGGCTCGACATCGTTGGACAGGTGGCGACCGGTCTGGGCGCTGGGCATCTTGCGCCAACGGTCGACGATTTCCTTTTCCTTGGCTTGCGTGTTGTGCACGCGGGCAAAGATGCGAATGTTTTCGGCAAACACCCGCGCCAATTCGACGCTGGCGGCCTCGCGCTTTGACCGGTCCTGTTCGGTCAAAAGGTTCAGCGTGCCCTCGATGTTCAGCTCTTCGCCGTCAACTTCAAAGGTCAGCCCGGCAATGGTTTCGTCAAACAACCGTTCCCAGGCATCGCCGACAACCCCCAGATCATGCAGGAATTTTTCCAACTCATCAGAAAGCTGAAAGGGTTTCATCGCCCGAATGCGCCGGAACACCGGGGCATAGCGCGCCAGATCGCCACTTTCGGCCAGAAGCCGTTCGAAATGATCATCACCCAGCCGGTTCAGTTCCAGCGTGAAAAACACCAGCGGTGTGGTGAAATTGGTGATTTTTTCCTGCGCGTCGGACATGAATTTCGCCCGCGCACCGTCGGTGGTCAGCTGGTAATAGCGCAGCCCGGCATAGGACATGATGCGCCCGGCAACAGAGCTGATCTTTTCGTTGCGCTGCACGCATTTCAACAGCTCGGCAGCATCCAGACCGTCCAGCTTGCCTTCGTAATCGGCAGCAAAGCTGGCGCATTCCGTGGCAAGCCAGTCAAGATCGCGGGCCAGTTCGGGGGCATCTTCCCCGGCATAGAGATCGGACAGATCCCATTCCGGCAAATCGCCAAGATCGCGGGTGCCCGCACCGGAATTGGCGTCGCGCACGGGAAAGGGGAGGTTCAGCATGAATTTGGCCTTCTGTTCTGGTTGCCCACAGATAAGCCCGGCAAGGTCCAAGGTTCAAGGGAGGGCGCGCCGCCGCCCGGTGGCGGATTGTGTTACGCCGTGACCCGGACCTGATTTTCCTGTTCAAAAGCGGCGTGGAAATGGGCGCAGGTCAGTTCGAATATCCGCGCCCGCATTTCCCGGGCCTCCATCAAGACTTCGTGTTCGCCATTTTCCAGCACCTCCAGCTTGCCCCCGGGCCAGTTGGACATGCGGGTTTGAATATCCGGCACGCTGACAATGCGTTCATTGCTGCCGATAAAGGTCAGGCAGGGCAGGTCGGGCGAGGGCATCGCCGCCAGCTGGCGACATTCGCGCAGCGCCTCATGCAACCAATGCAGAGAAGGTCCGCCCAGTTGCAATTCCGGGTGTGTGACCACCTGATCGCGCATGAAATCGAACATGTCGCGGTCCGTGGTCAAAAGATTGTCTTCAAAGGGCGCGGTGGCGACATAGCTGTCTGCCCCGGTCGAGGGCGCGTAATGATGGCTGAGGCCCAGGATTTTGCTGGTCCAGCCCACGGCCCATGCGGCGGGGCGCACCGGGGTCGAAATGCGAATGCCCCACATCGGACCGGTAAAGACCGCGGCAATAACCGGAATCTTGTTGTGCAGGGCGCGCAGGCCAATGCAGCCGCCCATGGAATGACCCAGCAGATACAGCGGTTTCGGTGCGCCCAACTTGGGCAATGCGGCCAGGACAGCCTGCACATCGCGTTGATAATCGGCAAACACATCCACATGGCCGACCCGTTCGTCGGCCAGCATGCGATCCGACAACCCCTGACCGCGCCAGTCGATGGCAATCACCTCGTATCCGACAGCGGTCAGGTTTTTTGCCAGCGGCCCGTATTTTTCGACATATTCCGTGCGACCGGGGAAAATAAGATATGTTCCCAGTGGCTTACCTTCTGCGGTGCCGACGGCAGGCCAATGGCCGATACGGATGCGTTTTCCGTCATCGGTGGTCAGCCAGTAACATTGGCCGTTGTCGGGACCGCGGGCAATGTCGTTGAAATACGGGGCTGGCAAAAGTGTCATCAGGACAAGGCCGATCCCAGTTGCATGGCCAGTCCCATATCGCCATCAACCGTCAGCTTGCCGCTCATGAAGGCGCTGGTCGCATCGAGATCACCGGCAAGAATGGCCTCGAATGTGTCGGCATCCGCGGTCAGGGTCACATCGCCATCCTCGTCCGATGCGCTGGCGCCGTTTTCATCGACCAGGATAGATCCCTCGCCGTCGATGACGAATTTTGCTTTGCCGTCAAAGCCATCGTCGAGCTTTTCGTTCAGCGCCTTGACCGCTGCGGTCACCACATCACTCATTTGCGTTCTCCTAAGTCTGATCGCGGGTAGTATTTCGATCCCGCCGCGTTACATTGGAATAACTATGGATACGATCAGACAACACATCAAACGTAGCGTTGCGGCACTTTCGCTCATAGTCATGTATTCCCTACCTTCGGTTATCGAAGCGGCGGAAACTGACGCGCTTTTGAATCAATTGCGCGAGGCTGAGCCGGTCGAAGCTGCACGGATTGAAGCCGAGATTGCACGGCTTTGGTCGCGCTCTGGCTCTGGCGCGATGGATTTGTTGCTGAAACGCGGTCAGGACGCGATGGATGTGCAGGATTTTCCGGCCGCCATTGAACATTTGACCGCCCTGATCGACCATGCGCCGGATTTTGCCGAAGGCTATCACATGCGGGCCATGGCGTATTACAATGCGGATCTGGTTGGCCCGTCACTCGGGGATCTGGAAATGGCGCTGCGGTTGAACCCGGACCATTTCGCCGCCCTGCGCGGGCTTGCGGTGATTTTCGAATCTCTTGGCGACAAGAAACGCGCATTGGACGGATATGAAATGGTCTTGCGCTTGCATCCCAACGATGAAGAAGCGCAAAAGGGTGTCGAGCGGCTGTTGGTCGCGGCCCGCGGCCGTGATCTCTGAACAAGACCCGGAGGACGCGGGATGGCGACCAGTGGACGGACCGTTGCGGTCCTTGGCCCCACCAATACGGGCAAAACGCATTACGCAATTGAGCGCATGTTGGGGCATCGCACAGGCATTATCGGCCTGCCGCTGCGGCTGCTCGCGCGCGAAGTCTATGACAAGATCGTTGCCGCACGCGGGCCTTCTGTGGTCGCGCTGGTCACCGGCGAGGAACGGATTGTGCCGCCGCGCAGCCAATATTGGGTCTGTACGGTCGAAGCCATGCCCGAAGGCATGGGCACAGATTTCGTGGCGATCGACGAAATTCAGCTTTGTGCCGATCCCGAACGGGGCCATGTGTTTACCGACCGGCTTTTGCGGATGCGTGGCACCCATGAGACGCTGTTCCTTGGGGCCGAAACCATGCGCGGCCCGATTGCCGCATTGGTCAAGGGGGTGGAATTTACCCGCCGCGACCGTCTGAGCCAATTAAGCTATATTGGTTCGAAAAAGATAAGCAGACTGCAACCTCGCAGCGCGATTGTCGGGTTTTCTGTTGAAAATGTATATGCCATCGCAGAGCTGTTGCGGCGACAAAAGGGCGGTGCAGCGGTGGTGATGGGGGCCTTGTCGCCCCGGACCCGCAATGCCCAGGTGGAACTTTATCAAAACGGCGATGTTGATTTTCTGGTGGCGACGGATGCCATCGGAATGGGGCTGAACCTTGATGTGCATCACGTTGCGTTTTCGGGCTTGTCAAAGTTTGACGGGCGACGGGTGCGGGCGCTGGCGCCAAATGAACTGGCCCAGATCGCCGGGCGGGCAGGGCGCGGGATGCGCGATGGCACCTTTGGTGTCACCGGCGAAGCGCCGCCGCTGGATGAAGAGGTGGCAAATGCGATTTGCGACCACCGCTTTACCCCGTTGAAAAAACTGCAATGGCGCAATGCGGCGCTGGAATTCGGCACGATCGACCGGTTGATCGCATCGCTGGAACGCCCGACCGAGGATGACATCCTTGTGCGCACACGCGAATCCGACGACCTGCGGGCGCTGCGCACTCTGGCACAAGAGGATGAGGTCTTTGCCCGCGCATCCAGCCCCGATGCGGTCAGATTGCTGTGGGATGTCTGTCGTATTCCCGATTTTCGCGGCATCAGTGCGGCCGAACATTCCGGGCTTCTGGCGTCGATTTTCGGCTTCCTGCATCAGGGCGGCACCATGCCCGATGATTGGCTGGCGCGGCAAATTCGCCGCATTGACCGCATTGATGGTGATATCGACACATTGTCGAAACGATTGGCATATATCCGCACATGGACCTATGTGGCACAGCGTAAGGGCTGGGTCAGTGACGAAAGCCATTGGCGCGGCGAGAACTCGCGCTGTAGAAGACAGGCTGTCGGACGCGTTACATGCCGGCCTGACCCAAAGATTTGTTGATCGGCGCACATCTGTGTTGTTGCGGCGGTTGAAGCAGAAGGAGGCCCTCTTGGCCGAAGTGAATGAAAATGGTGAAGTGACGGTCGAGGGCGAATTCGTCGGCCGTCTTGAGGGGTTCCGCTTCCGGCAGGACAAAGATGCGACCGGGCAGGAGGCAAAAACGCTGAAAACCGCGTCGCTTCAGGCATTGAGCCCGCATTTCCATCTGCGCGCGGACCGGTTCTATAATGCGCCTGATACCGAAATCGACTTTACCGAACAGGGTGGGTTGATGTGGGGCGATCAGGCGGTTGGCAAACTTGTCAAAGGCGCGGATCCGCTGAAGCCCGAGGTCAAGGCATTCGTCGATGACGAAGCCGGACCGGATGTGGCACAGAAGGTGCAGCGGCGTTTGCAGCACTTCATTGATCGCAAGGTGTCGACGCTGTTCGAACCGCTTGTTGCGCTGGGCCGTGACGAGGCGCTGAGCGGGTTGGCCAAGGGCTTTGCCTTTCGCATGGTCGAAGGTTTTGGCGTTTTGCCGCGTGCAACGGTCGCGGATGACGTCAAGGCACTCGATCAGGACGCCCGTGGCGCTCTGCGCAAACATGGCGTGCGTTTCGGTCAGTTTACGATCTTCATGCCGCTGTTGCTGAAACCTGCCCCGACGCGTCTGCGTCTGGTGCTGTGGTCGCTGTGGCAGAACCTTGATATTTTCCCCGAAGCACCGCCGCCCGGTCTGGTCACTGTGCCAACCGATGTGGGTGCGGCGGATGGGGCCGACACGATGTCGGGCTACCGCAAATCCGGGGCCCGCTCGATTCGCATCGACATGTTGGAACGTCTGGCGGATATGTTGCGATCCGAGGACACCCGTGGCGGATTCGAAGCAAAACCGGACATGCTGTCGATCACCGGCATGACGCTGGAACAGTTTTCCGATCTGATGATGGGACTGGGCTATCAGGCCGAGCGCGGTGAACGCAGCAAGGTGAAAGCCGCAGATGTCGCGGTCAAAGACACCGCCGAGGGCACAGTCCCGGCCGCAGATGCGCCGATCATGGATGCGGCTGCGCCGGATCTGGCCGAATCGCCTGCGGACACTGCACCGGATATCGCCGCAGACGTTGCCGAGCCGGAGGCCGAAACCGTCGCCGACATCGCGCCAGAGGCCGAGGTTGCCGCGCGCGAAACCGCAGCTACGGTTGATGTCGAGGCCGGTGAAATCGCCCCGGGCGAGGCCGCGGATGCCGAAAAAGCCGCACCAGAAGTCGAAGTGTTCTATACCTTCCGTTGGGGTCGCCCGCGCGGTGATCGCAATCGCGGCGGCGAGCGCAATCGTGGTGCTGGGCGTGGCGACAACGCGGGCGGTGATGCCGGCGCGCAGGATGGTAAATCCAACGGCAAACCGCGTGGCAAGCGCCCCGCGCGCGACGGTGGCAAACCGGGCGGCAAACCCGGCCACAAGGCGGGCGGCCGCAAGGGCGACCGTCAAGGCAGCAAGAAAAACGACAATGGCCCGCGCAAATTCAGCGCACGACCAGAGAAAAAGGACCGGATCGACCCGGACAATCCTTTTGCTGCGGCGCTTATGGGGCTGAAGGACAAGGGTTAGACTTTGGCCGCAAACGACAAACTGCGCCTGGACAAATGGCTGTGGCAGGCGCGGTTTTTCAAGACACGGACATTGGCGGCACGCATCATCTCGACCGAGGGGGTGCGTGTTGATGGTGTTCGTGTGTCCAAACCCAGCCGCACCATCAGCCCGGGGGATGTTTTGACATTTGTGCAGGCCCGTCGCGTCCGGGTGGTGCGGGTTGTGACGTTGGGTGATCGGCGTGGTCCGGCCTCTGAGGCACAGGCGCTTTACGAAGATTTGTCCCCGCCGGAGCCGAAATCCGAGGACAAGCCGCCCAGAAATCCGGCATTTGAAGGAAAGGGGCGTCCGACAAAGCGGGATCGGCGAAACCTCGATCTTAACCGGCTTCGCCCGCTTGAATGATCCGGCCTGCTGGATTACCTACCGCTGCGACAGCATGAAAGAGACGCCCCATGACCTATATCGTCAACGATGCTTGCATCGCCTGTAAATACACCGACTGTGTCGAAGTATGCCCGGTGGATTGCTTCTACGAAGGCGAGAACATGTTGGTGATTCACCCGGATGAATGTATTGATTGCGGTGTGTGTGAACCGGAATGCCCCGCCGACGCCATCCGCCCGGACACCGAGCCGGACATGGAAAAATGGGTGGAATTCAACCGGAAATACTCTGAACTGTGGCCGGTCATCATCACCAAGAAAGACCAATTGCCCGAAGCCGCAGAACGCGATGGCGAAACTGGCAAGCTCGAGAAATATTTCTCGGAAGCACCGGGCGAGGGCGGTTGACCCGACGGAAATGAATTCGCGGTCAAAGGCGATAAATCCGGGTAAACAGGCCCGGATTTTCGATCTAACCTGTTGAATTTTCAACAGCTATCCCGGCATTCGCGTTAATATGCTGGAAATCGTATCCGTTTTGTGGCATATTGCCCTGTACATGATTTACATTCCCCACTTAGATCAGGTTCGTCTGCACCTGATCAGCTGACAGCGGCTCATAGAAAACCGGCACACGGAGAGGATTGTTCCCCGTGCGGTCTTTTTTGTCGTTTGATGCATGGGGACATGCGAGGAAGGACTGCATGACCAAATCGAAGAAAAATGAGTTCCGCCCGAACGACTATGTGGTCTATCCCGCCCATGGCGTGGGCCAGATCCTGTCGATCGACAAGGAAGAAATTGCCGGTATCCCGTTGGAGTTGTTTGTGATTTCCTTCGAGAAGGACAAAATGACCCTGCGCGTGCCGACCAACAAAGCCACTGAAATCGGCATGCGTTCGCTCAGCTCGCCCGATGTGATCGAGCGCGCCCTGACCACGCTGAAGGGCAAGGCCCGTGTCAAACGTGCCATGTGGTCCCGTCGGGCCCAGGAATACGAGCAAAAGATCAACTCTGGTGATCTGATTTCCATCGCCGAAGTGGTGCGCGACCTGCACCGCAACGATGAACAGCGCGAGCAGAGCTATTCCGAACGTCAGCTTTATGAAGCCGCGTTGGAACGTCTGACACGCGAAGTGGCCGCTGTGGCCGGTGGCGACGAAGTGGCAGCCGCCAAACAGGTGGACGAGGTGCTTTTGTCGCGCGCGGCCTGATCTGCGAAGCCTGATACAATCCTATCCAAGGCCCGTGCGAGCGATCGCGCGGGCCTTTTTCATGCTTGCATCGCGGCAAGTTGCGAATGAAAGTCATTTGTAACTATATGATTTTCTTGATTTTTCCAAACCGTGCGTTTAGGTGCATGCCCAGGGTGCCGTCTGCCCGCAATGCTGGTTAGGAAAACCAATGTCCCCAATTGCAATTGGCGTGCTTGCTTTGTCGATGTCGGTGGATGCCTTTGTTGCGGCGTTGGGAAAAGGCGCAAAATCCGGGGCAGGGACCGAGGGTGGGTCAGAGGGTGGAAATCGCCCGAGCCTTGGCTTTGCGCTCAGGACCGGCGCAATTTTCGGCGCGGTCGAGGCGGTGACGCCGTTGATTGGCTGGGCGCTGGGGCAATCCGCCAGCCCGTTTATCGCGGCCTTTGATCATTGGATCGCGTTTGTGCTTTTGGTGGCGGTTGGTCTGCATATGCTGGTTCAGGCCTGTCGCCCCCGGGGTGTGGGGTATGCCGTCACGGGACGGGTATCGGTCTGGATGACCCTGGCCACGGCTTTTGGCACCTCGATTGATGCCATGGTGGTTGGGGTGTCGCTGGCGTTTCTGGACGTCAATATCTTGGTCGTCGCCGCTGCCATTGGCTGTGCCACCCTGGTGACCAGCACATCCGGTGTCCTGCTTGGGCGCTTCATTGGCCAACGGCATGGCCGTATTGCCGAAGGCACCGGCGGCAGCATTCTGATCGCGCTGGGATCGGTCATTCTGGTGCAACATCTGACCGCCGGTTAGGGGGGGACGCGGCCCTAAGCCGCGTCATCCTTTTGCAATTGCGCCAACAGAAGCGCCCCGAGGTCGGCCTCCAGTTCTTTGGCGCGGGCGATGTAGGGCTCGTTCTCAATCGAAGGAATGTCATCGCGCCACAGCGCGGCCAGCTCGGCCACGGAATGACGGTCATGTTGATAGAACACTTTCTCCGCCTCTGCGGCCTCGTATTCCGTCAACCCGACGTTTTCCAACACATAACGTCCCGCCCGCAGCGAGGAATCGAACAATTCCCGCACGATGTCATTCGCCCCGGCCTGATAGAGTTTGAACGCATGGGTGCGATCACGGGCGCGGGCAATGATATGCAAATCAGGCCGTTCGCGGCGCGCCAGCGCGACAAGCCCGGTGGCCGCCGCCGGGTTATCCAAGGCCACCACCAGCACCCGTGCCTCGCGCAGACCGGCGGCATGCAACAGCTCGGGGCGGGTGGGATCCCCATAAAAGCCCTTGAACCCGAAACGCCGCATCAGCTCGATTGTCTTCATGTTGTTGTCGAGCACCACGGTCTTGAACCCCGAGGATTGCACCAAACGGTTGACGATCTGGCCAAAACGGCCAACCCCGGCAATGATCACCGGCCCCTTTTCGTCAATGACATCCTCTTCATAGGTTTCGGCCCCGTCGTGCATCCGGCGCGACAGATATTCATACAGGATGAACAGCAGCGGTGTGATCAGCATCGACAGCGCCACCACCAGCAGCAATGTTTGCGACAATTCCGGTGCCAGAATGTGCTGGTTGACCGAAAAGGAGATCAGCACAAATCCGAACTCCCCCGCCTGGGCAAGGCTGAGCGTGAACAGCCAGCGGTTTCGCCCCTTCAATTTGAACAGGATCGCGAGCAGGAAAAGCACCGCGCCCTTGGCCAGAATAACCGCCAGCGTCAGCCCAAGGATTTTCAGCGGGGCATCAAACAGGGTGGGGAAGTCGATCCCGGCGCCCACGGTGATGAAAAACAACCCCAGCAGTAGGCCTTTGAACGGTTCGATATCGCTTTCCAGCTCGTGCCGAAATTCCGAGTTCGCCAGCACAACCCCCGCAAGAAAGGTGCCCAGCGCAGGCGACAGGCCGACCAGGATCATCAAAGTGCCGATGCCGACAACAATCAGCAGGGCGAGGGCGGTGTTCAATTCCCGCAATCGCGCCGCATGGATAAAGCGGAACGCCGGCCGCACAAGGTAGATCCCCGCCAGGATGATCGCCGCCACCGCGCCCAGGGTGACAAGGGTCACACCCCAACCCGGCAGCCCCTCGACCAGTGACATCGAATGTTCCGCCGCCGTCTTGGCCTCGTTCGAGGGCAGTATGATCGCGCCGTCCGGGGCAATCGCCGCCTGGGGGATGACCGCCAGCAGCGGCAAAAGCGCCAGCATCGGGATGACCGCGATGTCCTGGGTCAAGAGCACGGAAAACGCAGATCGACCGCCGCCGGTCTGCATCAACCCTTTTTCCGACAGGGTTTGCAGTACGATTGCGGTGGACGACAGGGCAAAGATCAACCCCACCGCCAGCGCCACCGGCCAGACCAATCCCAAAAGCATCGCGCCGCCCATGATCAACAGGGTCGACAGGGTGATTTGCAACCCGCCCAACCCGATCAATTTGTGACGCATGTCCCATAAGGTGCGGGGTTCGAGTTCCAGACCGATCAGAAACAACATCATCACCACGCCGAATTCGGCAAAATGCTGCAATTCCTGTGTTTCATGACCGCCGACAAAGCCGAATATCGGCCCGATCACGATGCCAGGCCGCCAGATAGCCCAACACCGAGCCCAACCCAAACCGCGACGCGATCGGCACGGCGATCACCGCAGCGGCGAGAAACACGGTGGCCTGAAAAAGAAAACTTTCCATAGATAAATTCCTGCTGATTGCGGCCATTGTGCAGGGCGGGGCAGGGATGAACAAGCGGCCATTGCCCGCTTGGCATGATCTGTGCCGTCAGCTGCCTAAAGTGGCAGCGGCGCATCCTGTTTCAGCTGATCCATGACAATCTGGCTCTGGATGCGGGCCACCGCGCGATGCGGCAGCAACACGTCATGGATCAACCGGTTCAACGCCGCCAAATCGCGGCAATAGACCCGGAGCAGGAAATCCGCCTCTCCGGTCAGGGTCCAGGTGCTGACGATTTCCGGCTGGGATTGCATCAATCTCGAAAGACTCTCGCCGTCTTCGGGGCGCTGGCTGGCCAATTGGACCTGCACAAAGGCCTGCACCCCAAGCCCAAGCCGCGCGGCATCCAATTTGGCACCATAAGCCCGGATATATCCCTCGGCCTCCAGCCTTTGACGGCGCCGCCCGGCCTGACTTGGCGACAGGTTCAGCGCCTCGCCCAGTTCATTGGCGGTCAGATGGGCGTTTTCCTGTAACAGCCGCAACAGCTTGCGGTCAGAAGAATCGAGCATATGCGTGCTTCCCGCATCTTTTGGGCAGGAATCGTAATTCTGCCGCGAAATTATAAAAGGTCATGCCGAATTATGCGCACATCCCCGGATTGGTCAACGCTACACTCCACATATCAAAACAGGATATCAGGAGACGCGCTATGGGACCGTTCCCGCACGAAGCCCCGAAATCGACCATCACCGCGGAAAACCCCGCCGGCACCGACGGTTTCGAATTTGTCGAATTTGCCCACCCGGAACCACAAGAGCTGCGCGACCTGTTTTCCCGCATGGGTTACGAACATGTGGCCACCCATAAATCCAAAGCGATCGAGCTTTGGCAGCAGGGCGACATCACCTATGTGCTGAACGCCGAACCGGGCAGTTTCGCCGCCAAATTTGTCGAGGAGCATGGACCCTGTGCGCCGTCGATGGGCTGGCGTGTTGTCGACGCCCAACACGCGTTTGATCATGCGGTGGCCAAGGGGGCCGAACCCTATGAAGGCAACGACAAGACCATGGATGTCCCGGCGATCAAGGGCATCGGCGGCAGCCTGATCTATTTCATCGACCAATATTATGAAACTTCGCCCTACAACGAAGACTTCAACTGGATCGCACAATCCAAGCCGCGCGGCGTGGGTTTCTACTACCTCGATCACCTGACCCATAACGTGTTCAAGGGCAATATGGACAAATGGTTCGGCTTTTATGGCGATCTGTTCAACTTTCGTGAAATCCGGTTCTTTGACATTCAGGGCAAATTCACCGGCTTGTTTTCCCGTGCGTTGACATCGCCCTGTGGCCGCATCCGCATTCCGATCAACGAAGATCGCGGCGAAACCGGCCAGATCGTTGCCTACCTCAAGAAATACAATGGCGAGGGCATTCAGCATATCGCCGTCGGGTCACATGATATCTATGACGCGACCGATGCGATTGCGGCCAAAGGTGTGAAGTTCATGCCGGGCCCGCCCGACACCTATTACAAAATGTCCTATGATCGGGTCAAAGGCCATGATGAGCCGCTGGATCGGATGAAGACACATGGCATTCTGATTGACGGCGAAGGCGTGGTCGACGGTGGCGAAACCCGCATTCTGTTGCAGATCTTCTCAAAGACGGTGATTGGCCCGATCTTCTTTGAATTCATCCAGCGCAAAGGCGACGATGGGTTTGGCGAAGGCAATTTCAAAGCCTTGTTTGAAAGCATCGAACAGGAACAGATCGACAACGGCGAACTGGCCCCGGTCAAGTAACTGCGACGCGGTCCCGGACGTGATCCGGGACCTCTCGCCCAATTTCATGAGGTCCCGGATCATGTCCGGGACTCCCCCTGCGCCGCGCCGTCGTTTCCCTGGGTGACACCGTCATGCACCGCCCTATGATCAGCAGCAAAGTGATCACTTAGGGGGCTGCCATGGGCAATCTGGAACAACGCATCGCGCAGGGGCGCGGGGATGAAACGGCGGATCTGGTCCTGCGCGGCGGGCAGGTGTTCTGCCTTGTGACCGGTGACTTCATCACCGGGGATGTGGCGATCTGTGGCGACCGGATCGTGGGCATCGGCGCAGAATATGATGGGCGCGAGGTGGTCGATGTCTCGGGCCTGACGTTGGTGCCCGGGTTCATCGACACGCATCTGCATATCGAAAGCTCGCTGATCACCCCCTTTGAATTTGACCGCTGTGTTGCCCCGCGCGGCGTAACCACGGCGATTTGTGATCCGCATGAAATTGCCAATGTCGTTGGGCTTGACGGAATCCGCTATTTCCAGAAAGCCAGCGAGCACACGCTGATGGACATTCGCGTGCAGCTGTCATCCTGCGTGCCCTCAACCGATATGGAGACCGCAGGCGCCAGGATCGAAGCCGATGATCTGGCCGAGGTGATGGGGCACCCGTCCGCTATCGGATTGGCGGAATTCATGAATTACCCCGGCGTGATCTTTCGCGATCCGCGCGCCATGGCCAAACTGCGCCTGTTTGAGAACGCCCATATTGACGGCCATTGCCCGCAGCTCTCTGGCAAGGATCTGAACGCCTATGTCGCGGCAGGTATCCGAACAGAGCATGAGGCAACCACGGCGGAAGAGGCGCGTGAAAAGCTGCAAAAAGGCATGCGGGTGCTGATCCGCGAAGGCTCGGTATCCAAGGATCTCGAGGCGCTGGCAGAGCTGCTGACCGAACGGACCAGCGCCTATATGTGCCTGTGCACCGATGACCGCAATCCTCTGGATATCGCGGATCATGGCCATCTGGATTACATGATCCGTCGGCTGATCGAACGCGGCGTGCCGCCACTGGCCGCCTATCGCGCCGCATCGCTGTCTGCCGCCGAAGCCTTCGGCCTGAAGGATCGCGGCATGATCGCGCCGGGCCTGCGCGCGGATATCGTTGCAATCGACACCCTCGAGGGATGCCATGCGCAGATGGTTTTCTGTGCCGGGCAACGCGTTGATGATGCGGCATTTGCGGCCCGTGGCCATGTCGATGTTGTGGGGCGCAACTCAGTCAAAGCACCGCGCGTCAGCGCCGCCGATTTCCGCGCCACCGGCAACCGCAGCGCCACCGATGTGATCGGCATTATCGAAGGCAAGATCATCACCGAACACCTGACAGAGGAAATAGCAATCGAAGACGGCGATAAACGCCCAGACGCCGCGCGCGATCTGGCGCGCATCGCGGTGGTCGAACGCCATGGCAAAAACGGCAATATCGCCACGGGTTTCGTGCGCGGCTTCGGAATGAAGGACGGGGCTATTGCCTCGACCGTCTGCCACGATCACCACAATATCGCCTGCGTTGGCATGGATTATACCGATATGGCAATCGCGGCAAACCGCCTGTCAGAAATAGAAGGCGGGTTCGTCGTGGTGCAAGGGGGCAAGGTGCAGGCAGAACTTGCCCTGCCGGTGGCGGAACTCATGAGCCTTGAACCCTTCGAAGTGGTGCATCAGCATTTGATCTCGCTGCGCGACGCCGCGCGCGCGCTTGGCGTGGTTCTGGAAGAACCTTTCCTGCAGCTGGCATTTCTTGCGCTACCGGTTATCCCGGCCTTGAAAATCACCGACCGCGGTATGGTGGATGTGGTGAAATTCGAGATCATTCCCGGCTGACCCTGGCAAGCGCCAGGGGGCAATGTTCACTGAACCTGCAAAAGGGGGCCAGCCCCCTCGGCCTTTGGCCTCACCCCCGGGATATTTCCGGTCAGATGAAAGTCGTAGCTCGTTGGTCTCTTCTTCTGTTTGAAAATATCCTGGGGGGTCTGGGGGGCTAGCCCCCCAGCCTGTCGGCGCGCCCCGGCGCGACGAGACCACAATATAGGGTTGAGGCGGTTAAATCGGGTAGGTCTGGGCCATATCGGCAATCCCTGACCTGCAATGCTGGGTCATGAATTCGACAAATCGGCGGATCTTTGGATCCTGCAAGCGGCGGTGTGGGTAGAGACAGCCGAAAATTGAGGGATGTGGCGGTGTGGCGGGAAGCACCTCACATAAATTTCCTGCTGTCAGATGGCCCGTGATCAGGAAACGCGGCACATTTGCAATCCCTTGCCCCGCAAGGGCCCAATTGATCAGCACATCGGTGTCGTCGGCGTCGAATTTACCGGCTACATCCATTTTGCGAGGTCCGTCTGCTGTGTCCAACAACCAGAAATATTCTGGTGAGCGGGGATAGCGCAGCAACAGACAATTGTGATCCGCCGACAGCAAGGCGTCGGCGTTTTGCGGTGTGCCGTGGCGCGCCAGATAGTCAGGGGCCGCGCATAGGACCCGGTCGCATTCTGCAATTTTGCGCAGGGTGAGGTTGCTCTCTTTTGGAATGCCGATAAAGAACGCGACATCCAGACGTTCACCCAGAATGTCCACCTGCCGGTCCGACAGGCGCATTTGAACCTGGCATTCCGGGTAGAGGTCGGTGAATTTTGGCACCAGTGGCGCAATGATCCGACGTCCGACCCCCAGCGGTGCTGTTACCCGGATCACGCCACGCGGTGTGTCCGAGAAATTTGCCACCACCGCTTCGGCGTCTTCCAGCGCGGCCAGCGCCTGGCGCGCGTGGTCGTAGAACACCCGGCCCACCTCGGTCGGGGTCAGGGATCTTGTCGTGCGATTGAACAGCCGCACGCCCAGGTGTTTTTCCAGTTCCTTGATCCGTTTGCTGGCCACAGCCGGCGTCAGGCGAAGATCGCGGCCGCCCGATGTGATCGACCCCAATTCCACCACGCGCACAAAGACTCGAAGGCTTTCGACATAAGGCATTTGCGTGGCTCAATTTCCCGGAAGGTTTCCGAAGTCTACCCCCAAGGCGGGCCGTTTATCAACGATCTGTTGAAAGTATTTGCCAATTGCGACCGTATTTGTTGAACGAAAATGGGCGTAAAACCACCGCAAGGCCAAGCACACCAGCGGGAGACGCCAGATGCAGGAACGCCATGAAATCCACTTTTTGTTGAACGGCCAACTGGTCTCGCTGCCTGATGTGGGCGCGTCGCAGACCCTGTTGGACTTCCTTCGGATCAATCGCCGTTTGACCGGCAGCAAAGAGGGCTGCGCCGAGGGCGATTGCGGCGCTTGCACCGTTCTGGTTGGTCGGTTGGCAGCGGGCGTTCTGCGCTATGAGGCGGTGAATGCCTGCATTCGGTTCCTGGCGACGCTTGATGGCTGTCACGTGGTCACGATTGAACATCTGCGCGGATCAGGGGGCGGATTACATCCGGTGCAACAGGCGATGGTCGATTTCCACGGCTCGCAATGCGGCTTTTGTACGCCGGGTTTCATCATGTCGCTTTATGCGCTGTGGATGGAGGTGCCGGAGCCAAGTCCGGCACAGGTCGAGACCGCGATTTCAGGGCAATCTTTGCCGCTGTACCGGGTATGAGCCGATCATCCGCGCCGCGGTGGCCGCCAGCCGGTATGGCACGCCAAGCGCCGATCTGCTGATGCAGGAACGCGACCGGGTGACGGCGGCGCTGACCGCCATGCAGGATGGCAACCGGGTGGTGACAGGGCCAGAGGACAACCGCGCCATCCTGCCCGGCAGTGTCGATGATTTCGCCGAAGTCTATGCCGGGATGCCGGATGCCACCATTGTGGCCGGGGCGACGGATGTGGCGCTTTGGGTGACCAAGTTCCTGAAACTCATCGGCCCGGCGATCTTCATCGGCCATCTTGATCGGTTGAAGGGGATCGAGGTCTTGGACGCCGACGTGCGGATTGGCGCCGGTGTCAGCTATTCCGAATTCGGCCCGGTGGTGGCGGAACATTTCCCGCATCTGGCCGAATACTGGAACCGTATTGCCGGTTGGCAGGTGCGCAACATGGGCACGATTGGCGGCAATATCGCCAATGGCTCGCCCATTGGTGACACGCCGCCGGTGTTGATTGCCATGGGGGCCGAGGTGGTGCTGCGCCGGGGGGGCGCGCAACGGGTTCTGCCGCTGGCCGACTACTTTATCGACTATGGCAAGCAGGATCGTGCGCCGGGTGAATTCGTCGCCGAAATCCGCGTGCCGCTGCCGAAACCGGGCGACATGTATGCCGCCTACAAGATCTCAAAGCGGCGGGACGAGGATATCTCCTCGGTGGCGGCCGGGTTCGCCGTGACCGTTGAGGGGGGCGTCATCACCGCCGCGCGACTGGCCTTTGGCGGTATGGCTGCGACGCCGAAGAGGGCCGCAAGGACCGAAGAGGCCTTGATCGGCCAACCCTGGTGCGAGGCAACATTCGACGCCGCCGCCGATCACATGGCACAGGATTTCACACCGCTCACGGATTGGCGCGCCACGTCGGATTACCGCGCGACCGCCGCCGCCAACCTGCTGCGCCGGTTTTTCCACGAACATTCCGGCGAAACGCCGGTGCGGCTGGCCGTGGCATAAGGGGAGGGTAGGACCATGAAAGATCAAGTGACAATTCAAGGGGCCGTCAATACTGACCTGCGCCACGATAGCGCGATCAAACATGTGACCGGGCGGGCGGAATATTGCGACGATATCCCGGAACCTGTTGGCACATTGCATGCCTATCTTGGTGTGTCGGATGTGGCCCATGCGCGGATCAATGGCATCGACCTGGGCCCGGTGCGCGCGGCGCCCGGCGTGATTGGCGTGCTGACCGCGGCTGATATTCCCGGTGCAAATGACATCAGCCCCACGGGCCGCAACGACGAACCTGTGTTTCCCACCGACAAGATCGAATTCCACGGCCAGCCGCTGTTTGCCGTTATTGCAGAGAGCCGCGATGCGGCGCGGCGTGCGGCGGAACGGGCGGTGATCGACTGCACCGTGCTGCCCCACGCGCTTGACCCGATCAAGGCGCAGGAGGCCGGTTATCCGCATGTCACCGACCCGTTGAAGCTGGAACGCGGCGATGTGGCGACCGGGTTTGCCGGTGCGCCCAACCGCATCAAAGGGCGGATGACCGTCGGCGGCCAGGATCACATGTATCTGGAGGGTCATATCGCCTTTGCCATTCCGGGTGAGGATGACGATGTGATCGTCCATTGTTCGACCCAACACCCGAGCGAGGCGCAGCATATGGTGGCGCATGTGTTGGGCGTGCCGTCCAATGCGGTCACGGTCAATGTGCGGCGTATGGGCGGCGGGTTTGGCGGCAAGGAAAGCCAGATGAACCTCTTTGCCTGCGTCGCGGCGATGGCAGCCAAGAAATGGAACCGCGCGGTGAAAATTCGCCCCGACCGCGATCAGGACATGACTGCCACCGGCAAGCGGCATGATTTCGTCATCGACTATGACGTGGCGTTCGACGACGCGGGCCGTATTCAGGCGGTTCAAGGTGAGTTCGCCGCGCGCTGTGGCTGGTCCTCGGATTTGTCCGGGCCGGTCACCGACCGGGCGCTGTTTCATGCCGACAACGCCTATTTCTATCCGCATGTCCGGCTGACATCCCGCCCGATGAAGACCAACACCGTCTCCAACACTGCCTTTCGCGGTTTTGGCGGGCCGCAGGGCGTGGTCGCCGCCGAACGGATGATCGAAGAAATCGCCTACAAGCTGGGTCGCGACCCGCTCGATGTGCGGATCGCCAATTTCTATGGCGGCGCGGGCCGGAACCTGACGCCATACCATCAGGAGGTTACCGACAATATCCTCGACCGGCTGATCACAGAGCTGACGGATACCTCAGACTACCGCGTGCGTCGGGCCGAGATTATTGAGGCCAACGCCAAGAGCCGGTTCATCAAACGCGGCATCGCGCTGACGCCGGTGAAATTCGGCATCTCGTTCACCGCCACCCACTATAACCAGGCCGGGTCGCTGATCCACGTCTATTCCGACGGCTCGATTCATCTGAACCATGGCGGCACCGAGATGGGGCAGGGGTTGAACACCAAGGTCGCACAAGTGGTCGCCGATGCATTCCAGGTCGATTTCGACCGGATCAAGATCACCAAGACCACCACCGAGAAGGTGCCGAATACTTCGGCCACCGCCGCCTCTTCGGGATCGGACCTGAACGGCATGGCGGCGCTGGACGCCGCGGATCAGATCAAGGCGCGATTGGTGGCCTTTGCGGCGGAACACTGGGATGTCGCCGAGGCCGAGGTGGTGTTCCTGCCGAATGAGGTCAAGATCGGCGAGGAAATCGTCAGCTTCACCGCATTGGTCAAGGCCGCCTATATGGCGCGGGTGCATCTGTCTGCGGCCGGGTTCTACAAGACCCCCGATATTCATTGGGACCGTGCCAAGGGGCAGGGGCGGCCGTTTTTCTATTACGCTTACGGCGCGGCCTGTTCCGAGGTTTCGGTGGACACGCTGACCGGCGAATACCGGGTCGAGCGGACGGATATCCTGCATGACGTGGGCCGCTCGCTGAACCCGGTTCTGGACAAGGGCCAGGTCGAAGGCGCGTTCATCCAGGGCATGGGGTGGCTGACAACCGAGGAGCTTTGGTGGGACGATGCCGGGCGGCTGCGCACCCATGCGCCATCGACCTATAAAATCCCGCTGGCCAGCGACCGACCCCGGATTTTCAATGTCGATCTGGCCGAATGGTCGGTCAACCGCGAACGCACGATCAAACGGTCCAAGGCGGTGGGCGAGCCGCCGTTCATGCTGGGGATTTCCGTGTTCGAGGCGCTGTCGATGGCGGTGGCAAGCGTTGCAGAGTACCGCGAATGCCCGCGTCTGGACGCGCCTGCCACGCCGGAACGGGTGTTGATGGCGATAGAGCGTCTGCGGGGGCGGGGCTGATGCGGACGGCGGAAAAGCTTGCGCATTTTCTGGCGAATGAGCCTGCGGTGCGCCTTCGGCTGACCCGGGTGCGCGGATCATCGCCACGCGATACGGGGACAGAGATGTTTGTCACCGCGCAGGGGCTGTTTGGCACTGTGGGCGGCGGCCAGCTGGAACATATCGCAATCAATGCGGCGCGTGATCTGTTGCGGGCCGGGGATCTGGCGCAGGTGCTGGATGTGCCTTTGGGGCCGGAAATTGGCCAATGCTGCGGCGGGCGGGTCGAGGTCACGCTGCACCGCATGTCCGCCGCCGACAAACAGGACGCGATTGCCGGGGCCAGGGCACAGGAGGCAGCAGAGCCTGCGGTCTATATTCTGGGGGCGGGGCATGTCGGTCGCGCGTTGGCCAATCTGTTTCAACACCTGCCGGTGAAACCCATCCTGATCGACCAACGGCGCGAGGAGCTGGCGCAAAGCCAGGCCGAAGTCGAACATCGCCAAAGTGCCATCCCGGAGGTCGACATCATGACTGCCGCGCCGGGCAGTGCGTTCATTGTGCTGACCCATGATCACGGGCTGGATTTTCTTTTGGCCTCCGCCGCGTTGGAGCGCGGCGATGCGGCCTATGTGGGGCTGATCGGCAGCGCCACAAAACGGGTCAAGTTTCGCAATTGGTGCCGTGATCAATGTGATGGTTTGGAAATCGACAGCCTGGTCTGCCCAATCGGGGCGGGGGGCAGCGGTGACAAGCGACCGGCGGTGATTGCCGCCTTTGTGGTGGCGGATGTGCTTGCGGCGCTGACGGCGCAACGGCCCGGCGCAGACGGGTCTTTGGGACGGCCCATGTCACAGGTCGCGGCGGAGTAACACAACATCTGACGCATCGGGAGGAGTGGTGCGGCAGATGCCAACAAGGAGGAGATCCCGATGCGGGATGCGAGTTACACCTACAGGCTGTTTGACCGCAGCGATTTCAGCGCGTTTTGGGCGCTTTTTACCGACAACCTGATCAACCTGATGGTGCTGGCGGGGATCTGTCAGTTTGTCTTTCAGATGCCGGCCGAGATCGTGTTTGGCCGTATCGTACCGGGCGCGGGCGTGGCCATTCTGGCCGGTATCGCGGTCTATGTGCTGCTGGCCAAACGCGCGGCGGAAAAGGCCGGTCGTGATGTCACGGCGCTGCCTTATGGCATTTCGACGCCGGTGATGTTTGTCTATCTCTTCGGGGTGATCGGGCCGATTTACTGGGCCACCAATGATCCGGTGCTGGCCTGGCAGGTCGGCATTGGCGCGGGGTTCATGGGCGGTATTGTTGCCGGGATGGGCGCGCTTGTCGGTCCCTGGCTGAAACGGGTGACACCGCGCGCGGGCATGTTGGGCACGCTCTGCGGGATTGCGCTGGTGTTCATCGGTACCGTGCCATTGGCCACGGTTTTCGAAAATCCCTTTGTCGGATTTGCCTCTTTGATCATCATCCTTTGGGGGCTGGTCGGGCAGTTTCGTTTGCCGTGGAATATGTCGGCCGGTCTTCTGGCGCTGATCATCGGCACCGTGGTGGCGATTGCGCTGGGGCAGTCGAGCTTCAGTTTCGAAGGCGTCGGGTTTTATCCGCCGCTGCCCTATTTTGGCGACCTGATCATCGGAATCCAGCACCTCTTTAACAACCCGGAACTGTTCCTCGTGCTGGTGCCGGTGCAGATCTATAATTTCATCGAAACCATGAACAACGTCGAAAGCGCCGAGGCCGCAGGCGATCATTACCCGGTTGCCACCTGTCAGATCACCGATGGCGTCGGCACGATGATCGGCGCAGTCTTTGGCTCGCCCTTTCCGACCACGGCCTATATCGGCCACCCGGCGTACAAACGCATGGGCGCACATGCCGGGTATATCATTGGTGTGGGCGCGGTGATCCCGCTGGCGGCGTTCTTTGGCCTGCTGGCGTTCCTGAACAACCTGATCCCGGTGGCCGCCGCCGCGCCGGTGCTGGTGTTTGTGGCGCTGAGCCTGATCACCAACACCGCGCATTCGGTCAAGACCGAACATATGGCGGCCGTCACCTTTGCGATGATGCCGCATGTCTCGGCCTTTTTGATGGTGAAATGGAATTCGCTGATGGGCGCGCTGGGCGCATCGGGGGCCGAGGGGCTGCCGCAATTGGGTGACCCGGCACTGACCGCTGCCTTGCTGCAACAGGGCGCGCATTATCAGGGGCATCTGGCGCTGTCACAGGGCGCGATCCTGACCGGGCTGATCTGGGGCGCGATTGTGGCCAGCGTCATTGACGGACGGTTCCGCAATGCCGGCGGCTTTGCGCTGGCCGCGGCCATCATGTCGCTCTTTGGGGTGATCCACGGTGCCAGCCTGCATTGGCCGGACTTCAACGGCGTGTCCATGGGCTATGCGATCGTTGCGGCGTTTCTGTTCATCTACCCGATCTTTCACCGCGACGACGTCGGGGCCGAAGACACGCGGGGCAAAAACAAGCGGGCCGAAGACGCATTACCCCTGGGCGACAGCCAAGGCACCCCCGCCGAATAACCGGTCTTTCCCCAAGACCGCCAAGGCGCGGGGCATTTGGTTTCTCCCCTCATGTCCCGCGCAACCATGTTTCAATCGGACGATCACGATGCTTCAAACCATGACCAAGACCCTTTTGCGTGGCCGGGTTCTGACCTTTCACGCCGCCCCAACGGATGAGAGCGACACCGCCGCTTATAGCTATTTTGCCGATGGCGCGATCCTGATGGCGGGCGGCGTCATCGAGGCCATGGGCGATTTTGCCGATGTCGCGGCCACAGCCCCCGGCGTCGCGGTGACCGACCACCGGCCCAACCTGTTGCTGCCCGGCTTCATCGACACCCATATCCATTTCCCGCAGGTGCAGGTCATTGCCTCCTGGGGGGCGCAGCTTCTGGATTGGCTGAACAATTACACCTTTCCGGCAGAGGTCAAATTTGCCGATCCCGCCCATAGCGCGGCGATGGCAACCCGGTTCTATGACCAGCTGATTGCCCATGGCACCACCAGCGCCGTCGCGTTTTGTTCGGTGCATCCGACATCGGCAGAAGCCTATTTCGCCGAGGCCGCGCGCCGCGATATGCGGATGATCGGTGGCAAGGTGATGATGGACCGCAATGCGCCAGAGGGGCTGACCGACACCCCGCAACAGGGCTATGACGAGAGCCGCGCGCTGATCGACAGATGGCACGGACAGGGCCGGGCACAATATGCGATCACCCCGCGGTTTGCGATCACCTCGACCCCGGAGCAATTGGAAATGGCCGGAGCGCTGGTGGCTGAACACCCCGACTGCTACCTTCAGACCCATCTGAGCGAGAACCACGACGAGATTGCATTTACCAAATCGCTCTACCCCGACGCGCCGGACTATCTGGGGGTGTATGAAAAATACGGGCTGTTGCATGAACGCGCCTTGCTGGGGCATTCCATCCATCTGGAACCGCGCGAAATTGATGTGTTGGCCGAAACCGGGGCCAAGCCGGTGTTTTGTCCCACGTCCAACCTGTTTCTTGGCAGTGGTCTTTATGATGATGTCGGGTTGCGCGGACGCGGCATTGCCGGGGCGATTGCCACCGATGTAGGCGCGGGCACCAGCTATTCCATGCTGCAAACCCTGAACGAAGGCTACAAGGTGCTGCAATTGCAGGGTCAGAAACTGCACCCCTTGGCGGCGTTCCATTGGATCACCCGTGGCAATGCGGTGGCGCTGGGGCAGGCGGATCGCATCGGAACGCTGGACGTCGGGACCGAGGCCGATGTCGTGGTGTTGAACAGCCGCGCCACCGATGCAATGGCCCTGCGGGCCGAGGCAGCAGAGAGCCTTTCCGAGGAATTGTTCATCCTGCAAATCATGGGCGATGACCGCGCAATTGATCAGGTCTATGTCGCCGGAAAGGCCCAGAAGACCGCCGCCATGGCAATGGCCGGTTAGCCCGGCGCTTGTCCTTGCCCGGTTCGCGCGGCACTTGCCGTTGCCCGGCGCACGGGCCATCATCGCGGCATGTTCCCAGCCAAGGTGACGCCATGACAACCCATGACCCGGATCAACTGCGTGATCAGATCACCGCCCTGTTGGGGCCGGGGTATCCGGGGCCAGGGTTCACATCGGTCACGGTGCGGGGGCGTCTGGGGTTTCGGGATTGGTTGCTGGAAGATCTGTTGTTCACCAATTCAGAAGGCGAGGGCATCCCGGCCCGTTTCCTGCGTCCCGCCGATGGTCATCCGCCGGTTCCGGCGCTGATCTATGCCCATGCGCACGGCAACCGCTATGAGATGGGCCGGGACGAGCTGACCGAGGGGCGCCCGGCGCTGGTCGGGCCATATGCGCCGGATCTGCAACAATTGGGGATTGCGGCGCTCTGTCTTGAAATGCCCTGTTTCGGCGCGCGGCAGCATCCGGCCGAGGGCGCACGCGCCAAGGCGCATTTCTGGCGGGGGCAGACCCTGTTCGGGCAAATGCTGGCGGAACAGCGCGCCGGCGTGGATTACCTCGCAGCGCAGCCCGTGATTGCGCAGGATCGGATTGGCGCTTTGGGCTTTTCCATGGGCAGCACGCTTGCCTGGTGGCTGGCGGCGCTGGACCCGCGTATTCGCGCCGCATCGGCCCTGTGTTCCTTTGCCGATCTTGGCACGCTGGTGGACAGCGGGGCGCATGACGGGCATGGCATCTATATGAATGTTCCGGGGCTGTTGTCTGTGGCGCGCAGCGGCCAGATCGCCGGGTTGGTCGCGCCGCGCGCGCTGCAATTTGCGGTGGGGCTTCAGGATTGGTCGACCCCGCCAGAGGCCTTTGCGCTGGCCCGCCGGGATGTCGAAAACGCCTTTGACAATTTGGGTGCACCAGAGCGTCTGTCGTTCCATGTGGCACAGGATTTCGGCCATCAGGAAACCCCGGCCATGCGCGCCGCCGTGCTGGATTTCCTGCGGGTGGCCCTGCGCGACTAGGCCTGCGCAACTAGGACGGCACAAACGTCACAAAGCTTTCAAACACCTGTGTTTTATTGGCCCGGACCTTTGAAAGAGATGGCCGGACCGCACCCCGTGCCAAAGTTTGGTATACCAAGTGATTGACAGTCGACCTGCTCACATGCCACCAAATGAACCCTAGCCGATGCGGTGATTGTTTCTGGGGGGAATGCGATGCAAAAGACAGCGGTGATAATTGGTGCCGGGATGGTGGCCAGAACCCATGTCGCTGCCATTGCGGACAGTGACGCGGTGCGGCTGAAGGCGATCTGCGGCCGTGCACCGGAACGGGCCCAGTCATTGGCCAGCGAGGCCGAGCGTTTGATGGGCACACCGGTCGCCGCGACCACGGATGTGATGTCGCTGGCACAGGATCCAGAGGTCGATTTCGCCATCATCCTGACGCCGCCCAATGTGCGGGCCGAGGTCATTCGCCCGCTGGCCGAGGCGGGCAAACATATCCTTCTGGAAAAGCCGATGGGCCGAAACGCCGACGAATCGCGAGAGGTGGTCGACATTTGTCGCGCCGCGGGTGTGACCCTTGGCGTGGTGTTTCAGCACCGGATGCGCGCGGCCTCCATCGCGGCGACAGAGATGATTTCCGCCGGCACTTTTGGCGCGCTGGGTCTGGTCGAGATTGCGGTGCCGTGGTGGCGCGATCAAAGCTATTATGACGAACCGGGCCGGGGCACCTATGCCCGCGATGGCGGCGGCGTGTTGATTTCACAGGCGATCCACACCATTGACCTTGCGTTGTCGCTGGCCGGGCCGGTCACATCGGTGCGCGCCATGGCCGCGACAAGCCGGTTCCATCAAATGGAGTCAGAGGATTTTGTGACCGCCGGTCTGCAATTTGCCAATGGCGCGGTCGGGTCGATGGTGGCCAGCACCGCAAGCTTTCCGGGCGGGGCAGAGTCCATCACCCTGCATTTTGATGCCGCCAGCCTGCATCTTGCTTCTGGGCAATTGCAGATCCGGTGGCGGGATGGCCGCGAAGAACTGGTCGGCGCGGCCGGCAGCACCGGCGGTGGTGCGGACCCGATGGCCTTTACCCATGAATGGCACCAATCCATTATCGAAGATTTCGCCGCCGCCCTGACCGAGGGCCGTGCGCCCGTGGTGACCGGTGAGGCGGCGCTTGCCGCACATGACCTGATTGACGCAACCCTGCGTTCGGCCCGCAATGGCCAGATTGAGGAGATTTCCCAATGACTTCCCCGCTTCGTTTTGCCGCCATTGGCATCGACCACCGCCACATCTATGGCATGTCGGCCAATATGGTTGCGGCTGGTGCCGAATTTGTCGGCTGGACCACAGAAGGCCACCCCGAGACCGAAGACGGGTTCGTCAAACGCTTTCCCGATGTGCCCCGCGCCGCCCGTGGCGAGGATCTTTTGGCTGATGACAGTATTGATCTGATCCTGTTGGCCAGCGTGCCCTGTGACCGTGCCGGTTGGGCGGTCAAGGCGATGCAGGCGGGCAAGGATGTGCTGAGCGACAAACCGGGCTGCACCACGCGGGACCAACTGACCGAGTTGCGCGCCACGGTGGCCGAAACCGGCCGGATCTGGTCGGTGAATTTCTCGGAACGGTTCGAAGTGCCGGCCGTGACCCGTGCTGCCGAACTGGTGGCCGACGGCGCGATTGGCCGGGTGATTCAGACGCTGGGCATGGGGCCGCATCGGCTCAACCGGCCCACGCGGCCGGATTGGTTCTTTGATCGCAACGCCTATGGCGGAATCCTGACCGACATCGCCAGCCACCAGATCGACCAATTCCTGTTTTTCACCGGTTCCGAAAGCGCCGAGGTCACAATGGCCAGCGCCGCCAATTACAACAATCCCGATGATCCCGGCATGCAGGATTTTGGCGAAATTGCGCTGCGCAGCGACAAGGGGCACGGCTATATCCGCGTGGATTGGTACACGCCGGATGCCTTGCCGAATTGGGGCGACGGGCGGCTTACGATCCTTGGCACCGAAGGCTATATCGAGCTGCGCAAATATGTCGATGTCGGCCATGAGGGCACGGATCATTTGATCCTGGTCAATGGCACGCGCTGCGAACGAATGGATGCCTCGGACGCGGGGTTGCCGTTCTTTGGCCGGTTGATTGACGACATTCGCAATCGAACGGAAACCGCCAACCGGCAGGACCATGTGTTTACCGTCTGTGATCTTGCCCTTCAGGCCCAGGCGATGGCCGAAGGCGCGCAAACTTGATCCGGGTTGCCATTATCGGCGCCGGGATTGGGGCCGAGCATCTGGAAGGCTATCGCGCCCTGCCGCAGGACTTTCAGGTTGTGACCCTGTGTGACATGGATCTGGACCGGGCGCGGGGTGTGGTCGGTGACGATGCCACGATCCGGGTCGAGGGTGACCTGAACAATGTTCTGGCCGATCCGTCGGTCGATCTGGTGGATGTCTGCCTGCCGCCGCATCTGCATTTTCCCGTGTCGGTCAAGGTGCTGCAATCGGGCAAACATGTGATCTGTGAAAAGCCGATTGTGCGGTCGCTGGCCGAAGCGGATGCGCTGGGCGCGGCTGCTGAAGCGGCCGGAAAACAGGTGTTTCCGGTGTTTCAATATCGGTTCGGCAAGGCCATGCGCCAGCTGCGCGCGTTGATGGATGCCGGGCTGACGGGCAAGCCGTTTGTCGCCAGCCTGGAGACCCACTGGAATCGCGGCGCAGATTATTATGGCGTGCCCTGGCGGGGCACCTGGAAGGGAGAGGCCGGCGGCTCGCTTCTTAGCCATGCGATCCACGCGCATGATCTGTTGTGTCATGTGTTTGGCCCAGTGGCAGAGGTCTTTGCCGCCACCGACACCCGGGTGAATCCGATCGAGACCGAGGATTGCGCCGCGCTGAGTTTTCGAATGCAAAACGGCGCGCTGGCCACCAGTTCGGTCACTTTGGGGGCGGGTGATGACACCACGCGCCTGCGCTTCTGTTTTGCGGGGCTGACCGCCGAAAGCGGCACATCCGCCTATAAACCGGCCCAGGACATCTGGACGTTCACGGCACGCGCGCCGGTGACCCAGGATCAGGTCGACAAAGTGCTGTCTGACGTAAGGGAAGGCCCGTCAGGCTTCGCAGGATTCCTTGCGGCAATTGCAAATGCGTTGCAGGGTGACGGGGCCGGGGCGGTGACCCTGGCCGAGGGTCGCAGCTCAATTGAACTGGTGAGCGCGATATATGCATCCGCGCGCAATCAGGAGGTTATTCGTCTGCCGTTGGACAAAAGTTTTGATGGCTATACGGGGTGGATGCCGCAGGGTGACACTTGATTTTTCGACAGTGATTTCGACAAGCTCGGGGACCAATGGGAGGAACCTAAAATGAAGAAAACAACAATCCTGAAAACAACCGCCGCAGCGGCGGTACTGGGGCTGGCGGCGGGTGCCGTTTCGGCCCAGGAAATTCGTTTCATGTGCTATTCCGACGGCAATGAATGCGAGGTCTACGAAGACCTGCTGAGCCGTTTTGAAGCCGAAAACGAAGGCGTTGACGTCGTGGTTGACGTGGTGCCCTATCAGGCGATCCTGGAAAACCTGCCGGTGCAGCTGGCCGCTGGAACCGGCCCGGATCTGGCAAAGGTCACGGACCTTGGCGGGTTGAACAAATTCTATCTCGATCTCGCGCCGTATATCGACACCGGCTATTGGGACAGCTCGTTTGGCGGCACACTTGACTGGTATCGCGTCGGCGACCGTCAGGGATATTATGGCCTGCACACCCAGCTGACCATTACCGGGCCATTCGTGAACGCCACCCTGTTCGAACAGGCCGGGGTCGACATGCCGGGCGAAGGCGCGACATGGGATGATTGGGCCACCGCATCGCGTGCGGTTGTCGAAGCGACCGATGCCGATTTCCCGATGGCGATGGACCGTTCGGGCCACCGCGTGGCGGGTCCGGCGATTTCCTATGGTGCCAAATACTTTGACGCCGAAGGCAACGGATCTTTTGACGGCTTTGATGCCTTTGCCGAGGCCTTTGTCGGCTGGAACGAAGACGGCACCATGGCGCGCGATGTCTGGGCCAGCCAGGGTGGTGCGACCTATGCCGATGCGGCGCAGGAATTCATCAACGGCGAAGTGGTGTTCTACTACTCCGGTTCCTGGCAGGTCGGCCGCATGGACGAACAGGTTGGCGATTTCTTTGACTGGCAGGTCGTCGGTTCGCCCTGTGGTCCGGCAGGCGCCTGTTCCGGCATGCCGGGTGGCGCGGGGGTTGTCGGGTTTGAACAGACCGAACATCCCGAAATCGTGGCCAAGGTGATCGACTTCCTTGCGCAGGAAGAAATGTATGCCGAAGCTGCGGCACGCACCCGCAATCTGCCCGCCCATTTGGGTGTCGCATCCGCCGGTGTCGAGTTCGAAAATGCATCGCCCGCCGCACAGGCTGCGCTGAACGGCTTTGCCGGGGCGCTGCCGGATGTGTCGC
Organism: Phaeobacter sp. J2-8; assembly: GCF_022867865.1. GTDB lineage: Bacteria > Pseudomonadota > Alphaproteobacteria > Rhodobacterales > Rhodobacteraceae > Marinovum. The sequence continues at coordinate 58,472 of NZ_JALIEC010000010.1, read as the reverse complement.
CGATTGCCTTTGCCTATCAGGGCTATGCGGGCAACCGCGCGATGTTCGGCATCACGGTTGAACGTCTGAGCCAGGCAATTGTCGGCGAGCTGACAGTGGCCGAGGCGATGGAACGCGCGGCCTCTGATCTGGAATTGGCGATGGCCGAAACCAAGTAAGCGGCACTCTTCCTTGACAGGGCCCTGCGCGCGACATGTGCGCGGGGCCAACCAATTCGGAGGGGCCGATGCTGCACATCCTGACACCGATCATGCGCGTGATCGAAATCCCGATGCTGGCGTTACAGCGCATGTTGGGGATCAACAAACTGGCTTGGGTGTTTTTGTTTCCCAACCTTTTGTTGTTCGGCCTGTTTGCGTTCCTGCCAGTGATCCTGAACATGTTTTACGCATCAACCGGCGGCGACAACGTGCTGTTGTCGGACCGGCCATATGTGGGCGCGCGGAATTTCGCAAACCTGATGGATTGCTCGAATTTTCTCGACCCCAATTCCTGTCGCGAGGACAAGTTCTGGCGCGCGGTTTGGAACACCTGTTGGTTTGTGGTGCTTCAGGTCGGGGTGATGGTCGGCTTTTCGCTGTTGACCGCCGTGATCCTGAACCGGGATATCCGGGCGCGGGGGTTCTTTCGGTCTGTGTTCTTCTTTCCGGTGCTGTTGTCGCCGGTTGTCGTCGCCTTGATCTGGAAATGGATCTTGCAGCGCGAGGGCGTTTTGAACGCCTTTCTTGACTGGACCGGGGCGGGGGGCATCAACTGGCTGGTGGATGCGCAATGGGCCTTTGGCTGGTCGGTGTTCATTTCGGTCTGGGCGCATATGGGGTTTTATACTCTGATCCTGCTGGCCGGGTTGCAGGCCATTCCGCGCGACGTTTATGACGCCGCGATCATGGACCGGGCGTCACCATGGCGCACCTTTCGTCGCATCACCCTGCCGCTGTTGTCGCCAACAATGCTGGTGGTTCTGGTGCTGGCGCTGATCAAGGGCGTCCAGACATTCGACGAGATTTATGCCTTTACCGGCGGTGGTCCGGGCACGGCGACGACATTCATCATTCAGTACATCTACGAAGAGGGCTTTGCCGGCGCGCCGCGTCTGTTTGGTCTGGCGTCTGCTGCCTCGCTTCTGGTGGCGCTGGTGCTGATCGTGCTGACGCTGGTGCAGCTTTGGGCCAACAGGAGAAATGTGGATGGCTAACATAATCTCATTCCTCACCGCCACACGCGGCAAGGGGCGGCTGCATTGGACCGATTGGGTGTCCTATGGCTATCTCTTCCTTGGCATCCTGTTGATGTTTGGCCCGGTGCTCTGGCTGGTCATGTCCAGCTTCAAGACCGCCAATGAGCTGGACCGCTTTCCGCCCCGGTTCCTGCCCTATGCGCAGGAAACCGTGATGGTCGATGGTTTTGACAAGCCGCTGATCCTGTTCATGGTGTCCGAGGAATCCGAGTTGGATGTGGCCGGTGAAACCGTTGCCCAGACCCGGCGCGCCGCCTGCCGGTCCGAGGTGATCCGCCCAAGCGATCCCGGCACCCGCATTCGCCTGCCGGCGCAGGATCTGGTGGCGATTGAATCCGTGAAATTCGCCACCGAAAATTACACCCAACTGTTCGAACGTTTCAATTTCCTGCGCTTTTTCTGGAACTCGACCTTCATCACCGTCACGGCGACATTGTTGATGTTGCTGGTCAATTCCATGGCCGCCTTTGCCCTGTCGAAGTATCGGTTCCGGGGCGGACGTCGGTGTTGTTGATCGTGATTGGCACGCTGATGATCCCGCAGACCGTTGTGCTGGTGCCGTTGTTCCTGATCGTGACGGAACTGGGCATGTTCAACTCGCTCTGGGGGGTGATCATTCCCGGCGCGGCGACGCCGACGGGGGTGTTTCTGCTCAGGCAATACATGATCACCATCCCGGACGAGATTCTGGATGCCGCGCGCATGGACAAGGCATCGGAATGGAAGATCTTCTGGCGTATCATCGTGCCGCTCAGCGCGCCGGCGATTGCGGTGCTGGCGATCCTTGCGATCATGTGGCGCTGGAACGATTTCCTCTGGCCGTTGATCGTTTTGACACGCACCGAAAACTTCACCCTCCAGCTTGCGCTGAACTCGTTCCAGGGTGAATTGCAGACCGACTGGGCGTCGCTTCTGGCGATGACGGTTTTGACATTGCTGCCGATCGCGGCGGTCTTCATGTTCTTGCAGAAATACATTGCGACCGGCATCGCGTCGACAGGAGGCAAATAATGGACGGCACGACAGTACAACAAGCCGGCATTCAATTGCGCAACGTGCGCAAATCCTATGGTCCGGTCGAGGTGATCAAAGGCATCGACCTGGATATTCCGCATGGCGATTTCTGTGTTTTTGTCGGCCCGTCGGGCTGTGGCAAATCCACATTGCTGCGGATGATTTCCGGGCTGGAGCCGATTTCCGGCGGTGACATCGTGATTGGCGGCGAGGTGGTGAATGACATTCCCGCCGCCGACCGGGGTCTTGCCATGGTGTTCCAATCCTATGCGCTTTACCCGCATATGACCGTGCGCCAGAATCTCAGCTTCGGGTTGGAAAACATCAATACCGCCAAGGCAGAGATTGCCGAAAAGGTGGGTGCGGTATCCGCGATGTTGCAGATTGATCAGCTTCTGGATCGCCGTCCAAAGGATCTTTCGGGCGGTCAGCGCCAGCGGGTGGCCATTGGTCGCGCCGTGGTGCGCGAACCGCGGGTGTTCCTGTTTGACGAACCACTGTCCAACCTTGATGCCGAATTGCGCGTCGACATGCGGGGCGAGATTTCGGCGCTGCACAAACGGCTGGGCAACACGATGATCTATGTCACCCATGATCAGGTCGAAGCGATGACCATGGCCGACAAGATCGCGGTGCTGCGCCTGGGCGAGTTGGAGCAATTCGGCGCGCCGCTGGATCTGTTCAACGATCCGCACAATCTGTTTGTCGCCGGTTTCATCGGGTCGCCAAAGATGAATTTCCTGACCGGTCATGTGGATGCCAGCGACCGGACCTTGCTGACGCTCGCCACGGGCGAGACTGTGCGCTTGCCACAGAAGGGGTTCGCGCAACGCGCGGGGCAGGGGGTGACACTGGGCCTGCGGCCCAATGATCTTCAGCCCGCGGATGAGGGCGCGATCCATTTCGAGGTGCGGGCCGTCGAACAGCTTGGGTCGGACAGTTATCTCTATGGGGCCTTGGCGGATGGCACCCGGTTGACCGTCCACAACCCCGGTCAGACCCGCGTGCGGCAGGGGGACAAGGTGGCGCTCAACTTTGCGGCCGAGGCGGTGCATCTGTTTGACACCGAAAGCACCTTGACCCTGCGCGAACCGGGCCAGGTGCCTCTATAGGAAACAGGCGGGCCGATCGCGGTCACAACTTGCGCAAATGCCACGCGTTTCCTGCGCGCGTGGCATCAATCGCGCGCCTGCGTGGTTGTCAGGCCCGACCAACAGGCCTAGGTCCGGAACCATCGACCAACCTGCCGGTCTGCGGCAACGCCCACCGGACCCAAGCGAGAAGAATGATGTCATGACCAGCTTTGCCCTTCGTGTTCAATGCCCCTCGCGGCGTGGGATCGTTGCCGCCATTTCCGCCTATCTGGCGGAACAGGGTTGCAACATCATCGACAGCGCCCAATTCGACGATGCGGGCACCGGCAATTTTTTCATGCGCATCAGCTTTCATTCGGAAGAGGGCCGGACGCTTGCGCAACTGCAAGAGGCCTTTGTCGCAGTGGCAGAACCTTTTGGCATGCAGGCGGATTTCTTTGACGAGGCGGTGAAGCAGAAAGTGGTGATCATGGTGTCGCGCTTTGGTCATTGCCTGAACGATTTGCTTTACCGGTCGCGCATCGGGGCCTTGCCGATTGATATCGTCGCCGTGGTGTCCAATCACATGGATTACCAAAAGGTCGTGGTAAACGCCGACATTCCGTTTCACTGCATCAAGGTGACCAAGGAAAACAAACCAGAGGCCGAGGCCCGCATCATGCAGGTGGTCGAAGACACCGGCGCAGAGCTGATCGTATTGGCGCGTTACATGCAGATCCTGTCGGATCAGATGTGCCAGAAGATGTCAGGCCGGATCATCAATATCCACCATTCGTTCCTGCCGTCGTTCAAGGGGGCCAATCCCTATAAACAGGCGTTTGAACGCGGGGTGAAGCTGATCGGGGCGACGTCGCATTATGTGACGGCGGATCTGGACGAAGGTCCGATCATCGAACAGGACACCACCCGTGTGACCCATGCGCAATCCGCCGAAGATTACGTGTCGCTGGGCCGGGATGTCGAAGCACAGGTTCTGTCGCGCGCCATCCACGCCCATGTGCATGGCAGGGTGTTCCTGAACGGGGACAAGACCGTGGTTTTCCCGGCGTCACCGGGGTCTTATGCCTCTGAACGGATGGGCTGACCCGATCCTGTCGCTACTGCATCGAAGGGGGGCATAAGTCCCCCGGTCGGTCCATGGGCCGCGCCATTCGCCCGCGGGTCGGAGATTTCGCAAGCCCCACGGTCAGCCGATGCCATACAATCGTTTTGCGGCGATCCCGTCCGACAGGTCGCCCCAATCCCCGAAGCGCCTGCAAACCTCGGCATAATCGACGCGGCTTTCATGTTGGGTATGGGGCCAGTCACTGCCCCAGACGATGTGATCGCTCGACAGCTGGGACAACAGCTCTGTTGCATGCGGCACAAGGTCAAAGCCCGTGCGGTAATGCGCGGCGAATTTGAAATGCAATGCGCTGCGGTCGGGCAGGTCGGCAACCGTCCGGATCATCGGATCATTGCGGGGGTCCGGTTCGGAGGGCAGGCCGAAGTGGTCAATCACCAGATTCACCCCCTGATCGACAAGCGCCGGTAAGACCGGCGCAAGGCGCGGACCTTCGAGGTGCAATTCCAGATGCAGGCCGCGGGCACGCAGTTTTGTCAGAAATTGTCTGGTCAGCGTCGCGCTCAGATCGGGCAAATCTGCACCGCGCACAAGGTTCCAGCGCACCCCGCGCATGCCGGCGCGCATCAGCCGGTCCAATTCCGCGTCCCCCACCTCCAGCGGCACCACGCCCACGCCAGCGAAACGCGCGCGGTCCAGACCGGCAAGCGCTGCACACATCTCGGAATTGTCGGTGCCAAGGAAACTGACCTGTACGATCACACCGCCCTTTAGCCCGTTTGCGTGTTGATAACTCAGCCAGTCGGCCAGCGGCGCCGGTCGGGCGGGAATATACCTCGCGCCGTCGATTGCGGTGACGGTTTCATAGACATGCGCGTGACAGTCGAACTGGATCATGAGGCCCTCCCAAGACAATTCATATATATGACTAGTTGACTGTATGGGTCAACATCGTTTACAAGCTTTCCCGGGAGGACGATGATGAGCACTGGATTCGCGACAACAGACGAACGGTTGCCGGCCTATGTCCGGCTGCGCGACACGTTGACGGCCCGCATTGCTGCGGGCGACTGGACACCGGATCAACCGATCCCTTCCGAGGCACGATTGGCACGCGAATTCGACGTTTCCGTCGGAACGGTGCGCAAGGCGGTTGACGGGCTGGTGGGCGAGGGGCTTTTGGAGCGGCGGCAAGGATCGGGCACCTACATGCGGGCGCCATCCTTTAATGCCACGCTGTTTCGCTTCTTCCCGATGCGCGGCAGCGAAGGCGCGCCGCTTTCGATCCCGCAGAGCCAGATGATCCTGCGCACCCCGGCCGAGGCCCCGACCGAAGCGGCTGCGGCACTTGGCACCGGCGAGGTGATCAAGATTGTCCGCCTGCGCAGCCTGTCCGATCAGCCGGTGCTGTTCGAGGAAATCTATATTCCGCGCACGCGGTTTGTCGGGTTCGAAACCCTGCCGGACACCGCCTTTGGGCCGCTGCTTTACCCCACTTATTTTGAACATTTCGGCGTGCTGGTAAAACGCGCGACCGACGAGGTGTCGTTTGGGCGTGCCTCGGTCACGGTGGCGCAACAATTGCGCATCGCGGCGGGTGATCCGCTGGCGGTGATCTGCCGCACCGCCTTTGATGTCGAAGACAAGCCCGTCGAATGGCGCATCGCCAGCGGCAGCGCCGAGGGCTTCCGCTATCGCAGCGAAATCAGCTGACACCCACAATTCCAAAGGGAGAGAGACCATGAAAATCAAGACAATCCTGCTTGGCCTGACCGCCGTCACGGCGCTGGCCGCCCCGGCATTGGCCGAATATCCCGAGCGTGCAATCGAGCTGACCATCCCGGCCTGCGCCGGCGGTGGCACCGACACCAGCGCCCGCAAACTGGCGATCCTGCTGGAGGAAAAGCTGGGCACCTCGATCGCGATCCTGAATGTCGGCGGCGGTGGCGGTTCGGTCGGGGCGTCGCAGTTCATGCAGGCCAAACCGGACGGTTATGCGCTCTTCGCCACCTGGAACAGCCCGCTGACCACTGTGCCGCAGGTCCAGAATGTGGCCTATGCGCTCGACAGTTTCACGCCCATCGCCTCGACCTCGGAAACCGCCTATACGCTCTGCGTCAAGACCGATTTCCCGGCCACCACGGGTGCGGAATTCCTCGCGGAACTTGCGGCCAACCCAGGCAAATACACCTATGGCAATGACGGTATCGGCGGCACCATGCAGCTGGCGGCGGAACGGATCTTTCAGGCCAAGGGCATTGACGCCATCGCCATTCCCTTCGGCGGTGCAGGCGAGACATTGCAGAACTTCCTCGGCGGCCATGTGGACATCTACGGTGGCTCGATCTCGACCGTTCTGCCCTATGTCGAAAACGGCGAGGCCAAGTGCCCGCTGGTGACCTCTGCCGCTGATGTGCCGGCCCTGTCGGGGGCCTCGGGGCTTGCGGCGCTGGGGCTGGGCGACAAGGAAACCCTGCTGTGGCGGGCTATCCTCGGGCCAAAGGGGCTGGATCAGGCCATCGTCGACAAGCTGGCCGAGGTGATCGACGCGGCGGTCAATGATCCCAGCTACGTCGAATTCCTGGCCACCAAGGGCGAAGTGCCCAACGTGGTGAAGGGCGAAGATCTGGGCGCGCGGTTGCAGACGGAATACGACGCGCTGGCCGAAGTTTCCAAGAACCTCGGTCTCTGAACCATGGAGAAGCGTCAGGATATCGTGCTCGGGCTGCTGTTTGCCGGCCTTGGCATTGCCGCGGCCTGGATGGCGACCGAGTACACCGGGGCCAGCGGGAATTACCCGATGGTGCTTGGTCTGATCCTGGCGCTTCTTGGCGGGGCCGTCACGGTCAGGGCTGTGCGTTCTGGCCGGTCAGAGGCGCGGGCGCTGATCGAGGCACCCGCGAAGATGATCACCACGGCGGTGATCGCAACGCTCTATGTCGGGCTGGTGGTGCCGCTGGGGTTTTACACCGCCTCCTTCCTTTTGATGCTGGCGCTGCCGATGGCGCTGGGCTTTCGTCAGGCCGTCTATGCGCTGGTTGTGGCGCTGGTGTTCATGGTCTTGATCTACCTCGTTTTTTCGGTGCTGCTGGAAAAGCCGCTGCCGCGCGAGGCCCTTCTGTCCTTCTTCGCGTCCGGAGCCTGACATGGAATTTTACACCAACGCCTTTGTTCAGGTTCTGTCGTTTGGACCGCTGACGGCAATGATCGGTGCCACCCTGCTGGGCGTCTTTATCGGCGCGCTGCCGGGGTTGAACCCGGTGATGGCCATCGCGCTTCTGTTGCCGTTGACCTATTCGATGGATCCGCTGGTGGCGCTGGCCATGGTGGCGGGCATCTACAACGGGTCGATGTATGGCGGCGCGATCCCGGCGATCCTGCTGCGCATTCCCGGCACGCCGGCCTCTATCGCCACCACATTCGACGGCTTCCCGATGGCCGACAAGGGCGAGGCCGCCAAGGCGCTGAAAATCGCCTGCTGGTCGTCGGCCGTGGGCGGCATCGCCAGCGCCATCGCGCTGATGACCGTCGGGCCGTTGCTGGCACGGGTGACGCTGTTTTTTGGCCCTGCCGAATATTTCTGGATTGCGATTTTTGGCATGGCTTCGGTTGGTGTCATGGTCGGCTCTGACCCGGTCAAGGGCATCATGGCCGCTGTGCTGGGCCTGTTGATTGGCACGATGGGGATCGACAACCTCTCGGGGCAGGCGCGGTTTACGTTTGACCAGACCTGGCTGCTGGGTGGGCTCGACCTGATCGTGGTGCTGGTGGGGCTTTATGCCCTGCCGCCGGTGCTGCAATTGGCTGAAAAAGCCGATCTCAAAGGCCTGTCAGCCGCGCAGCTCAGGTTGAACGATGTGCCCTTCAAACCCGGTGAGCGTCGGGCGTTGATCCCGACCTGGCTGCGGGCTTCGGGCATTGGCATCGGTGTTGGCATCCTGCCCGGTGCGGGCGGCAATATCGCGGCTTTCCTCAGCTACAACGCCGCCAAGAACGCCTCGGACGACCCGGCGAGCTTTGGCAAGGGCAACCCGCAGGGCGTGGCGGCGGCGGAATGCGGCAACAACGCCGACAATGCCGCCTCGATGATCCCGGCGCTGGCGCTTGGCATTCCGGGCAACGTTGTTGCGGCGCTGGTGCTCAGCGCGCTGACCATTCACGGGCTGCAACCCGGCCCGCAATTGTTCCACCAGAACCCGGTGCTGGTCGGTGGTTTCATGATGGAAATGCTCCTGACGTCGGTCTTGATCTTTGCGCTTGGCGGTGCCGTGGCGACCCGCGTCTTTGCCCAGTTTCAGCGCCTGCCGGGGGTGCTTCTGGTGCCTTCGATTCTGATCCTCATGTGTGTCGGCGTTTACGTCATCAACGGCCGTCCTGTTGATCTCTGGGTGATGCTGGCCGCCGGTCTTGCCGGGTATTTCCTGGAAAAGGTGAATGTGCCGCTGGCACCGGTCATCCTTGGCATGATCCTTGGCCCGATGGCGGAACAAAGCGTGCGCCGCGCCCTGTTGATCAGTCGCGGCGACGCCACCGAATTGCTGACGCGGCCGATCTCTGCGGCACTGGCGATTGCGACCGTGCTTGTGATCATCTGGCCCATCGCCAAGGCCATGCGCCGCCGGCGTGACGCCGGAAAAGCGTGAGCCAAGGTGCGCGTTTGCGGCCTTGCTCACCGATGGTCGCAGCGCCGTTGGGAATGCGTCTAGCGGTATCAGAAAGCCTGCGCTTGGTCCCCGGTCAACATGACAAGCCCGATCAGCAGCAATGCGGCTGACACAGCACAGGCCGTGGTGCGGACCGAATTCCAGAAGGTCCAGCGCGGGACATAGGTTTGACGCCAATAATCCCGTGTTGTCGCGTCGGTCATTTCCATCCCGGCCAATGCGGTGTTCATCGGCACGTTGAAGACAACAGTGACGCCGAAACAGCCCATCAGATAGCACAGACCGGCAAGCATGATCAGCGTGCCTGCCGCACCGGTCAGGGCAAAAGCGCCGTAGGCCGCAATGACCAGGGACACCCCGGTCATGCCCAGAAACAGCGCCATGAACACCCAGCGAAAGACCTCTCGGTTGATGGCTTGCATCGCCTCAACACCACTGTGGCCCCCGGCCATCGCCAGCGCGCGCATGATGAAATCGGAAAAGGCCAGGAAAACGCCGCCGACGAAGGCATAGGCGAGAACGGCGAACTGGATCAGAAGGAAGAAAACGGCGGACATCGAAAGCGCTCCTTTATGGCGGTTTGGGCAGGTGACATTTGTCACCCGCCCGGTTGTGCGGATGGTTCAGGCCGCTGTTGGCCAGGCGCCGGCGGTCATTGCGGTCTGTGCGAAGGCGGCGAAGTCCCTTGGTTTGCGCCCCAGGGCACGCTCGACCCCGTCGGCGATATAGGCGTTGCGCCCGTCCAGGGTTTCCCGTGCGATTGTGGTGAAAACGTCTGCGACGAAGCTGTCGCCAGCGGCTGCGACATTGGCGTGGAAGTCCTCAAAGCTGATGGGAACATGCTGGATCGGGCGGCCCAGGGTGGCGGTCAGGGCCGCGGCCATGTCGGCAAAGCTCATCAGACGCGGGCCTGTCACCTCGTACCGTTCGCCCAGATGTCCGTCTTCGGTCAGGGCGGCGACGACCACATCGGCGATATCGTCAATGTCGATGATCGGCTCTGCGATGTCCCCGCCCGGCATGGGCAATACGCCACCAAGGATCGGATCGCGCAGATAACCTTCGGAGAAATTCTGCGCAAACCAGGCGGCGCGAACGATGGTAAACCCAAGACCGGAATTGCGGATCACATCCTCTCCCAAGCTGGCGAAATGCTCGCCCCGACCTGACAGCAACACGATGTGCTGCAAACCAGCGCCCAAGGCGACTTCGGCAAAAGCCTCCAGCTTTTCGATGGCACCGGGGAAGGCCAGATCCGGGAAATAGGTGACATAGGCTTTGGCCACGCCGTCCAGGATCGGCGCCCATGTCGCCCGGTCTTCCCAGTCGAACGGGGTGTCCGAGCGGCGCGCGCCACGCCGAACCGCCAGACCTTTCGCTTCGAGTTTCGCGGCGACGCGCGATCCTGTTTTGCCGGTCGCGCCGATGACAAGAATGGGTTGGTTGGTCATGGTAATCTCCAATGTTGAGCAGAAGGCATTTTTTGGTGTGTTGGCGGGAAAGATCGCCCTGCGCCGGGCAATCCGTGGTCAAGCAAGCCAAGTGGCGGCCCAGCCCAGCGCGGTCAGGCAAAGTCGTTCGGACAGTTGAATTTGATGGGGCTGGTCCCGCGATCCCCGACCGTGATGTCGCGCGCACTGCGGTGTCAGGCCCGGGCAGGGGGATCGCGCAGATCGGCTAGGCGCTTTCGCGGACCTGACCGACCAGGATTGACCAATCCATGCCCAGGGCACTGTAGACATCACCGGCCTGATCGCTTGCATTGTCTGCGAGGATTTCGATCATCAGGCTTGCGCCATCCGCTACCACGACACCGGCCTGCGTCAAACGCATCATTGCGGTTTCACGCTTTGTCATGTTGAACGTGCCGCTGGCATCCACCGCGATATAGGCCTCAAACCCCTCGCGCACGGCCCGCATCGCGGGAAATGCGGCGCAGACTTCGAGCGACAGACCAGCAAAGATCAGCTTGCTCCGCCCGGTGGCGCGAATGGCCGCTTCCACCCGGGGATCGTCCCATGCGTTCACCGTTGTCCGGTCGATGAATGTGTGCTCTGGCAGCGCCTCTTGCAGCTCTGGAATGGCGGGCCCCCACAATGTCTGTGACGAGGTCGTGGTGGTGACGATCGGCAGGCCGAGGGCCTTTGCCGCCTTGGCCAGACCGACGATATTGTGTTTGAGATCCGCGATCGAATAATCGCGGATGCCGGTCATCAGGCCGACCTGATTGTCGATAAATACGACAGCGGCATTGTCACGGGTCAGGGGCCCTGGATTATTCAGGTTGGTCATTGTCTTCTCCTTTCAAGGTTGGTCTTCAGGGGGGTGGTCAGTCAATTGATCCAAGGCGACCGGCGCGATAATCCGCCTCGACCGCGTCAAGCTCTGCTGTGGTGCCCATTGCAAACGGGCCGCGTTGGACAAAGGTCTGGCGCAGCGGGGGCGCCCGGAACAGGACGGCATGTGCGCCTGTGTCCGAGGACACCGAAATGTCGGTGGCACCGGTAAATGCGACGGCTTTGCCGGCGGGCAGTTCGGCAGAGCGGGCGTTCCACGTCACGGTGGATGTGCCTTTGATGGCAAGCACCCAGGCGTGATGGCCGCCGTCGCCGTGATGCGTGAACCGTCCCCCGGCCTGCATCTCTATGTCGAGCAAGGTCAACGCGATGTCCGGCGCGGTTGCCCCCGCGACACCGTTGCTTTCACCAAGGACAAGCCGCGCAGTGGCGTCTTTGCCCGGCAGCTTTGGAATGTCGCTGGCCGCAAGGTGAAAGGCCGACGGGGCGTCATGCCGGTTCCGGGCGGGCAGGTTGACGAAAACCTGCAAGGCATGGGTCCTGGCACCGGGGCGGGGGGCTTCGTTGTGAATGGCACCGCGCGCGGCCTTGAACCAATAGAGATCACCGGGCGCCAGATCGAGATCATTGCCAAGCGAGTCACGGTTGCGAAACGCGCCTGTGCTGTCCTCAAACACCACCGTCACCGCCGAAAGCCCGGCATGGGGATGTGTCCCGAAGGTGGGCTGGGTCATGACGAAGTGATCCACCATGATCAGCGGATCCATCAGCCCCTGAAATTCTGCGTGCTGATAGCTTCGGGCCTCAAAACCGTCGCTGATCTTGATCTTGCGACCGTCGCTTTGTGCATGGGGTTCGCAAGGAACGCCTGCAAGTTTGTCGATACGTTGGGTGTTCATGTCAAATTCTCGCTTTTGCTGAATTGATAATATGGGCGAGACAATTGATCGAAAATCGGTCAATATCGGAACCTATCGTTCCATAAATGGGACAATAAGGCGGGGATTGGCATGGACCTCAACGACGCGTTCTACTTTGTTCAGGTTGTTGAAAAGGGCGGGTTTTCCGCCGCCGCGCGGTCGTTGAACATTCCGAAATCGCGGCTGAGCCGCCGCGTGCGGCAGTTGGAGGATGACCTCGGCGTGCGTCTTTTGCAGCGCACATCGCGTGTCGTCACCTCGACCCGGATTGGCGAGGAATATTATCGCCACGCCCGCGACGCGTTGGCACGATTCGAGATCGCCGAAACCGCGGTCCGGCGCAAAACCAACACCATAGAGGGGAATGTCACAGTGTCCTGTTCCGTCGGGATGGCGCAGTTTGGCCTTGATCAGATCCTGCCGCGTTTTCTGCAGGACAATCCCGGCGTGACCGTGGTGCAGCGGGCGTCAAACCAGATGGAGGATCTGATCAAGGGCGGCATCGACATTGCCATCCGGGGGCATATGGACAGGCTGCCGGACTCCAGCTTGGTGCAGGTGCGACTGGCGCGGGTGGACTGGCATCTGTTTTGTTCGCCTGACTATCGTGACACTTTGGATCTGGCGGGGGATCCGGCCATGCTGGCCAATCACCCGGCCCTTGTCCTTGGTCGCCCCGGGGCAACACACCAATGGTTGCTGACGGGCGGTGATGGGCAAACGGCCTCGGTCCCGTGCCACGTGCGGTTTGCCAGTGACGATATGACAACGCTCAAAAACGCTGCGGCGCTTTCCTTGGGGATTGTTGCGCTGCCATGTTACGTGTGCCGACCAGAGGTGGCGGCCGGATCGCTTGTGCGTGTCTTGCCGGGCTGGACCGCGGGGCGGCCACAGATCAGCCTGTTGATGCCATCGCGCAGGGGGTTGCTGCCGGCGTTTGAAGCATTCCTTGCCTATTTGAAACAGGAAATGCCGGTCGTTCTTGCGGGCGATCCTGAGGGCACCAGCGGATAGCCCGCCGGCGCGGTTTCGGAATGCGCCGGACCATGGCGCGCTGGGCGTCAGCAACATCGCCGTGCCATGTGATCCGGGCCATTTCTGCCTGACGACGGGTCGAGAAGACCGCAAAGGCGATCAGAATGTGCATTGGCATTGTGCGATTGTTCATCAGCGTGGCGCGTTCGAGATGTTCCATCCGGCGGTTCGGCTCGCCGGGGTCGGCCGACGGGTTCGCTGTTTGGACGTGCTCATGAAACCCATTGTCGCGCAGACCATTTGCGCATCTTTCGCTTGTCGAATGGCCGGGTTTCACTGCCCCCCGCCTTGCGTCGGGTGTTCTGAACAAGGTATGCCTTCGACCCATCCCCGAGAGTGAACTCGCTGATGTTCGCCATCGCATATGCGCCGCTGCATTTCGTGTGACCAAACGGGGGTACAAGGGCCAAAATGAGCAAAAACGGTAAGACACGGAAATGACGGAAGACCCGACACAAGCAAAAGTTTCAAGGGCTGCTCGCCTATCCGTCGCCCCGATGATGGATTGGACGGATCGTCATTGCCGCTATTTGCATCGGCTTTTGTCGCGGCGGGCATTGTTGTATACGGAAATGGTCACGGCGCCCGCCTTGGTGCGGGGTGGGGCGGTGCATTTGCTGGAGCATGATGCGGCGGAGCATCCTGTGGCGCTGCAGCTTGGCGGGTCGGATCCTGCGGAGCTTGCGGCGGCGGCCCGACTGGGGGCGGATGCGGGATATGACGAGATCAATCTGAATGTCGGCTGTCCCTCGGACCGGGTGCAATCGGGCACTTTTGGTGCGGTGTTGATGAAACAGCCGGATCTGGTGGCGGACTGCTGTGCGGCGATGCGTGCGGCGGTGGATGTCGAGGTCACGGTGAAATGCCGGATCGGGGTGGATGACCAGGAGCCGCGCGATGTGCTTCCGGCCTTTCTTGACAGAATTGCTGCGGCAGGGGTGTCGCGGGTTGCCATTCATGCGCGCAAGGCGTGGTTGCAAGGGTTGTCCCCCAAGGAAAACCGCGACGTGCCGCCACTGGATTATCCGCTGGTGGTGGCGATGAAATCCGCCTTTCCCGATCTGCACATCTCGGTCAATGGCGGCATCACCACATTGGAACAGGCGCGGGGCTTTCTGGATCAGGGGCTGGATGGCGTGATGATCGGGCGCGCGGCCTATCATCAGCCGTGGGATGTGCTGGGGCGGGCGGATACGGCGGTTTTCGCAGCCGCCGATCCCATGGCCACCCCGCAAGATGCGGTGCGCGACATGCTTCCCTATATCGAGCGGCATTTGATGGCACAGGGCCGGTTGCATCAGATCAGCCGCCATATGCTGGGCCTGTTTGCGGGCCAGCCGGGGGCGCGGCAATGGCGGCGCATCCTGTCAGAAGGTGCCTCAAAAAAAGGCGCCGGGCCAGAGCTGGTGCTGCGTGCACTGGCAGCGGTGGACCCTGTGGTGGTCTGAGGCCCGAAACTGGGCGGTGCGGCTTTTCCTTTCCGCCCGGGGCGTGTATTGCGGCCCGGTTCATCAGGGAGACCACGATGCCGGACACCATGTTATTGTTGCAGATGTTGGTCTTGCTGATTGTGATTGGCGGCTTTGCCTGCGTCTTGGCCGGGCTTTTGGGGGTCGGCGGCGGAATTGTTCTGGTGCCCGCCTTTTTCTATGCCTTCCAGACCCTGGGCTATGGCGGGCCGCAATTGATGCAGATGTGTCTTGCGACCTCGCTTGCGACAATCATTGTCACATCCCTGCGTTCGGTGTTGAGCCATAACCGCAAGGGCGCGGTCGATTGGACCATCCTGAAAACCTGGGCACCGGGGATTGCCCTGGGCGCCATTGTTGGCGTCTTTGTCGCGGCGTCCCTGCGGTCCGAGACCTTGCAGATCCTGTTTGGATGTCTGGGTGTTGTCATTGGTCTTTACCTTGGGTTTGGTCGGGCGACATGGCGGCTTGGCAGCAAGATGCCCGGCGGGATCACGCGGGCGATGTTGTCGCCGGTTGTCGGGTTTTTGTCGGTTCTTATGGGGATTGGCGGTGGCAGCTTCGGGGTGCCGCTGATAGCCTGTACAACACGCCCATTCACCGTGCGGTTGCCACGGCTGCCGGCTTTGGTGTGTTGATTGCGGTGCCGTCGGTTGTCGGCTTCCTGTTCTTGCAGATTGATCCGGCCCAGCGCCCACCGTTCACCTTGGGCGCGGTCAACCTTGTGGCCTTTGGCATTGTGATCGCAATGACCATGATGACCGCCCCGTTGGGGGTAAAGATCGCCCACAACATGAACCCAAAGCCGCTGAAGCGCGTGTTCGCATTGTTTCTGATCCTGGTCGCATTGAACATGCTGCGCAAAGTATTCCTGGTCTAAGGCAGGACTGTTTCCGCTATCGGTATTTTGATCTGTGGGGCGGTTTTTCTGGTTTTAAAAAAACTATACTTTAAAAACAGTGAGTTATCGAAATTAGTTGACAGTTCGCCGGTGCGCTTTGACGCATTTTGGCCTTTTCCAAATCAGAAACTATCTTATTTCGGTCAAAATCGGCCCTAATTGCACGTTTAACTTGTTGTTAAGGAAGCAGCAGGAGCGTGAGATGTTTGAAGTATTAATGTTATTGGGGCTTGGTATGACCACTGCCGGCGTTGTCGGGTTGACCGGCCTGGATGCGGATCAGGCCGACGACAGTGAAACCGCAGCCAATGAAATGGAAAGCTCGGAAATGGATCTGGTGACCGCGGACGGCGGGGCCAACGATCTTATGACCCAGGTTGGATTGATCCGCGCCGAGATGGACGCAGATCTGGCAGCCACTGCGCAATTTTCCGGCACTGACGTCGCGGATGTGACAGAGGCGCATGTGGCCGAGGCCGACAGCGCAGAGGACAGCGCCGACTGGATCACGCCGGCAATTCTGTCCGACGCCGCCATCGGCCCAACCGCCATTGGCCCAACCGCGATCAGCACGGATTTCCCGGATGTGCCGGTGTTTGAAGATTTCTTGCCGGGGCAGGACACATTTGTCCTCCACTTGCCAGAAAGCATCGACAGCGATGCGGATATGTGGATCGAACCGATGGGCGAAGACGGCGCCGATGCCGCGATCATGCTGGACGATGCAACCGGCGTTCTGTTGGCGGCGGTGGTGGTCGGGGCTTATGGTGCTCTGAAACCGCGCGACATCAAGCTGGAGCGTGAAGTATAAATCATTCCGATAAATCGCGAGGCGCGATACCAGTTGTCATGTGGGTCGGCGCGGCGGAATGCCCCGGCACATGTCTCTGATCAAATCATTCGGGTCACATCATTCAGAACCAGACCCGAAGAAGCAGATTACCTTGGGCTCAGTTTGCCCCGGGCCAGTTTCCCCAGGTCGTATCTTTTTTCATTAGTTCATTCTGGCCAAGCCATGCTGGCAGATTACTCGGGCGTCTCCACTCGGGTAAATTCACTCACGAATGCCAGCTTGCCGGGGTAGGTCACCCGGGCAAAAACGCTCAGGTCTATCTGTTCAGGTCCATTCACGCAGGCCGATCAATTGGGCCCATATATTTCGGTCTATTCACTCAGGCTGGATTTTTGGGGCCAGATTGGAAGGGCCAGGTGTCTGAGGCCACCTGATCAACCGGACAATGACACCTCTCACCTCTCATCACGTCGCTTCGCGTCCCAGCCGGGCCGCGCGACCGCCACGCCGCTTTTTCAAATGGCCACGACGGTTGGGCAACTCCGCCATGATCCGCGCACGTTCCTGCTGCGTCATTTTTGACCAACGTGTGATTTCGTCAATCGACCGCAAACAGCCGGCACAAATCCGTGCCTCTGGATGTACCACACAGAGTTTGACACAGGGGCTTTCGATTTCGTCCCGCTGCCAGATATCATCTTTCACCGATAGAGACCCTCTCATGCCTGATTTCGCGCCAGACGCCTTTTCCGATGTCATGCCCGGCCCAAATGGCCCAGCCGGTCCAATACCCCCTGCAGAATATAAGACGCCGCAACATGGTCGATCACCTCGGCCCTGCGTTTTCGCGATGTATCGGCCTCCAACAATGCGCGTTCGGCGGCCACCGTGGACAGGCGCTTATCCCAAAACGTGATCGGCCCATCCCACAGCCGTTCGAAATTGCGGGCAAAGGCGCGGGTGGATTGGCATCTGGGCCCTTCCGATCCGTCCATATTGCGCGGCAATCCCAGCACCAGCCCGCCAATGGCGCGCGCGGCAATGATCTCTTGCAGGCGCGCGGCATCCAGCCCGAATTTCTTGCGGCGCACCGTTTCCAGCGGTGTCGCCACCGTGCGCAATCCGTCGGATACGGCGACGCCAATGGTCTTGTCCCCCAGATCCAGCCCGATCAGGGCGGTCATCGGGGGCACTTTGGCGGCGAATTCGGAAATATCTTCGATGATCATACCCCCCATCTAGCGCGCGGTGGGGGTGGGGGAAATCCCCAAGCGCCGCCCATGTCGCGATTGACGTGGATTGTGGCGGATTTGAAAGACGCAAAAGCCCCGCTAAGCTTCTAGAAAGATCAGACGCAGCAGACCGGGATTCGCCATTCATGAAACGTTATTCCGCCTTCGCCATCGCAAGAGAGGCCGCGCGCCATCATCTGGGGTGGGAACGGGCCTGGGCCTCGCCAGAGCCGAAATCGCATTACGATGTGGTGATTGTCGGTGCCGGGGGGCATGGGTTGGCGACCGCCTATTATCTGGGGCGCAACTTTGGCATCACCAATGTGGCGGTGATCGAAAAGGGCTGGCTGGGCGGTGGCAACACCGGGCGCAACACCACGATCATCCGCTCGAATTATCTTCAGGATGCTTCGGCCGCGATCTATGAAAAGGCGCGCAGTCTTTACGAGACGATGTCGCAGGACCTTAACTACAACGTCATGTTTTCGCCCCGTGGGGTGATGATGCTGGCTCAGACCCAGCATGAGGTGCGCGGCTATCAGCGCACCGCCCATGCCAACGCCCTGCAAGGGGTCGCAACCGAATGGATTTCACCGCAACGGGTGAAGGAGCTGCTGCCGATCATCCGCCTCGACGGCCCGCGCTATCCGGTGCTTGGCGCGCTCTGGCAGGCGCGCGGCGGCACGGCGCGTCACGATGCCGTGGCTTGGGGCTATGCGCGGGCCTGCTCGGCCATGGGGATGCATATCATCCAGCAATGCGAAGTCACCGGCATCCGGCAATCAGACGGCCATGTCACCGGTGTGGACACCGCCAAGGGCGCGATTTCCTGTAATAAATTGGGGCTGGTGGTCGCAGGCCACTCCGGTGTGCTGGCGGATATGGCCGGTTTCCGGCTGCCATTGGAATCCGTCGCGCTTCAGGCGCTGGTCAGCGAGCCGATTAAACCAATCATGGACGTGGTCGTGATGGCTAACACGGTGCATGGCTACATGAGCCAATCCGACAAGGGCGAAATGGTGATCGGCGGCGGCGCGGATGGCTTCAACAACTATACCCAGCGCGGCAGCTTCCACCATATCGAGGAAACGGTGCGCGCCCTGATCGAGACTTTTCCAATGATCTCGCGGCTGAAAATGCTGCGCCAATGGGGCGGGATCGTCGACATGACCGGCGACCGCTCACCGATCCTTTCGAAGACGCCTTTGGACGGCTGTTTCATCAACTGCGGCTGGGGCACCGGTGGTTTCAAGGCGATCCCCGGCTCCGGTTGGGGCATGGCGGAACTGATGGCCAAGGGGCATTCGCCATTGACCGAGGCATTCGGGCTGGACCGGTTCCGCGAGGGGCGATTTGTGGACGAAAGCGTGGCAGCGGGGGTGGCGCATTGATGCGGGTCGAGCCCAAGCCGCCGGTCTTCGATTTGCCAGCGCGAATGGGGCTCGCAATCGCCATGGCCGCAGTTTTGGTGATTTGCGGGTTCTGGGCCGCAAAAGCTTCGGGCGACGCGACGTGGGCCGCTCGTTTCGGTGCGGTCATCATCGCCTTTGGATTGGTGTTTCTGCTTCTTTCCCGGAAATCCTTTGGGCTACTGCGCGCCGAAAAGGACGAATTCGATTACAGGTTGAGCCGGGCAATCGACACATCGGCTTTTAATCGTGCCAGCAATCGTTTCGCCGACGAAATGAAC
Organism: Phaeobacter sp. J2-8; assembly: GCF_022867865.1. Taxonomy (GTDB): domain Bacteria; phylum Pseudomonadota; class Alphaproteobacteria; order Rhodobacterales; family Rhodobacteraceae; genus Marinovum. Next base: position 39,063 of record NZ_JALIEC010000010.1, on the reverse strand, counting down.
AAAGCGGGCGCGTTTGCGCGACAAAAGAATTTGATTTTGACGGAAGCGTGGATTTTGTTGATTGGAACAATCCAATGGGGCTTCGGCGACCTTCTGGCCAACAGAATGCTATTTTGCGGAGACTGGACATGCTAACCCTCAAATGCCCCTACTGCGGCATCCAGGCCGACGAAACCGAACTCAGCCCCGGCGGCGAAGCCCATCTCACCCGCCACGGCCCCGGCTCCAGCGACGGGGACTTCCACGACTACCTCTTCGCCCGCCAGAACCGGCGCGGCGTGCATTTCGAACGTTGGCGCCATGCCTTTGGCTGCGGCAAATGGTTCCTCGCCGCCCGCGACACCCAAACGTTGCAGGTCTTTGGCACCTATCCCGCCCAGGTCCTGGAACCGCCGCAACATATCCGCGACGCCATCAACCAAAGCCAAAACTGATCCTTCTTCTCTTTGAAAATACGCAAATCCACTGCCTGCCGCGCGCAAAAGGGCCAAAGACATGAGCACACGCCTCGCCACCGGTGGCCGCCTGATCGACCGCACGACACCGCGACATTTCACCTTCAACGGCAAACGCCTGACCGGCTATGCGGGTGACACGCTCGCCTCTGCCTTGTTGGCAAATGATCAGATGTTGGTTGGCCGCAGCTTCAAATACCACCGCCCGCGCGGCATTGTCGCCAGCGGCGCAGAGGAACCCAATGCATTGGTCGGCCTTGGCCGCGGCGATCGGTTCGAACCCAACCAACGCGCCACCACCACCGAAGTGTTCGACGGGCTCGAGGCCACAAGCCAGAACCACTGGCCCAGTCTGAATTTCGACATCGGCGCAATCAACGCACGCTTTGCGTCCTTCCTGCCTGCGGGGTTTTATTACAAGACCTTCACCTGGCCTCGCAGCTTCTGGAAACACCTGTACGAACCGATCATTCGCAAATCCGCCGGGCTCGGCCGCGCCCCCGATCCAGAGGCCCGCGATCCTGACAGCTACGAACATTTCCATGCCCATGTCGATGTGCTGATCATCGGCGGCGGCATCGCCGGGATGGAGACCGCGAAACGCATTGGCGAAACCGGCGTCCGGGTGCTGCTGATTGAACAAGACGTCGATTGGGGCGGGCGCGCCCCGGTGGATGGCGGCGAGATTGGCGATCAACCCCCCGAGGATTACATCGGCGGTCTCCTGGCCTCTCTGAATGCAATGGACAATGTCAGCCTGCGCACCCGGTGCATGGGGGCAGGGGTCTATGACCACGGCTATGCGCTGGCTTATGAACGTCTTACCGATCACACCCCGGCGGCCAAAGGGCCGCGCCACCGGCTCTGGCGTATTCGTGCGGCGCAGATCATCACCGCCACAGGCGCCCTTGAACGCCCGCTGGCTTTTGCGGGCAACGATCTGCCCGGTGTCATGCTGGCCAGTGCGCTGCGCGATTATGTGGTGAATTGGGGCGTCAGCCCCGGTGACCGCACGGTGATCGTCACCAACAATGATGACGCCTATCGCAGCGCGCTGATCTTGCGCCGTGCGGGGCTGGCCGTGCCTGCGATTGTTGATGCCCGTGTCCTGCCCCAGGACAGCCCCCTGATGGCAGAGGCCCGCGCCCTGGGCATTCGCATTCTGCAAGGCCATGCAATCGACCATGTGATAGGGCAAAAGCGGGTGACCGGCGTGGCCCTTTGTGCGCATGCAGGGGCCGGGGGGGCCGTGATTGATGAAATCGCCTGCGATGCGGTTGCGATGTCGGGCGGCTGGTCGCCGGTGGTGCACCTCTGGTCCCATTGTGGCGGCAAGCTTTGCTGGGACGAGACCCGTGCCATGTTCCGCCCAGACCACAACCGCCCGCCCACGGGCGATAAGGGCCAGGCTTTTGTGACCACAACCGGCGCGGCCAATGGGATGTTCACCCTGCAAGAGGTGCTGGACGACGCGGTGGCCACAGCGGCACAGATCACCAAGACCCCTCCGATGACCAGCGCCGCGCCGCAGGCGCAAGCGCAGGAAGAGGCACCACTCGCCCCCGTCTGGATGATGCCCCAGGGTGCGGGCGTGCACCACAGGGCCAAAGCCTGGCTGGATTTCCAGAACGATGTCAAAGTGTCCGACGTCCAGCTGGCCGCGCGCGAAGGGTTTGAAAGCGTCGAACACGCCAAACGCTATACCACGCTCGGCATGGCAACGGATCAAGGAAAGTTAAGCAATATCAACGGTCTGGCCATCCTGTCCGGCGCGCTGGGCGCAGATATCCCGGATGTCGGCACCACCACCTTTCGCCCGCCATATACCCCGATCTCGATGGGGGCCATCGCGGGGCCGGGGCGCGGCGACACCTTTCAACCAATCCGCCGCACGCCGATCCATGATTGGTTGGCGGCCAATGGTGCCGAATGGGAGCCGGTCGGCCAATGGCGCCGCCCCTATTGCCTGAAACGCCCCGGCGAAACGACCCATGACGCGGTCACGCGCGAAGTCACCAACACCCGGAAAAATGTCGGGCTTCTGGATGCCTCGACCCTGGGCAAGCTGATCGTCAAAGGCCCGGATGCGGGCCGGTTCCTCGACATGCTCTACACCAACATGATGTCGACCCTGAAACCGGGGCGCTGCCGCTATGGGCTGATGTGCAATGAAAACGGGTTTCTGATGGATGACGGCGTTGTTGCGCGGTTGGACGCGGACACCTACCTCTGCCACACCACCTCCGGCGGCGCAGATCACATCCATGCCCATATGGAAGATTGGCTGCAATGCGAATGGTGGGATTGGCAGGTCTATGTTGCCAATGTGACCGAGCAATACGGCCAGATTGCCGTGGTCGGCCCCAACGCCCGCAAGCTGCTGGAGGCCGTCGGGGGTCTGGATGTCAGCCGCGAAACCCTGCCGTTCATGGGCTGGGTCGAGGGCGCGCTGGGCGGCATTCCGGTGCGGATCTTCCGCATTTCCTTCTCCGGCGAACTCAGCTTTGAAATCCCGGTCAAGGCCGGTTACGCCCGGCATCTCTGGGATCACCTGCTAAGCGCCTGCCGCGACTTCGGCGTCATGCCATATGGCACCGAGGCGCTGCATGTCATGCGGGCGGAAAAGGGCTTCATCATGATCGGTGACGAAACCGACGGCACAGTGATCCCACAGGATCTGGGGATGGACTGGGCGATTTCCAAGAAAAAGACCGATTACCTCGGCAAACGGGCGCAGGCCCGACCGGATATGGCACGCCCGGACCGCTGGAAACTGGTGGGACTGGAAACATGCGATGGTGCGGTCCTGCCGGACGGGGCCTATGCCGTGGCCGAAGGCCGCAACGCTAACGGCCAGCGCAAGGTGTTTGGCCGTGTCACCTCGACCTATTATTCCCCGACCCTCGGGCGCGGGATTGCCATGGGCTTGGTGCAAAATGGCCCCGACCGCCTGGGCGAGGTGATCCACTTCGCCAAATCCGACGGTGTGACCACAATCGAGGCGCGGATCGTCGATCCGGTCTTCTATGACAAAGACGGGGAGAAACAGAATGTCTGAAACACAGGCGACCCCGGCAATGGCGCTGGGCGGTGCGGCGTTTAATGGCTTGATCTCGATCCGCGAAGCCGCGCCACAGGCAATGATTGCCCTGCGCGGTGATTTGGCCAGCATCGAAGTCAAGAATGCGGCCACCGGCGTCACCGGTCTTGATATGCCCGGACCACGGGGCGCCAATTGGGTTGGGGACCGGGCGATCTTGTGGATGTCGCCGGATGAATTGCTGATCCTGTGCCCCTATGACGAAGCCGACAGCGCGCTGGCTGGCATGGCCGGGTGCCTGGACGGCCGCCATGCGTTGGTCACCGATATGTCGGACGCACGCAGCAGCTTTGATTTGCGCGGCGCCGGTCTGCGGGACGTGCTGGCAAAACTGACCCCGGCGGATATGTCGCGTACGGGCCTTCCTGTTGGCGAATTGCGCCGCTCTCGCCTGGCACAAACACCTGCGGCCTTCTGGTTGAAAAGCGAAACTTCGGCGCAGATCATCTGTTTCCGCTCGGTCGCGCAATATGTTTTTGATCTGCTGAAAACCGCGGCACAACCGGGATCTGCTGTCGCCTTCTTTGATCGCTGAGGCAACCGACACCCCATTGCCGCAATAGGATCGCCGGTTCGGGCTTTCTCCTGGTGGAAATATCCCAGGGGGTTTGGGGGGCTGGCCCCCCATCTGTCCTGTGGTTTGGGGGGCTGGCCCCCCATTTATCCTGCGGTTTGGGGGGCTGGCCCCCCATTTATCCTGCGGTTTTGGGGGGTAGCCCGCCATCTACTCTGCGGTTTGGCGGCTGCCCCTCTGCATTTCCCCTGTGATCTTGGGCGCTCCCCCCAACAATTGCCCCGCAATTTGACCCAACCGCCCATCCAACATACCACATATAAACCCGACGCCGCCGCAGTCCGGGGCGCATCACCTTGGCGCAATTTACAGAAAGCCCAAAATTCCAACGGTTGCACCCCGCCCGTCAACAGGACCAGGGGTTGACCTCACCGGCGCAGGCGCTCACTTATGACCGTGGAACCTGATCACAAATAAGGGGGTGTTACCCATGGCTTTCGAACTTCCCGATCTTCCCTATGCACATGACGCTCTGGCCGGTCTCGGCATGAGCCAGGAAACGTTGGAATACCACCACGACATTCACCACAAGGCCTATGTCGACAACGGCAACAAGCTGATTGCCGGCACCGAATGGGACGGCAAATCTCTCGAAGAGATCGTCAAAGGCACCTATGATTCCGCTGCCGTGGCGCAATCCGGCATCTTCAACAATGCCTCGCAGCATTGGAACCATGCCCAGTTCTGGGACATGATGGGGCCGGGCGGCAAGGACATGCCGGGCGAACTGGAAAGCCGCATCAAGGATGCTTTCGGCTCTACCGATGAATTCAAAAAGCAATTCGCAGCCGCAGGCGCGGGTCAGTTCGGCTCTGGCTGGGCCTGGCTGGTGGTGGACACCGATGGCACGCTGAAGGTGACCAAGACCGAAAATGGCGTCAACCCGCTGTGCTTTGGTCAAACGGCGCTTCTGGGCTGTGACGTCTGGGAACATTCCTATTACATTGATTTCCGCAACAAACGCCCGGCTTACCTGGATAACTTCCTGGAAAACCTGGTGAATTGGGAAAATGTCGCGGAGCGTCTCTCCGCGGCCTGATCGATCTGACCAAGTTTGAGAGGGCCCGCTGAATTGTTTCGGCGGGCCTTTTTCGTCCGGGCGCTGGCAATGGCGTCTGCGGGAATGTCAATTTATCTCTTGGTTGATCCCGGGGCTGAGGTTAGTCTCAGTTTAGTTTTGTGATATACTAGTCATCCAATTGTATGGACTTATCCGGAAAGAGCCGTGGCACAGAAACGCGACATTGCGCAGGAATTTCTGGATCGCGTCTGGCGACACGAAGATGTTTCGGCGATCTATGAAATGTTTTCCGGCGCGGCCAGCATCCAGGGTCTGGAAGAGGTCGATCAAATCGGACCCGATGAATTCAGGGCCTTTCACCGGATGATGACCGCGCAATTTTCCGACATTCGCCATACGATCCTGCTTGCGGTCGAAGACGGGCCGTGGTTGGCGATTTTATGTGATATCACAGCGGTTTACCGCAAAGATGGCACCAAGGTTGCCACCCGAAGCCAGATCATGATGCGCCATGACGGCGACAAGATTGTCGAAGCTCATAACCAGCTGAGCCTGATCCCGATATTCGAGGCTATTGGCCGTCTGCCGCCGCGCACGTTGGACCTTTGTCTGCTGGGCACGAAGCTTGAGGTGCAGCGCAAGCTTTGACGATTGCGGGCGCGTGCGCGCCTGATCCGGCGCGGGCCTGGATCTGATGATCGCTGTATATGGGAAACGCTCCTTTGGGTCCGATAAAGCTGGATTTCAACTCTGCGCGAGGGGGGGTAGGTCGCCGCGCCCACCACGTGCTAGCCTGTTTTTGATGCAAGACTGCGGCGGGCGAGGGGTTTATGACACACAGAATACGCATGACCGTTGTGGCGCTATTGGTGCATTTGACCGCGGCGCAGGGTGCGGTCGCGGATCCGCAAGGTTCGGCCCGCGTCGAAATCCCGGTCAGTTCGGACCGCGCCGACCCCGGTTTCACCAGTCCCGGATTTACTGGCCCCAGTTTCAGATGTCTGCCGCGGATGACCGCGCCCGAACACGCCATATGCGACAACGCGGTTTTGGCGGATCTGGACCGGGTGATGGCAGAAATCTATCGGCGTCACCGTCAGGGCGCCGGGCAGGATCGGCGGATGTCCCTGCAAAATGATCAACGGCTTTGGCTGCACTGGCGCGACACCTGTGGTGCGGCGGTGTCCTGTCTGCGGCGGCGGTACGAGCAGCGGATCATTGATCTGACGCCGAAAGACGCGCTGCCGCCGGGTTTTGGCTGTCGCCTGTCCCCTTATGGCAGCGTCCAGATTGGCACGCCGCTTTTGCCCGAGGGGTAGGGGCGCTGGCCCAAAGGTCTTAGTCCGCCGGGGCCGTGTCGTCGGGCAAATCAAACACCTGGCCGGGATAAATCAGATCCGGGTCACGGATTTGGTTACGGTTTGCATCGAACACCCGAACATAGAGCAATCCCTCGCCATACCGTTCGCGCGCGATCTGCCACAGCGTATTGCCCGGTTGCACGGTCAAGACCTTGATTGGGCTGTTGTCACCGTCCGAGGCGCGTTCCAATGTTTCGCGGTCTTCGCGTTGGAACGGGGTTTCGGCGCGTGATTTGACGTCGCCATCTTCATCCACCTCATCCACCCGCAGGACATAGACGCCTTTGTCGACCTCGGGCAGGCGCACCCGCCAAGAGCCGTCTTCGCGGATGCGGGACGTGGTGATTGGCGTATTGTCGAGGTAGACGCGGACAAATCCGCCACCCTCGGTGCCGGCCCCACGACCGGTCCCACGACCCGCCAATGCGACGTCGCCGGCATCGTCATAACTGATTGAATCGATCGCAACCCGGTCCAGCACCTCTGGCCCGGCCAGAACCCGCACACCTTCTTCGTCCGAGGCAAGAAGCGTCGGCGGCGTTTCCGTGTCCGGCTCGCCCTCGGCGACGACAGGTTCTGTGGTCTCAGGCTCGGCGGGTGTGACCTCAGTGACGACAGGTTCCGTGACTTCAGGTTCGGCTGGTACAACCTCAGTGACGACCGGTTCCGGGACTTCTGGCTCGGCAGGCGCAACTTCGGCTACGACAGGTTCCGGGACTTCTGGCTCGGCAGGCGCAACTTCGGCGACGACCGGTTCCGTGACCTCCGGTTCTGCTGGCGCAACCTCTGCGACGACAGGTTCCGTGACTTCAGGTTCGGCTGGCGCGACCTCAGCGACGACAGGTTCTGTGACCTCCGGTTCTGCTGGCGCAACCTCTGCGACGACAGGTTCCGTGACTTCAGGTTCGGCTGGCGCGACCTCAGCGACGACAGGTTCTGTGACCTCCGGTTCTGCTGGCGCGACCTCAGCGACGACAGGTTCTGTGACCTCAGGCTCGGCTGGCGCGACCTCAGTGACGACCGGTTCCGTGACTTCAGGCTCGGCTGGCACAACCTCGGTGATGACCGGTTCCGTGACCTCCGGCTCAACTGGCGCGACGTCCGCTGTGGTCGGCGTGTCGACCTCTGGTTCGGCCGCTTCGGCCACCAGATCGGGTTGCGTCTCTAGCTCTGGTTCGGCCACGGGGGTGGGCTTGGGGCCAAAGGGCGCGACGATGATGTCGGTTTCCGAGAAAACCTCGGTTCCGTTGTGCCGCATCGCCAATGTCATCAACCGGGGTTGCGGGCTGGGCGACAGGGTCATCAGGCTGACAAATTTGCCGTCCCGCCCGGCCAGGGTTTCGGCGATTTCCGCATTGTCGAGCAGGATCACAACCTGGGACCGTGGCACACCTTTGCCTGCGACCAGAGCCGAACCATCGGGTTCGACCCGCACCAGATCGAACACCGGCGGCGCCAATGGCGCGGTAGCCTCCGGGTCTGTGTCAGGCTCCGGCGCTTGCGCGTCGGGCAGGGCGGCAATCTGGGCCGGATCCTCTGGGGTTGGTTCCGGCGCATCTGCCGGCGCATCTGTCGGCACATCCGTAGGCGGCTCTGTTGTGGGCTCTGCCGCGATCTCGTCCGCTGGGTCTTGTGTGACCTCAGCCGCGCCACCATCCGCGTCCGGTACATCTGTATCATCAGAGGCGGGCAGCGGATCGGGCACGATCAGCGCCGCGGGGTCCGGCGCATCGGGTTTCAAAACCCCGCTCACCGTCAGGCCAACATAGCCAGCCGCCGCCACAGCCACCCCAGCAGCCCCGCCCCCCAGCAATCCAATCCATTTCGTCATCGTCGGTCCCTTCCGCACGCCCGGTTGCGCACGTGGCAGCCTGTTTGCGCGCCTGCGGCAATAATCGCAACACAATTGCACAAATGACCATGCAGCCCACTTGAAAAAGCGAAAAAAACTCTATCGCCAAAGGGTTTCCCGGTCAAAATGTGGATTCCCGGCGACATTTTCGCCTTTGAATTGCGCCGCACATGGTCCGCTGTCGTTTCCGCGGTGCGGCATCCGTTGACTTCCCCCGGCACGCGGGCAGTATGGCGCCAGATTACAGGACCCCAGTTTGAGGAGCGAGTGACAATGACCGACATCTCGGTTTGTGTGTATTGCGGGTCGCGGGATGGGGCCAATCCGGCCTATGCTGCGGCCGCCGAAGATCTGGGCCGGGCGCTTGCCCTGAACAAATGGCGTCTGGTCTATGGTGCCGGGGACATCGGGTTGATGGGGCGCGTGGCGCGGTCGGCCCAGGAAAGCGGCGGCCAGACCTTTGGCGTCATCCCGACGCATTTGTTGGATCACGAGGTCGGCAAACGCGATTTGTCGACCTTTGTCATCACCGAGACCATGCATGAACGCAAGAAAGTCATGCTGATGAACGCCGATGCCGTTGTGCTTTTGCCCGGCGGGGCGGGGTCACTGGATGAATTCTTCGAGGTGCTGACCTGGGCGCAACTGGGGCTGCATACCAAGCCGGTGATCCTGATGAATGTCGCGGGTTATTGGGATCCGCTGTTGGTGCTGCTGGATCATGTGATTGATCAGGGCTTTGCCGAGCCTTCACTGCGTGAGTTCTGGGGCAGCACCGCCTCGGTCGAGGAATGTGTCGCCAGCCTGCGCGCCGCACTTTCCTGATCAGGCTCGCCCTGATCGGACCTGTCCTGATCAAACCTGTCCGTATTGATCCCGGTCTGTTTGTCACCCTTGCCCCGGCGCAGGGTGGCAATGGTATAGATCGCCAGTGCCAGCCAGATCAGAGGAAAGGCAATGGCGTGCCATCGGCTTATCGGTTCGGCAAAGATCAACGTTGCCACAAGGAATTGCAGGGTCGGGTTCAGATATTGGACCAGCCCAACCGTGGACAAGGGCACCTTGCGGGTGGCATTTGAAAACAGGATCAGCGGCAGCGCCGTAATCGGGCCAGAGGCGATCAACAACAGGATTTCGCTCCAGCGCAGTCCGCCGGGCTGTCCGACCGCCAGAATACGGTCGATCCCGGCACCATCCGCCGCGCCAAACCCGAGGATCATCACCAGCGACAGCGGGGCAATCAACAGCACCTCGCCCGTGACAGAGATCACCGGACCGGCAGACAGGCGTTTCTTGATCGCGCTGTAAGCGCCAAAGGTCACGGCCAGCAACAGAGAAATCCAGGGGGCGACGCCCAGCCCCCAGGTCAGCAATGCGACCGCGCCGACCGCCAACCCAACGGCGGTCCATTGCAAGGCGCCCAGCCGTTCACCAAAGAAGATTCGGCCCAAAAGCACCGCCACCAGCGGAAAAATGAAATAGCCCAAGCTGGCCTCGGTGGCGCGGCCCTGACCGATGGCCCAGATGAACCAGAACCAATTGCAAGAGATGACCACCGCCGCGCCGGCAAGGATCAGGATCTGGCGGCTGGCCATCACCGTGCGCAGCACCGGCAATCGCCCCTGATAGGCCACGACGCCGACAAAAAACACCGCAGACCAGAATGTGCGATGCGCCAGAACCTCGATCGGGGGGAGGTGCGACAGCAGCTTGAAATAGAGCCCGGACACGCCCCAGATGGCGCAGGCCGCGATCAACGACAGAATGCCGAGGCGCATTTGATCTGATGTGGTTTGGGGCATGTGTCCGGCCTGAATGACGCGCCAACGGCGCGCCGCGACCATGTCAGACTGGGCCGGGGATGCAATGACCAAAGCGGCCGATGGGGCCGGGGGCCGCTTGGCCCGGCGCCAGCTGCCCCGGTCCCCCCCTCGGTCAGTGTCTGGCGCCGCCGCCCCTACATATCAGTCCCCGGCGTTCAGGAGACCCCGGCGTTCATCACGCCGCGTCTTCGTCTTCGGATTGCTGCCGCCGCCAGAGGCTGGCGTAGCGGCCATCTTTCAGCAGCAATTCACCATGGGTGCCGCTTTCGGCGATTTCGCCGTCCTGCAACACCACGATCTGGTCAGCATCCGCCACAGTGGAAAGCCGGTGTGCGATGGTCAGCACGGTGCGTCCCTCAGCGGCGCGGGCCAGCGCGCCCTGAATTTCCTGTTCGGTCTCGCTGTCCAACGCCGAGGTCGCCTCGTCCAGCAACAGGATCGGCGGGTTTTTGAGCAGGGTGCGCGCAATGCCGACACGTTGCTTTTCCCCGCCCGAGAGCTTGAGCCCGCGTTCGCCGACCGTGGTGTCATATCCATCGGGCAGCGAGGTGATGAAATCGTGGATCTGTGCGGCCTTGGCGGCTTCGATCACTTCGGCCTCGGTTGCGCCTTCGCGACCATATTCGATGTTATAGCGGATGGTGTCGTTGAACAGCACCGTGTCCTGCGGCACCACGCCGATGGCGTCATGCAGGCTGGTCTGGGTGATGTCGCGCACGTCCTGACCGTCGATGGTCAACGCGCCGTCGGTGACATCATAAAACCGGAACAACAGCCGCCCGATGGTGGATTTGCCCGAGCCGGAGGGGCCGACAATGGCGATATTCTGACCGGCACCGGCGGTGACGGTCACGCCCTTGAGGATCGGCCGCGCGGGGTCATATCCGAAATGCACATTTTTCAGTGTCACCTCGCCGCCGGAAATTTTCAGCGGCTTTGCATCCGGTTTGTCGGACACTTCTGCGGGTTGCTCCAAAAGGTGAAACATCTCGCCCATATCAACAAGGCTTTGACGGATCTCGCGATACACGGTGCCAAGGAAGTTCAGTGGCATGGTAATCTGAATCATATAGGCGTTGACCATGACAAAATCGCCGACCGTCAGATCGCCGTTCTGCACGCCCACCGCCGCCATCACCATGATGCCAACCAGACCGCTTGTGATCAAAAGCGACTGACCAAAGTTCAGGAACGCCAGTGAGTAGGACGTCTTGAGCGCCGCGCGTTCATATCCGGCCATGGCCACGTCATAACGGGCGGCTTCGCGTGCTTCGGCGCCAAAATATTTGACAGTTTCAAAGTTCAACAGGCTGTCGATGGCCTTTTGGTTGGCATCGGTGTCCTGATCGTTCATCTCGCGGCGCAGTTTGACGCGCCATTCCGTGACCTTGAAGGTGAACCAGACATAAAGCGCAATGGTCAGCGCCACGATCGCCAGATACCAGACATCAAACAGAAAGAAGAGCACAACCGCGATCAGCAGCAGTTCCAGCACCAGAGGTCCAATCGAGAACAGCAGAAACCGCAACAGGAACTCGACACCCTTGACCCCGCGTTCGATGATCCGCGACAGCCCGCCGGTCTTGCGCGTGATATGATAGCGCATCGAAAGACGGTGGATATGGGTAAAGGTTTCCAGCGCAAGCTGGCGCAGGGCACGTTGGCCAACCGCCGCGAACAGCGCATCGCGCAATTGCTGAAATCCGTTGGTCATCAGACGCGCCAACCCATAGGCGACGGTCAGGCCAACCGCGCCAAGCGCAAGGTCCGAAACGTCGCCGTCCAGCGCATCGACTGCGGCTTTGTACAGCATGGGCGTGCCGACGGCGATCAACTTGGCCAGCACCAGCACCGACATGGCCGCGACAACACGATATTTCACCCATTGGTGCGCGTCGGGCCAAAGATACGGCGCGACGCGGCGAATGGTGCGCCAGCCGGATCGGCGTTCCTGTTCGGCGATGCGGGCGTTTTCGGCGGCCTCGGCGGATTGCGCGTCGGTGGCTGTCATATCAGTCTTTCTTTGTGGTCGGGGGGGGCGATCAATGCCACGTCCCGACAGGGGATCATGCCCTGCGATCGTATGGTGCGGGGCGCAGGCCGCCCCGGACAGGGCGCCCCACACAGGGACAGGACGCCCCGCATTATGGATTTGTCTACTCTGCGGCGCGCAGTGGCAATTCGGGCTGGGCCGGATCGACGAAAACCGCTGTGGTCGTCGATGTCGGTGGGGTCGGGGCATCTTCCCAGATGATCTCTGGGTTGCGCACCCGGCGCGCCTTGCGCGACAGCGCCCAATCGCGCGCCGCCCGGCTTGACCGGCCTTGACCCAGACGTGCCAGCAACCGCGCGAACCAGAACACATAGGTCCAGAACCAGACCCGCATCGCCAGCATCGCCGGGGTGAACACTAGCGTCAGCACCGTCGCCACGCCAAGACCAAAGACCACCGCAGTCGCCAGTTGTTTCCACCAGAGCGCGGTGGGGCTGTCGATGGAATAGCCGCCGTTCCAGAAATCCAGGCTAAGACCCACCATCATCGGCGCAAGCCCGGCCATGGTGGTGATCGTGGTCAGAAGCACCGGGCGAATCCGGTCTTCGGCGGTGCGCACAATCGCCTCGATCCGGGGCATGTATGTGGAATATTCCATATAGGTGTCGATCAGCACGATATTGTTGTTCACCACAATCCCGGCCAAGGCGACGATGCCGGTGCCGGTCATGATGATCGAAAAGGTCTGATCCATCACCAACATGCCGATCAGGACGCCGGTGGTGGACAGAACCACCGCCAGGAGAACCAGAATCGAGTTATAGACGCTGTTGAACTGCGCCAGCAGGATGATGAACATCAACCCCAGCGCCCCGGCAAAGGCGGTCATCAGAAATTGTTGCGATTCTTCCTGATCTTCCTGATCGCCGGTCCATTCCGTGGAAATCCCGACGCCCAGGGGCGAGGTTTCCAACCAGGTGTTGAGCGCCGCGATCCGTTCGTTTGCGGTCATTGGAACGGCGCGCAGGTCTTCGGCGCTTAGCGCGGCCTCCAGGCTGGCGCGGTCCTCACCGGGTTCAAAGGTATCCACCACATAGTTGGTTGCGCCAATGGTCAGTGTCGCACCCGGTTTTGCATCGCCTTCGGTGGCTTCACGGCCATAGGCCAGCAGTTTGGCTGTGTCGCCGTCGCCGCTGACAAATGTGGTGATGCCGGGGCGCACCGCTGCCTTGACATCGAAATAGCGTTTCTGGTCAACCCGCGAGATTTCGGCCAATTTCGCCACCGGTTTTCGGGTGACGAAATTCGACAGCGGGACAAGCCCGTCTGCGGTGCGCACCTTGAGCGTGTCCAGCGTGGACAAGACCCGGTCCTGTTCCGGCAGGCGGACGCGGATTTCGATTTCCTCATCGGAACTGTCGACCCGCATGGTGTCGAGCAGGATACCGCGTGTCACCAATTGCACCATCGCGCCCACGGTGGCGACATCTGCGCCGAAACGTCCGGCTTTTTCGACATCGACATCAATCTGCCAGTCGATGCCGGGCAGGGGCAGGGTATCTTCGATCAGATGCAGGCCAGCGGTGTTCTGAAACTGGGTGTGCACGGCTTCGGTCGCGGCAATCAGCTCCTGCCAGTTGTCCCCTTTCAGGCGCAAATGCACCGGCTTGGCGCTGGCGGGGCCCATGGCCTGGGCCAGAATTTCGATCCGCACGCCGGGGATCTGTTCCAATTCCGCCTGCAATTCCTCGAGCACGACATTGCCGTCCAGATCAGGCCGATCCATGCGGTCTTCCCATGGGATGGTTTCGAACTGAACCTGGCCGACCGTGTCCTTGGGGGGCTGTGCCCCGCCGGTATTCGAATTCAACCCGCCGTTGCCCGCAAAGGCAAAGGCGTTGTCGATGCCGGGATGGGCCAGCACGATGTCCTCGGCCTGACGCACCAGGGCGTCTTTTTCTTCCAGCGAAAGGTTGCCGCGTGCCAGCACATAGACGATGCCCTGTTCCGGTTCGCTTTCGACAAAGAATTCGACGCCTTTGCTGTTTTCGCCAAAATAGCCGAACACCGCCATGACAAAGGCAATCACCGTTGCGGCGGTCACCAGCGGCATGATCGGATTTCCGGCGATCAGTTTGATCACCCAGCCAAACAGGGTGCGGCGACGCCCCGCACGCACGCGTTTGCGTTTCCAGTGAAATTCAACCGCGCCCAAGGTGACCGAAGCCATGAAAGCCCCGGCAAGGAAAATCATTGCCCCCGGCACGATGGCAAAAAGGCCCGGCGCGGCGTTGTCGAACAGGTAGTTCGGGTTCAGCAGCTGCATCGCGCCCACGAAAATCACCAGAAGCGAGACCGGCACCAAAAGCGCGCGGATGATCCAGGGGAACCGGTTTTCCAACCATTCGGAACACCGCCCGAACAAGCGGCTCATACGGCCCGTCACACCGCCCATCACCGGCAGATAGATCAACGCCACGATCAGCGACGCCGACAGAACAAAGATCAATGTGACCGGCAACATGCCCATGAATTGACCCGGCACACCGGGCCAGAACAACATTGGCAAGAAGGCACAGAGCGTTGTCGCGGTAGAGCTGACAATCGGCCAGAACATGCGCTTGGCGGCCTCGACATAGGCATGCATCGGGCCAGAGCCGTCCTTGATCCGCTTGTCGGCATATTCAACAACCACAATCGCGCCATCCACCAGCATGCCAACGGCCAGGATCAGGCCGAACATCACGATGTTGGAAATGGTGATCCCCATCAGCCCCAACAGCACAAAGCACAGCAGGAAAGAGGTCGGAATGGCGAAACCCACCAGAAGGGCGGGCCGCGTCCCGAGGGCCGCCAACACCACGATCATCACCAGGGCAATCGCCGTCAGAACCGAGCCTTCAAGCTGGCTGACCATCGAGGCCACAACGCGGCTTTGGTCGTTCGATGTGCCGACTTCGACCGCAGCTTTCAGCTCTGGCGGCCAGTCTTTTCTTGCTTCGGCGACCACTTCTTTGACTTCGGTTGCCGTGTCGATCAGGTTGAAACCCTTGCGTTTGACCACCTGCAACGCCACGGTTTCTTCGCCGTTGAAGCGCGCGGTGCCAACCCGGTCTTCGAATGTCAGCTGGATGCGGGCCAGATCGCCCAATGTCACCACCCGGTCGCCATTGGTTTTGACCGGCAGGTTGTAGATGTCCTGGGGTTCATCAAATGACGACGGGATCTTGACCGCGAATGTGCCCTGGGCGGTTTCGACTTCGCCGGCCGCAATCAATTGGTTGTTGTTCTGCACCACGGAAATCAGCTCGCCCGCAGTCACATTATAGGCTTCGAGCCGCAGCGGGTCGATCAGCACTTCCAGCATTTCGTCGCGGTTGCCGGCGATCCCGGCCTCCAGCACCGCATCAATGCCTTCTACCCGGTCCTGCAAATCCTTGGCCACGCGCGCCATGGTGCGTTCGGGCACCGCGCCGGTCAGGTTGACGATGACAATCGGGAATTCGGAAAAGTTGATTTCGTTGATGGTGTATTGCTCGGCACCATCGGGAAAACTGGCCTCGGCAGATTTCATCGCATCGCGGACATCGGCCATGACCTTGGTCTTGTCCCAGCCGAATTCAAACTCCAGCGCGACACCGGCATAGCCTTCGGCGGCGGTGCCGGACAGGGTTTTCAACCCGTCCAGATCGGACAATTCGGTTTCCATCGGCTTGACCAGAAGCGTTTCGGAATCTGTCGCGCTGATCCCGGCGAAAGGCACCGAAATGAACAGCGCCGGGATTTCGATGTCTGGTTCACCCTCTTTTGGCAGCCCCACATAGGCAATGCCCCCCGCCAGAAGCGAGAGGGCAATAAAGGCCATGACCATTCGGGCGCGTGATGCGGCCCAGTCGACCATTCCCGTCATTGACTTACCTCCAGGCTGGCATCTTTGTAGGTCGGAATGACCTTGACCCCATCTTCGACGTATTCCTGACCAAGGGTAATAATGTCGAGCCGCTCTGGCAGGCCAGCCACCCAAACCCCTTCGCGGGTGTCCCGCAACAGGGTGACCGGCAAGAAGGCCACCAGATTTTCGGCGGTCACCGACCGCACGCCCAATTCGCCATCGTCATTCAACGTCAGGGTCGATTGCGGCAAGAGATGCGCAGAGACCCCGGCGGCAGAAATGGCGATTTCGGCGGTCTGACCATCGCGGATCGCCAGATCGCTGTTGGCGACGGTGATTTCCACCCGGAAGGTGCGGGTTGTCGGATCGGCCGAACGGGACAGGAAGGTGACCTTGCCCGCCACATTGCTGCCTTCCGACAGGCGGGCCCCGGCGTCGGCGTTCAATTTTACGCGCGCGACCTCGGTTTCGGGGACATAAGCCACCATTTTGATTGGGTCGAGTTGAATGATCGTAGCGCAGAGCGCGCCGGGCTGCATCAATGCGCCCAGTTCAGCAGCATCGGATTCCAGCAGACCGGCAAAAGGTGCCTTGATCTTCAAACGTTCAATTTCTTTCCGTGCCGAGGCAACACCGGCCTCAGCCGAACGGATCGCCGCCTGTGCGCTTTGCAGCCCCGATTTGGCGGTCTCCAGCGCGGCCCGTGCGCTGGAAACATTGGCCTCGGCGCTGCGCACCGAGGCGGCGGTTGATGCCACGCGGGTTTCCGAGGCAAATCCGTCTTCTTTCAGCGCCTTGGCGGCGCGTTCATTGATCTGGGCTTCCTCCAGACGGGCGGCGGCCTCCTGCAATCTGGCTTCGGCTTCGGGCACGCCGGCCTCGATCCCGGGCACGCGGGCTTGGGCTTCGTCCAGCCGCGCGCGGGCCTCGTCCAATGTGGCGCCACGGGTGCCCGGCTCCAGTTCACACAGCAGCTGGCCCTGTTCGACAAAAGCCCCCTTGCGCAGCGGGTCAGAGACCACCAATCCGCTGATTTCCGCTTTGACATCGACCTGACGGGCGGCCTCGGTCTGGCCACGCAGGATCACGGCGCTGTCGACAACCTGGGCGGTTGAATGGCGCGCCACAACGCGAATGCCGCTGGGTTGCGTGTCTGTTTCGGCGGGGGCTTCGACCGTTTCGGCCTCTGCCGTTGTTTCTTCTGGATCTACCGTGTCGTCGGATGTGCCAAACATCTGGCCGAAATGGCTGTTGCGGGCAAATTCCAAGAGCGCCTCGCGTTGCAAAACCGCGAAAACCAGAAACGCCGAAACGGCAATTGCCGTCAGAACCGGAATAAGTCGCATAAGATGCCTTCTTTTCTCATAAAATCATACCAGGCAGCCGACGGAAATCTTCGGCCGGAGGAACGCGCCTGGCACATCACGCGGGGTATATAGGTATTTTTGTCTGAACTGACCAGTTCAGATTAGACTTTTCCGCGGTGCAGCGCAAGTTGCGGGTGAATTTGGCAACAATTTCACGCAGTCCCGGCGTGGCTTCGCCATCTGGCCCGGTGCCTGGCTCTTGGCACTTGTCGCGGGCCGGGTTAAGAGGGGCGGACCAATGCAGCCCCTTGTGGGGTGCCCGATCAGTGAGGCAGTGAGTTGAGCGAGACCGACAGTTTTATCGAAGAGGTGAGCGAAGAGGTCCGGCGCGACCGGCTTTTCCTGGCATTGCGGCGCTACGGCTGGATTGGTGTGCTGGCGGTCCTGTTGATCGTCGGTGGGGCGGCCTGGCGGGAATATTCCAATGCGCAGGACCGTGCAGCGGCACAGTCGCTGGGCGATTCGATCCTGGCCGCGATGGAAATCGAGGACCGCACCGAACGGATTTCGGCCCTGAATGCGGTGAACCCCGACAGCGCCGGTGGTGCGGCACTTCTGGGGCTTTTGACCGCCGCCGAAGAAGGGTTGAATGACCAGACCGACGATGCCGTGGCAACCCTGAGTGAAATCACCGCCAATGGCGATGTGGCGCAGATTTACCGCGATATTGCCGGCTTCAAGCTTCTGATGGCG
The DNA here is from genome assembly GCF_022867865.1 of Phaeobacter sp. J2-8. Lineage (GTDB taxonomy): Bacteria > Pseudomonadota > Alphaproteobacteria > Rhodobacterales > Rhodobacteraceae > Marinovum. Next base: position 20,932 of record NZ_JALIEC010000010.1, on the reverse strand, counting down.
CAGTCCGACACCCTGGACGCCGCCGAACGGCGCAGCGGGTTTGAGGCGCTGGCCCGGGCAGGCAGTCCGATCCGGCTTCTGGCAGAAGAGCAATTGGCGCTGATCGCGGTCGAAACCGGTGACACCGAGGGCGCGATTGCCAAATTTCAGGCCATCCTGGTGGATTCCGAAGTGACCGCAGGCTTGCGCCAGCGCGTCTCTCAGGTGATTGTCGCCCTGGGTGGCGAGATTGACGCCGCCTGAGACATTTCGAACCGATTTCGGGCCGGATCGGTCTGGTCGGTTGGCAAGATCGCCCAGCGGCAAATTGCGTAAATAGCAAGATGCCCGGGCGGACCGCGAATTCCGGTGTGACCTTTGCATCGGTGAAATGATAACACGACGTGACGACGCGTTCATGGCGACACAGGCATGAATGTACCGGCATGAAGGCATGCGCATGAAGATGTGGGGGCGAACCAGGTGAGAACGGCAACGATCAGGATTATCTTGGGCCTCGCGGCGGTATCGGTCTTTGCGGCCTGTGAAAGCCGGCGGGAAATCATTCTACCGGGCAAGCGCGAAGCCATCCGCCCCGACGAGGCCTCTTTGGCCGCCGAGGCCGCGACAACCGCCGACAGCCTGTCGTTGGCGGCCGCGACCCGCAACGCCACCTGGCTTCAGGGTCATGGCACGCCTGCGACCCGCACCAACCACCCGGCCTTTGGCACGGCGTTGACCCCGCTGTGGTCCGCCAATATCGGCCAGGGCGACAGCCGCAAATTCCGCATTACCGCAGATCCCGTGGTTGCCGATGGCCGCATCTATACGCTCGACAGCGATGCTTTGGTCACCGCAACCTCGACCGGTGGCGCGACGCTCTGGACCCGCGATCTGGCCCCGGCGCGTGATGGCGGCGGGCAGGGGTCTGGCGGCGGATTGGCGATTGGCGGCGGGCGGCTTTATGTCACCTCCGGCTATGGCAGCATCACCGCGCTCGATCTGGCCTCCGGTGCCGAAATCTGGAGCCAGAAGCTGCAAGCCAGCGGCACGGCATCGCCAAGTTATGCGGATGGGCTGGTCTATCTGGTGGCCGGCGATCGCACCGCCTGGGCGATCGAGGCTGACACCGGTCGCATCCGCTGGCAGCTGGAAGGTCTGGAAGACATCAACAATGTGCATGGCGGTCCGGCCCCGGCACTGACCGACAAATTCGTGATCTTCGGCTATGGCTCCGGCGATGTACAAGGCGCGTTCCGCAAAGGCGGGCTCAGCCTCTGGAATGCAACCATTGCCGGACAGCGCAATGGATTCGCCATCAACCGCGTCAGCGATATCACCGGCGATCCGGTGGTGGTTGGCGACACGGTCTATGTGGCCAACCATACCGGCCGTCTGGTGGCCTTGAACACCGGCAGCGGCAGCCGCAAGTGGACCGCGCGGGACGCAGCGGTGCAACCGGTGTGGGTCACTGGGGGGGGCGTGTTCTTTGTGTCGGACCGAAATGATCTGAAGCGTGTCAATGTGTCCGACGGGGCCGAGGTCTGGTCAGCCGAACTGCCGGGCTATACATCCCAGCGTCCGCGCAAACGGGACCGGATCTTTGGCAACTATGGTCCGATCCTGGCCGGCGGCGGGCTGTATGTGGCGGGGGGCGATGGCCTTCTGCGGGCCTATGATCCCAACGACGGTCAGCTGCTGAAAACCGCCGAAATTCCCGGTGGCGCGACCACAAATCCGGTGGTGGTGAACGGTGTCATGTACATCGTGACCAAAAAGGGCCAGTTGCAGGCGTACGGCGGCTGATGTATCGGGGGCGCTTGATGCCTTCCGGAGCTTTATAAGCCATGTCTTTCACTCTCGCCGTCGTGGGCCGCCCCAATGTCGGCAAATCCACGTTGTTCAACCGCCTTGTGGGCAAACGTCTTGCGCTGGTCGATGACCAGCCGGGGGTGACACGTGATCTGCGCGAAGGCGCGGCGCGGCTCGCCGATCTGCGGTTTACCGTGATTGACACCGCCGGGCTTGAGGATGCGACCGACGACAGCCTTCAGGGCCGCATGCGGCGTCTGACCGAACGCGCGGTCGATATGGCCGACATTTGTCTGTTCATGATTGATGCCCGCACCGGGGTGACGCCGATCGACGAAATGTTCGCTGAAATCCTGCGCAAACGGGCGAAACATGTGATTCTTGCGGCAAACAAGGGCGAGGGCAGTGCTGCCGACGCCGGCGTGATCGAAGCCTGGGGGCTTGGCCTTGGGGAACCGGTGCGCCTGTCTGCCGAACATGGCGAAGGCATGACCGACCTCTATGCGATCTTGCAACCCTTGGCCGATGCGCTGGCAAAAACCGCCGAGGCGGATGCGCCGGAAACCGATGTTGCGCTGTCCGATGACGATGACGAGGAACTGGAATACCGCGCCCCGACCAACGCCAAACCGTTGCAGGTGGCGGTCGTCGGGCGGCCCAATGCAGGCAAGTCGACCCTGATCAATCAGATCCTGGGCGAGGATCGCTTGTTGACCGGCCCTGAGGCCGGGATCACCCGCGATGCCATCTCTCTCAGCATTGATTGGCACGGCACGCCCTGCCGAATCTTCGATACCGCCGGCATGCGCAAAAAGGCGCGCGTGCAGGAAAAGCTGGAAAAACTGTCGGTGTCCGACGGCCTGCGTGCGGTGAAATTTGCCGAAGTGGTCGTTGTTCTGTTGGATGCCGCCATCCCGTTCGAACAACAGGATCTGCGGATTGCCGACCTGGCAGAACGCGAAGGTCGTGCCGTGGTTGTCGCTGTCAACAAATGGGACATCGAAGAGGCCAAACAAGAGAAGCTGCGCGACCTGAAGGAATCCTTCACCAGATTGCTGCCACAGCTGCGTGGTGCGCCGCTGGTGACGGTCTCTGCCAAGACGGGCAAAGGGCTGGACCGGCTGCATGACGCCATCATGCGCGCGCATGAGGTCTGGAACCGCCGCATTCCAACCGCCGCGCTGAACCGCTGGCTGGATGGGATGGTCGCGGCGCACCCGCCACCGGCGCCTCAGGGCAAACGTATCAAACTGCGCTACATGACCCAGGTCAAAACCCGCCCGCCGGGATTTGTGGTGATGTGCTCGCACCCCGACAAGATGCCGGACAGCTACACACGGTATTTGGTCAATGGGCTGCGCGATGATTTCGACATGCCCGGCACGCCGATCCGAATGACATTGCGCGGGCAGGGCGACAAGAACCCCTATAAGGGCAAGAAGAAGTCGACCCCATCGCGCCTGCGCAAACACCTCGGCAAGGGCCGCGCCGACGACAAGTAATGGCCGCGGCGGTGGCATGGGGCGCTTCTGCCCCTTCATCTGACCAAAAATATCCCGGGGGGTCTGGGGGGCTGGCCCCCCATCCTTACTGCGGTCTGGGCGGCTGGCCCCTCGGCTTAATTGTGGTCTGGGCGCTGGCCCTCCAGCATTCCTGCGCTCCAGGGGCTTGCGCCCCCCGGAGCCTGCTGTTCCCGGCCCGCTGCCCCCTCGCACCTGCGCGAAAGCCTCGCGCGAAACGCTTGGCCGCTCAATCGACCCTTTTAAGTCTTCATTGATTCCGCGAAACGACCCGCCAGTTTTCACGAGCCGGTATCCGCGCATTTCCATGCCAGCCACAGATCGGCGCTTGGCTGCGCAATTCGGCGCCGAAACCCTTGGCAAAGACCTGCCTTTGCCACCTCTCCCTGCAGCGCATCGGCGAAATCCGGCACAGGATTTCGGCTGGTTCCTGCCGGGGGTCGGCGCAACGCCGCCAGTCACGTCACTTACCTTTTTTGGTCGATTTCATGGGGTTGCGGGCCTCTCCTCAAGCGGACATGTTCCTTTCGACGGCGATGAAAACCGTCAATCTGTAACACGAAAAGGAGACACTCCATGACATCCAAAGCCATTACCTTCGCAGCCCTTATCGGTTTCGCAGCAAGCTCGGCTCTGGCTCAGACCATGGTGGAAGATACCGACCAAAGCGGCGGATATTCGATGGAAGAACTGGTCGCGGCCTATCCCGACCTGACCGTCGAAGGTTTCGCCGAAATCGACGTGGATCAGAACGGCGAAGTCAGCGCAGATGAGCTGACAGCGGCCCAGGCGGCCGGCTTGTTGGCGGAATAACGTGCCAATCGGTTTTCTGGCGATCCGTGTCTGTCGCGGCTGCGCACACTGCGGCGTAACGTGATGCACTGCCATTGAAACCGAAGGGGCGACGCCATGCCTCACCATGGCGTCGCCCCAAATTTTTACCGCCCGACGGTGGTGTCAGGCCAGGACACCCTGCGCCGTCAGATGCGTTTTGCCGCGCAGATAGGGGTGCAGCACCTCTGGCAGGGTGACGGACCCGTCTGCTTGTTGGCCATTTTCCAACACCGCAATCAACGCCCGACCAATCGCAAGCCCCGAACCGTTCAGCGTATGCAGGAATTCCGGCTTGCCGCCATCGCTGGGTTTCATGCGGGCATTCATCCGGCGCGCCTGAAAATCGCCGCAGACCGAAACCGAAGAAATCTCGCGATAGCTGTCCTGACCGGGCAACCAGACCTCGATATCATGGGTGCGGCGTGCGCCGAACCCCATGTCGCCGGTGCAAAGCACCACGGTGCGATAGGGCAGGCCAAGCCGCTCCAGAATGCCCTGGGCGCAGTCGGTCATCCGGTCCAGCTCTTCCCGGCTTTTGTCCGGGTGGGTGACTGAGACCATCTCGACCTTTTCAAACTGGTGCTGGCGCAACATGCCGGCGGTATCGCGACCGGCGCTGCCCGCTTCGGACCGGAAACATTGCGAATGCGCGACATAGCGGCGGGGCAGATAGCTTTCGGCCACCGTCAGCCCGTTCACGATATTGGTCAGCGTCACCTCGGCCGTGGGGATCAACCACCAGCCATTGGTGGTCTGATAGCTGTCCTCGCCGAATTTGGGCAATTGCCCGGTGCCCAGCATCATCTCTTCCTTGACCAGAACCGGGGTCCAGGTCTCGGTCAGGCCGTTTTCTTCGGTGTGGGTGTCGAGCATGAATTGCGCCAGCGCGCGGTGGATGCGCGCCACGGCGCCCGACAGCACGACAAAACGGCTGCCCGAGAGTTTGGCAGCGGTTTCAAAGTCCATCCCGTCCACCACACCGGCCAGTTCATAGTGCTCTTTCGGTTTGAAATCGAAAGATTTCGGCGTGCCCCAGCGGCGGATTTCGACATTGTCGGCCTCGTCCGCGCCTTCGGGGGTGTCGTCATAGGGCAGGTTGGGGATCGACATCAGCGCATCGGTCAGCTGTTGATCCAGCTCCTTGGCGCGGGTCTGCATGTCGGCCACTTCGGCCTTCTTCTCGCCAACCAATGCGCGCAGGCGTTCGAATTCCGCCTCGTCGCCCTTGGCCTTGGCGGCACCGACCTCTTTGGCGGCGGCCTTTTGATCGGATTGGGCGGTTTCCGCGGCATGAATTGCGGCGCGGCGGGCCTCGTCGAGTTCCAACAGGGACGAAGATGCATTTTCGATCCCACGACGAGAAAGCGCCGCATCAAAAGCGGCCGGGTTTTCGCGGATGGCGCGGATGTCATGCATATCCATGTCCTCTGGTTTTGGATCTGAGTCGCGCGGGCGTTATGCAACATGTCGCGGGTGTTGGGTAGGGTGGTGTCAATCGTCCTGCGGCGCATTGGGCAGGATGGCCCGCCAGTCGTGCCAGGCTTGGTGAAATTCTGTGAAGTTGAGGCGTTCGCGCGGCCAGTGTGCAGGCCAGTGATCGCCGGGCAACGTGACGTCGCCATCGCCAAACATCTGGTCGGCGCTTTTGACGAGTTGTGGGTAATTGGTACAATCGACAATTTTTATGGCCGCACCTCGAAGTTCAGCGGTCTTCAGAGATGTTGAAGCGTCGACCCGAACCCGCATGAGATACGCCCCTTGCAGTCGGCTCGCCTCGAGATTTGCGCCTTGTAATTTCGTCTCCCAGAGGTTCGCCCCCTGCAATTTAGCGTTTATTGGGCTGGCCTTTTGCAATTGCGCCGACGCGAGATCCGCCCCGTGCAATTTCGCCCAAGTCAGATGCGCGCCCTGCAACTGGGTTCGCAAGAGGTTCGCCCCCTGCATCCGTGCTTCCACAAGGTCCGCTCCTTGCAATAGGGCCTCCGTGAGTTTTGCTCCTTGCAACCGTGTTCTCCTAAGGTCCGCCGTTTGCAATCGCGCGTTCATAAGGTTTGCCCCCTGCAACCTCGCGAATAAGAGCATTGCTCCCTGCAACCGCGCCGCCTTGAGATCTGCCCCCTGTAACTGCGCCTCTGCTAAGCCCGGGCCTTGGAGTTCAGATTCGTCTAATCGGGCACCGTTCAGCTGGAGACCGGACAGATCAGCACCACGCAGATTGCATTTGCGCAGGTCGAGCCGGTAACCCCGATACGCACGAAGCTGTTTCAGCCATGCACGGAGCTTCACGGAATAGGCTTCAAGCGCAGCCACGTCATAATCGTCGTCTGGCAGATTCGGTTCGGGGCAGGGGATGTCAAAGACAAAGCCGGTGTCATTGTCGTTGGCTTTCGCCTCCAATCCCCGCTGTTGGGCACTGCGGCGGCCAATCACGGTCAGCGCCACTTGAATATCCTCTCGGATCGTCAGGGATTTCTTCGCCTCCTCTTGCGCTTTGTTGAAGGCATTCATGCGCTCTTGCCAATCGTCTTCGAGCGGGCCCTCGTCCTCGCCTTCCTTCATCTTCAGTTCCGGCCATGGCATGGCCTCTGACGCTGGGGCGTTGTGACGGATATAGGCGCAGAGGATTTCCATGATTTGCACATGGTCGCTGCCGCTGTCCTTGGCGATGCGCTCCAACGCATAGATCGCGCCGATGCGGACTTCGAGGTTGGGCAGGGTTTCGGTAAAGACCTGCCATTTTCCTTCTTCCCCGATGGCCTCTCCCTCCGCAATCGTGAGAGCGTGGCCTTGCCATTCGATTTCGGTGCGCGCCTCTGACCATGTTGAGACCGAGACATGGCGTTCCGCCGAAATTTCCCCGGTTTCATCATCCAGGTGGTCTTGCCAATATTCTTTTCCAGCCAGACTGAGTTCAGGGACTTCAATATCGGCCCGTTTCTTGCCGATGACGGTCACACCACTTTTCTCGCCGGTATAGATCGTCACCGGCCGTCCAATTCGGTTCGAAACCTTCTCTGATCCCAAGCCTTCGACCGCTTTGTTGATGCGGTCGGTAATCAGCCCCTCTTCGCTGGTCTTGGTCTGGCGTTCGGTGGTGAACACCCGGATCAGCGCCAAAGGCGCGCCGATAATGCCGCCGAATGCGGTGATCAGGCCGACCATGGCAAGAACATGCCAGCGCAATTCTGTGTCCTTGGAGGCTTCGAAGGCGGGCAGTGTGACCACAATGCCGAGAAGCGACCAGAGCACGGCAAGCAACAACAATACCCAAACCGGCGACAAAACCAGCGCAAAGAGCGCCAAAGCGCGCAGGGCGGGGTTCTTGATTGTGTCCAGGTAGGGGCGTTTTTTCCTGTCGTCGTCGGGTTGGCGCGCGACGAGAGATTGAATGAGGTAAAAGACCAGTGTCAGACCCAGAAAACCCCACAAAAGCGGGTGGGTCACGATGAACAAATAGCTTTCCAAAATGACGCCTCTTTCAAAATACTGACGCTCTGCCGCATCACCCTAGGCAAGCCCGCCCCACTTTCCCATAGGGAATATATCCGGTGCCGCGTGGAATAGCCCCCGGCGCGCCTTGCAAACCGGCGGTGCCGCGCATAGGTTCCGGCAAAATTCGGCGGGGGGTTCCCTTCGCAAAGCAACCTTGAAAGGAAGCCTTCAATGGATGGCAGTGCAATCGCGCAATTCGTACCCCTGATCCTGATCTTCGCGATCATGTATTTCCTGCTGATCCGTCCGCAGCAAAAGAAGATGAAAGCGCATACCAATATGGTCAAGGCGCTGCGTCGTGGCGACCAGGTTGTGACCCAGGGCGGATTGATCGGCAAGGTCGTGAAAGTCAAGGAAGACAACGAGATCGAAGTCGAGCTGTCCGAAGGCGTCAAGGTGCGTGTGGTGCAATCCACCATCGCGCAGGTTCTGAACAAGACCGAGCCTGCAAATTCCTGATCAAGGGGATTGAGGGCCACGGCCCCGCTTCTGTTGAGTTCCTGTCAAGTCCCAGTCCGAGGAGCGGCGCATGCTGCAGATTGATCTCTGGAAACGGGTGTTCATCTGGACACTCTGTGCGGTGGGGCTGTTGCTGGCCATGCCGAACGGGTTTTATTCCCGCGTAGAAACCGCCAATGACGCCGTTGCCGCGATCGAGGTTCAGGGGGAAACCCCGGAACTGGCTGATGCGGCGGCGGGGTGGCCCTCGTTCCTGCCATCGGCCTTGGTCAATCTGGGGCTTGATTTGCGGGGCGGGGCGCATCTGCTGGCCGAGGTTCGGGTCGCCGATGTCTATGAAAGCCGGATCACGTCGCTCTGGCCCGAGGTGCGCGATACCCTGCGCCCCTTGCGCGATGAGATCGGCACAATCCGCCGCCAGCCCTCGGTTGGTGATGAATTGCATGTCAAGATTTCCAACCCCGATGGCATGGCCGCGGCTTTGACCGCCGTGCGTGCGCTGGCCCAGCCGGTGGTGTCGATCACCGCCGCGGGCGAGATGGATCTGGTGGCACGTGGCGAAGGCGATGTGCTGATCATGACCCTGTCGGATGCCGAACGTCTTGCCACCGACGAACGGACCGTGCAGCAGAGTTTGGAAATCATCCGTCGCCGGATTGACGAGGTCGGCACACGTGAGCCGACAATCCAGCGTCAGGGCAGCGACCGTATCCTGATTCAGGTGCCGGGCCTCGGCTCGGCCCAGGAATTGAAAGACATCATTGGCACCACCGCCCAGCTGACGTTTCAGCCGGTGGTCAGCCGCACCAGCGATGCCACCGCAGAGCCGGGGATCGGCAACGAGATCCTGCCATCGCTTGATGAAAGCGGCGTGTTCTATATCCTGGAGGAAAACCCGGTTGTGACCGGTGAGGAACTCACCGATGCCCAGCCCGCGTTTGACCAGAACGGCCGTCCTGCGGTGAACTTCCGGTTCAACCCTTCGGGCGCGCGCAAATTCGGCGACTATACTGCGGAAAACATCGGCAACCCCTTTGCCATCGTGCTCGACGCCGAGGTGATCAGCGCCCCGGTCATCCAGAGCCACATTCCCGGCGGTTCGGGCATCATCACCGGCAATTTCTCGGTCGAGGAATTGACCAATCTTGCGGTGTTGCTGCGCGCCGGTGCCTTGCCTGCGGGGCTGGATTTCCTGGAAGAGCGCACCATCGGCCCGGAACTTGGGGCCGACAGCATTGAGGCCGGCAAGATCGCGACCATCGTGGCCTTTACGGCGGTGCTGGTGTTCATGGCGCTCAGCTATGGTCTGTTCGGGATCTTTGCCAATATCGCATTGATCATCAACATTGGGCTGATTTTTGGCCTTCTCAGCCTGATTGGCGCGACGCTGACACTTCCCGGTATTGCCGGTATCGTGTTGACGGTGGGTATGGCGGTGGACGCCAATGTGCTGATCTTTGAACGTATTCGCGAAGAGTTGAAGACCGCGCGCGGGCCTGCCCGGGCGATCGAGTTGGGGTATGAAAAGGCGCTCTCTGCCATTATCGACGCCAATATCACCACTTTCATCACTGCTGTGATCCTGTTTGTCATGGGATCGGGGCCGGTGCGGGGCTTTGCCATCACGCTGGGTCTGGGCATTCTGACGTCGGTGTTCACCGCGATCTTTGTGACGCGGTTGATCATCGTGATGTGGTTTGAACGCCGCCGTCCCAAGACAATCGAGGTATAGGCACATGCGTCTGAGACTTGTTCCCGAGAATACCAATTGGGATTTCTTTTCCCGCCCCAAGCTGTGGCTGGGGATTTCCGTGATCCTGATTGTCATGGCCTTTGGGTCATTCATGCTGCGTGGGCTGAACTATGGCATCGACTTTCGCGGCGGCACCACGATCCGCACCGAAAGCACCGAAGCGGTGGATGTCGGGACGTATCGGGATGCGCTGGCGGCACTGGGCCTTGGCGATGTCGTGATCTCTGAGGTTTTTGATCCGTCTTTCGACGCCGATCAGAATGTCGCCATGGTGCGTATTCAGGCCCAGGACGGTCAGGAAAGCGTCACCGCCGAATTGATCGCCGAGGTTGAGGCGGCGCTGAAAACCGTCGCCCCGGATATCAAGTTCGTGTCGGTGGAATCGGTTGGTCCCAAGGTTTCCGGCGAACTGATCCAGACGGCGGCGATTGCCGTGGTGCTGGCGATCGGGGCGGTTCTGATCTACATCTGGTTGCGGTTCGAATGGCAATTTGCCCTGGGCGCGGTTGTTGCCCTGGTCCATGACGTGATCCTGACCATCGGGGTGTTTTCCGAGCTTCAGATCAGATTTGACCTCGCGATCATTGCGGCGCTGCTGACCATCGTGGGCTATTCATTGAACGATACGGTGGTGGTGTTCGACCGCGTGCGCGAGAACCTGATGAAATTCAAGAAGAAGCCGCTGCGCGAAGTGCTGAACGTGTCGATCAACGAAACGCTCAGCCGGACATTCATGACCTCGGTCACCACGCTTCTGGCGTTGATTGCCCTGTTTGTGCTGGGCGGGGATGTGATCCGGGGCTTTGTCTTTGCCATGATCTGGGGTGTCGTCGTCGGCACCTATTCCTCGATCTTTGTGGCCTCGACCGTGTTGCTTCTGTTGGGGGTCAAGCGCGATTGGAGCAAGACCAACAACGACACCACCGGCAATCAGTTCGGCAACATAGATGCCTGACTTTCTTGTCGCGGCGCTGGCGGTGCCGGGGCTGTGGTGGATGGTCTTTACAATCACGGCCGCGGGCATTGTCCGCGGCTTTACCGGTTTTGGCACAGCGTTGATTTTTGTACCGGTCGCCGGGCAGTTCCTGCCGGCGGCGGATGTGGTCCTGATCATCACCCTGACCGGGATCATTTCGACCGCTGCCCTGTTGCCGCGCGCCTGGGCCAAGGCCGACAAGGCAGAGGTCGGATTGATGGCGGTTTGCGGTGTTGTGACCGTGCCCATCGGCATTTACCTGATGCAGATCCTGCCGGGCGAAAGCATCCGCTGGGGGGTGACCGTGGTGGCCGCTGTCACCTTGGCCGCCTTGATCACTGGCTGGCGCTACCGTGGTGCGGTGGGGCGTGTTGGATTGGGGGGGATCGGGTTAGCGGCTGGTTTGATGGGCGGGATGACCGGCTTGTCCGGGCCGGTGGTGATCTTGTTCTATCTCGCCGGGGTCAAGAGCGCATCGGTGGTGCGGGCCAACACGATCCTTTACCTCGCGCTGTTGGATGCATTGATTGTGGTCAACCTGCTGCTAAAGGGGCTGTCCAATCCGGTGATGATCGGTGTCGTGATGATCCTCGGCGTGCCTTATCTGATCACCACGTTGATTGGCCAACATATCTTCGATCCCAAACACGAAAACGCCTATCGCTGGCTGGCTTATGGCGCGATTGCCCTGGCTGTGATCAGCGGTGTGCCGCTGTTTGATGCCTAGGGCCTTGGCACCAGCCGGGTAATGCCGGTTGCCGCCGCCCGGGCCAGCTCTTCGTCCAGGGACATCGGGATGTATTCCCCGCGCCGCCAGAGGCTTCCCAGATCGTCATAATGGCGCGACAGGAAATGTCCCGATTGGCCGGTCGATGTCACAAAGACCGATGAATCCGGGTCGGCAAAGTCATAAACCCCGCGATCGCCGCGCCATGCACGTTCTGATAGGGGTTTGGCCCGCGCCCCGAGGTCCGCCCGCGCAGCAAGGTATGATCGCCGCCGGATGTGGATTGGCGGATGTTGACGAAATAGCGCAGCACCGGCACTTCGCCGAGGACCGGGTGGTCATGTGTCGCCTGATGCGCGTCGCCCCAGCGCAGCGCCGAAAGATCGCGGCCAAAATTCTCTTCCAGCCAGACGATCGCGTCTTCGAGCGCAAGCCGGGCAATATCGACACAGGTTTCCGTGGGCGAGGATTGCAGAATGTCGCACCAGGCGCTGGCACCGTCGACATCGCGGTACACCCGTTCGATGAACAGCGGCTCGACATGGTCGAATTCGTCGGCCAGCGGGCCAATGTCGTCGCGGATCAACCGATCCTGCAAGGCGCGCAGCCATGCGGCATAGATCAGCGGCTCTGGCAGATGTTCGTTCATCTCGCCGGTCCAATTGGCCAGCAGGGCCAAAGCGGTTTCGCGTTGGCGGGCGATGGTGCCCTCTGGCGCGGCCTCGCCGGTGAACCAAAGGTCCGCCCCGATCAAGGGCAACAGCGACCGGGCGGTGATGCTGACGGTGTCCAGCTGTGCCTCGGTGAAACTGTCGCGGGTATGTACCTCGCGGCCCTGCATCAGCCGTTGCCAGCGTTGGATACGCTGGCTGTCGCCCCAGCTATAGGACACATGTTCGGGGAAGGGGCGGTCGATCATCTTGTTGTTGGTGTTGCCGACGATGCCCCCCTCTGGCCGCAGGAACGAGGGGTTGTCTTCGTAGGGCAGAACGCCCTGCCAACGGTTGTCGACGATCCAGCCACGGGTGGGCATCCGCCCCTTGCTTTCATGGCGTTCCGACCGGCGCGGCATATGGCCAATCAATTGCATCGCAATGCCATCGCTGTCGGCCAGGGTCAGCATCTGGCTTGGGGCGACATAGGCTTCGCCCGCGGCGCGCGCATCTTCCAGTGTCTGGGCATACATCAGCGCCACACCCGCAGACAGGGTAGTGTCCCGGTCGGCCAGCGCGGTCCAGCTAAGCGCGGCCACATGGCCAGGCCGGGGTGACTTCGCCGAGGTTGTAATGCGATCCCGGCAGCACGGGGCCATTGTCGGTCCAGCGCAGGGTCAGGGTGACCGGCGCTTCGTCCTTGATCTGCACGATAGAGCGGCGGGTTTCGAAATCCTTGAACCCGCCGGGGGTCCGGTATTGCTGGGGGTTGTCGGGGTTCAGCTGTTCGATGAACAGGTCCTGATCATCCAGATAGGACGAGGTGATGCCCCAACCGATGTTCGGGCTTTTGCCCGCCAGAACCAGCGGCACGCCGGGAATGGTGCCACCGATGACGCCGCCGCTGGCCAGATCCATGCGGGCGAGATACCAGATTGACGGTGCGCTGAACCCCAGATGCGGGTCATTTGCCAACAACGTCCCCCCACTGGCCGAGCGATTGGGCGCCGCCGCCCAGGCGTTCGATGCCCCGGCCAGACCGCGTGGCGCAAATGGCGATAGCAGATCACGCGATGGGGTGGGGGTGTTGCTTTGGGCGTAGCGCGGTGCGCTTTGGGTGATTTCCGGCACCAGGCTGGCATATTCCGGCAATGCGGCCACACCGGTTCCGGGGGCGTCGGGCAGGATGTCGGCCAACCGCGCCTCGTCACGCACCAAAAGCGATGTGCGGGCGCGCAGAACTTCTTCGGGCAGATGGCCGGACAATTGCACCGCCAGAAGTTTTACCAATGCAATCGAATCCGCAGGCTGCCAGGGCGCAATCGGTGCGTTGAAGACAAAGAATTCCGGCGCGCCCCGGCCCAGCGCATTTTCATTCACCTCCGCCAGACGGGCATTCACCCCGGCAGAATAGGATTGCAACGCCGTCAATGTGCGCGCGTCCTGTGCCGCCAGCGATTTCACCGCCAAAGGATAAAGATCCAGCCGCCGCAACAGCGTATCGGTGTTGAGCGTCCTGCGGCCAAACACCTCGGACAGCCGCCCCTGGGCGGTGCGGCGCAACACAACCATTTGCCACAGCCGGTCCTGGGCATGGGCATAACCAAGGCCAAAGAACACATCCGGGTCGGTGTCGGCAAAGATATGCGGGACATTGGCGTTATTGCGCACAATCTCGACCGCGCCCGCCGTGCCGCGCACGCTCACCGTCTTGTCGTAGTCCGGCAAAGACCGGGACGCGAGATAGTACACCACAACCACCGCCAGCGTCACCAAAATCACCAGGGTGGTCGCCAACCGGAACAGCCATTTGAAAACACTTGCCATGCGTGGTTTGCCTTGCCTCTTTTGCCAACGGGTTGTGTAATCCCGGCCAACGGGTGAGAACCCCTTAAACGAAACATATGCAAGACAAAAGCAGGAGGGTGCGACATGGCGAAGCTGGCATTTTTGGGATTGGGTGTCATGGGCTACCCAATGGCGGGTTATCTGGCCCGCGCAGGCCATGAGGTGACGGTTTATAACCGCACTGCGGCAAAGGCGGAAAAATGGGTGGCGGAATTTGGTGGCGGATTTGCGCCGACCCCGGCAGAGGCGGCCAAGGGCGCAGAGTTTGTCATGTCCTGCGTTGGCAATGACGACGACCTGCGTTCGGTCTGTCTGGGCGAGGATGGGGCCTTTGCCGGGATGGCAGCGGGCAGCACATTTGTCGACCACACCACCGTGTCGGCGGCGGTCACAGCGGAACTCTATGCCGTGGCCAGGGACAAGGGCATTGATTTCGTCGATGCCCCGGTGTCGGGCGGTCAGGCCGGTGCGGAAAACGGGCAATTGGTGGTGATGTGCGGCGGTGATCAACCGGCCTATGATCGTGCGGCAGCAATGATCGACGCCTATGCCAAACGATGCAGCCGCTTGGGCGAAAGCGGCGCAGGCCAGCTGACGAAGATGGTCAATCAGATCTGTATTGCCGGATTGGTGCAGGGGCTGAGCGAGGGGCTGCATTTCGCGCAAAAGGCCGGTTTGGACGGGCGCGCGGTGGTCGATGTGATCGGCGGCGGCGCGGCTGGTTCCTGGCAGATGGTCAACCGCTATGAAACCATGCTGGACGATGCGTTTGAACATGGCTTTGCCGTCGATTGGATGCGCAAGGATCTGGCGATCTGCCTTGCCACCGCCGATGAGGTTGGCGCCAGCCTGCCGGTCACGGCGCTGGTCGATCAATTCTATAAAGATGTGCAAAAGGCCGGCGGCGGGCGTTGGGACACCTCCAGCCTGATCAAGCGGCTGAACAACGCCGGGTAACCATTTTCCCGGGCTACATTATCTTTGATCGGCCGGTCACAAGGATGTGAGCGGCCGATTTTTCAACAGATTGACCTCTTGCCGGCGGCATGGCGCGGGAATTCCATCGCCACATGCCAAAGTTTCAACATATTTCATGCTTAACGCTGGGGTAATATTTTAAACGGAACTGCGGACTTCAAATGGCTATTCTATATTACCAAGGCTTTATCGTTATCACCTTGGTGATCGCGCGCTGTTTCGGGCGCAATGCATTGATGATCTTTTGCATGATCTGGAGCGCATTGACCGTGGTCAACCTGTTCACGCCTTGGCTGATTGTCCTGCAATTGGCGGTGGTCTGGACCACACATGCGATTCTTGACCGTGGGGCTGATACGGAAAAGGCCCGCGTCGGCGCGCCGGGCGACCCGCGTGCCCCGGTTGGGATGAACAAACGTGAGAAGGCAAAGTTCCTTGCGGCCAGTGCAAAAAAACAAAAGGCCCAGAACGCGAAGTTGAAAAATCATCTGAGCCAGATCGAACTGGCGCAGAAGGAATTGGAAAAACAGAAGCAGGCCAACGCGCAGCAGGGCGCAAACCCGGCGGACACCGGCCCACAGCCCAAGGTACAACCGGCGCGCAAACCGAAATCCGAAAAAGGGTTGCTGTATAAAACCGGGCGTGCCCTTGGCGCATTGACCAAGCGCCGCAGTGCAAAGCCCGCCAGTGCAAAGCCTGACAGTCCAATTCCCGACAGTGCGAAATCCAATGGCCTCCAGCCCAACCGCCCATTGCCCAACGGTGAAACCCGCCAACCGCTGCCTGCCGCCGAAGCGCCAGTGCAGGCGCCGCGCCTCGTCACCGCGCAATCAGAGCCGCCAAAGCCCCAAGCCCTGCGGCCGGAAATCCTGACGGATCTCTGGGCCTATGACGAAGAGGTGCGCAAAATTGTGACTGCGCTGCACCGACATGCGGTTTGGGCGCTGGAGATGCAGCGGCAAATGGATGCAGACGGTCAGGGCAGCCGGGCGGATTTCGACCGTATTCTGGCCGATGTGTCGCGTGCGCAAACCCCAACCGATCCGGCCCATATCTGGCAGGATGCCCGCCCCGTGCCGGCACCTGACGCCCACGCCGGAGAGCAGCAGGAATTTGACCGCATCCTTGGCGAATTGGACGCGGATCTGCGCGAGGTACATGACACATTGGCAAATGAACCCGGCCTGCCGGGGATTTTTCACAATGTAATGCATGAATTCGGCTATGCCGCGATCCTTGCGCGGATGGTCCCGCCCCAAAATCAACGCGCCACCGAACCGGGCCGGGATACAGCGACCGCACCCGCAATTCTGCCCGCAGGATTGCAACCGGACAGTGCCATCACGCGGATTTCCGCCGAAACCGCGCGGGCCAATGCCCTGCAAAAAGAGGTCGCGGCACGCGGCATCACGCGGCTGGTGCATTTCACCCGGATCGAGAACCTGCCGTCGATCCTGCAAAACGGGCTGATGTCGCGCGATGCGCTTCAGGCATTCGATTTGGCACCGCTGATCAATGATCAAATGCGACTGGATCAGGCAACCGGCGCGGTGTCGCTGTCGATCAGCCATCCCAATGACCGCTTTCTGTTCAAAAGCCAGCTGACCAGCGGTGGGGATTTTGTGGTGCTAGAGCTTGATCCCGCCGTGCTTTGGCAAAACGACTGTGCCTTTTGCTGCCGCAATGCGGCGGACCATCGGGTGCGGGACATGCCGCTGGCGCGCCGTCGCGAGTTTCGAGCATTTACATCCATGTTTGATGAAATTGATGGGCTGGCCTCGCGCAGCGCCCAGGGGTTGGGTCTGGACGCGCCAACCGATGTCCAGGCCGAGGTTCTGGTCTTTGACCGGATCGACCCGCGCCACATCACCCGGATTGTCGCCCGCGATCCAAAGCATTTTGGCTATTTCCCCCGCGATATCGGTGATATTCCCTGCGCGGTGCATAGCGCGGGGCAGGGCTATTTTGCCAAACGCGGCAGCAGTTTTGCCAAGATGAGGGCCAGCTAGGTGGCACAACGTCCGATTTTTATGGCCGACCCAACCGCCGCAGGCTGGGTTCGGGTGGAAACGGTTGAATTTCAATGGCATGCTGGGTTCTCTCTGGCGCAGAAGCAACGGTCGATCCAGGATCTGCATGATGCCGGGGCCCGCCATTGTGCCACAAACGGTGCCGCACTGCGGTTTCTGGAAATATCCAGTAAATCGCCCGATGCCAGCGGTGTGGCGCTGAGCGCCTTTAACCTGATGCGTCGCGATGTGGGGCGCGCGCCCGCACCACTGGAATGCGCGTTTCAGGGCAGCAAGGTGTTTCGGGGTGGCGGCCCATATACCGATCTCTTTCGCGCGGGACCGCTAGAGGCCAAACGCGATCCGCGCCTGCGGAATTCGGGGCCATTGCACGGTTTTCATTTTGCCGGTGTCGACTGGCCGCTGACGCCGGTGACCGCGTTTTACGATTGGTTGTATCTCACAACCCTGGCGGAAAATCCGGCACTGGCAGAGGCCTGTCTCGCCTATGACGGGTTCACCGATATCGAGTTCAATCCAGCCAAATCCCTGAATTGTCAGGCGCGGGCGGCGGCGTTGTATGTCGCGCTGACGTGCGTTGGTCACACTGCGGCAGAGTGGTCGGATCAGGCCGGGTTTCTGGCGTTGATGCAAAATGGCGGTCGGGTCGCACAACCGCGTCAGGCCAGTTTTGATCTCTAGCTATCCGACCTTGGGCGTGCCGCCGACAAAACGCGCCGATGGCCCCTTTGGTGAAAACGCCCGACATCTGGGCCACAAACCATCGAATTGACCGCCGTCGTCGTGACATATTGAAATTTGAGCATTGTATTTCCTGTCATTGGAGCCTTATGTTGATCGAAGGCCCTGGAAAATCACAAGGCCAAAGAGTTTCGCTGTTTTTGAAGTCGCGCGGGCAGGAACGTCCGACCCCTTTCAAGGCAGACCGATCTGATTGCCAGGCTGCGCCAATGACGTGGCGGTGATCAAGAAGACCAGCCCGAACCGCGCAAGCGGCGGGTCGTAAATGGGCGGATGGCAAATTTGCCAAACCGTCGGAGAAGAAACGCGATGCAACGCGCGAGACAACAGAAGGCAGGAACAGGCGCCGCTCACGGCCCTGAAACCATGGCTATTCTGACCGCGCCAATCACCGCCTTAATCGGATATTTCCTGCAAACCGCTGCTCCGCCCGGGTCAATCCCGGCGGACCGGTCGATGCCGGAAAGCACGAAAGTAACATGGCCAAGAAAATGCTTATCGATGCCACCCACGCGGAAGAAACCCGCGTTGTGGTGGTGGACGGAAACAAGGTTGAGGAATTTGACTTTGAATCCGAAAACAAACGCCAGCTTGCTGGCAACATCTATCTCGCCAAGGTAACACGGGTCGAACCCTCGCTGCAGGCGGCTTTTGTCGACTATGGTGGAAACCGTCACGGGTTCCTGGCGTTTTCGGAAATTCACCCGGATTATTATCAAATCCCCGTCGCCGACCGTCAGGCGCTGATGGAGGAAGAGCGCGCCTATGCCGAGGCAATGAAGGCGCGCGACGAAGAGGCAGAGGCGTCCCGCTCGAAGAAGCGGCGGCGGTCGTCTTCGACGTCGAAAGCGGCAAAAACCACCAGCAAGGATGCGGTCGAAAGCCGCGAGGTCAAGGTTGACACCTCGGCTGAGGCTTCCGGCATGGAGACCATCGACCTGGATGGGCCCGAGGATACGCTGGAAGGTCTGTCGCCCATGGTGACCGTGGCCGAAACGCCAGTGGCAGAAACCCCTGTTTCCGAGGCTCCGGTCGCTGAGGCGACCCAGGGCGATGATACGGTTGCGGCGCAAGACGTTGCTGCCGATCCGGTTGACGCCACCGCATCAGACGCGGGCGAGGCGACACCGAATGAAGGCGCAGCAGAAACCGGCGAAACCCCGGAACCTGCGTCGGTTGAAGCCGCCGCAGAGGTGGTTGCAGACACTGCCGAAGCAGCAGACACAGACGAAGCCGCAGACGCACCTGTGGCCGAGGCTGCCCCGGTCGCAGACGAAGATGCCGCGCAGGACAGCGCCGAAACCGAAGCGGATGACGCCGCAGAGGATGACAGCGACGAGCCGACAGATAAATCTGACGCCGCCGCCAAAGACAGCGATATCGAATCCGTCGCCGAAGAAGACGACGAAGCCGACATTCGCCCACCGCGCAAACCACGCCCGCGTCGCTATAAAATTCAGGAAGTGGTCAAAGTTCGCCAGATCCTGCTTGTGCAGGTGGTCAAGGAAGAACGCGGCAACAAAGGCGCTGCGCTGACCACATATCTGTCGCTGGCCGGTCGTTACTGCGTCCTCATGCCCAACACCGCACGTGGCGGTGGCATCAGCCGCAAAATCACCAACGCCCCCGATCGCAAGAAGCTCAAGGAAATCGCAGCCGAGATCGACGTGCCCCAGGGCGCGGGCCTGATCATCCGGACCGCGGGCGCCAAGCGCACCAAGTCCGAGATCAAGCGCGATTACGAATACCTGCAACGCCTTTGGGAGCAGATCCGCGAACTGACGCTGAAATCCATCGTGCCGGTGAAGATCTATGAAGAAGGCGACCTGATCAAACGCTCGATCCGCGACCTCTACAGCCGCGACATAGACGAGGTTCTGGTCGAAGGCGAACGCGGCTACCGCATCGCCAAGGACTTCATGAAGATGATCATGCCGTCCCACGCCAAGAACGTGAAACATTACGCAGAATCTCTGCCGTTGTTCGCGCGCTATCAGGTCGAAAGCTATCTGGGGGCGATGTTCAATCCCACGGTCCAGCTGAAATCCGGTGGCTACATCGTGATCGGCGTGACCGAGGCGCTGGTGGCGATCGACGTCAACTCTGGCCGGGCCACCAAGGAAGGCTCGATCGAGGAAACCGCGCTCAAGACCAACCTTGAGGCCGCCGAAGAGGTGGCGCGCCAACTGCGTCTGCGTGACCTTGCCGGTCTGATCGTGATCGATTTCATCGACATGGACGAGCGCAAGAACAACACCGCCGTCGAAAAGCGCATCAAGGACAAGCTGAAAAGCGACCGTGCGCGCATTCAGGTTGGCCGGATTTCCGGTTTTGGCCTGATGGAAATGTCGCGTCAGCGTCTGCGCCCCGGCATGATCGAGGCGACAACCGCGCCTTGCCCGCATTGCCATGGCACCGGTTTGATCCGTTCGGACGACAACCTTGCCCTGCAAGTGCTGCGCCAGATCGAGGAAGAGGGCACACGCCGCCGCTGCAAAGAGCTTCTGGTGCGTTGCCCGGTGTCCATTGCCAACTATCTGATGAACGCCAAGCGCGAACATATCGCCCAGATCGAGGCGCGTTACGGTGTGGCCGTGCGGGTCGAGGGCGACCCGACGTTGGTCAGCCCGGATTTCAACATCGAGAAGTTGAAAACCGCGACACGCAAGGTGGCCGAGGTCGCCGCGCCGGTTGTGTCCGCCGACACCACAATCATGGATATGGTTGACGATCCGGTCGAAGGATGTGCCGGACGAGGCAGAGGTCGAAACCGAGGTCAGCGAAGCGGTCGAAACCACTGGCGAGGAAGAGACACCCAAGCCGAAGAAACGCCGTCGGCGTCGGCGTCGCCGCAAGTCGAAGACCGGTGAAAACGGTGATCAGGATCAGGACCGCAGCAGCGAGTTCGATGATGACGATGATGACGCGCCCGCAGGTTCCGACACCGACAAGGCAGAGCCCGTCGTGGCCGCAACGGATGCAGCGGATGTGACCCCGGAGGCCACCGAAGAAAAGCCAAAGCCGAAGCGCACCCGCAGCACGTCGAGCAGCCGCCGGAAATCGTCAAAAGCCAAATCTGACGACAAGGTTGACGACAAGGTTGACGCTGAAGCGCCCGCAGCAGCTGCGG
>NZ_JALIEC010000001.1:602500-1163006 GCF_022867865.1 Phaeobacter sp. J2-8 | reverse complement strand
AGGTGAACAGGAAAGCCCCAAGCCCGCCATGATCAACAGACCGGCCACGAAATAAATTCATGCGGCCAGATCTTGATCCAGAAGAAATAGAAACGACGGTGCATCATATCGACCAACACCGCCTGATCCGGCAGGTTCGGCCCGCGATCCCATCGGATCCAGGGGGGTCAGATAATAGATCGCCAGGGTCACCCCCATGATCCACCATTTCAGGCGGCGGAACATGCCGGACACCCGACGCGGGAAAATCGGCTCTCTGGCGGCATAAAGGCTTTGATTTGTCATGATGTTATCCTGTTCGCAGGCCCCTGATACGCGGGCCGGTGGGCGCTTGCCTTGATCTGGATCAAGCAAGGGCCCCGAAGCGGCGTCGTTTTGCGAACAGGACCGCTTCGGGGGTGGCTGCCGCGCATATGGCGGCCGCCAGTCTGTCTACTCGCCTCCTCCCAAGGAATGCGTCATAGACAGAAACAGCGCGAATATCGGCCTGACCAAGGCGTTGGCCCCAGGCTGGCATCACACCGTAGCGCGCATTGCGTACGGTTTCTTCCACTGTTTCACGACTTCCGCCATAAAGCCAGATCGCATCTGCCAAATTTGGCGCGCCCAGCTCGCGGTCACCTTGGGCCGTATCGCCATGACAGGCGCTGCAATTGTCGGCAAAGACCGTTGCCCCCTGTTCGGCCAGGGCCTTGTCGAAGTCCGGCGATGACAACCCATAGACATATTCAACCACGGCATGGATGTCTTCGTCTTCCAGCATGTCGCCAAAGGCGGGCATTTCGGAATAGCGCGCATCGTCGTCGGTGTCGTTGCGCACGCCATGGGCCACGGTGGCGGAAATGCTTTCGATGTCCCCCCCCCAGAGCCAATCGTCATCCAGCAGGTTGGGATAACCGACCGCCCCCGCCGCACCGGCACCGTGGCACTGGCTGCATTGCGCACGAAACACCGATCCGCCGCGCGCCACCGCATAACGATGCAGATCGTCGCCAGCCGAAAGCGTGGTCAGATCTGCCGCCAACAGCGCCTCGACCAGGCCCTGGTTCTTTGCCTCATGCTCGGCAATATCGGTCGCCACCGCCGCACGGGTCGAATAGCCCAGAACCCCTGCCGTAGCACCGGAAATCATCGGCCAGGCCGGATAGGCAATGGTATAGCCAATGCCCCAGACAATCGTGGCGTAAAGTGTCCAGAGCCACCAGCGCGGCAAGGGCGTGTTCAGCTCTTCGATGCCATCCCAGCTGTGGCCGGTGGTTTCCGTGCCGGTTTCTTCATCCAGCTTCTTATCGGCCATCGGATTGTCCTTTCTGCACCATCGCCTGCGACCCTTCGGGGCCGGCATTCAGGTCGGAATTCAGGCTTGCCTGTGCGTCGTCGTCGCGAAACGGGATCATCTGGGCTTCGGTTCTGGCGGCGCTTTGGCTGGGCAGATAGGCCCAGATCATCACCCCGAGAAAGAACAGGAACATCGCCAGCAAAACCCAGCTGTCGGCAACTTCCCGCAAGAGCGTATAGGTATCCATCATCTGCCCCCTTTAACGGCTTGCGTCTGGTGTGAAGGTTGAAAAATCGACCATGGTGCCCATGACCTGAAGATAGGCAATCAGGGCATCCATCTCGGTCAGGGCCGATTGCCCGTCAAAGTTCGACACAGCCGCGCCGGGATAACGTTCGACAAGCCCGTCCCAATCGCCGTCCGGGTCCGCCTGGACATGAAAATCCGCACTGGCCTGGGCAATCTGCTCGTCGCTATAGGGCACGCCGACAAATCGGTGTGTGCGCAAAAGCGCCTCGATATGATCGCTGTCGATTTCGGCATCCGACAGGAACGCATATTTCGGCATCACACTTTCCGGCACCACAGATTGCGGATCTTTCAGGTGATCCACATGCCAGGCATCGGAATATCGCCCCCCCACCCGGGCCAGATCCGGCCCGGTGCGTTTTGAGCCCCATTGGAATGGGTGATCATACATGCTCTCTGCCGCGAGCGAATAATGGCCATAGCGTTCGACCTCATCCCGCATCGGGCGGATCATCTGGCTGTGGCAGGTATAGCACCCTTCGCGAATATAGATGTCGCGTCCGGTCAGTTCGAGCGGGCTGTAGGGACGCACGCCCTCAACCTCTTCGATGGTGTTTTCCAACCAGAACAGCGGTGCGATTTCCACCAGCCCGCCAACGGTGACCACCAGCAGGGAAAAGGTCAAAAGCAGGGTCGGGCTTTTTTCCAGGACGGCGTGTTTGTCAAGAATTGCCATGATCTGCTCCTTATTCTGCCGGGACGGCGCTGGCGGAGGGGGTCGGCATCCGGGCCTCTGCCGGGCTGCCGCGACGGATGGTCATCCACATGTTCCAGCACATGATCACCGCACCGCTGAGGAACATGACCCCGCCCAATCCGCGCACCACATACATCGGGAATTTTGCGCTGACCGTGTCGGCAAAGGAATTCACCAGGAACCCTTGATCGTCGACTTCGCGCCACATCAAACCTTCCATGATGCCGGTCACCCACATCGAGGCCGCGTAAAGCACGATCCCCAAGGTCGCGAGCCAGAAATGCCAGCTGATGGCAGACAGGGAATACATCTGTTTGCGCCCCCAAAGCTTGGGTGTCAGGTAATAGAGACAGGCAAAGGTGATCATGCCGTTCCAACCAAGCGCGCCGGAATGCACATGCCCGATGGTCCAGTCGGTGTAATGCGACAACGAGTTCACCGCGCGGATCGACATCATCGGCCCTTCGAATGTCGACATGCCATAGAACCCAAGGCTGAGCACGAACATCCGCAGGATCGGGTCGGTGCGCAGTTTGTCCCAGGCGCCTTGCAGCGTCATCAGACCGTTGATCATTCCGCCCCAGCTGGGCATCCAGAGGATGATCGAAAACACCATGCCCAGGGTCGATGCCCAATCCGGCAGCGCGGTGTAATGCAAATGGTGTGGACCTGCCCAGATATAAAGGAAGATCAGCGCCCAGAAGTGAATGATCGACAGTTTGTAGCTATAGACCGGGCGACCCGCCTGTTTCGGCACAAAGTAATACATCATCCCCAGGAACCCGGCAGTCAGGAAGAAGCCCACCGCGTTGTGGCCGTACCACCACTGGGTCATCGCATCTTGCACGCCCGAGAAGACCTGCACAGATTTGCTGCCCCAGATGCTGACCGGGATCGACAGGTTGTTGATCACATGCAGCATGGCAACCGTGATGATGAAGCTGAGGAAGAACCAGTTCGCCACATAGATATGCTTTTCACGGCGGTGAAAGATTGTGCCGAGATAGACCGCCAGATAGGTCAGCCAGACCAGAGTCAGCCAGAGATCGACATACCATTCCGGTTCGGCATATTCCTTGGACTGGGTTGCCCCCAGCAGATAGCCGGTCGCCGCCAGCACGATAAACAGCTGATAGCCCCAGAACACAAACCAAGCGGCCTTGCCGCCCCAAAGCCGCACGCCGCTGGTGCGCTGCACCACGTAAAACGATGTCGCGATCAGGGCATTGCCACCAAAGGCAAAGATCACCGCACTTGTATGCAGCGGGCGCAAGCGGCCAAAGTTGGTGAACGGCTGGCCCCAATCGAAATTCAACGCCGGAAAGGCCAGTTGAAAGGCAATGAAGGTGCCGACCAGAAAGCCGGCAATCCCCCAGAATGCGGTGGCAATCACACCGGCCCGGATCACACCGTCAAAGTAGATGCCCTCTACCGGCGGCGCGGGCGGCGCTTCGTCGATCCGGCGCAACACCCGGACAAACATCACAAAGGCGATCAACATGATCAGGACCGCATGAACCTGATATGCCAGATCATGCGCCCAATTCACGCCAATCGCGGCAAAGAACGTGACCAACGCCAATAGTATTAATTTTATATAGTCCATTCAGACACCCCTGATCTTAACAGAGCACCGAAAAGACGCTCCTGTTCGCAGGGTGGTTTTAGGGGTCGGCAAATCTATGCCTTGATCTGGATCAAGGTCGCAATTCCCGACCGGCCTGTGCCGCCGAACACATGGCCGCCGAACACATGCCTGTGCAAAAGGAACTTAACTGACCAAGCCACCATCGGCGTCGTCACCCGTCGCCAATTGCAATCCGGGCAGATCCAGAACCTCAATATGGTGACGATCGGAAAAGCCGATCATGCCTTCTTTTTTCAAAGCCGAAAAATGGCGACTGACCGTTTCCAATGTCAGACCAAGGTAATTCGCGATCTGATCCCGTGTCAGATACAGGATGAACTGGCCGCCCGCCTCCTGGTCCTGAACCGTGGCGCGCCGGGCCAGCATTTCGATAAAGGTCGCAATCTTTTCCCGCGCGGTCTTGCGGCCCAAAAGCAGCATCCATTCGCGCGCGGCGTCCAGCTCGTCCAAGGCCAGCTCCATCAGGCGCTGCGCCACATGCGGCGTGTCTTCGACCAGTTTTTCAAACGGTTTGCGATCAAAACAGCACAAGGTCACATCGGTGGTCGCCGTGACGTCGAATTCGATTTCCTGACGTCCGGGTCGGCCAATGAAATCCGATGGTAAAAGCAGACCCACCATCTGGGTGCGACCGTCCTCAAGGGTTTTTGACAGCGTCGCCGCCCCCGTCACCAGCGAGGCCACAAATTGCAACGGCTCACCACGCCACAGAATGACATCGCCAGCCTTGAAGCTGCGATAGGTCTTCATCCCGCTCAGCAGCTCCAGCTCCTCCTCGTCGCATTTCGCACAGACCGCACGATGGCGGATCGGGCATTCCTGACAGCGGACCGAGGTTAATTCGGGAATTGGCATCTTGTTGATCTGCATCAATGTGGACCTGATCGTTGCATGATCAATCTACAGTATGAACATTCCAGAGCAACTCCGAAAGCACGGGCTCTTTGACGCACGTGTGCCGCGCTATACCAGCTATCCGCCGGCCAATCACTTTCGCCCGGGCGAAGGTCATCGGCATCAATCCGACTGGCTGAATGCGGTGCCCGCAGGCAGCGAGATTTCGGTCTATATTCACATTCCGTTTTGCAAGCGGCTGTGTTTCTTCTGTGCCTGCCGGACCCAGGGCACAAAGACGCTGCGCCCGGTGGACGCCTATGTCGAGGTGCTACGCCGGGAAATTGCAAATGTCCGCAAATGCCTGCCTTCGGGCGTGAAAATGGCGCGGCTGCATCTGGGGGGCGGCACACCCACCATTTTGTCCCCCGCCACCATGGCCCTGCTGCTTGATAAGGTCTTTGCCGCGTTTGCCCCGACCACCGACATCGAATTTTCGGTCGAAATCGACCCGACCGAAGCCGCGCCGGAGCTATTGGCGACCCTGGTTGATTTCGGCCTGAATCGCGCCAGCATCGGGGTTCAGGATTTTGCCGCGGATGTGCAGGACGCCATTGGGCGGCACCAATCCTTTGAACAGACCGACCGCGTGATCCAGCAATTGCGCGGTCTGGGGGTCGACAATATCAATCTGGATCTGCTGTACGGGTTGCCACATCAAACCAGCGACAGCTTTGCCGCAACTCTGCAACAGGTGCTGTCGCTCTGCCCTGATCGTCTGGCGATTTATGGCTATGCGCATGTGCCGTGGATGTCGAAACGTCAGGTGATGATCGACGCGGCAAGCCTGCCCGATACCTATGCGCGTTTCGATCTGACCAAATTGGCCCAACAGGCCTTTGTCTCGGCGGGCTATGACGAGATCGGCATAGACCATTTTGCGCTGCCCTCTGACGGGTTGGCCATTGCCGCCCGGGCCGGTCGGTTGCGGCGCAATTTTCAGGGCTATACCGATGACACCACCCCGACGCTTGTCGGTCTTGGCGCATCGGCAAT
Source organism: Phaeobacter sp. J2-8 (assembly GCF_022867865.1). Classification (GTDB taxonomy): domain Bacteria; phylum Pseudomonadota; class Alphaproteobacteria; order Rhodobacterales; family Rhodobacteraceae; genus Marinovum. Next base: position 1,157,183 of record NZ_JALIEC010000001.1, on the reverse strand, counting down.
TTCCAGATTTCCGCAAGGCTATTCACAGAATGCCGCCGCCACCTCGGCCTATCTCGACCGGATCGCAAGCAGCGGATTGGCCGGGCACAACGGCTATGAAATGCAGCCGCAGGATATTCTGACCGCGCGTGTGATCGAGGATCTGATGTGTTGCTTCGGTTTTCGGGAAACCCGGCTGCTGGCGGATTTTCCCGAGGAGAGAGAGGCAATTCATGCCACGGGCATTGCCCTGATGCGGCAATTTCCGGATGCGTTTTTCATCGCCAAGGGCGGGTTGCAGATTCGCGAAGATTTCAAACCCCTCGTGCGGGTGATTGCCAGCCGGGTCGATGGGTTTCTGGCCCAGAACTCTGGCGCATGCCTCGGCGATCTAGCCGAGCGGCGGTGTAATAAATCAAAGGCCCTGCGGGCGCAAAAGGGGGCCAGCCCCCTCGGCCTTTGGCCTCACCCCCGGGATATTTTTGGTCAGATGAAATCAGCGGGACCGTACATTGCATGGCCGCAGGATGTGGCCGTAGGAGAGCCCGCCGCGGTCGATGCCTAAAAAAACAGCGTATCACCAGGAAACGCCCCAAAGTTCACCCGCCCAGCATTTACTTTCCCGCGCCAAGCCGCACATCTGAGGCTATGAACCAACCGATTTCGATCACCATTGTGGAACCGGACCGCGATCGCGCCTTGCTGATCGTGGACAGCCTGCGCACGGCTGGGGATTTTGACATTCAGGTCATCTCCGAGCCGACCAGCCTGGCCCGCCAGAATTCAGGCCCGCCAACCCGACATGGTGCTGATCGACATCGAGAACCCGTCGCGGGACATGTTGGAGGAGCTGGCACTGGCCTCTGGCCCGTTGGAGCGGCCGGTCGCCATGTTTGTGGACCGTTCGCCCGAGGGGCTGTCGACCGCTGCGATCGAGGCCGGTGTGTCGGCCTATGTGGTCGACGGGATGCAGCCACAGCGGGTCAAAGCCGTCCTGGACGCCGCAATCACCCGGTTTCGCATGTTTCAGCGGATGCGCACCGAGCTGGCGGAAACAAAGCGCGCGTTGGAAGAGCGCAAGGTCATCGACCGTGCAAAAGGTATGTTGATGAAGGCGCGCGGCATTGGCGAAGACGAAGCATATGCGCTGCTGCGGAAAACCGCGATGGATCAGGGCAAGCGGGTTGCCGATGTGGCTCAGGCGCTGGTCACTGCGGCGGGGTTGTTGTCATGAGTCTGACAACACTGTCTGTCGGGTTCATCCCGTTGGTGGATGCTGCGCCATTGGTTGTGGCCCAGGAAATGGGATTTGCCGCCGAGGAAGGCATTTCGCTGGATCTGCGGCGCGCGCCGTCGTGGTCTTCGCTGCGGGACATGCTGAGCTTTGGCCAGGTTGATGCGGCGCATATGTTGTCGCCGGTGCCGGTGGCGACGGCAATGGGGCTTGGTGGGGCTGGCGCGCCGCTGTCGGCGGTTTCGGTCCTGTCGGTCAATGGCAATGTGATTGGCGTCAGCCGTGATCTGGCCCGGCGCATTCACGATGGCGGCCACGATTTCGGGTTCCGCGACGCCCGCGCCGCTGGCATGGCCCTGATTGGGGCTGCGGGCGGGCGGTTGCGCATTGGCGTGCCGTTTCCGTTTTCGATGCATGCCGAGCTGGTCTATTACTGGCTTTCTGCGCTGGGCCTGCCTGCCCCGCAGAGCGTCGACATCCGCACCGTGCCGCCGCCGCTGATGGCGGATGCGATCCGCGCGGGTGAGATTGACGCATTTTGCGTGGGCGAGCCTTGGGGCAGTCAGGCGGTGGAAACCGGGATGGGGGAATTGTTGCTGCCCTGTTCCGCGATCTGGGCCTTTGCCCCGGAAAAGGTCCTGGCTGTGCGCAGCGATTGGGCGGCGGCGGAAAATGCGCTTTTGGGGCGGTTGATCCGGGCGGTCTGGCACGCCGGGCGCTGGCTGGCGGATCCTTCGTCCCATAGTTTGACGGCGGAAATCCTGTCGCGTCGCGAATACCTGAACATTGCGCCGGACATTCTGGATCGCGCCTTGTCGGGTCGGCTGGTGCTGTCACAAACCGGTCAGGAACGCGAAGTGCCGGGATTTGTCGAATTCCACGCCGCTGCCGCGACCTTCCCCTGGCGCAGTCAGGCAGAATGGATCGGCCAGCAATTGGCGGCGCGCACCGGGCTGGATCGCGTGACCGCGAAAACCGCCGCGCGGGCGGTCTATCGCAGTGATCTGTATCGGACCGCGCTGGCGGGGCTGAATGCGCCTTTGCCAACCGCTTCGGCCAAGATCGAGGGCGGCGTCAGCGTTGAAACCGCCGTTGCGACCGAGACCGGGCGGCTGATTCTGCGGCCTGACGGGTTCTTCGATGGCCGCGTTTTTGATCCCGACCTGATTTGATGCCCATTTTTTGCGCAGCCGCAGCATTGACTGCGCTGCGATGCAGAATAATCGCCGCAAAACGCCAACTTCTCTTTGCGCATTTTGCCAATCACCTGTCATAAATAAGTCATCGGCAGGCAACGATGCCCGCTGCTGGAATTTCCCTCAAAGATTTGAGGATCATGAGCAAAGCCGCTCGACCCACCGCCAGACAGGCAGTGTGAGTTAGCGGCTTTTTTATTTGCTCGGGTCCTTCCTCCCGCCCGGGCACAAATCAAAAGGAAAGACAGATGAAGAAACTCCTCCTTGGCCTTGCGGCATCCACCGCCCTTGTCAGCCCCGCATTTGCGGAGCTTGATCTGGAAAAAGACGAGCTGACATTTGGCTTTATCAAACTGACAGACATGGCACCGCTGGCTGTGGCCTATGAACAGGGGTATTTCCTGGACGAAGGTCTGTTTGTCACGCTGGAGGCCCAGGCGAACTGGAAGGTTCTGCTGGACGGCGTGATTGGCGGCCAGTTGGACGGCGCGCATATGCTGGCCGGTCAACCGCTGGCCGCGACCATCGGGTTCGGCACCGAGGCGCATATCATCACCCCGTTTTCGATGGATCTGAACGGCAACGGCATCACGGTTTCCAACGAGATCTGGGAGCAGATGAAGCCGAATATCCCCGCCGATGCCGAGGGCAAGCCAATTCACCCGATCAGTGCCGAGGCGCTGGCCCCGGTGGTCGAGAAATACAAGAACGACGGCAAACCGTTCAACATGGGAATGGTTTTCCCGGTCTCCACCCACAACTATGAACTGCGCTACTGGCTGGCGGCCGGTGGTCTGCATCCGGGGTTTTACAGCGGCGAAAACATTTCCGGCCAGATTGGTGCCGATGTGCTGTTGTCCGTGACCCCGCCGCCGCAAATGCCGGCCACACTCGAGGCGGGCACCATTTATGGCTATTGCGTGGGCGAGCCATGGAACCAGCAAGCGGTGTTCAAGGGCATCGGCGTGCCGGTGATCACCGATTATGAGCTGTGGAAAAACAACCCGGAAAAGGTTTTCGGCATCTCCGCGGAATTCCAGGAAGCCAATCCAAACACCACCCTTGCCGTGACCAAGGCGCTGATCCGTGCGGCACAATGGCTGGATGAAAACGACAACGCTAACCGGATGGAGGCGGTCGAAATCCTGTCGCAGCCGGAATATGTCGGTGCCGATGCCGAGGTGATCGCCGCTTCGATGACCGGGACGTTTGAATACGAAAAGGGCGACAAACGTGCGGTTCCCGACTTCAACGTGTTCTTCCGCTACAACGCGACCTATCCGTTCTATTCCGATGCGATCTGGTATCTGACACAGATGCGCCGTTGGGGCCAAATCACCGAGGCCAAGCCAGACAGCTGGTATGATGAAGTGGCCAAGTCGGTCTACAAGCCGGAAATCTATCTTCAGGCCGCCCGTATGCTGGTCGACGAAGGTCTGGCGAACGAGGCTGATTTCCCATGGGACAGCGATGGCTACAAAGCCCCGACCCCGGCGGGCGATATCATTGATGGCATCGCTTATGACGGCAAGACCCCCAATGCCTATCTCGACAGCCTGCCGATCGGCCTGAAGGGCGAGCAGATGGTTGTTGGCACCGAAGTCAAAGGCTGAGCCAAACCAAAGGCAGAGGCCCCGGATCCTGTCCGGGGCGCGATCACCGCGAGACGCGCGCGCCCCGGACATTGCTCCGGGGCCTCCACCAAACCCCAAGGGGACAAACACATGACCACCGTAGACCCGAATTTCACTGACGCCGAAGCGCGCGAAGCCCGCAAGGAACGGCTTTTCACCCGCATCAATGCGGCGGACAAATGGTTCCAGGTGCTGGGCCTGAGCTGGGCCACGCCGGTGCTGAAAGCCGCCGCCGGGGACAACCCGAAAGCACAGGTCAAGGAGATCTGGCGCCTTCTGGTCGTGCCGCTGATCGCCATTGCGATTTTCCTGTCGCTCTGGGCCACCCTGGCGCCACGGGTGCAGACATCTCTGGGCGCGGTGCCCGGCCCGGCCGAAGTCTGGGTCGAAGCGGTCAACCTGCATGAAGATGCCGGGGCCAAGGCCGAAAAACGTGAAAAATTCGAAGCTATGGTTGCCAAACGCAACGACAAGCTGATTGCGGATGGTCGCGCGGACGAGGTCAAAAACGTCGCCTATACCGGCGCGCCAAGCTATTACCAACAGATCTGGACCTCGATCAAAACCGTGTTCTTTGGCTTCCTTCTGGCCACGGTGGTCGCCGTTCCACTGGGCATCATGGCCGGTCTGTCCCCCACCGCAAACGCCGCGATCAACCCGCTGGTGCAGATCTTCAAACCGGTGTCGCCGCTGGCATGGCTGCCGATCGTGACGATGATCGTTTCCGCCGTCTATGCCACCAATGATGGCATGTTCTCGAAATCCTTTCTGATCTCGGCCATCACCGTGACGCTTTGTTCGCTTTGGCCGACGCTGATCAACACCGGTCTGGGTGTCGCCAGCATCGACAAGGATCTGGTCAATGTGTCCAAGGTTCTGAAAATGAACACCTGGACCAAGATCACCAAACTGGTTCTGCCCTCGGCCCTGCCGCTGATCTTCACCGGGTTGCGCCTGTCGCTGGGTGTGGGCTGGATGGTGCTGATCGCTGCCGAAATGCTGGCCCAGAACCCTGGCCTTGGCAAATTCGTCTGGGATGAGTTCCAGAACGGCTCGTCCTCCTCGCTTGCCAAAATCATGGTTGCGGTTCTGACGGTCGGCATCATCGGCTTCTTGCTGGATCGGGTGATGTTCGCATTGCAATCCCTCTTCACATTCTCGAACAACCGGTGATCCCCATGAGCATCCTTAAATTCGACAATGTCTCCAAGAGCTTCGGCGAAGGCACGCACCGCGAAGATGTGTTGAAAAACATCAATCTCGAAGTGCAGGAAGGTGAATTCCTTGTTCTCCTCGGCTTCTCCGGCACTGGCAAGACGACGTTGATCAATCTGATGGCGGGCCTCGAAAACCCGACCAAGGGCAGCGTCACCTTCAAGGGCAAGCCGATCACCGGACCGGGGCCGGAACGCGGCGTGATCTTTCAGAACTATTCGCTGATGCCGTGGCTTACGGTGCAGGGCAATGTGATGCTGGCGATCGACACGATCTTTCCCGGCATGCCCAAGGCGGAAAAGGCCGAAAAAGCCGCGCATTACATCAATATGGTCGGCCTGCCCCATGCCACCCATCGCCGTCCGGCGGAGCTGTCCGGCGGCATGCGTCAACGGGTCAACGTGGCGCGTGCATTGGCGATGAACCCCGAGGTTCTTCTGCTGGATGAACCGCTGTCGGCGCTGGATGCGCTGACCCGCGCCAACCTGGCCGATAAGATCGAGGCGATTTGGGATGCCGACAAAAAGACCTGTGTACTGATCACCAATGACGTGGACGAAGCCATCATGCTGGCCGACCGGATCATTCCGCTGAACCCCGACGGGACGCTGGGTGACGCGGTTACGGTCGACATCCCCCGCCCACGTGAGCGCAGCGAAATGAACCACCACGAAGGGTTCAAAAAACTACGCGCCCAGGTCACCAATTACCTGATGGATGTGGGCATCGAGGCCAAGGTCGAAGGCAGCCGCATATTGCCCAATGTCACCCCGGTGCATGGTGTGCCCGCCGCCGTCAAAGAAGCGCAGGAAGGCATGATCGAGGAAAGGTTCCTTGATTTCAGCCAGTTGCACAAAATCTACCCCACCCCCAAGGGCCCGCTGACCGTGGTCGAGGATTTCGACCTCAAGGTGAACCGGGGCGAGTTCATTTCGCTGATCGGCCATTCGGGCTGTGGTAAATCCACGGTGCTGACCATGGCCGCTGGCCTTAACAGCATTTCCAAGGGCGCGATCCGGCTGGATGGCTATCATGTTCAAGGCGCCGATCCAGAACGCGCCGTTGTGTTTCAATCGCCCAACCTGTTCCCCTGGCTGACCGCACGGGAAAACTGTGCCATCGGCGTCGACAAGGTCTATCCCAAGGCAAGCCAGGCCGAGCGTCAGGATGTGGTGGAATACTACCTTGAGCGTGTGGGTCTGGCCGATGCGATGGACCGCTCTGCCAATGACATGTCCAACGGCATGAAGCAGCGGGTCGGTATTGCCCGCGCCTTTGCGCTCTCGCCGAAACTCCTGCTGCTGGATGAACCTTTCGGCATGCTCGACAGCCTGACGCGCTGGGAGCTGCAAGAGGTGCTGATGGAGGTCTGGAGCCGGACCAAGGTCACCGCGATCTGTGTCACCCATGACGTGGATGAGGCGATCCTGCTGGCCGACCGCGTGGTGATGATGACCAACGGGCCACAGGCCACAATCGGCCGCGTCGTCAACGTCGACCTGCCCCGCCCCCGCACCCGCAAGGCACTGCTGGAGCACCCGGATTACTACGCCTACCGCGATCAGGTTCTGAGCTTTCTTGAGGAATACGAACACGGTGCCAAAGGCAAGTCGGAGATGGCCGCTGAAGAAGAGGCCAAGACCCCCAAGGACGATGAGAAGGAAGCTGCATAATGGAAGCGTTGATTGAAACGGACGTCCGCACCTTTATCGAAGTCACCGAATATTGGGTGCCAGAGGGCGACACGCTGGTGCTGGCCGGTGGCAATTATGGCGACCTGAAAGCATTCGAAGAAGCCTCGCGCCAGACCAGTTTTGCCAAGGGCGAAGGCCTGCCTGGCAAAGCCTGGGCCGAGGCACGCCCGGTTGTGCTGAAAGGGTTTGACGGGTCGTATTTCAAACGGACCGAAGCGGCACATGAAGCGGGCCTGACCAGCGCCGTGGCAATCCCGGTGTTTGACGGTGAAACGCTCAAATCGGTTTTGGTGGTGCTGTGCGGCGACGACGACGTGCGCACCGGCGCCATCGAAGTCTGGAAAGCCGACGACACCCTTTTGAGGCTGGATGACGGCTATTACGGCGCGGCCAAACATTTCGAGTTCGTCTCGAAACATACCCAATTTCCGCGCGGCCAGGGTCTTCCCGGTGGTGTCTGGGCGGCAAAAACCCCGATCCTGATGCGCGATCTGGGCTCTGGCTATGCCTTTATCCGCTCTGAAAGCGCGGGCAAGGCCGGGCTGACCACGGGTCTTGGCCTGCCGATCCCGGTGCCGGGTGGTGACACCTTTGTTCTGACGCTGCTGTCGGCACGCGGCACGCCGATCGCGCGCCGGTTCGAAATCTGGGACGCACGCGCGGCCAAGGTCGGCAAAGCCAACGATGCGGTGCTGATCGACGGGATCTGCGCCCGCGAGGGGCGGCTTTGGGATGACGAAAGCCCGCGCAAGGTTTCGGCCTGGCAGGGGTTGATCGGCCGGGTTCTGGGCACGGGCCTGCCGGTGGTGGAACAAACCGAAGGTCTGGCGGCGGGATATGATTCCGTGGTGGCCCTGCCGATCCATTCCAACGGTGAACTGGCCCATATCGTCGCCTGGTACGCCTGAGCCCTGGCTCTTGAATTGTATTCCTAACTGGATTTCCCAAAAGGAAAGCACATGAAAAAACTTGTCGTTATTGGCGCGGGCATGGCCTCGGGGCGGGTGTTGGAACACCTGTTCGACGCTGACCCGGACGCCTATGAAGTTACTCTTTTCAACGCCGAACCGCGCGGCAACTATAACCGCATCATGCTGTCGCCGGTGCTGTCGGGCGAAAAGACATATCAGGAAATCGTCACCCATGACGATGATTGGTATCGCGAAAACAAGGTCACCTGCCGCTTTGGCGAGGCCGTGACCGGCATCGACCGCGACCGCAAGGTGGTGAAGGGTGCCAATGGCGAAGTGGCTTATGACAAGCTGGTGATTGCCACCGGCTCTGCCCCGTTCATCATTCCGGTGCCGGGCAAGGATCTGCCGGGTGTGATCAGCTATCGTGATCTCGACGACACCAACGCAATGATCGAAGCCTGCGGCAAGCGCGGTAATGCGGTTGTCATCGGTGGTGGTCTGCTTGGGCTGGAGGCGGCTGCGGGTCTTGCATTGCGCGGCATGAATGTGACCGTGCTGCACCTGATGGGCCATCTGATGGACCGCCAGCTTGACCCAGCGGCGGGCTATCTTCTGCGCAAGGATCTGGAACGGCGCGGCATCACGGTGAAGACCCAGGCCTCGACCAAGGCGATCCTTGGCGAAGAGGCCGTCGAAGGTGTGTTGCTGGATGATGGCGAGGTGCTGCCAGCCGATCTGGTGGTGATGGCAGTTGGCATTCGCCCCGAAACCCGGCTGGCCAATGACGCCCATATCGAGGTCAATCGCGGCATTGACGTCAATGCGCAGATGGTCACCTCGGACCCGGATATTTTTGCCGTCGGCGAATGTCTGGAATTCAACGGCATGTTGTTTGGCCTTGTGGCCCCGCTTTATGATCAGGCCAAGGTCGTGGCCGCCGGTCTGTTGGATCAACCGGGCGAATTTGTACCGAAGGAGCTTTCGACCAAGCTGAAAGTGACAGGGTGCGATCTGTTTTCGGCCGGTGACTTCGCCGACGGCGAAAACCGCGAAGACATCGTGTTTCGCGATCCGGCGCGCGGCGTCTATAAACGGCTGGTGATCGAAGACAACAAACTGGTCGGCGCGGTGATGTATGGCGATACCGCTGACGGCAATTGGTTCTTTGGCCTGATCAAGGACGGCACCGACATCGACGAGATGCGCGAAACGCTGATCTTTGGACCGTCCATGCAGGGGGGTGCCTCTGTGGACCCTCTGTCAGCCGTTGCAGCATTGCCGCCTGAGGCAGAAATATGCGGCTGTAACGGCGTATGCAAATCCACCATCGTTTCGGCCATTCAGGGCGGCGCAACCGACCTGGGGGCGATCAAGGCGACCACCAAGGCCAGCGCATCCTGTGGCACCTGTACCGGCTTGGTCGAGCAGTTGATGGAAGTCACGCTTGGCGATTCCTATGCGGCGCCAGAGGCGACGTCCATCTGTGGCTGTACCGATCTCAGCCACGAAGACGTGCGTCTTCTGATCAAGTCCAAGGAACTGAAATCGCAAGCGGCGGTTTGGCAGGAATTGGGTTGGAAAACACCCAACGGCTGTCACGTCTGCCGCCCGGCGGTGAACTATTATCTGTTGGCCGATTGGCCGGTAGAATATCAGGATGATCCGCAAAGCCGTTTCATCAACGAACGCAAACACGCCAACATTCAAAAGGACGGCACGTTCAGCGTTGTGCCCCGGATGTTTGGCGGCATGACCACCCCGGACGAATTGCGCGCGATTGCCGATGCGGCGGACAAGTACAAGGTTCCAACGGTGCATGTCACCGGCGGCCAGCGCATCGACCTTCTGGGCGTCAAGGGCGAGGATCTGCCCGCGATCTGGGCCGATCTCAATGCCGCTGGCATGGTCTCGGGCCATGCCTATGCCAAGGGGCTGCGGACCGTCAAAACCTGTGTCGGCAAGGATCATTGCCGCTTTGGCACACAGGACAGCACCGGTCTTGGCATCAAGCTTGAGAAGAAGCTCTGGGGCTCCTGGTCGCCGCATAAGGTCAAGCTGGCGGTGTCGGGCTGTCCGCGCAATTGTGCCGAGGCGACCTGCAAGGATATCGGCGTTGTCTGTGTCGACAGCGGCTATCAGATCGGCGTGGCCGGTGCGGCGGGCATGGACGTGAAGGAAACCGAACGTCTGGCCGATGTCACCACCGAACAGGATGCCATCGACCTGGCGACGGCCTTCATGCAGCTCTATCGCGAAAACGCCAAATACCTCGATCGGCCTTACAAATGGGTCGCCAAGGTTGGCCTCGACTGGGTCAAGGAACGCATCGTTGACGATCTTGATGAACGCGCGGCGCTGATCGAACGTTTCGAACTTTCGCAGAGCATCTATCGCAAGGACCCCTGGGCGGAAGAGGCCAAATCCAAGGCTGATCAATACGCCCCCCTCGCCGATCTTACCCTGGAGGCCGCAGAATGAGCTGGATCGACATCGGACATATCGACGACATCCCCCTGCGCGGTGCGCGGGTCATCAAGACACCGGTCGGCTGTGTGGCCTTGTTCCGCACCAGCGAGACCGAGGTTTTTGCCGCATCCGACCGCTGCCCACACAAGGGCGGGCCGCTGAGCCATGGCATCGTGCATGGCCAATCGGTCACCTGCCCGCTGCACAACTGGGTGTTCGATCTGAACACCGGCGCGGCACAGGGGGCGGACGAGGGCCAGATCGAAACCTTCCCGCTGCGGCTGGAAGAGGGGCGCATCCATATTGATGGCACCTCGCTTGGCAACAGGAGCGCCGCGTGATGGATGGGGCGGGCATGACAGAAAAACGGTCGACCTGCCCCTATTGTGGCGTGGGATGTGGGGTCATTCTGCGCCCGGATGGCGCGGGTGGGCTGGACGTGCGCGGCGACCCGGATCACCCGGCCAATTTCGGGCGGCTCTGTTCCAAGGGGTCGGCGCTGGCCGAAACCATCGGGCAGGAAAGCCGTCTTTTGGCCCCGCGGATCAGCGGGCAGGACGCCGATTGGGACAGCGCATTGGATCTGGTTGCGCATAAATTCCGCAACACAATTGCCCGTCACGGGCCGGATTCAGTGGCCTTCTATGTCTCGGGGCAATTGCTGACCGAGGATTACTATGTCGCCAACAAGCTGATGAAAGGTTTCATTGGCTCGGCGAATATCGACACCAATTCACGGCTTTGCATGGCCTCGACCGTGGCGGGCCACAAACGCGCCTTTGGCAGTGACACCGTGCCCGGCACGTACGAGGATATCGACGAGGCCGATCTGGTGGTTCTGGTCGGCTCCAACCTCGCCTGGTGTCACCCGGTGCTTTATCAACGGCTGCTGGCCGCAAGGGCGGCACGCGGCACCCGGATCATCGTGATCGACCCGCGCCGTACCGCCAGCTGTGATGGCGCCGACATGCATCTGGCGCTGAAATCCGGCAGCGATGTCGCGTTGTTCAACCGCCTGTTGGTCGAGATCTACGAAGGCGGCGCGTTTGACAAAGACTATCTTGCCAAGGTGGACGGTTTTGATGCCGCGTTGCAATCTGCCTATGCGGATGATCCGGCGGTCACCGGCCTCAGCGAGGCAGAGATCCGTGCTTTCTGTCAGATGTGGATGCGCACCGAAAAGGTGGTGACGGTCTTCAGCCAGGGGGTCAATCAATCGACCTCGGGCGCGGACAAGGTCAACGCGATCCTGAACTGTCATCTCGCCACCGGGCGCATTGGCAAACCCGGTTCTGGCCCGCTGTCCGTCACCGGCCAGCCCAACGCCATGGGCGGGCGCGAGGTTGGCGGACTGGCCAATATGCTGGCCTGTCACCTCGACATCGAAAACCCCAGCCACCGCAGCGCGGTGCGCGATTTCTGGCAGGCCCCCGCCATGCCAGAGGCCGCAGGGCTGAAGGCCGTCGACATGTTCAAGGCCGTCGGCGATGGCCGGATCAAGGCGCTGTGGATCATCCACACCAACCCGGCGGTGTCGATGCCCGATGCCGATGCGGTTGCGGCCGCGATCAAGGGCTGCGAATTCACCGTGGTGTCCGACATCACCGCCGCGACCGATACCGCGCGGCTGGCCGATGTGCTGCTGCCCGCCGCCGCATGGGCGGAAAAGGACGGCACCGTCACCAATTCCGACCGGATCATCAGCCGCCAGCGCAGCGTTCTGACCGCGCCGGGCATGGCGCGCCCGGATTGGGAAATCCTCGCTGATGTGGGCCGCCGCATGGGATGGACCGCCGCTTTTGACTACCAGTCCCCGGCGGAAATCTTCCGCGAATATGCCGCGCTGTCACGGATCGCCGGGCACTTCGGACGGGATTTCGATATCTCCGGTCTGCGCGAGATCAATGACCGCGATTATGAAATCTTCGAACCCACCCGCTGGCCGATGTCCGACAGCAAACAGGGGGGCCGGTTCTTTGCCGATGGCACCTTCTTTCACGAGGATGCCCGTGGCAAGATGCTGCCGCTGCGCCACCGTGAGCCCGCCTCGCGCACCGCACCGCGCTATCCTTTCCGGCTCAACACCGGGCGCATTCGCGACCAATGGCACACGATGACCCGCACCGCGCTGTCACCGCGTCTGTCGGCCCATCTGGCCGAGCCGTTTCTGGACATTCACCCCGCCGATGCCGCCGAAAAGGGGCTGAAGCCCGCAGATCTGGTGCGCCTGACCAGCCCGCATGGCAGCGCGATCCTGCGCGCCCGGATCACCACCGACGTGCACCCCGGCGATGTCTTTGCCCCAATGCATTGGACCGGCGAAACCGCGCCATCGGCCCGGATCGACACGCTTGTCGCGCCAGAGGTCGACCCGGTGTCCGGCCAGCCGGAAAGCAAGGCCAGCGTTACAGCGGTCGCCAAATTTGACGCCGCCTGGTACGGCTTTGCCATTTCTGCCGATGCGATCAACCCGACCTGTGATTACTGGGCGCGGGCGCGCACCAACGCCGGTTTCCGCGCGGAACTGGCGGGACTTGATCCCGTCACCGATTGGGAGGCCGAGGCGCGCAAGTTGTTTGATCTTGGCACGGCAGAGGTCCAGTCGGTGATCGACCAGAAACGCGGTATTGCCCGTTTGGCATTTTATGCCGAAGATCGGCTTTTGGCGGCGCTGTTCATCTCGCCCCGACCGGTGGCGGTGATGCGCGATTATCTTGCCACCCTGCCCGGCTCCGAGGCGCTTGATGCGCTAAGCGGCATGACCCCGGCGGATCGCCCCGACCCCGGCCCGATCCTGTGTTCCTGTTTCTCGGTCGGGGTGAACACGATCCTGTCCGCCATTGAAACCGAGGGCCTGATGACCGTCGAGGCGATCGGCGCGGCATTGAGTGCCGGCACCAATTGCGGCTCCTGCCGCCCGGAGCTGGCGGAATTGCTGGCCCGCGTCGAAACCCGCGAGGCGGCGGAATGACACTTGCCCCTTATGTTCGCATTCTGGGGCGCGGTCCGGGGCGGTCCCGGTCGCTGACACAGGAAGAAGCGCAGGCGGCAATGACGCTGATGCTGTCAGGCGAGGCCGCACCAGAGGCGATTGGCGCGCTGCTGATGCTGTTGCGGATGAAGGGCGAAGTCCCGGCAGAGATCGCGGGGCTTGCGCTTGGCGCGACCCGCACCTTGCCCGCCCTGCCCCGCCCGGATCTCGACTGGCCATCCTATGCGGCGGGGCGCACGCGTGGTCTGCCATGGTTTTTGTTGTCGGCGCGGTTGGTGGCCGAGGCCGGGCATGATGTTTTGCTGCACGGGTTCAACGGCGCGGACAGGAAAGTGCGCGCGGGGCTGGCCCCGGCTGGCATCCCCGTTGCCGCCACGTCCGCCGACCTTCAGGGGCTGATGGACCGGGGGCGGATCGCCTATCTGCCGCTTGAGGTTCTGTCACCTGACCTCTTTTCCCTTCTCACCTTGCGCGATGTTCTGGGCCTGCGGTCCTGCATCAACACCGTCTGTCGGATGCTTAATCCCGCGGGCGCAACCGCCAGTGTACAGGGCGTTTTCCACCCGTCTTATCGCGGGCTTCAGACCGAGGCGGCGGTGCTTATGGGATTGCGCCAGCAAACCCTCATCAAGGGTGGCGGCGGCGAGTTTGAATGTCATGCGGCCAAGGACACCGCCTGTTTCGGTCTGCGCGATGGCCAGATCTGGAACGAGACGCTGCCGGCACGCATTGACGACACCCGTCGGCTGGACGACGGATCCGAAGACACCGCGCGGCTGGCCGCGCTCTGGCAGGGCAAGATCACCGATCCCTTTGCCGAGGCAGTTGTGATCGCCACCGCCGCGCTGGCGCTGGACACTCTTGGCCATGCCCATGCGACCGACATGGCACAGTCCCTCTGGTCGAACCGCCACACCCTCAAAGCCGCCTGATCCCAGCAAAGGAGACCGACATGAAAAGCTTTCCCATGTTCATCCGCACGACCAACCGCCGGGTGGTGATTGCCGGGGGTGGCGAACAGGCGGCGCAAAAGACCCGGCTGATCCTGAAAACCGATGCAAAAATCGTGCTGGCCGCGCCGGAGCTGGATGATGAATTGCAATCCATCGTCGACGCCGGGCGGGCCACACATCACGCCGGGGCCATTGGGGCCGATCTGTTCCGGGGCGCCGCGATGGGGTTCATTGCCACCGGTTGTCCGGGGGTGGACACAGCGGTGCATGCCATTGCCAAAGCGGCGGGATGTCCGGTCAATGTGGTCGACCGGCCCGACCTCTGCGACCTTACAACGCCGTCGCTGGTGGACCGCGATCCGGTGGTGGTCGCCATCGGCACCGAGGGCACGGCCCCGGTTCTGGGCCGTCAGATCAAGACCGAAGTTGAGCAAATGCTTACACCCAATCTTGGCGGGTTTGCCGCGCTGGCGGGGCGGATGCGCGGCGCGGTGGCGCGACGGGTGGCGCCAGAGCAACGGCGTGCCTTCTGGCGCTGGGCCTTTGCCGAAACACCGCGCCGGGCCTGGACCCGTGGGGCGGAACGTGAGGCTGCCGAAGCATTGAAAACCGCGATTGCCGCGGGCGCGGCCCCGGATGCCGAAACCGCAGGCAGCATTGCCCTGATCGGTGCCCGGCCCCGGCGCACGCGATCTGTTGACCCTGCGCGCGGTGCAACGGCTGCAAGAGGCTGATGTGATTTTCTATGACCGGCTGGTGGACACAGAGGTGCTGGAACTGGCGCGTCGCGATGCCGAGCGGGTCTATGTCGGCAAGGTCGTGGGCGCCCACGCCTGGCCACAGGAACGGATCAATGCGCTGATCGTGGCCGAAGCGCAAAAGGGCCGCCGGGTGGCGCGTTTGAAATCCGGCGATCCCGGTGTCTTTGGCCGCGCAACAGAGGAGCTGGAGGCCGCCCGCGCCGCCGGAATCGCCACCGAGATCGTGCCGGGTGTGACCGCCGCCTGTGCCGCCGCCGCACATGCCGGACAATCCCTGACCGAGCGCGGCGTATCGGACACGCTTGTTTTGACCACCGGCACCTGTCGCGACGGCGATCCCCTGCCCGATTGCGCCCGCCATGCCCAGCCCGGCAGCACGCTGGCGCTCTATATGTCGGTTCGACAATCGGCGCGGATTGTGGCGGCGCTGCTGGCACAGGGGATGCCGGGGGCTGCCGATGTGACCATCGCGGTCGAGGTGACAAAACCCGGAGAACGTTTTTTGCATTGTCGTCTGGAAGATCTGAGCACGACCTTGCAGACCGAGGGGATCAACGGTGTTGCCACGCTTTTGATTACCTGGCCCAAATCCATGGCCCAATATCCGACCAGAACTTTGGCCCCTTCCAAGGCCCCATCCCAGGCACCAGAGATTGTGACCCTGTCAGCCTGAGGACTATCCGGCCAGCCTCAACTGGCCTGCCTCCATTCGCCTGTCTCGGTTGACCTGGGCCACCAGATCCAAGGCCGGGCATGGGGGGCGACCACCCCGGAAAGGGCAAGAGTTTTCGGAAAACCCTTGCCCCCCCATGAACAGCTTTGCAGCCGTTCTAGTCCGGCATCGTATCTGCCAGCCGCTGCAACAGCGTGTCGCGGGTGACGACGCCAAGTGTCTTGCCATTTTCCGCAACGCGAATTGTGTCCACATCGTCCGAAAACATCGCCACCAAATCATTGATTGGCGTGTCCGGTTCCACATCCGGCCCATCGGATTCACCCGGCTCCATCATGTCGCAGGCGCAAAGCACCCCCAGCGGGTTCATATGGGCCACGAAATCCGCGACATATTCCGTTGCCGGGTTCGAGAAGATTTCCCGTGGCGTGCCGCATTGCACAATGCGCCCACCTTCCATGATTGCGATCCGGTCACCGATCTTGAATGCCTCGTCAAGATCGTGACTGACAAAGATGATCGTGCGTCCCAACCGCCCCTGAAGATCCAGCAATTCGTCCTGCAACCGGGTACGGATCAGCGGATCCAGCGCGCTGAACGGCTCGTCCATCAACAGCACCGGGGCCTTGGTCACAAAGGCACGGGCCAGACCAACCCGTTGCTGCATGCCGCCCGAAAGATCGCCGACCTTGTGGTCGGCCCAATCGGCCAGCCCCACAAGCGCCAATTCTTCTTCTGCGAGGGCCTGACGTTCCTTGCGTTCCATCCCGCCCAGTTCCAGCCCCAACACCACATTGTCGCGCACGCTGCGCCAGGGCAGCAGACCAAATTGCTGAAACACCATGGCGACATGGCTTAGCCGCACATTGCGCAGGGTTTTGGCATCGGCATTGGTCACATCAACCAGATCGTCATCACAGCGCACCCGCACCGCGCCACGCGCCACCGGGTTCAACCCGTTCACCGCCCGCAACAGGGTTGATTTGCCCGACCCGGACAGCCCCATCAGCACAAGGATTTCGCCTTCGCGCACCTCGATATTGCAATTGTGAACGCCCAGCACCTGTCCGGTTTCAGACTGAATTTCGGCCCGGTCCTGGCCATCGTCCATCAGCGGCAGCGCCTCTTGCGGCGCATCGCCAAACACAATGGACACATTGTCGAATTCTACAGCATTCATTTGCGATCCACCCGCAGCATTCGGTCCAACATGATCGCCACCACGACAATCACAAAACCACTTTCAAAGCCAAGTGATGTGTTCACCTGATTAAGGGCCCGCACCACCGGCACGCCAAGCCCATCCGCCCCCACCAGCGCCGCGATCACCACCATCGACAGCGACAACATGATCGTCTGGTTCAATCCTGCCATGATCTGAGGAAAGGCATAAGGCAATTCAACCTTCAGAAGCTTCTGCCGGGGCGTCGCGCCAAAGGCATCTGCGGCCTCCAACAAGGCCCCGGGGGTCGAGGTCACCCCAAGATGGGTCAACCGGATGGGCGCCGGCACTACAAAGATCACCGTCGCGATCAGGCCCGGCACCATGCCGATGCCAAAAAACACAATCGCCGGGATCAAATAGACAAAGGTCGGCAGCGTCTGCATCAGGTCAAGCACCGGCCGCATCCAGGCATAAAGCCGGGGCCGGTGCGCCACGGCAATGCCGATCGGAACGCCAAGCCCCATGCAGACCACACAGGCCGACAACACCAATGTCAGGCTCTCGGTTGTTTCCTCCCAGTAGCCCTGATTGAGGATGAACAGAAAGCCCAGAACGATAAAGGTCGTCACCTTCCAATTGCGCTGCAAAAGCCAGGTCAAACCGGCAAAAAACGCAATGATCACAATCGGATGCGGAGATTGCAGCAACCACAGGATCGCGTCGATCATTGTCTCTAGCGTATCCGACAAACCGTCGAAAAACCATGCGCCGTAGGTTTGCAGTTTGTCGAAAACCCAGGCGGCGGATTCGCCCACCGGGATCTTGTGATCGGTCAACCAGTTCATGCCTGCTCCGTCAAATATTTCTGATCACCCTTGGCCCATGCCAGCCGCAGTGGCATGCCGTCGGGCAAACGGGTTTCAATGCCTGCTTCAAACCTCTCGGCGGCAGAAAACATGTCGCAAAATGCCACAAAATCATTGTGCCACGTCGCCTTTGGGGAAAAACTCTGGACCACCATGGCCGCCACGGGACGGCGAAATCGACGGGCTTCGGCAATTGCCGCCGCAGTGCGGTGCAGCAATTGATAGCGCAGATCGCCAACATCCTCGGGGGTCAGCCCCAGCCAATCGCAAATACCGGCCAACCGCAGTGCCTTGCCCGCTGTTGGTTTGGCGTGCCAGTCCGATACGGTCTGGCCAAAGGGTTCTTCGACCTTGGCCTCAACCGCGACGGCCATGTCGCGGCCATCGGCATGTACCAATGCAAAGACATCACATTGCGACGGGAACCCGCCACCGGGCAAGGGCACCTTGTGTTCCACAATCGCCAACTGCAGCTCCGCATCAGCGCCCAGCGCCGCCGCAACTTCGGGCGGGAACCCCGCCTCCCAGCTTTGTGCGGTCGCCATCGCAGAATATCCTGCGCGCCACTGCCGGTCCGGGTCTGCCAAAAGGGCCCGCCAATCGGCGAGCCCCTGAGTTGTGCGCAGAGGTGTCACTCCAGCGCCGATTTCACAGCCATCATTGCGTCGCCGCCGTCCTTGGCGGTCACACCGTCCAACCAGCCGTCGAGCACGCCCATATTGGCCGCCAACCAGGTCTTGGCCGCATCCGCCGGATCATTGCCTTCGTCGAGGATCGAGGCCATGATCTCGTTTTCCATCGCGAGGGTAAATTCCAGGTTGGTCAGAAGCTTACCCACATTCGGGCAGGCATCGACATAGCCGGCCGAAGTGTTGGTATATACGGTCGCGCCGCCGAGGTTGGGACCAAAGTAATCATCGCCCCCCGTCAGATAGGACATTTCGAAATTGGCATTCATCGGGTGCGGTTCCCAGCCAAGGAACACAACCGGCTCTTCGCGGCGATCGGCGCGCGCGACCTGGGCCAACATGCCCTGCTCAGAGCTTTCGACCACTTCGAAATCTTTCAGACCAAAGGCGTTTTCCTCGATCATCGACAGGATCAGACGGTTGCCGTCGTTGCCCGCTTCGATGCCGTAAATCTTGCCTTCCAGCGCGTCCATCTGGCCCGCAATATCAGCAAAGCTGGCGATGCCCAGATCGGCGGCGACCTTGTTCACGGCCAGGGTGTATTTCGCCCCTTCCAGATTGGCGCGCACGGTATCGACCGTTCCGGCCTCGCGGTAGGATGCGATATCGCCTTCCATGGTCGGCATCCAGTTGCCGAGGAAGACATCAATGTCGCCTTTTGCCATCGACGTATAGGTCACGGGGACCGACAGCACCTTGATGTCGGTGTCATATCCCAGTGCCTGCAACACCGTTGTGGTGGCCGCCGTGGTGGCTGTGATGTCGGTCCAGCCCACATCAGAGAAATTGATCGTATCGCAATCGGCCAGAACCGGCCCAGCAATCCCAAGCGCCAGAACGGACGCCGTCAGTTTCAGTTTCATTGGTTAAGTTCTCCCTGATTTTTTATTGACTGACCCGTCAATCAATAACATATACTGCCAAGTCCGCAATGCTGCAAACGCCAACCCAAAAGAGACCGCCATGCCCAAGGTCGGAATGCAACCCATCCGAAGACAAGCTCTGATCGAGGCCACCATCGCCGAAGTCGGTGCGAAAGGCACGCTTGATATCACTGTCTCGGCGATTGCCAAACGTGCAGGCGTGTCGTCGGCGCTGGCGCACCATTATTTTGGTGGCAAGGACCAGATCTTCCTGGCGACAATGGTTCATATTCTTTCCGCCTATGGCCGCGATGTGCGCGATGCTCTGCGTCAGGCCGACACCCCGCGGCGCCGGCTTGCGGCCATCGTAGAGGCAGGATTTTCAGGTGGCAACTTCGACTATGCGGTGGTTGTGTCCTGGATGAACTTCTATGCGCTGGCGCTTTCGTCGCCCGAAGCCGCGCGTTTGCTTGCCATTTACCAGATCCGCCTTAGGTCGAACCTAAGACACGCTTTGCGCCCCATGATTGAATCTCCCGGCCCGGTCGCAGAAAGAATAGCTGCAATGATCGACGGTCTCTACCTGCGCGAAGCACAAAGCAAGGCGCCGGACGGCAAACACGCCATCGCAATCGTGATGCAACAAATTGACATGGAACTTAAAGGAACGGCGCAATGACCCGGCCCCTGCACCTCCCGGACCCTCAGCCCAAAGCCAGCCATTTTGTTGGCGGCGATTATGTCGAAGATGCCTCTGGGCCGGAAATTGCAGTGATCTATCCCTATAGCGGAGACCAGATTGCCCAGGTCCATGGCGCGACCGACGCGGTGCTGGATCAGGCGATTGCCGCGGCGGTTGTTGCGCAAAAGGAATGGGCGGCACGCAGTGGCACCGAACGTGGCCGGGTGCTGCGCCGGGCCGCCGACATCCTGCGCGCCCGCAATCACGAGCTTAGCCAACTCGAAACCTATGACACCGGCAAACCTTATCAGGAAACCTCGGTCGCGGATGCCACATCGGCGGCGGATGCATTGGAATATTTCGGCGGTCTGGCGGCATCGTTGACCGGTGAACATATCCCGCTGGGGGGCGATTGGGCCTATACAATCCGCGAGCCCTTGGGGGTCTGCGCCGGGATCGGCGCCTGGAATTACCCGACCCAAATCGCCTGTTGGAAGGCCGCCCCGGCGCTGGCCTGTGGCAATGCCATGGTGTTCAAACCGTCGGAAACCACACCGCTGTGCGCCTTGAAGGTGGCGGAAATCCTGGTCGAGGCCGCGCGCCTCCGGGGGTGTTCAACGTGGTGCAGGGGCTGGGGGATGTCGGAGCAAAGCTGATCGCGGACCCGCGTATCGCCAAGGTGTCTCTGACCGGATCGGTGCCCACCGGCCGCCGGGTCTATGCCGCCGCCGCAGAGGGCATCAAGAATGTGACCATGGAGCTGGGCGGAAAGTCCCCCCTGCTGATTTTTGATGACGCCGTGCTGGACGATGCGGTGTCCGGGGCCATTCTGGGCAATTTCTATTCCTCGGGCCAGGTCTGTTCCAATGGCACACGGGTGTTTGTCCAAGCCGGAATTTATGATGCTTTTGTCGCGCGTCTGGCCGAACGTCTGGCGGGTGTGAAACACGGCGACCCACAGAACCCCGAGGTGAATTTCGGACCGTTGGTCAGTGCCGCACAACGTGACAAGGTATTGGGATACATCGAAAAAGGTCGCGCAGAAGGCGCGCGGCTGGTGGCCGGCGGAACCGAAATGTCGGGCCCCGGTTTCTGGGTCGCGCCCACGGTTTTTGCCGATGTGACCGACGACATGACAATCGCAAAAGAAGAGATCTTTGGCCCGGTCCTGTCGGTGCTGAAGTTCGAGGACGAGGACGAGGCCGTGACCCGCGCCAATGCCAGCGAATTTGGCCTGTCCGCCGGGGTCTTTACCCGCGACATCACCCGCGCCCACCGTGTGATCGGGGCGCTGGATGCCGGTTCCTGTTTCATCAATTCCTACAACGACGCCCCTGTCGAAGTGCCGTTTGGCGGGTCGAAAATGTCCGGTGTCGGGCGTGAAAACGCCAAGGCCGCGATCGAGCATTATTCGCAATTGAAATCGGTCTTTGTGCGCATGACCCCAATCGAAGCCCCGTTTTAAGATGGAGGCCGATTATGTCATCGTTGGCGCCGGTTCAGCGGGATGTGCGCTGGCCTATCGGCTGACCGAGGCCGGGCATTCCGTGATCGTGATCGAATACGGCGGCAGCGATGCCGGGCCGTTCATCCAGATGCCCGGCGCGCTGTCCTTTCCGATGAACATGCGGCGTTATAACTGGGGATTTGAAAGCGCGCCGGAACCGGCCCTTGGCGGCCGCAGGCTGGCCTGTCCACGCGGCAAGGTGATTGGCGGGTCGTCGTCGATCAACGGCATGGTCTATGTGCGCGGTCATGCCAGCGATTACGACTATTGGCACAGCAGCGGCGCGCGCGGCTGGGCCTATGCCGATGTCGCCCCCTATTTCAATCGTATGGAAACATGGGATCCGGCCGGCCAGGGCGGAGAGCCGCATTTGCGCGGCGACAAGGGGCCGCTGCATGTCACCCGTGGCGGGCGGAAAAACCCATTGGTGCGCGCCTTTGTCGAGGCGGGCAAACAGGCGGGTTACGAAACAACCGAGGATTACAACGGCCAGAAACAAGAAGGTTTCGGCCCGATGGATTCGACCATCCACAAAGGCGAACGCTGGTCCGCCGCCCGGGCCTATCTGCGCCCGGCACAGGCAACGGGGCGTTGCACATTGCTGCGCGGGTTGGCCTGCAAGGTCGTGATCAAGGACAAGCGCGCCACCGGTGTCGAAGTCCTGCGCCGTGGCACGCGTGAGGTCATCCATGCCCGCAACGAAGTGATCCTTGCCGCCTCTGCAATCAATTCCCCCAAGCTGTTGATGTTGTCGGGCATTGGTCTTGGCGCGCATCTGTCGGCGCATGGCATTGATGTGGTGGCCAATCGTGTCGGCGTTGGCATGAACCTGCAGGATCATCTGGAACTCTACATCCAGATGGCCGCCACCCAACCCGTGTCCTTGTTCAAATACTGGAACCTTTTTGGCAAGGCCTGGGTCGGGTTGCAGTGGTTGTTGACGCGCAAGGGACCGGGGGCCTCCAACCAATTTGAAAGCGCGGCTTTCATTCGGTCCCGCGCCGGGGTGCCCTACCCCGATATTCAATATCACTTCCTGCCGATTGCCGTGCGGTATGACGGGCGCGCCGCCGCAGAAGGCCATGGTTTTCAGGCCCATGTCGGGCCCATGCGCTCGCCCTCACGCGGGTCGGTCATGTTGAATTCCGCCGATCCCGCCGACGATCCGCGCATTCTGTTCAACTATATGTCCCACGCCAAGGATTGGGAGGATTTCCGCACCTGTATCCGCCTCACGCGTGAGATCTTTGCCCAGAAGGCGTTTGCGCCTTATGCCGGGCATGAAATCCAGCCGGGCGCGGATGTTCAAAGCGATGCAGAGCTTGATGCCTTCATTCGCGAACATGTGGAAAGCGCCTATCATCCCTGTGGCACCTGCCGCATGGGATCGCTGGATGACCCGCAATCGGTGGTCGACCCGGAATGCCGGGTCATCGGGGTAGAGCGGCTTCGGGTGGCGGACAGTTCGATTTTCCCAAGAATTACCAACGGCAATCTGAATGCGCCGTCAATCATGGTCGGGGAAAAGGCGGCGGATCATATCCTGGGCCGCGCGCCGCTGCCGCGTGACACGACCCCGCCGTGGCAACATCCGCATTGGGACAGCCAACAACGCTAGGGCGCGCTTGGACCGCCCCCCCCCGTTTGCGCACACGGTGCGCCCTGCTCACGCTGATTTGCCCCGCTCACTCGGGCGCGGCAAGCCACCCCGGCAAGGCGCCAATATCGTCCAGCACCACATCCGCATAAGGCAAAAGCTCGGCCCGTTTGGCCGGGCCGGTCAACACCCCGACACAGACCATGCCGCGCGGCGCCCGGACAGAAGATCATGGGTGCTGTCGCCGACCATCACGACCCTGTCGGGCGGGACATCCACCGCAGTGGCAAAGGCCAAAAGCGGCTCTGGCTCCGGCTTGGCGCCATGGCCGCTGTCAAATCCGGCGATGAAGTCAAACCGCCCGGTGACGCCCACTGCGCCAAGATGCGCCAACGCCCCGGCCTTGGTGTCATTGGTCACGACACCAAGCCGAAATCCCTGCTCTCTCAGCCCCGCCAGATAGGGGTCCAACGGCACCGCCTCCTGCACCGGCGCATCAAGCGCGCTTTGCATCAAATAGAACTCGATATCATCGACATCCCGCTCCGGCAGGACGGCGGCAATGCATTCCGCTGCTTGCCGGTTGGTGCCTGCGATAATCGGGCTGTCGGGCAAAAAGGTCCGCCCCGCCAGATCATACCGCGCCGCTGCGGCCAGTGCGTCGCGACGCCCTTCGTCACGACGGCCCGAAGCATCGGTCGCCAGCGCATCAATCACCCCGCCAGCCCAATGATCCCAGGTGGCCGAGAAGTGGAACAGGGTGCCATCCTTGTCAAAACATATGGCGGCGATATTGCGTCTGCGCGTCACGTCCAATGTATCTGTTCCCCACCCGGAAGCGCGGCACGCGCCAGTCGCACGTGATCATAAGGCAGGTTTTGACCATCACAAAACCGAATGATCCAAGCATCATCCATCAAGATAAAGTCCAAAACTGATCCTAAAAACTCTGGATCGCCGGCGCTTTCGCGCAAATCTTTTTCGTCCATGCCGCTGGATCCCAGGAAGACGCCGACCAAATCGTCCTCTGTGACCAGCCAGGACAACGCCCGTAGCGCCAGTGTTTCGGCGGTTTCCCGCGAAAAAGCCATGTTAAGACTCCATTTATGAATTGCGGAAAGGATTTGTTAACACTTCCAAACAAAAAGATAAGGAAAGTTTTGTTCAAAGGTGAGGTTACACAATGGCGCGTGAAATTCTCATTGTCGATTTCGGTTGCGACCAACCGTATCGTGCTGAAGGTAAAACTTGCAGCCGCCTTTTACCAAGTATCTCAGGCCGTCACCGGAGCAGAGGCGCTGGAGCGGGTGCGCCGCAGCCCGCCGTCCTTGATTATCCTTGGCGGGTCAAACGATATGCCGGCCGCGCAGTTGTGTCGCGAATTCCGCAAATTGTCGGCCACCGAAAATTGCCCGATCATCGTTCAGACAATCGAGACCGGGGCCGAATTCCGGCTTGAGATTCTGGCAGCAGGGGCCAGCGCTATTCTGGAACAACCCTGTTGTGATGCGCTTTTGCTGGCGCGGTTGCGGTCGTTGTCACGTGCACAGGAAACCGCCACGGAACTGCGGATGCGCGAAAGCACCCATCGCGCCCTGGGGCTGGCGGAAATACAGTCCTCGTTTGATGCACCCGCCAAGATTGGTGTGATGGCCGTCAATCGCCGTGGCGTGGCCTGGCCGCATGGCAGCCCTGCGGGCGATCGTGCCGCATCGGGTGGATCTGTTGTCGCCGCGCGACGTCTTTCACAATGGACCGGACACAAACGGGCATAATATCGTCGCGCCAGATGCCTTGGTGGTGTCGCTTGGCGATGACGATCCCGAGGCCGATCTTCAGATCCTGCCCAATTTGCGCGCCCGCGCCAGCACCAGGTATTCCGGCATTCTTGTCCTGACCTCTGATCCCCATGGCCAGGTTGCGGCCGCCGCATTGGATCTGGGGGCGGATGATGTCGCGCCACAGCAAATTTCGGTCGATGAAATTGCCCTGCGCACGGATCGTTTGGTGGCACGCAAACGCATGTCGGACCGGTTGCGCAGCACCGTGCGCGAGGGACTGCGGGCGGCGGTCACAGACCCGCTGACAGGGCTGTACAACCGCCGGTATGCATTGCCGCATGTGGCCCGTATTGCCGAACGTGCCAAACGGCTGGGGCGGCCCTTTGCGCTTATGGTGGCGGATCTCGACCATTTCAAACAGGTCAACGATCAATTTGGCCACGCCGCCGGCGATGCGGTGCTGGCCGAAGTGGCGAACCGATTTCGCGCCCAACTGCGGGCCGTGGATCTGGTGGCACGGATCGGCGGTGAGGAATTCCTGATCGCCATGCCCGACACCTCCGGGACCACGGCGCAATCCGCCGCGCATCGGCTCCGCTCGGCAGTGGCGGACAAGCCTTTTTATCTGCCCAAACACGATCTGCCGATCCCGATTACGGTGTCCATCGGGGTGACCATGGCCATTCCCGACACCAGCCCGTTTGCCGACGGCGATGCATGCCACATGACTTCGGACATGCGGGCGGAAACCTTGCTGCACCGCGCGGATGGCGCCCTGTACGAGGCCAAGGCCCATGGCCGCAATCAGGTAGAATTGAGCCGCCCTGCGGCCTGAATTCATGGCCTGAAATCACAGCCTGACAGCACAGCCCAAAATCAACCGATGCGCGCGGTTCGCATATTTACAGCCACGCTATTTGCAGTCGCGTTATTTGCGGTCGCGTTTTCCACGTTCCAGCGCTTCGGCGACCCGCGCGGCATATGCCGCCCTTTCCGCCGCGCTCATCCCCGCCACATGCTCAATCAGAAACGCCTGCCCCTTGCGGTTGCGGTCTTCGGCGCGGGTGTTCTGGCGTTCCAGAACCGCGCCAAACCCGTTTCGGTCAAATGGTTCGGTGCGCAATAGATCCAACGCCTCGTTATATTCTGCCCGGATGCGCGCATGAAGCTCCTCGCGGCTTAGCCCCGCCCGCGCTTCGCGGAAAAACTTGCGGCCCAGCTCGCGGCGGTCTTCCTTGCTCAGCGCCTGGGTATAGGGGGCAACAACATCGCGGATATGTTTCGGCCCGTCCCGATCCGGGCCGCCGCGCAAGACAAAGCCCGCCACGATCCCGGCAATCGCCAGATTCAGCGCCAGCGACATAAAGAACACAACCCGCAGCCCCAACGACATCCGCCGGGGTTTGGTGTCGTTGCTGGCCTGACCGGTTTGCCCGGATTTCCCGGTGTCATTTGCCATGATCAACCTTCCTCCAGGTCAAAATCGAACCCCGACATCGGGTCGAACATCGCCAATTCGTCGGTGTAATAAAGTGCCGCCGTGTCACTCAGACCCGAAGGCGGGCTGATCCCCAGCCATAGGCCACATACCGAAGCGGTCACCAGCCCCGCCAGCGCCGGCCAGCCGCCAATCGCGGCACTGACCTGCGCCCAGAAACCGGGGCGCGGGGCGACGGGTTTGCGCTCTGGCAGGGGCGCATTGTCAAATCCGGCCTGTATCGTTTCCGCATCGCCCAACACCCGCGCCAACAAATCCGCCGAAACCTCCGGCATGTCGGCATTGCGTGCCGCGCGCTCTTCCTGAAAAAGCGCATCGAGAAAGATGTCGTCGCGGTTGGTTTCAGACCTCGTCATCGGTATACCCCAGTTCTGCCTTCCGGCCCTTCAGCGCACGGGCAAGCGCCCGTCTGCCGCGCGCGGTCAGGCTTTCTACAGCGTCCACGCTAATCTTCAGTATGGCGGCGATCTCGGGGTTACCCAACCCCTCGAAATGCCTCAGCTCTACCGCCTGGCGTTGCCGATCCGGCAATTCGGCCAGGGCCCCGGCCAATGCGGCGCGGCGCGACGCCGTTTGCATCTGTGCCTCTGCGCTGGCGGTTTCATCCGCCGGTTCCCCGGCATCTTCCAGCGGCGCGACACGGCGACGTTTGCGCAGGCGATCGGTCGCCAGATTGGCCACCACCCGCCACAGCCATGTTGTCACCTGGGCCTCGCCCTGACGCCAGTCCGGGGCGATTTTCCACAGGCGCATCAGCGCGTCCTGGGTCACATCCTCGGCCTCGGCCCTGTCGCCCAGCATGCGCAACGCCTGACCAAAAACCCGCGGCGTCAACCGAAGGGTCAGTTCCCGTGCTGCGGCGGCGTCACCATTGGCGTAAAGCACCAAAAGCGCTTCGTCCCCGACCCCGTTATGTGCATCCAGAGGCATGTGCATGTCCCGGTGGCTAAACTCTTTTATGTCTCTTGGGAATGGCAGAGTTCCTCTGGCATATCCCCTGCATCACCCATTGAACGTCTCTCCCCGCGATGCGGGAAGAGACGCGGACCAGGAAGACGGCCGGGATGCAATCAACCGCCTTCCTATCACGGGATCACTCGGCCGCGGGGGCCGGTTGACCTTGTTTTCCACCGCGTGCGGCTTCCAGCCGGGTCTTGGCAGAGTCGAATTCTTCTTTCGAAATCGTGCCATTGCCGTCGACATCTACCAGCGCAAACATCCGCTCAAAGCGTTGTTCGCCGCGGGCTTCACGACGGTCCTGACGGTCGCCGCCGCGCATTTCGCCGCCGCGCATTTCGCCACGGTGCTCGCCCCGGTATTCACCACGGTGCTCGCCGTCACGTTTGCCCATGCGGTGATCTTTGCCGCGTTCATCGTTTTTGCCGCGCGCATGTTCACGGCCCTGTTTGCCGCCCTTGCGCATCTTGTCCTGACCGGCCTGCATTTCTTCGGCGCTCAGCGTGCCGTTGCCGTCGCTGTCCATCCGGTCGATCATGCGGGTGAAGCGCGCGGCGCGTTTCGCCTCCGCTGCGGCTTCAAGCTCGGCGGCGCTCAACTGACCATCGCCATCGCTGTCCAACTTGTTGAAGCGGACCTGCGCGATGTTCTTCAGCTCTTCCTTGGTCAGGCTGCCGTCGCTATCAAGATCGAAATCCTCAAACGTCATTCCGGCCGCGCCATGAAAGCCGCCCATGCGGCCATGATCGCCGCCTTTGGCCAGCGCGCCAGTTGCCGGAACGCTGAGCGCAATCGCGGCGACGAGGACCGATCCGATCAGTGTGCTGCGTGTCTTGCTCATCTTGGTTTCCTTTCGTTTCCTGTATTGATCACATGGCCCGTTTGGCCCGCGATCTGACAGTCAAACGCGTGGTACTGCCGGTTCCGTCGCAGGGTTGGAAAATTTTTTGATCACGAGGGCGTGACCGCGACATGCCACCACACGTATGTTTTGCCGCATGTCCATTACGTCGAACCTGGCCTAGGGTTGCCGCATTGGAGAATGACACGATGACGACAGTTCACCTCGAAGACATGAACACGCCCGCCGCCAAACCCGCTGCGGAACGCGATCTTTGGCCGACGCTCTGGAAAGGGTGGCGGTGCAAATGCCCCAAGTGCGGCAACGGTCCGCTGCTGTCAGGCTATCTGAAAGTGCGTGACACCTGTGTGGTCTGCCGCGAGCCGCTGCATCACCATCGCGCCGACGATGGGCCGGCCTATCTGACGATCCTGATTGTCGGGCATTTGATGGCACCGCTGCTGCTGGTGGCCTTTACGGCCTATCGCCCGGATCCGATGATGTTGTTCACGATCTTTGCCGTTGGAAGCGTCGCGCTGTCGCTTTATCTTCTACCCAGAACTCAAAGGCGCGGTTGTCGCCTATCAATGGGTGAAGCGCATGCATGGCTTTGGCCGGCAGGACGATGACACGCCCGTGGACGGGCGTATTGGGGCCACCGGCCCCTAATAAGGGGACAGGATGGACAGCACCACCACCGACAAGACCCGCATTCGGGATGCCGCCACGGTTATCGTGCTGCGCGACCGCACGACTGCGCCCAAGGTGTTGATGGGCCAGCGTGGAGACAAGGCGGCCTTTATGCCGAATAAATTCGTCTTCCCCGGGGGGCGGTTGATGCGGCGGACGGCGATGTGCCGCTGGCGCGGCCGCTTGCCCTGCCCTGCGTGGACCGCCTGCGCGAGGATTGTGAAGACGACCGCACCCACGCCATCGGCGCGGCGGCGATCCGTGAATTATGGGAAGAAACCGGCCTGCTGCTGGGCTTGCCCGGAAAATGGCACGGCGATGCGCCCGACGAATGGCAGGCCTTTGCCAAGCAGGGCCTGCTGCCGGATGCAGCGCCGCTGCAATTCGTGTTTCGGGCCATCACACCCCCGGGCCGTCCGCGCCGCTTTGATGCGCGTTTCTTTTTGATTGATGCCGGTGACATCGCTTCGGATCTTGATGATTTCTCTGCCGCCTGTGACGAGCTTAGCCACCTGCATTGGGCCGCGCTGGACGAGGTGCGCGCCCTGGATCTGCCGTTCATCACCGAGGTCGTTCTGGCTGAGGTCGCCGCACGCCTTGATGATCCGGCGCCGCCGAAATCGGTGCCGTTTTTCCGCAATGACGATGAACAAAGCCTGTTTCTGCGCCTGCGGGGCCAGCCGATGCCATCGTGATGATGCGGCCCTGACGGCCCCTAGGCCACCATCACCAGCGCCAGAATCGACACCGCCAGAAACGAAATGCCCAGCATCTCGCGGCTGGAAATCTTTTCCCGAAACACGAACACGGTCGCAAGAATGGAAAACACCAATTCCACCTGCCCCAGGGCATTCACGTAAGCCGCGTTTTGCAGGGTGAAGGCCGTGAACCACCCAAGTGACCCCAACATCGACGTCACCCCAACCAGCCCCGCAATGCGCCACACGCGCAAAACGCGCGCCACTTCGCCCGGCTCGCGCCAGCCCAACCAGACCGCCATGGCGCAGGTTTGCATCGCAGTGACAATCGCCAGGGCCACACCAGCGCGCAACAGGGGATCATCGCTGGCGATTTCCAGAGTGGCCCCGCGATAGGTGACGCCGGAAATGGCAAAAAACAGCCCCGACGTCAGCCCCAGCGCCACGGCGCGATTGCCCAGATTGCGCCATGACACGGCGGTGTCCGGCGTGACCGACAACACCAAAACCCCGATCAGACCAACCAGGATTGCGCCAAATCCCAACGGCGACACCCCTTCGCCCAAGACCACCAGTCCAACCAATACGGTTTGGATGACCTCGGTTTTCTTGAAGGTGATGCCAACCGCGAAATTGCGCGATTTGAACAGCATGACGACACAGACCGTCGCAAGGATCTGCGACACCCCGCCAGCAATGGCATAAGGCCAGAACCGGGCAGAAATCGCTGGCAGCGCTGTGTCCCCGATCCAGAGATAGGCCGCGACCCCAAGCGCCACCAATGGCGCGGAATAGACAAACCGCGCAAATGTCGCCCCCGCCGCAGACAGGGCGGCGGCGCTGAGGTGTTTTTGCAGTATGAAACGCAGCGTTTGAAAAAAAGCCGCTGCAAGGGTCACGAATATCCAAAGGTCCATGCGCCTATCTGCGCAGAAACCGCGCGATAGGCCAGAGGCTTATCGCCGGAACGACGCGATCAGGCGCGGCGCCCCCAGCCAATTCCGGCCCAAAGCCGTTCGTAAAGCACATAGGTGACAAAGCCGATGCCGGAATTGACCAGCGCCATTGTGCCACCAACCGCCATTGACCCGGTGAATGCGATGCCCACAAGGCTCATCACCACCAAACCCATCAAGATCCAAAGAACCCCTTTTACCAATGTGCGTTGCTTGGTTTCCATTGCATCCTCCTGTTGTTGTGCTGTGCCTCCTTGCTACTGGGCGCAATGGTTGGGGAACATTCTGAATGTGATTAACAAAATTCAGCATCCGTGATAATTGTCACCACATGAACACAAAAATCGACAAACGTGACCGTGCCCACCTGTTCCGCAGCCGATTGGAAGAGGCGATGACCCGCGCCGGATCAAACCAAAGCGCCCTGTCACGCGACATCGGCGTCGACCGATCCACAGTGTCCCAGCTTTTGTCCGGGTCCGGGGCGCGCCTGCCCAACGCCCAGGTCGTGGCGGAATGCGCCCGCGCGCTGGGGGTGTCCGCCGATTGGCTTCTGGGGCTGTCTGATCGCCCGGAAAGCGCGGCCCATATCGTCGCCAATGCCTTTCACATCACCAAAGCGCCGCGCGCCCTGGTGGATGAGCAGATTTTCGATTGGCACCGCGAGGCCGACGGCTACAAGATCCGCCATGTGCCCACCGCCCTGCCCGACATGTTGAAAACCCGCGCGGTGCTGTCGTGGGAATTCACGCCGCACCTTGGACGCACAGCCGAACAGGCGATCACCGCCTCGAACGAGCGGCTGGACTGGATGCGCGACTCAGCCTCGGATTACGAAATGGCGGTGCCATTGTACGAGATCGACAGTTTTGCCCGGGCCACCGGATATTACGCCGGGCTGGCGCTGGATGTGCGGCTGGAACAATTGGAGCGCCTGCAGCGTTTGACCCGCCAGCTCTATCCCCGTTTGCGGATGTCGTTGTTTGACGCCCGCAGGCTCTATTCCGCGCCGCTGACCATATTTGGCCCGCTTCAGGCGGTGATCTATCTTGGCAGCAACTATCTGACGTTTCGCCATGTCGACCGGGTGCGGGCGATCACAACCCATTTTGACCATCTCGTGCGCGAGGCCAGTGTGCCCGCCCGTGACATTTCCGATCACATCGGCCAGCTCCTGACCGAGGTTCGGGGCTAAGCCTCAGGTCTTGGGCGCATTGACCCCGGGCGTGACCGCACGGCGCTTCAACTGCGCCTCGCGCAGCGTGATGAACACCACCGATGCAAGGATCAACGCGCCGCCCAAGACCACAACCGGGTCCACCGGTTCGCCAAAGACCACCGCCCCCAAAAGCACCGCCCAGACCAATTGCAGGAACGTCACCGGCTGGGTCACGGTCAAAGGTGCAGAGCGAAAGGCCAATGTCATGGCAAAATGCCCGCCCGTGGCAAAACAGGCGATCCCGAAACAGGTCAAAAGGGTCCAGAGATCCGGCGTGACCCACACGGCAAAGGCAAAGGGCGCCAAGCCGATGGTCACGGTCACCGACAGCATGCCCACCACCATCGACGGCGAAACCTCATCCGCGACGATTTTGGCAATCAGGTAAGACACCGCAAACAACATCGCCGTGCCCAGCATGGCAAGATGGCCGGGGTTCACCTCGCGAAATCCGGGGCGCAGGATGATCAGCGCCCCAAGCAGGGCGACGGCCACCGCAATGATCCGCCGCTTGGCCAGGGTTTCCCCCAGAAACAAGGCGGCCGCGATGGTGACATAAACCGGCGACAGGTAATTCATCGCCGTCACCTCGGCGATTGGAATGCGCGTCATCGCAAAGAACCACAGGATCACACCCAGGGTGTGCACCCCGCCGCGCGCCGCAAACAGCGACCATTGCCGCCTGCTCATCCTTGTGGCCAGCAGGGTCTTGGCCATTGGCACCAGAAACACAAGGCCCAGAAGATAGCGCAGGAATGCCGCTTCGGCTGCGGGCACAGCATTGTCGAGGTATTTCACAAGCGCCGTCACCGCGACAAAACAAAGCCCGGTGACCAGCATCCAAAGTGTCCCGGCAACCGGATTTGATTTCATGTCTGTCATGACGCGCATCAAGACCGGCACAGCCGGAACTTGCAAGAGAGATCAGCCAAAAATCAACTTTGCCGCGATCACCCACATCGTCAGACCCACCACCACATCCAACACTTGCCAGGCGCGGGGCGAGGTAAACAACGGGCGCAAGACCCGCGCACCATAGCCGAGCGAAAAGAAAAACACGAAACTGGCGGACATCGCCCCCAAGGCAAAGGCCAATCTGTCTTCGTATTGCGCCGAGATCGATCCAATCAGCACCACCGTATCCAGATAGACATGTGGATTAAGCCAGGTCAGCGCCAGACAGGTCAGCACCGCCGCGCGCAGCGATTGCGTGGTGTCGCCCTGATCCATAAGCGCACTGCCCCCCGCCAGCGCCGCCCGGAAATTGCGCGCGCCATACCAGATAAGAAAAGCCGCCCCGCCCCAACGCATCACGGTTTCAAACAGCGGCACCGCCTCGGCCAGGGCGCCAAATCCCGCAACCCCGGCCGCAATCAGCGCCGCGTCACTGACCGCACAGGCCAGCACCACGGCCAGCACATGCGCCCCGCGCAGGCCCTGACGCAACACAAATGCGTTCTGCGCGCCGATCGCCAAGATCAGCGAAAACCCCAAGGCAAATCCCGCCAGTGCCGCCTGTGCATCCATGTGTTCCGCTACCTTGCCGATGTTTTGGGACAGGCTGGGTGGGAAAGCCCCGTCCAGGTCCAGGTTCAAGTCCAATTGCTTGTCCATATGTGTGGCGAAGGCGTCAAGCAGAAAGCCCGGATCCCCCCAGGATGCCCCGCCCCAATGCCAAGGCACAGCCCCCCGCCACCAAGAAAGATGTGAATGGATTGTGTTCTGGGCACTGGTCCACACAGGTCCACACTGGCCCGCCTTGGAATCACCGCAGCGCAATCCCGAAGTATTTGGTTTAAAATCAGATAGATGCGCGTGACCACGCGCAGCCGACCACGGCGACAATAATTCCCCGGTAATGTTTTGCATCCACCAAAACCGCCGATGCCGCGATAAACCAATAAAATTAGTCAGATTACTGTTGCGACAGCGAAGCCAATTTAATACTGAGTATTTCAGTAAGAATTCATCAAACAGGAGAGCCCGATGACCCGGACGGCCCTAACGTCAATCCTTGCCCTCACCGTTGCCAGCGCAGCTCTGGCCGAAGGTTCGGTCAATATCTATTCGTCGCGTCACTACGACAATGACGAGTTGCTCTATGAGGCCTTCACCGAACAGACCGGGATCGAGGTCAACCGGATCGAAGCCAATGCCGACGAGCTGATCGCGCGGATGACCGCCGAAGGCGCAAATTCACCTGCCGACGTCTTTCTGACGGTTGATGCCGGACGCATCTGGCGCGCGGATGAGGCCGGTCTGTTGCAGGCTGTCGACTCTGACGTGCTGGACGCCCGTATCCCTGCGCATCTGCGTCACCCCGACGGGCATTGGTTCGGTTTTTCGCAACGCGCGCGGATCATTTTCTATGACAAAAATGACGTCGAAAACCCGCCGCTGACCTACGAAGATCTGACCGACGCCGCCTATGAAGGCCAGGTTTGCATCCGGTCGTCGAGCAATGTGTACAACCAGTCATTGATGGCGTCGATCATTGACGCCAATGGCGAAGAGGCTGCGCTGGACTGGGCCAAAGGCGTTGTAGCCAACATGGCACGTGACCCCCAGGGCGGTGACACCGACCAGCTGCGCGGCATTGTGTCGGGCGAATGCGAAATTGCGGTGACCAACACCTATTACTTCCTGCGCGGTCTTGCGGGTGGTGTTGACGGTCTGTCGGATGGCATTGAAAACATCGGCTGGGTGTTCCCCAACCAATCCGACCGTGGCGCACATGTGAACGTGGCAGCCGCTGGCGTTGCGGTAAATGCCCCCAACCGGGACAATGCAGTGGCGTTTCTGGAATACCTCGCCACCGATGACGCGCAGGCCTATTTCGCCAATCAGAACAACGAATATGCGGCGGTTCCCGGCATTGCACTGGCGGAAGTTCCGGCACGGCTTGGCCTGTTCCGCGCAGATGATCTGAACCTGTCGGTGCTCGGAGAGCAAAACCCGACAGCGCAGAAATTGTTCAACGAAGCCGGCTGGGAATAACCCGGACGTCGATTTGCGAACAAACGCCCCGCCTGGCAACAGGCGGGGCGTTTTTGTTTGGCAAAAGCGCCGCACAAAAGGCCGGTCCAAAGCCCAGCAGAATCACCGCGCAACGCCCGCTGGTTCAGACGGGGGGCCAGCCCCCCGTACCCCCCGGGATATTTTTGGTCAGATGAATAGAGCCGCGTGACTGCGGAATGGGTGCCTGGCGGCTTGGGACCGGCTTATTGTCGCCCAACCCGGCGGCACAGCAAGATCACCGGCAGAAGCCCGACCGCGACAATCACCAGACTGGGCACCGCCGCCCCCTCAAGCCGTTCATCCGCCGCCAGCCGATGGGCCTGTACCGCAAGGGTGTCGAAATTGAACGGCCGCAGGATCAGCGTCGCGGGCAATTCCTTCATCACGTCGACAAAGACGATCAGCAAAGCGGTCAGAAGCGAGGGCGTCAGGATTGGCAGATGCACCCGGCGCAGGGTGCCATAAGATGTCTGGCCAAGCACCCGGGCCGCGGCGTCGAGGTTGGGATTGATCGCACTTTGCCCACCTTCATAGGCGCCAATGGCCGCTGCGAGAAAACGGATCATATAGGCAAAGACCAACACCCAGATCGACCCGGTGAACAACAGCCCGGTCGAGAGGTTGAACCAGTCGCGCATCACCGCATCCAGCGCATTGTCGAAGGCGGCAAAGGGCACCATCAGCCCCACCGCGATGACGCCGCCCGGCACAGCATATCCCATTCGCCCGATGTGCAGCGCCCAGCGCGCGGCACCGGATTGTGCGGCCCGCTGGTAATAGCCCAACGCCACCGCCGCCATGACCGTTAAAACCGCCGCCGTGGTTGCGAAGGTCAGCGAATTCTGCAGGAAACCGATATAGCGGCGGCTGAACAGATCCTGACCAGAGCCCTGCCCCATGACAACAAGAGCGACAATCGGCACAAGGGCCCCAAGCACCACCGGTGTCGCACAGAGGACCCAGGCCGCGCCTTCGGCCATGCCGTGCAATTTCAGCCGGGTCAGCCGTTCCAGCCGCTGGCCACTGTGGTATTTCGCCGCCCCGCGCGACCGCCGTTCCAGCACCGCCAGCGTCAGAGCAAAGGCCAGCAGACCAAGCGAGAGCTGCGCTGCCGCGGCACGATCCGCCATGTTGAACCAGCTGGTGTAGATGCCGGTGGCAAAGGTTGGCACACCGAAATAGGACACCGTACCGTAGTCTGCGATGGTCTCCATCGTGGCCAGCAGGACGCCGGCCGCAATGGCCGGGCGCGCCATGGGCAATGTGACCAGAAGAAAGGCGTTCAGTGGCGGCTTGCCCAGCGCACGGGCCGCGTGAAACGTGCTGGCACTTTGGCCAAGGAACGCGGTGCGGGCCAAAAGGTAGACATAGGGGTAGAGCACCAGGATCAGCATGATCGCCGCGCCGCCCAGGCTTCGGATTTCGGGGAACCAATAATCGCGCGGACCCCAGGCCATCAGGTCACGCAAACCCGATTGGACAATGCCGGGATGGTCGAGCAAATGGGTATAGGCATAGGCCAGCACATAGGCCGGAAAGGCCAGCGGCACGACCAGCATGATTTCCAAGAAGCGGCGGCCGCGAAATTCGGTCATTGTCACGAAACAGGCCGCGCCGGTGCCAACCGCCAGGGTGCCCCCGGCCACCGCCGCAACCAGAACCAGCGTGTTTCCGATATACTGCGGTAAAACCGTTTCCAGCAGATGGGCGAGAGTGTCCAAACCGCCAGTGACCGCCGCAATTGTCACTGCAAGCAATGGCAACAGGCACAGCATCGCCACAACCATGGCCGCAGTTTTCAGGATCGAAAGCGACTCACCCTGACGCTGGGATGTGGATATGGCGGGTGCGGTTTGCATCCGAGGTTTTCTGTCAGGTTATCATCGCCCGCGCAAGGCCCAAGCGCCGATTGAGGCCCCGAAGCCGACCGCAGAACGCGCTGGAAAACATGTGGGCGGATCAGCGGGATACCTTAATTTGTCGTGTTGTCCCCACGGCTGCTGGGCGGCGCGGCCCCGGCAAAGGCCGCATTGCGCAGCGAAAGGTCGTAAAAGGTATGACAGGCCCGCCCCCGGTGTTTCGAGGCATAAAGCGCAAAATCAGCGTCATCCTGCATTTGCGCAATATCGGGTTCGGCGTAATCCTCGCTGAGGACAATGCCGATACTGGCAGAAATCTGGCAGGTGTCTTCGCCAAAGACAATTGGTTTTTCCAACCGCTCGACAAGGCGTTCGGATATGCGTGCCAGCCGCTTGCGGTTCATCCGCCCCGACATCAGCAGCACGAATTCATCGCCCCCCACACGCGCGACCGTGTCTTCGGTTCGGGTTTCTTCCACCAGAATGCGCGCCACTTCCTGCAATACGTGATCACCGGCGGCGTGGCCTTTGGTGTCATTCACCGCCTTGAAGAAATCGAGATCCAAATGCACCAGCGCAAACCGCCCGCCGCCAGAGGCCGCGCGCGACAGGACGTGATCCATCGCCCGGCGGTTTTTCAATCCGGTCAATGTATCGGTAAAAGCCTGTTCTTCGGCGGCGATCTTGGCCCCCTGCAGCCGCAGGTTCAGCTTGCGAGACGCCTCCATCGCGGCGGATTTCGCCTCGACCAGATAGAGCATTTCAATGGTCAGATCGGTTGCCGCAAAATCAGCACCGGTCAGGGCGTAATCCCCCACCGCATCAACCACCGAGATCCCGAAGGAAAGGTTGATCACCGCACCGCCACCAAAATCCGGCGGCGCGACCAGAACGCCGACCAATCCGGTCTGCTGGCCATCGCGAAACCGCAGATTCAGCTTGGTGCCGGCATGGGCCATAAGATCGGCCATCGCCTCGACACTGCGGGGTCGGCGCAGTTCGAATACTTCCAGAAATCGTTGCCCGACCAAGACCTGATCGGGGCGCAATTTTGCCAATGTGGGGCCGACATGGGCAATATGCCCAGCCCGGTCCAGCGTCAGATGCATCGGACAGAACATATCCAACATGTCGCAATTGGGTCCCATTACTGCCCCTCCGCCCGGGCAACACCCAGCTCAAAACTTCGCCCTTCCGCAAAAGCGGCTTCGATCAGGGTAATTTCAATAACCTCTGCACCGTGAAACACACCGGTGTGTTCCAGGAACACAAGGGCGCCATAATCATCGGCCATCGCACGCAAAACCCCGACCAAAACATGCCCGAAGCCCATCAGATCACCGGAACACAGCAGGCTGAACTGGTTTGCCCCGTGATCGCGCAATTCCAGAAGCGGCAGCTCCAGATCCTCGACCGCCAAACGCGCCCTGTCGGGCAGATCATCCAGCGAATGCAGAAAATCCAGGAATGTCACGCCACCAAAGCGCAGCAAGCGCCGTGGCGCTTCGACCTCGGGGTTGGAAATCAGATAGGTTCCGACATCTTCCAGTACGGCCTCACGCTCTTTGCCCAGGGCGGCGGCCATTTCATCGACCATGCGATGTGTCAGCGCGCTGTCATAATGCAGCATCGGCTCGAAATCCGAAAAATCGAGATCCAATTGCCGCACGACCTCACCCCAGGCCAACGCACCATAGGTGTCGCGATAAAAACATTGGATCGCGCGATTGATCAGTCCATGCATGACCTGCCTCCTTTGGGCACACCATGGCCGCCTATCGGTTAATGTTCTCCCAACATCTAAAATCCTAGGGAATTACACTGATCCCGCCGAAGGTAATCATTTGGGTCTGGCTGGGTTCGATCCGAATCTCGCCAGAGTTCATCGCAGCGATCAGCGCCGCACTTTGGGCAGACAGGGCCGCGCCACTGACATCGACAAACAGGCCACCGCCCGTTTCCAGCCCGCCATTGCGCCGGTACAGGGTTTGAACCTTGACCCCGTCATCCGCAGCGGTGCGTTGCAGCAACACCCCTTCCTGCCCCGGTTTATGCGGGTTCAAATCGTCAAGGATCATGACACATCCGGGCCCCTCCGCATCGGCCAGCGGACAGCTTTCGGTCAGTTGCTGGTGAATATGCGGCTGCAAACTGCGCAGTTCCTCTGCGGTGATCGACTGGCCTTCGGGAAAGACCACGATCTGGTTCAACAATTCGGTCATGTCATTTTCGGTGATCTTGCGTTGATTGCGGTCACGCTCAAACACGAACCTGCTGTCTGTTTCCGTCAGCCGCTGCAAGGCCAGGGACAGGTCGCCGGCCGCCGGGT
Source organism: Phaeobacter sp. J2-8 (assembly GCF_022867865.1). Taxonomy (GTDB): domain Bacteria; phylum Pseudomonadota; class Alphaproteobacteria; order Rhodobacterales; family Rhodobacteraceae; genus Marinovum. Next base: position 1,118,257 of record NZ_JALIEC010000001.1, on the reverse strand, counting down.
GCGCGCCCGCGTCCGCAAGGGCCTGCAACTCTGCCAGCCCCGCCGCGCCTGCCCGGCCCCAATCATTTTTCATTTCCCAAAGCGCCACATCGTCAACCGTCACTTTGCCAGCCTTGAACCGGCTCACCTGGGATTGGGTCGAGATTGCCGTGTCATTCAAGATCGGCGTCAACCAAAGCGCAGACAGCGCCAGGACCGCCAATGCCATGAAAAGGTTGGTCTGGCGGATCCGCCCCGCCCAATCGGGCAACAGCACCGACCCCGCATAGGCCAGCGCATACACCAGCAACAAACCGGCGCTGAACGCCGCCGCCACCCGCGCCGGTGTCCATCCATAGGCATCCACCCGCAACCAAACCGCCCAGGCCGCCGCCGCACAGAGCAAAGGTAACACCAGGCACATGATCCGCGCCGCGCCGCGCATCAGCGGCGCGCGCACCATGTCCTCTGGGCTGCGATCAAGCGCCGATGTCACCAATGTGATCGCGGCAATCGCCACCGCCATCAACGTCGCCGCCACAGACAGGCTGCCGAAAAGCTGATCCATGCCGCGCAGGGGCAGCGCAATCAGAAACACCGCCACCACCAGGGTCAACACCGGCAGGATCACCCGAAACAGCCGCAACACCAGAAACGGCGACACATAGTCCCGCAGCTCGTGCATGATCGCCATTGCCAGCCCCAGAAACATCCCCGTCAGCGCAAAAGGCACCGGATCAAGTTCGAGCAGGTCATCAATGACCGTCACCCCGACGATTTCGAACAGCGCATCCGACAGATACACAATCCCCCAGACCACCGCCGTAAACAGCCAGGCCGCCAGATACCGCACCAAAATGGCCCAGGCCGTATCAAACAACAGGGCATAGTCACGCCAGCCCCCCGATCGTTGCAACGCGGCAGAGACAAAAGGCGTTCCAACGAACAGCAACAGCGCCATCGCAGAGAAGGGCAAACCGCTGTCAAAAAACGGCTCCAACGTGTCAAACCCGGTGGTGTCCCAGGTCATCAACCCGGCGATCAACACCGCCATCACCGCAGCCCCCAATGCCGCCGAAGCCCAACGCAATGGCCCGACAATCCCAAGGAACAGCCCAAAACCGCCCATGACCGCCGTCACGGTGAACAGAAACAGCCGCGGGCGATGGAACATCGTCTCGGCCAATTCGCCGAAAAACCAGGCCGCCAATCCGGCACATGCCCCGACAAGGGCCAGTGTCAGGCGATGCATCGCCACTTCTTTGTCTGATCCGCTCATGTTTCGCCTCCGGGGGTGTCGCCCTTACATGATCTTTGATGATTTGCGCGCAGTTTGGCGGTCTTTGGTCGCCTTGGCCAGACTACACTCTGGCGCCGGGGGCGGTGCAGCCCGTCATCCCGGCAATCCATCTTCCTGACCGTCTTGCGCCGTGGGCCAAACCCCGGAGATCAGGTTATGTGACAAGAGATCCGCCACCGAAGGATCGCGCACCAAGGGACGCAGCTGACGGGCAAGCGCCGCGCGGCTTGTCGCCTCTCGCTGCATCTCTGTCACGGCTTCTTCTACGGAAATACGACGAAACCGCAGCGCGGTACCGGGCGCGGCCTGGGCCACAATTGGCAGGTCCGGCGGGATCACCGTGCCGATCCGGGGATAGCCGCCGGTGGTCTGACACTCGGCCAACAGCACATAGGGCACGCCATCCCCGGTCATTTGAATATCACCGGGCAAGATCGGTTCGGACAAGATGGTCAGCCCGCTTTTGGCCGCAAACCGCGTCGCGCCCGCGATCAGCGCCACGCCCTGGCGATTGCCACGCGCATCGCGCAGAAACTGCGTGGTTTCAAACGTGGCCCGCACCTCTGGGTCGAACAAATGACTTTGAAAGCCATGCACAAACCGCAGCTCGCCGCCGCCGAACCGCGCCGGATCGGGCAGCACCTGCGCCACCGGCCCGCCGGGATCGTCGCCCAGCGCAAGCGTATCACCCGCCGCAATTGGCCCGCCCAGCCCGGCAATCAAATGCGTCGCACGTGCGCCCATCACGGTCGGCGTGGCAAGGCCACCGCCAACCGAAAGATAGCTGTAGACCCCAACGCCCAATGGCTGCAGTGTCAAACAGACCCCCGGCGCAAGCATATGACACGCGTTCCAGACCAGCCGCTGACCGTCGGCATTCGCCGCCATCGGCGCGCCGGTCAGGGCAATGCGGGCGGGACGATCAACAGAAAACACCCCGCCCCCCGCCGCCATCTCAAGTGCGGCTCCCGGCGCGCCCAAAAGCGCCTCTGCCTCTGCCAGTGCAAGCCGATCGGCCGCCCCGCCACGCGCCAACCCCTGCGCCAACCAGCCGGGGCGGCCCAAATCCTGGACCGTCAGCCCCGGCCCGGCCTGATGCACCAAAAGCTGTCCGGTGGATTGGCGGCTCATGGAATGGCCTCGACGCTGGCACCGGCCATGCCGCTGCTGTCAGCTGCAATATGTGCGGCCAGTTCCGCCTCGGACACCGGCAAAAAGCTCACTTGATCGCCGGCCCGCAACGCCATCGGCGGCGAGGCATCGGGCTGAAAGGTGCGAAATCCACATTGGCCGACATGGCGCCACCCGGTTGGCGCCGGATTGGTAAAGATGATCAGCTGACGCACCGCGACCACAATTGCCCCCTGCGGCACCTGAGGTGTCAGCGCGGTCTGGCGTGCAATGTCCCAATTGTCCGGCAACATCCCGAGATAGGGTTGCCCCGGTGCAAACCCGAGTGTCAGAACCTCTATCGGTGCAGAGCAAAAGGCGGCAATCGCCCCCGCCTCATCCGTCCCGGCCAGCGCCGCAGCTTCTGCCAGTTGCGGGCCGGCAGCCCCGCCAAACACCGCGGGAATTCGCCAATGGCGCCTGCCCGTGTTCGGCACCGCGCCCCAATCCCGCTCCGCCAGCAAGCGGTCTATCTGCAACCGGATCTCTGCATGGCTGATCCGCAGCGGATCAAAGGACACCATTGTCGAAGTCAACGAAACGGTTGTCTCTTCAACCCCATTCCAGCCCGCCGCATCCACCGCCGCCCGAAACGCGCGCGCCGCGCGGTTGGCGCCCCCCTGTGGCGTATCGCCAAAGGTGACCAGCATCGCCGTCACCCCCATCGTTGCCACTCTGGGATAGCCTTGCGCGTTTTCCATCTCTCAACCCTGCGTCAGCCGCCGTCGCCCTGCAACCGGAATACACCGCCATGGCCGCCACAGACCGCCGCCACGCCAGCCAATCAGACCACCCGGCATGTGTCTGGGTCCAGACATCCGAATGTCCCTTCCCCCGGGTCCGGGGGAAGGTCAGGTTGGGGGCCCGTTCGCCCTGTCCGCCAACAGGCGGGCAGTATTTAGTGGCGCGATTGCAGACGGAAAACCGGGAACCACTTTTCCTGCAATACGCTTGGGGCAACCCGATTGCGGGCGGAAAACCACCAATTACAGCTGTTCCATCACCTCGTCAGACGCATCAAAGTTGGCGGTGACACGCTGCACGTCGTCATCGTCTTCCAACGCATCAATCAGGCGCATCAACTTCTGCATCCCATCCAGATCCAGCTCGGTTGTGGTGGTGGGTTTCCAGATCAGCTTGGTCGAATCCAATTCGCCCAACTCGGCCTCAAGCGCGGTGGCCACGTCATTGAGGTCGGTATCGGCGCAATACACCACATGACCATCCTCGGAGCTTTCGACATCCTCGGCCCCGGCTTCGATCGCGGCCATCATGACCGTATCGTTGTCGCCGACCGACGCGGGATAGATCACCTCGCCCTTGCGCTCGAACATGAAACCGACAGAACCAGTCTCGCCCAGATTGCCGCCCGCCTTGGTAAAGGTCGACCGCACAGTCGACGCGGTGCGGTTGCGGTTGTCGGTCATTGCCTCGACAATCACGGCAACGCCGCCGGGGCCATAACCCTCATAGCGGATTTCTTCGTATTCATCGCCTTCTGCCGCTTGCGATTTCTTGATCGCGCGGTCGATCACATCCTTTGGCACGGATTGCGATTTGGCTTCCTTGACCGCCAACCGCAGGCGCGGGTTCTTGTCCGGGTCAGGATCGCCCATCTTGGCGGCGACGGTGATTTCTTTTGACAATTTCGAAAACAATTTCGAACGGGCCGCATCCTGGCGACCCTTGCGGTGTTGGATATTTGCCCATTTTGAATGGCCGGCCATGGCTGCCTCATATAATGTCTGCTGATCAGGCATGTCTATAATCCAGCACAGCCTCTGTTCGCAAGCCGGTTGCGGTTGGCGCGGGGAAAGGGTCAAGTGGCGACAGGAGGCCACGCCATGACCACGGACCAGATCATTCTCTTTTCGCTCTTCGGGGCTGTCTTCGGATTCTTGCTCTGGGGGCGGTTTCGTTATGACATCGTCGCCTTTTCCGCCCTGTTGCTGGGCGTGGTGTTTGGCGTGGTTGAAACCAAACATGCCTTTGACGGCTTTGGCCATCCCGCGACCTTGATCGTGGCGCTGGTGCTGGTGGTCTCGGCCGGGTTGGTGCGGTCGGGTGCGGTGTTGCTGATCACCCGCACGCTGGTCGACCAGAGCCGGGCGCTTGGCGCGCATATCGCCATCATGGGCGGGGTTGGTGCGGTTCTGTCGGGTTTCATGAACAATGTCGCGGCCCTGGCGCTGTTGATGCCGGTCGATATTCAGACCGCCCGCAAGGCCGGGCGCAGTCCGGCGCAATCGCTGATGCCTCTCAGCTTTGCCACCATCCTTGGCGGCATGGTCACCTTGATCGGCACCCCGCCAAACATCATCATCGCCTCGATCCGGGGCGAGACCCTGGGCACGCCTTTTGCAATGTTCGATTTTGCCCCGGTCGGTGGCGTGGCGGCGCTGGCGGGACTGTTGTTCGTGGCGTTGATCGGCTGGCGGTTGATTCCGGTGCGCGAAGACGCCCTGAGCAAGGCCGGCGAGCTGGAACCCTATATTGCGGAATTGACCGTGCCGGCGGACAACAAGATTGTCGGCCAGCGTGTACGCGAGCTGCGTGAAGTTGCCGACAAATCCGATGTGGCCATTGTCGGGCTGATTCGCGATGGCAAGCGGCGCTATGGCTCGGTTTTGAACACCCTGATCGAAGCCGGGGATGCGCTGGTGTTGGAGGCGACGCCAGATGCGCTGGACGAATTCCGCTCGACCCTTGATCTGGCCTTTTCCGACGAGAAGCGAGAGGAGCTGCTGAAGGCGGATTTCGAAGGGCTGACCCTGATTGAAGTGGTCGTCCCCGACACCTCTCGCCTTGTGGGCAAGACCGTGCAATCCGTTGGTCTGGTCTGGCGGCATCGGACCATTTTGATGGGGATTTCGCGCAAAGGTCGCCGGATTACCCAACAGATGCAGCGCACGGAAATCGAACCGGGGGATATTCTGTTGCTACTCGCCCCGCGTGAAAGCGGGCCTACGGTTGTGGAATGGCTGGGCGTCTTGCCGCTGGCGGACCGGGGTTTGGCGGTGACCGAAAATTCCAAGACCTGGATGGCAATCGGATTGTTTGCCGGCGCGGTGGCCGCGGCCAGTTTCGGCCTGATCTATCTGCCGGTGGCGCTGGGGCTGGTGGTTGTGGCCTATGTGTTGTTGAAAATCCTGCCCCTGGCCGAGCTTTATGATCATATCGAATGGCCCGTCGTGGTGCTTTTGGGGTCGATGATCCCGCTTGGCGCCGCGCTAGAGACATCCGGCGGCACCGAATTGATTGCCGGGGCTTTGGTTGGCTTTACCGAGGGCTGGCCGGTTTGGGCGGTGCTGACCGTCCTGATGGTGGTGACCATGACGCTGTCGGATGTGTTGAACAACACCGCAACCGCAATTGTCGCAGCCCCGGTCGGCATCCAGATGGCCCAGAGTTTGAATGTGTCGCCCGATCCGTTTTTGATGTGCGTGGCGGTGGCGGCCTCGGCGGCGTTCCTGACCCCGATCGGCCACAAGAACAACACGCTGATCCTTGGCCCCGGGGGCTATCGCTTTGGCGATTACTGGCGCATGGGATTGCCGCTGGAGATTTTGGTGATCGCGGTGTCGGTGCCGGCAATATTGCTGTTCTGGCCGCTGTGAGAACCGCGATGAAGAAGGGGGCCAGCCCCCGTCCCTGCGGGACTCCCCGGGATATTTGTGAACAGAAGAAGACGAAGACGACAACGCGGACTTTTGCTTTGTGGGGTCGCCGATTAAGAGGCAGGCATGGGACATTTTCTGATCTTGCAATTGCGGCCCGAGGCGGATGCTTCGGACGCGGAATATGCGGCGATCCGCGACAAGGCGGGTTTGGCAGAGGCGCAGTGCCATCGCATTCGGCTGGATTGTGAAGATCTGCCAAGCGATCTGGACCCGCGCGATTTTTCCGGGGTGATTGTCGGGGGTGGGCCCGGATGTGTGTCGGACGCACCGGACAAGAAGTCGCCGGTTGAGGCGCGGATCGAGGCTGCGGTCTTGTCTTTGATGCCTGCAATTTCGGATCATGATCATCCGTTTATGGGGTGTTGTTATGGCATCGGCATATTGGGCGCACATTTGGGCGGGGATGTTTCCAAGGCACGGTATGGCGAAGCGGTGGGGCCGACCCTGTGCCAACTGACCGAGGATGGGCGGCAAGATCCGTTATTGGACGGATTGCCGGAGACATTTGAGGCCTTTGTCGGCCACAAGGAGGCGCTGCAATCGCTGCCGCAGGGCTGTGTGCATCTGCTGGCCTCTGCCCCCTGCCCGTTCCAGATGGTGCGATATGGCCAGAACGTCTATGCCACACAGTTTCATCCCGAGGCCGATGGCCAGGTTTTTGAAGATCGCATTCGCGTCTACCGCAACCATGGCTATTTCCCGCCAGACACGGCAGAAGATCTGATTGCGATGTGCCATGCGGCGGATGTCACCCAGCCTGAGATCATCCTGCGCCGATTTGTTCAGCGTTATGGATGAAGCGGCCACAGGAACGGGATCATGAAGCTGGCCAGCAGGCCGATGGAGAGGTTGAGCGGGATGCCGACCTTTAGGAAGTCGGTGAAGCGATAGCCGCCGGGGCCATAGACCAGCATGTTGGTTTGATAGCCGATCGGGGTGGCAAAGCTGGCCGACGCCGCGACCATGACAGCCACCACCAGCGGCCGGGGATCGACGCCCAGCGCCCCTGCCAGACCGATGGCAATCGGCGTGACCACCACCGCCACCGCGTTATTGCTGACCATCTCGGTCAGGATCGAGGTCAGCAGATAGATGGCCCAGATAATCAGAGGGGCCTGCAACAGCCCGATATAGGGTGCGACGCCATCGACAATCAGCGCCACCGCGCCGGAATGTTCCAACGCCGCGCCAATCGCCAGCATCGCAAAGATCAGGGACAGCAGGCGGCCATCGACGAAGGAAAACGCCTCATCCGCGTCGATACAGCGCGTCAGCAACACCACGGCAACGGCTGCAAAACTCAGCAGGAAGATCGGGGCCATTCCAAAGGCCGCCAGACCGACGATGCCGAACAGCGCCACAAAGGCCACCGGGGCATGGCCACGCCGATAGGCCCGCGCCGAGGGTTGGGTGACATCCACCAAATCCATCTCGGTTGCCAGACGTTTGATGTCGTCCGCGGCGCCTTCCAGCAGCAGGGTATCCCCCACCCGCACCACCAATTCATCCAGCTGGCGCCCGATATTCTGATTTCGACGATGCACAGCCAGCGGATAAACCCCGAACCGCCGCCGCAGCCGCATCGACCCCATAGACCGGCCGACCATCTTGCAGCCCGGTGTGATCAGCACCTCGACCGTGGTGGTTTCCACGGCAGAGACCTGATCCACGCGTTTCAGGGATTTATCGCGCTGCAAGGACAGAAGTTCGGTCATCTGGGTGCGCAGAACCACCCGGTCACCGACTTGCAGCTGCACGTTCTTCAGGTCGCGCCGCAGCGACAGGTCGCCGCGCACCACGTCAATCAACCGCACGCCATCGCGTTTGAACAATTGCACCCCGGTCACTTCGCGACCGATCAGGTTGCTTTCCGGCGGGATCACGGCCTCGGTAAAGAATTTCATCCGGCTTTTGTCGCTCAGCAGATCGGCCATGCTGTCACGATCCGGCAAGAGATAGGGGCCAACAAACCGAAGGTAGATCATCCCCCAGGCGACCAGAACCACCGCCAGCGGCGTCACTTCGAATATGGTAAACGGGGCCTGGCCCAGCGACCGCGACACACCGTCGACCAACAGGTTGGTCGATGTGCCGATCAGCGTCAACGTGCCGCCAAGGATCGCGCCATAGCTGAGCGGGATCAAAAGCTTGGAGGCATTGACCCCCAGCGTGCGCGACAATTGCACAAAGACCGGGATCATCACCACCACAACCGGGGTGTTCGACACCACCGCCGAGGCCAGCACCACAAAGGCCATCATCATGGCAATCGCCAGTTTCGGGTTTGATTGGGCCTGACGGTCGGCCATTTTGGTAAAGCTGTCCAAGGCGCCGGTGCGCACCAGCGCGCCCATGACAATGAACATCGCCGCGATGGTCCAGGGCGCGGGGTTCGACAGAACCTCCAGCCCTTTGTCATAGGGCAAGACCCCCGTAACCATCAAAAAGGCCGCGCCGGACAGGGCGACAACCTCGGTCGGATACACCTCTCGGACGAACAGAACGAACATCACGAGAACAACGCCCAATGTCGCCATGGCTTCGGAGGTTGGTGACAATTCCAGAATGCTGAACATATCGGCCCTTTTCAACGCGCCCAGCGCATAGTCTTACCCTTGCATCCGCAGGAGCAAGGGCCGCGTTACTTGCCGAAAATCAAACGGTCGGGCCGGATTGTTGCAGACGCCCGCCCTGGCGCACCATATGAACCGCCGTCGCCGCGCCGTTGCGGTCATCGGTTTCGACCATCAGCCCGCTGAGCGTCGCCTCTTCGCTTGCGGGGGTGAACCGGCCTTTGGGCATACCGGTGATGAAACGGCGCATTGGCTCGGCTTTGTCCATGCCAATAACCGAATTATAGTCACCACACATGCCCGCATCCGATTGAAACGCAGTGCCGCCGGGCAGGATCTGGGCATCCCCGGTGGGCACATGGGTGTGGGTGCCGACAACCACGCTGGCGCGGCCATCACAGAAATGGCCCATGCCCATTTTTTCGCTGGTGGCTTCGCAATGCATGTCAATCAGGCTGGCCTGGACCTGGCCGCCGCGCGGGTGGCTGCGTAAAATTGCATCAACCGCTGAAAAAGGATCATCAAATGGGCGTTTCATGAACACCTGACCCAGGGCCTGAGCCACCAGAATACGACGCCCCCGACCGGCATCAAAGATTGCCGCACCGCGCCCCGGCGCATCCTTGGCAAAATTCATCGGGCGCAGAACGCGGGGCTCGCTTTCGATGAATTGCAGCATGTCGCGTTGATCAAACGCATGATCGCCCAGGGTGACGCAATCGGCGCCCGCATCAAGCAGAAGTTTGGCGTGATCGCCGGTCAACCCCATGCCGTTGCTGGCATTTTCGCCGTTCACCACCACAAAGTCGAGCTTCCAATCGGCCCGAAGCCCGGCAAGACGGTCACTGACCGCTTTGCGGCCCGCACGGCCCATCACATCACCAAGAAAGAGTATACGCATATCGTTTGGGTAGGGTCACAAACACAAAACGGCAAGAGAAGAATACGAAATTCTGGCCCGCAAATCCGCCAAATCCATACTTATAATTGAGTTGACGGTGCAATTCACAACCCTGATTGTGTCTGGCATTGTCCGTTCATTGCGACCGCAACCGAGAGATTTTGCATGTTGACCCCTTTTGACATCTGGGCGCCGATGATCCGCGCGCCATTTTCCGGCGATGTGACCCAGGAAATTACCCCGCAAATCCTGTCCCCTGACATCAAGGGCGTGCCGGAAATCGAACATAAGGTGCAGGTCGAAGTGGCCAGCTATGGCAAGCAGTTGGGCAAGATCCTGGAGGCGCTGCAAACCCTGTCCGAGGCCACAGGCACCCCCCTGCCAGAGATCGACGCAATGGTGCAGCAGATCGAAGCGGTCAAATCCGACAGCAAGGCCGCCTTGCGCGCCGACGCCGAAGCGGCGCTGGAACGGTTGCGCGCAGCAGATGAACCGGCCTGGCGGGAGCTGCGCAAAGGTTAGACGCCGGGTGTGATCACAGCCTTTTCGGTCACGATCACATCCAGCGGCTGATCGGTGGGCTCCAACGGCAGGTCCGGGTCTTCTTGTGCCGCATAGGCAAAGCCAATTGCCAGTGTCGGGCGCGCCGCGCGCAGCATTTCCAGCGTGCGGTCATAAAACCCGCCGCCATAGCCCAACCGGCCACCGCTGCGCGAAAAGGCCACCAGTGGCACAATCACGATTTCCGGTTCAATAAAGTCCAGCATCGCAGGCACAGACGCGCCGAACGGGCCATCAACCATGGCACAGCCCGGTTCCCACCGGGCAAATTTCAGCGGTGCGCCCTTGGTCTCGATCACCGGCACACAGACCGGGCCATGTGCCGCAGCCTCTTCCATCGCGGGCAGTGGATCAATCTCGGTGCGCATCGCCATGTAGCCCGAAAGCGGCACGCCGCGATACCCCGCCAGCAACGAGGACAAGACCCCGGCCCGGCCTGGCCCGGCGGCCTCGTGGGCCAGCTGACGCCGGGCGAAACCCGCCTGGCGTGCGGCGCGTTTGCGGGCGGCCAGATCGGTCACAACAACACCACAACCGCCAACCCAAGAAAGGCAAAGAAGCCGACAATATCGGTCACCGTGGTCACAAAGGCGCCCGAGGCCAGTGCCGGATCGACCCCGACCTTGTCCAGCACCACCGGAATCACCGTGCCCGCCAACCCGGCGATCACCATGTTGATCACCATCGCCGCGGCAATCACATAGCCCAGCGCCGGCGAGCCGAACCAGACCATGCCGACAATCGCCATCACGACGGCAAAAATCACCCCATTGACCAAACCAACAAGGACTTCGCGTCGGATCACCCGCCAAACGTTCGCGCCGGTCAGGTCTTTGGTGGCAATCGCGCGCACCGCCACGGTCAGCGACTGCGTGCCCGCATTGCCGCCCATCGAGGCCACAATCGGCATCAGAACCGCCAACGCCACCAATTCGGCAATGGCGCCTTCGAACAGCGCAATCACCAGCGACGCCATCACCGCCGTCAACAGGTTGACCGCCAGCCACGGCAGGCGCTGCTTGGTGGTTTCAACAACCTTGTCCGAAAGCGAGCCTTCGCCAACCCCCGCCAGACGCATGATGTCTTCTTCGTGTTCTTCGTCCAGAACCGCCATCGCGTCGTCAATGGTGATCACGCCGACCAAACGGCCCTCTTCATCCACCACGGGGGCAGAAATCAGGTGATATTGGTTAAAGGCATAGGCCACATCGCCCTCGACCTGGGTGGCGGGAATGACACGAAACACCTCTTCTGTCAGATCCACCAGCGGCACATTGCGGCGCGCACCCATCAGTTTGCCCAGCGTGATGTTGCCAATCGGGTGCATCCGCGGATCGACCAGCACAACATGATAGAATTGTTCCGGCAGATCGGTGCTGCTGCGCAGGAAATCTATGGCATCGCCCACGGTCCAATGTTCCGGCGCGCGCACCACTTCGCGCTGCATCAAACGGCCTGCGGAATATTCCGGGTAGGCCATGGATTGTTCGACCGCCGCCCGGTCCGGTTCTTCCAGCGCGCCCAGAATCGCCGCCTGTTGCGGTTCTTCCAGATCCTCGATCAGATCGACCACATCGTCGCTGTCCAGCTCGCGCACAGCATCGGCCAGAACCTCGGGGTTGAGGACCGAAATCACTTCTTCCCGAATGCTTTCGTCCAGCTCGGACAGGATTTCGCCGTCGAATTCCTTGTCATAGAGCCGGATCAGCCGCGCCCGATCAAACGGATTGACCTGTTCCAGAAGGTCGGCGATGTCGGCGGCGTGCAACGGTTCCATCGCCGCGACCAGCGCCTCGCGGTTTCCGGTTTCAACCGCATAGAGAATCGCCATGACCGCCTTGCGTTCCAGCACATAGGCATTTTCGGCGTCTTCCGCCTCGTCGTGGATGGGCAGGTCTTCACTCTGGTCTTGCATGATTTTTCTTTTGCCCCGCAGGCTCGATTTTAGAGAAACATACGATAGTGTCGGAAAAAGAAACAGTGGTCTCACAGGAATTGTCGTGCAGACATCGGCAAGATTTGCCAAGCCACAATTGACGACAACATTCAACAATGAGGGGTGGCAAAATGAAGCTTTTGACCGGCCAGACGCTCAGCTTTCGGGCAGATCCGTTTTCAGTGCCTTTTGCCGAGGCCTGCACCCTGCACCGCCACGGCGGCGTATTGGTCGATGACGGGCGGATTGTGGCGACAGGCACCGCCGACGCGCTGCGCGCAAGTCACCCCAAGGCCGAGGAAGTGGCTTATGGTGCGGATCTGATCTGTGCCGGTTTTGTCGATGCACATGTGCATTTCCCGCAAACCGCGATGATCGCCAGCTGGGGCCTGCGGCTGATTGACTGGTTGAACACCTATACCTTTCCCGAAGAGGCGCGCTTTGCCGATCCGGCCTATGCCAAGGACATCGCGACCCGCTATCTTGATCTGACCGCCGCACATGGCACCACCACGGTGGCCAGTTTCTGTACCATTCATCCCGCCAGTGTTGATGCGATTTTCACCGCGGCACAGACACGCGGGCAATGTGTGGTCGCGGGCAAGACCTGTATGGACCGCAATGCGCCGGATGATCTGCGCGACACGCCGCAAAGCGCCTATGACGACAGCAAGGCGTTGCTGGAGCGCTGGCACGGTCAGGACAGGCTGCGCTATGCCATCACGCCGCGATTTTCACCGACGTCAACGCCGGAACAACTGGCGGCGATGGGGGCGCTGTGGGGCGAACACCCGGAGTGTCTGATGCAAACACATCTGAGCGAGCAAACCGATGAAATCGCCTGGGTGAAATCGCTCTATCCCGAGGCGCGGGATTATCTTGATACCTACGAGGCGCACGGACTTTTGGGCGCACGTGGGCTCTATGGTCATGCGATCCATCTGGAAGAGCGGGAAATTGATCGCCTGGCCGAGGTCGGCGCGGCATTGGTCCATTGCCCGACCTCCAACACCTTTATCGGCTCTGGTCTGTTTCGCACCGCCGCGATGAAGGCGCGCGGATTGTCGGTTGGGTTGGCGACCGACACCGGCGGCGGGTCCAGCTTTTCCATGCTGCGCACCATGGCGGCGGCCTATGAGATCGGCCAATTGGTCGGCACGCCGCTACATGCCGCGCAACTCATGTGGCTTGCGACACAAGGATCGGCCAAGGCGCTGCATCTGGACGATGAAATCGGCAATCTCGCCCCCGGCATGACGGCGGACCTTGTGGTGCTGGACCTTGCGTCGACCCCGGCGATTGCCCAACGTTTCGCCACCGCCAATGATCCATGGGAGGCGCTGTTTCCCACCATCATGATGGGCGACGATCGGGCCGTACGTGCGACCTGGATCAATGGATGTCTGGTGTGACCCGGCCCCGAAACGCGATGTTCAGCAGCCCCGCGCCAGCACCATGACCCAGATGTTGCCCGCCCCGCGCGCAACGCCAAGATCGGTCATCTCGCGGTCCATCATGTTGCGCCGATGCCCCCGCGAGGTGCGCCAGCCTTTCAATGCCTTATCCAGCGTCGTCTGGCCCTTGGCGATGTTTTCCGCCACCCCGCACCAGCGATACCCCGCCGCAGTCACCCGGGCCCCGACGTCAGAACCATTCGCGCCCTGATGCGCGAAAAATCCGCCGCGTGCCATGTCATCGGCATGGGCCTGTGCGGCGAGGACCAGCGGCGATGACCACCGCAAGGCCCGCCGCCCACGCAATCGACGCAATTGATTGACCGAATTCAAAGCCGCGCGTTCATCGCCCAGTGTCGGCGCGGCGCACCAACACAAGCCCGCCGCCAGGACATCCCGGCGTCTCATGCCATGAGCCTGTGCGCCAGCGTGTTCTGACGGGCAATTGCGGCCGGCAAATCGAACGACACGACATTGCCATCGCGCACCACGGCGCGCCCTTCGACAAAGAGATCACGCACCTTGTTTGGCCCCGCCAGCAGCATCGCCCCCGCATCCCAACTGCCGGCGGCTTCGATCCCCGACATGTCCCAGATCGCCAGATCAGCGCGTTTGCCAAGGGCGATCTGACCGCAATCATCGCGGCCCAGAACCTCTGCCCCACCGCGAGTGGCAATGCGCAGCGCCTCGCGGGCGCTGATCGCGTCCGCGCCAAGGGCAACCCGCTGCAACAGCATCATTTGACGGGCCTCGCCCACCAGATTGCCAATGTCATTCGACGCCGACCCGTCCACGCCCAGCCCCACCTTGACGCCCGCATCCCGCATCGCACGCACCGGCGCAATGCCAGAGCCAAGGCGACAGTTGGAACAGGGGCAATGCGCCACGCCGGTGCGTGTTTTGGCAAAGAGATCAATCTCTTGCCCGTCCAGCTTCACACAATGCGCGTGCCAGACATCATCGCCGGTCCATCCCAGATCCTCGGCATATTGCCCCGGACGACAGCCGAACTTCTCCAGGGAAAAGGCGATATCCTCGTCATTTTCGGCCAGATGCGTGTGCAGCATCACGCCCTTGTCGCGCGCCAATATCGCCGCCTCGCGCATCAGATCCCGGCTGACCGAAAACGGCGAACAGGGCGCCAGCCCGACTCGGACCATCGCGCCCTCGGATCGGTCATGAAAGGCATCCACCACACGAATCGAATCGTCCAGAATCGCGCGTTCCTGTTCGACCAGAGCATCCGGCGGCAGCCCGCCGTCGCTTTCGCCAATCGACATCGCGCCGCGCGTGGGATGAAACCGCAGACCCACCTCGCGTGCGGCGGCAATCGAGTTATCCAGCCGCGCGCCGTTGGGATACATGTAAAGATGGTCCGAGGTCAGGCTACAGCCCGACAGGGCCAATTCCGCCAAACCCACCTGTGCCGAGATGAAAATCTCTTCCGGGCCAAACCGCGCCCAGATCGGGTAAAGCGTTTGCAGCCACCCAAACAGCAGGGCATCCTGCCCGCCCGGCACCGCGCGGGTCAGCGTTTGATACAAATGGTGATGCGTGTTGACCAGGCCCGGCGTCACAAGGCAACCGTCGGCCTGCACCACCTCGCCGTCACTGGCCAGATCCGTGCCAATTTCGGCAATGACGCCGTCCTGCAAACGGATGTCACTTTCAGCAATTTCACGGTCCGCGTCATCCATCGTCAGGACCAGCGCGGCGCGTTTTATCAGGATGTCTTTCATTTGTACCCTCAGAGACAGGCCCATTTCTGAGGTGAAATCAAACGCGCCGGTAATGGGCAAATTTCGCACGTCCCGATGCCAAATTACCCGACCCCCCCCCGGCGATCAAGCACGCTGGCCTAGGCCCCCTGCAAAATCGCCATCGCCTGGGCATGAAGGGTCGCATTTGCAGCAGCCAGCGCGCGGCCGCCCTGATGCACCGGCCCGCCCGACCAATCGGTCACAAGACCACCCGCCGCTTCGATCACCGCAATCGGGGCCTGAATATCATAGGCATTCAACCCCGATTCGATCACCAGATCGACCTGCCCCGCCGCCAGCAGCGCATAGGCATAACAATCCATACCGTATCGCGTCAGCTGCACCTGCGCCGCAACACGGTCAAACGCGACCTTGTCTTCGGGCGTGCCAACCTCGGGGAACGTGGTGAACAAAATTGCATCCGACAGCGCCTCGGTGGTTTTTGTCGCCAATTCCACCTGCCCATGCGGGCCATCCATGCGCGCCACGCCGGGGCCGCCACGAAACCGCTCGCCGATATAGGGTTGATCAATCACCCCCATGCGCGGCCCATTTGCATCCGACAAGGCGATCAACACGCCCCAGGTCGGCGTGCCGGAAATGAACCCGCGTGTGCCGTCAATCGGATCAAGCACCCATGTCAGACCGGATGTGCCATCCTGCGCGCCAAATTCCTCGCCCAGAATGGCGTCCTGTGGGCGATGCTGGGCCAGGACGTCGCGCATGGCCCGTTCTGCGGCGCGATCCGCAACCGTCACGGGATCAAATCCCGCCGCCAGTTTGGATTCCGTCCCCAGGGCCGTGCCCCGAAAAAACGGCAAAATGGCCGCACGCGCTGCGTCGGCCATTTCATCCGCCACCTTCCAGAGGTGGCTCATTTCGTCGTTCTGCATAACATCCCCCGCCGATTTGCGCCGCCTTGCGGCCGCGCTCTTGCGGGGTTTATGCGACGTCGCTCAACACGCGGGCAAGTTCAAACAGGCGCCGACGCTGATTTTCCGGGATCGCATAATAGGACCGCACCAGATCCAGCGCTTCCTTGTCGCCCAGAAGATCGGCAGGCACGCCGCTTTCCCCTGATGTCGGGGCCTCTGCCCCTTCGTCCAGACCTTCAAAGAAGAAGCTGACAGGAACCTCCAGCGCATCTGCAATGTCCCAAAGACGCGAGGCACTGACCCGGTTTGCACCGGTTTCATATTTCTGAATTTGCTGGAATTTGATTCCGACATGTTCGGCAAGCTGCTGCTGGGTCATTCCAACAAGCCACCGACGGTGGCGGACTCGTTTGCCTACATGCACATCCACGGGGTGTGGCATACCATTCATCCTTTACTTTGCGCCCCCGATGGAGAGATCCATCTGAGTTCGCATACTATAGTTGATGCGGAAATGAGTGACCCCCGCACAGTATTTACAACATTGCACCCCTGCAGCTTGGGAAAAGATACGGATGGCACACCAGAAAGCAAGGAAAAAGAACGCGTAAAAAGAATACGGTTAACGCCTGGCACACGCAGGACGGTAAGAAAACACCGCTCACCGCCCGCCTCTGTCGCCCCTCCCGATTGCCGCGACATATCACGCCATTTACAAAACGGCGGTGGCGCGAAACTGTTACCTCGCGGCCATTAACCATCCCCCACCTCAAAGGACAAGTTTGAAAAATGCGCGCATTCATGATCGCCACCGCCGGGGCAGCAGCCGCGGTGACCGACTGCCCGAAACCCGATCCGGCGGCTGGGGAGTTACGGTTGAAAATCGCGGCCTGCGGTTTGAATTTTGCCGATATTCTGATGGAAAAGGGCACCTATCAGGACACGCCGACCGCGCCATTCACCCTGGGAATGGAGGTCGCCGGCGTGGTGGATGCGCTGGGCCCGAATACGGACGGCCCTGCGCCCGGCACGCGGGTTGCGGTGTTTGGCGGCCATGGCGGGCTGGCAGAATACGGTTGTTTTGACGTGGCGCGCGCCGTCGTTCTGCCCGACAGCATGAGTTTTACCGACGCGGCGGCGTTGCAGATCGCCTATGGCACCTCGCATGTCGCATTGCAGCATCGCGCAAGATTGCAACCCGACGAAACCTTGTTGGTGCTCGGGGCGGCGGGGGTGGGCCTTACGGCGGTGGAAATCGGCAAGATCATGGGGGCCCGGGTGATTGCCTGTGCTCGCGGCGCGGACAAGCTGGCAGTGGCAAAAACCGCCGGGGCCGACCACCTGATCGACGCCACAACCGCCGACATCCGGGCCGAGGTCAAGGCCTTGGGCGGGGCGGATGTGGTCTATGATCCCATTGGCGGTGCACAATTCGAAGCCGCCTTTCGGGCCTGCAATCCAGAGGCGCGCATCCTGCCGATCGGCTTCGCCAGCGGCGATGTGCCGCAGGTCAAAACCAACCATCTGTTGGTCAAAAACCTGAGCGTTCTGGGGGTCTATTGGGGCGGCTACCTGAAATTCCGCCCCGATGTCGTCACCGATTTCGAAAACCCTGATCGACTGGCACAGAGCCGGTCGGATTTCCCCGCATGTCAGCCATGTTCTGCCGCTGGATCGCGCGGCAGAGGCGCTGGCGCTATTGCGTGACCGGAAATCCACCGGCAAGGTTGTGGTCACACCCTGACGGCCATCGGCGTTGACGCGGCTAAAGCGTTTCATAGGCCTGACGCACCAAATCAGACAGCAACCGCACCGGTTCATTGCCCGGCTGATCATTGCTGTAGAGATTGACCATATAGGTGCCCAAATCCGGCAGACCGCATCCCATCGGCAATTCGGTCAACTGCCCGGGCACCGTCCCCTCCAGCAACGCCGTAACCGCGAGATCGGCGCTGACCGTCGCCTCGACCGTGCGGTCGCTGTCGGTTTCCACCACCGAGGTCCAGTCCACATCGGCGCGGTTCAATCTTTCGATCACGCCGGGGCGAAAACCGCATTGCACCGCCTGGGCCAACCGCAGGGGACGGTGCCGCCAGACCTGCCCCCCCGGCGCACCAACCCAGCGCAGGGCAATCTCTGCCAATGTGGTGCCCCCGTCGCCCAATGACCGCTCGGTTGTCAGGATCAGATCGGTTTCCCCACGCGAAAAATCCTCGCGCAGTTTGGCGGTGTAGCTGGTGACCAGCCGCACCCGCATCCGCGGCATTTCCGCGGCAAACCGTTGCAGCACCAGCGGAATGACCGGGTAAACAATGTCATGCGGCACGCCCAGCCGAATTTCCCCGGCATATTCAGAAGCCGTCAGTTTCGAAAATGCCTCGTCGTTCAATTCGACCATGCGACGGGCATAGCCCAGCAACTGCTCACCTGCTGCGGTCAAGGCAATGCGCCGCGCCGTCCGGTCCAGCAGCTCCAGCCCCAGAAGCTCTTCCAACCGCTTGAGCTGCATCGACACCGCAGATTGCGTCAGGTTCAAAAACCCCGCCGCACGGGTGACGCCCCCGGTCTGGGCCACGGCCACAAAACTGCGCAGGACAGTGACATCAAGGTTTCGCATGATACATCAGCCTTTGTGATATTAAAAATCAAAATCATTCGTTTTCAATATGACGCGGGCCGGACTACACATCAAGGAACAAAATACTTCACGACGAAAACATCACAACCAAAGGAGATACCCAATGTCCCGCAGCCTTGAAATCGCCTGCCAACCAACCCGGCGCTCTGCCCTGCCCCGACTGACCGAAATTCTGGCAATCTACCGTCAGCGCCAGACCCTTGCCCGGCTGGATTCAGCGCAGCTTGCCGACCTTGGGTTGACCACACAGCAAGCCGCAGCAGAGGCGCGCCGCCCGATCTGGGATCTGCCGACGCATTGAAACGCGCGCGAATCCGCGATTTGATGTCAATTGACACCGATTTCCTCCGAAAACACCGCCTAGGCGACCGTTGATATCTTGAAAACTCAGGTGGTTCAGCCAATATCTGAGGGGACGGCCAGCATGTGCTTGGCCCCAGCTCTTTTTCGGAGGAACTCGATGGCTAACTATAACACAATCCGGTCGACAGCGGCTGCCGCCTGGCGCCGCCCAGATTGATGCGGGCCTGCGCGCCCACATGAACAAAGTCTACGGCACAATGTCGGTGGGCATGTTGATCACCTTTGCAGTCGCCTGGGCCGTTGGCTCTAACCCGGCGCTGTTGTCGGTGTTCCGTGACCCCGCGACATTGCAACCCAACATCCTGGGCTGGATCATCATGTTTGCGCCCCTCGGTATGGTGTTTGCCTTTGGCGCGGCGATCAACAAACTGTCCGCCGCCGGCGCGCAACTGTTCTTCTATGCCTTTGCGGCGGTGATGGGCCTGTCGCTCAGCTGGATCTTCGTGGCCTTCACCGGCTTCTCGATTGCTCAGGTCTTCCTGGTCACCTCGATCGCCTTTGCCGGTCTAAGCCTCTATGGCTACACCACCAAAAAAGACATTTCTGGTTGGGGCTCCTTCCTGATCATGGGTGTGATTGGTCTCTTGGTGGCGTCGATCATCAACATCTTCCTTGGCTCGCCCGCGATCATGTTCGCGATTTCGATCCTGGGTGTGCTGATCTTTGCCGGTCTGACCGCCTATGACACCCAGAAGATCAAGAACACCTACCTTGAGCACGCCCACCACGGCGACAGCGAATGGTTGGGCAAAGCCGCGATCATGGGGGCATTGAACCTCTATCTCGACTTTATCAACATGTTCATGTTCCTGCTGCAGCTGTTCGGCAATCGCGAATAAGCAGACCGCACAACAACAGACAGTATCACGCATTGGGCCGGTCATATGACCGGCCCATTTGCGTTCCAACGTACCACCCGCCATCGGAGCCACAGATGCGCACACAATACCATGCCCGCAAGGTCGGGCCGGACCATGCATATCTGGGACGTGCATCGCCTGGTGCGCGTGTCAGAGCCTCTGGAGGTGATCAGACTGCCGCTCACCGAAATCGCAGAGCTTGATGAAAACTGGTGGTACGACGACCCCGCCAACGTGCCAACGCCACGATCCTTTGTGCAGCATATGACGTTGGTCAGGGCGTGCGACCTCGCCCATCCAATTCTGCTCTGTGCTGAGGGGCGATTGATGGATGGCATGCATCGCGCGGTCAAAGCTCTGCTGGCGCGGAACGCATATATTCTGGCACGGCGGTTTCCACAGACACCTGCCCCGGATCACATCAACGTGCCGCTTGCGGAGCTGCCCTATCATGATCAGGACATCTGAGACCGCCCAGCACAGAAAAAGACCCATACACGAAAAAACGCCGCGCAGGCTTGGGGCCGCGCGGCGTTTTGCCGTCTAGAAGGAAAAGATCGCTTACTTGATCTTACCTTCTTTGTATTCAACATGTTTCCGCACAACCGGGTCATACTTACGCTGAACCATTTTCTCGGTCATGGTGCGCGCATTTTTCTTGGCCACGTAAAAGTGGCCAGTGCCCGCGGTCGAATTCAGGCGGATCTTGATTGTGGTCGGCTTCGCCATTTTTCATCTCCTGCGTGGCGCGGGCCAATGCCGTCGCGCACTCGTATATCTCTATGAAGGTCGGGTTCTACTCGTCTACGCCCCCGAGTCAAGCGGTTTTCATCAGGTTCTGGCCGGAGAAGGCCATTATTGCGCGGAAGGCCTGTAAGCCGGATTCTGTCTCGGCGCGAACGCCGTGGATGACCATTCCTCTTGACGCATGATTGCCCATGCGCCTCTAGCTGCCAACCCGGACCTCTCGGGCTGAAACATCCCTGCGTCGATATCCCCGAAAGGATCAGTCGCGCGCGAGGCCCCTATTTGGCATTGCTCCCGGTGGGGCTTGCCTTGCGGGCGCTGTTGCCAGCCCCCCGGTGGGCTCTTACCCCACCGTTTCACCTTGACCCCTGCAGGCAGGGGCAGTTTGTTTTCTGTGGCGCTCTCCGTCGGGTTACCCCGCCCGGGCGTTACCCGGCACCGTTGTCTCAGGGAGTCCGGACTTTCCTCGCGGGTCTTGCGACCCCCGCGGCCATCCAGCCTTCCGCGCAAGGGCGCACTTACGGGCTGTGCGCGGCCCGGTCAACGGGAAACCGCGTTGACAGCTCCGCGAGCAGCGCAATGTCGCACCTGTCCAGCGGGCCTGTGGCCGCCGGGCGAAACCGCGCCCGAAAGGCGTCAAGCAATGTGGCGTCATCCACCGCAGGCCCATAGCCAAACAACACCGCCAGCGCGCGGAACCGCGCGGCAGTGACCGTCGGCTCATCCCGTCGCGCCACGTCCGCCAGCCCGGTCTCTGGCCAAATCGACAGCCCCACCCGCGCCAACCGCCGCCAATCGAACCGTCGGCCGGGGTCGATCTTGCGCCCCGGTGCCATGTCGGAATGGCCGATCACCCGCTGTGGGGCAATATCCCACCGCGCCATGATCCGTGGCAACAACGCCTCCAGACAGGCCATCTGAGGCTCTGAATACGGCTGGGTGCCACTGTTGGTGATCTCGATCCCGATCGAGCGGGAATTGACGTCCGTGACGCCACCCCATGACCCGGCGCCGGCATGCCAGGCCCGCTGGTCCTCGCCAACCATTTGGATCAGCTCACCTGTGGTGGAAATCAGATAATGCGCCGAAACCTCGGCCACGGGATTACACAGCCAGTCACGGGCCGCCACCGTGGTGGTCATGGCGGTGTAATGCAGCACCACCATGTCTGGCCGCGCGCCCAGCCGCCGCGCGCCGCAATTGGGCGACGGATGCCATAACGCGCCCGCGTCCCGCAAGGATCAGCCGCCAGCAGCGCGACGGAAAGGTGTCGGATCCCAGGCACAGGCAAAACCATCCCCATCAGGATCAAGCGCCTTGCGATCCCGCTGTGGCCCGCCATTGGACAGGAAATCTTCCTGCGCCAGATCGGGGCTGGCAAAGCTTGCGCAATTGCGCTGATGCTTGGCCTGTGAATTCAACGACGACCGTTTGTAGACCGCCGTCCCGACCGGGTTGTTGGTCTGCAGGGCATAGCCGACGATATTGGGCTGGCCACCCTGTCGCGTCGGCAGGGCCGTCGGTTCGATCACCTGATATTGCGCCTGCGCCTGACGCAACCGGGCAGCATCGCCCTGAATATCACGTTCGCCAGAGACCGCCTGGAAATCCTGCTCGCGGCTGATTCCCGCGCCATTGGTCACCGCCTGCGGCGCGGGGTTTTCCGGGCTGGCGTCAAGCGGCGCAACGCCGGAATTTGCCGCCTGCGCCTGTGCGGCAGCGGCGCGTTCGATCGCGGCCCCATCGCCCTGTTGCGTGGATTGCAGCTCTGAGGTTTGCACCGGCGGCGCACCTTCAAGACGGGCATTGCGCTCAAGCCGCGCGGTGCGATCCGCATCAACACGGTCAAAGCCCACACCGGCGCCACTGTCCGGCACCTGCGGCGCACAGGCCGCCAAGGCCCCTAGGGCGACACTCGCCAGGAAAATTCGCATATGCTTTGGCCTCATACCTGCTCTTTAAGCGTGGTTTACCACCATTTCGCCGGCTTGGAAACAAATCCCGCCGCCTGTTCCAGCGCATAAGCGCAATTCAGCAAATCACCCTCTTCCCAAGGCCGCCCAATCAATTGCAAGCCCAGCGGCAAGCCTTGGGCGTTGGTGCCCACAGGCACCGATACACCGGGCAGACCGGCCAGATTGAGCGTGATGGTGAACACATCGTTCAGATACATCTGCACCGGATCGGTCGACGCCATCTCGCCCAAACCAAACGCCGCGCTTGGCGTTGTTGGCGCAAGGATCGCATCAACGCCCGTGGCAAAGACGTCCTCGAAATCCTTCTTGATCAGGGTGCGCACCTTGCGGGCACGGTTGTAATAGGCGTCATAGAAACCCGCCGACAGCACATAGGTGCCGACCATGATCCGGCGCTGCACCTCTGGCCCGAAACCTTCGGCGCGGGTCTTTTCATACATCTCGGTGATGCCATCGCCCTGGGCCAATGTGGCACGGCGGCCAAAGCGCACCCCGTCATAACGCGCCAGGTTCGAAGACGCCTCAGCCGGAGCAATCACATAATAGGCCGGCAAGGCGTATTTCGTGTGCGGCAAAGAGATATCGACAACCTCGGCCCCGGCATCTGCCAGCATCTTGCGGCCCTCGGCCCAAAGCGCCTCGATCTCGTCCGGCATGCCGTCCATATGGTATTCACGCGGGATACCGATCTTCTTGCCCCTGACATCGCCGGTCAGCATCGCCTCGAAATCCGGCACTGCCAGATCCGCGCTGGTCGAATCCATCGGGTCATGCCCGGACATGGCCCCCAGCATGATGGCGGCGTCGCGCACATCCTTGGTCATCGGCCCGGCCTGATCCAGCGAACTGGCATAGGCCACAATGCCCCAGCGCGAACAGCGGCCATAGGTCGGCTTGATACCGGTGATCCCGGTGAAAGCCGCGGGCTGGCGGATCGACCCACCAGTGTCGGTGCCGGTCGCCGCCAGACAAAGATCCGCAGCAACCGCGCTGGCCGATCCACCGGACGAACCACCCGGCGTCAGCGCCGTGTCATCATCCGCACGCCGCCACGGGTTGACCGCATTGCCATAGGCCGAGCTTTCGTTCGAAGAGCCCATGGCGAATTCGTCCATGTTCAACTTGCCCAACATCACCGCGCCGGATTCGAACAATTGCCGGGTCACGGTGCTTTCGTATTCCGGCTTGAACCCATCAAGGATGTTGGACGCCGCCTGGCTCGCCACACCCTTGGTGCAGAACAGATCCTTGATCCCCAACGGAATGCCACACATGTCGGGCGCATCCCCGGCCTTGATCCGCGCATCCGCCGCACGGGCCTGCTCCAACGCGATCTCCGGCGTCTTGTGCACAACCGCGTTCAGCGCATCAGCACCGTCAATCGCAGCCAGACAAGCTTCGGTCAATTCCACGCTGGTCACATCGCCCTTGCGCATCGCATCCCGCGCTGCGGCGATTTTCATCCCATTCAGATCAGCCATTATTCAACCACCTTCGGAACCGCAAAAAATCCTTCACGCGCATCCGGCGCATTTTTCAGGACCTTGTCCTGTTGCCCCCCATCGGTCACCACATCGACCCGGCGCTTCAACCGCATAGGCGTGACCGACACCATCGGCTCCACCCCCTCGACATCGACTTCGTTCAGCTGTTCAATAAAGCCAAGAATATCGTTGAATTCCTGCGCCAGCGCCGGAAGATCCTCCGCATCCACACGGATACGGGCCAGTTTTGCCACTTTGGCGGCGGTGCCTTGGTCGATTGACATCGGGCCACTCCCAATCATTTGAGGTCTGGCATCGGCTTTACCGTTCTGCCCCGCCCCCTGCAACCACATGCCGGTGCGAAACCGCAATCATCCAGCCCGCAACCACCGCATTCAGCAGATACAAACGAAAATACCTGCAAATTGACCAAACAGCACATGACCGCCAGGCCAAAGCGACATGCCCCAGCCCGGCCCTTCTTCTGTTCACAAATATCCCGGGGAGCGCGAGGGGCTGGCCCCTCGCTCCGATCTGCGCAATCTGGACCAGTCCCGCAATCATGCTAGGGTCACCACAGCACAATCAGGAGACATCACATGCACCTCATCTGGCTTGGACATAGCTCGTTTCGTCTGGAAACCGGCGACGCAATCATCCTGATCGACCCCTGGCTCACCGGCAATCCAATGCTGGCGGAACATCAACATGCCGACGCCACCAAGGGGGCGACGCATATCCTCTTGACCCATTGCCATTTTGATCATGTGGCCGACGTTCTGCCCCTGGCACGAGAGTTGAAGATCCCCACAGTCGGGCAATACGATGTGATGCAATATTGGGCAGAGCACGAAAACATCGACACCATCGGCTTCAACAAGGGCGGCACCGTGGATCTGGCCGGGGTCAAGGTCACAATGGTGCCCGCCTCGCATTCATCGACCTTCGGGTCTGATGCCGGCCCAAAGGCGGCAGGCAGCGAAGTGGGCTACATGATCACGGCAGAGGGGAAAACCATCTACCTGTCCGGCGACACCACCATCATGGCCGATATGGATTGGATGGGGGATTACCACAAACCCGACATCGGCATCCTGTCGGCTGGCGGGCATTTCACCATGGACATGGCCGGGGCCGCCTATGCTGCCAAACGATACTTCAACTTCAAGACCCTGATCCCCTGCCACTACCGGACCTTTCCCCTGCTAGAGCAATCGGCCCGGTCGCTGGTCGACGCTCTGCCGGGGGTGAATGTCATCGAACCCGAGGTCCTGCGCCCGATCGAGCTGTAAATCGCGCCGATCCCCGCCAACACGGCACAGCCACCGCGCCGCATTTACTGCGGCGCCTCCTGGGCTGTGCCTTTTGGGCTGTCGGTTGTGGGGGCGGATCAGCCCGCCTTGCGCATCATCACCTGATCCACAGTATCATCGGCCACACGGGCCGGGCTCACGCCCTTTTGCGCCGCCGCCAAAAGGATGCCGGACATGCTGCGCTCCAATTGCGCCAAACGCTCGGCCACAAAGGTCTCGCGGTCGGCGATTTTCAGGATTTCCGTCGCAACATTGATGATGCCACCGCCATTGGCGACATAATCCGGCAAATAGAGAATGCCGCGCGCCTCCAGCAGATCGCCAATCGCCATATCGGCCAATTGGTTGTTGGCCGCGCCGCAGATCATCGCAGCCTTGATCGCGGGCACGGTATCCGCATTCAATGTGCCACCAATTGCACAAGGGGCAAAGATATCCGCCGCGACCGCATGGATGGTCGCGGGGTCTGCCGCTTCGGCGCCGAATTGGGCCACGGCATCGGCGACCCGCGCCGCGACCGGGTCCGCGACACTCAACCGGGCCCCGGCTTTGTGCAGATATTCACACAGAGACCAACCGACATGGCCCAGCCCCTGCACCGCGACGCGTTTGCCGCCCAGATCGGCGCTGCCGAACTGACGCTCTGCGCCGATTTTCATCGCATTGAACACACCGCGTGCGGTGATCGGTGACGGATCGCCGCTGGCGAAGTCACCCTCCGCCAGACCCGCAACAAAATCGGCCTCCTGGGCCAGCACCTTGAGGTCATCCGGTGACATGCCCATATCCTCGGCGGTCCAGTAACGGCCATCAAGCTCGGCCACCGCGCGGCCCATCGCGCGCAGTTTGGCTTCGGTTTTCTCGGTCCGTGGATCGCCCAGGATCACGGCCTTGCCCCCACCCAGCGGCAAACCAGCGGCGGCGTTTTTATAGGTCATGCCGCGCGACAGGGCGAGGACATCGGCCAATGCCGCATCAAAGCCATCATATGTCCGCATCCGCAAACCACCGGCGGCAGGCCCGGACAGGGTCGAATGAATGGCAATCACGCCCTCCAGCCCGCTGTCGCGGTCGCTGACGCGATAAACCTCTTGGTGCGTGGTGCAATCGATCCGTGTGAGCATGAAAACCTCCTTGTGTTGGCCCCAAAATATTGCGGAACCCACGCGACATCTTGCCAATCTTCATTGCCTGACAGGTGAAACTTGGTAAAAAACTCCAAAACAACAGGGGTACTTGGAGAATGGACAGCATCGACGCCAAAATTGTGCAGGCGCTGCAACGTGACGGGCGCCAGCGGCTCGCTGATTTGTCGGAAAAAGTTGGCCTGTCGGCCACGCCGCTGGCGCGTCGGATTGCGCGGTTGGAAAGTGACGGGGTCATCACCGGCTATTCCGCGCGGGTGGATCAGGAAAAGCTGGGCCTGCCGTTAAACGCCTTCATTTTTGTCGAGCTGGAACACCAGAACCGCGACGCGGTAAAAGCGTTTGAAACCGCGCTCTGCCGATTTGACGAGGTGATGGAATGCTATCTGATGACCGGCACGCGCGATATCCTGATCCGGGTGGTGGCCCGGGATCTGACGGCGTTTGACCGGTTTCTGGAGGACGGGTTGATGCAGGTCAAAGGCATCCGAAACATGCGATCCAGTTTTGCCCTGCGCACCATGATCCGGCGCAACGATTTGCCGCTGTGCCATTGATCCATCCCGCTCGATCTTACCCGATCTTGCCCGAAATTCGCGCGGTAATGCGGCCCTTGGCCCCCTAGCCGTCGATGACAAACCCGGACAGATCCGGGATCACAGCAACCTCTTCGATGGTGACGTCACGCACCGCAGCGGCCCCCGGCCCGGCCCACATCAGATCCAGCATTGTGTCCACCGCCTCTGGCGTGCCAATCAAAAACGCTGAAACAGAGCCATCGGGGTTGTTATGCACCCACCCCCGCAGCCCCAGCGACTGCGCCTGATTTTGGGTCCAGGCGCGATAGGCCACGCCCTGCACCCGGCCCATCACTCTGGCGTGTCGGGCAACTTCCTGTGTCATCTGCGCGCCCTCCCGGTCGGTTTCCAAATAAAGTCTGCCATGGATTGCGGTTTCGGGGAACCGTCGACAAGACAGCGGCGAGATCTAACCACAATTTTCATCTGGCCGGGGGCAGTGCCCCCCTCCCCCATGTCGGGGCGAAATCAGCCGGCTTTTGCCGAAAATGGCCCCAAGTCCGACCCCGGGACAGCAACAGGGCTGCAAAAACCCCGGCCAGCCCGCCTGCGTCGCACAGAGTCAATTGACGGCCCCGCGATTTCACATCATATCCCAATCCATGACAGATCTCGCTCATATCCGTAATTTCTCGATCGTCGCCCATATCGACCACGGGAAATCCACCCTTGCCGACCGGCTGATCCAATCCACCAATACGGTGGCCGAACGGGACATGAAGGCCCAGTTGCTTGATTTCGATGGACATCGAGCGCGAGCGCGGCATCACGATCAAGGCGCAAACCGTGCGCATTGATTATGTCGCCCAGAATGGCGAAGCCTATGTGTTGAACCTGATCGACACGCCCGGTCACGTGGATTTCGCCTATGAGGTGTCGCGGTCGATGCGTGCGGTCGAAGGATCGCTGTTGGTTGTGGACAGCACCCAAGGGGTCGAGGCGCAGACGCTGGCCAATGTCTATCACGCGCTGGACGCCGATCATGAGATTGTGCCGGTGCTGAACAAGATCGACCTGCCCGCCGCCGATTGCGACCGGGTGGCGGAACAGATCGAAGACGTGATTGGCATTGATGCGTCAGAGGCGGTTCAGGTGTCGGCCAAGACCGGCATCGGCATTGCCGAGACGCTTGAGGCGATTGTGCACCGTTTGCCCGCGCCCACCGGCGACCGCGAGGCCCCGCTCAAGGCGATGCTGGTCGACAGCTGGTATGATGCCTACCTCGGTGTTGTGGTTCTGGTGCGGATCATGGATGGCGTCCTGAAAAAGGGCGACAATATCAAGATGATGCAGACCGGCGCGAAATACGGCGTTGACCGCATCGGCGTCTTCCGCCCGGCAATGACCGTGATTGACGAGCTTGGCCCCGGCGAAATCGGATTTATCACCGCCTCGATCAAACAGGTGCGCGATACCAAGGTCGGCGATACCATCACCCACGAGAAGAAGGGCACCGATACGCCCCTGCCCGGCTTTGCGCCGTCGCAGCCGGTGGTTTTCTGTGGCTTGTTCCCGGTGGATTCGGCCGAATTCGAAGACCTGCGCGACGCGATTGAAAAACTGGCGCTGAACGACGCCTCTTTCAGCTACGAGATGGAAACCTCTGCCGCGCTTGGCTTTGGCTTTCGCTGCGGATTCCTCGGGCTTTTGCACCTTGAGGTGATCCGCGACCGTATCGAGCGCGAATATGATATTGATCTGATCACCACCGCGCCGTCGGTGATCTATCAGATCTTTACCAAAGACGGCGAGATGGTCGAACTGCACAACCCCGCCGACATGCCCGATCCCTCGACAATTGATCACCTGAAGGAACCGCGCATCAAGGCGACGATCCTTGTGCCCGACGAATACCTGGGTGACGTGTTGAAGCTCTGTCAGGATCGCCGCGGCATTCAGATGGATCTGACCTATGCCGGGTCACGCGCGATGGTGGTTTATGACCTGCCGTTGAACGAAGTGGTGTTCGATTTCTACGACCGATTGAAATCGGTGACCAAGGGCTATGCCTCGTTCGACTATCAGATGACCGAATACCGCGAGGACAATCTGGTCAAGATGCAGGTGCTGGTGAATGACGAGCCGGTGGATGCGCTTTCGACCATGGTGCACCGTGACCGCGCCGAAATGCGGGGCCGGGCGATGTGCGAAAAGCTCAAGGATCTGATCCCGCGTCACATGTTCAAGATCCCGATTCAGGCGGCCATCGGCGGCAAGGTCATCGCACGCGAAACCCTGTCGGCGCTGCGCAAGGACGTGACAGCGAAATGTTACGGCGGCGACGCCACGCGCAAGAAGAAGTTGCTGGAAAAACAGAAGGCCGGCAAGAAGAAGATGCGCCAGTTCGGCAAGGTCGACATCCCGCAAGAGGCCTTTATCAGCGCCCTGAAAATGGACGGTTAACCCCGGCCATTTTACAGAAAACCGGATCTTGGCGGAAACGGGACAAACCCGTCAGGAGCCGACAGCAAACCGGGCGACATGACTGAACGATATATGAGCGGGGCGACAGCGATCAGCCCCGCCAGATGCCGTCATGTAACCGCTTACACAAGTATTTTCTATCTTCCGGTCAGAGACATATCTGGTCAGGGCCATTTTCCGCCCTGACCGATCATTAAAGCCTATTCACAAGCGCCCGCCGTACAGCCAATGTCCTGGCCGCCCGGAGTTGCGGGGATGTCGACAGACACATCTGTCGGGTCTTCGGTGGTCACTGGATAATCCGGGTATTCGGGGTCCACCGGCTCTAGCACGGGTTCATCGACCTCTTCCTCAGGCTCATAGGATTTTGACGGCTCTTCGCCCGCGTCATCATTGCCCTGCGGCCCGACCAGACGCGCCAGCATCCGGGCCTCGCGGCGTTCGATAAAGGCCTCGATCTGAACCAGCGTCGGGGTCGGTTTGGTGGTCTGGATATAGTCGGCCGCCGCGCGCAGCTGCGCCCGCATGAGCGACACCGGAACCCCGCTCAGATCGCGTTCATAGGCGTCAAAACTGGTGCCAAATGGCGATTGGGCAAAGGCAAATTCGGCGTCGGGCACAGACCCGCTGTGCGGTTGCAAATTGTCCCGCAGCGCGCGTTCCATGCGCGGGTCAACCAATGCGCCACCCTCTTGCGCAAATCCCAGCGTCGCGGCGTGTTTCACAACGCCCCCCGCGCTCAGATCGCGCCCCGTGTCGCCCCAACGTGGCCCGCCGAGGTACACGGCGGCGTACATCACCTTGGCCCGGATTTCCGCCGTGCCGCCGACCCGCAATCCGTCATAGAACATGCGGTGAGTCTCGCGCCAATCGCGGCTGTGATAGGTCGGCAGCGCATCGTTGCCAATGCCGCAATAGGCATCATGCATCGCCGCCGCCTGGGCAAATTGCCGACTGCGCGGATCGCCGATCATATTGACAAAAATCGGCGGGATCGACGCGCCATCCGTCAGCGTCCCCGGCTCAGCCCGCCAATTCGACGCGCCGCCATCGACAAAACCCAAGGGGCGCGCCAGTGGAAAGAATTCAACCTCGCGCGTCGGCAAACGGACCGAGGTGTCGGCCAGAAGAAACGGACCATCAAAGAAACGGCATTCCGGCGTGCCCGGCCCGCCACATTCCGGCCCGTCCATGGTCTGGTTCGCGGTCTGATGCGGGGTGGTCCCGGTGCGGGTTTGTGGCGTATCACAGCCCGACAAGATCAGCAGCGCACACGCCGCACCAGAAATGTATTTCAACACTTTAACAGTCCTCTGCAACAAAACGCCGACGCGGAAACAGCCAATTCTCCAATTTCGCGATCTTGCCATTGCCCCGCAACATTGCAACCCTGCTGACCGGATGCCCGCAAGGCTGAACCCTTCCGGTCACAGATCGCGCAACAGCCCGGTGGAACAGCTTTCGATCAGATCAAGCACAGCTTCGAAATCACCGGTGAAATAGGGATCTGGCACGTCCCTGACGGCCCCATCGTGAAATTCCGTGAACAATCGCACCGTCGCCGCCCCCGCTTTTGCTTCTGCCCGCAGCGCGCGAATATTGGCCAGATTGTCACGGTCCATGGCAAGGATCAGATCAAACTGATGAAAATCCTCAACGGTGAGCTGACGCGCCCGCAGCCCGCTCAGGTCATATCCCCGCGCGGCCGCCGCCCGGATCATCGGTGGATAGGGCGCCTCGCCCAGATGCCAGGCCCCGGTGCCCGCGCTGTCCAGAACCAGATCGCGATTGCCGCTTTTGGCCCGCACCACGGCCTCGGCGGCGGGCGACCGGCAAATATTTCCAAGACAGACAAACAGGATACGGCTGGTCATGACAGGGCCCCTTTGGCAATCTGACCAAGGTCTAGTTTCCAGAGGTCACATGCGCAATATCAGACAAAAGATTGTCATTCTCACCGGTGCCGGCATCTCGGCGGAAAGCGGGCTGGGCACCTTTCGCGACGCACAGGGGCTTTGGGCGCAACACGCAATAGAGGACGTCGCGACGCCAGAAGGGTTTGCGCGCGACCCCGGCCTTGTGCACAGCTTTTACAATGCCCGCCGCGCCCAGGCCGCCAAAGCATCGCCCAATGCGGCGCATCATGCATTGGCGCGATTAGAGGCGGAGTTTCCCGGTGAGGTGGTGCTGGTCACGCAAAACGTCGATGATCTGCATCACCGGGCGGGATCGCAGAATATCCTGCAAATGCATGGCAAATTGGCCGGGGCGCTATGCGGCGCTTGTGGGCTCCGCTGGCCTAGCCCGATCGTGATGACGCCCGACACCCCCTGCCCAGATTGCGGCCAACCGACGGCGCGCCCGGATGTAGTGTGGTTTGGCGAATTCCCGCATCATATGGCCGAAATCGGCGATCATCTGGCAGGGTGCGATCTCTTTGCCGCCATTGGCACATCCGGTCAGGTCTATCCGGCGGCATCCTTTGTCGAAGAGGCCCGCAATGTCGGCGCGGAAACCGTGGAACTCAGCCTTGAACCAACCGCCGTGTCGCATCTGTTCAATCACTGCCATTCCGGTCCCGCAACCGAGACCGTCCCGCGCTGGGTGGCCTCGGTTCTGGGATATGGTGATCTGGCTTAATGGCCGGCGTGCGCGTCCTTGGCCGGTTGACGCTCCAGATCCACCGGAATGTCCACCACCACATCGCCAGCCTGTTCAAAGGTCAGCGTGACCGACACTACAGCGCCCTGTTCAAACGGGGCGGTCAGCCCCATGAACATCACATGGTCGCCGCCTCGCGCCAGCCCATGCATGCCCCCGGCCGGAATGGCAAAGCCGTCTTCGACTTCCATCATTTTGAACACGCCATCCCCGATTTCCTTGTGGGTGTGCAGTTCCACCCGTGCTGCCGCATCAGAGCTGACAGACACAAGCCGGTCATCAACCGTGCCGTGATTGTGGATCATCATAAAGGCCGCGCCGCGCGGGTGTTTGACGCCCGGGCATAGGCGTCGTCGATCACGATGCCATCGGCCAGCGCCGCTGTGGTCAGGGTGACGGTACAGATTGCAGAAGCGGCCAGCGCCGCGAATTTACGGGTCAGGGTCATATCAACTCCAGTCATCAGGTTTGTTTTTCAGACGGATCGAAGGGTCAAACCCGCGCCGGGGGGCCCCGCGCCTGCGGCTGGGGGGCTGAATGGCCCGCCTTGTCGACAGCCCCCGATACAACCAGATTGATACGCACCCAATATCGCCGGGGCAGCGGCGCTGTGATGGCCGCACCGACCTGAAACACCGACAACGTGAACTCTGGACAGATATGCGCAGGCCCGGTCGGATTGCCGTTTTCGTCCACCGCCATCATCACCGGGCCATTGCCGGTGCAGAGAATTATTTCATCTACCGGCTGTGACATGCCCCGCGCCACTGCCATCGACTG
The DNA here is from genome assembly GCF_022867865.1 of Phaeobacter sp. J2-8. GTDB lineage: Bacteria > Pseudomonadota > Alphaproteobacteria > Rhodobacterales > Rhodobacteraceae > Marinovum. The sequence goes on along the minus strand of NZ_JALIEC010000001.1, from coordinate 1,085,099 downwards.
GGCAGTGAACCCCAGGATCAGGGCAAGAAACAGGCCGGTAAAAGGGCGTAAAAACCGTTGCATAGGTGGCATTTACGCGATTCAGATTTCGGGGCCAAGGGGCCGTGTCAATGGGTCACGCGGCTTCACACCTTGGCGAGCGGGGTTTTGCCGAAACCGGATCGGGGGCATCTTGGGTGCAGATGATTTGGGGAGTACCGAAATGAGCATGAACAGACGCGCGGTATTGGCGTCCCTTGTGGCGCTGCCACTGGTGCCACGCCTTGCCCTCGCAGGGGAACCGATGGTGTTTCAGACCAACGGCGTTGCCATCAATGGCGCGGATCCCGTGGCCTATTTCAAGGCCGCCAAGGCCGACACCACCGGCAATAGCCATCGCGTCGTGTGGCATGGGGCGGAATGGCATTTTGACAGCAAGGCGACAATGACTGCCTTTGAGGGCGATCCAGAACGGTTTGCGCCAAAATTTGGTGGCTATTGTGCCTATGCGGCGTCGCTGGGTTACCTCGCGCCAACAATCCCAGAGGCCTGGACCGTTTACGAAGGGCGGTTGTACCTCAACGCGTCATTGCGCGCCCAGGAGCTTTGGCGTCAGGATATTCCCGGCAATATTGCCAAAGCCAATGCCAATTGGCCGAAAATTCTGGGCTGATCGCGGCCCAGGATCAGGGCCCTAGCCCGGGCTGACCATGTCAAGATCTTCGCCCATGGCAACAATACAAGAGTTGCCGGTAGCATAGGTCAGCACCAGGGTCCAATCACCGGTTTGCGGTGCCTCCCAGAGTTCCATGATCTGGTCAGGCCCGCGCATTCCGGTGCCGCGCCGCTGTGACATCAACCGCTGTTCCAACCGGCTGTGCATCTGTTTTGTGGGTTCGCAAATGACCTCGGCAATCGGGGACGACGCCACAAGCGGCAGGGGCGCAAACATGGGCGCGATCGCCAATGCCAGGCCCCATGCACAGGTCTGAGATTTCGGGCGCACAGCTGTCCTCCCTCTGTTTGATCAATGGGGCCGCGTTGCCCTCAATGTAACAGATTTACGACATCAGGCCAGAAAAATGTATAGACAAGTGATGCACAATGTATCCCAAGCCGCCACGGGGCGAACCAAAACGGAGGGCGACATTAACCTTAAAGCCCAGATCTGCGATCAAAGGCCCGGCTGTCGTTCAGGGAAATCAGGATAACAAACGGCCACAGGTCGGCGTTGCGCAATGCGCTGCCGCAGGAAAAGCACGTTTACCTTGTTTAAAAGGCGCCAAGATGCAGGATATCCCGCGCCACGATCCGGGCCGATACCGGGATAACCACCATGCAAGCCAATGAAACGGCAACATAAATCCAGAATGCCAGGGCAAAGGACATCCCCAGCCCCAAGGATACAAAAGCCGCCCCGACCCCGGCCAAAGCCCCGAATATTACAAATGCCAACATCATAATTCACCGTATCACGCTGAACACTACACTCTACTTATTGGCGAAGAATGCAAATGCAATTTTAAGCTGTGTGGATTGTCGCCGATCCCATACGGCGGAATGCGCGTAACCTTGCCGGCGGGAAATTGCCCCCGAACGCAGGCTTTGCGCTACGCACGCGCCAGCCGCCGGTGCACGCCCGAACTGGCCCGCCGATGCCCAAAATCCTGCCTTTTATGGCGGAAAACCGAACAAAAACCGGCTCGGCATTAACGGGTGCGCATTTCGGGGCATCTAATCTGGCCGCAATTCCAAATGCCTTCGCGGTGCAAAACTGCTCTGGCGTCTCCAACCAGAGCCGCAGAAAGTCGCGCCAACTTAAACCTATTTTTACGGAAATTTGCTGGCGGCAGGGCGGCGGCATTTGTCCTGTGTCAGGACATTGCCCCGCCCGGCCATCACATCGCGCAGCGTGTCAGCCCAACACGCCCTGAAACTCGCGCCATTCGCCTTTGGACATGCCGGATGTTTCCTGCGTGACCTCTTCGCCCTTGATCATCCGGCGCACACAGTCGAGCGCAGAGGACGACAGGGTTGCACCGCCCATGCGGTAATCTTCGAAGGCTTTGAACGCAAATGGCACCCAATCGGCCACCACTTTGCACATCGCATCGGCATAGACCCGGATTTCATATTGCGCATGGGCGTCGGCCCGCAGCCGCAGGAAATGCAGCAGGTTGTGCAGATCCACCTTCCAATACCATTGGGTATAGATATTCGCCGGCAGGTTCATCCGCGCCAATTCCCGCGCCAGTCCCTGTTGGCCTTCGTTGGAAATCATTTCCTCGTAATGGTCATAGGCCCGCATCGCATCATCCCGCAGATAGCGCAGCACGCGGTCGGCCTCTTCCCCGGTCAGCGCCTCGCCCCGGCCCTGATTGTTGACGACGGATTGCGCATTCAGCGCATCACGTTCGGGGATATAGAATTCCCGGTCCAGGATCGAATAACGGGCAGAGTATTCGTTGACGTTGGCGGTCCGGTGACGAATCCACTGGCGGGCGACAAACACCGGCAGTTTCACATGCAGTTTGATTTCGCACATCTCAAACGGTGTCGAATGCCAGTGCCGCATGAGATAGCGGATCAGACCCTCGTCATTGGTCACCGATTTGGTGCCCTTGCCATAGCTGACGCGCGCCGCCTGGCAGATCGCGGCATCGTCGCCCATATAATCAATGACGCGGACAAAACCGTGATCCAGCACCGGAATGGCCTTGTAGAGATGCGCCTCGATCCCCGGCGCAGTGGCGCGCAGGGTGCTATGGGTTTCAGCCCGAAGAGCGTTGATTTCGGCGGCCTGTTCGGGCGTGACGGACATGGGCGAATCCTTTCTACAAGATGAATCAGACCCTCACTATATCTGGTACGGCGGGCAAACTTAAAGCGTATATAAGGTATGCCTTTTGCGCCGCACTACATGAGGTTTCTCTGTCATGCCGCTTTTATCATTGACTTTTTCCAGTTCAAATCAGAGCTTGTGGACAAAATAATCGGGCAAGAACCGGGGCAGTTTCATGAAACGTTATTTTCTTCCGCTCATCGCAGCGGCATCCCTTGCGGCGTGCACAGGCACCACCGGCAAGGACAATCCCTATCAGGATGATCCAGAAGAGGGCGAGGCCGCAACACCGGCGACACGTGACAGCGAACTGGTGTCCGTAGTCGACGCCAGTTCCAACAACGTCACATCTGCAACCGCACCGGGCGGCGACACGATTTCGGTCCAAGTCTATGCGCTGGACGGGACGCCTCTTGCCAATGAATTCACCCGGAACGAGGATCTGGACGTGCCCGGGTTCATGGCCTATTCGGCACAGGAAGACGCGCTTGACCGGATGTTTGTCGCAATGTCAGCACAAAGTGCCGACCAATCGGCTTTTGCCACCGCGGTCAGCGACGGGGGCCAGTTCGGCCAATTTTCCACCGGCACATTTTATCAAGGCAACGGTGTCTTTTCCGCCCCTGCGATCGGGCCCGGTCCCGGCGAAGGTCAGGTGTCTTATGCCGGGGCTTATGGCGGCCTGTCCGGGCCTGGATTGTCCTCGACCGACGGCGCGGGCTTGATTGCACCGGATAACGGCACCGATCCGGCCCTGCTCCCCGGAGAGCCCTATCGCGTGTCCGGCACGGTGTTCATCAACGCCAACTTCTCTGACAACGCTGTGGGTGGGACGATTTATGATCGTGAACTGATCAATCCGGCCAATGGCAAAACCATCGACATGGAAGACATCGACCTGCACGTCAGCACCATCGGGGCGAATGGGGCCTTTGGCGGCGAAGCCGTTGAAGACACCAACACAGTTGGCAGCTATGAGGGCATTTTTGTCGGTGACGGCGCCCCCTATGTCGCTGGTGCTGTCACGCTTTATGATGGCCAGGAGGTGGGTGTTTTTGTCCTGACCCAATGTGGCATGGATGGCGATTCCGGGGTCTGTGACCAGGTTGCACCAAACTGACCGCCATGAAACGGCTGTGCATCACGTTGGTCGGCTGTCTGTTTGCCAGTGTTCCGGCCTGGCCGGAAACTGGCAAGCTGGCGACTGGTACATTGGCGGCCGGTTCGCGCGCCGCTGACGCACCTGCGTCGGGGCCTTCTGCGCCAACGATGCAATTGACCGAAACACAGCTCCAGTTTCGCACGGTTCACGCCATTGAACGGAACCAGCTGGATCAGGCGCTTCACCTTGCGCTTGCGATACTTGAGGCCGACCCGGAAGACAGCTTTGGTCACATGGCCATGGCCACCGTCCTGTTGCGCGGCGGAAATCCCGATCAGGCCCGATTGGCGGCGCGCAAGGCGTATCAAACCGCCGGCACCCCGCGACAGAAACACGAAGCGGCGCGCGTTGCGGCCCTTGCCAACGCCCGCCAGGACCGGTTTCTGCCCGCCCAGGTCTGGATGCGGCGTGCGCATCAAAGCGCCCCTGACGAAGTCACCCGCCAAAGATCGGCGCAGGAATTTCGCACGGTGCGCAACCGGGCGCGGCTGAACTTTCAACTGTCGGGGTCGCTTTCGCCCTCTTCCAATGTGAACAACGGCGCCGCCGATCGGTTCAACGTGGTGGACGGCCTACCGGTGGTTGGCATCCTGCCGCCGTCATCGCTGGCCCTGTCTGGTTTGGTGGGCACGTTTGGCGGCCAGCTGAGCTATCGTTTGCACGAAACGACAACCACGCAAACCCGGCTGACGGCGGGGGGCCAGATCAAACGTGTCTGGCTCAGCCGCGAGGCGCGCGACGACGCCCCCGATGCCGAAAACAGCGACTTTGGCTCGACCTACGGCGAGGTTGGCCTGCTGCATTTTCACAATCTTCCGCAGAAATCCGGCACGATCAGCCTTGGCGCAACCCTTGGTCAGGCCTGGAACGGCGGGGAACGGTCCTATAACGTCGGCGGCGCCAGGATCGGCTATCATGTCGGGCTGTCCGCCACCACCAGCCTGTCCGTGAACGGCTATTACCAACGCCGCTTCGAGGATGCCCAGGATCTGCCCGATGTCGAAACCTTTGGCGGCAAGCTGACGCTGGGCCATGCGCTTGGCAATGGCGATCATCTGGCGTTGTCCCTGTCGCAAACGACCGCACAATCCAAGAACCCGCAATCGCGATCTCTGGCGCGTGGTGTCGAAGTCTCTTATCGGCGCGCCAAACCAATTGGCCCGGTCTCTTTGTCGGTATCCGCCGGGATCAGTGAAACCCATTACCCCGATTACAGCATCCTGTCCTTCCCGGTGGAAGGCGGGCGCAATGACACCCGACAAACCGCCCGGATCAACCTGAAGGTCGATCAAATGACCTATATGGGGTTCACCCCGGTGGTCACATTGGCGTCGGAAAAAACCCAATCCAATGTCAGCCGGTTCGAGACCGACGAGCTGTCGTTGTCCATCGGCATTCGTTCCAGTTTCTAGGCGGATCACATCTGGACATCCCTGCCCCGCCCCCTAGTGTCCGCCTCATACACATAGAGGAGGCCAATATGGCACTGCGGTATTTGCACACAATGGTCCGGGTCAAGGATCTGGAAAAATCCATGGCGTTCTACGAATTGCTGGGCTTGCAGGAAACCCGTCGCATCGACAATGAAAACGCCCGGTTTTCGTTGATTTTCATGGCGGCACCGGGACAAGAGGAATGCCCCGTTGAACTGACATACAATTGGGATGGCGACGACGGCCTGCCCAGCGATGGCCGCCACTTCGGGCATCTCGCCTATCGTTGCGACAATATCTATGAGCTGTGCCAGACGCTTATGGATGCAGGTGTGACCATCAATCGCCCGCCGCGCGATGGCCATATGGCCTTTGTCCGTTCGCCCGACAATGTGTCGATCGAATTGCTGCAAGAAGGTGACAGCCTGCCACCGCAGGAACCCTGGGCCAGCATGGAAAACACCGGTCATTGGTAAGGAACAGACCACCGGCAACACACTGGCCACCGGCACGACACTGGTCATTGGCAATGTTGGTCCGGGCACTTCGGTGCCTGGCACCAAGGCGCGCCCCGGCGCTGTGGTTGCCCTGGCGGCTGCCCCGGTGGCTGCCACTATGGCTGGCCCTGGCCGGGACCGCCGCGGCATCGGAACAGGATTGTCGTCTTGCTCTGGTGCTTGCGGTGGATGTCTCTTCTTCGGTGGATGCAAGCGAACATAGCTTGCAACGCCGTGGGCTGGCCGCCGCCCTGACCGATCCGGATGTGGCCCATGCGATGCTGGACGGCGGAGGGCCGGTCGCCTTGACCATTTTCGAATGGAGCGGCCGTCACCAGCAAAACATCCTCCAGGACTGGACCCTGCTCACCAACCGGGCTGATCTGGCGGCGGTGGCCGACCGGATGCTGACCCTGCCCCGCTCTTTTACGGGTGAGCCTACGGCCATTGGCGATGCCTTGAACTTTACCGCCCGGCTTTTGCAACGCGCGCCGATCTGTGCGCGCCAGGTGGTCGATGTGTCGGGGGATGGCATCACCAATCAGGGTCCGCGCCCGCAAATGGTCTATCGTCAACCTGCCTTTGCCGGGGTGACCGTAAATGGCTTGACCGTCACCGGCGACGACCCCCGTGTTGTCCCCTATTACCAACAAGAGGTCCTGCATGGGCCGCTGGCCTTTCTCGAACGTGCCTCCGGTTACGAAGAGTTTCAGGCCGCGATGATCCGCAAGCTGTACCGCGAAACCCGTGCCCTGGTGATCGGATCACTGCCACAACGCCACCCTTGATTGGCCGCCCCGGGCCGGTCCGCTAGGTGTTCTGACGCAGCCACGCGGCGACGGGGTGCATCTCCCGGAACACCTGTTCCAGCGCGGTTGGCAGATCGCCGCGAAGCCGCCCCTCTATCCCGTCCCGCCACACCGTAAGCGATTTACGCCGCAGCAAATCAGCCCGCGCATGATCCTTGGCAAAGCCCGACGGCAACCGTTTCAATTCCGGCGCATCCAACCGAAATCCGCCTGTGGCCAAAATCCCGGCCAGCTCTGCCCCGGCGCGCCCCGCCACCGCATCGCGATAGGCCGTGATCTGATCCCCGGAAAACGCCATGATGCCGGCCCCGGCACTGACGTAATCCGGCGATATGCCAAAGAACCACCCCGCCGCCGGAGCGTGACCGGCCGGCGGCATCCACGCCAGATGCAGGTGAGTGTGATAGGGTGTTTTGTCCTTGGAAAACCGCAGGTCACGTTGCGGCCGGAACAGCTTGCCCTTGACGGTACCGCCCGACAGCGCGGTCAAGCGCCCCTCCAGCGCCGTCAGCAAATGCCCCGCAGGCACCTTCAATTCGCGGTCGTAACGCGGCTTTTGCCCGACAAACCAATCGCGCGTGTTGTGGCCCGCCAATTCGGTCAAAAACTGTTGGCTGTCCTTCACAAAACTCTCAAACCCATCGGCCATGACGCACCTCCAAAACCCAGTATAATCGCGCCACGCGGCGATTCCAGCATGGTTCGGACTTGCCGCGCGGCGCAAAACTGCTAGAGCGGAACCATGTCCGAAACACTCTCTCATTCCCAGCACATGCGTGCCATCGCCCGCATTGGCCTGCCCCTGATCGGCGGGCATTTGGCGCAGTTCCTGATCGGTCTGACCGATACGGTGATGATGGGCTGGTACGGGGTGGCCTCGCTGGCGGCTCTGGTGCTTGGCACAACGATGTTCTTTGTCATCTTCCTCATGGGGTCGGGATTTGCCTGGGCGGTGATGCCGCTTGTCGCCTCGGCTGTGGCCAGCGGGGATGACACCGGATTGCGCCGTGTGACGCGCATGGGGCTTTGGCTCTCGGTCATCTATGGCCTGGTCTCATTGCCGCTGTTCTGGTTTTCCGCCCCCCTGCTCGAGACATTGGGACAGGCCCCGGATCTGGCGGCCGAGGCCCAGACATATCTGCGGATTACCGGTGTCGCGATCCTGCCCGCGCTGTTGGTCATGGTGATCAAAAGCTACCTCGCCGCGCTGGAACGCACCGGCGTGGTGTTCTGGATCACGATCCTTGCGGCCTGTGTCAATGTCGTGGCCAATTACATGCTGATATTCGGCAATTGGGGCGCACCAGAGATGGGCGTCGCCGGGGCGGCATGGGCGTCGATGCTGGTGCAGGTCATTTCGCTGATCGGGGTGATCCTCTATGCCCGCATCGCTCTGCCCGAGCATGAATTGTTTCACCGCATCTGGCGCCCCGATTTCGCGGCCATGGGCCGTGTGCTGCGCCTTGGGGTGCCGATCGGTCTGACCAACCTGGCAGAGGTCGGCCTGTTCGCGGCCTCATCCATCATGATGGGATGGCTGGGCACGGTGCCGCTGGCGGCGCATGGCATTGCCCTGCAATTGGCGACGGCGGCCTTCATGATCCACCTCGGCCTGTCAAATGCCGCCACCGTGCGGGCCGGTGCTGCATTCGGTCGCCGCGACGCACGCGGGCTGAAACGCGGCGCGATCAGCGTCATTGTGCTCTCTGCGATTACGGCGGCCATCTCGATCACGGTCTTCCTGACATTGCCAGAGCCTTTGATCAGCCTGTTTCTGTCCGCTGATGACCCCGACCGGGACGCCATCCTGCATATCGGCACCAACCTGTTGATCATGGCGGCGCTGTTCCAATTGACCGACGGTGCCCAGGTGCTGGCGCTGGGGCTGTTGCGCGGGATTCAGGACACAACCGTACCGATGATCATGGCCGCCATAAGCTATTGGGGCCTCGGGCTCAGCGCCGCCTTTCTTCTTGGCTTCACCTTTGGCTTTGGCGGACCTGGGGTCTGGGCCGGTCTTGTCGCCGGGCTTGCCGCCGCCGGTGTCATGATGATGACCCGGTTCTGGCGCCGCGCTGACCGCATCGCCGCACCAACCGATGGCGTTGCGCATAATAGCTAAAGGGCGAAACGCAGTCTTCGGGCCTTCTTCTGTTCAAAAATATCCCAGGGGGGCAAGGGGGACAGCGTCCCCCAATCGTCCCGATCACCGGGCGACACCCTGCCGGGGGCCGCACAGGTGCCAGCAACAACAGACCCGAACAAGACGCACGCGCGCTAGTCCTTCAACAAACGATCCGCCTTCTTGCGCACCAATACCGTGCGCAGATCATGCATCGCCAGAAGCAAGGCATCCGTCACTTCGTCCAACTCTTCGGCTGTCGCCTTGGAATGCGCCCATTGGGTGGTCAGGTTCATGTGATCCACCGTGCGCAGAATGTCGTCGATATCGCGTGCCGCAAGGGTGGCGCGGCGTGCCTTCATCCAGCGGTCAATCTCGGATTTATCCGCATCGCTCAGGTCGCGCCCGCCATGCGGCTTGACCTCGCCATTGCGGATATTGATGACCGCGATTTGATCCATCTCGATCCGGCGCTGGCGATTGCCGGATTCGAGCCGGAACACCAACGCCCCATTTTCGCGCACCCGGAAATAATAGTCCGGCAAATCATCACTCATAAAGTTACCTCAGGTCACGACAGAAATCCTGAATGCGGCGACAGGCTTCGGTCAATTGTGCATCCGACGTCGCATAGCTGACGCGAAAATTCGGGCTCAACCCAAACGCCGCCCCAAAGACCACCGCAACCCCGGTATCCTCCAGCAGCGCCGTGGCAAAGGTTTCATCGTCGGTGATCTGCACGCCGGATTTCGTCGTCTTGCCAATAAGCCCGGCAATCGAAGGATAGACGTAAAACGCCCCTTCCGGCACCGGACAGGTAATGCCGTCGATCTCGCTCAGCATGCGCACCACCAAATCGCGACGGCGGGTGAACAATTTGACATTATCGGCCAGAAATTCCTGCGGTCCATTCAATGCCTCGACCGCCGCCCATTGCGAAATCGAACAGGGGTTCGAGGTCGATTGCGACTGAATCTTGCGCATGGCGGCAATCAACGGTTTTGGTCCCGCCGCATAGCCAATCCGCCAGCCGGTCATCGCATAGGCCTTGGACACGCCATTACAGGTCAATGTCCGTTCATAAAGCCCCGGCTCGACCTCTGCCGGGGTGCAGAATTCGAAATCATCATAGGCAAGATGTTCATACATGTCGTCGGTCATCACATAGACATGCGGATGGCGCATCAACACATCGGTCAGCGGCTTCAACTCGTCCCGCGAATAACCGGCCCCCGACGGGTTGGAGGGGGAATTGAAAATCAGCCATTTTGTCTTGGGCGTGATCGCGGCCTCAAGCTGATCAGCGGTCAGTTTGAAACCGTTTTCCAGCGTGGCCTCGACCGCAACCGGCGTGCCCCCCGCCAACAGCACCATATCCGGGTAGCTGACCCAATAGGGCGCAGGGATCACCACCTCGTCACCGGGGTTCAGCGTCGCCATCAACGCATTGTACAGGATCTGCTTGCCACCAGAGGCCACACTGACCTGATCCGGCGCATAGCTCAGGCCGTTTTCCCGCTGAAACTTGGCGCAGATCGCCTGTTTCAACTCCGGAATTCCATCCGGTGCGGTATACTTTGTCTTGCCCGCAGAGATCGCCGCGATCCCGGCCTGTTTGATATTCTCAGGCGTGTCAAAATCCGGCTCACCCGCACCGAGACCAATCACATCCTGCCCCGCGGCCTTCAGCTCAGCAGCTTTGGTGGTGACGGCGATGGTGGGCGACGGTTTGACACGGTTCAATGTGTCGGAAAGCAAGGACATGGGGTCGGGCCTGTGGTTTAAACTCTGCATGGTTTGTCTTAGATTGCGCCCGAGGGCCAATCAAGCAGGATCGGCCCAAAGGAGTAGAACAATGCACGACAAAGCGGTGGATTGGTACGGCCCCGAGGCCGCGACATTTGGCGATCGCCTGGCAGCCGCACGCGAGCAGGCCGGAATGAGCCAGGCAGATTTGGCCAAACGGCTGGGAATCAAGCTCAGCACCTTGAAAAAGTGGGAAGATGACCTGCTGGAACCGCGCGCCAACCGGTTGTCGATGATCGCCGGCATTTTGAACGTGACGTTCATGTGGCTGTTGAACGGCGAAGGCGAAGGCGTGGCGCATCCTTATGATGACGACGGCATGACCCCGGACGTCAACGATGTGCTGATCGAAATCCGCGAAATGAAGGCCACCATGATGGCCAATGCGGAAAAACTGGGCCGGCGGCTGGAAAAGAAGCTGCGCCAGAAACTGGCGGAGGCAGGCACATGACGGATGTTTCGGACAATGAAGCCCGGTTGAAACGGGCGCGCATGCGGTCGATGCGGCGCGGGATCAAGGAAATGGACCTGATCCTTGTGGCCTATTGCGAGGCACGTCTGACCACGATGGACCCGACGACATTGGCGCAATATGAATCTCTTTTGAACGAAAACGATCAAGACCTCTATCAATGGGTCTCGGGCCAGGCAGAAGCCCCTGAAACTCTTCAAACAATGGTGGCCGACATCCGATCTGTGGCGCTTTTGGCGACCGGTGGCGTGGGGCTACGGGGATAGGCCCGGAAAATCCAAACGGTTTTTAACGCTTTTTTCGGTTTTTTGCCGCAACTTCCGCCAATAGAGATAAAGGCGGTCCCGAATGAGCATCCATTCCCCCCGCCCGCTGGCAATGCGGGCTTTATGGCCAACTATCTGGAGGCGCTTGCTCTGGTGGAACGCCTGCACAGATTGCTGTTGGACGTGATCAAAGATGAATTCGAACGTGTCGGCGTGTTGGAAATCAATGCGGTACAGGCGCTGTTGCTGTTCAACATCGGCGAGAACGAGGTCACAGCAGGCGAATTGAAAAGCCGCGGATATTACCAGGGCAGCAACGTCAGCTATAACCTGAAAAAGCTGGTCGAAGCCGGGTATATGCACCATCAGCGCTGTGAAATCGACCGTCGATCCGTACGGGTCAAACTGACCCCCAAGGGACGTGAAATCCGCGATGTGGTGGCACAATTGTTCTCTCGCCATGCCGAGGGGCTGGAATCCCGTGGTGTGTTGGGGCCTGAGGGAATCGACGACATTACCGTGTCCCTGCGGCGGGTCGAACGGTACTGGACCGACCAGATCCGATATATCTATTGACAGATATCGGCGCTTGCCTTTGCGCCCCGCCATGTCACGCCCCGGTCCAGGTCGCGTAGCGCCATGTTACGCCGGACCACGCTACGCCGGGCCACGTTACGCCGGGCCATGTTAAGCGGGTCGATGTTACGACCGGGAAAATCGGCGCAAGCGGGATTTTCCGGCATTGATTTGCCTGATATGCTTGGCCCCGGCAACAGGCGTGCAGCCGACGCGGGGTCAGGCCCGATGGACGCGACCGCCCCCGTCATGTAAGATTGCTGCAAACAGAGGCGGAGCAGGCCCAATAGATGACAGCGTTGACGCAATTTCAGCGGTTGGAGGCAGGCGGTCTCTGGCGCGCAGCGCCAGGAGTACAGCGGCGCGATGTCGTCGTATCCTTGGGCAAAGCGACGCTCATCCTGTCCGATACCAACGACCAGGCCCTGACCCATTGGTCGCTGACCGCGATTGAACGCGCCAACCCCGGCCAGATCCCGGCCCGTTACCACCCCGACGGCGACCCCGGAGAAGAGCTGGAGCTGGACGAAGACGCGCGCGAAATGATCGACGCCATTGAACGCCTGCGCCGTGAAATCGACCGCCGTCGTCCGCGCGAAGGTCGTCTGCGCTGGGTTTTGGGGGCGACGGCGATCACCACCTTTCTTGCGGGCGCGCTGTTCTGGCTGCCCGAGGCGCTGCTGTCGCACACGATGCGGGTGGTCCCGGCGGTGAAACGCGATGCAATTGGTCTGACCTTGCTGGACACGCTCAGCCGGGTGACCGGCCCGCCCTGCCGGGCCGAGGCATCCGCACCGTCGCTGCGCATGTTGGGCCGCCGGATTCTGGGGCCCGAGCGGGCCAGCGATTTGATTGTCCTGCGCACCGCCAACCGCGACACCGCCCATTTACCGGGCGGCTTCATCCTGTTGAACAGATCGGTGCTGGAAGATCACGAAGACCCCGAGGCCGCCGCCGGTTATGTGCTGGCGGAAAATCTGCGCGCGGCGCAGGCCGATCCGTTGGAGGCCCTTTTGCGCCAGGCTGGCATGTTCGCCACCGCGCAGCTTCTGACCACGGGCCAATTGCCCGACGATGCGCTGGACACCTATGCAGAATCCTTGATGATCACCCAGCCCGCACCGGTGGCGACAGATGACCTGCTGGCGGGTTTTGCCGCGGCGCAACTGGGCTCGACGCCCTATGCCTATGCCCGCGATGCGACCGGCGAATCCACGTTGCGATTGATCGAAGCCGACCCAATGAACGGCAAACAGGCGGAGCCGGTCATGTCAGACAACGACTGGCTCCGCCTGCAAGTGATTTGCGAACAATAGGTTAGTTGCGCAAGGACGCGCTGCGATAGCCGATCCGGTTGCGCACCACATCCAAAGCCGCGCGCAAACGGTCCTGCCGCTGGAACGGCCCAACCAGAACCATCCGGTAGTGTGTGCCTGACCGGGTGAATTCATTGATCCGCACCGGCAGCCCGGAGGATTGCAAATTCCGGATCGCCGCCTGGGCCTTTTGCTGGCTGGAGAAGCTGCCAACCTCGATATAACGATGGCTGGCCGCCTGATGTGGGACCGGTGCCCGCGCAGGCGCAGGTGCGGCCTTGCGGACCTTTTGCGGGGCCGCCTTGGGAATTTCGCCGCGCGATGACACGATGCCCGCCGCCTGCTGTTGGCGCATCGAGGTATAAGGGTATTGCAGTTTCGGGAAATAGACGCTGACTTCGTCGCCGGTGTATTTGTCAATCAACCGGCGCGGCACCGTATTGGTCCAGATCAACAGCATCTTGCGACGCCCATCCAGGGTCTGATGCGCCCGCGTGGTGCTCAGACGCCCATCCTTGAAGGCCGGCTGATAGCCTTTTGGGATCGGCACCCGATGCGACGCGCCACGTTCAAAGGCCGCCTTCGGCGCGACCACCGATTTTCCGGTGACATATCCTGTGCCGCTGCTGCCGGCATAAACACGCACGCCGTCGCTTGTTGTTTGCACCACGCGGCGATCCTTGTTCACGACCACAACCGGGCCGGACACCTTGCCACAATTGGTTGTCCGCGTCGTGGAACAGGACACATCATACCGACGCACGGTATTGGGCGGCAGGACCCCGGCGCGGCGCACAACAACCGGTGCGGCAGGTGCCGGTGGGCGCACCACAACGCGCGTGGCGGGTACAACGGTTGGCGGCGCACGACGCACGGTCACTGGACGCGGTTTGGCCACGGGTGCGGGCGCAACCGCCGCTTCGCGGACAACCCGGCGCGGTGCAGGTGCAGCCACCGGTGTTGCCGCCGGTGCCTCGGGCACGATATTGACCGGTTCTGGCTGTTTCTTTGGTGCTTCGGCAACCCGGCTGCCGCCACCCGCGGCCTGCTGACCACAGATCACCTTGCGGTTGCGATCGACACGCGGCACCCACGTGACCGAACCGTCGATTCCGGCGCGGATATAAATACAGCCCCGGCTGTCGACATATTGTCGCCCGCTGTAAGAATCCGACGGCACCTCTGCCGGTGCCGCCAAATCATCCCGGATCTGTGCCGACACCGCCGACGTGACAAATGACATTCCCATTGCAGCCGCAAACGCCGCAAAACCATTCAGTTTTTTCATAACCAGTCCCCACAGGTTTAGGGCAGCATCGCAAATGGTTGTGCCTTAGTAAAGCCGTGTCAGGTTATTTGGTGCCGAACATGCGATCTCCGGCGTCTCCGAGCCCCGGAACGATATATCCCTTTTCATTCAGGTGGCTATCCAGCGAGGCCGTGACAATCGGAACATCGGGGTGGGTCTCTTTCATCCGCGCGACACCTTCGGGCGACGCAAGCAGACACAGGAACCGGATGTTGGTGGCCCCCGCCTCTTTCAAAAGATCAATGGCCGCAGCCGATGAATTGCCGGTGGCCAGCATCGGATCAACCGCAATCACCAGCCGATCATCCAGGCCATCCGGTACCTTGAAGTAATATTGCACCGGCTCCAGCGTTTCCTCGTCACGATACAGTCCGACAAAGCCGACCCGCGCCGATGGAATCAGCTCCAGCACACCATCCAACAGCCCGTTGCCAGCCCGCAGAATAGAGATCAACGCCAGCTTCTTGCCATCCAGAACCGGCGCATCCATCGGTTCCATCGGGGTTTCGATACGCTGGGTCGTCATCGGCAGGCTGCGGGTGATTTCATAGGCCAGAAGCTGGCTGATTTCGCGCAGCAGCCGCCGGAACCCCGCGGTCGAGGTCTCTTTGTCGCGCATCAGGCTCAGTTTGTGTTGCACCAGGGGGTGATCAACAACGGTCAAATGGTCTGTCATGTTCGGTCCAGCTTCTGTTTAATGGCGTCACGGGTGGTCTGATCGCAGAACGCGGCATCAATAGCCGTCTGGTTCAGGCTGTCAAAATCGTTTTCGTCCCATTTGAATGTTTTGGCGAGCGCCTCGTATTCACGGGTCATCGTGGTGTGGAAAAACGGCGGGTCGTCGGTAGAGACCGTAACCTTTACCCCTCTTTCGCGAAGTTTTTCAATCGGGTGCGCGGCGATGTTCGGGTAAACGCCCAGCGCCACGTTCGATCCGGGACAGACCTCCAGCACCACCGATTTTTCGGCCAGTTCTTCGACCAGCGAAAGATCCTCGATCACACGCACGCCATGGCCGATCCTTTCGACCTTCAGGTCCCGCACCGCATTGCGCACCTCCTCTGGCCCGCGCCATTCGCCCGCATGGGTGGTCAGCCGCAACCCCGCTTCGCGCGCCATGTCAAAAGCATAGGCATAATCCTTTTGCTGGCCGATATTTTCATCGCCGCCCATGCCAAACCCACAGAGCCATTCATCCGCAGTTTCCGCCGCACATCGCGCCGTGGCCTTGGCCTGTTCCGGGCCGAAATGCCGGACACAGGTGACAATCCCGCGAAGGGTGATGCCAAAATCGCGCTCGGCCTGATCTGCGGCATCGCGGATCGCATGCAAATATTCGCGCCACGCGCCCAGATCGCCCCCGCCGCAGAAGTCAGGTGAAAGGAAAGATTCACTGTACACAACACCGTTTGCGGCGCTTTCTTCCAGTACCGCAAGGGTCAGGCGGCGAAAGTCTTCCGGGCTTTGCAGCACCTGCGTTGCGGCCTCATAGACCGACAGGAAATGCACGAAATCGCGAAAGACATAATTGCCCCGTTCGTCAAAGACGCCGGATATATCCACAGACTTTTCCACAGCCAACCCGGCAATGAACTTTGGCGGCGCAGCGCCCTCCAGGTGCAAATGCAGTTCAACCTTTGGAAATGTTCGATATATCAAAGAAAACTCCGCAATTCTTGTGGGTAACCCACATTAAGATGTTCGCATATTGCAGCCGATATTGAGGTGAATTCGACCAGACCCAGCGCCGATTGCTGCTGAAACTGCCTCGGGCCAGCCGCCAAAACCGGCACCCTTTCGCGGGTGTGATCGGTGCCGACCCATGTCGAATCATTGCCGTGATCCGCCGTCAGGATCATCAGATCCCCCGGTCGCAATTGATCCAGAACAGCCCCGATTTCCCGGTCGAACCATTCAAGCGCGCGGGCATACCCCGACACATCCCGGCGATGGCCATAAAGACTGTCGAATTCGACGAAATTTGCAAAGACCAGCCCGCCGTCTGGCGCGGTCTCTACCTGATTTACCAAATCGGTCATCAATTCGGCGTCGCTGCCCTTGGTCACCGTGTCGATGCCCTGCATCGAGAAAATATCGCCGATCTTGCCAATGCCATGCACCGGGCGCCCCGCGTCCTGCACCCAATTTGTCAGGATTTTGCCGGGTGGCGTGACCGCGAAGTCCCGCCGGTTCCCGGTACGGTGAAAGTCCGCATTTTCCCCGACAAAGGGTCGGGCAATCACCCGCCCCACGCGCATGTCATGTAAATGTGGCGCCAAATCGGCGCAAAGCTTCAACAACCGCTCCAGGCCAAAATGCTGTTCATGCGCTGCGATTTGAAACACGCTGTCCGCCGACGTGTAACAAATTGGCTTTCCTGTTCGAATATGCTCCGCCCCAAGAGCCGCCAGAATGTCCGTGCCAGAGGCATGGCAATTGCCCAAGACACCATCTGTTCCGGCAAGTTTGGCCGCCAGATCAGTCAGATCCTTGGGAAAGGCCGGGTTGGTATCCGGGAAGACATGCCAATCCCACGGCACCGGCAAACCCGCCAGTTCCCAATGCCCCGATGGGGTGTCTTTGCCCCGCGATTGTTCCGTGGCCGCGCCCCACATGCCTGTCGGCGCCGCCCCCAAACCAGGTACATCCGCCCCCGACGCCAGCCGACACGCCGCGCCAAGCCCAAGACCATCAAGATTGGGCAGATGCAGCGCCCCGGTTCGGCCTTCCTCGGCAAGACCATTGGCACAAGCCTGGGCAATATGGGCCAGCGTATTGGCCCCGCTGTCCGGCACATCCCCGTTAAAGAATTGGTCGGCATCCGGTGCACCGCCAATGCCAACCGAATCCATCACCACCAAAAATGCCCGTGTCATCCGGTGATCCTTTCCAAAACAAGCGCGGGCAGCTCCGGCATTTCCTCGCCAATTGATATGGCGGCACGCACAGCATCAACCGCCTGATCTGCCTGGCTTTCCCGCGCGGCATGGACCCGTGCAAGGGGCTGGCCGCGCACCACGCGATCCCCCAGCTGCACCACATCCGACAAGCCGACACTGGGATCGATCAAATCACTCTCGACCAAGCGCCCGCCCCCCAGTTGCACCACCGCCAGGCCCAAAGCCTCGCCGTTAATCGCGGTGACAATCCCGGCCTCTTGCGCCGGGATCTCGCGAATCACGGGCGCTTCGGGCAAAAATCGTTGCCAGTTTTCGACAAAATGCACAGGCCCGCCCATCGCCTGCACCATTTGGGCAAAACACTCTGCTGCGCGTCCGGTGGTGATGGCCTCTGTGATTGCGACTTCGCCGCTTGCGACATCCTCGGCCAATCCGCCGGACGCAAGCAACGCCCCGCCAAGAGCGACGCTGGCGTCAAACAGACGGCCGCGCAGGCCGCCGCTCAACACCTGAAGCACATGATCCACCTCCAACGCATTGCCCAACGCCGGGGCCAGCGGTTGCGACATATCGGTGATCAACGCCTGGGTGGCACAGCCCGCGGCATTCGCCGTCGCCACCAACGCCCGGGCCAGCGCGCCCGCGTCATCGCGCGACTTCATGAAGGCGCCAGAGCCGCATTTGACATCCAGAACCAGACCATCCAGCCCCGCCGCCAGTTTCTTGGACAGGATGGATGCGGTGATCAAATCCAGGCTCTCGACCGTCGCCGTCACGTCGCGGACCGCATAGAGCCGCTTGTCCGCCGGGGCGATATCGGCGCTGGCCGACACGATGGCACAGCCCGCGCTGCGCACCACCGCCCGAAACGCGGTCTCGTCCAATGTGGTGGACAGGCCGGGAATGCTCTCCATCTTGTCCAGCGTGCCGCCGGTATGGCCCAATCCCCGCCCCGAAATCATCGGCACATAGGCCCCGCAAGCCGCCAGCGCGGGGGCAAGCACCAAGGACACGCAATCGCCCACACCACCGGTGGAATGTTTGTCCAGCACCGGCCCCGGCAGATCCCAGGACAACACAGCGCCGCTGTCGCGCATCGCGCGGGTCAGCGCCACCCGCCCAGGTTCATCCAACCCGCGCAGACAAATCCCCATGGCAAAGGCACCGGCCTGGGCATCACTGACCCGACCATCGGCCAGGCCTTCGGCGAACCAGCTCAGATCCGCCGCCGTGGGCGGATCCCCCCGCCGCAGGCAATGATTGCGCGGGCATTTGTCATGTCTCGGCGTTTGCCATTTGCGTGGCATCAAAGGCACCGGGCAACAGATCGGCAATCGTCATTCTGGTTTCGCGCCCTCCGGTGGTTGCCATGGTCACAACCACGTCCGGCGACGCCGCAAATTCCGCGAGCTTTTGGCGGCATCCACCACATGGGGTCACCGGCACCGGGCTGTCGGCAATGACATAAGCGGCCTCAAACCGGGTTTGACCGGCCGCAACCATCGCGGCAATTGCCCCCGCTTCGGCACAGGTGCCTTCGGGATATGCAATGTTTTCAACGTTGCAGCCGCCAAAGACCCGGCCATCCACCGCAGAAAGCGCTGCGCCGACCTTGAACCCGGAATAGGGCGCATAGGCATTTTCCCGCACCGCGCGGGCCGTTTCAGACAAATCCATCACCGTCCCTCGTTTCGGTTAGTTTGACCAATGATCGGGCCGCAGGCAAAAGGATGCAAGTGTGACGTGACACCGGACCCGCCGCGCGCCCATCACAATTCGATGCCGCGCAGGATAATTTTCTGCAATGCGCCCGTGTTACCGCTAAGCTGGATTTACATATCGCCGCTAAAACTGTTATCGGCGCGCGACCACTAATGCGCAGGCACAATTTAGTTTAGCATTAAACAAATCACCAGCCAGGGGGAAGAAATGACCGATAGAAATGCCAAGGACACGGCGCAAGAGTCTTTGCGCGAAGCAGCGCTGTCGTATCACGAATTCCCCAAACCCGGCAAACTGGAGGTGCGCGCAACCAAGCCGCTGGCCAATGGCCGCGATCTGGCACGCGCCTATTCACCCGGTGTGGCCGAAGCCTGTATCGAGATCAAGAACACCCCGGCAGATGCCGCGCGCTATACCGCACGCGGCAATCTGGTGGCGGTTGTGTCCAACGGCACGGCGGTTCTGGGGCTTGGCAACATCGGCGCGCTGGCGTCGAAACCGGTGATGGAGGGCAAGGCCGTCCTGTTCAAGAAATTCGCCAATATCGATTGCTTTGATATCGAGGTGGATGAAACCAACCCCGAAAAACTGGCGGATATTGTTTGTGCGCTGGAGCCGACGTTTGGCGCAATCAATCTGGAAGACATCAAAGCGCCGGATTGTTTCATTGTTGAAAAGATCTGCCGCGAGCGGATGAATATCCCGGTTTTTCATGACGACCAGCACGGCACCGCGATTGTGGTTGGTGCGGCGGCAACCAATGCGCTGCATGTGGCGGGCAAGACGTTCGAAGACATCAAGATTGTCAGCACCGGCGGCGGCGCGGCGGGGATTGCCTGTCTCAACATGTTGCTGAAACTGGGGGTGAAACGCGAAAACGTCTGGCTCTGTGACATCAAGGGTGTGGTCTATGAGGGCCGCACCGAGGAGATGACCGAGCAAAAGGCAGCCTTTGCGCAAAAGACCGACAAGCGGACCCTGGATGAGGTGATCGAAGGCGCTGATATGTTCCTTGGGCTTTCCGGCCCTGGTGTGCTGAAGCCCGAGATGGTCGCCAAGATGTGCGATGCGCCGATCATCTTTGCGCTGGCCAACCCGACGCCGGAAATCATGCCCGACCTCGCCCGCGAGGTGAAACCGGATGCGATCATCGCAACGGGGCGCAGCGATTTTCCCAATCAGGTCAACAACGTGCTGTGTTTCCCGTTCATTTTCCGGGGGGCATTGGATGTCGGCGCGACCGAGATCAATGACGAGATGCAGATCGCCTGTATCGAAGGCATCGCAGCCCTTGCCCGCGCCACCACCAGCGCCGAGGCCGCAGCCGCCTATAAGGGCGAGCAGCTGACATTCGGGGCGGATTACCTGATCCCGAAACCGTTTGATCCGCGCCTGTCCGCCGTTGTGTCATCCGCCGTGGCCAAGGCCGCGATGGAAACCGGCGTCGCCACCCGGCCGCTGGACGACATGGAGGCCTACAAGAACAAGTTGAACGCAAGCGTGTTCAAATCGGCCCTGCTGATGCGCCCGGTGTTCCATGCCGCCGCCACCGCCAGCCGCCGGATCGTCTTTGCCGAAGGCGAGGACGAGCGTGTTTTGCGCGCCTCGCAGGCCATTCTTGAGGAAACCACCGAAAAGCCGATCCTGATCGGGCGCCCCGAAGTGATCGAAACCCGCTGTGAACGCGCCGGGCTGAAAATCCGCCCGGGCACCGATTTCGACATCGTGAACCCGGAAAACGATCCGCGCTATCGTGATTATTGGGGCACCTACCATGAATTGATGGCGCGGCGCGGCGTGACGCCGGATGTGGCCCGCGCGGTGATGCGCACCAACAGCACCGCCATTGCCGCCGTGATGGTGCATCGCGGCGAAGCCGACAGCATGATCTGTGGCACCATTGGCGAATTCCGCTGGCATCTGAACTATGTGACCCAGGTTCTGGGCACCGAACAGCACCGCCCGCGCGGCGCCCTGTCGATGATGATTCTGGAAGATGGGCCGCTGTTCCTTGCGGATACCCACGTTTGGTCCCTGCCCTCGCCCGAGGAGCTGGCCAAAGTAGCCCTTGGCGCGGCGCGTCATGCCCGCCGTTTCGGGGTGGAACCGCGCATCGCCTTTTGTTCGCAATCGCAATTTGGCAACCAGATGGAGGGGTCCGGAAAACGTCTGCGCGAGGCGATCGCCCTGCTCGACAAAATGGACACCGATTTCCAATACGAAGGCGAAATGAACGTCGACACCGCATTGGACCCGGAATTGCGCGAGCGGCTTTTGCCCGGCGGACGATTGGAGGGCGCGGCCAATGTGATGATCTTTGGCCATGCAGATGCCGCATCCGGTGTGCGCAATATCCTCAAGCTCAAGGCCGGCGGGCTGGAGGTTGGGCCGATCCTCATGGGCATGGGCAACCGTGCGCATGTGGTCACACCGGGGATCACCGCCCGCGGGTTGCTGAACATGGCGGCCATTGCCGGCACGCCGGTGGCACATTACGGCTGAGATCGGCGAAACTTACCCGATCTTCACCATTTGGCGGCACAACTTCGGTTTGAAACCCCGGGGAACCGCCAAATGCTACAATTGGTCGCCAAGATTCTGCCTTGGCGCAAACATGACGAAGACGATCTGATCGACCTGGACATGGACCGCCGCGAAGGCGAAGGGGCCGACCCGGTCCCGGATATGGCATCGGTGGACCCGGCGGCAGTATTTGATGTCGAGACCGCACAAGTTGACGATCGCTTGACCGAGCTGGCCCGCGCCGCATCCCGGCTGGGGTTCGAGGTTGTTGATGTCGCGGCCTTTCTGACCTCGCTGCGGGACCGGTCGACCGCACAGCTTGAAATCCTGTCACAGACACAGCAGACGTCGCAGCAGTTGATCACTGCCAACAGCGCGGTGCGCGCGGGCATTGATGCGGTCTCAGCAAGCGCCGAAAACGCCGGGGAAATTGTCACTGTTTCTTCCGAAGCGGTGCGCAGAGCCACCGGAAAATCCCGCGATCTGGCGCAATGGGTCGCCTCTGTTTCTGATCAGGTGACTTCGGTCATGACCTCTCTGGGGGAGGTGCGGCAGAAAACCGAAATGATCGAAGACATTGCTTTTCAAGTGAATATCCTATCGCTGAACGCCGGTATCGAAGCGTCCCGCGCGGGCGAGGCCGGTCGCGGCTTCGCCGTCATTGCCCAGATGATCAACGATCTTTCCGACCGCACCACCCAAACCAACGAGGATATTCGCGGCGGGGTGCAATCGCTGGGCAAACTGGTCTCTGAATTGGCCGTCCAATCGCGGGCGATTCAGGGGGACGCGGAACTGGTGATCGACGAAAGCCGCAAGACGGATAAGAATCTGACGGCGATTGCCACCCAGATCCAAGAGGTTCAGACCACCGCCAGACGGATACAGGCGGATGCGGACGCGGTGCACCGCGCCAATGAACGTTTCATGCCCGCCTTTGCCCATGTCAGTGACAGCGTGCAAGAGACCGCCAAGCGGCTGAAGGGCGCAATGGTGCGGGTTGATACGCTTGTCGATCATACCGAAAACATCGTCCAGCGTGCGGCCTCTCTGGGGGGGGATGTCGAAGATTCCATTTTTATTCAACAGGTTATGCGGGACGCCGCCCGCCTGTCTGACGCACTGGAAGAGGCCGTGACCACCGGCAGGATCTCTTTGGCGGGGCTGTTTTCACAGGACTATCGCCCCATCGCGGGCTCCAACCCGGCCCAGGTCATGGCCCCCTTTACCCGTTTGACCGACGCGCTGTTCCCGGAGGTGCAAGAAGCCGCATTGGCCCTGTCGGACAAAGTCATCTTCTGCGCCGCCGTCAATCGGGATGGCTATCTTCCGACCCACAACAGCATGTTTTCCAAACCACAAAGACAGGATGTGGCGTGGAACACCGCCAATTGCCGCAACCGGCGGATCTTTGATGATCGGGTCGGGCTGAAGGCCGGGCGAAACACGGCGCCCTTCCTTTTGCAGGTCTATCGCCGCGACATGGGCGGCGGCATTTTCAAGTTGATGAAGGATGTCTCGGCACCGATCATGGTCCAAGGCCGCCATTGGGGGGGCTTCGTCTGGCCTATGATGTGTGATGGCGCGGTCGGAAACCCGCGATGATTCCCGCCCCGGCCATGGCGCGCGAAAACTTTGCAAACTCTGCCTGATTTCCCGAAAATCTGTTTAATCGGCGCAGGTTTGCAAAAATTTGCAAGGGCGCGCGCCCAAATATGCAAATTTTTTGCGATAATGTGACGCGGAAAGTGCCATGCCGCTTGCCCGAATGGCCGCAGGTTGCGTATCGAGATGGTATCTCGGAGGAGGAGGATATCATGGCATACAAGGATGTTTACGAAAACTGGAAGGCCGATCCTGAAACATTCTGGATGGAGGCCGCCAAATCCATCGACTGGGACAGGCCACCGACCCAGGCGTTGAGTGATCTTGGTGATCATCAGTATGAATGGTTCGCTGATGGCATGGTCAACGCCTGCTGGAACGCCGTCGACCGTCATGTAGTTGCCGGAAATGGCGATCGGGTGGCGATCATCCATGACAGTCCGATCACGGGAACGATTTACAAAATCACCTTTGCCGAATTGCAGGACCGGGTGGCCCGTCTTGCCGGCGCGCTGCGCGCCAAGGGCGTGGAAAAGGGCGACCGGGTCATCATCTATATGCCAATGGTGCCAGAGGCGATGGAGGCAATGCTGGCCTGCGCCCGTCTTGGCGCGATCCATTCCGTGGTCTTTGGCGGCTTTGCGGCCAATGAACTGGCCGTGCGCATCGACGACGCCAAGCCGCGCGCCATCATCGCGGCCTCCTGTGGTTTGGAACCCGGCCGGGTGGTGCATTACAAACCGCTGGTCGACGGCGCGATTGAACTCGCCTCGCACAAACCGGATTTCTGCGTGATCTTTCAACGCGAACAAGAGGTTGCAACGCTGGTTGCCGACCGTGACGTCGATTGGCACGGATTTCAGGCCGCGTGGAACCGGCGGAATGTCTGCCGGTCGAAGGCAACCACCCGGCCTATGTGCTCTACACCTCTGGCACCACCGGCGCGCCCAAAGGCGTCGTGCGCCACACCGGCGGCCATCTGGTGGCGCTGAACTGGACAATGAAAAACGTCTATAACGTCGATCCCGGCGACGTATTCTGGGCCGCGTCGGATGTCGGCTGGGTCGTCGGACACAGCTATATTTGTTATGGCCCCTTGATCCACGGCAACACCACCATCGTGTTTGAGGGCAAACCGGTTGGCACGCCAGACGCCGGCACCTTCTGGCGTGTGATTTCCGAACATAACGTCAAAAGCTTCTTCACCGCCCCGACCGCATTTCGCGCCGTCAAACGCGAAGACCCGCAGGGCACGTTGATCAAGAATTACGACCTGTCCTGTCTGAATGCGGTCTATCTGGCCGGGGAACGGGCCGACCCCGACACAATCGTTTGGGCGCAGGAACAACTGAACGTGCCGGTGATTGACCATTGGTGGCAAACCGAAACCGGGTTCCCGATTGCAGCCAACCCACTTGGGATCGAAGAACTGCCGGTCAAGATCGGCTCGCCCTCCGTGGCGATGCCGGGGTTTGACGTTCAGATCCTGGACGAAGGTGGCAACCCGGTGCCCGCCGGGGACATGGGCGCAATTGCCGTGAAACTGCCCCTGCCCCCCGGCACCCTGCCGACGCTTTGGAATGCCGGGGATCGCTATCGCAAGAGCTATCTCACAACGTTTCCGGGGTATTATGAAACCGGTGATGCCGGCATGATCGACGAAGACGGTTATCTGTACATCATGGCGCGCACCGATGACGTGATCAATGTCGCGGGTCACCGGCTTTCGACTGGCGGCATGGAAGAGGTGCTTGCCAGCCACCCGGATGTGGCCGAATGCGCGGTGATCGGCGTGACCGATGCGTTGAAAGGGCAACTGCCGGTCGGCTTCCTGTGTTTGAATGCCGGCGTGGATCGCAACCATGGCGAGGTGATCGCAGAGGTGGTCAAATTGGTGCGGGAAAAAATCGGCCCCGTCGCGGCATTCAAACTGGCGGTTGTCGTGGATCGCCTGCCCAAGACCCGATCCGGCAAGATCCTGCGCGCAACCATGGTGAAAATTGCCGACAGCCAGGACTTCAAAATGCCGGCAACGATCGACGATCCGGCCATTTTGGACGAAATCAGCGGCGCGCTGAAAACAATTGGCTACGCCCAATAAGCACACCGGCGCTTTGCGGTGATCCCCATCCGGGGGCCGCAAAGCGCCATTCGCCGCCACCGCGGGCCGAAACCGTGGAGAAGACAAAGTGGAGAGGACAAAAATAAACCGCCCAGAGCAAGACCCCGGGCGGTTGATCCTTCTTAAATCTTGTTGCGACCAGCAACAGGGAAACAGGAACAGCGAAAAACGCAATCCTCGTCACTGGCCAGGTCCGACAACAGTCAGGTGTCACTCACTCACCTAACCGTCGTCGGGTCCTGTCCGGTGCGGCCATAATAATCCGCCCCGGATCGGGGTGCGCACCCGCCATTCTCGGGAAGAGAAAGGGCTTGAAAGCAATCGTGAGACACCGATGCCGACGGACGCCCCCTTTCCTATTCTGCAACTGCACCTGAAATCTGTGACGGACATCACAGAAGCACACAGTATCCTGAATTTGCCCGGTTACTGTCCTTCGACAATCGTGTAACTTAACCTCGGCCAGATCATATTTGTCGGCCAAGTCATTATTTTTAGTTCGATACAGCGCGTCTATGGCGTGCAAGTTCTGGCAGGAACACCATGGTTTTGAAATTCCGAGATACCGCCCGGCGCGAAAGCCTTATCCTTGGCGCGCTGGACCCCAGTGAACGCGCCCTGTTATTGGCACTTTCAAAGTCCTGTCACTATCATGGTGGAAAGACGATTTTTTCCAAGGGCAGCCCCGGCGAAACGTTGATGTTGATTGAAACCGGGCGGGTCGAGATCAGCCTGACATCGGCCACGGGCAACCGGTCGATTGTGGCCCATCTTGGGCCCGGTGACTCTGTCGGGGAAATGGCCGTGCTTCTGGGCAGCGACCGCACAGCGGATGCAATTGCCACCAATGACGTGACCGGGCGTCTGTTGCACCGCACGCATCTGCTGCAATTCCTGACCGACCATCCACAAACCACCCTGGGTTTGATTGCGGACCTATGTCGCAAACTGCAATCCACGACCGAAGCGCTGGCAGATCTGTCCACCGCCGACGGCGGCACGCGTCTGGCAAAAGTGTTGATTGGATTGTTCGAACGTTGGGGGGTGGAAGAAGACGGCGGATTTCGCCTCACGCCTTCGGTGTCCCAATCCGATCTGGGCGATATGGCCGGGCTGACGCGCGAAACCGTCAATCGCCAGATCCGCGCCTGGGAGCTGGACAAGATGCTGCGCCGCGATGGGCGTGATCTGATCCTGGTCGATCCCGATCTGCTGGCCACGCGCGCCGGTTAAACGCGGCAAGCGGGGGGCGCGCGACATACAGTTGCTAGACAAATTGTTCCCGGATCAGCCGTTCCTCAAGCCCGTGGCCGGGATCAAACAGGATACGGTGTGCGATTGAGGGTTCGGAACGGATATCAACAATTTCCACGTCTTGCACCGCGCGGGCGTCGGCCTCGGCCATGACCGGGCGTTTGCCCGGGTCCAGCACCTCGAACCGCACTTCTGCGGTCTTGGGCAGCAGCGCACCCCGCCACCGGCGCGGCCGGAACGCCGCCATCGCCGTCAGGGCGAGCACATCCGAACCGATCGGCAGAATCGGCCCATGGGCGGAAAAGTTATAGGCCGTTGATCCGGCCAGCATCGCCAGCAAGGCACCGTCACAGACAAGTTCCGGCATCCGCACCCGCCCGTCGACCGAAATGCGCAGCCGCGCGGCCTGAGGTCCGGCACGCAGCAGCGACACCTCGTTTATGGCAAGGGCATCGTGTTTGGTGCCATCGGTACATATCGCATGCATCGAAAGTGGATTGATGACCTCTTCCTGTGCCTCTTTCAGGCGGTCCGCCAAACCATGTTCGTTATATTCATTCATCAAGAAACCGACCGTGCCGCGATTCATGCCGTAAACCGGCGCGGGGTTGTCCTGGGTCCGGTGCAGTGTCGCCAACATGAAGCCATCGCCGCCCAGGGCCACAATCACATCTGCCCCCTGTTCGGCGTGATCACCAAATCGGGTCGACAATGTGGCCTTGGCAGCCTGAGCAAGTGGCGCGTTCGAGGCACAAAACGCAATTCGTAGGCTCATGTCGTGTTTCCTTGCCGCACCTTCTGATTTCCGAAACAACCACAAGTTCCCCGGTATGACCAGCGATGGCGACATCAAATCGCCCTGTGGTCTTTTCCCGGCTTTTCGTCACGCTGTTGATGCAGTAGGAACCGCGCCATGCATTTGCTTGCCCAAGGAGCTTGCCATGACCACGTCGATCAAAAACCCCGGATTCTTTTCCCAGCCCCTCGCCGAACGTGACAGCGAAGTCTTTGCCGCCATCACCGGCGAATTGGGCCGCCAGCGCAGCGAGATCGAATTGATCGCGTCGGAAAACATCGTGTCGCGCGCGGTGATGGAAGCCCAGGGGTCGGTTCTGACCAACAAATACGCCGAAGGGTATCCGGGACGGCGCTATTATGGCGGTTGCGACTGGGTGGATGTGGCCGAAAATCTGGCGATTGCCCGCGCCAAGGAACTGTTTGGTTGTGAATTCGCCAATGTTCAGCCCAACTCGGGATCGCAGGCCAACCAGGGCGTCTATCAGGCGTTGATCCAACCGGGTGACACCATCCTTGGCATGTCGCTCGACGCGGGTGGCCACCTGACCCATGGTGCGCGCCCCAACCAATCGGGCAAATGGTTTAATGCGGTGCAATATGGCGTGCGCCAGCAGGACAACATGCTGGATTATGATCAGGTCGAGGAATTGGCGAAAGAACATCAGCCCAAGCTGATCATCGCAGGTGGTTCGGCCATTCCGCGCCAGATTGATTTCAAGCGGATGCGCGAAATTGCCGATATGGTTGGCGCCTATCTGCATGTGGACATGGCGCATTTCGCCGGTCTGGTGGCGGCGGGCGAGCACCCCTCGCCCTTCCCGCATGCGCATGTGGCCACCACCACCACGCACAAGACCCTGCGCGGCCCCCGTGGCGGCATGATCCTGACCAATGACGAGGCGATTGCCAAAAAGGTCAACTCGGCGATCTTCCCCGGCATTCAGGGCGGCCCGTTGATGCATGTGATTGCGGCCAAGGCTGTGGCCTTTGGCGAGGCGCTGCAACCGGAATTCAAAACCTATGCGCAACAGGTGATCAAAAACGCCCAGGCGCTTTCGGACCAACTGATCAAGGGCGGGCTCGACACCGTTACCCATGGCACCGACACCCATGTTGTGCTGGTCGACCTGCGCCCCAAAGGGGTGAAGGGCAACGCCACCGAGACCGCATTGGGCCGTGCGCATATCACCTGTAACAAAAACGGCGTGCCGTTTGACCCGGAAAAACCGACAGTGACCTCGGGCATTCGCCTTGGCTCTCCTGCTGGGACGACCCGCGGTTTTGGCGAGGCTGAGTTCCGCCAGATCGCGGATTGGATCATCGAGGTGGTCGACGGGCTGGCCGAAAACGGTGAAGAGGGCAACAAAGAGGTCGAAGCCAAGGTCAAAGCGGAAGTTGATGCGCTCTGCCAGAAGTTCCCGATCTACGCCGATCTCTGAACCTTGTGCGCTGACGCGCACCGGTAAGACTGCGTTCAGGCCACGCAGGCCTTGAAGGGGCTTTCTGCCCCTTCAAACTTCCCCGAGGATATTTTTGAACAGAAGAAGACCCGGAGCGTGCAATGCTCTGGGTCTTTTCATGTTTGGTCGGGCACAGAAAAACCAGTGGTTTTGCGATTTCACGCGACGGAAAAGGCGACCGTCTGCGTATCACCCTTGAAACCATCAAGAGGTGACCCCATGAAACGCCCCTATTACATTCCGCCAATTGTGACCGCTGGTTTTATTGCCCTTGGGTTTCTGGCCTTGGCGGCAGGCAGCACCGAGGCAGAATTTGCCCGGCAAGCCGCCATGCATCGTCACCACGGATATCGCAGGCTAGGCACAGGTCAAATGATGTTCTGCCAGCGCAGGACCATCAGGAACAATGCGGCGACGGCCAGCAGTTTCAGCACGATCCCACCCGCCAGATGCAGTCTTGCTGTGGTGCGGCGCTCTTTGGGATCCAGCGATTTGAGGTAACGGGTCAGGCGTGCTTCGGCCCGTGACAGCGCGTGCAGGTCGAGCTGCCGCGCCAGTTTCGGATGCGCCGCCAGCCGCGACGCTTCGACAATCTGCGCCGCGTCGCGCCGCGCCCATGCCGGAAGCCGCCGACCGGCACGGGTCAGCATGTGTTCAAACGTTGCGCCGCCAACGCCCAATTGATCCGCCATCAATTTGGCCAGGGCCGTTTTGCGCGCTTCGATAGTATGTGCCTCGATCACCGGTCTCACCTCTGTTGGCGGTCATAAGCGGACATCCGGGCAAGGACAAGATCAGCTGTCTTCTGTTTGGCCCAGGCGCATTTTCCGGTTTCCCAATCCATGGCGTCGCGATAGATCTGGGGCATGCTGAACCAGATCCACCACCAACCGGCAGGTGACTGCCAGAGCGGCACGCCGCTTGTCATCGTTCACGGGCTTTATGGCTCTGCCCGCAATTGGGGGGTGATTGCCAAACGGCTGTCGGACAGCCGCCCGGTGATCGCCGTCGATCAACGCAATCACGGCGACAGTGCCTGGGCTGACAGCCACAGTTATCTCGACATGGCGCAGGATCTGGCAGAGGTGATTGCGGACTTGGGCGGGCGCGCCGATGTGGTGGGCCATTCGATGGGTGGCAAGGCCGCGATGGTCCTGGCCCTGCAGCATCCCGACATGGTGAACCGATTGGTGGTCGGGGATATTGCCCCTGTGACCTATAGCCATGATCAGACACAATTTATCGACGCAATGAAGGCGGTGGATCTGCAACAGGTCAACAAGCGATCCGATGCCTTGGCGCAATTGGCGCGACATGTCGACGACCCGACGCTTCAGAGCTTTTTCACCCAATCGCTTGATGTGGCGGGCAAGCGATGGAAGCTCAATCTCGATGTTCTGGCGCGGGATATGGACAAGATTATCGGGTTTCCCGAAGTCTCTGGCGTATTTGACGGCCCGGCGTTGTTTTTGTCCGGTGCGGAGTCAGACTATGTCCTGCCTGAGCACAGGCCAGCGATCCGCGCGTTGTTTCCCAAGGCACGGTTCGCGAAACTGGTCGGGGCTGGTCACTGGCTGCATGCGGAAAAGCCGCGAGAGTTCGAGGCCTCTGTGCGGGCGTTCCTTGACGCCTGAGCCATGGTGACTGCGCCACTGGCGAACTGAAAGGGCTTGCGCCATTCAGCCCGCCCGGCACGGGCCCCGAGTTTCAGCTTTTGTGAATTTGCAGATCTCTCTTTTCAAAGAGAACGACCGCGACATTGTCGGAAGGCCTGATGACGCTCAGGTTGTTGGGCATGATCCGCAGTGATTCCGACATCCACCGGTCCAGACGACCACAGCCACCATCGCCCCTAGGTGTCGATGACGCGCAGTTGGTCTTGCAACCAGGGCAGCTGGATATGGGCCGGGGTGATCATCAGATCCTGCACCAATCGGCGCACGGTGCGGGCGACCTCGCGAGGGACATCATCGGACCAATCGGCGCTGGCGAACAGCGAAATATTGCGCGAAAACGGCGCGAAGGGCAGCGGATGCGCCGCAAGGGAATCATGGATTCGCGCCGACCGCATATAGCCCAGTGGGGTGGTCACCGCCCATCCCATGCCACGGGCGACCAATGCCATCAGCGACGGATGCGAGCCGATTTCGAACCGGCTGGGATAGGTCAGCTTGAGCCGCGCCATCTGGGCCTCGATTT
This sequence comes from Phaeobacter sp. J2-8, assembly GCF_022867865.1. Lineage (GTDB taxonomy): Bacteria > Pseudomonadota > Alphaproteobacteria > Rhodobacterales > Rhodobacteraceae > Marinovum. The sequence goes on along the minus strand of NZ_JALIEC010000001.1, from coordinate 1,053,927 downwards.
GGCGACCAATCAATTGGTCCCGATCGTACCGCAAGAATGGCAGTTGGGCCATGACATCGGCGACGTTGTCACCGGCCTCGCGCGGGGCGACAAAGATGAATGGATCGCGCACAAGCGGGTATTCCGTCACGTTTTCAATGACTTCTCCGGTGGCGGCGGCCACGGCGATATGCAACCGGCTGTCGCGCATTGCGCTGCTGATTTCATGGCTGGGGGCCGAAATCAGCTTGAACCGGCAGCGCGTCAAACTCTCGGCCAGGAGGGTCGCCAAACGCGGCGTCAGGTCGTTGTCGAAATCGTCAATCATCCCAAGGTTCAGCGTCGACAGATGCGCCAGATCCATCACCGTCAACTCACTCTGCGCCAGACGCAATTGTCCCAGCACCACCTCGGTCCGGGTCAGGAAGGAACGCCCCGCCGGTGTGAGCTGCATCGGGCGTTTCGAGTGATCCACCAATGCAGTGCCAAGCGCGGTTTCAAGATTGCGCATTTGCTGGCTGACCGCCGGCTGGCTCAGCCCGGTTGCCCGCGCCGCACCGGCCACAGATCCACTTTCGGCGAGTGCTTCGAATACCTCCAGCCCTCGCAATGTCACGCCTTTGGCCAGCATCACCCATCCTTTTGCCAGTTTTATCATTTGTGAATGTATCACCCGGCCAATTCAAGCCACAGCATGAGGTCCACCATGACCATTAAGCCGCTCAAGACCGCAATGACCCATCACAACGGCACACCGCCCGAGGTCACCGCGACCGTCGCTGCGATGTTGGCGCGGATAAAAACCGGGGGCGAGGATGCTGTGCGCCACTATGCAGCAACGCTGGATCGCTGGCAGGGGGACATTGTGGTGCCGGAAGAGATGCTGCGCACGGCGGGCACGCGCGTCGCCCCGGAACTGCGGGCGGCGATTCATTTTGCGCATGAAAACATTCACCACTTTGCCACGGCGCAGCGCGGATCATTTCAGGAATTTGAAACAGAGATTCGGCCGGGGCTGTTTGCCGGGCAAAAGCTCATCCCGGTGTCGACCGCCGGATGTTACGTGCCGGGCGGGCGATATGCCCATATTGCCTCTGCCCTGATGACAATCACCACGGCCCGGGTCGCGGGGGTGCGCCATATCACTGTGGCCTCGCCCCCCAGAGGCGATGCGATACCCGATGCGATCCTGTTTGCCATGCATCTGGCCGGGGCCACCCGTGTTCTGAACCTGGGCGGGGTGCAGGCGATTGCGGCCATGGCGCAGGGGCTGTTTGAGACCCCCGGCGCCGATATTCTGGTGGGCCCCGGCAATGCCTTTGTCGCCGAGGCCAAGCGGCAAATGTTCGGCCCTGTCGGGATCGACATGTTTGCCGGTCCCACAGACAGTCTGGTGATTGCCGACGGCGACGCCGATCCGGAAACCGTGGCCTGGGATCTGGTGGGTCAGGCGGAACATGGCGCCAATTCGCCGATCTGGCTGGCGTCCCTATCGCCGGAGGTCGCCGAACAGGTGATTGCCATCGTGCCCCGGCTGATTGCCACCCTGCCAGAACCGAATCGCGCGGCGGCGGATCGGGCCTGGCGTGACCTTGGCGAGGTGGTGGTCTGCGACAGCCGGGAAGAGGCCGCGGATTATGCCGATTCCGCGCGCCGGAACATCTGCATGTTCAGGCGGGTGATCTGGATTATTGGCGCAACCGACTGCGCAGCTATGGCGCGCTGTTTCTTGGGGCGCAGACCACCGTTGCCTTTGGCGACAAGGCCACAGGACCAAACCACGTGCTGCCCACATCAGGCGCGGCGCGCTACACCGGCGGGTTGTCGGTGCACAAATTCCTGAAATGCGTTACCTGGCAGGAAATGCGCGGTGGCGCCTGCCCCGATCTGGCCGATGCCTGTGCCACGATCAGTCGCGCAGAAGGCATGGAGGGCCATGCACGCACCGCCGACATTCGCCAAGACAGTTGGAAACAAACAGGGAATCGCGCAGCAGGCTAAGACCGCAGCATGGCTTAATTGCTGCGGTGCCAGTTATAGATCCAGCCGTAAATTCAGCGCTTAGTAGCGCGCACAAAGCTGCTCTGCCTTCGTGCCGAACAGCTTGTAGCGTTTCCAAAAGGATTCATGATGGGCGCGATCCGATTGGCGGATTTCCTGCGCCATATGGGGGTCGCGAAAGAATCTGGCCGCCAAACGCTGGTCGGAGGAGGACAAAGCCGCGTCCGCCACGCTTTGAATACAGCCACAAAGCCGCGAATTGGCCGCCTGTCGACCGGATGTCACGCAGGCCCGGCTGATCGGGCCCGCCGACACCGCGCTTGCAAGGATTGGCGCCAGCATCGCTGCGACGATGGCGGAAAATAGCACCTGTTTCATGATCTGCCCTCATGTTCTGCGGTGCCGGTTTCGAAACGACCGGCGTTGCCGCGATTGCCCCAGTTTGCACCAATTTCGGGCATATTTCAATTCACGCCGCTGTCAGACCAGAAAATTGGCGATCACCGCGTCGTGATCGCCAACCGCAATCGCAGATCATTCACCAAGGCCTCACGCGGGATGCCCTCGGCCCGGGCGAGGCGCAAAAGGGCAAAATGCACATGGGCGATTTCCTGATAATAGCTGGTATAGGCGAAATTGGTCGCCGCCCCGGCCACCGCACCCACCACCGGCACCGCCTGCGCCGCAAGCTTTTGGCCAAGCACAGTGGCAAGCCGGGGCGCGATACGGGCGATCATGGCATTGACCGTCGCCCCGGTCAGGGTCACACGGGCCGACAGAAAGGCCATATTGGCGCCGTCATCATGCTCTAGCGGACCGGCCGCGGCAAAAACCGCCAGACATTCGGCCCGAATTTCGGCATCCTCCGGGTCAAAACCATGTTCCGCAGCGATACCTTGGATTGCGCGCAACAGCACGGTGGTGGTCACCGGCAATTCCGCCAGCGCCGACGGCAGCCCACCAAATCCCCCCGCCGCGCCCATCGCCGTGGTCACCGCCCGGTTCAACCACCCCGGCGCGTCACCGACGCGGCCCCGGCTTTGGCTGGCGGCATCCATCGCGATGGCAAGGGCACGTTCGGTCGCGGTCTCCAGCCGATTCTTGACCCCGTCCGGTAGATGTTCCAGCAAGTTTTCTGCCTGTGTGCCCATCAGATTGAGCACTTGAATGCCAACACCGCCAGCCCGTCGGTAACGCTGGACCAGAACATCCAGTTCCAAGGCCGTATTTGGTGAAATCAGCTCAGTTCCCGTCATCGTGCCACCCCATGTTACTGGTATTTACATTGGGTGTCCGGCGAAAATTTCAAGCTTGCTGGGCCCAGGGCGTCACTTCGCCGGTGATCCCGTCCCAAGCGCCTGTGACCAAAGCATAGCCAAGAACCCGGTCCGGGTTGGTTGGCGGCGGCATTTCGACCCCGTCCAGTTTTTCAAAGCCAAAGCGTGAATAATAGGGCGCATCCCCCACCAGCATCACCCGTGTCCAGCCGAATTCCGCGGCGCGAATCATCGAATCACGGATCAGGGCGGCGGCCACGCCTTCGCCCTGGCGGGTCGGGTGAACCGCAACCGGACCCAACAAAAGCGCCGCCTGCCCGCCGACCCGGACCGGCCAATAGCGAATGGCGCCGCCAATAATTCCCAGATCATCCACCGCCAATGTCGACAATTCCGCCACCGGCGGCACATCATCCCGCAGACGATAAGAGCTGAGCGCTGTCCGGCCGGGCGCAAAACTCAGATCGAAAAGCGCCTCGACGGCCCACCAATCCTCGGCTGTTTCTCTGCGCAGATGGATCACTGGGTCGGTCCTTTAACGGTATGGGTGGAAACGCGGGTAACATGCAGTTAGGTCTTGGGTAAAGCCAAAGGATTTCCGAATGTTCTATCGCCCCGCAGACGGCCACGGTCTGCCGCATAATCCGTTCAACGCCATTGTCACGCCACGGCCGATCGGCTGGATCGCCACCCGTGGCCAGGACGGTCAGGATAATCTGGCCCCCTATTCGTTCTTCAATGCGGTCGCCTATACCCCGCCGCAGGTGATGTTTTCGTCGACCTCGGCCAAGGACGATCGCGGGGACACCAAGGACAGCGTGGCCAATATTCGCGAAACCGGTGTGTTTTGCGTCAACATCGTTGCATTTGAACAACGCGATGTGATGAACCAAAGCTCCGGGCCCTGGCCGCGTGAGGTGGATGAATTTGACCACGCCGGGATTGCCCGTGCAGATTGCCAGGAGATCGCCTGTTCACGTGTGATCGACAGCCCGGCGTCGCTGGAATGTCGATTGACCCAGATCGTCACCTTGCAAGGTGCGGCAAATTTTCTGGTGCTTGGCGAAGTTGTGGGCGTGCATATCGGCGATGACTATCTGGTGGATGGCATGCTGGACGTCACGCGGTACGCGCCGCTGACGCGGCTGGGATATCGCGACTATTCCGCTGTGCGCGAAGTGTTTTCGCTGAAGCGCCCCGGCGAATAGGCCCGGGCGGGGTTTCCCGGGGCGCTGCCCCGCCTTCGATTGGGGGCTCTGCCCCGCTTTTGATTGTGGGGGCTCTGCCCCCGGCCTTTGGCCTCCCCCGGGATATTTTTGAACAGAAGAAGCCCCGGTGTCAGGACCTTAGGCGTTTGGCGTCGAGATTTCGCCACCGCCCACAAGCGCGCGCACGCCGGTTGTTGTCGGCGATGAGGTCGCAAGCCCCCGCGCCACGCGCACCGCGAGATAGGCAAAGGCCTGGGCCTCGAGCATGTCACCATCCAGGCCCACCGCTTCGACCGGCAGGACCGGGCAGTCCAGTGAAACCCCGAGCATTTGCATCATCACCGGGTTTTGCCGCCCGCCGCCAGTGACGTAAAGCGCGCTTGGCGGGCTGGGGCAATGTTCCATGCCCCGCATGACCGCACTGGCAGCCATGGCACACATTGTGGCGGCGGCATCGGCGTCTGCCAATTCACGGACCAGATCCAGCATGACAGAGAAGTCATTTCGGTCCAGCGACTTGGGCGGGATTTTCAGGAAATAGCCCTCTTCCAGAAACAATTCCAGCGCCCCGTCGACCACGTTGCCCTGACGCGAGAGCGCGCCATCCTTGTCATAGGCCAGACCGCGTCGTTCCATCATCAGATCATTCAACGGTGCATTGGCCGGGCCGGTGTCAAAGGCCAGCAAGGCGCCCGGGGTTTCAGGCGTCGGTTTGGTTGGATCGACCCAGGTGATATTGCCGACCCCGCCAAGGTTCAGAAACGCCACCGGCGCGGTTGCCCCGATCCATTTGGCGCAGGCGAAATGATAAAACGGTGCCAGCGGCGCGCCCTGGCCCCCCAACCGCACATCCGCCGAGCGGAAATCCCAGACCACCGGCAGGCCAAGCTCCTGGGACAGCGCGCCCCCATCGCCAAGTTGATGGGTGCCGCGCCCGGCGGGGTCATGCGCCAGCGTCTGGCCGTGAAACCCGACGATTTCGGCATCAAAGCCTGACAATGCTTCGATATGGCTGTTCTGGACCACCGCAAGCGCGGCGGTCACATCCTCATCCGGCCAGCGCCCAAGGGCCGCGCGCAGCACATCGCGTTCGTCGTCGCTATAGGCGCGATACCGGCTTTGACCGAAGCTTTCGATGGTTTGGCCATCGGTGCGGATCACCGCCGCATCCACCCCGTCCAGTGATGTGCCAGACATTGCGCCCAACGCCGTTACCATGCCTGTCTTCAACATGCCCTTTTCCTCGCGCCTTGTGGGCTTTATAGCCTTGTCGCGACCATACCGGAGAGACGACATGACCTACCATCCCAAATCGGATTTCATGGCCACCATGATCGAGCGTGGCTTTTTGGCCGACTGCACCGATTATCAGGGATTGGACGAGGCCGCCGCCAAGGGCGGGATGCCGGCCTATATCGGATTTGATGCCACGGCAAAATCGCTGCATGTCGGGTCGCTGATCCAGATCATGATGCTGCGCTGGTTGCAGAAGACGGGCAACAAACCGATCACCCTGATGGGCGGCGGCACCACCAAGGTGGGGGACCCATCGTTTCGCGCCGACGAGCGCCCGCTGCTGACACCGGATCAGATCGACGCCAATATTGCGGGCATCAAACAGGTTTTTGCCAAATACCTGAGCTATGACGAAGGGACATCTGTGCCCTCCGGCAGCGAAGCGGTCGGGCCGGACAATGCGGCCTTGATGCTGAACAACGCCGAATGGCTGGACGGGTTGAATTACCTCGATTTTCTGCGCGACATCGGGCGGCATTTTTCGGTCAACCGGATGCTGGCGTTTGAAAGCGTGAAATCGCGGCTGGACCGGGAACAATCGCTTTCGTTCCTGGAATTCAACTACATGATCCTGCAAGCCTATGATTTTCTTGAGCTGAACCGGCGGTACGGCTGTTTGGTCCAGATGGGCGGTTCCGACCAATGGGGCAATATCGTCAATGGGATCGACCTGACGCGCCGGGTGCTGGATCACGAGATTTACGGGCTGACCTCGCCGCTTTTGACCACCAGCGACGGCAAGAAAATGGGCAAGACCGCCGATGGGGCGATCTGGCTGAACGGCGACATGCGCAGCCCCTATGAGTTCTGGCAGTTTTGGCGCAATACCACGGATGCGGATGTCGGCCAATTCTGAAACTTTATACCGAATTCCGGTCGATGAATGCGACCGCATGGGCGCACTGGCCGGGTCCGAGATCAACGAAGCCAAGATTGTTCTGGCCAATGCGGTCACCGCGCTGTGCCACGGGGCCGAGGCGGCCACGACAGCCGAAGCCACGGCGCGCGACGTGTTTGAAAAAGGCGGTGTCGGGGATGATTTGCCAACGCTGACCTTGTCGGCAGAGGAGTTGGGCGACGGGATGTCGATCGTTCAGGTCATTGTCCGCTCTGGTCTGGCGAAATCCGGCAAAGAGGCCAAGCGGCTGATTTCCGAGAATGGCGCGCGACTGGATGATCAGCCCTTGACCGATGCCGGGTTGATGATTGACAGCGGTGCGCTGTCGTCGCCGATCAAATTGTCGGCCGGCAAGAAGCGTCACGCGTTGGTGCAACTGGGCTGAAGACGGGAGCGAGGGGCCAGCCCCTCGCGCACCCCGGGATATTTTTGAACAGAAGAAGATCGGTTTGCTTTTGGACCGGTCACCACCAGAGCCATTCTGCCAGCCACAGGACGCCGCCCACCGGCAGCGCCAGAGCGAATGCCAGTATGGTCAGCCCGATCAGGGTCAGGCGCGGTGTTGGCGCATGCACGCCCATCACATGGTATTTTTTCATATTGTCCTTAATCCGCATTTAATCTAAATCAGCGGTTAATGACGGCATGTCCTGTCACCCCTCTCATCTGGCCGCTTTGCAATTGGCGCCCCTGCAGCAGCACCCGGCGTTCGGGGCAGCGCTGACCCATTTGGGGCGCCCGCCGCTGCGGCTATCATCTTCTGGCACGGGACGGGAATTTCAGCTGATGCGGCGGCGGTTTGGCCCGGTCGAGGTCGGATTGATTTCACGGGCGGATGTCACCCGGCAGGATCTGGCACATATCCGGGAAAAATCTGGCTGTCGTCTGTTTCTGGTGAATGCTGAAACGGAGGCAAAGGGCCGTGCAGATGCCCGGTCGCGGGGGCATCCGGGCGTCATGCTGCGCCACCCGGCCTTTATCGCAGAACTCGCGCTCGGCACGAGCGCCGCCGAGATGAAGGGCCAAATGGCCCAAAAATGGCGCAACCGGTTGAATCGGGCCACCGCAAGCGGGATCGAAATCCGTCATTCCGCCATGCCGACTGACCCCGATCATTGGCTTCTGCGTGCGGATGTGGCGCAGCAGGTGAAAAACCGATATCGCGGATATCCTGCGGCGTTTTCCACCGCCTTTGCCCGCGCCAATGGCGGCTCGGCGCGGTTGTTCGAGGCACATCTGGGTGGAGCGGCATTGGCCGCCATGCTGTTTTTCATCCACGGGCAAGTGGCGACATATCACATTGGATGGAACGGCAAATCCGGGCGACAGCTGTCGGCGCATCATCTGGTGATGTGGCGGGCAATGATCGCCTTGGCGCGTCTGGGCGTGACGCGGCTGGATTTGGGGGCGGTAGATACGGAAACCGCGCCGGGATTGGCGCGGTTCAAACTGGGCAGCGGCGCGCGCTGCCGATCATTGGGGGGACCTGGGCGGTCCGGGTCTAGGGCCATCAACCGCCGTTCGGGAGGAGTTTTCCCCGAACCTGCCCGGCCTTTGGACCGGGTTAGTGCCCGCCCAGAATGCCGGTGCGCACGTTGTAGTCCACCGCCAATTCATAATCGGGGTCATCGTCGCTATCGACCATCAGATGCCCCGCCTTGGTCAGCAATTGGTGACAGTCACGGCTGAGGTGGCGCAGTTTGATCTGCTTGCCAGCCTCTTCATATTTGCCGGCAACAGCTTCGATCGCCTGAAGCGCGGATTGGTCGACCACACGGCTGGCAGCGAAATCCACGATCACCACATCCGGGTCGCCGGTGAAATCGAACAATTCGACAAACCCATCGGACGAACCAAAGAACAGCGGACCTTGGATTTCATAGACCTTGGCGCCAAGATCGGTCACCGATTCACGTGTCTTTGCGTGAATGCGCCGCGCATTGTTCCAGGAATAGGCCAGCGCCGACACGATCACCCCGACAACCACAGCCACGGCCAGGTCTTCGTAGACGGTGACCGCCGTGACCAGCAGAATGACAAAGGCATCCATCCGCGGCACCTTGCGCAGGATGGTGATCGAGTTCCAGGCAAAGGTGCCGATCACCACCATGAACATCACGCCGACAAGCGCAGCCAACGGGATCAGTTCGATGATTGGCGAGGCAAAGAGAATGAAGATCAGCAAAAACACTGCCGCTGCGATCCCGGCCACGCGGGTGCGGCCGCCGGATTTCACGTTGATCATCGACTGGCCGATCATCGCACAACCGCCCATGCCGCCAAAGAAACCGGTTACGGTGTTGGAGATGCCCTGGGCAATACATTCCTGGCTGGCACCGCCGCGTTTGTTGGTCATTTCGCCAACAAGGTTCAGCGTCAGCAGCGATTTAATCAGGCCAATCGCCGCCAGAATCACCGCGTAAGGCAGGATGATCTGCAAGGTTTCCAGATTCAGCGGCACCGATGGAATATGGAAGGTCGGCAGCCCGCCCTGGATCGACGCCATATCCCCCACACGTGGGACATCCAGACCAAATGCGATGACCAGCGCGGCTACGATCCCGATCCCGGCCAGCGGGGCCGGAATGAACTTGGTCACCTTGGGCGTGGCCCAGATGATCAGCATGGTCAGCCCGACAAGCCCGAGCATGACATAAAGCGGCAGACCGCTGAGCCATTCACCGCCGGACGCGCCGTGGCCCGAAAGCTCGACACTGCCGGGTACCTTGAACTGGGTCAGCTGGGCCAGGAAAATCACGATCGCCAGACCGTTGACGAACCCCAGCATCACCGGATGCGGCACCAATCGGATGAATTTCCCCCATTGCATCGCCCCGGCAAATATTTGCAGCAGGCCCATCAGAACCACGGTCGCAAAAAGGTATTCCACGCCATGTTGCGCCACCAGGGCCACCATGACCACCGCCAAGGCGCCGGTCGCGCCGGAAATCATCCCCGCAGGCCGCCGATCAGCGCCGTGATCAACCCGACCAGGAACGCGGCATAAAGCCCGACCAACGGGTGAACCCCGGCAACAAAGGCAAAGGCCACCGCTTCGGGCACCAGCGCCAGCGCCACGGTCAGGCCGGACAGCAGCTCGATGCGAAGCCGACCAGCGGTCAGCCCCTCATCTGGCATCCAACGGAGGTCGGGCATGGCAAAGCCCTTGGCAAACGATGCCAGCAAAGCGCGTTTCATCGGCGGTTATCCTGAATTTTCATGTGTTCGCGCTAGCGCTATAGATCGACCCAGGGAAAATGGCCAGCCCGTGCACCCGCGGACAGATCGGATGCGGGGCAATTTCGCAACCGCGCCACAGAGACCGGCCAGATCCCGAACAGATGCCGGACAGCGGTTGCGCCCGGACAAGTCTGGTTGCGCTTGTTTCTGCGTTGACTAAGGATGTCACCGAAAAGCGCAAAACCGGAGGTTCGAATGGCAGAGACAATGATCGGGGTGATCGGCGGGTCGGGGATCTATGACATTGATGGCCTGGATCAGGCACAATGGATCACGGTCGAAAGCCCGTTTGGCGCGCCGTCGGACCAGATCCTGACCGGGGTTCTGGGCGGGGTGAAAATGGCATTTCTGCCGCGCCACGGCCGGGGCCATGTGCATTCACCGACCACCGTGCCCTATCGCGCCAATATTGATGCGCTGAAACGGATTGGCGTGACCGATGTGATCAGCGTGTCGGCCTGTGGTTCCTTCCGCGAGGAAATGGCGCCGGGCGATTTCGTCATTGTCGACCAATTCATCGACCGGACCTTTGCCCGCGAGAAAAGCTTTTTCGGCACCGGCTGTGTAGCGCATGTCAGCGTGGCACATCCGACGTGCCCGCGCCTGTCGGCGGCTTGTTTGACTGCGGCGCGTGACGCCGGGATCAAGGTGCATGATGGCGGCACCTATCTGGCGATGGAGGGGCCGCAGTTTTCGACACTCGCGGAATCAAAGATGTACCGCGAAAGCTGGGGCGCGGATGTGATCGGCATGACCAATATGCCCGAAGCGAAACTCGCCCGCGAGGCCGAACTCTGTTATGCCAGCGTCGCGATGATCACCGATTATGACAGCTGGCATCCCGATCATGGCGAGGTCGATGTGACCCAGATCATTGCCACCCTGACCGGCAATGCCAGCAAAGGCCGCGATCTGGTCGGGCGTTTGCCTGCGCTTCTGGGGCCGGACCGCGCGCCCTGCCCGCATGGCTGTGACCGGGCGCTGGAATTTGCCATCATGACGGCGCCGGACAAACGCGACCCGGAGCTGGTCGCGCGGCTGGATGCGGTGGCGGGGCGGGTTTTGCACCCCAGTGAGGCATAAATGGATCTGCACATCTGGCTGACCTTCGTCGCGGCCTCGACGGCCCTGTTGCTGATCCCCGGCCCCACGGTGCTTTTGGTGCTGAGCTATGCGCTGTCCAAGGGGCGCAGTGTGGCTGTGGCCTCGGCGGCTGGGGTGGCGACCGGGGATTTCATTGCAATGTCGGCGTCTCTCGCCGGGTTGGGCGCATTGGTGCTGGCCTCGGCGACGCTGTTCACGGTGCTGAAATGGATTGGCGCGATCTATTTGATCTGGCTGGGGGTCAAATTGATCCGCTCGGCCCCAAGCAAGGGTCTCGCATCTGACCAAATGCACGCCGATGTGACCGCGCGCAGTGTGTTCAGCCACAATGCTGCGGTGACCGCGCTCAACCCGAAATCAATCGCGTTTTTCATCGCCTTTGTACCGCAATTCGTCGACAGCGCGGCGCCGCTGCTGCCGCAATTCGCGCTGTTGACCGCCACTTTTGTGACTTTGGCCACGGTAAACGCGCTGGCCTATGCGCTGCTGGCCGACCGGTTGCGTCGGATGATTTCCCGCCCGCAGGTGATCACGACAATCACCCGCTTTGGCGGCGCTGCTTTGATTGCAATGGGTGTGCTGACGGCCACGATGCGGCGCGCGACCTGAGCGGTGCGCGACCCAAGCCCCGGGATCAAACCGAGTTCGCGGTTTTTTTTCATGAACTTGCGAATGAAGTGACGGATCTCGCGGGCGGCGGTGGTGTCCATGTCTTTGCAAAGGGCCACAAATGCGTCGCGCTCGGTCTTGTCCAGACGCAAGATAAGTTGCGCATCTTTGTTGCCTACGCGCTTTTCATCCGTTTTTTTATTCACCGGCCGGGCCTTTGTCTTGATTTTTGTGATCTGATAGTGTATATACATCGCATAGACAATGCATGCACATGCTAAGTCACCACAAAGAAAAAGAAAAGGGCAAATGATGAACATCGCTTATGCACGATCAATGCTGCTGCGCGACCGGCTCGACTGGAACCGGCCACATGTAAACTGGCTCTCTGATGCGTATTATGCGCTGCGGTTTCCACGCAAACACGACTGATCCCCGACTGCGCCGCGGATGCTGGTCCGGTGATCAGACGTCAGAAACGGTAGCCAAATCTTTCGATGTCCCGGGCACATATCCGGGACACGATGGCGGCCTCTTCGTCGCTGTAATACCCCCGGTAATCCGCCGCGCGATCCGATTGATTGGCATGCGGTATGTCCAGCGCAAACCCCAGATGCGCCTGCAGCGGCGCCAGATCCTCTGCCAGATGTTCCAGCCGCAAAAACAGCGTTTTGCGTTCCTGCCCCTGGGCATCGGTGACATAGCGCGCCGCCGGAGCGGCGGACATGCTGGTCTGGACCGAGCCATCGCGCAAGAAGGCAGGAAAATCCAGACTTTGCGCCAGGCCCACCGCCGGATGGTCAAAGGATTGGGTCCGCAGCCAATGGTAATAACTCACCATGCGATCCCAGGGGTTGCGCACCAGTGTGAAAATCAGAAAATCGTCAAATTCCGCCGGGCTGACAATGCCGTCGATATCCGCAAGCGTGGCATGTTTCCACAACCGCCCCCGCGCCGTCAGCGATTTCACCCGCCCCCGCCGCTTGCGGGCTTTTGGCGTGTCACCAATCAGGATGTCATCGGCCATGGCCCGCGCCTCAAGCGCCAAGGCCATCGCGGTGCCGCCGGTTTTGGGAATATGAACAAAGATATAGCGCCGACCGCGGGAAATAATCATACCGCAAGGCTAGCCGGGCCAGCGGCCATGCGCAATTTCTAACCGTCAACGCCGCGCCCTGCCCCCATCTGATACGCCTGAGCCCCCTGACGGGTCAAACGGGCCGCGTCGATGCTGACTTGCGGGGGTTTTGTCTTGGCTTATAAAAATAACAACCTGCACAAATAGGAGGACGCGATGGGCTGGCTGAAGGATGAAACCGGGCTGGAGCGGAACGCCGCGAATTATGTGCCGCTGACGCCCTTGTCGATGCTGATCCGGGCCAATCGGATCTTTCCCGACCGATTGGCGGTGATCTATGGCCCCCACCGCAAGACCTATGGCGAATATTTTGCGCGCTGCACGCGGCTGGCGTCGGCCCTGACCAAATCGGGCATTGAACCGGGCGACGTGGTGGCCACGGTGATCCCCAACCTTCCGGCCCAGGCCGAGGCGCATTTTGGCGTGCCGGCCTGTGGTGCGATCCTCAACACCATCAACACCCGGCTGGATGCCGACACAATCGCCTATATTCTGGATCATGGCGAGGCGCGGATCGTTCTGGTCGATCCCCAGTTCCTGCCGGTGCTGGAGGATGCAATCGACCGGATGCAGGGCCCGCCCCCTGGCATCATCGAAGTGGCCGACCCCCACGCCGGTGTCTCGGCCAGTGGCCAGCATGTCGAATACGAATCCTTCCTGCAAACTGGCGATGCAGACTTTGACTGGGTGATGCCCAGCGACGAATGGGAAAGTATCGCGCTCAACTACACCTCCGGGACAACCGGGCGGCCCAAGGGCGTGGTGTCCCATCACCGGGGTGCCTACCTCAGCGCGATGGCCCAGCCGATTTCCTGGCGCATGGCGCTTTATCCGACCTATCTGACCATCGTGCCGCTGTTTCATTGCAACGGCTGGAGCCACACCTGGATGATGCCCCTGCTCGGGGGCACATTGGTCTGTTGTCGCGACATCACCGCCGCCGCAATTTTCGACGCCATAGCCGACGAAGGTGTGACCCATTTTGGCGGTGCGCCGATTGTGCTGAACCTGCTGATCAACGCAGTCGAATCAGACCGGCGCGAATTTGATCACACTGTAGAAGTTTTCACCGCTGGCGCCCCGCCGGCCCCGGCAATTCTGGCCAAGATCGAACCAATGGGTTTCAATATCACCCAAGTTTATGGCCTGACCGAAACCTATGGCCCCGCAACGGAATGCACCTGGCGGGACGAGGATTGGCAGGATCTGGCAGGGGACAACCGCGCCGCGATCAAGGCGCGTCAGGGTGTCGCCATGCCCATGATGGAGCAAATAACCGTGCTGGACCCCGATACGATGCAACAGGTGGACATGAACGCCCGCCACCAGGGCGAAATCATGTTTCGCGGCAATGCGGTGATGAAAGGCTACTATAAAAACCCGGCCGCCTCACAAGAAGCCTTTCGTGGTGGTTATTTCCACTCTGGCGATCTGGCAATCCAGCATTCAGATGGCTATATCCAAATCGCGGACAGGGCAAAAGACATCATCATTTCAGGTGGCGAAAACATCTCTTCGGTCGAAGTCGAAGCGACGTTGATGGCGCATGAGGCGGTCAGTCTTGCTGCTGTGGTGGCGAAACCGGACGACACATGGGGCGAAGTGCCCTGTGCGTTTGTGGAATTGAAGGACGGGCATGTGGCAACTGAAAGTGATCTGATCGCATTTGCCCGCAGTCGGCTGGCCAGCTTCAAAACCCCCAAAAAGGTGGTTTTCCAAGAGCTTCCCAAAACCTCGACCGGCAAAATCCAGAAATTCCAACTTCGCAATCTAGCCAGGGATCTCTGACCTTTGATACGTGTGTCGGCCATGCCGTTTTACCGGTTGTTCATTTGCCTGGCCTGGGGGCCAGTGGCGTTGCTGTTGCTGTTGCGGGTTCTTCGGGGGCAAGAGCGGCTGGGCGATTGGGCACAGCGGATCGGCATTGCGCCGGGCCGTGCGGCGGGCCGTCATGTCTGGTTGCATGCGGCCTCGAACGGTGAACTTCTGTCGGCCCTGCCGGTGCTAAAGGCCTATCGGGCCGAACGCCCCGATCTGAAACTTCTGGTGACCACCAATTCGCTGACCGGGCGTGATCTGGCCCGGAAATGGGACCTTCCGGGGCTGACCGTGCGTCTGGCGCCGCTGGACACCCGCTGGGCCGCGGTTTTGATGCGGCAGCTCTACCATGTGCAGGCACATGTATTGTTGGAAAGCGAATTCTGGCCCAACCGTATTCTGGCGATGTCGGCCAAGGGTCTGCCCGTCTTTGCCGTTGGCGCACGTCTGTCGCGTGACACCGCCCAGACCTGGCGGCGGGTGTCGACACTGGCGGCCCGGGTATTGGAGCGGCTGACCTATGTTTCGCCCCAGGACGAAGGCACGCGGCGGCGATTGATGCATCTCGGCCTGACATCGCGTCAGCTTGGCCCGGTCTTGGATCTCAAGGCCTTTTACCGCCCCCCGCCGGAACTGATGCCCGACGAAACCCTGAAAAAGGCTTTTGCCCGCGACCGCACATGGTTGGCGGCCTCGACCCATCCGGGCGAAGAGGAAATCGTGTTCCAGGCCCATTTGAACCTGCTGAAAATCGACCCGGAGGCACGATTGATCGTGGCCCCGCGCCACCCCAAACGCGGACCCCAGGTGTCGACACTGGCGCGGAAATCGGGGCTGGAATCTGCTCTGCGCTCTGCGGGCGATCCGCCGCGCGCCAAGGCGGTCTATATTGCCGATACGCTGGGTGAAATGCCGCTGTGGTATCAATTGGCCGGCACAACCTTTATCGCGGGCACATTGGTCGACAAGGGCGGGCATACGCCGTTTGAACCGGCGGTGTTTGACAGCACCTTGTTGCATGGCCCGGATATTGCCAATTTCACCACCATCTTCCGGCGGCTGGATGTGTCTGGCGCAGCAATTCAGGTGCATTCCGCCGAGGATCTGACCCGTGTGCTGATCCAGACCCGCGACCCCGACCGCCGGGATGCGATGCGCCGCATGGCCCATGACCAGTTGGATCACCCCTCTGGTCTGGACACCGTGATGGCAAAGTTGCTGGCAAATATGGCGGCCTGAACCGGGGGCACAGCGGCCTGAGCGGTTTTACGATCTTGTTACAATTTCACCAGTAGCCTGCGCCTCGGAAACTGCCTAATCTCGTTGTAACAGGGGGGGACGGCGGGCAATGTCCTATCATGAAAAATCTCAGTTGCCGCTGGCGATCCGGCCGCACCAAAAGGAAGAGATACGGGCGCAATTCGCCGCTCTTTGCTTTCGCATTGTCAACAACCGCACCCAGGTTCTGCTGATCACGTCACGCGGGCGCAAACGCTGGATCATTCCCAAAGGCTGGCCCAGTCACGGCGTCACCCCGGCCCAGGGCGCGGCCATCGAAGCCTGGGAAGAGGCCGGTGTGATGGGCCGGGCCTATAACCAATGTGTTGGTGTGTATTCCTACATGAAACTCAGCGCCCGATCCGGCGATCTGCCCTGTGTGGCGATGGTCTATCCGATCCGGGTCAAACGCATGCACGACAATTTCCCCGAGGCCGGCCAACGCCGGATGAAATGGATGCCCCCCGCCAGCGCCGCCGCATTGGTCAGTGAACCGGAATTGAAACATATCCTGCTGCATTTCGATCCCAGACGGCTCCGCTTGTAAGCCACCGCAACACCGGAGTTTATCGCGAAATCGGATCGGTTCAGTTGATCTTCACGTCACAATGTTTAAGTCTAGGTGACCGACCTTTGGACATCTGACATGATTCATTATGCCCTGAAATGCGCAGACAATCACCGGTTCGAAAGCTGGTTTCAGTCTGGTGCCGCCTTTGACAAACTGAAAGCCGCCGGCATGGTGGCCTGTTCTGTCTGTGGCAGCAGCGATGTCGACAGGGACATAATGGCGCCACGTGTGTCACATGGCAGCGCCGCGCCAGATGCCGAACACCAGACCAAGCAAGAGGCGGAACCATCATCCGGCGCGCGGCCCGCGCCGTCGGCTGGCCCCTTGTCGACGCCGTCATCACCGGCCGAACAGGCGCTGGCGCGGTTGAAGGACCATGTCGAGAAGAATTCGGATTATGTCGGCGGCGATTTCGCCCGCGAAGCCCGCGCCATGCATGTCGGCGAGGCCCCAGAACGGTCCATCTATGGCGAGGCAAAACCGGAAGAAGCCCGCAAATTGATCGAAGATGGGGTGAATATCGCCCCCCTGCCCTTTCCGCTGGGGCGCAAATCGAACTGAGGGGCGTTGGTGCGGGGTTCGTTCTGCGCCCCGGTGCCTGTGCAGGAAACGAACAGCCACGAACCACCCGCCCACTTGCTCTTTTCCTGCCTTGTCAGTAAACCGCGCCAGATGTTTTGAAGGCGGGAAAGACCCATGCCCCTATTGGTGATGAAATTCGGCGGCACTTCGGTCGCCACGCTTGATCGTATTCGCCGCGCGGCCAAACGCGTTGGTGTAGAGGTGGCCAAGGGATATGACGTGATTGTCATTGTCTCGGCCATGGCCGGTGAAACCAACAAACTGGTCGGGCTGGTCAATGAGACCTCGCCGCTGTTCGATGCCCGTGAATACGATTCCATCGTATCCTCGGGCGAGAATGTGACCGCTGGTTTGATGGCGCTGACGCTGCAGGAAATGGATGTCCCAGCCCGGTCGTGGCAGGGCTGGCAGGTTCCGCTGCGGACCACCGACACCCATGCGGCGGCGCGGATTACCGAAATCCCCACCGACAATATCAATGCAAAATTCGCCGAAGGCATGCAGGTCGCGGTTGTCGCCGGGTTCCAGGGGATCGGCCCCGATGGCCGGGTCACAACGCTGGGCCGGGGTGGATCGGACACCACCGCTGTGGCCTTTGCCGCCGCCTTTGGCGCGGAGCGCTGCGATATCTATACCGATGTGGACGGGGTTTACACCACAGACCCCCGGATTTGCGACAAGGCGCGCAAGCTGGACAAAATCGCATTTGAAGAAATGCTCGAACTGGCCTCGCTGGGTGCCAAGGTGCTGCAAACCCGTTCTGTCGAACTGGCGATGCGGTACAATGTCAAACTGCGCGTGCTCAGCTCTTTCGAAGAACAATCCGACGAGGCCGGAACGCTCGTCTGCGATGAGGAGGAAATCATGGAACTGAATGTTGTGTCCGGCGTGGCCTATAGCCGCGATGAAGCAAAGATGACCCTGATTTCGGTCGCCGACCGTCCGGGCATTGCCGCCGCAATCTTCGGCCCCCTGGCCGATGCCGGGGTGAATGTGGACATGATTGTCCAGAACATCGCCGAAGAGGGCCGCACCGATATGACCTTCTCTTGCCCCACCGATCAGGTGAAGCGGGCGGAAAAGGCGATGATGGATGCCAAATCCACCGGCGCGATCAACTTCAACGACATTGTGGCGGATGAAGGTGTGGCCAAGATTTCGGTGGTCGGCATCGGCATGCGCAGCCACGCCGGTGTGGCGGCCAAGATGTTCAAGGTCCTGTCGGACGAAGGCGTGAACATAAAGGTCATTACAACCTCAGAGATAAAGATTTCTGTGCTGATCGACCGAAAGTATATGGAACTTGCAGTTCAGGCGCTTCATGATGCCTTTGAGCTGGAAAAGTCGGCCTGACACTTTTGCACCCTGACGACCGGTAACCCGCGCGCGGTCACGCCGCCCGGAGCCGCGACAATACGACAAGAGGCGGATAGCGCATTCGCCTCTTTCCGAGCACGCAGCCAAGCGTGTAGGATCACCCGGCGACCAAGGGGACATCACATCCATGCCGGACGGTACAGAAAGCGAAAGCCGCAAATTGCTTCGGCGCTTGCGTGATCTCATGGCCGAAGAGGCTGCGGGTCAGGAACGGCTCGACAAGATTGTGCATCTGACGGCGGATTCCATGGGAACCGAAGTCTGTTCAATCTATCTGTTCCGGGATGTGGAAACGCTTGAGCTTTGCGCCACCGAGGGGCTGAAAGCCGAAGCGGTACACCAGACCCGGATGCGCATTGGCGAGGGGTTGGTCGGGCGTGTCGCCCGCGCCGCGTGATTATCAACACCGCTGACGCGCCCCAGGCGCCCGGATTTCGGTACATGCCGGAAACCGGCGAAGAAATTTATTCCAGTTTCCTTGGTGTCCCGATCCAACGGCTTGGCGAAATGCTGGGCGTGCTTGTGGTGCAATCAAAGGAAGCCCGCGAATTCACCGCCGACGAGGTTTATGCGCTGGAAGTTGTGGCCATGGTTTTGGCCGAGATGACCGAGCTGGGGGTTTTTGTCGGCGAAGGCGCCGCCATGTCGGCGCGCCACACCCAACCCTTCATGTTGCGCGGCATCACCGGCCAGGAAGGCGCGGCCGAGGGCCATGTCTGGCTGCACGAACCACGTGTGGTGGTGACAAATCCGATTTCCGACGATCCGCACCGCGAGCTCGAACGCCTGAAAGAGGCGGTCGACGAATTGCGGGTTGGGGTTGATCAATTGCTGGCCGGGGCCGCCGGGGGCGATGCGGAACAGCTTGAAGTGCTGCAAGCCTATCGCATGTTTGCCAATTCGCGCAGCTGGATGCGCCGGATGGAAGAGGACATTTCCCGTGGTCTGTCCGCCGAGGCCGCGGTCGAAAAAGAGCAAAGCACCGCCCGCTCTCGTCTGGCGCAGGTTCCGGATGCCTATTTGCGCGAACGGCTGCATGATCTTGACGATCTGTCGAACCGGTTGCTGCGCATTCTGACCGGTCAGGGCAGCGTCACCGGCGCGGAAATGCCGGATGATCCGATCCTCGTCGCCCGCAATATCGGCCCCGGCGAATTGCTGGAATATGGCCGCAAACTCAAAGGCATTGTGCTGGAACAAGGCTCGGTCGGCAGCCATGCGGCAATTGTTGCCCGTGCGCTGGCGATCCCGTTGGTGTTGCAGGCAAGCCGGATCACAACCGAGGCCCTGAACGGCAACCACATCATGGTGGACGGCGATCAGGGCGTGGCGCACCTGCGCCCCGATGACACCGTGGTGGCCGCATTCCGTGACAAGATTGCGATGCTGCACAAGGCCCAGGAGCGGTATTCCTCGATCCGGGACAAACCGGCGGAAACGCTCTGCGGCAAGGTGATCTCGCTGCAAATGAACGCCGGTCTGATGGCCGATTTGCCGTCGCTGAGCGGCTCTGGCGCCGAAGGTGTCGGCCTGTTCCGCACCGAATTGCAGTTCCTCATTCGCAACCAGATGCCGCGACGCACCGAATTGGCACGGCTTTATTCGGGGGTGCTGGACGCCGCCCAGGGCAAACGTGTGGTGTTCCGCACACTGGACATCGGTTCGGACAAGGTCCTGCCCTATATGAAGCCCACCGACGAGCCGAACCCGGCCCTTGGCTGGCGCGCCATTCGGGTGGCCTTGGACCGCCCCGGCGTGATGCGGATGCAATTGCAGGCGCTGTTGCGCGCCGCGAATGGGCGGCCGCTGTCGATCATGTTCCCGTTTATCGCGCAATACAGCGAATACCTCCAGGCGCGCGCCGAAATGGAAAAGACGTTGGAACGGGAACGCATCCTGGGTCACACCCTGCCCTCCAAGTTGGAAATCGGGGCGATGCTGGAAACGCCATCGCTGGCTTTTGCGCCGAATGCGTTTTTCGAAGAGGTGGAATTCCTGTCGATCGGCGGCAATGATCTGAAGCAATTCTTCTTTGCAGCTGACCGGGAAAACGAACGGGTGCGGCGGCGCTATGACACGCTGAACACCTCGTTCCTCAGCTTGATCGAGCTGATCATCGCCCGCTGTGACAGTTCCGGCACCCATGTCAGTTTCTGTGGCGAAGATGCCGGGCGTCCGATTGAAGCGGTGGTTCTGGCGGCGATGGGGCTACGGTCGCTGTCGATGCGCCCGGCCTCGATCGGGCCAATCAAGCATATTCTGCGCCGCACGAATCTGGATGAACTGCGCAAGGTCATTGATACCGAACGTCAGGCCGGTGCTGAAACCGTGCGTCCCGCCGTGATGGAATTTCTGCGTCGCAACGCGTCTTAATCCCGGGTAATTTCCGCTAGCGTGGCGCCAAGCGGAAAGGAACAACCCCATGAATTTCGACGAAATTATCGACCGGCGGAACACCCATTCCTCAAAATGGGACATGATGGAAAAAACCTATGGCGTGTCGCCGACCGATGGGCTGGCCATGTGGGTTGCGGATATGGATTTCCGCCCGCCGCAGGCGGTTCTGGACGCGATTCAGACGATGACCGACCATGGGGTCTTTGGCTATTTTGGCGATGAAGACGCCTATCGTGCGGCAATCTGCTGGTGGATGAAGGAACGGCACGGCTGGGATGTCCCCGCCGAGGCAATATTTACCACACATGGTTTGGTGAACGGCACATCCATGTGCATCGAAAGTTTTACCAAGCCGGGCGACGGCATTGTGCTCATGACCCCGGTCTATCACGCCTTTGCCCGCGTGATCCGTGCATCTGACCGCAAGGTCGTGGAATGCCCGTTGGCCCAGATCGAGGGCCGCTATGAAATGGATTTCGACGCATGGGACGCCCGGATGTCCGGGCAGGAAAAGATGATGATCCTGTGTTCACCGCATAATCCCGGTGGCCGTGTCTGGACGCGCAGCGAATTGCAGAATGTCGCCGATTTCTGCAAACGCCATGATCTTGTGTTGGTCTCGGATGAGATCCACCATGATCTGGTGTACCCCGGTCACAAACACCTTGCGATGCCGGTGATCGACCCCGACATTTCTGACCGGCTGATTGTGATGACTGCAACCTCGAAAACCTTCAACCTTGCGGGCGGGCATACCGGCAACGTGATCATTCAGGACCCCGGTCTGCGCGCGAAATTTAACAGCCGGATGAAGGCAATGGGCATGTCGCCCAATTCTTTTGGTCTGGTCATGGCCACCGCGGCCTATAGCCCGGAGGGTGCGGCCTGGGTTGATGAGCTGGTGACCTATCTTGATGGCAATCGCAAATTGCTCGACGAGGGATTGAATGCCCTGCCCGGTGTACGCTCCATGCCGCTAGAGGCGACCTATCTGTCCTGGGTCGATTTTTCCGGCACCGGAATGGATCAATCCGAACTGCTGCGCCGCGTCGAAAAGGACGCGCGCATCGCCGTCAGCCACGGCCCGACCTTTGGCAAGGGCGGCGAGACCTTTCTGCGGTTCAACTTTGGCACCCAACGGTCGCGTATCGTCGAAGCGGTCGAACGGCTTCAGAGCGCGTTTTCCGACCTGCAATAACAGCTTTCGCCGCGTCGACGGCACCACATACGCCGATTTGATCAAAACTCCCGGCGCGGCGAAGGCACATTCTGTGCGGCGGGAGCGTTATCATTAATATAATAAATTCAGAAGATTAACGCCGAAACACGGCAATTCCCCCGCCCTTTTCAGGCCTATTGTTCGAAAATGCGCAAGTCTTGCGCCCTGACACCAGTTTCTTCGATTTGTGAAGTCTCTAGGTCTTGGAACAACAGCAAACAGGCCAAGGAGGCATGACATGGGACTTTTGATTGACGGCGAATGGCATGACACGTGGTATGATACCAAGTCGACCGGCGGCAGCTTTGAACGCGCCGAGGCAAAATTTCGCAACTGGATTACCGCCGATGGTGCCCCCGGCCCCAGTGGCAAGGGCGGATTCCCGGCAGAATGTGGCCGCTACCATCTTTATGTGGGCTACGCCTGCCCCTGGGCGCATCGGACGCTGATTTTTCGCGCGCTCAAGGGGCTGACGGAATATATTTCGGTATCGGTGGTGCATCCCGAAATGTTGGCGGATGGCTGGACCTTTGGCGATGATTTCGAAGGTGCCACCGGCGATCGGCTGTATGACAATGACTTTTTGCGGGATGTCTATTTGCGTGCTGATCCCGGCATGACGGGCCGGGTGACGGTGCCGGTGCTGTGGGACAAGGTGCAAAAGACCATTGTCAGCAATGAAAGCGCGGAAATCATCCGCATGTTCAACTCTGCATTCAACGAAGTGACGGGCAATACAGATGACTATTGGCCGCACCGCTGCGCGACACCATCGCCCCGATCAATGACCGGATCTATGACACGTTGAACAATGGCGTCTACAAGGCGGGGTTTGCCACCACGCAATCGGCCTATGACGCGGCGATCCATCCGTTGTTTGACACGCTGGACTGGCTAGAGGACCACCTCGCGACCCACCGCTATCTGGCGGGCGATCGGGTGAGCGAAGCAGACTGGCGTTTGTTCACCACTTTGGTGCGCTTTGACATGGTGTATCACACCCATTTCAAATGCAATCTGCGCCAGATCGTCGACTACCCCAACCTTTGGGCCTATACGCGTGAATTGTATCAATGGCCCGGCGTCGCCGAGACCGTGCGGTTCGACCACATCACACGGCACTATTATTTCAGCCATGACAGCATCAATCCGCACCGGATTGTCCCTGTCGGGCCGTCACCCGATTTCAACGCCCCTCACGGGCGCGATGCGGGTGTGCCTGTGGCGGCATGATGTTCGACCAGCGCCGCCAGATCCTCTGGCGGCGTCGTGCTGGGCACCAGGGCGGCCGCATTTGCACAATACTGAAAGATCGACCCATCCGAGAAAAAGCTGGTGTTGGTGACAAAGATCACCCGCGCCTTTGGCTGGCGATAGCTGGCGAAATCCGCCAGGGCCATGGCAGAGCCGCCCTCGATCAATAGGTTCATCACGATGACCTCGAAATTGGTGTCGGTCAGCGCCTGCACCGCTTCTTCATGCGATTGGGTCAACACAACGCGCACGCCAAACCGTTCCAAATGCCGTGCCCAGACAAGGCCAAGTGCCGGATCATCCTCTACGATAAGTACGTGCATGTGGTGACCTCAAAACCCCGGTATCAGCATTCCAGACAGCCCCCGGACCACACGGACCCTCGCCGCGCCAGGGTCCATTATGTCCTGGTGGGTTTTTTGGTGTCCGGACTGGCCTTGGCGAAATTCCCGTTCGCCCTGCACCACCCGATGCCTTTCAAGTATGTTTACCATATTTTCCGGATATTCCTAACAACTACTTAACGCCCGCCAGCACAAGACCCCGCCGCATTCCCATGATGCCCGGTCGATTGGCACAACGCCGAATTCCCGGCGAACTCACTTGTCTGGCGGTAGCGGGATGCTAGGTTGCAAAAAACAATCAACTCTGAGGAACTCTTGATGGCAATTTTTCGCGGGTTGGCCGCCCTTGGCCTGTGTATGACCCTGGCCACCCCGGCATTTGCCCAATCCGGCTGTGGTGGGTCGTTTTCGCAGTTCATCAAGGGGTTGAAATCCGAAGCCGCCAGCCATGGCCACACCACCGCCAGTATCGACAGGTTCTTTAGCGGTGTGCGCCAGGACAGCGCCGTCTTGCGGGCTGACAAACGCCAGGGCGTGTTTCAGATCCCTTTCGTCGATTTTGCCCGCCGCCTGATCAGCCAGAACCGGATCAACAACGGCCAAACCAATGGCCGCCGCTTTGATGCGGTGTTTGACCGGATGGAACAGGAATTTGGCGTCTCGCGGGGGGTGTTGTTGGCCTTTTGGGCATTTGAGACCGATTACGGCCAGATTCAGGGGGATTTCAACACGTTGAACGCGCTTGTCACCTTGGCGCATGACTGTCGTCGCCCCGAATTGTTCCGGCCACAGATCTTTGCCGCGCTTGAATTGTTTGAACGTGGCGCGTTTGATCCCGCCACCACCACCGGTGCCTGGGCGGGCGAGATCGGCATGGTTCAGATGTTGCCCGAAGACATCCTGACCAATGGGGTCGACGGCGATGGCGATGGTCTGGTCACGCTCAAGACCTCTGCCCCGGATGCGCTTTTGTCGGGTGCCAATATGCTGCGCGATCTTGGCTGGCGGGCAAATGAACCCTGGTTGCAGGAAGTGACGGTGCCGGGCGATCTTGACTGGTCCCTCACCGGTCTGGACCAACCACGCAGCACCGCCGATTGGGCGGCGATGGGCGTGCAGGTGCGCGAAGGGCGCGCCGCGGATCTGCCAGCCGCGCTGGTCCTGCCACAGGGACGCAAGGGGCCGCGTTTTTCGCCTATCCCAATTTCAATGTCTATTTCGAGTGGAACAAAAGCTTTGTCTACGTCATGACCGCCGCCTATTTCGCCAACCGGCTGGAAGGGTCTGCGGTGTTCAATGCGGGCAACCCCGAACCGGGCCTGTCCGGCGACCAGATGAAGACGTTGCAACGCAAGCTTCAGGCCATGGGCTATGACGTTGGCGAGATTGACGGCATCCTTGGCTCTGGCACGCGCCACGCGGTGCAGGAAGTGCAGAAAAAGCTGGGAATGCCTGCCGATGCCTGGCCGACACCGGCATTGTTGAACCGGCTCTGAGAACCGCATTCCGGGGGGGCCGGTGTGGTGAAGGGGTCAGCCATTCGAACTGAATGAACCGCCACATCACCTGCCCACTCTCGGAGTGGGACAGGTGTGGTCGCACAAAGCACCGAAACGGCCTGTCGGGTCAGAACTGTCTGGTAAACCGGGCCTGTCTGGTCAACCGGGCGGGCAAATCCCGGCAGCTAGTTGCGCACCGGAAAGCGATCCCCCTTTTCGGTTATGACAACCAACCGATCCTGAGCATCGGTGATATAGGTGTCACAGCGATTGAAACCATTGACAAATTCGATGCAGATCGTGCTGTCGCCAGTCACCTCGTAATATCCATACCCGGTGCCACCCTCGCCAGAATAGGTATATTTGTACCTGCCATCCGCATAATATTCCGCCTGACCGCCATCATAGAATTCGATGATCTTACCACGCAGCCGCAAATCCAGCGCCGCAGCCGCCAGGCTTTGATCCCCTTCCCGCGGCTCCCAGGTCTGGGCAAGAAGCGGGGCAGCAAGCACAGAGAAAACCAGCGATAAGGTCACAATCGGGCGCATGTCGGAACTCCATCATTTGCCCCGATCCTAACGATTTGGTCACACAGGCCGAGACACGTTTACGCGACCAGTTTCTCTGCCTTTTGCAGATCGACAGACACCAATTGCGACACCCCCTGCTCCTGCATCGTCACGCCAAACAGCCGATCCATACGCGCCATCGTCACCGCATGGTGGGTGATGATCAAAAAGCGGGTGTCGGTGCGGCGGCACATCTCGTCCAGCAGATCACAGAACCGGGTCACGTTGGCATCGTCCAGCGGCGCGTCAACCTCATCGAGCACACAGATCGGCGCAGGATTGGCCAGGAACACCGCAAAGATCAGCGCCAGCGCGGTCAGCGTCTGCTCCCCGCCCGACAAGAGCGACAGGGTCGACAGTTTCTTGCCCGGTGGCTGGCACATGATTTCGAGCCCCGCCTCAAGCGGATCGTCGCTTTCCACCAGGACCAAATTCGCCTCGCCACCGCCAAAAAGATGGGTGAACAACAGCGAGAAATTGCTGTTCACCTGCTCAAAGGCGGTCAACAGACGTTCACGCCCCTCGCGGTTCAGACTGGAAATCCCATTACGCAGGGTGCGCACGGCCTCTTCCAGATCGGTCTTTTCGCGCGACAGCGTGTCAAATTCTTCCTGCACTTCACGGGCATCATCCTCGGCCCGCAAATTGACCGCGCCCAAGGCGTCGCGTTGCCGTTTCAGGCGGTTGACGTCGTCTTCGATCTTCTGCGCCGGCGGCATGTCGTCGGGGTTGGTGTCCAGCTTCTGCAACAGCTGGTCCGGCGTCACCTCTTGTTCGTCTTCGATCCGCGCGGCGGCGGCCTGGGCCGTTTCGATCGCAGCTTCGGCACGGGCCTTGGCACCGGCACGGGCCTCGCGCGCTTCGGATGCGGCGCGTTCGCTTTCGCGTTCGGCATGTTCCGCAGAACGCAGCAGGGTTTCGCAATCGGCCAATTGGTCTGCGGCGGTGCTGCGGCGATCCTCGGCGGTGATGATGCTGTCGGCCAATTCTTCGCGCTGGTTTGCAATCGCTTCGGGCACCAGCGCCGCTTCGGCCAATTCATCTTCGCTCGCCGCTTTGCGCGCACCCAATTCAGAGGTCCGTTTTTCGGCGGTTTCCAACCGGTGCCGCCACCCCGAGAGCTCTTTTGCCACTTCCTGGCTGCGCCGGGTCCGGGCCTCGCCCTCGCGGCGCAATTCATCCAGGGCTGAACGCCGCGACATCATTGTCATGCGCGCGGCCTCGACCGTCATTCTGACATCGTCCACCAGCGCACGCGCCTCGTCCAGACGTGGCAGATCAGCCACCGCGCGTTCCGCTTCGCGCAGTTGCAACGCCGCCGCGCCGGTTTCGTCATCATGCCGCTGAACCGCCAACCCAAGGCTTTCCAACCGGCCCTCTGCCAGATTTTTGTCAGCCTCTGCGCGGTGTTTGGCGCGGCTGGCCTCGTTCAGGGCCTGATCGGCCAGACGGCGGGCATCGCGCGCCTCTTTGTCGGCGCGGGTCAATTCGGCCAGACGTGTTGTCAGCGCCTCATGTGCCCCACGGGCCGCCTCCATTCGGATTGTAGTGTCGTTCAGCGCCTGATTGAGCTCTTCCAAACGGTTCAATTGTTCCAGCCGCAGGGCCGCCGCCGAGGGCGCATCTTCGGCCCAGGCCCGATAGCCATCCCACCGCCAAAGATCGCCTTCGACGCTGACCAAACGCTGACCCGGCTGAAGCAGCGGTTGCAGACGGGGACCGTCGGCCTTTGCCACAAGGCCGATCTGCCCCATACGCCGGTTCAGAACCTCGGGCACCGTGACATGATCGGACAAGGCGGCAACCCCGCTCGGCAGCGCCTGAGGATCATCGTAATCCACCAGCGCGGCCCAGCCAGAGGGGCCTTCCGCCGTCACCTCGGGGGCGCGAAGATCGTCGGCCAATGCGGCGCCAAGCGCCTTTTCAAACCCCGGCTGGACCTGCAATTGATCCAGAATTTGACCACCTGCGGCGGTATCCCGATCCAACAGCTTGGCCAGCGCACTGGTTTCAGCCGCCAGCGCCTTGGCCTCGCCCTCGGCTTCGGAGCGTTCGGCGCGGGCCTCAGCCTCGCGCGATTGCGCCTCGGTACGGGCATCATCGGCGGCGGCGAGCATGTCTTCGGCCCGTTCCGCCATCTCCTGGGCTGCGATTTCCGCGTCGTTGGCCTCGGCCTCGGCCTCGGCGGATTGTGCCAGTTTGGCGGCGGATTCGGCCATGGCGGCGCGGGCCTTTTCCGCCTCGGCCTGGCTACGGGTCTGGCGCTTGCGGCTGTCGTCCAGCATGCGTTGCGCCGATTGGTGACGTGCGGCCAAACGCGCTACATCCTCGGTCTGGAGCGCAAGATCTGCTTCACGCTCGGACAGAACCGAAGCGGCCTCTTGCGCCATGTCCGTGGCTTCCTGCATCTTTTCGCTGTGGCCGTCACCGGCCTTGGCCAATTCGCGGGCCTCCCACTCCAGCCGTTCAATGGTTTCCCCGGCATCACGGTTCAACCCGGCCTCGCGGTCTATGTCATGGCCAAGTTGCGAAATGCGGTTTTGCAAGGTTGCGATCTTGTCGCGGGCGCTGCTTTCCTGATCCGACAAGGCGTCGCGCTGGACCTGCAACCGTTGCAGGATCGCGGCGGCAATGGCCGCCTCTTCCCGCAGCGGCGGCAGGGCGGCATCCGCGTCCTGACGGGCCTTGGCGGCTTGCAGGGCCTCGGATTCGGCGCGGGCGGCGACGCTGATCATTTCGCGCAGCGCCTCTTCGGCCCGGAACCGGGCTTCATCGGCCTCTTTCCAACGACGATAGAGCAACAGACCCTCGGCCTGACGCAGATCGTTGCCAATGGCGCGATAGCGTGCGGCCTGACGCGCCTGACGTGCCAATTGCCCCAATTGCGCCGCCAATTGTTCGATCACATCATCAACGCGCAGGAGATTGGCCTCGGTCCCCTTCAGCTTCAACTCTGCCTCGTGGCGGCGTTGGTACAGGCCTGAAATACCGGCCGCTTCTTCCAGAATACGGCGGCGGTTTTTCGGTTTGGCGTTGATCAATTCCGAAATCTGCCCCTGACGGACCAGCGCCGGGGAATGCGCCCCGGTCGAGGCATCAGCGAACAGCATCTGCACATCGCGCGCGCGCACATCCTTGGCGTTGATCTTGTAGGCGCTGCCGACATCGCGGGTGATGCGGCGCACGATTTCCAGCCCGTCACTGTCGTTGAACCCGGCGGGCGCAAGCCGGTCGGAATTGTCCAGATGCAGCGCCACCTCGGCAAAATGACGCGCCGGACGGGACGCAGCGCCGGCAAAAATCACGTCTTCCATCCCGCCGCCGCGCATCGCCTTGGCCCGGTTTTCGCCCATGACCCAGCGCAGCGCTTCAAGCAGGTTGGATTTGCCACAGCCATTGGGGCCAACCACGCCGGTCAACCCGTCCTTGATCAGAAGATCCGTCGGATCGACAAAGCTTTTGAACCCTGTCAGACGCAGTTTGGAAAAACGCAATGCTCGGCCCCCGCTGTGGCGCTGGTAATGGTCGACCCGGTGATTCCGGATTCGAACCATTTTGACGGCGGGGCTTGTGGTCTGTCAACGCCAGAACACAGGATATGGCTGTCAGCCGGTAGTTATCCACAATATATCGCGGGTTCGGCAGGATACCGCGCAATCCGCCATGTTCCAACACACAGGAGCCGATCCGCGCCTTCGCCAACAGGTTATCGACAGGAAAAGATCACATCGCTTTCCCCCCGGCTATCCGGTGCAGAGACCGTTCCGGCACAGAATGTCCGGCGACGGGGTTGCCGGGGCACCGGGCGGCCATCGTTGCAATCAAGCCCCGCCAGCAGGACCGACGGGTCGCCCCGCACCCATGCCACATGGCAACCGGTGGCCTGCGCAATGGCCTGGCTGCCGTTTTTGGCGACCTCCGACATCCGCGGTCGCCACATGGAATTGGTGCGGATCGCCTCGGCCAGGTTATCGCGTACCCGAATGTCAAAGGACATGCCGCCAACCGAACGTTGTAACGGGGCCACGCCCATATGGCGCAACCCCGGCGTGTCACAACAGGAGAGGATCAGGACCAAGGGAAACATAGCAACCCATCTCATACCACCAGCCTAGCCACCGATATGTTAATTTTGTCTTTACGCCCCCCCCCCTGCCCCGCGGCGGCTTTGGGCCGGGGCTTGCCCTTGGCCCATGCGCGGTCATATAAACTGACCAATTCCCGGAGGAGCCATGCCGTTTCAACCTGTTCAGCCCGAAAAGCTCTCAACCGCAGTGACCCGCCAGATCGAAAAGCTGGTCCTGCGCGGCATCCTGCGCCCCGGCGACCGGCTGCCGGCGGAACGGGATATGGCGACCCGGCTTGGCGTCTCGCGCCCGTCGCTGCGGGATGCGATCGCCGAGCTTCAGACCAAAGGCCTGTTGACCAGCAAGGCAGGCGCCGGGATCTTTGTGGCCGATGTGCTTGGCTCTGCCTTTTCCCCGGCGTTGGTTGACCTTTTCGCCCGGCATGACGATGCGGTATTCGACTACCTCTCGTTTCGGCGCGACATGGAGGGGTTGGCGGCAGAGCGGGCCGCGACCCTGGGATCTGACACTGATCTGAAGGTGGTACAGACGATCTATGACAAGATGGTCACCGCCCATGCCAAACGCGATCCCACGGACGAGGCGCAACTGGATGCCGATTTTCATCTTTCGATTATCGAGGCCAGCCACAATGTGGTCATGCTGCACATGATGCGCTCCATGTACCAGCTTCTGCGCGAAGGGGTGTTTTACAACCGCCAGATCATGTTCAAACAGCGCCTCACACGCGACATGCTGCTGAACCAACATGCCGAGATCAACAGCGCGCTGCAATCGCGCGATGGGGTCGCGGCCCGCGCCGCCATCGAAAGCCATTTGGGCTTTGTCGAAACCGCCCTGCGCGACAATATCAAGGCGACGCAAAACGAAGAAATCGCGCAACAACGCTATGAACACGAACGCAGCCGCAAGGAATAAACCGCAACGCAGAGTCTGCCGCAGGTTTTTGCCAAAGCTGATCTAAAGATTGCCAAAGAAAAACGCCCGGACCAATAAGGACCGGGCGTTTTTTGTCGTAATGATTACGGGTGGCGCTTAGTGAAGCTTGTCACCCACAGTGGTAATCGCATCGTCAATCAGTTTGCCCGCGCTGTCGGCGGTCATCTGCTTGGCAATCACCTCTTCCGCAGCGGCAACAGCGATGGACGCGGCGGTATCCCGCACGTCTTTGACTGCGCGCCCCTGGGCCATGGCGATCTGATCTTCCGCAGCAGCAACACGGCGGGCAATCGAAGCCTGCAAGTCTTGCTTGGCGCTTTCAGAAGCGATCCGGGCCTCTTCGCGTGCATGTTCGATAATACGCGTGGCCTGCTCCTGCACTTCCTGTTGCTTGCGCTCGTAAGAGGCCAGCAGAGTCTGTGCTTCTTCGCGGATCGACCGGGCTTCGTCCAGCTCGTCGCGAATGTCGTCAGCGCGTTTGTCGAGCATCCCGCCAAGCATTGCCGGAACCTTGAAGTAAATCAGGATCGCAATGAACAGCAGGAATGCCAGCAGCACGATGAAGTTCGTGTTGGTCAGCGAAAAGAACGGGCCTGTCGCGGCCAGCGCCGGGCTGGCCATGATCAAACCGGGGGCGATCAGCGCCAGTGTCAGTAGCTTGCGCATGTCTTACCCCTTCGTCCGCTGTGCCACGGCCGCGTCAATCGCCGCAGCATCGGCATTACCGCCGAGCACTTTGACGATCTCTGCTGCGGTGTCACGCGCAACTTCGACCACGTGTTCCATCGCACTTGCGCGGATTTCGGCAATCGCCGCTTCCAATTCCGCAGATTTGGCAGCGATTTCCGCATCGGCCTTGTCTGTGGCCAGCTTCAGTTCGGCAGCAATCTCGGCTTTGGTTTCCGCGATGATATTCTGTGCCTCGGCACGGGCATCCGCCAGTGCTTTGTCATAGGCTTGTTCTGCTTCACCTGCCTTGCGCTTCAGCTCTTCAGCCTTGGCAAGATCGTTGGTGATGGTTCCCTGACGTTCCGCCAGAACCGCAGCGATGCGCGGAAGCGCGATGCGGGACAGGACGAAATAGATCACAACAAGTGTGATCAGGAGCCAGAAAATCTGGTTGCCCCAGTGATCGAAATTCAGCTGCGGCATACCGGCAAAATCCGCCGAATGGGTTGCGACGCCAGTGGCATCGGCAAGCCCGTCAGCGGCATGGCCGGCTTCGGTTCCGTGCGTTTCTGTTGCCATGTCGTCCTCCTTGGGAAGTCCGGTTACCGTCGTTCGGGCGAAACAAGCCGCCCGAACGAGGCGTAAGGATCAGTCTTCCGTAAGGATTAAACGGCGAACATCAACAGCAGAGCGATCAGGAACGAAAAGATGCCCAGAGCTTCTGCAAACGCGATGCCGATGAAGAGTGTCGCTGTTTGCGACGCGGCTGCCGATGGGTTGCGCAGAGCGCGGCAAGATAGTTGGCAGCAACGTTGCCAACACCCAGGGCTGCGATGCCTGTGCCGAGACCTGCAATGCCTGCGCCGATATGTGCGAGTTGACCTTCCATGGGTGTATCTCCTTACGATTGGAAGTTGAAATTCAGGGTTGTTCGAAGGATGCGCAATTGCTGCGCACCGCTGATTAGTGAGACGGGTGCAGCGCGTCCTTGAGGTACACGCACGTCAGGATCGTGAACACATAGGCCTGGATAAAGGACACCAGGATTTCCAGTCCGTACATTGCCGTGATGGCAAGAACCGACACCGGGCTGACAACGGCAAGTGCGGCAAAGCCTGCAAAAACCTTGATCACGGCGTGACCAGCCATCAGGTTACCGGCAAGACGAATTGAATGGCTGACCGGGCGCACGAAGTAGGAAATCACCTCGATCACCGCGAGAACCGGACGCAAGGCCAAGGGCGCAGAGCTGACCCAGAACAGGCCCAGAAACTTTGTGCCATGTTTGACAAAGCCGACAACCGTCACAGTGACAAATACCAGCAATGCCAGCACGATCGTGACCGCAAAATGCGATGTGGTGGTAAACGACAGCGGGATAAGCCCAAGGAAGTTGGACATCACAATGAACATGAACAGTGTCATGATGTAGGGAAAGAATGCCAAAGCATCTTTGCCCGCCACGTCTTCGACCATTTTATAGACAAGCCCATAGGCCATTTCGCCAATCGACTGGGACCGCGAAGGGATAATCGCGCGGCGCGACGTCCCCAGAACCATCAGCGCGATGACCGCCACAACAGCAATGAACATCCAGAGTGTTGCATTGGTGATCGTGAACATGCCGACATCGCTGCCGCCGAACAGCGGCTTGACGATAAACTGGTCCATCGGATGGAAAACCAGACCGCCCTCTTCTGCACCATGCGCTTCAGTCGCCATTTTTGTCCCTCTCGTCCTCGTCGGCTGTTTCAGCCGTTTTCGTCTTCTGGATCTCGTTTGCCGTGCGCATCATTGTTTGCACCCCGGCGGCAAAGCCCAGCAATGTGAACAGCACCAGGAAGATCGGCATTGTGCCAAACAGGCTGTCCAGCCCATACCCGATGCCAAAGCCGATCCCGAGACCGGCGACCAATTCAATCACCATTCGCCAGGCCATGTTTGCCTGAGAATAATGTTCCTCTTGATGGGGCTTGGCCTCTGTGCCCTTGAGCTTGGCAATTCGTGCGTCCAGCGCGTCTAGCCGCTTGCGATGCTCATGGTCTGGCAAGCTGATCCCCATCTTGTGTTCTGCCGATGTGCTAAGGCGCAACGCGCGCCGAGTCAACACGCGACGCGCGGTGGTGAAAATTCGATTAGACGGCTGTTTTCAAACAGTTTTTCACAAGAAAACATCCGGGCTGACAAAGCGCCGCAGGCCCAATGCAGTGCATTTGGGCCTGACAGCTATATTCAACTGAATGGTTGATCTTGTATTTGGCTCAATGCACCGTTGTCGCGCAGAGCATTTTGCGGGCCACGCAACGGGCCGCCCGCAAAGAAAGTCATATCGGCAAAGCCGGTCGTTTATGGTGTGCCGGTTGTCGAAGACGAGCTCGACGAGCTCGAGGAACCCGCGCCACCCAGAAGCAACAGGCCAAGGCCCGCCGCAGGTGCCAACCAGACACCCGGTCCGGAACCAACCGCCACTTCGGTCGCGCAATCATCACGCACCACGTCGGTCCGTTGGTTTGCGGCACCTGGGCCCAACTCACCAAAACCTTGTGCTGCGACCTGATGGCCTGCGGCCACAACAACGTTGCCAACGCTCTGGGCCCGCGCTTGCGACAGGGCCTGGTTGTAGCTTGGCGAACCAATCGAGCTGGAAAATCCGTTGATCGCGATTATGCCTGTTTGTGCACCTTGCGCAAATGCGGCAATGGCGGCGGCCTGCGATCCAGTAGGTGTGGATACGTTAATGGGGAAGAATACGCTCAGCGTACAACCTTCCTGCTGCACACTTTGTGCAGAGGCGGCCGAAGCAAAATGAAGGCTGGCGGCAATAAGTGCAGCGCGAAATACGCTGTTTTTCGAAATCATGTCTGATCCTCTCGTCTGCTAGCGATACTGCTCACAAAATATTCCAAACCTCAGAAATTTCCAAACTTCAGAACACTGATTCGAACGTGTCCCAACCGCCCGTGCGCATCGCGTGGAGATTATCTTGAATTATTACCCTCAGGTCAATGACAGTTGCACCAAGTCGGCGAAAGCCTGCTACTTGACCGCAACACTTTGGGCGTCTACGCCATCAGGCGTGACACCAACGCTTTCACTTGACGCGGTTTTTGCCGCCCTCGCCGATCCAACCCGGCGCGCCATCCTGTCCATGTTGCTGGAGGATGACATGGCCGTCACTGATGTGGCAGAGCCATTCGAGATGTCACTTGCCGCGATTTCCAAGCATTTAGCGATCCTGACTCGGTCTGGGTTGATCAGTCAAGAGAAACGTGGCCGGGTTAAATGGTGCAAGCTGGAACCAGACGCGCTGCGCGATGCATCGGTGTGGATGCAGGGCTTTGGCCAGTTCGAGCCGGTGAACCTTGAGGATTTCGAGAGATTTTTGGCCAAAGAGCTGCCGGAACAAGACGACGCCTAGATCGGCGTTCGACGCCCGTCCCGGCCGTTTTCGCGTCGCAACAAGACCAACAAAGCGGCAATCGTCAGCCCGACACCAACCAGAATCAGGGGCGGCGGCGTGCCGTGGCCCAAAGCGGCCTCCCACAGCAACACCCAGGATGGCGTCAGATAGGTGTAGGCCATGACCTTTGACGCCGGCAATCGCAGCGAGGCCACCTGAAGCAACATGAAACTGAAGGCCGTGGAAAAAACCACCAGATACCCCAACGTGAGCCAGACAAGACCCGGCAGTTCGCCCCAGCGCGTCGCACGGACGTCAGACCAGCCGTAGATCCCGATCATGATCGCCCCGGCAATCAGAATTCCGGTGGTGAACACCAATGGCGGCTCACCCCGGTTGAGCCTTGCCAACAACGGAATATAGACCGCATGACACAGACATCCGAGGAAATAAATTGCCTCGCCTTCGCCAATCTCGAACCGCAGCAAGGTGGCGATGTCGCCCTGAAAAATGACCCAAAGCGCGCCCATGGCGCCGATCCCAAGTCCAAGGGCAATCGGCCCTGTCAGGATCTGGCGCAACAAGAGATAGCCAAATCCCGCCGCCATCACCGGTGTCAGCGTGAAAACCGCGGCGGCGCTGACCGGCGTGGCGGTCTTCAGACCATGGAACATCAAGATGAAATAGGTTCCGAAAAACCCGGCCAACAGGAAATAGCGCCAGGGGGCCGTGACGTGGGATCGGCGGAATTGCCCGGTGGCCGCCGCCATCGCCCCCGTCACAACCGCCGCCAAAGCAAAGCGCGCGAATTGAAGCGCCGCCAGCGCGATGGCATTCGCCGCCATCACGCCAAGTGAAAACGACCCCGCCACCAGCGCCGAAAACACCAACATGGCCAAATGGCCCTTGGTCGCCTCAGTCACCCGCGGTACAGGTTTTTTCCCATTCCCGCGCACGCGCCTTGAGAAAATTCAAAAACGCCTGAACCTTGGCGGCGCGGTGCAAATCCACATGGGTCACCAGCCACAATTGCGTCGCCCATTCCTCGCGTTGGGGCATGACCTGAACCAGCTTCTCGTGCCGCTTGGCCTCGTACACCGGTACAAAGCCAATGCCCGCCCCGGCCAGAACCGCCTCGGTCAAGGCACGCATGTCGCTGCTGCGGAACACGATAGAGCTTTCGGGCACCTGTTCGTTGAGCCAGCGAAAGATCGGGGCGCGGCTGCGCATTTCATCATGACTGACCAGCCGGTGCCCCGCCAGATCCGCATCGCTTTGCGGCATGCCATGCGCCTCGACGTAATCGCGGCTGGCATAAAGCGCAAAGGGATGGCGAAAGAAGGGTTGCACCACATTGTCGGGCTGTTCCGGCGCCGATCCCGCCCGGATGGCCACATGAGCCTCGCCATATTCCAGCCGGAACAACCGGTCGCCGGTCAAATACCGCAGGATCACATCGGGGTATTCACGTTGAAAGTCCGCCATCACCGGCGCGAATTGCGTCGACATGCCAACAAGCGAGGTCACAACCAATTCGCCGGCCACCCCTTCACCGCGGCCTTTGATCCGCCCTTGCAGCTGATTGAACTGATCTTCGGTGGCCTGCGCCACCCGCAAAAGATCCTCTCCCGCTTCGGTCGGGGTGTAGCCGCGTGCATGGCGTTGAAACAGTTTTGCCCCCATCTGCGCCTCTAGCGCATCAATGTGGCGAATGACTGTGGCGTGGTGCACCCCCAGAACTTCGGCGGCCCCGCTGACGGTGCCCTTGATCGCCACTTGATAGGCGGTGCGCACCTCACTCCAATTGTCCATGATGTCCTCGCAAGAAAATTCACTGTGCGTCAAATCACATAACCTGTTAATTTGACGATATTGCGTTCGATGATGCAATAGCCAAATGTGGGGCATGACACTGGATATTTCCAACCCCGGAGAGAAAAAATGACGTCCCATACTGTTTTGCGCATCGACGCATCCGCCCGCAAGTCAGGCTCGGCCACCCGCGCCCTGACCGACAATCTTGTGCAATCCCTGGCCCCGACAAAGGTCATCACCCGCGATCTGGCCGATACGCCATTGCCGCAGATTGACGAAACCTGGGTTGGCGCGAATTTCACGCCCGCCGATGACCGCACCGATGCCCAGGTGACCCGCCTGGCACAATCCGATGCTCTGGTTGCCGAATTGCAGGCGGCAGATACAATTGTCATCGGCCTGCCTGTCTATAACTTTTCCATTCCCGCCGCGCTCAAGGCCTGGATCGACCTTGTGGCCCGCGCCGGCGTGACATTCCGCTACACCGCCGAAGGCCCCGAAGGTCTCTTGACCGGGAAAAAGGTTGTTGTGGGCTTTGCCTCTGGCGGTGTGCCGCTCGGCTCGGACTATGATTTTGCCTCGAAATACCTGACGCATGTTCTGGGATTCCTTGGGCTGACGGATGTGAAATTCGTGACCGAAAACGCCGAAACCCCTGACAGCGGTGATGTGGCGGCCTAACCGCCACGCCCGTCCGGTCCGGGGCAAAGCCTCACTCACATTCGACCCTCCCCCAATGACCTCCTCCAATGACCTCCGGGCCGCGCAGATTTTCCTGCGCGGCCCGATTTGCGTTTGCGCCGCGCCCGCTTGACTCTGCCATGTCAAACCCGTAGGTCTGCGGCCAATACCCGGAAGATTTATCCCTTCCGGTCCCTTGGGCTATGCCCGGGATCGCCTCCCACCAGCGCGTTGCGCCCGTGGGAGCGTTTGTGCTTTGAGCGGTCGCATCTTATGTGTGCGGTCAACGGAAACAGATCAGGAGGCATCGTGCCCCATGTTTGAAAATCTGTCTGAACGCCTGTCCGGCGTCTTTGACCGCCTGACCAAACAGGGCGCGCTTTCGGCTGATGATGTAAAAACCGCCCTGCGCGAGGTCCGCGTCGCCCTGTTGGAGGCTGACGTATCGCTGCCTGTCGCGCGCGATTTCATCAAAGCGGTCGAGGCCAAGGCCACCGGCGCCGCCGTCACCAAATCCGTCACACCGGGCCAGCAAGTCGTCAAGATCGTGCACGACGCGCTGATTGATACGCTCAAGGGCGAAGGCGAACCCGGCACGCTGAAGATCGACAACGCCCCTGCCCCGATCCTGATGGTCGGTTTGCAAGGTTCCGGTAAGACCACAACCACCGGCAAATTGGCCCGGCGGTTGCGCGAACGGGATGGCAAAAAGGTATTGATGGCTTCGCTCGACATCTATCGCCCGGCGGCGATGGAACAGCTCGCGGTGCTGGGCAAGCAGGTTGGCGTTGATACGCTGCCGATCGTCAAAGGCGAAAGCGCGGTCCAGATCGCCAAACGTGCCAAGCAACAGGCGACGCTGGGCGGCTATGACGTCTATATGCTCGACACCGCCGGGCGTTTGCAGATCGACCAGACCCTGATGCAAGAGGTCGAGGATGTGCGCGACGCGGTCGACCCGCGCGAAACGCTTCTGGTGGTCGATGGTCTGACCGGTCAGGTCGCGGTCGAAGTGGCCGAAGAATTCGACGGCAAGATCGGCATTTCCGGTGTCGTCCTGACGCGGATGGACGGCGATGGCCGTGGCGGTGCGGCGCTTTCAATGCGTGCGGTCACCGGCAAACCAATCAAATTCGTCGGTCTCGGCGAAAAGATGGACGCGCTCGAAACATTCGAGCCTGAGCGGATTGCCGGCCAATCCTTGGCATGGGCGACATCGTCGCGCTGGTGGAAAAGGCGCAGGAAACGCTTGAGGCCGAACAGGCCGAGCGGATGATGAAACGCTTTTCCAAAGGCCAGTTCAACTTCAACGATCTCAAGATGCAAATCGAACAGATGATGAAGATGGGCGGCATGGAAAGCATGATGTCGATGATGCCCGGCATGGGCAAAATGGCGAAACAGGTCGAAGAATCCGGTTTCGACGACAAGGTTCTGCGCCAGCAGGTCGCCCTCATCAACTCGATGACCAAAACAGAACGCGCCAACCCGCAATTGCTTCAGGCCAGCCGAAAAAAGCGGATCGCCAAGGGCGCGGGCATGGAAGTGTCCGAATTGAACAAGCTTCTGAAAATGCAGCGCCAAATGGGCGACATGATGAAGAAGATGGGCAAAATGGGCAAAGGCGGCATGCTGAAACAGGCCATGCGCGGCATGTTTGGTGGCAAGGGCGGTCTTCCGCCCGAAATGGCCCAGGGCATGGACCCCAAAGCGCTGGAGGCCGCAGCCAAACAGATGGGCGCCAAAGGCGGCCTTCCCGGCGGCCTCGGCGGTCTTGGTGGTCTGGGCGGCGGCGCGGCCCTGCCCCCCGGTCTTTCGGGATTTGGCAAAAAGAAATGACGACCTTCGCCCAATATCCTTGCGGTTGGCACAGGCATGACCTTGCCACGACCGGGGCAGATCAATGACCGTATTGTCCGTCGACATTCCCGTGATCGAGACCGAGCGGCTGATCCTGCGTGCACCGCAGGAAAGCGATTTCGAGGCGCATGCCACATTCATGGCCAGCGACCGATCGCATTTCATCGGCGGCCCGACAGATCGTTATCAGGCATGGCGCGGGTTTTCCTCGGCATTGGGGCATTGGATGCTGCGCGGCTATGGCGGATGGACCATGACGCTCAGATCTGACGGCACCCCGGTCGGGCGCAGCGGCTATATCTTTAGCGAAGGCTGGCAAGAGCCGGAAATCGGTTGGCACGTCTATGGCGCGTTTGAGGGCAAAGGCTATGTCTTTGAAGCCGCAGAGGCGATTTTGAAGCTCGGTCCGGCCAAATTCGGCTTGGACAAAGTGATCTCCTACATTGATCCGGCCAACACCCGGTCTGCGGCACTGGCCGAACGGTTGGGTGCGGTGCTGGAATGCAAAAGCGAATTGCTGGGCAAGCCCTGCAATATCTATCGTCACCGCTCTTATGCGGGGGAATAGATGCCGCTGTCGCAAATTCCCGTGCTGGAAACCCGACGTCTGGTGCTGCGTGGCCCAGAGGCCGAGGATTACCCTGACTTCAAAGCCACCTTCAG
Organism: Phaeobacter sp. J2-8; assembly: GCF_022867865.1. Lineage (GTDB taxonomy): Bacteria > Pseudomonadota > Alphaproteobacteria > Rhodobacterales > Rhodobacteraceae > Marinovum. The sequence goes on along the minus strand of NZ_JALIEC010000001.1, from coordinate 1,014,151 downwards.
CTCGTATCGGTCGCGTTTCATGGGCGGTCCGCTGAATGCCTATGAGGCCTGGATGCTGTATGCCGCCGAGATCGGCCATTGGAAGATCCGCGGCTATGGCATGTGGATGGTCCATTTGAAGGACAACGACGAAACTGTCGGCATGGTCGGTCATTGGAAACCCGCGAAATGGCCCGAGGCGGAAATCGCTTGGATCATCTGGCCGGATCGTGCCGGGCGCGGTTTTGCGCTGGAGGCAACCCATGCGGTGCGCGCCCATGCCTATGACGTGCTCGGATGGAAGACGGCGGTCAGCTATCTTGATCCGAAAAACCTCGACAGTATTCGTCTGGCCGAACGGCTGGGGGCGCAAAAAGACCGCGACGCCCAGACCGTGGATGGCGGCGATGTGGTCTATCGCCATCCAACCCCGGACGCCCTGAACGGAACCCAGCTGGCCCATGGCATCGACATGGAGATCAGCCACTACGCCGATCCGCTTTTTACGCCGAAAGGATATGCACTTGACTGATCCTGTCACCCGCGCCGCGACGTTGCTCAAGGGCCACCGCGAAAGCATCGACCGACTTGACGCAATCCTGGTCTATACGCTGGGCGAGCGGTTCAAACACACCCAGGCCGTTGGCGTTCTGAAGGCCGAACACGACCTGCCCCCTTCCGACCCGGACCGCGAAGCCCAGCAAATCGCGCGACTGGAGGATTTGGCACTTCGGGCCGATCTCGACCCGGATTTCGCCAAGAAGTTCCTGAACTTCGTCATCGCTGAAGTCATTCAGCACCACAAACAGCACCAGAGCTGATCGACGCTGGTGCCCCTCTGATCTGACCGGCATGCCGCCGATCAAACACGCCATTCAAAGGAGAAACTCACAATGGCCATCAAAATTCGTCTCGCCCGCGGCGGCTCGAAAAAACGTCCCTTTTACCGCATCGTGGCCTCCGACAGCCGCATGCCGCGCGATGGTCGTTACATCGAACGTCTGGGCACCTATAACCCGCTGCTGCCGAAAGACAGCGAAGAGCGCGTGAAAATGGACCTGGAGCGCGTGCAATACTGGCTCGGCCAGGGCGGCCAGCCCACCGACCGCGTGGCCCGTTTCCTGGAAGCGGCCGGCGTTCTGGAGAAGAAAGAGCGCGCCAACCTGAAAAAAGGTGAGCCGGGCAAGAAAGCTCAGGAACGCGCTGAAGAAAAAGCCGCCAAGGCAGCTGAAGCGGCCGAAGCCGCTGCCGCACCGGCAGAAGACGCCGCCGCAGAATAAGCTGTGGTTCTGGGCCCGGACGATATGTCCGGGCCTTTTGCAAAGCGATATCTGACTTGCGCCTGATCCGATTGATCTTTTTTGTCGCGACTGCGTTTGTGGCCGGTATGCTGTTCGAACGTTCCGAACAGCACGGGGCATGTGAATCGTCAGGCGGGCAATGGGTGCGCGCTGGCTACTGCGGAGAGGGTACACAATGACCGAACTGGTCTGTGTTGGGGCAATTGCCGGCGCTTTTGGCGTCCACGGCGAGGTGCGGATCAAAAGCTTTACCGCAGAGCCGCTTGCCATTGCCGATTACGGCCCGTTGTTTACCGAAGATGGCGGGCGCAGTTTTGATCTTGCGCTGGATCGCGCGGTCAAGAACGGCTTTGCCGCGCGTTTGTCGGGCGTGCTGACCAAAGAGGCCGCTGATGATCTGCGCGGGGTTCAGCTTTTTGCCCCAAGAGACCGGTTGCCCGATTTGCCGGATGATGAATTCTACCATGCCGATCTGATCGGGATGACGGTGCAGGACACCGGCGGTGCCGTATTGGGCACGGTCAAAGCGGTGCACAACCATGGCGCCGATGATTTGCTGGAAATTCACGGACCGGGATTGAAGACCTCCGTGCTGTTGCCGTTCACCCGTGCCGCTGTGCCCACCGTGGATATGGCCACCGGGCGTATCGTGGCCGATCCGCCAATCGGATTGTTTCCCGACGCGGATCCGGCCTAACCTGTGGATTGCGGCGGCGCAAACGCCCCACGTGTTTGCAAGGCCAACAGGCGCGCCAGATGCTGCGCCCGCACCGGGCCACGATCCTGCATTTGCGCCGGTATGGCGGCCCAGGCCTTCAACAACCGATGACGGGTATAGAATTCGGCGACGTCCTGTTCCAACCCTTTACAATGCCGTGAAAAAGACCGCCGCCATGCACCGGGCATCAGGCCCGGTTCCCCCGGCAATTCCGGCAGATACAACACCAGATCTGCCCAAATCTCTCCGACATCGCGGCCCACTGGATGCTGCGCCAGATTTTCGAAATCAATCCCGGTGATCCTGTCGCCATCAAACAGCAGATTTGCCAGCGTCATGTCCCCGTGCAACACCGCGCGGCGCACAGTGCGCCCCTGCAGCGTCTCTGCCGCAGCGCGCAGTGCCTGATGCGCGGCGGCATATCCCGCAGCCTCGGCACATTCCGGTGCCATGGGCAGGCGCTCTAACGCACCCAGCGGATCGAACCGCCCCAGGCTGGTGTCGCGTGCATCATGAAAGCGATGCAGCCAAGCGCCGGCCTGCATCATGATCCTGTCCGGGCTTGTTCCCGTCTGCAACGCCCGACGCCCCGACTGGCCCGGCACAAAATCCAGCAGCAACGCGCGCTCATCCTCAGCAAAGCCCAGCAGGCGCTGCGCCTTCAGATCGCTTTGTTCGCGGAAAATGCGCCCGGCCTGACGATGCGCCCGCACAATGCGACGAAACCGCGCCAGATCCGTGCCGGGAAACAGCTTCACCACATCGCGCCGGACCCGCCAGACATTGGGGGCCAGCCCCTCGACATCATCGACGGGCAGATCCGGGCGCAACGCGGCCCAAGCCGCCATTGGAAGGGTGTTCAAGATCATTCAGTCCTTTTGACGTGAAATCCCGGCCCGCGCAATTTCTTCGGCCCTTCCCCCCGACCATCCGCCGCGCTAAGGAGCGATCATGACACAGGACCGCCCCACCCCACCGACGAAATCCCATGGCCGCAAGGCCGTGCGCCCCACGTTGAAACCCGAACCCCTGATGGGTGACACCGCCGACCTGCACGGGGTCTGGCGGGCCACGATCATCACCTTGTTCCCGGATCTGTTTCCCGGCGTGCTGGGCGGGTCGCTGACCGGACGCGCGTTGAAAGACGGGCTGTGGCAAATGGATACCGTCAACCTGCGCGACTTCGGCGAGGGCAAGCACCGCAATGTCGATGACACCCCGGCCGGTGGCGGCGCGGGGATGGTTCTGCGCCCCGACATCATGGGCCGGGCGATCGACCATGCAATGCGCAAAGGTCCGGGGCCGCTGATCTATCTGTCGCCGCGTGGCCGCCGTTTTGATCAGACCATGGCCAAAAGCCTGGCCACCACCCCCGGTGCGGTGTTCATCTGTGGCCGGTTCGAAGGTCTGGACCAGCGGGTGATCGACCACTATGGCATCACCGAGGTCAGCCTTGGTGATTTTGTCATGACCGGCGGCGAAATCGCGGCGCAGGCGATGATTGACGCCACTGTGCGGCTTTTGCCCGGCGTGCTGGGCAATGAGGCCAGCGCCGAGGAAGAAAGCTTCTCTGACGGGTTGCTGGAACATCCGCAATTCACCAAACCCGCCGAATGGCAGGGCCACAAGATCCCGGATGTGTTGCTGTCCGGCCATCACGGCGAAATTGCCAAATGGCGCCACGCCCAAGGCCAGGCCATAACCCGCGCCCGCCGTCCCGATCTTTGGCAGGCCTGGCAAAAGCGCCAGGAAAACGAGCCCCCTGAATAGAAGCTGCTTTATCGCCCTGTCCGTGCTATCCTGTGCCTGTTTTTGCACGCATTAAAAAAGGGGAACAGGATGGCACTTTCACTGCAAGTACTTTACCCGGCGACCGATGGCACCACTTTCGATATGGACTATTACCTTGGCACCCATATCCCGATGGTGGGCGAACACATGGGCGCATTCATCGAAAACGTGCTGGTGACCAAGGGTCTGGGCGGCGGTGCCCCCGATGCACCCGCGCAATACCATGCGGTTGCGACAATGACATTTGCCGACAAGGATGCATTGAATGCGGCATTGGCCGCGGCCCCGCCGGTGGTGGCCGATATCGCCAATTTCACCAATGTCGAACCGCAGATGATGGTTGGCGAAGTCATCGCCTGACGTCTTTGCCCCGATGGCCCGGATCGACGGTCTTTTTCCTTGTATACGCGGCCATTCTCTGGTTTACCGCGCCCATCCCGCGCCTTGCTGGTCCTATGCCAATTCCTGCCTTCTTCTGGCAGGGGATGCACAGACCACGAAGCCAGACGCGTGATACGAGACTAGCAAAGCCGACCTGATCTCTGGCGGGCGTGATGACACGGACCCGAAAGAAGACCGAGAGCTCTGAGGCCGACCAACTTCACGGACCAACCGTGAGCCAGATAGGAGCCGATCACATGAACCTGATCGCACAACTCGAGGCGGAACAAATCGCCTCGCTCGGGAAGGACATTCCCGATTTCAAGGCCGGCGATACCATTCGCGTCGGCTATAAAGTGACCGAAGGCACACGCACCCGTGTGCAGAACTACGAAGGCGTCTGCATCAGCCGTAAAAACGGCGACGGCATTGCCGGTTCCTTCACCGTTCGCAAGATTTCGTTTGGCGAAGGCGTGGAACGTGTGTTCCCGCTGTTTTCGACCAACATCGACAGCATCACCGTGGTCCGCCGCGGCCGTGTTCGTCGCGCGAAGCTGTACTACCTGCGCTCGCGTCGCGGCAAATCGGCCCGTATCGCCGAAGATGCAACATACAAGCCCAAGGCCGCCAAGGCCGGGGCCGAAGCGTAAGGAGCGGGCAGATGAAGCAAGAGATCCATCCCCAATACCACGTCATCGACGTCAAAATGACCGATGGCACCGTGGTTCAGATGCGCACCACCTGGGGCAAGGAAGGCGACACCATGACGCTGGATATTGACCCGACGGCTCACCCGGCGTGGAACGGCGGCTCGACCCGTCTTCTCGACCAGGGCGGTCGCGTTTCGAAGTTCAAAAAGAAATACGAGGGGCTTGGGTTCTAAGAACCCAAACCACGCCATGCAAATACGCAAGGCTGCCCCCGGATCATCCGCGGGGCAGCCTTTTTCTTTTGGCCCTCGTTTACGTTTACACCCTATTTTGTGAAAGCGAGGTTTTCATGCAAACCGTTTCAAGCGATATCTCCCCCCGCCCCTCACTAATGCGCGAAGCGCTGGTGCTGGCGGCGTTGATCATTCCCGGCCCCTTTGCCATTGACATGTTCCTCCCGGCGATGCCCGACATCACCCGTGATCTGGGCACGTCCATTGCCGCCACCCAGATGACATTGACCGCCTATTTCATGGCCTTCGGTCTGGCGCAGATGGCCTATGGCCCCTGGTCCGATGCCGCGGGCCGCAAAAAGCCGCTGTACCTTGGGCTGGTGATCTTTCTGATCGGCACATTGGCCTGCACCTTTGCCACCTCCATTGGCCTGCTGATCGCGGCGCGGGTGTTTCAGGCCCTGGGCGCGGCGGTCTTGATGGTGGTGCCCCGCGCCATCATCCGCGATCGCCACACCGGCGAAAGCGCGACCCGGCTGATGGCCCTGGTCATGTTGGTGATGTCCGTCTCTCCCATGCTGGCACCGCTTGCAGGCTCGCTGCTGATGGGCTTTGGCGGCTGGCGGGTTATCTTTGGCGTGCTGGCCCTGGCGGCGGCACTGGCGCTGTTTCTGACATTCCGGACCTTGCCGGAAACGCTCGCGACACAGGACCGCCGCCCGGTCAATGCCGCCAGCATGATGGCCGGCATCCGCCAATTGTCGCGCGACCGAAGCTTCATGGGCCTGACGTTGGTCGGCGGCTTCGGCATGGCCAGCTTCTTTGTCTATATCGCCATGGCCCCGTTTGTCTTTACCGGCGCTTACGGTCTCAGCCCACAGCAATTCAGCCTCGCCTTTGCCGTCAACGCGGTTGGCTTCTTCCTCGCGTCACAGGCCGCCGCTGGCCTGGGCGCCCGGTTTGGCGCCACCCGCGTGGTGGTGATCGCCACCTGTGGCTTCGCAACCTTTGCCACCTTGCTTGGCATCTGGGCCGCCCTGGCCCCCTTGCCAATGGTCGGCCTGATCCTCGGACTGGCCCTGGGCAATGCCTGCCTCGGATTGGTGATCCCCACCGCAATGGTGCTCGCGCTTGAGGATCACGGCCCCATGGCCGGGCTGGCCTCCTCTTACGGGGGCACGTTGCAAATGGTGATCGGCGGCGGAATGATTGGCGTCACCGGCATCTTCTTTGATGGCTCCCCCGCCCGCCTGATCCTGGCAATCCTGATCTGCGCCGCACTGGCGGTGATTTCTGTGATCGCCACCCGCCCAAAGGCCGCTCTGCCAGCCTAGGCGGCAGCGAACAAAAACTCCGGCCTGCCCCACCCCATTCAGGTTCATCCGGGGCAGGCCTTTCATCTGACAAGAAATATCCCGGGGGTTTGGGGGCTGGCCCCCAACCTGTCGACACGCCCCGGCGTGGCGAAAAACCACCGCAAAGCTGGCCCCGGCGGCGCCCCACAAGATTTCCCGCAGGAAACCACACCGCCCCTCTTGCTCCCCACCCGACTTGATGGGAAGAAGCAGGAAAATCTGAACAACCCACTGAACATAAGACTGGCCCAAGGTTCGGGAAAATTCCCGGGCTTCTCTGGCCAGACCTAAAGGCAAAGGGGCAGCGCCATGGCGCATCTCATCGTGGTCGGCAATGAAAAAGGCGGCGCAGGCAAATCGACCGTGTCCATGCATGTGGCCACGGCGCTTGCGCGGATGGGGCACCGTGTTGGCGTGCTTGACCTTGACCTGCGGCAGAAAACCTTTGGCCGCTACATGCACAACCGCAGCAGCCATATGGCCGAAATCGGCCTGAGCCTGCCGTCGCCGTACTACCTCGATCTGCCAGATCGGGCCAATGGCGCCACCGGTGACGACACCAGACTGCACGACGCCCTTGCCACCTTGCACCCGAACAATGACTTCATCCTGATCGATTGTCCGGGGTCGCACACCAAACTCAGCCAAACCGCGCATGCGATGGCCGACACCTTGGTCACACCACTGAACGACAGCTTCATCGACTTTGACCTGCTGGCACATATCGACACCTCGGGCGAAAACATCACCGGGCCCTCCGTCTATTCCGAAATGGTCTGGCGGGCGCGGCAGATGCGGGCACAGGCCGGACAAAAGCCGATTGACTGGATCGTGCTGCGCAACCGCGTCGGGTCTCAGCAGATGGTCAACAAGATGAAGATGGAAAACGCGGTCGCGCGGCTGGCCAAACGCATCGGCTTCCGCGTCGGGCCCGGGTTCTCCGAACGGGTTGTCTTTCGCGAATTGTTCCCCCGTGGGTTGACGCTGTTGGACCTGCGCGATGCGGGCGTGCGGCAACTCAACATGTCCAACATCGCCGCCCGCCAGGAATTGCGCGAATTGATCAAGGCGCTGAACCTGCCCGGTGTGACCGTCGATTTCTAGCGCCCCCCCCCCAATAGACCGCAGACAGATCCACCCGGCAAAAACGCCCGGCAACCCCACCCGGAAATCTTGGCTTGCCGAAATGGGATCTACCATCTAGCGTCTATCCCATGGGCGCGCGCATTCACCAATTGAAACAATACGCATGGTTGTTTTTGGCCATGCTATTGGTGCCAGTCACCTTTCATTACTACACAGAGTTCAGCAACACACGCATGCGCTGCCATGTGCCCAGCACCTGGCCACTGGAACATCTGGTCTTTGAACTGTTTCCCTATGTGATTATCTCCATCATTTTGTTGTTCTCCTGGCTGTTTTCTGTTCGAGCCATGAAATCAACTGAGTTGATTGGCCAAACCCTTTTGGTTGTGACAATCGCGTTTGAATACAGCGTATTCCTGTTTGCCATCATCTATTATCAATATGGCCTGATGGTGCAATATGATCACGAAGACCTCTTTGTGGCCAATACCTATGTCAACAGCCAGATCTTTTCCGGTCAGGGCGATCTTGCGCAGATCATGATCGACCAGGCGGCGCAGGACACCCCGGATACATCCGAACCGGGCCGAGTTGTCCTGGCACCGACATGGCGCTGGCAACAGGGGCTGGCCGATGAGGGCGCGTTGTTTTACGGCAATCAAATGCTGCAATTTACCGAAGATGCCGAAATTCATCACCCGATTGCGACCAACAAATGGGACTATCTACTGTTCTCGCTCAGCGTGGCCCTGCCCGGTGTGCCCCGGCCCAATCTGGCGATTTGCCCCCGTGCCAATCATTTTCAGATCGGCCAGGTCTTCTGGGGCTTGGTGCTGGGCCTGATTGCAATCTATCTGGCCGGTCGAATCGACAAGACCGGCCCAGCCAGGTCACATACCAATCATGTTGAGGAATCGCCCAATACCCCGATGCTCGTCCAACGGGTCGCTCGGGGTCATGAACCAGATGTCTTCCATGTAAATGGTCGCACCATCGGCGGTCTCGGCAAACGCCGACATAACCTCAGAGCCGTAAGGGCCAGGTTCAACCGACGGTGACACCGGCAGCCGTGTCACATTCACATCTGTCAGCTCGATCAATTCATCTGGCGTGAATTGCCCGTCGCCATCGTCTTTCCACAAAGCCAGCCCCGCCAGCTCTGCTCCGGCCAGGAACCGATCCGAATCCGTATCCAGCAGAGCAAGTTTCTCGAATCCATTTTCGAATACCAGGCTTTCGCCAGTTTCACTGCGCCCAACCGTGCCAAACAAATGCCGTCCGGTCAGATTGCCCTCGGGCACCCCTTCCGAAAGATCGACAAGAAATGCGTCCCGCCCCCCCTTGATCCAATCGACCGGCTCTGGGGTCCCCACATCAAAGATGTCGAAATCAACGTATTTCTCGATTGAAAACAAGGAATAAACTTTTTCCCGCGCCGTGGTGTGACCCATGATGTCGATATAGCCATTGCCATTCAGATCCAGGACAATCGGACAGCCCTCGGCCTCATTCGATTGCTTCACCGACCCAATAAACAAAGCGGCAGCCATAGCCGGGAATCCCAAAGCCAGAGCCGCACTGCACCCGTTCAGTGTGATTGACTTAACCATCATGGACCCTCCTTAGATTGAGTATACTAAGCACAACGGTCCGTTTTTTCAAAGAAGGCATGGCGGCCATGCCCGCAAAACACAAAAAAGGGGCCGCCCAAAGGCGACCCCTAAAGTCTTCCGGTTGGAAGGCGTGATTTACATCATGCCGCCCATGCCGCCCATGCCGCCCATGTCGGGCATGCCGCCACCGGCTGCGCCGGCTTTCTCGGGCTTGTCGGCAACCATGGCTTCGGTAGTGATCAGCAGACCAGCAATCGAAGCGGCGTCCTGCAGTGCTGTGCGCACAACTTTGGCCGGGTCGATGACGCCGAATTTGAACATGTCGCCATATTCTTCGGTCTGTGCGTTGAAGCCGAACTTGACGTCTTCGCTTTCGCGGATTTTGCCAGCCACAACCGAACCGTCAACACCGGCGTTTTCTGCGATCTGACGCAGCGGTGCTTCCAGCGCTTTGCGCACGATCGAGATACCAACGTTCTGGTCGTTGTTGTCGCCTGTCAGACCTTCGAGCGTTTTGCCCGCTTGGATCAGAGCAACACCACCGCCAACAACGATGCCTTCTTGTACAGCAGCGCGAGTTGCGTTCAGAGCATCGTCAACACGATCTTTGCGCTCTTTCACTTCAACTTCGGTCATGCCGCCAACGCGGATAACAGCAACACCGCCAGCCAGTTTGGCAACGCGCTCTTGCAGTTTCTCACGGTCGTAATCCGAAGTGGTTTCTTCGATCTGTGTACGGATCTGGGAAACGCGTGCTTCGATTTCGGCTTTCTCGCCTGCACCGTCAACGATGGTGGTCTCGTCTTTGGTGATCGCAACTTTCTTGGCTGTGCCCAGCATGTCCATGGTCACGGACTCCAGCTTCATGCCCAGATCTTCCGAGATCACTTGACCGCCGGTCAGGATCGCGATGTCCTGCAGCATGGATTTGCGGCGATCGCCGAAACCAGGTGCTTTGACAGCTGCGATTTTCAGGCCGCCGCGCAGTTTGTTGACAACCAGAGTTGCCAGCGCTTCGCCTTCGACGTCTTCTGCAATGATCAGCAGCGGTTTTTGCGACTGGATCACTTGCTCGAGCAGCGGAACCATCGGCTGAAGCGACGACAGTTTTTTCTCGTGCAGCAGGATCATGCAGTCTTCGAGGTCTGCAATCATCTTGTCGGAGTTGGTCACGAAGTAAGGCGACAGGTAGCCACGGTCGAACTGCATGCCTTCGACAACATCGGTCTCTGTTTCCAGGCCTTTGTTTTCTTCGACGGTGATGACACCCTCGTTGCCGACTTTTTGCATCGCGTCAGCAATCTGCTGGCCGATTTCTTTTTCGCCGTTGGCGGAGATGGTGCCAACCTGCGCAACTTCGGCGCTGTCGGACACGTCACGCGACGCGGCTTTGATCGCTTCCACGACTTTGGCTGTCGCCAGGTCGATACCGCGCTTCAGATCCATCGGGTTCATGCCGGCGGCAACCGATTTCAGACCTTCTTTGACGATGGCCTGGGCCAGAACGGTCGCGGTGGTGGTGCCGTCGCCCGCTTCGTCGTTGGTGCGGGAAGCAACTTCCTTCACCATTTGTGCGCCCATGTTCTCGAACTTGTCTTCCAGTTCGATTTCCTTGGCAACCGATACACCGTCTTTGGTGATGCGCGGCGCGCCAAAGGATTTGTCGAGCACAACGTTACGGCCTTTGGGGCCGAGTGTCACCTTCACCGCGTCAGCGAGGATGTTCACACCCTTCAGCATCTTGTTGCGGGCATCGGTGTCGAATTTGACGTCCTTGGCAGACATATATGTCTCTCCTTGACTAGAATTTCGGTGGAAATCGGGAAGCGGGCCGGTGCCCTGCCCCCCGCGACAATCAGGCGATAACGCCCATGATGTCGCTTTCTTTCATGATCAGCAGCTCTTCGCCGTCCAGCGTGATCTCGGTGCCCGACCATTTGCCGAACAGGATCTTGTCACCCGCTTTAACGTCGAGAGTCACACGCTCGCCTTTGTCGTCACGTGCACCTGCGCCCACGGAAACGACTTCGCCTTCCTGGGGCTTTTCTTTTGCACTGTCTGGAATGATCAGACCGCCAGCGGTTTTTTCGTCGCCTTCAACGCGACGCACAAGCACGCGATCATGAAGCGGTGTAAATGCCATCTTTGCAGCTCCTCGGCTCAAAGTTAGTTTCAGTCCCCCCTCTGTTCCCGTCCGGGCCAGAGGGCATTATCACTCACCCTGTTTGAGTGCTAACGTCGCATAGCTAGGGAGTCGGAAATCCACTGTCAACTGTCGGGTCGGGAAAAATCACGCCGTTTTCCGATGATTCCTGCGCTGCATTGCGGCAAAATTTTCAATAGCCGCGGGGAGAAATACTTGCGTCTGGCTTTATGTTATCTCATAACAAACCTGACCCCTCTCCGGTACGCTGTGTTTCAGCGTTCCGATACAAAAGCTTTGCGTGCCCGTTACATTCTGCGGGCAGTTAGGCCGCGATGTCCGCCGTTGCAAAACCGGCATCCGCAACTCTGACCACCGGGGATTTCCATGAAAACGTCATTCTTCGCAGTCGCGGCCGCGCTTGCCGCCTCCACTGCTTCCGCCCAAGACCTGCCGCAAGCCAACAGCGATTGGTTCACCGCAGGCCAGGCCCATATCGAAGCGATGCTGGCCCGTCAGCCCAACACCGGCAAAGCCAAAAACGTGATCCTGCTGGTGTCCGACGGCAACGGTGTTGGCACCAACTATGCGACACGCGTGTTTGCAGGCCAGCAGGAAGGCAAGCTCGGCGAAGAGCATGTTCTGCCGTATGAGACCACCGACTGGAACTCTGCGATTGTCAAAACCTACAACATCAACGCCCAGACCCCTGATTCCGCCCCCCGCCGGCGCGATGAATTCGGGCATCAAACAGCGTTTCAACCTGATCAACCTGAACGAAAACGGCATTCACGAAGATTGCTCGTCCGTGACCGGCAACGAAGTGACCGTGTTCTCGGAACTGCAAACCGAAGCGGGCAAATCCGTCGGCATCATTTCCACCGCGCGCCTGACACATGCCACACCGGCCGCTGTCTACGCCAAGACCGCCAACCGCAACTGGGAAGATTCGGTTCCAGAAGATTGCACCGCACAAAAAGACATCGCCTCGCAGCTGATTGACGCGATGGAAGCGGGCACAATCGATTTCGCAATGGGCGGCGGCGGTCGTCACTTCCTGCCTGCGGATTTCGAAATGGGCAACCTCAAGGGGCGTCGCAAGGATGGCGAAAACCTGATCGAAAAGGCCACCGGCCTTGGCGCGCAGTTCGCGTCGGACACAGAATCGTTCAACGCCCTGGATCTGGCCGCCGATTCGCCGATCCTGGCGCTGTATGAAAACAGCCACATGCAGTACAACGCCGACCGCACCGACGAACCTTCGCTGGCAGAGATGACCAAATCGGCCATCGAATACCTGTCGAAGAACGAAAACGGTTTCTATCTGGAAATCGAAGCGGGCCGCGTCGACCACGCCAGCCACGCCGGCAACGCCTATCGCACGCTGACCGATGGTCTGGCCTTTATCGACGCCGTGAAAATGGCGGATGAACTGACCAACGACGAAGACACGCTGATCATCGTCACCGCCGACCACGAGCACGCGATCGCGTTCAACGGCTACTGCGGCCGTGGCTCTGACATCACCGGCCTTTGCATGGGTGTTGCCAAAGAAGGCGATTCGCACTCGGGCGAGCCGCTGTTGGCAAAAGACGGCAAGCCATACACCGTTATCGGCTTCCTCAATGGCACCGGTTCGGTCCTGCGCGAAGATGTGAACTGGGTCGGCGCACGCCCCGATCTGACACAGGACGACGCGACCGACATGGATTACATCCAACAGGCGCTGATCCCGACGTCGTCGGAAACCCACTCAGGCGAAGACGTTGCCGTCTATGCCAAAGGCCCATGGGCACATTTGTTTGATGGCACCATCGAACAAAACGTGATTTTCCATGTTATGAACCATGCCGTGAACGCCGAATAATCGGCACCCTGATTTCAGGATTAAGGGGGCCGGTGACACGGCCCTCTTTTTCGTTTCTGGCCCAAGATTCCCATTGCGGGTCACGATATGTAATACTATTACACACAGGACATCAATATGGACCGTCGCAGTTTCATGTTTTCCGCCGCCGCCCTTGCCACCCCGTCGCTGCTGTCCGCAGCCGAGCCGATCAAACTGCGCGACCTCTATGGTGCAGGGCGCGAATTTTCCGATCTGGCACAAGAGCTTGAAGGCCAGCGCATCACGGTCACCGGTTTCATGGCACCACCGCTGAAGGCCGAATCCAGCTTCTTTGTCCTGACCAAATTGCCGATGGCGGTCTGCCCCTTCTGCGAGACCGAGGCCGAATGGCCAAACGATATTCTGGCGGTTTACACCAAACGGACCGTCAAGGTGATCCCGTTCAACGTCAAAATCGACACCGCCGGCACGCTGTCTCTGGGTGGTTTCAAAGACCCGGACACCGGATTTGTCAGCCGCGTGCGTCTGCTTGATGCGACCTATGGCTGATCCTCGCCGCCTGCCTCTTCGGGTCACCAACCTGCGCATCGCCAATCCGCGTGGCCGGGTTCTGGTGGATGTGCCGGATATTGCGGTTGCCCCGGGCGAGGCATTGGGCATTCGTGGCCCATCCGGCGCCGGGAAATCGACCCTTTTGTTTGCGCTTGCCGGGTTGATTAAATCCGCAAGCGGCCAGGTTGTCTGGGGCGATCAGGATCTTCTGAACCTGTCGGCCGAGGCCCGCACTGCCTTTCGCGCCGAAAACATGGGCCTGATCTTTCAGGACTTTTTGCTGTTCGAAGAATTGGGCGCCGCGGCCAATGCCGGGGTTGGATCGTTCTTTCGCCGCAAATCCACGCGCCCCGACCTGCGCCAGCGCGCCGACAGGATGCTGACCCATCTTGGCATTCGCGACGAGGCCCGCAACGTCACCAGCTTTTCCGGCGGTGAACGTCAACGCGTCGCCGTCGCCCGCGCCCTGGCGCATGACCCGGCCCTGCTGTTGGCGGATGAGCCTACGGCCAGCCTGGACCGCGCAGCTGCAGACAGGTTGGTCGGTGACCTGATCGATCTCACGCGCGCCGAGGGCAAGACGCTGATCACCGTCAGCCATGACATCGCCCTGCTGGACCGCATGGATCGGGTGATCCTGATCCAGGATGGCAAACTGGTGGAGACCGAAAATGTCTAGTCTCTGGGCTTCGCTGTCCGCCACATGGCAGGATAGTCTGATCGCGCTGGCGCTGGTCCTTCCGGGGCTGATCATCGGCGCCCTGACCATTCGCGGCTTTGCCCCCTGGGCGCTTGTGCGGGCGCTCCTGTGGCGCTTTCGCTGGCCGAACGTGATGTTCGTGCTGCTGATCGCCGCCTCGGTCGGCATGGGCATCGGATTGATCGCCCAGGAACGTGGCCTGCGCAAAGGCACCGCCGCCGCCGCCGATAAATTCGACATGATTGTCGCCGCCCCCGGCAGTGAAATGACCCTGATGCTGGCCTCTGTCTATCTCCAGCCGTCTGATGTGCCGCTGCTGAAGGGCCAGATCTACAACGAGATCGCCAACCATGACCGCGTGACAATTGCCGCGCCGCTGGCCTTCGGCGACAGCTTCGGCGGCGCGCCGATCATCGGCACGATTGCTGATTTCGCCCGGTATCTGAGCGACGACCAGATCGAAGGCCGCATGTGGCAAGACACCTTCGAGGCAATTGCCGGCGCCTATGTGCCATTGGACATCGGCGACAGCTTTGTCCCGTCACATGGCTTTGGTGACACCGCCGAGGACGATGCCCATGGCGACCAGATCACTGTCGTCGGCCGCATGGCCCCAACCGGTTCGCCCTGGGACCGCGCGATCATGGTGCCTGTCGAATCGGTCTGGGCCGTGCATGGTCTGGCCAATGGGCATGCGCCGGATGCCCCGGTTCAGCTCGGCCCCCCTTATGATGCGGCCTATTTCCCCGGCACACCGGCCATCGTGGTCAAGGCGGACGAGCTTTGGGCGACCTATTCCCTGCGCTCGGAATTCACCCGCGACGCAGAAACCATGGCCTTCTTTCCCGGTACCGTTCTTGCCGAACTTTATGCCGTGATGGGCGACGTGCGCCAGGCGATGTCGCTGATGACACTGGTGACCCAGGTGCTGGTGGCGACATCGGTTCTGGTGGGCATGTTCATCCTGACCCGGCTGTTCCGGCGACAAATGTCGCTGCTGCGCGCTCTGGGCGCACCGGGTCGTTTTGTGTTGTCGGTGGTCTGGTCCTATGCCGCGATGTTGCTGGTCAGCGGCGCGGTCCTCGGGCTTGGGGTCGGCTTGGGCGCGGCCCATGCCCTGTCGCGCATTGTCACCGCCCGCACCGATATTCTGGTAGTGCCGCAAATCGGCTGGACCGAGGTGCATTTGCTGCTCGGCTTCCTCTCCGTCACCCTCCTGTTGTCCCTGCTGCCTGCCCTTGCGGTCCTGCGCCGCCCGATTGTCGACGGGCTGCGCGCCTGACCTTCGAACTGATCCCTGAAAGGAACACACCCATGCGTTTGATCCCTGCTCTGCTGCTCTCCCTCGGGCTGGCGACCACTGCCATTGCCGACGACACCCATGACGACCACGATCACGACGAACAAGACACTCACCTCGCGGTGATGGACGGGGTCGAGGTACTGCACCCCTGGACCAACGCCGGCACCGGCCCAATGACCCTGATCTTTGCCGAAGTGGAAAACACCGGCGACACCGCCCTCACCCTGCTTGGCGCAGAAAGCGATGACGCGACCAGCGCCGAACTGGTCGGCTTCATGTTGAAGGATGGCAGCGAAAACTATCAGGTGATCCCGATGCTGGAAATCGCCCCGGGGCGGGAATTGGATCTCGCCCCTCGTGGCGTGGCCATTCGTTTGAATGGCCTGTCCACCCCGCGCACCGAAGGCGACGAAATTGAAATCCACCTTCTGACCGACCGCGGCGAACTGGCCTTGCGTGTCGCGGTCGAAGCCGAAGACGCGATGAAGCACAGCCATGCCGGACATGCCCATTAACCGCCGCAGTTAAATGCGACCGGCCTTCTTCTGTTCAAAAATATCCCGGGGGTCCGGGGGCTGGCCCCCGGTCCGTCGGCGCGCATCAGCGCGACGAACCCACAACAGACCACACCCCGGCGGGCAAAGCTACTGGATCAGCCGGGCATAAAGGATCAATTCAGGCCGGTACTCAAAATGCATCCCGTCATAGTGATGCCATTTGCCGCCCCAGATAAACCCGTACCGCTCCAGACTGCGCACCACGGTTTCCGGGATGCCATTGCGATACTCACCGGCCTGCCCCTCTGGCACACCACCCCACCGCCAATAGCCGCCATATTTGGTGTTCAGATCCAGCGCGATACCAAAGCTATGCGCACTCAGCCGCGTTGTGCCGGCAATAACCCGCCAATTGAAACTGCCCCCCACATTGCGCAGGCTGGCATGATCGGCCGCATCGCTTTGGCTGATCTCGGCCATCGCTGCGGCCAATTGACAGCCCACGCCATGCCGGTCCGTCATCAGATAGGTCGCCCGGCCCGGCCCCGGATAGCGCACTTTTTGCAGGCTGTCGCGCGCCGCACTTTCCTCAGAAAAATAGAGTGCGCGAAAGAAACCATCGTTGCGCACCCGCCCCGGATCGTTCCACGGCGCGGCCCTTGGGCCCAGATCAAAATCCAGCGGATAGCGATAGTGGAATTGCTCCACCACCGATCCATCGGTCAGCATCCCCTTCGGATCACCGCCCCGCACCCGCCCCAAGGGCAGCGTTTCGCCAGAGGCAAACACCACCTGTTGCGCCGCCAGATCCACCGTCAAACCGGGATAGGCCATCTCCAGCGCCACCTTCAAGGGCGAACCACCATCCGGAAGCGCCATCGCCAGAAAGTCACGCGCCCCACAATCCGCCGCAAGCGCGGGCTGGGCCAGAAACCCAAGCACCAACAACCCTTGCCGCAGACGTGTCAGCATCCCATGCGGCTTTCCATGGATTTCAGCTCATTCACCCGGTTCTTTTCCGAGGCGGTCAGCGTCGGATTCGACGTGTAGCAATTGGAATTGTCGAAGGTGTTTTTGCCCCGCGCGGTCTTGAAGCAATATCCCTTGCGATCAAAGATTGAATTGCGCTCATACCACAGCTCATCACAGCTGGGCCCGCTGCTGCGCACCGCGCCACTCAACCCGCCACTTTCGGGGCGTTGTCCGGCGCCGTTCTGCAAATACCGGCCATAGGCCCAGCCAGACACATTCTGCCATTGCACCGCGCACCACCGATATTTGTAGCCGGATTTGACCTCACAGTCAGAGACATAGACCCCCGTCGCATTATAGGGGATCTCGGCCACAACGCCGTATTCGTCGCCATATTTCGACTTGCCCGGTCCGGTCCGCAGGTTCAGCGTGTCGTTCGAGGCCACATCCACCAGCGAATAATACCCCAGATACTCGGTGCTGCGATGGCCGCCGCGTGATTGTTTCAGATACTTGCGGCCAAAGGCATAGCCCTGAATGCAGCCATAGGTCACGTTACACCACCCGTTAGAACCACAGGACTGCACCCGCACCCCATCCGCATTGTACGGCAATTCGCCAATGGCCTTGTTCTTGCTGCCGGGCCCAGACCGGACAAACAACGTGTCATCCACCGGGATATTGGTCACCGACCAACGCCCATCCAGTGCCGGACAGGAATACTGCGCGCTTGCAGGCGGCGGATTATGGACAGGCGGATTGTATACCGGCGGATCCGGCTCGACCTCGACCGCCGCGGCTTTTCATAGGCGGCCAGTTTTGCCTTGGCTTCATCCGCATAACGCCCTGCGGGAAAGACGATCAAATAGGTGCGATAGGCATCTTCGGTATCGGTCGCTTCTGCCTGTTCCCAATAGTCCCTGTCGGCCATGTCCAACAGCAATTTGCGGGCATCTGCGGCTTTGGGGTGATCGGGATAGCGGGCCAGAAAATCCTCCAGATCTTCTTTGCGACCACCGGAGACCGCGTTGATATAGGCCACCAATGGATCTTCGACCGCATGCGGGCGTGCCGGGGGATCGTCGCGCTCATCGCGGGGCGCATGGCCCGGGGTGTCGTCGCCATCCGGCAGGCCGACAAGATAGATTTCCTCATCCGGCAATTGCATCCGTTCAATTGGCACCTGCCTGCCGTCGGTCTGTTCCCGCACCTTGGCGCGCACCTTGCGGAACATCCGCCCCACCTCCAGTCCCGGCTCGTCCAGAACCTCAAGCAGGGCTTCGGTATAGGGGCTGTGCGTTCCCGCCCCGTCATCCGCGGTACTTCCGGCCTCGGCGGCGAAGCTGACCACCAGACCGCTTTCACCTTCCAGCGACACCGGGGCCAATCCGCGTTTCAGCGACCGTGTGCCATTGGTACGCTCCATCGACGAGGCAAAGGGATTGTCGCGGCAGGCATCCAGCAACACCATGCCCAGCTTGCCCGCCTGACGCACCGTGGTCAGCATCGCGGTCAATGGCAGGGCCTCAAAGGTGGCTGTCGCCTCGGATCGCATACGTGCATCAACCGGGATAAGGTAATTCGCACCGCTCATTTCGATCCCGTGACCGGCATAAAACACCACCGCCAGATCGGCCCGCAGCGCTTTTTCGGTAAACTCGCCCAGCGCGATACGGAAGTTCTGGCCGGTCAAATTCTCACGCAGCATGACGTCAAAGCCAATATTGCTCAACTTCTCTGCGACGGCGCGGGCATCGTTTTGAGGGTTGGCCAAGGGCGTTGTCTGTTCATAAGCGGAATTGCCAATCACCAGCGCAACGCGGCTTTCGGCCAATGCCGCACCGGTCAACACGGTCCAGAACAACAAGACAAAATTCATCAGACGCATGGTAATTCCCCTATCTGGCCAAAAGGCCAATTCGATCGGCCGTAAAGGATGCCACACACCAGGCAACATCACTGTGGCGGCCGCATCGTGCTTCGCGCTGGCCAATCCAGCTGCCCTGACTGGCAGCAGCAGACGTGCCCCGGTTTCGGGCCGATTTATACACCTGCAACAACAATTGGTCCTGACGGCCCAGGACATCACTGGAACAGATCGCCCGTTCAACCCGGGTCGAGGCCCGGGCGCAATTGAACCCCGGCCCAATGTTGCCCGACAACCGCCCACTGCGCAGCGCATTGATCCGGTCACCGGACACGGTCTGGACACATCCGGCAACGGCCCAGGCCACCCCAGTGCAAACCGCATCGCGTTGTTTCAACCAGCCGCGTTGGTTGCCGACATCGACCCAGCCGTTGCTGCGGGCGTTCTGAAAGGCAGACAAAAGGTCATTGTCCTGACGCGCCAGATCCGAATTGGAACAAATCGCATGCTCCACAGCCGTCGAGGCCCGGCGGCAATCAAAGCTAGGGCTGGCGCTGTTGCTGGGTGGCGGTGTCACCACGGGCGGTGGTGCGGCGACAGGGGGGATCACCGGCTCTGCCTCGGTCAGGGCGGCAATACGCGCCATCGCCTCGTCCACATATTGGCCATCGGAAAACACGATCAGATAGCGGCGGTAGGCCTGCACGCTGTCTTCGGCCCGGGCCTGCGCCCAGAACGCATCATCCTGCATCAGGGCAATCAGCTTGCGGGCGTCTTTGGCGCGGGGATGATCGGGATAGCGTGACACAAATTCATTCAGCGGCTCGATTTCACCGGTGGCAACCGCATCCAGATAGACCACCATCGGGTCACGTGTGACCGGCCCACGCGGAAGATCGGTGCGCGGCGGCGGTGTGGTGTCGGGTGGCGGGCTGGCGCCTTCGGGCACAAAGTAGATCGCCTTGTCCGGCAGTTGCATCCGTTCGACCGGCACCTGTTGGCCATTGGTCGCCTCGCGCACCTTGGCACGGATCTTGCGGAACATGCGACCGACCTCCAGCCCCGGTTCGTCGATCACCTCAAGCAGGGCGGTGGTATAGGGGCTGTTGCCGCCGTCGCCATCCTCAGCGGTGCGCCCTTCCTGGGCGGCAAAGCTGACGATCATCCCCTGCTCACCCTCGACATTCACCGGCGCCAGCCCGCGTTTCAACGACCGGGTGCCATTGTTGCGCTGGATGGTGGCGGCAAAGGGATTGTCGCGACAGGCATCCAGCATCACGATGCCCAGCACCCCCGCATGGGTCACCACCGACAGGATGTCATCCAGCGCCAGCGCCTCGAATTGCGCGGTCGCCTCGGACCGCATCATCGCATCCACCGGGATCAGGAAATTTCGCCCGCCCAGCTCGATCCCGTGACCGGCATAAAACACTAACGCCAGATCCGCCTGCAAGGCCGCCTCGGTAAACTGCCCCAGGGCCAGGCGCATGTCCTGCCCGCCAAGGTTTTCATGCGCCATGACATCAAAGCCCAGCGTTTCAAGTTTGGCGGTCAGCGCACGGGCATCATTGACCGGGTTTTCCAGCCGCGCGGCATTGGTGTAATCGGAATTGCCAATCACCAGCGCCACACGTGTTTCCGCCCAAAGCGGCATGGCGGCAAAAACCACCAGCGCCAGCGCCAGCTGAAACATATGGGTCAGATCACGCCGCATAAGCACGTTCCAATGCTGCCAGCGACCCACGGCCCAACACGCCATCCACCGCACCGGTGTAATAGCCCCGCGCCTTCAAGGCCTGCTGCAACTCGCGCGCCAGGGCCCGGTCAAAGGATTTGTAATTTTCGATCACAAACCGCGACCCATATTCCAGCGACAGCACCAGATAAGTGCCCCGGTCCTCTGCATCTGTGCCCAGATCCGCATAGGGGCCCCAGGCAAGCCGACCACAGGAATAGGCATGGCGCAACGTGCAGGCTTTTTTGCGCAAGGCGAGGCCCCGAACCGGATCGGCAGGCACGTCTTCCAATTCAAGCATCCCGGCGGCATGGCCGCAATAAAACCCGGTATCCCCCTCACAGGATTGCAGGGCCAGTTCAAAAGACCGCGGGAAATCCTGTGTCACGCCTTCGCCCCGGTAATACAGCCCGGCCAGCCGACCACAGCCCCAGGCATTGCCATCATCACAGCCCTTCTGAAAGAATTCCGCCGCAAGTTCATGATTTTCGGCCGTTCCCGCCCCTTCGGCGTGGAACCATCCGGCGCGGGCGCAGCTCCAGCCGTTTTCCAACGCGCAGCCACGGGTGAAATAGGTCAAAGCGCCCTCGAAATCCTCTTCCCCAAGGGTGCCGTATTCCAGCATTTCCCCAAGCCAGCCACAGGAGCGGCCATCGCTCAGGCCACAGCCCTTTTCGTACCATTCCGCAGCGGTTTCGAAATCCGGCGTGCCCAGAGACCCATCCTGATACAGATTTCCGACGTTGCTACAGGTCCAGGCCTCCTCTGGCCCGCAGGTCGCACTAAGCCGCGCCAGCGCCAGTTGCATGTCGGGTTCCGGGGCGCGCCCGGCCTTGTGCATCCAGCCCTCCATGCCACAGCCATTTTCATCGCCACCGGCACAGGCTCTGGCAAACAGGCGCAGCGCCTCGGCGTCGCTGGCACCGTCAATCCGCTTGTTCTTGTGGATATATCCCAGCGACCGACACGCCCAGGTTTCGTCCAGCTCGCAGGCCCGGCTGAGTTTGGCCACGGCGACCTGAAGGTCCGGGTTTTCCACCCGCCCGCGCGAATGCATCCAGCCGACATTGCCACAGGCATTGGTGTCCCCCAGATCACAGCCTTTGGTGAACAGGCGCAGCGCCTCGGCGTCTGATGCGCCGTCGATCCGTTTGTTGATATGGACATGTGCCAGCGACCGACAGGCAAACCCCTCGTCCGCGTCACAGGCCATGGTCAGATAGTCAATTGCCGTCGCAAGATCCGACTCTGGCGCGCGGTCGTTGGAATGCATCCAGCCAAGATTGCCACAGGACGTCATATAGCCGTTGTCGCAGCCCATGGTGAAATAGCGCAAGGCCTCGGCATCGCTGCTGTCGGGCAATTTGCCATCAAGATGCAATTTCCCCAAAGCGTTCGGCGCACTGCGCAGCCCCATCGCCAGCGCCTGATCATAATAGTCCATCGCCAGATCGTAGTTCGGCGGCGTGGCATCGACGTAAAGAGACGCCAGACTGAGGATCGCGCTCTGATACCCGGCCTCCATCGACTTTTGATAGAATTCTGCCGCCTCTGACACGCTGGCCTCCATGCCGCCGTAACCATGTTCGGCGATCACCCCCAGCCGTTCATAGGCAAAGGCCGGATCGGCACGGCCGCCAAGCTCCATGTATCGGCGAATGCGCGGATCATCGTCATCACCAACCCAGATCGCACGCCCGGCCAGAAAGTAGAAAAACCATTCTTCGGGGTAGTCCAGTATCGCCTGCTGACAGGCCGCCAGCGCGCGTTCGGGTTCAATGGCATCATAGGCAATAGAGCCCCCCGGCACGCGCGGGTGCCAGGCGTATCCGGCCAGACGGTCGCATTCCGTCAGCTCCTCGACCGAGGTGCGGAAAGAGGATTTAAGAATTCGTTGTCCGAAGTCCCTGCATTTTCGCCCTCGACCTCTGCGGTGGCGGGGCCGGTCGCATCCGATGTCTCTGCCTCGGCATCCTTTGCAATGGGCGGCACCAGATGGATTTCGCGCCCCGGCAAGTCGCTTTCGAAAATCGGGGTCTGCTCGCCATCGGTGCGGGCGCGCACGGAATCGCGCAGGCGGCGGAAAAAGAAACTGATTTCCACCCCTGGTTCATCCAGAAGCTCCAACAGCGATTCCGCATAGGGGCTGTGGTCGCCTTCGCCGTCCGCCGCCGTTTGGCCCGGCGCGGTGGCAAAACTGACAACCTGACCACGTCCGGGATCCGGCAAAGGCGCCAAACCGCGACTGAGCGACCGGGTCTTGTCCAGCCGTTCGATCGAAGACACCCAAGGATTGTCGCGACAGGCGTCCACCATGATGATCGACAATTGCCGCGCCAATGCAGCCTTTTCCACCAGCGTCTGCAACGAAATCGATTCAATGTCGGCCTCGGCCTCATGTTCCAACAGGGCATCGGTCGGGATCAGATAGTTTTCGCCCGACAATTCGATCCCATGCCCGGCAAAATAGACCAGTGAAATATCGGAATTGCTGGCCTCGCGGGCGAATTTGCCGATCAGGCGGCGAAACCCGCGATAATCCAGATCAATGCCCAACGTGACCTCGAACCCCACCTGTTTCAGCCGGTCGGCAATGGCGGTGGCGTCACGTTCGGGATTGTCCAGCCTGGGTGCGTTTTCGTAAGCGGAATTGCCGATCACCAGGGCAACCCGTGTTTCGGCCGCCGCAGTCAGCGCCAAAACCGACATCACCAATGTGATCAGAAAACGCAGCACCATGCCCTATCCATCCTCTGTATAAAGGCCAATGACCCCGGTTTGACAGCTGCCGCGCGCCAGAACCGACGGCAGCGTGTCATCATCGGGCACTGTCTTGGCATTGAAATTGTCCAGCATCCGGCGCAGATCCAGCGGCGGGCGGCTACAGAAAATTGCCACCAACTGATCCTCGCCGGTGGGTTCGGTCACCCGAAACCGCACCGGAAAGCCGCGCGGTCCGACCTGATCATCGCCCGAAGGTTTCAGCGGATGAAGATATTGCAATGCGCCATTGCTGGCCACGTTGAACAACGTCAGATACCGCAGCTCGCGACTGGGCGGAGTAAATGTGAAATTCACAAACGCCCCAACCGGATTAAGGCTGTGGTCCTGCCCGGCTTTGACCCCAACCGCCGCGCGCGACGCTTTTTTCGAGGCAAGTATATGGCGCAGCGCCTTTGTGCGGGCGACCATGCGGCTGGCATCACCGGTGATTGTGGTGATGCGGTCGCCGGTGTGGTTGAACACATCCCACCGCCCGCCGCCCAAATCCCGGAACGACAGTTCGGGGGATGCATTGACCACATAATAGCTGCCGTCTTTCAATCCCGGCGGAGGGGGGCCATCAAAGCTGACAGCCACCGCATCGCGTGGCGGATCCCCGGCCTTGGGCTGTTCCGACTTAGGCGCCTTTGCGGCGGGTTCTGCAAAGGACAGCAGCGCATGCGCATCCCCCCGTGGCAGAATGCGGGGCTGCTGGCTCTGTTTCATATGCGCAAACACCCGATCATCCAGATAATCGGCCATCTCGGCGCGGGTCATTGTGCCGTCGTTGTTGGTGTCCGCCGCGCCGGTGATCGCCTCGGCAAAGAACCACGACAGCGCGCCATGCTGTTTGCCGTCGATCCGGGTTTCCGTCACCAATCTTTCTTCGCTGGCGGTCGCAAGGATCTGGGTGACATGGGCCAGTTCATCACTGCCATCGTCGCCCTCTTCGGCGATGATTTCATCCTCCAGCGGATCAATACCGGTGTCCCACACCCCACCATTGCGCGTCAGCCCTATCGCCCCGGTGTCGACCTTGCGGGTCAGACCGGCGGAATGGCAACTGTCCATCACCCAAATCACGTTATAGGCGGCGGCCTCGGCCAGGATCTGGCGCAGCTGATCATCATTCAATCGCCCGACCCGCGGATTTTTCGGGTCGAATTCATAAAACATGATGGTTTCGTCTTTGTGGTCCGTCACCTCGTCAAAAGGTTCGGAATTTTCCACCTCTTGCCCGCCATGGCCGGAAAAGGTCACAATCAGCGTATCCCCCGGCGTCGCTTCGGCGATCATCGACCGCCAGCCCGCGAGAAAGGCCTCGACCGTGGCACGTTCGTCGATCAAAAGCCGCTCGTCCGGCAGGTTGATCCGCACCCGGCGCATCGCGCTGGCAATGCGTTGGGCATCGTTCACCGCCCCTTGCAGATCCGAAAGCTCGCCTGCGGGCGCGGGATGGGGGCTGAAAGCACGGTAATCATCCACCCCCACCACCATGGCATATTGCGCCGCGTGGACCGCCGGGGCGGCCCCCAGGGACAATGAAATGACACAGGCCGCAGCCCGCAATTTATTTGTGCAGGACAAGCTCCACTCGCCGGGCAATCGCCTGACGCTCCTCAATCGAATACAGGTAAGGGTCCGACAGTTTGGGCGGAACGCGTTCGCCTTTGCCGTCGATATGAATATAGGTATAGGCGTCATAGGTCGCGAGGTAATGGGTGAGGTAGTCGCGCACGGCCTGGGCCCGGCGATAAGACAGATCAAGGTTGTAGCTGTCCGACCCGCGCTCGTCCGTGTGACCGATCAGGGTGATTTCGCTGATCTTGTTGGCCTTCAAAAAGGCACCGACATAATCGGCCTCATAGGCGGCCTTGTCGTCCAGATGATCGGAGTTTGACCCGAATTTGATTGGCAGGAACACAGTTGTCACCGCCTTGGCCGCGCCGTCGGCCACGGCGTAATCCTCTTTCTTGCCACTGGCATAAGGATCTTCGTGCACCACCTTTTCTTTTACTGGTTCTTTTGCGGGTTCTTTCACTGGCGGCTTATCTTTGATCTCCGGCACGTCGACGTGATCTTCCTTGATCACCTCGGCATGATCTTCAAAGCCTTTTTCCTCTTTCGGGGGCGCTTCGTGCACCTCCTCGTGGTCGGTTGCGCCACCGCCGCCGACCTCATCGCCATAGGATTCGATGGCGATGCCGCGCACCGCGCTTTTCAGGACGCCGCTGGGCGATCCACCGCGGGTGATCGTGCTGTCCAGCGTGCCAGCCAGCATCATGTTTTCCTGTGCCAGCCGCGCCAAACGTTCGGCCACCGGCACCAGACGTTCATCCGGTGGCGTCAGCGCCGGATCGGTGATCGTATCCAGCGCCGCATTATAAAGCTGCGCGGCTTCGTCCCGGTTGCCTCTGGCTGCGGCAATGTCGGCACGCACCGCCTGCACCGACCAATGCAGCCCCGGCACACGTTCCAGAACCGCCTCGGCCGCAGCCAGATCGCCCTGCGCCACAAAGCGCCCCGCGCGGCTGGCCAGAACGCCTGACGCCTGTGCCGTTGCGCGGGTCACTGTTCGTTGGTTGCATATACCACCCGTCCGCAGGGTTGAAACCGCCGCCAGAATGTCATCGACACTGCCCGCCGCATAGGTATCACGCAGCGCTTTCAAACCGTCAGAACAGGTTGCGGCAAAGGCCGCCCCCGGCAGAACCGTCGTGGCCAGGAGAGCTGCAAAAAGTGTGGTGCGTAACATCGTTGACCCCTCCTTCACTCGAAGACTTCGAATGTGACGTGATTGGTGGCACTTTGACCGCCATCTTCCTGAACGCGTTCGGCCGCTTCGATGGCAATGCCACGGGTCAGCGGTTGGAAACGTGACTTGGCATAGTCCAACGCGCCCTCGGCGGTCATTTTCTGGTCGCCCAATCCGCCCATCCGGCAATAGGCCAACATGGTTTCGCCTTTGCCCGGTTCGTCAAAGCGAATGCGCAGACCCGACCCTTCGTAGGGGATTTTGCGCTTTTCACCGGCCTCAAGGAATTGTGGCCCCAAAAGCGCGCCGGGCAGTTCCTCGATGTTCTTGCTTTCTTCGACATAGAACATCTGCAACTCGCATTTGTGGCTGGCTTCGATGGTGAATTCCAGAAGGTCGTCGATGTAGTAATCGTTCTGGTCCACATGGATCGCCAGCGTCAGCTTGTCCTTCTTGGCCTCTTCGGCGGGCGGGGCATATTTCACCGGTTCGGTCACGGCCGGTTTGTAAACAACGTCTTCTTTTTCGACGACTTCCTCGACCGCTTTTTCGACCTCTTTTTCCAGATCGCCTTCGGCATATTCCTCTGGTTCGTGTTTGACCTCTGCATAGCTTTCCGCCGGGCGATAGGGGCGCAGGTCGGTCATCCGTTCCAGAATATCGGCATAATATTTCTCGACTTCCGAGCGCTGGATCTTGCCACCCGCATCAAGCCGCGACAACCAGTCCCCGACCACAACCGTCAAGGTCGGATCGCCCATCTGGCGGGCCCGGACGCGGAAAGTGTCTTCGTCAAGATAGAAGTCGCGGGCCAATTGCCGAACGTCGAGCGCATGGAAATGCATGTCGGCCAAATAAGTGACAATCTCGCCTCCACCGACCGAATTCGGCGCCCGCAGGCTGGCCATCTGACCGCCGGCGGTCATGCTGGTGGCGTTCAGCTCTGCCAATGCCGACAGGAACGAAGCCCGGTCCTGGGCATAATATTCGTCCAGCTCGTCATTTTCGACATAGAGCTCCAGCAGCACCTCCAGTTCATCACGCGAGAAACGCTGTGACGACATCAGGGCATCGCGGACCTCGTCCTTTTTGTTGATCATGCCATTGTCATGGCAATCAAAACAGGACCGCGCATTGACCACCTCGACACCTTTGCCGATTGGTTTGGTGCGGAACGACACGATAGAGGCCGGGCCGACTAAGAGCCGCTCACCAAGGTTGGTGGACAGGTAATAGCCCTGCAATCCATTTGGCAGGGAAAAGATCATTTCGCCGCCGTCATGTTCGAATGGTGCCGTGCCAGAGGGCGTGCGCGCCAGTTCTTTTGGGCCGTCGGGGTGAAGCTCCAGCGATTGCTCCCCGTGGCTGCCGGCAAAGTCATAGGACTTCCAGTAATAGCCATCCCGCGGCAGATCGAACCGCTCCAGCATCCGGTTGTGATCCGACACGCCGGACGATCCCGGCAACATGCCGCGCGAATGACCTGCAATTCATCAATCTCGCGGTCGGCATCAACGCCAATGCGGTCTTCGATGTCGCGAATATCGGCGGTCAGATCCAGCAGGATGTCGTAATAGGGCGATTGCGACGCAAACCGCGCCACCCAATCCGCCCGCATGATCGGCACAAAGGCCCCGGTGGCATCCGCCACGGTTTTCAGCAGCGGATCATAGGCGGGATCAACGCCATAGGGATAGACGCTGGCCAGATCTTCCCAGGCCTCTTCGTCAAAATCGGCGTTTTCGACCTCTTCCGTAAAGACACCGGTCGACAGCGACAGCCAGTCATCAAAGGTCCATTCATAGTCGCGCAGGTCAATGCGGACCACCGCACCTTCGGTGTTGGGCACCGGATGCACCGGCACCACACTGCGGCCGTTAGACATTGAATTGATCAGCTTATTGAAACCGGCGTGCATGTAATGCATCGGGTTTTTCAGTGCGCCCACCGCGCCGCAATCGACCTCGGCCAGCGGCATTTCCGCAAAGGTGAAATACCGCATATACTGCCGGTCGCGTTTTTCCACATCATTGATGTCGCGGGCGATGGCCAGCATGCGTTCCTCACGCGAGAAGCCGGCAAACAGCGGCGGCGGCAATTCTTCGTGCGGCACGGCGGCCACCGGCGGCACCGGTGCACTGTCCGCCCCGGGCGCTTCGGCAACGGGCGCCGGTGCGGGGGCTGCCGCTGGCATCTCTGGTTCGCCAAGCGCCACGATCCACTTGTGCAGCACCTCCAGCTCGTCCTTGCTCATCTTCTTGCCGGTGGGCATCCGTCCGGCGGCCACCGATTCGTAAATCGGCGACTTTTCGGGGTTGCCGGGGATCAGGATCCGGTCGTCAAACTTCATGTCGGCAATGTCGCCGGTCGGGAACACCCCGTTATAGGTCTTGCCCGGCGCATGGCAGGCGCGGCAATAATCTTCGATGATCTGATCAGCCGCCGCCACCAATTGCGGATCGACGCCTTTTTTCGCGACCGCAGCGGGCGGCGCGGTTTTCGGGGCGGCCGGGGCCTCGGCCGTTTCGGCGGGCGGCGGCATCACCGGCTCAAGCGGCTCGGTCGATTCACAATAGGCCTCGACGCGTTTCATCAGCCGTTCGGCACCGGTGTGATCCTCGATCACATCTTCGCCGCTCTCCTCTGCGACCTCTTCGACCACGGGATGATCGGGGATCGGGTCGACCTCGGCCACGCGCACCGGCGTATCCGTACCGCCAGAGGGCGTGTCGGTTGCATCGGCGGGGGTGTTGATCACGATGGGCGGCGTCACCTTGTTTCCACCCGGCAAGGTTTCCACATCCACATTGGTGCCAGACAGATAGGCATAGATCGCCGCGCGATCCGCGCTGGCCAGTTGCGCGGTCTGGCGCGCAATCCGGCGCATCGACGGCGATGTCATTGGATTGCCGTTCAGCTTCTTGGCCTCGGTCAGCGCGCCAATCACGAAATTTTCCATCGGAAATTTGGCAAGCCGGTCGGCGGTGATATCCGGCGCATATTCCCCAAGCAGGCCAAATTCGCCCTCATAGGCGCGGGTGTTGTCCAATTCGTATTTGAAGCCCAACCCGGTATCGCGCGGCGTGTGGCATTCGGCGCAATGGCCGACCGCTTCGACCAGATATTGCCCACGCGCCATTTGCGGATCGGACACAGCGGTCAGTGGCCCGCGTGACGACGAAAACTTGTCGAGGACAAATTCGCTCATGTAGGAAATATTATGCTCGCGGCTTTTGGCATCTGCGGTGGGCAGCTCTGCCATAAAGGCCTTCATGTCGAGCGCATCTTCCGGCTTCATTCGGCCATAAGACGGATAGGGAAACACCGCGCCGAAATATTTGTCGCCATCGGGTGACGTGCCGCGCAGGACCGCATTCAAAAAGGTGGCATTGCTCCAGTCACCAATTCCCGCAGCCTTGTGGTGGGTGATGTTCGGGGCATAAAGCTCGCCAAATCGGGTCGACATTTCCTGGCCACCCGCCAGAATTGTGTCATCACCGTCCACCGCGTGACAGGTGGCACAGCCTGCCGCGTAATACATCGTCCTGCCGTTTTCCAGATCCGGTTGGTAATCCGCATAGGCGCCCGCCTCGAACAACGCGCCTGTTTGCGCCCAGGATGCAGTGGCAAATACGCCAAGGACGAGGCCGAGTGTCATATGATGTCTCATGTCGATGTCCTTTTACCGAAATTCGAATTCTTCAAAATGAACCGAACGTGGGGATTTCCCCAACGTCTTCAGTCCCGAAACAAGCGCGCTGCGCATAGGCGCAGGGCCACAAAACCAAAACCCGGCCTGTGTCAGATCGAATGCGACCTTGTCCGCCAGAACCTGGGCGGTCAAACGTCCGTCGGATTTGCTGATATGCAGATCCAGCGTAAATCCGGGGCAGCGTTTTTCAGCGGCGCGGAATCGGTCGAGACCGACGACCTCTTCCGGTTTGTTGACACAATACACCAATTTGATGGTTCGGGTCTCGTCTGCTGTCAAACTGTCGGCAAAGGCAAGAAAGGGCGTGATGCCAATCCCCCCCGCAACCCAGAGCTGTTCCTTCTCGCCCTTGGCATAGTTGAAGCGGCCATAGCCACCTTCCACCGTCATCTTGTCGCCCACCTTCACCAGATCACGCAGACGGCGGGTATAATCCCCCAGCCCCCGGATCGAAAACTGCACCTCGCCCTTGGGGCCGGTGCCGGAAATGGTAAAGGGATGTGGTTCGCGCAGGCCCATACGTTTGATCGAAATCACCGCAAAGGCCCCGGGGCGCGGCCGCACGCCCCGCCCGCGCGGCTTGGCCTCGATGATCGTGGCGGCGGGATGATGTTCGACCTTGGTGATGTCATAGGGGCGGCGGCGATACGGCGCCAGAAGCTGGGTCCACAAGAAGCTGAGAATACCCAGAACCGCCATGAAGTTCAGGTATTGCGCCGCCATTGCATTCATGTCGAACGGCACTTTGACAAAGAACTGATGCCCGGTCAGCACGATGAACAACAGCCCCAGAATACGGTGCGTCCAGCGCCACAGGCCATAGGGGATCAGATCGCGGTTAAGGAACCGCACCCGCCGGGTGATCGCCGCCGGCAGCCGTTTGAAGAAACTGACCAGGATCAGGGCCAGCAGAATGGGAAAGACGATTTCGGCCACATCCACGGCGGTTTTCGTCAGGCCGGTGGCTACGATCTGGCCCTCCAGATCCATGCCGACACCTTCGTGAAACAGGATGAAAGCCACAATCGAAATGCCGGTCCATTTGTGCAGTTTGTAAATCCGGTCCAGCCCGCCAATCATCGGCTCCAGAAACCTGGGCCGTGTTGCCAAAAACAGGTTGATCGCCATCAAGGAATAGCCGCTGGCCCCGGCGCAAAGCGCGGCAACACTTTGCGCGCTGGCATTTCCCGCAGCAAAAACAACCAATCCGCTGGGAAAGAAAACGCCAAACAGAAAGACGAGGACATAAAACATATTGCGGGACAATCTCCGTGGCAGCCTGAAAATAACTTAGGCCAAGATCACGGAATGCCTGCCGTAAAGTCAATCTTTATGACGGCAAAAGTCGGGAATTGTCAGGAATACCATACCTTTGAAATCGGCTTTTGCTCTCCGGGGTCAGGAATCCCTGCCCCGTACAAGCGCCAGTCCGGCACTGGCGGCAAACAGCAACGCCGCACAACAGACGATGGTTGGCCCGGTCGGAGAATCGAGCGTCAGCGCCAATTGCATCCCGCCGATCACCGCACCGGCCCCGACCAAAGCGGCAATTGCCGCCATCCGTTCCGGTGTGTGCGACAATGGCCGCGCCGCCGCTGCAGGAATGATCAACATCGCGGCAATCAACAAAACCCCGACGACCTTGATTGCCACTGCAACCACCAGTGCCAGCGCCAGGGTCAGCACCATTTGTTCCCGTTTCGGATTGAACCCGGCGGCCCAGGCCAATTCATCGCTCAGCGTCGCGGTCAAAAGCGCCTGCCAGCGCCAGACCATCAACCCGATGACCGCCGCAGCCCCGCCCCAGATCACCAGAAGATCGTCACGCCCGACCGCCAGAATATCACCGAACAGATAGGACATCAGGTCAATGCGCACCCCGTCCAGCAGTGAAACCGCCACCAGACCAAAGGCCAGCGAGGAATGCGCCAGAACGCCCAGCATCGTGTCGACGGCAAATCCGCGCCCGGACAGCGCGGTGACGCAGCTGGCCATCACCAGCGCCACCACCAGCGCGCCAATCAACGGCGAGACAGAAAACGCCAGCGCCAGCGCCACCCCAAGGATCGAGGCATGTGCCGTTGCATCGCCGAAATAGGCCATGCGCCGCCAGACCACAAAACAGCCCAAAGGTGCAGCCGCAAGGGCAACGCCTATGCCGGCCAACACGGCCCGGACCAGAAAATCATCCAACAGGCTCATTCCGCGACCCCGTGTTTATGGTTGTGGTCCTGACCAATGCCATGGTCATGGATGCAATCGCTGCCATGTTGGTGGTCGTGATGGTGATCACTGTCATGGGCATGATCATGTTCATGACGATAAAGCGCCAAGGCGCCGCCGGTGCCGCTGCCAAACAGCGCGCGGTATTCCGGGGCCGAGGCCACGACCTCCGGGCGGCCTTCACAGCACACATGGCCGTTCAGACAAATCACCCGGTCAGATGCGCTCATCACCACATGCAATTCATGGCTGACCATCACCACAGCACAGCCAAGATCGCGCCGCACCTCTTCGATGCGGCGATAGAATTCGGCAGAGCCGCGTTGATCCAGGCCCTGCGTCGCTTCGTCCAGCAAGAGCAATTGCGGCTCGTGCAGGATGGCCCGCGCCAGCAGAACCCGTTGCAGCTGGCCACCGGACAGGCCGGACATCTGGCGCATCGCCAGGTCGGGAACGCCCGCGCGCAACAACGCCGCATCACGTTTTGCCCGAGACGCAGGGTTGGGCAAAGACAGGAACCGGTCGACGTTCAACGGCAACGTCGGATCAATATGCAGCTTTTGCGGCACATAGCCGATGCGCAGCCCCTTTTGCCGGTCAATCCGGCCGGAAGACGGGCGCACCGCGCCAATCATCGTCTTCAGCATGGTGGATTTGCCAGACCCATTGGGGCCAACAATTGTGACGATCTCGCCGGTCTCGATCGAAAAATTCACGTCACTCAGGGCAGGGTCCTGACCGTGGCGGACGCTCATACCCTGCATTTGCAGCAATGTCATTTCGGATCTTTTCCCCGGCTTTCAGGGCCCGGATTGGCGGGCTCCTGACAATTGGGACACAGGCCTTCGGCCTCGATCACCGCGCGTTCCACCCGGAACCCGGCCTCGCCCGCCAGATCCCCCAGCAGCGCCATGGCCGGGCGCGCCCGGGTTTCGGCAACAGCGTCACACTGGCGACAGATCAAGAAGGCCGGCGCATGGTCTGCGCCCGGATGCACACAGCCGACAAAGGCATTCAGCCGCTCGATCTTGTGGGCGAAACCGTGACGCACCAGAAACTCCAGCGCACGGTAAACCACCGGTGGCTGCGATCCGAACCCTTCGCGGCCCAGAACCTCAAGCAGATCATAGGCCCCCATCGCACGATGTTCATGCAGCAGGATTTCCAATGTCCGCCGCCGCACCGGGGTAAACTGCAACCCGCGCGTTTCACAATAATCCACAGCCGACGTGATCCCGCCGGATTTGCAGGTTTCGTGGTCATGCTGATGGAAACCAACTGGCTTCATTGCGTGGGCCTTTCCAAGAATTGGCGCTTGATAGGTTATACTATGACATGTATCAAGTCGCGAACGTTATAAGGTAACATGCTAATGAAAAAAACCGTCCTGCCAATCCTGACTTTCTTTGCCATGCCCGCAATGGCCGACGTGCCAAAGGTTGTGACCGACATTGCCCCGGTGCATGGGCTTGCCGCCCGCGTGATGCAGGGTGTGGGAACGCCGGATCTGATTGTGCCGCCCGGTGCCTCGCCGCATGATTTTGCGCTGCGCCCGTCGCAGGCCCGTGGGCTGGAACAGGCGGATCTGGTGCTTTGGATGGGCCCCGATCTTGCGCCTTGGATGGATCGCGTTCTGGATGTGCTGGCGGATGCAGAAGCGCTGGATCTGAACGCCCTGCCGGGGACGCAAATTCTGGAATTCCGCGACGACGAGGAATTCGGCGATCATGATCACGACCATGGTGAAGATCATGCAGAAGACGAGCATGACGAGCACGAACATGATGAAGACGAACACGAAGAACACGAAGAACACGAAGAAAATACCGGCCATGATGGCCATGATCACGGGCCAAATGACCCGCACAGCTGGCTTTCTCCGGCCAATGCCAAATACTGGGTCACCGTCATTGCGGAAAACCTTGTGGCGCGCGATCCCGAAAACGCCGACATCTATTCCGCCAATGCAACGGCAGCCGCAGCCGAGATTGACGCGGCCGTAGAATATGCCGAGGCCAAGCTCACCCCCCATCACGACGCACCTTTCCTGGTGTTTCATGATGCCTATCACTACTTTGAGGCCACGTTTGGCCTGCACACGGTTGGGACCGTGGCCGAAGGTGACGCCGCTGCACCGGGGCCGGGCCGCATTCGGGACCTGCAAAACCGGATCGCCACCGAAGGCGTGCTTTGCCTGTTTTCCGAACCACAGTTTAAAACCGGCCTGATCGAAACACTGGCCGAATCCACGGATGCAGAGATCGGCGTTCTGGACCCGCTGGGCAGCAAGCTGGATCTGGGCCCGGATTTCTATCCCACCCTGATCACCTCCATGGCGGACGTCATTTCCGAGTGTTTGGCCAAATAGACAAGGGTCCGATACCCGGCGCGAAAGACGCCTAAAAAACAAAATGCCTCTGCCCGGTATCCGAGCAGAGGCATTTTTGTTTCAGCACGCAGGAACCGATTGGGTTCAGCCGCGCAGCGCCTTGGCAAATTGATTGAAAATCAGATCATTGGCGCAGATCAAATTGCGATCCGCCAGCGGGTCACCGCCCGGTTGGACCGTGTCGACAAGCGCCCCGGCCTCGCGCGCGATCAACATACCCGCCGCCACGTCCCAGAGGTGGAACTCACGCTCCCAATAGCCATCATAGCGGCCCGCAGCGACATAAGCGAGGTCAAGCGCCGCCGCACCCCAGCGCCGCACACCGGCACAGACGGGCATCAGACGACCCAGATCCCGCAGGGTTTCCGGCAGGCCCCGACGGGTCCCAAACGGCACACCCGTGGCAAACAGCGCCTCGTTCATGCGCTTGCGGTCCGACACGCGGATGCGGGTGTCGTTCATCCAGGCACCCGAGCCTTTTTCTGCAAAAAACATCTCGTCCTTGGCGGCATCAAACACCACCGCCGCCACGATCTGGCCCTTGTGTTCCAACGCGATGGACACTGCCCAATGCGGCAGACCATGCAGAAAGTTCGACGTGCCATCCAACGGATCGACAATCCAGCGCCGGGTCGGGTCCTGCCCTGCTGTTTCGCCGCCTTCTTCGCCCAGAAACCCATAGGTCGGGCGCGCGGACATCAATTCTTCCTTGATGATCTGTTCCGCCGCAAGGTCGGCCTTGGTGACAAAATCACCCGCCGCTTTGGACGAAGATTGCAGGTTCTCGACCTCGCGGAAATCCTTGGTCAGCGACCGGCCCGCCTTGCGCGCGGTTTTCAGCATGATGTTGAGATTGGCGCTGCCTTGCATTATCGGGCTCCTTGGGCGGTCGTGGTCCGACGGAACGGACACGGAAATAACACGCCCCTGATACCTGGGCGTAAAAACACATCAGGCCGCGCATATACGCGGCCCGACGGGCATTGCCAAGGCCGTATCGGCCTACTTGTAGTACACACCTTTTTCACCAACCGGCGCATAGGCGCGTGGCGCATAGGTCTTTTTGATGTGCCGCTTCTTCTTGTGCGACGGCGCATTGTAATAGCTGGCATTGGTATTTGGCTTGCCACAGCAGATCTCGCCATTGGCCAGAACGGGCTGAAGCCCGGCAGGACAGTAATTGGCCACACCCGGATAAGGATAAACCAGGTTCTGGCCGGCGCGCGTGGTGCCATCGCCCATATACATGTCGCCCCAGGCCAGCGCCGGAGACGCGCCAAGACCGATAAAACCCGCGATCAGCAGTGCCGATTTGAAATTCATGATGTCCCCCGTATTTGATTGCAATCGTTATTTGATATTCTAGCCAAAGGCTACGCAGTTCGCGCGCCAAGTCAACGGAAGCCTGCACAAACGCCTGATTTTTCCGGGTTTTGCGGCTTTGGCGCTAGTGCGGCTTCGCCGGGGGAATATCCACGGGACTTTGGGAATCGCTGAATTCGTCTTCTTCCTGCATCGGCACGGCATAAGATCCATTCAACCACTTCGCCAAATCCAGATCCGCACAGCGCTTCGAACAAAACGGCCGATATTTCGGGTCCGCCGGGTTCTGACACATCGGGCAATTCATCTGATTTCCGCCAGCGGATTGCGCACACGGGCCCGTTGCAATTCGTAATGGCCAAGATTGGTCCACCCCACCAGCGTGGTTTCCACACTGTCGGTTTTCAATCCGCGTCGCAGTTCGGTTTCCACGACCCGCCGGTCCTTTTTCGCCATCGGCGCCATATCAATCACGATCTGGCCGCCCAAACCCCGCAGGCGCAATTGCCGCGGCAAATCGCGCATCGCCGCCAGATTGGCCTTGAGCCCTGCCGCAGGCGAGGTGTCGCCACCGGTATTCACATCCACCGCAACCAATGCACGGGTTGTTTCGACATACATATGTCCCGCCCCGCGCAGGGCCACCGAATCCCGGCCAGCGCGTCAATCTGGTCCAGCACGCCCAGCCGTTCGAATCCACCGGGCTCGGTCTCGACATCTGCCGGTTCGACCCATTCCCGCCAGGCCAAAACATGCGGCCCGTCCCCCTCGGTCAGCTTTTCCGGCTCTCCCGTGGCATCGGCCAACACGCTGCGCGCCAGATCCAGCACCGCCAGAATGTCCTCGGCAATATCCTCTGCATCCGCCTCGGCACAGGACGACCGCAGGATCAGCCCCATGTCCCGGTCCGGCATCGCCTCATGCGCCAGCTCCAGCAGGGCATCCCGGGTGTCCTCGTCGCGGATCTGACGCGAGATATTGAGCCCCGGCGCCCCCGGCGTGGCAATCGCATAGCGACTTTTGAACAAAAGTTTCTGCGTGACCGGCACCGCCTTGCCCGATTCGGCATGGCCGGTGACCTGCACCAAAAGCGGCTCGCCCGGCTTCAACCCCTTGACCTGACGCAGGAATACCGCGCCATCCGGGGTGGACAGAAACATGCCGCCCTGCCCTTTCATCGGGCGATCTGCCTTGGCACGATAGATCGCGCCGGGGCGCACCGCCGTGCCATCAATCAAAAGATCCTCAAGCCGCCCATCGACAATCAATGCCGCCGCTTCACGACCCTCATAGGAGTCCAGAACAATCATCCGGCCTTTCATGCCGCCACCTCACGATAAAGCGGATAGCCCGCAGCCAGCAAAAGTCCGGCGGTTTCCGCCAGAGGCAACCCCATAATGGCGGGATAAGATCCTGAAATCCATGGAATAAACGCACCGGCCATGCCCTGGATGCCGTAACCGCCCGCCTTGCCCTGCCAATCACCTGACTGCAAATACGCGTTCAGTTCCAGATCCGAGAGCCGTTTCATCCGCACCGCGCTGACCACGTCCTTTTGCCAGAACCCGGTCGCGGTACGCACCGCCACAGAGGTGATCACCTGATGGCGTCGCCCTGACAATTTGGTCAGAAACTCTGCGGCTTCGGCCATATCTGCCGGTTTGCCCATGATGCGGCGCCCAAGGGCCACGGTGGTGTCGGCACACAGCACAACTTCATCCACCGCCACATCCATGGCCTCTGCCTTCTCCCGTGCAATACGGGCGCAATAGGGCCGCGGCAGTTCGGCCTTCAACGGCGTTTCGTCAATATCCGGCGCGCGGATAACGTCCGGCGTCACACCCAAAAGCCCCAGAAGCTCGCGCCGTCTGGGGCTTCCCGATCCCAGGATGAATCTCACTGGGAAACCGATTATTTGAAACGATAATTGATCCGACCCTTGGTCAGATCATAAGGTGTCATTTCAACCTGCACCTTGTCGCCAGCCAGAACACGGATGCGGTTCTTGCGCATCTTGCCTGCCGTATGTGCGATGATCTCATGGCCGTTTTCCAGCTCGACCCGAAACGTCGCATTAGGCAGAAGTTCTTTCACGACACCGGGAAATTCGAGCATCTCTTCCTTGGCCATGGTCTCTCCTTGATTGTTAGCCCCGGTGCTAGGACCGGGCGCGCCCTAAATGGGCGCTTGCGGCCCGTTTTTCAAGGGGTATCTACGCGAAGATCGCGCAAAGTGGCGATGGGAACACTTGTTTCGGCATCGCAGCCTTGCTCAATCCAATGTGCACGATTGGCGACGACGCCAGTCTCGCGCACCTGAGCGACTGCATTAACCGCCACATCGGCATATGTCCAGCCGACTTCGTTCAACCTCCCCGCCGCCAGGACCCCGGTCGCCGGAAAACCGGTGTCCGGCGGACCGAATACGCCGCCCGCGCCGACATTGGTGTCCACAGCCTCGCTCCAGGGGAAGTCCCCCACCGTGCTGGCCATGGCCACAATGAATTGATTCTCCAACGCCCGCGCCATGGCCCCGATCCTGACCCGCCAATATCCGGCAAGCGCCTCGGTACAGGACGGCACCAACAAAACATCCGCCGCCATCAATCCCCGCCCCAAAAGCGGAAATTCACTGTCGTAACAGATCAAGATGCCGATCCGCCCCAAATCAGTGTCAAACAGCGACACAGGCGCGCCGCCAACCACACCCCAGGGGTCGCGCTCAAACCGGGTCATGATCTGTTTGTCCTGAAACCCGCTTTTGCCGGACGGGGCAAACAAACGCGCGCGGTTCACCGGTCGCACACCGCCTGCAATCGCCGGGTCAAACACCGGTGCCGACGCTGCACAGATATGAACCCCATGTTCCACTGCCAGCCGCGCGTGTACCACATCCGCATCTGCCACCCGCTCGGCAACCGCATGCAACGACCGCTCCAGATCGGCCGCGGCTTCTGTCCCGGCCAATGTGGCCAATTCCATCGCGCCATATTCGGGAAACAGCAAAAGATCCGCCCCCTGCCCTGCGGCCTCGGACACCCAGGCGGCAATCTTGTCCTCATATTGCGCCCAGGACTGCAAAAACGTCATCTGATAGGCTGCGCTGGCAATTTTCACGCGGGTCCGTCCTTCTTCTGTTCAAAAATATCCCGGGGGGTCCCCTTGGGGACGGGGGCAGCGCCCCCTCTTACATCTCGATATCCATCGTCACCGGATAATGATCCGACGCGGCCACCAACGCCGCGCAGAGCTCCGGCGTGCGCCAACAGGTTGGATCATTGAACGGATGCCAGATGCGCCAGTTCGGGCGTTTGGCAAAAAGATCCGGTGACACAAAAATATAGTCCAGCAACGCCTGAAGATACCGGTCTTCGTTGCTGATATAGAACCGCGCGGTTGTCGGCACTGCGCCAATCCGGCGTTGCAGCGCGATATTGGCATTGGGATCAAAAAGCCGCGGCCCTTCGCGATCTTCGCCACGGATGATCTCCACAGAGGAGCGGCCGAACAATTCCTCATATTCATCCAGCCCCGGCCCGTCGTTCAGATCCCCCATCACCATCAGACTGTCGCCCGCCTCCAGATGTTCAACCACCCTTTGACGCAACCAGATCGCCTGGGCCAATTGCTTGCGGCGGTTGGCAATGGAAATCCGCATCACTTGATCGCGGGTCTTGGCGCCGTGCGGCGCTTTGGATTTCAGATGCGCCCCGATCAGACGCAGGTTTTGGCCCGAACGTGTCTCAACCGCCAGTTCCAGCGGCGGTTTGGAAAATTTCACCCGGTCGCGCCGGGCGTCAAAGTCCAGATCAATCTCGAAGTCGGTATCGAACCGCGGTGTTTGCGCGGTCTCCTGCGGGTCGTGGCGCACGGTCAGCACATCCGGGTCATAAAGCAGGGCGATTTCCTGCTGTGTGGTGTTGGTGAACCCAATCACCGCCTTGCGACACCGCAGATCATAGGTTTGGGCAAAGGTCTCCAGCGCGCGCACCCCATCCCGGCCC
Organism: Phaeobacter sp. J2-8; assembly: GCF_022867865.1. GTDB lineage: Bacteria > Pseudomonadota > Alphaproteobacteria > Rhodobacterales > Rhodobacteraceae > Marinovum. The sequence continues at coordinate 974,258 of NZ_JALIEC010000001.1, read as the reverse complement.
CGGTGGCTGTCGGGGGCTTCGATCACCATCACCGCGTCGGCATCAAGGGCGGTGAACACAATGCCAAGCGCCTCGGACTGGTCACGGCGGCTCACGCCATGGCGGGCAGATCGGCTGTCATCAGCCAACAACTGACCCGCGTCATCAAACAGCGCGTCAAACCATTCGACATTATAGGTTGCAATGCGCATGGCGCCCCCGGCCCGATAAATCACCCGGACTATCGCCGCCCGAACGGTCCCTTGCAACCAAATCACCACGGGCATTCGGCCCATCAAGGCCCGGAAATATTCCTGCCCGGAATCCGCAAAATAGGAAAAATCTCCCATTTGGCATGAAAAATGTAGAATTTTCGGTCGTTTTACACTCCAATCAGACGAATTAACGCAAAACTGCCTGCGGTTGTTTTGCTAGGGTGAACAAATGTCCAGGATAGGGACAGCAAACAATAATGACCGTCAAAACAAAACAGTCAAAACAAAAGGGAAACTGACATGGCCTCAACAATCGTCGTCGGATATGACGGCAGCGAAAGCTCGCAACGGGCTGTCGACTTTGCGGTAAAAGCCGCAAGCGCACAGGGCAAGACCATCGTGATCGCCCATGTGCTGGAATGGTCGCCTTATTCCTTTCTGACACCAACAGAGCTGGAAGAGCGTCACAAACGCCGGAACGAAGAATTGCAACGCGCCGATACCGCGCTGCTTACCCCCCTGGTCGCCACGCTGAAAGACAGCGGCGTCGAGGTCAAAACCATCCTGAAGTACGGCCATATTGCCGAAACATTGATCAAGATAGCCCAGGCCGAAGAAGCCTCGCATCTTGTGATCGGACGCACCGGCCATTCCGAGCTTGAGACACGTCTCTTTGGCTCTGTTGCCGGATCTCTGGCCCAGGCCGCACCGGCCCCGGTCACAATCGTTCCATAACAATAACCAACGACAGGGATCACCATGACATCCATTTCAAAAACCGCCGGTCTGGCGGTTGCGGGCACGCTGGTTTCAGCGGCCCCCGCGCTTGCGCAATCCATCGACGAGAAGGTCAACCAGATCTTCGCCAATTCGACCGGTTGGTTCGTCAGCTTCATTTTCAGCCCCTTTCCGGGCACCTCCTTCCCCTGGATCGTGATGTGGCTGGTCATCGCCGCGACGGTCTTTTCGATCTATTTCGGCTTTGTGCAATTCCGCACGTTTGGCCATGCAATCAAGCTGGTCAAAGGGGATTATTCCGATCCCGATGACGCGGGCGAGGTCAGCCACTTTCAGGCGCTGGCCACCGCGCTTTCGGGCACTGTTGGTCTGGGCAATATCGCCGGTGTGGCGGTTGCGGTCGGCATCGGCGGACCGGGCGCCACATTCTGGATGATCCTTGCGGGTCTTCTTGGCATGGCGTCGAAATTCACCGAATGTACCCTTGGCGTGAAATACCGCAATGAATACGCCGATGGCACCGTGTCCGGTGGCCCGATGTATTACATGACCAAAGGCTTCTCTGAACGCGGCCTTCCGGGGGCAAGATCCTGGCGGTCATGTTCTCGATCTTCTGTATCCTTGGTGCCTTTGGTGGCGGCAACATGTTCCAGGCAAATCAGGCACATGCGCAGATCACAAACGTCGTGGGGGACTTCCCCGGCTGGATCACCGGCGTTGTTTTTGCCGGTATCGTCTTTGCCGTGATCGTTGGTGGTTTGAAATCTATCGCCAGCGTGACGGAAAAGATCGTGCCGATCATGGGTGTGCTTTATGTCGCCACCGCTGTCGTCATCTTGCTGATGAACGCCAACATGATTGGCTGGGCCTTTGGCCAGATCTTCGCAGGTGCCTTTACCGGTCTCGGCGTGGCCGGCGGTATGGTTGGTGCGCTGATCCAGGGCTTCAAACGCGCGGCGTTTTCGAACGAAGCGGGTGTTGGCTCGGCGGCGATCGCCCACTCGGCGGTGCGGACCAAAGAACCAATCACCGAGGGTTTTGTGTCCTTGCTGGAACCCTTCATCGACACCGTGGTCATTTGCACCATGACCGCGCTGGTGATCATCATCACCCAGCAGCTTGTGATCGACGAGGCAACCGGCCTTTACATGCTGAACGAAGCTGGCACAGCCATTGCAACGGTTGACGGCAACTCTGGTGTGGCGCTGACCTCTGCGGCGTTCTCGTCGTCGTTTGGTTGGTTCAAATACATCCTGGCGATTGCCGTGATCCTGTTCGCCTTCTCGACCATGATCAGCTGGTCCTACTACGGTTTGAAAGCCTGGACCTACCTGTTTGGCGAAGGCAAAACCACCGAACTGGTGTTCAAGATCATCTTCTGCCTGTTCGTGGTGATTGGTGCCGCAGCCAGCCTTGGCCCGGTCATCGACTTCTCGGATGCGGCGATCTTTGCCATGGCTGTGGTCAACATCTTTGCGCTCTACTTCCTGATGCCGATCGTCAAGGGCGAGATGAACAGCTATATGAACCGACTGAAATCCGGTCAGATCAAGAAATACAATTGATCTGAACCGACCCTAAGAAATTGAGGGGGCCGGGCGTGTCATGCGCCCGGCCCTTTTGTTTTTTGTAAGTGGTTTCTTCGCCAGTTTGATCCGGATCAAGGCAGGCCGCCATGCGCGCACCTAAGGCTGTTGTGCAAAGCAACCAAAGGAGTGTCCCAATGACACATACGCCGCATGAACTGGCCGAGGAATTCCCGGAACACGCCGACAAGCTGCACACGCTGAAAACCGAAAACGCACATTTCGCCCGGTTGGCCGATGAATATCACAACATCAACCGCGCCGTGCACCGGGCCGAAACCAATATCGAACCGGTCGAAGAACTGGCCGAGGTCGCATTGCGCAAACAGCGCGCGGCCCTGAAAGACGAGATTTATGCCCTGATGACCAAGGCCGGATAGCCGCCACACTGCGGCAAACCGGCACAGGCGGACAGAAGCACGGCACTACGGGCCTGACAGCCATTGAAACCGCGCGCGGCAACGACATATCCAACGGAAATCATAATCTTTTCCGGAGGTATCTATGCTGTTGCGCGCGCTTGACCGTTTTTTTGGCCATGAGGCATCGGGGGGCATCCTTTTGATGTTATCGGCGGTCGCCGCGTTGATCGTTGCGAATTCCGGGTTGGCCGGGGCCTATGATGCTTTCCTGAATGCAAAACTGTCGCTTACGGTGAACGGCGAAGGTCTGGAAAAACCTGCAATCCTTTGGATCAACGACGGGTTGATGGCCGTCTTCTTCTTTCTGATCGGCCTCGAACTCAAGCGCGAGATGCTGGAAGGCAAGCTGAAGAACCCGCGTGACGTAATCCTGCCCGGTGCGGCGGCGATTGGCGGCATGGCATTGCCCGCGCTGGTGTTTGTGGCGCTGAACTGGAATTCGCCGCTCACTTTGGGGGGCTGGGCCATTCCGGCGGCCACCGACATCGCCTTTGCGCTTGGTATTCTGGCGCTGGTCGGTAGCCGCGCACCTTCGTCGCTCAAGGTGTTCTTGCTGACATTGGCCATCCTTGATGACCTTGGGGCCATCATCATCATCGCCCTGTTTTATACTGCGGAATTGAAGGTTGATTACCTCTACCTTGCTTTGCTGCCGCTGGCGGGTCTGATCATGTTGAACCTGAAGGGCGCGCACCGCATTGCACCGGCGCTGCTGCTGGGCGCGATCATGTGGTATTTCGTGCTGAAATCCGGGGTTCACGCGACTCTGGCTGGGGTGATCACCGCCTTTTGTATCCCGCTCACGGACAAATGGGGCAAAAGCCCGCTGCATTCGCTGGAACATGGTCTGACGCCTTATGTGCTGTACATGATTGTGCCGATCTTTGCCTTCGCCAATGCCGGTGTCGTCCTGCAAGGGATGAGCTTTTCCGACTTGCTGGCGCCTTTGCCGCTTGGGGTTGCGCTGGGTCTGATCGTCGGCAAACAGGTGGGCGTCTTTGGCGTGACCTATGCGCTGGTGAAAACCGGTGTGGCGCGGATGCCGCATGGCGCAAACTGGCTGCATATCTACGGTCTAAGCTGTCTGGCCGGGGTCGGCTTCACCATGTCGCTGTTCATCGGCTCGCTCAGCTTTGCGGATCCCGCCCTGATGAACGATGTGCGTCTTGGGGTTCTGTCCGGTTCGCTGGTATCTGGTGTGATTGGCTATGTGGCGCTGATTCTGGCCGCCGCCAACACCCCGGAAGAAGCAGCCGAAGCCGCCTGATCATTCGATCCCGTAGGGCAGCACATCGCGGCTGTCCTGCTGGATCTGCAACCTTTGCTCCAACGGCGGTATGGCGCGTTGATGGCAATGGGTGCGTTCGCAGATCCGGCAGGAAATGCCGATCGGTTCAAACGCAATGTCCTGCGCCACATCAAGCCCGTCGGCATAGATCAACTGATCTGCGTGTTCGACCTCACACCCCAATGCCATGGCATACCGGCGCAGCGGCGCGCCATAACGCCCGCCGCTTTTGGAAATGTCCCGCGCAATCGAGATATAGCGCACGCCATCCGGGGTTTCCGCCAACTGGCGCAGAAACCGCCCCGGCGTTTCAAAGGCACGATGCACATTCCACAACGGACAGGCCCCACCGTAGCGGGCAAATTGCAGCCGCGTGGCGGAATGGCGTTTGGTGATCGTGCCGCCTGATCCACCCGCACAAAAAAGAACGGCACCCCCTTGGCCCCCGGACGCTGAAGCGTTGAGAGCCGGTGCGCCACCTGTTCGATGGATGCGCCAAAGCGCGTCGCCAAACGTTCCAGGTCGTGGCGTGTCTCCTGTGCTGCGGCCAGAAACGGGCGATACGGCATCATCGCCGCGCCCGCGAAATAATTGGCCAGTCCCAGCAGGGCGATGTCACGCGCGGTTTCGGATTGGAACCGCGCCAGATCCAATGTGGCATTCAGCAGCTTGCCCTGTTGCAGCATCGCCAATTGAAACAGAAGCTGGAAATTCCGGGTCTCGGGCGTCGCCCGATCCGAAAGCGTGACGATCCCCGCCTCCCGGTCAAAATGGCGCAGCCGATCGGTATCGGCAATCCGAACCCTGATCCCCTGCCCCTTCAACCAGGCCTCTGCCGCGCCGGGCACATTTGCCTGACCATAGCTTTCTGCGGATGAGCTGGCGAAATGCTCTGCGGCCCGATCCACCGCGTCAATGTAATTGTCGCAATAGTGGAAGAAATCCCGCACCTCTTCCCAGGGCGAGAGTTTCGGTCCGCCGCCCTCGTGCCCCAAAGCCGCATCAAGCGAGGCCAGCCGCTCGTGCGTTTGGCGATAGGCGCTGTGCAATTCCAGGAATGCGCGTGCCAAGGCCGCGCGTTAGAGGCCGTCAGGCGCAGATCCGCCAGGGGCGGCGCGCCTGCATCGTCACGGTTGAACACCGGATCGGCCAGCGCCTCTCGCATGTCGGACACCAACCGCTCGGCGTCGCCGGAATTCAGCTCGGTGACATCGAAGCCGAATTCCTGTGCCAGCGCCAGAACCACCGTTGTGCTGACCGGACGGTTGTTGTTTTCCATCTGGTTCAGATAGGGCAGAGATACGCCCAATTTGGCCGCGAAATCCTTTTGCGTCAGCCCCAGACGTGTCCGGGTTTCGCGCAGCTTTGCGCCGGCGTAAAGTTTCTGGATCGCCATGGGGTGCCTTTGCGGGTTTGCTTTTACCCAAGACTAGATTTGCAAACCCGATTGAGCAAGCCACCACGCGCCAAACACACCGCGCCCGCGCCGGTTACACCAGCCCCAGCCGCTTTTCGCGCCGGATGACATAGAGAATCGACGCCATGCCGCACAGACCGGTGATCAGCATGATCCAGAGCAGCGGCCAAGGTCCGGTGCCCGGCTTCAACAAGGCCCCGGCCAACGCCGAAAGCCCGGCCCCGCCGCCAATCATGATCGCCCCGCCCAGACCGCTTGCCGTGCCCGCAAGATGCGGACGCACCGAAAGCGTACCGGCGGTGGCATTGGGAATGGTCATCCCGTTGCCCAGCCCCACAAAGACCATGAACCCGAAAAAGCTGAGCGCGGAGCCAAGACCAAGGGAGAACACAATAAGCGACATGACCACACCAATTGTGTTGATCATGCAGCCCCAAAGCACCATCCGGTTCACGCCGATCCGCGCCGAATACCGCCCCGACATGAAATTACCGGCAAAGTAACCCACCGCCGGCACGCCAAACAACAGGCCCAGCATCGCCGGTTCAAGGTGGAACACCTCGGACCCGACAAACGGCGCCCCGCCGAGATAGGCAAAAAAGGCCCCCGACGACAGCGCCGACGCCAAAGCATACCCCCAGAACCGCGGCGAGCGGAACAATTCGGGGTAATCACCGAACTGCTGCCACAATGTCTGGCCGGAGCGCATCTTGGTCTCTCCCAGATCGCGCCACGCCAGCCAGAGCGTCGCCAGACCGGTTGCAAACAACAGCCAGAACGACGCCTTCCACCCCCAGAATTCATCCAGAATCCCACCGATCATCGGCCCGATCATCGGTACAACCGCCATGCCCATGGTGACATATCCGATCATCGACGCCGCCTGATCCTGTGGCACCATATCGCGCACCACCGCACGGCTGAGCACCATGGCCACAACCACAACCGCCTGCGCCATCCGGCAAATCAAAAACACCGTCACATTTGGCGCAAAGATACAGCCCAGCGTCGCCACCACGAAAATCGACAGCCCGCCAAGGATGATCGGCCGCCGTCCGACCTTGTCCGACAGCGGACCAACGATCAGTTGCAAACCAGCATTCACCGCAAGATAGATCGCAACCGAAAGCTGCATCAAACGGTATTCGGTATCGAAATAGGCCGTCATCCCCGGCAGCGACGGCAGGAAAATGTTCATGGCAAGCGCCGCCATGCCCGCAAGCATGATCAGGGTCGCGATATGGGGCGGGGTCGTGCGATCGAGGAAACGCACATCTGGTTTTTCAATCATGGCAATTTCCTACGCGGCACAATTTACCCTGTCCATGCAGAGCGCCGGGAATTTGAGCAAATTTTGCCTGCTATGGCGCGCACATTAGATGTGCATGGGCTCATTGGACCAAGGCACAGCGCCCGCCCGATACACTTTGCAAATATTCTGGCTTTCACATGACCTGATTTGCAAATATTCCATGTTCTTCTTGTAACGTCGCTGCGCCGCAGTATTGTGACCCCGACAGCACAAGGGGCCATCGCATGAAAGATATTCTTCAGGAACTCGAAGATCGCCGCGCCAATGCCCGTCAGGGCGGCGGACAAAAACGCATCGACGCACAGCACGCCAAAGGCAAACTGACCGCGCGCGAGCGGATTGAGCTTTTGCTGGATGAAGACAGTTTCGAAGAATACGACACCTTTGTTGCCCACCGCTGCACCGATTTCGACATGCAGAACAACCAGCCCGCAGGCGACGGCGTTGTCACCGGCTGGGGCACGGTCAATGGCCGCATGATCTATGTCTTTTCCCAGGACTTCACGGTGCTTGGCGGGTCGGTCTCCGCGACCCATGCGCAAAAAATCTGCAAGATCATGGACATGGCGGTGCAAAACGGCGCGCCGGTCATTGGTCTGAACGATTCCGGCGGCGCCCGCATTCAAGAAGGCGTTGATGCGCTGGCCGGCGATGCCGAGATCTTTCAACGCAACGTGCTGGCCTCTGGGGTCGTGCCCCAGATTAGCGTCATCATGGGCCCCTGCGCTGGCGGCGCTGTCTATTCCCCGGCGATGACCGATTTCATCTTCATGGTGCGCGACAGCTCTTACATGTTTGTCACCGGCCCCGATGTGGTGAAAACCGTCACCAACGAACAGGTGACGGCAGAGGAACTGGGCGGGGCATCGACCCACACCAAGAAATCGTCGGTCGCAGATGGCGCATTTGAAAACGATGTCGAGGCCCTGGCCGAGGTTCGCCGGCTGATCGACTTTCTGCCGCTCAACAATCGTGAAAAACCCCCGGTGCGGCCGTTCTTTGACGATGTGAACCGGCTCGATCACAGCCTGGATACGCTGGTGCCGGAAAACGCCAACACACCGTATGACATGAAGGAATTGATCCTGAAGGTCGCGGACGAAGGCGATTTTTACGAGATCCAGGAAGATTACGCCAAGAACATCATCACCGGCTTTATCCGACTTGAGGGCCAGACCGTGGGTGTCGTTGCCAACCAACCCATGGTTCTGGCCGGCTGTCTCGACATTGATTCGTCGCGCAAGGCCGCGCGATTCGTCCGATTCTGTGATGCCTTTGAAATTCCGATTCTGACGCTGGTGGATGTTCCGGGATTCCTGCCCGGCACGTCACAGGAATACGGCGGCGTCATCAAACACGGCGCGAAATTGCTGTTTGCCTATGGCGAGGCGACGGTGCCCAAGGTCACGCTGATCACCCGCAAGGCCTATGGCGGCGCCTATGACGTGATGTCGTCGAAACACCTGCGCGGCGATATGAACTATGCTTGGCCAACAGCAGAAATCGCGGTGATGGGCGCCAAAGGCGCGACAGAGATTCTGTATCGGTCGGAACTGGGCGACAAGGACAAGATCGCCAAGCGGACCGCAGACTACGAAGACCGTTTTGCCAATCCGTTTGTTGCCGCCGAACGCGGTTTCATCGACGAGGTCATCATGCCCCATTCGACCCGCAAGCGCATCAGTCGCGCCTTTGCCGGGTTGCGGAACAAGAAGCTGACCAACCCATGGAAAAAGCACGACAATATCCCGCTGTAATGCGGGGGCATTTTTCCGTCAAAAACGCAAAGAAGGAAGCACACAGGTGAGCAATGGTTGGCATATCACGCGGGACGCACAGTGTTTGACCCTGTCACGCCTGCCAACCGCGCGGTTTGACCTGTCTGCACAGGCCGCATTCCCGGCGTTGCGCATGTTGCCGCTGGCCCAGATGATCCGCCAGGACATGTGGCGCCTGCTGCAAAACCTGCGCGGTTTCGCCCCTGCGGTCCGGGTAGAGCGTAACGACAACGGGCTTTTGGTCACAGCGGGTGGTGCCGTCACCAGCCGCTTTCCCAAGGCCCGCACAGAGGCGCAATTGGACGGGTTGCTGCACGATTCCGCACTGCGGGATCGCTGGCAGAAATCGGCCCGGTTGACGCAGCGGAAAGATGTGTTATGACCTTGGCCCATGTCAAGAATTCTGCGGCGCGAGGGGGACCTGAACGCCGCGCAGCTCCACCGGGAGGAGACCGGAAACGGTGGTGGGGCTGCCACTTGACCCTTACGATACTGATGGCAACCACAGCGATGGCCCAGGGCGCAACCACCAGCCCCGTCGCGCTGAACGTGCCTTCGGGCCAGCCCGTCTATCTGCTGGAATTTCTGGATGAACCTGACGCCCCGAAACACATGTTCCGCGCCCGGTTCGTCGCCCCCGACCTCGATGTGGTGTCCAGTGATATAGAATCGGTTTTTGCCGATATGGAATTGCTGTGCAACACCGTCGCCCTGCCGGAAATCGGCGCCCGCGCCATCGCGCCCGACCGGATCATCGTCTCGATCAGCTCAGCGCCAATGGAATTGGGCACGATTGCCCCCGAGATAACCCAGTTTTTCGAGTCCTATTCGATTGCTGATGACACCTGCATCTGGGAGTTGTTTTGATGTCTCCACTATATCTTGGGCCTCGCGCCCAGGCCCGCACGGCGTTTGCGGCTTTCGCGCCACAGCGCTGTGAACAAGACGAAATACCGTATATTTCAATAGGCTTATCCGCTAAAGTTAAGGCGGGTTACACCCAAGTGGCCTTACCTTTGTATCGGGACGGGGCCGGGCATTGCGCCCGGAATCGTGCCGTTGTGACTGACAGGAGAAACCAATGTCCAAGAGCATCAAGCTCATCGCAGCATTTGGCCTTTTTGCCGCCGTCGCTGCATGCGCACAGCAACAGCAAGAAGAATATGTCGTTGTTGACCCTGAGCCGATTTCGATCGAGCCAGTGTACACCGGCAAGTACAAATAAACCGACCCCGGGGCAGGCCTTTGGGCCTGCTCCGAATTCGCCCGTCCCCAACGGCCGCCCGATGTTGCGGGGGTGCGTGGCATGATCAAACATCGCGGATTTCCCGGTCGGCTTCCGGGCACAGATTTCCAATTCATCGTTCGCCGCCCCAACCCCAAGGGCGCAACACCCATTATCCGGCGCGAGCGGTTTCGCGACCGGCGTGCACCGGATCGGCGCGCCGACCAATGGTTCATGGCCGCACTTTGGGAACATTTTGGCGACGAACCCTTTGAACGCGGCAACCTTGATGCCGGGCGGCTGAGCTGGCTTTTTGGCCGCGAGGTCCTGCCCCATGATGACCCGTTTGATGCCCAAAGCTATGAGGCGCTGCTGATCATCGACGAAGCGGCGGCGCGGCGCGCCTTTCCCGAAGCGTTTGAAAACGGTGGGCCGCGGTGATGAGCGCGAACCTGCCTGTCCTGCCGCCAAACGCGCGGGCCATTGCCGATATAACGCGCAATCGCCCGGCCCGCTTGGCAGGCGCGACGCGGCATCGCAATGTCACGGATATACGAGTGCGGCAGGTGGTTCAGTTCATGCCTGCAATTCACCGTTACCCTTTGACCTGCGGGCGGGTCTGCGTTTCCCCTTCGCGACCGCCCGCGTCTTTTTCCCGCGCCCCGCGTTCGACCGATGTTGCCGGTGTGTCGCCGCGTCACGATGCCGGACACCTGCGCGAGTGTCGCCAATTGGCCTCACCCTGCAATTGTTCGAAACGGCATAGGGTTACCCCACGTCAATCCTGCGCTATGCTTCGATTTGTCAAGCCTCGGTCAAAAGAGGCACAGAGCGAGAGCAGCCAAACAGAATCGTTTGATCATGGTTTTGGTGGCCACACCGGTCGCCGTCCCGGGACATGGCAAGGCAGAGATGCCGTCGCGTTCGGGGCATTCGATGGTGGCACCGCTGACACGGTAGCTCCGTATTCTCTCACACACCTGAAACGGTTCCCGGTGCGCCCAGCGCGCTGGGGCCGCTTTGTCGTGCCTATCAAGACCCGGAAGGACAGCATATGTTCAACAAGATCCTGATCGCCAATCGGGGCGAAATCGCCTGTCGTGTCATCAAATCCGCCCGCAAGATGGGCATCAAGACAGTGGCGATCTATTCCGACGCCGACAAACATGCGCTGCACGTCAAGATGGCAGATGAGGCGATCCACATCGGCCCGCCGCCCGCCAATCAGTCGTATATCGTGATCGACAAGGTGATGGAGGCGATCAAGGCCTCGGGCGCCGAAGCGGTCCATCCCGGCTATGGTTTCCTGTCGGAAAACCCGAAGTTTGCCGAGGCGCTGGAGGCCGCCGGTGTCGCATTCATTGGCCCGCCGGTGGGTGCAATTAAATCGATGGGTGACAAGATCACCTCAAAGAAAATCGCCCAAGAGGCGAATGTCAGCACCGTTCCCGGTTACATGGGTCTGATCGAAGACGCCGAAGACGCGGTCAAGATTTCCAATCAGGTCGGCTATCCGGTGATGATCAAGGCATCGGCCGGCGGCGGTGGCAAGGGCATGCGCATCGCCTGGAACGACGACGAGGCGCGCGAAGGCTTTCAATCCTCCAAGAACGAAGCCGCCAACAGCTTTGGCGACGATCGGATCTTTATCGAAAAATTCGTGACGCAACCGCGCCACATTGAAATTCAGGTGCTGGCCGATGGCCATGGCAATGCGGTCTATCTGGGCGAACGGGAATGTTCGATCCAGCGCCGCAACCAGAAAGTCATCGAAGAGGCGCCCTCGCCATTCCTGGACGAAACCACCCGCAAGGCGATGGGCGAGCAATCGGTCGCTCTGGCCAAGGCGGTGGGCTATGCCAGCGCGGGCACGGTGGAATTCATCGTCGATGGCGACAAGAATTTCTATTTCCTGGAAATGAACACCCGCTTGCAGGTGGAACATCCGGTGACCGAGCTGATCACCGGCGTTGATCTGGTGGAACAGATGATCCGGGTTGCGGCGGGCGAGCCGCTGTCGATCACGCAGGATGACGTGACGCTGACCGGCTGGGCGGTGGAAAGCCGCCTTTATGCCGAAGACCCCTATCGCAATTTCCTGCCGTCGATTGGCCGTTTGACCCGCTATCGCCCGCCGATCGAGGTCGCGGCCTGCCCGCTTCTGGCCAATGACAAATGGCAGGGGGATGCGCCCGAAGGTCCGGTTGCGGTGCGCAATGACACCGGCGTCTTTGAGGGCGGCGAAATCAGCATGTATTACGACCCGATGATCGCCAAGCTCTGTACCTGGGCCCCGACACGGGCCGAAGCGATTGAAGCGATGCGCGTCGCGCTGGACAGTTTCGAGGTTGAGGGCATTGGCCACAACATCCCCTTCCTGTCGGCGGTGATGGATCATGAAAAATTCGCCTCGGGCAATATGACAACCGCTTTCATCGCCGAGGAATATCCCGATGGCTTTGCCGGGGTGGAACTGGACGACGCGGCCCTGCGCCGGATTGCGGCAACCTGTGCTGCGATGAACCGGGTGGCGGAAATCCGGCGCACGCGGGTGTCGGGCAGGTTGGACAATCACGAACGCCGCGTCGACAACAAGGCCTGTGTCACCTTGCAGGGCACCACGTATAACGTGGTGATCGACCCCGACCAGAACGGCGCTTCGGTGGCGTTTGAGGACGGCCCCAGCCTGCGGATCGAGGGCCATTGGACGCCCGGCGATACGCTGGCCGAAATGACGGTCGACGGCGCGCCGCTGGTGCTGAAGGTCGACAAGATCACCCATGGTTTCCGCATCCGCAGCCGCGGTGGCGATATGAAGGTGCATGTCCGTTCGCGCCGTCAGGCCGAATTGGCCGCGCTGATGCCGGAAAAGCTGCCGCCAGACACATCCAAACTGCTGCTCTGCCCGATGCCGGGTCTGGTGGTGAAGCTGGATGTCGAGGTCGGACAGGAGGTGCAGGAAGGTCAGGCGCTCTGCACGATCGAAGCGATGAAGATGGAAAACATCCTGCGCGCCGAAAAAACCGCTGTGGTGTCCAAGATCAATGCCGGCGCCGGCGACAGCCTGGCGGTGGACGAAGTGATCATGGAGTTCGAATGATCCCGACATGGTGGCGCTGGGCTGGATAGCAACCTTTCTGGCGGTGTGGCTGGGCCTGAGCTTCGCCACCACCGGCGTTGTCCTGGCCGACCGCATGGCGGGGCTGGCGGCGGTCTTTCTGGCGCTGGTGGCGCTTTTGGCCGCCTATCGCCTGCGCAGGGAACGCGATCTTCTGCGGCTGTTGCGGCGCGGGTTGGTGGTGTTGCTGCCGGTGGTGCTGGCCATCCTGCTGCCGATGATCTGGGTGGTTTCGGAAACGGCGCTCGACGTGCGGCTGCGCCAGGCGATCCTGGCCGGCCTGATCATCGTGGCGGGGTGGATGACCACCTATGTGCTGCAAGAGGAACGCCGGGGCGGTGATCGGGCCGACCGGCGGCGCGATACGCTGACGGCGCTGCAAAGCGAGACCTATAATATCCTGAGCAAGATCGACAATCAGGCGATCCATGTCAATGCCAAGATCGTCCAACAGAAAATGGCCACCTCGGGCCTTGGGCCGAATGCCTATCTGCCGTTTTCGACCTCGGAAAGCCCGCCGATCGTGTTCAACGCGGTGTCGGACTCAATTTCGCTTTTGTCGCCGGCCACCATCCGCCCGGTCCTGCGATTTTACACGGAATACGAAGACCTGCGGTCCTTGATCGAGGATATGCGGGGCGAGGATTTTCGCAATCTGGCGCCAAGCCGCGCATTGCGATTCACCAGGAGCTGACCCGGCGGCGCATTGTTACCCTGCGCTGGGGCATGGCGGCACAAATCGCCATAAACGTGGCGCTTGGGCTACCGGAAGAGAAGGCACGCGCCTTCAAGAGATCGGGATTGAATAAAAGCATACAGCCGGAGGGCGACGAATGATTCGCCCAACGGAAAGGAAACGTTCAGAAATCGCCGCTGATCGGCGCTTCGGGGTCGCGTTTCGGCAGTTTGGGTTCATAAATCTTGCTCATGGCCCTTACTCCTTGTTGCATATGGATGCGGTCCACGGCTGTGGTCCTGCTTTATATATAGGGCAAAACCCTTGCCATTTCAATAAGCCCCGCCCCTACCGGCGATCGCGGATCTCTTGTTGGCGCAGGGGCATCTTGTCGATGGATCGGGTGACTTCGCGCACCGACCAGGGGAAAGGTTTGCGCAGATATACGCTGCCGTCCTTGCCGATCAACACCAGCATGAAACCACGCGGACGCAGTTTTTCGCGCAACGGGCTGAGCACAGTTGGATCAATATCGGTCAGCACAACGACATCGCGAATAGCCAGATCTTCCAGCCGTTCATTCAGCAGATCCATCTGTTGGGTGAACCGCGGATCGTTTGGCCCGTCGGCAAACACCACCAAGGGCCGTTTGAGCCAGAGGTATTCGTCCAACTCATGCAAACCGGCAGGTTGGATTACGCTGTCTTCCACCGCAACGCCCTCTTCGGTCCCTTGCGGGTCCTCTTCGGGGCCTTCGTCAACGGGGGCTGCGGTGACATCATCGGCCCGCTGGGCCACGGCCATTTCCTCCTGCGCAAAGGCAGGTGACAGGCCAAAGGCCAAAACAACGATCAGAACGCGGTACATCTGGGCCATGGGTCCTCCTTGTACCCAGCATATAGGTGCTGGTCAGGCAATTGCGACCGAGAATGGCGTGAACACCCGCCAAAGCAACCCAATTCGCAGGCGCGCGGCATGCGCCCCGCATCACACCCTGCCCCGAATATGAAAGGACACCCCATGACCCGTACCAAGGATGACTGGAAAGCGCTGGCCGAAAAGGAACTGCGCGGCCGCCCGCTGGAGGACCTGACCTGGAACACGCTTGAGGGCATTCCGGTCAGCCCGCTCTATACCGCCGAAGACACCGCAGACCTGCCGCATATGAACAGCCTGCCGGGGTTTGCACCCTTCACGCGCGGGCCAAAGGCCACGATGTATGCCGGTCGCCCCTGGACCATCCGGCAATATGCCGGCTTCTCGACAGCGGAAGAATCCAACGCCTTTTACCGCCGCAACCTGGCCGCCGGGCAACAGGGGGTTTCGGTGGCCTTCGATCTGGCCACCCACCGGGGATATGACAGCGACCATCCGCGTGTCGTGGGCGATGTCGGCAAGGCCGGCGTGGCCATCGATTCGGTTGAGGACATGAAGATCCTGTTCGACGGCATCCCGCTGGACAAGGTGTCGGTGTCGATGACAATGAACGGCGCGGTGATTCCGATCCTGGCCAGTTTCATTGTCGCGGGTGAGGAACAGGGCCACGACAAGGCACTGCTGGCGGGCACCATTCAGAACGACATTCTGAAGGAATTCATGGTCCGCAACACCTATATCTATCCGCCCGAACCGTCGATGCGCATCATCTCGGACATTATCGAATACACCTCTGAGGGCATGCCGAAATTCAACTCGATCTCGATCTCCGGCTATCACATGCAAGAGGCCGGGGCGAACCTGGTGCAAGAGTTGGCCTATACGCTGGCCGATGGCCGCGAATATGTGCGTGCCGCGATTGATGCGGGCATGGACGTCGACAAATTCGCAGGCCGGTTGTCGTTCTTCTTTGCCATCGGCATGAACTTCTTCATGGAGGCCGCGAAACTGCGCGCCGCGCGCCTGCTTTGGCACCGCATCATGACTGAATTCGGCGCCAAGAATGACCGCTCGAAAATGCTGCGCACCCACTGCCAGACCTCCGGTGTGTCACTGCAAGAGCAAGATCCCTACAACAACGTCATCCGCACAGCGTATGAGGCGATGTCGGCGGTGCTGGGCGGCACGCAGTCGCTGCACACCAACGCGCTGGACGAGGCGATTGCCCTGCCCACCGATTTCTCGGCCCGGATCGCGCGCAACACGCAGTTGGTCCTGCAAGAGGAAACCGGGGTCACCAATGTGGTCGATCCGCTGGCCGGGTCCTATTACGTCGAAAAGCTGACCCATGATCTAGCCGAAAAGGCCTGGGCCTTGATCGAAGAGGTCGAAGAAATGGGCGGCATGACCAAGGCCGTGGCCAGTGGCATGCCCAAGCTGCGGATCGAGGAAAGCGCCGCGACCCGTCAGGCGATGATCGACAAAGGCGACGAGGTGATCGTCGGCGTCAACAAATACCGCAAGGACAAGGAAGACCCGATCGACATTCTCGATGTCGACAACGTGGCGGTGCGCGACAGCCAGATTGCCCGACTGGACCGCATTCGCGGATCGCGCGATCAGGCCGCCTGTGATGCCGCATTACAAGAGCTTGGCCGCCGCGCCAAGGAAGGCGGCAACCTTCTGGAGGCCGCGGTCGAGGCCGCACGCGCCCGTGCCAGCGTAGGAGAAATCAGCATGGCGATGGAAAAGGAATTCGGACGGCATCGCGCCGAGGTCAAAACCCTCGCGGGGGTCTATGGCGCGGCTTATGAAGGCGACGAAGGCTTTGCCGCGATCCAGAAATCGGTCGAGGATTTCGCCGAGGAAGAAGGCCGCCGCCCCCGCATGCTGGTGGTGAAAATGGGCCAGGACGGGCACGACCGCGGGGCCAAGGTGATTGCCACCGCATTTGCCGATATTGGCTTTGACGTCGACGTTGGCCCGCTGTTCCAGACCCCGGACGAAGCGGCCCAGGATGCCATCGACAACGATGTGCATGTGGTCGGTATTTCGTCGCAAGCGGCAGGTCACAAGACATTGGCGCCGCAATTGATCGAGGCGCTGAAGGCCAATGACGCGGGCGACATCATCGTGATCTGCGGTGGCGTGATCCCGCAACAGGATTACGATTTCCTGAAATCGGCGGGGGTCAAGGCGATCTTTGGCCCCGGCACCAATATCCCCACCGCAGCCCAGGATATCCTGCGTCTGATCCGAGAGGCGCGCAGCTAAGGGAAAACCTCTGCCGGAGCGCTGACCGCAAGGTCAGGAGCCTCCGGCGGGCGTATTTTTGCAGAGAAGAAGATCAAGGCCGGATCAATATCCGCGAAGAAAGCCCGCAGGGGCTTGAAGAGCGGTGCCTCAGCGCCTTGCCCGCCGCCATCCGGCTTTGCGGGCGGCGGCCTCGGTACAGAACCAATGCTCTCCTTTTTTGGGGGAAATCCGTGTGTTGGCGTAAAATGCCTGCCCCGGCATGTGATAGATTCGCGTGCCATCTGATGCGATATTGCCTTTGATCTGGCATCCTTTTGGGGCGATCTGGGGCTCTGGGCGGGCCGCGGCACGATGGGTATCGGGGCGGACCACAACCGAGGTCCAGAGCCCCCGCCCCGCCGCCAGGGCGCGGCGTTCGTCAGAGGCGTACAGCGTGGAATATTTCTTGTAGGCAAAGGCCAATCCGGCCCGGACCAGCGCGCGCCCGACATCCTGGCCATCCAGGGTGCATATTGCGACCTGGCGACCATAGCGATCCACGGATTGGGGCACACAGTGCAATGTCTTGCCATCCAACCAGACAGCCACCTGTCGGGTCACTTCTCGCCCGCAAGGCCAATCGCCATCAACCGGGTGGCGACAGGTTTGATCCTTTTCCACCGCATCAATCCCGAACAGCCGAATACGACGGTCGGCGACATCCAAAGTGTCGCCATCAATCACCCGCGCGGCCCCGGAAACCTCTGCCGGGGCTGCCGCAACAGCGGTGGTCAGCCCGGCGCAGGCGCAGATCAGGGCAGCGGCGGCAGCTGGAACGAGTCGGGAACAAATTCTTAACATTTCGTTAATGTGTGACCGGCACCCCGGTCACACAAGCCGATTTGTTAAGAAAGGTTAATCAAACCTTGCTGGATTGTATCTACGACGCAACAACACCCAGCACCCCCCCAGCAGCGCCCAGATGGCGCGATCCTCCGTTCGCGGCGGGATTAATAGGGCATCGGGTGGGCGCGATGCAGCGTATCAATCGCTGTCAGAAGCTCTTCGCTCAACTCAAGGTCAATTGCCCCCAACAGGTGGTCCAATTGCGCGAGGGTTGTGGCCCCAAAGATCGACGACGCCACAAAGGGGCGCTGTGCGCTCCAGGCCAGGGCCATATGCACCGGATCCAGATCATAGTCCCGCGCCAGGGCAACATAGGCATCTGCCGCCGCCAACGACAGTGGCCCCACCCGTCCGCCCATCTCGGCATTGATCGACATGCGCGATCCTTCGGGCACGGCGCCACCGCTGTATTTGCCGGTCAGATACCCACAGGCCAGCGGCGAATAGGGCAACAGGCCGACATTTTCATTCCAGCACATTTCCGCCAAATCGGTGTCCGCCAACCGGCACATCAAGGAATATTCGTTCTGCAGAGAGGCCACGCGCGGCCCGCCAACCCGTTTGGCGGCTTCGATCCATTGCGTTGTGCCCCAGGCCGTTTCGTTCGACAGACCAAAAGCGCGGATGCGGCCGCGTTCCATCTCTTTTTGCAGCGCCCCAAGACAGTCTTCCATGTCGTCCATGATCGCCGCGCGATCCTGTGACGTGGGATCGAATGTCCAGTTCTTGCGGAACATAAACGAACCGCGGTTGGGCCAGTGAAACTGATAAAGGTCAATGTAGTCGGTTTTCAGCCGCGCCAACGCTTCGTCAATTTCACCAGAAATTGTCTTTGACGTAATTGGCGCCCCGTTGCGGACATGAGGCTGGCCTTCGCCGGAATGTTTGGTGGCCAAAATCATGTCACTGCGCCGCCCGGTGCGGGCAATCCAGTCCCCGATGATTTCCTCGGTCCGGCCCACGGTTTCGGCGCGGACCGGGTTGACCGGGTACATTTCGGCGGTGTCGACAAACGTGATCCCTGCGTCCAGCGCCCGATCAATCTGGGCATGGGCCACGTCGGGGGACGTCTGGGTGCCGAATGTCATTGTGCCGAGGCAATATTCCGACACGGTCATTCCCGTCTGGCCGAGTGGGTTCATCTTCATGGCATCCGCCTCCGTTTTTTCAATTTTGCGGACCCTAACGTGCGCTGGCAAAAGATAAACCCCGGAAATTTCCCCAGGCTTGCGCGCCGTCACGCTTGAGAACATTTAGCGAACATATATTATGCGGTCATGAGTTGCCATCACGCCCTTCTGACGCGCGCGCCGCACAAAAGCCGCCCGGCCCTTACGGTCATGGGGGACATATCGCTGGCGCAGATGCGGGTACATGAAATCTGTGGGTTGGCCCGGCGCACCCTGGCGGTCTGGATCGCCGATGCGGTGCAACGCTCCGGTCCCGGCCCGGTGATCTGGGTTTCCCCCCCATGGGAGCGTGATGATCTCTTTGCCACCGGTCTGGCACAGATCTGCGCACCGGAGCGGTTTTTGTTTGTCCGCCCGAAACGTGCCGAGGACATCCTGTGGACGCTGGAGGAAGTGCTGCGGTCGGGGGCGGTGCCGCTGGTGGTGGGTGATCTGCCGGGCTTTCCCAGCCTGACTCAGGTGCGGCGCATGCATCTGGCGGCCGAAGCCGGGGCAGAGGCATTGGGCGGCAAGCCGCTGGGGCTTCTGCTGACACCGGGACGATCGGGCGCAACATCCGAAAGCGCAGCGGGGGGCGCATCTGGCGGGGCACCCGGGGTGGAAACCCGCTGGTCGCTGACCCCGGCCCATACCCCCGAAACGCCCGGCTGGCGGTTGACCCGGCTGCGGGCCCGCACCGCGCCGGTCCGCAGTTGGCGGGTACAACAAGGTGCAGACGGGCCAGAGCTGCTCTCTGTTTCCGCCCCCGACAGGCTCCCCCCTGACAAGATCCCCCCTGACACGCAGGCCCCTGACACATGCGCGGGCTCTGCGCCGAGTTCTGTGTCGGCACCCGCGTCGGCCTTTGCGCCGACCGCAGCAAATGGCAGGTCAAACCGCCACTGAACCACCGTTGGCAGGCGGCCCTGTCCCGCTCACCCCACCGGGATCAACGTCTCAAGACGCACCCGACCGGTGATAGCGCTAAAAACACCGCCAAAGATGGCGACATGTGCCCGATCAAACATTTTGATCAAAACCCACGAAAATACACCCGACCTGCGCCGCAAACCGCCTGAATGCCGCGCTAATGCCGCATTTTCCACAAATTCGACTGATCAAACAAAAATCAACAAAAGGAGACGACGATGGCACAGCGCGCCCATGCCCCACAAGATGACGTAACCTGGCTGCACCCGGTCGCAACCGGCAGCACGCATCAACAAACGGCAACACCGGCGGGCTGGATCGGCGGACGTCCCACCCTGCCCGATGACCTCGACTGGCCGATGGCCGGCGGCATCCCGGCCGGCTTCCTCGCCCAGATTAACCTGTCCCGACTGCCCAAAGAAACATGGCGCGGATATGGCCCGCAAAGCGGCTGGTTGCGGGTATTTCTGACCCACGACGGCGCGCCGATCCTGATCCACAGCCCGGCGTTCGGCGACACCGCCACCCCGCCGCTGGACACCACATTGCGTTGGCAAAGCGCCGCGCAAGCTCCGCGCTGGGACTTGCAGATTGGCCCCATGCCACAGCCGCCGGTCACAATCGCCGCCCCGACGGGGTTCGACCTGGCCCATCCCGGCTGTCAGCCAATTGATCTGGCGACGGTGCGGTCGCTGATCGCGGCACTGCACCGGGTTCTGGACGAAAGCGACGCCTTTCTGACCAAGTTGCAGGCCGACCAGAAAACCCCAGCGCCAGCACCCGAACCCGAGCAGCCCGGCGCAAATGGCATCTGGGGCAATATCCTGCGCGCCAAACCCAAGGTCGTGACCACCGGCCAGCGCCGGATTGCCAACCCCGCCATCCTGCTCAGCGGTGCGGCCGATGTCGACACCGCCCGCGCGATCCTCGTCCGGCTGGAGCGCAAACTGGAACATGCGGGTGACCACCTCCCGCCTGAGGCTCTGGCCCTGATCTGTGCGGCGCTTGAACATGTGAAATTGCCGCTGTTCCAGACCGAAGCAGCCCCGGACCTCGCGCAGGAAGGTGTACCCGACACCCCGATCCGTATCTACCAGCGCAACGTGCCCGCCACCAAATCGGCATGGGCGCCACGCGGCACACCGCGCAGCCGCTGGGCCGAAGACTGGCAGCAGGAACTGGCGAACCTTGCCCGTGCTGCCGTCGCACAGGCCCCCGATATGATGCCACCGGCCGCCCGCGCGTTCTGGTCCGCGGATGTGGCGCAATTGGCCCATGGCGCAACCTGTTCAGCCGGGGCGCTTCATGCCACGACACAGGGCGAATTGGCGACATTGCTGCGCCTGCCGTCGAACCTGTTGACCGGTTGGGATTGGGGGGCAGAGGCATTGGATTTCTGCCTGCCGCTCGCCGCACTGGCCCAGGGTGATTTCACCAAGGGCCAGGTGCTGTGGCAGGATGACGTTGATCCGGCATAAGCTGCGCCGCGCATTGGCGATCACAGCAAGGCGCGCGGTCACCCCTTGACCGGCGCCCCACCCGCGAAAGCATTGCCATTGACATAGTCACAGGGCGCCTCCTGCATCTCAAGATGCAGGCCATCCCCGTGATAGGGATGGGCCCGTGCAAGGGCTTCGTCCACCTCGATCCCCAGTCCCGGCGCGGTCGGCGGCGTGACAAACCCCGCCTCGACACCAAGGCTGCCCCGGATCAGATCGCGGTGGAAATCGGTTTCGATGGTCTCGATCATCAACAAATTCGGGATGGTGGCCGCCAGATGGATATTGGCGGCCCATTCCACCGGCCCGGCATACAGATGCGGTGCGATCTGTGCATTGAAATGCTCGGCCATGGCCGCGATTTTGCGGGTTTCCCAAATCCCCCCCGATCGCCCCAATGCCGGTTGCAGAATGCTTGCGCCGCCCGATTGCAACACAGCCCCGAATTCCACCCGCGTTGTCAGCCGTTCCCCGGTGGCAATTGGAATGCGCAGCGCCTCGGCCAGCTTGCAAAACTCATGCAGATTGTCGGGCGGGATCGGCTCTTCGTACCACAGCGGTTGATAGGCTTCGATCGCCTGCCCCAACCGGATCGCGCCCGCGGTGGTGAATTGACCATGGGTGCCGAACAACAAATCGGCCCGGTCCCCGACCGCATCGCGCACCATCTCGCAGAACGCCATCGACATGGAAATATCGCTGAGCGCCGGCATATGGCCGCCGCGCATGGTATAGGGTCCGGCGGGGTCGAATTTCACCGCCGTATAGCCGCGCGCCACCAGATCCGCCGCGCTTTCGGCGGCCATTTCGGGCGAGGTCCAGAAATCTGGCAGCGGATGATGCGGCAAGGGATAGAGATAGGAATAGGCCCGCAGCCGTTCATTCATCATCCCCCCCAAAAGCGCCCAGACAGGCCGATCCCGCGCCTTGCCGACGATATCCCAACACGCGATCTCCAACCCGGAAAACGCCCCCATGACGGTCAGATCCGGGCGCTGGGTAAACCCGCTGGAAAAGGCGCGGCGAAACATCCGCTCGACGTTTTCCGGGCTGTCGCCGGCCATATGCCGGTCAAACACGTCATGGATCACCGCTGTCATCGCCACCGGCCCGACCGAGGTCGCATAACATTCGCCCCAGCCTGTGATGCCGGTATCTGTGGTCAGCTTGACCAATATCCAATACCGTCCGCCCCAGCCCGGCGCCGGGGGGGCGGTGACGATGACTTCAAGATCGGCCAGTTTCATGCCAAACCCTCCTGATGGCGAAGAATGCCCGCAAGAGCATGAGGAGCCGCGTTCCGGCCCAGGTCAACAGCGCCGCGCGTCATGATCCAAACAGGATCACATTGCGCCGCGCCGCGCCAGTCCGGGTATCGGCAATCGCGTCGTTGATCTGGTCCAGACGATACCGCCCGGAAATCAGCTCATCCAGTTGCAACCGCCCCTGTGCGTAAAGATCGGCCATCCAGGGAATATCGCGCGCAATCACCACATCCCCCATTTTCGACCCCACCATCGCGGTGCCCATATAGGCGCTGACCGAGGGTTCATATTGCGCCATGGCCCCGGTATGCGGCATGCCGATCATCACCATCCGCCCGCCCCAGCCAAGGTATCGCGGCGCGTCGTCATAGGCTGAAGTAAGCCCGACGGTCACGGCCACCACATCCGCACCGCGCCCGCCAAGGGCGGCTTTTGCGTCTTTCCAGGGATGCGCGCCGGTTGCCAGCACCCCATGTGTGGCGCCAAAATCCCGCGCCATGTCCAGCTTTTGCGCGCTCATATCCACCGCCACGATCCGGCGTGCACCGGCAATCCGCGCGCCCTGAATGGCGTTCAGCCCGACACCGCCGGTGCCGATCACCACGACGTCCTCGCCTGCGCGCAACGCCCCGGCATTGACCACCGCGCCAACGCCGGTGATCACGCCACAGGCCAAGAGCGCCGCGCTCTCGGCGGGCATTGTGGCGGGCAGCTTCACCACCTGAGCCTGATCCACCACAACCTGCTCGGCGAATGCACCGCAATTCATGGCGGCGGCAACCGGCGTGCCGTCGGCGTCAAACAGTTTCGGCTCTGCCTCTGCCTGGCTGTCACAGATCGTCTGCCGTCCCGCGCCGCAATTGGCGCAGGTGCCACAGGGTTTGATCAGCGTGACAACCACAAAATCCCCCAGATCCACGCTGGTCACACCTGCGCCCAGCGCCGTGACCCGGCCCGCCGCTTCATGCCCGTAGACAGCCGGAAGCGCCCCGCCCCAGCCGCCCTCGGCAAAGGTGATGTCGGAATGACAAATCGCCACCGCATCCAGCGTCACCGTGATTTCGCCTGCGCCGGGCGCGCGCAACATCAGATCCTCGATCTGCATCGCCGCGCCAAAGGTCCGCTGCACGGCTGCTTTGATCTTTTGCATGTCACCCTCCGGTTTTCAGCCAGACAAGCAAATGCGCCCCCGTGTTACCAGCACCGAATTGCCACGCCGGGGCAAAGCGACGTTTGGTCAAGCAGATCAGGCGGAACAGAGCCGGTCAATCAAATCGGCCAATTGCCTTGGCGCTGAAATAAACGGCGAGTGCCCGGTATCAAGCGCATGCACATGCTGCGCGGGCCAGTCCGCCACCATCGCGGCCTGATGCTGCGGCGGAATCGTCTGGTCCCTGGTACAGCGGATATAATGGCGCGGCATGTGATGTGAGTTTTCACTCAGCTTCAGCACCTCGGCCTGTGGCGCGATTGGTTGCGGACAGAGTTGCGCCGCCGCGCGTCGAGCCAGATCCGGCGGGCAATCGCTGTAAAACAACGGCACCGCCGCAGGCAGGGCGACATAGCTCAGCCCGTCGTCCGATTTGGCAAAGGTACGCTGGGCCGGTTGCGACGGCGCATCCCGCCGCAGGTCCAGCATCGACCGCCCTTGCTCTGGCACATACGCGCAAAGATAGATCAGCTTTGCGATCTTTTCCGGGGCGCGTTCCGCGGCGGCGGTGATCGGGTAACCTGCTGCGGAATGGCCGACCACCACGGTATGCGCGCCCAGCGCCGCCAGGATTGCATCGGTATACTGCGCCAAGGTGATCGCGGAATGTGGCGTCGGATCGGCCCCCGCCCCCGGCAGGTCAATCGCCCGCGCATCATGCCCCAAGGCCGCCAGCTCCGGCAGGACCGCATCCCAGGCCCAGGCCCCGTGGCAGGAGCCATGAATCAACAGGATGTCAGACATGGCCGATATCCCGCAGGAATGCGTTGACCAATTCGCCAAAGGCCTCTGGCTGTTCGATACAGGCTAAATGCCCCGCCCGGCGCAGCAATTCAAACCGCGCACCGGGGATCAACGCAATGGTTTCGCGCACCAGATCCGGCGGCGTGGCGCGATCTTCGCTGGCGGCGATGCCCAGACAGGGCAAGCGCAGGCTGGCGGTCGGGGTATAGAAATCGGTGCCGGAAATCGCGGCACAACATGCGGCATAGCCCTCGGCCGGTTGCCGCGCGACCATATTGCGCCACTGGCCAATGTCGGGCGTGGCGCGAAATCCGGCGGTGAACCAACGCTCCATCGTGGCATCCAGAAGCGCGGCGATGCCGTCGCCCTGAACCGTCGCAATCCGCTCCTGCCATTGCGCCGCGGTGCCGACCTTGGCCGCAGTACAGGCCAGAACCAGCCCGCGCACCAAATCCAGCCGCTTGACCGCCAACCCCTGCGCCACCATGCCGCCCAGCGACAAGCCGACAAAAACAGCATCGCGCAGACCGAGATGATCCATCAGCCCCTCGGCATCGCGCACCAATGTGCCCATGCCATAGGGCCCCGGCGGACACTCCGACAAGCCATGCCCGCGCATGTCATAGCGCAAGATCCGCAGCCCCGGCGGCAATTGCGCCACCACATCATCCCAGATCCGCAAATCACAGCCCAGCGAATTGCCAAAGACCAGCGCCGCGCCGTCGGGGTCCCCGTCTTCACGGTAATGCAACCCGCATCCGTTTATCTCTGCAAAGGCCATGCTGTGCCCCCTCTTTGCGCGTCAGTCGTTCAGACGCATATGCGCGATGATCTGGCCGTGATCCGAGGCCAGTTTGTTATATGGCGCCTCTGGGTGGCTGCCATCGGTCAGATGATCATTCAACACGCTGAAATATTCCATCTGGCCGACCCGCCCGGCAAAATCCGGGTGGAAATGCCGCGACAGATAGATCTGGTCGATGGATTCGAAATTGCCGCCAAAGGCTGCGGTATAGACCATGTCGCGCAGGGATTTGCGCACAAAGAGTTTCTCTGCCGAATGCAGCCGCAGGCGGTCAACCGCTTCGGTGATTTGCAGGTTTTCCTCGCGGGTATAGCGGTCGTTCGGGGTCTTGGCATCGTGGCGCAGCATCCAGGAATAATTCTTGAACGGCACTTCGCCTGCGATGATTTCCGAGCTGACCGCATGTTCACCGTCGTTGAAGTCGCCCAGGACCATCACCGGATTGCCCTGCTCCAGCTCGCCCACGATCAAGCGTCGCAGCACCCATGCCTCGGCCATGCGGCGAAGCGCCGCCCGCAGACTGCCCAGCGCACGGCCCAGCGGATCGTAATGTGACAGGTCCTGCTCGGGCGCAAATTCCGCCCCCGCCGGTGTCAGATATTCCCCAAGCTTGGATTTCAGGTGGCAGTTGATGACCGTGATCACCTGCTCCCCCACTGGCACCCGCGCCAGAAGGACGGGACGCGACAGGCGATGCAGGGTAAATTGGCCACTGTCTTCGGCTTCCAAACCCCGCAGGGGCTGAAACGGAATGGTCAGCGGTTCCTCCAGATCCTGTATCATCTCGGGATCCCCAACAAAGCCAAACCGCGACAGGATCGCCAAACCGGGACGCCGCTTTCCGGGCTGATGCTGGTCGGCAAAATTCGGCGCAAAGGCCAGCGCGGCATTGTCATACGACCGGTAGGCCAATTTGCGGAAAATCGCCTTTTTGTGGTAGCGTTTGGAGCGGTCGGGAATGGCGGCTGCATTCAACGTCTCGCCACGCTGATCGGCCTCGTTGATCACATCGCTCAGCGCATCTTCTTCGAAGATTTCCTGAAACCCGATGATATCCGCATCCATGGTCAGGATCTGATCGGCCAGCCAATCCTTTTTCCAGGCGTATTCCTCGGGGGTGTAGGTCTGGAATTTATAATATTCCTTGTCTGGTCCGATCAGGTTTTTGACATTGAAAGAGGCAATGGTGAAATCTGTCATGGCGACGCTCCTGCGGCTGTTGCAGTCAGGGAAACATTGCGGCCCGCCCCATGCAAGGACGATCCCGCATCGGCGGGGAATTCCCAGCCGGGCAAAATCGCATCGGGCGATGCGGTTTCAGGCGATGCTGTCCAGGGCGCGCTGAAACACCGCGGGATCGACGTTGCCGCCGGAAATCGTGCAGATCACCGTATCAGCCTCGATCTCGGCCCCGTGGAACAGCGCAGCCGCCAGCGCCACCGCCCCGCCCGGTTCCGCCACCACCTTGAGCCGGACAAAGGCCTGCGCCATGGCCCGCAACGCGGCCTCGTCGCTGACCGCGATCCCCGGGCCGCAAAGGCGCTGCATGATCGGAAAGGTCAACGTGCCGGGTGTCGGGGTCAGGACCGCATCACACAGGCCGCCCGCCTCAACCGCATTGCGTTCCAGCTGGCCGGATATCAGCGACCGGGCGACATCGTCGAACCCCATCGGTTCCACCGGACGCACCCGAAGACCGGGCGCATGGGCCTCGGCTGCCAAGGCAATCCCGGATGTCAGCCCGCCGCCGCCACAACAGACCAACACCTCTGCCCTGTCGATCCCCAGTTCCGCCGCCTGTTGCGCAATTTCCAGACCACAGGTGCCCTGCCCGGCGATGACCTCGGGCGCATCATAGGGGCGGATCAGGGTCAGGCCACGCTCTTCGGCCAACCGCTGGCCAATCGGTTCGCGATCTTCGACCCCACGCTCATACAGCACCACCTCGGCCCCCAGCCCACGGGTATTGGCAACTTTGACCTTGGGGGCGTCCGACGGCATGATAATGACCGCAGGCACCCCGAAATGCCGCGCCGCCAGCGCCACGCCCTGGGCATGATTGCCGGATGAAAAGGCGATGACGCCACGCGCCCGCACCGCCGGGTCCAGCGCCGACAAGGCGGACATGCCGCCGCGAAACTTGAAACTGCCGGTATGTTGCAGACATTCCGGTTTGATCAGCACCCGCCGCCCGGCGATCTCGTCCAGAAAGGGCGAGGACAGCAAAGGTGTGCGGCGCACCACGCCAGAGATACGCGCATAGGCGGCTTCAATCATTGCAATGTTCATCGCATGTCATCCAACCAATTGCCCAATGCATTCAGCGCCTCAGGCTCATCCAGAAACGGCACATGGCCACGATCGGGCACCACGGCGATATGGGCATCGGGGCGGCGCTTTTGCATCTCGGCAAGGGTTTCGGCGCTGAGAAGATCAGAGTTCGCCCCCCGGATCACCGCCAATGGTTTGCCGGCAAAGGCATCATAAAGCGGCCAGAGATCCGGCATCGGCTGGGCACCGGCGGCAATCACCGCGTCACGCAGACCGGGATCATAGGTGATGCGCAGCCCATCGGGGGTCTGATCATAAAAGGTTTCGACCTCTTGCCGCCAGCGGCTGGCCGGGACATTGGCAAACCCGGTCATCACACCTTTTTCACGCGCGGCTGCGGCCTCTTCATAGGTTTTCCACGGCGGCTGCTTGCCCAGATACCCCATGATCACGTCAAGCCCATCACTGGCCAGTTCTGGCCCGATATCGTTCAGCGCCACCCCGATCAAACGCTCTGGCACGGTCACGGCCAATGCCATCGCCACCAGTCCCCCCCGCGACGTGCCAAGGATCGCCACCCGGTCCAACCCGAGATGATCCAACAGCTCCACGACATCCAGCGCCTCGCGCGGGATATTATAGCTGAGCGGATCAGCGGCGAATTCCGATTTCCCCCGGCCGCGATAATCCAGCCGGATCACCCGACAGCCGGTCAGATGCGGCAGGACATAGGAAAAATCGCGGCTGTCGCGGGTCAATCCCGACAGGCACAACACCGGCAGGCCAGTGCCCTCATCCGCGAAATACAATTTCAGCCCATCCGAAGTGGTGAAATATGCCATTCAGATCCCCAAGATCCCGGCAATCCCGGTCAGATCCGACAGGACATGCTGGGGACGCCCCGGCAGGTTGTCCACAGGCTCATTTGCGCGATTGACCCAAGCGGTATGAAAACCATAGCCCGCCGCCCCCGCCGCGTCCCAGCCATTGGAAGACACAAAAAGCACCTGCTCCGGGCGACAGCCAAACCGGGTGCCAACCATGTCATAGACCTGTTTCGCCGGCTTGAAGATGCCGACGCTTTCCACCGAAAGCACATCGTCCAGCAATTCCTGAAGGCCCGCGCTTTCGACCGCGCCGGCCAACATATCCGGCGACCCATTGGACAGGATCGCGGTCGACATCCCGGCCGCTTTCAGCGTCGCCAGCATCGGTGGCACTTCGGCATAGGCCTGCAGCTCCCAATAGAGGGCCAGCAGCCGTTCCCGCAACGCCACATCACGTTCCAGCCCATGACGCGCCATCGCCCAATCCAGCCCGTCCTGCGTGACTTGCCAGAAATCGCAATGATCGTCGGTGATGGCCCGCAACCAGCTGTATTGCAGCTGTTTCGCCCGCCAATCCGCAGACAAGGCAGGCCATTTGCCCGCCCAATGATCCTGGCCGGGTTCCGCCGCCGCCAGCCGCGCCGCCGATGACACATCCAGCAAGGTGCCGTAAGCGTCAAAAATACAGGTCGTGATTGTCATCACAATGTCCCCCTTTTGGGCGAGACTGGCACGGGAAAGACCAAGGGAAAACCCCGATTCCATGTTACGTTGACGCAGCCAAACTCAAAGGAGCGCAAAATGCCGAAAGTACACGGCGAAATCCACTGGAACGAACTCATGACCCGCGACATCGCAGGGGCCAAAGCCTATTATTCCAGCACCTGCGGCTGGACCTGGGAAACCGTGCCGATGGGCGAAGCCGAATATCATGTCGCCAAACGCGGCGAGGACATGGTGGCCGGCATGATGGACATGGCGGACATTCCCAATATGGATGAGATCCCCGCCCATTGGTTCATGTATATCGCCGTTGATGACGTCGATGCCGCCGCCAAGCAGACAGCCGCGATGGGCGGCACTGTCATGCGTGATTTGTTCGAGGTCGAAGGCGTGGGCCGTTTCGCCATCATCAAGGATCCCACCGGCGCGGCGCTGGGGTTGATGACGCCAAGCAATCCGTAAACACCGCCGCAACATCTTGTTTTCAAGGGATGGTTCCGCGTGGTGCCGGGCCTTGGGACATGACGCGACAGGACAAAATCGGCATTGGCATCCGCATCGGCGCACGCGGTTTGCCAATCCCGGTGCATATCGCTATTATAGCGGTTCATCATCCGGAGAACCCGCCAGAGCGGCGGCCTCCCACTTTCATTCCCCCCACATCTCGGAGATTGCATGACCCAGGTCAAATCGGGCGACACCGTTGCCATTCATTATACCGGAACACTGGCCGACGGCGCCACCTTTGACAGCTCGCAGGGGCGTGACCCGCTGGAATTCACCGTCGGATCGGGCCAGATCATTCCCGGTCTCGACAAAGCCATTCCCGGCATGGAAGTGGGCGACAAGAAGGTCGTGAACATTCCCGCTGACGAAGCTTACGGCCAGCCTGACCCAAGCGCCCGTCAGGACGTACCGCGCAGCGAAATCCCGGCGGATATTCCGCTTGATCCCGGCACGCAGCTTCAGGTTCAGACCCCAACCGGGCAGGTCATGCCGGTTGTTGTGGTCGAGGTCACCGAAGAGGTGGTCACGCTGGACGCCAATCACCCGCTGGCGGGCAAAGATCTGACGTTCGACATCGAATTGGTCAAGATCGACGCCGCCTGAGCGGAGGTCAAACTGAACAGACGTCAGACTGAGCCGAAGTCAAATCATGATATGAAACGCCCGCCGCATCCCGCGGCGGGCGTTTTTTCATGGCCTATCAGCTGCGAACGCTGGCGAACTCGGTTTGCCACGTCTCGCGTTCTTCATCCGTGATCTTGCGGAAGGTCACGTCAGGCACGGTAAACCCATGTCCGACCGGCAGCGCCGTCAGGGCGGCATCCAGCTCAGCTGGCCAGCTATCATCTTCGGTCTGCATCGCAGCCATCAACTGGGCGCTGGCGTCGGGGATGAAGGGGCTGGAAATCACCGCGTAAAACCGGATCAGGTTCAGCGCCATACGGATCTGCGCCGCCGCCTGTTCAGGATCGGTCTTGAAGGTCGACCATGGCGCCGCGTCTTGCAGGTATTCGTTGCCCGCAACCCAGATCGCCCGCAACTCTTGCGCCGCTTTGCGCACCTCGATGGCCTCCATATGGCCCTCATACGCGCGCAGGCGGGTTGTCAGATCGGCGATCAACGCCTCTTCGCGCGGACCATTTGCGCCCCCGGCGGGCACTTCTTCGCCGAATTTCGAGCGACAGAATTTGGTAACCCGGCTGACAAAGTTGCCAAGCACATCGGCCAGATCCTTGTTCACCGAGGCTTGGAAATTCTCCCAAGTGAATTCGCTGTCCGAACTTTCGGGGGCATGCGACAACAGCCACCAGCGCCAGTAATCGGCCGGCAGGATGGCCAGCGCCTGATCCATGAACACGCCACGCCCCTGCGAGGTGCTGAACTGGCCGCCATCATAATTCAGATAGTTGAACGACTTGATGTAATCGACCAATTTC
Organism: Phaeobacter sp. J2-8; assembly: GCF_022867865.1. Classification (GTDB taxonomy): domain Bacteria; phylum Pseudomonadota; class Alphaproteobacteria; order Rhodobacterales; family Rhodobacteraceae; genus Marinovum. The sequence goes on along the minus strand of NZ_JALIEC010000001.1, from coordinate 943,101 downwards.
CATGGCTCACCCGAACCGAGGATCGTCGCCGGAAAGCTGAGGGTGTGGAACGGCACGTTGTCCTTGCCCATGAACTGGGTATAGCGCACGTCGTCTGCGCCCTTGTCGGTGCGCCACCAACGCTCCCAATCGGCGTCGCCCTTGCCGTTGGCCTCGGCCCATTCACCGGCACTGGCGATATATTCGATCGGGGCGTCAAACCAGACATAGAAAACCTTGCCCTCCATGCCCGGCCAGGGCGCATCGCCCTTCTGCACCGGAACACCCCAGTCGAGGTCACGGGTGATCCCCCGGTCCTGTAGACCGTCCCCATCGTTCAGCCACTTCTTGGCGATAGAGGTGGTCAGAACCGGCCAGTCGGTTTTGCCATCAATCCAGGCCTCCAGCTGGCCCCGCATATCGGATTGCCGCAGATAAAGGTGTTTGGTTTCCCGCACTTCAAGATCGGTCGAGCCCGAGACCGCGCTGCGCGGCTCGATCAGGTCGGTGGGATCAAGCTGTTTGGTGCAGTTTTCGCATTGGTCGCCGCGCGCTTTGTCGTAACCGCAGTTCGGGCAGGTGCCCTCGATATAACGGTCCGGCAGGAAGCGGCCATCGGCGTGGGAATAGACCTGTTTTTCGCTGACTTCGCGGATCAGACCGGCCTCGGCCAAACGGCCTGCGAAATGCTGGGTCAGCTTGCGGTTTTGCGGGCTGGAGGAGCGGCCAAAATGATCAAAGGACAGACGAAAGCCTTTGGCGATCTCGGCTTGCACCACATGCATTTCAGCACAGAATTCATCCACCGGCTTGCCGCCTTTGCGGCGGCCAGTTCGGCGGGGGTGCCGTGTTCATCCGTGGCGCACAGGAACATCACCTCGTTGCCGCGGGCCCGTTGGAACCGCGCAAACAGATCCGCCGGCAGTTGCGAGCCGACAAGATTGCCCAGATGTTTGATCCCGTTGATATAGGGAATGGCAGAAGTAATGAGGTGGCGTGTCATGGGCGTCCCCGAAATGTGGTTTCGCCCCGTTTAGCGCAGGGCGACACGCGGGGCCAGTGGTCGTGGGGGCGGGGCAAAAGATTTGCCGATTTCCGCAGTGGGATTAGGCCAGCCGCCCCCGCCCGGAGGATGTTACTCGGCATCATCCATGTCAAAACCCAGATGTTTGGCGACGGCAAAGATGTCTTTGTCGCCACGGCCACACATGTTCATGATGATCAGGTGATCTTTCGGCAGTTCCGGTGCGATCTTCATCACATGCGCCAGGGCGTGAGAGGGTTCCAACGCCGGAATGATGCCTTCACATTCACAGCAAAGCTGGAATGCCTCCAGCGCTTCCTTGTCGGTGATGGCGACATATTCGGCGCGGCCGGTGTCATGCAGCCAGGAATGTTCCGGGCCAATGCCGGGATAGTCGAGACCGGCAGAGATCGAGAACCCTTCGAGGATCTGACCATCGTCGTCCTGCAACAGATAGGTCCGGTTGCCATGCAGCACCCCGGGACGTCCCCCCGTCAGAGAGGCGCAATGTTCCATCTTCTGGTTCACACCTTTGCCGCCGGCCTCGACCCCGATGATGCGCACATCCTTGTCATCAAGGAAGGGAAAGAACAGACCCATAGCATTCGATCCGCCACCGATGGCAGCAATGATCGTGTCGGGCAAACGGCCCTCGGCCTCTTGCATCTGTTCTTTGGCTTCTTTGCCAATGATCGCCTGAAAATCGCGGACCATCGCCGGATAGGGATGCGGCCCCGCCACGGTGCCGATGCAGTAGAACGTGTCGCGCACATTGGTCACCCAATCGCGCAGCGCATCGTTCATCGCGTCCTTGAGCGTGCCACGCCCAGACGTGACCGGCACCACCTCGGCCCCCAGAAGGCGCATGCGGAAGACATTCGGTTTTTGCCGTTCAACATCATGCGCGCCCATATAGACCACGCATTTCAGCCCAAACTTGGCACAGACGGTGGCGGTGGCCACCCCATGCTGTCCGGCGCCGGTTTCGGCAATGATCCGGGTCTTGCCCATACGGCGCGCCAGAAGGATCTGGCCCAACACATTGTTGATCTTATGCGCGCCGGTGTGGTTCAGCTCGTCACGCTTGAGATAGATCTTGGCGCCGCCAAGGCGTTCGCTCAGCCCTTCGGCATGATAAAGCGGGCTGGGACGACCAACATAGTGTTTCCACAGAAACTCCATCTCGTCCCAGAAATCTTTGTCTGTCTTGGCCTTTTCATATTCCTCTTCAAGCGAGAGGATCAGCGGCATCAGGGTCTCGGACACAAAGCGCCCGCCGTAATTGCCGAAACGACCCTTTTCGTCAGGGCCGGTCATGAAAGAATTGAAAAGGTCGTTGGACATGAGGACACCTTTGTCGGTTTTGCCCATCTGAATACCGCCGCAGCCCAGGGAGTAAAAGCACTAATGCCCCCGGAACCAGAGCAATATGGTGCGTTGCGAAGATGCATCCGCCAAAAGAAACGGCGCGCCCCCAAAGGGAGACGCGCCGCATCATAAAGGTTTTGTCGGATCTTCGCCGGATCAGAGGTTGGGCTGGCTGGCCGAAAGGCCAATTTCGCTGCCCATTGCCACCATATCGGCGACCAGCTTTGCAGCATCATCCAACATGCCCTGGGCTGGTTCCTTGGCTTCTTTGGCGGCTTTGTGCACCGAAGCGGCCTCGGCGATCATCGCGTCCAGCAGTTCCTGGGTCATGTCAGTGCGGGCAATCGCCCGTTCCGCCAGAACAGTCACGCCGTCGGAATTGATCTGGGCAAACCCACCGGTCACAACATATTCGGCCGTTGCGCCAGGCCCCATCAACCCGCAGAACGCCGGGACGCAGGGTGGTAATCGTCGGCGCGTGATCGGCCATAGCCGTCATATCGCCGTCCGCACCCGGGATCTGAACCGAAGTCACCTTTTGCGAAGCAAGGCTGCGCTCTGGGCTGACCAGGTCGAATTGCATTTCATCTGCCATCTTCTTCTCCTTTGGAGAGGTTGTTCCCGCGCGGGCCCCGAAGGGCCCGTTTGGAAACAACCGGCCAGTTCATTAGGCCGCGTCGGCAGCCATCTTCTCGGCTTTGGCTTTCACCTCTTCGATGCCGCCAACCATATAGAAGGCGCCTTCGGGCAGGTGGTCATATTCGCCGCCACAACCGCCTTGAACGAAGAGATCGTGTCTTCCAACGGAACCTGCACACCGTCAGAGCCGGTGAACACTTTCGCCACGTCGAACGGCTGGGACAGGAAACGCTGGATTTTCCGGGCGCGTGCCACGGTCAGCTTGTCCTCTTCCGACAGTTCGTCCATGCCGAGAATGGCGATGATGTCCTGCAGCGATTTGTAGCGCTGAAGGATCTGCTGAACGTCGGACGCCACTTTATAGTGCTCGTCACCCACAATCGCCGGATCCATCAAACGCGAGCTGGAATCGAGCGGGTCAACGGCCGGGTAGATACCCAGTTCGGAGATCGCACGCGACAGAACGGTTTGCGCATCAAGGTGGGCAAAGGTGGTTGCAGGTGCCGGGTCGGTAAGGTCATCCGCAGGCACATAGACCGCTTGGATCGATGTAATCGAACCGCGCTTTGTCGATGTAATCCGTTCCTGCATCGCACCCATGTCGGTGGCCAGTGTCGGCTGATAGCCCACAGCGGAAGGAATACGACCAAGCAGAGCCGAAACTTCCGAACCCGCCTGAGTAAAGCGGAAGATGTTGTCGACAAAGAACAGAACGTCGGAACCTGTCGAGTTACGGAATTGTTCCGCCAGTGTCAGACCGGTCAGAGCAACCCGCATACGCGCACCGGGAGGCTCGTTCATCTGGCCGTAAACCAGCGCAATTTTCAACTCGGTCATGTTATCGGGGTTGATAACGCCGGATTCGATCATTTCGTAGTAAAGGTCGTTACCTTCACGGGTCCGCTCACCCACACCCGCAAACACCGAGAGACCCGAGTGCACTTTTGCGATGTTGTTGATCAGTTCCATGATCAGAACGGTTTTGCCCACGCCGGCACCACCGAACAGACCAATTTTACCACCCTTGGCGTAAGGCGCCAGCAGGTCGATAACCTTGATCCCGGTCACCAGAACCTCGGCTTCGGTCGCCTGGTCGGAAAATTCCGGTGCAGGCTGGTGGATCGAACGGGTTTCTGTTGCCTCAACTGCACCTTTTTCGTCAACCGGCTCGCCGATGACGTTGATGATGCGGCCAAGGGTCGCCTCGCCGACGGGAACCGAAATCGGCCCGCCTGTGTCTTCGACCGCTTGACCGCGAACGAGGCCCTCGGTCGCTTCCATTGCGATGGCCCGGACAGTGTTTTCACCCAGGTGCTGGGCCACTTCCAGAACCAGATTGTTGCCGTTGTTGTCGGTGGTCAGCGCGTTCAGAATCGCCGGCAGCTCGTCGTCGAACTGTACGTCGACAACGGCGCCGATGACCTGGGTCACTTTGCCTTGTGCGTTTGCCATTTATAGGTCTCCGGTTCTTAGAGCGCTTCCGCGCCCGAGATAATTTCGATCAGTTCGTTGGTGATGACGGCCTGACGCGAGCGGTTGTATTCGATCGTCAGCTTGTCGATCATTTCGCCTGCGTTGCGGGTTGCGTTGTCCATTGCGGACATCCGCGCACCCTGTTCCGATGCACCATTTTCCAAAAGGCCTGCAAAGATCTGGGTTGCCACACCACGGGGCAGCAGATCGGCAAGAATTGCCTCTTCGCTGGGCTCGTAGTCATAGAGCGTGCTCGCCCCGGCTTCCTCGGCCTCGTCCACATCGAATGTGGCGGGGATGATCTGTTGCGCGGTCGGAATTTGGGTCACGACGTTGACGAACTTCGCATAGAAGATCGTCGCAACGTCGAAATCACCACCGTCAAACCGGCCAAGAACATCCTTTGCGATGTCCTGCGCATTGGCATAGCCGACACGCTTGACGTCGCTCAGGTCGATATGGGCCACAAAATGTGCACCCAAATCGCGTTTGATCGCATCACGGCCTTTTTTGCCGACGGTCAGGATTTTGACAGTCTTGCCCTGGGCAATAAGCTCTTGCGCCTTGGCGCGCGCCAGCTTGGCGATGTTGCCGTTAAAGCCGCCGCAAAGACCGCGTTCAGCGGTCATCACGACAAGCAAATGCACATCGTCACTGCCAGTGCCGGACAAAAGCCGGGGTGCGCTGTCGCTGTCACCCACAGATTTTGCCAGCCCTGCCATCACGGCATTGAACCGTTCCGTATAGGGACGCGACTGTTCCGCAGCTTCCTGTGCCCGCCGCAGTTTTGCGGCGGCCACCATTTGCATGGCCTTGGTGATCTTGCGGGTCGATTTGACCGACGCGATCCTGTTTTTTAGGTCCTTGAGATTTGGCATAGCCCTATCTCCTTATGCGAAGTCAGCGGCGAATTCGTCCAGTGCGGCGCGGATCTTGTCCTCGGCTTCACCTTTGATCTTGGGGTCTTCCTTGGTGATGAAGTCCAGCAGATCGCTGTGCTTGGAACGCAGATGCTGCAGCATGCCCTGTTCGAAACGGCCCACGTCGGACACCGCGATCTTGTCGAGGTAACCTTTGGTGCCGGCGAAGATGACGCAGACGATTTCCGCGTTGGTCAGCGGCGAATACTGCGGCTGTTTCATCAGCTCGGTCAGACGCGCACCACGGTTCAGCAGCTGCTGGGTCGCGGCGTCGAGGTCGGAACCAAACTGTGCAAAGGCCGCCATTTCGCGATACTGCGCCAGTTCCAGTTTCACCGGACCCGCAACCGATTTCATCGAGTTCGTCTGAGCGGACGAACCAACCCGCGACACCGACAGACCGGTGTTCACAGCTGGGCGAATACCCTGATAAAACAATTCGGTTTCAAGGAAGATCTGGCCGTCGGTGATCGAAATCACGTTGGTCGGAATAAACGCCGAAACGTCGCCACCTTGGGTTTCAATGATCGGCAGAGCGGTCAGCGAGCCCGAGCCGTTGTCTTCGTTCAGCTTGGCCGAACGTTCCAGCAGGCGGGAGTGGAGATAGAAAACGTCGCCAGGATAGGCTTCACGTCCGGGCGGGCGACGCAGCAGCAGCGACATCTGGCGATAGGACACGGCCTGTTTCGACAGATCATCGTATACGATCAGTGCGTGACGGCCATTGTCGCGGAAGAATTCCGCCATGGCGGTCGCGGCATAGGGTGCAAGGAACTGCATCGGGGCCGGGTCGGACGCGGTCGCGGCCACAACGATCGAATAATCAATCGCGCCGGATTCTTCGAGACGTTTCACCAGCTGTGCAACGGTCGAACGCTTTTGGCCAACAGCGACATAGATGCAATACAGCTTCTTGTCTTCGTCGTCGCCTGCGGCTTCGTTGTAGGATTTCTGGTTCAGGATCGCGTCAAGCGCCACGGCGGTTTTACCGGTCTGACGGTCACCAATGATCAGCTCACGCTGGCCACGGCCAATCGGGATCATCGCGTCAACCGATTTCAGGCCGGTTGCCATCGGTTCATGAACCGATTTACGCGGGATGATGCCCGGTGCCTTGACGTCGGCGATGCGACGCTCGGAGAATTCAATCGGGCCCTTGCCGTCCAGCGGGTTGCCCAGACCGTCAACAACACGACCCAGAAGACCATTGCCCGCAGGCACGTCCACGATCGAGTTGGTGCGCTTGACGGTGTCACCTTCTTTGATGTCCCGGTCAGAGCCGAAGATCACGATACCGACGTTGTCGGCCTCGAGGTTCAGCGCCATGCCCATGATGCCGCCGGGGAATTCGACCATTTCGCCAGCTTGAACGCTGTCGAGGCCGTGAACACGTGCGATACCGTCACCGACAGAGAGCACGCGGCCCACTTCGGCGATTTCCGCCTCTTGTCCGAAGTTTTGGATCTGCTCCTTTAGGATCGCAGAAATTTCGGCTGCTTGGATACCCATTTATCCGACCTCTTTCATTGCATTCTGGAGGGAATTGAGCTTGGAGCGGATCGACGTGTCGATCATCTTCGAGCCCACCTTGACAACAAGACCACCGATGAGGGTTTCATCAACGGTCGCATTCACTTTTATGTCTTTGCCAATGGACGCTTTCAGCGTCGTTGCCAGCGCATCGGCCTGGGCCGGGGACAGCGGCTGGGCGCTGACCACATCTGCGGTCACTTCGCCTTTGTGGTCTGCAATCTTGGCGCGCAGCTGTTTGATAAGCTGAGGCAACACGAACAACCGGCGCTTGGAGGCCATCAGCCCCAGCGCCTTTGCCAACACCGGGCGCAGCTCCATCTTTTGGGCCAGCGCTGTGATCGCCGCACCCTGGGCCGCGCGCGTGTAGAGCGGGTTGTTGATCAGATCCCGCAAATCGTCGCTCTCATTCAGCGCCGCAGCAAGATCGTCAAGGTTTCCTTCAAGCTCGGCCAATTTGCCGTTCTCGTTCGCGATCTCGAACACCGCTGTCGCATAGCGATCAGCAATGCCAGAGGAAATCGAAGCTGGTTCGGACACGTCCACCCTTCCGACTATCTGGCCCCGGTTCTTCGCAGGATGCGAATTCCGGGGGCGTTTCCCGGCCTTGATGTAGCTCAAAGCGCAAAATCAACGCGGATGTAGCAGAGCCTACCCTACCCCGCAACATGCTTGAAGGCTTTTCCGAACTGGTGTTTTTTGATAAAAACCAGTGACTTAGCTTATATGCGACCGAATGCGGCACCGGAAAGACAACAAAAAACGCGCGAATTTGTGAAGATCCACGATTCCCGTGCCGGTTTTCTGCGCAATTTTGGTGCGATGACCGACCCTGATTTACATGTTAGCGCCTATACTGGTTTGATGCCTTTTGCGGGCGTCGGGCTGAGCACTTCCAACGGGTTTCGCACCCGCACCCGGTTGCCCGGACCCAAAGGTGCCTGCACCCGTTTGGATGCCACAACCATCAACACCCCCGCCGGCAATGGCAAGCCAAATCGCTGGCCCATCCGTTCCCAGACCGGCCGGCCTTGTGCCAAAAGCGGCGGCGCGACGGCGGCTGATAGAGCGCCGCGGCATGGGCCTCTGGCATGAAGCCATGCACGCGCAATTGGGTCTCAAGCTGGCCCTGGCTGTAGGGGCGGCCAAAGCCGAAAGGCGTGGCATCGCTGCGCGACCACAGGCCCGCGCGGTTCGGCACGATGAACATCACCTTGCCCCCCGGCCCCAGCACCCGGTGGCATTCCTCCAGCAGCGCCGTGGGACGTTCTGAGGTTTCCAGCCCATGCAACAGCAAAAGCTTGTCGATACGACCGGTCTCAATCGGCCACAGCGTTTCCTCTGTCAGAACAGACACGTTTGGCGCGCCCGCAGGCCAGGACATCACCCCCTGCGGACCCGGCATCATCGCAATCACCCGGCGCGCGTCCCGCAGATAAGGCCGCAGCAATGGCACGGCAAAGCCATATCCGGCCACGGTTTGGCCCTTGGCCTCGGGCCAGATTTTCAGCATCCGTTCGCGCACGGCCTTTTGCGCCGCACGGCCCAGCGTGCTGCGGTAATAGAAATTCCTCAGATCCTGCACATCAAGGTGCATTGCGGTCCGCGCTCCTTTGGGTCAGACTTGGGGGCCACTCTAGCAACGGAGCCGCGAATTGCCATGCCCCTTGAGCTTGTGACCATCCCGTGCCTGTCGGATAATTACACTTATCTGATGCATGATGCCCAATCCGGCGAAACCGCCGTGTTTGATGTGCCGGAGGCCGGGCCGATCCTGAGCGCATTGGAAACCCGGGGCTGGACGCTCAGCCATATCTTTTTGACCCACCACCATTGGGATCATGTGGACGGCACCGCCGATCTGCTGCGCGCCGCCCCTGCCCGCGTCATTGGTGCCAAGGCGGACGCGCATCGTCTGCCGCCGCTGGACCAACAGGTGGTCGAAGGCGACAGCATTGCCTTTGGCGGCGAGGAGGTGACCGTTTTGGATGTGCCGGGCCATACCATCGGCCATGTCGCCTATCACCTGCCGAAGTCCGGGTTCCTCGTGACGATGGACAGCCTGATGGCGCTGGGTTGTGGCCGGTTGTTCGAAGGCACGCCCGACATGATGTTGGCCTCGATGCAGAAAATGGCCGCCCTGCCGCCGGACACAGTGATTTGTTCCGGTCATGAATACGCGGAAACCAATTTTCGTTTTGCCATGACCATTGAACCGGGCAATAATGATCTTATCTCTCGCGGAGAAGAAATCGCGGCAGCACGCGCAGCGGGGCGTGCCACCGTTCCCACCACGTTAGCACAAGAGCTGGCCACCAACCCATTTTTGCGCGCCGATGTAGCGGCGGTGAAAACGGCGGTTGCACTGGCGGATGGCGATCCCGTGTCTGTCTTTGCCGAGGTCCGAAAACGGCGGGACAGCTTCAAATAACCTCTGCCACATTGCCGCAAATCACGGCGCTGTCTCCACAGTGTTTGGAAATGTGACCAGAAAAATGAAGAAAAAACTTGAAGCTGGTCCCGGATCGACCAAACTTTAACCTTATGAGGCCAAGGTTGTCCCTGCGTTCCGCGCAGGCCGACCCAAATCAGAAGGAGCACGCGCAGTGCCTTCATTCTCGAACACACTTGAACAGGCAATCCACGCGGCCCTGGCCCTTGCCAACAGCCGTTCACATGAATTTGCCACGCTGGAACATTTGCTTCTGGCCCTGATCGACGAACCCGATGCCACCCGTGTGATGAAGGCATGCAGCGTCGATACCGAAGAATTGCGACAGAAACTTGTCGAATACGTCGACAGTGACCTGTCCAATCTGGTGACCGACATCGAAGGGTCCGAAGCGGTGCCCACCGCGGCTTTCCAACGCGTGATCCAACGCGCGGCGATTCATGTGCAATCGTCGGGCCGGACCGAAGTGACCGGTGCCAATGTGCTGGTCGCGATCTTTGCCGAACGCGAATCCAACGCCGCCTACTTCCTGCAAGAGCAGGATATGACACGGTATGATGCGGTGAATTTCATCGCGCATGGTGTGGCCAAGGATCCCGCCTTTGGCGAGGCGCGGTCGGTATCCGGCGCGCAGGACATCGAAGATAAGACCCAGCAGCCCGAAAATACCGCCGAAGCCGACCAAAAAGAGAGCGCGCTTGGCAAATATTGTGTCGACCTGAACGAAAAGTCCCGGCTTGGCGATGTGGATCCGCTGATCGGTCGCGATTCCGAGGTCGAGCGCTGCATTCAGGTGCTGTGCCGCCGCCGCAAGAACAACCCGCTTCTGGTGGGCGATCCGGGCGTCGGAAAAACCGCCATTGCAGAGGGTCTGGCACGTAAGATCGTGTCCGGCGAAACCCCCGAAGTTCTGTCGGAAACCACCATCTATTCGCTGGATATGGGCGCTCTTCTGGCGGGCACGCGGTATCGTGGTGATTTCGAGGAGCGCCTGAAAGCGGTCATGAATGAGCTGGAGGACCATCCCAACGCGGTCTTGTTCATCGACGAAATTCACACCGTAATCGGCGCTGGTGCCACATCCGGTGGGGCGATGGATGCGTCGAACCTGCTGAAACCTGCTTTGCAGGGCGGCAAACTGCGCACCATGGGCAGCACGACCTACAAGGAATTCCGCCAGCATTTCGAAAAGGATCGCGCCCTTGCCCGCCGGTTCCAGAAAATCGACGTGGCGGAACCCTCGGTCGAAGATTCGGTGAAGATCCTGAAAGGTCTGAAACCCTATTTCGAGGATCACCATCACATCAAATACACCGCGGATGCGATCAAGACCGCTGTCGAACTGTCGGCGCGCTATATCACGGACCGCAAATTGCCGGACAAGGCGATTGACGTGATCGACGAAGCCGGTGCCGCGCAGCATCTGCTGGTGGAATCGCGTCGCCGCAAGACCATCGGCACCAAGGAAATCGAAGATGTGGTCGCCAAGATTGCCCGCATCCCGCCGAAAAACGTGTCGAAAAGCGATGCCGAGGTTCTGAAAGATCTGGAGGCCAGCCTGAAACGCGTGGTCTTTGGCCAGGATGACGCCATTGTCGCCCTGTCCAGCGCGATCAAACTGGCCCGTGCCGGGCTGCGCGAACCGGAAAAACCCATCGGCAACTACCTGTTTGCCGGGCCAACCGGTGTCGGCAAAACCGAGGTGGCAAAACAACTGGCGGATACGCTGGGTGTCGAGTTGCTGCGGTTTGACATGTCGGAATACATGGAGAAACACGCCGTTTCGCGTCTGATCGGTGCGCCTCCGGGCTATGTTGGTTTCGATCAGGGTGGCCAGCTGACCGATGGCGTCGACCAGCACCCGCATTGCGTCCTGCTTCTGGACGAGATGGAAAAGGCCCACCCGGATGTCTATAACATCCTGTTGCAGGTGATGGATCACGGCACGCTGACCGATCACAACGGGCGCACTGTGGATTTCCGCAATGTGATCCTGATCATGACGTCCAACGCCGGCGCGACGGAACAGGCCAAAGCGGCTATCGGCTTTGGCCGGGATCGCCGCGAGGGCGAGGATACCGCCGCGATCGAACGCACCTTCACACCGGAGTTCCGCAACCGTCTGGATGCGGTCATCAGCTTCAAACCTCTGCCAAAAGCAGTGATTTCGCTGGTGGTGGAAAAGTTCGTTCTGCAACTGGAAGCGCAGTTGATGGACCGCAACGTCACAATCGAGCTGACGAAACCCGCCGCCGAATGGTTGGGTGACAAAGGTTACGACGACAAAATGGGCGCGCGTCCGCTGGGCCGGGTGATCCAGGAACACATCAAGAAGCCACTGGCCGAAGAGTTGCTGTTTGGCAAACTGGCCAAGGGCGGTGTTGTGCGTGTCTCGGTCAAGGACGGCAAGATCGATCTGCAAATCAGCGGGCCGGACAAACCGCGCCTGACTGGCAAGAAGCCACCGCTTCTGACCGCCGAATGATCAAACGGATCATCGCGATCCTGATGATTGGCTCAGCCGCCCCTGTGGTGGCTGAGCCTTTTTTGTTGGTGCAGCCCGTTGACTGTATCCTTGGGCAATCCTGTTACATCCAGCAATTTGTCGACCACGACCCCGGCCCCGGCGCACGGGATTTCCTCTGCCAGGGTCTGAGCTATGATGGCCACAAGGGCACGGATTTCGCCCTCCCCACACAAGAGGACATGCAGCGCGGGGTGACCGTGCGCGCCGCAGCCCCCGGCGTGGTGCGCGGCACCCGCGACGGAATGGCGGACGAAGTGTATGCTGGGCGCGATCTTGACAACCGCGACTGCGGCAATGGTGTTGTGATCCAACATGCTGATGGTTGGGAAACCCAATATTGCCATTTGCGGCGCGGCTCGGTTCTGGTCCGCTCGGGTCAGGAGGTCGCCGCCGGCACCGCACTTGGGCTTGTCGGCCTTAGCGGCCGCACAGAGTTCCCGCATCTGCATCTTTCGGTCCGCAAGGATGGCGCAGTGATCGATCCCTTTGCGCCAAATGGCGCGGCCTCCTGTGACGCCGATCAAACACTCTGGGTGGATCGGCTGCCCTACGTGCCCGGCGGAGTGATCGACGTCGGGTTTTCCGCCGGTGTGCCGGCTTATTCCGAGGTGCAAATTGGAACCGCCGACGACATTGCGCCACGCCGCGATACCGCCTTGGTGGGATATGGATATGCGTTTGGCGGTCGGGCTGGCGATGTCCTGCGCATTGTGATCGATGGCCCTGACGGGCAGATCACGACCAGCGACACCCAACTCGAAAAACCGCAGGCCACATTTTTCCGCGCCGCTGGCCGCAGGGCCCAACCGTCCGGCTGGCCAAGCGGCACCTATGAACTCATCGTTCAACTCTTGCGCGGTGACGAAATCATCAGCGAGAAAACCGAAACAACAACCCTGCGCTGACACCGCCCCGGACCTGCTCCGGGGCCTCCTGAAACACCCCAGACCACAGGCGTTTCGTGTGAAACGCGTCAGTCTTCCAGAGCCTCCAGTGTCAGGGCCGTTTGTGGCACCGGAAGATCATCGACGCGCAATTCGTACGTCGGGCGCGCCAGCCGGTTGCGCACCACCCAGATCAGACGGTCCTGCGCCCGGGTGATCGCCACATAGGCCAGTCGTTTCCACAGTGGTTGCCCGGCCTCGACCCGGCCCATGCGGGCCGCAACAAACAAATCCGGGGCAAAAACCTGGACGCTGTCCCATTGTGACCCTTGGGCCTTGTGGATCGTCACAGCGGCGCCATGCAAAAATGTCGCCCCCATCCGGGCGGCAAAAGGAATGAACGGCTCCTCCTCGTCCGGCATTTCGATTTTCACGATCGACGCCGCGGACACCCGTGGATCTTCCGCGCCCATCACATGCAAACGGGAAAACCCCGGCTTCTTGCCCGCGCCAAGATAGACCACCTGCGCACCTTTGATCAGGCCCCGCGCCTCCAGATCCAGACGTTTCTTGCGGTGTTTCAATGGCAATTCGATGCCATCACAGATCAACGGCTCACCTTCGAGCAAGCGGTCGTCCGGCGCGTCGTGCACCTTGCGAAAGGCATTGATCAGCCGGATGCGCGTGGCATTTCGCCAGACCAGAACCGGCGAGCGCGCCATCAGATCAACCTCGACCCGCTGGCCCCAGACCACACGGTCATCGGATTTGGATTTTTCTTCCACCATCTGTTCGAAATCGTGGAATTCCAGCGTCGGATCCGCCAGCGCATGGGCCAGATCAAGGATCGGATTGTCCGCTTCTTGCCGGTGAATGCGGCGCAGGGCCAAAACCCGGTCCTCGTCCAGCTTTTCAAACACCATCGCGCCGGATTGATTGACCGGGGCCAGCTGGGCGGGATCGCCAAACATCACCAAGGTCGGGAAAATTTCCCGCAGATCACCATATTGCCGGTCATCCAACATCGAGGCTTCATCGACAAACCCGATATCCAGCTCTTCTTCGCGCCGTTTCCATCCGGTGATGAAATCCGATCCGCGCAGCCCAGCCGCCGCCAGCGCCCCGGGGATGGAATTGTTGGTCTGATAAAATGCATGTGCCCGGTCGAGTGCCGCGTCGGTCAGGCCCTCGATGTCGGGGCGCTCGCCATTGCCCGCCAGCCATTCGGCAATGCGTTCATATTCTGGGTCATACACCGGTGTATAAAGAATGCGGTGAATGGTGGTGGCAGGCACGCCGCGCATGCGCAACACGCTGGCGGCCTTGTTCGTCGGCGCCAGAATTGCCAGCGTGCGCCGATCCTTGCGCTTGCGCCCTTCCCAATCACCGGACACGATGTCGACCCCGGCGTCTTTCAACGCTTTGTACAGTTCGGCCAACAACAATGTCTTGCCCGAACCGGCCTTGCCGGTGATGGCCAGCACGTTGCTGCGGCCATCACGCGGGGGGGACAAAATGGCGTCGTCCAGATTGATGCCAGCAGCGCGCAAAACCGTGCTCACACGGTCAAAGGCTTCGGCCTGATCTTCGGAAAAAGTGAGCGTGGGCACTGTCATGGGCGGACACTATAGGCCCGCCCGAACAAGTGCCAGAGCGTTCAAACGCGATTGCGCCGGATCAGGCTATTTCGGCCAGCTGGTCCGCCGGCGCAAAGGCACGGGTGAACCAATGGCGCGACTGGCTGGCCGGGATTCCGGCGCTGGCAGACACCCGTTGCTGGGCCTCGGGCGAGAACCCCCAAAGTCCGACACTGATCCGGGACCGGCCTTCGCCTTCGCTGCCCAGAACCTCGGGCGAGGCACCGATCCGGCGATAGATCCGCACCATGCGGGCGTCAAACACGCCCACAAAATGTTCGACATCAAAATTCTGCATGATCTCGCCGCCCGCCAACATCAGGGCCGCCGCCACATTACCACCGGCATTGCGCGCCATGCAAAACCGGGTGCATTCCCAGATCAGCGGGCTTTGAATGCGGACACCGTCGGTCAGATGGATGAAGTGGTCATTGACCATGGTGCGCCCAACCGTGGGCAAAAACCGCATCGAGCCGCCATGGCCACCGTCCGGGGTTTGCCAAATGACATAAAGCGGGTTTTCACGGTCATATTCGTCGCGTTCTTCGCCGCGTTCGTCGACCTGAACCTCCCAGCCCAGCCGTGTATGGAACTGATCGGCGCGGTCGCGAAACATGGCACGCGCCAGTGTGGGTTCCTGGGCCAGTTGGTCGGCATAAAGATAACGGATCATGGTGGGGCACTCCTCTCGTGTCGAGAGAGAGGCTGGCCCACAAAGGGTTAAGGCCCGCAGAGCTGAGCGCGCGGGTCTTAACCTTTAGACAACGATCAGCCCGCAACTCAGTGCACGGGCCACTGCGTGAGTGGTGTTCATAGCGCCCAATTTGAAGCGGGCCGATTCAATATAGACCCGCAATGTATGTTCCGAGATCGACAGCTGCTCCGCCGCCTGTGCCCGGCTCAACCCAACCGCCAACAGTGTCATCGCCTCAACCTCGCGCGGGGAGAGGGATTGACCCTGCTCCGGCAAGCGGTCTGGTTCGAATTCCAGCGCCTTTTGGTTGAAATAATGTGCCACCAGGATCAAATCCCGGCGATTGCCGTCACAAAAGCTCTGCCAGGCCGGATCGTCGCATCGGTGGTTGACAGTAAAGAGGGCAAATTGGCCTTTGGGGCCCCGGATCGGGATCGAAAACCCCTGATTGCCAATGCCGTATTCCATTGCCTCCTTCTGAAAGGCCCGCGCCGCACGGGATGACCAATCCAACATTTTCCAATCAACCGGATGAAACCGCTGAAAGCAGCCCAAGACCACCGGATCAATTCGCAAATACCCCTGGTCGAGATAGCGTTCGACCCATTCCGGGGCATAGGTGCCGCATCCGTATTGATCGCCATTGCTGTTGACCCAATGGTAGACCAAATGGTCGACCCCAAAGACATCTCGTAATCCGACAATGATGTCTTGCAGTTCTTCAAGCGCGGCGGATTGCTCCAACCGTGCCAGTATCACATCCAATCGTGGCGTGTTCACCGCGAAGCCCAATCTGCGCCCCTTCCGCGCACGAGGCGACCTCTGCCATTGCGACAACCCGCGCATCATCCAGCTGCTCAGCCAAGGAAGGCAGCCCGTTCGATACAGCGAATTTTTTGAGATCGGCCAGTACGTCGAGTATCCATTCGTGTTTCATAACGACTCTCTCTGCCATTGGTTAACGATAAGTTAATACAACCATAGCATGAGAAGGGTTTCTGGAAAATTCACCTATTTTCCCTCCCCAAAAATAGGGAGGTGGGAAAATGCAAAGGATTGAAATGAAAAAGTTTCGCATTTTGACGTCAAACGGCCCGCCGCACCGTGTCGGGTGCCGCGGGCCGTTGCGAGGTGATTTACACCCTCATCCTTAAGGGCATCTGCCTGTCGAGCGGCAGACCTTGATCGGCCCGTCGGCGATCTTAAGACTTTGGACCGGCTTCAAGCGCGTCTTCGAATGTGCGCAGACCGGTGCGCGGTGCCTGAACCAAAACCGACATATTGCCCGGCTTGTGTTCGTTGCGCAGCATTTTCATATGCGCGGCCGGAGATCCGCCCAGTCGAACACCTCGGACATGCAGGGATCAAGCCGCCGTTCCAGCATCAACTTGTTGGCCGCAGCCGCCTGTTTCAGGTGGGCAAAGTGCGAGCCTTGCAGGCGTTTTTGGTGCATCCACATGTAGCGCACGTCAAACGTCAGGTTGAAACCGGTGGTGCCCGCGCAGATCACAACCATCCCGCCCTTTTTCACCACAAAGGTCGACACAGGGAATGTGGCTTCGCCGGGGTGTTCGAACACCATATCGACGTTCACACCCTTGCCGGTGATGTCCCAGATCGCCTTGCCGAACTTGCGGGCCTCTTTGAACCACTCGGCATATTCCGGGGTGTTCACCGTGGGCAATTGGCCCCAGCAATTGAAATCCTTGCGGTTCAAGACACCCTTGGCGCCCAGCCCCATGACAAAGTCACGCTTGTCCTCGTCCGAGATCACACCAATGGCATTTGCACCGGCTGTATTGATCAGCTGGATCGCATAAGATCCCAGACCGCCCGACGCCCCCCAGACCAGAACATTCTGGCCGGGTTTCAAATCATGCGGCTCGTGGCCGAACAGCATCCGATAGGCAGTGGCCAACGTCAGCGTGTAGCAGGCGCTCTCTTCCCATGTCAGATGCTTGGGGCGCGGCATGAGCTGCTGGGCCTGAACATTGGTGAACTGGGCAAAAGAGCCGTCCGGGGTCTCATATCCCCAGATCCGCTGGCTGGCGGAATACATCGGGTCGCCGCCGTTGCATTCCTCGTCGTCGCCATCATCCTGGTTGCAGTGGATCACCACCTCGTCGCCGACTTTCCAGCGCTTCACCTTGTCACCCACGGCCCAGACGATGCCCGAAGCATCGGAACCTGCAATATGGAACGGCTTGCCGTGGCCATCAAACGGGCTGATCGGCTGGCCGAGGGATGCCCAGACACCATTGTAGTTCACACCAGCGGCCATCACCAGAACCAGCACCTCGTTGCTGTCCAGCACGGGCACATCCACGACCTCCAATTGCATGGCCGTGTCGGGGTTGCCGTGGCGTTCACGGCGAATGGCCCAAGCATACATCTGCTTGGGAACAAATCCCATCGGGGGCATTTCGCCCAATTCATACAGGTCCTTTTCAGGCGCCTCATAAGCGGCGATGCCGCCGTGCGTGTCCAGTGCCATGTGGGCCTCCTTGGCTAAATCATGCCGCAATGCAGAATTCGCGGTGCGTTTGTCTGCAATATCGCCCCAAGCGCAATATTGCAACACACATGATGCCATTTTTGTAATTTTATAACCGAGCCGATGCAGAAATCACCGTGCTTGCGCAGCATCTGAGCGGGCGAGATGCGCAATCGAATTGGCATAGAACGCCACCACCTCTGCTTGATGTGGCAAAATCGCATACCGTCCCGCGGTTTCCGCAATCAGTTCGCGCCGCAACAACCCTTCGATTCCCGCGGCAACCTCCGCCGGTCCGGCGCTTGCACCTGCGTCTGCATCCTTTTCAGGGCAAACGCCGGGGAACGCTTCGGCCAGAGCTTCGATCTCGGCCCGGGTTCGTGCCGTTCCGTCCCGCAGGCAATAGGCCACCAGTGGCACCGGAAGGATCGGCACCGCCGCGCCGATGCGGGTCATCAACTCCTGCGCCAACGCCTCGGGGCGGCGACCCTGAATTTCGACAAAGCCGCGCAGATCCAACGGCATGCCAAAACTGACCGCCGCACAGCCAAAACGGTGAAATTTCCCCATCACCCGCAAGCGGATGTGGCGCAGCAAGAAGATCAAAGCCTCGCCCAGACGACCACGAAACCGCCGCTCACCGGATTTGCCCGCCGCGATCAGCACCCGATCCTCCAGCACGCGGTCATAGTTCAGGGCCACCGGCACAAAGACCACATCACGCCCGGCCGGATCCCAGCCATCCACGATGTATTTCAGCAAACCGACGCGCGGCACCGCCGGTGCGCCCGTCAGGCTGAGACCGCCCTCGGGAAACATGCCCTGGGCCAGCCCCCCGGCCGTGGCCAGCGCCACATACCTTGCCAAGACCCGCCGATAGAGGTCATCGCGGCTTTTGCGGCGAATGAAATACGCCCCCATCGACCGGATCAAGAAAGACAGCGGCCAGACCCGCGCCCATTCCCCCACCGCATAGGCCAGCGCAGAGCGTTCCGCCGCCAGATAGGTGACAAGCACATAGTCCATATTTGACCGGTGATTGATCACATAGACCACCGTGGCCTCGGGATTGATCGCCCGGATGGCCGCGTCGTCCTGATTTGTCAGCCGCACATGATAAAGCGAACGCGACAACCACCGCGCCAGCCGGATCGCCACACCGAAATAGGCGGTGGCGGAAAAGGATGGCACAATCTCGCGCGCGTAACGGCGGGCTTTTTCAAACGCCACATCCTCGCGCACGCCATTGGCCTGGGCATAGGCGACCACGGCCTCGCTCACCTGGGGGTCATAAATCAGCCGCTGGATCATATCGACCCGCCGCGCAAGTTTGAACGGTTCGATCGGCCGCTCGAGCCGTTGATTGATCCGCGCCACCACGCGTTCCATCCGGCGGCGTAAAAACCAGCGCACAGACGGGAACAGGAAATGCGATGCGAATGTGACCACCGCAAAGGCAAGGATCAACAAAAACAGCCAAACGGGGATTTCAATGGTGCCAATCATGGCGCCACGTTTGCATTTTGCTGCAATTGCGTAAACATGGGAACACGCCGCGATGCAGCGAATTGACAACGCCACTTTGTTTCGCATATGACATCATTAACGAAACAAAATTACGTCCAAGAATCACGAGGCTGACATGACCGAGACCCGCAAGGCCGACAAGCCCTGGCTTATCCGTACCTATGCTGGCCATTCCACGGCCGCTGCATCCAACGCGCTCTATCGCAACAATCTGGCCAAGGGCCAGACCGGCCTGTCGGTGGCTTTCGATCTGCCAACCCAAACAGGGTATGACAGCGACCATGTGCTGGCGCGCGGCGAGGTCGGCAAGGTTGGCGTGCCGGTCTGTCATCTGGGGGATATGCGCGCGCTGTTCGACCAGATCCCGCTGGATCAGATGAACACCTCGATGACGATCAATGCCACTGCGCCCTGGTTGTTGTCGCTTTATGTTGCCGTGGCCGAGGAACAGGGCGCGGATATTTCCAAGCTTCAGGGCACCGTGCAAAACGACCTGATCAAGGAATATCTGTCGCGCGGCACCTATATCTGCCCGCCAAAACCCAGCCTGAAAATGATCGCGGATGTGGCGGAATATTGTTATTCGCATATCCCGAAATGGAACCCGATGAACGTCTGTTCCTATCATCTGCAAGAGGCGGGCGCGACGCCGGAGCAGGAGTTGGCCTTTGCGCTGGCCACCGCCACCGCTGTTCTGGATGAACTGCGCCCGCGTGTGCCAGAGGCGGATTTCCCCGCCGTGGTGCAGCGGATCTCGTTTTTCGTAAATGCCGGCATCCGCTTCGTGACCGAGATGTGCAAGATGCGCGCCTTTGTCGATCTGTGGGATGAAATCTGTGAAACGCGTTATGGCGTGACCGACCCGAAACAGCGGCGGTTCCGCTATGGCGTCCAGGTCAACTCGCTTGGCCTGACCGAGCAACAGCCGGAAAACAATGTCTATCGCATCCTGATCGAAATGCTGGCGGTGACGCTGTCGAAAAACGCCCGTGCCCGTGCGGTGCAATTGCCCGCCTGGAACGAAGCACTCGGCCTGCCTCGCCCCTGGGATCAGCAATGGTCGATGCGGATGCAACAGATCCTGGCCTATGAAACCGACCTTCTGGAATTTGACGACCTGTTCGATGGCAACCCGGCGGTGGACCGCAAGGTCGAGGCGCTGAAGGAAGGCGCACGCGCCGAGCTGGCGAACCTCGACTCCATGGGCGGCGCGGTGGCCTCGATCGAATATATGAAATCACGTCTGGTGGAATCCAACGCCGACCGTCTGAACCGGATTGAACGCAACGACACCACGGTTGTTGGCGTCAACCGCTGGACCGAGACCGAGCCGTCGCCCTTGATGACCGAAGATGGCGGCATCATGACCGTCGACCCGGCGGTAGAAAAGGACCAGATCAACCAGTTGGCAAAATGGCGGGACAGCCGCGATGCCGCCGCCGTTGCGGCAGCTTTGGCCGATCTGCGCGCCGCCGCGCGTGACGGCGCCAATATCATGCCGCCGTCCATTGCCGCCGCAAAGGCCGGGGTCACCACCGGCGAATGGGCCGCCGAGATGCGCAAGGCCTTTGGCGAATATCGCGGGCCGACGGGTGTGTCGCCTTCGGTGTCGAACCGGACCGAAAACCTCGACGAGTTGCGCCAATCGGTGGATGCGGTCAGCGACCGTCTGGGCCTGGCGGTTGAAATTCCTGGTCGGCAAACCGGGGCTGGACGGCCATTCCAATGGTGCAGAGCAGATCGCCTTTCGTGCCCGTGATTGCGGCATGGATATTTCATATGACGGTATCCGCCTGACCCCCGAAGAGATTGTCACCGCCGCCGTCGAAGACAAGGCACATGTGGTTGGTCTTTCGATTTTGTCGGGCTCACATATCCCGCTGGTCGAGGATATGATGGAACGTATGCGCGCGGCGGGGCTGGGTAATGTGCCGGTGATTGTCGGCGGGATCATCCCGGACGACGACGCGCGGCGGCTTCTGGCGATGGGCGTGACACGGGTCTATACGCCCAAGGATTTCGAATTGAACACCATCATGGCCGACATCGTGACCCTGGCAGATTCGAAATCGGTGGCGGCGGAATAACCCGCCGCCCACGGTCAGGCCGACTTCTTCACGCAGAGCGCTGGTGGAAGCGGCTTGGCAATTCGGTTCTGCCAATAGCTGACGCGTTCCGGCCGCCCCAGAAGATAGCCTTGGGCGTTATAGATCCCGATGTCTTGCAGCGCGGCAAGTTCCTGTTCGGTTTCCACACCTTCGGCAATCACCATGAACCCCATGCTACAGGACAGGTCGTATAGCGCGCGCAGAATCCCGGAATCCACCCGCGCGCTGCCCAACCCCTGAACAAAGCGGCGGTCGATTTTGACAATATCCACCTGATATTGCTGCAAACGCTCCAGGTTGGAAAACCCGGTGCCAAAATCATCCAACGCAATGCGAATCCCCTGCGCGCGCAGTTGCTCCAACAGATCGCGGGTCCGTTCGGGGTTGCGAATGACCGAGCTTTCGACAATTTCGAACACAAATTTCGATGGGTCGAACCCTTTGGTCAACTTGTTGGCAAACCGCAGGTTGGCTTCTATCGACCGCTCCAAAAATCGCGAGGAAATGTTGAACGCGCAATAGACCCCGGTATTGGCGGCACTAAATGCGTTGACCACCTGTGTTGCGGCCCCCGGCGGTGCGGCCAGATTGCTGTGATAGTTTCCGGCCATGACGTCGATGAATTTTTCCGGCAACAAGACATCACCATCGGCGCGCACCCAACGGATCAGCGCCTCGACCCCGATGGCACGCCCGGCCAATGTGTCAAACACCGGCTGAACGAAATAGGTGATTTCCTCTTTGCGGATCGCTTCGGCCACATCTTCGGCCCGCGGACCGGTGCGCCGGGCAATCATGGATTTCAGGGTTTCGCCTTCGGTGACCTTGACCAAATTGCCACCCGCCTGCTTGGCCGCATAAAGCGCCTCATCCGCATAATAGAGCGCGCCCATCATATCCTGACCGGCGTCGATCCGGGCCACCCCGGCGCTGGCGGTCCGACGGACCTTGACCCCGTCGATGGCCACAATTGTATCGGACACGGTTTTGACGAAATCCCGCGCACGTGCCACCGCCACATCCATTTCAACCTGTTCCAGATAGATGCAGAATTCATCGCCGCCGTGACGAAAAAGCGTCTCGCGTTCACGGCAAGCCCCGGTCAACGCCTGGGCGACCTGACGCAGGAACACATCCCCTGCCCGATGGCCAAAGCCGTCGTTCACGCTTTTGAATTCATCAAGATCGACAAAGATCATGGCATTGGTGCCATCCTGGCGGCTGCGCGAAAACAAAACGCGCAGATACCGCCGCGACCGGGCGGCGGTCAGGTCGTCGAATTCAACCATATGCAGCAAACGTGCGTTTTCGGCCGCCATCACGGTCACCCGCTCGTTCAACGCGGCGAGCTGTTTGTTTTGGCGTCTGACGTGCCGAACGGCCAGGGTCACCCCACAGAGCAGGCACACCCCCAACGCCAAACACAGTCCTATTATCAAGGTCGACACCCGGTCATGCCTTCCGAAAAACCCACTAAAATCAACCATAGGGGTATTAGTCCCGATTTCAAAGGCCCGGAATGCACAGCGGAGGCGGGTTGTGATCCATTGGACCCAATGCCAAAGTCAAACCCACATCATTGCCCCATCGGAGATTGCCATGACCGTCCATATCGGTGCCAAACCCGGCGAAATAGCTGAAACCGTTTTGATGCCCGGCGATCCCTATCGCGCGCGTTGGGCGGCCGAGACATTCCTTGACGATGTGCGTCTGGTGAACGAAGTGCGCGGCATGTTGGGATACACCGGCACATGGAAGGGCCACCCGGTTTCGATCCAAGGCTCGGGCATGGGCATGCCATCGCTGTCGATCTATGCCAACGAATTGCTGCGCGATTATGGTGCGAAAACCCTGATCCGCATTGGATCCTGTGGCGCGATGCAGGACCATGTAAAGGTGCGCGATGTCATTATCGCCATGACCGCCACCACCCTGTCCACCCCGTCGCGCGGCATTCTGCGCGAGTTGAATTTTGCCCCCTGCGCCGATTATCCGCTGTTGAGCAAAGCCGTCCAGGCGGCCGAGGCCCGCGGCACCACCTGTCACGTTGGCGGCATCTATTCATCGGATGTGTTTTACGATGAACGCCCGGACCTCAATGAACAGATGACCCGCCACGGTATCCTCGGGGTCGAGATGGAGGCCGCCGAACTCTATATCCTGGCCGCGCGGCACAAGGCGCGTGCATTGGCGGTTTTGACCGTGTCGGACCATCTTCTGACGGGCGAAGCGCTACCCAGTGAGCAACGCGAAACCAGCTTTGGCGACATGGTGGAAATCGCGCTTGAGGCCGCATTCGCCAAGTAAACCGGAGCATGGACGGCAAAGGGGCGCGCCAATGGCACGCCCCGTTTTTACCGTTCGACAGGTCGATTTCAGATCGCGATCACATCCAGCGGCGGGAAGCCGTTGAAACCAACGCTGGCATAGGTCGAGGTATAGGCCCCGCAGGCCCGGATCATCACACGGTCACCGGCGCGCAGGCCAACCGGCAATTGCACCGGCTGTTTTTCATACAACACATCAGCGCTGTCACAGGACGGACCGGCCAGAATGCAGGCGCCGGTTGTTTCATGATCGCGGTCGGTGACGAATTGATAGCGGATTGCTTCGCCTTCGGTTTCGGCCAGACCAGAGTAACGGCCAATGTCGAGATAGACCCAACGATGCAGATCGTTTTCGGATTTACGCGACACCAACAGGACCTCTGCCGCAATCATACCGGCCTCGGCCACCAGCCCCCGGCCCGGTTCCGCCATGATTTCCGGCACGTCGCCAAACCGCTCTTGCACCAATCGCATGACTTCGGCGGCATAGAGCGCCGGTGCGTCGATTTCCTTGCCATAAAAGGCCGGGAAACCACCGCCGATGTTCAACAGGGTCAGCGCATGCCCTTCGGCCTTTGCCGCGTGCCAGACCGCCGCAACCTGATCAAGGATCGGTGCCCACATCGCGGCGCGACGGGTTTGCGACCCGACATGGAACGACAGACCAACCGGGTTCAACCCATGTGCCTTGGCATCCGAAATCAGCGCCAGCGCCTTGTCACGCGCAGAGCCGAACTTGCGGGTCAGCGGCCATTCCGCTTCGGTCGCTTCGACAATGATCCGCAGATAGACACGCGCGCCGGGCGCATTTTCGGCAATCTTTTCAATCTCTTCTTCGGCATCCACCGCGAACAGGTCAATACCGACGCTATGCGCCCAAGCAATGTCAGATGCGCGTTTGATGGTGTTGCCAAACGACAGCTGATCCGGGCGTGCACCGGCATCCAGGCACATTTGCAGCTCGACCCGCGACGCCGCGTCAAAGTTCGAACCCAGCTCGCGCAGGGTGCGCAGGATTTCCGGGGCCGGGTTGGCCTTGACCGCATAATGGATGCGCGCACGGCCCAGACCTTGTGACAGGGCGGCGTATTGGCGGGCCACGGCCTGGGTGTCGATCACCAGGGTCGGACGGGCAAAGATATTGTCACGGATGAAGGCTTCGGTACGGGAAAAATCGCTGCCGGATACAACAGCGGCATCGCAGGCCGAAAGCCCGGTTACATATGCGTTCATGGTCATCTCCAAAAGACTCGGCCATTCCGGTTTTCCGGCTCAGACCGCTCAGTTCCAAGGGAGACGTTACCGTCGCTACGTAACCGCGTGGGTGCTTGCCCACCTCGACAGAGGCGCGTGCGTTGGCGTCTTGAAGCCGCATATGAGGTTATTCGCGGATTCGATCAAGCCAAAAAATCATGCCAGCCAAAGAAATTTTGCGGCTTTCGCCTAAGGCTTTGTTCGCATGCAATTTTTCGGGATTCCCGATCGCTGCCCGGGGTTTTTGCGCCACAATATGCACAGGTCCAAACCACCTGCCCATCTTCCCTGCCCCGTCGCCAGCGGCAATTGCGCGTCGCCGGGCGGGAAAAGATCATCACCAGCACAAAGGCGATCAGCAGGCCGACGAACACAATCAAGGGTCAGGCCGACCGTCATGTTGCGGCACCGGGGTATTGGGATCTTCCAGTATCAATTTAGATAGAAAGGCGATCTTTTCCGCATCGCTCATTGTGCCCTGGGTCCAGCCATCGCCGAATGCGCGTGAAACCTCCGGGTCTTTCGCGCGCAACTCAAATGCCTTGCAAAGATTGCGCATTGCTTCGGCCACTTGCGAGGCAAAAACACTTTCCCCCATCGCCACACGATTGAGATAATGCATGCGGGCCGATAATGCGCGCCCCGCGGCAGCAAACGCCTCAGGCGAGTCGAAATTGATCAGATCATCGGAATCTTTGGTCATTACAGCCTTCTCACTTTCGTGGCGTGGGGGCATTTCCGTCGATCAGAGCCATGCGATGCAAGCAATGTCAAAGCGTGGCGAGATGCCCGGCCAGCCCCAAAGCAAATCCCGCAACAGCGCCCAACGGTGGGCCGCCAGAACCGCCAAGTTTTGCCTGTGGTGCGACGTCCTGAAACAACAGATAGAGGATGCCGCCCGAAGCAAAGGCCATCACCCCGCCCAAAACAGCGGGCACATCCGCCAATACGAAAAACCCCATCGCCGCCGCCGCCGGACCGACCGGCACCATCAGAGCAAACAATAACAACAGCTTGTTGCGGCTGGCATGGCCGGCGGCGATCATCTCGCGGTAGGCCGAAAATCCTTCGGGCACGTTTTGCAGGGCGATCAATCCAGCGGTCAGCATCGCCACATCGGCCCGCCCAACGACCAAAGCGCCCAGCGCCATGGCCTCGGGCACGTAATCCAGCATCATCGCCAGAAACTGCGCGCCGCCGCCGCCCATGCGCGACAGCATGGCATCGACGCCGTAAAACACCAGCCCGCCCGCCAGAAACAGCCCCATCAACGGAACCGCGGACAGCCGGTCAATGGCCTCTGGCAGCAGCACAAAAGCAATGGCAGAAAACAGCGCGCCGCCACCAAAGGCGGCCACCGTATGGGTCGCCCGGTCCTGCCACTGTGGCTTGAGCCGATCCTCGAGCGCGGCCAGAACCGCCCCGACCGGGATGCTTGCCCCGGCCAGCGCTGCAAGGATCAGACCGGCGACGATACCCTCCACCGGGCCGCCCCCGAACGATTAAACCGTGCGGTCCACGATCATTTTCTTGATTTCGGCAATCGCCAGCGCCGGGTTCAACCCCTTGGGACAGGTCTTGGCGCAGTTCATGATGGTGTGGCACCGGTAGAGCTTGAACGGATCTTCCAGTTCATCCAAACGCTCGCCGGTAGCTTCGTCGCGGCTGTCGATGATCCAGCGATAGGCATGCAACAGCGCTGCGGGTCCGAGATAGCGATCGCCGTTCCACCAGTAAGACGGGCAGGACGTCGAACACGACGCGCACATCACGCATTCATAAAGCCCATCAAGCTTCTTGCGGTCTTCGATCGACTGCTTCCATTCCTTGGCCGGGCGGTTGGTCTTGGTTTCCAGCCACGGCATGATGGACGCGTGTTGCGCATAAAAATGCGTCAGGTCGGGGATCAGATCCTTGACCACCGGCATATGCGGCAGCGGATAGATCTTTACGTCGCCCTTCACCTCGTCCAGACCATAGATACAGGCCAGCGTGTTGATGCCGTCGATGTTCATCGCGCAGGATCCGCAAATGCCTTCGCGGCAGGAGCGGCGGAAGGTCAGGGTCGGATCAATCTCGTTCTTGATCTTGATCAGCGCGTCCAGGATCATCGGCCCGCATTTGTCCATATCCAGGAAATAGGTATCGACCGATGGCTGTTTGCCGTCATCCGGGTTCCAGCGATAGATCTGGAATTGGCGCACATTGGTCGCGCCCTCGGGCTTGGGCCATGTCTTGCCCTTGGTGATGCGGGAATTCTTGGGAAGGGTCAGTTGTACCATGTCGTTGCTCCTAGCGGATATGAGTTTCTAGCCGCTCGTCTAGCTCTTCTATTAGTTTGTTAAGCTCGATAACAACCTTCATCATTGCATCCCTCTTAGCAGCCCGCTTGTGCGGACTATAAAGCGCATTACCAATTTGGCCTCTAAGTCCAAGTTTGTAATCGCTGATTGTATTCGCTATTCGTGCTGTCCGAATGGAAGTGCAATGTTTTTCAGCGAACGCATGCAATACCTCTAACGCAACGCTCACTTCTTGCGACAAGTCTCGCTGTGTGATGGCAATGTACTCGAAATCATCATGGGTCGCACCGCTTATCCGCGAGATAGTAGCATTTGAAAATTTAAGAACCTTCAACGCACGTCGAACTTGGAGTGCTTCTTTAACCGTCAGACTCTTTTCGTAATTGGACCACTCACTTCTAAGCGAGCCAACGATGTCTATGATGTCTACCAAAAGGCCCATGCAGCCCTCCTATTGCAGCAAGGCGCTGACACCATTGGTCAGCAGGCATTGGAGGGTCTCGGGTTTGCGCGCAATCCCGGTGATGATTTCCCAGGTCGAGGCGGTCGGCCCGGTCACGGCATCCGCCGCAAGCGTCAGGATCTGCTGGGAACTGGCATTGTCGATGATGCAGTTGGTATAGGGCTCGACCGGCACACCAGGAAGGCGTTCTGTCGCGGCACGCGCGACCACCGATTTCGCCGCGTTACGCGCCAGCAAATCCTGCGAGGCAGGCGTACATGCCGCCAGCGACAGGGCAGCCACCGCAACGCATATGATGGATCGCGTGCCGAACATTCAGTGCCCCGGACAGATCAAAGTGCCGCGCTGCATGACGCCAAGGCCCATGACACAGCCATAAGGGACATAAGGCGCAGCATGCTGCACCTCTGCCTGGACATAGACCTCGGGTGCGGTCGCGATATATTGCGCTTCCTCCGCCACGTAGGATTTTGAACCCTCGTCCCCGGTCCAGCCCTTTTCGCCATAATATTCCTGCGCCATGGCCGGTGCCGCACAGAAGGCCAGCGCCACCAGAGAGGCACGTTTGATCAGCGGCATCAGAACGTCCTTTCTTTCGGGGCGATCCGTTTGAGCGAAATGCCACCTTCGGCTTCGGTCGACAATGGATCGGTGACCACCGGGCGGAAGCTCAGATCGACCTTGTTGCCGTCAATGCGACTGATGGTGTGCACACGCCATTTGTCGTCATCACGCTTGGGGAAATCCTCATGCGCATGTGCGCCGCGGCTTTCCTCACGCGCTTCGGCGCCAACGATGGTGGCCAGTGCGTTGGGCATCAGGTTGGTCAGCTCCAGCGTTTCCATCAGATCAGAGTTCCAGACCAGCGATGTATCCGTCACTTTCAGATCGTCCAGCTTGGCGGCAATGGCGGTCATCTTCTCGACACCTTCGGCCATTGTCTTGGCGGTGCGGAAAACAGCAGCATCGGCCTGCATGGTTTTCTGCATTTCCAGACGCAGCTCTGCGGTAGGAATGCCGCCTTTGGCATTGCGCAGCCCGTCAAAGCGGTCGAACGCCTTGTCGATCTGGCTCTTGGGGGCGGTTGGCACGGCGCTTTCGGCGTCGACAACCTTGCCCGCACGGATCGCAGCGGCGCGGCCAAAGACCACAAGGTCGATCAGAGAGTTCGACCCGAGGCGGTTGGCCCCGTGCACCGAGGCGCAACCGGCCTCGCCCACGGCCATCAGGCCCGGCACGATGCGGTTGGGATCATCGGCGGTGGGGTTCAGAACCTCACCCCAATAGTTGGTTGGAATGCCGCCCATGTTATAGTGCACGGTCGGCAGAACCGGGATCGGTTCCTTGGTGACATCCACACCGGCGAAAATGCGCGCGCTTTCCGAAATACCGGGCAGACGTTCGGCCAATGCCTCGGGTGGCAGATGCGACAGGTTCAGGTGGATGTGATCACCTTCGTCACCGACACCGCGGCCTTCGCGGATCTCCATCGTCATCGAGCGCGAAACATAATCGCGCGGGGCGAGGTCCTTGTACTGGGGCGCATAGCGCTCCATGAACCGCTCGCCTTCGGAGTTGGTCAGGAACCCACCCTCGCCGCGTGCACCCTCGGTGATCAGACAGCCAGAGCCATAGATGCCGGTCGGGTGGAATTGCACGAATTCCATGTCCTGCATCGGCAGGCCCGCCCGTGCGACCATGCCGCCACCGTCACCGGTGCAGGTATGGGCCGAGGTGGCCGAGAAATAGGCGCGGCCATAACCGCCGGTGGCCAGCACCACGGTCTTGGCGTTGAAGACATGCATGGTGCCGTCGTCGAGCTTCCAGCAGAGCACACCCTGACAGGAGCCATCATCGGCCATCAACAGGTCGATGGCAAAATATTCGACGTAGAATTCCGCCTGTTGCTTCAGCGACTGGCCATAAAGCGTGTGCAGGATGGCGTGGCCGGTGCGGTCAGCAGCGGC
Organism: Phaeobacter sp. J2-8; assembly: GCF_022867865.1. Taxonomy (GTDB): domain Bacteria; phylum Pseudomonadota; class Alphaproteobacteria; order Rhodobacterales; family Rhodobacteraceae; genus Marinovum. Next base: position 913,531 of record NZ_JALIEC010000001.1, on the reverse strand, counting down.
ACAGGTCCGTTGCACGGCGGGGCCTTCACCGAATTCGGTGGTATGGCCGCCAAACGGGCGCTGATAGATCTTGCCTTCTTCGGTCCGCGAAAACGGCACGCCATAGTGTTCCAGCTCGTAAACCGCCTTGGGCGCTTCGCGGGCGAGGTATTCCATCGCGTCGGTATCGCCAAGCCAGTCGGAACCTTTGACCGTGTCATACATATGCCACTGCCAGTGGTCCGGCCCCATGTTCGACAGCGAGGCCGCGATGCCGCCCTGTGCTGCCACGGTATGCGACCGCGTCGGGAAAACCTTGGTCACGCAAGCGGTGCGCAGACCCTGTTCCGCCATGCCCAGCGTCGCGCGCAGACCGGCACCGCCAGCCCCCACAACCACGACGTCATAATCATGCGTCTCGTAGGAATATTCAGCCATTGTCAGCTCCGGTCTCTTAAAGCGCGATCTTGACGACGGCGTAAACGCCGGTCGCAGCCGCAGCATAACTCAAACAGATCACCCCGATAATCAGGGCCTGGCCCAATGTGCCGTGCACATAGTCCTCGATCATTACCCGTGCGCCATCCTTGAAGTGCATGAAGCCGACGACGATGGTCAGGATCGCGACGATTGCGGGGAATGGCCGGGAATAGGCGGCGATGACCTCTTCATAGGTGCCGCCAAGGATAGAGCCGAAGGAAAAAACGAAAAGCGGAACCAGGATCATCAATGCGATCGAGGACACCTTCATCGACCAGAAATGATCAACGCCGGTCTTGGCGCTGCCACGGCCTACGGCGCGTTTGCGGTCAGTTAGAAATGCCATGTGTCAGCCCCCTCAGACGATGATGATTGTAAGGATGGTCAGGATCGCCGACCCATAGATGATGCCCCAGCCAAGCTTGTCGGCGACGGCAACATCAAGGCATTTGCCCTGATCCCAGATCAGATGGCGCACACCGGCCAGCGAATGGAACCACAAGGCCCAGACCGATCCGAACATGATCAGGTCGCCGACATAGCTGGTCACGATCCAATCAACGGTGGCGAAATAGTCCGGCCCACTTGCCGCAGCCAGAAGCCACCACACCACCAGAAGCGCGCCCAGAAGCAGCGCATTGCCGGTGATCCGGGTGAGGATCGAGGTCACGGAGTTCAGCTGAAACCTGTAATACTTGCCCAGCATAAAGGGCGAGAGCGGTCGGTTGCCGCGATTTACATCGGCCATGGCATATCCTTTCGGTTCACTTGCCTCCTTTGATAGTGATTTTTACGCGTCTGTCACGCGCCGCACCGCCGCATAGAGGCGGTTTTTTGTCTCAATCGGCGGTTTTTCCACATTTGTGATCACAGCCGCAAAGCCAGTGATCACAAAATTCCGACACTGAGTTGGCATTGCCAACTCAGCTTATTATTGCGGGTCAAAATCCCGTCTAAAACAGTCAGGAATTTGTTAGCGATCACGAAACCCCGCCAATGTGATCACATTGGCATCAGCGCCCAATAATCCAGATCCAGCAGCACATGCGGCAGATATTTGCCGTCCTCACCCCGGAGCGTGAATGCCTCGCCGCCGGATGTCGCCACCAGACGCAGACGGATTGCGCCAACGCCCGGCGCAGATGTTTCGGCCTTGTCCAGAACCTCGGACCAGGCTTTGACCGTCAGGCCGGAGAAACACGGATTGGCATGGGCACCGCCATTCAGCCCCACAATCATCTGCGCATTGGCCAGCCCGTTAAAGGACAACGCCCGCGCCATGGAAATGATATGGCCGCCATAGATCAGCCGCTGGCCGTCTGGTCGGAAAGTGGCGTCGAAATGCACCTTGGCGGTGTTCTGCCACAGGCGGGTGGCGAGCATATGTTCTGCCTCTTCGATGGTCACGCCATCCACGTGGTCAATGACCTCGCCAATGTCATAATCGCCCCAGCGATGCGGCTCTCCGGCCAGTGCAAAATCGTAAGCGCTGAAATCCAGCCCCGCCGGGATCACCAGATCTGAGGCAGGAATGACCTTTTGCAGATCCGGGATCACCATGTCCGGCGCAGGCGCATCAAGATCGCCTTTGCGCACCATAACCCAACGGACATAATCCATCACCACTTCGTCACGCTGGTTCAGACCACGGGTGCGCACATAGACCACACCGCTTTTGCCGTTGGAGTTCTGCTTGAGGCCAATCACCTCGGATTCGGAACGCAGGGTATCGCCGGGATAGACCGGCAGCCGCCAGTTGCCCTCGGCATAGCCGAGGTTGGCCACCGCATTCAGCGAAATATCAGGCACCGATTTGCCAAACACCACATGAAACGCCGCCAGATCATCAATCGGCGCCGCCGCCAGTCCAGAAGCGCGAGCAAATTCATCAGAAGAATACAGCGCATGCCGGGCGGGATAGAGCGCATGATAAAGCGCACGTTCGCCGCCGGAAATCGTGCGCGGCACCGCATGGGGGATCACCTCTCCCAGCGTGTAATCCTCGAAGAACCGGCCCGGATTGGTCTTTGCCATTCACTGCGCTCCCAGTTTCATGTCGGGGGTATAGGTGCCGTCGGCCTCTTTGGTGACGGCCTGACCACAGCGCATCACGCCATTGGCATGGTCATAGGCATAGGTCGGCGACCCATGCAGAACCCAACCCTTGTTCAGGGCCTCGGTGACTTTGTGGCAAAAGGCGGATGTGTCATCCGCGGACAGAAAACGATAAAGTTTCATGATCTCATCATCCAAAGGGTGATGGGCCAACCAGCCCGTGAATAAAACCGATCACCCCGAACAGGATGACGGATATGGCGGCAAACATCCCGTCCTTGGCATAACTTCCGCCTGCGGGGGCGGTCCAATTGGGTTCTGCCCGGTTGATCACCGCTATCTGCACCACGGCCCACACCAGCAATCCGCCAAACAGAATGACCGAGGCCAGATCGCCATTGACCAACAAATGCGCGATTGCCCAAAGACTGAACCCGATCAACATCGGATGGCGCATACCAGAGAGAAGACGCCCCTTCTTGGGCGCAGGTGACGTCATGAACAGCGCGGCAAGCACCAACAGATAGTTCACATGGCGCGCCCAATCCGGCGGGAACCACACGTCAATGAACGGCGCGGCGCGGTAGCCCAGAACCATCAAAACGACAGAGACAACAATCGCCAGCGCAACAATGCCCTTGCCCTTGTCGCCCAGGGCGGCACGGCGCTCTGGCGATATGCGTTTAAAGAAATGTGCCAGCACCCAGAGGGCGAGGCCGAGGATCAGGACAAACATTGGCTTACTCCGATGAAAGGGCGGCTATCATCTCGGCTTTTGCCAGAGTTTCCCGTGCGGTGGCAACGTGAAGGTTTTCAACAATGCGCCCGTCGACCACGGCAACCCCCTGCCCTTTGGCCTCGGCCTCTTCAAAAGCGGCGATCTGACGCCCGGCCAGGTCGACCTCGGCCTCGGACGGGGCAAAGGCCGCATTGGCGATATCGACCTGCGCCGGATGGATCAGTGTCTTGCCATCCATGCCCATGTCACGCCCCTGTTCGCATTCCGCGCGCAGGCCTGCGTCATCCTTGAACGCATTATATACGCCATCCACAATCACCACCCCATGCGCCTTGGCCGCCAACAGGCACAGCCCAAGCGAGGTCATCATCGGCAGGCGATCCGCCCGGAACCGGCATTGCAGGTCCTTGGCCAGATCATTGGTGCCCATGACAAACCCGGCCAGCTTTGGATGTGCGGCAATTTCAGCGGCATTCAGCATCCCCAGTGGCGATTCCATCATCGCCCAGATCGGCAGGTCGCCGGTGATGTCCGCCAGAGCATCAAGATTAGCGGCGGAATTCACCTTGGGCAGCAACACCACATCAGGAGCCATATCCGCAACCGCGCGGGCATCGTCAGCCCCCCATTCGGTATCCAACCCGTTGATCCGGACGATTTTCATGCGCTGGCCATAGCCGCCCTGACCCAGCGCCGCCGCCAGTGTGGCACGCGCATTGACCTTTTCCTCAACCGCAACAGCATCTTCGAGATCAAAAATGATCGCATCGACGGCCAAAGTGCGGGCCTTGGCCAACGCCCGGTCCTTGGAACCGGGAATATAGAGAACAGAACGATAGGGGCGCGCGCGCATATCCATGGGTCGGATCCTTCTGAAAACGTGCCAGTTGCTGGCCTGCTTAATTCGCCGTGTAACATTGTTGCGCGAATAAGGGGCATTAATTTGCAAAAAGTTCAAGACCGAAATCGCCGCGGCGCAGCAAAAACCGGGCGCAACACCCATCGCGCGCCCGGTTTACCCAGGAATTAATCCTTTTGCGGCACGGTATCCTCAGGGCTGACCAACAGGGTTCGCCCAATTTCCAGGCACTGGCCGATGCGGCCACATCCAATGGAGGGTTAGTTATGAGGAATTTTCGGGACGTGGTTCTGGCACTTGGGGCCAGGCACGCTGGTGTTGGCGGCCACACAGGTACAGGCGCAAACTCAGGCGCAAACTCAGGTGCAAAACCCACAGAGCCAAAACCAGCTGGAAGTCCAAGGCCAACGCCCCGCCGGCCAAAATTGTGCACCTCGGCCAAAAGTCATCGCACGGCTGGCGGAAAAATACGGCGAGACCCGGCAATCCATCGGCCTGGGCAGTCAAAACGCCGTGGTCGAGGTGTTTGCCTCTCAGGAAACCGGCAGCTGGACGATCATCGTCACCATGGCCAACGGCGTCACCTGTTTGCTGGCTTCGGGGCAAGCCTTTGAAACCCTGGCGGAAACACTTCCGGTGGCGGGCACGGATGCCTGACCCGTGAATGGCGGTCACGTGATCCAACCGTGACCCATTGTCTTCGTTTTCGTTCAGGCCGATTTCAATCCGGCCCCATCAGTACAGCGCATCCCAGATCAGTTTGACCCCGGTGCACGACAGCAAGATGTAGGTCAGGGTGAAAAACACCTGCTGCGGGATCATGTGATGCGCCTTGACGCCGAGCCACGCGCCAAACAACGCCGCCAGCACGAGATAGAGATCGGCGGTAAAGGTCTGCAGCGTAAAGATTCCAAGAAAGCTGTACGGCACGAATTTCAGCAGATTGATGGCCCAGAACACAAGCACCGTCGTCGCCTGATACGGGGTCTTGTCGAGATTTCGACCCAGCAGATACACCGCCGCAGGCGGGCCGCCCGCGTGGCTGACAAAGCTGGTGAACCCCGCGACCAAACCGGCCCAATATCCCCCGCGCGCCGGCATCCCGTTCCGGCCCAGCCTGATCCAGCCCAGTTTCACGCTGACCTGCCAAATTACAAAAACAATTGAAATCAGGCCGATCAGGAACCGGATCATGTCGTCATTGGTGACCTGATAAAGCGCGGTGCCCAACGCCACCCCGGGCAGCGCCCCAAGCATCAACCGGCGCGCTTCTGGCCAGGACCAGCGTTTCCAATAGGGCCGCAGACTGGCGACATCGACCAGCATCAAAAGCGGCAGCATGATGCCCAATGCCAGCCCCGGCGGCAGCACAATTGCCAGAATCGAAGAGCTTGCAAAAGCGGCACCAGAGCCGAATCCGGACTTTGACATGCCTGCAAAAGCGACAGCGGGCAATGCAATCGCGAAAAATCCCGGTGTAAATTCCAACATCCAAATGCCGCCTAACTGCCCTAGTTCTTGGGTCTTTAGCGTTAACTTGGCACGCCTGCCAGCCCCGCCACCGTGACACGCCGCAGCGCGGCGCACTTGCGTCGGGACCAAAAGCGCACTACCCAAATTGCCAATTCCAACCCTGACCGGAGAAAATTCCATGGCCAGACCCAAGATTGCCCTTATCGGCGCGGGACAAATCGGTGGCACCCTTGCTCATCTCGTCGCGCTCAAGGAATTGGGCGATGTCGTCCTGTTTGACATTGCAGAAGGCACACCCGAAGGCAAAGCGCTCGACATTGCGGAATCCGGGCCTTCAGAAGGCTTTGACGCCACACTGAAAGGCACCCAGGATTACGCCGACATCGCTGGCGCAGATGTTTGCATCGTGACCGCCGGCGTGCCGCGCAAGCCGGGCATGTCGCGTGATGACCTGCTGGGTATCAACCTGAAGGTCATGAAATCCGTCGGCGAAGGCATCCGCGACAACTGCCCCGACGCATTCGTGATCTGCATCACCAACCCGCTGGATGCGATGGTCTGGGCGCTGCGTGAATTTTCCGGCCTGCCCCATGCCAAGGTTTGCGGCATGGCCGGCGTGCTGGACAGCGCGCGGTTCCGTCACTTCCTGGCGTCGGAATTCGACGTGTCGATGAAAGACGTCACCGCCTTTGTTCTGGGCGGCCACGGCGACACCATGGTGCCGTCGGTGCGGTATTCCACCGTTGCGGGTATCCCGCTGCCCGATCTGGTTGCGATGGGCTGGACCACACAGGAAAAACTGGACGCCATCGTTCAGCGGACCCGTGATGGCGGTGCGGAAATCGTTGGCCTGTTGAAAACCGGCTCGGCGTTCTATGCCCCGGCGACCAGCGCGATCGAAATGGCCGAAGCCTATCTGAAAGATCAGAAACGCGTTCTGCCCTGCGCGGCATATTGCGACGGCGAATTCGGCCTGAACGGCATGTATGTCGGCGTGCCCACCGTGATTGGCGCGGGTGGCATCGAAAAGATCGTCAACATCAAGCTCAACAAAGAAGAGCAAGAGATGTTTGATACCTCGATCAAGGCCGTCAAAGGTCTGGTCGAAGCCTGCAAGGGTATCGACAGCTCGCTGGCATAAGCGACTGCACCGACAAGTATTGGAAGGGGCGTCCGATTTCGGGCGCCTTTTCTTTTGGGGTCAGGGGGCTTTCCATTCGCCACAACAGATCCCGCAACAGAAACCGGGTTTGGCGGCCTTTGCCGGGATCGCAAAACCCCGCTTTTTCCCGCGATTTCATGTCAAGTGATTCGCTTTGCCGATAGCATCTGACCACCTGCCACAAATTTTGTGATCACAGCAGAAAATCGTGTGATCACAAATGTCGGAATTTCGGCGCTAACACCGTTCTGTGGCAAATTACCGTTTAGCTACGTCACCCCATTATGCCAAAGGTGGTGCAATTGCAGCAAGACGGGACAGATGATCCATGAACATTCATGAGTATCAGGCGAAGGCACTGCTTCGCTCTTACGGCGCACCGGTTTCTGACGGGCGGGTCGTACTGAAAGCGGAAGAAGCCAAGACCAAGGCTAGCGAAATGGACGGCCCATTGTGGGTGGTCAAGGCCCAGATCCACGCAGGTGGACGCGGCAAAGGCTCTTTCAAAGAAGAGAGCGCCGGCGAAAAGGGCGGTGTGCGCCTGACCAAATCGGCGCAGGAAGCTTCGGAAGAAGCGAAAAAGATGCTGGGCCGCACATTGGTCACGCATCAGACCGGCCCGGCGGGCAAACAGGTCAACCGCATCTACATCGAAGACGGTTCGGGCATTGAAACCGAATTGTACCTCGCCCTGCTGGTGGATCGCCAGACCAGCCGCGTGTCGTTTGTCTGCTCGACCGAGGGCGGCATGGACATCGAAGAGGTCGCCGCGTCGACCCCGGAAAAAATCCTCAGCTTCTCGGTTGATCCGGCCACCGGTTACCAGGCGTTCCACGGCCGCCGCATCGCTTTTTCGCTGGGTCTGACCGGCAAGCAGGTCAAGCAATGCGTTGTGCTGATGGGCCAGCTGTACCAGGCCTTCATCGAAAAAGACATGGAGATGCTGGAAATCAACCCGCTGATCGTGACCGATGGCGGTGATCTGAAAGTGCTCGATGCCAAGATCAGCTTTGACGGCAACGCGATCTATCGCCACCCCGACATCGCCGAACTGCGCGACACCACCGAAGAAGATTCCAAAGAGCTTGAGGCGTCCAAGTACGACCTGAACTACATCGCTCTGGACGGTGAAATCGGCTGTATGGTGAACGGCGCGGGCCTGGCCATGGCAACCATGGACATCATCAAACTCTACGGTGCAGAGCCTGCCAACTTCCTTGACGTGGGCGGCGGCGCAACCAAAGAGAAAGTGACCGAAGCGTTCAAGATCATCACGAGCGATCCGCAGGTCAAAGGCATTCTGGTGAACATCTTCGGCGGCATCATGCGCTGTGACGTCATCGCCGAGGGCGTGATCGCCGCGGTGAAAGAGGTCGGTCTGAAAGTGCCGCTGGTTGTACGTCTGGAAGGTACCAACGTTGAACAGGGCAAGGCGATCATCAACAATTCCGATGTGGATGTGATTGCCGCTGACGACCTGAAAGACGGTGCCGAGAAGATCGTGAAAGCGGTCAAAGGCTGACGCCGAAGGGTGCGCACTCATTGCGCGCCTATCCCCGGAATTCTGGTGCGCAATGAATGCGCACCCAACGTGATAAATTCAGGAGACTCCGAAAATGGCAGTCCTCGTAGACGAAAACACCAAAGTGATCTGTCAGGGCCTTACCGGCTCGCAGGGCACATTCCACACCGAACAGGCCATCGCCTATGGCACCAAGATGGTCGGCGGCGTGACCCCCGGCAAAGGTGGGCAAACCCATCTTGACCTGCCGGTCTTCAACTCGGTGCATGAAGCGATGCATGTGACCGAAGCCAATGCATCGGTGATCTATGTCCCGCCGCCCTTTGCTGCGGATTCGATCCTCGAAGCGATTGATGCGGAAATGCCGCTGATCGTCTGCATCACCGAAGGCATCCCGGTGCTGGACATGATGAAGGTGCAGCGCGCCCTGGAAGGCAGCAAAAGCCGCCTGATCGGCCCGAACTGCCCCGGTGTCATCACGCCGGATGCCTGCAAAATCGGCATCATGCCCGGCCATATCCACAAACGTGGCACCTGTGGCGTTGTCAGCCGCTCCGGCACCTTGACATACGAAGCCGTGAAGCAAACCTCGGACCTGGGTCTTGGCCAGTCTTCGGCGGTTGGCATCGGTGGCGACCCGATCAAAGGCACCGAGCATATCGACGTGCTGGAAATGTTCCTGGCCGATGACGAAACCCAGTCGATCATCATGATCGGTGAAATCGGTGGCTCTGCCGAAGAAGAAGCGGCACAGTTCCTGGCCGATGAAAAGAAAAAGGGCCGCTGGAAACCGACCGCGGGCTTTATTGCCGGGCGCACCGCCCCTCCGGGCCGTCGCATGGGCCATGCCGGCGCGATTGTGGCCGGTGGCAAAGGCGGCGCAGAAGACAAGATCGAAGCCATGCGCGCCGCAGGCATCGTCGTCGCCGACAGCCCGGCAACGCTGGGTGAAGCGGTCAAGGAAGCTATCGACAAGGGCTAGGCCCCTGTTCAAACGGCCAAAATAACCTAAGGTAAGGCGGGGTTATCCCCGCCCTACCCATTGAATGACAACCGGTTCACGTCCGCCAAAGGTGCCAAGATGACCGACCAAAGCCCCAACGACCTTTTCCACGCCTCCAGCTTCATGCAGGGGCACAATGCGGAATATCTGGAACAGATATACGCCCGCTATGCCAATGATCCCACGTCGGTTGATCAGGCCTGGCAGGAGTTTTTCCATCAGTTGGGCGATGCGGACCTCGACGTCAAGAAAGAGGCACAGGGCCCCAGCTGGGCACGTGCCGATTGGCCGCCGGTGCCCGGCGATGACCTGACAAGCGCGCTGACCGGCGAATGGCCGCCCCGCCGCCGGAAGAAACAAAATCGGCGGGCAAGAAGATTGCCGCCAAGGCCAGCGAAAAAGGCATCGAGCTGACCGATAACCAGATCCAGCGCGCGGTGTTGGATTCGATCCGGGCGCTGATGCTGATCCGGGCCTATCGGATCCGGGGCCATCTGGCCGCCGATCTTGATCCTCTGGGCCTGCGCGAAGAGACTTCCCACCCCGAGCTTGACCCCAAAACCTATGGTTTTACCGGCGCGGACATGGACCGGCCGATTTTCATCGACAACGTTCTGGGGCTGCAAATCGCTTCGATGCGTCAGATCGTGGAAATCGTCAAACGCACCTATTGCGGCACTTTCGCGCTGCAATACATGCATATTTCCGATCCCGAACAATCAGCATGGCTGAAAGAACGGATCGAAGGCTACGGCAAGGAAGTGAAGTTCAGCCGTGAAGGCCGCAAAGCCATTCTGAACAAGATGGTCGAAGCCGAGGGTTTCGAAAAATTCCTGCATGTCAAATACATGGGCACCAAGCGCTTCGGCCTTGACGGCGGCGAGAGCCTTATTCCCGCGATGGAACAGATCATCAAACGCGGCGGCGCGCTTGGGGTCCAGGAAATCGTGATCGGCATGCCGCACCGTGGACGTCTGTCGGTGCTGGCCAATGTGATGAACAAACCCTATCGGGCGATTTTCAACGAATTCCAGGGCGGCAGCTTCAAACCTGAAAGCGTCGATGGCTCTGGCGATGTGAAATACCACCTCGGGGCCTCCAGCGACCGGGAATTCGACGGCAATACCGTGCACCTGTCGCTGACTGCCAACCCCAGCCACCTCGAGGCGGTGAACCCGGTGGTTCTGGGCAAGGCCCGCGCCAAACAGGACCAGAAAAAAGATTTCGAGCACAAGACCGTCATCCCTGTGCTTCTGCATGGCGATGCCGCCTTTGCCGGTCAGGGTGTGGTCGCGGAATGTTTTGCCCTGTCAGGCCTGCGCGGTCACAAGACCGGCGGCACGATCCATGTGGTGGTCAACAACCAGATCGGCTTTACCACGGCGCCGCATTTCTCGCGCTCGTCGCCCTATCCGACCGACAACGCATTGGTGGTGGAAGCGCCGATTTTCCACGTCAACGGCGACGATCCCGAGGCCGTGGTCCACGCCGCCAAGGTCGCAACCGAGTTCCGTCAGAAGTTCGCCAAAGACGTGGTGATCGACATTTTCTGCTACCGCCGGTTCGGTCACAACGAGGGCGATGAACCGATGTTCACCAACCCCGTGATGTACAAAAAGATCAAAGGCCACAAAACCACGCTGTCGCTTTATACCGAACGTCTGGTCAAGGATGGCCTGATCCCCGAAGGCGAAATCGAGGATATGAAAGCCGCGTTTCAGGCCCACCTGAACGAGGAATTCGAAGTCGGCAAGGATTACAAACCCAACAAGGCCGACTGGCTGGATGGGCGTTGGTCCCATCTGGATCGCCAAAGCGACGACGACTACCAGCGCGGCGAAACCGCGATCAAGCCCGAGACCTTTGACGAGGTCACCACCGCATTGACACGGGTGCCGGATGGTTTCCCGCTGCACAAAACGGTGGGCCGTATTCTGGAAGCCAAGAAGAAGATGGCGGAAACCGGCAAAGGCTTTGACTGGGCCACAGCCGAGGCGCTGGCCTTTGGCTCACTTGTCACCGAAGGTATCCCGGTACGTCTGTCGGGCCAGGATTCCGCGCGCGGCACGTTTTCACAACGTCACTCGGCGATCATCAATCAAAACACAGAAGAGCGTTACTATCCGCTCAACAACATCCGCGAAGGTCAGGCCCGTTTCGATGTCATCGACAGCGCCCTGTCGGAATATGCGGTCAGCGGGTTCGAATATGGCTACACATTGGCCGAACCCAACGCGCTGGTGATGTGGGAGGCCCAGTTCGGCGATTTCGCCAACGGTGCCCAGATCATGTTCGACCAGTTCATCTCTTCCGGCGAAAGCAAATGGCTGCGCATGTCCGGGCTTGTCTGCCTGCTGCCGCATGGTTTTGAAGGTCAGGGACCAGAACACTCCTCCGCACGGTTGGAACGCTTCCTGCAAATGTGTGGTCAGGACAACTGGATCGTGGCGAATTGCACCACCCCGGCCAACTACTTCCACATCCTGCGTCGCCAGATTCACCGCACCTTCCGCAAACCTCTGATCCTGATGACGCCGAAATCGCTTTTGCGTCACAAGCTGGCGATCTCGGAAACCGAAGATTTCACCACCGGGTCAAGCTTCCACCGGGTGCTGTGGGATGATGCCGAAAAGGGCAATTCCGACACCACCCTGCAATCGGATGACAAGATCAAGCGCGTGGTGATGTGCTCTGGCAAGGTCTACTATGACCTGCTTGAGGAACGCGATGCCCGTGGCATCGACGATATCTATCTCTTGCGGTTCGAACAATTCTATCCCTTCCCGGCGATCTCTGCCGTCAAGGAACTGGAACGCTTCAAAGACGCCGAAATGATCTGGTGTCAGGAAGAACCCAAAAACCAAGGCGCCTGGACCTTTATGGAACCAAACCTTGAATGGGTTCTCAACCGGATCAAAGCCACCCACAATCGCCCGATTTATGTCGGGCGCGCCGCCAGCGCCTCCCCGGCCACCGGCCTCGCCTCGCAACACAAAGCCCAACAAGCCGCCCTGATTGATCAGGCGCTGACGATCGAAGGAAAGTAAGTTATGGCAACCGAAGTACGCGTCCCCACACTCGGCGAATCCGTGACCGAGGCCACTGTCGCCACATGGTTCAAGAAACCCGGCGACACCGTCGCGGTTGACGAAATGCTGTGCGAATTGGAAACAGACAAGGTAACGGTCGAAGTGCCGTCGCCTGCGGCTGGCACCTTGGCGGATATTGTCGCGAACGAGGGCGAGACCGTGGGCGTTGACGCCCTGCTCGCCAATATCTCGGAAAGTGGCGAGGCCGCCGCACCCGCGCCTGCAAAAGCACCAGAGGCCACAGCGGAAACCCCGGCCGATGCCGGCGGCAAATCCGTTGATGTCATGGTCCCGACCCTGGGCGAAAGCGTCACCGAGGCCACTGTGTCGACCTGGTTCAAAAAGGTTGGCGATACCGTGGCCCAGGACGAAATGCTCTGTGAGCTGGAAACCGACAAGGTCAGCGTCGAGGTTCCGGCCCCCGCCGGCGGCGTCCTCGCCGAAATCACGGCGCCCGAAGGCACCACCGTCGATGCCACCGCCAAACTCGCGGTGATCTCCTCCGAAGGTGGCATTGTCACACCCAGCGAAGCAGACATGCACCCCGCCGCCGCCCCGGCCGCAACCGGCAAAGACGTCGAAGACGCCCCCGCCGCGAAAAAAGCCATGGCCGAGGCTGGCGTGTCGCGTGATCAGGTCCAGGGATCGGGCCGGGATGGCCGCGTGATGAAGGAAGATGTGGCCCGTGCCGTGGCCGCCGCCACCTCTGCGCCCGCAGCCGCTGCGGCCCCTGCCGCCGCACCACGCGCGCCGGTCGCAGCGGAGGATTCGGCCCGCGAAGAACGGGTCAAGATGACCCGCCTGCGCCAGACCATCGCCCGCCGTCTGAAAGACGCGCAAAACGCCGCCGCGATCCTGACCACCTATAACGAGGTCGACATGACCGAGGTCATGGCGCTGCGGAATGAGTACAAGGATCTGTTCCTGAAGAAACACGGCGTGAAGCTCGGCTTTATGTCCTTCTTCACCAAGGCCTGCTGCCATGCATTGAACGAAGTGCCTGAGGTCAACGCCGAAATCGACGGCACCGACATCGTGTACAAAAACTTTGTCCACATGGGCATCGCGGCTGGCACGCCGCAGGGCCTCGTCGTTCCGGTCATCCGCGACGCCGACCAAATGTCCTTTGCCGACATCGAAAAGGCGATCGCCGAAAAAGGCAAACGCGCCCGCGATGGCAAGCTGTCGATGGCGGAAATGCAGGGCGGCACCTTCACGATTTCGAACGGCGGCGTCTATGGCTCGCTGATGTCCTCGCCGATCCTCAACCCGCCGCAATCCGGCATCCTCGGCATGCACAAGATCCAGGACCGCCCAATGGCGATCAACGGCAAGGTCGAAATCCGCCCGATGATGTACCTCGCCCTGTCCTACGATCACCGCATCGTCGACGGCAAAGGCGCGGTGACCTTCCTTGTCCGCGTCAAGGAAGCGCTGGAAGACCCACGCCGGTTGCTGATGGATCTGTAACGGCAGATTACGCCACCCATTGGGGTGCGCAGTCGCTGCGCACCCTACCCCAAAGGCGGACACAATGACCCCCGAACTCACCGCCCTCACCCTCGCCGCATTGCTCCAGATCGGCCAGATCGTCCTTATGGCGGTCCCGGCCAACCTCGAGCTTGGCACCGGCAAAACCCTGTCGCCCCGCGACCGGGACCGGCTGGGCGGGTCATTGGAAGATCAGATGAGCCTGCGCACCGCCCGCCTCTGGCGCGCGATGAACAACCACTTCGAAAGCCTGCTGCTTTTTGCCATCGCCACCCTCATCGTCACCTTCGCCGACAAGGGCAGCGCCGTGACCGCCGCCGCCTGCGGCCTCTACCTGCTGGCCCGCCTCCTCTACATCCCGGCCTACGCCTTCGGCTGGGTGCCCTGGCGCAGCATCTTCTGGGCGCTCGGCCTGCTCTCCATTCTCATCCTGCTCGGCGCGGCCCTCCTATGACCGCAGCCCACTCTTTCATCTGGCCAAAAATATCCCGGGGGACGTCGCCAAAGGCGACGGGGGGCTGGCCCCCCTCCCCGTTCTCAAGAAAGGACCATCCCAATGGCAAGCTATGACGTCATCATCATCGGTGCAGGCCCCGGCGGATACGTCGCGGCCATCCGCTGCGCACAACTGGGGCTGAAAACCGCCTGTGTCGAAGGCCGCGAAACGCTCGGCGGCACCTGCCTCAACATCGGCTGCATCCCGTCCAAGGCGCTGCTGCATGCCAGCCACCAGCTGCATGAAGCAGAGCACAACTTTGCCAAGATGGGCCTCAAAGGCAAATCGCCCTCCGTCGACTGGCCCCAGATGCTGTCCTACAAGGACGATGTGATCGGCCAGAACACCAAAGGCGTCGAATTCCTGTTCAAGAAGAACAAGGTCGACTGGCTCAAAGGTTGGGGTTCGATCCCCGAGGCCGGCAAGGTCAAGGTCGGCGACGAGATCCACGACGCCAAGAACATCATCATCGCCTCCGGCTCTGAGCCGTCGCCGGTGCCGGGCGCAGATGTGACCGTGGATGAAAAGGTTGTTGTCACTTCCACCGGCGCGCTGGAACTGGGCAAGGTGCCAAAGAAACTGGTCGTGATCGGCGCAGGCGTGATCGGGCTGGAAATGGGCTCTGTCTATGCCCGCCTCGGCTCTGAGGTGCAGGTGATCGAATTCCTCGATCACATCACGCCTGGCATGGACAGCGACGTGCAGAAGCAGTTCAAGAAAATGCTTGAAAAGCAGGGGCTGAAATTCACCCTCGGCGCAGCTGTGCAAAAGGTCGAGGCAACCAAAACCAAGGCCAAGGTCACTTACAAGCTCCGCAAGGACGACAGCGAAGAGACCATTGATGCCGATGTGGTGCTCTGCGCCACCGGCCGCCGCCCCTTCACCGATGGTCTGGGGCTTGAGGCCCTGGGTATTGAGACCACCAAGGGCGGACAGGTCAAGGTCGACGGCCAGTGGCAGACCAACGTCAAAGGCATCTATGCCATTGGCGACGCCATCGAAGGCCCGATGCTGGCGCACAAGGCCGAAGACGAAGGCATGGCCTGTGCCGAGGTTCTGGCCGGTAAACATGGCCATGTGAACTATGGCGTGATCCCCGGCGTGATCTACACCCACCCCGAGGTCGCCACGGTCGGCAAGACCGAGGACCAGCTCAAGGAAGAAGGCCGCGCCTACAAGGTTGGCAAGTTTTCCTTCATGGGCAACGGGCGCGCCAAGGCGATCTTTGCCGGTGACGGTTTTGTCAAACTGCTGGCCGACAAGGACACCGACCGCATTCTGGGCTGCCACATCATCGGCCCGGCAGCGGGTGATCTGATCCACGAGATCTGTGTGGCGATGGAATTTGGTGCCTCTGCCGAAGACGTGGCGCTGACCTGCCACGCGCATCCGACCTTCTCCGAAGCGGTGCGCGAGGCCGCGCTGGCCTGTGGCGACGGCGCGATCCACATGTAATCGACTTATCGACAATCTGGCCGGTGGCATCGCAATGATGCCATCGGCCGCCCAAAAGCTATGAATAGCTTTTGCAATTTCCATCCATGGAAATGCGCCCGCCGGAACTTCTCGGCCCCGAAACTCAGGACGGAGGTACGTCACCCGTCTTGGCGCGTTTTCTGTCGCGGCGTTTCTCGGTCGGGAAATCGCTGAACCCCGCTTCCAGCATCAGCGCCTGCGACGCCGCTTCGACCCGGTCTTCCAGCTCGATCATGAAATCCACCCGATCAATGCCCGGTGCAATTGGATCAAGAAATTCCACCACCGCCAACCCCGGTTTGCGCAGGATGCCCGTGCGGGGCCAGAACACACCGACATTGGTCGCTACAGGCACCGCAGCCTGGCCCAATTCGGCATAAAGCACATGGCTGCCCACCTTGTACGGCAGATAAGCGCCGGGGCCGACCCGCGTGCCCTGGGGGTAAATGACCAATTGGCCGGGATTGGCCAGCCCCGCCGCCACATCAGAAACCATCTTCTGGATCGCCGCACCGCGTTTGCCACGTGCCACCGGCACACAGCCGATGCGTTTGGCGTATTGGCCGATCACCGGGGTATAGAGCAGTTCTTGTTTCATGATGAACTTGGCACGCGGCAGCGCGTGATAGATCATGATGATATCGAGAAAGGATTGATGTTTGGCCGCGACCAGGACCTCGCCAGAGGGCACTGTTCCACGCACCTCGCAGCGCAAGCCAAGCATGATCCGCGCGGTCCACATCACCCATCGGCAATAGGTTTTACAGGCCAGCACCGCGCCGTTCCGGCTTAGCAGCGCATAAGGCAGGAACACGATCCCCATCAGGGCCATCATCAGGTACATTTGCACCACAAAGACCAGCGACATCACGAATTGCATTATCTCAGCCCCTCCAGCACCCGCAACGCCGCCCAGCGCGTGGCGGCAAAAGCAACGATGGCGGCCAAAACAGGCACCAGCAGCGGCCACAGCCAATGCAGGCCCTGAAACCGCAACCCGGTCAGGATATTCGCCTCGGCATTGGCCGAGGGCAGCAACAGCACCGCGACCAGGCCAACCAGCATGCCAATCGTCGCGCCCGAAGCCGCGCGCAGGGTGAACCGGCGCACAAAGGCCCGTGCGATATAGGCATCCGTCGCCCCCACCAAACGCAAGACCTGGATCACCGCCTGCGAATTGGCCGCCAGGGCCGCATTGGCCGCCAGCGTGATCATCGCACCCATCGCGCCAAAGATCAGCAGGATCGCCATCCATCCCAGAAATTTCAGCCGCCCCGCCGCCTGAACCAGCGGTTTGCGCCAACGGGTGTGGTCATCCAGCACCGCGCCCGGCAGTTCCGCCTGAAGCCGCAGTCGCAGACCGTCGCGATCATAGCCGGCACCGGTCTCGCGCACTTCGATCAACTGCGGCACTGGCAGGCTCTCGACCGGTAGGTCAGGGCCGAACCAAGGTTCCAGCAGCGCGCGTTGTTCATCCGGGTCAAGTGCACGCGCCTCGGACACACCGGGGGTTTCCGACAGGATTTTCAATGCCCGCTCGGTCTGGGCCGCCATCTGGGCCGCGGGGCAGAGATCCGCAAGGTGGCTGATCCGGCAAGCGCGTCCCGCCAATTGCCGGCGACGCCCCGAAGCCAGCGACAAGGCCAGCGCAAAAACCGCAAGAAAGGCCATCGCCCCCGCCGTGAACAGGGTCAGCCGCGCGGTGAACCCGGTCGGCGGCACCACCCGGTCCGCCCCGGCGTCGACCGACAGAAGCGACGTGATAATCGACAGGTCCACCTTCACAGATCTGCCCCCGCCAGCTGAAGCTTGCGTCCCGAAATGCGCAACACACGCGCCTGCACATGGCTTTTCGCGGCTCGAATCAGGCTGAGGTCATGGGTAGCGATCATGATCGTCTTGCCCATCTTGTTCAATTCGACCAGCAATTGCAGCAGACGCTGCGACATTTCCCAGTCGACATTGCCGGTGGGTTCATCCGCCAGGATGACATCCGGCGACAGGATCAGCGCCCGCGCCAGCGCGGCACGTTGGCGTTCCCCGCCCGACAATTCCGGCGGCAACGCCCCGGCCCGTGCGGACAACCCGACCCAGGTCATCAATTCCTTCAGGTTGGATTGCGCCGCCAATTTGTCCTGTCCGGTGACGGCCAGCGGCAGGGAAATGTTCTCTGCCAGCGACAGATGATCCAGAAACTGGCAATCCTGATGCACAACGCCAATCCGCCGCCGGGCATAGGCCACCTCGTCCCGGCTCAGACTGCGCACATCACGGTTGAACAACCGGGCCTGACCGCCGGTCGGCACAAGCGCGCCATAACACAATTTCAAAAAGGTGGTTTTGCCCGCGCCCGACGGTCCGGTCAGAAAGTGAAAAGACCCCGGCGCCAAACGCAGCGAAATATCAGTCAGCAATTCGCCGCCACCGTAGCTATAGGCCACTTCATCAAGCTCGATCACGCTGCGCACTGCCCCCGAAAACATGCTGTTGCACTTTGGATGACCTGTATTGCATCAGCAATGGTCTGGTTGCAATCCGCGCGTCCGGCTCGGTTGCGCTTTTCCTTGCCGATCCGTTCACTTATGGTGCAAAGCTGAGGTGAGGTGAGAAATTGGTGAGTAAAATGCGGCTGATTTGCCCGAATTGCGATGCCCATTACGAAGTCCCCGACGATGTCATCCCGCCGGAAGGCCGGGATGTGCAATGTTCGAGCTGTGGCAATACCTGGTTTCAACCGCCCGCCGGTGTCGAGGACCCAGAGGAAATCGCGCCTGCGCAAGATCGCGGGCCGGATGATGACCCCGTTGGCGCGCCCGTCGATGGCCCGGAAGACATGCCGGAGCGTCAGCCCGACATTAACCATGATGAAGCACCGGAACCGCAGCAGGACCCTGCCACCGATTTGGCAGATGACGACATGCGCGCCGCCCCTGCGCCCTCCGCCCCCGAAATGGCCGATCCCGCTCTGGACGATGAACTGGACGACGAAGACGGCCCCGCCTCACCGCCGCCCAACCCCGCGCTTCAGCCCAATCTTGAACCGCGCCAATTGGACCCTGACATTGCAAGCGTTCTGCGCGAAGAGGCCGCACGTGAAACCCGTGTGCGCGCCGCGGAAATGGGTGCCGTAGAGAGCCAGCCGGACCTCGGCCTTGACGATATGGGCGGATCCGTGCGCCGCGGCGATATCAGCGCCAAAGACGTGCCCGGCCCCGCCGCACACCTACGCGGCCCGAATCTGGCGGCCCCGGCGATGGCTGCCGCGGCTGCCACCAGCTCGCGTCGGGAATTGCTTCCAGATATCGAAGAAATCAATTCCACCCTGCGGTCGACCGATCAACCGCGACACAGTGAAATCAGCGAAGAAATCGCCGCAGAGCCAACCCGCCACGCCCGCAGCAGTTTCAGGCGCGGATTGATGTTGGTGCTTCTCAGCATGACGTTGGCCGTTCTTGCCTATGTCTATGCCGATGTCATTGCCACCAAAGTGCCCGGTATGGCAGCGACGCTGACGTCTTATGTTGACTGGGTTGATGGGCTACGCGGCTGGCTGGATCAAAAGGTTCTGGCCGGGTTGCAATGGCTTGACGGGATAAGCGCAGAAAGCGCCACCCCGACGGAATAATCCCCGACCGTCCTGCACGCCCCGATCATCCTGCGCGCCAATGTCGCTGGTTTCAGGCAACGGCAGGGGATGCCAGATCGACAGGCTTCGGGCGCGATACGCTGTGCGGCATCGGCCAAATGCTCTGACCCCGCACCAAGCTCCAATGCCCTGCCCCCTGACGTGCCGGGGGGCATTTGCGCCGATCATTTGCGATTGTCAGAACCGGTCGAGCAACCGTTCCAGATAGTTGCGTTCGATTTCCGGGCGGTCGCCATCACCGGAACGGCGCCGAATTTCGTCTAACAGCTCACGGGCCCGGCGATAGACATCTTCGCCCTGCAACAGATCTTCGTTGCTGTTGATCGTACCGGAATTGCCAGGATTGCGGCCCAATGGATCCCGCTGCTCCCCCTCGCGCGCACCGGCGGTATCACCCTGCCCGCCCTGTTGGCGCTGTTCCTCGGCCATGGCCTCCCCCAGATTGCGCATGCCTTCGCGCAGGGCCTCCATCGCTTCGGCCTGTTTGTCGAGCGCCTCTGCCAGATCATTGCCGCGCAGCGCCTGTTCGGCACCGTCCATGGCCCGTTCCGCGTCGCGCAGCGCCTGATCCGCCCGTTGGCCCGCTTCACTGCCTTGCCCCGGCAGGCTGCCGCGCTGGCGCTCCAACTCACGGCGCAGGGCCTCTTGCCGGTCGGCAAGCCCACCTTGACCGGGATTTTGACCAGATTGTTGACCGGACTGCCCCTGCTGTTCACCGGATTGACCGCCGTCTTGCTGGCCTTGGCTCTGACCGGGATTCTGGCCGGGGTTCTGGCCCTGCCCCTGACCTTGGCCCTGTTGTTGATGCTGCTGGCCCTGGCCCATTCCGCCGTCGCGGCCTTCATTGCCTTGGCTCTGGCCCTGATTGGCACCGGGGTTGAACTGTTCTTGCAGGTCACGGAAGGCCTGATCCGACAACCCCTGTTGTTCGCGCAGGGTTTCGGCCAGATCATCCATCGCCTGTTGCCCCGGCGATTGCTGGCCCTGTCCCGGCTGGCCCTGGGTGACTTGCATGTTTTCCAGCAATTCCTGCAACTCGCGCATCGCCTGTTCGGCCTCGGCCATGCGGCCCTGCTCCATAAGCTCCTGGATCCGGTCCATCATCGCTTGCAGGTCGTCCTGCGTCATCTGCATCATGTCGTCGGGGTTTTGCGCGGTATCTTGCCCGTCTTCGCCGTTTTGGCGCTGTTCCTGGGCCAACTGCCGCAGATAATCCTGGGTGGCGTCGCGCAGCTCCTGCATCAATTCTGCAATTTCCTGATCCGAAGCGCCGTTTTTCATCGCCTCTGACAGGCGTTCCTGTGCCCGCCGCAATCGTTCCAGCGCATCCGACAGGTCGCCATCTTCCAACAAAACCGCAAGATCCCACATCGCCGCCGCCAATTCGTCGCGCTGGGCCTCTGTCAGGCCCGCCTCGGCATAGGTCTCAAGCTGCCGCTGGATCGTGCGCATCCGCAGATATGGCACCGCAGAGCGGAAAAGTTCGTCAGGCCGATGTGTCACCGCCCGCAGGATCGTCGCGACATCCCCGGCATTTTCACGTGACCACAACAGGGCGCGGCGCTGATCAATGATGGCCGCTGCAAACGGGTCAAAGAAGCGACGGCCGGGCAATGGCAGCGTCAGCACTTCGGGCGCGCTGACCTGATCGAGGTCATCCATGACCCGCAATTCGATGGTCACCGGCAGATTGGCCCAGGCATGTTGCGAGAAGTCTTCGATTAGGGTTTCGCGGAACTCTGCCCGTGATCCGGCGATCGGCAGCGGCAGTGGCACAACCACGGAATCCCGCGGTTCCGGGTCGCGGGCCAGACCATAGCGGCGATCCACCGCCGGCAAATTCAGGGAAATCACTGCCTCGCCCGAGCGCACGCCAAAATCGTCGCTGGCCGCAAAGGGCAAAGACATCTCGCCGCGCGCGGCGCTGGTCATCTCTTCGGTCACCTGAACGCTGGGCGCGACATCTTCGATCAGGGTCACGTCCCAGCTGCGCCCGCCGGGGCCCTCAATGGTCAATGTCCCGCCTTGGAGCACCTGAAAACTTTGCGATGCATCGGCGGCGTCAGGTGATGTCGCATCTGCACCGTCCTGAGACGAGGCAATGGCACGCCCCGACAAGGTCTCTGTCACGGTCAAAGCCCCTGTTTCACCATAAAGCCGCAGTGTAATGCGGCTGCCCTCGGCGACATCCAGCTTCTGCGCCTGCTGATCCGCCAAATACAGCGAGGGCAATCCGGTATAGGCCGGTGGTTCAATCCACCCTTCCCATGTCGGCCCGCCTGCCAGCGCCGCAGCGCCCGGCGCAATTGCCGCCACAGACGACACTTTCCAAAACGATCCGAACAACAGCGCCACCGCCAACCCCAGCACCGCCACATACCGCAGGGCAAAGGGATCACGTTGCGACACCCGCAGGTCCGGCGGCACTGCCCGCGCCTGGGCCGCAAGCTGCGCCATCCGCGCCTGATGCGCCTGCCAGACAGCAACCGATGCGGCATCCCCGCCGCCAATGACCTGAGCATCACGCAGACTTTGCAGGGGGCGCCCCGGCAGCTTGTCATCCAACCGGAGGACCGCCTCTTCCCGGCTGGGCCAGCGAAAGCGCCGCAGTCCAAACCCAAGACAGACCACCCCGGCCAGGGCAAACCCTACGATCAGAACCCAGACCATGGCAGTCGACACCAGGTCCTGTATCCCCAGCATCAACAGCGCCAATGCCACCAAAGCCACAGACCAGAAGGGCCAGAACGCCCGCGTCACCCGCTCCGCCAAAAGGCCGAGATGGGTGAGCGTCAGAGCACCGCGAATATGACGTAGGGACTGAAGATAGCGCGACTGAGGGATGGCATCACTCCGATTTTACCAGCCCCGGCGCACCATAACGCTAGAGCCACTCGGGAATGCTATCCCGATTTATCATTTCGTCAAAGGTCGGACGCGCCCGGATGACAGCAAATTTATCATCCCGGACCAGAACCTCGGGGATCAGGGGGCGTGTGTTGTATTCACTAGCCATCACCGCGCCATAGGCCCCGGCGGAGCGAAATGCCACCAGATCACCGGCCACAAGCGGCGGCATCATCCGGCCCTTGGCAAATGTATCACCGGATTCACAGACCGGACCGACAATGTCGAACGCTGTTTGCTCGACACCCGGCTCCGGCTCGATCACCGGCACGATATCGTGCCAGGCTTCATACATCGCCGGGCGAATCAGATCGTTCATCGCCCCGTCCAGGATCAGAAACTGGCGATCTTCACCCTGTTTCACATAGATCACCTTGGACACCAGAATACCGGCGTTGCCGGCAATCAACCGCCCCGGCTCGATCTCGACCTCACAGCCCAGATGCCCCAATGTATCCTTGATCATCGCGCCATATTCCACCGGCAGCGGCGGGGCCTCGTTCGACCGGGTGTAAGGAATGCCAAGCCCCCCGCCGAGATCCAGCCGCTGGATGTCATGGCCATCGGCGCGCAGCGTCTCGGTCAACTCAGCCACCTTTTGATAGGCCAGCCGGAACGGCGCCAGATCGGTCAGCTGGCTGCCAATATGCACGTCGATGCCAATCACCTTGATCCCCGGCAGGGATGCAGCATGGGCATAGACCTCGCGGGCGCGGCTGATCGGAATGCCGAACTTGTTCTCTGACTTGCCGGTCGCAATCTTGGCATGGGTCTTGGCGTCAACATCCGGGTTGACCCGCACGGTGATCGGCGCCTCAACGCCCAAAGATGTGGCAACCTCGGAAATCACCGCCATTTCAGGCTCGCTCTCGACGTTGAACTGGCGAATCCCACCGGTCAGCGCGGTCCGAATCTCCTCATGGGTCTTGCCAACACCGGAAAACACGATGCGCTCGCCCGGCACACCCGCCGCCCGCGCCCGGGCATATTCACCGCCCGACACCACATCCATGCCCGCCCCGGCTGCGGCCAGGGTCTTGAGGATCGCCTGATTGGACGCCGCCTTCATCGCGTAACACACCAGATGTGGCAGACCGTCCAAAGCCTCATCAAACAGCCGGAAATGGCGCAGCAACGTCGCCGTTGAATAGAGATAGAACGGCGTGCCAACCTCGGCCGCGATATCCGCCACTGGCACATCTTCGGCAAACAATGCGCCGTCACGATAGAGAAAATGATCCAATCTCAGCCTCCGAACGCCACTTGGGCTTCTTCTGTTCAAAAATATCCCGGGGTCCGGGGCAGAGCCCCGAATCCGAACCCTATTTCACGGGCGCCGTTCTCAGAAACAGATAGAGCGGCAATCCGCAAGAAACCCCAATCAAAAAGGTGGCAGGAATCGCCAGAAGCGCGATCCAATTGCGCCGCACCGCGACTTCGGCCAGACACCAGACCGTCAGGGCAACCGCCGCAATCAGCAGATCCCAGGCCAGACCGGTTGTGGCGGCATTGACGGTCCAGGCCGCCGTCAGCCCGCCCAGATCAAACCCATGCGCAACACCCCACTGACCAAGGTACAGCATCGGATGCACCGCGCCCCAGACCGCCAGCGCCAGATAGATCCAGCGCAAAGGAGAGATCCCGCGCATCTGCTAGCCCGCAGAACCGCCGGTCACACCGACCGAGGCCGTGCCTGTCACCGATATGGACACAGGGCCGTCATCCTTTGGACGTTCCGGCGCGCCATCCACACCACAAGCGCCCAGCGCGGCCAGCGCGCCAATCAAAACCAGAACCCGCATCATGCCAAAGCTTCCTTCCAGCGGGCCACCTGTTCGCGCACCCGCACAGGGGCAGTTCCGCCATAAGAGGTCCGCGAGGCTACAGAATTATGCACGCCCA
The DNA here is from genome assembly GCF_022867865.1 of Phaeobacter sp. J2-8. Taxonomy (GTDB): domain Bacteria; phylum Pseudomonadota; class Alphaproteobacteria; order Rhodobacterales; family Rhodobacteraceae; genus Marinovum. The sequence goes on along the minus strand of NZ_JALIEC010000001.1, from coordinate 889,252 downwards.
GAACGGCAAACACATCGTCGGTGATGGCCTTATGCACCGACTGCATATCCTCCAGTGACAGATCCGGCAGGTCACAGCCCTTGGACTCGGCCATGCCAACCAAGGCGCCCGTCACATGATGCGCATCCCGGAACGGCATGCCCAGCACCCGCACCAGCCAATCAGCCAGGTCCGTGGCGGTGGAAAACCCGGTGGCCGCAGCAGCCTCGAGACTTTCGCGATTGGCGGTCATATCCTTGACCATGCCCTCCATCGCGGCCAAGGCCAGCATCAGGTTGTCGGCGGCGTCGAAGACCTGTTCCTTGTCTTCCTGCATGTCCTTGGAATAGGCCAGCGGCAGGCCCTTCATCACGGTCATCAGCGCCACATTTGCCCCGAAAATCCGCCCGATCTTGGCGCGGATCAGTTCCGCCGCATCGGGGTTCTTTTTCTGCGGCATGATCGACGAACCGGTGGAAAACCGATCCGACAGCGCCACAAAGCGGAATTGAGCAGAGGACCAGATCACCAGCTCTTCGGCCATCCGGCTAAGATGCATGGCGCAAATCGAGGCCGCACCCAAAAATTCCAGCGCAAAATCCCGGTCGCTGACCGCATCCAGCGAATTGGCCGCAGGCCGGTCAAAGCCCAGCGCCTTTGCCGTCGCATCGCGGTCAATCGGAAAAGAGGTGCCAGCCAACGCCGCGGCGCCAAGCGGGCTTTCATTCATCCGGTTCCGCGCGTCGCGCATGCGCGAACGGTCGCGGGCAAACATTTCGACATAGGCCATCATGTGATGCCCCCATGTCACCGGCTGCGCCACCTGCAAGTGGGTAAAGCCCGGCATCACCCAATCTGCCCCGGCCTCGGCCTGCGCGAGAAGCGCTTGCAAGAGCGCGCCGAGCGCCTGGTCCACGGCATCAAGCTGATCGCGCACCCAAAGTTTGAAATCGGTGGCAACCTGGTCGTTGCGCGACCGCCCGGTGTGCAGCCGTCCGGCAGGTTCGCCGATCACCTCTTTCAGCCGCGCCTCGACATTCATGTGAATGTCTTCCAGCGCGGTCGAAAACGCGAATTCTCCGGCCTCGATCTCTGACAAGATCGTGAGAAGGCCTTCCCGAATTGTCTCTGCATCTTTACCGTCAATGATACCCTGTGCGGCCAGCATCGCTGCATGGGCGCGCGACCCTTCGATATCTTGGGCTGCCATCCGCTGGTCATATCCGATCGAGGCATTGATCGCCTCCATGATCGCATCGGGTCCAGCGGCAAAGCGGCCGCCCCACATCTGGTTTGAGGATTTGTCTGACATGAAGTTCACCCGCCGCGGATTAAATGCACTGATTGTTGGGGGTGCTCTGTATATGGGCTTGGGGGCAAGCGCAAATGCTGCTGACGTCGCCGCGCTGGAAAATCTGCGCACCGGCGACATGAAAAAACTGGTTCTGCACCCCACTCCGGTGGATGTTGCGGTCACCGATTTCACCGATTTCGACGGCGCGCCGCTCAGCCTGACCGATTATCACGGCAAGATCGTCCTGCTGAATTTCTGGGCGACCTGGTGCGGGCCCTGCCGCAAGGAAATGCCGATGCTGTCCGCCTTGCAGAGCGAAATGGGCGGCGATGATTTCGAAGTGGTCACATTGGCGACCGGGCATAATCCTGCACCGGCGATGACGCGCTTCTTTGACAAGATCGGCATCGACAATCTGCCGCTGCACCGCGACCCGAAACAGGCCATTGCCAGAAACATGGCGGTTCTTGGCCTGCCCACCACGGTGATCCTGAACCGCGAAGGCCAGGAAATCGCCCGTCTGACCGGCGATGCCGAATGGGACAGCGAGAGCGCCAAGGCCATTTTGACCGCGATCATTGCCGGGTGAACCACCCGCAAGGGCCACTTTTTTCAGCATTGCGATTTCCTCTGACCGTGCCAATCGGCAACAATTCACCCATTTTTGCCGCAGCGCAGCATTGCTGCACTGCATCTGCAGAAAAATCTGCTATAAATGATGCCAGACCGGTGGACCCGGCCTGATCCAGTCACGCCAACCGTTTGGCGGATTTAGGCAAAACCGGGGAATCGCCCAGGGCACTTGGTATCGGTGTCATGGGCAGCAAAAGGAAAATCGCCATGCGTGTCTCTCTGCAACACGCGCTGGAGACTTGGAAAACTTGTCTCGACGTCGGATCTTTGTCCGCACAGGCGCAAAACGTCATCACCTACCGCAGCCTCGGAATGTTCGGGGGTTGGTCGGTGGCGGATGACGAAGATCAGCGCATGATCACGGAAAAGCCGATGGCATTTTTCAAAGCGAATATCGCGGCCATCCGCGCGCTTCAGGATGGTCAACGCGCCGATCAGGTGACCCAGGCCTGGATCGCCCCCCTGGCCGATGTTGTCGGATCAAATCACACGCGCCTGCAAAACAGCGGCCCCTCGGGCCCCGGCGCGATGTTTACTCTTTCTCGTTAGAACAGGAAAATAACGATGAATCTGCTTGTCAAACAATTCGAAATCTCTGCCGCCTGCATGAAGCTGGCCAATCAGTCGCTGAACAACAACATGCGCCTCGCTCAGGTTCTGATGACCTCGGCGATCGAACAGGCGGCAATGTTTTCGCCGACCCGATTTGCCGTGACAGCACCGGCGAACGTCACCGCCAAAGCGCCTGCCAGCGCCCCGGTCAAAACCGCGACCAAAGCCCCAACCAAGGCGCCGGCGGCGAAACCGGCCGCGAAAACAGCGACCCCCGCGGCCAAACCTGTCGCCAAACCCGCAGCCAAGAAACCGGCGCCTGTGGCGAAAACCGCCGCCGCCCCGGCAGCGAAAGCCCCGGAAAAACCCGCAACGGCGCCCGTCGCCAAGACAGCCACTCCGGCGGCGACACCTGCACCGGTTGCAAAGCCTGTCGAAAAAGCTGCGCCCACGCCTGCGGCGTCCCCTGCCGCTGTCGCCGCGCCAAAACCGGCCACAGCGCCAACCGCCGCGCCAGTTGCGAAAACCACAGCAAACACCACCACAAACACCACAACAAAGGCTGCCACGGACACGGCCCCCAAAGCAGCGCCCAAGCCCGCAGCCAAACCGGCCGCAACAGCGTCGGCAGCCACGACCTCGACGTCCAAAACGGCAACGCCCCCCGCAGCGGGTGCAAAACCGGCGACCCCCAGCCGCAGAACGCGGACACGTCGACCCGCCGCCACATCGACAACAGCCAAGAAAACCACTCCGCCGACAGGTAAATAACCTTTCGGATTTTGGCTTCGGTCACATGGAACGGCAGCTTCACAGAGGCTGCCGTTTTTTGTGGCCTGCTCGGATTTGCCCGGCCCGACGCCGCTGTGTCCCGCCCGCAGACAATGCACCATGGGCAGACGCCTCTCGCGCGGCTCACAAAAGCTTGCACGGCCCCTTCACCGGGGCACACTTGCCCAGATGCCCCTGCGTCACTAAGCTGTCTCATTACATGGGATAGGTTTGGTGCGTGATGCCATTACCCCTACATATCGCTGCCCCCGACAGCGCCACACGTGCTATCGGCCAGGCAGCCCCGCTGCGCCCCGTTGACCGCATATGCAACGTGGCACCCATCGCCCTGCCGGGGCTATTCCGCTGGCGGTTGGCGGTGGCGCTGATATTGGCGGCCTTCCTGCATCTGTGCCTGAGCTTGCCCGCGTCTGCACGCGAGCCGCTGCGCGGGATCGCGCTGGTGATTGGCAATGGCGACTATGAGCACCTTGACCCGCTAGCCAACCCGGAAAACGATGCCGAGGCGGTCGAGGATCTGCTCGATCAACTGGGGTTTGAAACCTATCTGTCGATTGATCGCGACGCCCGTCGGCTACGCCGGGATTTGCAAAACTTCATCGACGACGCGCAAGAGGCCGATGTCGCCCTGCTCTATTATGCGGGTCATGGCATAGAGGCCGGCGGCGAGAATTTTCTGGTGCCCGTCGATGCCGCAACCGAAGCGATCGCCAGCGACATTGGCGGATTGGTGGCGATGAATGCCTTTATCAGCCAGTTGCGGGAAAATGTGCCGGTTGCGGTGATCCTGCTGGATGCCTGTCGCACCAATCCTTTTCCAGAAGATTTGCGATTGCCCCTTCCGGGGCAGCCCCAGCCGGTCGCGGTGTCCGCTGTGGGTTTGTCGCCGCCTGCACGCCCCGGCCCGGATGCCCGTGGCGCGCGGGCATTGAACGCCAGCGGGCCAGCCGGGGTGGAAAATCTGGTGGCCATGGTCGGCTTTGCCGCGGAACCGGGACAGGCAGCGCTGGATGGTGTGCCGGGGGCCAACAGCCCCTATGCCGAGGCGCTCTTGCGTCACTTGGGGGCAGCAAATGGCGCTAATTTCTCGACCGTGATGAGCATCGTCAGCGAAGAAGTCTATTTGAAAACCAAGGGGCACCAACGCCCATGGATCAACCAAAGCCTGCGGCGACAGTTATTTTTTGGCGGGACCAGCGAAATGCGGGATGCCGATACCGCCGCCGTGACCGAAGAACGCCGCGGGCTGTTGGTTCATATCGCCGGGCTGTCCGATGGCCAAAGGGCCACGGTGGAACGGCTGGCCGTGGATCAGGGCGCGCCAATGGATGTGGTTTATGCGGTGATGCGCGCCGCCGGCATTCCCGCCACGGCCCCGCCTTCGGTGGTCGAGGCGAAATTGCGGGCACGGCTGGATGACTTTGCCAATCAACAGGACCGCGCCGCATCGCTTGACAACCCGGACCCGGAAATCCAGCGGCTGACCAAACTTGCGGATGCCGCAGAACTGGAAGGCGCGTTGAACGCTGCCAACCGGTTCCGCGATCAGGCAAAGGCGCGGGTGTCGGACCTGCGCCAGACCCGCGACACGCAAATCGCCGCGTTGAAAGACCGCATTCTGGAAGATGCAGATGTCTTTGCCAAAAGCGCCCGGACAAAACGGCTGCTCAGCAGCTATGCCGCAGCGGCGCAGGATTACGAAACCGCGTTCCGATTGGTCAAAGACTGGGACAGCGATGCGGCGTTTGATTATCGCCGTCGCCAACTCTCAGAGCTATTTGATGCGCACGACAAAATTGGCCTCGACGGGGCCCTGTCACACATGCAGACGGCGGCGCGTCAGGAAATCGAAACGCCGTCGGTGCTGTGGAGCGATCCCAAAAGGCGCGGTTTCTCAAATACCTCGGCCATGCGGCGGCGATCAATTTTCGCAAAACCTCCGATGAAGCCGACTTTGAACAAGCGAAAACCAATTACCAACGGTCGATAGATTTAAACGGTCTTACGGACCCCCGCGAAGCCGGGATGACCCGCCATGATCTTGCCGGGCTGATATTCTATCACGCGGTTGAAACCAAAGCGGTCAGCGACTTTCAAGAGGCCGAAGCGCAATTGAAGGCCGCCAAATCCTTTGTCGACCCCGACAGCGAGCTAGAGGTGCTGATCAAGGACTTCGACCGGACAATCACCACCTTTGGCCGGGACACGCCAGAGACCGACGCCGTGCTGAACAAGCTGAAGACCCTGCTGACGGCCAGCGGCGGCACACAACGGTTCGAAGATCTCGCCCAGATCCTCGGGCTTGAGGCGGTGATTTCCGCCAATCTCGCGATAACAACAGAGACCGACAAAAACGAACAACGGGCGATCGACCTTTATGGGGTTGCCGCAAAAATGCACAAGGCAAACAGCGATTTTTCGTCCTTTGCCCTGACCGTGACCAACCGGGGCAATCTGCATATGCGCCGCGCCGCACGGGGGATTTCCGACGCCGCCGCGCTGGCCTTTGCCGACTATTCCGAGGCGCTGACCGCCATATCGCCCGAGACCGATCCGGTACGGTTTTCCACCGCCTATGATGCGCTTCTGGATGTGGTGTTTCAGAACGCCGACCAATTCAACACCAACGACCTGATGCAGGTGGTCAGCTTTGGTCAAGCCTGGCGGTCGCAATCGTCCAACCTGGCCTTGGAAAGCCAAATTCAGTCGTTCGAGAACAGCCTCGCGCGGCTGCACCATCGCCGGGGGCTGGATAGCAGCGACCCACAAGCCTATGAAACCGCGCTGGAATGGTATCATAAATTCCAGAAATCGGTGACTGTCGGCTCTGCCGATGATGCGGTGGCGCAGTTCAATATCGGCCTGGCGCAGTTCGAGGTTGGCCTCCTGACCGATGATCTTGCCGTGCTGCATCAAGCGGTGGACCGGTTCACAGCCGCAGAAGCGATTTATGGCACCCATGCGCGCGCGTCCGATGCGCTGCAATCGCTGATGGAGCGCGGTCGGCTGCGGCATGAAATTGCCCTGCGCAGCAATGACATCGCCGACTACGAGGCCGCATTGGCCGACTATCTGCGCGCCCGCGACATGGCCCCGGACGACACAAGCGCCGCCCATCTTGCCGATCTGCATTACAACGCCGCCGTGATGCGCAACACAATTGCGCTCCACCACGAAGACGTCACAGGATTGAATCTGGCGGCGCAGGATTTTCAAAAATCTGCCGCGTTCTACACCATCGCAAAGCTGCCGGATGACGCGTTGACCGCGCAATTCGACGCGGCAAGAATGCTGCATGACACCGGGTATTTGACCAATGACATCGCGACCTACAAAGCCGCGGCGCAGGCCTATCAGATGGTCTTGAATGATCCCGGCGCCCTGTCGGATGAGCGGCAATTCTTTGTTCAGCTCAATCTGGGCTATGCCCTTCAGGATATTCACCGGCTTGATCCAACTGCCGATGTTCTGAACACGGCGGTCGCGCATTTCGAAAGCGCGATGGCGCTTGTGCTGGCCAATGGCGCGGTTGCCGACCCCGCACAATGGGACAACAGACCCGCGCTGGAGGCTGATGCACGGTCGGCGCTAGCCGCCGCGACCTTCACCCTCGGCGAAACCCTTGGCGACAGCCCGGTTTTGCGCGCCGCTGCTGACCTTTACCGCGAGATTGCAGCAGGCACCGCACAGGATAGCGCTGCACAGGCCAGCGCGCTGAACTCTGCGGCCTACGCGCTTGTTCTGGCGCATCGCTTATCAGCGGACAGTGCCGCCCTGACCGTGGCCATTGACCACGCCGAACGCGCGCTGGCGCTGGCCCACACATTATCTGACGACCATATCGTGCCGTTTGTTCAGGGCACGTTATGCGATGCTTTGATCGAACAATCGTTGCTTGCCAAGGATCCCGCGCTGGCGGAACGTGCATTGCCCTATTGTCAAAGAAGCCTCGACACCTTTCGCGCCCTGGAATTTGACGTGCCTTTGCGTCTTGCCGAAACCTCTTTGCAAAAAGCAGAAGCGGCGCGGTTTCAGACCCGGGACTGAGACTTGGTGCATTTGATGATCCGCTGGGGATTTTGGCAATCGCGGGCATCAGCCAAGGCCAGAATGCCGGCCCACGACGGTAGCGGAGTTGCCTGCGCCCTGCACCGCGCCCGGAACGACAGCGGGGTGAATTGCCGGGGGCATTTCACGCGAAATCAAAACATTAGGTTTGAACGCCGATCACGCAAGAGGCCAGACAACATCGGGGTCATCATGCGGCTAATCTTGGGTGAGTGGCGGACCGAGGAGGACGGCCACAAGCATTGATTTCATTAGGTAAATTGTCAAAAAGTGTAAATTTTAAGGTCTATACAGATCAATGGGTTAGAATGCGCGGTGTAAAATCCCCGCAGCCTCCTGCTCACCATCGGACACCTGCACGGAACTGCTGATACAGTCGTTGCCGCTGCTTTCTATAGGCGCTGAGAAAAAGAGTAAGTAGCAAGCCATCGCGGATACTAAAACAGGCAAGAACAGGTGCCAGACATATACTTCGACGAAACCCAACACCCGTATCCGCTTGCGAAAAGCCTCTTGCTCGCCGATCACGCCTCTGATCTCATTCAAGTTCTCCTGTATAGAATCAAGACTTCGAAGTTTTGGCCTTCAGCACGCTTGTGATCTTTGACCATTTTATCAAGGTAGAACAAACTATCCTCCACACGATCGTAGGTTAGATGCCGCTCTCCCCTCATGAAGCCGAGCTCCCACTTGGAGTATGCTAAAAAATCTGTAGACCAGTTTATAATGTGATTAAGAAACGCGCCAACAATCGCAAAGAGAACTCCAATTTTAAATGTTAAAACTTCAATATCAACACCGCCAATAGCCAATTGCGAGACGTCAGAACCGCCAAGCAGAATTGCCAGCACCCCCCCAGATATCATCAAAACAGAGCGAAAAGATCGATGGGTTTGTTGAGAGATAGCATCCACACCTTTAAATCGAGCCATTGAGGAAATTCCTTTCTACTGCGCCTAAATAAATGCGCGACCCACTGTCCGGGCATCCTGCGGGGACGAAATCTCTGTCGCGCCGTTCGAATTTAACAAAACCTTCGGAGCACGCGAACTCCAACTCAGGAGGACACCGGTTGACGGCGCCGCGAAGTACCGTATCCACCGGCTGCTAACCTACTTCAAGACCTTGATCACCTCTATCCTTGCGACGCAGCGCCGTTCCATGCGTGTTGCCGGGCAGTGCGTTTGCCAAGAACTGCGGCGCGGCCAAATTTCCGCTCACCGCCCACAAAAAAGCGCTCCTCAGTTGGACGGTTTGGCCGGGGCGGTCGCAACCAAAATCCACCGAACGAAATGGGCCGGGACAGGGCGTAGGTGGTCAAGGTATTCGACCAAGATGTGCCGCCATTTCTCCCCGTCACTCATGGCGTTAAACGCCTCAATCTCCGCATCATCCATGCCGTCGCTCCTTTACTGGACTCTGTTCTTTCCGAGGCCGATCCCCTTTTAGATTACTGGAAACCATCACGCACCTGCCGCGCCGCCTCGGGCGTGTCTGCCGCGAAGACGTTTGAGCCGAGCGGGTGAAGATAGCCTGTTGGATACATCCAGACGCCGGTGATAGGCGTTCGCTTTCCCTCCACTTCGACCACCATGCATTCGGGATCTATGGCAGACCGCCCCTTCACAGTGACGCGCCGAGGAATATCCTCACTTGTCCAGAGTACCGACATGCTTTGCACCTCAGGTGGTATCATCAGGATATGGCGCGTTCAGCGCCCCTTGCAGTATCAGCCCCATGCCTTCTCTCCTTTTTCATACCCGCGCGTCTCGCTTCATGCGATCGCGCTCATATTCTGCTACATCCTCGATCCGGTTCGCGTAGCAATGTCGTAGAGGCATCAGCCACGCCGAACACGGTCCCGTGCCGTTAAGCCTGCAAGTGCATTTGCCGTCCGTTAGATCGTCACAGACTCGCCAAGCATCAGTCCGTCGCGGCTTCCAAACCTTGACTTGACCCCGTGTCGGCACAGACCTTGCTCCTACTTGGATTAGTGCCGATGCCCGCAGGACAGACAGCACTCCGTTTCAGCATCAAAGGCGGTTGATTTGCAGGCCGCGATTTCCCGCCGCCGCTTCGCCGCAGCATTTTGTATCTGCCCCGCCTCGATTTCTTGCCGCTCTTGGTGTGCGTCAATGGCCTCGGCGGATTGCCCGCCATACCCATCATCCCAGCCGCGCCCATAGTTTGCCATGCCCTTGCTCCTTATTCAGACTGCGCCGCGCGGTCGCGCGACATTTGACGGATCGTGCGACCACCGGGAATTGCCACGCGCCGGAATGGCCCGCCACCGCCCGCCGAGAAGGCGTCTCGGTCCTCGCGGGTGCAAAAACCTTGCAGGCCGCTTTCAGGTTCGCCCGGTGTCCACCAGCGCCACCCGTTTTCGCCGTGTTGCTTGGGGGTTTCATCAAATGGCATCGCATCCGCTCCTGTTTAAGACACCAGCCAGACCAGCAACCAGAGGGGCCACAACGCCCCGACGGCAAAACCGATGATGATGTATAGCGCCAAGATTGCGTCACCCATGCCTTCTCTCCTTATTTGGACTGGCGGGGGTGCCCGCTTCCGGTGGCGAACTCCCCCAAGGATATCAGCACAACTAAGCCGGGGATGATATCCATGCCTTTGCTCCTGCACTGGACCGGCGCCAGGATCAGCGATGCTGTGTTGATCGGGCCGGGCATGGTCGGCAGGGATGGCGTGCTGGCCTATCGCCAGGGCAAAACCGGCGGTGCGGCCTATGTGCCATGGACTTGCGCCCTGCCCGACTATGCCAAAGGCATGGAACCTGACCGCGACATGATGCACCGCGCGCTGGCCGCAATGCAGCAAGAGCAAATGACGCTCCTCGCGACGGCCCGTGGCGTCACCAGATCCGACAAGGCCCTAGGCACGATGATCCGCGAAGCCGCGATCGACGCCAAAGTCGCCAAAACCGCGCACGGGCTGAGAAAAAGCCGCGCGGTGTCACTGGCCGAATCCGGCGCGACCACGCTGCAAATCGGCGCATGGACCGGCCACACAACGCTGAAGGAAATCTCGCACTACACCGAAAGCATGGACCGACGCCGGGCGGTGACCGGAACGGAACAGAGACAGAACGTTGTAAAAAGTTCCGGACAAGGTGTAAAATCTGGATAAATACCCTGCAAAATCAATTCGTTACGAGCAGGGTGGCGGACCGAGGAGGATTCGAACCCCCGACCCCCTGATTCGTAGTCAGGTACTCTATCCAGCTGAGCTATCGGTCCGTGGAGGCGGGGTTTAAGTCAGGTTCGGAACCTTTGCAAGAGCGAAAGTGGCAGTTTTTACAATTCTTTGCGCGACAGTTCAAAATAGCGCCGCGCGGCGGTTCCAGAATGGCTGCACAGCCGTTTCGGAACGCGCTGCGTGGCGGTTTAGATATCGCTGCGGCAGGTCTAGATATCGCTGCGCGGCAGGCAGATTTCAAAAACCGTACCGGTGTCGTCGCTGCGTTTCAGCTCCATCGTGCCGCCATGGCCGCGGATCAGCTCTGCGGCGATCGCCAACCCCAGCCCGCTGCCACCCTTGCGCACACCGCCCTGAAACGCCTTGAACAGATGCTCTTTGGCGCGGGGTGGCAGGCCGGGGCCGGTGTCGGTGACCCGAATCAACCAGACGTCTTCATATTCCTCGCCACAGATGTTGATTTCGCCGCCCTTGCCGGTCGCCATGATCGCCTGGCGTGCATTGCGCACAAGATTGGACAGCACGCGGAACAATTGTTCACTGTCAGACCGCAGTTGCAGCGTGGCGGGGACGTCTTCGGAAAAGCTGAGGTCATATTCGCCAATGGCCAGACGCTCGCTTTCCACCACGTCGCTGACCAATTCCGCCAGCGGGATTGGTGACAGCTCCGGTGTTGGTTCCTCTGCGCGGCCAAAGGCCAGGGTATTTTCGCAGAGCGTCACCGCGCGGGTGATGGATTTCACCAGTTTCGGCGCCAGCCGTTTGACGCCCGGATCTTCGGACATTTCAATCCGGTCCGCGAACAATTGCGCCGAGGTCAGGATATTGCGCAAATCATGGCTGATACGGGCCACCGCCCCGCCCAATTGCGCCAAACGTTCCTTTTGTTTCAGCGACTGGGTCAGTTCGGTTTCCAGCGATTTCAGCGCCTCCTCGGCTTCGCGCAACTCGCGCACCCCGGCAGAGGGCTGGATGATCCGGCGGCCATCCTCTGGCGCGGCGGCATAGGCCGCCATCTGGCCGACAACCCGTTTGATCGGTTTGACCAGAAACACCCGCACCGCCAGGAACAACAGAAACGCCGTCGCAATCGAGATCACCGCCGACAGGAACAATATCCGCAGGCCATAGTCGATCATCGCCATGCGCAGCGGCGCGGTGTCCATCGACACCTCAATCAGCAACCCGGCATCCCGCAACGGGTTACCGATCACCCGAATGATCCGTGGTGTTGGGTCCAACAGTCGGCGCTGTGCGTCCAGAATCAGCGTCAACGCCGAAGCATCGCGCAGATCAAAGGTTGCATCAATTGGTCCCGGCATCGGGGACGACAGGATCAGCTGGCGCGCCTCGTTGCGGCGCAGCACGACGTTATAGACCCCGGCATTGCGCAGCAATTCCTCTTCCAGGTCCATATCAATCACGTCGTTGGCCAAAAGCGACAAGGATGCGATCTGGGCCCTTTCCAGATGGCCCAGCAAATAATCCTCGCGATAGCGCGCCACCGACGGAACAAAAACCAGCACCTCCGCCAACATGACGAAGACAGTTGTAAGGATCAGGAAACGCCCCGACAGCGAATTGAGCATATGTGGCCCCTACCGATACATGCCCCGATCAGGGCAGCCAGCGCTGAACAAACCTGACGACGCGCTTGACCATCGGGTTATCAAACAATCTGGGAGAGAAATAGGCCCCCGCTGCGCGTTTGTTGATTTCACCAATGGTGGGATAAGGCGAAACCATCGCGGCAACATGTTTCATTTTCAGCTTGTTTGCGATGACCAGCGACCAAAGATTGATCAGCTCTCCCGCCTGATGGCCGGCAATCGACACGCCAACGGGACGGCCCTTCAACACCATGACCTTTATCAGGCCCGCAGTTTTGCGTTCCGCAATCAGCCGGTCATTGTGCTCAAAGTGGAACCGCACCACCTCCAGCGTGTCGCCATGCGCCTCGCGCGCCTGTGCCTCTGTCAACCCGACCTGCGCCAGTTCCGGCGCGGTATAGGTTGCCCAGGGGATATGCGCGGTGCTGGTCTTGGCGGCAGGCCAAACAGCGCCGAGCGGATGATGATCCCCGCGTGATAGCCCGCGACATGGGTGAATTGCAGCCCCCCCGCCACGTCGCCAATGGCATAGACCTTTGGGTTTGTGGTTTTCAGGCTGGCGTCGACCTTGATCCCGGTCCGGGTGGTTTCGATCCCGGCCTTGTCCAGATCCAGGCTGTCGGTGTTGGATTTGCGCCCGACCGCCACAAGCAGATGCGAGCCTTTGAAAACGCGGCCATCCTTGGTCTCGACCTCGATCGCGCCGGCCTGTCCACGGATTTCGGCCGCAAGCGCGTCTTCGGCGATCTCGATTCCCTCGGCACGCAATTGGTCCAGCACAATGGCGGCCATTTCCGGGTCATCCTTGCCCAGGGCCTTCTGGCCTTCGATCACCGTCACGGCACAGCCCAATCGGCGATGCGCCTGCGCCATCTCCATGCCAATCGGCCCGCCGCCAATGATCATAAGGTGATCCGGCCGCTCCCGCAGATTGAACAGGGTTTCATTGGTCTCATATGGCACCTTGTCCAACCCCGGAATCGGCGGCACCAACGGCGAAGATCCGGTGGCAATCACGATCCGGCGCGCAGTGATCAGATGATCGCCGGCCTGCACCTCGGTCGCGGAGATGAATTTGCCAAACTCGCGGATCACCCGCACGCCCAGATCTTCGAACCGGTCTTGCGAATCGACCGGCTCGATCTGGGCAATCACATCGGCCACATGATCCTTGGCCGCGGCGTAGTCGACCTGTGGCACGGCATCGGCAACGCCATATTGGCTGGCATGGGCCTGACCATAGGCGGCCTTGCCGCTGGCAATAAGCGCCTTGGACGGCACGCACCCGAAGTTCAGGCAATCACCGCCCATCTTGTGGCCTTCCAGAAGGGTGACATCTGCCCCCATCTGAACTGCACCCGCCGCAACCGACAGCCCGCCGGACCCCGCGCCAATGACCAGAATATCTGTTTTGATCTTTTGCATGGGTCAGATCTCTTTCTTGCCGCGCACGGCTTTGATGATAATGGGCAGGGCGGCCAGCACAGACAGGCCAAGCAAGGGCCCCAGAATTTGCGGTTCCCACAACAGGCTGAGATCGGGGCTCTCGCCGCGATCGAACACCGCGCCCAGACCCACACCGATCGAGGTAAAGACAATCGCGCCGGGAATGATGCCCACGGCGGTGGTCCAGACAAAGTTGCGGAATTTCACGCCAACCAGCGCCGGCACCAGATTGGCGACAAAGAACGGCACCGCCGGCACCAGACGCAGCAACAGCAGGACGCTGATTTCATTGTCGCGCAAGCCATCCTTGATCCGGGCCACTGCTCCTTCGGAGGTTTCAAGCTTTGCCGTCAAAGACGCGCCCACCCCCCATCGCGCCGCGAGAAAGATCAAAGTGGCGCCAATAGTGGCTGCCAGCACATTGAACGCCGATCCCGCCGCCAGGCCGAACAGGAACCCGCCCGTGACAGAGGCCACCGCCGCACCGGGCAAGGAAAACGCCACGATCGCCACATAGATGCCGACAAAGGCCAGCGCGACCAGGGCAAAGTGACTGTCACGCCAGCCCAACAACAGCTCGCGATTATCGCGCAGCGTGTCAAACGTCAGATAGTCCCGCAGGGTGAAAAACCCGATGACCGCCACCAAAAGAATCGCGATGAGCGGCAAATGTCGGGCCATGCCCGGCTTGGGCGAGGAATGCGAGGAGGTCATATCTGTCATTTTCTTTGTTTCCGGGGGCTGATGTTCTTGTGTCTGGCCAAAACATGGGCTCTGCACCAGTGTCGAAACAGCAAGATCACACCCGCTTGATCCTTGGTGATGGGAAACCTTGGTTTTCCGCCCGGATATGACGATTCTGAAACATTCCGCGCCATGCCACGGCAAAAAATATTGCAGTCTCGGGCAAATGGGTGCTGACAGTGTTTGACTTGGGTGCAAAGCCCCCCTATAGTACGGGCTTCAAATTACCGGCCTGCGCGATTCCGCGTGCAAATGCACTCTGCCTATTCGTATGTGGCCCAGAATTCGGAGACGGAGCGATGAAACGCACCTACCAACCCTCGAACCTCGTGCGCAAACGGCGCCACGGTTTCCGTTCGCGTATGGCCACCAAAGCCGGTCGCAAGATCATTAATGCCCGTCGCGCACGTGGCCGCAAGTCGCTGAGCGCATAAGCTCTCACGATTTTATCATGATGACACCGCCGGAGGCCCCCGAAACTGGCAGCGATGCCACGCCGGGTTGTCCTGATCCGGCGGTTTTGTCGTCTGCGGACCTGCGGGTTCTGGCAAAACGCGCGCAGTTTCTGGCTGCGGCCCGCGCGCGGCGTCAGGGCACTGGTGGCTTTCTGATTCAGGCCCGCGATCGCCGGGACGACGATCCTGTGATCGGCGTCGGCTTTACCTGTTCCAAGAAGGTCGGCAATGCCGTCGCCCGCAACCGCGCCAAACGCCGGTTGCGCGAAATCGCGCGCCTGATGCTTCCGCAATTGGGCAAACCGGGCTGGGATTATGTCCTGATCGGCAAGGCCGGTGCCACCGGAAGCCGGGATTTCCAGGATCTGCAAAGCGATCTACGCTATGCCCTGCGCAAGGTGCATGGCGGCAAATGAGCCCGCTGGCCTGGGTTCTGGCGCTTCCGGTGCGGCTCTATCGCCTGCTGTTTTCGCCCTGGGTCGGGCACAATTGCCGGTATCACCCCACCTGTTCGGCCTATGCGATGGAAGCCTTGGAAAAACACGGCGGATTGCGCGGAGGCTGGCTTGCGCTGCGGCGCATTCTGCGCTGTCACCCCTGGGGGCGTGGCGGCATTGACAATGTCCCGGATTAACCACGATTGAGACCCGGCAATGCCAGAGCCCCTTGTTATGCTTGCCAGCCCAGCTGAAGCCGCCTAAACCCGCCCCATGCTGGACCATTCCGACGAAATTCACCCGCTGTTTGCCAATGCTCCGTCCACAACGGAGTTCAAAAAGCTGCGCAAGCGTATTGTCCGCCAAACGCGCGAGGCCGTGGAACATTTTGCCATGGTCGAACCCAGTGACAAAGATGGCAAACGGCCCAAGTGGCTGGTTTGCCTGTCCGGTGGCAAAGACAGCTATACGCTCTTGGCGGTTCTGTATGAATTGCAGTGGCGCGGTCTCTTGCCGGTCGACATTCTGGCCTGCAATCTGGATCAGGGCCAACCGGGGTTCCCGGCCACCGTCCTGCCGGAATTCTTGCAGAAGATGTCGGTGCCGCATCGGATCGAGTATCAGGATACCTATTCGATTGTCGTCGACAAGGTGCCGCAGGGGCGGACATTCTGCGCATTATGTTCCCGTTTGCGACGCGGCAACCTTTATCGCGTTGCCCGCGAAGAAGGCTGCTCTGCGGTTGTGCTTGGCCATCACCGCGACGATATTCTTGAAACCTTTTTCATGAACCTGTTTCACGGTGGCCGATTGGCGACAATGCCGCCGAAACTGGTCAATGAAGAGGGCGATCTTTTTGTCTATCGTCCGCTGGCATTCGTGGCCGAGGCCGATTGTGAGAAATTTGCCCGTGCGATGGCATACCCGATCATTCCCTGCGATCTGTGCGGCAGCCAGGACGGGTTGCAACGCCAACAGGTCAAACAGATTCTGGATGGCTGGGAAAAGAACAGCCCCGGCCGCTGGCAGGTGATGTTCCGCGCATTGATGAATGCCCGGCCCTCGCATCTTCTGGATCCGAATTTGTTTGATTTCGCCGGCTTGATGCGAAAATCCGAACAATTCGACACAAAGACTGATGAGGTCCCGCAGCTGCGTTAACGTCTGAGTGATCTACAAGCGTCTAGGTTGCGTTTGTGGTCCTTTTTCTCAGACGGAAACTCTCATGCCGGTATCCATATCGTCCATGTCTCGTACCCCGCGGCGGATCCTGCGTGATCTTACGGCAAGTCCCTTTGTTCCCGCATTATTTCCTGTTTTGGCTCTTGGCGGGTTCTGGCTTGGCGGCGAATTGGTGCTGGCGGTGACGGCAATCGGTGTGCCGCTGGTTTGGCTGCTGATTCTCGTGTCCGGCGCGGGACGCCCTTCCCCGGCAATGCGCGATGAAATTACCGGGTTGGAGCTGAAAGAAGGTTTTGAAGCGCGCGCAAACGCTGTGCTCGCGGACTGCAAGGCCTCTGGGCGCACCACAGCATTCTTCATGATAGAAGTGGACGATTCCGCGGATCTGGTTGAACGATTCGGCGGTGCGGCCTGTGATCGGGTGATGGATACATTGGCCAACCGGCTTCGCACGTCGATGCGTGGCCCGGACAACTTTGTCCGCCTTGGCGACTGGCGGATTGGCGTGTTGCTGGCACCGGTGCGGCGCATTGATCTGGAAACCACGGTGCAGATGGCCGCACGTTTGCAGGCCGAGTTTGAAGACCCGATCCGAATCGACAACGCCCCTGTTTATGCCTCTGCTTGCATCGGGTTCTGTCTTGCCGCCCGCGCGCCCACTGGTGGATCGGAGGAGTTGATTGGCGCGACCGCCGCCGCCCTGGATGAGGCCCGCCGCCATGGACCGGGCGCAATCCGCGCCTTTTCCCCCGATCTTCAACGCAACCGCAATCAGCGCGTCGCTTTGATTGATGAAGCAGCCAAAGCCCTGGATGACGGCCAGATTCACGCCTGGTTCCAACCGCAGATTTCTACGGAAACCGGCAAAATCACCGGGGTCGAGGCGCTGGCGCGGTGGCTGCACCCGGTCCGGGGCTTGATTCCGCCTGCGGATTTCCTGCCGACCCTGGACAGTGCCGGGTTGTTGGAACGGCTGGGCGAGGTCATGTTGTACAACGCGCTGACAATGCTCAGAGATCTGGATAGAGACGGCATCGTGATCCCAAGCGTTGGTGTCAATTTCACCGAAGATGAACTGCGCAATCCCCGGCTGGTGGAACGGATACGGTGGGAGCTGGATCGTTTTGACCTCGGGCCGGAACGCCTCTGCGTGGAAATCCTGGAACATGTGGTGGCGGGCGCGCCGGACGACATCATTACCCGTAACATCGCCGATCTGGCGGCTTTGGGCTGTGATATTGATCTCGATGACTTTGGCACCGGCCATGCCTCGATCACCTCGTTGCGCCGATTCGCCATTGATCGGTTGAAAATAGATCGTTCATTTGTCGTCAAATGCAACTCCGACCCGGATCAGCAACGCATGATCACGACCATCCTGACCATGGCGGACAAACTGGGCCTCGATACCCTGGCCGAAGGGGTCGAAACCGTAGGCGAAAACGCGCTTTTGTCGCAATTGGGCTGCCGTCATGTGCAGGGCTACGGCATTGCCATGCCAATGCCGGTCGAAAAATTGCGCGACTGGATTGCTGATCACAACAGCCGAATTGCCCGCCCACCGCGGATCTCTCCGGTGCCGGACAAGGCCCAGCGTCGCCACGAATAGTCGCATTCCGTGTGAAAACGACACTCTGCCCTTGACCTTTGCCCCCCGCAACTGTTGAACCCGGCCTGATACACAAAGGACAGGTGGCGGTCCCTCATGGACGATCAGAACAAGAATCTCATTCTCGCAACCGGGCTCAGCTTTATCGTGATCCTGATCTGGTTCGTGTTGTTTCCTCCACCCGAAGCCGAGGTGACGGAACCGGCAACGGTCCAAACCGAGATCGATGGCGGCGCAGGCGCCCCATCTGTTGACGGCGTGGCAGAAACCCCGAGCGCAGCCCCAGGCACAACCCCGGTGACCGAAGACACCACCGCGGATACGGCGACAGATGCACCGCGCATCATGATCGAAACCGCGCGCCTGTCAGGCAGCATTTCGGCCCTCGGCGGACGTATCGACACGCTGGCGCTCAAGGATTACCGCGAAACGCTGGACGAAGGTGCACCCATCGTCAGCCTGCTCAAACCCGTGGGGCAACCCGGTGCCTATTATGCGCTGTATGGCTGGGCCCCCGGTCAGGGCCTGAACAGCGGCGACGTGCCCGGCCCGAACACGGAATGGCAGGTTGATACCGGCAGAACCCTGAGCGAAGACACGCCCGTGACCCTGACATGGGACAACGGCAAGGGTCTCATGTTCACGCGCGAAATCGCTGTGGATCAGGATTATATGTTCACCATCACCCAGAAGGTGGCAAATTCCGGCTCCGGCACGGTCTCGATGGCGCCTTATGGTATCCTCGCGCGTCATGGCGAGCCTGCGGATCTGAAAAACTTCTTCGTGTTGCACGAAGGGGTTGTGGGCATGGCCGATGGCGAACTTAGCGAAATCAGCTATGACGACATGACCGATTTTGACGTGCTGCCGTCCGAGGGCGCCCAGGCCGAAGTCATGCAGGTCAGCGAAAATGGCTGGATCGGCTTTGCCGACCACTATTGGATGACCACGCTGGCCCCCGCGCCGGGCAGCGCATTCAAAGCGGCCGCAAAATACGACGCACGCCGCGACATCTATCAAACCGAAACTGTGCTGCCGACCCAGACCCTCGCATCCGGGGCCGAAATTTCGGCCACGACCCAGCTTTTCGCCGGTGCCAAGGAATGGGAAACCATCCGCGAATATCAGGCCGATGGCGTCCAAGGCTTTATCGATTCGATTGACTGGGGCTGGTTCTTCTTCCTGACCAAACCGATCTTTGCCGTCCTGCATTGGCTGAACGGTGTGATTGGCAACATGGGCTGGGCGATTATTGGCCTGACCTTCCTGATCAAGGCGCTGTTGTTCCCGCTCGCATATAAATCCTATGCGTCGATGGCCAAGATGCGCGAACTTCAGCCGGAAATGCAGAAGATCAAGGAACGCGCAGGCGACGATCGCCAGAAGCTTCAGCAAGAAACCATGGCGCTCTACAAGAAGGAAAAGGTCAATCCGGCCGCCGGCTGTCTGCCGATCCTGTTGCAGATCCCGATCTTCTTTTCGCTCTACAAGGTGATTTTCGTCACGCTGGAATTGCGCCACGCGCCATTCATCGGCTGGATCAAGGATCTGTCCGCCCCCGACCCATCGTCGCTCTACAACCTTTGGGGCCTCCTGCCTTGGGGCAATCCGGAACCCGGATCCATCCTTGCCCTGGTCTTTATCGGCATTCTGCCGCTGCTGCTTGGGATTTCCATGTGGCTGCAACAAAAGCTGAACCCGGCCCCCACCGATCCGACGCAACAGATGATCTTTGCCTGGATGCCATGGGTGTTCATGTTCATGTTGGGCAGCTTTGCATCGGGTCTTGTGGTGTATTGGATTGCCAACAACACCATCACCTTCAGCCAGCAATATTTGATCATGCGCAGCCACGGCTACAAACCGGACTTGTTTGAAAATATCAAAAGCACGTTCCGGCGCTCCAAGTCTGGCAAAAAAGCCGAGGAAAAAACCGGAAAATGACAGGATATGTGACACAGATCCTGCGTCACCCGATCAAGAGCCATGGCCGAGAGGCCGTGGCTCAAGTCACTTTGACGGCAGGGCAAACCATGCCTTGGGACCGGGTCTGGGCCGTAGCGCATGACGCCAGCGACGCAGATGGAACGCAATGGGCCGCCTGCCGCAACTTTTCGCGTGGGGCCAAGGCGCCGGGACTTCAGGCAATCACCGCGGAACTTGACGAAACCCAAAGAAAAGTCACGCTGCGCCACCCTGACCTAGGCCAACTGGCATTTTCACCAGATAGCGAAGGTGCGGAACTGATTGCCTGGTCCAAACCTTTGATCCCAGAGGGGCGCGCCGCCTCTGCACGTGTCGTGCAGGCACACTCACGCGGTATGACCGACAGCGACTATCCCTCGGTGTCGTTATGCAACATGGCGTCGCACCGGGCGGTCTGTGATCGTGTCGGCCGCGATCTGTCGATCCATCGGTGGCGCGGCAACCTATGGTTTGACGGCTTGGCGGAATGGCAGGAATTTGACTGGATTGACCGCGAGGTGCGCATTGGCACCGCCGTCGTGATCCCGCGCGAACGTACAACCCGATGTCTGGCCACCCATGCCAATCCCGACACCGGCGCACGTGACATAGACATGCTGGCCACGCTGGACACCTGGGGTCACCGGGATTTCAGCGTACTGGCAGAGGTGGTGCACAGCGGTGACATTGCCTTGAATGACAAGATCGGACTCGCTTGATGAAACTGCCCTTTCCCATTGTCGCCGAACCAGACGATTACGCCCGCGAAACCGGGCGCAAATTGTTCGCCAGCGAAAAAGACTTTGTCAAAGGCGTGGTCGCCATGTCCGGCCTGCCGCCCGATGACCTGATCGAGATCTGTTTTGCCGGGCGTTCCAACGTCGGAAAGTCTTCGTTGATCAACGCCTTGACCGGCCGCAAGGGGCTGGCACGCGCATCAAACACGCCGGGGCGCACCCAGGAAATCAACTTTTTCACGCTTGGCGACAGCCACTATCTCGTCGACCTGCCCGGCTATGGCTATGCCAATGCGCCGCTGCCGGTGGTGGAAAAATGGCAACGCTTGTTGAAACAATATCTCTCCGGTCGCCAATCCCTGCGCCGCGCCTTCGTGCTGATTGATGCCCGCCACGGCATCAAAAAGGTGGACGAAGAAATCCTGACCCTGCTCGACAAAAGCGCCGTCACCTTCCAGGCCGTGCTGACCAAAACCGACAAGGTCAAAGCCGCAGAACGCGACAAAGTGCTGGATCAGGTGCGAAGCAAACTGGCCAACCATCCCGCCGCCTTTCCCGAAATCATCGTGACCTCATCGGAAAAGGGGGACGGCATCGAAACCCTGCGATCGGTGATTGCGGGTCTGATCTGAACGCCCGCCTTCATCTGACCTAAAATATCCCGGGGGGTCAGGGGGGCTGGCCCCCCTTCTTCCAAATCCGGCATCTGTGCTGCCTGTCGCGGGTGACAGCCCCCAAATTGTCCGCCGTCGATCCGCGCGCGGCGGGTAAGACGCACAATCACCACTGTTGGGCAAACCAATCCCCTTGCACCAATGCCCGCAGCTTGGGATAACAGCGCTCCATAAGGGACGAAGGATGAAAAAACAGGACATGAACCGCGATTGGATCGCCACCGCCCGCACGTTGAGCCAGGCCCTGCCCTATATGCAGCGCTACTCTGATGCGATTGTTGTCATCAAGCTGGGCGGTCACGCCATGGGCAGCGACGAAGCGATGGAGGAATTCGCCCGCGACGTCGTCCTGATGCAGCAGGTCGGGGTCAACCCGGTGGTGGTGCATGGCGGCGGGCCGATGATCAACGCGATGCTGGACAAACTGGGCATCGAATCCAGTTTCGTGAACGGCAAACGCGTCACCGACAAGGCCACTGTGGACGTGGTCGAAATGGTGCTGTCCGGTCTGGTCAACAAACGTCTGGTCCAGGCAATCAATTCCCAGGGCGGCAAGGCAGTGGGCCTTTCGGGCAAAGACGCCAATTTGATTGTCTGCGAACAGACCAATCCAGATCTCGGTTTCGTGGGCACGCCGGTTCAAATGAACACCGCTGTCCTGCATGACATGTTCCGCTCAAACACCATTCCGGTGATTGCGCCGCTCGGCACCGGCCGCGCGGGCGAGACATTCAATATCAACGGCGACACCGCCGCCGGTGCAATTGCCGGCGCGCTCAAGGCGGATCGCCTGTTGCTGCTCACTGACGTGGCCGGTGTCAAAAATGACGCGGGCGAGGTTGTGACCGAACTGACCGCCGCCCAGATCCGTCAGATGACCCAGGATGGGGTCATTGCCGGCGGCATGATTCCAAAGACCGAAACAGCGCTGGACGCCATTGATCGCGGCGTGCGCGCGGTGGTGATTCTGGACGGACGTGCCCCCAATGCCTGTTTGCTGGAATTGTTTACCGAACATGGTGCCGGCTCGCTGATCCGCGAAGTGCCCAAGACGTGATTTGCCGCCCGTGGCGTATCGGGTATGTCGACCGCTATGGAACATGAGACGACCCTGCGGCTCGGCATCTTTGCCGGGCTCTTTCTGCTCTTTGCCGCGCTGGAGGTTCTGGCCCCGCGCCGCGCACGACGAAATCCGCGTGCCCGGCGCTGGCTGACCAATTGGGGCATGACATTGGCCAACAGCGTTTTGCTGCGGGCGATGGCAATTGGTTTGCCACTGTTGGCGGTGGGGGCCGCAGTGGACGCCACGGCCCAGGAATGGGGACTGTTCAACAGGCTGGGCTGGCCGATCTGGATTGAATTTCTGCTGGCCATTCTGGCGCTGGATTTCGCCATTTGGCTGCAACATCTGATCACGCACAAGGTGCCGGTGCTGTGGCGTCTGCATCGTGTGCACCATGCTGACACTGACCTCGACGTTACCACCGCGATCCGATTTCACCCGGTGGAAATCGCGCTTTCCATGGGGTTGAAGATCGGTTTGGTCTACTTGTTGGGGCCTTCGGCCATTGCCGTAATTGTGTTCGAGATCCTGTTGAACGGCACGGCAATGTTCAATCATGCCAACATTCGCTTGCCGCTGTCGTTGGATGCGGTGTTGCGCCGGGTCTTGGTCACGCCAGACATGCACCGCGTCCACCACTCGATCCATCGGCATGAACATGACAGCAATTACGGCTTTGCCCTGTCGATCTGGGATCATCTGTTTCGCACCTATCGCGCGCAACCCGAGGCCGGGCATGATACCATGACCATCGGCCTGGAATGGCAGGACGCACGCCCAACCAAACTGGGGTGGAGCCTTTGGTTGCCCTTTATGAAACGCTAGCCGCCGCGGCAGAGGCCCGGCATCTGCGCATCATGGGTGGGTTTCACCCCACTCCCGGCGGTAGCGCGCCAGAGGGGTGCCAAACTTTGTTGATGATTGGCCCCGCCGAACCGGCGTTCTGGCCGGTCTTTTCGGCCAGTCTGGAAATGCAGGACGACGCGCCAGATCCGCTCGACAGATGGTCCAAAAGGGTGCTGGGTGCATGGGCTGCGGAGTTGGGCGCAAGGGCCTTGTTTCCGTCGGATGGGCCGCCCTATGCCCCCTTTATCGCCTGGGCCAAGGCCACAGGCCGGGTCTGGAATTCACCAACCGGGATTTTGGTACATGACCGGGCGGGATTGATGGTCTCGTTTCGCGGTGCGCTGGCACTGAACACCCATCTGGTCCTGCCCAAAACACCCCCCTGCCCCTGTGATACCTGCGTGGAAAAGCCCTGTTTGACCGCCTGTCCGGTCGCCGCGCTGAACGAGGCCAGCCAATACGACGTGCCGCGCTGTAAATCCTATCTCGACACCGTTGCGGGACAGTCCTGTATGACACGCGGCTGCGCCGTACGGCGTGCCTGCCCGGTGTCTGAGGCCTATAACCGGGCGGAGCCGCAATCCGCCTTTCACATGCGGAGCTTTCATCCAAAATGACCCTGCGATTGATCCTGATGCGCCATGCCAAATCCAGCTGGGACATTCCGGCGATGGACGATCATGCGCGACCCCTGAATGCGCGCGGCGACAAATCTGCCAGGGCGCTTGGCGATTGGCTGCGCCAGAAATCCTATCTGCCGGATACGGCCCTCTCGTCCGATTCTGTCCGCACCCGGGCCACCATGGCCGGGCTGGCGTTGGATTGCCCGGTCCGATTTACCCCCGGCTATACCACGCCGACCCCATGACGATGCTGATGGAATTGCGCCAGACTACCGGGCAATCTGTACTGATGATTGGCCATAATCCGGGAATTGGTGTGTTTGCCGATCGCATTCTGGTCACCCGCCCGACGCACCCGAATTCACGGATTTTCCGACCTGTGCCACCCTGGTGGCGGAGTTCCCACAAGAAAAATGGGCGGAGGTGGAATTCACCACCGCCGCCCATATTGATTTCGTGATCCCAAGGGAGCTGACCTAACCAGCCCCCAAATCGGGATTAATGCCCCAGAATCTGGCTCAGGAACAATTTGGTCCGCTCGTTCTGCGGATTGTTAAAGAACTCTTCCGGCTCGTTCTGTTCAACGATCTGGCCGGCATCCATGAAAATCACCCGGTTTGCCACCTGACGGGCAAAGCCCATTTCGTGGGTCACACAGAGCATGGTCATGCCCTCTTCGGCCAGTTCAACCATGGTATCGAGCACTTCCTTGATCATTTCCGGATCAAGCGCCGAGGTCGGTTCATCGAACAACATGATGCGCGGACGCATACACAGCGACCGGGCAATAGCCACCCGCTGTTGCTGACCGCCCGAAAGCTGGCCGGGGTATTTATTGGCCTGATCCGGGATCTTCACCTTTTCCAGAAAATGCATGGCATTTTCTTCGGCTTCTTTCTTGGGCGTCTTGCGCACCCAGATCGGCGCCAGGGTACAGTTTTCCAGGATCGTCAGATGCGGGAACAGATTGAAGTGCTGGAAGCACATGCCCACTTCTGACCGGATCTTGTCAATGTTTTTCAGATCCGAAGACAGATGCGTGCCATCCACGGTGATCGAGCCTTTTTGATGCTCTTCCAACGCGTTGATACAGCGGATCAGGGTCGATTTGCCCGAACCGGACGGCCCGGCGATCACGATCCGTTCCCCGCGATAGACCGTCAGGTCAATGTCACGCAGAACATGGAACGTCCCGTACCATTTGTTCATCTTTTCAATCTGAATCGCGACTTCATCAGAGACTTGCATTTGAGGTTGTGCAGCTTCAGCCATATCCAAACCCTCCTGTTAATGATGGTCGGTCTGAAGCTGACGCTCCAACCATTGGGAATATTGCGAAATTGAATAGCAGACGATGAAGAATAGGAAGACCGCAAAGCCCCACAGTTCCCAATAGACGCCGTTCCATTCAGTTGAGGCAAGGATCGGTCCCCGGATCATGCCAACCAGGTCGAACATCGAAATGACCGACACCAGGGTGGTATCCTTGAACAGGCCCACCGCCACGTTGACGATACCGGGGATCGAGATTTTCAACGCCTGCGGCATGATGATCAATCGGGTCGCCTGGGCATAATCCAGCCCCAGCGAATCCGCCGCCTCGTACTGGCCGCGCGGCAAGGCCGCCAATCCGCCACGGATCACCTCGGCGATATAGGCCGAAGAAAACGCAGTGATCATGATGATGACGCGGATGATCAGGTCAAAAGAGGTGCCCGGCGGCAGGAAATACGCCAGAACCACGTTTGCGACGAACAACAAGGTGATCAGCGGCACACCGCGAATGAATTCGATGAACAGCACGCAGATCCATTTGATGATCGGCATGTCCGACTGTCGCCCCAGCGCCAGCACGATCCCGATCGGCAGGGACAAGGACACGCAGACCACGCCAAGGATCATGTTGAGCATGAAGCCCCCCATGTCGCGTGACGCCACCGGTTCCAGCGCCAGAAAGCCCCCGGCCGCATTGGCGATAAAGCCACCGATGAACCAGGCCACCGCTGCCGCCACCACAAAGGCCAGCGCCCCCATGGCAAAGCTTTGGTATTCGACCTTCTTGAAGGCCATGTAGCCCGCAACAAATCCCGCCAGCGCCATCAACGGTGCGATGATGGTGCCGCCCCAGATCAGCCAAAAGGCGACAAAGGGGTAAAGCATGGTGATGTACAACATCTTGCGCGGCAAATGGTTGAACAACACCGGCGCAGCCGCCCCGCCCAGCAGGACAAAGGCCAGGATCAGCCGCCAATATTGGTCAGGCGGATATTTGAAACCAAACAGAAGCTGGTTCCAACGCTCTGTCAGGACCGAAAAACAGCCCCCCGTCGCGCCTTGCAGGATATCGCGGCATTCCGCCAGCGAATCCGTGGTCCAGATCCCGCCCAGGAACCAGGGCAACGCCCCGGACAAAAGACGGTAAATTACCAACACCGCGAGGAGGGTCAGAATGGTGTTGAACCACCCCTTGAACAGGTTTTCGCGCATCCAGTGAACAACGCCGGTTTGCGACGCCGGAGGTGTCTGTTGCGGTAGCATGGTGTCGCGGACATAGGCGACAGTCTGTGCATGTGTATCACTCATGATGTGCACTCCTTTGAACCGGCCATGATCAGCGCTCCTTCAGTTTGACGGCGTTGTTATAGACGTTCATCAGCGCCGAGATGGCGAGCGAGATCGTCAGATAAAACAACATCAACAAAAGCACGCATTCGATCGCGCGGCCCGTCTGGTTCAAGGTAATCCCACCCAATGTCCCGGTCAGATCCATGTAGCCGACGGCGATGGCCAGCGAAGAGTTCTTGGTCAGGTTGAGGTATTGGGAAATCAGCGGCGGAATGATCACCCGCAGCGCCTGGGGCAGAACCACAAGGTTCATGATCCGTCCCGGCCGAAGACCCAGCGACGCCGCCGCTTCGGTTTGGCCCTTGCTGACCGCAAGGATACCCGCGCGGACGTTTTCGGCAATAAAGGCAGCGGTATAGATCGACAGCGCAAACCAAAGCGCGATCAACGACCCCCGCACCGTGATCCCATCCGTGAAGCGGAAATTGCCAAGGTAGGTCTGGTCCAGCGCCAGCGGCGCGCCATTGCGGATCTGGTCCGACAGGGCCACCGCCGGTGTGTCCGATGCCGCCGCAGCCGCAGTTGCATCGCCAGCGGGCAAGGAGATCATATTGCATTCGCCCGCGTCGAAACCGGCCTTGGCGGCGTCCTGGCTGGCGAAATATTCGGTCTTCATCTTCAGACCGCCGGGGTTGCGCATGTCCATCGCGCTGGTGTTCAACCAGGCGGCTTTGGCCGTCGCAGACTCGGTCGCGCCTTCGACAAGACAATAGACCGGGCGGAACTTGCCCTCGATCGCCGCATCGGAAAACGCGCTGAGGCTGACACCCGGTTGCACCAGATCCGTGGCCACCACCAGGTTATGCTTGCTGGCGCCGACAGTTACCGAGATCGCCGCATACACCAAAAGCGCAGGCGCAAACAGAATGACAAAACGCGGCCAACCCGGCAGCACCTTGCCCTCGTCAAACAGTTTTTTCTTGACGTGACGGCCATAGGCCACAACGCCGATGATCGAGGCAATCACCACCAAAAGCAGCAATCCCGCCCCGAAACCACCCACAACACCGGGGGTGAACACCCCCTGGCTGGTGAAAGCGATGCTGTCCAGCACCATCGAGGCACTGGCATCTTCACCACGAAAACTGCGCGGGCCGGGCATGCTGGCGGTCATCACGAAAAAGATGATCAGGATCCAGATCAGCACCGGCACATTGCGGAATATTTCGACATAGATCGACATCAGCTTGCGCACGAGCCAGTTGTTCGACAACCGCAAAACCCCGACAAACACACCGATAATCGTGGCCATGATACAGCCCAAAACCGCCACCAAAAGCGTGTTCAGCACCCCGACGACCGCTGCGCGCCAATGTGTCGACTGGCTGGTATAATCCACCAACGTCTGGTTGATGTCATAGCCCGAAGGTTCGCCCAAAAATCCATAGGAAATATTGAGCCCGGCCGCTGTCAGGTTCTGAACCAGGTTCAGACCCAGATAGGCCATGGCCACGATCAGCAAAATAAGCGCTATGAATTGAAAGGTGATGGACCGGTAACGCGTGTCGTTTATCAGCTGAGAAAGCCGGAACAACTCCGCCGGAGGGTCGGAGAGAGACGACATATAATTGATCCCTGAAGGTTTCGCGCCTGGATACGGCTGGCGGTTTGCCCGCTCTGGTGCCGGTGGCGAGGTTTATTGTTGTGCCGTGATGCGACAAGGGCGCGGAAATCTTCGCGCCCTTGTCAAAGTCGTCTTAGCGGAACGGGGGCGAATACAGCAGGCCGCCGTCAGTCCACTGCGCGTTCAGGCCACGCGACAGACCGATCGGGGTGTTTTCGCCGATGTTCTTCTCGAACAGCTCGCCATAGTTGCCGCCAACCTTGATGGCATTGGCCGCCCAGTCTGCTTCCAGACCCAGCATTTCACCCAGGTTGCCCTCGGTGCCCAGCAGGCGGTTGATTTCCGGGTTGTCGGTGCCGGCCATCAGCTCGTCGATATTGGCCGATGTCACACCCAGCTCTTCTGCCGCGATCAATGCGTTCAGAACCCAGCGGCTCACGTCTGCCCAGTCGTTGTCGCCGTGGCGCACAAGCGGGCCAAGCGGCTCTTTGGAAATGATTTCCGGCAGAACAACGTGGTCACCAGGATTTTCGAATGCAGCGCGCGTCGCGGCCAGACCCGAAGCATCGGTGGTGTAAACGTCGCAGGCCCCTTCCAGGTACAGCGGCTGTGCTTCGGCATTGGTTTCAATCGGAACCGGCTCGTAGCTGATGTTGTTTTTGCGGAAGAAGTCCGCAAGGTTCAGCTCGGTTGTGGTGCCGGTCTGAATACAAACGGTTGCGCCGTCCAGTTCCTTGGCCGAGCTGACGCCCAGATCCTTGGGAACCATGAAGCCCTGACCATCATAGTAGTTGATGCCGACGAATTCGAACTTCAGGTCAACATCGCGCGAGAAGGTCCAGGTTGTGTTACGCGCCAGCAGGTCGATTTCGCCGGACGCAAGCGCGGTAAAGCGGGTTTTACCGGTGGTCGGAACGAATTCGACAGCAGTCGGGTCGCCCAGAACGGCAGCAGCCACGGCACGGCACACACCAACGTCAAAGCCATCCCAATTCCCGTTTGCATCCGGCGCAGCAAAGCCGACAAGACCTGTGGTCACACCACAGTTCAACTTGCCGCGTGCCTTTACGTCGTCAATCGTACCTGCAGCAGCTGCACCAGCAGCCAAGCCTGGCCACGGTCAACGCGCCAAGAAATACGGATTTGTTCATCATTACCTCTTCCTGTTTTTTTTGCCGTTTCATGCAAAAACGGTCTGATCGACCCCAAAGGTCGAATTGGTGTTGCAAGGAGGCCACAGCCCCCCAACAATTGCAAGTTTGGGCGATTTTCCGCAGAAACGTCAAGCCCGCCTGGGATCTATTTGCCCGATATTCAGGCGAATTCACCCAATTGACCCGAGGTCAAAGTGCAGTACTTAGGCACCAGACACGGGCTGCGTGCAAAAAGGCGGCACGTTTGAGCGCAGCCAAGGCAGTTGCCTCTTCGTCTTCGCCCCATTGCTCTTCCTGCCAGCTCTCATCGACGCGGGAAATGTCCCAAAGCAACTCAGCAGATTGATAATTTTCACTTGCCGCCAGACCGATCACCAAAGACCCCGAAAGCGACACAAGGTCATGCAGCGCGGCCAGCTGGTAGGGGGTCGTGCGGTGCACCGCCGCCCGCAGCGGCGCCAGCGCAGCCTCGGGCTGGGCCATATGCATCACACCGCTGGTCACAGACAGTTTGGCGCCATAATGCGTCTCTGCCCAGACCAGCAGAGGATCCCAGGCCGCGTTTTGACGCGCGCGCAGCTCTTCGGGCGAATCGGCGCGATAGCACAGAAGGTCGGTGCCGCCATATTCTGAAATCATTTCAGCGACTTCCGCATGCTGCACGCGCACCTTGTCGATGGCGGCATTGGCGGTGCGTGTAAAGGGCATGACGCGCGGGTCGATCACCTCTTCCACGGCGTCCCACTCTGCCTGCACGGCTTCTGCGAAACCTTGCGTTGGCAAAAGCAATGCCGCCTTGGCCGGGGTTTTGACCGGGCGACCATCCAGCGAAACGCCGAAACCGCCCTCGGCCTCGGTCACCTCAGTGGTTTTCCAGAAACGCTTGGCCTTCCAGTCGCTGATCCATTTGCCCCCCACTTCTGCGCAAGGACTGCGGGCAGTTCGGCCATGTCATCCAGGATCAGCTCGGCTGATTTCAGCGCGCTGCGCGGATGATAGCCCCAGCTGACACCGATGCCGGTGATCCCGGCCGCCTTGGCCATGTCCATGTCATAACTTGTATCGCCCACCATCACCGCATCCGCCGCCGCGACGCCGGTTTCGTCCAGCGCCGCCTGCAACATGGCGGGATGTGGTTTCGACGGATGAAAATCCGACACTTGTTCGGTCACAAAGACATTGCCCAGGCCATGCGTGGTCAAAACCGCGGTCAGTCCGCGACGGGATTTGCCGGTCGCCACCCCCAAAAGCCAGTTTTCCTGCTGACCGATCTTGTCGAGCACCTGTCGCACGCCGGGATACAGCGGCGCCGCCGCATCAGAGGCCTGTTGCGCCACATAAGCGGTCTTGTAGGCCGCAACCATCGCCGCCACATCGGCATCGCTTGCATCCGGCGCCAGCCGCGCGATTGCGACATCCAGCGACAGGCCGACAATCGAAAGCACCATGTCGCGTGGCGGCACCCGGCGACCAACAGCGGAAAACCCCGCCTGCATCGCCGCCAGAATATCAGCCTGACTGTCGACCAACGTGCCGTCGACATCGAAAATCACCAGTCGCAGATCGCTCATTGCAGGGCCTCGAACGGGTCATCGGCCGCCAGATCTTCGGTCCAGCCGAAGGTGTCGAAGGTATGTTTGATATGTTCCGGCAGCGGCGCGGAGATATCGACCATCTTGCGGGTGACAGGGTGTTCGAACCGCATGGTGCGGGCGTGCAGGTGCAGCTTGTTCGAGATGATTCCGCCCAGTTTCGCCCCCCAGCCGTCACCCTGATTTTCCTGACCAGAGCCGCCATATTTACCATCGCCGATAATCGGGTGGCCAATTTCGGCCATATGGGCGCGCAGCTGGTGCGTGCGGCCGGTGATCGGTTCCATCGCCACCCAGGACGCCCGCCCCGCCACGCGATAGAGCGTGGCATATTGGGTGATGGCGCGTTTCGCGCCGGGGGTGCTGTCGACCTCACGCGGGTGGACGGCAATCATCTTTTCGCCTTCGCCGTTGCGGCCATGACCGCCCGCCTTGACCAAACCATATTTGATCTCACCCAGATAGGGCGTCGGCACACCGGCCACCACAGCCCAGTAGATCTTGCGGGTTTCGCGGTGGCGGATTGCTGCGGTCAGGGCGCTGGCCATCTCACGCGTGCGGGCCAGAAGCAGCACGCCAGAGGTGTCCTTGTCGAGCCGGTGCACCAGACGTGGTTTTTCTTCATACCCAAAGGTCAGCGCCTCGGACATGCCATCGACATGGCGGGTCTGTTTGCTGCCACCCTGCGTTGGCAGGCCTGCGGGTTTGTTCAACACGATGATGTGGTCATCTTTCCAGATCACACAATCGCGGATCATCCGGGCATCTGCCTGGGAAATATCGGTGGCGCGTGGCGCCGGGCGGTTCAGCTCTTCGTCCGGGATCGGCGGAATGCGCACCTCCTGGCCCGCTTCGACCCGGGCCGAGGATTTGACCCGCGCCCCGTCAAGACGCAGCTCGCCCTTGCGGCACATCTTTTCGATCCGGCCCTGTGACAGATGCGGAAACATCCGCCGCAGCCACCGGTCAATCCGTTGGCCACCATCCCCGTCACCGACTATCTGACGTTGAACACCACTCATGCGAAATACCCCTTTGCGGCCATCATCCCGGCAAACAATGCCGCAATCGCCAATCCAACAGACGCCAGAACATAAAACGCCGCTGCGGTCATCTGACCGCGTTCAAACAATGCCACCGTGTCCAGCGAGAACGCCGAAAACGTCGTGAACCCACCAAGAAACCCGGTGATCACCAGCGGCGCAAACCGGGTGGCATGATACTGCGACAGCACCACCACCAACACCCCCATCAAAAACGACCCAAGCACATTGACCGCAAAGGTGCCCCAGGGAAATCCATGCCCCATCAGACGCACCACGGCCAAACCGGTCAGATACCGGGCGCTGGCACCGAGAGCGCCGCCAAGGGCCACCTGCATAAGCGTTGTTGTCATGGCGCGTCTGTCGCGCGGGGGGGCGGTATTGTCAAGGTGAAGGGCTGTGCCCTAGCTTTCGCGCTTGCGGCGCAGCTTGGCGAAATAATCGACCCGCTTCTTCAACTCGCGCTCGAAGCCGCGTTCCACCGGCACATAAAGCTCGGGTCGTTTCATGGTATCGGGGAAATAGTTCTGGCCGGAAAACCCGTCTTCGGCATCATGGTCATAGGCATAGCCGTCGCCATAACCCTGATCCTTCATCAACCGGGTCGGCGCATTCAGGATATGTTTCGGTGGTGGTTCAGAACCGGTGCGCTTGGCCTCGCGTCTTGCGGCCTTGTAGGCCACATAGACCCCGTTGGATTTCGGCGCCAGCGCCAGATAGACCAGCGCCTGGGCAATCGCCAATTCGCCTTCGGGGCTGCCCAGCCGTTCAAAGGTTTCCCAGGCTTGCACGCAATAGGCCTGGGCCTGGGGATCGGCCAGCCCGATGTCTTCGACCGCCATGCGGGTGATCCGCCGGGCGAGGTATCGCGGATCTTCGCCGCCCTCCAGCATCCGGGCAAACCAGTAAAGCGCCGCATCCGGGTCCGACCCCCGCACCGATTTGTGCAGCGCGGAAATCAGATTGTAATGCGCATCGCCGGATTTGTCGTATTGCGCCGCGCGCCGCATCAACCGTCCCGACAATGCGGTGGTGTCCAGCTTGTCCGGCACATCCCAGGCCATGATCTGTTCGACAAGGTTCAGCAGCGCCCGGCCATCGCCGTCGGCCATTTCCAACAGCGCCTCTCGCGCGGGACCATCCAGCGGCAAGGCGCGATCCAGCTCTCTTTCGGCCCGCTGTGCCAGCCGTTCCAGATCCGCCAGTTCCAGCCGGGTCAGCACCAGCACCTGTGCGCGGCTCAGAAGCGCGGCGTTCAACTCAAAACTGGGGTTTTCCGTGGTCGCCCCCACCAGAAGGATGGTGCCATCCTCCATATGCGGCAGGAACCCGTCCTGCTGTGCCTTGTTGAAACGATGGATTTCGTCGACAAACAATAGCGTGCCCTGACCATTGGCCCGGCGGTGGCGGGCGGCCTCGAACACTTTGCGCAGGTCGGAAACCCCGGTGAAAATCGCGCTGATCTGAACGAAATGCAGATCGGTGGCATCCGCCAACAACCGTGCGATCGTGGTTTTGCCCACCCCCGGCGGCCCCCAGAACACCAAGGACGACAGCGCGCCGCCCCCAGCATCACCCCAAGCGGCGCTTCGGGCCCAAGCACCTGTTCCTGGCCAATTACCTCGTCCAGCGCCGCTGGGCGCAGCCGGTCGGCCAGGGGACGCGGTGCGGTGTCGGGGGTTGCCCCCGCGCCTGTGTCAAATAAATCCGCCACGCCGCTAAAGCCGGAACCGCAGCGCAATTCGACGGCTGCCACGTTGGATCTGGATGGCCACACGGCCCGACAGATTGCGCAACAGAGGCGCCACATCCCCCGGTTCGACGACAACATTGCGGCCAATCGCCAACAGAATATCACCTTCTCGCAGGCCCAGCCGGGCACCGATTTCTCCAGTGGCCAGCACAACCACGCCTTCGGCGTCTTCGCCGAAACCCAATTCGTCGCGCACCGCCGGGTTGAGCCGGGCAATTCTGAGGTCGGTCAACAGATCACGCGCGCCCAATGTGACCTCGTCACGCGGCGGCAGGTCCGGCGGGGCGATCATGTCGACAGAGGCCGCCCTCACTTCGCCATTCTGGACAAAGCTGACTTCGGCCGTGGCGCCAATCCCGCGCACCGCCATGCGGAAAATCATTTCGGGTGGCGTATTCACCGGCTGGCCATCCACCGCAACGATCACATCCCCCACGCCCAGCCCGGCGGCGGCAAAGGGGCTGGCGTCATGCATATCCGCAATCACCACCCCACCGGGCAGATCCAGGCCCAGGCTCTCGGCCAGATCGGCGTCTACCCCCTGGCCGCTGAGCCCCGCCCAGGGGCGCTGAAACCGCGCATGTCCCTGACGCGCCTGTTCCACAAATTGCTGCACAAGCGAGGCCGGAATGGCAAAACCAATGCCGTTTGATCCCCCCGACCGGGTCAGAATCGAGGTATTGATGCCAATCAACCGCCCCTGAACATCAATCAAGGCACCGCCGGAATTACCGGGATTGATTGGCGCATCGGTCTGAATGAAATAGCCGCGCATGTTGCCAGTGGCCATGCCCGACCGCGCCAACCCCGAAACAATGCCGGACGACACCGTCTGGCCCACCCCAAAGGGATTGCCGATGGCCAGCACCAATTCGCCGACCTCGACCGTATCACTGTCGCGAAAATCCAGATGCGGCATCTCGTCCCCGCCATCAAGTTGCAGAATGGCCAGATCGCTTTGCTCATCCGACAACAGAACCGAGGCGCTGAATTCCCGCCGGTCGTTCAGCACAACACGAATATCCGTCGCCTGCCCCACCACATGGTAGTTTGACACCACAATCCCATCCGCCGACAGGATCACCCCGGAGCCCAGCGAATTTTGCACGCGGGGGCGCGTATTGCCGAAGTCGCGGAAAAGCTGGCCAAAGAACGGATCATCGGCAAAGGGCCTGCGCTGGCTTTCGACCACGCGTCTGGCATAAATGTTGACGACGGCGGGCGCGGCCTCGCGGACCAGCGGCGCAAAGCTGAGCGAGATTTCAGATTGATTTTGCGGCACCCGCGTCTCGCCCTGCGCCGACATCACGAGCGACACAAAAGACAGGCAAATCAGGAACAAACGGAACATCGAACCCCTCCGAGATTGGAGTTCAGATATGTCCCTATCGCCCCGCTATTGCAAGGGAGGCGGGCTGTTGGCCGGGCGGCCATACCCCGGACGCCCCGTTGCGCTTTGGGCGACATCAAAATTCCAGATCACTGCGAAATTGGTGATCAACGCCCCCAGAAACGAATAGGCCAACTGGGACGGGCTGAGCACAAAGGCCGAAGCCAGAAAGACAAAGGCATCCACCGAAAGCTGGAACCAGCCGGCCTTGAACCCGGTTTTTTGTTCCAAAATGATGCCGAGGATCGTCATCCCCCCGGCTGACGCATTGTGGCGGAACACCGCGACCAGACCGATCCCGCTGCTCGCGCCGCCAAGAAGGGCCGCCAGCGGTGCATCCAGCCGTTCAAACAGGACAAACCGGCCAAACACGTCGGAAACGATCGACACCCCGACAACCACAATGATGGTGCGCAGGGCAAAAACCGGGCCGCGTTTGACCCAGGCAAGCACCAGAAACGGCACACCGATCAGAAAAAACAGCGGGCCAAAGTCCAGCGGCAACAGATAAGACAGCAAAAGGGCAATTCCGGCGGTCTGGCCGGTGACCAACCCCGCGGATTTCAGGAACAGAACCCCGAGGCTGATCATCACGATCCCAAAGGCAAGCCCCTGAATATCAAAGGCAGACAAGCGAAATTTCATGACAATCTCCGGCGTGGGTGGGCCACCCCTAAAAACCAGCAACACACCAGAATGGCAAAGAAAAACCCCCGCTCGGATGAGCAGGGGTTTCGGATGGTCAAAACTTGGTCGGTTTTAGTCTTCGGCGGCCTCAAGCTCGGCAAGGCGGGCCTTGTCGGCGGCGCCTTTGGCGTCGACATCACGGTCGACCAGCTCGATGATGGCCATCGGCGCCATGTCACCATAACGGAAACCGGCTTTCAGAA
The DNA here is from genome assembly GCF_022867865.1 of Phaeobacter sp. J2-8. Classification (GTDB taxonomy): domain Bacteria; phylum Pseudomonadota; class Alphaproteobacteria; order Rhodobacterales; family Rhodobacteraceae; genus Marinovum. Next base: position 853,322 of record NZ_JALIEC010000001.1, on the reverse strand, counting down.
CGCGGGTGTAGCCGCCGTTACGCTCGGCGTAACGCGGGCCAAGCACGTCGAACAATTTTGCGACGTCTTTGTCTTCTTTCAGCTGGGCTGCGGCCTGACGACGGGCGTGCAGATCGCCACGTTTGCCAAGAGTGATCAGCTTTTCCACCGCGCGCTTCAGCTCTTTGGCTTTCGGCAGGGTGGTTTTGATTTGTTCATGCTCGATGAGCGATCCCGACATGTTCGAGATCAGCGCTTTGCGGTGCTCATGGGTGCGGTTGAGGCGGCGATAGCCTTTTGCGTGACGCATGTGGTCTTTCCTTCTTTATGCTTTGTCCGGCGACCCATGCGGCGGGCCACTCTCCTTGGGGCGGGATGCCCATTCTTGCGACCGGGCTTTGCCCGGAAATACGAAGGGGCCAAACGGCCCCAACTTTGCCAATTGAATCGTTGTCCAATCGGATGCCGGTCTTTAGCCGAAAGCGGGTGCCACGACAAGCCCCGGAACGGGCCTCAGATCGCCTTTTGGTTCACCCTTTTCGACAGATCGGCCGCGCTTTCGACCCGTTCGCTGTAGCGGTCGGTCAAATGGTCCTTCAGATCGCGGGTCAGCAGGGTGAATTTCACCAATTCCTCCATCACATCCACAATTCGCCGGTAATAGGCCGATGGCTTCATCCGACCGGCATCATCAAATTCCAGAAACGCCTTGGCCACAGAGCTTTGATTCGGGATGGTCAGACAGCGCATCCAGCGCCCCAACACCCGCATCTGGTTCACCGCATTAAAGCTTTGCGAGCCGCCAGAGACCTGCATCACCGCCAGCGTCTTGCCCTGGGTTGGGCGGACCGCGCCGATGGACAGGGGAATCCAGTCGATCTGGGTCTTCATGATCCCGGACATCGACCCGTGGCGTTCCGGCGAACACCAGACCATGCCCTCGGACCAGGCCACCAGATCGCGCAGTTCCTGCACCTTGGGGTGGCTGGCGTCGGCATCATCCGGCAGCGGCAGGCCAGAGGGGTCGAACACCCGCGTCTCACAGCCCAGCTTCTTCAGGATGCGGGCCGCTTCTTCGTTCACGAGACGTGAATAGGACCGGTCCCGCAGAGACCCATGCAGCAAAAGGATTTGCGCCGCATGTGTCGACCGCAGCGGGTTGCCCAATTCATCGGCATTTGGCTGCTGCACCTGGGCGTCATCCAGATTCGGGGTGGTGGGATCGTCAGACAACGCGCTCTCCTGCTTCATTCAAAATCATGTCACCGTCTTCCTTGAACAGCGGCCCGGCAGGCCAATCCGCGATCAGATCCAACACCGCTTCGGACGGGCGACAGAGCTTCACACCCAACGGCGTGCAGACAATCGGGCGGTTCACCAGAATCGGATGTTCGATCATGGCATCCAAAAGCGCATCATCTGACACAGCGGGATCGGTCAGACCAAGTTCCTCGGCCGGGGATCGTCTGACCCGCAATGCGTCGCGCGGGGTGATGCCGGCAGCCGCGAACAGGCCCAGCAATTGCGGACGTGTCCAGCCGGTTTCAAGGTAGAGATTGACCACCGGATCAAGGCCCGCCTTGGTCAATATGGCCAGGACATTGCGCGATGTGCCGCAATCCGGGTTGTGGTGGATCAAAACGCTCATACCGTCATCCCTGTGTCCGATTGGCGCAGAACACTCTGCACTGACGGCGGATTAGCGGGATTCGACGGGCGCGGCAATCCTATTTCACGAAATCATGAAGTAACGTCTTTGGAACGCGGTACCACAACGAAAAAGGGCAGCGCTTGCGCCCTGCCCTTTCCGTTCAATGTCAAAGACGATCAAAATGCGTCTTCGAATTTCTTCGCCAGATCTTCGATGTTGTCTGGCGGCCAATCCTCGACATCCATGCCAAGGTGCAGGCCCATGCCGGACAGCACTTCCTTGATCTCGTTCAACGACTTGCGGCCAAAGTTCGGCGTGCGCAGCATCTCTGCTTCGGTCTTCTGAATCAGATCGCCAATATACACGATATTGTCGTTCTTCAGGCAGTTTGCAGACCGGACAGAAAGCTCCAGCTCGTCCACTTTCTTCAGCAGCAGCGGGTTGAATTCCAGACCATCATCATCATCCTGACGCGATGCCGATTCCGGCTCGTCGAAGTTGACGAAGATCGACAGTTGGTCCTGAAGGATACGCGCAGCATATGCCACGGCATCTTCTGGTGTGACCGAACCGTCGGTTTCGATTTTCAACGTCAGCTTGTCATAGTCGAGAACCTGACCTTCGCGGGTCGGTTGCACGTCATACGACACTTTCTTGACCGGCGAATAGATCGCATCAATCGGGATCAACCCGATCGGCGCGTCTTCCGGCTTGTTCTTGTCAGCCGCAACATAGCCTTTGCCGGTGTTGACGGTCAGTTCCATGTAGACATCCGCGCCCTCGTCGAGGTGGCAGATCACATGATCCTTGTTCAGCACTTCGATGCCGGCGCTGTCGGAAATGTCACCGGCGGTGACAACACCCGGACCCTTGGCATTGATCGACAGGCGCTTCGGCCCTTCGACTTCCATGCGCAGGGCAACACCCTTGAGGTTCAGCACAACATCTGTCACGTCTTCACGTACGCCAGCCACGCTGGAGAATTCATGCAGAACGTTGTCGATCTGTACGGATGTGATCGCGGCACCCTGAAGCGACGACATCAGCACACGGCGCAGCGCATTGCCGAGCGTGAGACCAAAGCCGCGTTCCAAGGGTTCGGCCACGGCGGTGGCCTGACGTGCAGGATCGTTGCCGGGTTTGACGTCCAACTGTGTTGGCTTGATCAATTCGGCCCAGTTCTTGTGGATCATGCGTCCCTCCATTCCTGCTCTTACCCCATGTCCAAAGGCAAAAGCGCCCGAGGTTACCATTTGACAGCATGAGGCCGCACCCGAAGGCCCGGCCCCAAACCAGTATTCTCAGATTAGACGCGGCGACGCTTTGGCGGGCGACAGCCATTGTGGGCCATCGGGGTCACATCACGGATCGAAGTGATGTTGAAACCGATCGCAGCCAGGGCGCGCAGGGCCGAACTCACGACCCGAACCGGGGCCTTGAACTTCGACTTCCAGCGTCTTCATGCCGTGATCTGCGGCTTTTTTGCCCGCATCTTCAGCAGCCATCTGTGCGGCATAAGGGGTCGATTTACGCGACCCTTTGAAACCCATGGTGCCGCGGACGACCATGCGATTGCATTGCCTTGTACGTCGGAAATCAGGATTTTGGTGTTGTTGAAAGAAGAGTTCACATGCGCAACGCCAGTTGCGATGTTCTTGGAAACCTTCTTCTTCGTTGCGCGACGAGTATCACGTGCCATTGGATCAGGCCTCCCTTACTTCTTCTTGCCAGCGATTGCTTTCGCCGGGCCTTTGCGCGTGCGCGCATTGGTATGGGTCCGCTGACCGCGAACAGGGAGGTTGCGACGGTGGCGCAGGCCACGGTAGCAGCCAAGGTCCATCAGACGCTTGATGTTCATCTGCACTTCGCGGCGCAGGTCACCTTCGACGCTATAGTTGGCGTCGATGTGTTCGCGCACAGCAAGCACTTCGGCATCGGACAGCTCGTTCACACGACGCGAATTCGTCGATGTTCACGGATTTGCAGATTTCGCGGGCCGAGGTGTGGCCAATTCCGGTAATATAAGTCAGGGCGATCGGGACCCGTTTGTGGGTCGGGATGTTAACGCCGGCGATACGTGCCAAGTGTCTTCTTCCTTTTGCGTTGCGGTTCCGTGGTTCCAGAACCTTTTTTCACAACGTAAGCCCGAGGCAATATGCGCCCGGGCCGCCGCTGATTTCGAGGTGATAGCATTCCCAAATGGGAATCACTCGCCTAAGGCGAGATAGGGGTAACTATGAGCCTGCGGGCGCATCGTCAACCCCCTGTCAAGAGTTTTCTAAAACGCGGGCCCATTGTCGGTAAAACAGGGCCGGTGCCGGTCCGGGAATCGGAGTCAAAAACGATCAACCCAGCTGAATTCCCATTTCGTGGCGCACCTCGGTCGGTGACCCCATGCCGTCGATCGGACGCAGTTTGCCCTTGGCATAGTAATAGCCAATCAGCGGCGATGTTTGCTTGTAATATGCCATCAACCGCGTGCGCAGGCTTTCTTCGTTGTCATCGGCGCGACGCTTCTGATCGGTGCTGCCGCAATTGCTGCATTTGCCATCGGCGGGCCAAGGTTTGGTCTGATCATTATAGACCTCGCCACAAGAACCACAGGTCGAACGCGCAGTGATCCGCGCCACCAGCGCCTCGTCATCGACCCGCATTTCGATCACCGCATTCAGCGATTTGCCATGTTTGGCCAGCAAAGCCTCCAGCGCGTCAGCCTGGGCCAGCGTCCGGGGGAAACCGTCAAAGATAAAGCCGCAATTGGCATCTTTTTCCAGTTTCTCTTCGATCAGGCCGATCACGATCTCATCGGTCACCAGTTCACCGCGCGCCATGACCTCTGCGACGCGTTTGCCCATGGTCGTGCCACTGTCCTTGGCTTCGCGCAGCATGTCGCCGGTCGAAAGCTGAACCATACCGCGTTCCTGAACAAGAATGCGCGCTTGTGTACCTTTGCCCGCGCCGGGGGGGCCAAGAAGAATGATGTTCATGGGGTGTTATCTCCGGACAGGGCTGCGCTTCTTGCGCGACTTGCTTTTACCACGCAGCTGCGACTTCTGAATCAGACCTTCGTATTGATGGGCCAGAAGATGGCTTTGCGCCTGCTGGATCGTGTCCATGGTGACCGACACCACAATCAGTACCGAGGTGCCGCCGAAATAGAACGGGATCGCAAACTGACCGCGCAGAATTTCAGGCAAAAGACAGACCGCCGCCAGATAGGCCGATCCAAGCACAAGCACGCGATTGACGACATATTCCAGGTATTCCGCCGTTTTCGGACCGGGGCGAATGCCGGGCACAAATCCGTTCTGATTCTTCAGGTTGTCCGCCACGTCATCGGGTTTGAACGAGACGTTGAAGGTATAGAAATAGGCAAAGAACACGATCATGAAGGCAAAGAACGCCAGATAGAGCGGCTGGCCAGGGCCGAAATAGGCCAGGATCGTCGACATGATCGGGCTGGTCTGATTGCCGCTGAATGTGGCGATTGTGGTCGGCAGCAACAACAGCGACGAGGCAAAGATCGCCGGGATCACGCCTGCCGGGTTCACCTTGACCGGCAGGTGGCTCTGCTGGGCTTCGGAAATTTTCATGCCCTGCTGACGGCGCGGATACTGGATCGTGATCTTGCGCAGCGCGCGCTCCATAAAGACCACGAACATGATCACCACGATCACCATCACCATGACCCCGACAATCACCGCCGGGCTGATGGCCCCGCTGCGGCCAGAGGCAAAGAATTGCGCCAATGCGGCCGGAACTTCGGCGATGATACCAACAAAGATGATCAACGAGATGCCGTTGCCAAGACCACGTGCCGTGATCTGCTCACCAATCCACATAAGGAACATGGTGCCACCGACCAAGGTGATCACTGTCGCGGCGCGGAAATACCAACCCGGATCGGTGACCAGATCCCCGGCCTCAAGCGAAACCGCAAGGCCATAGGCCTGAAATGTCGCGAGGAACACGGTGCCGTAGCGGGTCCATTGGTTGATTTTCTTGCGGCCCTGCTCGCCCTCTTTTTTCAATTGTTCCAGCGCAGGCACCATCGAGGTCAGCAGCTGTACAATGATCGAGGCCGAGATATAGGGCATGATTCCCAGAGCAAAGATCCCCATCCGGCCCAAAGCGCCGCCGGTGAACATCGACACCATGCCGCCGATCCCCTGGCCCGCCTGTTCCATGAACTCGCGCAGCGCCGCACCATCAATTCCGGGCACCGGAATAAAGGTGCCAAGACGATAGACGATCAGAAGACCGAGGGTGAAGAGGATGCGGTTACGCAGGTCGGTCGCCTTGCCAAGCGCCGCCCAGCTGGTGTTGGCCGCCATCTGCTCTACTGCTGATACCATGGCTTTAGTGTCTCGCTCTATGAAAACGCCGCCCTGACCGTTTTCCGGCGGGCGGCGTTTGGAAAACTGTAAGCTATGTAAGGGGCGAACGCGCCCCCCACAACCCGCTTATTCGGCTGCTGCTGCAGCTGTGACCGTCAAAGAGCCGCCAGCCTTTGCAACCGCATCAATTGCGGCCTTCGAGGCACCGGTGACCGAAATGGTCGCTTTGGTGGTCAATTCACCTTTGGCCAGCACGCGCACGCCGTCCAATTTGCGGCGCAGCGCGCCCGAAGCGACCAGGCTGTCTTCGGTGATCGATGCGGCGTCAAGCTTGCCTGCATCAACAAATTTCTGGATCAGGCCAAGGTTGATAACAGCGTATGCCTTGCGGTTCGGCTTGTTGAAGCCACGCTTTGGCAGACGTTGGTACAGCGGCATCTGGCCGCCCTCGTAGCCCTTGATCGCCACACCCGAACGGGATTTCTGACCTTTGATACCACGACCGGCAGTTTTGCCCATTCCGGAACCCGGACCACGGCCAACACGCTTGCGGCGTTTTGTTGCACCGGGATTGTCGTGAAGTTCATTCAGTTTCATATCGCTTCTCCTTGCCGGATGCTGCCCCGAAGCGAATTTGGCAGACCACGGCGTTTTTTGTTTACATGAGTTGTGACCTCATTGGGTCACCGGGCGCGTATAACGGCGCAAGCGGCGCCACGCAAGTGGTGCCGCGCTATCGTCGCATTTATGCAAACCCAAGCATCGGCTTGGTCAGCAAGATATCAGGCTTTGCCGCCGGTTTGACGCAGATAGTCAGTCCAGCAAGGTACCGGCTCTGCACGCAGGGCACGGGCAACACGGGCGGCGATCGATTTCAGAAATGTCATTGTTTTCATTCCAAGAGTGAGTGTCTGTGGCTGTCGTATACCCAGCCAGCACCAACCACTAACGACAGTTTGACATACCCGATCTGCACAAAATGCAATCACCTTGCTGAAAGCACTGGCAGTTTGCAAACGCCGTCCAGGGCGCAATCAACCCGGTCGCAAAAATGCAAAAAACGCGCCGTTTCCGGCGCGTTCTGAAATGCTCTATGTGTGTTCGGACTGATGTCAGCCCGTTCAACGATCACCGCGGCAGTCGCTTACAGACCTGCCTGGTCCAGGGCGATTGCCTTGATGTCGCTGCGGCCGATGCCGATGTCGGCCAGCTCGCGATTGGTCAGCGACGACAGTTCTGCATAAGTGTCAGCATAGACCTTCTGCTTGCGGGCGGCGGTTTGGATGCCTGCGAAGAAGTCATAAACCTTGGATGCAAAGCCAAAGCCGTCGTTTGTTGTTGCTGTGTTTTGGATAAATGCCATTTTCGTGTTCCTTTGGATGTGCCGTTCCCGATGGACCGGCCGCGCGCGTGGCGCATCAATGATGTTCGTGGGAGTGGGCTGGCCCTTACTGGCCGCTGCGCCGGATGCTCGTGCTCCGCTCTACAGCCCCGCCCTTCCCCGAGGTTTAGCTCAGAGCGCGCTTTCTGCGTGCTTCTTGGCAATTGCGCGAATGTTGCTGCGTGCTACGCCGATGTCGGCCAGTTCGCGGTCATTCAGACTTGCCAGCTCTGAGTATGTCTGCGCAAAGATCGCCCGACGGGCGCGCGCAGTTTTGAATGCTGTAACCAGCTTGGAAACGCTGGAATTCGGGCCGAAGCCGATGGAAGTGTTTGACAGTGCATGTGCCATGTTGTGCGTCCTTTCGAAGGTTCAGGGCCTATTCCCTGATGTTTGTTTGGTTTCACGTCCTCCGTGCCAAACAGATAGGCCGAGACGGCAGCGCTAACAACGCACGTTACAGACAACCCGCCATGCATTTTCTGCAATGCAGCATAGGAACGTGCAAATTGGCGATAAGGTACTGAAAATACTATAAATTTCAAACAACCAAGGATGTTTTCGTCGGGTCAGGCTCCCTGACAACACGCCCAAACTACAACATGCCGCTACGTCACTTCGGACAGAATGCAGTCCATAAACGCGAAAACGCCCCCCGAAATCTCGGAGGGCGTTGTATTTTCACCGGTGCAACCTTGTAAAAAGGCTTAGCCGCGTTCTTCGATGATTTCGACCAGATGCGAGATCTTGCTGACCATGCCGCGGATCGAGGGGGTATCCTCAAGCTCGCGGGTTTTGTGCATCTTGTTCAGGCCCAGGCCGATCAGCGTCTTGCGCTGGATTTCCGGGCGACGGATCGGCGAACCGATCTGTTTCACGACGATGGTTTTTGCCATGTGCTTCAGGCCTCCTCAGCGACTTGAGTCGATTCTGCCGGGGCGTCTTCACGCTTGGGCAGGATGTCGGCCACTTTTTTGCCGCGACGCTGGGCCACCATACGGGGGCTCGATTCGCGGGTCAGCGCGTTCAGCGTGGCACGGATCATGTTATAGGGGTTCTGCGAACCGGTCGATTTTGCGACCACGTCCTGAACACCCAACATTTCGAACACGGCCCGCATCGGACCACCGGCGATGATACCAGTACCCTGGGGGGCGGTCCGCATGACAACCTTGCCGGCGCCATGACGACCTTCGATGTCGTGGTGCAGCGTGCGACCTTCGCGCAGCGGCACGCGGATCATCTGGCGCTTGGCTTGTTCGGTGGCTTTGCGAATGGCCTCAGGGACCTCTTTCGCTTTACCTTTGCCGAAACCAACGCGGCCTTTTTGGTCACCAACAACCACAAGAGCGGCAAAGCCGAAGCGCTTACCACCTTTTACGGTTTTGGAAACCCGGTTGATCGCGACCAGACGGTCTGCGAATTCCGGTGTCTCATCGCGATCGCGACGGCCCCGGCCTCTGTTTTCACGTTCTGCCATGTGGCAAATCCTTTATGTCTGGCGCGGCAATCGCGCCGGGTCTTTTCAATCGCAGTGGCCCCGGATCTCTCCGAGGCCCCCGATCATCGAGGGGCGCGAGTGACGCGCCCCCACATCTTAGAACTTCAGGCCACCTTCACGCGCAGCATCGGCCAGAGCCTTGATGCCACCGTGAAACAGGAAACCACCACGGTCGAAGTAACATTCTTCGACACCGGCTGCCTTGGCGCGCTCTGCGATAACAGTGCCCACTTTCGACGCGGCTTCCGCGTTGTTCTTGCCCAGAACGCCCAGATCCTTTTCGAGCGAGGACGCGGAGGCAAGTGTCTTGCCCTGCACGTCGTCGATCAGCTGGACCGAGATGTTCTTGTTCGAGCGATGTACCGACAGACGCACGCGCCCACGGTTCATCTTGCGGAGTTTGTTCCGGACGCGCAGACGGCGTTTGAGGAACAGTTGTCTTTTGCTGTTTGCCATTGCCTTCGTCCTTACTTCTTCTTGCCTTCCTTCTGGAAGATATATTCGCCTTTGTAGCGGATGCCTTTGCCTTTATAGGGCTCGGGCTTGCGCCATGCGCGAATGTTCGCCGCGACCTGGCCGACTTCTTGAATGTCGTGACCTTCGATCACGATTTCAGTCGGCTTCGGAACAGTCACGGTGATACCTTCCGGAATTTGGAAATCAACGTCGTGGGACAGACCAAGGTTCAGTTTCAGAACCTTGCCCTGCAGCTGTGCACGATAACCAACACCTTGGATTTCAAGTTCTTTCTTGAACGTGTTGGACACACCATGCACCAGGTTCGCCACAACGGTGCGGCTCATGCCCCATTGTTGACGGGCACGTTTGGACTTGCCGCGCGGTTCGACCTTGACGGTGCCATCTGCGATGGTCAGCGTCACGTCGTCGGTTGCGGTAAAGCTTTTGGTGCCTTTTGGGCCTTTGACCTCAATGGTCTGACCCGACATGGATGCCGTTACGCCATCAGGAAGAGCGACAGGCTGTTTGCCGATACGAGACATATCTCAAACCTCCTTAGAATACGGTGCAAAGCACTTCGCCGCCAATATTGGCAGTGCGTGCATTTGCATCCGACATGACACCCTTCGAAGTGGAGACGATGGAAACACCAAGGCCCTGACGGACCGTGGGGATTTCGTCCACACCCATGTACACGCGACGGCCCGGTTTCGACACCCGCTGCAATTCGCGGATGACGGGGGTTCCGTCAAAGTACTTCAGGCTGATTTCGATCGCGGGGTGACCGCGTTCGTCAGTGGTTTTCTCGTAGCCACGAATGTAACCTTCATCCGCAAGCACATCGAGCACCCAGGCCCGCAGCTTCGACGCCGGGGTCGACACAGTCGACTTGCCGCGCATCTGGGCGTTGCGGATACGAGTGAGCATATCGCCGATAGGATCGTTCATCTATATACCCTCCCTTACCAGCTCGATTTCACGACGCCGGGAAGCAGGCCTTTGGAGCCCAGTTCACGCAGCGCGATACGGCTGATGCGCAGCTTGCGGTAGTACGCGTGCGGACGACCGGTCAGCTGGCAGCGGTTGTGCAAACGGGTTGCCGACGAGTTGCGCGGCAATTTCGCCAGTTTCAGACGCGCTTTGAAGCGCTCTTCCATCGGCTTGGATTCGTCGTTTGCGATTTCTTTGAGTTCGGCGCGTTTGGTGGCGTATTGTGCCACCAGCTTCTGGCGCTTCTTCTCACGTTCGATCATTGCTTTCTTAGCCATGTCTTTATCCTCTCGCCCGCGTCACGAATTGAAGGGCATGTTGAATGCTTTCAACAGCGCCTTGGCTTCCGCATCAGTTGCCGCGGTGGTGGCGATCACGATGTCCAGGCCCCAGGCCTCGTCCACCTTGTCGAAGTCGATCTCGGGGAACACGATATGTTCCTTGATACCCAGGGCATAGTTGCCACGGCCATCAAACGACTTGCCCGAAATGCCGCGGAAGTCGCGGATACGGGGCATAGCGACAGTGATCAAACGGTCGAGGAAGTCATACATGCGCGCGCCGCGCAGGGTCGCCTTGGCGCCCATTGGCATGCCTTCGCGAACGCGGAAACCCGCGATCGAGTTCTTGGCGATGGTGACAACCGCGTGTTGACCGGCAATTGCTGTCAGATCGGCCTGGGCCGATTTGGCTTTCTTGCTGTCTTTCACGGCGGCGCGACCGCAGCCAATGTTCAGAACAATCTTGTCCAGACGCGGGATCTGCATCTCGTTCTTGTACGAGAATTCTTCTTTCAGAGCACCACGGATGGTGTCGTCATAAAGCGAACGCAGACGCGGGGTATAAGTTGCAGCATCAAGCATCAATCACGTCCCCCGTGGTCTTGGCAAAACGAACCTTCTTGTCACCTTCCATGCGGAAACCGACGCGGGTTGCTTTGCCATTGGCATCCAGAAGCGCCAGGTTCGACAGGTCGATCGGCATTGCCTGGGGGGTACGACCGCCCTGGCTTGTCTGGGATTGTTTCTGGTGGCGGATGGCGACATTGACGCCTTCCACAATTGCTTTGCCTGCGGCGGGATTGACCGAGGAAATCGAACCCTCTTTGCCTTTATCCTTGCCGGCCAGCACGACGACCTTGTCGCCCTTTTTCAACTTGGCAGCCATCTTACAGCACCTCCGGGGCGAGCGAGATGATTTTCATGAAGCTTTTGGCGCGCAGTTCACGAACAACCGGCCCGAAGATACGGGTGCCGACGGGTTCGTTGTTGTTATTCAGGATAACAGCTGCGTTGCGATCAAAGCGGATCGCTGTGCCGTCTTCACGACGGACTTCTTTGGCGGTGCGCACGACGACGGCCTTGCGGACGTCACCTTTCTTTACGCGACCACGCGGGATGGCTTCCTTTACCGAGACGACAATGATGTCGCCAACAGAAGCGTATTTACGCTTGGAACCACCCAGAACCTTGATGCACTGCACCCGGCGAGCGCCGGAGTTGTCAGCGACATCCAGATTGGTCTGCATCTGGATCATGGGGTTTCTCCTGACCTTTGGGGGGCTTTATTGCCTGTTCCCCAGGGTTTCGATCAAACCAAAAGGCCTGGGGGCGCTTACGCCTCCAGAACCTCCCAGCGTTTCGTCTTCGACTTCGGGGCACATTCGATGATTCGAACTGTGTCGCCGACCTTGAAGGCGTTCTTTTCATCGTGCGCCCGATATTTTTTGGACTTACGAATGGTTTTCCGCAGAACCGGGTGCTTGAAACGGCGTTCTACCGACACGGTTACGGTTTGGGCGTTGGCATCGCTGGTCACGGTGCCAGAAAGGATACGTTTGGGCATTTTCTGGCTCCTTATTCAGCTGCTGCTGCGGCTTTTTGGTTCAAAATGGTCTTCACACGCGCCACGTCACGCTTAACGGTGCGCATGCGGGCTGTGTTTTCCATCGACCCGGTCGCTTGCTGGAAGCGCAGGTTGAACGATTTCTTTTTTCAGATTGGCCAGATCTTCACGAAGCTGATCCGGCGTCTTTTCACGCAATTCGTTGGCTTTCATCGCCTTTTTCCTTCTTCAACATCAACGGAGGGCCCCGCGAGGGGTCACCCTTTGTCCGCTGGAGTGCTTGGATGAAGGGGCCGTATAGGCGTGAAACCACATCTTGGCAAGGTGTTTTCCCGTTCCACCGGGAATACTCGTGATTGCCCATTATCCAACGCGGGTTTAAACCAGCCCCATGGCCAATATCCGTTCCCTCTTTGTGACCCGCCTTTACCGTGCTCCGCTGTCGGAGCATAGCCCGATCCTTGACGCCGCAGAGTTGGAGAACTCCTGCCTTGTGATTGCCGAAGATGACGAGGCCGCCAGGATTGGTGTGAGGATAACGATTATCCCGGCTACACTTCTTATGCCTCGCTGACCGACCTGCCCTGGCGGTTTCCGATCTTTGCGGATCTGGTGAAATCGCTGGATGCCCATGTCGCGGCCTTTGCCGAGGATCTTGAATTTGATCTCGACGGGCGGGCGCTGAAGCTTGAAGATATCTGGATCAACATCCTGCCAGAGGGCGGATTTCATTCATCACATATTCACCCGCATTCGGTGATCAGTGGCACCACCTATGTTGCGATGCCCGACGGGGCCTCGGCGTTGAAATTGGAAGATCCGCGATCGGAACGGATGATGGCCGCCCCGGCACGCCGCAAGGACGCGCGCGAAGATCTGCGCACCTTTATATATGAGGCCCCCAAAGTCGGCGATGTCCTGTTATGGGAAAGCTTCCTGCGCCACGAGGTGCCGATGAACGCCTCGGAAGACAACCGGATCAGTGTCAGTTTTAACTACGGCTGGAGCTGACCTTCAAAATTTTGGCAAAATATGCTATCCAGAGCGCCCCGAGTGAGTCCGAACCCAACGCGAGGAAACACCAATGGACGCCATCCAGACCAGTGACTATGCCAGCCGACTGATTGCCGCCCACGGCGACAGTGCAATTATCGAAGTCTCCGCCAAGATGCGCGAATGCGAGGCCGCAGGCAATGAGGCCGAGGCCGCCGATTGGGGGCGTGTGCGCGACACGATCCACCGCATGCGCGGCCCGCGTCAGAAGTGACCGCCGCCCACTGACCTGTTGCCCCCTGCCCCGCCGGACGCCAGACGGCTTTGGCGGGCAGCTATGGGGGACGGTCTTGGGGGAATGCGCAACTTTGCAATTGGACCTCTTGCCAGCGCGGGGCCGCGCGGCTAGGCCTTCGCCATGCGCATCATACGAGACTTTCAATTCATCGAGCCACAGGATCGCGGCACCAGCGTCGCCATCGGCAATTTCGACGGTGTCCATCGCGGGCACCTGTCCGTCATTGATCTGGCGCGGCGTGCCGACGCACCGCTGGGGATTTTGACGTTTGAACCGCATCCACGCGAATTCTTTGCCCCCGATGCCCCGCCCTTCCGCTTGATGTCACCCGAAGCACGGGTGGGCCGGTTGGAAAAGCTGGGTGTGGAAAAGCTTTATGAGTTGAATTTCAACCATGCTTTGGCCGGTCTGTCGCCGGAAGAATTCTGCGCCCGCGTGATCCGCGACGGTCTGGGTTTGACCCATGTGGTGGTGGGTGCCGATTTCTGTTTCGGCAAGGGCCGCGCAGGCAATGCCGCTGATCTGGTCCGATTTGGCGAACAGATGGGGTTTGATGTCACCATCGCCCCGCTGTTGCAGGAAGGCACGGATCAGATCTCGTCGACCGCCATTCGTCAGGCATTGGCCGAGGGCAAGCCAGAGGCCGCCGCCGAAATGCTGGGCCATTGGCATCGCATTGCCGGGCCGGTCGTCGGGGGCGAACAACGCGGCCGCACCTTGGGATTTCCGACGGCGAATATGGGGTTGGCCGGGCTGCATCTTCCGGCGTTTGGTGTTTACGCGGTCCTGGTGGACGTCAAGGACGGCCCCCACAAAGGCAGCTATCACGGCGCGGCCTCGCTTGGGGTTCGGCCACAATTCAACGGTCAGATGCCCAACCTCGAAACCTTTTTGTTCGACTTTTCCGGCGACCTTTATGGCGCGCATCTGTCGATTGGTCTGGTGGCCTATCTGCGCCCCGAAGCGACATTTGACAGCCTTGAGGCCTTTATTGCCCAGATGGAGGATGATTGCGCCCGCGCCCGTGACATCCTGACAGCCCTATGAGCGATCCAATCAACCGCAGCGGCCTGAGCCCGCGTTTCTGGGAAAAGAAACCGCTGAAAAAGATGACCCCCCAGGAATGGGAGGCGCTGTGCGACGGCTGTGGCAAATGTTGCCTGAACAAGCTTGAGGACGAGGACACCGGCGAAGTCGAGTTGACCAATGTCGCCTGCCGTCTGTTTGACGATGGCACATGCCGCTGTTCGCAATATGAGATCCGCCACCAATTTGTGCCCGAATGCATCGTGATGACGCCGGACAATATCGACACCCACGCCTATTGGATGCCCCGCACCTGCGCCTATCGCCTGTTGTGGCAGGGCAAATCCCTGCCGGAGTGGCACCCGCTGAACACCGGCACCGCCGACAGCGTTCATGATGCCGGCGTGTCGATGCGGGGCCGCACGGTGCCGGAATTCGAAATCGACGAAGACGATTGGGAAGATCACATCATCGAGGAACCGCTCTGATGTTCTTTGCCTCCGACAATTCCGGCCCGGCCCATCCGCGCGTGATGGCGGCATTGGCGCAGGCCAATCAGGGCCACGTTGCGCCCTATGGCAATGACGATCTGTCCGACCGGGCCGCTGACGCCCTGCGCAGCCTGTTCGAAGCGCCCGATGCCGCGGTCTATCTTGTGGCCACCGGCACCGCCGCCAATGCGCTGGCCTTGGCCTGCCTTGCCCGGCCCTGGGACACCATATTCTGTACCGCCGCCGCGCATGTGCAGGTCGACGAATGCAATGCGCCAGAGTTTTATTCCGGCGGGGCGAAACTGTCTTTGGTCGGGACCGAGGACCGCATGCAACCCGCCGCCCTGACCGAGGCCATGACCCGCCACAACAGCGGCGATATTCACATGGCGCAATGTGGCCCGGTCACGCTGACCCAGGTCACCGAATGGGGCACGCTTTATGAATTGCAGGATCTGCATACCCTGTCCGACATTGCCCATGGATTTGGCAGCGCCGTGCATCTGGACGGCGCAAGATTCGCCAATGCGGTTGCGGCGCTGGGATGCACACCTGCGGACATGAGTTGGAAGGCCGGTATTGATGTCGTCAGCTTTGGCGGCACCAAAAACGGCCTGCTGGGGGTCGAGGCCGTTGTGATCTTTGACCCGGCCCGCGCGCGGGAATTCGAATTGCGCCGCAAGCGCGGGGCGCATCTGGCGTCCAAACATCGGTTCCTTGCCGCCCAGATCCTGGCCTATACCGAAGATGATCTCTGGCTGGATATGGCAAGGCAGGCGAACGCGAATTGCGCCAGATTGGCGGCGGGCCTGCGCAGCTGCGGCGCGGTGGAATTTGCCTATGAACCGCAGGCCAACATGATTTTCTGCGCCTTGCCCCGTGACCTGCACCGCCATCTTCAGGCATCCGGCGCGCAATATTCGCTGTTTGGTTCGCCGGAGGGTCCGGCGCAGGAAACACTGTCCTGCCGTCTGGTCTGTGATTGGTCGTTGACGTCAGAGCAGATTGATCAATTTCTGGATCTGCTGCCCAGATAACGGTGCGTGTTGACCACGCACCGTTCCGACACCCTCAATACGAATGCGCCGCATCAATTCGCGTCAGATCGCCCTGCCATTCACCGTCATATTGATCCAACAATTCATCGGCCGGCACTTTGCCACTGTCGAGGCTTTCGCGCAGCGCGTTAAGGAAATGGGTTTCATCCGGCACCAATCCGCCGGACCCCGGCCGCGCCCGCGCCGTCAATCCGGCCTCGGAAATGGCAACAACTTCGCGTGCGAGATCATGCATGTTCACACCGGCCACCTTGGCCTGCAAACCGTCGACCGATGCCGCGACCCGCAATTCCTCGCGGGTTTCTGCATCCCAATCCTTGACCAGATCATAAGCCGCATCCAGCGCGCCCTGATCATAGGTCAGCCCGACCCAGAACGCAGGCAGGGCACAAAGCCGCCGCCAGGGGCCGCCGTCGGCACCGCGCATTTCAATATATTTCTTGACCCGCGCCTCGGGAAACAGCGTTGTCAGGTGATCGGCCCAATCGCTCATTGTGGCCACTTCACCGGGCAGGGCCGGCAGTTCGCCCTTTAGAAAATCGCGGAACGACATGCCCAGCGCATCAATATATTTGCCATCGCGATAGACAAAATACATCGGCACATCGAGCGCATATTCCACCCAGCGCTCGAACCCGAAACCTTCTTCGAACACAAAGGGCACCATGCCGGTGCGCGCATCATCCAGATCCCGCCAGATCCGCGAGCGCCAGGATTTGTGACCGTTCTTCTTGCCCTCGAAAAACGGCGAATTGGCAAACAGCGCGGTGGCCACAGGTTGCAGGGCAATCGCCACCCGCATCTTTTGCACCATGTCGGCCTCGGACCCGAAATCAAGGTTCACCTGCACGGTGCAGGTCCGCCGCATCATCGACCGGCCCATGGTGCCGACCTTGCCCATATAGGCATCCATCAGCTTGTACCGCCCCTTGGGCATCAGCGGCATCTGATCATGGTTCCATTCCGGTGCCGCGCCCAGCCCAATGAAGCGGACGCCAATTTCATCTGCAATGTCTTTGACTTCACGCAGGTGCTGGTTCACCTCGTCACAGGTCTGGTGAATGGTCTCCATCGGTGCGCCGCTGAGTTCCAGCGCGCCGCCGGGTTCCAGGCTGACGTTGGCACCGTCTTTTTCCAGCCCGATCAGCTTGCCGCCCTCGGTCACCGGGGCCCAGCCATGCCGGTCCCGCAGCCCGTTCAGCACCGCTTCGATCGACCGCACCCCTTCATAGGGCAGCGGTTGCAGCGTATCTTTGCAATAGCCGAACTTTTCATGCTCGGTGCCGATACGCCAGTTTTCCTTTGGTTTACAACCGGATGCCAAATACTCGGCAAGTTGTTCCCGCCGTTCGATCGGGCCACCGCCGGATTGAGGGATGGACATGGGGGTGCTCCAATCTGGTGTTGTTGAGGGCTAAGGGATGGGCGGAAATGCGCCGCAAGTCAATGCAGGGCAACTGTGGTTTCGTACCGTTTCCAGATCACGGTTTCGTTGGATGTGTCGCGACCCAATTCGCGCAACATGTATTCGGTGCGCAACCCCGGCAATGTGGCAAAGGCATCAAACAACGCCTCGCCGCCCTTGGCCGACACCGGGATATGCAATGGATCGTTGCCGGGCTGCACCAAGATCCAATGGGCCGGAAACAGACGCCGGTCGAGGCTGATCCGGGCGATTTCAGCCAGATCCACCGCGCCGCCGGTCAGCGGGCCGAAATAGGCGACCCGCCCTTCGACGACCTGCACAACCCCGGGGCCGTCGCTGTCCGCACGGAATCGCGCGCGTTGATACCCGAGAAAGATCAGAGCCCCGGAGAGACCCAACAGCCCCAAACCGACGCCATTGATCATCCAGCCCTGAACGCCGAACAACCACCATGCGCCCAGCGCCGCCAGTCCGAGACCGCCAATCACCTCGCGCCAGCGCCAGATCACGGCTTTGGCCTCTGTTCTGATGAAACTCATCGCCAATCCCCCAGCGCCATCTGCCACAGGGTCAGCGCCGCCACCGCCGCGGTTTCCGCCCGCAGGATACGCGGGCCCAGCGCCACCGGATGGGCAAAATCCAAAGCACGCAATCGCGCATGTTCCGACGCGGAAAACCCGCCTTCCGGTCCAATCAAAATCGCCCAGGGTCCGGGGCCCGCGGCGATGAGGTCCGCCAGGACCAAAGAGCCGCCGACACGGGTCTCATCGCAGAACATCAGCTTTCGCTCAGCGGGCCAATTGTCGAAAATGGTGGAAAGTTTCTGAATATCCGCCACATCAGGGACAAATGTCGCGCCACATTGCTCGGCCGCTTCAATCGCATGGGCACGCTGTTTGTCGGCGCGGATACGGTCAGAATTGGTGAACTCGCTCTGCACCGGAACAATCCGGCGCACTCCCATTTCCACCGCCTTTTCGACAATGAAATCCGTGCGGGCTTTTTTCACTGGCGCAAACAACAGCCAAAGATCCGGCGGCAGACCCTGTTCCTTTGTCTGCGCCTGACAGATCAGGATGCCACCGCGTTTGCCCGCCTGCACCACTTCGGCCCGCCATTCACCGTCCTGGCCATTGAACAACAACAGTTGCGCACCCGCCGTCAATCGCATCACCCCAAAAAGGTAATGCGCCTGTTCGCGGGTCAGAGGAATGGTTTGCCCCTGCCCCAATGCATGTTCTACATACAGTCTGATCGTGCCACTCATGGGAATACAGATATGTCAGAGCAACGCCCGTTACCAGAGGCCGATGGTCAGGTTTCGGATGCAGTGCAGGGCAATTGGGTAGATCGCCTGGCCCCCGCCCCGACACGCCCCTATCTGCGGCTCAGCCGCGCAGACCGCCCGATTGGCACTTGGCTGCTGCTTGCGCCCTGTTGGTGGGGATTACTCCTTGCAATGGTTCGAGATGGACAAGCCTCGCCGCAAGATCTGTGGATATTTATCGGTTGTGGGTTCGGTGCATTCCTGATGCGCGGCGCGGGCTGCACCTGGAACGACATCACGGACCGCCATATTGACGGCTCTGTCGCCCGCACGGCATCGCGGCCGATTCCGTCGGGTCAGGTCAGTGTCCGTCAGGCCGTGGCCTGGATGGCGGCGCAGGCGCTCATCGCCTTTGCCATTTTGCTCACATTCAATGTTGCCGCTATCCTCCTTGGAATCCTGTCGCTTTTGCCGGTGGCTGTGTATCCTTTTGCCAAGCGGTTCACCTGGTGGCCGCAGGTTTTCCTCGGCCTTGCATTCAACTGGGGTGCGCTTTTGGCCTGGACCGCGCATTCCGGGCGGCTGGAACTGCCCGCGCTGGTCCTCTACCTCGCCGGGATCGCCTGGACGTTGTTTTACGACACGATTTACGCCCTTCAGGACAAGGAAGATGACGCGTTGATCGGGGTGAAATCGACGGCGCGTCTGTTTGGTGAGGCCACACCGATCTGGCTGCGGCGGTTTCTGGTCGCAACGGTCACGCTGATGGGGCTGGCGGTGTTGCTGGCTGCCCCCTCGGGCGAGATCCTGACACTTGTAGTGGCGCTGGCCGGGCCTTGGGCGCTAGGCTGGCACATGGTGTGGCAAATGCGGATGCTGGACGTCGACAATATGGACCGGCTGTTGATGTTGTTCCGCTCGAACCGCAATGCCGGTCTGCTGCCTGTGCTGTTTTTCGCCGGTGCGATGGTCCTGTGATTGAAGTTGTCGGGCACCCGGCGTATCTCAGGCCAGATTGAACAATATCCGGGACACCCGAATGCGTCTTTCGACCTATATTCTGCCAGCCTCAATCTTTGCCTTAGCCGGCGTCACAGCTGTCGTGGCCGCAGGATTTTCCGTCACACTGGTAGAAGACGCATCGCGCCGGGCCGTGGATGAACAGCTTCAGCAGGCCGGATTGACCTGGGCCTCGGTTGACACCACCGGGCTTCAGGTTTTCGTGATTGGCACCGCCCCGAACGAAGCCGACCGTTTTCGGGCCCTGTCCAACGCCGGTCAGGTTGTGGATGCCGCGCGGTTGATTGACCAGATGGATGTGGTCGACACCCAGGATCTGGCGCCACCGCGATTCTCGATCGAAATTCTGCGCAATAATTCCGGCATCTCGCTGATCGGCCTGGTGCCCCAGGGTGCACGCCACAACGACATGGTCGCCAAACTGGCCAAGCTGGTTGGTCAACAGAATGTCGCTGATCTGATGGAAACTGCGGATCATCAGACGCCCGAAGGCTGGGACAAGGCGATGGGGTTTGCGCTGGAGGCCTTGACGCGCCTGCCACGCTCCAAGATCTCGGTCGAGGCCACAAAGGTCGAGGTCACGGCGATGACCGACAGCGCCGAGGAAAAGCAACGCACGGAAACCGCCCTGCGCCGGGTCAAACCGGAAAACGTTGCCATTGAACTGGCGATTTCCGCACCGCGCCCGGTGATCACGCCCTTTACCCTGCGCTATGTCATGGAGGGCGGCGAAGGCCGGTTTGACGCCTGTTCCGCCGACACCGAAGAAGCGCGCAATCGCATTCGTGCCGCCGCCGCCGGCCACGGGCTGACGCGCGACGCGGCCTGCACCATCGGTTTGGGCGTGCCAAGCGCGCGCTGGGCCGAAGCGGCGGAAATGTCGATGGCCGCGTTGAACACGCTGGGCGGCGGCACGGTCACGCTTTCGGATGCGGATATTTCCCTGATTGCCACCGAAGGCACCGATCAGGCCCTGTTCGATCAGACGGTGGGATTGTTGGAAAACACCCTGCCGCCGGTCTTTGCGTTGACTGCGGTGCTGCCGGAAACGCCAGAGGTCAACACAGATGGCCCGCCGGAATTCACCATCACCCTGTCACCAGAGGGTCAGGTCCAGATCCGCGGCCGCGTCACCAGCGAAATCGCCCGGTTGACCGCCGAAAGCTATGCCAAGGCCGCGTTCGGCAGCGACGTGGTGCGCATGACCGCACGCGTTGACGAGACCCTGCCCAAAGGCTGGCCTGTGCGGGTGCTGGCCGGGATCGAGGCGCTGGCCCATCTGGCCCATGGTGGCGTGACGATGACCCCCGACGATCTGCGGGTCAACGGCAATACCGGCGACAAAGAGGCCAGCGCCGCCATCGCCAGCCTGCTGGCCGAAAAGCTGGGCGAAGGGGCGGAATACACCCTGAACGTCACCTATGTAGAGGCGCTTGACCCCGAAGCCGCGCTGCCGACACCAGAGGAATGCCTGCGCCGGATCGGCGTTGTCCTGGGCGACCGCAAGCTGAATTTTGAACCGGGATCAAACACCCTGGACATCACCGGCAAGGACATCATGGATGACATTGCCGAAGTGCTGAAAGGGTGTGGACCAATCAATCTGGAAGTGGCGGGCCATACCGACAGCCAGGGCCGCGAAAGCATGAACCAACAGCTGAGCCAGGACAGGGCGGATGCCATCCTGTCCGGCCTGCGCGATCGCCGTGTGCTCACATCGGGGTTCCGCGCGACGGGATATGGCGAAGAACAGCCCATCGCTGACAACCAAACCGAAGAAGGCCGCGAGGCCAATCGGCGCATCGAATTCCGCCTGTTCGAAGCAGAAGGCAGCGAAGAATCCGAAACGCCCCTTGAAAGCGAAGAGAATTCCGTGGAAGAAGGCGACGCTTCAGCCACGGAGGGCGCAGAGGATGAACAGAACTGAGTTTGTAATCGCAACCGCGATCATCCTCTTTGTAGCCTTCTGCCTTGGATGGTTTGCAAATTGGCTGATGCATCGGTTCACCGCCGTCTCAAAATCTGATGTTGGCGAGTTGGAGCGGATGAGCCAGGAGCTGCATGAAGCCGAGGAAACCCGCGATCAGGCGATCACCTATCTCCAACAGCGCGAAGCGGAATTGACCAACCAGTTGGCCCAAACCGAAGCCGAGCTTAACGCCGCCATGGAAGGCCTGCGCGACGCCCGCCAAGAGGCCGAGGAACTGCGCGCCTATGTCGAGCGGGTTCAGCAAAACGTGACCTAAGGCCGCCAGCCAATCCTGACCTGCGATTGTGATGTATCAGGACCGGGCCATTGGATGGCCCGGCCAATTGGCACATTATCCGTCTTTGCGAATGGTTTCGTTTTTCGGGTCATAGGGGCTGTCACAGGTCACAACCGCATCCCAAAGCGCATCGAACATCCGCAGCTTCAGGTGCTGGCCCTCTACTGCCAGATCGGGCCGCACGTATCCCATGCCGATGCTTTTGCCAAAGGCCACTGAATAACCGCCCGAGGTCAGCCGCCCGATCTTTTCGCCATTCAGGTAGAGCGCCTCGCGCCCCCAGGGGTCTGCATCCTCTGGCCCGTCGATCAACAGGGTCACACATTTCGATCTGACGCCCAGCGCCTGCATCTTTTCCTTGCCGCGGAATTCCTTGCCCAGATCGACAAAGCGCGGCAAATCAGCCTCAAGCGGCGTGGCGTCGCGGCCCAGTTCATTGCCAAAGGCGCGATAGCTTTTTTCTTGCCGCAGCCAGTTCTGCGCGCGGGCCCCGACCAATTTCAACCCGTGTTTGTCGCCTGCCGCCTCCAAAAGATCGAAGAGGTAGTTCTGCATTTCGATCGGATGGTGCAATTCCCAGCCCAATTCACCGGTATAAGCAACGCGGATCGCCACGGTCGGACACATCCCCAGTTCAACCTCCCGCGCCGAAAGCCAGGGGAACCTCTTGTTCGACAAGGCCGTGGCCGGGTCTGCATCCTTGAGCACATCCGCCAACAGTGCCCGCGATTTTGGTCCCGCGACCGCAAAGACGCCCCATTGCGTGGTGACATCCTGCACCAGCACCATCTTGCCTGTGCGGGCCATGAAATCTTCGGCAGATTTGTGTAGATAATCCGCGTCATAGGCGGTCCAGGCCCCGGCAGAAACGAGGTAAAATCCGTTCTCTTTACGGCGCACGATGGTATATTCAGTATGTGTCGTGCCCGCGCCGGTCAGCGCATAGGTCAGGTTGATCCGGCCCACCTTTGGCAGTTTGTTGGTGGTAAAGTGGTCGAGGAATTCCGTCGCGCCGGGCCCCGAAACCCAGTGTTTGGTAAAGGCGCTGGCATCAATCAGGCCAACACCCTCGCGCACGGCTTGCGCCTCTTGTTTTGCATATTGCCACCATGCGCCCCGGCGAAAGGATCGCGAATCGTGGTCGAAATTGTCCGGCGCATCCAGCGGGCCGAAATAATTCGGCCTCTCAAATCCGTTCACACAGCCGAACTGTGCGCCGCGTGCCTTCATCCGGTCATAACACGGCGCGGTGCGCAGCGGACGACAGGCCTCGCGTTCCTCATCGGGGTGATGCAGGACATAGACGTGTTCGTAGCATTCCTCGTTCTTGCGGGCCGCATATTCGGTGGTCATCCAGCGGCCATAGCGTTTGGGGTCAAGCGACGCCATGTCGATCTCGGCCTCACCTTCCACCATCATCTGGGCAAGGTAATAGCCCGTGCCACCCGCCGCCGTGATGCCAAAGCTGAAGCCCTCTGCCAGCCACATGTTGCGCAAGCCCGGCGCAGGCCCGACCAGCGGATTGCCATCCGGGGTATAGCAGATTGGCCCGTTGAAATCGTCCTTCAGCCCCACCGTTTCCGACGACGGAATCCGGTGGATCATGCTCATGTATTCCTCTTCGATCCGCTCCAGATCGAGCGGGAACAAGTCGGCACGGAAACTGTCGGGCACACCATATTCAAACCGCGCAGGCGCGCCGCGTTCATAGGGACCAAGAATCCAGCCGCCCCTTTCCTCGCGCACATACCATTTGGCATCTGCATCGCGCAGCACCGGATGCTCGGCTTGGGTCTTGCGATAGTCCACCAGGGCTGGATCCGGCTCTGTCACGATGAACTGATGCTCCACCGGAATGGCCGGGATCTTGATCCCCAGCAGTTGCGCGGTGCGCTGCGCGTGGTTGCCGGTGGCGGTGACAACATGTTCGGCCGTGATCACGGTGGTTTCATCCGAGGGCACCAGATTGCCCCCCTTTTCCACCATCTTCGTCAGCGTGACCCGCCACTCTGCCCCGGTCCATTCATAGCCATCGACCTGCCATCTGCGTTCGATGGTGACACCGCGTTGTCTGGCGCCCTTGGCCATGGCCATGGTGACATCAGCCGGGTTGATATAGCCATCGGTCGGGTGGAAAATCGCGCCTTCCAGATCCTCGGTCCGCACCAACGGCCACCGGTCGCGAATTTGACCGGCACTTAGCCATTCATATGGGATTTCAACCAATTCCGCGGTCGCGGCATATAGCATATATTCATCCATCCGCGCCCGGCTCTGGGCCATGCGCAGATTGCCAACGACGGAAAACCCGGCATTCAATCCGGTTTCTTCTTCCAGCGTTTTATAGAATTTCACCGAATAGTCGTGAATATGGCTGGTGGCATAGGACATATTGAACAGCGGCAGCAGACCGGCGGCATGCCATGTTGACCCAGAGGTCAGCTCGTCGCGTTCCAGCAAAACCACATCCGACCATCCGGCCCGCGCCAAATGATAGGCGACCGAGGTGCCAACCGCACCGCCACCAACAACAATCGCTTTGACATGAGATTTCATCACGGGAGCACTCCAATGGGACGTCCCTTTGTGAATACCGCGATGAAACGCAGCAGGCGAAACCGACCCGACCAGTGAAGGAAGAAAAGCGACATTTCCCATTTACCGGCCCCGCAATCGCGACGGGAAACCCGATGCTTTGACGATTTCATCGCCGGGTCAGGCGGCGGGATAACGCAACCAGTCGCTATGCCCGCTCCGAACTATTCCTTGTCGACACTGCAAAACGACGTTCCGCCGCAACTGCCCTTTTGGGCCGGGCGTTGCTTGGCACCGAACCGATTGACCTTGACCTCGGTTTCCGCGCCCGACTTCTGCGCGGCGGCCAATTGCCCCTCCAGCTCGGCGCGCTTTTCATCCCACGCCTTTCTGGTTTCCTCCAACCCGCTGACGTTGGCACCGCTCAGCTCCTTCAGGGTATCCAGCGTTTCCCAGGCCGCAGCCTCCAGATCCAGATCAGATTGCGCGCGGTTAATTTTCTCGGCTTGGTGCCTCTTTGCCAAAACCGCCTTGGCAAAGGTCACTTCTTCGGCCTTGGACAATGGCGGTGCGCTGCTGCCGACCGCCACAAGTGGCGTGTCCAGCAATCCGTTCATACCGTCATAGTCAATCGCACCAAGGAATTGTCGAATATCTGTTTCATTCGCACCCAAAGCACGCAAATATATCTGAATTTCACCAACTTTGGCCGACAGATGCCAATCGACCTCCAATCCGGTTTGGGTAGAGCTCGCCAGTATTTTAGCCCAGACAATCCCCTGCACCACGACAAACGGCGCTTCGGTCTCAAGCGCCCGCATATTGTTTCCGGCCATCTCCATGCTCGCCTGCTGGATTTCCAGGCCCTCGAATGACGCGGGTTTCAACGCGGTGATTTCGACCAGCTTGGCGCCGTTTTCATAGAGCCAGGTGGTTGTGCCGCGCTGTTTGACCAGGGTTTCCTCCAGGCCGTTGGTATGCAACCCGATGGCATTGGTCCCGTAGAATTGGGAATAGCCCAGCAATTCCTCTTCGGCACCGGCAAGACCCGGCATGATCTTGCGATCCTCTGTGACCCAGGCGCGTCTGCTCCACCCTTCGGGCGCATCGGGCAGATAGGCGCGCGGCAGGTTTGACTGCCCGTTCACCGATCCGCCGCTCATATTCGTCAGCCAGCTCGTACGTTCCTGAAGATCGACGACATAGGTGTCAAAATCCGACACGCTGTCCTTGTTGGTGACCTGATCATAGAAATCTGCCGCAAAAAGCAGCAGCACCAGCGCCAAAATAACCGCACCCGTCGCCAAATACCGCATAAACCACTCCGATTACATCTTTCCGCCCTGTATCTTGGGAAAATCTGGCGCAATTGCGGTCATGACGGTGCGCAATGCCGACAAAATTTCGAAAACTTTCGGCGCCTCATGCGCCATGGCGCGCCCTGCGGCGGAATCGCGCTGATTTCCTCGGGGATAGCTCTTTCGCACATTGCCCCACGTCCTTATAAGAACCCGTGGCCGGGCTCGGGTGCAGAGTCGCGGCCCCGTTTTCGTGGCACAGAAATCGCAGCACCAAAGGCAAGGGTATCCCCCGAAATGTTCTCATTGTCCGACCTGACAGGTTTGTTCTCGGCTGATATGGCCATCGACCTCGGCACTGCCAACACATTGGTTTATGTCAAAGGCAAAGGTGTGGTCCTGTCGGAACCCTCTGTTGTTGCCTATCACGTCAAGGACGGGGTGAAACGCGTGCTGGCCGTGGGCGAAGACGCCAAATTGATGTTGGGCCGGACCCCGGGCAGTATCGAGGCCATCCGCCCGATGCGCGAAGGGGTGATCGCCGATTTCGACACCGCCGAAGAGATGATCAAACATTTCATCCGCAAGGTGCACAAGCGGTCGACCTTTTCCAAACCGAAAATCATCGTCTGCGTCCCCCATGGCGCGACCCCGGTGGAAAAGCGCGCGATTCGCCAATCGGTGCTGTCGGCGGGTGCCCGCAAGGCCGGATTGATTGCCGAACCCATTGCTGCCGCCATTGGCGCCGGCATGCCAATTACAGACCCCACCGGCAACATGGTTGTCGACATCGGCGGCGGGACGACCGAGGTCGCGGTGCTGTCGCTGGGCGATATCGTTTATGCCCGCTCGGTCCGTGTCGGCGGTGACCGGATGGATAAGGCGATCATCAACTATCTGCGTCGCCAACAGAATATTCTGGTCGGCGAAAGCACGGCAGAACGCATCAAGACCTCGATCGGCACCGCCCGCATGCCCGATGACGGCCGCGGCGCGACCATGCTGGTCCGGGGCGTGATCTTTTGAATGGGGTGCCGAAAGAGACTGAAGTCACCCAAGCCCAAATCGCCGAGGCGCTGGCCGAACCGGTTCAGGCCATCTGCGAGGCGGTGATGACCGCATTGGAAACCACCCCGCCGGATCTGGCCGCCGACATCGTTGATCGCGGTGTGATGCTGACCGGTGGTGGCGCGCTTCTTGGGGATCTCGATCTTGCGCTGCGCGAACAGACCGGGCTGGCGGTGTCAATCTCGGACGAATGTCTGAATTGTGTGGCGCTTGGCACCGGCAAGGCGCTGGAATACGAAAAGCAGCTGCGCCACGCCATCGACTACGACAGCTAAGTCGCAGCAAGCACCCGGGGGCCTGCCCGCCCCCTGCGCCTACCCTGCTTGCCAAATCAGCCTCGCCACGGCGCGACGCTATTTCGTGATCGCCACGCCGCTGGATTGCGCAGGCAAACCCGTGATATGACGATATGGCATTTGCCGGAGACCGGACGTGGCGAAAGACCGTACACATCAGGAAGATTTCTCAGGCCCGCTTCGGCGGTTGCTGACGTTTGTCATCCTGTTGTGCCTGATCGGGCTCTTTATCCTGTGGCGCATCGACAGCCCGCGCGTCGAACGGTTTCGCGCCCAGGTGATCGACCGGGTGATGCCGGGGTTTTCATGGGCAATGGCGCCGGTCACCGCCTCGATCAATCTGTTTCGCGATTTCCGGTCTTATCAATCGCTTTATGAACAGAATCAGGAATTGCGCCGCGAATTGCAGCAGATGAAAAGCTGGAAAGAGGCCGCGCTGCAACTGGAACAGGAAAACGCCCGCCTGCTGGACCTGAACAATGTGCGGCTTGATCCGCAATTGACCTATGTCACCGGCG
The DNA here is from genome assembly GCF_022867865.1 of Phaeobacter sp. J2-8. Taxonomy (GTDB): domain Bacteria; phylum Pseudomonadota; class Alphaproteobacteria; order Rhodobacterales; family Rhodobacteraceae; genus Marinovum. Next base: position 825,618 of record NZ_JALIEC010000001.1, on the reverse strand, counting down.
TTGTGCTGGCGGACAGCGGGTCCCCGTTCCGACAGTCGATGCTGTTGAATGTCGGCAACCGTGATGGCATTCGCGATGGCTGGGCCGCGATGGATGGTCTTGGTCTGGTGGGCCGGATTTCGGGGGTTGGCGAACGCACAGCGCGGGTGATCATGGTGACCGATACCTCGTCCAAGGTGCCGGTGCTGATCCAGCCTTCGGGCCAGCGGGCGCTGGTGGTCGGCGACAATTCCATGGCGCCGCCAATCGACTTTCTGGAAGATTCAGATCAGGTCCGCCCTGGCGACCGGGTCATCACCTCGGGCGATGCCGGGGTATTGCCCCCCGGATTGGTTGTCGGTCAGGTGGCCAAAGACCCCGGCGGGCGGCTGCGGGTGCGGCTTTCGGCGGACATCGAGCGTTTGGAATTCCTGCGCGTGCTGCGCGATCACGGCACGCCGGGCGTGGAGACCGCCGGCGATCTGGTGGTCGATCCCGCCCATGCCGAGGAAATCCTGAAAGGGGCTGAGGAGGCTGGCGATGGCTGACACCAATGCCGCGCCCCGGCTTTGGCTGATGCGGGCGACCTTTTTGGCGCTGGCCTTTGTCGCGGTGTTCCTGCGGCTGTTGCCGCTGGAAACCGGCCCGGCCCGCTGGCCAGCCCCGGATGTGCTTTTGGCGCTCAGCCTTGCCTGGTCTTTGCGCCGCCCGGAATATGTGCCGGCGCTTTCGGTTGCGGCAACGATCCTGCTGGCCGATTTCTTCTTTCAACGGCCACCGGGTCTGATGGCGGCGATTGTGGTGCTTGCCTGTGGGGCGATGCGCAAACGTGGGCCGGGTCTGCGGGATGCCGGTTTTCTGGCGGAACTGCTGTTGATTGCCCTGACCATCCTTGCGGTGATGCTGGCCTATCGCACGGCGCTGACGGTATTTGTCTTGCCGCGCCCACCGCTGGGCATGACACTCTTGCAAGCGGTGTTCACCATGGCCATCTATCCGTTTGTGGCCTTGGCGTCGCAATTGTGCCTTGGCGTGCGCGCACGCACCAATGCTGAACTTGCCGCCGGGAGGATGACATGAGACGCCCACCCAAGGATACGCTGGAAAGCTTTCGCAAGATAAGCCGCCGGGGATTGATTGTCGGCGGATTGCAGGCCGGTTTCGTCGGTCTTCTGGGCTGGCGCATGCGCCACATGCAGGTCGATCAGGCCGATCAATTCCGCTTTCTCGCCGAAGAAAACCGCATCAACATCCGGTTGATCCCCCCGGCGCGCGGCGAAATCTTTGATCGCAACGGTGTGGCCGTGGCCGCCAATGAACCCGCGTATCGCATCACGATGGTGCGCGAAGATGCCGGTGATGTTGATGCCGTGCTGGCGCAACTGGGAAAGCTGGTCACCCTCAACCCCGAAGAAATCGAACGCGCCCGGACCGAAATGAAACGCTCTGCGCCGTTTTTGCCGGTCACGGTGGCGGATCGGGTCAGCTGGGAAGATATTTCACGGGTGGCGGTGAACGCCCCCACCCTGCCCGGCGTCACGCCAGAGGTCGGCCTGTCACGCTCTTACCCGCAGGGGCATGATCTGGCGCATGTGGTCGGCTATGTCGGACCGGTCAGCGAACGCGATCTTTCACGTTACGAAGACCCGCCGCCGCTTCTGCGCATCCCCCGGTTTCAGATCGGCAAGGTCGGGGTGGAAACCAAGCTTGAGGAAACCCTGCGCGGCACCGCCGGGGCCAAACGGGTCGAGGTCAACGCCGTTGGTCGGGTGATGCGGGAATTGGACCGTCGCGAAGGCATTGGCGGCGCCACCGTTCAGCTGACCGTCGACAGCCAGCTGCAAAACTACATTCAGGCGCGTCTGGGGCAGGAAAGCGCCAGCGTGGTGGTCATGGATGTCCAGACCGGTGACATTCTGGCCACGGCTTCGTCGCCCTCTTATGATCCGAATAAATTCGTGCGCGGCATTTCCGTCGCCGATTACAGCCTGTTGCGCGACAACAATCACCGCCCACTGGCCTCGAAAACCGTGCAGGATGCCTATCCGCCCGGTTCGACCTTTAAAATGGTCACCGCACTGGCCGCGCTGGATGCCGGTGTCATGACACCCGACGATACCGTCTGGTGCCCCGGGTATCTTGAGGTGTCGGGCCGCCGGTTCCATTGCTGGAAAGGTGCGGGCCACGGCCATGTGAACCTGGAGCAGAGCCTGCGCGAAAGCTGTGATGTTTATTACTATGACCTTGCGCTCAAGGTCGGGATCGAACGGGTCGCCGCCATGGCCCGGCGTCTGGGTCTGGGTGAGGCGCATGACATTCCGATGTCGGCCATCACCAGCGGCCTGGTGCCGGACAAGGCCTGGAAACAGGCCAATCGCGGTGCGGAATGGGTTGTCGGCGATTCTGCCAATGCCGCCATTGGTCAGGGGTTTGTACTGACCTCGCCGCTGCAACTGGCGGTCATGACCGCACGTATCGCCACGGGCCATGCTGTTTCACCGCGGTTGATCAAACGGATCGACGGTGTCGAACAACCCTCGCGCGCGGGCGAGTTGTTGGGGCTGAACGAAAACCACCTGCGTCAGGTGCGCCGGGCGATGTTTTCCGTGTCGAACAACCGACGCGGCACCGCCTATAGCGCACGCATTCAGGCCGAAGACATGCGCATGGCGGGCAAGACGGGCACCAGTCAGGTGCGCAATATTACCGCCGCTGAACGCGCCCGTGGTGTGACCCGCAACGAGGATCTGCCGTGGGAGCGGCGCGATCACGGGCTGTTTGTCAATTTCGCGCCATTCGATGCGCCACGCATTGCGGTGGCGACCGTGGTCGAACACGGCGGCGGCTCCAGCGCGGCATCGCCCATTGCCCGGGATGTGACATTGCAGGCGCTCTATGGCGAAGACCCGCCATTGGACGCCTATCCCAAGAAAGACAGAAGCAAGATCAAGGCATTGCAGGAACGTTTGGCCCGTGAACGTCCGTTGAATGGCGCATCGGGGCAAGAAGAAGCCTGATGTCCTATCTTGAATACAACGTCAAACATGTGCCGTCCGGGCCGCGCAAGGTCCTGTATCTGAACTGGCCCTTGGCGATCCTGCTGGCCTCGGTCGCGGCCATCGGATTTCTGATGTTGTATTCGGTAGCGGGGGGGTCGTTTTCGCCCTGGGCCGAGCCACAGATCAAACGCTTTGCGCTTGGCTTTGCGCTGATGTTGATTGTGGCATTGGTGCCGATCTGGTTCTGGCGCAATATGGCTGTGGTGGGCTATGGCGTGTCGGTTGCCCTGCTGATCGCGGTGGAATTGTTTGGTGCCGTCGGCATGGGGGCGCAACGTTGGATCGATCTCGGGTTCATGCGCTTGCAACCGTCTGAATTGATGAAAATCACCTTGGTGATGCTCTTGGCCGCCTATTACGACTGGTTGCCGATAAAAAAGACGTCACGGCCGTTCTGGGTCTTTCTTCCGGTGCTGTTCGTCCTGTTTCCGACCTTCCTGGTGTTGCGCCAACCGGATCTGGGCACCGCGATTCTTTTGATGACTGGCGGCGGATTGGTGATGTTCATGGCGGGCGTGCATTGGGCCTATTTCGCGGCGGTGTTGGCGGCGGCCGGTGGTTTGGTCACCGCAGTTTTTCAGAGCCGCGGCACCAGCTGGCAATTGCTGAAGGATTATCAATTTCGCCGGATCGACACCTTTCTTGATCCCGCATCCGATCCGTTGGGCGCCGGATATCACATCACACAATCAAAAATCGCCCTCGGCTCCGGGGGCTGGACCGGGCGCGGCTTTATGCAGGGCACACAGTCGCGTCTGAACTTCCTGCCGGAAAAACACACCGATTTCATCTTCACCACCCTGGCAGAGGAATTCGGCTTTATCGGCGCGTTTTCCCTTCTGACGCTTTATGCGTTGATCATCGCCTTTTGCGTCGCCTCAGCGCTGCAAAATCGTGACAGGTTTGCCTCGCTTCTGACGCTTGGGATCGCGACCACGTTCTTTTTGTTCTTTGCTGTCAATATGTCGATGGTCATGGGGCTGGCGCCGGTTGTCGGCGTGCCGCTGCCATTGGTCAGCTATGGCGGATCGGCGATGCTCATCCTGATGATCGGGTTCGGTCTGGTGCAATCGGCACATGTGCACCGGCCACGGGGGGCGATATGATCCATATTCTCTATTCCGCCTGGCCCAAGTGCACCACAGGACGAATGGGCACCGCCGCTTGGCGCGACGCTGGACCGAATGGGGTTGGCACATGTCATTGCGCCGGATGTGGCGCCAGAGAGGGCGGATTACATCGTCTATGCACCCGATTCCGGGTTGCAGGATTTCACGCCTTTTACCCGCGCCCGCGCCGTTCTCAGCCTTTGGGCCGGGGTTGAGGCGATTGTCGCCAACCCCACCCTGACGATGCCGCTGGCCCGTATGGTTGGCGGTGGTCTGACTGAAGGCATGGTCGAATGGGTCACCGGCCATGTGCTGCGCCATCATCTGGGGATGGACCGCCATATCGTGAATCCTGACAATGACTGGACCTTGCGACCACCGCCCTTGGCTGCGGAACGCCGGGTGACTGTCCTTGGGCTTGGCGCGCTGGGATCTGCGGTGGCGCAGGCACTGGCCCGGATCGGGTTCAATGTATCGGGGTGGAGCCGCCGCCCAAAGCAGATGCCGGGCATATCCTGTTACAGCGGTGACACCGGATTGGCCGAGGCGCTGCGCGATGCCGAATTTGTCATCCTGCTGCTGCCCGGCACCCGCGCCACCGAGAATACCCTGAACCGCGATACATTGGCGCTGCTGGCGCGCGGGGCCTTTGTGCTTAATCCGGGGCGTGGACCGTTGATCGACGACGCTGCGCTGATCACCGCGCTGGACGAAGGTCAGGTCGCCCACGCCACTTTGGATGTGTTTCGCCGCGAACCCCTGCCGCAGGATCACCCCTTCTGGGGCCATCCGGGTGTGACGGTCACGCCGCATGTGGCGTCGCACACCCGCCCGCATTTGGGGGCAGAGGTGATTGCCGAAAACATCCGCCGCAGCGAAGCGGGCGCGCCGCTTTTGCATCTGGTCGATCGCAGCGCCGGCTACTAGGGCCAGGCCCCATTGACCCTACCCTGACATGAAGAGAGGCGACCTTTTCCAAGATCGCCTCATACATCAATTCATCAAAACCTCGGGTCAGCCGCGATTTGCGATCAACTCGAAACCTGTTCGCGCAGGATCGACGCGGTCAGCGACACCAGCAAGTAAATTCCGCCAAAGATCAGGAAGGCCAGAATGGTGTTTTCAAACTTGCGCGGATAACTCGGGTCTTGGGGGGGCACCGGTTCGACAGCGGTTTGCAGATACCGCACCTGCGAATTTGCCTCGCGCCGGGTCTGGCTGAGCGAGGCGAGCGCCTCTTGCAGCATCAGATCACGGGTCGCCAGATCGGCCTGCGCCATCTGTATTTCCGCCGTCAACTGCGCCAGGGAATTTTCACCCTCTGCGGCAGAGGTCATTTCGGATTGCAGCGCCTGCAAGGCACCGTTCATGCGGCGGATGTCGCCGCGCGCGCCCTCAACCTTGGCCCGGTTGGGCCGGGCATTGTCGAGCAGCGCCTGCAACTGCAATTCGCGTTCCTGAAGCTGCACTTCCAAATTGGTAATCTGTTGCCGCAAGGAGGCAATGCGCCCCTCAGGATCGAGAACCTTGGACACCTGTTGCAATTCCACCATGCGCAACTGGGCCTCGCGGCGCGCGACCTCGGCCTCGTCCAGCGCCTCTTTGGCGCCTTTCAACTGATCTTCACGCTTGCGCTGCGACAGACTGTCGACCCGTTCCTCGGCATAGTCGATCAGGGCGCTGGAATATTGCGCGCTGACCGCCGGATCGGCGGCGGCGATTTCCATGCGGATCACGCCCTCGGTCGGATCATACCCGATTTCGATGTTCTTTTTGTAAAGCTTGTATGCCTCTTCGTTGGACGGATCCTTGTCCAGCCGCTGGATCGGGTCGATCCAATCCTGGGTGAAATGGCTGCGAAAGCCGACGTCGCGGTCCAACCGCAACATCGCGTCCTTGGATTGCAGATAGCTTTGCACCGCAATCGCATCCTGATTGGTGGCGAATTGCGTCCCTGACAGCAGGCCACCGACACCGCCGCCGCCGCCATCATTGGCAATAATCAGGAATTCCGACTTGGTGGCATACATCGGCGTCGCGACATTATAGTAATACCAACCGCACAGCAGGGTCGGCAGCCCGACAAAGAAGGCCAGCCGCGTCAGAAGCAAAAAGGATTTGCGCCGCCGACGTTTGGCAATATCCCGCTGAATTTCGCTGATTTCCCGCATCCGGCGGTCCATCGGGCTGGCGGTTTCGGTCGATGGCAGGTTCTTGGTCCCGCCCGGCACCGTTTGGGGCAATTGCACCTTGGGGCCATCGGCGGCGTCCGTTTCCGGGACAACCAATTCCAACATGTTGGTGCGCTGGAACGGATCTATGCCACGTGTGCGCAGCTGGCGCACCGCGTCGAAATCCGAGGTGACGGCAAGGTTATGTTTCTGCGCCATACGCCGCGCCATGCGCAGCTGGCGTCCGGTCAAACCTTCTTTGCGGATCGCCTCCATATCGGTTTCTCCGGCCACCTGTGCGGCGGAAGACACCTCACCATCACGCGCAGTCGCGGCAGGATTTGGGGCGGCTTTCTTGCCGGCGGCATCAGGTTTGCCCGCGGCATCCGGCGCCGTGGTCTGATCCTGGGCCGATGCGCCGGTCCGTCCGCTGGCGATACGGGCAATGGTGGCGCCATTGCGAATCTGGCGCACCACACGCGGGCTGGTGCCCGGTTCTTTTGTCGGGGCGGATTTCGCCTGATCTTCTGCGTCAGCATCCGGGCCTTCACCACGCAAGGACCGGATTTGATTCAACAAATCTTCTTTGCCGCCCGTTGCATCAACCGCGCCAGTATCCGCTGTGCCGGTATCTGCTGTGCCATCACCGCCCTCGGGGCCAACGGCATTGTCCAGTTGACTGGTGCGATCACGGCGGACTTTAATTTCTTAGCCTTGGGTTTCATAGTCATAGAGCTGTTTCGCTTCCTCCAAGGTTTCAAACATATGCAACTGGCCATTCAACAGAACACCGGCCTTACGAGCGAATTTTTCCAGCACCTGCGGTTGGTGCGATACGATAATGATGGTCGTGGTACGCAGCCGCTCTGCGAGGATCGTCGCGGCCTTCTTGTTGAAATCGGCGTCGGTGGAATTGGGCATGCCTTCGTCAATCAAATACATGTCAAAATCCAACGCCAACATCAGCGAAAAAGTAAACCGCGCCTTCATACCGGACGAATAGGTGCCCAACGGCTGATCGAAATATTCCCCCAATCCACAAAGCCAACGACAATAAGCTTCCACATAATCAGGGTCGAGACCATAAAGCCGGGCGATATAACGCGCATTTTCATGCGCCGAATGCTTGCCGACAACCCCGCCCATGAACCCCAACGGGAACGACACCCGGCATGTGCGTCTGATTTCACCTTCATCGGGTTTTTCCAGACCTGCCATCATCTTGATCAGGGTCGTTTTGCCGGTGCCATTGGGGGCCAGGATCCCCAGCGATTCGCCAAGCTCGACGCGAAACGACGCACGATCAAGGATCACCTTGCGCTGTTTGCCTGTCCAGAAGGACTTACTTACTTGATCGAATTCCAGCATGTGTTCTGGCCTCGGGGTCTGTTCACCTCTTGTAGCCGAGGTTGGTTAACCCTGTGTTATGCAGCAAATTTGGTCATATTATGACGGGAAATTGCAATAAATTCCATCACATCCGCGATACCCGGCTTTTGACAGCGGATTTTATTGAATAAATTTAAATACCCAAATAAAAAGCCGACGCTTTTGCGCCGGCTTTTTATTAACTTTTAATTCAAATTCAGATGTCTTGCTTTTGCACCCGCAACAGTTTGCCCGCGACAATTGACACCACTGCCGCCGCGAAACTGAACAATGCGCCCATTTTGGCAGCATCCTGAACCGGGCCCGCATCAAAGGCCACCGAAGCGACAAACAACGACACGGTAAACCCGATGGCTGCGACAAAGCCAATCACCACCAGATCAATAATGCGCATTCCCTCCGGGATACCCAGTTTGAGCGGTTTGGCCGCAAACCAGCCGAACAAGAAGATCCCGATGGGTTTGCCAATCAACAGCCCGGCAAGAACCAACCAGGTGGCCGGACCCATCGACGAAAACTCAACCCCGGCATTCAACAATCCAAAGAAGAACAGGATGATCTCGACCGGATGTTTCAAAGCATGTTCGATCATGTTCAACAAATCGGTCAGATATTGTTCCGCTTCAGAGAAGATGCCAAAGGCCCGATCCGCATGGGGAATGGTTGGCACGATGGGCAAGAGCCCCAGCGCCGGGTGCAGACCCGACATCATGAAGCCATACCAGCTGAAGCAACCGGCCAGCAGATAAGGCCAGAAGGAAAAGATCCTGCGCATCTTGGTCGACACCGGGCGGTCCTGATTGCCCCGATCCAATTGGCGTGGCAGCCAGTTGGCCAGCACAAACACCCCAACCGCCGCCACAAGCGACAAGAGCAGCCATTCAGGGGCCAGCTCACCAGAGGGGTAGAAGATCGCCAGAATGATCAGCCCCGCCGCATCATCGGCAATGGCCAACAGCAACAGGAACCGCACCGCCGGATGCCCGGCACCAAACACCATGCGCCCCACCAGATAGCTAAAGGCGATGTCGGTGGCGGTGGGAATGGCCCAACCATTGGCGACCGCAGAATAGGTTTCCGACCCCAGCACCGCTGCAAGGCCAAGATAGACCGCAATCGGACCAAACATGCCGCCCGCAGTGGCGAACAATGGTGTGGCCGCTTTTTTGCCGCGCAGCGAGCCGTTTTTCAGAAATCACCGCTTCCCAGACTTCCTTGGCCGCGATGGCAAAGAAGAAGGCCATCAACAGGTCATTGACCAGATAATGCAATGTCAGCGTGCGATGCCCATCATGCAAATGCCCGATCGGCGCATGATCCCAGATCACGAATTCAACAAAATTATGGTACGTGTTCGCCCAATAATGCGCATCCCCCGCAACAGGCGCGAACCTGTCGAGGTTGGCCCAGATCAGCGCGGTCACCGCCCCCATGATCAAAAGCAGCGAATAATTGGTCAGAAAATTCCAGACGCGATACATATCTCTCCCGGCCCCTATCCCTTGTGATTGTGGGCTGAACTATCGCAAATACCCATCGCCCGCAACGAAAGGTGCACCAAGCGCTGCAAAATTGCGCTCTGAACCGGGCGCCAAGATATTTTGTTCATCAACCCGATGTCGGCCTGCATATGGATTTCCAGGAAAAACCGCCGCACGCCATCATGACATCCCTTGCCGCTGGCGGGCCGGCCCGGCAAATTGGCAAAATGAGCGATGTGTTGACCGAAATCTCTGCCTGTCGGCTGTGTGCCGATAAATTCGCCGCCACCGCCACGGCGCACCAGCCGCGCCCGGTGTTCCAATATGGGCCACAGGCACGCATTCTGATTGCGGGTCAGGCCCCCGGCGCGCGGGTGCATGAAAGCGGCCTGCCCTTTACCGATCCGTCCGGCGACCGGCTGCGGGATTGGATGGGGCTGGGGCAGGAGGATTTCTATGACACAAGCAAGGTTGCGATCCTGCCAATGGCGTTCTGTTTTCCGGGCTATACCGACAAAGGCGCGGATTTACCGCCGCCACCGATCTGTGCCCGCAGCTGGCGCGCGCGATTGTTGGCGGATCTGCCGGAATTCCCGCTGACATTGCTGGTCGGCGGCTATGCCCAGAAGTGGCATTTGAAGACCAAGGCACCGGTCACCGAAACTGTGGCGCGCTGGCGCGACAACGCCCCGCAGGTCTTTGCCTTGCCTTATCCGTCCTGGCGCAATACCGGTTGGCTGAAGAAACATCCCTGGTTCGACGCCGCGCTGTTGCCAGCGTTGCGGGCCCGGGTGCAGGAGGTTCTGAGATGAGCGAAGCCGAAGCGCCGAAAACGGGTCTGGATCTGGCCCATGCGGCGATGGATGCCGCCCCCGACGACGAAACCGCCCGGCTGAGGTTTTACGAACGTCTGGCCGACAGCGAAATGTTCCTGTTGCTGACGTCCGAGGCCGATGGCGATCAGGTGGAACCAGAGATTTTCGACGTTGCGGATGCGCGGTTTGTTCTGGTCTTTGACCGCGAGGACCGGCTGGCGCAGTTCACCGGGCGGATCTCGCCCTATGTTGCGTTGTCGGGCCGGGCCATCACCGCCATGTTGACCGGTCAGGGCATCGGTTTGGCAGTCAACCCCGAGGTTGCGCCATCGTCTATTCTGATCCCGCCAGAGGCCGTGGATTGGCTGGCCCAGACCCTGGCCGGAGGACCAACCGAGGCCGAGGCCCGGCCGGAAGAAATCTTGCCGCCTGTGGGTTTGCCGGAGGTCCTGTTGGGGGCGCTGGATGCCAAATTGGCGACGGCCATGGGATTGGCGCGTTTTGCCTATCTGGCTGCTGTCAAATACGAGGGTGGTACGCAGAGCCATTTGCTGGGTTTCATCGACGCCATGCCCGGCGCAGAACCCGCGTTGGCCAGCGCAGTGAACGAGGCGCTGACCTTTTCCGGGATCGAAGCCGGGGCGCTGGACGTGGCATTTTTTGCCGCCTCTGACCCGTTGGCAGCGGCGCTGGCCCGTCATGGGCTTCGGTTTGATTTGCCGCAACCCGTCGAACCACCCCAACGCCCGGCACCAGGAAGTGACCCCGACAGCCCTCCGATCCTGCGGTAATTGGTTCGGATTGACGGGCTGTGGTCGATGGCATCGTCGCGCCGGGGCGCGCCGACAGGCTGGGGGCCAGCCCCCAGACCCCCGGGATATTTCTGGTCAGATGAAAGACCCAGAGAGAAGTCGATGGAACCGCGCGAAACAATGCCAAAATGGCGTCATCGTCGCAGCTGGTTCAGTCGACGTGACATCGCAGGCATTGACGCCTATAAGGCGCGGGAAATTCAAGCCCCCCAAGGATAACAGACATGACCATTCAGGTTTTTGGCCACAAATCCCCCGACACCGATTCCACCGGCGCGCCACTGACGTGGGCCTGGTATCTAACCGAGATCAAAGGCACCCCGGCCGAAGCAAAATTGCTGGGCGAGCCGAACACCGAGGCGGCCTTCGTTTTGGAGCGCTGGAACCTTGCCAAGCCGGAAATCATTTCCGACGTGGCAGCAGACACCCCGGTGGTGATTGTCGACACCAACAACCCGGCAGAATTGCCTGCGTCGATCAATGACGCCGACATTCAGGCGATCATCGACCATCACAAGCTGGTTGGTGGCCTGGAAACCAAGGGCCCGATCGACATCACCATCCGCCCGCTGGCCTGCACCGCCACCATCATGTACGATCTGATCGGCGACGACATTGCCAAAGCGCCAGAGGCGATCCGCGGCGCGATGCTGTCCTGTATCCTGTCCGACACGCTGGAATTCCGGTCGCCGACCACCACCGATCACGACAAGGCCGTGGCGGAAAAGCTGGCCGCCGATCTGGGCATCGACATTCCTGAATATGCCGCCGAAATGTTTGCTGCGAAATCGGATGTTTCGTCTTTTTCCGATGCTGAGTTGCTGCGGATGGATTCCAAGGAATATGCCGTTGAAGGCACCAAATTCCGTGTCTCCGTTCTTGAAACCACATCGCCCAAGACCGTTCTGGACCGCAAGGACAGCCTGATGGCATCGATGACCGATGTGGCGAAAGAAGATGGCGTCGATCAGGTGCTTTTGTTTGTGGTCGACATCCTGAACGAAGAATCGACCCTGCTGGTGCCAAATGATCTGGTGAAAACAGTGGCATCGAAAAGCTTTGGCGCAGAGGCAACAAGCGACCTGCTTGTCCTGCCCGGCGTGGTGAGCCGCAAGAAACAGATCATTCCGAACCTGAAACTCTGAGTGATCCACATATCTGACGAAATTGCCCCGGTGCGAGAGATTGCTCCGGGGTTTTTCATGCCTTTGGCAACCTGTTCGCGACGCGGCCCGCAAGGGGCAAGGCGCCTCTGGCCAACCGCGCATTAGACGCCTAGACATACGCATGACCCGACCGCACGTGATATTCCATCTTGGCCAGGACAAGACCGGTTCAACCGCGATACAGCGCGCCTTGTTGCGCTGTGACGCGGACTTGCAGGCGGCGGGGGTCCTGTTTCCCGATCCAGGCAAACACGCCAATCACCAGATCCTGATGCCGATGCTCAGCGGGCGATTGCCGGATGATCCGGTGCAGATGCAGACACTTGCCCGCAGCCCAGAGGCCGCTTGGGCGGCGGCAAAGTCCAGTTGGCACAGGGTCACAACCGCCCTGGCCGGGGGCACGGTCCAGAGGGTGATCATCAGCAGCGAAATCGAATTTCGCGCCTGGTCGCCCGAGGACATCGCACATGTGACGCAAACGCTGCGCCAGATTTCCGACAGGATCGAAATCGTCGCCTATTTGCGGTCACCGGCATCTTATTTGATGTCTGTGGTTCAGCAGGACCTGAAAAAACGGCCCAACTTTCGCCCGATCTCGGCCAGTCGGTATCGCGACGCATTAGAGCCTTTTCTAAACTCCGGACTGGGGGAAATGCGCGTCCTGGCCTTTGACCGCAAGACATTGATTGGCGGCGATGTGGTGATGGACTTCTGCACCCGTTTTGTCCCCGAGGTAGCAGCAGATCACATTACCGCCCAGGCGGAACACGACAATGAAACCCTGAGCGCCGAAGCGGTTTCGCTGTTGCAAGGATATTTCCGCAAGGAGGTCCATGCGCCACATCGCTGGTATGATGCGCGCCCGCAGCGTTTCAAAAGATTGGTGATGGCTGCGGATGCCGCTGTTGCCGGCTATTGCAAGCCGCAGTTGAAACCCGGCCTGGCGGAAATGGCTTGCGCACGTGCCAACGACCTCGATTGGCTGGCCGAGACCTTTGGCGTGGATTTTCGCGGTGACACCGGCGGCATATCAAAATCCGACGCCGAGGCACGTTTCAACAGCCTGCGTGACATCGAAGACATCACATGCGTCGATGGCGATCGGCGCGCGGCCATGTTGGCGGAAATGCAACGGACGGCGCAGCAGGATCAATCCCCAAGAGCGCGGTTACAGCGCCTGTTTGGCCGCAAATAGCCGCTTAGCGGCACACCGGCCCTGTGCCCCAGCGGGCGCTGTCAAAATGGAAATGATCCCGATGAAACCCATCGGATCCCGGCCCCAGAACCGTGCCGAACGGGCCACAGGCGGCACGGCGTGCCTTTGCCAGCACCCGGCCCTTTTTGCCTTTGCCATAGTCGCGCAGCACGTTCAGCGTGTCACCGTTGACCAGCCGCACTTCGGAAATATCAATTGCCTTGGCCTTGCCATGTTCGCTGATCGGGGCGCCGGGTTGGTTGTTGCGGGTGCGGCAGGAATAATGCGCCGCGACACGCAACCCGGCAACGCCGCCCCCCATGCGGCCCACCGCCTTGCGCAGCCCGCCATCAACCCAGTTTTGCAATGCTGCAACCGTACCGCAGGTCAGAACGGCGCCCTGGCTGAGCGTCACCCCCGATACCGCCCGCACCCGCACAGCATTCTGTGCGCCACATCCGACAATCTGGCCGGGCAAATGGCCGATCTCTTCGCCCTCGACCCCGGGCAATCCACAGAGCATGCCACGGCGGCGATCGCGCTGACCGGCCATCGCATCATGCAACAAGGCATCCGGTTGGAATTCAGGGCGTATTTTCGGTCGCAAGGTCCGCTGCGGCGACTTGGAGGAAAGCGCCAGAAAACTGTCTTGGCCCGCAGAGGGGCCGTTTGTCGGCATCGGATCACCACGCGACGCGAGGCTGGTGTCAGGCACCTCAGCAGCGGCCGCCACCGCAAAGAACAGGGCCAGCACAGCCGACATTTTCCGCATCACCAGACCCAAATCAACCCCATACGACCTTAGTCCTCGTGTTGTTTCGCACGCCCGAAATCTGGCGCATCCGTGTCTTGCCCGGCTTCGATGATACCACGGCGAATGGCCCTGGTGCGGGTGAAATAGTCAAATAATTCTTCGCCATCCCCAGTGCGAATTGCGCGCTGCAGGGCAAAAAGCTCTTCTGTGAACCGGCCCAGCATTTCAAGCGTGGCTTGTTTGTTGGTCAGGAAAACATCACGCCACATGGTCGGGTCAGAGGCCGCAATCCGGGTAAAGTCACGAAAACCGGCAGCCGAAAATTTGATCACCTCTTTTTCAGAGACCCGGCTAAGGTCATCCGCCACACCCACCATGGTATAGGCAATCAAGTGCGGAATATGGCTGACGACCGCACAAACCAGATCGTGGTGCTCGACTTCCATCCGTTCGCAATGCGCCCCCAGCGCCTGCCAGTAGTCTTCGACCTTTTCCACCGCCGCCGGGTCCGCGCCTTCGGGCGGCACGATCAACACCCAACGATTGTCATACAACGTCGCAAATCCGGCCTCTGGGCCTGAATGTTCGGTGCCCGCCATCGGGTGGGTGGGCACAAAATGCACGCCCTGCGGGATATGTGGAGCCACGACATCGACCACCGCACCTTTGACGGAACCGACATCAATCACCGTGGCACCGGGCTTCAGATGTGGTGCGATCTTTTGCATCACCGGGCCCATTGCCCCCACCGGCACCGCCAGCACAACAAGGTCAGCATCCACAACCGTGTCTTCCGCGCTGTCACAGATGATATCGCAAAGCCCAATCCGCCGAGCGGTGCCGCGGGTGGCCTCAGAGCGCGCAAATCCGCTGATTTCGCCCGCCACATTGCCACGGCGCATCGCATGCGCCATCGACCCGGCAATCAGCCCCAACCCGATCAGCGCGACCTTCTGATAGATCTGCGTCATTGCCCAGCCTCCCGCCACTGGCGCAATGCATCGATCACCCGCCCGGTTTGCCCCTCGTCCCCGACGGTGATGCGCAACCCTTCTGGAAACCCGTAACCTGCGACGCGCCGGACCAAAATGCCCTCGGCCTGAAGCGCAGCATCCGCCGCCGCCGCCGCGTCCTCATCCGCGAAACGCGCCAGCACAAAATTTGTCTGGCTGTCATCACAAGCGATGCCCAATTGACGCAACGCCCCGGACAAACGCCCCCGTTGATCCCGGTTCAACGCCGCACAATCCTCGACCCATTTCTGATCGCGCACCGCAGCGGTCGCAGCCGCCATTTGCAGATCAGACAGATTGAACGGCTGTCGCAGCCGCCGAAGCACGTCGATGATCGCACGCGGGCCATAGCCCCAGCCAATGCGCAGACCGCCGAGGCCATAAATCTTTGAAAAGGTACGGGTCATCAATATGTTGGGTCGTTCACGGGCCAGTGCAGCGCCACCGTCATACCCCCCGGCATATTCGGCGTAAGCCGCATCAATCACCAGGATCACATGTGCCGGAAGACCATCGGCCAGCCGCAACAGCTCCTCATCACTCAACATCGTGCCGGTCGGATTTCCCGGATTGGTCAACAACACGATGCGCGTGCGATCCGTAACAGCGTTCAGGATATTGTCGACATCCACCACCCTGTCCGCTTCGGCAACACAAACGGGCGTCGCCCCCGCCATATGGGTCAGAACCGGATACATCGAAAACCCGTGTTCGGTAAAAATGATTTCATCGCCGGGGCCGGAAAACGCCTGGGTCACAAACTGAAGAACCTCGTCCGACCCAACCCCGCAAAGGATACGTTCCGCGTCCAGCCCATGCACTGCCCCAATCGCCTCGCGCAGCTCCGCGTGATCGGTCGAAGGATACACATGAACCGCCGCCGCAGCCGCCACAATCGCCGCCTGCGCCGAAGGCGGCACGCCCAGCGGGTTTTCATTCGACGACAGTTTCAAAACGTCATCCCGCCCGGCAATACGCGACTTGCCGCCCTCATAAAGCGCAATTTCCATGATACCGGGCTGTGGTGTGAATAACGTCATTTGCGGCTCCTTTGCCGGAACGTCTTAATGCGCCCCGCCCGGCGGGGGAAGGGCCGGTTTGATGCCGCAAAACAGACAAGGGGGCCAGCCCCCTCGGCTTTCAGCCTCACCCCCGGGATATTTTTGAACAGAAGAAGCCCGAAACGCGCCCATGCCCTTCTTCTGTTTGAAAATATCCCGGGGAGTCGCCACAGGCGACGGGGGCTGGCCCCCGTTTTGTCGGCGCGCGAAGGCGCGGCGACATCTGCGCAACAGATGGGCCTATGTGGCCAGGACGTTGCGAAACTGCCAGGGGTCGCTTTCGTCAATATCTTCGGGGAAATGTTCCCAGCGATCCTGTAGCGGCGTCCAATCCGTGTAATGTGCCTCAACCGGGCCAAGGTAGGGCCGCTGCACCTCCAGGCACCGGGCATGGTCCAACTTCATCCGTCTCGACGATACCGGCATCGGGGTTTTCCAAGGCCCAGACCATTCCCGCGAGCACCGCGGATGTCACCTGGAGGCCCGTGGCGTTCTGATAGGGCGCCAGATCGCGGGTTTCTTCGTTCGACAGACGCGATCCAAACCAAAGCGCATTTTTCTCGTGGCCGTAAAGCAGCACGCCGAGTTCGTCGATGCCTTCGACGATCTCGTCTTCGGTCAGGATATGGTGCACTTGCTGCTGCTTGCCAGCGCCGAACATCTCGTGCAGCGACAGCACCGCGTCATCACTGGGGTGATAGGCATAGTGACAGGTTGGACGGTATTCCGGGTCATGTCCCGCGCCCACTGTGTAGTAGTCGCTGATCGACACCGCTTCGTTATGGGTCACGAGAAAGCCGAATTGTGGTCCCGGCGTTGGGCACCATGTGTGCACGCGGGTGATGGCGCCCGGGCGTTCCAGCCAGATCGCGGATTTACAGCCTTTGTCCTGGCGGTGTGCGTTCTCGGGGAACCAGGTTTCATGCGTGCCCCAGCCAAGTTCGGCGGGTTGAAACCCTTCGGAAATGAAGCCTTCGACCGACCAGGTGTTGACGAAGACGTTGCGCGGGCGGGGCGTGCGCCGTGCCTGGGTGTCGCGTTCGGCGATATGCACGCCTTTGACGCCAAGCGATTGCATCAAACGGGCCCAACTGTCGCGGTCCTGCGGTGTTTCAACTTCGCGGCCTGTATCCTTGGCCAGCGTCAACAGCGCCTCTTTCACGAACCAGCTGACCATGCCGGGGTTGGCCCCACAGCAGGACACCGCCGTTGTGCCACCGGGATTGGCGGCCTTTTCATCGCGCACCTTCTGACGCAGGGCGTAATTGGTGCGGTCGGCGTTATTTTCGGTGTCGAAATAGAACCCGGCCCATGGTTCCACCACGGTATCGATGTACAACACCCCGATTTCACGACAGAATTTCATGATATCCAGAGACGAGGTATCGACGCTGAGGTTGACACAGAAACCGCGGCCTTCGGGAAACAACCCGCTCAGCACCTCGCGGTAGTTTTCCGGGGTCAGCGCGGTGTCGATATAATTCAGCTTGTGCTGGCGCAAGAAATTGTGCTGCGCCTTGTCAGGTTCCACCACCACAAATTGATCCGCATCATATTCGAAATGCCGTTCGATCAATGGCCAGGTGCCTTTGCCGATCGAGCCAAAGCCGATCATCACGATGGGGCCGTCGATGCGGCCATAAATGGGATAATCTTGCGACATTGGGCTCTCCGATTGATGGGGTCGAGGGGGGAAAACACAAAAGGCCGCGCAAGCAGCGCGGCCTTTCGGAACATGTCGGGCAGAAAGTCTTAGTTCTGCGCGTAATATTCGATGACGAGGTTCGGTTCCATCACCACGGCATATGGCACATCGCCAAGACCGGGGGTGCGGGTGAACGTCGCGGTCAGTTTGGAGTGATCGGCGTCGATGTAATCAGGCACATCACGCTCGGACAATTGGGTCGCTTCGAGGATCGCGGCCATCTGCTTGGACTTGTCACGCACCTCAATCACGTCACCCTCTTTCACACGGTAGGAGGGGATGTTGACGCGCTTGCCGTTCACGGTCACGTGGCCGTGGTTCACGAACTGACGTGCGGCAAAGATGGTCGCCACGAATTTGGCGCGATAGACGACCGCGTCCAAACGGCGCTCCAGCAGACCAATCAGGTTCTCACCGGTGTCGCCCTTGACCCGCTCAGCTTCTTTGTAGATGCGGCGGAATTGCTTTTCGGTCAGGTCGCCGTAGTAGCCTTTCAGCTTCTGCTTGGCACGCAGCTGCAGACCAAAGTCCGACAGCTTGCCCTTGCGGCGCTGACCGTGCTGGCCGGGGCCGTATTCACGGCGGTTCACCGGGGATTTCGGACGGCCCCAGATGTTTTCGCCCATACGACGGTCAATTTTGTACTTGGCAGACGTGCGTTTTGTCACGGCTGATCTCCCTTATTTTAGGCTCAACAACCTATCCGAAAACCGGTTCCCACGTTTCGGGTCATTGGCGCGGGCGCCTGTTGACCGTTCTTGTGAGCGCCAGCCTTGGTCAGGCCGCTGCGATAAAGGGCGTTGTCCTCTAAGCCAAGGGTCTTGCCCCGGGCCTCGACAGGCATTCCCTTGCGGGAGCCACCAACACCAACGAAGTGGCGCATATACGACCGGCTTTGGGCGCTGTCAACACGAAGGATCAGGATTCTGCCGCGATGCCAGTGTGGCACATGCGTCGTGGCGCGGACAATCCACCAGGTGATCATTCACCAGACCGCAGGCTTCCATAAAAGCGTACACAATTGTCGGGCCGCAGAACCGGAACCCGGCTTTTTTGAGATCCCGCGACACCCGGGTCGAAAGCGGCGTCGAAGGTGGCACATCGGCCTGTGATACATATCTATTTTGCAGCGGCGCACCATCGACATATCGCCACAGGAAACTGTCAAATCCTTCGTTCAACTCACAATAGGCACGGGCATTGCCAATGGTTGCTTCGATCTTGCCCCGGTGACGCACAATCCCCGGATTGACCAGCAATCGGGTCACATCCGCCTCTCCCCAACTGGCAATCACCTCTGGGTCGAACCCGGCAAAGGCCTCGCGAAAGGCGTCGCGCTTTTTCAGGATGGTGATCCAGCTTAACCCGGCCTGAAATCCATCAAGGATCAACTTTTCCCACAGTGCACGCGCGTCCCATTCCGGCACGCCCCATTCGGTGTCGTGATAGTCCAGATATATCGGCGCGGTCCCGACCCAATCACAGCGCTTGCCATCCATCGTCAGCCCGCCTTTCTATTTCACGAATTCCGCCAGATTTTAAACACATGTTTAGACCTTGTCGCGCACATTTGCCCCGGTCCGCAACGGAGGGTTGAAAGATGGCGCAAAGGCCGCCGCAGAATAAGGCGCAAAAGAAAAACGTTCTCGCCGAAGCTTTGATGCTGCGCGATCAGAATGTTCTCGACATGGTAGAAGCGGCTGTAAAGCACAAACAGGTCATGTTGGCCTTTCAACCGGTGGTTCAGGCCCGCCGCCCGGACCGTATGGCATTTTACGAGGGGTTGATCCGCGTTCTGGACGAAACCGGGCGGGTGATCCCCGCACGGGAATTCATTTCCGCCATCGAGGAAACCGAAATTGGCCGGATGATTGATTGTCTGGCATTGGAAAAGGGGTTGCTGGAACTGTCGCGCACCCCGTCCCTGCGGCTGGCGATCAATATGTCGGCGCGGTCGATCGGATATCGCCGCTGGATGCGCACGCTGGATCACGGGCTGCGTGCCGATCCCACGGTGGGCGAGCGGCTTATTCTGGAAATCACCGAAAGCTCGGCGATGATGGTGCCGGAAATCGTGATTGGCTTCATGTCGGACCTGCAGAAAAAGGGAATCGCCTTTGCCCTGGATGATTTTGGCGCCGGGTTCACCGCATTGCGGCACTTCAAACAATTTCAGTTCGACATTCTGAAGATCGACGGCCAGTTCATCCGCAATATTCATGCCGATCCCGACAATCAGGTCCTGGCAAAGGCCATCCTGTCCATTGCCCAGCAATTCGACATGTTCACCGTGGCCGAAAACGTCGAAAAGGCAGAGG
The DNA here is from genome assembly GCF_022867865.1 of Phaeobacter sp. J2-8. Lineage (GTDB taxonomy): Bacteria > Pseudomonadota > Alphaproteobacteria > Rhodobacterales > Rhodobacteraceae > Marinovum. The sequence goes on along the minus strand of NZ_JALIEC010000001.1, from coordinate 805,591 downwards.
ATGTCGAGGTCCTGACCAGTATGGGCGTGGATTGTCTTCAGGGGTATTTCTTTGGCGCCCCCACTGTGACCCCCCCCTGGCGGGAGGAACGCCAGCAAAAGGCCAGCGCCTGATGATCTGCGGCATTTACAGGCTTAGGTGTTGCAGGGGGCTGTTTCCTCACAATCCTGAGCATCCGCCTGTTGCCGCAAATCAGCCTTTACGTTATGGAATTTATCCGAGCGGCGGGGGATGTCAGGGCTCTTTTCATATGGCCTGATATGATCCTGCGCCAAAACTGGTGAAGGAAGAAACCATGACCAATGTCGTTATCGCCTCGGCTGCGCGGACCCCTGTTGGGTCCTTTCTCGGCTCTTTTGCGAATACCCCCGCGCATGATCTTGGCGCAACTATGTTACAAGCATTGGTTGAACGTGCCGGTATCGACAAAGCCGATGTCAGTGAAACGATTCTGGGTCAGGTTCTGACAGCGGGCCAGGGCCAAAACCCCGCACGCCAGGCACATATCAATGCCGGCCTGCCAATCGATCGGCGGCCTGGAGCATCAACCAGGTTTGTGGTTCGGGACTGCGCGCCATTGCGCTGGCCGCCCAGCACATTCAGCTTGGCGATGCTGCAATTGTTGCCGCTGGCGGACAGGAAAACATGTCGATGTCCCCCCATGTCGCAAATTTGCGTCAGGGCCAGAAAATGGGCGACATGCAGTATATCGATTCCATGATTCGCGATGGTCTCTGGGATGCTTTCAAAGGCTACCACATGGGCCAAACTGCTGAAAACGTTGCTGAAAAATGGCAGATCAGCCGTGAGCAGCAGGATGAATTCGCCGTTGCGTCGCAAAACAAGGCCGAAGCGGCACAGAAGGCGGGCAAATTCGCCGACGAAATCGTGCCCTTCACCGTCAAGACCCGCAAAGGCGACATTGTGGTCGAAAATGACGAATACATCCGTCACGGTGCCACTATCGAAGCCATGCAGAAACTGCGCCCGGCCTTTACCCGCGATGGTTCGGTCACAGCGGCCAATGCCTCCGGTCTCAACGACGGTGCCGCCGGCGCCCTGTTGATGAGCGCGGACGAAGCCGAAAAACGCGGTATCGAACCACTGGCGCGCATCGCCTCTTATGCCACTGCCGGTCTGGACCCGTCGATCATGGGTGTCGGCCCGATCTATGCCTCGCGCAAAGCTTTGGACAAAGCCGGCTGGTCGGTTGACGATCTTGATCTGGTCGAAGCCAACGAAGCCTTTGCCGCTCAGGCCTGTGCCGTGAACAAGGACATGGGCTGGGATCCGGCCATCGTCAACGTCAACGGCGGCGCAATCGCGATCGGCCACCCGATCGGGGCCTCCGGGGCGCGGGTTTTGAACACCCTGCTGTTTGAAATGCAGCGGCGCGGCGCGAAAAAAGGTCTGGCCACGCTGTGCATCGGCGGCGGCATGGGCGTGGCGCTCTGTGTGGAGCGGCCATAAGCGTCGGCAAAAGCCATACCAGGGGCGCATAATTGCGCCCCTTTTTTGAACATTTTGGCGGCCAGCGACAGAATTTGACGAATGGCCCGCAATTAAGCGCAATAAAGTTGCGCAATCACGATCAAACCGGTAACAGGATTACCGAATACATTGCTAGACTGGAGGAAGATCATGGCAAGAGTTGCACTCGTCACTGGGGGATCGCGCGGCATTGGCGCATCAATTTCAAAGGCGTTGAAGGCCGAGGGCTACGAAGTTGCCGCCACCTATGCCGGCAATGATGAGGCCGCTGCGGCCTTTACTGCGGAAACTGGCATCAAGACCTACAAATGGAACGTCGCCAGCTATGAAGACAGCAAGGCCGGCATCGCCCAGGTCGAATCCGACATTGGTCCGATCGACACCGTGGTCGCCAACGCCGGTATCACCCGCGATGCACCGTTCCACAAAATGACGCCGGAGCAATGGCAACAGGTGATCGACACCAACCTGACCGGGGTGTTCAACACCGTTCACCCGATCTGGCCCGGCATGCGCGAGCGTAAATTTGGCCGCGTGATCGTGATTTCTTCGATCAATGGTCAAAAGGGTCAATTCGCCCAGGTCAATTATGCCGCAACCAAAGCTGGCGACATCGGCATTGTCCGGTCTCTGGCCCAGGAAGGCGCCCGCGCCGGCATCACCGCCAACGCCATCTGCCCCGGCTATATCGCCACCGAAATGGTCATGGCGGTGCCAGAAAAAGTGCGCGAAGCGATTATCGGCCAGATCCCGGCCGGTCGTCTGGGCGAGCCCGAAGAAATTGCCCGCTGCGTGGCTTTCCTTGCCTCCGAAGATTCGGGCTTCATCAACGGCTCGACCATTTCCGCCAATGGCGCGCAATTCTTTGGCTAACGCCGCAGGGTGCTGATGCTTCGGCCGCGGCACGACGAGACAATCAAGGGCTGGCCATCTTGGCTGGCCCTTTTTTTACGGCATTTTTTACTGATTTTTCTTGCTGGGCTTTCCGCGACTGGAAACCGCGTCGCGTGAACCTGCGGTCCAGGTGGCCTACCGCATCACTGGGTCAAGGCCGCAAAAAGGGGCGGAAAACCGCCCCAGGATTGATATTCTATGATAGGGCGCGACGTCGAAAGATCCGAATTGAAACATCCGTTTCGCCAAATCGCGCCGAGGACCCAAAATTGGCGGCACGTCATCCCGCGCCGCCGGGACAGAAGGGCTAGACCGTTTCTTCCGAGAGTCGCACAATCTCTTCTTTCAGTCGCATCTTCTGTTTTTTCAGGTCCGCGATATGCAGGTCATCCGTGCCCGGTGCGCGCTGCACCTGTTCCACTTGTTCCGAAAGTACTTGGTGTTTCTTCTTCAGTTCCTGCAGGTGCGAACTCAGGCTCATGAGGCTCTCCTTTTGGTACATGTGCAAATGCAGTGCACCACACTTTTACAATTCTGTCACGCTGCAAGCGCGAAAAACGGTAAATCCCCGCTTACGGCCCTGAGCCTGAGCCGCCAAAGGGTAAAGCCGCCCCATTTCGCAGCACATCCGAGATCAGTTCACAGTAATCATCGCCATCCCGGATATGTGCGGCGCCCTGATGCAAAACCAGCGGCGCATGAAGGCGAAAGGCCGCGCGCCCGGACTTCCGCCCCCGCAACAGCACAAGCCGCGCGGCACGCCCCGCACGCGGCGCAAGCGGCAGCACTTCCAACGAACCAAGCCGCCCCTCGCAGGCGCTTATCAGATCCGGCAGACGTTCGGCCCGCTGAATGAATGTCGCGCAACCACCGGGCGCCAGACGTTTTGCCGCCACTTCGACCCATCGCAACAGCGCCAGCCCCTCCCCCGTCCGGTCTCACGCCCGGTTTCCTGGGCAGGATCGCCGCCGCCGGTCGCAGGCCCGCGCAGAAAAAATGGTGGATTGGCAATGACATGGTCGAAAGATCGCCCCTTGATCGGCGCCGGAAGGTCATCCAGATCCGCACAGGTCACCGCGATCGCAACCTGATTGCGCGCCGCGTTTTCCCGCGCCAAAGCGGCATATTCCGGCTGTAGCTCCACCGCCGTCAACGACAGATCCGGCACGCGCGCCGCCAGACACAGCAGCGCCGTGCCGACCCCACAGCCAAGTTCCAGCACCGATTGCCCGGCTTTTGCCGGAACCGACGCCGCCAGCAGAACAGGGTCGATTCCCGCACGATAGCCGGAACGGGGTTGCAGAATTTGCAGCCGACCGCCCAAAAAGGCATTGTCGCTGGTTTTATCCATCCAGCCGAATGTCGTGTTCATGCATCAACACCCGGGCCCGCGCCAATGCGTCGCGCCGCACCATAAGCCGCCGGGGCAGGATGCCGATTGACCCTTCCAGCACGCTCATATTTACGTCTAATTCAAACCATTCTATACCCTCGTCCTGCAACAGGGCGGTGGCATAGGCGATGACGGTGATATCGTTGGTACGCAGCAGCTCTTCCATGCTGGGGATGTAAGGCCAAGGTGACGGTAAAGTCGAGCCTTGTGACAGGAGTGTGATGAGCTTGGACAACGCGATGCAAAAACCCCATGAACGGATGGCCGAAGCGCTGGCCGAGGATCTGGCGGCTGTTGGCGATCTGATCCGTCTGCGGATGGCGTCAAAACATGCGCCGCGCATCCCGGAAGTGACCGCGCATCTGGTCGATGCAGGCGGCAAGCGGCTGCGCCCGATGCTGACCTTGGCCTGCGCCCGGATGTGCGGCTATGACGGCGAGGATCATGTGAAGCTGGCCGCAACGGTGGAATTCATTCACACCGCGACGCTGCTGCATGATGACGTGGTCGACGAAAGCGCCCAACGACGGGGCCGGCCGACCGCCAACCTTCTGTGGGACAATAAATCCAGCGTCCTGGTTGGCGATTATTTGTTCGCACGGGCATTTCAAATGATGGTGGAACCCGGCAATCTGCGCGTACTCGACATCCTGTCCAACGCTGCGGCAACGATTGCCGAGGGCGAGGTCCTGCAACTGTCTGCGGCCCAGAAATCTGCAACTGACGAAGACCTGTATCTTCAGGTGATCCGCGGCAAGACGGCGGCGCTGTTTTCAGCCGCGACCGAGGTTGGCGGCGTCATCGCCGGGCGGCCCGAAGAAGAAGTGCAGGCGCTGTTTGACTATGGCGATGCGCTGGGGATCGCATTTCAGATGGTAGATGACCTGTTGGATTACTGGGGATCAGAGGCGACGGGCAAGAACATCGGCGACGATTTCCGCGAACGCAAGCTGACCCTGCCGGTGATCAAGGCGGTGGCCTGTGCCGACGCAGAGGAACGGGCCTTCTGGAAGCGCACAATCGAAAAGGGCCAGCAAGGCGAAGGCGATCTGGAGCAGGCTTTGGCGCTGCTGAACAAACATGGCACGCTGGACGCGGCCCGGCAGGATGCTCTGGCCTGGGCAGACAAGGCGCGCACGGCCTTGACCCGCCTGCCGGATCACCCGATCCGCGGCATGCTGGACGATTTGGCAAATTATGTGGTGGCACGGGTGACCTGAGGCCGCGGGCCAGTTCAGTCAGCGGAATTGGCAGGCGTGTTCCCGAACCCTTTGGCGCGTCACGCCAGTTTCGTCGCGGCCACCCACCAGCCGGGGTGTAATGCTGCCAGCCGCTGTGCCGCGGTCTCGGCCTCTGCCCGTGTTTCGAACGCCCCGAAACAGGTTGCGCCAGACCCGGACATCCGCGCCAATCCCGCGCCGACATCACGCAATGCCGCCAGAACCTCGCCAATCACTGGCTGCAAGGCCTGCGCAGGTGGTTGCAAGTCGTTGCGCTGTTGTTTCAACCACGGCAGATCCATGGTCGCGAGGTCTGGCTCCATCGGCGGGTTGTCTCTGGTTGTCAGACGGCGAAAGATCTCTGGCGTCGATACCGCAACGCGCGGGTTAACCAACACCGCCTGCACCGCATCGCAGCGGACAGGTTGAACAATTTCGCCAATGCCGGACATCCGCGCCGCCCGCGCCAAAAGACACACCGGCACATCCGCGCCCAGCGCCAAGGGATCGCCGTGGAAAGCCCGACCAAACAGCCGCTCCATCGCACGCAACACCGCTGCCGCGTCGGATGATCCACCGCCGATTCCGGCGGCAGCGGGCAGGTGTTTTTCCAACTCGATTGCGACCGGTTCGCCAAAGGCCTCTGCCGCGCGCCAACAAAGATTGCCCGAATTCTCTGGCACACCCGTTGCCATCGGCCCGGTCACCCGCAACGACATTTCAGCGGCCGGGGCAACACGTACCACATCGCCCACCTCTGCGAACATCACCAGCGAATCCAACAGGTGATAGCCATCCGACCGCCGCCCCGTGACATGCAGGGTCAGATTGATCTTGGCCGGGGCAAAAACCTTAGTCTGCGCCATTCTCCACCACCCGCAGGGGCGGCGCGCCCTCTTCCGTCAGGACGGCATCAAGGCCGACGTCCAGCTTGCGGCGAATACGCTCTGGATCGGCCTCGTTGTTTGGATCTTCCAGATCCACAAAGCTCAGCGCGCGATGCCATTGGAACCGCGCCTCAAGCGCGCGACCCACGGCCCAATACACATCCCCCAAATGGTCATTGACCACGGGATCAACCGGCATCAGCTCTGCCGCGCGTTCCATATGCATCACCGCTTCGTCGTAGCGCCCCAGCCGGTACAGCACCCAGCCCAGACTATCGACGATATAGCCGGAATTGGGCCGCGCATCGACGGCGCGTTCGATCATTTCCAGCGCTTCGTCCAGTTTCTGGCGTTGTTCCACCAACGAATACCCAAGGTAATTCAACACCTGCGGCTGATCCGGGCTCAGCTCCAGCGCCTTGCGGAAATCGGCCTCGGCAGCGGACCATTGATCCAGCCGCTCATTGGTGATGCCACGGGCAAAGAACACGAACCACTGGGCCTTTTCCGGGGTGTCATACAGCGCCACGGCGCGATCATATGCGGTCACGGCAGAGGCATAATCCCCCTCCCCCCGGTAAAGATCGCCCAGCGACACATGCACAATTGGCAATTCGCCATGGGTTTCGGCCAGAGTCTCAAGCGCGGCAATCGCCGCACCGATCTGTCCCGAAGCGCGATGGGCATCCGCCTGCCCCAGAACCGAGGCATGATATGCTGGGTCGTCTGCGGGCACCATGGCATAGGTTTCGACCGCCAGTTCGTAACGCTGCATATCTTCCAGCAACTGCGCCGCCAACAGGATCGAATCAACGTGATCGGGGCGCAAATATTGCGCGATTCGTGCGTAAAGCAGGGTGTAATCATCGCCCGCCTCGCCATCCAGCGCGCCGGCAATGGTGTAAAACACCTCTGCCATACCATCGCGCGGGCCAGCCACAGTGGTGAAGGGCACAACCGTATCCGAAGCAAGCATGTCGCGCAGCGCGCGCAGGCCGGGATCAAGCCGCGCGTTGAAGCTGCTGTCCAGCAACGCCGCCGCCTCCTGGTTCATGCCAAGCTGGCTCATGACCTGCACGCGTGCGACGATGCCGCGCCGGGTCATCAGGGCCGCGCCGCCGCCGTCAGCGGTCATCAGACCATAGGCCCCTTCGAAATCACCGACCGAGGCCAATGCAAGCGCCTTGTGATAAAGCGCAAATCCCTTCAGGCCTTTTTGCCCGGACACCCGGTCGAATTCGACCAGGGCCGAGGTCATGTCACCATCACCCAGTTTCGCCCAGGCCACCAACAGCCCGTCGATCAGCGGCCCAATGCCGCGATCCGCATCCACCATCGCAACAATATCGCCATAACGGCCTTCTTTTGCGTGGCCCCCGATCAGCGCCATATGCGCAAGCTGCGATCTCTGGCCTATCTGTTCGAGTTTCAGCGCCAGATCACGCGCGCGTCCGATCTCACCCAGCGAGAGGCGTGATGCGGCGGCGGCCTCGATCAAACCGGGATTTTCGCCATCGTGTTGCAATGCAAGTTCGTAATACTTCGCCGCTGCCCGGAAATCGGTATGATACCCCGCCTGCCGCGCCGCCAAATATGATCCGGACAAAGTGGCCGCCGAAGCCGAAACACCACCCGCCAGGGCAAGTCCCACTGCGATAATCCATGAAATTCTAGATTTGGGCACACGCCACTCCCTTGCTGCTCAGGAACGAAGCCTAGTGCTGTGATGATGAACAGGCAATGCAAACACGCCTATTCCCCCCAGATTGGCGGTTTCACGTTATCGTCACCGCCGAATTATCGGCAAAATCGCCTCAAAGCCGGATTGCAGAGATCAAGCGGCCATAATCGGCCTCGCCCGCATGCACCGACCGGCGATAGGAATAGAACCGATCCGGGTCGTGATAGGTGCAATGATTGATCCATGCGGCCTGTCCCACGCCCGCGCGACGCAACCGCGACAGACCAAAGGACGGCAGGTCAAACATATACCGATCCCCGTTGCCCTGCGCAAAGAACCGGGTGTTGTCAGGATCGTCGGCAATGAAATCTTCGATGAATTCGGGCCCAACCTCATAGGCGCGCTGCGAGATGGACGGGCCAATGACGGCGCAGGTCTTGGCACGGTTTGCGCCCAGCGCCGTCATCGCGTCAAGCGTCGCCTCCAGCACGCCATCAATGGCGCCACGCCATCCCGCATGGGCGGCCCCGATCACCCCGGCGTCGGCATCGGCAAACAGCACCGGCTGGCAATCGGCGCTCAGCACCGCGAGGGCAATGCCCGGTTGATCCGTGACCAGGGCATCGGCCTTGGGCGGCGCGCCACTGATCGGCGCGGTCACCGTGATCGCTGTTGCAGAATGCACCTGATGCAGCGTGTTCAACTCTGATGGATCAACCTGCAACGCCGCGGCCACACGCGACCGGTTGATCGCCACGATTTCCGATTGATCTGACGACCCCAACCCACAGTTCAGCCCGCGAAATATCCCCGAAGACGCGCCCCCCCCGACGGGTAAAAAACCCGTGCTGCAAAGGTCCCAAAAGGTCCGACGTCAGAATTTCGAGGGTCATATGTCCAATCCGGGTATCGGCGGGGCCCCATCCTGCATCAGCCCCAGCACTTTGAAGAGCGTCCCCATTTCTTCGGGATGCGTCAACCGCCGATGTGAGGCAATGTGGGTTTCCAGATCGGCCCCGGCCAGATGATGCGCCAATTGTTGTGCACGTTGGGTGATCCCCAACCGTTCCAGAAACACACCCTGGGTGGTCAGCCGACTGTGGGCACAACGGACAGCGCCTGCAATCGCCTCGAAATCGACATGCGCCGTCAGATCGGCCTGACCGGGCCGGTCGAGCAGATCAACACGCGCGTGTTTTTCCAGCGCCTGCACCGTATCCCCCAACGAGCGCCAATCACCGTAATCGACAATCAATGCCGCGCCGCCATGATCGGCAATGCGCTGGCCGATGGCGGACATCACCCCCGGCAGCGCCGGCGCAATTTCCACGATGTCCCCGTCGCGGGTATCCTCAAGCCGATGCGCCAGGGCGGGCACCGGGGCCGCCCCGGCCAAACCGAGGATCAAATCATCGCCTTTTGCCCCGACACGTCGCTCGCACCAGCCTGTACCGCTGCGCTGAAACTGACGCACTGGCAGGGCATCGAAAAACTCATTCGCCACCAGCCAGAGCGGGGCCTCCGGCAGATCTTCGGCGTAATCAGCCCAAGTGACCTCATACCCCGACAGCGCCTCTTTCTGGCGCGCGCGCAGGGTGGGTGAGGCTTCGACCAGAACAACCTCTGCCGCATCCAGAAACCCCGGCACCCGGCGCACAGCCCGCAGAATATCAGACATCAGCGTCCCGCGCCCCGGCCCCAGTTCGGCCAGCGTGAAACGCCCAGGAGCGCCCTGGTCCATCCAGCTTTGCGCCAGGGACAGGCCGATCAATTCGCCAAACATCTGGCTGATTTCCGGCGCAGTGGTGAAATCCCCCGCCGCCCCCAGCGGATCACGCGCCGTATAAACCCCATATTCGGGATGCAGCAGGCAGGTGCCCATGTAATCGGCCAGCGAAATTGGCCCCTCGGCGGCAATCCGTTCCAGCAGAATATGTTTTAACGCCGTCATGCCGGATCGGGTGTCCCGGGCCGTTTGCGCAGCACCAGCCACAGGCCGATCACGATCATCGGCAAAGACAGCATTTGCCCCATGGTCAGGCCATATCCGTTAAGATGCCAGGCCAGCCCCAGCGGGTTTCCCGGCCCTTGAAACTGGGCATCCGGTTGACGAAAGAATTCGACGAAAAACCGCGCCGCGCCATATCCGGCAAAGAACATTGCCGCAATCCGCCCCGGTGTTTTCAACCAGCCGCGCAGGAAGGCCAGCCACAACAGCACCCCGCCAAGGATCAGCCCCTCCAGCCCGGCTTCATAAAGCTGGCTGGGGTGGCGGGCACAAAGCTGGCCTGCGGGTTGGCCACAGGATTGCGCCAGTTCCCCGGGAACGCCACGCCCCAGGGCATTTCTGTCGCCCGGCCCCACAGCTCTGCGTTGACGAAATTTGCCAACCGCCCGAACAACAGCCCCGGCGGGGTGGCCAGCGCCATCACATCCGCCAGCGGAAGTTTGGCCACGCCATTGCGCGCGCTCCAGATCCAGGCCGCCAGCACAACCCCCAGCAACCCGCCATGAAACGCCATACCACCCTGCCAGATCATCAGGATCTCGATCGGATGCGTCAGATAATATCCGGGTTGATAGAACAGAACGAATCCCATCCGCCCGCCCAGAATCACCCCCAGGATCACCCAGGTCAGCAGATCCTCGATTTGATCGGGGCGCATAGGCGCGGTGTTGTCGGCCCAAAGCTGCGGCCGTTTGACCGCGCGCAGGGCAATCCACCAGGCCAGCAAAATTCCGGCGATATAGGCCAGCGCATACCAGCGCAGCGCAAAGGTCATGCCGAACAAGGTGAATGAAATCAGCTCTGGCGATAGCGGGGGAAAGGGGATCATAGCCTGCATAAGCGCTCTGTGCCTCTGGTTTTCGACAAGGTCAACCTTGGCTCTGCCCTTGTCGCTTCACATTTCGATTGCCATATAGAGAGCGAATGTAACGGAGTGACCCCATGCAAAGCCGAAACAAGGTATTCGACGATATTTCGCAGTTGATGACCAATGCCATGGGCGTGGCCCAAGGTGCCAAAACCGAAGCCGAAACCGCGATGAAGGGCATGATGGACCGCTGGTTGGCGGACCGTGATTTCGTCACGCGGGACGAGTTCGATGCGGTGCGTGCCATGGCACAAAAAGCCCGCGAAGAGAACGAGGCTTTGAAGGCGCGCATTTCCGCGCTGGAAGCCAAAAACGACTGATACCGCTATCATTGCGCCGGTTAATTGACCCAAGGTCAAAATCGGCGCAATTGGTGCGCGCATTTCCCTGAGATGCCCGCAAAATATTGAAAAGCTGCGTCTTTTCACGCCTTCCCCCAATCGTCAAAGCACTTGCAAACCCCCGCTGCCCCGCCCGGCGCGCGGGCTTTCGACCTGTGTTTGAGGTACGAACCTCAAAAATATCTGGACCTGAGGGGCGTACCTCAAATACGCTGGGTGTACACCGCGATTCGCCTGTAAATGATCGTGGGAACATTTAATCAGGGAGGATTGGATGACTTATTCGAAACTGGCGACGGTCAGCGCACTTGCCCTTGCGGTCACTGGCGCGGCCACAACGTCTCAGGCCGAAGACCTTACACTTTGTTGGGCCGCCTGGGATCCGGCGAACGCGCTTGTAGAACTTTCCAAAGAGTTCGAAACCGAATCCGGCCACACAATGAATTTTGAATTTGTGCCCTGGCCAAATTTCGCAGACCGGATGCTGAACGAACTGAACTCCGGCGGCAAATTATGTGATCTGCTGATCGGCGACAGCCAATGGATCGGCGGCGGGGCCGAAAACGGTCATTACGTCAAATTGAACGACTTTTTCGCGGATGAAGGCATTTCGATGGACGATTTCGCGCCCGCGACCGTCTATGCCTATTCCACTTGGCCCAAGGGGACCGAAAACTATTATGCCCTGCCCGCGATGGGCGATGCCAATGCATGGTTCTATCGCAAGGATTGGTTCGCCCGCGAAGACATTCGCGCCGCGTTCCTTGAGGCGACGGGCCGCGAATTGGCGGAACCCAAGAACCAGCTCGAGCTGCTGGAAATCGCCCAGTTTTTCCAGGGCCGCGAAATCGACGGCAAAACCGTTTACGGTGCTGCGATCTTTACCGAACGTGGCTCTGAAGGCATCACCATGGGCGTGACCGGCGCGCTCTATACCTGGGGGTTCAAATATGAAAACACCCCCGGTTCTTATGACATGCCGGGTGCTGTAAACTCACCCGAAGCGGTAGAGGCGCTTGAATTCTATAAGGAATTCTACGAAACCGCGACACCGCCGGGCTATACCAATTCCTACATGGGCGAGAGCCTCGACGCCTTTAAATCCGGTCAGGTGGCCATGGCGATGAACTGGTTCGCCTTCTTCCCCGGCCTTTATGCCGATCCCAACACCGGCGGCGACAAGATCGACTTTTTCGTCAACCCGCCGCAAAACGTCCCGGCCTCGACATTGGGCGGTCAGGGTATTTCGGTGATCAGCTATTCTGACAAACAGGATGCGGCGCTGGAATATGTCAAATGGTTCGCCCAGCCCACGGTTCAGGCAAAATGGTGGGAATTGGGCGGCTATTCCGCGCATAATTCCGTGCTGAACGATCCGGGCTTTGCCGACAGCCAGCCCTTTGCCGGTGACTTCCTTGAGGCGATGGCGAATGTTCAGGACTTCTGGCAGGAACCGACCTATGCCGAGCTGCTGCTGGCGATGCAAAAACGCGTCCACGATTACGTGGTGGCCGATCAGGGCACGGCGCAGGAAGCATTGGACAAGCTGATCGAAGATTGGACCGAAACCTTCGAAGACGAAGGCAAGCTCTGACCTTTTGACATTGCCGGGGCGCGCCCATCGTGCCCCGGCTCTTAACGGACATACCACGTCCAACAGACAGGTTTTCCCATGTCAGACCGTACGATAGATCGCGTTGCTGCGGCAACGCCCGCCCCAGTTGCGCGCAAAATCAAAGGCTTGTCGGATCGCGCCATCGCGTGGATCTTTGTCGGACCGACGATTTTCCTACTGCTGGCGGTCAATATTTTTCCGCTGATCTGGACCATTCGGCTCAGCTTTACCAACTTTCGGGCCAACCGTATCAACCGCGAGACAGAGTGGATTGGCCTGCGCAATTACGAGCGCATCCTGACCGATTTAGACATCTGGCTGAACATGCAGGCAACGGCGCATTTCCTGATCTGGACGATTGTGCTGCAGGTCCTGATCGGCTTCACGCTGGCCTATCTGATCAACAAGAATTTTCGCGGCTCGCCCTTCTGGACCACGGTGATCGTGCTGCCGATGATGCTGTCGCCCGCGGTGGTCGGGAATTTCTGGAAATTCCTCTACCAGCCGCAAATCGGGCTGTTCAATTACATCGTGTCGTTTTTCACCGGCAAGGATCCGTCGAGCTTTGAAATGCTGGGGCAGGTCAATCTTGCGCCCTGGTCGATCGTGATTGTCGACACCTGGATGTGGACGCCCTTTGTCATGCTGATCTGTCTGGCCGGCCTGCGGTCGATCCCGGATTACATCTACGAGGCCGCCGAAATCGACCGGGCCTCAAAACTGCGGCAGTTCTTTACCATCACCATTCCGATGGTGCTGCCCTTCCTGATGCTGGCGGTGCTGTTCCGCGGGATCGAGAATTTCAAAATGTTCGATCTGGTGGTGCAGCTGACCGGCGGCGGGCCGGGATCCACCACCGAACTGACCTCAATCAATCTAAAGCGTGAGGCGTTTGAAAAATGGCGCACCGGCTATGCCTCGGCCTATGCGATCATCCTGTTTGTCACGGTGTTTGGGTTGGCCTCGATCTACGTCAAGGCGCTGAACAAGGTGAAAGAACGATGACCTTCCAGAGCCGCGTCGCCGTCCCGGACCTGATCCGGGACCTCATATCAAACGATACATCACGCTTTGCAGGGAGGTCCCGGAACACGTCCGGGACCGGGCCAGGCATGAGGACACCGACATGAGCAGCTACACCGTCACCGCCCCGTCTTCGCGGCAGAAATGGTTCGCCGGCACAATGGTTGTGATCTATGCGCTGGTCACGATGATCCCGCTGGTCTGGATCATGATCACCGGTTTCAAATCCCCGGCTGATGCGATTTCCTATCCGCCGAAAGTGGTGTTCGAACCGACGTTAGAGGGCTACGTCAACCTTTTCACCACCCGCACCCGTCAAACCGAGGAATTTCTGAACGCCAATCCGCCCCAGAACTGGGCGGATGAGATTGTCCGCAAATATGACATGGTCATTGTCGGCCAGTCGAAGTTTGGCGAGCGGTTCATGAATTCAGTGATCATCGGCTTTGGCTCGACATTCCTGTCGATTTTCCTTGGCACATTGGCGGCTTATGCCTTTAGCCGGTTCAAGATCCCGTTGGCCGATGACCTTTTGTTCTTTATCCTGTCGACCCGGATGATGCCGCCGATTGCCGTCGCGATCCCGATCTTCCTGATGTATCGCAATCTGGGGCTGTCGGACACGCATCTGGGCATGATCCTGCTCTATACGGCGGTCAATATCTCGCTCGCGGTCTGGCTGCTCAAAGGGTTCATCGACGAAATCCCGCGCGAATACGAAGAAGCGGCACTGATCGACGGCTACACAAGGTTTCAGGCGTTCTACAAGGTTGTGCTGCCGCAGGCCGCCACCGGCATCGCCTCGACCGCGATCTTCTGTCTGATCTTTGCCTGGAACGAATATGCCTTTGCGGTGCTTCTCACCTCGGCCACAGCCCAGACCGCGCCGCCGTTCATTCCGACCATTATCGGCGTTGGCGGTCTCGATTGGCCTGCTGTTGCGGCCGGGGCGACAATCTTTCTTCTGCCAGTGATGATTTTCACCATCCTGCTGCGCAAACATCTGTTGCGCGGGATCACATTCGGAGCGGTGCGCAAATGAGCGATTTTTTCCAAGGTCTGCTACAGCTGCGGCGTGGTCCGTGGGAAATGGTGGCAACAATCCTGATCGCGCTGGGGGTGTTCATGCTGATGCAACCCTTTGTTCTCTGGGGATATACCTATTCCTTCCTTGTCACGCTGATTGGCACGGTGATGTTCATCGTCGTCAGCCATTTCCCGGAATAGGCAGGCTATCCCATGGCGCAGATTGTCATCAAAAACCTCAAGAAAACCTTCGGCGACTTCAACGCCGTTCGGGAAAGTTCCTTCACCATCGAGGATGGCGAATTTTTCATGCTGCTCGGCCCCTCGGGCTGTGGCAAGACCACGACGCTGCGGATGATCGCCGGGCTGGAATTGCCGACAAGTGGCGAAATTTTCCTCGATGGCGAAGAGATCAGCCAAAGGCCGCCATCGCAACGCGACATCGCCTTTGTGTTCCAGATGTTCGCGCTTTACCCGCATATGAATGTGCGGCGCAACATGTCCTATCCGCTGGTGTCCCAGGGCATGCCGCGTGCCCAGGTCAAGGCCAAGATCGCCGAAGTCGCGCATATTCTGGGGATCGAGGATATTCTTGATCGCCCGGTGGGGGGGCTGTCCGGTGGTGACCGTCAGCGCGTTGCATTGGGCCGCGCCATCGTGCGCGAACCCAAGGCCTTCATGATGGACGAACCACTGGGCGCGCTGGATGCCGAATTCCGCGAACACATGGCCGAGGAGCTGCGCGCGCTGCATGACCGGATGGGCGCCACCACGGTCTATGTCACCCATGACCAGCTGGAAGCGATGCAGATGGGCGACAAGATTGTGGTGATGAACAATGCGGTGGTTGAACAATTCGGCACGCCGCAGGAAATCTACGACAAACCCGCCACCATGTTTGTTGCCGATTTCATCGGCTCGCCGCCCATGAACTTCTTGCCCTTCAAGGCCAGCTTGGCCCCCGGCGCATCACAGGTCGATCTGAACGGCACCCAGACCGCAATCCCCGCATTGCGGCAGGGCGGTGCCGGGCAATTGGTCTTTGGTGTGCGGCCCGAGCATATCCAATTGGACGACGCGGCGGCCTATCGGGGGCGCATTCTGGCGACGGAATACCTTGGCACCACCCAGATCATCACGCTCGACACCGCCAACGGTCAGGTCAAGGCGCGGGTCAGCGCCGCGCACCCGGCCAAGGTGGATGAAACCGTTGGGCTAAGTTTCAAATCCGAAACCGTCACCATCTTTGATCAAACATCCGGCCACGCGCTGCGTTCGGCCCTGAACGACGGGAGCCAGATCCATGGCTGAGGTCATCCTAGATGCAATCACCAAGAGTTTCGGCCAGACCCGCGCGGTCGACAATATCTCGATGCATATCCCCGACGGGGCCTTTGTCGTCATGCTGGGGCCAACCGGTGCCGGCAAAACCACCACGCTGCGGCTGATTTCCGGGTTGGAAACGCTGGACAGCGGATCAATCCAGATCGCCGGGCGCAATGTCAAAAACGATCCCCCCGCCCAGCGCGACGTGGCAATGGTGTTCCAGCAATATTCGCTTTATCCGCATCTCAGCGTGCGCGACAACCTCGCCTTTCCGCTGCGCTCGCCGATCCTGAACACACCAGAAGACGAGATCGCCCGCAAGGTCGCCAAAATCGCCGAAGTGCTGCAAATTCCGCACAAGCTGGACAACAAGGCCACCGAATTGTCGGGCGGGGAAATGCAGCGGGTGTCGATTGGGCGCGCCTTGGTGCGGTCGCCGTCGATCTACCTGATGGATGAACCGCTGTCGTCGCTAGATGCGAAATTGCGCTCTGACCTGCGGATCGAACTCAAACGCATTCATGCCGAACTGCGCTCGACCCTGCTGTATGTCACCCATGACCAGATCGAAGCCATGACCATGGCCAGCCATATCGGCGTGCTGGAAGCGGGGCGCTTGGTGCAATACGGCACCCCGCGTGAGATCTATTCCAACCCGACAAGCGTCTATGTCGCCAGCCGCCTTGGCCTGCCGCGGATCAATATTCTGCCCTCCACGCTGTTTGCAGGCAGCCACAAGGGGCCGCAAATCGGCTTGCGCCCGGAAAATATCCAACAGGGCGACGGCGCCGAGGCACGGGTGATCCGCGCCGAACACTTGGGCGATCAAACCCGCCTGCATCTGGAACTTCAGGGGCATGCGGTCACCACCCTGGCCGATCCCCATGCCAGCTACACCCCGGACGACACCATCAAAATCAGCCCGGTCAATCCGCTTTATTTCGATGCATCCGGCGCCCGCGCCCTATAGGGAGGACGATTATGGCACAATTCATCAACGCCAAGGAAAACCTCGTGACCGAGGCGATAGACGGCCTGCTGGCAGCGTCCGGCGGGACGTTGTCGCGCCTTGACGGCTATCCGCATATCAAGGTGGTCTATCGCACCGATTGGGACAAATCGCGCGTCGCGCTGATTTCCGGCGGCGGGTCGGGACATGAACCGGCCCATGCCGGATTTGTCGGACCTTTTATGCTGACCGCCGCCGTCTGCGGCGAGGTTTTTGCCTCACCCTCGGTCGAGGCGGTGCTGGCCGGCATTCTGGCCGTCACCGGCGAGGCCGGCTGGCCTGTTGATCGTCAAGAATTACACCGGCGACCGGTTGAACTTCGGGCTGGCGGCGGAACGCGCCCGTGCCCTTGGCCGCAAGGTGGCCATGGTGGTGGTGGATGATGACATCGCCCTGCCCGACCTGCCACAACCGCGCGGCGTGGCCGGAACCCTGTTCGTGCACAAAATCGCCGGTGCGCTGGCCGAACAAGGCGCCGATCTCGATGCGGTCGAAGCTGCAGCGCGCGGCGTGATCGCCCGCGTCGCCAGCATCGGGATGAGCCTCGACACCTGCACCGTGCCGGGATCGCCCAAGGAAAACCGCATTGGCGCGGGCAAGGCCGAATTGGGGTTGGGGATTCACGGCGAACCCGGCGTTGAACAGGTGGATTTCACCTCTGCCAAGGTTGCGATGGACACCGTGGTGGCCAAGTTGCAGAGCGGCACAGATCCCAACACCGGCTCTGCAAACAATGTTGCACTTATCAACAACCTCGGCGCGACCACGCCGCTGGAAATGTCGGTGCTGACCCATGCGCTGGCGCAATCCGGTCTTGCCAGCCATGTGATTGGCCCCGCGCCGATGATGACCTCGCTCGACATGCATGGCTTTTCCGTCTCTGTGCTGGCCGCTTCGGACGATGAATTGGCAGCACTTGCTGTGCCGGTCAATCTGGCCGCCTGGCCCGGGATGCAACCGATGCAACCGGTGGCGATCACCCCCCTGCCCGACGGCCTGACCCCGATCGAGCCGATCCCATCCGCCAACGCCACCACGCGCCGCACCATCGAAAGCGTCGCCGATCTGTTGATTTCTGCCGAAAGCGCGCTGAACGCATTAGATGCCAAATCCGGCGATGGCGACACCGGCAGCACCCTGGCCACCGCGGCCCACGCCCTGAAATCGCGGCTGGATCGCCTGCCGCTGGCCGATCTGACCCAGCTTTTCCCCGCACTTGGAAATGAGCTGAGCCAAACCATGGGCGGCTCTTCCGGTGTGATCCTCGCGATCTATTTCAATGCGGCGGGGGACGCCTGTGCCAATGGCGCCCCGGTGCCACGCGCCCTGATCGAAGGGCTGGACCGTGTCAGCCAGGTCGGCGGTGCGCAGGTCGGCGACCGCACCATGGTCGATGCGCTGCACCCCGCGCTCGCCGCCCTGCCAAATGGCATCGCCGCCGCCGCGGCCGCCGCCCGTCAAGGCGCAGACAGCACCGCAGCCATCCACCGCGCCAAGGCCGGCCGCGCCGCCTATGTCCCCGAGGAAAACCTCAAAGGTCACAACGACCCCGGCGCCGAAGCCGTGGCCCTGTTGTTCGAAGGCCTGGCCCGCGAGATGGAGAGCTAAACTGACCAAGCCGGGACTGAAACTGGTCGGAAAACCGACGGTCAACGACATTGCCCGCGTTGCCGGGGTCAGCCTGGCGACCGTGGACCGTGTGCTGAACGAACGCCCCGGTGTGCGCGCCATCACCATCAAGAAGGTCCGCGCCGCCATCGCGGAATTGGGCTATGTGCGCGACACCGCGGCCGCCAATCTGGCGCGTCAGCGGGTCTACAACATCCTGTTCATCCTGCCCGACACATCAAATGAATTTGTGCAGGCCCTGCACAACCAAATCGCCGACCAGGCGGACAAACTGGCAAATGAGCGGACCCGGCTTTCCACCATTTCCGCCAAACCCTTTGATCCACTGGACATTGTCGCCATCCTCGACGGGCTGGACCCGGGTGCCATTGACGGTGTCGCGCTGTTCAGCCCGGAAACGCCTTCGGTCCGCGATGCGGTCAACCGCGCCCGCGACAAGGGGATCGCCGTGGTTGCGCTGGTCTCTGACCTGCCATCCTCGCGACGCGATCATTTTGTGGGCATCGACAATATCTCGGCCGGGCGCACCGCCGCTCAGCTTCTGGGCCGGTTCCTGCGCCGCCCGGGCAAGGTTCTCGTGATCACCGGATCCCGCCTCGCCCGCGACCACCTCGAACGCCGCCAGGGGTTCGACATGGTCGCTGCCGCACAATTCCCCGAACTTCAGGTCCTCGCCTCGGTCGAAGGCCGCGACGACCCGGATCTGATCTACAAACTCCTGCCGGAAGTGTTCAACGCCTATCCCGACCTGCGCGGCATCTATTCCTCTGCCGCGGGCAACGCCGGGCTGATCCAGTTTCTGTCCGAAACCGCCGCGCCAAAGGATCTGGTGGTCATCGCACATGAGCTGACCCCGCTCACACGACAGGCCTTGAACCAGGGCACCTTCGACGCGCTGATCTCTCAGGATTGCGGCCATCTGGTGCGGTCCTGCGTCCGCGTCCTGCGCGCCAAGGTCGACAACGTCCCGCATAACCCGGCGCAGGAACGCATCCGGATCGACATCTACATGAAAGAAAACATGCCCCCCGAGCCAAACGTAACCTGAGCCACAGGCAACCTGAACCAAACACAACCTGACCCGCAAACAACCTGCCCCGCAAGAGATCTGATCAACCACCCCGAACGATCAAATCTCTCTCGGTCATGCCCTTCATCTGACCGGAAATATCCCGGGGGGTTTGGGGGGCTGGCCCCCCAACCTGTCGACACGCAAAGGCGTGGCGAAACCGGCTAGGTCACAAGATCCAACGGCAGGTCGGAAATATCACGCAGCCGCTTGCCAGCGATCATCGTGTCCAACAGCTCCAGCGTATCATCGCGCCCTTGATCCACCAGGGCCGCGCGCAATTCATACAAGGCAAAATGATAGACACAGTCGATATCGCCCGTGCCCAGCGCCAGTGAGGCGATGCGCCCCGGCGTCGGCTCACCGGTGATCACCGCAATATGCGGCAGCCGCCCCTTGCGATTGCGCACAAGGTTCAGCCCCTCTGACCGGGCATTCTGGGCACGGTCGCTGCGCAGGGTCCATTTACACGACAAAGACGCATGCAGGATCGGCATCGGCTGATTGACCGCGCGCAGCGCGCTCAACCGGGCCGCATCCGCATCAACCAGACATTCGCGGGCATTGATCCGCGCATCACTTTCCGGCTGACGGGCCACCACAATGTCCGGTTTGATCAGGTAATCCGACCCCAGCGCCGTCGCAATTTCACGATTGGATTTCGAAATTGCCTCCAGCTCATCAAGGTGCGCATATTGATCGAACTGGGCAATCGCGCCGCCCTTGGTCACCGAAAACTGCCCGGGCCGCAAATGGCCCAGCCGGTCCAGGCACAGGCCGATAAACCCGGCGCATATCTCTTCGAAATCCGCACCCGATGTCTGACCGGGCAGTTTCGGCGCAGTGCGGGCAACGCCCATTTTCGCCACAATGGCGCTGGCGATCTCGACACTTGGGCGGCTGCCCTTGTCGGCATTGCTGGGCACACCCTTGTCACTCAGGGTCAGAATTGAATTCAAAATGCTGGCATGGAATTCGCGCCGGGCCTTTGTCAGCCACGCCACCGCAGACGTGTCAGGCAACAACCTGCACCGATTTGCGGGTGGTGATCGCCTCGGAAATCCGGGCCGATACGGCGGCGGCCACCGGCGGCGGAAAGGCATTGCCAATCTGGCGGTAGGCCGGGGTCTTTTTGCCCGAAAACGCCCATTCATCCGGGAATCCCTGCAACCGCGCCACCATGCGAACGGTCAGCCGCGGCATTCCGACAAAATCCCGGTCCGGCGCTTCATTGGCAATCCCCATGCCATCCACACCCAGCGTCGCCCAGGCCCGTTTCGCGCGTGTCGGCCCAAGATCGGGACCGCCATGTTTCTTCGATCCGCCAACAACTGTCGGCGCAATTTCATCCGCGCCGTCACGCCATTTGGCCGCACCGCGCCAGCCGCGTTCGCCCATCAGATCAAACAGCGTTTGCCCCACCGTCCTGGGCGAGGTTTCAAGCGACACCGGCCAGGTGAAATTCTCGGCCAGATCCTTGCGAATGGCGACAATCACCACCCGCGGCCGCAATTGCGGCACGCCAAAATCCGACGCGTTGAACAGATGCCAATCGGTTTCATAGCCCAGTTTCGACAATTGCCGTTTCAGATGCTGGCGATAATCGGCAAACACCGCATCCAGAAAACCGCGCACATTCTCGATCATGATCGCCTTGGGGCGGATTTCATCCACAACCCGCAGCGCATGTGGGAACAGGTTGCGTTCATCCGCATCGCCCAGCTGCTTGCCCGCAACGGAAAACGGCGGACAGGGCAGACCGCCAGCCAAAAGATCAATCCCCGCATAGGGACGGCCATCAAAATGGTTCAGATCGGCCTGATCGCCTTCCACCACATTCCACTGCGGACGGTTGAGCCGCAGCGTATTGCGGCAATGGTTTTCAATCTCGACCAGCGCCTCATGCGAAAAGCCGCTTTTCTCCAGCCCAAGCGCCTGGCCGCCTGCCCCGGCACATAGCTCTACAGAAGTCAGTGTTGCCCGCATGATCGCCCCGTGTTCGTCTTTTCCCGCGTTCTGTCAAACTACCCGTGGGGACCGTCAGAAGATAGACCCAATATCTGGGGTTTTGCAAATTTTGTTCGCACATTGTTCTTGACGCATGGCCTTGCAACGGGTCTATAGCGGCGAAATGGCAATGGGGTTCTGGATCGCTGCCTGTCTGTTGTGCCTGAATTCAATTCATCCACAACTTATTGGCGGGGTCACACAAATATTGCTTTACATGCTTAGCACGACACCTCACCATATCAGGTAGGGGTCGGGGAACTGTCCACAGCCCCTAGAGCAGGCACCTAGCGCTTGGGGCGCTGCCACCCCCGTTCGCTATACAAAAAAGAGGTGGCGCATGGCACTTTCCGAGCAGTTCCTGGAGGACGACCTCCACCCGATCGACATCGTCGAACATATCGCCGAGCATCATGATTGGGATTTTGACCGTATCCACGATGACCAGATCGCCATGGCGGTCGAAGGTCAGTGGCGCACATATTCCATTACCCTGGCCTGGTCGGCCTATGACGAAACGCTGCGCCTGATTTGCAGCTTCGAGATGGAACCGCCAGAGGAAAAAACGCCGCAATTGTGCGAAGCGTTGAACGCGATCAATGATCAATGCTGGGCCGGGGCCTTTACCTGGTGGGGCGAAAGCCAATTGATGATCTATCGCTACGGCCTTGTGCTGGCCGGCGGTCAGGTTGCCAGCCCCGATCAGATCGACACAATGATCAATGCCGCCGTGATGAGCGCCGAACGCTACTACCCGGCGCTGCAACTGGTTGTCTGGGGCGATCGCAGCCCGAAAGAGGCGCTTCAGGTTGCCATTGCAGAGGCCTACGGCCGCGCGTAACACTCACCCCCGAATGTGAAAACAGGAGGGGGCGATGATGTCCAATGATCTGGCCGAACGCGGTCTTGTGCTGCTTGGCTGTGGCAAGATGGGATCAGCAATGTTGCAGGGCTGGCTGGCCGATGGCCTGCCGCCCACGTCGGTTCATGTGATCGACCCTTTCCCGTCGGAATGGCTGCAAGCGCAGGGCGTGAACATCAACGCTGACCTGCCCGCCGCCCCCGCCATTGCCCTGATCGCCGTGAAACCCCAGATGATGGGCGATGCCCTGCCTGCGCTGCGCGCCATGGCCGGGGGCGAGACCTTGTTTGTCTCGGTGGCCGCCGGGGTCACCCTTGCAAGTTACGAGGCCGTACTGGGCGACAGCTGTCCGATTATCCGCGCCATGCCCAACACACCTGCCGCGGTCGGTCGCGGCATCACCGCCTTGATTGGCAACACACGGGTCACCCCGGATCAGATGGCCTTGGCCGAGGCGCTGTTACAGGCGGTCGGCCAGACCGTGCGCCTGGACAGCGAAGACCAGATGGATGCGGTCACCGGGGTCTCGGGCTCCGGCCCGGCCTATGTCTTTCACCTGATCGAAACCCTCGCAGCGGCGGGCGCGGCACAGGGCCTGCCGGCGGAATTGGCGCTGAAACTGGCGCGCGCCACTGTGGGCGGCGCCGGCGTGCTGGCGGAGGAGGCCGACGACAGCCCGACACAATTGCGCGTCAACGTCACCTCGCCCAACGGCACAACCCAGGCCGCGCTAGAGGTTCTGATGGACGAGGAAACCGGATTCCCGGCCCTTTTGAAACGTGCGGTCAAGGCCGCAACTGACAGATCAAAGGAACTGAGCAATGGCTGAGATCAGCTTTGACGACTTCCTCAAAGTCGACATTCGCGCGGGCACAATCCTGCGCGCGGAACCGTTTCCCGAGGCCCGCAAACCGGCCATCAAACTCTGGATCGACTTCGGCCCCGAGATTGGCGAGAAAAAGACCTCGGCCCAGATCACCGCGCATTACACCCCGGACACGCTGGTCGGCCGGCAGGTCATGGCCGTGGTCAATTTCCCACCGCGCCAGATTGGACCCTTCATGTCCGAAGTGCTGACGCTGGGTGTGTCGGATGACGCGGGCGGCATCGTCCTGCTGGCCCCGGATCAGACGGTCGCCAACGGCCAGCGGATGCACTGAACAATTGCGCTGAGGGTTTCAAGGACCGCCGCCGCGCCCCGGACCTGATCCGGGGCCTCCACCGCCAAATGGGCGCGCCAACTGGCGTCGTCAGGCGCCCATCGCCTCGCGCCAATGACGGCGGCACAGGCTGACATAGGTTTCATTGCCGCCGATCTGGACCTGGGCGCCTTCCGTCAGCACCCGGCCCGCGCCATCCTGGCGCACCACCATCGTGGCCTTCTTGCCGCAGTGGCAGATTGTGCGCACCTCGCGCAGTTCATCCGACAGCGCCAGCAATTCCGCCGACCCCGGAAACAATTTGCCGAGAAAATCCACCCGCAAACCATAACACATCACCGGCACGCCAAGGTCATCCACCACCCGGGCCAATTGCCAAACCTGTTCCGGTTCCAGAAACTGCGCCTCATCGACAAAGACACAGGCCACCGGCCCAATCGCCAGCCGCGTCTTGATCGCGGCATAAAGATCCTGACCGGGGGCATAGGTGTCGGCCTCGCTGCCAATGCCGATCCGCGACCCGATCCGCCCCTTGCCAGCCCGATTGTCATGCCGCGCAGTCATAAGATGCACGTCCATGCCCCGTTCGCCATAGTTATGCGCCGCCTGCAACAACAGCGTCGATTTGCCGGCATTCATGGTGGAATAATGAAAATAAAGCTTGGCCATGCGCGGTGATATGCCCCGACTGCTCCAGCGTGACAAGGCCCGCAACAATGTCAGGGTGAGGAAAACCGGAGTGGTGGAACGGCAGAGGGAACCGTCATGACATTGCCCAAATGGGCCGTAACGTGGGTGCCTTGCGGCTCTGCCCCCCAAAAGACAGACACGTTACGTCCCCACCCTGAAACCGGCCTTGGGCAACCGGATACTCGTCAACAACCCAAATCGAAACCGATCTGGGTCTTTCCTAAATGACAAATGGTGTTAAACCGATTAATGGGAAAAAAGTTTTGATTTCCCCAAAAGACGATTTTGGGGGCGTAATCTAACCAGGAGTCAGGATGGCCAGCGTCGGAAGTTATCTGAAAAAACACACAGAAGCGCTTGTAAAAGACGTGGGGATTGAACCGGCCTGTGATGTCACCGGGAAATCCAAGGCGACTCTGGGACGGTATTATTCCGAACACGACGAACATGCCGATCGCTTCATGCCGATCGACGCGGTTGCCGCATTGGAAGGGGCTGCGTCCTATCCGCATGTCACCGCGGCGCTCAGCGAATTGCGGGGCATCACCCTGTCGTTTGACAGCCGCCGGGCCAATGCGGAATCCACCGGCAGCATCAACGCCGATGTGGTCGCGCTCAGCCAGCGGTTTGCCATGCTGATGTCGGAATATTCCCAGTCGATCGAAGACGGAATCATCACCGTCAACGAAGCCAAGCGGATGTTGAAGGAAACCCTGGCCCTGCAACAGGTGTTGATCGACATGAAACTGCATCTTGAAGACGGCCAGATATAGATATCTGCGTCTGACAGGACCGCGCGATTGCCAACAACCGCCTGAAATCGCTTGGCAACCTAGGTCGCTATCAACCGGCCCCAGAGATCGTATTCACCCGCTTCATCGACTTCGACCGTGACAATGTCACCGGGGCTCAACGCTTCGGTGCCTTCGTCGATGAACAGGTTGCCGTCGATCTCTGGCGCATCGGCCTTGGTGCGACAGGTGGCGATGGCCTCGTCGTCGATCTCATCCACGATCACCTCGATCCGCTGGCCGACCTTGGCGGCAAGACGGGCTTCGGAAATCTCCTGCGCCTTGGCCATGAACCGATCCCAGCGTTCTTGTTTGACCTCGGCGGGCACATGATCCGGCAGGCTGTTTGACCGTGCGCCATCGACGTTTTCATATTGAAAACAGCCCACACGATCCAATTGCGCCTCGTCCATCCAATCGAGAAGATAGTCGAATTCCGCTTCGGTTTCGCCCGGATAACCGACGATAAAGGTCGACCGCAGGGTGATGTCGGGACATGTGGCACGCCATGCGGCGATCTCGTCCAGCGTGCGCGCCGATGCGGCGGGGCGCGCCATACGCTTCAACACATCGGGGTGGGCATGCTGAAACGGAATATCCAGATAGGGCAGGATGCCGCTGGCGGGATCGGCCATCAGGGGAATCAATTCGCGCACATGTGGATAGGGATAGACATAATGCATCCGCACCCAGGCGCCCAATTTGCCCAATTCCTGAGCAAGTGACAGGATCGGCGCTTTTTCCGCGCGATCTTTCCAGTCGGTGCCATAGGCCGAGGTGTCCTGCGAAATAACCAGCAATTCGCGCACGCCATTCTGCACCAGCTTCTCGGCCTCGCGCAGCACGGCCCGCGCCGGGCGGCTCTGCAAACGGCCACGCATATCGGGAATGATGCAGAATTTGCACTTGTGGTTACAGCCTTCAGAAATCTTGAGATAGCTGAAGTGGCGCGGCGTCAGGGAGACGCCGCTGGCGGGCAGAAGATCGATAAAGGGATCGGGATCGGGCGGCACCGCCGCATGTACCGCGTCCAGCACCTGTTCATATTGATGCGGGCCGGTCACCGCCAGCACCGTGGGGTGCGCGCCGGTGATATATTCGGGCTCTGCCCCCAGACATCCGGTTACGATCACCCGACCGTTTTCTTTCAACGCCTCGCCAATCGCCTCAAGGCTTTCGGCCTTGGCACTGTCGAGAAATCCACAGGTGTTGACCACCACCGCATCCGCCCCGGCATAATCGGGCGAAATGCCGTATCCTTCGGCGCGCAGCCGGGTCAGAATGCGTTCGCTGTCGACCAGGGCTTTGGGACAACCAAGCGAGACCATGCCAATCGTTGGCTGGCCACGGCGGGCATCGGCCCCCGTCACGTTGGCATTGGCAAGATCAGGGCGGAGGTTGGGCGGATTTGTTGTCATGGCTGGGCTATAGCCGAGCGCAGCCATTGGGGAAAGTCCCCTATTCCACCTCCCACAACAGATGCAGCACCCTGACGTATTCTGGATCATGCTGCCATTTCGGCATCAGATCACGCGCCATTTCAAAGGTGATCGTCGGATAAGCCTCGCGCCATTTGCGCGCCGCGTCGATTGCGGCCTCCTGATTTCCGGCCAACCAATAGGTGCCAAACAACATGCGATAGGCCCAGGTCACGCCGGTGCCCTCGCGCAGCCCCTGTTCACACAACGCAATGCTTTCCTCATAACGCCCGATCGCGCGATAGCCGGCAGAGCGGCCAAAAAGCCCATTGAAATGAAACGGATCGAGCGGGCTAAGCTGATCATAGCGGTCAAACGCGGCCATGCCGACATCGACGTCCCCCAGATAAACCGCGGTCCAGCCCAACCGCAGCCAGCCCCAGGCGTTGTTGGGGTCCAGCATCAGCGCCCGGTCCACCAGGATGCGGGCCTTGGGGAAATCATTCAGCGCCAGACTGCTGGTCGCGGAAAGGGCGGTCAAGGCCGCCGGATGATCCTGCACCAATGGCGTGGCACGGGCCAGCAGATCAGCCGCCGCAGCCCGGTCCGGGCGGCCATCGGTGGTCCAAGTGTAACAACAGCGATGCGCATGACACCAGGCCTTGTAGGCCATGGCAGGGGCGAAATCCGGCTGATGCGCCAGAGCTTGATCCAAAAGCTCGATCGCCCGCTGATTTTTATCCGCGCGATGGGCCCAAAAATGCGGCAGCGCCGTCAGCATCAATTCATACGCGGTGCGATCCTGTGGCGGACGCGTGCGGGCGCGGGCAATTTCGGCAGCGCGCAAATTGGGAATGATCTGCCCTGCAACCTGGGCAGCGATCCGGTCCAACAGGTCAAACAGATCATCCAGCCGGTCATCAAACCGCTCTGACCACAGGGTATGGCCATCGCAGCCCTGCACCAATTGCACCGAAATACGCACCCGTTCGCCGGACCGGCGCACCGCACCTTCGATGACATATTCCGCCCCCAGCTTTGCCGCCATATCCGGCACCGATTGCCCCGATCCGCGCAGGGCAAAAACCGACTGCCGGGCGATAACGCGGAAATCATGGCTTCGGCTCAACGCGCCGGTGATCTCTTCGACCACGCCATCGGCAAACATATCCGTATCTGCCACCGCGAATTCGGCAAATGGCAGAACGGCCAATGTCGGAATATCGTCACGTGTCGGAATGGCGGCGGCCAGCGGGGCCGGGGCCGCGGCGTGGCTGTCCCCCTCTTGCGCCCGGCGCTGGTCGCGCAACCAGTCCTCGAACCCTTCGGACGCCAGATCGAACCCTTGCAGGAACTCACCCTGCCCGCCCGTGACAACCGACACCCGGCTGCTCTCCAGCCAAACGGCCTGACGGTCCGCAACCAGAACATCCCCCGGCAAGACCCGGCGCAGCACCGACAGCTCCTGCCGAAGCGAGGCACGCGCCTGATCCTCGGACCGGTCCGACCACAACAAATCGGCCAGAAACCCACGTTCCGCCCGCATCCCCGGTTGCACCGCCAGACAGGCCAGCATTGCCTGCCCCCGACGCGGGACACCGGCCAAGGGCCGATCGGCGTGATCGGTGATCCGCATGGGGCCAGTCAGATGCAGGATGAGATCAGGCATGCGAAAGAAACTCTCTTGTCGGGCGGTTTTTACGATTGGACACCCAGATTTTACGCAAGTTTTGCACGCGCGCCCCGCCTTTGCACCCCGCATTTTGCGCAGCGCTTGCGGGTGTCGTGCAAATTGGGGGCATCAGATATCACCCCCGACCCAAAGGACGCCACCATGCAGATCCAGACCACACAATCCGCCAAAGCTTCGACCACATCCGCCGCACGCTTTCCCGGCATCGCCCGCCTGTTCAAACTGGCGCTCGATCGGGTCATCGCCGCCGACAGGGCCTTTCATGAACGCCAGAACATCCGACGCCTGAGCGATCATTTGCTGAACGATGTCGGCATGACCCGACAGCAGGCAGATAACGGCGGGCGCTGATCCCTGCCCCGCCGTTGCACCTGACCGGCCCGAAACATGGTTTCCGGGTCGGTTTTTTGCCGTTTGCCCCCTGACACGCAATGGCCGCTTGACCTCACTCAAACCGGCGTCACATTCCCATGGTAAATGAAGGCGGCCCAACAGGGGGCGTGGAGAGGTGTCAAAATGAAGTGGCTGTTGCGTTTGATTGGTCTGGTGGTCCTGATCGCGGGGGTGGCGGTGGCGTCGCTGCTTCTGTTGCCACGTGACCGGCTGGCGCGGATCGCTTCGGATCAAATGAGCACGCAACTGGGCCGAGACGTCAGCATTTCCGGCGATGTGTCGCTGACGCTCTACCCGATCCTTGGAATCAGCACCGGAGCGATTTCCATCGCCAACGCCGATTGGGCGGGTGACACGCCGATGTTTCAGGCAGATGCGGCCACGATTGCATTGGAAACCCTGCCGCTGCTGCAACGCAACGTGCGGATCAAGGGGCTTCACGCCGAATCGCCACAGGTTCTTTTGCAACGCGATGGGTCCGGTCGGGCGAATTGGATGTTCTCAGAGGGTGACAGCACGGATAGCGGCGGCGGCAGCACGCTTGCCAGTCTCAGCATCGAGGATCTGACCCTCACCAACGGTGCCATTCGGTTCGAAGATGCCGGCAGTGCGCCGCTGGACCTGCGCGGCGTTGATTTCGCGTTAAAATGGCCCGACCCCACCGGGCCAGCTGACCTCGACCTTGTGCTGCGTCCCGCAGGACAGGCGGTTTCGGTTGTGGCCGAACTGGCCTCGCCGCTCAACTTCATGGCGGGCGGGGCGCATCCGGTGACCGCCAAAATCACCACAGAGGGCGGCACCGCCAATTTCACCGGCAAAGCCAGCCTTGTGCCGGAAGTCCAAGGCAAACTATCCGCCGATCTGTCCTCCACCGCTCAATTCCTGGCCTCCTTGGGCCTTGGCGCCACTGAACTGCCAGAAGGTCTGGGCCGCGCCATCAACGCCAGCACCGACCTGACCTTCAACCGGGAACAGCGCCTGGCCCTGCGCGGGTTGCAGGCCAAGCTGGATCAGAACACACTGACCGGCGACATCGACGTGTTTCTGGCGGGCAAGCCACGCGTAAACGGCCAGCTCAGCGCCGGTGACCTCGACCTTTCGTCCCTGACCGCCAGTGGCTCTGGCGGGAATGACGCGGACACAACCGGCTGGTCCAAAACGCCGATAGATGCCTCGGCCCTGTCCTTGTTTGACGGCGAAGTGTTGATTGATGCCAATTCGCTTGACCTCGGCACCGTGTCGTTTGGCCGCGCGCGTATCCTGGCCACCAATGACAACGCCCGTGCGGTGTTTTCGATCCGCGAATTGGTGGGGTACGACGGCACCTTTAATGGCCAATTCGTGATCAACAACCGCAACGGCCTGTCGGTGGGCGGCGACCTGCGCGGCAGCAATGTCGAAGCGAAATCGCTGATGCGGGATCTGACCGGGGTGGATCGGCTGTCAGGCAAAGCCAATGCCGAGCTCGAATTCCTCGCGGTTGGTCAGTCAATGGATGCCATCGTCGCCTCTTTGCGCGGCAAAGGCGCGATGAAGTTCGGCCGCGGGGTGATTTCCGGCATCGACCTCGACAAGCTGATGCGCTCAGGCGATGGCAGCGGCGGCACCACAATCTTCGATTCGCTTGCCGCCACCTGGGATATTTCCTCCGGAAAACTGCAAAACGATGATCTGGCGATGATCCTGTCGCTGCTGAACGCCGATGGCGACGGTTGGGTGAACCTCTATGAACAAACGATCGATTACACCTTTACACCGCGGCTGTTGAAAGCCCGCGAAGGCAAAGGCCTGGCCATTCCCGTGCGCATTCAAGGCCCCTGGTCCGCCCCCAAGATCAGCGCCGACATAGCCAAAGCAATCGACATGAATTTTGCCGACGAAAAGAAGCTGGTCGAAGACGAGGTCAAAAAGCGCATCAGCGAAGAAATCGGACTTGATCTGCAAGAGACCGAAAGCGTCGAAGATGCGGTGAAGAAAAAGGTAGAAGACGAAATCCTCAAAGGTCTTGGCGGATTTTTGGGCAACAATTGACCCAAAGCGCCCTGGGCTGCAGTCGATGAATGCAAACCGCGCCGCGTGTTTCAGATCTTTCATCTGACCAGAAATATCCCGGGGGGTTTGGGGGGCTGGCCCCCCATCGATCCTGTGGTTTGGGGGGCTGCCCCCCCATCTGCCCTGTGGTTTGGGGGCCGCCGCCCCCCATCTATCCTGTAGTTTGGGGAGCTGGATCTCAATCTATCCGCTGGCTTGACCGGCGGAGCGGCGCAATCGGGCCACCGCCAGCGATACCGCCGCGATGACATATGCCGCCATCACCAACACCGCCGCCCCGACAAAGTACAATGCCATAACCACGCCCAGGCTCGGCACCTCGGGCACGTGATCGCGCACCATCGTCGGCAGGGATGCAACCAATGCCCCCGGCAGCGCGCCGGTGGTCACAAAGGCCCCAAGCGTCGCCACCAGCCACCCAAGCACCGCCAGCGTCGCCACAACAACCAGCCCCCGCACCCGCCCGGCCCGGAAATGCCATCCACGGCGCAGCGTCGCCGCCATGCGGCCAAGATCCTGCTGGATCGCCACCAGTGCGGGCACCACCAAAAGCACCAGCACCATGCCAAAGCCCAGACCATAGACCAACGTGATCACCGTCGGCTTCAGGAACTGCGCCTGACTGGACCGTTCGAACAACAGCGGCGCAAGGCCCAGAACCGTGGTCGCGGTGGTCAGGAACACCGGCCGCAACCGGTCCGCCGCGCCGTCGATGATCGCCGGAATGATACCGCGATCTTCGGCGTATTCGTCGATTGTGCTGACCAGAACAATTGAATCGTTGATGATGATCCCGGTCATGCCCAGCATCCCGACCACGGTAAACATCGACAAAGGCACATCCCAGTAATGGTGGCCATAAATCGTGCCCACCAACCCAAAAGGAATGATCGACATCACCACCAGCGGCCGGGTCCAGCTGGCAAAGACCCAGGCCAGCACCAGATAGATCCCCAGAAGCACGAGGATCAGCCCGGTGCGCGCATCGTTGAGAAAGTCGTTTTCCTGCTCGCTGAGCCCGGAAATCCGATAGTCGATCTGACGTTCTTCGGCAATTTTTGGCAGGATCTCGGCCTCAAGGATCTGTTGGATTTCTTCGGCCCGCGCCGGGTCATCCTCTGATATGTCGCCGGTGACCGTGATCAGCCGGATGCCGTTTTCCCGCCGGACCGTGGAAAACCCGGTGCGCCGCTCGACCGAAACAATATCGGCCAGGGGCACATAGCTGCCGCTGGCCGCACGCAATTGGGTGCGTTCCAGAAAATCGGCGGTCAATTCGCCTTCGGGCAATTCAACCCGGATTGTGGCGCTGCGTGGCCCGTCGGGATAGGTCGCCGCCTCGATCCCGTTCAACCGGTGCCGCAACACCTGTCCCAGACCGTCGATGGTAAACCCAAGCGCCTGCCCCTGCGGGGTTAGCTCCAGGATCAGCTCTTCCTTGTCATAGGCCAGATTGTCCTCGACCGCAGACACTTCGGGAAACCGCTCCAATGCGGATTTCAGATCTTCTGATGCCGCCTTGAGCACCTCGGAGGATGCGCCATGAAACTGTACATCCAGCGCATCGCCGCCGGGACCGGAACGCCAGCCACGAAAGCTCACTGTTTCCAGCATCGGATGTCGGCCTACCGCATCCTGCAAATCACCGACGAACTGAAAACTGGAATAGGGCCGCAGATCCGGGTCGATCAGCTCTATCGAAATCGCGCCCAGCTGATAGCTTTCCTTGGTGTCGGTCCCGGCAAGGCCACGACCGGCATTGCCGCCAATTTCGGCGATCACATAGTCGATGGGGTTCAGCCCGTGCTCGGCCTCGTATGTCTTGCCCAGATCATTGGTGGCGCGTTGCATTTCGCGCATCATTTCAAGCGTGTCTTCGCGGGTCGCGCCCGGGGCCATGGCAAAATTACCAGTCACCGAGGCCTGTTCCGGCGAATTGAAGAACCGCCACTGCACATCGCCGCGAATGAACAAGGCCACCTGACTGGCCAAAAGCACCACCGCCCCCGCCACCACGGCATAACGCGCCCAGACGATCAGCATCATGATGCGGCGGAAAATCACCTCTCGCACCCAACGGAACCCCCGGTTCACCATGCGTGACGGCCAATCGTACCAGTGATCTTTGCTCTGATGGCTCAGGGCGTGGGACATGTGGTTCGGCAGGATCAGAAAGCATTCCACCAACGAGGCCAAGAGCACGACAATCACCGTGAACGGAATATCCGAGATCAGATCACCAAATCGCCCGCCAATGGCCGTCAGGCCGAAAAAGGCAATCACGGTTGTCAGCGTAGAGGCAAAGACAGGCAAGGCCATGCGCCGGGCTGCGTTTTCTGCTGCCTGCACAGGGTTTTC
The DNA here is from genome assembly GCF_022867865.1 of Phaeobacter sp. J2-8. Lineage (GTDB taxonomy): Bacteria > Pseudomonadota > Alphaproteobacteria > Rhodobacterales > Rhodobacteraceae > Marinovum. Next base: position 772,687 of record NZ_JALIEC010000001.1, on the reverse strand, counting down.
GCCCAATCGCCGATACCGGAAATCAGCATGTTCGCCGACCACGATGGCATCATCGACCACGATCCCCAAGGTGATGATCAGAGCAAACAGTGACATCATGTTCAGCGTCAGGCCAAACAGGAACATCATCGACACCGTGGCCGCCATCGCCACCGGAATGCCCGCCGCAACCCAGAACGCGGTGCGCGCATTCAGGAACAGAAACAACAGCCCCAGCACCAGAAGCAGCCCCATAGAGCCATTGTCCAACAGAATATTCAGCCGCCCCGTGATCGCCTCTGCCCTTGTGCGGATCAGGTCCACCGTGGTGCCTGCGGGCAGGATATCCTGCAATTCGGCGGCCACCTTTTCCACGGTGCGTTGAATGTCGATGGCATCGCCCTGATCCGACCGGTCGACCCGCACCGAAATCGCCGAATTCGCCCCGACAAAATAACTGCGGTCGCGGTCGATGCCTTCGACCCGAACAACCGCCACATCACCAATGGTCAGCTTGGATCCATCGTCATCCGAGCGCAGGACAATGGCCTCGATCTGATCGGCGCTGCGTTTTTCGACGCCGGTGCGCACGCGGGTGTTGGCCCCGGTCACATCCCCGGCGGGATCGGCATCCACCTCTTCGGCGATGGCAGCAGCGATCTGCTGCATGGTCACATCATATTTCATCAAGGCAACCGACGGCACCTCGACAATGGTTTGCGGCGCGGCAAGGCCGCGGATGGTAGTGCGGGTCACGCCCTCAGCGAACAGCCGCACGATAAGCTCATCGGCAAACCGCCCCAGCTGATCCACCGCCACCGGGCCGGATATCACCACATCCGTCACCCGATCGCGCCAGCCGCTGCGGCGGATTTCCGGGTCGTCGGCCTCTTCCGGCAGGCTGGAAACCGTGTCCACCGCCGCCTGTACATCATCGCCGGCACGCGACATGTCCCAACCGGGTTCGAATTCCAGCTCAAGCGTGGCGCGGCCCTCGCGGCTGTTGGAAGTGGCGCTTTCCACGCCCTCGACCGCCAGAAGCGCAGGCTCCAGGATCTGCACGATGGCCGCATCCACATCTTCCGCCCCGGCACCGTCCCAGCTGACCGACACCCGAACCTCGTCGATAATGACATCGGGAAAGAATTGCGCCCGCATCCGGGGCGCGGCCATAAGACCGGCGGCCACCAGGATCACCAACAACAGGTTGGCCAGGGTCCGGTGGCGGGTGAAATAGCTGAGAATGCCGCCGGGGCCGGGCGTGGCGGCGGGATCGGAACCAGGGTCAATGTCACGGGTCATATCAGATCTCCGAGAGACGAAGGGTCAGTTTTTCAAGGTTCCGGCGGATCGGGGCACGCGGAGGAAAAGGGCGTTTTTCATGGCCCTAGCCCCCCATCCGGGCCTCGATGCGGCGCACCACATTGGCGGGCATTCTGGGTTGATCAAGCTGCGCCAGAAGCCGTTCCTTGGCCTCTTTCGGCATCCGGTCATTGGTTTCGACAAAGGCGCGAATTCTGGCTTTGCGTTCTTCGGTCAGTTCCAGCAGCTCTGGTTCTTCGGGCCGCGCTGACGCCTGCGAAGCCGGTTCTGCGCCTGTGGTCTGGTCAGTGGTCTGGCCTGTACCGGGGCGCAGCGCGCGCACCTTGATACCCGCGCCCAGCAACGGCGTGCGCTCGGCCACAACATCGCGCCCGCCAAGTCCGTCCGCGCGCACCAGCACATCATCGCCCTGTCGCCGCAACAAGGTCACGGCCATTTCCTCCAACCGGTCTTCGTCGCCGAGAACCAGAACCCTACCCGCAGCATCCAGCGCCGATGACGGCAACCGCACCACCTGGTCCAGCGGCGGCTCTTCTATTTCGACGGTGACAAAATCGCCGGGCTTCATGCCTTTGGCCACATCCAGCCGCGCAAACAGCAATCGTCCGGTCTGGCCCTCGCCCACCGCTGCGGAATCGCGCACCAGCGTGCCTTCGCCCACCAACCCGGTGCCCAGCACATCCAACGTGGCCCGCACCGGCGCATTGGTCAGCCGCCCGCCATCGCCGATCAACCGCGCATATTGCGAGGTCGACACCCGGAACGACACCTCAAGCGCATCGGGATCGACCAGTCGCGCCAATTGTTCGTTGTTCGACACCAACCGCCCTTCGATGGCATTCACCTCGCTCAGGGTGCCACTGAACCGCGCCGTAATGCGGGTGTCGGCCAATCTGCGCTGGGCCTCGGCCTGGGCTATCCCGGCGCGTTCGCGCGCTGTCGCGGCCTGGCTGACGCGGCTTTCTGCCTGCGCCACGGCCTGACGCCGTGTCAGAACGGCCTGACGTGCCGAGGATGCCGCCAATTCCGCAGTTTCAACACTGGCGGCGGTGCCAACCCCACGGTCCAGCAAATCCTTTTGCCGTGCATATGCGGTTTCGCGCAGCGCGGCCTGCTCTCTTGCGGCAGACAATTCGTCCCGTGCAAGGACCAGCGCGGCATCCGCTTCGCGTGTTTCCGCCTCGGCATCCAGAATATCGGAATTCACCCGGTCCAGGGCCAATTGCGCATCACCGGGGTCAATCTGGACCAGAAACTGGCCCTCCTCGACATGACCGCCCTCTTCGAAACCTTCGGCCAATTCGACGATCTGACCGGCGGTGGCGGCGCGCACTTCCAGCTCGCGGCGGCTTTGCACCGCGCCAAATGCGGTCAGAACCGGTGTCAGCGTCTGGGGATCGGCCCGCACCACATTGACGGCAAAGATACGCTCTCTCACCCGCGGGACACGCGGCTCCTGGCTCAGCCGGGCTTCAACGGCCTCGCGCACCAAGGTGCCCGCATAGACCAACAAGCCCAGGGTAACGGACAACAGGAACAACCCAGAAAGGCTCTGACGAAGGAACCGCATCCGCGACATCCTTATGTGGTTCAAACAAATTTGTCCCGCATCCCGCCAACAACAACAGCGCGACACCGCAACAGTGATACGGAACCTTCGACTATTTCCGTCGCAGTTTCTCGCTCAATCGTGGAAATATCTCGACAAAGTTACAAGGCAAATGCCGATAGTCCAATTGTGCGCCCAGAATTTCATCCCAAGCATCCTTGCAGGCCCCTGGCGATCCCGGCAGCGCAAAAAGATATGTGCCGTTGGCCACGCCGCCGGTGGCCCGGCTCTGGACCGCAGAGGTGCCGATTTTCTTCATCGACACGATTGTGAACACAGTGGCAAAAGCCTCGATCTCTTTTTCATAGACATCACGGTGGGCCTCGACCGTGACATCCCGCCCGGTCAACCCGGTCCCCCCGGTCGAGATCACAACATCGATTTCAGGATCCTGACACCAGACGCGCAGCTGCGCGGCGATCTGATCACGTTCATCCGGCAGGATATGCCGCGCCGCCAGCACATGCCCGGCCGCGTCGATCCGGCCCGCCAATACATCGCCTGACCGGTCTTCGGCCAGACCGCGGCTGTCGGACACGGTCAGCACCGCAATCCGCACCGGGATAAAGTCGCGCGGGGCGTCATTGCGGCTCATGTCATGTTCCTTGGTCCAGGCGCGCTTTCAGCGACAAAAGATCGGCCCAGGCCTCGCGCTTCAGCCGTGGCTGTTTCAACAAATCCTCTGGCGCATACATCGGCAAGGCAGGTTTGCCATAAGCCTCGCTCCATGTGCCGCGCTGACGGGAAAGACCGCCCCGCCCCAGACCGATCTCGCAGGCGACACTGCCCATCAAGATCACGACATCCGGCTGGGCCAGCGCAACATGTCGCGCCACAAAGGGGCGCAGCATCGCCACCTCGGCCGGGGTTGCGCCACTGCTCCGGGGGCGCCAGGGCAGGGTCATGGCCAAATAGGCGCTGTCGCGCCCCAATCCGATCGCCGCCAGCATCAGATCCAGCAAATGCCCGGCACGTCCAACAAATGGCTGACCTGCCCGGTCTTCCTCGCGGCTCGGCGCGCCGCCAATCAACATCACAGACGCCCCGGCTGTGCCATCGGCAAATACCAGATTGCGGGCACCCCGTTTCAGATCGCAGCGCTCGAACGCCGCCAGTGCCGCCGCCAACCCCGCCAGATCTGGCGCAGATTTTGCAATCCGCTGGGCCTCTGCCACCGGATCATCGGCTTTTGGCGCCACCGCAACCGGTCCTGTTCGACCAGCCGCCGCATCCGCCTTTGCAGGCGTCTTTGGCGTCTGCGCCGGCACGACAGCGTAACGATCCACCGGGTCGTCCCCGATAGCATCCAGCACACCGGCCTCGATCTGCCAGTCAAGCGCCGCGCGCAGGGCGATATGTTCGTGATATTCCATCACCCGATACCCTAGCGCCCCCCGCATCAAAGGGAAATGTCCCTCCGCTTCTTCTCTTTAAAAATACGCAAATCCGACCGCCAGCCGCATGCGCCCCCATTGAACGCACCCGCGACGCCCCATATAACCAACCCCGACACTCAGGCAGGAGCAGGCATGACCTTTACCCAACGCCATCTTCTAGGCATCGAGCCGCTCCATCCAACCGAGATCACAACCCTGCTGGATCTCGCGGATGATTACGTGCGTCTGAACCGGGAAAAGCGCCATGGCGACGCGCTGGCCGGACGCACCCAGATCAACATGTTCTTTGAAAATTCAGACTCGCACCCAGGCCAGTTTCGAACTGGCCTGCAAACGCCTTGGCGCGGATGTGATGAACATGGCGATGCAGGCCTCGTCGATCAAAAAGGGCGAGACCCTGATTGACACCGCTTTGACGCTGAACGCCATGCACCCTGACCTGCTGGTCGTGCGCCATCCCCAGTCGGGCGCGGTGGATCTTCTGGCGCAAAAGGTCAATTGCGCGGTGCTGAATGCGGGCGACGGGCGACACGAACATCCGACCCAGGCGCTTCTGGATGCGCTGACCATTCGCCGCGCCAAGGGGCGGCTGCATCGGTTGAACATCGCAATATGTGGCGACATTGCCCATTCCCGCGTGGCACGGTCCAATATCTTGCTGCTGGGCAAGATGGAAAACCGCGTCCGCCTTGTCGGGCCACCAACATTGGTGCCTGCGGGCTTTGCCGATTTCGGGGTCGAGGTTTATGACAACATGCGCGAAGGTCTTCAGGACGTGGATGTCGTCATGATGCTGCGATTACAGCGTGAACGCATGGACGGCGGGTTCATCCCGTCGGAACGGGAATATTACCACCGCTATGGCCTCGACGCGGACAAGCTGAGCCACGCCAAACCCGATGCCATCGTGATGCACCCGGGACCAATGAACCGCGGCGTCGAAATTGACGGCGATATCGCGGATGACATCAACCGGTCGGTGATTCAGGAACAGGTCGAAATGGGCGTCGCGGTGCGCATGGCGGCAATGGACCTTCTGGTGCGCAACCATAGTGGTGCGCAACAGGATGCCTTGGCCGGAAGCACGGCACCGGGAACCCTCGCATGAGCGACCGGCTCGACATTCCCTTGGGCGAACATGGGTTGGTGCGTGTCTTCACGCTCGACCTGCCGCTTGAGGAGGCAGAGCCGCTTTTGGACGACAATGCCCTTGGCATGACCAAAATGACCGGGGCCACCACACTGGACCCCGACCATATCGACCTGTTTGACATGAATGATCTCTCGGGCCTGCCATTGGCCGAATATCTGGCTGATGGCCACGGTATCGCAGAAGAAGAACTGGCCCCGCACCGCGCCCAACTGGACCGTGTCAAAGGCCGGGTGGTTGTCATGCGTTCGGCTGCGTTCGAAGGTCTGGGGCAATCGCTGCGGGTGGCAAACCCGCTGCGCTGGATCGCGACTTTTGGGGAAGCCACGGACAAGGTGCCGTTGGAAAAACCGCGCGCCGCGGCCGCCGACACGACAGTGATCGCCGCCCCGGTATCCGCCCCCATAGCCCCCAATCGCCTGAACGCGGGGGTGATTGTCGCTTTGGCCGTTGCGGTCATCATCCTGGCGTTTCTGGTCGGAGTCGCCTGATGACCGACGCGCCGGGATGGGAAAATATACTGAACGACAGTGAAACCATTCTTTGGCAGGGCCGCCCCGATCCGGCTTTTACCATAACTGGCGGCCAAATTGCGCAGGCGTTGTTCGGTGCCGCTTTTGCCGGGTTTGCGCTTTTCTGGATGCTGATGGCGTCACGTGGCCCAAGCGGGTTCTGGATGTTCGGGTTGATCCATTTTTCGGTCGGGATTGCGATCACGCTGCATGCGTTGGCCTGGCCGACCTATCGCCGCCGCCACACATGGTACACGCTGACAAACGAACGGGCTTTTGTTGCCACGGCCCTGGCCTTCAAAGGCAAATCGCTGAACAGCTATCCGATATTGCCCGACACGCCCTTGCGATTGGCCGATGGCCAACCGGGGTCCGTGTGGTTCGCCCAGGAACACCGCCGCACCAAGAACGGCAGTCGCCGCGTCGATATCGGATTTGAACGTCTTCACGATGCCCGCGACGTTTTGAAAATGATGACTGAAATCCAAAGGGACCAGGATGCAAGAGCCTAAAGATCCGAAAATGTCAGGCCGCGTCGCAATGGTGGCGCTGCTGGTGATGTTCGCGCTGGTTGCTGTCATGGTCTGGATCGCGGGATGAAGAACGATCACACATCCTGCCCTTGTGACATGAGGCCACGCCAATGACGACTTGCTTCTGCAAAATGCACGTTTGATCGACCCGGAGGCGGGCACGGAAACCCACGGCTGGGTGCATCTTTCCGATGGTGTGATCACCGCCGTCGGTTCCACCGAAGAAGCCCCGCAAGGGGCCGATAAAGTGGTGGATTGCCGGGGCAAATGTCTGGCGCCCGGCATCGTCGACATCGGCGTCAAGGTTTGCGAACCGGGTGAGCGGCACAAGGAAAGCTATGCCTCGGCCGGGCGTGCCGCCGCAGCCGGAGGGGTGACCACCATCGTGACCCGGCCCGATACGGATCCGGTGATCGACAGCCCCGAAACGCTGGAATTTGTGGCCCGCCGGGCGGCATCCGACGCCGCGATCAATGTGTTGCACATGGCGGCCTTGACCAAGGGGCGACAGGGCCGTGAAATGGCGGAAATCGGCTTCCTGCTGGATGCCGGCGCGGTGGCCTTTTCCGATTGCGACGCCGTGGTCACCAACACCAAGGTGCTGACCCGCGCCTTGACCTATGCAAGGTCACTGGATGCGCTGGTGATGCTGCACCCGCAGGAACCCGTTCTGTCGGCGGGCGCGGTTGCAACTTCGGGCAAATTCGCCTCGCTGCGGGGGCTGCCTGCGGTGTCATCCATGGCGGAACGCATGGGGCTGGATCGCGATATTGCATTGGTCGAGATGACCGGCGCCCGCGTCCATTTCGACCAGATCACCACCGCCCGCGCCCTGCCCGCGCTGGATCGCGCCAAGCGCAATGGGCTGGATGTCACGGCTGGGGTCTCGCTCCACCATCTGACCTTGAATGAATTGGACATCGCCGATTACCGCACCTTCTTCAAACTGAAGCCGCCACTGCGCAGCGAAGATGACCGACAGGCGGTGATCGCGGCGCTGCGCGATGGGCTGATCGACATCATTTCCTCGATGCACACACCGCAGGACGAAGAAAGCAAACGCCTGCCGTTTGAAGAAGCGGCCTCGGGTGCGGTGGCGCTGGAAACGCTGCTGCCTGCGGCGCTGCGTCTGGTGCATTCCGGCGATCTGTCCCTGCCGCAGCTGTTTCGCGCGCTCAGCCTGAACCCGGCCCGACGTCTGGGGCTGGACTCCGGGCGCCTCGCCGTCGGTGCGCCCGGCGATCTGGTGCTGTTTGATCCTGATGTGCCTTTTGTGCTTGATCGTGCCAAGCTGCTGTCAAAATCGAAAAACACCCCCTTTGATGGTGCGCGGATGCAGGGGCGGGTTTTGTCCACCCTTGTCGGCGGCACCTGCATTTTCGGAGAGCTTTGATGCCCCTGCTCGAAACCGCCCTGAGCGGGCTTATCCTTTGGGCCGTGCTCGGCTATCTTCTTGGGTCGATCCCGTTTGGCATTGTGATTGCCCGCGCGCTGGGATTGGGCGATCTGCGTCAGATCGGATCGGGCAATATCGGCGCGACCAATGTGCTGCGCACCGGCAACAAACCAGCGGCATTGGCGACCCTGATCCTCGATTCCTTCAAGGGGGCGGCGGCGGTCCTGATCGCCCGTGCCCTGGCCGCAGAAGATGCCGCACAGCTTGCCGGTCTCTGCGCCTTCTTGGGCCATTGTTTCCCGATCTGGTTGCGGTTCAAGGGCGGCAAGGGCGTGGCGACCTTTTTGGGTTTGCTGCTGGGTCTGGCCTTTCCCGTGGGACTTGCGGCCTGTGCCACATGGGCCTTGGGCGCGGCAGTGACCCGCATTTCCTCGGCCTCGGCGCTTTTGGCAGCGGCATTGGCCCCGGTCTGGGCATTGATGTTGGGGTATTCAACGATCTGGGTGCTTTGCGCTGTGCTGGCGGTGATCGTGTTCATCCGCCACCACGCCAATATCAGCCGGATTTTGCAGGGTCAGGAACCCAGGATCGGCAAGAAAGGCTAGATCAGCCCCCAACCGGCGCGGCTGCGTTCCGTGCCTAACGCTGCTGGGTGCCAATCACAAATCCGCCGCCGGTCGCCGCGCCGCCATCGGCGAACACCGCAAGGACCACACCCGATTGCGACTTGGTACGCGACAGGGTCTTGCGCCCGATTGCCGCCGTGGTCGCCGCCGCATCCTTGCCCGGCGCGAAATCATCACCGGGGAAAAAGTCATCGCCGGGAAAGAAATCATCCCCCGGAAAGAAGTCGTCACCGGGAAAGAAATCATCGCCGGGGAATTTGGCCTTGCCCGCAGGCACCTCAAAGGGGCGTGATGTGAATTTGCCGCCACACGCCCGTCGACGATGCGCGCCGCATAAAGCCGCGCCACCATGGGTTTGCCGGTGCCATTGGTCACCACCAACCCCGACATCACCCCCTGGCGCAGCGCTGCACCAGAGGCCCCGGACAATTTGCCGATACTTCCCGCAGCAAGCCCAAGACCGTTTGACGCCGCAAATCCGACCTTCGGCAAAGCGAAGCTCGCGACCAGCGCCGCGCTACCAATTGTGAAATGTCGCCGGGTGATATCCATGATATTTCCTCTCGCATTGGCCTGGGCGGGTTGCAAAACCAGCGCCCGATCATGCCCCAAACGATAGGTGGCCCGTCGCATTTGGGTCAAGGCAGGGTATTCATGACCCTGATTTGCGTGAATTTCGGCCGCGCAATCGACGCGCCAGCCGATTGCCAATCTGCCCCGTCTAAGCGGCCTAGACGGTCTTGCGCGCCGTCAGCGCCGCGCTGATGGTGCCATCGTCGAGGTAATCCAGCTCGCCGCCAATCGGCACGCCCTGCGCCAGCGAGGTCAGCACCACCCGGCCCTCGAGTTGATCCGCAATGTAATGCGCCGTGGTCTGACCGTCGATTGTCGCATTCAGCGCCAGAATGACCTCGGTCACATCTTCGCTGGAAATCCGGTCCACAAGGCGCGGGATCGACAGATCCTCGGGCCCGACACCATCCAGCGCCGACAACGTGCCGCCCAGAACGTGATAACGCCCCTTGAACACGCCAGAGCGTTCCAACGCCCAAAGATCGGCCACGTCTTCGACCACACAGATCTGGCCATTGGCGCGTTTGTTGGCGTTGCAAATGTCACAGATGTCGGCGGTGCCGATATTGCCACAGTTCAGGCATTCGCGTGCGCCTGCCGCGACCTCGGTCATCAGATCAGCCAGCGGCGTCATCAAAAGCCCGCGTTTGCGGATCAGATGCAGCACGGCACGACGTGCCGAGCGCGGGCCAAGGCCCGGCAATTTCGCCATCAATTCAATCAGCGCATCAATGTCCTTGGTCGCGCTCATGGCTGCGCCTCATCGGGGTCTGCTGGTCCAAGATCAAGCTGATCCAAACTTCGATCATTGCGGCGCGCATCAAGAGTGCGCACTTCGCCGGGCACCGGGATGCGGGTCACGGTGAACCCCTGACGCCGCAAAAGCGCAATCAGCCCCTGATCGCCGGGCAAGTGAAACCCGCCCACCGCCATCAGCATGCCACCGTCCTGCAAGCCGTCCTGCGCCGCCGCAAGGAAGGCATGGTTGCGCTCGTCCAGCAGATACCGGTTCACCCGTGCCAGCGTCGCGCCGTTGTCGCCCAGCGCGTCACTGACATAGACCTGATCCCAGGCCAGCATGTCCCCCAGACGCCCCGACAGGTAAAGCGCGATCTGGGTCGCACGTTCCTGCCAGATGGTATTCGGATTGAGATAGCTGCCATAGACCGACAGGAAATCCACCGCAAAATCGGTACTGTCGGGGTGATCCATCTTGCGACGAATGCGATCGCGATCTTCAAGCGCCAGTATGTCCGCGCCACCGATCATCGCCAGCATCTGAATGCGACTGTCCTGAACGGGCAGGACACCGGCGGCAAAGTCATGACAGGGATCGGAAAGCAGCAATTCAGCCAGCCCGCCGGGGGTCAGAAATTCAGGCGCATCCTCGCCCCATCCGAGACCGGCGCTGCGCAGACGAATCCACTGCAACACCTTTGGGTCAAGGCCCAGATCCGTCAGCGACGTGGTGTCATCGTCATCGCGAAACCAGTCGGAGCGTTGCTGCTGGTCCGCAACCGCCGCGCGGGTTGGCAGGATCGGGTCGATTTCCAGTGCAACCACCTCTGCCTCGGCAATCCGTGCCTCGACCAGATCCGGAAGGTCCAGAACCCGCGGGTCCGACGAATGCATCGTGCCCCAAAGATGGGACACCGCCCCATTGGGGGACACCACCCGCCAGAACCGCCCCAGCGGATTGGTGATTTCGGCACCGGCGGCTTCAACCTCGGCCCGGGTGGCGGGGGCGAATACCCGGTCGAAAACGCCGATTTCGGGCATGTCACAAACCGCGCGCGTGGCCCAGTCCTGGGCCGCGACGGTGCGGGCGGCCACGCCGGAAAACAGCGCCGCGCAGACCGCAATTATGACCCGCCCACCGCGCCACATGACCTTAGAACGGCAGTTTCATGTCTTTGGGCAGACCCATTTCTTCGGTCAGCTTGGTCATTTCTTCTTCGGCCCGTTGTGTGGCCCGCGATTGCGCGTCCTTGATGGCGGCAAGGATCAGATCCTCGACCACTTCCTTGTCGTCGCCATTGAAGATCGAAGGATCAATATCCAGCGCCTTCAGCTCGCCCTTGGCGCTGGCCGTGGCCTTGACCAATCCGGCGCCGCTTTCACCGATGACCACCAGATTGTGCAGATTGTCCTGCAACCCGGCCATTTTGCTTTGCATTTCCTGGGCTTTTTTCATCATCCCGGCCATATCGCCGAGGTTTCCGAGACCTTTGAACATTGCATTCTCCTGTGTGACGCTTTGGGGTCTAGATACGTATGGCGCGGCGCGGCGGCAAGGGGTTGGAGACTTGGGGGTCGAGACCTGCGCCCAAGGCCGCCACCGATGTCAACCGGCAGAAGGGGGCCAGCCCCCTCGGGCGTTGCCCTCACCCCCGGGATATTTCTGGTCAGATGAAAGCGGGGCTGGTCAATCGGAAGGTATCAGTCTTCCTCAAAGGGATCCCATTCATCTTCGACTTCTTGCAAGGCTTCGACCTGGGCCTCGGCAACGGCATCTTTTGCGGTGTGAATTGCGGTGATCCGGGCCTTGGGGAAACTGGCCAATGCGGCCTGTACCAATGGATGTTCGGCGGCCTCCGCTTCGAGTGCCAGGCGGGCGGCATCGCGGGTTTCCACGATGGTGGGCGCGGTGGCGTCATTGACCAGGGTAATGGCCCAGCGATTGCCGGTCCAGCGTTGCAAGGCAGTGCCGAGGCGCGCGGCAAGGTCGGCAGGGGCGCTGTCGGTCGGGGTGAATTCGATGCGCCCGGGTTGATAGGCCCCGAGACGCAACCCGCCTTCGATTTCCACCAGCAGTTTCACGTCGCGATTGGCGCGGATCAAGTCGATCACATGTTCAAAGCTGGGATAATGCGCCAAGGCCTGGTCCGTCGCCAGTGCCACAGCGGCGCCGCCGCTCTGGGCGCTGGTCCCGGACGGGCCGGAATGGGTTGGTGCCGGCGTCTGTGACACCCCGCCGCCGCGCACATCGGTGTTTGAAGCCGCGCCGGAGAAGGTGCCCCCACCGCCGCCGGTCGGCGGCGTAGGCACCGGGGCGTCGCCCAGTTTGCGGATCAGCTCTTCGGGGCTGGGAAGTTCGGCCACATGGGTCAGGCGGATCAGCGCCATTTCGGCCGCCATCATGGCATTCGGGGCCAGCGCGACCTCTTCAATCGCCTTTAGCAGCATTTGCCACATCCGCGACAAGGCCCGCATTGGCAGATCCCCCGCCATCTGTTGGCCGCGATTGCGTTCGTCGGGGGAAATGGTCGGGTCTTCGGCGGCATCCGGGGTGATTTTCACCACTGAAATCCAATGCGTCACCTCAGCCAGATCGCGCAGCACCGCCATCGGATCCGCGCCATCGGCATATTGCGCCGACAATTCAACCAAGGCACCCGCCGCATCGCCGCGCATCACCAGATCGAACAGGTCCATCACCCGGCCACGATCGGCCAATCCAAGCATGGCGCGCACCTGATCGGCGGTGGTTTCGCCGGCGCCGTGGCTGATCGCCTGATCCAGCAGCGAAGTTGCATCGCGCGCTGATCCTTCTGCCGCGCGGGTGATCAGCGCCAGCGCGTCTTCGGCAATCTCTGCGCCTTCGGAGGTGGCGATCTTGCGCATCAACGCGATCATGTCTTCGGGTTCGATCCGGCGCAGGTCAAACCGCTGGCAGCGCGACAGCACCGTGACCGGCACTTTGCGAATCTCGGTGGTGGCGAAGATGAATTTGACGTGCGCGGGGGGCTCTTCGAGCGTTTTCAGCAGCGCGTTGAAGGCCGACTTTGACAACATGTGCACTTCGTCGATGATATAGACCTTGTAGCGCGCGGCCGAGGGCGCATAGGCCACCGAGTTGATGACCGTGCTGCGGATATCGTCGACACCGGTGTTAGAGGCCGCATCCATTTCCAGCACATCGACATGACGGCCTTCGGAAATCGCGACGCAGTGTTCGCACACGCCACAGGGGTCTGTCGTCGGCTGGCCCGCACCATCCGGCCCGATGCAATTCATGCCCTTGGCAATGATTTGGGGCGGTGGTGGTCTTGCCGGTGCCCCGGATGCCCGTCATCATGAAGGCTTGGGCAATGCGGCCGGTGTCAAAGGCGTTTTTCAACGTGCGCACCATCGCGCCCTGCCCCACCAGATCGGCAAAGGTTTCGGGCCGGTATTTCCGGGCCAGAACCTGATAGGCGGGGTGTTGTTGATCGCTCATGGAAGGGCCTTTCGCTGTCCCCGGCAACCTAGGCGCTTGGGCGGTCAAGGTCCAGCGGCACGCGGGGTTTCACGCGGGATCTTGCGGTGGACAGGCCAGAGAGGGGGCCAGCCCCCTCACCCCCGGGATATTTTTGAACAGAAGAAGGAGCGGCGGCGTTTCTTTGTTTGAAGGTGGGGCAGATTGCGGTAGATTTCGCCACAAGGCCCGACGGGAGGGCCACCTGATCCGCGGAAAGCCGGTATCGGCATCCCCTGAAATTGACGACCTGACATCTTGTCGGTCTTCTCTGGCCCATTTGGCGGATCATGGGCGTGTTTGATGGAGGAGCCGATCATGCTTTCCCTTGAAACCCTGCGCCGTGACGCCAAACGTCTGCGCCGTGCGCATCTGGCCGAAGAACCCGGCGCGCAACAACGTCTGGCGCAACATCCGCCGCAAAAGCCTGCGCCTTATTCGCATGCGGATTACTTGCATGTGGTGGCGCGGGAAAACGGGTTTGGATCCTGGCCGCGGCTGAAACTGGCAGCGGATACAATCGGGCTGGACCGTGCGGCACGCCAGCAGCGGCTGAAGATTGCACTGGCTCAGGGGCAGAATTGGGTGGTCGAACATTTGCTGGCGGCGACGCCGGATTTGGCGGCCGGTGTTCTTGGGCTGGAAATTGCATTGTACGATGTGGCCGCAGTCGAGGCCGCGTTGCAGGCAGACCCGGCAGCGGCGACAAGGATGCTGGGACCAAAGAGCCCGATGTGCCATCTGGCCTTTTCCAAATGGTGCCATGCGCGACCGGATTTGCAAGGGAATATGCTGGCGATTGCCGACATGTTGCTGGCGCATGGTGCGGATGTGAACGACAGCATGGCACTGGCCGGCAGTGATCATCAATTGTCGGCCTTATACGGTGCGATTGGCCATGCCAACAACATGGCCCTTGGCAAATGGTTGCTGGAACACGGGGCCAATCCCGACGATGGTGAGTTGCTGTATCATGCCACCGAGTTAGGACATCACGACGGGTTGAAGATGCTGTTGGAGCATGGCGCCAATCCAAGGGGCACCAATGCGCTGTATCGTGCGATGGATTTCCATGATGTGGCGGCTGTGCGGATGTTGCTGGAGCATGGCGCCAAGGTCGAGGACTATAATGGTGGCGATGTCGGTGGCGAGGCGCCCTGGGTGATTCCGGCGCTGTTTCAGGCGGCGCGGCGCAACAATGGGGCGGCGATGATCACCCTGTTGCTGGATCACGGCGCCAACCCGGAAGGCCGGTATCACGGTGCCAGCGCCTATGCCTGTGCGCGGATCTATGGCAATTCGGCGCTGGCGGCGGCGTTGGCGGCACGCGAGGCCGACACCACTTTGAGCGAGATCGAGGCGCATCTGGCCCGTGCCGCCGAAAACGAGGCGGTGCCAAGGGCGCTGCGGGGGGTAGAGATCCCAAGACCTTTTGACAATCTGATCCGCGAAATCCTGCATCTGCCCGGTCGGATGGAGCATGTGCAGGCGTTGGTTGACCTTGGGATCGACCCGGACAAGCCGGACCGGGAGGGCCTGACCCCGGTGCAGATCTCCGGCTGGGAAGGTCTGCCGGAGATGATGACCTATTTGCTGAGCCTGGGCCCCGACCTGCGCCATATCAACAAATATGGCGGCACGTTGGTGTCGACGATCCTGCATGGGGCGGAAAATTGCCCGGAGCGCGATCATCGCGACCATGGGGCCTGTTTGACAATGGCCTTGGCCGCCGGGGCACTGTTGACCCGCAACGAGATGGGCTTTTCCGGGCGGGCCGATCTGGTGGAAATCATGGCCGATTGGGCCGGGTCACACCCCGATCAAGTCGCCTGATCGGATCTGCGTCAGGATAACGGCGCGGCGGCATTCCCCCTTGCGTCGGGGGGAGGCCCAAGCGCAATCTGATCCCGACAAGAAGGAGAGTTTCATGCGCCTCAGAGGGACCCGCCGCAGCCGCAATATCGAAGACCGCCGTCGCAAACGGGGCGGCGGAGCCAAGGCCAGTGGTCTGGGGGGTGTTGGGCTGTTGATTGTGTTGGCGGTTGGATATTTCGCCGGAATTGATGTGTCCCCATTGTTGCAACAGGCGACGGGCGGCAATCCGGCCAACAGCGCCCCAAGGGAACTTACCGCACAGGAAGAGCGGGCCGCAGAATTTTCCGCCCGCGTTCTGGCGACCACCGAAGATGTCTGGGCCCGCGAATTCCCGGCCCAGATCGGGCGCGACTACAGGCCACCGGTTTTGGTTCTGTTTGCCGACACGACCCAATCGCCCTGTGGCGGGGCCAGCGGCGCCACGGGGCCGTTTTATTGCCCGGCTGACAACAAGGCATATCTCGACACGGCCTTTTTCGCCACATTGTCCCAGCAGCTGGGCGCCAAGGGCGATTTCGCCGCGGCCTATGTCATCGCGCATGAGGTCGCACATCATGTGCAAAACGAATTGGGCATTCTGAGCCAGGTCAACAATGCCCGGCAACGCGCCAGCCAGACCGAGGCCAACGCCCTGACCGTGCGGTTGGAATTGCAGGCCGATTGCCTGTCCGGGGTTTGGGCCCGCGCGGTCGAAGAGATGCTGGAGCCCGGCGATCTGGAAGAGGCGCTGAACGCCGCGCGCCGCATTGGCGACGACCATTTGCAGAAACGCGCCGGGCGGGTGCCGCAGCCGCATACCTTCACCCATGGCACGTCAGCGCAGCGATCCAGTTGGTTCGCGCGCGGGTATAACAGTGGGCAAATGGCGGATTGCGATACGTTTTCCGCACGACGATTGTAGAACACGGGGCGGCGGTGACAGAGCCGTCACAGAACCGCCGACCGTCCTGTCACAAGATCCGTGATATCCGAAAATCTGCGGTTTGCCACCAATAGGGGAAGTGCACCGCATTCATCTGACAGGGGTTTCGATCTTTCGCCGGGCGAAAGAAAGCGGGTGAGAGGCTGGACAACGACCCAAGCGGGGCTCGTTACGGCTGCTTCCTTCCGGACCTGACCGGGTTGGCGAGGTGCCTGCCCGCGCCAACCTCTCAATTGAGGATGTAATCAAACTGCGCGCATCTTGCAAGAGGCCCCTGCCCGTGCCATCCCGATGAAAAACCGGGAGCAGCCAGATGAAACTTGCAGAAACAGTGACCTTTGGCGGATCGGCGCTGGACCGGATGGCGGAAATCCGCGGGGATCAGACCGCTTTGACCGCCGCACGGCAGGATGCCAACGCCCGTGCGATCCTGCTTTGGCGTGGCAAGGTGCTGGTCAACGGTGACAGCCAGTTGATCCGGCTGCGGCTGGATCACCCGATTCTGACCGAGGCATCGCCCGAAACCATCCTGCTCGGACGTGACACTGGCGCAGCGGTCTTTGCCTATGACCTGTCACATTGGGAACCGGATCAGCTGGACGCAGGCCAGTTGGGGCAATTCCTCGATCAAAGCATCCAGACACACCCGGCTCTGCACGATGGTGAAGGTTTTGCAGAACTGCGCGCCATCATGGCAATGATGACCCCGCGTGATGCCGAATTGGCCGCCACGGCCAAGGCGGTGTTTGGGTGGCATGAAAGCCACCGGTTCTGTTCGCGCTGCGGCGCACAATCCGACATGTCCCAAGCCGGCTGGCAACGGTCCTGCCCCGCCTGCGGAGGTCAGCATTTCCCGCGCACCGATCCGGTGGTTATCATGTTGATCACCCATGGAAATTCCGTCCTGATGGGGCGATCCCCGGCCTGGCCCGAAGGCATGTATTCGCTTTTGGCGGGTTTCGTCGAACCGGGTGAAACGCTGGAGGCGGCGGTGCGGCGCGAAGTGATGGAAGAATCCAATGTGCCGGTCGGGGCTGTCGAATACCTCGCCTCACAGCCCTGGCCCTTTCCGGCCTCACTGATGTTTGGTTGTCGCGGCGAAGCGCTGGCAACCGAAATCACCATCGACCCGGTCGAATTGGAACATGCCTGCTGGGTCAGCCGGGAAGAAATGGCCGAGGTCTTTGCCGGCCAGCATCCGGTGATGAAACCGGCACGCAAAGGCGCCATTGCACATTTTCTTCTGCTGAACTGGCTTGCGGACCGGTTGGATTGACGCGAAACTCTGGCCTAACAATCGACAGGCCGTCACCGGCAAAGCATAGGCGAGGCAAGGCAAAACACATGGATCTTACCGGCACCGAAGATATCGAAGCCCCAATCGATCAGGTTTTTACAGCCCTGTCCGATTTAGAGGGCATGGAACGCCAGGCGATGCGGCGCGGCATCGTAGTGCGCCGCGTGACGTCCCACGCCACCCCCGAGGCTGGAATGCGCTGGAATGCCGGGTTCAAGTTTCGCGGACGCGAAATGCAGGCAGATGTGCTGCTGGCAGATTACACCCCGCCTGAAACCTTGAAATTCGAGGGAACTGTTGGCGGATTGAACTCTGCCGTGGTGGTGAAACTGACCGCCCTGTCCCCCTCTCGCACGCGGATGAACGTCGTCGCAGAGCTGCAACCAAAGACCCTGTCCGCCCGGCTTATTGTGCAATCACTGAAATTGGCCAAAGGGCGGGTGACGCGCAAATTCTCGGTTCGGTTGTCGCAATTCGCCAAGACCTTGGAAGAACGGGCGCGCAAGCTAGGTTAAATCCAAACTGCTGTGTGGCCTGTCTTGGCGGGTGCGCGCATCGGGCCCGTTTGGATACAAAGGATGCCGCCATGTTGTTGCGCAGTGCGATTGCCAGTCTCTCTTTCTTGCTCCCGCTTGGGGCAAGCGCCCATGAATTCTGGATAGATGCGGCCGATTGGCAAATCGCAGCCGGGGACAAGATGGTGGCGGATATCCGTGTCGGCCAGGATTTTGTCGGCCCGTCCTTTGCCTATCTTTCGACCCGGTTCCGCCGATTCGAGGTGCAGATCGCCGGACAGACATTGCCGGTGACGGGGCGTGCGGGCGACAAACCCGCGCTGAACCTCACCCCCACGGAAACCGGGCTGGCGGTGGTCACCCATGTCACGACAGACAACCAGCTGACCTATCGCGAATGGGAAAAGTTCCAGACGTTCCTTGCACATAAGGACTGGGAAAATCTGGCAGAGGTCCACACAGAACGCGGCCTGCCCGAAACCGGATTTCGCGAACGCTATTCGCGCTATGGCAAGGCCCTGATCGCGGTGGGCGATGGGGCGGGGGCGGATCTGGACACCGGTATGCTGACCGAGATTGTCGCTCTGGCCAACCCTTACGTCGACGACCTTGCGGCCGGGTTGCCGGTCTTGGTGACCTATGATGGCGCTCCGCGCGCCAATGCCCAAGTCGAAGTTTTTCAGCGTGCCCCCGACAAAAGCGTCACCGTAGATCGCTATCGCACCGACGGTGCCGGCCGCGCACTTCTTCCGGTCAAATCCGGGCATGACTATCTGGTCGATGCGGTGGTCATTCGCGCCCTCGACGCAAAAGACGAAAACGATCCGGTCTGGGAATCCCTTTGGGCCTCTTTGACCTTCTCGGTGCCTTAACGCATTTCGCCTGCTGGCAGCTGCGCTTTCATCTGACCAGATATATCCCGGGGGGCCGCCCGGTACTTAACCTGCGGGGCTGAACCCAAAGGGCCGACCGTGCTTAACGATTGGCGCCCGGCACCCAAAGAACATCGTCCTGACCGTCATTGTTGGCAATACGACCCGCAACAAAAAACCAATCCGACAGACGGTTCAGATAGGTCACCGCATGGCGGTTGATCACCTCGGCACCGGCAAGTTCCACGGTCAAACGTTCGGCCCGCCGGGCCACCGTGCGGCACAGATGCAGATGCGCCGCCAACGGTGATCCCCCCGGCAGAATGAAACTGCGCAGGGGCGTCAGACGGGCGTTCATCTCGTCGATTTCTTCTTCCAGCCGGGTGGTCATTTCCGCCACCATCCGCAGCGGCGGATATTCGGCGGTGGCATCTTTTTCCAGGTCGGGATTGCACAGATCCGCGCCCAGATCGAACAGGTCGTTCTGAATCCGCGCCAATGCATTGTCCATTTCCGGGGCATCGGTGGTGTGCAACCGCGCCATGCCCACGGTCGAATTCAACTTATCCGACGTGCCATAGGCATTGACCCGCAGCGCATGTTTTGCCACCCGGCTGCCATTGCCCAGCGCGGTATCACCCTTGTCACCGGTGCGTGTGTAAATTTTGTTCAGAACAACCATGATCTCTGCCCTCAGCCGCGCAACCAGACAAACAACAGGATCAGGACCACCGCCGCGAATTGCGCCATGATCCGCCACCGCATCGCTTTGTTGGCGTATTTCTTGTTGAAGTCACCGCCCTTGGCAAAACTGCCGATGCCGAACATCAAGATGCCGACAACACAGGCCAATGCAATTGCGATGACAATGAAAAGCGGGTCCTGGGCCATGGTGCCTCCGATCTGGGTTCCACCTTTTCACATAGTTCCGGCACGGCGAAAAGCGATGGTACAGATCGCCTCACCCGCCGCCGCGCCGGGAACAGACTAGCCTTTGGACAGGATCCAATCCTGAACAGCTGTCGGCAGGATGCGCCGCATGGCTTTGGCCATATAGGTCGGCGTTGTCACCGCATACCGCGCGCTTGGCGCCGGATCTTCCAGCGCGCGCCACAGTTTCTCGGCCACGGCCGAGGGCGGCAATTCGAACCGGTCGGGGCCACGGTCCTCGTACAGCCGCTTTTTCAACTGGTTGTCATATTGCGCCGCACGGGGCGAGTTTTCGCAATCAATCCAACGCTCAAAATGCGGAATCGATTTCTTGCGCAGCATGGATGTGACCGGGCCGGGTTCGAGCAGGATGATATTGATATCGGTGTCCCGCATTTCCAGCCGCAGCGTGTCTGTCAGCCCCTCAAGCGCGAATTTGCTGGCGTTATACGCCCCGCGCCAGGGGGCGGCGACCAGGCCAAGCACCGAAGAGCAATTGACAATGCTGCCATGCCCCTGCGCCCGCATCACCGGCAGCACCTGACAGGTCAGGTCATGCACGCCAAAGACATTGGTTTGGAAGATGTCGACCAATGCCTCACGCGGCAGATCTTCGACCGCGCCGGGGATGGCAAAGGCGCCATTGTTGTACAGCGCGTCCAGGGTGCCACCGGTCGCCGCCAGAACCTCTGCCAAACCGCTGCGGATGCTGTCGGGATCTGCATAATCAATGCGCGGGCTTTCAAAGCCTTCGCTGCGCATTTCCGCGCAATCGGCCTCTTGGCGACAAGAGGCAAACACCCGCCAGCCCCGTTTCTGCATTGCCAGCGCGCTGGCACGGCCGATGCCCGAAGAACACCCGGTGATCAAAATGGATTTACGCATAACTGACTTCCCTTGCACGCTTTTGCCGGGAATGTGGCCCGCGACGGGCCGGGGTGCAAGGGGTCAGCCGTTCTTGTCGAGCAGGTAATCTGCGGTCCATCCCACAACGCCCTGCGGCACGACCTGTAGCTGCACCCACCCCTGACCGGGATCAGAAAGGATTTGCACCTTTGTCCCTTTTGACAGCTTGTCCAATACCGCATGATTTTGACCGGGGCCCTGGCGCAGGTTCACGCGGCTGCCGTTGACCAATCGCATATCAAGCTCAACATCCGGTGCCTCTTGGGGTGCGGCGTCTTGCGCATCGGCCACAGCGTTTACCAGATCGGCATTTTCCAACTCGACAACCGGCAATACCATGGACACCCGCATTTCCGCTGCCGGCACCGCAATCGCGTTTTCCTCACTGCGCAGCGCGGTCAGAACGGCCGCCTCCAGCGCGACCTGTTCCTGACTTGCCGGGGTGTCGTCACTGTTGGGTGCCAATCCCGCGTCTTCCACCAGGGAAAGACGTGTCACGCGCTGGGTGTCGGGCAGGAATTCGGTCGGTGCCGGTGTGACCTTGGCAAACACAGAAACACCGTTGTCCCCCGGGGTGAATGACTCTCCGCCGGACAATTCGTAATAGCCAAGCCCCAAGGCCGCAAACGTCAACCAAACATAAACTTTCATACCCACATTCCTCGAACCAACACTCGTAAACAATGGCTGAAACCCGCTATTCCGCCAAATTCCGCCCGGCACCCACGCCGATAGTTGACCAGTAAACGATTCGCGCGCTCAGGCTAAGGGAAAACCGACATGACATTCCCCGAAACGTTGCGTGACTTTCATCCTGCGCTTGCCGAGTCCTGACGTGCCGGTTACACCACATGCATGAGCGACGCTAAAGACAACAACAACATCGGCCCATCCGAGCTTGCAGAACCGCTACGTCGGGCACTGGGCGAGCGGTATTTGACCTATGCGCTTTCGACGATCATGCATCGGGCGCTTCCGGACGCACGTGACGGGCTGAAACCGGTGCACCGCCGGATTCTTTATGCCATGCACCGGCTGCGGCTGGCCTCGAACGGCAAATTTCTGAAATCTGCCAAGATTTCCGGCGACACCATGGGCGATTTCCACCCCCACGGCGACGCGGCAATCTATGACGCGATGGCGCGGCTGGCCCAGGATTTCAACGTCCGCTATCCGCTGGTGGATGGTCAGGGCAATTTCGGCAATATCGACGGCGATAACCCCGCCGCCAGCCGATACACCGAGGCGCGGATGACCTTTGTCGCCGAGGCGATGTTGAACGGTCTTGACGAAAACGCCGTCGATTTCCGCGACAATTATGATGGCCGCCTGACCGAACCGGTGGTGATGCCGGCCGAATTCCCGCATCTTCTGGCCAATGGTTCCAGCGGGATTGCCGTGGGCATGGCGACCAATATTCCGCCGCACAACATCCCCGAGTTGATCGACGCCTGCCTGCATCTGATCAAAACCCCGGATGCCCGCGACGAAACACTGCTCAATTACGTGCCCGGCCCGGATTTCCCGACCGGCGGCGTGATTGTCGAACCCGCCGAGAATATCGCAGAGGCCTATCGCACCGGGCGCGGGTCTTTCCGCCTGCGCAGCCGATACGAGGTCGAGGATCTGGGCCGTGGTCAATGGCAGATCGTCGTCACCGAGATCCCCTATCAGGTGCAGAAATCCAAGCTGATCGAAAAGATCGCCGAGCTGATCCAAACCAAGAAGGTGCCGATCCTCGCCGATATTCGTGATGAAAGCGCCGATGACATTCGCGTGGTGCTAGAACCCCGGTCGAAAAATGTCGACCCGGATGTCTTGATGGGCATGATGTTCCGCAGCTCTGATCTGGAGGTGCGGTTCAGCCTGAACATGAACGTGCTGATCGACGGCGTCACGCCCAAGGTCTGTTCGATGAAAGAGGTGCTGCGCGCCTTTCTCGACTTCCGGCGCGAGGTGCTGCACCGCCGCTCCAAACACCGGATGGAAAAGATCGACCACCGGCTGGAGGTATTGGAAGGGCTGATTGTTGCCTTCCTGAACCTCGACCGGGTGATCGACATTATCCGCTATGATGACGATCCCAAGGCGGCGCTGATGCGCGAAGATTGGGGTCGCGATTTCGTGCGTGCCACGGATGAAAGCGACTATGTCTCGCCTGCCCCGGCCGATGATCCCGATCTGGGCCTGACCGAGGTTCAGGCCGAAGCGGTGCTGAACATGCGGCTGCGCGCCTTGCGCCGGCTTGAGGAAATGGCGCTGGTGAACGAGCGCAACGCGCTTATGGAAGAACGCGCTGGGTTGGTTGACCTTTTGGACAGCGAAGACCTGCAATGGGCGCGGATCGCCGAGCAATTGCGCGAAGCCCGCAAGACATTTGGCAAGGAATACGAATTCGGCAAGCGCCGCACCACTTTTGCCGAGGCGGGTGTCGTCGAAGATGTGCCGATCGAAGCGATGATCGACCGCGAACCAATCACCGTTGTCTGTTCCCAGATGGGATGGATTCGCGCGATGACCGGCCACATCGACCTGAAACGCGAGTTGAAGTTCAAGGACGGCGACGGGCCGCGATTCATCTTTCATGCCGAAACCACCGACCGATTGCTGGTATTTGGCACAAACGGCCGGTTCTACACCGTTTCCGCCGCGAACCTGCCCGGCGGGCGCGGCATGGGCGAGCCATTGCGGTTGATTGTCGATTTGCCAAATGAGGCTGAGATCGTCGATCTGTTCATCCACCGCCCCGAAGGAAAGCTGCTGGTTGCCTCCAGCGCCGGTGACGGTTTCGTTGTGCCAGAGTCCGAGGTCGTTGCCCAAACCCGCGCCGGCAAACAGGTGCTAAACGTGCGCACACCCTCTCGTGCCAGCGTCTGTCGCCCGGTCACCGGCAACGCGGTCGCGGTGGTCGGTGAAAACCGCAAGGTGCTGGTCTTTGATCTGGACGAGCTGCCGGAAATGGGCCGGGGCAAGGGCGTGCGCCTGCAAAAGTACAAGGACGGCGGCATGTCGGATGTCACCACCTTTACGCTTGAAAATGGCTTGTCATGGCTCGACCCGGCGGGGCGCACCCGCACCGAAACCAACCTGGCCGAATGGCAGGGCAAACGGGCCGGCACCGGACGGATGGCACCGCGCGGCTTCCCGCGTGACAATCGGTTCACCTGAAAACAGCGAATACAGCGTCGGGCCGGGCACCTCGCCCGGGCCGCTCTGAAACACGGGCCTGCGCGGCCTTCTGGTTGACATCCGGCACCGGCCACAGTCCTCTTGCGGCAAGAGTTTTCCCAGACGACTGCCGCCGGAGCCCGCCACATGCCTCAGACCTCAGCCTGGGAACGGGCCTCGCCAGAAACCGGCGCCCCTGCACCGGTCTCTTCGCCGACACCGTCGATGGAGATTGGCACATCTTCCAAGAATGGGGGTGTCTGGCCGCCGCGTGGATCCTTTGCCAGCCCGACGCCACCCGCAAAACTGGACACCACGTTTGTTGGCAAACATCGGTCCGTGTTCTGGCTGGCGCTCAAGACCGGGTTCCTGACGGTCCTCACGCTTGGGTTTTATCGATTCTGGATGAAAACCCGTTTGCGGCGCTGGTATTGGTCGTCGACGCGGCCGGGCGGCACACCTTTGGAATATGTCGGCGACCCTTGGGAAAAACTGCTGGGGTTCCTGATCGCGGTGGTGATCCTGGCCTTTTACATCGGTGTCGTGAACCTTGCGCTGATGTTTGCCAGCTTCTCGTTGTTTCAACAGAATTATGCGGCCTATCTGGTCAGTTTCGCGGGGGTGATCCCCTTGTGGTTTTATGCGCAATATCGCGGGCGGCGCTATGTGCTGGCGCGCACCCGATGGCGCGGGGTGCGGTTTGGCGTGGCCCCGGGGGCCTGGGGCTATGTCTGGCGGGCGCTGATGCATTGGGCCATCACCCTGCTGACCCTTGGCCTGCTCTGGCCGCGCATGACGTTTTATCTAGAGAAATACCGCATCGACCGGACCTATTTCGGCAATGCGCGCTTTACCCAAGGGGGCCGGTGGACCCAACTTTATCACGCGACGATCCCGATGTTCATTGCTCTGGCCCTCGCGGGGGGCGCGGCGGGATTGATTGCGGCAGGACAAACCGCAACAGGCTCGCCGATTGCGGTGCTGGCCTGGATGATGGCCGCCTATGGCTATGTGCATTACCGGGTCGTCACTTTTCGCATTCTGGCCAACCACAAAACGGTTGGCGGCGTCACGTTTACCGCCAATCCCCGCCCGTTCCGCATTTTGATGATCACGGTGTTGGGCTATCTGGCGACCGGGCTGGTGCTGGCGTTGCCATTGGGGGCGCTGGGTATCGGCGTCATGCTGGTGCAGTTTTCGCAAACCGAATTCATGCAGGATTTCGGCGAGTTGGGCACCATGTTGGCGCTGGTGCCGCAACCCGCCCTGATCGCCATTGGCATCGCGCTTTATTTCGCCATCTTCCTGCTTTGGGCGACCTTTACCCATGCCTGGGTCACCATGCCGGTCTGGCGGCATTATGCCACCACATTGACGGTGCAAAACCCCGCCGCCCTGCGGCAGATTTCGCAACGTGCCCGCGATGAATTTGAAGAGGCCGAAGGCTTTGCCGAGGCATTGGATGTGGGGGCGTCGATATGACCGTGATCCGGGTGGGCGCCGCGCCAGAACCATTTGAAGCGACCGGCCTGTATTTCGACGGTGACACCGCCGTTGGCGATCTGGCGCAATTGTCCGTGGATGAAGCTGCGCGGGCGCTGGTGATCGCGCGCATCGGCTTTGCCCCCCTGCACTGGCCGCTGGACGATTTGCGGCTGCTGCCGGATCTGGGCGGCAAGGATCTGAGCATTCTGCGTCTGCGCGACGATCCGGTGGCGCGGCTGATCCTGAACGACGATCTGTTGCTCGAACGATTGCCCGATGTCCGCCGACCCGCGCCGGTCACGCGCCGGGGGCGGCTGGTGGCCTGGGCGGTGGCGGCGGTGGCCTCGGTTGCGTTGATCATCACCGTGCTTGTGCCGACGATGGCGGACCAATTGGCGGTCTATATCCCGCCGGAAGGTGAGCGCGCGTTGGGCGAAACAACCCTGAACCAGATCCGCTCTGCTTTGGATGACACCGGCATGGGGCAACCTGTGGCGTTTTGCGAAGACCCGGACGGCGTCGCGGCACTGGCCAGGATGCAGGCGCATCTGGCCCCGGGTCTGCCCGAGGGTCAGCAGGTGTCGGTGCATGTGCTGGATCACCCGATGGTCAACGCCTTTGCCCTGCCCGGTGGCTATATCGTGTTCTTTCGCGGCATGATCGAGGCCGCCGAAACCCCAGAGGAGGTCGCAGCGGTCTTTGCCCATGAAATCGGCCATGTGATCAGCCGCGACCCGACCCGCCATGCGCTGCGTTCTGCGGGGTCGATCGGGGTTCTGGGGCTGTTGTTCGGTGATTTCGCCGGCGGGGCGATGGTGCTGTTCCTGACCGAACAATTGATTCAGGCCACTTATTCGCGCGAGGCCGAGGCCGGAGCCGATGATTTCGCCCGCGCCCTGTTGCTGGAGACCGGGATAGACCCCGCCGCATTGGGACGTTTCTTTGACCTGTTGCGCGCCAAATATGGCGAGCGTGACGGCTTTTTCGCCCATTTCGCCAGCCACCCGGCCCTGTCGGACCGGATATTGGCCGCAAATGTCGATTTGCCAGCGGGATTTGAGGCCGTGCCGGTTCTAAACGACGACGAATGGCAGGCGCTGCGCAACATTTGCCAATAGCGCGGCCTGCTGCTGCTTCAAAGCTGCTCTGCCGTCAACCAGACCCCACCCTCGGGGCGCAGGGTGATGATCATCACCGGTTCTGGCGCCCGCCCCGGCACGGGATGAAACCGGAATCGCGACAGCAGGGTTGCAAGGATGATCACCGCCTCCTGAATGGCAAAACTGGCACCGATACAGATACGCGGTCCATCGCCAAACGGCAGATAGGCATAGCGCGGCACCGCCTTGCGATCCGCGAACCGTTCGGGGCGGAATGCATCGGGGTCGTCCCACAGCAGCCCGTTGCGATGCAGCGCATAGATCGGCACCATCACCGTATCACCGGGCCGGATTTCGCGCCCACAGAGCGTATCTGCGACCTGCGCCGTGCGCGAGATGATCCCCGCAGGCGGGTAAAGCCGCATCGCTTCGTCCACGATCTGACGAACATAGGGCAGGTTCGCCACATCCGCGCCCGTCGCAACGCTATCCTGCACCACCGATTGCACCTCGGCGCGGGCGCGATCCTGGACATCGGGATCAAAGGCACAAAGATAAAGCGACCAGGACAGCGCCAACGCCGTGGTTTCATGCCCGGCCACGATAAAGGTCAACAGATTGTCGCGCAGCTCTGCCACGCTCATCTTGCGTTTGGTTTCCGGGTCTTCGCCCGCCATCAACAGATCAAGCAGATCCGGCACGCCATCCTGTGCCCGCCCCGCGCGGGCGTCGATGGCCGTGTCGGCCACCTGCTTCATCTGGCGCAGCGCCTTGCCCGACACCAACCGCCCCGGGCGCGGCACCCAATCGGGAAAACCCAACATATCAAACAGCGACACCTTGCCCGCAGCGGCAATATAATTGTCGATGGCGCTGTGCACGCCCTGGCGGTCAAACACGCTGTCGCCGGAAAAGGTCACATCGGAAATCACATCAAAGGTGGTTGTGACCATTTCATCATGCAGGTTCACCGCCCCCGCCCCACCGTTGGCAATCCGCTCACAGGCCCGCACCGCAGCCGCTGACATGATCGGCGCAAGGTTCATCACGTTGCGATGCGAAAACACCGGCGCGGCTGCCTGCCGCTGCCACCGCCAATGCGCGCCCTCGGCGATGAACATCGACTCGCCAATGGCGGGGCGCAACAGGTTCTTGGTGACCAGCGACTTTGGATAATCCTCCAGCCGCTCCAGCAAAATCCGGCGAATCGCGCCCGGGTCCATGACCATATGCCAGCGGACGCCGGTGCGCCCCGACACCATCGGCTGGGTCGTGGCGATTTGGGGAATAATGGACAGAAGATTGCGCCGCGCCGCCGAAAGACTGGCCAAAAGCCCAAGTGGCCGGGTGCCCAACGGCACATGCACCGGCACTTGCGCAGGCACTTGTACTGGCTCTTGTACGGGCACATCAGAGGCAGCGGATGTCAGAACACTGGCAGGCATGGGCAGGCTCCTTTTGACTCAGCATATAGGGCGATGATGGCCCCGTGCAATTGCGCCGCACAGCCGCATGGGCTAGTCAGGGGGACGCACGACCTTGAGAAGGACCATTGCCTGATGCGCGCCCTGCTTGCCCTAGTTGCTTTCCTAACACTTGTTGCCTGTTCCGACGGACGTGATCTTGATCAGGCGCCAGAGCCGCTGGGGGACTTCAAACTGGGCCATTCGATCGTGATTGCGCCAAACCTGACCAAAGGTCCGCTGTCACGTGACGCCACCGAGGAACAATGGATCGCCGCCGTGGACAAGGCGGTCGAAGACCGCTTTCGCCGCTACGAAGACGAAGGCGAAAAACTCTATCATTTCGGAATCTCGGTCGAAGGATATGTGCTGGCCCAGGTCGGTGTGCCGCTGGTGCTGCAACCAAAATCCGTGCTTATTTTCCGCGTGACGGTCTGGGACGATGTCAAAGGCATCAAATTGAACGAAGAACCGCATGAAATCACCGTGCTGGAGGCCGTCTCGGCTGAAACCGTGGCCGGATCGGGGCTGACCCAAACGGCCGAGGAACAATTGGAAAATCTGGCGATCAAAGGGGCCAAACAGCTTGAAACATGGCTGGCCGTGCAGAAAACCCGGCACGATTGGTTCACCCCGGACGCCCGTGTCGTCAAGGCCAAGACCGACCCAAAGAAAAAGAAGGCGCCCCCAACCGCCAACTGACGCTTGATTTTCCCTGCCAAAGCCAATATCTCGCGCGCGATAGAAACGGGCCAATTCCGGTCCCCCAACCACGAGGCGCCTGAGTACCATGGCAAAGGAAAAGTTTGAGCGTTCCAAACCGCATTGCAACATCGGCACGATTGGCCATGTTGACCACGGCAAGACAACGCTGACCGCGGCGATCACCAAGCAATTTGGTGACTTCAAAGCCTATGACGAAATCGACGGCGCGCCGGAAGAGAAAGCCCGCGGGATCACCATTTCCACCGCGCACGTGGAATATGAAACCGAAGCGCGCCACTATGCGCACGTCGACTGCCCCGGCCACGCTGACTATGTGAAAAACATGATCACCGGTGCGGCGCAGATGGACGGCGCGATCCTGGTGGTGAACGCCGCTGACGGCCCGATGCCGCAAACGCGTGAGCACATTCTGCTGGGCCGCCAGGTTGGCATCCCCTCGATGGTGGTTTTCCTCAACAAAGTTGACCAGGTCGACGACGAGGAACTGCTGGAACTGGTGGAAATGGAAGTTCGTGAACTTCTGAGCGAATACGGCTACCCGGGCGACGACATTCCGATCATCGCCGGTTCGGCTCTGGCCGCTCTGGAAGGTCGCGACGCCAACATCGGTGAAGAGAAAATCGCCGAGCTGATGGCCGCTGTTGACGAATACATCCCCAGCCTGCACGCGCTGTGGACCAGCCGTTCCTGATGCCGATCGAAGACGTGTTCTCGATCTCGGGTCGGGGTACTGTTGTGACCGGTCGTGTGGAACGTGGCGTTGTCAACGTTGGCGACGAACTGGAAATCATCGGCATCCGCGACACCAAGAAAACCACCTGTACCGGTGTGGAAATGTTCCGCAAGCTGCTGGATCGCGGTGAAGCGGGCGACAACATCGGCGCCCTGCTGCGCGGTATCGACCGTGAAGGCGTTGAGCGTGGTCAGGTTCTGTGTAAGCCGGGTTCGGTCAAGCCGCACACCAAGTTCGAGGCAGAAGCCTATATTCTGACCAAGGACGAAGGTGGCCGTCACACGCCGTTCTTTGCCAACTACCGTCCGCAGTTCTACTTCCGCACCACCGATGTGACCGGAACCGTGAACCTGCCGGAAGGCACAGAAATGGTCATGCCCGGCGACAACCTGAAGTTCGAAGTCGAACTGATCGCGCCGATCGCCATGGAAGAAAGCCTGCGCTTCGCCATCCGCGAAGGCGGCCGCACCGTGGGTTCCGGCGTTGTGTCCAAAATCATCGAGTGATCGTGATCTGGTCCCGGGCCTGACCCGGGACCTCATGACACACAAAGGGCCGGTCATTTGACCGGCCCTTTTTCGTTCAACGCGACATGATTCTCGGTTGTGCGGGTTCAATACACCTTCGGCACATACAATTCATCGGGCAGCACCTGACGTTCGTAATTCGGGTTATAGACCCGGTCCGGCAGGGTGACCTTTTCCGACGGCAGATCCTCATACGGGATCTTGGTCAGGATATGTTCGATGCAATTCAGCCGCTCACGCTTCTTGTCATTGCCTTCAACGATATACCACGGCGCTTCGGGGATATTCGTGCGGGCAAACATCTCTTCCTTGGCCTTGGTGTATTGCTCCCAGCGGATGCGGCTTTCCAAATCCATCGGCGACAATTTCCATTGCTTCATCGGATCATGAATTCGCATCAGGAATCGCAATTGCTGTTCCTGATCGGTGATCGAGAACCAGTATTTCAACAGGATCACCCCAGAGCGGATCAGCATGCGTTCAAATTCGGGAACGTCCTGGAAAAAGTTTTCAACCTGTTGATCATTGGCAAAGCCCATGACCCGTTCCACGCCGGCACGGTTGTACCATGACCGGTCAAAGAAGACGATTTCACCACCGGCCGGCAGATGCGGCACATAGCGTTGGAAATACCATTGCGATTGCTCCCGGCGGCTTGGCGCGGGCAGCGCCACGACGCGGGCGATGCGCGGGTTCAAACGCTGGGTAATCCGTTTGATCACCCCGCCCTTGCCCGCACTGTCGCGGCCTTCCATCAGGATACAGACCTTGGCACCGGTATGTTGCACCCAATCCTGCACCTTGATCAATTCGGCCTGAAGCCGCAGCAGATTGGTGAAATAAACCCGCCGGTCCAGCATATCGGGATGTTCGCGGTTATAGATCTTGCGGATTTCCTGGCTGAGCATCGGTTCAGAGAACTCGATCTCGAAATCTTCATCCAGGTTATCCTGAAGTTCGGCTTCCAGCCAATCCAGCTCGCGGTCATCATCCTGTGTCATATGTCGCTCCAAGTCTTTGCTGGGGCTGGCATAACAGTCCCGTTTAACGCTTTGATGTCAGTCGGGTATGCCATCGGCGCCATCTATCGCAAGGGGGGATTGCGCCGGTGGCGGTCTGTCGCCCCGAATCCGGGTTCGCGGCCAGACTACCTGTCCCTTGTCGAAGGAAAAACCGGGAATTGAGGACAGGGGCCTCAAACAGAGGCAAGTTCCCGCTCGGCGAGAGCGGCTGTGCCCCTAAATAGGGCATTTGGCGATGAAACGGCTGCCGCAGGCAGGAAGCCACACGCCTCATACGGGCGCAATATCCGACGCGCGGGGCGCATTTCCGCGTGGCCAACCGGCCTTGGCATTTGCAGGATATCACGGGATTGATCGCCAAGAAGCAGGCTTTCGCAAAGCGCGCCTTCCGCCCGCAAGATATGGTGATCTTCCAGCAGCAGATGAATATAGGTGATCTCGTCACAGGGCCTGATGCGGATTGAATGGCCGTTGACCAGCGCCTTGGCCGGCACCAGAACCTCTGGCGTGTCAAACAGCAATTCGGCCCGCGCCGAGCGGATCATCACCCGATGCTGTTGGCTTAGCCGCAGAGTGGCATCATTGCCGATGGTTCCGGGCGCGAAGACCACCGGCGCGGCGGCATCAATTCCCGGCAATTTCTTGTGGCCAACCCATTTCACCGGTTGCAACCCCGCGTCCAGGGTGCGCACCAATTGCCCCGGCGCGATCTTTTCCGCGGCAATCGGCCCGCCCTTGACCACGATCGCAGTCTCTGCCGCGAAACAGACAATCTCGTGGTCATATGTTGCCTGCCGGTCCGTGTTGAAGAACCCAACCCGGCTCGTCGTGCCGCTGGCGGCATCATACCACCCTTGCAGGTTATAGCTTGGGGTCCAAAGCACCTCGACCGGAACACCGTTTTGATCCTGACCGCTCAGCACCACGATCCCGGCCTCGCCCGGCGCATTGTCACTGCGCACAACGACGGCATCTTCGATGGTCACTGGCCCGCCCGGCCCGTCAAACTGAACATCGTAACTGTCGCCGATTTCAAACAGGCGGGGATCGGAATCGCCGGAATTTGCCGTGACTTGCAAATTCGAGGTTTCCGACGGAGGTCCATCAAACGCCGACGAAGTCCCATAGCGGCCAATATTGCTGCCTGTGGCGGTGGAAAATTCGCTGTTGGTTGCGGTAAATGAAAGTGGCATGGCATTCCCTCGGTGTCCCTGACACATGGAGGAAAGATGCAAATGAGCCGTTAAATTGCCCGGCTATTTCGCCGGAATTTTAATCAAACCGGAAGTGCCGTGGTCTTGAACACCGTGCGCAGGGCAAAGCTCGACTGCATCCGCGTCACCCCCGGCAAACGGGTCAGGTATTGGCGGTGAATGCGGGCAAAATCATCGGTGTCTTCGACCACCAGCTTCATGATGTAATCCGCCGTCCCCGCCATCAAATGGCATTCCAGCACATTGGGAATACGCGCAACCGCGGTTTCAAAGGCCTCCAGCACCTCATCCGATTGCCCGGACAGGGTGATTTCCACAAACACGGTCGAGGTCAGGCCAATCTTGCGCGCATCCAGCATCGCGACGTAGCTTTTGATGATGCCCTCTTCTTCAAGCCGCTGCACCCGGCGATGACAGGCCGATGCCGACAGGTTGATCCGCTCTGACAGATCGGCGTTGGACATGCGCCCATGTTTCTGAAGCACGGTCAGGATTCGGCGGTCTGTCGGGTCAATCTGCATATTTGCGAAGAATCTTCGGTCCAGTTTCAACTTTGTCGAAGTATCGTCGCAGATCACATGACTGCCAAGGCAAAATATCAAACACCTGCACGCTTTGATGTCGGACAATCGCGCACCCATTTACCAAAAGGACCAGCAAGATGAAAATCGGATGCCCGTGCGAAATAAAGCCCCAGGAATTCCGGGTCGGCCTGACGCCCAATGCAGCGCAAGAAGCGATTGCCCATGGTCATGACGTGATCGTGCAAAGCGGCGCCGGGGTTGGCGCCGGTTTTGACGATGTCGCCTATGCGGCGGTTGGCGCGGTGATCGTGGACAGCGCAGAAGAGGTTTTTGCCACTGCCGACATGATCGTCAAGGTGAAGGAACCACAAGCCGTCGAACGCAAGATGCTGCGCGAAGGTCAGCTGCTTTTCACCTATCTGCATCTTGCTCCCGACCCCGATCAAACCCACGATTTGCTGGCTTCGGGCTGTACCGCGATTGCCTATGAAACCGTGACCGACGAACGCGGCGGCCTGCCGCTTTTGGCGCCGATGTCAGAAGTTGCCGGCAAGCTGGCGCCCCAGGTCGGGGCCTGGACCCTGCAAAAGGCCAATGGCGGTCGGGGTGTGTTGATGGGCGGCGTGCCCGGTGTTGGCCCGGCGCGCGTGGTTGTCATCGGTGGCGGCGTTGTCGGCACCCATGCGGCCCGTGTCGCGGCCGGCATGGGCGCGGATGTCACCGTGCTGGATCGGTCCTTGCCGCGGATGCGCTATCTCGATGACGTGTTCGGTCAACAGTTCAAGACCATGTACGCAAGTGCCGGCAACACGCTGGACCAAATCCGCGACGCCGACATGGTGATTGGCGCGGTCCTGGTCCCCGGCGCGGCAGCCCCCAAATTGATCAGCCGGGCGCAATTGGGCGATATGAAGCCGGGCGCGGTTTTGGTGGATGTGGCGATCGACCAGGGGGGATGTTTTGAAACCTCCAAGGCGACGACCCATGCCGACCCGATTTATGACGTCGACGGCATCATGCATTATTGCGTCGCCAACATGCCGGGGGCGGTGGCGCGCACCTCGACCATTGCGCTCGGCAATGCGACAATGCCCTATATGCTGGCGCTGGCGGACAAGGGCTGGCGGCAGGCCTGCGCCGATGATCCGCATTTGCTGAATGGTTTGAATGTCCACGCGGGCAAGCTGACCTATTACGCTGTGGGTCGTGCATTGGGGGTTGATGTGACGGCGCCGCAGGTGATCCTTAAAACGGCATAAAGTCCGGCACATAGGTCAAAGATCCACCTATCACCGAACCTGTGTGGCTGGGGGCATTTCCCCGGCCACACAGCCAACAGATAGCCCCAGAAACAAAGAGATGTTGCCAGGACAGCGCCCGCTGTCATTAAAAAGTTACCCGAGTGCCCGATGAAGCGCGTTCATGCGCCTAAACACAGAAGGATCACCGGATGACTGGCGGAATTCAGATCGTCGGCTTGGGCAAGGATTTTGCGGGCAAACCGGCCATTGATGACATCTCTTTCGAGGTGTCCGATCACGAACTGTTTGTCATCGTTGGTGAATCCGGTTGCGGCAAAAGCACATTGCTGCGGTTGATCGCCGGGCTGGACACCCCGGACCGTGGCACGATCCGGCTGCATGATGATCTGGTGGCGGACAGCCAGATATCGGTGCCCCCCGAACAGCGCGGCACCGGGTTTGTATTTCAATCCTATGCGCTCTGGCCCCATATGAGCGTTCAGGACAATGTCGCCTTTCCGCTGGAGGCGTCGGGAAAATCGCGCAAGGCGGCCGCGCAGCTGGTCCAGGGACATTTGGCGACCGTCGCGCTTCAGGATTTGGCGCAGCGCAAGCCAGAGGCACTTTCGGGCGGGCAACGCCAGCGGGTTGCATTGGCCCGGTGTCTGGCGGGCGGGGCGCGGACAATCCTGATGGATGAACCTTTGGCCAATCTTGACCCGCATCTGCGACACACAATGGAACAGGAACTTTTGCGGTTTCATCGCGCTTCTGGGGCGACAACGGTCTATATCACCCATGATCAACGCGAGGCTATGGCGCTGGCGGATCGAATGGCCGTCATGAAGGCCGGTCGGATCTTGCAGATCGGCACGCCGCAAGAGATCTATGATCACCCGAATTCAACCGAAGTGGCACAGTTCATCGGTCATGGCGCGGTGGTCTCTGCAACCTATGAAACCGGCTTCGCGGACATTCAGGGCCACAGGTTTCATGCCGATGCCCCCGCCGATCATCCGGCGGGCCGGGTTCAGGTATTGATCCGCCCCGAAGCAATCACCTTGGTCGACGACCAGGACCAGGACGGTCTTGAAGGGGTGATTGAAAGCGTTCTTTACCGTGGCGGGCTTTGGGAGGCCGAAGTCGGCTTTGCCGACAGTACCCGCCTTGTTGTGACCCACCGCGCCCCGCTGCGCACGGGGCAGCCGCTCAGGCTTCGGATCAACCGGGCCTGGGTGCTGGCGCAATGATCTGACGCCAGCACAACCGCGTCAGATCCGCCAAGGCACGACCCCGCGCGGCGCATGCCGCCCCAAAAGATCCAGCGCCACCATCAACAAAACCGTGGCAAGGACCGTCACGCTTGCCATTGCGGCGGCCAACGTGGTGTAGCCGCCATCTTCGTAATTATAGATCGTGGTGCCGATGGTTTCATTGCCCGATGACCAGAGAAGCGCCGACACCGTCACCTCGTTATACGCGGTCAAAAAGACCAGGATCGCCCCCGAGGCCGCCGCCGGTGCGATCAATGGCAGAAATATCCGCCGCATCCGAAAGAAATACCGCCCGCCAGGCAATTCTGGCGGCTTCGTCCAGGGCTGGATCCAACTGCACATAGGCGGCGCTGACCGGCTTTAGCCCGATGGAAAAGAACGCGCAGAGGTAGGCAAGGAAAATGATGCCGAGGGTGTTGTAAAGCGAGAGATTGATCAGCGGCAGCGGCTTGAGAAAGGCGAGGATGAAGGCGATCGAGATCACCAGACCGGGGATGGCATAGGTCATTTCCGCCAGGGTGGCGATGCTGGCCCCGGTGCGCCGCACGATGGATTGGCGCGCCGACATGAAACGCGCCACAAAGATGCAGCCCAGCGCAATAACCCCGGCGGCCACCCCCGCCGTCAGCGACGAATTGAGGAACGCCCGCGCGGTCACCGATTGGCGAAACAGGATCTCGGCAAAATTGTCGAAGGTGATGGTGTCGGCATTCAACGGCAGCCCATAGGTCCGCACCAGCGCCGTGGCCACCAACGCGGTAATTGGCAGGATCAGGGTCGTGACAACCAACCCGGCAAACAACATTTCCGTCCAGATCCGACATCGCCCCAGCTTGATGTGCAGCGGCGGTTGCGGTGGCCCGATCAGGGTGGCGCGGGTCTTGCGCAGCAACACCGTCTGAAGAAGGATGATCGCCACCGCCAACAGCGCCAGCAACGCGGCAATCACCGCCACATCCGTCAGGATCGACGGGCCGAAGCTCGCCAATCGTTGCCAGATCAGCACCGGCAGTGTGATATAGCGCGCCGGAATGCCCAAAAGCGCCTGAATGCCGAAATTGCCCAGCGCCGACACAAAGGCCAGCGCATAGCCGACAATCAGCGTCGGCGCCAAAAGCGGCAGCAATATCCGCCGAAGCAACATGACGCTACCTGCGCCCGCAATCCGCGCGGCATCACTCATTTCGCGCGGCAAGGCCCGCAAGGCCGCCAGCACCACCAGAAACACCAGCGGCGTGTGCTGGACCCCGAGCAGGAAAATCAAGCCGCCCTTGGAATACAGCGGATGCGTCGACCCCAGTTCCGGCGCCAGTCCCAGACTGCGCAAGATCGGCGACGACGGGCCCATCGCCTGGACCCAGGCAATGGCCGTCACATGCGGCGGGATCATCATCGGCACCAGCAACAAGAAGGTGAAGACCCCCTTGTGGCGCATGTCGGTCAACCCGATTGCCAGCGCAATCGTCGTGCCCGCCACCAGCGACAGGATCGCCGAGAAGAAGGCGCTTTCCAACGAATGGACAAAGGCCCGCATCACCGACCGTGACCCAAGCGCGTCGCCCAAAGGCGCCAATGTAAATACGCCGTCCACCGTCAGACCGACACGGGCCAGCAGGCCCAGCGGAAAGACCAGAAGCAGCATCGCCAAAAAGACCGCAGCGGCAAGGGCACGCCCCTCGCCGCTGCGCAGAAGTTTTAACAGGTTCAAATTGTCAGCCGCCGAAAATCTCGGTGAATTTCATCTTGTTTTCCTGATCATCGGCCAGTGCCTTGGCCGGATCGAAATCCAGCAGTTTGATGTCTGGCAGAGCGGGGAAACCTTCGGGCGGGGTGATCGCCGGATGGGCCGGAAGATACCCCATGTCAGCGGCCAGTTGCTGGCCTTCTTGTGAAATCAGGAAATCAACGAATGCCTTGGCTGCGTCGGGGTTTTTCGCGGTCGACAGGATGGCCACCGGTTCGGTCACCGCCGAAACGCCTTCGCTTGGGAAGACGAATTCCACTGGCGCACCTTCCAGCTTGTTGCGGATCGGCAGGAAATCAACCACGAAACCATAGAGCTTTTCACCGCCGGCGACGGCCTTGTAGGTGCCGCCATTGCCGCCCTGCGGGTTGGCGCCCTGTGCGGCCAGACCTTCGTAGAAATCCCAGCCCAGATCGGGATGCGCGGTGATCGCAGCCATGTGGATGGTCGCCGCACCCGAGGTCAGCGGCGATGGCATGGCCAGCTTGTCCTTGGCCTGTTCCTGCAAAAGATCAGCATAAGAGGTCGGCACCATGTCGGCGCCGGTGTTGTAGACGATGCCGGTGGTGATCAGCTTGGTCGAGAAATAGTGACCGCCATCATCCATCAAAGCCGGGTCATAGGCGCTGATGTCGGCGTCTGTGTAGGGCATCAAACGGCCTTCGGCCTCCAGCCCCTCCATTGTGACCATATCCGCAATCAAAAGCAGGTCGGGCTGCGGCGCGCCTGCTTCGAATTCGGCGCGCAGCTTGGCCATGATCTTGGTCGTGCCGTCACGCACCCATTCGACGTCGACGTCGGGATATTTCGCCTGGAAGGCATCAACGGTTTGCTGGGCATCGGCATTCGGCTGCGAGGTATACAGAACCAGTTTGCCGGAAATATCGGCCGCCATTGCGGATGTGGAAAGAAGTGCGGCGGTCAGCGCCGAAAGAGCAAAACGCATGAGTGATTCCCTAGCTCGAAGTGCATTCGCGGCTCTGTTAACAATGTCATGTAACAGTATTGGCAAATGTCCGGCCAAACGGATGGGAAATATCAAATGACGCCAGCGCGCGCCCGTTGCGGCGCCAATGCCGCAACAGATTGGCCATTGCAATGCCCACAGTTTGCGCCAGGTACATGGCTGCAAAAACATGACGCAGACCCCGGAATTGCCCAGATCGCCATGCGCGGCAAGATACGGGTGTCGTCGTCGATCATTTCCCCGTGGGTAACCGTCGATTGCCCATAGAAGCGCGCCCGTCTCTGTCATAGGCTGGAGCAAATGAAAGTGTTGAACATGGTAATGCGTAGATTTGGCAAAAGCTGGGTTTTGGGCGCGCTGGCGGTGCTGGTGCCGGGAATGTCGTTGGCGTTGGATCAGGTTGATCTGCAATTGGTCGGCAGTGACAATGCCGATCTGACCAAAAGCCTGAACAGTGCTTCGGTACTGACAACCTTGGAAAAATCGCCCGAAACCCTGCCGCGTGATGTCGTGGCTGCGGCGCAGGCCGATTATGCCAAACTGGTCGAGGCGCTTTACGCCCAGGGCTATTATTCCGCCGTGGTGAACATTCAGATCGACGGGCGCGAAGCCGCCACCATTGATCCCTTTCGCTTGCCCGCCGCGGTTGGAAATGTGGTGATCACAGTGCAACCCGGACGTGCCTTCCGGCTTGGTCAGGTCCAAATCGCGCCGCTGGCGGGCGAAGATCCGCCGGTGCCGGGATTTGCCCGCGACGAACCGGCCCTGGCGACGGTGGTGCGCGACGCGGCCCAGGGCGCGGTCCGGGATTGGCGCGAAGCAGGCCATGCCAAAGCCGAAATCACCGGCCAGTCGATCGAAGCTCGCCACGCCAGCGCGCGGCTGGATGTCGATGTTCGCATTGCACCCGGCCCAAGGCTGCGGTTTGGCGACACCTCTGTCGATGGCACATCCACCGTGCGCGACGCCCGTGTGCGCCAGATTGCCCCGGCCTGCCCAAAGGCGAGGTATTTACCCCCAAAGCCGTGGACAAGGCCGCCAGCCGATTGCGCCGGACCGGCACATTTCAATCGGTGCAGGTCGAAGAGGCCGAAACCCCCGGTGCCGATGGCCAACTTGACATGGAAATCACGGTCGTCGATCGCAAACCGCGCCGGATTGGTGGTGGCATCGAATATTCCACCTTTGGCGGGCTGACGCTTTCGGGGTTCTGGCTGCATCGCAATCTGTTTGGCGGCGCGGAACGGTTCCGCATCGAAGGCGAAATCAGCCAACTGGGTTTGCAGACCGAAGGTATTGAAGAAGGCATTGATTATGAACTGTCTTTCCGCTTGGAAAAACCGGCAGTTTATGGCCCAGATACCCTGTTTTACGCCGAGGCCGGTTTGGCGCTGCTGGACGAGCCGGATTATCTGGAAAAGAAATCCGAGCTGGCATTTGGCGTGTCCCAGGAATTCAACGATTTCCTGACCGGCGAATTGGGCATTGGCCTCGGCTATTCCGAGGTCACCGACCGCTTTGCCAACCCGGAAACCATCCGCGAATTGCTGTTGGTCTCGCTGCCCGGCGCGCTGACCTATGACCGGCGCGACAACACATTGAACACCACCAGCGGATATTACCTGCGGGGCGAGGTGACGCCGTTTGTGGAAACGCTGGCCGGTGATACCGGCGCGCATATGACGTTTGATGGTCGCGGCTTTGTTGGCCTTGGCGCGGAAAACCGCGCGGTCGCCGCCGCCCGTCTGCAATTGGGCGCTTTGGTCGGGCCCGACGCCGTCGATGCCCCGCCCGGCATGTTGTTTTATTCCGGCGGCGGCGGAACGGTCCGTGGCCAACCCTATCAATCGCTGGATGCTGATTATGACGGCGTGTCGCTGGGCGGACGGGCCTTTGCTTCGCTGTCGGCGGAAATGCGGTTTTCCGTGACCGACACCATTGGCCTTGTGGCTTTTGCCGATGCCGGTTTCATCGGACATGATGGTTTTGACGCCGGCAATTCGCACGCCGGAGCCGGTCTTGGGCTGCGTTACAACACCCCCGTCGGACCGATCCGGCTGGATGTGGCCGCGCCGGTGGCTGGCGAAACCGGCGACGGTGTGCAGGTCTATATTGGGATAGGGCAGGCTTTTTAATGCGTATTCTGGCACTTTGTCTGCTGTTTCTGATGCCACTGGCCGCTCAGGCGCAAGACGACCAATCTGATCGCGGCTTCATTCAGGGCATACTTGAAGATGCGTTGTCGGCACCCGGGCGTGATGTCCGGATCAAGGGATTTGCCGGCGCGCTCAGTTCCCGCGCGACCATCGACGAAATCTCTGTCACCGATGCGAACGGGGTCTGGTTCTCCGCCACCGGCGTGTCCCTGACCTGGAACCGTTCGGCGCTTTTGAGCA
The DNA here is from genome assembly GCF_022867865.1 of Phaeobacter sp. J2-8. Classification (GTDB taxonomy): domain Bacteria; phylum Pseudomonadota; class Alphaproteobacteria; order Rhodobacterales; family Rhodobacteraceae; genus Marinovum. The sequence goes on along the minus strand of NZ_JALIEC010000001.1, from coordinate 732,451 downwards.
AACAGGTTCTGATCGACGAAATCGCGATTGACCGCATCGAATTGCCACGCCGCCCGCTGCCCGCAGAAAGTGAACTGCCCACCGCCGAGGCGCGCGGCACCTTTTCCCTGCCAGAGCTTCCTGTATCGGTCGACATCAAGAAAATGACCATAGGCCGCGCTGTCATTGGCGCGGCGGTGTTCGGCGAAGCCGCCGAAATTGCGTTTTCCGGCAAGGCGACGCTGGCAAATGGGGCCGGATCGGCGGATCTGGCCATCAACCGGCTGGACCAGGAGGGGCGCTTTACCATTGTCGGCGCTTACGACAACGCCACCCGCGCATTGGAGATGGCGGTTGATTTGACCGAACCGGCGGATGGTCTGGCCGCCAATCTGTTGAACCTGCCCGGCCTGCCCTCGGTCGAGATGAAGGTTCAGGGGGCCGACCCCATCAATGATTTCACCGCCGAGCTGAGCCTGGACACCGATGGCCAGCGCCGTCTGAGCGGCGAAGTGACCCTGTTGTCCGACCCAGAGGGCGACACGGTTTTCGCCCTCGATCTGGGCGGTGACATTGCGCCGGTGTTTGTGCCGGAATTTGCCGAATTCCTTGGCAATCAGGTGGGGTTGCAGGCCAAAGGCGCACGAATGGCCGACGGCACATTGACGTTGGATCAATTGCGCGTCGAGGCGGCGGCCCTGACCCTGACCGGCGCGGCAGAGATCGGTGCAGATGGCTGGCCGCGCAAGCTGGCGCTGGATGGGGAAATCGCGCCGCCCGAAGGTGAAACCATCCTGCTGCCAATGGCCGGTGCAGCGACTTCGGTCACGGGCGTCACGCTAACCGGGGCGTTTGATGCCGCTGCCGGGGACACATGGTCGCTGGCCGGTCGGGCGCAGGGTCTTGCCCGCGACACCATACAGATTGAAACGCTGGGCTTTGATGGCTCTGGCGTTCTGTCGCGCGACAGCGAGAGCCTGTCCGGCACGTTGCAAATGGATGCCAGCGGATTGGCCCCGGCCGACGCGGCGCTGGCGCGTGCCATCGGGGACCGGTTGCGTGGTGTCCTGCACTTTGGCTGGAGCCGGGGTGCGCCGCTGCGGCTGAGCGAACTGAACCTCACAGGCGAGGATTACGGCCTGACCGGCACCTTGGTGGTGAGCGGGCTGGAAGGCGAAGATGATCTGACATTGGTGCCGGATGTTCAGCTGAACGCACAAGATCTGGCACGTTTTGCCGATCTGGCGGGTATTGAACTCGACGGGGCTGCGGATCTTGGTGTGACGGGGCGTGTGGCGCCGCTCACCGGGGTGATGGCGTTGCAATTCGACGGCACGACCGAAACGCTGACAACCGGCATCGCCCAGCTTGATCCGCTGCTTGCCGGTACGGGCAAGGTATCATTGGGACTGGGCCGGGATGAAACCGGGCTGCGCGTCGATCCGGTGGTGATCCGCACCGATCATGCGCGCATTGATGCAACCGCGCTGCTGCGCACCGGCGCAAGCAAGCTGGACCTGACCGCGCGCGTGGCGGAAATCGCCCTGGTCCTGCCAGACCTGCAAGGTGCCGCCGAAGTGACGGCCACGGCAGAACAGGCCAATGATGTCTGGAACCTGACCGCCGATGCCGCCCTTCCCGGGGGCACTGGTGCGCAATATCGCGGCACGGTGACCGGCGATGGGCGTGACAAGCTGGAGATCGCCGGACGGCTCAGCGCCAATGTCACGCAGCTTGCAACATTTTCCGCCATTGCGGGTCGCCCCCTTGGCGGTGCGGTGTCGCTTGTGGCTGAGGGGCGCGGTGATCTGGTCAACGCGACATTCGATCTGCGTGCAAACGGCAGCACAACCAACCCGCGATTTGATGTGCCCGTTGCCGAGGCGCTTTTGCCCGGCACCACCACATTCGATATCGCCGCAACGCGCGATGCCGCGGGTGAGGTTGTCCTCAAGACCGCAGTCATCGACGGGCGCGAAGTGACCGCGCGGGCCAGTGGTGCCTTCGGGCCGAACAGTGGCAAGCTGGAGCTGACAACGCGGATTGCCAATCTGGCACGCGCCCTGCCCGATCTGCCCGGCGCGGCCAGCCTGACCGGCACCGCGATACGCACCGGCGAGGTCTGGACGCTGGAGGCCGATGCCACCCTGCCCGGCGACACAGGTGCAAATTTCAGCGGAACATTCACCGGCGATGGCAAATCCAAACTTCTGGCGGATGGACGGCTGCAAGCGCGGGTTGCCCGGCTTGGCGCGTTTTCCTCGCTGGCCGGTCGCCCGCTGTCGGGGGCCGCAAATCTGACAGCCACCGGCACAGCCGATATTCTGGCCGGCAGTTTCGATCTTGTGGCCGATGGCAGTGTAAGCAACCCCGGCTTTGGCGTGCCGACAATAGAACCATTGTTGCGCGGCACGTCGCAAATCGACCTGTCCGTCGCGCGTGCCAGCAATGGCCGGATCACCATTCGTCAGGCAACGGTCGATGCACCGGGGGTGGATGCCGACGTGTCCGGCGCCTTTGGCGCGGGCAACGGTGATGCCCGGTTCCGCATCACCATCCCCAACCTTGGCCCGCTTGTGCCCGATTTGCCGGGGCCTGCGAGTTTTTCCGGCACCGCCACACAGCAAGGCGAAAGCTGGCGGATCGACGCCTCGGGCAATGGTCCCGGTGGTATCGAAGTGTCAACCCAGGGCCGGGTCGCGGCGGATGTTTCCCGGCTTGATCTGTCGGCCAACGGGCTGGTGCCGCTGGCGCTGGCCAACCGGCGGCTGAACGGTCAGGCGCTCAGCGGGCTGGTGCGGTTCAATCTGGCGGTCAATGGCCCACCACAGCTCAGCTCGGTCTCTGGCCGCCTTAGCCTGGCGGATGCCCAGGTCGCGCTTCTGGCGCAGGGCATGTCGATCGACGCCATCAACGGGCAAATTGACCTGAACGGCGCAGCGGCACAGGTGGCATTGAACAGTCAGATCTCCAGCGGTGGACAATTGCGCGTTGCCGGGCCGGTTGCGCTGACCCCGCCATATAATGCCGATCTGGAGGCGCAATTGCGCAACGTCGTTCTGCGCAGTGCTGCGCTTTACGAGGCCCAGTTGGACGGGCGGATGACCATGTCCGGCCCGCTGCTGGGCGGCGCGCGGATTGGCGGTGGGATCAATATCGCCACTGCGGAATTGCGCATTCCCGATCTTGGCCCGTCCTATTCGGCGCTGGACGGTTTGCAACATATCAACCCCTCTGCCGATGTGCAGCGCACGTTGCGGTTTGCCGGGTTGGATCAATCTGACGAGGACACCGCCAGCGCCGCACCAGACTACCCGCTGGATGTCATCGTGCGCGCGCCCAACCGGTTGTTCGTGCGGGGCCGTGGGCTCGACGCGGAACTGGGCGGTGAATTGCGACTGACCGGGACCACCAACAATGTGGTGCCTGTCGGGTCGTTCAGCCTGATCCGGGGGCGGCTGGACCTGTTGGGCAGGCGCTTGACCCTGACACAGGGGGATGTCCAGTTGCGCGGCAGCTTCGATCCGGTGATCGCCTTTGAGGCCACCACCGAGGTCGATGATTTCGCCGTCACATTGGCCTTGGCGGGCTTGGCCTCGGCGCCGGAACTGACCGTCACATCGGTGCCGGAACTGCCCCAGGACGAGGCGCTTTCGCTGTTCCTGTTTGGCCGTGATGTCACGTCGATCTCGGCCTTGCAGGCAGTGCAATTGGCGGCGGCGATCCGCACCCTGTCCGGTCAGGGCGGGCTTGGTATCGGTCAACAGCTGCGCGAAGGTCTGGGGGTGGACGAGCTGGACATCAGCACCGATTCCGAAGGCAATGCACAGGCAAGTGTCGGCAAATACCTCTCTGACAACATCTATACCGATGTAACAGTGTCGAGCGATGGCTCCAGCCAGATCAACCTGAACCTCGATCTGACCCCAAGCGTCACCGTGCGCGGCCGGGTCGGCAGCGATGGGGACACTGGCGTCGGGGTGTTTTTCGAACGGGATTATTAGACGGGTGTCGCCGCAAGCCCATCGCAGCGGCGACAAACCTGTGGCATAGATCGGTGCCATGCATGCCACTTTTGAAATCGCACCCCGAAGTGAAATTCTGACCCCCGAAGCACCGGGGCTGACGGTATTGGTCGATGGGCTGCGCCGGGGGCAATCGCTTTGGGCGTCGCAATCCGGCGCGGCAATCACCACACGGGCCGATGCAACGCCGGTTCTGTATTGCGAGACTTCGGGTTCCAGCGGTCAGCCAAAGGTGATCCGCCGACGACCGGCCAGCTGGATCGCCTCTTTCGACATCAATGCCAGGACTTTTGATCTGGGTCCGGCAGACCGTTACGCGACATTGGGGCATCCGGGCCATTCCCTCAGCCTGTTTGCGGTGCTTGAGGCGCTGCACATAGGGGCGGATATTGCTGTGCTTGCCGGCATGTCACCGCGACGCCAGACCGAAACACTGGCAGAGCTGGCCATCAGCGTGATCTATGCGACGCCCACTCAGCTGCGATTGCTCACCCGGTTGAGCAAAGACGGGACACAGGCCGTGTTGCCGAAGGTGCGCCGCCTGTTTTGTGGTGGCGGCAAACTGGACCCTGCCCTGCGGGCCGATCTCTGCGATCTGCTGCCCCATGCGGAGGTGCGTGAATTTTTCGGGGCCAGTGAAACAAGTTTCATCACCATGAGCGATGGCAAAACCCCTGCGGGTTCGGTTGGCCGCGCCTATCCCGGTGTTGCGCTGCGCGTCGCTGCGCCGCATGAAACTGCGGAAATTCTGGTCCACAGCCCCTATGTGTTTGATGGCTACGAGGTCGGCGAAACCCAGGACACCCATTGGCAGGACGGATACCTTGGCATTGGTGAAATGGGCTATCTGGACGCGGCGGGCTATCTTTTCCTGCGGGGCCGCAAACGGCGGATGGTCACGGTGGCAGATCACAATGTATTTCCCGAAGAGATTGAGCAGCTTGTGCTGACCCAACCGGGCGTGACCGGCTGTGCGGTGCTGGCAATCCCCGACGCGCTGCGTGGCCATAAACTCATCTGCTTTCTGACCGGGCGATTTGACGAGGCGGCCTTGCGACGGGCCTGCCGTGCGGCATTTGGGCCTGCTGCAGTGCCGCAGCGTTTTGTCCTGCTTGATGCCATGCCGTTGCTTTCGGCAGGGAAACCCGATTTGCCGCGCCTGGCCGCAATGGTCGGGGGCAATTGATGCGGCGCAGCTATATGATCGCGGCACGGCGCAGCCCGATCGCGCCCCGGGGCGGCGCGCTGCATGCTCTGGCGCTGCATGAGCTTGCGACGCCGGTGATTGCGCAGGTGCTGGCAGATGCCGGGATTGGCCCGGATCGGGTGGAAGAAATCATAGTCTCCAATGCGCTGGGGGGCGGCGGCAATCCTGCGCGGGTTGTCGCCCTGGCGGCTGGGTTGCCGGAACATGTGGCGGGACTGAGCATTGATCGCCAATGCGTCGGTGGTCTTGATGCGGTTTTGCTGGCCCATATAATGGTGCGGTCCGGGCAACATGACATCGTGCTGGCCTGCGGGGTCGAGAGCTATTCCCGCCGCCCGCTGCGGCTCCGCAGTTTTGCCGATGGACGCGCGCCGGAACCCTATGATCAAGCGGCCTTTACCCCCTGGCCCGAGCGCGACCCGGATATGGCGACGGCGGCAGAGGATTTGGCAAAACAGTTGAACATCAGCCGCGCGGCGCAGGATGCCTGGGCCGTCGAGAGCCATGCCAAGGCACGCGCCTGCCCACCGGAATTTCATCAGGCGGAGATTGTGCCCTTGGCCGGGCTGACGCAGGACAGCTTTACCCGCGCCTTGACCGGGCGATTATGCGCCCGCGCGCCGGTGGTACATGGCAGTATCACAGCCGCAAATATGGCGGTGGCCGCCGACGGTGCGGGATTTGTTCTGGTGGTGAGCGAGGCCGTCGCAGCGGCGCTGATGTGTCCCGCGGTCGAATTGCTGGCGGGACGGACGCTGGGCGGGACGCCGGACTTGCCCGGGCTGGCGCCGGTTGCGGCCATTGGAGCGGTTTTGGATCAGGCGACGACCCTGGTGAGCGCCGAAATCATGGAGGCCTTTGCCGTGCAGGCCATCGCCTGTCAAACCGGCGCGGGCCTGCCGGTCGAGATTGTGAACCAATATGGTGGCGCATTGGCGCGGGGGCATCCGGTGGGGGCCTCTGGTGCGGTGCTTGCCGTTCGGCTTTACCACCAGCTTTGTCGCACACCGGGGTCCGGATTGGCGGCAATTGCCGCAGCGGGCGGATTGGGCACGGCGCTCTTGGCGCGGCGACTGTGATCCATGATCCGCCGCGCCTTTTGGGGGCCAGCCCCCGTGGCCTTTGGCCACCCCCCCGGGATATTTTTGGTCAGATGAAATTCCAGAGTGCGAAACGGACCGCGAAACCGGTCAGAGTTTGATCAGACGATCCCCGACCGACACCCGGCCATCCTGAACAATTCGGCAGAGGACGCCGCGCAAACGCAGGTCACGATGGGGGCCGCGATTGATCCAGCGCAGGCTGGCATCCCCATACCAGGCCTGCCATTTGGTGCAGCCGGAATTGCGTTTGTCCGACACTTCCAGCACAGCGGTGCCAACCGCCAATCGCGTGCCAACCGGCAGGTTTTCATGGCTGAGATCCATATCGACAATGATCGGATCGCCGGGATGCGGGGTGCCAGCACGATCGCGCCAACACAGATCCAGCACCCGTTTCGACAGGATCGACACCTGAATACGGGGATCGGGGGCCCCATCCGGCAGTTTCAGCCAGGGATTTGTCAGCCAACGCTCGCCCTTGATGCCACCGGAAACGGTCATGTCTAGGTGTTCCGGATAGTCGCGCAGGCCGCTTTCGGGGCGAAAACACAGGTGATCAATGGCCGCGTTATCCTTGGGCGCCGCGCGGATATGATCCAGCGCCGCGTCGCAATCTTCGGCTGTGACATGTGCAGTGGTCATCATGACGCTCAAGCCGCGCGTGACAGGACGCTGGCGGGGCGTGCCTTGGCCAGGGCGGCCGTCAGCATGCCGGCAATCGCCGCTTTCAGCGCATCACCGGGAATAAATGCGGTGACCAGCGCAGTCGCCTCCAACATGGTTTTGTCCAGCGCATAAGCCAAACCGGCGATGCCAAAGGCATACATCACCACGATGCCCCCGATCACGGATGCCAGGCCCGCGACCAGTGTCAGCGGCGCATTGCGCCATTTCTCGACGATCAACCCGGTGACGAAGGCCGCAAATGGCCAGCCCACCAGGAACCCGGCAGAGGGCGACACAAAGACACCAAGGCCGCCGCGCCCACCGGACAATAGCGGCAGGCCAATGGCCACGAGGACCAGAAACAGCAGCACAGCCAAAGTGCCGCGCCGCGCGCCCAATACGGTGCCGCACAACATGACACCCAGGCTTTGCGCGGTGATTGGCACACCGAACCCCAGGGTGATTTTCGGGATCAGCCCCAGCACCGCAATCAATGCAGCAAACAGGGCTATCAATACGACATTCTTTTCCATCTCAGGTATCCTCTGTAGAAAGCAGGCCTCCGCGCGCGCGCAACGCATCAGAGATTTGATCAGCATCGTCAAGCGCGAGCAGGGTGAAAGGCAGGATAATCCGCCAATTGGCGCGCCGGGGTGAACGCGCGCGCCAAGCGTCGCCCAGCGCGCGGCCCTTGGCCAGCAGCACCGGGGTCATGCGGATCACAAGGGCAATGGCGATTTCCAACGGGCGGCTGGCAATGCCGAAACGGCGTAACGGTGCGGCAAGCCAGTGCACCACGGAAATCATGTCCGACAGCCGGGTGGTCATCGTCACCAGATTGGCAAGCGCCACCGCCGAGACCAACCGCAACAGGATCACCAGGCCCGGTATCACACTGCCGTCAATCAGGTGAAACAGCGCGACGATCAGCACAAAGGGCCAAAGCATCCAGAGTTTCGCAAGCCCACCGCGCAGGAACTGCCATCCGGGCGCCGCATACAGCGCCAATACCGAGACAAGGATGGCCAGATGCGCCCAGAGGTTCTGGATGAAAAACAACCCCAGCGTCGCAAGGCACAGCGCCGCCAGCTTGGCCGCGGCTGGCCAACCATGGGCGCGGGTTTTAACCGGGGAGGTCAGCGATATCATCTGCGGCCCCCAATTCTGTCATGCGCGCCACATAGGCGGGCACAACCTCTTCCGCCGGGCCGATTTGGCGCAATGCGCCGCGATCCAGCCACAGCGCGCTGTGATATCCGGCCAAATCCGCCGGGTCATGTGTGATATGGATCAGATTGCCAGTGTAATGATCCAGATACCGGGTCAGCTGTGCCCGGGTGACCATGTCGAGACCGGCAAAGGGTTCGTCAAGAATGAGCAAGCGCGGGGCCATCGCAACAATGGCCATCAAACAGACCAGATGCTTTTGGCCATGGCTGAGCGTATTGATATAGGCCTCTTGCCAATGGGTCTTGTTGAAACGGGCCAATACGTCGCGCGCGGCGTCTTCGGCTGCTGCTTTCTTTTGGCCCTGCTGGATCAGACCAAAGGCCAGTTCTTCCAGCACGGTTGGGAAAATGATCTGGTGATCCGGGTTCTGGAACAGGATGCCGACCTCTGACAGGGCCGCACGCCGGTCCCGCGCCACATCGACGCCATTCAACCGCAGCTCGCCCGCCGTAGGGGCCACAAGACCGGCAAGCAACCGCGCCAGCGTCGTTTTCCCCGATCCATTGCGCCCGACGACCCCAAGTCGCGTGACCGAAATATCCAGCGTCAGAGCAGAAAAAACCAAACGAGTGTCATGGGCAAAATCCACCCCCGACAAAACCAGCTGACTGCTGGTCCGAACTGGGACCGAAGCGTCGTTCAAACGAAATTCCCCTGTCGCGCGGCGGGCCTCTCTTTTGGCCCGCGTCTGATCCACCCAGTGGGCGGTCAGCCCATTTGCCTGTGCATTTCAGAAGCTGGGGCGAATTGCAAGGCGACAGAAATCCAATGGTGTGGGCCGGGGTTGTCCCGATGTCAGCACGCCGTTATTGCGGCGCGCATGAAGTCAATTGGCGTTGCACAGCTGGGTGGCGCGCATCTGGGTCGCCAGATCCTGACCATCGTTGGTCCAGCAATTGGCGGTCACGGCCTGGGCACCGGCCTGTCCGGTCACGTTGCAATTCAATGTCTGCGCATGGGTGAAACTTTCCAGCCCGACCCGGGCCAATTGTCCGCGTTCGCTTTGGAGGGCGGGACAGACAAGAGCGTCGATCACCACCGGCATTCCGGCCAATTGCAGCGCATTTCCGGCATAAACGGCTTCGACCGGGCCACTGAGGACGCGACTGGCCGATACGGTTTCGATATGGCTCAATTCAATTGGTGTGCTGGGCCGATGCCTGCGCCGTTCGGTCCGTGCGTCGGGAACGTCAGCTGTGTCGTGTGAGATCACAGCCAGCGCCGGTCGGGCCAGTCCTGCGACAAATGCGCTGGCCGCGACCTGAAAATCGGTGGCGGCAATATGCGCGCTGGCAATCGTGTCGTCCTGGACCACTTGGGTAAGCGTGTCGCCAGCCCCTGCCAGCATCACCTGAACCTCAGGTGCGCGTAGCATGCCACGCGACACCGTCAGCACCAGGGCGACAGACAGGATCTTGACGCTCCAGCGGAACAGTCGAGACTTTGGGGTTCGCCCAGCCGATGCAAGTTTCCCCCGCATCCGGGATTTATCGCCGATCATAGCGGCTTTAAGAGCTTGGTCAGGTGTCATGGTTAACATATGCCTACCCTCCTTGACGGGAGAAGGGCGGAAATGAGCCAGAACTGCGGCGTTCCCCTAAAGGTTGTCTGCCTGCGGCATTCCCAAGACGTGAAAGCCCCCATCGACCCGAATAATTTCACCCGTGGTACAGGCGCCGGCATCCGACGCGAGGTATACCGCAGTGCCGCCCACGGCCTCTAGCGTGGCATTGGCGCGCAGCGGCGCGTTTTGATCCGTGTGCTTATAGGTCTTGCGCGCACCACCAATGGCCGCACCGGCCAGGGTTTTCATCGGACCGGGGGAAATGGCGTTGACGCGAATGCCCTCGGGGCCAAGATCATTGGCAAGATAGCGCACCGCAGCCTCAAGCGCGGCCTTGGCGATGCCCATGACATTGTAATTCGGCGTGACGCGATTCGATCCCATATAGGTCAGCGTCAAAAGCGTGCCGCCATTTTCAACCATCATCGGATGGGCGCGGCGGGCGACCTCGATAAAGGAATAGGCCGAGATATCCATCGAGTTCTTGAAATTGTCGCGGCTGGTGTTCAGCACCCGGCCGGTCAATTCGTTCTTGTCGCTGAAGGCGATGGCGTGGACCACGAAATCAATCGTCGGCCAACGGTCCCCCAGCTTTTCGAATGCCACATCGAGCGATGCATCGTCGGTCACATCAACATCGACAAGAAAGTCCGATCCGACCGATGCCGCCAGCGGCTCAACCCGTTTGCCGAATGCCTCGCCCTGATAGGTAAAGGCCAGTTCGGCACCAGCTTCGGCCATCGCTTTGGCAATGCCCCAGGCGATAGAGCGTTCGTTGGCAACACCCATGACAAGCCCGCGCTTGCCCTTCATTGACTGCGACATGTCCGTTTATCCGTTATATTTGCTAAGAAGCATGGAGCCGTTGGTGCCGCCAAACCCGAAGGAATTGGTCATCACTGTATCCAGCCCGGCATTTTCCACCAGCGTGGTGGCGATTTCTGCCGGTTTCAGTGCCGGATCAAGCGTTTCGACGTTGATCGACGGGATGATGAAATCGTTGTCCAAGGCCAGCAGACAATAAATCGCCTCTTGTGCGCCGGTGGCGCCCTGGCTGTGGCCGGTCATGGATTTGGTCGAAGACACCGGCGGCGTGCTGCCATCGCCAAAGACGCGGCGCACCGCTTCGATTTCGCCGACATCGCCGACCGGCGTGGATGTGCCATGGGCGTTGATATAGCCAACCTTGCGCCCCTCTTCCAAGGTGCTGAGCGCGACGCGCATCGCCCGCTCGCCGCCTTCGCCCGAGGGGGCCACCATATCGGCGCCATCCGATGTCGCGCCATAGCCCGTGACCTCGGCGTAGATCTTGGCGCCGCGCGCCTTGGCGTGTTCCAGTTCTTCCAGAACCAGCATCCCGCCGCCGCCGCCGATCACAAACCCATCGCGGTCTGCATCAAACGCCCGCGATGCGCGTTCCGGCGTATCGTTGTATTTCGACGACATCGCGCCCATCGCGTCAAACAGGCAGGACAATGTCCAGTCCAGCTCTTCGCCGCCACCGGCAAACATCACGTCCTGTTTGCCCATCATGATCTGTTCCGCCGCGTTGCCGATGCAATGCAGCGAGGTCGAGCAGGCCGAGGTGATGGAATAATTGATGCCTTTGATCTTGTACGCCGTCGACAGATTGGCCGAAACGGTCGAACACATGGTTTTTGGCACCGCAAAGGGCCCGATCCGCTTGGTCGCGCCGGTTTTCAGCACGGTCTGATGCGCCTGCAACATCGCGCTGGTCGATGGGCCACCCGAGCCCGCCACCAAACCGGTGCGTGGGTTCACAACATCGCGTTCCTCAAGCCCGGCATCGGCAATCGCCTGCCCCATGGCGATATAGGCATAGGCCGCCCCCGGCCCCATGAACCGCAGCGTGCGTTTGTCGACATGGTCCGCGACATTCAGCTTCAGGTCACCGGCAATCTGGCTGCGGAATCCATGTTCCTTCATCGCCTCATTGGCGGTGATCCCGGATGTCCCGGATTTGAGCGAGGCCAGAACCTCTTCCACATTGTTGCCGATGGAGGACACAATCCCCAGACCAGTCACGACGACACGACGCATGCGCGCACTCCCATGTTTGTTAGGGCATTACTAGGGCATGCGAGGGGAGACGCGCAAGGTGGGTGGGCTGTTTGGTGTGCAGTTGCGGCCAGTTAAGGCGATGCAAGGACCGTCTTATAACTTTCACAAAGAACCGGGCCTTGCATCCTTCGTCTGTGTTGCCACCCGATTCATCCTGTTCCATGGTGCGGCCATTCGACCAAAAGGGAAAACTACAAATGCGTTACCTTTCGATCCCGCTGGGCCTGGCACTGACCTGCGTGACACTTCCTGCCGCAGCCGAAGACCAGTACCAACATGATTTCAAGTCGCTGCTGGAAAATCTTCCGATTGCTGATCAAAAGGTCAGCATGTCACCGCGACCCATTGTCTTTAAGGGCAAGGAAACACCGGGCCAACATGATTGCTTCTGGATGGGTCCGGTTTATTCCGGGGCGTTCAACATCGCCTATCCCGATGGCGGCGCGGTGTATTGGGCGACGGCATTTACCATGCCCAAGGATGCGCCGGACGCCTATCTGGAAATTTCCGGCAACTTCCCACAGGCACGGTATATGTCGCTGCATAGCTATACCGAGGGTGGCGCGCCCTATGACCATGTGATGGACGTCGACATCACCGCCGATGATGGCAGCGAAAATCCTTTTCTGAGCGGGGCTTACGGCGATGCGATGGCCTATACCCTGCGCGTGGTCCAGGGCGAAGCCCCACAAGATCGCGCGCCCAATACCGTATATCTTGGCCCCACCGACAAGGTTGACCGCAGCCCGCTGTTGCTGCGTCATTACATCCCGGAAACCGGCGATGATCTGACCGGCGGCGCGGGACTTGCCAATGTGGCGCTGGTGATGGGCGATGGCACCCGGCTGGAAGGTCAGGCCGCCTGTGACGCGCTTGCCAGCCCCGGACCGGACGACGCGGAACGTGTCTTGATCTCGCCCGCTTTGGCGCAGGACGATTTTGACAACATGCTGAAAAAGCCCGAGGTCGCGGACAATTACCTGCACACCAAGCATGAGGCTTGGAACGTTTTCTGGGATCCGCGCATCAACCTGATGGCGTTCATGTCACCCAAGTTGCAACAGGTCATGGAAACAGCGGCGCGGGTTGGGTTCATCCCCAAGACCTCCGGCTTTTATGCCAACCTCGACAATCAATATGTCGCGATTTCGTTGAACGAAGATTTCGGCGATGTTGTCGTGCTTGAGGCGAAAATGCCCCGCACCCCGCGTCCGGGGCCGATATGGGCCAACCCGACAATTATGATCTGCGTTATTGGTCGCTTTGCACCAACGAAAGCCTTGTCACGACACGGTTTTCCGATTGCATCTATGACAGCGAGGTCACGCTGGACGATGATCGCGCCTATACAATTGTCATCAGCAAATCCGCGAACCGCCCGGAAAATGCGACGGCGGAATGTGGCGTAAGCTGGCTTGACTGGGGCGATGCAGGCGACGGGGCCGGACATACCAACATTACGGCGCTGCTGCTGCGCAACATGGCGCCCAACCCGGCGTTTTCGGCTGCGGTCCAAAACATTCCCGGCCCGGGGTTGGAGGTCGACACCATGGGCGCCTACCTGCCCAAAGCTGTCTACAGCACCAAAGCCGATTTTGAGGCGCGGGGCTGCTGAGCGCACCGCAACGCATCACCAAAACAAAAAAAAGAGGCCCGCAATCGGGCCTCTTTTCACATCCGCTGGTACGCGCGCAATCAGCTTTCGCTCAGCGCGACTTTCATATCCTTGACCTGATAGATCACCTCGCCGTCCGCCTCGACGATGCCGTCCGCAACGCCCATTGTCAGACGCCGGGTTTGAAATCGCCTTGGTGAAATTGATCCGATAGGTCAACATCTTGCGGTCCGGGCGCACCATGCCGGTCAGCTTGACCTCGCCCACGCCCAGCGCATAACCGCGCCCCTGCCAACCGCGCCAGCCGAGGTTGAAACCGGTCAACTGCCACAGGCCATCAAGACCCAAACAGCCGGGCATGATCGGGTTGCCGGGAAAGTGGCAGTCAAAGAACCACAGGTCGGGCTTGATGTCGAATTCCGCCACCACATGGCCCTTGCCATTTTCGCCGCCGTCACCCGAAATATCGGTGATCCGATCCATCATCAGCATCGGCGGTTCCGGCAATTGCGCATTGCCCGGACCAAAAAGCTCGCCTCTGGCACATTTCAGAAGCGCATCTCTGTCGAAACTGGTGGGGTATTCGGCCATTCAGGCACCTTCCTTGGATCACACAAATCTATCTGATCCGGTCTAACACCCGCATGCCAACCCATGCAAGAGCGCCGGGAATGATGAGATTGTTGCCACAAACGGCCATTATTGCCACATGCGCCGCATTGAAAAGCCACCAAAAGACGCTCTATATTGTTCCAAGGCGAGGAGTGCGAGGCATGAATATGACATCCCCAGCGATCGACCGCGGCGCGGTGTGGTTGTCCGGCGCAGGGCTGCGCCCGACCCGACAGCGCCTCACCCTGGCGTCCTTGCTGGTCGGCGACGGCCGCAACCGCCATGTCACCGCCGAAAGCCTGTTTGCAAAAGTTCAGGACGCCTGCGAAAGCGTTTCTCTGGCCACGGTCTACAACACCCTGCGGGCGTTTTGTGACGCGGGCCTGATGCAAGAGGTTACAGTGGATGGCCAGAAAAGCTATTTCGACACCAACACCCATGACCACCCGCATTTTTACTGGGAAGACGAAGGCCACCTGACCGATGCCCCGGCCGATCAGTTGAAAATCGTCTCTTTGCCGGATGCGCCGGAGGGGGCAGAAATTGCCAGCGTCGACGTGGTGATCCGATTGCGGCGCAAACCGGTCTGACCACGCGCCACCCGGCCCCGCATCGAGCTTTTTCCCCAGATCCGCCCAAGTGCCGCCGTATTTCGCCAGCAGTTTGCATCCGAAGACGCAATGCGAGAGGCCCCCATGAAACGCACATTGATCAAACACGCCCGGTCCTGGCTTTTGCTGACCGCCATGGTGCCGGTGTTTCTGGCGGCGAACTGGTATTTGCTGTCCGGCGTGCTGTCGATGCAGGTTTTCGATTTGATGGCCGGGGCCTATCTGATGTGCATTGCGGTCACGCTTGCCTGGGTGCGGCATTCGCTCAGTACCCGCATGACCAAGACGCTGTCGCAACGCGGCGCGCGCTGGACCAGCCTGATGGCGACAGAAGCGGCATAGGCGCAAAATCGGGGGGAATTCCGCCCCCTTTTTGATCAAACGCGCTTATTTTCCAGGCAAACATCCCGACATACACGACCACAAGCATCCGCTGCGCCGCCCCAGTCCGCTGGTGCGGCATTTTCTGTTATGCTGCGAACGTCGCCTTAAATCCTTTTTCAGGGATTGGGCGCATCATCGAAACCCTAGCGCCTATCGGGAGGACGCGGCGTTACCCCTGCTTAACTGCAAAGGAGCGCTGATATGTTCGCTTTCGCCTTTCCCCGTGTTGCACACGGGGCGCTGAGACTTGCCTTTTGTCTGGCTTTTGTGCTGGCCTTTTTTCTGGATGGCCTTGCCGCCAGGGCCGATGACAGCCCGGCCTACCTGCAACCTGATGAACGACAATTGCGCACGCATTTCATCTGTGCCGAAAGCGCGCGGGTGCGCCCGTTGGACCGGGCCGCAATTCACGTTTGTTCCCATGTCTTTCAACGGCTTAAAATCGGTTTTGTGCCCGGCATGACAATCGACAGATATGACGCATTGAGCGGCGAAGAACGCGCCCGCGTCAATCGCGAAGGTTATATGGCCTGGCGGGCCTGGGTGTCGGCCAACCGGGACCGTGTCGGCGATCTGCGACGCGCGGCGCGCACCTCACTGTTCGGCATCGCGGCCTGAGCCCCTGGCCCAATGCGGTGTAGCCTCGACACAGCGCAGCCGCGGCGGACCAGCGGAGTTTCGGCTATTCGCGGGTCTGGCACGCCAGCTCTCGTTGCTGGTTTCGACGATGTCACAGTGATGCGTGAGGCGATCGAGGAGCTTGGTCGCCGTCTTGGCATCGCCGAATACGGAGGGCCATTCGCCAAAGTCGAGGTTGGTCGTCGCGATAATCAAGGTTCGCTCATAGCGACGGCTGATAATGTGGAACAAGAGCTGCCCGCCGGTCTGGGCGAATTGCAGATAGCCCAGTTCATCGAGTAATATGAAGTTGAACCGACAGAGGAGATCGGCGGGCGGCTGTGTCGGTCAGAACAGGCCTCGGCATCAAGCTTGTTCACGAGATCTACCACGTTGAAGAAGCGGCGGCGCTTACCGCGCCGGATGCAGGATCGAGCGTTGCCAACCGCGAGATGCGACTTGCCAGTTCCAGTGCCGCTGATCAGCACGACGTTACGCTGCTGGTCGATGACGTCGCCTGATGCCAGAACGCGCACCACGTCTCGTTCACCGCCGTATCTTCGAAGGTCAACTAGACGACCTCCTTGGTTAACGGGAGGCGAGCGATGGTCAGCTGATACTTGATCGATCGAGCCTGCTTCTCGCTTATCTCGGCGTTCAGAAGGTCACCGACGATCTGCTGCGGCCCGTGTCGCCGCTTCACAGCTGTCGCGAGAACCTCATATCATAAGCCGCCCTCATCCCGCAAAACTTCAACTGGCTCATCGCGGCCAGCACCTATGATCTTTCCATGTTCTGATCTTCTCAGGTTGTCATAACGCTTGCAGTCGGCCACCGGCTCGCAGGTCAGGCGCAAGGCATCGGGTGGGGCAATTGCAAGTGACGGCGTCTTTGCCCGCAATCAGCGCGAAATCACCACTGGCCTGTCCTTGTGGCGCAGCACCTCGAACGGGGTATCAAATACATCGGCCAGGGTTTCGGGCGTCAACAGCGCGGCACTGGCATCATGCGCCACGATGCGCCCGTCTTTCATCGCAACGATCCGATCCGCCCATCCCGCCGCCGCGTTGATATCGTGGATCACTATCACGATGCTGCGGTCATGGCCGCGCGACAGCCCATGCAACCGCGCCATCAAATCCCGCGCATGGCGTGGATCCAGCGCATTCAGCGGCTCGTCCAGAAACATCCACGACGTATCCTGTGCATAGGTCATGGCGATGAACGCCCGCTGACGCTGGCCGCCGGACAGGGTTTCCAAGGGCCGTTCAGCAAAATCCGTCAGAGAAAAGGCCTCCAGGGCCTCTTCAACCTTTTCCATGTCCTTGGGCCCCGGTCGCCCCCGGTGATGCGGCCAGCGGCCAAAACTGACCAGCTCACGCACCTGCAGGCGGCTGACCACCACTGGCGTTTGCTGTAACAGGGCCACGGCGCGCGCGCGGGCCTCATCCCGGGCGGTGAACGGGTCCAGGCCGTCGATCTCGACGCGGCCTTGTGTCGGCGTTGTCAGCCCCGCCATACAATGCAACAGCGATGATTTCCCCGCCCCGTTCGGCCCGATCAGCGCAGTGATCCCCCCCGGCGCAAGCGTCAGGTTCACATCATGCAGGATCACCGTATCACCCACCCCATAGCCAAGCCCGCGAACCTTGATCATAGCTGCCTCCTGCGCAGGACGAGCCACAAGAACAGCAGCCCGCCAAAGAACTCCACCACCACCGCCAGCGCCGATTGGCTGCCCAGCAGGCGTTCAAACACGAATTGCCCGGTCACAAGGATCAGCGCCCCGATCAGCGCCGCCGCCGGAATCAACACGATATGGCGGTGGGTGTCGGTCAGATGCCGCGCCAGACTGGCCGCCAAAAGGCCCAGAAACGTGATCGGCCCGACCAGCGCGGTGGAGACCGATATCATCGCCGCCACCAGCATCAGCGCCATAAGCACCACCCGATCATGGTTCAGCCCCAGCCCCCGCGCCGTGCCCCGGCCCAATCCGGCCACATCCAGCGCCGGTGCCATGCGCAGCGCCGCGCCGAACGCGGCGATCAACACCAGCCCCGCCGCGATCAATTGTCCAAGGTCCACCCGGCCAAAGCTTGCAAACATCGCCTGTTGCACCACGGCAAATTCCGACGGGTCCATCATCCGCTGCACCATCGAAGCCAGCCCGCGCAACAACACCCCAAGGATCACCCCGGTCAGGATCATCCGGGTCACATCGCCGGCGTCGCGGCGCAGCAACACGCCAAACAGCGCGGTCGCCGCCGCCATCAACACCGCCGCTTCGATCACAAAACGCAATGCGCCGGGGATCTGTGCCGCGCCAACCCCGCCAAGGGTCACCACCAAAAGCGTCTGCAAAAGCACAAACAGCGCATCAAATCCCACGATCCCCGGCGTCAGCAACCGGTTCATCGCCACCGTCTGAAACAGGATCGTGGCCGCCCCCGTCGCCGCCCCGACACAGATCAACGCCGCCAGCTTTGCGCCGCGCAGCTCCAAAATAAATCCATAAGGCGCGCGCAGGTGCCACAGCAAAAACCCCGCGCTTAACGCCACAAGCGCCAGCGCCAACCACGCCACATGTCGGTCAACCATGGGCCCGCCTCGGCGCGGCGTGAAGCAGCCACAGGAAGACCGATGCGCCAAACACGCCAAATACCGTCGCCGCCGGAATTTCAAAGGGATAGCGGATCACCCGCCCAATCACATCCGCCGCCAGCACCAGCACACCGCCGCCAAGCGCAATCAACGGCAGGTTCGCGCGCAGGTTATCGCCGCGCCAGCGCGACACCAGATTTGGCGCGACCAATCCCACAAAGGGAAACGCCCCAACCGTCACCATGACCAATGCGGTCAACACCGACACAATCACCAACCCCAGCGCGCGGGTTTGTTTATAGTTCAGGCCCAGCGAACGGGCCTGCGCCTCGCCCAGCCCCAAAATCGTGATCCGATCCGCCACCGCATAAAGCAGCACAGCCATCCCCGCGACCGCCCAGAGCCATTCGTACCGGCCGATCATCACGCCGGAAAATTCGCCCAATTGCCAGGTGCCAAGGTATTGCATCAAATCAGTCAGCCACGCGGCCCAGATGCCAATCGCGCCCAGAATGCCGCCATAGACCAGCCCAACAATCGGCAACAGCATCGGGTCACTGCGCGGCACCCGTTTGGCCAGCGCGATAAACCCGGCCATCCCCGCCAATGCCGCCGCGGCGGCCACCAACATCTTGCCCGCAATCGCCATGCCCGGCGCGATCAATGTCACCGCCAGCAACCCCAGCATCGCCGCCTCGGGCGTGCCGGTCAGGGCCGGTTCGACCAAACGGTTCTGCACCACCTGTTGCACCACCACCCCGGCCAGCGCCAACCCAGCCCCCGCCAAAAGCGCCGCCGCCGTGCGGGGAAACCGGCTGACCATCAAAAGCCAGCCGCCATCCCCATCCGACAACGACGCCGCGCCAATCAACAGGCTGAGACCGCTCACCCCGATCAGCGCGCATATAAGCAAAGGCCACTGTCGCAAGATTAGCTATCCGCGCCAGCAAAGGCTGCGATCACCTCGTCCAGCGTGTGCAAAACGGACCCGGCCCCGCCCGACGCAATATAAAGCGACGCCGCATCAAGATAGACGATCTGGCCCTTTTGTGCCGCTGTTGTCTTGGCGATCAACGGGTTGTCCAATGTGGCCTCGGCGGCCTGACTGTCGGCGCCAATCGCGGCGCCCCGGTCCACCACCAGCAACCAATCGGGGTTGATGTCGGCGACGAATTCAAACGATACCGCCTCGCCGTGGGTTTCCGCCTCGACGTTTTGCGCCGCTTCTTCGATGCCGATTTCGCTGTGCAGCCAGCCAAACCGCCCGCCCCGGCCATAGGCCGACACCTTGCTGCCATTGGTCAACAGGATCAACGCCTTGCCTTTGCCTTCGACCGCGCGTTGCGCTTCTGCAAGCTTGGCGTTCAGCTCTTCGGTCAGCGCGGCGGCCTTGTCTTCGACATCGAAAATCGCGCCATAGGCCGCGATCCGCGCATGCGCTTGATCCAGCATGTCATCGCCCCAAATCGTCATGTCGATCGTGGGCGCGATCTGGGACAGGTTTTCCACCTGTTCGGACGACCGCCCACCGGCCACAATCAGATCGGGCTGCATCACCGCCAACGCTTCGAAGTCGGGTTCGAACAACGTGCCAACCACCGCACCGGCCTCCATCACCGGATCAAGCCGCTTGACATAAAGTTTGTTCGGCAACCCGTCGATTTTCTGACCAAGCGCGTTGATGGTATCGACCGCCGCAACATCAAAAACAGCGATTGTTCCGGGTTTGGCCTGCACCGTCACAGCGCCGGTCGCGGTTTGCACGGAAACATCATCGGCAAAGGCCGGAACAGCGAGAGCGGCGCCCAAAAGGCCACCAAGTAGGGTCATGCGCATGGAATTACTCCTGAAGGTCAGATGCAATCGCGTGGCTGGTCCGTCTGGCATGGCTTCGCGGTATTGCGGCGGGTGTAGCGGATTGCGTTCATCGGCTGCAAGCCTTAATCTGACAGAAACAATCAGGATGAACCGCCATGCCCTTGACCGTGACTGAAACCGGCACGTTCGCCACCCCCAACGGGTCAAAATACCTCCAGCAACTGTGCAAGCATTTCGGGCACAAAGTTGATGTGGATTACGACCACCAAACCGGCACCGTGGCTTTTCCAATGGGCCCCGCAAAGATGCAGGCGGATAAGACCGGGCTGACGGTTGTGTTCACCCTGTCCAAACCAAATGACGTGCCCGCCGCCCATAGTGTGATTGATCGCCACCTTGAAACATTTGCATTTCGCGAAGATTTCAAAGGCATGGTGTGGCAAAGCGCCTGACCCCGGCACAATGCAAAACGGGCGACCCGGGGGCCGCCCGTCAGCATGTCATTTTGGCCTAAAACTGCAAACTGGCCGTCAGGGTGAAGGTCCGCCCCGGTTCATTCAACGGCTCGATCGCGCTTAGATCCAGCCCGTCGCTGCTTCGGCTGGCGTAAGTCGCGTCGAACAGGTTGTCGATGCCAAGCCGGATTTCCAGCCCCTCCACCGCCGTGGGCGCATAGCTGGCAAAGACATTTGCGACCTCATAGGCCGGAAGATCCAGAGACCCGATCTTGTTCTCCAGCGCGACTTCGGCATTGCCGCCGATCCGCCATTCGTCGCTCAGGTCATACCCGGCCTCCAAGGCAATGATATGCCCCATCGGACGGCCAAAGTAATAGGCCGTGGTGGCGATTTCATCGTCGTCCAGCTGCACATCCGCAAAGGTATAGTTCAGCTTGGCAAAGCCCCGCGCGCCTGTGTAGCTGATCGAACCGTCAAAGCCCTGCGACGTCATGTCGGTCAACGCACCGCGATTGCCACCGCTTGGCAAAATGGCGGATACATCGTTGATTTCAGTATGGAACAAAGCCCCGCCAAAGGCCCAAGGCCCGGTGTCATAGCGCAAACCAATGCGCGCCGAATGCGCCCGCGTCGAGGCGAAACCATCATAGTTCCAATCCGTGCGATAGTTCACGAGGGCGGCCTCGCCCAGCGCGAACCCGCCCCAGGTCGAGGCGATCCCGGCGTTCAGCGACAGCCCGTCTGTCAACAGAACGTCAACAGCGGCATTCACACTTGCGCCGCCCTCTTCGAAATCGCTGCCGTCGGCCCCCTCGAAGCGCTGGAAATCATACCGTCCGCCGTAGCTGACCGAGATGCGGTCGGTCAAATCCTGCCGCGCCTGTGCAAAAAGACCAAAGTTGAAGCGGCTTTCCGCGCCATCGGCGCCTTCGGTTGCTTCGGCGGTTTCGTCAAAGAAATCCATGCCTGCGGTCAGGGTGCCATTGCCCAATTGCCATTCGTTTTTGGCCGTGCCTGACAGGCTTTTGTTGACGCCGGTGACGTCGCCAACATCCACTTCCTGCTCGTTATAGGTCAGTTGCAGATAGGGGGCGAAATTGCCCTGTGGCTGCGTGTCACTATAGGTCAAGGTATAAGAGCTGCGGCGCGCATAGCCGTCGATGATGTCTGTCGGGCGCGCGGGGCTGGTCAACCCGGCGAAATCCGAGCGAATGAAGCCCCCCTGCGACGCGCGCGGGCCGGTGTCTTCGGTTTGGGAGGCGGAAAAGGCCAGCCGCTTGCCGGTGTCGGAGGTGAAGCCGAGCTTGACCATATAATCCGACAGCTCTGCGCCGGTGCCGTCGATGCGGTCGCCATCGCCGTCTTCGTAGTCGTCGCCTTCTTGCAGTGTCCCGCTGAGCAGCCAGTCAAAACCGCCCGTCACACCATAGAGCGCAAGCGAACTGCGCAGCCCCGTGCCATTGGTGCCCGTCGTCAGCGACAGCCGCCCGCCAAAGGTATCATCCGGCGCCAGAAGGTCGCCGGCGTCCTTGGTGGTATAGGCCAATGCGCCGCCAAGCGCACCGGGGCCCGCATCCGCCGGTGCCAGCCCCTCGCTGACCGCAACCGACTTCAACAACGCCGGATCAAGCAGAACGTTGCCAGTGTGGTGAAAGGCGCCCTTGTTTTGACGTGCCCCGTCGATGGTGACCGCCAGCTGGCTTTCTTCGATCCCGTTCACCATGACCTTTTGCGCCATTGCCGCGCCACCGCTGACCGACACCGAAGATTCGCCAACAAACACGTCCTTGACGGTCGATGGGTTGCGATCGGCAAGCTCTTCTTCGGTGATCTCGTCATTGCCCAACAGGTTCTGCGCCGCGGCCAAATCAATACGCAACGTCCCAAGGAAAAGCGGATCGGCGTCCTGGGCCGCAACAGTGCCAGCAAAAAGGCAGGTTCCAAGCAGCAACACGCTGCGTGATCTCAGATGGTTCATTCTGTTCCCTTTCAGTTTTTCACGTGGCTGGTGACCGATAGGGAACGGTAGTCTGGCTGCGATCATTTTGGCCGCAAATACCTTAGTATTTTTGTAGGATCAAGGTCAGGCAGACAGAATTACGCTATGGCGCAGCATGAATTGCATTGCGCGCCCGGAGCATTGTTCGCAGATTGCGGCAAACCGCCCTCTCCCCGGAAAATGCCATTCCCAGACGCGGACCACGCCAGAGATGGCCCGCAAGGGTTCCATCCAAGCAACTGATGCAAAATCTGTTTGTCGGATGGATTGCGAAATCAAGGACGATGCTGTCATGGTCAAAACAACCAGTCACCAAGAGGTTTGAGCGCGTGTTGCCAGCCAGATCGTCACCGAAACCGACTTAAATCATCCTCTTTGGAACAAGACATGTGCACAGCCATGCCTTGGACGGTTTGTTGCGTGACCGGGTGAAGGACAGCCATGACTAACGAGATCCGGAAAACCCTGAACCGCCATCTCTGGCGCGCCGTCACCTTGGCCGCCTTGTTCGGTTTTGGCGCCCTGCTCCTGTTGCCCGCCGCCCGCGCGAGCCTCGACACCGGCGTCATTTCCAGCGCCTTGCTGCCCTTCGCGGCCTTGGTCGGCGGAACGCTCTGCGCCGCATACTGGGCGATACATGTGCGCAGGCGGCAAATACGGCATCGCACTCTGGCAAACGCATTGCACAGCTTGCAGCAGGAAACCGACCCCGATGTCATTCTTGCGGGGCTTCGCAACCTGCCTGAGCTGGACCACCACCCGCTTTTCGGGCCGTTGATCCACCATCACCGCCCCGCGATTGAAGCGCAGCTGGAGCGGGCCAAAGAGGCGCAAACCAAAAGACGGCGTGGCGAAGCCCTGAAAGACCAATTTGCCAAAATGCGCAAAAGAGCCTTGTCGCGGATCGCGGCATCCAGGGCCGCGCATCCCAAATTGTCCGCGCGGGATGCGGCTGTGCAGAACCTGAAATACGTCAAGGCGCGCAGAAGGCAGCTGGAACTTGATGTCGAGGAAATCCTCAAGGATGCGTCCTGGTGGCAGAAACTGAACTACGATTATCCCGACTATCGCAAAATGGATCGTGATATCGAAAAGCTGGAAGTGGATGTGCGGTATTTCCTTGCAAGCAATGCCGCTGCAATCAAGACAGCAGAAGCCCAATTCGACAGCGCCAAGGCCCGCGCCGAGGAACGATTGGCCACCTCTCAGGCCCGCGCGGCCCTTGCCATCCCCGAGGCACGCAATGTTCCGTTTGACGATGACGCCCTGGCCCAGCATGCGCTCATGCTCGGCGCGCTATCGCTGCCGGTGTCCGCCTGGAATGATGTCGCGCAGGCCAACGCGGTCTTTGACGCGCTGCGTTCGGTGAATGGCAATTATGCCGGGCTGACGGATTTCGAAATTTGGCTGCAATGTCTGACCATGCCCAGCGAAAGTCTGGTCGGCCTGACTGCGCTGACAAAGGGTGCGCTGTTCGAAAGCCATGTCGCCGATGCCACCGGCGGCGCCCTGCACGCCCATTTCAACACGCCCGATACCGATATCGTTGTCGACGGCGTGGCATATCAGATCAAGGCAACCGACAGCGTGGCTTATATCGAAAGCGTGGATCCGGCGATCCCCGTGATCGCAACAAGTGAGGTCGCCGAAGCAACGGGCGCAATTGATGGCGGGATCAGCAATGTAGAGCTGGATACCGCCGCCTCTCTGGCCCTTGGCGGGACTGTCATCGACGTTGCCGATGCGGGCGCAGACGCGGTCCTGAGCGGGCTGGGTGGTCTTGGCATCCTCGCCTCTTTGCGCGGCATCAACCACGCCATCGACCAACATCGCGCAGGCATGGACAAGGCAGAGGCCATCGAAGAGGGCATTGGCGTTGCCATCACCGGATCGCTCAAGGCGACCGTTGATCTGGCAGAAATGGGATACAAGGTCGCCACCTCACGCCCGAGCCGGTTTGTCGGCAGACAGCTCAAGAAAGTTGTTGATCGCATCGATGCGGACCCAGATGACGAACCCGTGACAGCCGGGCGTCCAAAGCGGCAGTGATCCTGACGATATGTTACGCGCGCCTCCCGAATCCGTGACGATCAAGAGCTTCGCATGAGTGTGGGATGGCCCGCCGCCACAAGACGCCTGCCCACGCCCGGCGCTTTGGCAAACTCAATCTTCCCAAACACCCCGCCCCCCAGGCGCATGCCTGCGCTACGTCAGAATGATGTTTCCAACGGCTGTGCCGACGCCCTCACGGCTGCTGCACAAATGTTCGAACTGGGTTTGCGGAAATCAGGCATGCAATAGGACACATCCCTAACGGCCGACGTCTGTAGAGCAATTGCCTGGGATGGTTTTAGTGGTGCACCTGAAGCGAGAAACTTCGAACTCATTGTTCCTTATACTTATGCGTTGGGAAAACTGTATCAGCGGAACAATGAACTGGGAGGACAGCCTACCGGCACGGAACTGGTAACTCGCAAATCTCCCAGAGCTCCGCCTGTTAACCGATCTAACAACAGGCGGAGAAGTATTCGTCGGCAAGCAGACCACGCATTGAACAACCTCAGGAAAAGTGGGCGGGAAAAAGACATTCGGTGCGGGCGCAAAATTTCGAGTTCACTTCCGCGATAGCGGACATTCTGGCGGGTTAGGTGTGCTGCTGTCTGGTCTCACTAGCAAGTCCCGTAACTTGTTCATAGCAAACTGCTTTCCCCTCCAAGTGTGTTCGGACTTATTTCGTCAAATTCTAACGGATGCGCAATCGTCCCCCCCGCAACTGCCTACGGCTACTCAAGAACTGAATTCCAGTTACAATCGTCTTGCTCGAATCAGGCTCGTGCGACGTAAGCGTCGGACAAGGTCCGGTTGAAAGAGCGCTTTTGGGCAGTTGTGGTTGCAGGAGAACTAGATGGAGCTAATGAGCCAACCCTTCTCAGGGCAGCTCGGGGACCGACTGATCGAGTTGCTGTGCTCCGCCGATTATCACACGCTGAACATAGCAGTGGCCTTCGCAAAGAATAGCGGTGTGCTCAGGATTAAGGATTTGCTCGCGCAATTCAGGGGGCGGGGAGGAACCGTAAATGTTCACGTCGGGGTGGACCTTGGTGGAACCTCCTACGAAGCGCTAACGGCTTTGCTACTTCATACAGACTTATTGAATGTGGTTCACTCTGAACGGAGCCAAACTTTTCACTCGAAGATTTATCAGTTTACCGGTGAGAACAATGGGCTTTTGGTTGTTGGATCACATAATCTGACCGGCGGTGGTTTGTGGACGAACTTTGAGAGCTCGGTACACATCCCTATCGATGGGGAAGGTGCTGGTGAAGCCAAGATTTTGAAAGAGGTAGGCGTCTATTTCAATGAACTGGCCGCTCTAGAAGCTTCGTTCATGCCGATCACATCCCAAGACGAGGTCGATAGGCTATTAAGCGAAGGTTATGTGGATAAGGAAGTCGCTGATCGTGTCAGACGGGCAAGCGCAGCGAAAAAGGATGGATCGAAGAAACGTTTGTTTGGGACAGGTACCCCAGCAAAACTGCCGCGTCTAACTCCTGTTGAAGAAGAGCTCCCGACACCGGCTGATCCCACGCCTACCGAAACAGCAGCAATTGAAGTGGAGGATTTGGACCAAACGATATGGTTTGAAACACGAGCAATGACCGGAGGATCGCGAAATATTCTTGACCTGTCAAAGAGATCGTTGATTGAGAGCGGTGATCCCTCGGGTACGCCGTTTGATTTGGGCGAAGCGAATTTCATGCGCGGTGGTGTAGAGTTTTTCGGCCTAAGTCCAACTGCCACGGATCAAATCGCGAATATAACGATCAATTTCGAAGGCAAAGACTACTTCGGCAACACAATTCTGTACCCCGAAGGGAGTAACGCGAACGGTACATGGCGACTTCAAATTAAAGGAGTAAATTCGTCTGATCAAAAAATCACGGATGCTTTTAGGGATGAGGGGGAGACGCACTATTTGGTGCGAAAGGTGATTACCTTCACAAAGGTGCAGGATGACTACTTCTACATGTCGGTTTTTCCAGAATTGCACTTGAGGAATTCAAAGAGGCTTCAAAAATTTTGGCAAGAAATGGCGGTAGCCGGAATGCCAAGTTTCTGGGTCTGCTTTAGAAGCGGCACAGCCATTCTTGGTGTTTGCCCTTCCGAACGCCACTGATACCGCCCTTTGCTCCGCCAAATGTCAATAACAATGCTTCGTCATTTAAGGGAACCCCCTCGGACACGAACAGCGGTGCAAGGTTGGTGCGGCGGAAACGGTCAATAAAAGACGGCAAATCGAAGCTAAACCCATATCCTGTTGTACTCTGGTACGGTGGGTCCACATAAACAACCGCATCGCTCGGTAGGCTGTCGTCGAGCACGGTCATGATGTCCACGTTGAGGCATGTCACCCCCCGCATCCCCTCTGCCAAGACTTCAATTCGTCGGCGGAGCTCATCTGGTGATGGCTGCATGGGATTGGCGGGGCTGCGGCGTATGCTTGTGGCAGTTGGTTCCCAGTAGCTCCTAAAACAAGCATTCGCCCAACTGTCGTCTCTTCGCCAGATTTGTTTTCCGCCAAAGGAACAGGCTTGGAGAATTGGATATAGTTCCGCTTCGTATTCTCCCACGGGAAGAGACGAAATCGCCGTCACATGGGATTGGATATCGCGCTTGTTGTCTGGCAGCTCGGCAAGGTACTGATCGAAAATTTGCATATTGAAGGTGCCTGAGCCGATAGCCGACCAAAAACACCCCCAAGAGCTTAAGTCGAGCATCAAGATCCTAGACGGATCTATTCCTCGATTAACTAGTTCGATCGACACCGCGCCAGAACCGCAGCATAAATCATAGAACCGTGAATTCGAGCTTGGTGCGGCTTCAAGAAGTTGATCAACCATTTGAGCAGCTACGCGCTGCTTGCCCCCCTGATAAGCGCAGGGCACACGCAAATGACGGCTCATATGGGTTTCCTGCGGATCAGGACGCGCGCGTAGACGCGCTTGCCGTTGATAATGCCGACACCGCCTCTGTCTTCGGGATGAGCTCGGTAACTTACCTGTGAGAGAACATTCGAACAAACATTGCTTCGCGCGTTGCCGTTGGCAAGCATCACTATTTCGAACTGGTCCGGACTGTATTTGTCGAGGAACGTAATTGGTACACCCATGACTCCGCTGTAGTCGGCTGGAATGTCCTGAGTGCGCCCAACGTTGATTGCATTGTAATTTTCATAGTGCGGATAATCGTCAGGCGTATAGCTACGTGTCAAAGCCAGAGGTTTATGTCGCTGGCTAGTTTCCAGATTGGTAAACCAGCGCACGCCTTTCACGCGAATGAAACGCCGACCGCTTTCATCTATGCCGCAGCTAGCAGCATTCAAGGGGTAGTTGTCAGGTACATGAAATTTACGGTCTCCCGAACGGATCGTCTCACCATACCAGACTCTATTGTCCTGAAAGAGAGGGAAGACTTCCTTTGTCGTTGTAGCATTCATGTTGCCAAGAATGATGAAGTCTTTTTCATAGTTTACGAGCTGAGTGATGAATTCCCGGAACAGACTAAACGGCGGATTGTGGACACTATATCCACATCCTTGAGCAGGTCTCGGCACTCGTTTGACCGAAAATCGCCATCTCCTTCAAGACGTTCGAGCGAGTTGCCTGGCATCGCAAACAAAGGCTCTAGGTCCAGTGATCCGTCTGGCCTCACCAAGGACGTATCGGGTACTTCTGTTACGACCGACTTGTAAGCTCCTGTCATTCCTTCGAGTGGGTACTCCCGCCCTGCAATGGACGATTCATCATAGCAGGTCGTTACCAACCCCTTTAGCTGAAGTCTGTCAAAATGAAGAACAAAAAAGCGGAAGAAGGCCGACTCAAAAGGATCGTCGCAGTTGCAGAAAATTGTTTTTCCCTTGAGGCGCTCTTGATGCTTCACCATCTCCTTCGCGACATCTTCATACTGCGTATAGAACTCGTCCTTCTTCACTAGAAAGGCATGGTTTAGCGTCACGTTTCCAGATGCCGAATTAGCTCTTGAACTTCGGGTCTTGATATCAAATGGCATGGTACCCTCGCGTATCACTGCTTTCAGAAACGTGTTGATTGCGGCGGACATACTGAGGCCGATCTCGTCGAAAACCTCGCCAGCGCGTTTTTTGACTTCTGGGTCAATGCGAATTGTTGTCGTGGGTTTCGTTGACATTTCGTTTATCCAAAACTGGCATACATTGTAGCACGCATTTTCTTGAGCTACAATGTAGCACAGGGAGTTTTTGGCACTGGGACGATGCTAAGCGAGTAAGACTTGTAGGCTATGAGGCTCCTTTGAGTTCCCTGTAATTTCAACGCCTCAATTGAACCGAAGACAACCAAGACCGGCCTCCGGCCGCAACGGCAGATCAAGTAGGCTGGTCACATTGCGGTACAGGGCCATCGGTAGAAATACCCTGCAGACTTCCTGTTCGCGGTCAGTTTGATTCTGCACCTGCAGTGACGGGCCGGTTCGATGGATCGCAACACAAGCATACGACACACTAAGTGAAAGGCTGCTTTGGGCCGCGAGCGTTCATGCCTTCCATGCTGTAAATTGGGCTTGTCACCGATTGCCGCTCTCTTGGACACCTTGATGGGCACAACAACCGGGTATCCCTGACGAAGTGTTGGCATCACATTTACGGTCGGTTGAAGGGTTGTCGGATTAGAATGTGAAGGCGCATTAGCGGACCTGCCCGTCACTCTAGTCGCCAACTTGAACCGCGAATTGGTTCGAACCTTGTTCGAACCAAATACACTTCAATCGCCCACTCCAATTTTAGAGTGTCAGGTAATTGTAGCAAGCCCTCTACGCTTGGGTGCACGACCGTTTCCCAGTCTACTATCCTTGAATTTTGGGCACTTACCCCTCGTTGCGCGCCACATCCACCTTGCAATTGTTAAAAAAAATAACAATAAAATCAATTGGTTGACGACCTTTTCCGCTTCGGGCAGCATTCGAGTAGAAGCCAATATCCTAGCGGCTTCAATACTGAGAGAAGGATCAAACCATGCAAACTGAAAGCCCAAAGTCCCCGCAGGCAGACACGCCCGAGTCAGTACTGGAACAGCCCTTGCAGTCTGAAATCAGCGACAAAAAAAAATCGCAAAACGTAACCGAGAGTGATGCTGCCATCCGGCGCATCATGGAGGCTTTTGTCGAAGTTGGTTTTGGAGCTTCGGCGGTGCAGCACGCTCGGATCGCCGCCAACAAGAACCGCAGCCTCGCAACGCTCGCAGCAGGGTTTTGCCGTGATGCAGCGTAGCCTCGACTTCGTTTGGTGCAGTTCCAAGTTCAGTCATCGACATATCAATGACTTCTTGGTCCGCAGTCCAACTGCTTTAGCGCAGGCATTGCGGATGTTCACGAAGACATTGCCAGTGACCGAGCACCGAAAATGGGTGGAACATCCTATTTTCAAAAGACCATCGGATCGCGCTCAGCGAACCTTCGATTACATCGTCAGCAATCCGCCGTTTGGCCCCCAACCCGAGAGGACCGAAAATGATCATCAAGCCTCCCTCCAACCCGACAAAGAAACAGTGCATTCTGTACCTTCGCGTTTCCTCTGCACAGCAAACAAGCGATGGCGCAGGCCTGTCTAGCCAAGAGCGCAGGTGCCGCGACTACGCCGAACTTAGCGGCTATCAAGTTGCAGAAATCTTCACGGATGCCATCTCGGGTCGGCATGCTGACCGTCCGGGAATGAACGAACTGCTCGCATTTCTCCGTGCGGAGCAAACCAAACCTTACATTGTAGTTTTGGATGACATCACGCGCTTTGCGCGTGATGTTTCGACCCACGCGACACTGCGCGATAAAATCACTGCGTGTGGGGCCACGATTGAAAGCCCCACGAAAGAAATTCAGTAAAGTTGCGGCATCGCGTTTTCTGAATCACATCTCGCCTCCTAAACAAGCATAGCCGAATATCCGTTGCCGACACCGGAAACGGTAGTCGAATGGCTTTTGCTTTGCACACCGCCTGCAAGCGGTCGTTTCAAAGAAGCGATTTACCAGCGCGCGAAAACGCATCGCCTTTGCTTTGAGAAATCTCTCATCTGCCCCCCAAAAAAATGAAAGGATCGACATGATCGTCCCTCCCTCCAACCCGAAGAAGAAGCGGTGCATCGTGTACATTCGCGTATCGTCCGTAAAGCAAACGAGCGATGGCGCAGGACTATCAAGCTGACCTGCCCCCCGCGAAATCCCTCACCGTAATGTAGAGTTTGCGCCAACTCTGAAGGAGCAGACAGATGCGAAAGAGTTGTTTCACCGAGGCGCAGATCATCGGTATGATCAAAGAACAGGAAGCAGGGATGCCGACAGCGGAGGTGTGTCGCAGGCACGGGCTGAGCACGGCGACTTTCTACAAGTTGAAGGCCAAGTATGGCGGGATGGAAGTTTCTGAGGCCGCCAGGCTGAAGGCGCTCGAAGACGAGAACGCCAAGCTCAAGCGCCTGCTGGCCGATACCATGCTCGACAACGTCGTGCTGAAAGACTTGCTGGGAAAGAATTGACGACATTGACCAAGCGGCGAGACGCGGCGCTTCGGGCGATGCGGGATCATGACATCTCGCAGCGCCGGGCCTGCAGGCTTGTCGGTGTCGATCCCAAAACAGTCCGGCGAGAACGCCCACCGGACTGTACCGAGATCCGCAAGGAGATGCAGGACATCGCTGCCAAGCGGCGCAGGTTCGGTTACCGCCGGATCGGCGTGCTGCTGGAGCGCAAGGGCATGACCATGAACCACAAGAAGCTCTACAGGGTCTATCGCGAAGAAGGGCTGTCCGTGAAGCGGCGGCGCGGCCGGAAACGGGCGCGTGGCACCAGGGTGCCGATGCCAGTTGCGGCGTATCCCAATGCTCGTTGGTCGTTGGACTTCGTATCCGACAGCTTCGGCGCCTCGCGGAAGTTCCGGATGCTGGCAGTGATCGATGACTGCACTCGGGAATGCCTGTGCCTTATCGCGGACACCAGCCTCTCCGGCGCAAGGGTCGCCCGGGAGCTCAGCGCTCTGATCCGGCTTTACGGAAAGCCCGGCTGCATTGTCAGCGATAATGGAACTGAGTTCACCAGTCGGGCCATCCTGAAATGGGCCGACGAGAACGAGGTGCCGTGGCACTACATCGATCCGGGCAAGCCGCAGCAGAACGCGTTCATCGAGAGCTTCAACGGCAGTCTCAGGGATGAGCTACTGAACGAGGAGATCTTCGACAGCCTGGATGATGCGCGGCGCAAGCTGGCCCTATGGCGTTACGACTATAACACGGTCAGGCCACACTCGTCCTTGGGCAACCAAACGCCGCTGCAAGCGCGCCGTGCGCTTGAGCAATTTGAAAACTCCGCGCCCGGCGCGCTTGCGTCAGACGCGGAAGCCGAATACCCAGATTCAACCTGCAAACTCTCATTATGAATGAGGGACCAGCAGGGGGCAGGTCAAAGCCAAGAACGCACTTGTCGCGACTATGCCGAACGCAAAGGATATGAAGTTGTTGAGGTCTTCAGTGATGTCATCTCGGGGCGGCTTTCTGACCGGCCCGGCATGAACCAACTTCTCGCGTTTCTCCGTGCAGCGGGTGACGAGCCATTCATCGTGGTTGTGGAAGACATTGCTCGGTTTGCACGTGATGTATCAGCACACGCCACGCTTCGCGACAAGATCACTGCCAGCGGCGCGAAAATTGAAAGCCCAAATCAAAAATTTGGCGAGGATGCGGGAGGCCGCTTCGTCGAGATCATCATGGCCGCAGTAGCGGAGCACGACCGGACCAGCAACGCCGAACGGACGCAACGGCGCTCGCTGGCGCGCCTCAAGAACGGTTATTGGTTCTTTAGCGCCCCATATGGTTACACGCTCGAGAAAGCCCCCGGAGGGGGCAAAATGTTGATGTTGCGCGAGCCTCTCGCAAGTATCGTCAAAGAAGCATTGGAGGGTTTTGCCTCGGGTCGTTTCCAGACGCAGGTTGAGGTCAAGCGATTTTTGGATTCGAAACCTGAATTTCCCAAGAGTTATCGCGGCACAGAGGTCCACTTCGACAAAGTCAAAAATATGCTGACCAACGTGCTTTATGCTGGCTACGTCGAGTACCCCAAATGGGGTATTGCGCTCACGCAGGCAAAACATGAGCCTCTCATTTCGTTCTCAACGTATCAGATCAATCAGGAGCGTCTAAAGGAGCGTAAGATCGCACCCGCGCGGAAGAACATCGCAGACGACTTTCCACTCCGGAACTTCCTCGTATGTGAGGTTTGTGGCTACTCCGTTACGGCCTGTTGGTCGAAGAGTTATACCGGGAAACGCTACCCTTACTATCTTTGCAGCCACAAAGGGTGCTCGGAAAAGGGCAAGTCGATGCGTCGAGACGACATTGAAACGCAGTTTGCAGAGTATTTGAAAACCCTGACCCCGGTTCGAACCACGCTCGAACTCGCCGAACGCACGTTCCGGGCCGCGTGGGAAGAACGCAGCAATTCGGCCTCCGACGAAACGAAGCGCCTCAAGGCCAAGGTCCGGCAACTAGACCGAGACGTCGAGAACCTCCTTGAGCGTTTGGTTCAGGTCGAAAGCAATACCAAGTTGATCGCTGCATACGAACGTCGCATCTCGGAGCTTGAGCAGGAAAAGGCGATTTTGCGGGACGCTATGGCTGAAATCGCCAGTCCCGCGCATCCGTTCGATGAAATGTTCGAACTTTCGATGCGCTTCCTCGCAAACCCTTATCACGTATGGGAAAAAGGCGACCTGGAAGTGCGCCGTACCGTGCTGCGACTGGTATTTTCGCAACCTTTACCCGTCAGCCGAAAAAACGGTGTTCGAACCGCAGAAACCACTTATCCTTTCAAGGTGTTACGGCACCTTGGAGGGATGAAATCTGAAGTGGTGCGGGCGGTGGGACTCGAACCCACACGGGCACAAGGCCCAACAGATTTTAAGTCTGGTATGTCTACCATTCCATCACGCCCGCATCTGGCGTTGGTCTTCAGTTTTCGGTTTCGGGCCAGATTTCAGGCCTGAAAACCAATCATCCAATCGCAACTCCTTGTTTTGTATGCATTATATCGCATGCATTCAAGGGTTTTGAAACTCTTGTGTTGACCGGCCCACCGCGCCATCATTTCGGCACGCGGGTCAGCGCCGCGACCATAAGACGCTCGTCCCGGCGAGAAAACAGCAAAATTGCGTCAGAGATCGGTTTCCTCGGCCTCGGGCGATAATTGCGCCAGAAAACGGCGTTCCGGCAACCATGGATTCAGCTCAAGCGCGCGAAGCAGGTCGCGCCGCGCCGCATCGTTTTGCCCCAAGGCCATCAGGGTCAGCGCCCGGCCAGACAAGGCACCGACATGGCGGGGTGACAGCGCGATCACGCGGTCCAGATCGACCAATGCGGCCGCATAGTCGCGCTGAATGAACCGTATAAAACCGCGCTGGTTGTAGCCTTCGGCATAGTCGGGGCAATGGTCGATCAGGATTTCAAAATCCCGCAACGCGCCCAGAAAAT
The DNA here is from genome assembly GCF_022867865.1 of Phaeobacter sp. J2-8. Lineage (GTDB taxonomy): Bacteria > Pseudomonadota > Alphaproteobacteria > Rhodobacterales > Rhodobacteraceae > Marinovum. Next base: position 698,339 of record NZ_JALIEC010000001.1, on the reverse strand, counting down.
CCTGTGCGCCCCGTTTGCGCAGCCCCCGGTCAAGAATTTCCTGCGCCTGCTGATCCGGCGCATCGGCCCACAGGTTCCACATCTGATTGACCACGACCTGGGCCGCGCCTTCGTTCGGGGCGGCCTGTACCTGGGCAAAAAGCCGGTCAAACCGCGCGGAATGATCGGCTGCTTCGGGGCAGCTCTCTGCAGCGGCAGACCCGGCGAGCGAGATCATCGACCAAAGCGCCGATTGAAACAAAAACAAACGTACCATACCCTATCGTGTCAGGTTTCGCCGCCCGATCAAGTCACATCGCCGAGACCGCTTTCCTTGATTGCCTGCATCGCCACATAGGTCGATGTGCTGGCCAAATGCGGCAGGGTCGAGATTTTTTCCGCCAAAACCAGCCGATAGGCGCGCATGTTGGTGGTGCGCACTTTCATCAGATAGTCGAAATTGCCGGCAATCAGGTGGCATTGCTCGATTTCCGGAATCTTCGCCACCGCCGCAGCAAAGGCCGCCAGCGCGGCTTCGCGTGTATCGGCCAGGCGCACCTCGACAAAGGCAACATGATCCAGACCCAGCCGGATCGGGTCCAACATGGCGCGATACCCCCGGATGACCCCCGCCTCTTCCAGCCGCCGCACCCGTATCTGGGTCGGCGATTTTGACAGGCCAATGCGCTTGGCCAACTCGGTTACGGAAATGCGCCCGTCTTCGGCCAGGACCGCGATAATGGCCCGGTCAAAGCTATCTAGTTCGAATTGATCCGATTGCACTGAAATGCCCCACAAATTCGGTTCGTTACAGATGAATTCTGGCAGAGAACGGGAAAATTGGCCAGTCGCTTCCCGATATACTGGGCAAAACGAAACCTCGGGGATTCCCATGACCGCCACTGACCTCGCAACGCTGCGCGCCCGCATTGATGACCTGACCTATGCTGATGAGGCCGCCAACCTGGCGGGTCTTGTCGAAAAGGCTGACCTGTCCCCCGAAGATCGTGCGCGCATCAGCGGTGCCGCGGCGGGCCTGGTCAGACGCATTCGCGATACCTCTGATCCCGGCCTGATGGAGGTTTTTCTGGCCGAATATGGCCTGTCCACCGACGAGGGCGTGGCCCTGATGTGTTTGGCCGAGGCCTTGTTGCGCGTGCCGGACCCGGAAACCATCGACGCCCTGATCGAGGATAAGATCGCGCCCTCCGACTGGGGTCGTCACATGGGGCATTCGACATCGCCGCTGGTCAATGCCTCGACCTGGGCGTTGATGTTGACCGGCCGTGTGCTGCGTGAAGAATCCGAACCCGGCCCGGTTGGCCATCTGCGGGCGGCCGTCAAACGTCTGGGCGAACCGGTGATCCGCACCGCCGTGGGCCGCGCTATGAAGGAAATGGGCCGCCAGTTCGTTCTGGGCGAGGACATCAAAGCCGCGATGAAACGCGCCGCCGGGATGGAAAAGAAGGGCTATACCTATTCCTATGACATGCTGGGCGAAGCGGCCCGCACCGATGCGGATGCCATGCGCTATCACGCCGCCTATGGCCGTGCGATCGAGGCGATTGCCAATGGCTGTACCCATGGAGATGTGCGCAAGAACCCCGGCATCTCGGTCAAACTTTCGGCGCTGCATCCCCGGTATGAAGAGGCGCAAAAAGACCGGGTCATGGCCGAGTTGTACCCGCGCCTGCGTGATCTGGCGCTGATGGCACGGTCCCGCAAAATGGGGCTGAACATCGACGCAGAAGAGGCGGACCGCCTGTCAATTTCCATTGATCTGATCGAGCGCCTGATGCGCGATCCCGGGCTTGTCGGCTGGGACGGGCTTGGCGTGGTGGTTCAGGCGTTCGGCCATCGTTGCGGTGCGGTTCTGGACTATCTGCACGCGCTGGCCGTGGAAACAGACCGTCACATCATGGTGCGGCTGGTCAAAGGCGCCTATTGGGATACCGAAATCAAATTGGCCCAGGTCGAGGGGCTGGAAAGCTTTCCGGTCTTCACCTCGAAACCCGCCACCGATGTCAGCTATATTGCCAATGCCCGGCGGTTGCTGAACATGACGGATCGGATTTATCCACAGTTCGCAACGCATAACGCCCATACAGTGGCGGCGATCCTCGACATGGCTGGGGATAAAAAAGACGCGTTTGAATTCCAGCGTTTGCACGGCATGGGTGAAGCGATGCACAACATTGTGCTTGGGGATAACGCCACCCGCTGCCGGATTTATGCACCGGTCGGCGCGCACCGCGATTTGCTGGCCTATCTGGTGCGGCGGCTGTTGGAAAACGGCGCGAACTCGTCTTTCGTAAACCAGATTGTGGATAAGGACGTGCCCGCCGAGGTCGTGGCGCGTGACCCGTTTGAGGCGATCCATGACAAAGCGCCCCACCTGCCCAAAGGCCCGGAATTGTATCAGCCAGAGCGGGTGAATTCGCGCGGTTGGGATCTGGCGCATCGCCCGACATTGACAGCGATTGATGCCGCACGCGCGCCGTTCAATGATCACAAATGGACCGGCAGGCCGCTTATGGCTGCGGACACAACGCCAGAGGCCGCCCAGAATATCGTAAACCCGGCCGATGCTGCCGACACGGTTGGCACGACCCAATTTGCCAGCGCGGCGGATTGCGACGCGGCGCTGGCGGCCGCAACAGCATGGGACGTGCCCGCAGCCGAGCGCGCCACCATCCTGGCCAAGGCGGCGGACCTTTACGAAGAAAACTATGGCGAATTGTTTGCCCTGTTGGCGCGTGAGGCGGGGAAAACCCTGCCGGATGCGGTGGCGGAGCTGCGCGAAGCGGTGGATTTCCTGCGCTATTACGCCGCCAACGCCCCAGAAACCGCGCCGGTTGGCACCTTTACCTGCATTTCGCCCTGGAACTTCCCCTTGGCGATTTTCACCGGCCAGGTTTCCGCCGCCCTCGCGGCAGGCAATGCCGTTTTGGCGAAACCCGCCGAGCAGACACCGCTGATCGCGACCCGCGCCGTGGAATTGCTGCATCAGGCTGGCGTGCCACGTGCGGTGTTGCAATGCCTGCCCGGCGCTGGCGCGGTTGGCGCGGCGCTGACGTCGGATGCCCGCGTCGGTGGCGTGGCCTTTACCGGATCCACCGAAACCGCCAAGATCATTCGCCGTGCGATGGCGAGACACATGGCCCCCGGCGCGCCGTTCCTGGCCGAAACCGGTGGGTTGAACGCTATGATCGTCGACAGCACCGCCCTACCGGAACAGGCGGTTGCGGCGATTGTCGAAAGCGCGTTCCAATCGGCGGGCCAACGCTGTTCCGCGCTGCGTTGCCTTTATGTGCAAAGCGACATTGCCCCGCATTTCACCGAGATGTTGATGGGCGCGATGGAGACGTTGCGCCCCGGTGCACCGTGGGACATTTCGACCGACCTTGGTCCGGTGATCGACGCCGAAGCCCAGTCCGGCATTGCCGACTACATCGCCAAAGCGCGGATCGAGGGGCGCGTGGTCAAGGAAACCAGCGTGCCCAAATCGGGCCACTTCATCGCCCCGACCCTGATCCGGGTCAAAGGCATCAACGATATGACGCGCGAGATTTTCGGCCCCGTCCTGCATATCGCGACCTTTGACGCCGACCAGCTTGACGATGTGATCGACGCCATCAACGCCACCGGATACGGGCTGACATTTGGTCTGCAAACCCGGATTGACGATCGGGTGCAGCATGTCTCGGAGCGGGTGCATGCCGGGAATATCTATGTGAACCGCAACCAGATCGGTGCAATCGTCGGCAGCCAACCCTTTGGCGGCGAGGGGCTTTCGGGTACGGGACCAAAGGCAGGCGGGCCGAATTATCTGGCGCGGTTTGGTCAGCATCGCGTTGACACGGTCACAGACGCCCCCGGCGCGCCGGTCGATCCCGCCGCTCTGCAAGAGGCGCTGAATGCCCGTATCGCCCCTGCCCCGCTGGCGCCATTGTCGCTGCCGGGCCCGACGGGGGAATCCAACCGGTTGACCACCCTGTCCCGCCCGCCGGTCCTGTGTCTTGGGCCGGGCGACGCCGCCGCGCAGGCACAAAAGGACGCGGTCGAAGCCCAGGGCGGCATGGGCCTGCGGGTGGCCGGCGCGTTAGAGCCTTCGGCGCTGACAACGCTGGACAATTTCTCTGGCGCGATCTGGTGGGGCGACGCGGCGACCGCGCGCGCATTGACCACGGCGCTGGCGGAACGTGATGGCCCGATCCTGCCACTGATCACCGGCGTGCCGGATCGCGGTCACGTCACCCATGAACGCCACGTCTGTGTCGATACCACCGCCTCTGGCGGGAATGCGGCGCTTTTGTCGGGAATGTCTTGACCTTGGGCGGGAAAGTGGAAACTTTCCCGCCATGTTTCCAATCCGCGATCATAATCCGTCCGGGCGCCGACCCTATATCACCTATGTGTTGATGGCGGTGAATATCGCCGTCTTCCTGATTTCCACCGCCGAATTGGGCACAGACCGCGAAATGGCCCTGTTTTATTGGGATTATGCGCTCTTGCCCGGTCGGATCAGTGCCGGCGAGGGCTATCTCGGGCTGTTGACCTCTATGTTCCTGCATGGCGGGTTCATGCATTTGGCCTGCAACATGCTGTTCCTCTACATCTTTGGTGACAACATCGAAGATGAAATGGGCCAGCTGCCCTATTTGGTATTTTACCTCGGCTGCGGGTTGGCAGCGTCCTTGTTGCAATATGCCGCTGCGCCCAATTCGATGATCCCCGTGATCGGGGCCTCTGGTGCCATTGCGGGCGTCATGGGCGGATATCTGTTGCTTTTCCCCAAGGCCAAGGTCGATATCCTGTTGATCCTGATCGTATTTTTCCGGGTTTTCCCGGTGCCAGGCCTGGATCATGCTGGGATTGTGGTTTGCCTTGCAATTGTTCGGCGGCTTTGGCACGCCCAGCGATCAGGGCGGCGTCGCCTATTGGGCCCATGCCGGTGGTTTCCTGGCCGGTATGGTGTTTACCTTTCCGCTGTGGATGCGGTTGGGGGGCATCGGATTCTGGCGCCGCACCGAAGGCCATCCGCCCCATCCAGACGCGAAATACAATTTGACCCGCACCTCGATCCCGAAAGCGGGAAAAAGACGCCTGTAGTTGCATTTGGTCAACCCTTGCGGGAAATTCGGTGGATAAGCCGGCAAAATTGTTCGATCCCACCGCAAGGACCGCCGACACACGAAGGCCCCGGCCAGGGAAATTCCGACGCAACTTATCCCAAAAACATCCACAAGCACCGGATTGCGCCGCCGCAGGGCGACGCCAATCTTAGCCGGTTCGCGCCTCGTCCAATGCGGCGGGCAAAGCCGCGGCAAAGGCATCCAGCATCTCCGGCGTGCCGGCACTGATCCGGATGCAACGATCCTCTGGCGCAACAAAGGGCATCCGCACAAAGATGCCGCGTGCCATCAACGCCGCCAGAACCCGGCGGGCAAAATCACCGTCCGCGCCACAATCAAGGGTCACGAAATTGGTGGCAGAGGGCAGCGCCACAAGACCGGCCTCCTGCGCAATGGCCGCAATCCGCTTGCGCGCCAGAGCGACCTCCTCCTGTACATGCACCAGCCAATCGCGATCCTGCCAGGCGGCCAGCGCCCCGATCTGTGCGGTGCGGTTCATGCCAAAATGGTTGCGTACCTTTTCATAGGCGGCAATCACGTCCCTATGGCCAATGGCATAGCCAACACGCGCCCCCGCCATGCCAAACCCTTTGGAAAAGGTACGAAACCGAAGCACCGCCGGGTCACTGACATCCAACGGCAGAACGCTGTCCTTAGGCGCGAATTCAACATAGGCCTCATCCAGAACCAACACACATCCATCCGGCAGCGCGGCAATCGTTTCGGCAATACGTGCCGCACCATGCCAGGTGCCCATCGGGTTGTCGGGATTGGCCAGATACACCAGTTTTGCGTCGACCTGTCGTGCCTTGGCAATCAGCGCATCAGGATCCTCGTGATCATCGAGATAAGGCACCTTGTGCAAAGTGCCGCCATAGCCCGCCACATGATAGTTGAATGTCGGATAGGCCCCATCCGAAGTCACCACATGATCACCCGGCCCGACCATCAACCGCACGGTGGAATTAAGCAGCCCGTCAATCCCTGCCCCGACAACGATGTTGTCCGGGTCGACACCCAGATCGCCGGCAATCGCATGGCGCAAATCATGGCTGGTGCTGTCGCCATATTTCCAGATGTCGCCAACCGAGGCCTGCATCGCGGCAATCGCCTTGGGCGATGGGCCAAACACACTCTCGTTTGCGCCCAATCGGGCAACAAACGTGCCACCCCGGTCCCGTTCAAGCTTTTCCGGCCCGACAAAGGGCACAGTTGACGGCAGGGCAGCGACAATTGCGGTGAAACGTGGATCTCTCATGGCGCCGCACTATGACAGAGCGGCAAGCCGATGCAAGCGCGGGAATTGCACGGTTGCAAAGCCGCGAAGGCCGGTTTGCAGAAGAGAAAAAGTCCCGCAACATGCCTGCATTCCGCCGATCACGCCAAATTGGCAAACGGCGCTTGACCCTCGTCGCCGCTTTGCCCACTTTCCGCGCGAAACCAAGGAAATCGCATGAGCCAAGCCAACCCGCGACCACATCCCCGCACGCCCGCGCCCTTTGCGCGGTTCGAATGGATGATTGCCTGGCGCTACCTGCGGGCAAAACGCGCCGAAGGCGGCGTCAGCACCATGACCTGGATCAGCCTGATCGGCATTACGTTGGCGGTGTTTGCCCTGATCGCGACCCTTGCCGTGCGCTCTGGGTTTCGGGCGGAATTCGTTGACACGATTTTGGGGACCAATGCCCATGTCACCGTCTATTACCAGGCGGATGTGAATGAATTTGGCCAGATCGACCGTACAATCCCGGATTACACGGCTTTGGCCGACCGAATTGCCGCTCAGGATTATGTCACCCGCGCAGCCCCGCTGATCAAGGGTCAGGTGATGGCCACCGCCAATGGCCGCAACTCCGGGATCGAGGTGTTCGGCATCTCCGCCGCCGACCTGTCGACCATCCCGCGCATTGCAAACCCCGAGGAAAAACAAGGCGACTTGGGGCGGTTCTCCGAGGGTATTGCCATCGGATCTGGTGTCGCGCGCGAGCTGGGGGTGACCATCGGCGACCGCATTCGGCTGATTTCCCCGGATGGGGTCAAGACGCCATTCGGCACCTCGCCGCGTGTCCAGGCCTATGAAGTTACGTATATTTTCACGGCGGGCCGCTATGATATCGACCGCACGCGGCTCTATATGCCATTTGCAGAGGCCCAGATCTATTTCAACCGCGAAGATGCCGCGGATGAGATCGAGGTCATGGTCAAAGACCCGGATGCCGTCGACGCGCTGGCCCTGCCATTGATGCAGGCGGCGGGTGATCGGGCCCTGATCTGGACCTGGCGGGATGCCAGCGGATCTTTTCTGCGCGCTCTGGAAATCGAGGACAATGTGATGTTCGTCATCCTGTCGATCCTGGTGCTGATCGCGGCAATGAACATCGTGTCGGGGCTGATCATGCTGGTCAAGAACAAGGGCCGCGACATCGGCATCCTGCGCACCATGGGCCTGTCCGAAGGCTCGGTCTTGCGGGTGTTCTTTATCTGCGGGGCCTTTACCGGGTTGATCGGTACGGGGTTTGGGGTGCTGTTTGGCTGCCTGTTTGCCCTGAACGTCGATGCGGTCTTTTCGCTGGTGAACTACGTTGCGGGCGGCGGCGTCTGGGATCCGTCCATTCGCGGGCTCTACGCGGTGCCTGCGAAACTGCAACTGTCGGATGTGATCTCCGCTGTGGCGCTGTCGCTCGGTCTGAGCTTTGTGGTCACCATTTTTCCGGCCCGCCGTGCCGCGCGGATGAACCCGGTCGAGGCGCTGCGCTATGAATGATCCGGTATTGTCCCTGCAGGGTGTGACCAAGTCCTATAACAAGGGCCAGAAAAATGCTGTCGAGGTGCTGCGTGGCGCCGACCTGACCTTGGCCAAAGGCGAGGTCGTGGCCTTGGTCGCCCCCTCCGGCGCGGGCAAATCGACACTGCTGCATATCGCCGGCCTTCTGGACGTGCCGGATGCCGGATCGGTCAGGATCGCGGGTCAGGACATGATCGGATTATCCGACCGAAAACGCACAGCAACACGGCGAAGAGAAGTCGGATTTATCTATCAGTTTCACCACCTTCTGCCGGAATTCTCCGCAATGGAAAACGTGGTTCTGCCGCAATTGGCCGATGGTGTGCCCCAGGCGGACGCAGGCGACCGCGCCAAGGATCTACTGGCCAAAGTCGGGCTTGAAACTCGGGCCGCACATCGGCCCGGTGCGTTGTCGGGCGGCGAACAACAGCGGGTGGCCTTTTGCCGTGCCATGGCCAATGCGCCCCGGCTTCTGCTGGCGGATGAACCCACCGGCAACCTGGACCCCGCCACATCAGACCGGGTGTTTGACGTCCTGATGTCCCTGGTACGGGACACGGGCCTGTCCGCGCTGATCGCCACCCATAATCTCGACCTTGCCGGGCGCATGGACCGCCAGGTCACGATGGCCGACGGCACATTGACACCGTCCTGAGCACCACAGCGCCGCATCACCCCGCCCGCCCAGAATGCCCTCAGATTTGATCGGGGTTTCGCCTTTCATCTGACCAGAAATATCCCGGGGGGTTTGGGGGGCTGGCCCCCCATCTGTCCTGCGGTTTGGAGGGCTGGCCCCCCATCTATCCTGCGGTTTGGGGGGCTGCCCCCCATCTGTCCTGTGGTTTGGGCGGCTACCCCACATCTGCCCTGCGGTTTGGGGGGCTGCCCGCCAACAAACCCGAAGTGCGCGCTCCCACTCCCCCACGTCTTGGTCCCCGTCCCGAAAAATTTACCGACCACTATCGGGAAACCGGTTAACCTGACCCCAACAACGAATTGTCGGGGTGTCGCATGTATGACAGAGCCAAAGATCGCGCGATCGGCCGTGCACCGGATTACACCACCGCCTGTGTGGTGATGTTCGGCGTCAACCTCGGCTGGATTTTGATCGCGCTCCTGGCCAGCTTCGGTCTGGCGGCGGTGCTGCTGACCGGGGTGGCACTCAACCTCTGGATCAATCGGCTGGCTCGGCGCTGGCAGAAATGACCGACACCGCCGCCTGAACGCCCCCCGCGCGATGCGGGATGTTCAATGCGCTCAGGCCTCTCGACACTGCCCAACAGCCCCAAAACCATATGCGCATTGACATGGCCCATGTGGCCAATGCGGAAATACCCATGCCGCTCTGCGCTGTCGGGGGGGGCCATGCCCAGGCCAATGCCCAGGGTCACCCCGGTATTGCGCTCACACCAATCCCGAAGCCGTTGCCCGTCCGGCGCGCCGATGGCAAGCGCGGTCACCGCATGGCTGCGAAAGGCAGGATCGACCACGTTAAGCCGCAGGCGCCCCTCCTGGCCCCAGGTTTCGACCGCGGCCCAAATCGCCCGCGCAAGGGTTGCGTGCCGATACCAGATCGCCTCGATCCCTTCGGCCATCATGATGTCCAGCGCCGCGCGCATTCCATAGATATGATGGGTCGCCGCCGTGCCGCCGAAAAATTGATAATACATGTCCGGGTCGGCTCGTGGACCCCAATCCCAATACCGGGACACCCGTTCCGGGCGATGCGCCGCCGCCTTGGGCGAAAAGAACACGATCCCCAGCCCCGGCGGCACCATCAGCCCCTTTTGGCTGCCGGTCACCGTGACATCGACCCCCCATTCATCCATCTCGAATCGGTCACATCCCAAGGAGGCCACGCAATCCGCCATCAACAGCGCAGGATGCCCCGCCGCATCCAGCGCCCGGCGCAGCCCGGCAATATCGGACCGGATCGAGGTCGCCGTATCGACATGCACACCCATTACCGCCTTGATCCGATGCGCCTTGTCGTCGCGCAGGCGTTGTTCCACTTCGGCGACATCAAAGGGGGATTGCAGGCCATATTCGATGATCTCGGGCACGATCCCCAACCCGACCGCCATTTCCGCCCAGCCATGGGCAAACCGACCGGTCGCAGGCACCAGCACGTGGTCGCCGGGGTTCAGCACATTGTCCAGCGCGGCCTCCCAGGCGCCATGGCCGTTGCAGATATACATCGCCACATTATGTGTGGTCCGCGCCACCCGGCGCAGATCCGGGACAAGGCTATGGGTCAGATCGACAATCTCACCCTCATAGATATTTACCGAAGACCGGTGCATCGCGCGCTGTACGGCATCCGGGGTTTCCGACGGACCGGGAATCGCCCGGTAAGTGCGGCCATTGGCTAGGGACATGTGGAAGGCTCCGAAAGTTTGAAGAGAGCTAACCCCGGCAATCGACCGCCGTCAATCCACATGGCCACGCTTGCCACAGGGGCCACGGTCGCCTAAACCCGCGCAGACCATAAATGCAGCGAAACTCTGGGGCGGCAAAAGCCGGAATTCCATGTTCAAGGCAATGATGACCTGGATCGAAGACCGCGAGCGCAAGTTGCGGCGGTCCTTTGGCAAGGATATCTCTACCCCGTCAGGCCGGTTCTGGGGTCATGTGCATTATCAGATCTTCGATCATGCCTTCCTGCGGGTGCCGTGGACCAATTTCTTTCAGATTGCGCCGGGGGTGTACCGATCAAACCACCCCGGGCCTGCGCGGCTGAAACGGTACCGCGATATGGGAATCAAATCGGTGATCACCCTGCGCGGAGAAGAGAAATTCGCCCATTACCTGTTTGAAAAGGAAGCCTGTGAAAAGCTGGGGCTGAAATTTCACGTCACCAAGATGTGGGCACGCAATGCGACCAAGCGGGAACGGATTCAGGCCGTCCTTGACGCCATTCGCGACGTGGAAAAACCGTTTGTGTTCCATTGCAAATCCGGTGCGGACCGCGCCGGGATCGTCGCCGCAATGTACCTTATGGTCTGCGAAGATGTACCGGTGGAAGAGGCCCGCGCGCAGCTGGGCATGAAATACCTGCATATGAAATGGACCAAGACCGGGGTGCAGGATTATATCCTTGATGTCTATGAGGCACGTAAAAACGCCGATCCGATTGATTTTGAAACCTGGTTGGGCACAGAATATCGCGCCCAGCGTTTGAACGATGCCTGGGATCGGCGCGACAGCCCGGCACAATGCGCGCAAATGCTGCGTGATCTGGCACTGGAAAACACGTGACCGACCCGGCAACACAGCCCCCAAACCCCAAGGGCCCGAAGGCCAATACGTCAGAGGCCGCCCATCACTCCAAGGGGCTTGGTATGTGGCTCTGGCGGCGGTATCTGCACCGCCACATCGGGCTGTTGTCGATTGCGCTGGTCTTCATGGCCATCGAAGGCGGCATGTATGGCGCGATCAGCTATGCGATGAAGCCGATGTTCGACCAGATTTTCATCGGTGGACGTGGGGACCTTTTGATTTGGGTGGCTTTGGCCATTCTGGGGATCTTTGCCCTGCGCGCCGGTGCATCCGTGGTGCAAAAGGTGCTTTTGACGCGACTTGGCCAGGTGACCGCGGGCGAGATCCGCGAAGATCTTGTCAGCCATCTGATGACGCTTGAGGGCCAGTTCCACCAGACACATTCCCCCGGCTATCTGATGCAACGGGTCGAGGGCGATGTCGGATCAATCAACAAGGTCTGGCGTACAATTGTCACCGGCGCCGGGCGGGATGCCATTGCGCTGGTGTCGCTGTTCGGGGTGGCGCTTGGCATTGACTGGCGCTGGACGCTGGTGGCCATGGTCGGCGTGCCGGTGATGGTGGTGCCGGTGGTTGTCCTGCAACGCTATGTGCGCCGCCATGCGCGTTCTGCCCGCGATGTCGCGGCCAGCCTGTCGGTGCGGTTGAACGAAATTTTCCACGGCATCGTGCCAATCAAGCTGAACCGGCTGGAAGGCTATCAGGCGGGCCGCTACGGCAAATTGACCCGCAAACGCATCAAGGTTGAAACCAAATCGGCCCTTGGTCAGGCGATGATCCCCGGTCTGGTCGATCTGATGGCCGGTGTCGGCTTCTTTGGCGTGCTGCTCTATGGCGGGCGTGAAATCATCGACGGCACCAAGACGGTGGGCGATTTCATGGCGTTTTTCACCGCGCTTGGCCTGACCTTCGAGCCCCTGCGCCGGTTGGGCGCGGTCTCGGGTGTCTGGCAGGTGGCTGCGGCCGCGATCGAGCGATTGCGCGAACTTCTGGAAACCAAACCGGCGCTGAATTCGCCGGCCAAGCCGAAACCCGCGCCGACAGGTGCACCAGAGATTGTGCTGGACAATGTGCATCTGGCCTTTGGCGATGCCCCGGTGCTGCGCGGTGCGTCGCTTGTGGCCGAGGCTGGCAAGACCACCGCATTGGTCGGCGCGTCGGGTGCGGGCAAATCGACAGTGTTCAATCTGATCACCCGGCTGGTGGATGTGCAATCCGGCCAGGTCACCATCGGCGGCACCGATGTGCGCGAGATGGATGTGGCGGATGTGCGGTCGCTGTTTTCGGTGGTCAGCCAGGAGGCGTTGCTGTTTGACGAGAGCCTGCGCGACAATATCGTGCTGGACGGCAAGGACGTGAGCGACACTGCGCTGCAAGCCGCGCTGGCGGCGGCACATGTCGATGATTTCTTGCCACGTCTGAATGATGGTTTGGACAGCCCCGCCGGGCCACGCGGATCGAACCTATCGGGCGGGCAGCGCCAGCGGGTGGCAATTGCCCGCGCGGTGCTGCGCGACCGGCCGATCCTGTTGCTGGACGAAGCGACCTCGGCGCTGGACACCGCGTCCGAGGCATTGGTGCAGCAGGCGTTGGATCAACTGGCGAAGGGGCGCACCACATTGGTGATTGCCCACCGCTTGTCGACCGTGCGCCACGCCGACAAGATTGTGGTGATGGATCAGGGCCAGGTGGTGGAACAGGGCACGCATGACGCGCTTTTGGCGGCCGGCGGCGCCTATGCCCGGTTGCATGGGATGCAGGACAGCGGCGCAAGCTGACCTTGGCCGAAGCTGACCGGGGCTCTGCCCCGGACCCCGGGATATTTCCAAACAGAAGAAGGTCAGGACCGGGGGCGTTGATAGGATTTGGCCAGCGTTTCCGGTGATGTCCCCGACAGATAGCGCAACAGCGTGGTGATATTTCGCAGGCCCCGGCGGAGCCATCCATCGCGGATGTATTTTTCGGCAGAGGTTGTTGTCGTCACCGGCAAGACCCGGAGGGTGCCAAGGGCCCGCGCGATGGCCACATCCTCCATCAGCGGTTGGTCAGGGTAGCCACCGATGCCTTCGTACAGCGCCCGTGGAATAAGCAGCCCCTGATCGCCGTAGGGCAGATTGAACATGCGGCTGCGCAGGTTGGCCCAGGCTGCGGTGAGGCGCGCCATTGGGTGGCGGCTTCGGAAGGCGAGGCAGAAACAGGCGGCGGTGTCGCGCGCGAGATGATCCAGCACGGGCCCGGTCCAGCCCTGGGACAATTGGCTGTCGGCATGCAGGAACAGCAGCCAATCCCCCTGTGCCGCATCCGCCCCACGGCGCAGCTGCGCGCCGCGCGATGGCGGGCCGGTCACGACATCGGCCCCGGCGGCGGCGGCGGTTTCCAGCGTGGTGTCGGTAGAGCCCCCGTCGCTGATGATCAATTCGCGGATCACCCCTTCTTTCAAACCTTCGCCCAGGGTCATCAGACAGGCGGGCAGATCCGCCCCGGCATTCAATGTCGGAATGATGACCGAAATCGGTGCGCGCATGATTTGCCCTCTTTTGGTTGTCCCTGTCGGGTCTATATGAAAGCAAGGCGATAAAAGGAAATGCGAAATGACCAATTATGCAGAGACCCGCAAGGTGCTGCGCCTGTCCGGCGGCGATGTCCGTGACTTTTTGCAGGGCCTGGTCAGCAATGACATCGCCGGGTTGGCACAGGGGCTGGTCTATGCCGCGATCCTGACGCCGCAGGGCAAATTGCTGGCAGAGTTCTTTTTGCAGGCGGATGGCGATGATGTCCTGATGGATTGCGAGGCCGAATTGGCGCCGGGATTGCTGGCGCGGTTGGGCATGTACAAGCTGCGGGCCGACGTGGTCATCGAAATGACGGATTTGCAGGTATCCCGGGGCACTGGCCAGACCCCAGACGGCGCATTGGCAGATCCGCGCGATGCCCGGCTGGGCTGGCGGTTGATTGCCGCCGAAGCGCTGGCCGACGACGACACCGATTGGGACGCACTGCATGTTGCCGCCCTGGTGCCGCGATGGGGGGCAGAATTGGGGACCGATTCCTATCTGTTGGAAATGGGGTTTGAACGGCTGTCGGGTGTGGATTTCCGCAAGGGGTGTTACGTCGGTCAGGAAGTGACGGCGCGCATGAAACACAAAACCGAACTGCGCAAGGGATTGGCCCAGGTGGCGATTGACGGGCGGGCCCCGGTTGGCACCGAAATCACCGCCGATGGCAAAGCCGTTGGGGTCTTGGGCACACAAGCCGGGACCGAGGGTGCCCTGCGGGCCCTGGCCTATTTGCGTTTCGATCGCGCCAAGGGCGAGATGCAGGCCGATGGTGTGCCTGTCAGGCTCTTGAGCTGATCCCGATGTTCCACGTTGGGGCCGCCAGCGGCCCCGCCATGCTGCCCTGACGCGCTGCCACTTCTGTTGCGGTAAGCCAGCCCACGCATCCCGCAGCGGCAAGCTCTGCCTCGAACCGTCGAACAAGGCGGCGCTTGATGCCGCGACGGCGCCAACCCGGCGCGACATAGATATGGTCGAGCACGGCCTGCTGCGGCGCCCTGGGCGCGCTGGGCCGGTCCGCGACGTGCCACAGCAGGATGCCGCGCGGCACGTCTTCGGTTCGGTAGGCCAATATCCGGGTGCCGCGTATCATCGCGAGATGCAGCGATTTGCCGAGATCATCGGCGGCGCCACCGTTTGGCTGTGGCAGCACATGCAATTGCGCCGCATGCAGGCCATGCAACATGGCCGCCAATGCCTGGCAGATCGGAAACTGTGCAGGGGTTAATCATCAAAAAGGCCTCCTTGGCTAAGTGCCGGAGGCCTTGGTTCATGATATTTGCGCCCCCGGAAGTCGGGGGATATGCGCGCGAGCCCCGGGTCAGGCGCGCTCGGAATACTCCATGGTTTCGGTGTTCACGACGATCATCTCGTCCTGACCGACAAACGGCGGCACCGAAACACGAACACCGTTGTCGAGAACGGCAGGCTTGAAGCTATTGGCGGCGGTCTGACCTTTGACGACCGGCTCTGTCTCGACGATCTTGCAGGTGACCTTCTGCGGCAGGGTCGCATTCAGCGCCTCGGTGTCGTGGAATTCCACGACGATGGTCATGCCATCCTGAAGGAAAGGACGCCGCTCGCCCAGAATGTCCGAAGGCAATTCCACCTGGTCATAGGTTTCGATGTCCATGAACACCAACATGCCGTCATTTTCGTACAGGAACTGCATGTCTTTTTGTTCCAGACGCACCCGTTCGACCTTGTCCGCCGAGCGGAACCGTTCATTCAGTTTGGAACCGTTGCGCAGGTTTTTCATTTCAACCTGCGCGAATGCCCCGCCCTTGCCGGGTTTGACATGATCGACCTTGACCGCGGCCCAAAGACCACCATTGTGCTCAAGCACATTTCCAGGACGAATTTCATTACCGTTGATCTTGGGCATTGGGGCAAAACCTTGTCAGAAGGTTGATGTCGAACTTTGCGACCCTATATATCGGGTTGCGGCGCGGTGCAAGCTTACCATATCTCGTTTTGCACCTGCGAAAAGCCATGCAATATACGCATAAGTGGTATGCATTTGCAGGGTATCCGAATCAGAAAAAAAGCGCCATAAGGGCCTTCACGCCGAAAACGCAAGAGCAAGAACAAAGGACAATTCATGAAAGATTTCGTTGATGGTACAGCCTTTAACAGCGAACAGGGCAGCCGTGCCCGCAAGCTGTTTGCTGCGGTGGTTTTGGCTGCACTCGACGATGCTATCGCCGACGACAAGAAGTATGGCAATGGCCCCGAACAAATCGCCCGCTGGGCACGGTCGCGCGATGGTCGCGAAGTGTTGTCCTGCGCCGGGATCGACCCGAATGAACGGGTTGTGTCCGGATTGATGGATTTCGTGGGCAAGGGTGTTCGCACCTCGGTTGCGCTTTCGCGCGAAGAGAGTGAACGCCGTAATGCCGCTGCTGCCGCAGAACAGGCTGAAGCCGCCTGATTACGACTTGAGTGCACCTAAACGACCTTAAAAAAAACGCGCCCTCTGCAGGGCGCGTTTTTTGTGTGTTCAGATAAAAGTCCGGGAAAATGCCGCGCAAAGGTTGCGCGGCCTCCCCTACCCCCATCGGTTATGCGGGCCGATTTGACTTAGTCGAGATCCTGATTGGCAAGGGCGCGATGGATCTCGCGCCGGACGAGACGGCGCACGTTGCGGGTGATCCGTTCCCCCAGAGCGCCCTGAAGCTCGCTTCTTACAATTTCGGCCACCATGGTACGCAGGGTGTCTTCGTCAATTGTTTGCAGATCACCGGCGTCGGCATTTGCCTCTTCGGTGCGTTCGGGCGAAGGCGTCGGGGCCTGTTCTGCGGCGGCAAGGGATGCAGCCTCTGGCATGGGTGCGGGGTCAATCGGCCGCAGGTGCGATTCGATATCCACAACCGCATCGGCAACCACATCCACGGGATCGGCTTCGTCACGCGACGCGAGATCCTCTGGTTCGGGATCGGCCTGCGGGTCTGAACCTTCGGGCAGGTGATCTTCCCAGGTGATGGTCGGCTCTTCTTCTGCCGTGTCTTCCGGCAGCGAAACAACCGTCGCAGTGGCCTCTGGCGTGACAGGCTCTTGGGCCTTTGGTGCGATCTCTTGCTCGGCTTTTGGCTCTGGCGTCGCCTTGGGTTCTGGGGCGACCTCTGGCGTCGCCTTTGGTTCTGGCGCCGCCATTGGCGCTACGTCCGAGATGGGTTCCGGTGTTATTTCCGCGATTGGCCGTTCAGTGGAAGGCGCAGCGGCCTCCGGCTTGGCTGCACTGGTCGCTTTGGAGGTCGCGATCAAAGCCTCAAGCGCGATCAATTTGGCATCCAGGGTCAAAGGCTCGCTTGGGGGTTCGTGCAGATCCTCGATTGGGTCCGCCGCAACCTCGGCCTCGTCTTCCGCAACTTCGCCCACCGCATCTGGCACCGGTGCGGCATCCATGGCTGGCTCTGCGACGTCGTCGTTTCCGGGCATCGGCGCGGGATCTTCGGAAAGTTCGGCATCGACGGCCGACGCGGCGATCGCCTCGGCAACCACGTCCAAAACGGCCTCTTGCAAATCATCACCGGCCTCGACGTCAACAGCGGCTTCTGCTGCTTCCGTTTGCGCGACTTCCGGGCCCTGCCCCCCCGCATTGGGGGCATCATCCTCTGCCTCCAGATCCGCCGCAGACACAGCGGCCTCTGGCACGGCGAAATCACTGGGCGTTTGCGTGTCCGCCCCACCCTGATGCACACGCAGCGCCGGGGTCAGGACCAAAGCATCCGGCTCTGGCTGGCTATTGGCCTTTGCCGCAACATCGGATGTCTCTGGCGCGACTTTCGGGGGTTGCACGACACCAGACGCCGGAACGGGTCTGGTTGCTGGAACGACGGTTGGCGCCGGTTTCGCCGAAGGAGTTTGCGCCATTGGCGGCGCAACCGGGGCTGGCGCTTTCGCAGGCGGGGATTTACGCCGCGCTTGCATTTCGCTACGTGCCTCTTCGGACACCAGTCTGCGAATAGACGACAGCACATCCTCAATTTCAGAGGATTTAACAGGATCTGACATTTTGTTCACCACTTTGCCTCGGGCAAAGGATAACCCGCCCGACACACCCACACAACAGATAGCAACAATTGTGCGCGACTTGTGGCAATTACGTAGGTATCAGTCACCAATACGGCGCAGAACACGGTCCAATTTATCGCCCTGAAGGCTTTTTGCCGGGGCATTCTTAATCAAACGGTAATATTCAGCCGGATCATATTGCTGCACATTCAGCGCCAGATGTTTGGCGGTCATCAATCCCATTGACGACAAAACCTGATAGGCGGCAATCGCCCTGTCCGCCACCGCCGAGGTATAGGCCGTTTCCGCATCCAGCAATTCCTGTTCCGCGGTCAGAACATCCAGCGTGGTCCGCTGGCCCAGGCTGGCCTCTTCGCGCACACCGCGAAACGCCACCCGCGCCGCAGCAATCTGGCGCTGCGTCGCCTCGATCGAGGCATTTGCTACGCGATACCCGGCCATGGCATTGCCAACCCGCAAAGCCACCGCATGTTGCACGACATGCAGATTTGATCGCGCCGCATCAGAGCGCGCCGCAGCCTGACGCGCCAATGCGGACAATTCGCCACCGCGATAGATCGGGCCCGAGAAATCCAACGATACCGAACCAGAGTTGCTATACGCCTCGGAATCGAAATCACCGGCTTTGGCCAACCGACCGGTCAGCTTCACCGTGGGTTTCATCGCAGCTTCGGCCCGGCGCACGTTCAGATCTGCGGTCGCAACCTGGTGCTGCGCCTGTTTCATATCGGGATGGGTGCGCTGTGCGATGGCTTTGGCCGTATCCACATTGGATTCCAGCTGCGGCAGCCGTGTCACCGGGACCAGATTGCCAGGCTTGTGGCCAACCGCGGCATTGTATTCTTCCGCCGCCTGCTGCAACTCACCTTCGGAGGCCGCCAGATTGGCGCGGCTCGACGCCAGGCGCGCTTCGGCCAAAGAGACATCCGTGCGGGTTACTTCGCCCACTTCGAAACGGTCGCGCGCGGCGCGCAATTCCTGTTGCACCAGCCGCAGGTTGTTCTGACGCAGGGCGACGGTTTCCGCCGCACGATGCACGTTCACAAATGCCGTGGCCGCCCGCAGCAACACCGATTGCTCAATCGCGATCAGCCCCTCGCGGGTGGCAAGCACGGTTTCCTTGGCCGCATCAATCCGCAAACGCGATGCGCCAAAATCATACAGCAACAATTCAGCGGTGATTGCAAAACTCGCGGTATCGCTTTGCGATCCTGACCCGACGAATGTGCCGGCGGATGTGCTGAACGCGTTGGAATACCCAAAATCACGCGAGAAGGATGCCGCCCACCCAAGGATCGGGCGAAGCTGTGCGACCGAGACCGCCACATCTTCGTCGGCGGCGCGCAGCAGCGCCCGGTTTTGTTGCAACAGACCTGAATGATCGTAAGCCCCGGCAAGAGCATCCGCCAAGGTTTCGGCTGTGGCCGCCAAAGGGGCGAAAACCGGGACCGCAGCCACTGTAAACGCCAGCATCAAACGCTTTGCCGAAAGTTTCATTGTCTTGCCGATCATCAATAGGGTCTCCTACCCGGACGCAAATGACATGTTTGCCGGATCAATTCCTTTGGAACATGCAGCTATGGACTTCACCCATCTGGGTAACACGTACCAAATGTTCAACGCGTTAAAGCGCGAATTCCGTCGTTTTTTCATAACCCGGCAAAACAGGCGCCGAGGCATTGAAGGAAAACCGCCAGGTGATGACCCCGTGCTGCTTGTATCCGATCCGCACGGTGCCCAATGCGCCATCCATGAACAGCGCGGCAATGCGCCCGCCCTCTTTCAACTGGTCGGCAATTGCGGGCGGGACATCGGCGATGCCACCTTCGATGACAATCACGTCATAGGGCCCATGCTCCGGCGCGCCCTCGTTCAACGGCGCTTCATGCATGATGACGCCATCCGCACCCTGTTCGGTCAGCGCGCCCTGGGCCTCTGCAACCCGGTCACCGTCATCTTCGACGGCGATCACGGCCTCGGCCATCCGGGCGATGACCGCAGCAGAATAGCCATAGCCCGCGCCAATATCCAAAACCAGCTCGCCACCAGAAATTGCCAGACCGTCCAGCATTTTCGCCAATGTGCGCGGTTCCAGGATCACGCGACCGGGGGCAAATTCGATATTCTCGCCGACATAGGCCGCTTCGCGTTTTTCGCGCGGCACATAAACCTCGCGCGGGACGGACAACATGGCGTCAATGATCGGGAATTTGGTCACATCCGAAGGACGAACCTGGGTGTCGACCATAAAGGTCCGGCGCAGGGCATAATCAGGCATATCTAAACTCGTCAGTTCAGGAACGTTCACCCTGTCTTGCCACAAAGCTTTGCCTGCGGCAATGACCGCTATCACGATTTCCTGCATCTGCATGTGTGCAGGGGCTTGCAGGTCGGCAAGAGATCCGTTATCCGGCAGAACACCATATCGGCGGCGAGTTGGCGGAGTGGTGACGCAGCGGATTGCAAATCCGTGTACAGGAGTTCGATTCTCCTACTCGCCTCCATTTAAAATCAATCACTTAACTCACCTCATAGATTGCGCGCACTGCGCGGTTTACAGGGGCGTTTACAGTTTTGTTCACTGTCCACCCCCTTTTGCTTGTGCCAACTTGACCAAAACTGCGTCAGTTTCGTTCGGCGATACGCGGGCATAATGTTCGATCACATTAGCGGCGTGACGGATTGACCAGCCCATGTGGTTGGCAATTTCCGACAGGCTCAAACCTACGTTCAATAGTCGGGTTGCCGCCGTACCTCGGCAATCTTGCAACCGCAGATCGCGACTTAGTCCCGCTTTGTCACGCCACTGGCGCAGACCCTCAGAAGCGCGATGTTCGGTCAATGGCCGCCCACTGGCGTTGGTAAGGATCAACAGTCGGTCGCGGGGCGTAGCATCAATAGTCGTGGCAAGTTTCGGAGTGATCGGGATATGGGCGACACGTCCGCGTTTGTTCGTCCTCACACGCAACCGCCGCCCCTTCGGGGTTTGCTCCACTGCACCAGTTGTCAGCTTGATAAGATCGCCAGGGCGCAAACCAGTCTCGCAGGCGACACAGAGAATACGCCGCACCCACTCCGGTGCCTTGGCGTCGATTGCATCACGATCCGCTGGCGTCCAAACGATCTCGGAGCGGTCGACTTCATAGAGTTGCCGCAACTTGTGACAATGGTGCTCTGATAGCTTACCTTCTTCCACCGCCCAATTCAGAACGCGAACCGCGTGCGTTCCGGCCATGTCGTGTTGCTTAGGCGAGTGCTTCCACTTCGCTCGCCATGCATTGACCTCGCCACGGGAACCGCGTTCCTCGAAGATCACAGCGGGTGCCGTGTCAAAATGCTTGGCAAAGCGCAAAGCCCACTTGCGCAGATCCGCCTTGGACCGTTCACCTTTGGGCATTGACGCACTGGACAAAAATTCATCCACAAGTGCAGACACCATAAGCATTGCCGGTTTCGGACGTTCGACACATTCCGCGTATGCTACGAAAAAATCCGGCTCCGTGGGATTCTCTTGTTGTCCTCCCAAAACTTCGGAGCGCCGCGCCCGCGCCATGCATAGAAGTGAAACCGGCTCTTTCCATTGGCTAGCTTCCGCCGGACCCTATGCACACCCTTAGGAAGTTGCATTGCGCTTGGCCTTCCACTTTTCCAATTCAGTTACGGGCGCATCTGCCTTTTCAGTAGTACCCCATTTTATTTCGGTTCCATCTGCGCAGCGTATAAGCCCGGAGGAAATGCCCTCGTTTTTCAACCCTTTCACGATGGCAATCACGTCTTTTGGCAAAGGAACAGATGGGCGTGGCAAGTGTAAAAACCTCTTGGGGAAAGCCAACCAAACGAATCACATCGGTCCGCGGCTTTGGGTTATCTTAGGAGTATTCGGCGACGTTTCCGGCCCATCCCTTTCGAACCGCAAGTTGCGCCAATTCGACGGGCGGCGATTTGAAACGGGTGTAATCGAATTGCGCGACCGGCTCCGGCGTTGCTTCATCAGCCCCGAAGATCGAGTTGCAGAAGTTCAGTGTAAGGGCTTCGTCGGCAGTCAGCCAAGTTTCCGCCGCCATCCAAGCGCGGATTCTCTCTACCGGGTGGCCGGTCGCACGGGAATAGGCGGCGCCATAGGTTTCGCACAGTTTTTCCAGCATATCCGCTTCGCGGCGCAGATCCTCTGCGGTTCCCCAGGCAAGATTTGACGGCTCATGGATCATCATATGCGCCGCCGTGTGCATTGTGATTTCAGCAGCACCCATAACCATCAAGGAGGCCGCAGAAGCGGCCACACCGATCACTTCCGCCTGGACCCGTCCATGTTGCTCAAAGAGCGCCATAATCGCCGCGCCATCGGATGCGATACCACCAAAAGAATTGATCGCCACAGTCACCGACACAGCGGAATTTTCCGAGAGGAACGCACCAATTGCAGCGGGCGTATTCTCACCTTCGCCAATTGGGCCATGAATATGCAACGCCGGCGTCATTCCACCACCTCGAAACGATTTGTAAATTGAAGATTTCTGTCTTGGATCTGCCGAATTTCTTTGACCGTCACCAAACCGCCAGGTTCGTCAGGCGCTATTGCGTACAGGCCGGAAATCTCCAAAATCCCATCTTCGCAGTCTTCCCGGCGATGCAACTCGACAAGCTGGATGAATTCAAAGGGGTGGCCAAGATCAAAGGTATGAAGGTGTGCCATGTCAGTTATCTTCGCCATTTTTGTTGACGGTATATCCGGCCTTATGAAGGCGCTCGAACAGGCGCTGAAAGATCGCGCTGTAATCCACCACAATATAGGCTCCGGCATCCACACCAGTTACCAACAAGCCGCTCAAGACGCGGCCCACATCATCAATGCCATAAGTAACTTCCATCGCCGAAACGGTGCCATTGCGGCCAGCGCCGACAAAGTAGGGCGCAGCACCGTCTTCGATGATTTCAGTCAACATCTGGTCGGCCAAAGAGCAAGAGGAAGAGGCAACGTCTTGATTGCCGGTCCAACCGGAAACTTCTGCGAAAACGGCAATTGAGAATAGCTCTGTCATAGTGAAGCGGTGCCAACCTTCCCCATCACCCAAGTCAAAAAAGCCTTTGCGCCGCCAGCCCTGAACCGTGTTGAGATTAGTTTCAGTAAGCGCTGCGACTTCTGAAACTGTGAAACGCAAATCTGCGAAGTCCATATGGGGTCTCCCTTGGATTAACATGTGTTCGAATATACGTTTTAAGATACATGTTCTTGGAGAGTCGTCAAGACAACAGGCGGGTCGATGAAATTTGCAAACCGGAATCTTCATCCAAGGTTTGCCTTACTGTCGCTCGACCCGTCCCGGATTGCCCAAAATGTCCGAAATCCGGTCCAACTGTTGGGTGGCACGGATCATCGCAAGAGCCACCCGCTCCGCGACATAGATCGTGGCGGACCGCTGCGGCCCTTCTTCATCTGTGCCGCATGATTGAACCATTGCACTAAGCGCCCAGGACAAATGCAGGGCCTCTTCAATCCCGTCAGGATATTCCCGAAGGCCGAAGCGAAGCAGCTTATTTGCCGCCGCAACAGCAGCTTTTGGATCAGTCGGCAGACCGTCCAGATAGGCCGCGTGACGGTCTCGCAGGGACTGAGTTTTTTGAACATGCTCATGGAAAATATGCTCGGAACACAATGCATAGCCTTCCACATCGTTGTTTTCCAAGTTGCGCACCGGCTGCGCGGCGGGCGTTGAGGGGGTCGCAAAAAAACGTTCATCCGTCACAGTCGTGAACTCCTGTCATTGAAATGCACCGTTCGGCACATCATCACCTTAAGTTGCAGCACCTAATCACTCCCGAAACCCAAGCGCTGCGTCCCGGCCCAGCGCCGCAGAAACCGCTGGCCAGCATTCGCAGAATGCGGCGGCATCAAGATCGAATTGGAGCGCATTTGCCCGCTCTCCGATCACATCAAGAAGCGCAGACAGGCCGGTTTTGACGATCTTGTCACTTGGAAGCGTTTCAACAATCGTGACCGCCGCCTGAATCATTTCGTGAAGGAATATCGCCTTGTGATAGGGGTTCAGTTCGGAATGCGGCTTTTTGGGCATAGCTATCCCGTTCGCGCAAACGCGTTCGTTCGTCATTGTCAGGGTATCCTATTGTGGTATTGTTCCACATGGGAACATAAGGAATGTTCTATTTTGGAACAAGAGAAAAAATCGCTGGCCGGACAAATCAGGGCAGGCAGGGCACTAAAAGGTCTCTCCCAAAAGAGACTGTCGGAACTTGCCGGAGTGTCTTCAATGACAGTAAAAAGAGCCGAAGGGTCCGGGAAACCCTACCCTTCGGCTGATGCCGTTACCGCAATTTGCCATGCACTCGAAAGTGAGGGAGTCGAGTTCATCCCTGAGAATGGCGGCGGCGCTGGCGTTAGGTTAACCAAGGCCAACAACGAGAAATGACCCCCCTCAATGCCGAGGAGCATCGGGAAGTATCGAGAACGGCCTCAAGAAAAGCCGCAGCAGTGCCCCTTTGGGATCATTGGCGCTCTGAATGATTACTCAGAAGGCCCCAGTCGGCCCGAAGCTGACACAACATAGCGACAGGCGCCAATGAAGCTGTCGGTCCGAAATTCCTTGGGCGCTTTCCCGAATGCGGACCCTCGACGGGGCCGCACTGTCTCAGATGATGTTGTAGCCCGCACCAGCTCCGGCAGAGCGTAAGACGTGGGTTTTGCAAAGTCGTGGCCGTATAGCTAAGCTGTGGCGAACCTACTCTTTGAGTTCAACTTCAGAGTAGCAGGAACTTGCTGCGCGCATGAAACAATTAAGGTTCACTATGACATTTATAATTGGCAAAAAATTTTCGCCAGGGAATATTAGAGTATTTTCTGACATCAAGCTAACTGGCCCTAATGGGGAACGACTTCCGCCAAAAGAAGGCACTCTCAAAATATGGCTTCCCGTACAGGACCTTGCTATCGCGTTCGCGGGCAACGTAGAAGCGCCTAAGGAACTTTGGTCCTGCATCAAGGGTAAGTTCGAAGCAGGAATCCACTGGAACGAGATCCTTCAACTTACCCAACATATCGCAAAGAACTATGATCACGGTGGATCTCAGGGGGCGGAATTCATTGTGTCTTCAATACGGGGAGCTGGAACTTTGGCTAAAGTTACGGCCCAAGAGATATTAGAGGATCAAGGCTCTTGCTGGATAGGAGACATCGAGGCGTTTGAGAAATTTCAAGGAAAGTTTCATTCAGCAGAAGGGGCGGCAATCTCAGATCTTGCGGAACGAACAGACTGGGCTTTTGCCGAGTTCATTTCAGACGGCGGCGTAGAGTCGGCTGGCCACTTCTATTTTTCGGTTCGCGTTGAATACCACAAGAATGGCCGCCCCTACTTCGACTATGATTTACGGGCAAGCACAATGGCAGGGCTTGCACCAGTAACCATTGAGTTAGCAGCTGGCGAATGGACTAACCTTGCACTTGGTGGTGCCGAAGATGGGATTTCTTCCGTTAGTACAGTTCGTAGTCTTCCTGGCGAGTACACTGGTGCTGGTCTTTACTTCTCGGAAGGAAAATTTGGCTTCTTTTTTTGCCCCACCCTCGGTGTCGATGCTCTTGTATACAAGGATGTAGATCCCTCTCAATTCCTTCAGAAAGTCAGCGAACGATTGGGAGTCCAAGTTGGGGGATTTATTTCCTCTGGCTCGGGCATCCAGCGCATCATCTATCCTAGTGCTAAGTAGTCCCTTACAGCACTCACCTCGAATATCCTCTCAATCTGTTGCGTGTAAAGTACAGGATCTCTAATTTGACGCCAGATACAGTAAATTTGCAAAGGTCGCTATCTGCGCATTGTCGACCTTAAAGGCCATCACAATGTGTGCGGCGGACACCGCGACACGCTCCTTATCCCTATGTCCGAACTGCAACAAACAAAGCCGACTCCATTGGCTGGAATCGGCCCTTGCAGATGTTCTATCTGCGAAATGTGGCACCACGCCCGAAGGAGGTCCGGGCCGTGCCAGGTCGGGGTTTTTAGATGGATTGACAGGGCACTATCCGACTAATCCCAATCGTTGCCGCCCAAACTCAGGGCGCAGGTCGATCAACCTTATCTGCAAAACCGTCTGTGCGGGCCTCTCAGGCGCTTAAGCGCCACTTTGGGCACTTGCCCGAGGCACCCGCCCCCCATGCGCCCACTGACCCCAAAATCGACGGACTGCGATGCATTTGCACAGACCGGCGGAACCAACTTCAACGGTCCCGCCAAAATCTGCCGAACATCACACGCCGGGGTTCTTGTACCAGGCACGGTGATCAACAAACCCAGCGCCGAAATCGAGACGCACTTTGAATTCACTGGCGTCGGTCTCGAAACCCTCACGGGTGAAAATCTGCGGCCCGGTTGTCCCGCTCAGGTAAGCATGCTGCAGGCCATCAGGACGGCCCGGAAGCGCCGCGATATACCAAGCATCTTCATCGGTCAGGTGCGCATCGGCCAGCACTGTCAATTTGGCGGTGAACGGGTTGGATTCGTCAGTGGTGGTTGCTGCGATTTCCGCGACAAGCTGTTCCGCTACCGTTTCCAATTCAGGCGGCACAATCAGCATGGCCGGATCAACCCGGATCGCCTCACCTGCCAGCCCTTTTTGACGGCGCATCGCAGTGCGTGCAGCGGAAAGCGTGGAGATCGAAAGAGCGCCGCCGCTGGATGCCAGGTTTCCATGCGCCGCATCGAACAAATTGACTGTGTCGGACATAACCGGCCCAGCGCCGCTGTTCATTTCCAGCAACGTCGCAAAGATCCGCGCTTCGGTCAGCGCTGCGCCCTGTCCGAACATCGTGGCGCTTTGTTCGAATGCCCCTAGATCATCGTTGACGATTGCCTGCCGGGTCAGCGTGAAGATTTTGCCATAGGTTTCGATAACAAAAGCTTCGCCCGCGTCGGTGATCGTTCCGGCAGTGAATTCACCATTCTCTTTGACCTTGCCCAATTCCACGCCGCCAGAAACGCGAACAGAATTGATGGGCCGAAAATCCGGGGCTTCGATTTCACGGGATGCCCGCTTGATTTGAGATTCCGAAGCTTCATAGGCTTGCAAGAGAACCTTGTTCGAAGCAATCGCCAGGGCGGAGCCAAAATCATCGGTGCCCATCGCCCCGCCGAACATTGATGCATTGCGACGGCCCCGAAGATAATTGCCGCCAGCGCTTAGCTGCGCCATTTCGTCCAGCCGCATATTGGCGAACTCCCGGCCATGTGTCGGGACGTGTCCGGCCACCATGCGCGCCATCAACCCATCGGCCATAGCATCGGCGCGCGTCACCCCCGAAGATCCGCGAAAGGTTACGTCGCTGGATACTGGGCGCAGCGGTCTTTCCAGCCGTGCCATTGTGGCCGCAGCTTCTTGACCTGCAAACCCCGCGATTGCATCGGCGATTTCTGTGCCGTTCCCGCTTGGCAATTCAGCGGCAGACAACACAGCGCGCCGCGCGATGGACAAAACAGCAGCTTCATCCATTCCGGCCGATCCCGCGAACGGCGCAACCATCTGCGCCACTTGCGCCAATCCCGCCGCGACTGCATCGGCATTTGCCGGAACCGTACCTGTATCTGCCATCACATCCATAAACGCTGCAGACAGTTGTGCCCGCTGCCCCGCCATGCGGATCTGCGCCAAATACCGCGCGGATGGCTGGCCATTTGCAACGGCGCGGTTTGAACCGCCAGTTGTTGTTTGGCCTGGGTTCCCTTCGGCGCGCGCAATGCCTGCGCCGCCTCTACCAAATTTCGCCAATTCCAGCGACCGATTTTGGGCCGAAGTGCCCGAGATTTGCTTTGCGAACATGAACTGTTCCCCTTCAATACGGGCGAAACGGTCGCCTTTCCGGTTCCCAATGGAACAATAATAACAACCACAACATTCATTATTTATAAATGAAGTCAGTTGCTTGCATGAAACGGGATGCGAATTACCCGTGTGCTGCCCCCCTACTGGAAGGACCCGTGCTAGCGGATGGAAGATCCCGGAGTTCTGTCCAGGAACGCTGATAGAAAGAGCAACTTTGGTGCGCATCAGCAGGCCCTAGGGTCTTTGGCTTGATGAGCGCAAAACGCCATCCCGGCCAGACAGTCAAAAGGTGCGAGATCCAATTGGCAGATGACTAGAACCAAACGCTGGAGCGCGACGGCCAGCGGAGCATTGCTTTCAAAAAAGCGCGGTTCAATCGACTCCGTGTGAACGGCTTTGTGAGTTCCACCCAAAACAGCCAGCGCGTTGCTCTGTACAAGATCGAAGCCCTTGCCGTCCCTAGGCGCATCAATCACCGCTGACCAGGTCAAGCCGAACATAGCGCCACCACTGCGTTTCATGACTAAAGCATGACCAGCCATCACATCAGCCCTGCGCGGTGCAGATCAGTTTCCGCCACCAGTTTATTTTCCAGCAAATACTCAGCAAGAGCCGGGTTGATGGCAGATTGCGGCACGTATTGGCCCGATATGATTTTATCCGCCCAGAACCGCGCTACCTTCTCGGCAACGCTTCCGGTCTCTCTCGCCGGTACGTCCTGCGGGCAATCTTGCCAGCGACTCGCTTCAAGCCAATTGGTCGAATACGCGATGTATGCCGCGTTGTTCTTGGCATTCTCGGATGCATACCGCTTTGCAGCTTTTACAATCCATTTTGGATCAACACCCGCTTTCACTGCATCTGCGAACAGCTTGCAACTCGTCACCCGGTCTCGGACTCTTGGGTAAACTTCCCAGAACTCTTCGAAACCGTCTGGAGTTTGCTGAATGTGATCGCCCTCAGATCCACACACATTCTTTCCTTTAAGGTTCCTTACAGGATCATCTCCGGTGGGCCGGAGTTTGCCCCCCGAAAAACCGGAGTTAGCTTCCTCTGAAACCGGAGTTAGCTTCTGTGCTGCCTCCGGCGCGCCGGAGTTTGGGCTAACTCCATTTTGCGGAGTTTGCTCACCCAAACGGGCGAAATCGCACTCAAGGATGTAGTAGGTTCTTCGCTTGGCCTCGCCGGGAATTGTCGATCGAATGCGGCGGATCAAACCATCCGTTTCGAGCTGTGCAAGCGCGCTGTTCAATGTGCCATTGGCCATGCCTGTGCGCTTGCGCAATGTGTCCTGCGACGGGAAACAAGCTCGGCGCGGATCGCGTTCATCATTGTGGAAATCACAAAGGTGAAAGAGCACCCGAAACGCTCCAGGCTTGACCCTTTTGGGTTCAAGTTGCGCCAGCCAGTAATTCGCTCGGTGGCTCATGACGGCACCGCAAGGAAATCCCCGGATAGGCGCGTTGCTGAACGGGGGTTATTGCACGGCCATTGCTCGGCACTTACGCCACCGAAAGTCAAACCGTGACGATGTTTGAAACCGCGCAAACGGTTTACAATCGGATTGCAACCGTTTGATTTCAGGACACCACAAAAGGTGGGGTGTTTACAGTTAGTAGCCGATATTTCAACGACATGCGGGTGATTGCAAATCCGTGTACACCGGTTCGATTCCGGTACTCGCCTCCATTATTTTCAATGACATAGCTGGTTCCTCTTCTTGGTGGTATCACTATGGGTATCAGGTTCTCTCTCTGATCCCCGTTCGTTCCCTGTGTCATTTCGTTTCTCTGCCGCCTGCCGCGCACGCATAATCTGGCGCGCCTCACCGGCATATTTCCGGACCATCGCGTCAGTCGCGTGGCCGCTGAAAGATTTGATCTCGTCGTCCGAGCAGCCTGCCCAAGCCAACTCCTTGATTCCGCGATAGCGCAAAGCGTGCAGGTCAAATTGCTCCAGCTGCATGCGACGCCGCGCCCTGAGCATGATCTGCGCCATGTAGCGGTAGCTCATTTTGCCACCAGTCTGTGTGCGCAGGATCGGCCCCTCAGCATCATCCTCCAATCGTGCCTGAGCGTCGAGCAGCACGGCCTTCAGCTCCGCTGTACATGGCAATTGAAGCGCGTAGCCGGTCTTGTTCTGCAAAACCGCAAGCGTTTCGCCGTCAAAATCCGACCAAGTGAAATCCACCCAGTCGCCTGGCCGCTGCACTGTACCTACACCGATCTCGAAAATAAGTCGCTCGATGGTTGTCGCTTTCTCGCGGAAAGTCGAGACAGCCTGATCGGTCCACGGCAGATGGGCCTGCTTCTTGTCGTCAGGCGTCGGCAAGTGGCGAACGCCCTTCGCCGGGTTCTGCGACAGCCAGCCAAGATCGATCGCGTGCTCGCACAGAATAACCAGCATCTGCGGGATATAATTAGCAAACCGCACACGGTGCGCATTGGCCCGCTGCGCCTTAATGACATCTTGCCGCGAGAGCAGTTTCACGTCTCGTTCGCCGATCTTTTCTTCAAGGTAAGTTAGGACCTTCTCGTAGTCTTGTCGGGTCCTTGGCTTCAGTGATGTCCAACGTTCCGAAGCCCGATAGTCTTTCATCAAGGCTGACCAGCTGGTCTTAGCTTGCATCCTCTTGCCGGTCAGGATCTCCCAGTATTCAAGATCGAACTCGGGCGTTCCCTCTTGCGCGGATATCCGATTGTAGCGGCCCTGAACGCGCACATACCACCGACCACTGGGGTGACGCCAAAGGAACTTCTTCTTCACCAACTGACATCCTCCAGCCCTTGCACAGCCTTGCCAGAGACGAAGGCCGACAGCTCTTCAACGCTCCATCGTGTCAAGCCCGGTGCCAGCTCTCGTCCGCGCGGTACACTGCCACCGGCGACAAGACGGCGAAATTCGTCGATCCGGACACTCAGTAGGTGTGCGGCGCCTCGCTCAGAGACAACCAGAGGGCGAAGGTTGCTCATATATGAACTCCTCGTCGGTCTGATCGTTGTGAAGGGCTTGAACGGTATGAGCGGCCAAGAACTCGTCAAGGGCGCTCTCCGGAACGAGGAAGCGGCGCCCTACGCGCACATGACGCAGTTGGCGACTGCCAAGCAGGGATCGAACATGCCGCACGGACAAGGACAGGCGCTCAGCCACGTCCTTCGACTCCAACATCATCTCGGACATAGCTTTCCTTTCTTCTTGTACATAGGTAGACCTCGTTGTGTCGAAACAAGCATTCAACGGACGATATGTCCATATGTGGCCACTTATGGCCAATTGAGGTCGCACATGTCCAGTACCTTTTCGGAGATCGGAGGGCGCCTAAGGGAGTTGAGGGCGCGAACAGGCCTGAACCAGCAGGATTTCGCTGAAACGATCGATACTTCGTTTCGCTCCTACCGTGCATATGAGAACGGAAAACGCGAGCTGCCAACGGCTGCCATACTGCGCATTCATGAAATCATGAACGTTTCGCCTCATTGGCTTCTGCTTGGTGAGAAGGAACCCACCGATGACCGCAGCATGCAGATCATCGAGCAGGTCGCGAAGGCCAGCTTGGACGCAATGGAGCAATCACCATCTGAGCGCGACAATGCAGAAAAAGCAAAGATGCTGCGCCTGCTGATCAAATTCAGCCTAGCGCAAGGTGAGTGCTTGCCAGCAACGGATATCCAGGAGCTGTTGGGCTAGCCACGGCTTCGAAACTTGAGAAAAAGGGAGCCTCCTTTGACGCGCTTATCCAAAGTCGCGGCTGCGCGACTAGTAAAACTCGTGCAAAAACTTAAGCTCCTCGCATCCGGCTTGTTTTTCACTGCGATCGGTTTCGGCTGCCTCCTAGCTTTCGGTCTGAAAGGCGGCATCGATTATAATCTTTCCACGCTAGCTGCCTGCCTTGTCTCTCTTGTTGCGGCGGTTTTGGCGCATCAAGGAAAATTAGAAGCCGCTCGCGCCTTGGCCGCCCTTTCTACTAAATTCTAGAAGATCGTCAGCCGAACAAATAAGGCAGTCACATATCAGGGCATAGAGGGCTCGCGCCTGAATATGCAAGCGCGGTTCGGTTCCAGGCTTTATTCAGACATACACACAGTAAAAATTTTAACCGAAGCAACCCTTTACACTCACCGCAGCCTGACTTTAAGGGCGGGTTCCAGACTTTCGCTTCGCTGGTCACGAACGGCAGCAGTTGCCCAACAGCGGACGTGGCTCATTGCATATTTGATCCAAGGATGCCGAGCGCTTTCCGACCATCGCCGTCGCCGATAGGCCGCAAAAGCCGTTCGTAGGCGCTCGACAAAGCTGTCTCCCGACGCCTTGCGCAGAAATTGAGCGGACCGGGGCAGAGGCTTTTACAAAGCTCCATTTCACTATGTACCAACCATCGTATATTGCGCCGCCGCAACGCACTCCGATCATTGCCTGCCACTGTCTAATATGGAGTTCGGCGACACACTCCCCTCTGGCACGCGGTCGGTAAGACTAGTCGTTTTCGGTTTCAGGCAACGACGGCCTTATCATATTCAAATTCATAGAAGTGTGGATCCGCCACGGCATCTCCGGCAAAGTTCCGGCTAATTTCGATAGTTATCAAGCTATCACCGGCGAACGCTGGGCTTAGTTCGAGCGTAAGGTACTCGAACAGGGCACGCTCATGCACCGCGATGACTACCTGCTTGCCGAGGCCCTTGGAGAATGTCCGCAATAGGGCGGCGAATTGCGCAATGTGTACGTCGTCCATAGACTGCACGGGGTCGTCAAGCACGAGCCACGGCAACTGAGACGGTACCGACAGGTTCAACGCGAGGAAAAAAGTCAAGGCCGAGGTGTTCAAGTTGCCTTGACTTAGCATGGCTCCCGGAGGACCGGAGGTCTGTCCCGACCGATGGAAAGTTTCGAGCACCGCCTCCACCTTGCCATCTCCCTGATCGGGAAGGCGGAACTGCGGAACAAATTGCTCGTTCGGAGCAAGGCGCACGAAAAGGTCGCGCCAAACCTTGTTGAGCGACCCGCTGAAAACGTCGCGGACGATCCCGGAACGGACCTGGGTTGCCGCGGTCGCGATGGTTTTGGCCCTTTTCCGGACGTCGTCAATCGAAGAAAAGGCCCCCGTCATCGTCTCGAGGCGCGCTTCGAGTTCGGTAGTCCGAGCTTGGCGGTCCGAGAACAACTGGGCCTCGCGGGCATACTGCTCGAGTTCGGTCTCGATGGCCAAGCGCGAAGAAAGAGCCGCTTGGACGTTTTCGAGACGGCCCGAAAGCTCTTTGTTCGCCGCATCGAGAGCCTCGCGTAGGCCCGGAAAACTTGTCGGTG
Organism: Phaeobacter sp. J2-8; assembly: GCF_022867865.1. Taxonomy (GTDB): domain Bacteria; phylum Pseudomonadota; class Alphaproteobacteria; order Rhodobacterales; family Rhodobacteraceae; genus Marinovum. Next base: position 665,442 of record NZ_JALIEC010000001.1, on the reverse strand, counting down.
GCTGGCCAGTTGCCCGTTCCACTACGGCATTGATCTCCAGAAGTAAGGATGCCGACTGCAGTCCCGTCCGTTTCAAGGCCGCAAGGCCCCGGCGAGCACTGTCGAGGCTACCAAAGAGGTTTTTCCCTTGAGCGGCGGCGTCCTGCAGCGGTTCAAGCCTTGACCTAATAAAGGCGATCGCCGTCTGGCGTCGACGTAGATCGATAATCTCTTCGGGCTGTAGCGCCAGCCGGTCGGCAGTCGCCTCGTTTCGTCGAGCTGCCGTCAATCGCTCGCTCTCTGACGCACGCTCCGCAGAGAGCGCCTGCAGGCGCCCCGCCTCCGACGTGAGGTTCGCTATCGTTTCCGCAATGTGCGCGGTCAGAGAACCACTATCGACCTCCGTGTAGTCGCGATTGCAGACCGGGCACAAATCACCTTCAACATGCGGCGCTATGCCTGCAAGGGCAGCGGCCAAGGTCTGTACATCCTTAGTACCCGCTTCGAGCGCCAAGTTGATTTCGCTAATGCGGGTTGTCGCCCTCTGGATTGTCGTTTTCGCTGCCGTCAGTTGCTCACTCGCTGCGCTGTGCTGGTCTAGCAACCGTTGGCCGCGTGCAATCTCATCGACACACCAGCTCAGTGCATCCCCGACCTGATCGTCGACGTTTGCGCCATCGATTGGCGATAGCTCAGAATGGAACTCTCTGAGGGAGTCCAGTGCATGAGTTATCTCTGCTCCTTGGCTGTTCAGCCAGGATTCGTACAGCAATCCACTGGCGGCGGCATCACGTTCCAGTGCGGCGATCTCGGTATCGAGACTTCCTGCCGCAGCCTGATCCAGACGGCTCAGCAACGTGCTCACCTCCGTCCGTTGCTGAGTGACACTCGCAAGTTCGTCCTGGTCCCTATCCCGATTGCCGATCTTGTCACGCAGTTCCGCGACATCGAAATCAGCACCGACCGGCTCTGCGGAGGGATCCAAATTGGCAATCAAATTGTTGAGCTTGGACGTGCGTTGAGTTTTAGCCTCTCGGGCGGCCTCAACGCCCGACCGTTCGCGTTCGATTTGCCTTTTGAGAAGGTCGCGAGCCTCCTCAAGCTGCTTGTAGACCGGGGCGAGCTTGCGGATTCTAGTAACATTGAACGCATGGTTGAAGCCGTCCACCAAGGCGTCGACAGCGTCGAGCCTCAACAATTCCTTCACGAATTCCGTTAGCCTCGAGTTCGTGGTCTTCTTTTGATCGTAAATGTCCAGCAGGCGACCGAGTACAGCTTGCGGAAGGTAGCACCGCTCTGAAAAGAAACCAGCATCGGCTGCATTTAGCGCCGGAGTTCGCGTCAAATGAACTCGGATTGAACGTGACTTGGCCACCCCCGGTCGAGCGCCTATTCATCCCTTCGATAGTAAGCTGGATCGAACCACCTGGCGTGTCGATATGTGTGAGGAAGTTCTGATATTTTGGCTGGTCATCGAGGTGAGAGATGGAGCCGGTAAGGCCGAGCTCGATCGCCGACATCAGGCTCGTCTTGCCCATGCCGTTGGTACCGTGAACCAGCACTACCTGGGCATCGAGCGGAATGACCACCGATCCACGAATGGAACGGAAGTTTTGGATCGAGAGCGACTTTAAGCGCGGGGTCATGACTATACGGCTCCGTCCTCAAGCGCCTGATCAGCAAGAGCCGAAATTTCGAGGGCAAGCGCCGTTTCCACTGCTTCCTTGCCCTCTTCGGCGAGTTTCACAAAACGGCTTAGATCGTGCTCATCAATCGTATCTTTTAACTGTTCCCCAAAACCAACCTTCCAGTCCGCTAGGTGCTCGACCGGCGGAGGGCTTTTCAGTGGCAGCAGTACGGCCAGCCAGTCCCGGACCAAGCCTTCCGCCGACGGCCCGCTCGGCGCACCAATCGGCAGCACTCGGCAAACACGGCTGATCGAGTTCACAAGGGCGGTGTCCGCCTGACCTGATGTGAGAACGGTGGTTACCGATCGCCTCGAGCCCAGCACATCCAGAGCCCGGGTAAAGGCTAACACCGACCGCGTCACCTGTGCATCGTTTGACGCACCCGTGAGATCGATCACTATGACGAGGTCGTTGGCTCGCTCACCGGCCACAAGCACATAAGTAAAATCGAACGCTTGGGAACCTATTTTGACCGGCTTCACAAGGGGGCGATAGCCACCCTCCTGCGTCAAAATCTGATAGACGGTATCCGCTGTCGTCATAATTCGACCTCAGAATTGAAACCAATTCGGACCTCGTAGAACGACGCTGGGCCTTCGGTCAGGTCGCCAAAGCAAACATAGTGATCGACGGTTTCTGCTTTCCTCACAGTCCGACCTCATTGTTAAACCTTACCTGGACTTCGTCGAACGACGCTGAGTTGTCGAGCAAATCGCTTACGCTGACATAGCGAGAAGGCGCCTTACGTGTCCGCATTGAAGCGGAGGGGCTTCGTTGCTGCCTAGGGGTTACCTTGCGTGAGCATATCACTACAACATCGGCATCGTCTTCATCAAACGCACCAGAGGCGACGAGCTGGTTGATGTTTTCGTCATTGGCTGCAAGAAACACGCGGGCCTCAGCCGCCGGAGCTATCAGCCGCAGCGCCCCGCTCGTCGGCTGTTCCGGATCGTCGACCGCAACCGACCACTGGTTGGCGACCAGCCCTTGACCTATCAGTCCCAGTGCGGCAGCGGCTTCCGGCCGACCGGAAATCCCAATCGCTGGATCATGCTGAATCAAATCCGCTCTCTGAGAATGCAGCGGAATATAGGGGCGGCGACCGGCGCTGCCCGCACCCCCGAGAAACTGGTCGGAAGCTCTACCAATCAACGCTGAGATTGTTCGAGCGCACTCATAGCGGTCGGCGTCGCCTGCTTGCGCCGCGGCGTGCTCAAGCGCCTTCAGCCCATCAATGAGGCGCTTTTTGCCACCTACATCAACGGCTGGCGACGTCAGCAAATCAGTGAAGGCGGCCAACTTGCCAAACAAAGTCTTTAAAAGAAGCGCTAGTAGCAGTGGCTTTCCAAAAGCGGGCAAGGTGGCATCCGCCCGTATCTGCTCACGATTGGCCTCATAGTCGCCTTGGTATGCGCCCTCGAGGATAGACTTCTGGCCCTCGGAGAGGTCCTGTTCAGCAAAAATGAGCGGTACGGGTACTGAATTCCACTGCCAGCCGTTCGCGCCGAACAGCTGCTGGATGTTCGTGTCTTACCCAGATAGCCCGATCATAAGCGTTCTTGAACGAGCAATGAGTGCCCTTAATTGTTGCCGCATCTGTGTGAAGTTCGCGTTCTGTCCCCAATGCGTGATCGCTGTCTCCCTCGCCACGAGCAAAGACCGGTACTGGGCCTCGTTCTCGATTGCTCGTTTCGCGCAGCCATGGAATTTGTACAACGTCCCAATTCCTGGCGGTCCGTGCAAGTCACCCCCGGTAACTGCAACTCGAAACGTTTCGCTCGGCCGGCCAAGCTCTACCATTGCCGCTTCTAGCAGGCCGTCCCAGTTGGCCGTCGCGAGATCCGAAACCACGCCTTCGAGAACCAGCATTGCGATCGCAAGGTGTTCTGCATCAGCTCTTTGAGCAGAAAATGTCCCTGGAAAGTCAAGAACATCCCAGAGAAGGTAGTCAAAAGACTGACCTTGAACTTCGGAACCAAGAACTTTCGAGTACTTATTCCAGAGCCGGTCGATCAGAATGCCTTGGATCGGCCAGGAGGCAACCGGCTGATTTAGGTCGACCTGCGACATTTCCCCAGCAGACAGGTCGGCAAGACCAAGAATACTCTGCAAGGTGCGACGGTGCTCGCAATCGGTACCCGTGATGCGGAGGCGTAGATTCTCGAGCAGCTTGGCCAATACACCATCCAGACCAACTACGCGTTCACGCGAAATGCCCGATCCCAACCAGAGCGCGTAGAGCCCGGCCTGGAAGCCTTCGGAAAAGCTGCTCAGCGGACCGTCGAGCAACTCGATCGTCTCCGCGACTGAAATAGATTTAGCTGTCGGCAAGGCGTCTCCCTCAATAAGAAACGCTTAGCGGGAATGGCCGCAACTTCCTAGTGCATTCTGAAGGCTACGCAATTGGCTATCCTCTACTGAGGTTTAGATGCTCGCCTACGGCCCTTCGCCGTCTGCAAGGCGGCGCGTTCACATTGGTGTCCACGACCAAATTCTACGCTGGGTTTGCGGCAGTATTCGAACCGGACTGCTGAACGACGACATTTGACCCTTGGCGTTGGATTTCGCCGCGGTCCTACGTTTAGTACCAACGTTGCGGCAATGCTGTCTGTGGTGCCATGCGGCGGCTGGCATGAAGGACCAAAGCGGGCTTCAGAGCGGTCATTCACGGCACGGTTCTGGAGGGTCAGCACTGGGCCGTTGCTTCGGTCGAGCAGGCTGCCGGTGAGCCATGCTTCCCTGCGCCTGAGCCGGACGTCAGCGAAGCGCAGAAAGCGCCCTTTGCAAAGTCGCAGCGACCAGCCAGGCTCGCAGGCATGACCGGCCCTTTGCTGTCCTTCGACGGCTAAACTCACGCTACAGTGTGGTCTGATAAAGCTGCCATCCGCTGCAAGACTTGTAAGAGGGACAGTTAATTTCCACTCACTGAGACGTTGTGGTGACAGCACAGCGCTGGAGGCCAACGTTGAAGTTGAATTGCGAGTTCACAAAAGCGGTCACTTTGCTTTGCTTGTGGATCAGGTCACCTGAGGACCCCAACGAGTGTTGAGCAGGCACACCTCCAACCAGTCCACCAGATTTTCCGCCTCTAAGATCGCAGCAAAGAGCTGCTCACCAGAAACATGGATGGCAGGATCCAAAAACGAAAGGCCCTGCATCTCAGGGTCGCTGAACATCGCAAGATCCCTTTCATTCATAAAGAATTGGTTGCTGGGCCGATCAGTCTTCACCCTTCCATGAGTTACACGCATTGAGGTGATATCCTCCGGGTGCTGATCGCGGTTCCGTGCAAGGATGACCTGCTCGATCAAATCGAGATTCGCAGGGCATTCTCCTCTGACCTGCCCCCTGCTGGTCCCTCATTCATAATGAGAGTTTGCAGGTTGAATTGGGTATTCGGCTTCCGCGTCTGACGCAAGCGCGCCGGGCGCGGAGTTTTCAAATTGCTCAAGCGCACGGCGCGCTTGCAGCGGCGTTTGGTTGCCCAAGGACGAGTGTGGCCTGACCGTGTTATAGTCGTAACGCCATAGGGCCAGCTTGCGCCGCGCATCATCCAGGCTGTCGAAGATCTCCTCGTTCAGTAGCTTATCCCTGAGACTGCCGTTGAAGCTCTCGATGAACGCGTTCTGCTGCGGCTTGCCCGGATCGATGTAGTGCCACGGCACCTCGTTCTCGTCGGCCCATTTCAGGATGGCCCGACTGGTGAACTCAGTTCCATTATCGCTGACAATGCAGCCGGGCTTTCCGTAAAGCCGGATCAGAGCGCTGAGCTCCCGGGCGACCCTTGCGCCGGAGAGGCTGGTGTCCGCGATAAGGCACAGGCATTCCCGAGTGCAGTCATCGATCACTGCCAGCATCCGGAACTTCCGCGAGGCGCCGAAGCTGTCGGATACGAAGTCCAACGACCAACGAGCATTGGGATACGCCGCAACTGGCATCGGCACCCTGGTGCCACGCGCCCGTTTCCGGCCGCGCCGCCGCTTCACGGACAGCCCTTCTTCGCGATAGACCCTGTAGAGCTTCTTGTGGTTCATGGTCATGCCCTTGCGCTCCAGCAGCACGCCGATCCGGCGGTAACCGAACCTGCGCCGCTTGGCAGCGATGTCCTGCATCTCCTTGCGGATCTCGGTACAGTCCGGTGGGCGTTCTCGCCGGACTGTTTTGGGATCGACACCGACAAGCCTGCAGGCCCGGCGCTGCGAGATGTCATGATCCCGCATCGCCCGAAGCGCCGCGTCTCGCCGCTTGGTCAATGTCGTCAATTCTTTCCCAGCAAGTCTTTCAGCACGACGTTGTCGAGCATGGTATCGGCCAGCAGGCGCTTGAGCTTGGCGTTCTCGTCTTCGAGCGCCTTCAGCCTGGCGGCCTCAGAAACTTCCATCCCGCCATACTTGGCCTTCAACTTGTAGAAAGTCGCCGTGCTCAGCCCGTGCCTGCGACACACCTCCGCTGTCGGCATCCCTGCTTCCTGTTCTTTGATCATACCGATGATCTGCGCCTCGGTGAAACGACTCTTTCGCATCTGTCTGCTCCTTCAGAGTTGGCGCAGACTCTACATTACGGTGAGGGATTTCGCGGGGGGCAGGTCACCTCGCACAACTCCCCCCACCTGCTCGAAACAGGTCAAGTAGCCGTTGAGGAAGCCCTTCTTGAACGCCTTCTTGCGTTTATCTTCGTCCCAACTAACCCCAAGCTGTCGTTCCCATGTTCTGAAGTAAAGCTGCAATGAGGGTGAGAGCATTGACAGACATGTCCGGCCAAGCACCTCAAGTGCTTCAGAGGCCTCGATCCATTCGACTAGATAGGTCGGCTCGCCATCCTCGCTGTATGGTGGATTGTCGAAGGGCGGCGCGCCCTTCTCGATTGCCTCCATTGTCTGAAGAAACGGAACGGCTGCTGTGTCATAAAACTGGCGAATGAAGCGGGTGCGTTCCTTGAAGAAAAACAGGACGTCCATGGGGGCCTCAAATTGAATAGAGTAGTAAAACTCGTACGTTGGGAGCGCATCAGAGAGAAAACACCCAAGTTGTGCGTCGCAAATCTTGGCAAAGGCACTAGCTTGCTACAACACTCCACAGATCGCAGACGTCTAACGGAAGATCAAGACACCCGCGAGGCCCAAGTAGCTGCCATTCCAGAGATGATACGTTGTCGGCGCTGCCGGCTACAGGAGGCATTCGCGCCGAGCGAGAAATATTTTCAGTTTCAGCACCATAAAGCACTCCCCGCCCCACAAGCTCCCGTACTGCGAAATTCTCTTCTCAGACGCAGCCGGTTAGAAAATGAGAGGGGAACACTTTGACCGTCTATTTAGATATGTCCCCAAGGGCAGGCGGAACCATCAACGACTGAAACCGCGACACGCTTGGAAAGTGGCCTTAGCTGTGGGTCAATCACTCGACCTGTGCCAAGACATCTCTCCAGACTTAATCGCGGAAGTCGTTTCCGAAAAGCCCGCCCAAAGGCCTTCTGCTCCGGCGCCATCACCTCGCACACGCATTTGAAACACGCCGTGATAGCCGGATTTTCCGCCTCGGTTGTCGAACCAAAGACCTGTAGCAATCGACTTGTCACAACTCAACTTGCCAACAAACGCGTAGGGAATATTGCGACCTGACATCGTGGTGCCGCTCCCCTCAATAGCAAAGCTGTTGAAGCACCTATAGAGACGTCCCGTATCTTCATTGTCTGGTAGGAAATTCTCACTTCCAACACGCCAGGCAACATTCCACTTTCCGCTCCAAAGCGGGTCATTAAGAGCCCAGCTAGTTAGGCAATCGAAGATGCGTATAGCCCAAACACCCACCGAAATGCGCTTGGCAACATCGCCCCATAAAGATCGCCCAAGCGCCTCTAATGCGAGAGTAGCACCGCCACCGGCAACAGCCCAAAGCACTTGAGAAAAATCCACGATGATAGCTCCTTAAACAAAGTACGGATAAGCAGGCGTACAATAAATGTTTCTGGCATTCCATGGCTTCGCAAAATACTTCCACATTTCCTGCGGTTAGCCCCATAGAAGCCGCGTTTATTGCTTCGCTCTGGTGAGGTTTCGGCCCATTGCGGACCATCGTTGACGAGGCCGAGAACGGCAGGTCAGAGTCGGCGTGACGATTGCTGCGTCGAGTTCAAACGAAATCAATGCGCCCTGTTTGCTGTCGTGGGGAGGCGCAGCTATTGATCCTGAAAGCCGCCGTTGGCTCAATCGTTTGCGGGTGCTCCCGGCACCATATCAACGATGATATGCCGCAGACGGATAGAGGAACCATCGGGACGTTGGACGGCTCCCTCATGAATGGCGAGCGCGTCGTCGTGCATTTCCACCGTAGAAAGCGCCGCGGCTGCTCCATAATCCAATTGCAGACGACTGTTGACCGCTTGAACGATAGCATCCGCCGGTAGCGCAAGGGCATAGCCCAGCATGAAGCCCCAAGCGTGTCCATTCGCATATTGGCCATTTATAAATCGTTCGACCCCTTGGGTGACATAGCGGGAGTTTAGTTGGCTGAATGCGCTTCCAGCACCAACACGCTTGCATTCGACGCCGACATAGTCGTCTTCGTTTCCAAACTGACGCGAGAACTTCAATGTGAGGTCGATGCGCCCGAGCAATTTGGCCCCGTTGGTCTCCATGTCGTCGATCTCGACCTCGCCCGCGACCTCGAGATTGGTCAGGCCAAGTTCACGCTTCTTACGTTTCATAGCTTTCCGCACGATGACGGTCATCGGCACTTCAAGGAGGCCAGCTGCAATTTCCTGACGGGCTTCGCGGGCCCCCTGACAGATAAGATCGACCACTGTCTCGATCTCTCCTGCCTCTAGGTCGAAGGAGGGCACGCCGGCGGGCTGATCAAGTCTAAACTGCATGCGACGCCTTGAGCCAATGATCGGCAAGGATGACATCCGCATCGTTGAGGCCAGCCGTCTTCGTCCAATAGCGGACTTCGGAAGGTTTCACGATGAATAAGCTGTCGCCAAGATAGAGCCGCAAGTTTCGCCGCTCATTCAGATAAGGAGGCATGTCCGACTTCACCCATCCCTTCAATTGGTCCGCAAGTGCCGTTAGCTCAGCATCGTCGCCGAGCGCGATGGCTGGCTCGCGCGGCGGTGCTCCGGCGCTCATGCGAAAGCGAATGGCCGTGAGTCCGGCACCACCGTCGGCCCAGCTAGCGCTCACCAGAGGGCGCGTATAGACCGAAGCTTCGAGGTGTCGAACGCCTCGCCTACGCAGATAGCCATCGACAACGCTGGTCACGGTTGCTGCATAGGCTTTAAGCGGCTCACGCTGAGGCGGCTTGACGAACGCCAGGCGGCGCTTACGACCCTCGAAAATCAGCACTCGTGCGCGTTCGATGCTCTCTCGCGCGAGGACCAACTCGTGCCGATCGAATTCATAAAGCTCTGCGACGGCGGCATCGAGTGCCTGAAAATGCTCGGGGGTGGCCTCGCGAGCTACGGCGGCTTCAGCCTCGGCGATTAGCTGAAGGGACGCTGCGTCAACCCTGCGAAGATCGGGAACGCGTAGCGACAAAAGATCCTTTGGCTCGACGGTCGAACGCTCTAGCCCCCATGCACCGCCGCCATAAGCAAGTTGGAACGTCGTCACGCAGGAATTGAGGATTCCGGAAAGGGCCGCCGCAAGCTCGGAAGCATGGTCGGCGAACGAGATTCCGTAAAAGCTCTCGGTGTAGAGAATATCATGTGGGACCCTAGCGGCACTGTAGCGCCCCTCCTCGACGCTCAATTTGAAGCTTGCCTTGGGACAGAGCAGCAGAGGGCCACGATAGATCGATGTGTTGCGAATGCGGTGCAACGTCGGCTCCGAGAACGGCGGCAGCGCATCGGAATCGATACGAAATGGCTTGTAGTCGTCCGGAGTCAGCGTCGGAGTATCATAGAAATAGTCCGGTGGAAAATTGGGGTTTCCCTTGACCTGATAACCCTGTCCCCGACCCTCGGCCGCAACGATACCCAAGGAGTTGAGCGTTTCTCCCAGCGTAGGGAATTCCCGCTCGAGGCGCTCGATGAGCCAACTGTCGCGGACCGTGCCGAACGTCGCCGCTTTGAGCATCGCGGGGGTGCGCAGAACCCGACGGAGTGGGAGCATGCGTAGCTCACCCGGCCCGACTTGGAAAAGGCCGTTGCGAACAAAATCCGGTGTCCAAGGGATTGAACCGACAAGCAGTTGGTCGGCCTCCGGCATCAGCGAGCAGCGCGCAAAGAACAGCAACGCCGGACCGGTCGCATTAGGGAACAGGTGCTCCTTGCGGAGCGCCGAAAGATTGACTAGCGCCGCCGGCTTCATGCGCGAAAGTAACCCCGCCCTAGCTTCGACCGCATGTTCATCCTTGGAGAAGAAAGGTGATGCCTTCATCACCATGCCGATGCGGCCTTTCTCGCCGGCGAGCGTCGCGGCTACGTCGAGAAACGCCCAGTCGGGACTGCGACGCGGGCGCAAAGAGCGCGCATTGCTCTTATCGCGTGGCTTGGCCTTGATGGATTTGTCGAAAGTCCAAGGCGGGTTTCCGACGACAGCCTCGAAGGGACTCTGGACGAGTGGGGCGGGCAAATCCTCGCCGATCGCATCGGCCTCGAAAAGCGTCGTTCCGATCAGCCGGTCGAACTTCAGGTCGGCGATGTCGGTGATCGGCTCTTCATCAAATTCGAGCGCTGCCAAGTAGAGACTGAACGCGGCGATTCCGAGCGCGGATGGATTGATGTCGATGCCAAAGAGCTGATTGTAGAGGATATCGCGCACGACGGCGCGGGATGCCTGTTCGTCGCCGCAGCGCTTCCAGATAAGCCGACGAAACGCTTCGACGAGAAAGGCACCAGAGCCGCACGTCGGATCGATCAAGCGCGCGGTCGCGGGAAGGTCTTCGAAAACTGGATCGAGCGTCAGATGAACCAGCTCGACGGGCGTATAGTGCAAGCCCTGCACCCGCGCTTTTTTCTCCGCGCTCGACCTTGCGAATTGCTGATAAATCGAGCTGACAAGATCGACCGGGATCGCGTCAAATCGGAAGCGGAAAAGGCGTTTCTGCCCGTGGTTTTCGGGAACAAGGCTGCTGCCTTCGACGAAATCTCGCACCAATTCGAGATGGGCAGGCCCTAGGCGCATTTGCTCGGCGCCGGGATCGTCCATCGGGAAGAGATCGCCGTTGAAGGTATCGCGCAACCAATCAAACAGGTTGAATGCGCTGGTGGGCGTTGCCATCATCGCCGCAAGGTCGTCGGGCAACGAGCATGGAAGGAATGGCTGCGCGATGCCGCGGTCGAGCAAATACCACGTGAAAATGCAGCGACCGATCAGCCGTTGCGCAAAATCACGTGCTGCGGCGATTTCATTTTCGCCGTCCAAATGTGCTCCGCTCTGCACGGGGGGCAGCTCGGTTAACCGCCCTTCCAGCGCATTGATCTCGGCCAGCAATTCGCGGTCAACGCGATATTGACGATCGATCCTCTTTCCGATCAGGCTAGACCAGAAGGCGCCGGTTTCGGTCGCCACTCGTCCACACATCGCATCGAGCGCGCGAAGTCGGTCGTCAGTAGCAAGGTCGAAGCGGTCGAGCGGTGGCTCCGCAACTCCCAAACCCGTGCTGCGCCAAGGCGACGCATAACAGTTATATAGACGAACTTCGGTCGGTGTGATGATCCACAGCAGTGGCGCTACGCCGATATTCCAAGCCGCTTCGCGCCACTGGTCTACCTGCTCTTCGCTGGGTGTGAAATCGCCGGCGTCCTTGAAAATTGATGTCGGCACATTCTGTGCCGAGAAAACTGCATCTGCCTTTAAGCCAACGCGCGCGTCCTTGAGGACAGCTCGCAAGCGCGCGGCCTCCGGCGCGTCGTTAGTCACGAGGCCGGGTGCAGACTGTTCTTCGGGACCAAGGTACCCCGTCGCCTGCAGCGCTTTACGAAACGCATCGGAACTCATGCCCACCCTCGCAACTGCTGCTTGTGTGCGGCAGCCGCCGTTTCATCGCCTTTGGGCGCGAGTTCTGTCAAAACCGACCGTGGCGGGAAAAGTTCAAGCTGCGCCGTCGGCGGCAAACTCGGCATCGCGAATTTGGTCGCCGACGCAGCAAGATGGGAATCAAGATGAACGATGATGGCGTCGGTGGCCATTTGGTCGACCGAATCCGCATTAAGCACTTCCCAACTCTCGCAATCATAGATTGCAACGCTTGTACCCCACAACTTAACAAACGACGTATCATGCAGCGCCTCGCGCAGCACTGCGAACAGCCTGCGGCGTGCATGGAACTCGACATGAAAGCGATCCTTGAGCTGCAGCGCAATGCGCAACAGCGGAATCGCCTGCCAGCCAAACTGAGCCGGAGAGCCCCGCCCGCTATTCTGGATATCGGCGGGGATAAACGCCCGTCGGCTTGACCAATCCCTGAGCTGCTCGGTCGACAGCTCAGTCTGAATCTTCGCTCTGCGCGTTTTTACAAGCCGCACCGATATACCTCTTTGGTTCGGGTACGACACCCGACTTTCCCAGATCGGGTATCACACCCGACTTTCTTCTGGAAGGGCTACGTTAGCGTGGGCAGGTCAGTCGCCATCACCCGGTTGCGCCGCGCAATCATTGCATCGTCCCATGCCTTCTGCGGCAGGCGCCCGCCATTGTCGTCGAGATCGCGCCGAACTTGACGGATCTTTCGCGCATCAGCCAAAGGCTTACCGCCTCGTTGCCTGATCTTATAAACAGGTGTGACCTCACCCCGCCGCGCCACACCTCTGGCATGGCGGGGGGTGGATTCCGCCTCGATCCCACGGGCCCGAAGTTTCTCGGCAAACGTGTCGCGTAGACGTTGCAGATCCGCCTTTCGCAAATTTAGCTTCTGGCCGTCCGCGCCTACGGTGCGCAGCGTCAGGTGCACATGGGGGTGGTGCGTATCCGTGTGCAGGGCCATCGCATAGTCGTGACTCCCCTGAAACTCCTGCACAGCCAATGCCCTGACCGCATCCTTCAACGCTTCTGCGTTCACCGAACCCGGCATCGAAAACACAATGCTGGTCGTGATCCTGGTCCGATCCGTGGCTGAACCTTCACGGCGATCCTCGTCGTGCTTTTCCATCCATTCGCGATAGATCGCACCAACCTCCGTTCTCCCGTTGAAGACCTCGCCTAGATCGTTCTCAACCTCGAGCTTTCCGTTTCGGCTGATGTAGGCGAGGTGTTCTGAGACCCTTACCGCTTCAGATGCTCGGGTAACTTTGGTCGGATTACCTGTCTTGTCGTTTTTGGCGGGCTTGGACACTTTCACCATGACCTCCGGCACACCTTTGACGATACGCGCCAGACGCGCTTTGTCTGCCGCCGGAATCGTCTGCGCCTTGGCAGAGGGACGATCCGCAGTCAGAGCGACGGTCTTGAGATTTTTGCCCCCGCCACCGACTGATCCACCGGCAGGTTTGTTCAACTTCGAGTTTGCCACCGGGTCCCAACAGTCCTGGAAACCCATCTCAGACTTGAAATCGCTCATGTCTCCTCACCCTGCCCCGACTGAAACTGGAAGCGGCCTTCTGCATAGGCACTGAGCGCCCTGCGCAGCTGCGCGATATCCCGGCGCAAGCCTTCGACTTCAGCCTTGGTCAGGTTGGCACCCGCCCCGGTGAGGACACCTCGGTTCAGCGCATGGGCAATCTGGTTGGTGTTGACAGCCAGGCCGCGCAGTTGGCGATAGGCAGCCCGGACACCCCGTCTCTCGCCCGATACCATCTGCGGTGCCTGTCGCATCCGAGCCGAAAGCAGAGCGGCGGTCCAGGTTGAGATCGTGACCCCTTGGGAGCGCGCCTCCTCCTCGAGATCTTGCCGCACATCCGCGGCCAGTCGCACTGTCACCTTTCCCTCTCGCCGCGCGCGCGATTGCGGACGATCTGGCGGAGAGGTGGTCCCCTCTCCTTCCAGTGCCAGGCCAATCAAACGCCCCAGAAGGACCGACACCGTTTGCCCTTCCGATGCTGCCAAAGCCGCCAACTGCGCATGGCGCTCCGGCGGTAGGTACGTCTTGGCGGCTTTTTTCTCTGTGGGCATAATTACTCAAAAGTGGCCTACTTGCTGGCGCTTCGCCTATCCTGCATTAGAGCTCAACCGACGCGCAGATGTGGTCCCGGACCACATTCACATTGCTGAGATCGCCTTCTTTGAGGACTTCATCATCCATTTCGCGTGGCGCTGCCTTCGTAGCTGCTGGAGTTCTTGGAAGGGATGCCTAGCCGCCGCTCAACTGCGCGCTGGACCATGCCTGTCGATGCGCCTGCGCCTGCACTCAGCGCCGATGCCATCGAGGGCAGGAGGAAAAACAGGAAGAAGCTCGTGGCGACGATGCCCAGGAAATAGAACAGTCCGATGACTACCCCAAGCTTAGAATTGGCCGTGAGCGCATTCTCCAACATTCTCAGGATGACGATTGCCATGACATAGAGCAAGACCTTGTAGATCGTGAAATTGATCAGCTGTCCCAGCCAACTAAAGAACCAACCTCGAGAGAAATTGAACAGGGCGAAAGAAATGAATAGAGGTCCGATCGCAGCTAGCAGAGTTAAACCCAAGGTGACTAGGAGAGAGAACCCGAACGCAATTGCGCTCAGCAAGACTCCTGCGGCCATCGTGAAGAAATAATACAAGGGCCCCGCGACCCGGCTACTCACCCCGCCCTTCTGCGCATAGAACTCCAATACATCCTGGGCAACGCTGTTGGTCTTGGCAAAAATCGAATCCGAAGGGAGCACATTGCCTTCTCCACCGCCCGTCAGCTGGTCAACAAATTCGGGTAGCCCTTCGGTGATGGTGCTGCCCACCCAAGCCGTGTAAGAGCCCGCCTGAACGACCAAAGTCCAGATCACGAACAGCTTCATTGCTCGTGACCTGCCCCCCGCGAAATCCCTCACCGTAATGTAGAGTCTGCGCCAACTCTGAAGGAGCAGACAGATGCGAAAGAGTCGTTTCACCGAGGCGCAGATCATCGGTATGATCAAAGAACAGGAAGCAGGGATGCCGACAGCGGAGGTGTGTCGCAGGCACGGGCTGAGCACGGCGACTTTCTACAAGTTGAAGGCCAAGTATGGCGGGATGGAAGTTTCTGAGGCCGCCAGGCTGAAGGCGCTCGAAGACGAGAACGCCAAGCTCAAGCGCCTGCTGGCCGATACCATGCTCGACAACGTCGTGCTGAAAGACTTGCTGGGAAAGAATTGACGACATTGACCAAGCGGCGAGACGCGGCGCTTCGGGCGATGCGGGATCATGACATCTCGCAGCGCCGGGCCTGCAGGCTTGTCGGTGTCGATCCCAAAACAGTCCGGCGAGAACGCCCACCGGACTGTACCGAGATCCGCAAGGAGATGCAGGACATCGCTGCCAAGCGGCGCAGGTTCGGTTACCGCCGGATCGGCGTGCTGCTGGAGCGCAAGGGCATGACCATGAACCACAAGAAGCTCTACAGGGTCTATCGCGAAGAAGGGCTGTCCGTGAAGCGGCGGCGCGGCCGGAAACGGGCGCGTGGCACCAGGGTGCCGATGCCAGTTGCGGCGTATCCCAATGCTCGTTGGTCGTTGGACTTCGTATCCGACAGCTTCGGCGCCTCGCGGAAGTTCCGGATGCTGGCAGTGATCGATGACTGCACTCGGGAATGCCTGTGCCTTATCGCGGACACCAGCCTCTCCGGCGCAAGGGTCGCCCGGGAGCTCAGCGCTCTGATCCGGCTTTACGGAAAGCCCGGCTGCATTGTCAGCGATAATGGAACTGAGTTCACCAGTCGGGCCATCCTGAAATGGGCCGACGAGAACGAGGTGCCGTGGCACTACATCGATCCGGGCAAGCCGCAGCAGAACGCGTTCATCGAGAGCTTCAACGGCAGTCTCAGGGATAAGCTACTGAACGAGGAGATCTTCGACAGCCTGGATGATGCGCGGCGCAAGCTGGCCCTATGGCGTTACGACTATAACACGGTCAGGCCACACTCGTCCTTGGGCAACCAAACGCCGCTGCAAGCGCGCCGTGCGCTTGAGCAATTTGAAAACTCCGCGCCCGGCGCGCTTGCGTCAGACGCGGAAGCCGAATACCCAGATTCAACCTGCAAACTCTCATTATGAATGAGGGACCAGCAGGGGGCAGGTCAGCCCTTCAATGCTCACAGGCACCATCCGCACGCAAATCGACCAAATCTGGAATGCCTTCTGGTCTGGAGGCGTCTCCAATCCGCTCTCCGTCATCGAACAACTCACCTTCTTGCTGTTCATTAAGCGGTTGGACGAGATCCACACCCGCGAGGAAAGCAAAGCCGAGATGCTGGGCACCCCGATGGAACGCCGCATTTTCCCTGACGGCGCGGATGACAAGGGCGAACCCTACGACAACCTGCGTTGGTCCCGTTTCAAGAATTTTGAGGCCCGCGAGATGATGCGTATTGTGGATAAGCACGTCTTCCTCTTTCTGCGCCAGATGGGTGAGGAAGGATCTTCTTACGGCACCCATATGAAAGACGCGCGACTGGGCTTCTCCAACCCCAACCTGCTGGCCAAAGTCGTGCAGATGCTCGACGACATCCCGATGGAGGACCGCGACACCAAGGGCGACGTCTTTGAATACATGCTGGGCAAGATCGCCAGTGCGGGCCAGAACGGCCAGTTCCGCACACCACGCCATATCATCAAGCTGATGGTCAACCTCATGGCGCCAACGCCGAAAGACATCATCTGCGACCCTGCTGTGGGCACCTGCGGCTTCCTGGTGGCGGCGGGCGAATACCTGCGCGACCACCACCCCAAGATGCTGCGCGACCCTGAGCAGCGCGACCACTTCCACAACTCCATGTTCCACGGCTTTGACTTTGACAGCACGATGCTGCGGATCGGCGCGATGAACATGACCCTGCACGGCGTGGACAACCCCGACATCGCGTACCGCGACAGTCTGGCCGAGGAACATGGCGCCGATGAAGGGCGCTATTCCCTGATCCTCGCCAACCCGCCCTTTGCCGGATCGCTGGATTATGACACCACGTCCAAAGACCTGCTCAAGATCGTCAAAACCAAAAAGACCGAGCTGCTGTTCATGGCGCTGTTCCTGCGCCTGATGCGCACCGGTGGGCGCGCGGCGGTGGTTGTGCCGGATGGCGTGCTGTTCGGTTCCTCCAAGGCGCATAAGGACATCCGCAAAATGTTGGTTGAGGATCACCAGCTTGAGGCGATCATCAAACTGCCCTCGGGCGTGTTCCGCCCCTATGCGGGCGTGTCCTGCGCCATCGTGATCTTTACCAAGACCAACAGCGGCGGTACGGATAACGTCTGGTTCTATGACATGACCGCCGACGGGATGAGCCTTGATGACAAGCGCACGCCGCTGCTGGAGGACGCCAAGCTTGGCCCCGTGCCGGAAGTGGCGTTGACCGAGGACGAGCACGCCAAAAACAACCTGCCCGATATCCTGACCCGCTGGCAAGCGCTGGAGAGTGAGGCCGACCGCCCCCGCACCGCGCAAAGCTTTATGGTGCCCGCGTCCGAGATCATCGCCACCGGATCATGGGACCTGTCGCTGAACCGCTACAAAGAGATCGAGCATGAAGAGGTTGAGCACCAATCCCCCGCCGAGATTATCGCCGAGCTACGCGCACTGGAGGGTAAGATCGCCGAAGGGTTGGATCGGTTGGAGGGGATGTTGGGATGAACATGGTCCCCTTGGGTGAATTCATGCCCTCAAAGATCCCGAGCGTAAATCCAGCCAAGTTTCCTGATGAGACTTTTGAGCTTTGGAGCATACCTGCGTTTGATGCTGGAAAGCCTGAAGTCCTTCTTGGTTCGAATATAGGCTTATCGAAAAAATGCATTGAGCCCGGCGATGTTCTCCTTTCTCGAATTGTGCCACATATTAGGCGCTCCTGCGTTGTCTCGCCCAGAGGGTCCAACCGCCAGATTGCCTCAGGAGAGTGGATCACCTTTCGAGGCGATGCGTTCGATCCAAATTATTTGCGTCAAATTCTGGTCTCAGACCCTTTCAACACTGAGTTTATGCAAACCGTTGCCGGTGTTGGTGGATCACTTCTGCGAGCAAGACCAGAAGGTGTCAAACAAATCAAAATCCCCCTCCCGCCGCTGGAGGAGCAGAAGCGGATTGCGGGGATATTGGATCAGGCGGACGCACTCCGCCGCCTCCGCACCCGCGCCCTCGACAAACTCAACACCCTCGGACAGGCGATCTTTCATGAGATGTTTGTTGCAAATTCCGACCCATCTTGGCCGACCGTCACAGTTGAAGAAGTCACAGAAAATGCGCGAACCGGACCGTTTGGAAGTCAGCTTTTGGTTTCCGAGTTTGTAGATGAAGGAATTCCCGTTCTGGGGATCGACAACGCGGTTTCAAACCAGTTCAGATGGGCGAAGGAAAGATACATCACGCCCGAAAAATACGAAGCGCTAAAGCGCTTTACCGTCTTACCCAACGATGTGCTGATTACAATCATGGGCACGTGCGGGCGCTGCGCAGTTGTGCCTGATGACATCCCTATCTCCATCAACACAAAGCACCTGTGTTGCCTAACTTTAGACAGCCAAAAGATACTTCCATATTTTCTCCAAGCGACCTTTCTTCATCATCCTAACGTGTTGCGCCAATTGGGTGTTGAAGCCAAAGGCGCGGTCATGCCGGGGATGAATATGGGTATTATCAAAGCCCTAAAGATTTCCGCTTCCACCGTTAACAATTCAGTACGAGTTCACTAAACGTTTAGGGGGTATTCAGACGTTACAGGATGATGCACGGGCAACAGAAAATTGCAACAACGCGCTATTTGCCTCCCTTCAACACCGCGCCTTTCGCGGTGAGCTTTGACATGGCCGCTGCGCTCCATCGCCTTACCCTTCCGGGGGCAATGCTGCAACGGGGGTTCTGGCTTTATGTCTGGCGCATCGCCACGCCAAATGGGGCGCTGCATTATGTTGGCCGCACCGGCGACAACTCCAGCCCCCATGCCGCAGCACCCTTTACACGGATGGGCCAGCACCTTGGCACATCCCCCAATTCAAACGCCCTGCGCCGCAATCTGATCGCCCATGGTGTCACGCCAGAAGACTGCACCAGCTTCGAGCTGATCGCCCACGGCCCGATCTACCCGCAAGTGGATCATGACGGCAGCGACCGCGCCACATTGATGGAACGCCACAAACCGCTTCGCGATCAAGTGGGGGCGATGGAAAAGCTGCTTTGTGATGGGTTGAAAGACGCAGGTTACGACGTGCTGAACACAGTCAATTGCAATTGGGTTTTGTCGCCGGAGGGAGAAGAAAAGTGGGAAGAGGCAAAACAGGCCTTTCGCAAAGATTTTCCCGCATTAAGGTAATGCCATTCGCATAGGTTGTTTTAATGTCCCAATTTTCTTTTCTCTCCACCAATTTTCAAGACCTGAAGCAACACGCCGAGAAGGCGGAAAAACTGGCCCTGTCCGATCCACGCGGCGCGTGCTTCTGGTCGCGACTGACGTTGGAGACGGCGCTGAAATGGCTCTACCGTCGTGATCCCGCCCTGCGCCATCCCTATGAGCGCACGCTGGCCGCCCTGATCGCAGAACCCAGCCTTGAGGCGCTGACGGGTCCTGCCATCACCACCAAGGCGAAATACATCAAAGATCAGGGCAACCGCGCCGCTCATGACAGCGGCAAGGCCCTGACACCGCAAGACGCTGCCACTACGGTGCGCGAGCTGTTCCATGTCTGCTACTGGATCGCCCGCACCTATGCGACGGGGGCGAAGCCTGATCCCGCCCTATCGTTCGACATCGGCAAATTGGAAAGATCCCTGACGATCTCGGCCAGCACGGTTGCACAGATCCAGAAGATTGAAGGAGATGTCAAAGCCGCCAATAAACGCGCTGAAGAAGCTGAGGAAGCGCGCAAGGCCTCTGAGGAAGGTCGCAAGGCAGTAGAGGAAGAACTGGCGCGTCTTCGCGCCGAATATGCAGCCGCGCGCAAAGCTAATCAGGCAATTCAGGACGATCACGACTATGGGGAGGCCGCCACCCGCGATGCCTTCATTGATCTATTGCTACACGAGGCCGGCTGGGCATTGGACCAGCCTCGAGACCGCGAATACCTGGTCAAAGGCATGCCGAGCCAGAGCGGCAAAGGATTTGCCGATTATGTCCTTTGGGGAGCTGATGGGAAGCCATTGGCGGTGGTCGAGGCTAAGCGCACCAAGAAGGATTTCTCGCACAGGTCAGCAACAAGCCAAGCTCTATGCGGACTGTCTGGAAAAGATGTACGGCCAGCGTCCGGTGATCTTTACCACTAATGGCTATGAACACTGGATTTGGGATGATCTGCGGTATCCCCCTCGGAAGATATCTGGTTTCCTGAAACGCGATGAATTGGAGCTGTTGCAACAAAGGCGAGGCAACCGGAAAACTCTTGACGATGTGACCGTTGATGAGACGATCGCAGGGCGGTTTTACCAACAGCGCGCGATCCGCCGTATCGGACAAGCCTTTGAAAAGGATCGCCAACGCAAGGCGTTGCTTGTGATGGCGACTGGCAGCGGCAAAACTCGGACCGTCATTGCCCTGATCGACCAGCTGATGCGCGGCAACTGGGTCAAGCGCGTGCTGTTTCTTGCTGACCGTGTGGCACTGGTGAAGCAGGCACATGGGGCCTTCAAGACACACCTGCCTGCCACCCCGAGCGCAAACCTCTTGGAACGGCATGACCCTGCGCGCAATGACCATTCCGGCGCGAGGGTATTTCTTTCTACCTACCCCACCATGATGGGGTTGATTGATGAGATTAAAGGGGGTGAAAAGCGCTTCGGGCCGGGACATTTCGATCTGATCGTGATCGACGAAGCACACCGATCCGTCTACCGGAAATATCGAGCAATTTTTGAGTACTTCGACAGCTTCCTGGTGGGTCTGACTGCCACACCAAAAGATGAGATCGATCACAACACCTATTCTCTGTTTAACCTTGAGAGTGGTGTTCCGACCGATGCATATGATCTGGATGACGCGGTGCAGGATGGCTATCTTGTGCCCCCGAAATCAATTTCTGTACCCTTGAAGTTTCAACGCGACGGGATTGCATACGATCAGCTTTCAGACCACGAGAAAGACGAATGGGACGCGATTGAATGGGATGAGGACGGTACGATCCCGGATCGGGTTGAATCTAACGATCTGAACAAGTGGTTATTCAACAAGGATACTGTCGATAAGGTGCTTGAGCACGTAATGCGAAACGGTATCAAAGTCGCGGGTGGTGATCAGCTGGGAAAGACCATCATCTTTGCCAAGAACAGCAAACACGCTCAATTCATCATTGAGAGGTTCGACGAAAATTACCCCCACCTGGCTGGGCAGTTTGCTCGATTGATTGATTACAGCGTCACCTATGCCCAATCACTGATAGATGATTTTTCCGAGCCGGAGAAACCGCCGCACATCGCGGTGTCCGTCGACATGATGGACACGGGCATTGATGTTCCAGAAGTCGTGAACCTCGTGTTTTTCAAAATTGTGCGATCCAAGACAAAGTTCTGGCAGATGGTCGGTCGCGGCACTCGCTTGCGCGAGGACCTATTCGCGCCCGGTGAGGACAAAGAAGAGTTCATCATTTTCGACTTCTGTCAAAACCTGGAATTTTTTCGTGAGAACCCGGATGCCCGGAATGCCGGTACAGCGCTTCCAATCGGTGAACGTCTGTTTAAGACGCGTGTGGAGCTAATCGGGGACCTACAAGAGCAGGAAGGCACTCATGCTGACTTGGAGAAATCTTTGAAGGAACGCCTCTTTGATGAGGTTTCTGGCATGAACCTCGAAAATTTCATGGTACGCGACAAGCGCCGCGCGGTAGAGCAATTCAAAAAGATAGATCGCTGGGCAACTTTGGATCTCGACGCAAGGATCACGCTGACTGATGAGATCGCGGGTCTACCATCTGCCTTCCAGGACGACCATTTGCCTGCGAAGCAATTCGATCTTCTGGTGTTGAACGCACAGCTGCTTCTGCTACGCGGTGATGCCGGTTTTCAACGGCTGCAAATGCGAATGATCAAATTTTCCTCTGCTCTTGAGGGTTTATCCAACGTTCCCACTGTAGCCAAGCAGATGGAACTGATCCTTGAAATGCAAACAGATCAATTTTGGACTGATATTTCAGTCGATATCCTGGAGGAGGTCAGACGCAAGTTACGCATGCTCGCAGACCTAATCCAACCTAAGGAACGCAAGGTCGTGATAACCGACTTTGAAGATGAGATTGGTGGTAATGAGACCATAGATCTCCCAGAAGTAGGCACCGGGGTAGACAAGGCGCGGTTCAAAATGAAAGTCCGCAAATTTGTCGAAACACATATGGATCACATCACCCTGCAGAAAATTCATCGCGCAGAGGCTCTCACACGCACTGATGTTGAAGAGCTCCAAAAAATGCTGATCGAACAGGGTGTTTCAGACACAAAGACGCTCTCTGCTCTCCAAGAGGAGGAACCGCTGGGAGTATTCCTGCGCCGATTGATCGGACTCGACCGCGCCGCAGCAAAACAAGCCTTCAGCGCTTTCATGTCAACGCACCAGCTAAATCCTGATCAAACAGAATTCATTGATATGATCATTGATCACCTCACCGATAGCGGAATTGTGGAACCCAGGACTTTCTATGAAAGTCCTTTTTCAGACATTGATGACCTCGGAATTGCCGGCGTTTTTAAGAAGGATCATGCGGCCGAGATTATTCGGATCGTAAAATCCGTAAACGACGCGGCGGTCGCGGCCTGAATATTGAGAGCTAAAGATGCAAGAAACTGAATTTCGAAAATGGCTCGAAGCCCAAGGCCAAAGTGAAAGATCAATAGGTTCCAGAATTAGCACGGCGCGCCGAGTTGAGAATGCGATCGGGGATTTGGATGAGGTTCTTGCAGAGCAAAAAATAGAAGATCTGTTGCGACGGTTTTCGTACAGTACTGAAGATGAGAGAAACAATGCACCCAATCCATCGCCTGTGCAGATTGATGGCAATCTAAGGAACGGCCTGGCAAGCCTGCGCCAATCCATTAGCCTATATGCTGACTTTATTCGCAACAGCTCATCCATGCCCAACAAACTGGAGCACTCACATTACCTTCGAGAGTTGACTAAATCCGAAATCATCGCTGCAATGGATGACTGCGACACGGAGGGGCTCAAAGCATTTTTACAAAACCGCAGCTTCGGAAAGCCGCAGGTTTGGACGATACGACCGGTCGCTGAGGCCGACCATAACAACGGTGAGGCGCTACGTTACCCTGCAAAAGCGATCGTAGCCACGGCGGTCGCGAAGTTACCAGACGGGCCTGCCTTGACTGCCAAGGAGTTCTTCAACGGCTTCGGTGAAAGCCAGTCATTCGAGCGTTTGAAAGAATTGGGCTTTGAACTGATCGACAACAAAGAGAAAGACAGGCAACCCGCCGATTTCTCTCGGCAGAATATTGAAGCGGCCATGGTCGCCTATGACGCTTATGTACTTGATGGCTCCCAGAAAGAGGTGTTTGATGCTTTCGGTGATCCCAGAGACTACTGGGTGAGATCAACGCGGAGAACGGCCACAAAGCCCTACCCGACCAAACCACTGGTTGGCTTTCTACTCGGAAAAACGACGCTGAATGGCGGGTGGGGGCAAAAATCGGATGCAGCCGCCCGTCTCCACAATGCTGGCTACATTATCGTAGATCAGGACAATACCCCTGTTGAGCCGCCAGAGCGCTATAGCCACCTCATTCGAGATGCCGATCGCATCCGGGCTTGCGCACTAAACTACCATATCGAACCAGCCCGCGAGGCGGGACAGGCTTCCGTTACGATCAAAGCTGGGGACCTTGGAAAAGAAATAGGTCTACAAAACTCTCATCCAAACATTTGCAGCGCACTCTTGGGTTCGAAATTTCAAGAAATGACAGGCCTTCCCAAACCCACTTACACAGAGCCGCAGCCCAGCAGCACGACCGAATTCACCTATCAATTGACCCGTACCGCCGGCGCAAGCACACCGGAAACAATACTACGGCCAGAACAGGGATTAGATATGGAACAAGCGAAGAACCTGATCCTCTACGGCCCCCCTGGTACAGGCAAAACACATGCGACAGCGACCGAGGCGTTACGCCTGTGTGGCGAAGAGGTGCCGCAAGACCGCAAGGATGTAATGGAGGCCTACAACCGCCTCAAATCTGAAAAGCGGATCGAATTTGTAACCTTCCATCAATCGATGTCCTACGAGGACTTTGTCGAAGGCCGGCAACCTACCACAGATGTAGAGGGAGACGGCAGCTCTGGAACCGGTTTTCGGCTGCAAACCGTCCCTGGCGTTATTCGACGAATGGCAGAGCAAGCTCAGTTCGGCGGATCCGAAAGCAGTGGGGACGACGACTTCTCCTTGGAGGGTCGACAGGTTTTCAAAATGTCGATAGCCGCCGGAAAGGACCCTTCTGAACAATACCTGTTCGATGAGGCAATCTCGGAAGGTCACACCCTCTTAGGATGGGAAGACATTGATTTCAGCGACCCCATATATACCGACCCTGAAGAAATTTTGAAGATATGCCGCGCCGAGGGGCGCCGCGAAGGACCTGTCACTAAACAATCCGGCCAAGTCGCTCTTGTTGATGCCTTCCGCAACCAGGTTCAGGTCGGTGATATCCTAATTGTTTCGAAGGGCAATAGTCTGTTCCGAGCAATCGGAGAAGTGACGGGAGAGTATGAGTACAAGCAGAGAGACAATCAAAAATATTGCCATCGCAGGGCCGTGAACTGGCTTTGGGTAAACCCCCAGGGGCTTCCGGTATCAGATTTATACGGCTCGAATTTCACGATGCGTTCGATCTACCGCCTGGGGGAAAGCAAGCTAAAGAAGCCCGCCCTTCTCCGGCTGATCAATGGCGTGAATGAAGAAGCGGTCCTCGAACAGCTCCCACATGTGCTAATCATCGATGAGATCAATCGCGCGAACATTTCTAAAGTCTTCGGTGAACTGATTACCCTGATCGAACCGGACAAACGGTTGGGGATGGAAAATGCTCTGAAGGTTCGACTGCCTTATTCTGGCGAAGACTTCGGGCTACCCAGCAATCTACATATCCTCGGCACCATGAACACCGCTGACCGCTCTATTGCGCTCCTTGACACCGCCCTGCGTCGCAGGTTCGAATTCAAAGAGATCGAGCCCGATCCCGAAACCCTGCGCGACGCGGCGCGGCGATGTGGGCTGGACCTGCCCAAAATCCTGCGCGTAATCAACGATCGCATCGAATATCTCTATGACCGCGAGCATCGGATCGGGCATGCCTATTTCATTGGCTGCGCATCCCGCAATGACGTTGATCAAACAATGCGCCATAAGGTAATTCCTCTTCTGGCCGAATACTTCTTCGAGGACTGGCACAAGGTTGCCGCAGTATTAGGGGATGCCGAGGCGCATGAAGGGCCAATCATTGGCGGCTTTCTCAAGCGAGAGCTGTTGAAGGCCCCTCCTGGCATGGACAGTGAAGCGGACGGCCCAACCCGGTTCCGCTGGAGCCTCAAGGATGCAGATGAAGGCTTTGAATATACGAGATTGACCAGCCAATGAAGCCGCATACCATTGGCGAGTGGAAAAAGATTGCCTTCGGAGCAAAGAGTGATCCCATTTCCGAAGGTCAGGCTGACCGCCTCGCTAAAGTTGCGCGACAATCAGTTTTTGCGGGGAGTAGCGGCGAAGGTGTTTTAGAACACCGCCGAAAACACCTGCGCGCTCGGGGTGTCGTCGGAGTGATTGCCGCCACAGACTGCCAGCTTGAGATACTCCCCAAAATTGAAGCATCAGGGGAGCACGACGCAGCACCAGAAACCCTACGCCGACGTCTTGTTCATATGCTGTCTGTGGCGCGCGATCTTCGAATTGACGCACAGAATACAGCGAGTCTGGGATGGCAGCGCGACACTCTGCTTGAGATCCTGATCAGGATCTTCTGCAACAAGATGACAGAAGCCGTACGTCATGGGATCCCGCGTCGCTACATCGCCCACACGGACGATCTACCAGCGCTGCGTGGGCGTCTGAATGTCACAAGGCAGTTTTCTGTTCTTGCGGCACAGCCCCAGCATCTGGCGTGCGAATATGATGAACTCTCTCCGGACATTGACCTCAATCGGGTCATGAAGGCCGCAATTTCTAAACTGTCTCGGGTTGCGACCTCCGCCGATAACCTGAGGTCTCTACGTGAACTCTCTTTTGCCTACGCCGACATCACCGACGTCGCACCCTCGGCGCTTCGCTGGGACCGTATTACACTTGATCGCACCAATGACCGATGGCGCGAGCTACTGTCACTTGCCAAATTGCTTTTAGGAGATCGTCACCAAACAACGAATGCGGGGGCCACCGATGGCCATGCGCTCTTGTTTGAAATGAATGTGCTCTTTGAGGAGTATGTCACCAAGCTCCTCAAACGAGGGCTTGCTGGTACCCCGTTCACAGCTACTTCCCAAGGTGGTCAAAAGGACTGCTTATTTGAGGGGGAACAAGGCCGATTTAGAACGCGCCCTGACATCATAATTCGTCACCATGGTGAAGTGGCCATGGTCATCGACACAAAGTGGAAACGCATATCTCCCCGTATTGAGGACGCCAAACAAGGCATTAGCCAGGGCGATGTGTATCAGTTGATGGCTTATTCCGAACTCTACAAATGCGACCGCGTCATGCTGCTCTACCCGCATCACCATGGGCTGCCTGGCAGCCAGCCGCCGCAGGCTTACTCAATTGGTTCTGCAGGGGCCCGCAAGAAGCTCTTTGTATCCACAGTTGACGTGTCGCGGAGGCATTCTCAGGTAACCACGTCACTGGTACATTTGGTCAAGACATCACTGGAAACGAGCTTGTCAAAACCTGACAATTCAGCCCAAAATTCAGTTTACAGACGCTAAGGTAACTCATTGATTTCACTACCACCACATTTCGGCTCAGTTTACAATTTTATCCAATAAAAACAGCACCTGCATACGGATTGCAAATCCGTGTACAGGAGTTCGATTTCTCCTACTCGCCTCCATTTAAAATCAAGCACTTAGCCGATTTTCCATGAGCGCCACGCGGCGCGTCTAAACATTTGCCTAAACATTCTGTTTTTGTTCTGCTCGCATTCTGCGCTTTCCGACCAAGGAAAACGGGCCACCAGATGGCGACCCGCTTTTGGAATTTTATGCCGTAGATAGTGCGTTGCGTAGCGCCGACGCTTATCGCGCCTACCCGCTTCTGATGACGTCAGGCAAGCTCGCGAAGGCCGCTATTGCGACTTCTTCTGTTCGGTCCGCTTTTGCTGCGCCTGGACGGCTCTGATCCGCTGGCGGACCTTCTTGGTGTAGTGCAGGACCATAGCCGGGCTTTGGCCGGTGACAGCCGCGACAAGGTCGTCGCTACATCCCGCCTCTACCAACTCGCAGGCGGCGTTATAGCGCCAACTGTGGATGTCGTAGTCCAAGGCACCAATTTTTTCCCTCACCTTTCTGACAGCCGCTGACGCGCCCCGATAGGACCAACGATTGGTCCCACGCTCGTTGGTGAGGATAAAGACTGAATGGCGGCTGGCCGCTTCCAGCGCCGCCTGCAATTCGTTGAGGATCGGAACCCAAAGTTCCTTTTTGGTTTTGCTTTGCCGGACGAAGACTGCGCCATCTTTGATGTCTGACCAGCGCATCTCCAGAACGTCACCGATGCGCTGGCCTGTTCCGACGCAAAGCTCCATCACCAGCCGCTCTCGGACGTCCAGCGGACAAGCGGCACGGTAGGCCTCCAGAAGTTCCTGCGGCCATGGCTCTCGCTCTGTCTTTTCGGTTTTGAGTTCCGAGACGCCCCGCGCCGGATTTGTCTCCGTCCAGCCGAGATCGACGCAATGCTCCATCAGAACCCGCAAGACGCGGAGCGAGTAGTTCGCGAAATAGGCTTTCTCTGCATTGGCATCGCGCAGGCGAATGACATCCTTGCGCTGCATCCTCGCGGGATTTCTGTCGCCCATGATTGAAGCGAAGAAATCGAGGTGCTTGTCGTAGTCCAGCCCCGTGCGCGGCTTCAAGTTCCGGTAGCGCGGCGAGCTGCGATAGCTTTTGATTGTGAATGTGGTATTGCAGCTTGATGGCCTGACCCATGCTACGATTGACTTCGTGTCATTGCGTTGACGTGTCGACCATCAGGTTGCCCCGGCAGCGGGCGAGATGTGACCTCATAGGAGCCTGACGGTCGGCGTACCATCACAGTCCTGTCCTCTTCGATCGGTGCTTGGGCCATTCCAGCGAAAGGGCCTTTCATGGATCAGGTTATCATTGGCGTCGATACGCACAAATCCAACCACATTGCCGTCGCCATCGACGCTAACGGCACCCGTCTGGGGAGCACGAGTATTCCCACGACACGAAAAGGGTATCATGATCTTCAAGTCTGGGCCTCGCAGTTCGGTCATGTCAAAGCCTTTGGTATTGAAGGAACCGGCTCTTTTGGGGCGGGTCTGTCCAGAGATCTGCTGGCCAAGGGGCACAAGGTCCTCGACGTCATGCGCCCGCTCCGCCAACTGCGCTATCTTCATGGCAAATCAGACAGCCTGGATGCCGAGAGCGCGGCCAGGTCAGTCCTGAACGGGCAAGCCACAGCCTTAGCCAAGACACAGACAGGGTCATCGGAGATGATCCGCCACCTGAAGGTTGCGCGAGACAGCGCGGTAAAAGCCAGGTCTCAGGCGATGATCACGCTGAAAACACTGATCGTGAATGCGCCATCAGACCTTCGTGACGCGCTCGACGGAATCAGAGGAAGGATCACTTTGGTGCGCCATGTTGCAGCCTTGAGGCCAAGCGAGATCACTTCCCCAATCGCATCCGCCAAAACAGCCATGCGCGCGATTGCACGACGCTGGCTTGCTCTGCATGCAGAAATCCAGTCACACGACCAAGAACTTGATCGGCTGGTCCGGGAAAAAGCACCCGAGTTGATGGAATCGCATGGCATCTCCACAATGACCGTGGCCGAGATGCTGATCCTCGTGGGAGACAACCCCGAGCGCATCCATTCCGAAGCCGCCCTGGCCAAGCTCTGCGGTGTCTGCCCGATCCTGGCCTCAAGCGGCAGGACCAACAGGATGCGATTGAACCGAGGTGGAAATCGACAAGCCAATGCCGCCATCTACCGTGTGGCCATTGTGCGCCTACGCGACGATGAGAGAACCAAAGCCTATGCTGCTCGACGAACTTCGGAAGGCAAAACCCGACGCGAAATTGTGCGTTGCATAAAGCGTTACATCGTGCGCGAAATCTACCGCGCTCTCTGCGCCTCACCCGACCTGGTTCCTGCCACTTGACAAATATAGGAGCATCAACGCATGAAAAATCCGAGAGGTCACAACACGCGGTTTATCCTTGAGTGAGAGAATATCCGCGTATTCCTTCCAGAATTCCGGTGTCCCAAACTCGTGCTCGAATTTCTGGGACGCCCAACCGCGCCGCTGGAAATAGAGCCCGTTCCGTTGCCGGTAGACGTGTTTGGGAAGCTCACGCTTTGCCATGACGCATGTCGATCCTGTCAAATTCATCGAGATTCTCACCCGAAGAGAGCGTAATCTCAATCCTGCGCCCATCGACGGCGATACCGCTCACCGACTTCCCGGCTCTTTCCAGAGCGGCAAGCAGGCTAAGCGCCTTCTGTTCCACTGTCCCTGTCGCCATCTTCCCGACACCCCGCTTCGACCGTTTGGACCACCTAACGACTGGTCCCATAAATCACTGAAAACGCGTTAATTTGCGCATCCTGTGGGCTGAATGAGATCGTCGATCCCATGCAATCCGTTTGTGTGTTGAATCTAGCTTGGGGACGCAGTCGTAACAATCGTCGACGATTCCCCCTGTCACTAAACGCATATACCAAATTGTAACATTTCGTGATCGTTTGGGGCCTTCGTCGACGTAATGTGACAGCAATTCTGCCCTGCCGCATCGATAGGTCTCGGCTCTGACGGCCAAGGACGGAATTACTGTCACTAAATGCATATCCTAACAAGGAGGGGGGAGGATGTGGGGACCGACTTACCCCCAGAAACTCCAATATTTGGAGTTTCCGTTTCTGGGGATAAGTCTACGACAGCGCTTCGGGATGCGAACCGCATAGCTCGCACGCTTCACAAGCTCGACATACGGGTCATTCGCTCGCCCCGGCACCCTTGCCCTGCAAATCGGTCGCCTCGCTCAATCTAAACGCCCCTCCGCGGCTCTAAGAGGCGGTCCATTATTCAGCTAGCGCAATGAATGTATGAAGCCAACCGGAAGCCGCGGCGATCTTCGACGTAAAGGAAACCGCACGGCAGCTGAAGGTCGGCGGAGAAGCTGACCTTCACCGCAAGTCGCGCGAAGGTCTCCTTTGCGGCAGTATTCTTCTAGTTGAGGTCTGAATTCAAAGGTTCAACAAGGCAAGCATCAGTAATGAATTTTCTGGGGTGAACAATCTTGGCGTACCGCCTTTCCCTTTGTCGTGCTCTAACAGCTTCGTAGGTACCAAAACGCGTGCACTCCCTCTCAAAAAGTGCTGTGCTACACGCATGCAATCAAGGGACGATTCACTTTGCCGAACATTAACAAGTCAGACATTTACGAGAAGAATCTGAATTTTCTGCTTGGCTCTGGGGCGTCTTATGGCTTGCTGCCGACCCTTGCTCTGCGAGTTAAGGAGAATGGCTCTAACGAAGCGCATACGGTCGAAACGTTGGCGACAAAGTACGAGGAAGATGCAGACTTTTTAGCGCATCTTTTCTCTTGGTATGTTCATGAGGTTATTCTTCCAGCCGCCGAGTATGATCCCGGTAATGCGACTATGAATACTGCGCTACAAGACGCAGCGGTTGAAAACTACCGCCTGTTCGTCGAAACGATTTTGAAGATACTCAGCAAGAAGAGTCACAAAAAAAGAGTTAACATCTTCACAACCAACTATGATGGGATGATTGCCCACACGGCCGAGGCTCTTCTGAGGCTTGGCTCGTATGACTTCCATCTGAATGATGGCACCGACGGATTTGTTAAGCGCACTTTGAATGCGCGGAACTTTGGAAGGTATTTTCAGGACCACGGGGTATTCGATCGTCACTCTAAGAGCGTTCCCCAAATAAACCTGATCGAGCTTCATGGCAGTGTTTACTGGTACAAAGATGTTGAGAAAATCGAGGTATCCTATGATTTGGATCGAGCGAAGCAGCGAATTTCTGAAGTCCCTCTAAGAGAAGATCAGGACTTTTTTGATGACTTGTTGGATGAAGTCTTAAAACGGATGAGGATCTACAACCTCCTGCGGACGTAACGTTCACCCAAAACGAATTATTTCAAGCAGCTTACAAAGCTCTTCCGATTGTGAATCCAACGAAATGGAAGTTCTACGAAACTGTTTTCGAAGAGCACTATTATCAGATGTTGCGGCTGCTGAGCTACGAGCTTGAGAAGCCTGACACCGTATTCATCGCATTTGGGTTCTCATTCGCGGATGAACATATCCTGAACCTAGTAAAGCGTTCGCTTTCCAACCCATCCCTTCATATGTACGTTTGCTGCTTCGACGACGACGAGAAGCACTCGATGGAACAGAAGTTTCTTGGCTTTGCGAATGTTGAGTTGATACGGGTAGACGGGTTGCTCGACTTTACGGCCTTCAACAATGAAGTATTCACAGCCAAGCCAACGAGTGCCTAGCGATGAGTATTCAAATTGGCGAAGTCGTAGCGGTAATGGGCGTCGAAGTTTCTGTAAAAGCCTTCGAGAACTCAAACCATGAGACACACTTTTTCAATGGCAAAAAGTTCAAAGGTATCTCTATCCGGGAGTTTGTATCCATTTCACACGGCTTCCGCGAAATTGTTTGTACCGTTGAAGGTGAATACTTGGACGAGCGACACTACGAACTTGAGGCAAGCGAGAAGTTATTCACAAGAAAGCTAAAACTCCGGCCTATCGGGTATTTTGAGGACGACGAATTTAAAGACGGGATCAAGTACCTTCCCAAGATAGGTGATGTTGCTCGACTTCTGTCCGAGCAGCAGGTTGGCAGTATCTTTGACAGTAAATCTTCTGATGGTTATGTTATTGGCAACCTCTTGAAAGAAGACTTGCCAGTTGCTCTCCCTTGGCAAAAGCTTTTCAATTCGCATTTGGGTATCTTTGGCAACACTGGCAGCGGAAAATCGAACACGCTGACGAAGCTGTTCACAGTGCTCTTCGACAACAAGCTCCAAAGTATCGGAACCCACAGCAAGTTTGTGGTTCTTGATTTCAATGGTGAATACACTGGCGATCAACTTGTTGGAGCCGATCATAAGAAGGTTGTTCGGCTGACAACGCGCAACGCCCAAGGTGACCGTTTCACGATCCACGACGATGAGTTTTGGGATGCAGAAACGCTTGGCATTCTTTTTCAAGCCACAGCGAACACACAAAAACCATTCTTGAGGCGAACCATATCTGGTCGCGCCAGATTTATCGACATACCAGATAGTTTGACACACTACGCGCGGACTACTATCAGACGCGTCTTGTGTTCGACTGATCCCAGAGTCGAGGCGCTTGAGCAAATTAAGTCGCTTGTCAGGCACATGCATGATGCTGGGAATCTAGCGGAGTTAGTTGGCAAAGTCGGGTGGAACAACACCAACCGCAGTTTTTACCTGATAGTAGACGGGCAAACGCGTTACCCAGACAACCAAGCCCACTTCAATGAAATCTTCGAACCACAAATTGCTCAGATAGACTTACAAAACCTTACCGGCTTCTCGGAATTACAGGTTCGCGCCAGTTTGCAACTGATAAACGACGTCCAATTCGGCTCTGCACAATACGAGCATATACAACCGCTTTTGCGGCGCCTTGACGCTCTGAAAGAGGAATTTTCAAGAGTCATTTCCGTTGGAGAGCTTGGTGATGATGAAGATCGGCTCGTAACCGTTATTTCTCTGCGGGAATGCAAACAAGACGTGAAGAAAATCTTACCTATTCTCATTGCAAAACATTTTTACGAACAGCATAGAAGTGTCGTGACAAGCCCACCTTCAACTACTCTCCATCTGATCGTCGATGAGGCGCACAACATACTTTCACTGCAATCAAATCGCGAAGCGGAAAGCTGGAAAGACTATCGCTTAGAACTGTTCGAAGAGATCATCAAAGAAGGTCGAAAATTTGGTGTTTTTCTTACGCTTGCCAGCCAAAGACCAGCGGACATCTCCCCGACCGTCGTCTCGCAACTGCATAACTATTTCATTCATCGCCTTGTGAATGACAGAGATCTTGCGCTTTTGGAAAACACCATCTCGACGTTGGACAGCCTTTCTCGAGGGCAGATACCGACGCTTCCCCAAGGCGCGTGCGTTGTAACCGGAACAAGTTTTGACATTCCGATGCTCATGCAAGTTGACAAATTGTCGAAAGAGCAAGAACCGGACAGCAGTGATGTGAACCTCGTCGAATTGTGGGGCAGTGATGATGGCTGACATTTAATCGCCAGCGCCAAGCTCACTGACTGCGGACGTTGGCTGATATAGCTGCCGCTGGATGGAACCTTTGCCAATGTCCGGTTTGGGCCGGGCACGCTTGGAAAACGACCAACAGGGCATGACTTTGCAAAGATGCCGCTCCTGCGCAATCCCAGACATTTGGACCCAACTCAGTGGAGGTCGTTGTCCCGCCCGATTTTTCGCTACACGGACGGAATATGATTTCTCACAGACGACTACGAAAGCTTACCGGAACAGCGCCAATTGCCGTCTAAACATTCACGGTCTGTTCCCGGGAATTCTTCGGTATCTCTAAACAAAATAGACTTGATAAACATCCCCTTACCTAGTCTTGCAAATCCGTGTACAGGAGTTCGATTCTCCTACTCGCCTCCATTTAAAATCAATCACTTAGCTCACCTCATAGATTGCGCGCACTGCGCGGTTTACAGGGGCGTTTACAGTTTTGTTCACTGTCCACCCCCTTTTGCTTGTGCCAACTTGACCAAAACTGCGTCAGTTTCGTTCGGCGATGCGCGGGCATAATGTTCGATCACGTTAGCGGCGTGACGGATTGACCAGCCCATGTGGTTGGCAATTTCCGACAGGCTCAAACCTACGTTCAATAACCGGGTTGCCGCCGTACCTCGGCAATCTTGCAACCGCAGATCGCGGCTCAGGCCCACTTTGTCACGCCATTGGCGCAGACCCTCAAAAGCGCGATGTTCGGTCAATGGCCGCCCACTGGCGTTGGTAAGGATTGACCAGAGCCCCAAGCTCTCCTCCCGCTTTGGGCAGCGTCCTTAGGGTTAAACCTTTGGCCTTAGGCGGCCATTTTATCCAACACCTTTCTCTGCAGGCATTCCATCGGGGTGTGGTTGCCCATTGTGCCACACTATTGCTCGATCCAAACGCTTCTGCATCGCTCACAGAAGGGCATCTTTTTGTATCGGTTTTTTTGTATCGGTCTGCGGCCTCATATCTCGGTTTTGAGATCCAACCGACTTGTACTACCCGCAACGGGAGGGCAACTTTACGTTGTTATTGCTTCATAGGAATGTGGAATACTGCCCGATCCCGTCGGCTTTTCCCGTTGCAGCATACCAAGATGTCCGGGTGGCAAGCGCTAACGCGATGCATTGGACATGAAAGGCGAAGTTGCAACAGAGGAGCACGGCCGCCAAACGCGACCAGCCCATGTCGAAAATTGAGCATGTCGAACATCGGGCATGCCGCCAGTGTCGCAGATCAGTGCTCCCAAGACGGAAGTTCATCAATCCGGCCACAATAGCCTGTTGCAGGCTCGCCAGGACAAGCCGCTGATAGATAGTCCAAAATCGCAAATTTTGAGAATTTGCAATTTGGTGATACAGTGAACTGACGATTTCTCTCTTAGTTTTCGTACAGCAGGCCAACGCGTGCGTTTATCGCCCTTGGTGCTTTAATCGGGATATTTTCAATGCCGCTAATTACTGCCATTCTCGGCTCGCCCTTTGTTATCAACACCACCCAGACCAATCGACAGAGTGATCCTGACATAACCTCTTTACCGAACGGAGGGTATGTTGTCGTCTGGACGGCGCCCGGTCAGGACGACCCTGACACTTTCAGCGATGGCGTATTTGGTCGGATTTATTCGGCAGAAGGTCAGCCCGTCGGACCCGAATTCCAGATCAACGAGATAACAGAAAATTTTCAACGGGGCCCTCAGGTCGTGGAGGATGGCAGGGGCGGATTTACCGTTTTTTGGGAGAGTTTTGTCGCCGATAGCTTAGGTGGCATTGTTGGACGCTCGTTCAGAGCTGATGGCACGGCGAGGGGTGGCGAATTTGATGTCAACACGACAACAAATAGCATCCAGCGCAGTGTCGTTGCGTCTCTTCTCGATAACGGCTCAATTGCGACGGCTTGGGAATCTCAAGGGCAGGACGGGGATCGGGGTGGCATCGCGGTACGCATCACAAGTCCGGCGGGCCGTGGCGATGATGATTTTGTCGTCAATACCACGGTTGCGCAAGAGCAGTTTGCTCCTGCCATAGCAGCACTTGCAGACGGTTCATTTGTGGTCAGCTGGACCGGCAACCTGCCGCGCGTCGGAACAACACCGCAAGCAGAAATTTATGCCCAGCGTGTCAGCGCGACAGGGGATTTGATTGGTGGCGAAACTCTGGTCAACACTGAAAGCGCAGGTGGTCAAACAAACAGCGATGTTGCGGCGCTCACTGGCGGCGGGTTTGTGGTCACGTGGCAGAGCTCTTTTCTGACAAACCGCTCGATCAAGGCGCAGCAATACGATGCGAATGGCGCGCCAGTGGGGGGGGAAATGCTGGTAAACAGCCATGGTAGCCCCGCCATGCTAATGCCATCGGTGATTGGTACGCCAGATGGTGGCTATATCATAAGCTGGCGTTCCGGAGGCGTATTTAATGACCCGGATTTACCCGGTGGACATTATGCCCAACGTTATGACGCAAGCGGAAACCGTGTGGGCGAAGAATTCCTGATTGCGACCGATGCCAGCTCTAGCCCCGGTGCTGCGCGGCTTGCTCTGACGGATACGGACGATATCGTGGCCACGTGGCAACATGGCGGCCGGGGCGATGATGCTGGTGGTATACGTGGCCAGCTTATCGTGACCACAGAGAACGAGCCGCCAACTGGCACGGTGAAAATCCACGGCTTTGCGGAAGAAGACGCAATGCTTACCGCCTCTTCCACAATCGCAGATGCCGATGGTTTGGGCGAACTGAGCTTCCAA
The DNA here is from genome assembly GCF_022867865.1 of Phaeobacter sp. J2-8. Taxonomy (GTDB): domain Bacteria; phylum Pseudomonadota; class Alphaproteobacteria; order Rhodobacterales; family Rhodobacteraceae; genus Marinovum. The sequence continues at coordinate 629,504 of NZ_JALIEC010000001.1, read as the reverse complement.
TGGCTGCGTGACGGCAGTCCGATTGCGGCGGCGACGAGTGAAACCTATACCATCGGTGCCGCCGATGTGGGCACGCGGATATCAGTCAATGTGTCGTACACCGACGGTCAGGGTACGGCGGCATCTGTCATTTCGGCCCAAACGACCGCGATTGCGGATCGTGTCGATCTGCTTGGCACGCCGAATGCGGATTTTTTTCCCGGCACCCCAAGGCCGGAAAACATAATTGGGCTGGCCGGAAATGATACCATCGCAGGGGGCGGTGGAACTGATCGGATTTTCGGCCGCGATGGCAACGACAATATCTTTGGTGACAATGCTGCGGCTGTTTATTACGGGGCCGCTGTGGCCAATCAGGTCTTTCGCCTCTATCAGGCCACGCTGGACCGAATGCCGGACATAGGGGGGCATACCGCCTGGTCCGGTCGCATCGCCACAGGTCAGCGGACATTGCTTGAGGTGACACAAGGCTTTGTTGGCTCGGTAGAGTTCATGAATAAATTCCCCATTGGCACAACGGCAGAAACATTTGTCAGACAGCTTTATGAAAACGTGCTGGGCAACACCTCGCCCGATGCGAACGGGCTCGCGCGCTGGACGGCTGTTGCCGAGACAAGCCGGGCAGAGGCGGTAATGGGGTTTCTCGACAGTCCGCAATTCATTCAAAGCACAACCAGTGCGGCCAACGCCTATGCACAGACAAGCGTCGCCACCAGGTGGAGCGACGATGTTTTCCGATTGTATCAGGCAACGCTTGACCGTGCACCCGATGTGAACGGGCAGACCAACTGGGTTGAACGATTGGCCACGGGCGCGTCGACATTGCTCGAAGTGGCGCAGGGTTTTGTCGGTTCGCCCGAGTTTACCGCTGCTTTCTCGGTTAACGCGACGTCCGAGGCCTTCGTGCGATTGTTATATAAAAACGTGTTGAACAACGAGAACCCTGACGCCGCTGGTCTCGCGCGTTGGATTAACGCGTTGGAAAACGGTGCGAGCCGCGCCGAAGTGGTGCTTGGCTTTTCGCAAAGCCCGCAATTCGCCGCGGAAACTGCAGCAAGTCTAAAGACTTGGATGCGCGCTCAGGGCGTCGATGACCGGATCGAGGGCGGACCGGGCAATGACCTTATGGCGGGCGGACAGTTTGCGGATGTATTTGTGTTTGATGCAAGTCACGACGGAGCCAACACGGTGGTTGATCTTGAGCCTTGGGACTACATCGACCTCAACGGTTTTGGCTATGCCAATGCAGCTGCGGCGCGCTCGGAAATGACCCAGACCGGTGCCGATCTGGTGTTTGATGATCAGGGCGTCACGATCACGTTTCGCAACACGATGCTTGGCGACGTCACAGACGACATGATCTGGGTTTGATGCGACAATTCCAAACGAAGCCGTGCTGGTTCGTGACAGTTCCGGTACGAGCAGAAATTGTTCAACGACTCCTATCTTTTGAGTTCAGGCAACCGAACATGCCGCCCTGGCTATTCATATATACCGAGGGTTGTAGAGTATCGCCCGTTGGCAATGCGCTTCTCGGAGAACGAGTGCATTTCTGATCATCAAAGAAGGATTTTGCGAACGCATCGAATGTCGGGCTTCCGACATTCTGCCCATCTCGGAGGCTACTTCCATGATCAAGGAAACGAAAATTAAAGGGGTATTCCATACTGATCGCAACCTCAGCGGCGATAGGCAACCAAGGCGGTAACCGCAGTCACTGGCAACCGCATTCAGGCTGACCTGTACAGCCTAAACATTCACACAAAGCTCCGCGCATAAAGCGGGCGAATTAAACAAATTTCCCAATAAATTCCGATAGATATCTTGCCTTGCAAATCCGTGCACACCGGTTCGATTCCGGTACTCGCCTCCATCACCACATTTCCGATAGATTTCCTGCAATCTGGGCCAAACCGGCCCTCTGATTTCATTGGGAAAATAGGTTACAGCCCATCTTCGGGGACAAGATAGACTGAGGGCACCCAGCTTGTGTGGGTATCGAATGCGGGTATTCTCGGAAACAAGGATACCCACACTCTCGCAGGACAGATTCCCATGCCTCTCACAGATGCAGCGTGCCGTGGCGCAAAGCCCGATCCCACGGGAAAACCTAGGAAAATGGCAGACGGGGGCGGCTTGCTTCTGTTCGTCTCCCCTTCGGGCGGGAAACTGTGGCGGATGCGCTATCGCTTCGATGGGAAAGAGAAGGTCCTGTCCTTCGGCGCATACCCACAAGTCACCTTGGCCGATGCCCGCGCCCTGCGAGACAAAGCCAAGCGCGCCCTTGCGGATGGGCTGGACCCTGGCGCGAATGCCAAGGCGGCGCTGACCGCTCCTGCCGGGGATTCCTTCGAAGCGGTGGCGCGTGAGTGGATCAAGGCTCAGTCGGTCACATGGTCCCCCGCCCATACCGCCCGCATCCTGTCGCGTTTCGAGCGCGATGCCTTCCCTGCTATCGGCCCAATCCCCATCGCGGAACTGACCGCACCGCAAATCCTCGAAATGCTGCGCCCGGTAGAGGATCGCGCCCCGGACGTAGCAGGCCGCATCCGAATGACGACTGGCGCGATCATGCGCTATGCCATCGCCACGGGCCGCGCATCCCGCGATCCGGCGGCAGACCTGCGAGGCGCGTTGAAGCCGACGCCGCGCGTCAAACACATGGCACAAATCGAGGCTGGCGAACTCTCGGGCTTCCTTTGGAAGCTGCACCGCTATGACGGAGAACCGCAGACCCGCTACGCCATTGAATTTGTGATGCACACCTTCGTCAGAACCAACGAACTGCGCTTCGGCAAATGGCGTGAAATAGACGGCGATGCTTGGCGCATCCCCGCATCGCGCATGAAGATAAATCGTGATCACATCGTTCCTCTGACCCCGCGAAGCGTCGCAATCCTCGCCAAGCTGAAGGAAATCGCAGGCGACTCGGAATGGATAGTGCCGGGGAACAAGGGCAAACCGATCAGCGAGAACACCATGCTCTATGGGCTGTACCGTCTAGGCTATCACGGGCGGGCCACGATCCACGGATTCCGTGGGTTGGCGTCAACGGTACTCAACGAAAGCGGCCTGTGGTCGGTCGACGCTATCGAGAAGCAATTGGCCCATGAACCGAAGGACAAAGTAAGGCGCGCTTACAACGCAGCTCAGCTTCTGCCCGAACGGCGGCGAATGCTCGAGTGGTGGAGCGAATATATCGAAGCTGCCGTGAAAAAGTCAGCCACTGACCTGTCCGATCTGCTTGTCTAAAGTTTCACATTTTATGTGAAATTACAGATACTTGCACGAATCATACACGTTCCTGTATGGTGTGTGAGTGATCCTGTTCAGTTCTGCCGCCGAGAAAAGAACAGGGCCACCGGGCTGCGACCCGATGACCCTTTTTGGAGATTATTATGGCAGAATATAGCAGCAATGCTGACCTTTCTCAAAGTCAAAGTGAGACCGACCTGAGCGATTTGTTCGAGGGTTTCCTGCCCGTACAAGCCGCGAATGCCCTCGAACCAAACGACTTGTTCGAGCGGACGCAACAGCCGATGCCCAACGTCGACGTGGCGTTGTCATTGGCAGCCCGTGGGCTGGCCATCTGCCCCGTGCGCCAATGGGGCAATGATGACGGATGGAAGCCGATTGCGCGGTTCCCAGAACTCGCCACGTCTGACCCGGCTCAAATCCGCAAATGGTGGCGAGATTGGCCGGAAGCGCGGGTGGCCCTGATCACGGGTGAGCGCAACGGGATCAGCGTCCTGGACGTGGACGTGAAGAACGGCAAAGACGGGCTGTTGTCGCTTTCGACCTTGGGCTTCGATGATCATCGGACAATGACTCCGATCCGAACGGTGACCCCGAGTGGCGGCTTGCATCTGTTCTTCGCCTACAAACCTGATCTTAAGGCTACGGTCGGTAAGATCGGTCCCGGCCTGGACGTGCGTAACAACTGCGGTTTCGTCATTGCCCCCGGCAGCCTCAAGGATGGAAAGCTGTATCGAGTAGAGGGTGAGGAACTGGCAAAGGGAATACCACTTCCCAACTGGCCTGAAGCCCTGACTCCCCCTCGACAGCCCGATAGACAGCTTGTCGACATTCAGGAAGCAACAAATTTCCATCGTGAATGGGCACTCGACTACCTTACCAAGCTCGCGGCAGGCGTTGCGGCGACCGCTGAAGGTGGGCGGCAGGCCGCGTTGAATGATGCAAGCCTTTGGGCGGGCGGCGCTGGCGCACATGGCGCTTTGTCCCGTGACAATGCGGCGGCTCTTCTTATTGAGGCTGGAAAAACGTGCGGCCTGTCGGAACGCGAAGCCCGCGACACGTTCAATCATGGCTGGAATGATGGCCTCAGAAAGCCAATCGAATTGCCACCTGATTACGGCAGCATGGATGACCTATTCGACGATCTGCCGGAAAACTTCGCTGATTTCCCCATGAGCGAAGACGGCGTGGCACTCGCTTTCGCGGCTCACAATGCTGATCGGCTTCGCTTTTGCCATACATCAAGCCGTTGGTACGTCTGGACGGGCAGCCATTGGAAAAAGGAAGAATCAAAACTGGCATTCGATAGGGTGCGCAAGATGTGCCGCGCTCGTGCTGCCTCTGAACCGCGATCTGCCGCCGCGAAGGCTCTAGCGAAAGCAGCAACAGCGTCTGCCGTGGAGCGTTTTGCCCAAGCTGACCGGGCCTTCGCCGTGACAGCAGACTTGTGGGACCCGGACCATTGGCTTCTGGGCACACCGGGCGGCACGGTCGACCTGCGCACTGGCGAAGTGCGCCCAGCGCGGCAATCAGACATGATTACCAAGATCACAGCCGCAACCCCACTCCCGCTGGAGTTTTCGATCTCAAACGTGACTGCCCAAGATGGATGGCTTTCCTGGACCAAGCGACCGGCGGCGATGCGGGTGCGATCCGGTTCCTGCAACAATGGGCAGGCTATAGCCTGACGGGCGATACGCGCGAAGACGCCTTGCTCTTCGTTCACGGGCCTGGCGGCTCCGGCAAGTCGACAGCCATTGTCACTCTGGGCGACGTTCTGGGCGACTACGCCATTTCAATGGATACCGAAACGATAACAGCGCAGAAACACGCCCGGCATTCGACCGAGGTGGCGCGGCTGCACGGGGCGCGGATGGTGTTCGCATCCGAAACCGAAGCGGGCCGCGCGTGGGCTGAAAACCGGATCAAGCAACTGACCGGAGGCGATGTGATGACCGCCCGCTTCATGCGACAGGACGACTTCAGCTTCAAACCGCAATTGAAGCTGGTGATCGTAGGCAATAACAAACCTGCCTTCTCGAACGTCGACGGCGCGATCAAGCGGCGCTTCAACGTGCTGCCATTCGACAAGAAACCGGCTGCACCCGATCACGGCTTGAAAGATGCATTGAAGGCTGAGTTTCCCGGCATCCTGTCTTGGGCCATTCAAGGTTGCCTCGATTGGCAACAAAATGGGCTGGTGCGCCCCGCGATCATGCTGGAAACGACCGCCGATTACTTCGAGACGCAGGACATCTTCGCGCAGTGGCTGACGGATCATTGCATCACTGGCACCCGCGAAGCGGCGACAACTGCTGATCTGTTCGAGTCCTGGTCCTTCTATGCCCGCTCGAACGGTGAAGACCCCGGATCGAAGGTGCGAACTTTTCCCGAGAAGCTGACGCAACACGGTTTCAAGCCGGTCAAGGATGCGATGGGCATTAAGGGAAGAGGGTATTCAGTGCTTTCGCTCAAGACCGTCCCGCCCACGGACGGCTTTGATCTGTTTGCCCTGAACGAAAACTCAGCGGTCAATCTAACCAGACCCAACTGAGAAAATCGGCTTCAATCAATCTTGCGACGGGCGCGACAGGTCTTCCGGCTCTCTCTGAATACCCGAACTCGTTTTTCGATAGCTTTCGGAAAGACGGAAAAGCGGAACAGCCGTCGCATCAGTCGCAGAATAGGCTGTAGCCAATGATCTGAAACCTTCCGCATCGGCAACCTCCTGCCCATGCGAAACCTCCAAGCAAACGAAGGAAAAAAGTAGAATGACCTTTTCCGAATTCTTGAAAACTAGCGGGCCTTGGGATGGGCCTGAAGGCGAGTTTGTAAGCGACACTCTCGCTGCAATGAAAAAACGTCCCCTCACATCTTGGTCAGAAGTGAAATGGTATCTGGAATTCAAGGGCTGCCGATGTGCTATTAGACCCGCTAGAAACGTCTGGGAAGCCTATCAGTCAGAGCTGGACGACATGCTCCTAGTCTAAACTGATGACCGCAACAGCTTTCGCGATCCCGGAAATCGTAAGCAAGAAACTGAACGATCATCACGATCTTGGATAGGCACGGTTTGCCGCCTACGATATGTTGGCGGCATGACTACAGAGTTGTACATCCCTCGCAGCCTAAGTGCAGAATGACCTGCCCCCTGCTGGTCCCTCATTCATAATGAGAGTTTGCAGGTTGAATCTGGGTATTCGGCTTCCGCGTCTGACGCAAGCGCGCCGGGCGCGGAGTCTTCAAATTGCTCAAGCGCACGGCGCGCTTGCAGCGGCGTTTGGTTGCCCAAGGACGAGTGTGGCCTGACCGTGTTATAGTCGTAACGCCATAGGGCCAGCTTGCGCCGCGCATCATCCAGGCTGTCGAAGATCTCCTCGTTCAGTAGCTCATCCCTGAGACTGCCGTTGAAGCTCTCGATGAACGCGTTCTGCTGCGGCTTGCCCGGATCGATGTAGTGCCACGGCACCTCGTTCTCGTCGGCCCATTTCAGGATGGCCCGACTGGTGAACTCAGTTCCATTATCGCTGACAATGCAGCCGGGCTTTCCGTAAAGCCGGATCAGAGCGCTGAGCTCCCGGGCGACCCTTGCGCCGGAGAGGCTGGTGTCCGCGATAAGGCACAGGCATTCCCGAGTGCAGTCATCGATCACTGCCAGCATCCGGAACTTCCGCGAGGCGCCGAAGCTGTCGGATACGAAGTCCAACGACCAACGAGCATTGGGATACGCCGCAACTGGCATCGGCACCCTGGTGCCACGCGCCCGTTTCCGGCCGCGCCGCCGCTTCACGGACAGCCCTTCTTCGCGATAGACCCTGTAGAGCTTCTTGTGGTTCATGGTCATGCCCTTGCGCTCCAGCAGCACGCCGATCCGGCGGTAACCGAACCTGCGCCGCTTGGCAGCGATGTCCTGCATCTCCTTGCGGATCTCGGTACAGTCCGGTGGGCGTTCTCGCCGGACTGTTTTGGGATCGACACCGACAAGCCTGCAGGCCCGGCGCTGCGAGATGTCATGATCCCGCATCGCCCGAAGCGCCGCGTCTCGCCGCTTGGTCAATGTCGTCAATTCTTTCCCAGCAAGTCTTTCAGCACGACGTTGTCGAGCATGGTATCGGCCAGCAGGCGCTTGAGCTTGGCGTTCTCGTCTTCGAGCGCCTTCAGCCTGGCGGCCTCAGAAACTTCCATCCCGCCATACTTGGCCTTCAACTTGTAGAAAGTCGCCGTGCTCAGCCCGTGCCTGCGACACACCTCCGCTGTCGGCATCCCTGCTTCCTGTTCTTTGATCATACCGATGATCTGCGCCTCGGTGAAACGACTCTTTCGCATCTGTCTGCTCCTTCAGAGTTGGCGCAAACTCTACATTACGGTGAGGGATTTCGCGGGGGGCAGGTCAGTACTTTTGCGGGTAGACGATGCGCTTTTTCATTTGAAATCAATGGCATGTGGTAGCGGTACTCGCCTCCTATGGGATCAATGGATTACGAATTTTTCTGCTCCTTACAGTTCATCGTGGTCCCCGTACTCGTCGCGCAGTTGCGAAGCTAGGTGGCCGGTTTGTAAAATGCCAATTTTCATTTAACTGAGTTCTTTTCTGATTTCGCTGCCTGCGGATTTACATTTTCCACGAAAGACCGCCGTCAATTTCCAACACCGCACCCGAGGTATACCCTGAAAGTTCTGACACCAGAAACGCTACAGCCGCAGCGATTTCCTCTTTCTTGGCGGCACGCCCGAATGGCAACTTTGCCACAAGTTCAGGCCAGCGTTCTGCATCGCCCCAATGGGTTTCAGCCTGTTTTCTTTGCAGGACTTCCAGACGGTCTGTATCCACTGGGCCGGGATTAACAGCAACAACCCGAATGCCATCTTTCGGGCTTGTCGAACCAAGCGCGCGGGTCATCGCAATCAAAGAGGCATTGCCCATGCTGCCCGCAAGATAGTTTGCATCAACCCGCAGCCCGGCCCAGCCAATCACATTCACAATCACACCGGACTGTCGTTTGACCATTGCCGCATGGAAGCTCCGGGTCATTTCGATGATGCCAAAAACCTTGAGATCCCAAGAGGCGCGCCAAGCGTTCGCATCAACCTGATCCAGTGCCCCACCGGGAATAGCGCCAGCGTTGTTCACAAGGATATCAACCTGTGGAAACTGCGTAACCAGCTGTTCTGGGGCAGTCGGATCTGCAACATCAAGCGCAACGCTTTGCACTTGTTTGCCAGTCTCAGCCAGTATCCAGTCTGCCGCCTGCGACAGAGTTTCGGGATTGCGCGCCACCAGAATGACCTCAGCACCTTCCTCGGCGAGGGTTTTGGCACTGGCCAGCCCGATACCTTTGGAGCCACCGGTAATCAGGGCTGTTTTTCCTTCCAGATGCAGTTTCATTTGTCCCTCACTTTACCAAAGTTTGCCGCGGGCCGTGACTGGCCAAACGGTTTCCACGACGTCGTCACGAATACCCACGATGTAATCATGTAGGTTACAGGTTGGGTCGCAGTGCCCGGGGATCAGGCGGATACGGTCATGGAGGTCCAGCTGTCCCTTAGGATCGCGGATCATACCGTGCTCGTCATTGCATCCGACATACTCTGCCCCATCGACATCCACCAATTTGGGGAGACCTAAATCCACCGCGTGGCTTTTGTGCCCGCCATCGCAAATGACAATACCTGGACGCGCTGCCGACATAATTGTGCACAAAAGGAACATGGCATTTTCAAAGGGCACTTCTTGTTCGCGATCGGCGTTCAACACCGTCATGTATGACGCATCCATCAACGCATATGTTCCAGCCTGTAACTCTGTAAAGACGCCCGAGGCGGCCTCTTTCCGAAAGGTGCCTGTGCCTGCGCCGCTGATAATGGCGCAGGCCAGTCCCAGTTCACCAAGCGCATCAAGGGTAGTTCTGACCTTGGCCTCGACGCTGTCATACATCGCTTGCCGCCTGGTCGCGTCCACACAGTGCTGGGCCGAACCGTTGTAGGCCTGCAGCCCGTCAAATCGCAGGCCGGGCGCATTGGAAACCTCTTGCGCCAGCCGGGCTGCATCAGCGCCCGGGTTTACACCGCAACGTCCGGCACCAACGTCAACCTCGACCAGACAGCCCAGTTTGACCCCACCGGCCACCGCCGCCTCCGACAGGTCAGCGACATTGCGGGCGTCATCAACGCAAACCCGCACAGTCGCGTGTTTGGCGAGGTCGATCAGTCTTGCGATCTTGGCTGGGGCCACGACCTGGTTCGAGATCAGGATATCCGTGATCCCTTCCTCAACCAGCGCCACGGCCTCAGACACTTTTTGGCAGCAAAACCCATGCGCGCCGCCGATTTCCATCTGGCGATGCGCAATCCCGGCGGTTTTGTGCGCCTTGGCATGGGCCCTTAAGCCCATTCCGTGGTTTTCTGCGATAGCGCGCATTTTGCGCAAGTTGCGTTCGAAGGCATCAAGATCCACTATCAAAGCAGGTGTTTCGACGTCTTTCACGGACATGCCAATTTGCGCAGGTACCGTCAGCCCTAGGTCAGTTTTCATTTCTTCACCATCCTATGAAACGGGGTAACCACAGCACGATGTCGCTAAACAGAAAGACCAGTGCGACCACGAGAAGCTGGATCCCGATAAAGGGCATCACGCCGATATAGATATCTTTCATCCTAATTTCCGGTGGGGCTACGCCTTGCAGAAAAAACAGCGACCAACCGAAGGGGGGCGTCAGGAAAGAAGTTTGCAAAATCACAGCAATCAGCATCGCTAACCAGACCATATCCACGCCTGCTGACTGAAAAAACGGCAGCATGATCGGTAGGGCAATATAGCTGATTTCAATCCATTCCATGAAGAACCCAAGCACAAAGATGATGAACAACAGGAACAAAATCGCACCATTCACCTCGCCCGGAACACCAGCAAACAGCTCTTCCACGAAATGCTCTCCACCCAACCCACGGAAAGCGATCGAAAACACTTGCGACGCCAGAAGAATAAAGAAGATCATGCTAGAGATTATTAGCGTGGTTTTCGTCGTCTCGCGGATCAGTTTCAGGTTCAGACGCCCATAAAGTGCGGCAATTGCCAACGCACCACTTGCACCGATGGAAGCAGCCTCGGTTGGGGCAGCGACACCACCAATGATCGACCCCAGAACAAACACTACCAGTGCCATCGGGGGCAGAACGACGACGACCATCTGCTTCAACAGTTTTCTAGCGTCCACCTGCGCGCGTTCTTCGGCATCAATCGCGGGCACCATACCCGGTTTGAAGATCGCAAGCCCCAACACGTAAACCACGAACAAAGCCGACAATAACAAGCCTGGTACAAAGGCCGCTGCAAACAGCGTGCCAACAGACAAGCCGACAATATCTGCCATCAGGATCAACACCAAGCTAGGTGGAATAATTTGCCCCAAAGTGCCAGAAGCGCAGATCAACCCACAGGACAGGCTTTTGGAATATCCCCGCTGCAGCAAGATCGGCAGCGTGAGTAGCGTCAGAGTCACGATTGTGGCCCCTACGATCCCCGTGGCTGCCCCCAGCAACACGCCGCAAAAAACGATGGCAATACCCAACCCACCGCGCAGTCCACCCATCGCATAACCGATGACGGTCAGCAGATCTTCCGCAATCTTAGATCGCTCCAGCGCCACGCCCATGAACACAAATAACGGAATGGCGATGAATTCATACTTGGTAATAACTCCGTAAATTCGGTGCGGCACAAGCGCGAACAATTTGCCCTCAAACCCGGTAAAGCCAAACACGAAGCCCGACACAGCAATAGCGATCGCCACGGGAAACCCGATGATGAGCAACACGAAAAAGGCGCCCAGCATCATCATAATTTGCAATTCCATCACTTGGTCTCCACTTCGCCTGAGATCAGAATGTGGGCGTTTCGAATTGTTTCAGCCGCGGCCTGCAACAACAAGCTCATGAAACCTACAACGATTGTGGCTTTCAAAGCGTAACGCATAGGCAGACCGCCCGGATCCGCAGACCCTTCAAGGCTACGCCAGGATTGTTGGACGTAAGGGATGGTGTAGTTGCAGATTAAAATCGCAATTACAAAAAGCGACAGCGCCGCTGCCAGGTCAATCGCGGCCCGGGTGCGCGGGCCGGCGGGTTTATAGATGATATCGACCCGTACATGTTCGCCTTTCTGATAGGTGTAAGCCACCCCAAGAGTTGCGACAACGGCGAGGAAATGCCATTCCAATTCCTGCGTCCAGACCGTGCCGATCCCAAACAAATATCGAACGAGCACATTCGCCGTGACCGTCACGATGATCCCGAAAACGCAGATCATTGCGACCTTCCCAAGGAAGGCCACAACAATTTCGCAAATTCCGGCAAGTTTCAAAAGAACCTGCAAGGCGCTCACCCTCGAATGCGGCGGTGCCATTGGCCCTCGCTGACATCTGTCCAAGCATCATGCTTGGCCTTGAAGTCAAAGTAATGGTCACGCACGCGGGCAAACAGCGGATCGCCCGATCCAAGTTCTTCTAGCACACCTGGTGTGGCGTCTTTCAGACCATTGAGGATTTCGTCAGACAGAATGCGCAGCTGGGTGCCATGGTTTTCAACCAGATCTTTCAGAGCTTCGCCGTTGACGGCCTCCGACCAAGCCTGTGAGCGCACATTGGTAGACGCACATGCGTTGCGTACAATATGCTGCAGATCTTCGGGCAGGCTTTCCCATGCAGACTTGTTGACAGCAAATTCAACCACGTTGTTTGGTTCGGACCAGCCGGTGGTATAATAATAGGACGCTGCATTGTGCAGCCCCAAGATTTTATCCTGCGCAGGGCCCACCCATTCAGCTGCTTGAATAACGCCACGTTCCAGCGCCGGGAAAATCTCTGCTGGCGGTAGCAGTTTTACATCAACACCGACAGCTGCATAGATACGGCTAGATAGGCCAGGAATGCGCATCTGCAGACCTTGCAGATCTTCCAGTGTGTTGACCTCTTCCTTGAACCAACCGGTCATCTGCACGCCAGTATTACCGCAAGGAAAAGGCACCATGCCGATGTCCGCATAAAGCTCTTGCCACAGATCAAGCCCGCCGCCTTCATACATCCAGGCGTTCTGGCCTTGGTAGTTCATACCAAACGGTACGCCGCCAAGGAACTGCGCCCAAGGGCGTTTGCCCGCGCCAAAATAGGATACCCAGCCGTTGCATTCGACGATGCCCGACTGCGCCGCGTCGAAACCTTCAAAAGGTGGAACCAACTCGCCGCCATGGAACACTTCGATGTTCAAACGCCCACCGGACATGGCGCGAATGCGATCGGTCAAATCTGTCAGGCTGCCAGGGCCGACCGAATACATCGGCAGGCTGGGCGGATAGGCCGTCGTCATCTTCCAGTTGAATGTCTCTTGCGCGCGGGCCACGGTAGGCGCGGCCAGCGCCGCTCCGCCAAGTGCCGCTGCACCACCAGTCAAAATTTGTCTTCTGTCCATGTTTTAGTCCTCTCTATTGATGTGGTTGGATCCGATTCTCTCAGACTTCTTGTTGTGAGTTTTCGCGCCCGATCTGGGCCATGCCCGGCTCGAAGCGGGCGGCGAGATCAAGCAGGCGTTGGTCCTGACCAAAGCCAGCCACGAGTTGAACCGCGCCTTTCAGATTGTCGTGCAACGGGGCCGTTGGAAGCGTGATGCAGGGCAAATACAGCAGCGACCACGCACGATTGACGTAAGGGTCGCCGGTACTACCCAGCCCCTTTGGCGGCAGGGTCTTGGCGGAAGGGGACGCAATCGCATCCAGATCGGCAAACAGCGCCTCTATCCAGAGGCGACCGGCCTGCCCCACTTCCAAAGCGCCAGCATATTGATCCGCCGTGATGTTGGCCGCCTCTTGGCAGTATGTGCGCAACTGGTCCGAGATCAGCGCGCTGTGGTTTGTCAGCTCGTGTTCCAGCGACTTAAGAACCTCATAAGCCATCACGTCGCATTGCGCGTCGATCAGGTCGAACAGACGCTGACCTTTGCCTAGATCGACAACGTTTTCGCCGTCCTCCCGAACCTTGGCCTTGAAGCTGCGCAGCGTGTCCTGAGTATAGCTGTCTGCCTCCGCCCAAGTTGCATCGTCGAAAAAACCAATTCTCTTGGGGCCTTCGTCAAGCGATGCGAACACAGGCAGATCTGCAATTTCCTCGCCCAACCTGCGGGCGGCGCTGACGCTGCGGGCGAAAACCCCGACCCGATCCAAAGACGGCGAAACGACCTTGAGCCCGGTACGGCTGACGCTGCCCATGGTGGGTAGAAAACCCACGACACCACAATATGCTGCAGGGCGAATGACCGATCCCGCCGTTTGCGTGCCAATCCCGTGCGAAACCAATCCCGCCCCAACCGAAGCAGCGGAACCACTGGAAGACCCGCCCGGCGTATAGGCCATATTCTGTGGATTGGTGGTAGGCCCGGGCTCAAAGGTCGCAAATTCTGTCGTGACCGTTTTCCCCGCAATCTTGACACCCGCCCGCTCAGCACGGCGCACCACTTCGGCGGACTGGCTTGGAACGGCCCCCGTATAGATCGGAGACCCGCATCCGGTGGGCATACCCTGAACGTCGAACAGATCTTTGACAGCCAACGTTGCCTGCGAAAGCGGTAAATCAGCCTGCGCTTTGGCGGGAACTACCGAAAGATCCACGTCATCCGCCAAATGAACAAAAGCCTTCAAATGGACCTCAACCTCTTCGAATGACACGGTTTTCGACTGAGTATTCATCGTTCCCTCAACTGGCAGAGTGCCGATATTGCTATCAATTATTATATACGATATCATATAATATATTATTTCAAGTGTGTTTTGGGAACCTGAAATCGCGTACGCTGTCGCGAAGAAGGAAGTGCCCAGAAAACAAGCTGTCATCTCGGCCGCTGACAAAATGAAAGGCGAAAAATGGAACGCACACACGATCTCGGCGGGCTTCCCGCAGGGAAGATTGACCAGACCGATCACGAACTGACCTTTTTCGACAAGCGGGTAGATGCACTTTATGTGCTGCTGACCGGTCCGCAAAAAGCGGCCTTCAAGATGGACGAAGTGCGCCGCACCGTCGAAAGCTTTTCGCAAGCAGACTATTTCGGGCTGAGCTATTACGAGCGTTGGCTCAAGGCGATCGCGCTGTTGCTGATCGAAAAGGGGCATGTGGACGCGGACGCGTTTGATATCCCTAAAGCCAGCAGTTGAGGTGGCCATGACATCTGTTTCAACACATTATCCTGTGCCGCCGAAATTCGCTGACGGCCAGCGGGTGCAGGTGATCAACGATGAATCGCTCGGGCATTGCCGCACACCGCTTTATGTGCGGGGTGCCTATGGCACCGTCGTGTCCTGTATCGGCAGCCACAAGAATCCCGAAGATCTGGCCTATGGCGGCAGTGGGTTGCCGGAATCCCCGCTCTATTGGATTGAATTCAACCTGTCCGAGCTGTGGGATCATTACACTGGTGACGGCACCGACATGCTGCAGGTCGAAGTTTACGAGCATTGGCTTCGCAAGGTTACAAAGGACACATAAGAATTGCCCCACGATCATTCCCACCCCCATCCACTGTCGCGTGACCACGCCGAGCCCAGACCTGCCTTCAAGAGACTGTTGGATCAAGTTCTGAGCGAGCTGGACAAAAGCGGGCTGCTGACCTCAGACGAAGTCACCGCCCAAATCGAAGACATGGAGGGACGCAACCCAACCGAAGGCGCCCGTCTGGTGGCCCGTTGCTGGACGGACCTGAAATTTCTGGAACTCGCGCGCGAGGATCTGCCAGCCGCCGCCGCGCAGCTCGGCATTTCCATGCCCCCCTATCCGGTGTTCCTGCTTCTGGAGAATACCGACGATCTGCACCACGTCGTAGTTTGCACGCTCTGTTCTTGTTACCCACGTCCTATCCTTGGCCCGCCGCCCGTGTGGTACAAATCGCGCAACTACCGGTCTCGCGTAGTGGTGGAACCACGCGAAGTTCTGAAGGAGTTTGGCACCTCTCTACCTGAAGGCACAAACCTGCGAGTGGTGGACAGCACAGCAGATTGCCGGTATTTGGTCCTACCCAAACGCCCAGCAGGGACCGAGAACTTTTCGGAACCGGAACTTGCCGAACTGGTCACCCGTGATAGCATGATCGGCGTCACCAACGTGAGTATATGAACCAAATGTCCGCGACAAAAGCCTCGTCTGCTTCCAAATCATCCGGCTCGACAACGGATCGAATTTGTCAGGCGTTGCGCGAGCGGGTTCTATCAGGTGAGTATTCCACGGGAATGCAGCTGCGTCAGAACGACATTGCAAACCAGTTTGGCGTTAGCCACATCCCCGTGCGCGAAGCCCTTCAGACCCTTCGGTTTGAGGGGCTGGTCGAACAAATCGCCAACCGCGGTGCGTTCGTCGCCAGTATCAGCCTGGAAGAGCTGCGCAACATCTGGAGCCTGCGCCGCAAGCTTGAGCCCATGGCGATTGAGCAGGCGATTTCTCAGATTTCTGAGGTCGAGTTAAAAGATGCAGAAAACATCATCAAGAAAGCCTCGGGCGCGAGTGACAGCCTGACCTCGGTGCGACTGAACTGGGAATTTCACCTGTGCCTTTATAAACCCTGTGGCAACGATCTGCTGATTGAGTTCATCGAACGCCTGTACCGCAAGGCAGATCGGTATTCCTGCGTCCTGTGGACCAACCACGAATACGGTGCACAGGCCGAGAAAGAGCACCGTGAAATTCTGGACTGCATCAAAACCGGCGATGTCGAATTGGCCAAAGCCCGAACGCTTGAACATATCAATGCGGTCGAGCGGCTTGTGGAACATTCGTTTTCGGCCTGAGAGATGGCTGTATGTTCACAAAAGCGAGCGTCATGCGCTCCAAACATCCCGCTAAAAACAGTTGTTCGTGGGGAAAGTAGCGACGGAAGCTGGATTTTTCCGACTTTCTTACGATGACGGGCTGGTGACGCCATCGGGATAGCGCATGGCAATCGGCCTGGTCAATCCGTTTTGTGATGGAACAACGCCGAGGCCACGGGCACCAGCGTTGCGGGCGGCACGAGCCGGACAAAGGCGTGGCAGTCGCGAAAGCTGGCGGGGCGCAGCGGTATTTGCTGTTGTGGCAGGGTCCCGCCCGGGGTCTGCGCGATCAGAACACCAAGACAGCGATAGTCCTCGACCCCCAGCCAATCCGCGGGAAACCAGGCGTTGGGACAGAACAGATCAACAGTGATTTCACCCTGCGACCACCAACTGGTCGGCACATCCAACGTGACATTGCCCCAGGCGCAATAGGGCACGGTGATCTTGTACAGCCGTCGCCATGGCGTGCGCAGGAAAATCTCGGTACCTGAAGAAACGGAGCTCGAAGAATTGGAGCCCGACGAATCCGGGCCCGGCGCTTCGGAGGCGGCGGCGGGGCTGTTGGTGGAAAGGGAAAACGTGATCTTGCCATCCCGGATCGTCACGCTGGGGCGACCATGCCAGTTGGTCCAGCGGGCGCGCCCGAATTTCGGCAGATCCTCGGGTGGGAACAGGCCGTCCACCGGGGCAGGCGGGCGGTTATAGCCATAGGCGACATTGATCCAAGGCCGATAGCGGCTGTAGCCATAGCTGCCTTCGGCCAGGCGGTAAGACCAGCTATCTTCGGGGATATGGGTCAGATAGATGCTGAAATCGTTGATGCCCAAATCTTCGGCCAATTCCAGCGCGGCATCCAGATCGTCAAACCCGTCGGTCCAGCGAAACCCCAGATAGCGCCACGAGATATGCGGGCGGGTTGTGCCGACGGCGCGGCGGGCCTCGACCACGTTGCGCATTCCGCGCAGGGCGCTTTCCAGCCGACCATTGACGTGATAGCGCGCATAGCTGTCCTGGGTCATACCGCTGATGGTAAAGACGATATGATCCAGCCCGCTTTCAACCACCTGTTGCGCCTTGTGTTTGGCGGCCAGTGGAATGCCATTGGTGCTGGTCACGATTTTGGCGCCGGGGCTGTGGCGGCGGATGTCGCCGATCATCTTGGGGGCATCGCGATGCATGAATGGATCGCCGTAGTTGAAGAAATAGACCTCCTCCAGTCCATCCCCCAGTTGCGCCAGCGCCCGGTCAAGCACATCCCGCGGCAGATCATCGCTGTCGCGGGTCTTGTGATCGCGGCTGTTGTTGGCAAAACACGCGCTTTGCGGACAGCGCAGATTGCAGCGCACGGTGGGTTCAACCACCAGCTTGCGCGGTAGCCGAGGGCGCTGCGGGCGTGGGCCGGTCAGCGGTTGATAAAGCGCACAATCGCGACATTTCTGGCCCTTTTTCAGCCCGTCGCGCAGACGCTGATATTCGGGGTTGGCAAAGATCTCTGGCAGGGATTGTTCGTGTACCGAGCCAAAGCTGCGCAGCCCGTCGGAATCATCCAGCCCACAGGTCACGGTGCCATCCGACAGGATGGTCATGCTGTCCTCGATCCAGGGACAGAACCGCGGCGTGCCATCCGCCGGTGTCATGTGGCGGCTGGGTGTTTTGTCTTTGCGGTTGTGCCGCGTCAGGTCAAGCAGCATGGAGCCTCGATTCGTCAAAAATCGCCCGCATATGCGGGCGATTTCGAGAGGATATCCCGCCAGTGTCGGGCGGGGTCAGAGACATCAGACCCAGATCATGTCGTCGGTGATCTGCGCCAATGTGGTGTCGTGGAAAATGATGATGTTGCCCTGATCTTCAAGGGCCACATAGTCATTGCCTTGGGGCTGTGTCATATGCGAACGGGCCTCGGCCACGCTGGCATAGCCGAAATTGCTCAGGTCGATGTAATCCCAGGATTCGAGATCCATCACGCTGGTCCCACCGGTATCGTTGACGTCAAAGATGAACACGTCGGCAAATTGGCCCCCCGCAACCACGTCGTGCCCAGCCCCCGCATCAATCCTGTCATGTACACCCTGATCGCGCATCCATGTTTTCAGCGCCTCTGTCGTATTGGTCTGGAACTGCGGGCTTTGCGAAAAACCAAGCACCACGTCGGCACGGCTGGCGCCATTGTCGAGTTCGCCCACCCAGCGCGCCAGCCCCTGATCATCGGGGGCGCGGTCCAGCACGTTGTTATAAAGCAGCGTGACGAATTCGGTATTCGACAGATTGTCGGAATAGGTTGCCTTGAACTGGGGTGAGCGGACAAAAGAATCCGCCACCTCTTCGAGACTGTATGAACCATCAGCCAACCGTCCGGTCCAATTGGTCTGGCCCGTCATGTCCGGTACGCGGTCCAGCGTCGCCTGATAGAGGCGGAACACCTCGTCGCTCCAGTTGGAGGCCAGACCGTTTGCGGCAAAGGCATTGGCCGCAGGGTTGGTGGCGGCGATGAACTGCGGGCTTTGCACAAAGCCCAGCACCACATCGGCGCGGCTGGCCCCGCTGTCGAGTTCGTCAACCCAGCGCGCCAGCCCCTGATCATCGGGGGCGCGGTCCAGCACGTTGTTATAAAGCAGCGTGACGAATTCGGTATTCGACAGATTGTCGGAATAGGTTGCCTTGAACTGGGGTGAGCGAACAAAACCGTCGGCGACGTCAAGTGCGCTGTATTCGCCGTTGGCATAGCGTTGGGTCCATGCGGTGTGCCCGCCTGCGTCCGGCTCTCGGTCCAGCGTCGCCTGATAGAGGCGATAGATATAATTGGCATGAAAGCCGGTGTAATACCCCGCCGCCGCGCCATCGCCAAAGATCCTGTCATTGCCACCCCGACCGTCGAAATATTCACCCGAGGTCGAACCGAAAATCTGGTCGTTGAAGGCGTTGGTGCCACGCACCTCTTCGATATTGGCGATGGTGTAGTTGAAGGCATATCCATCAAAGACACCGCTGGCCGTGCCCGCACCCAGATCGACATGTACCCCGGTGTCTATATCAGAGCGGTCAAAGCGCAGCCGGTCCCAGCCACCCAAGCCGTCGATCATGTCATTGCCGCCGCGACCGATAAAGCTTTCATTGCGGTGGCTGCCGATGATGGTGTCGGCATGGTCGGTGCCACGAATTTCGAGACGGTAATCGTAATTGCCGCTGATCTGTTCCTGAAAGCCAAACCCATCATTGGCGATCATGCCGCTGCGCAGGTCGATATTCAGCCCTTGCGTCGCGCGGTTGAAAGCCGCGTCGCGGTGGAATTCCAGCCGTATGGTGGCGTTTTCGCCGTCCGGGGCGGCAGTGTTGAGATCGTAGCTGTCAATGCCGCGTCCGCCGCGCAGTTCCAGCCAGGCACGATCGTTCAGGGTCACATTGAACGTATCGGCCATGTCACTGCCGATAATTTGCGCGCCATCCGCCAGCAGAGCGGAATCAACATTCAACAGAGCGGTCGTGCCATAGGCGCCTTTGTCGATGCTGGCATCAACGCCGCCGACGCCATTGGCTATTGTCATATCAAGATCAAGCGTCAGCCCGGTCAGATCATGCAGCCCGACGTGAGAAATTCCGACAAACCCGTATTGCATGGCCCCAAGCTCGACCTGATCGTTCCCGGCGCCGGGATTGACATAATCATAGCCATAATTGCTGTCGCCGGGATCGAGGTAATCGTCCCCATCGCCGCCATAAAGGTCGTCTTCGCCGCCCATGCCAAACAGGCTGTCATTCCCACCCCAGCCTTCCAGCGCGTTATCGTTGCTGTCACCGCTGATGAAATCGCTGCCGTCATACGAGCCACGGATTTCTTCGACGTTGGACACCTCATGCGTAAAGGCTTCGCCCCACCATGTGCCGGTGATGATGCCAGTTTCCATATCGGCGTTGATCGCCTCGACGCCATTGCGGTTATAGCGCACAACGTCCCAGCCACCTCCGGCATCCAGCGTGTCATTGCCCCGCTCCAGGATAAAGCGTTCGGTGTGATAGCTGGAGCCGATGATGTTGTCGTCGAAACGGGTGCCCTGAATCTCAAGCCGCCCAGCGGTGCCTCCCAGTATATTAAGGGTGTCGGTGGTGCCAAAGCCATCATCGCTGATCACGCCGGAGGCAAGATTGGCGGTGATCCCATTTTCCGGACCTCCGTCATAACCGCCAGTATAATTCAGCCGGACAACCCCATCCAGCGTCAGGTTGAACGTGTCATTCCCGGCCATGCCGTTGACTTGCATCCAGCCGCCAAAGCCAGAGTTGAGGTTGAACGTATCGTTGGCTTCGGTGCCCCAAAGCCCCAACCCGTAATCCAGCACATTGCCGATGTTCAGGAAGCTGTCCATGTCACCGCCGGGTTTGGCGACATTCATCGTGCCGGCATTGCCATTCACATTCGCGGTGATCGGCCCATTGATCGGCTCATAGCTGACGTCCAGATAGCGGTTGGGGCCCATATTCCCAACGTTATAGCTGTCGCTGCCGCCGCTGGCCCAAAGCAGGTTGCCACTGTATTCCGCCGTGTTTCCGGGGTTGATGGTGTCATCGGCAAGCCCGCCCTGGAACCTGTCTGCAAAGGCGCTGCCTTGGATGGTGACCGCTTGGGTGACGCCGGAGAAGCTGATATCATTGCCCATATCCGCAGTCGCGGCGTTGTAATTCACCGGTTGCAGGCTGAGCAGCGCCTCTAGCGTGACGGTTTCGGCCCCGCTTGCGATTTCATCAAAGGCGACGACAAACTGAGCCATGCTCCAATTGACCCCCGAGAGGGAAAACACCAGGTTGTTTGCGGCATCATGGATCTGAAGGCTGGTTACAGTGCCGGATACATTGTCATTTTGAACATTCGAGAAGCCAAATCCATTGATCGTGGTAACAAACTGGGTGTCCTGATCAGTCAGGATAACTTGTGTGGCGCTTTGTGAGGTGACATCGGCCTCGTTAAAAGCATCGCCAAAAAAATCATACGAAATGCCATAATAATTTAAAGTCGCAACCATTGAAATTATCCCCTTGTTCGCGCTGGAGCAATTAGCATTCTAATACTTTATTTTCCATAGGGTCTCACGAGACGATCGCAAGACCACTAGGGAATCCGCTGGCGGTAGAAAAAGGGCACCGCGCCTTGGAGTCAAGTTCGATCGCCTCCCGGATCAGATTGGGCGCGAGGTCCGCAGTCATGCACCTCCCAGCCGACGATTTTGCGACTGAAGATGTCCACGATCAGATCGATATAGAAGAACACACCCGCGACGGGCCCCGGCAACAAGCAGGTGGTCATAGCCGTGCCTCAGGTCCCTACAGGCACAAGATACACTGTAAAGGAGACCGACTACGGGCACTATTCTTCGCCTATCATCGCGCAGCTTGACCTGCCCCCCGCGAAATCCCTCACCGTAATGTAGAGTCTGCGCCAACTCTGAAGGAGCAGACAGATGCGAAAAGTCGTTTCACCGAGGCGCAGATCATCGGTATGATCAAAGAACAGGAAGCAGGGATGCCGACAGCGGAGGTGTGTCGCAGGCACGGGCTGAGCACGGCGACTTTCTACAAGTTGAAGGCCAAGTATGGCGGGATGGAAGTTTCTGAGGCCGCCAGGCTGAAGGCGCTCGAAGACGAGAACGCCAAGCTCAAGCGCCTGCTGGCCGATACCATGCTCGACAACGTCGTGCTGAAAGACTTGCTGGGAAAGAATTGACGACATTGACCAAGCGGCGAGACGCGGCGCTTCGGGCGATGCGGGATCATGACATCTCGCAGCGCCGGGCCTGCAGGCTTGTCGGTGTCGATCCCAAAACAGTCCGGCGAGAACGCCCACCGGACTGTACCGAGATCCGCAAGGAGATGCAGGACATCGCTGCCAAGCGGCGCAGGTTCGGTTACCGCCGGATCGGCGTGCTGCTGGAGCGCAAGGGCATGACCATGAACCACAAGAAGCTCTACAGGGTCTATCGCGAAGAAGGGCTGTCCGTGAAGCGGCGGCGCGGCCGGAAACGGGCGCGTGGCACCAGGGTGCCGATGCCAGTTGCGGCGTATCCCAATGCTCGTTGGTCGTTGGACTTCGTATCCGACAGCTTCGGCGCCTCGCGGAAGTTCCGGATGCTGGCAGTGATCGATGACTGCACTCGGGAATGCCTGTGCCTTATCGCGGACACCAGCCTCTCCGGCGCAAGGGTCGCCCGGGAGCTCAGCGCTCTGATCCGGCTTTACGGAAAGCCCGGCTGCATTGTCAGCGATAATGGAACTGAGTTCACCAGTCGGGCCATCCTGAAATGGGCCGACGAGAACGAGGTGCCGTGGCACTACATCGATCCGGGCAAGCCGCAGCAGAACGCGTTCATCGAGAGCTTCAACGGCAGTCTCAGGGATGAGCTACTGAACGAGGAGATCTTCGACAGCCTGGATGATGCGCGGCGCAAGCTGGCCCTATGGCGTTACGACTATAACACGGTCAGGCCACACTCGTCCTTGGGCAACCAAACGCCGCTGCAAGCGCGCCGTGCGCTTGAGCAATTTGAAGACTCCGCGCCCGGCGCGCTTGCGTCAGACGCGGAAGCCGAATACCCAGATTCAACCTGCAGACTCTCATTATGAATGAGGGACCAGCAGGGGGCAGGTCAAGCTCAACAAAATGGATGCTGAACTGACCCAATCACGGGCCAATCGGGGCACAACGGCAACGGCTACCGAGAACAATTTCGGTAGCCGTTTGATTTTGGGTGCATTTCTTTCGGGGGGGCTTGTTTTGCAGGGGGCTTACGGAACCTCGACGCGGACCTTGGGAACTCAGCGTTGCGAGTTTTTGTCGCGGTTTTCTGTGCTGAACGTAACAAAGCCCGCCTTTTGGGCGGGCTTGTGAGTTTGCGAGAATTCTTGGTGTTTGGTTGCGGGAGTAGGATTTGAACCTACGACCTTCAGGTTATGAGCCTGACGAGCTACCGGGCTGCTCCATCCCGCGCCATTTTTTGGCCTATTGCCTTGAGGCTGGTGTGGCCTTTTGCATATCGGCTGGTATTGGCCTTTGTCGGTGATATCGTTTGAGAGATACATTTTATCGGGGCTTATCAGGTCTGGCGATGACCTACTCTCCCACGTCTTGAGACGCAGTACCATTGGCGCGACGGCACTTAACGGCCGGGTTCGGGATGGGACCGGGTGTTTTGCTCGTGCTATGATCACCAGACCGGGAAAGCCCCGGTAAGTTTGCGCGGCTGAAGCGCAATTGTGTTTCACTCTCTGTCGAGAGTGTCCAAGTCAGGTACATTTATCGTGTTTTATGTGATGTTTGCTTTGATCATGTTCCGAGTAATCTATCTATTACTGGATCAAATCAAGCCTATCGGACCATTAGTACCAGTCAACTGAACGCGTTACCGCGCTTACATCTCTGGCCTATCGACGTGGTGGTCTACCACGGTCCTCAGGGATACCTTGTTTTGAGGGGGGCTTCCCGCTTAGATGCCTTCAGCGGTTATCCTGTCCGATCATAGCTACCCAGCACTGCTCCTGGCGGAACAACTGGTACACCAGTGGATCGTTCACCCCGGTCCTCTCGTACTAGGGGCAACTCCTCTCAAGTATCCTACACCCACGGCAGATAGGGACCGAACTGTCTCACGACGTTCTAAACCCAGCTCACGTACCTCTTTAAACGGCGAACAGCCGTACCCTTGGGACCTGCTCCAGCCCCAGGATGAGATGAGCCGACATCGAGGTGCCAAACACTGCCGTCGATATGGACTCTTGGGCAGTATCAGCCTGTTATCCCCGGCGTACCTTTTATCCGTTGAGCGATGGCCCTTCCACTCGGGACCACCGGATCACTATGACCGACTTTCGTCTCTGCTCGTCTTGTCAGACTTGCAGTCAGGCTGGCTTCTGCCATTGCACTCAACGACCGATTTCCGACCGGTCTGAGCCAACCATCGCGCGCCTCCGTTACTCTTTAGGAGGCGACCGCCCCAGTCAAACTACCCGCCACGCAGGGTCCCGGATCCAGATAATGGACCGCGGTTAGACATCAAGAATGCAAAGGGTGGTATCTCAAGGGAGGCTCCACAGAAACTGGCGTTCCTGCTTCAAAGCCCACCACCTATCCTGCACATTGCAGTCCTGATGCCAGTGCGAAGCTGTAGTAAAGGTGCACGGGGTCTTTCCGTCTAACCGCGGGAAGCCTGCATCTTGACAGGCAATTCAATTTCGCTGAGTCGATGTTGGAGACAGCGGGGAAGTCGTTACGCCATTCGTGCAGGTCGGAACTTACCCGACAAGGAATTTCGCTACCTTAGGACCGTTATAGTTACGGCCGCCGTTTACCTGGGCTTCAATTCAAGGCTCTCACCTCTCCTTTTAACCTTCAGGCACCGGGCAGGCGTCAGACCCTATACGTCGTCTTGCGACTTCGCAGAGCCCTGTGTTTTTAGTAAACAGTCGCCACCCCCTGGTTTGTGCCCCCAGCCCCTAGTTGCCTAGGAACCGGGCCTCCTTCTCGCGAACTTACGGAGGTATTTTGCCGAGTTCCTTCAACATCGTTCTCTCAAGCGCCTTGGTATTCTCTACCAGTCCACCTGTGTCGGTTTAGGGTACGGTCTGATGGAGGGCTATTTCCAGGGACCTCTCAGCAGCCCATTCAATCCAATAAGGATGAACTACCTCTGAGATCCGTCACATCCTCCTGGCCCACGAATATTAACGTGGTTCCCATCGGCTACGCATTTCTGCCTCGCCTTAGGGGCCGGCTTACCCTGCTCAGATTAGCTTTAAGCAGGAACCCTTGGACTTTCGGCGAGAGTGTCTCTCACACTCTTTGTCGCTACTCATGTCATCATTCTCGCTAGTGATCTCTCCACCGGATCGCTCACGCGCCGGCTTCACAGAAAGCTCCCTGCGTCCAATATCCCCAAAGGGATCAAGGACGCGTGGAACTATGTCACACTACGCTCTGCTACCATGCCTTACGGCATCCTAAGCTTCGGCTCATGGCTTGAGCCCCGTTACATCTTCGCCGCAGGACAACTTATTTAGACCAGTGAGCTGTTACGCTATCTTTAAAGGATGGCTGCTTCTAAGCCAACCTCCTGGTTGTTTTGGTCGTCCCACCTGCTTTCCCACTTAGCCATGAATTAGGGGCCTTAGCTGTAGGTCAGGGTTGTTTCCCTCTCCACTACGGACGTTAGCATCCGCAGTGTGTCTGCCATCTAGTACTCCCGGGTATTCGGAGTTTGGTTAGGATCAGTAAGCCTGTGGGGCCCCATTACCCATCCAGTGCTCTACCCCCCGGGTATTCGGATGACGCTCTACCTAAATAGATTTCGCAGAGAACCAGCTATCTCCGAGTTTGATTGGCCTTTCACCCCTAGGCACAACTCATCCCGACCTTTTTCAACAGGTGTGGGTTCGGACCTCCAGTAAGTGTTACCTTACCTTCATCCTGGTCATGCCTAGATCACTCGGTTTCGGGTCTGATCCATCTAACTCATGCGCCCTATTAAGACTTGCTTTCGCTGCGCCTACACCTAACGGCTTAAGCTTGCTAGATAGACCAAGTCGATGACCCATTATACAAAAGGTACGCCGTCACAAGACTGGACACTAATAGTAATCTGGAGTTGCCGCCGCGGGCGACAACCGCTTTGCGCCGACCTTTGGCCGGTACACCGATCCTTCGGATCGCCACTTGGGCAGATCCTGAGAGCGGCTCACGCATGATGCATTTTTTGATGCGAATATTATCTGGTTGGTACCGACACGCGCAGTTGCACGGTCTCAACACCCGGATTGTGGTCATAAATCCCCGCATTCGATCGATGATCGAAGCTGAGACCAAACCGCCAACCGCGTTTGTTTTCCCAACCGACCTCGGCACCCGAACGGAACGCAATAGCGCCGCCCAGATCAAGGCCGTCACCGGCGTCATACACACCGGTCATCGCATGCAATTCCGCAAAAAACGGGCTGGAACCAAAGTCCATCGTGTAGGTCTGACCAATGCCGACCCAGGTTTCACCCCGAGACCCGACACTCAGCCCCACCGCATGACCAAAGGGGCCGGTACGGCGCCCAAGATCATAGCGAAGATAGACTTCACTTCCCGTTTCTGCGCGGCGTTCAAGAACCTGACCGCCCGAGAAGGCGATCCTTGGTGTCACGTCGCTCCGGCCAAGACAGCCCTGCGATGTGCCACAATGATTTATTCCCATATCCGTCAGTCCTGCGACCAACATGAGAATGGCAAAAGTTCCGTCTGCCATATCCAACTCCCTGTTTCCAGGAAGCGGCATGCATCAGATTATCATTAGAGTCCAGTCAAGCTCCGACTGATTGTAGGCGTTCGGTTTCAGGTACTGTTTCACTCCCCTCGTCGGGGTGCTTTTCACCTTTCCCTCACGGTACTGGTTCACTATCGGTCAGTAAGGAGTACTTAGCCTTCGAAGGTGGTCCTCCGATCTTCAGACAGAATTTCACGTGTTCCGCCCTACTTAATACATCCCATCGAGCTTCAAATACGGGGCTGTCACCCACTATGGCCGACCTTTCCAGGTCGTTCTTTTCACTCTCAAGGCTTGGCTGATCCGCGTTCGCTCGCCACTACTAGCGGAGTATCAATTGATTTCCTTTCCTCCGGGTACTTAGATGTTTCAGTTCCCCGGGTTTGCTCTTAAAAACCTATGTATTCAGTCTTTAAGTACCTGGTTATGAACATTATAAACAACCGAAGTTATTATAATGAACATTCAGGTGGGTTCCCCCATTCAGAAATCCATGGATCAAAGCATATTCTCGGCTCCCCATGGCTTATCGCAGAGTATCACGTCTTTCATCGCCTCTTACTGCCAAGGCATCCACCAAACGCCCTTCTCGCGCTTGATTTGATCCAGAAAGAGACAGATT
>NZ_JALIEC010000001.1:0-600000 GCF_022867865.1 Phaeobacter sp. J2-8 | reverse complement strand
GTTGAAACGCATTACTGCGTATCCTTGACGTTCGAACCTCTGCACATCTTTGGCTGCACTACCGCCTTTGGCTACTTGAGTGCGTTAGGTCGAAACCTGCAGCACCCGGGGAGTAGCCAATTGCAGCACCCTCACCCGGCTAGGAACGAGAGTGGCAACCAAAAGTCATCTGTTTGATTGTGCTTCAGCTTACCAAAGTAAACAAAAGCCGCTCAAACAGTGAAGCTGTCACCGGTCATCGGACAAAATACACAAGTGCATCAAACCCTACCGGCGCGATATGCAAACATCCGTTCGTCGAAACGAACCAAACCGCCCACATATCTCTTCAGATATCAATCATTTCAAACAGCGTAGAGACAAAAACCAACCGGATGCGCCCTAACTTATTGGCGCGCCCGCCCGTCAATACCTCAAAAATTTCTCCGTCTCGTCTGCGTCAGCGCCTCGTTTCCTCGTCGCCGCCGCCCCGTCTGGCGTCCCGTTGTGCGCCTCAGCGCCGCCGGTGAAGGGGGTTCTAGTGTTACCCAGCAAAACCCGCAAGCACAAAATCACAAAATTCCAAAGTTTTGCAAAGTTTCTGCGAAAAATAAACAAATTCAACAGGTTACCGTGAATAGTTTTTGAGCAAACGGACAAAACCGGGGATTTCAGCCCAAGGCTTTTGGTGATTTTCGGGGTTTTGTCCAACTCGGGATCGCAAATCCCGAAGTCGTTTGCCCCTGAAGTGCCCGTTTATGAGCTTTGGGAACTCTGGATTCCCACTTCTGGCCGTCAATCAGGCCAGCACAACCCTGTGTTCGGCCTGTCCGGCAACCTCAACCGTGGCAACAAAGGTCGCGCCCTGGGCGGAATCAGGGGAATGAGGCCGGCGCTTGCGCTGGTGACATATAGGGTGCGCAAATCCTCTCCTCCAAAAGCCGGGCAAGTGCTGTGCAGCCCCGGCACTTCGATCACCTGATCCAAAGTGCCATCCGGCAAATAGCGCGCCACGCGCCCAGCGCCCCACTGTGCATTCCAAAGCGCTCCCTGGGAATCCACCACAGCGCCATCGGGCTTCAGCCCCGCTTCGTTCAGATCCACAAAGACCTCTGGCGCACCATCGGGCCACCCTTCGGCGTCCAGCGGCTGTACCATGATCTGAAGGGTTGGCGTATCGGCGTAATAGGCATGGCGCCCGTCCGGGGCGAAACAGATCGCATTGGAAACCGTGATATCGGCAAAGATCCGTTCGACCGCGCCCTTGTAATAGCGATAGATCGCCCCTGCCCCCGGTTCGGCATTGATCCCCATTGTTCCGATCCAGAAACCGCCCTGCGGATCTGCGCGGCCATCGTTAGAGCGTGTGACAGCATTGTCAGCCTCCAGGGGTGCAATCACCTCATGCGCGCCGCTGGGGATGTCAAAGCGCATCAGCGAGGTCTGTGACGCGACAAGAAGCGTATCACGATCCACCCAGCCCGCCGCCGAGACATATTCATCAAACGACCATTCGAGAGCGGTGTCGCCCTCCCGGCTCAGCAACTGGCGACCCAGGATGTCAAACCAGAACAATTGCCCCCGTTCCGGGTGCCAAAGCGGCCCCTCACCCAAGGTACAGGAACGACGGTCAAAGAATGTAGCGGCCATATGTGATCTCCGGCGGCAAGATAGGAAAGGGTTGAAACGCAAACGGCCCGCAACATTGTGCGGGCCGTCCGGCTATTTTGAATTATTTCAGGTCATCGGGCAGCAAGGCATCTGGCAAGTTCTGATAGCAGACCGGCCGCAGGAACCGCCGGATCGACATGGTTCCAACCGATGTCGCGCCGAAATTGGTGCTGGCGGGGTAAGGTCCGCCGTGCACCATGGTGTCCGACACCTCGACCCCGGTGGGGAATCCATTTGCCAACACGCGTCCGGCCTTGCGTTCAAGGACCGGCATCAATTGCCGTCCCAGATCCAAGTTGCCGTCATCCAAATGCAAGGTACAGGTCAACTGGCCTACCAGGCTCTTTGCCAGTGTCTGCATCTCGTCGGCATCCTTGACCCGCACGATCAACCCGAGCGGTCCGAACACTTCTTCGCCCAGCGCCTCGTTCGCCAACCATTCGGCACCGGTGGTGGCAAACAGATAGGGCGTGGCGTTGCGCAGGTCACAGGTGCTGCTGACCAGCTCCTGTACGCCGGTGCTGCCGGCAACCCGGTCCCGCCCGTCGCGATAGGCGGCCGCAATCCCGTCGGTCAACATGGTCTGGGCGCCCATCGGCTTCAGCGCAGCAGTGGCCGCCGCGGTAAAGGCATCCGCCTCTGGCCCGTCAATCAGGACGGTGATGCCGGGATTGGTACAGAACTGTCCCGCGCCCATGGTCAACGACCCGGCCCAGCCTTCGGCAATCTGGTTGCCACGGGCGGCCAGTGCTTCGGGCAGGACAAACATCGGATTGACCGACCCCAGCTCGCCAAAGAACGGAATTGGATCGGGGCGCGCCGCACACAGGTCGAACAACGCCCGGCCACCGCCCAAAGATCCGGTAAAGCCGACGGCACGGATCAGCGGATGCTGCACAAGGGCCTGACCCACATCACGCTTTCCGCCCTGGATAAGGCTGAACACACCGGGGTTCATGCCCTGCGATGCGATTGCGGCGTGAATCGCCTCGGCGACGATTTCGCCGGTGCCGGGATGCGCAGAGTGGCCTTTGACCACAACAGGGCAACCCGCAGCCAGCGCCGCAGCGGTGTCGCCCCCCGCGGTGGAAAACGCCAGCGGGAAGTTCGACGCACCAAAGACCGCCACAGGGCCAATCGGGCGTTGCACCATTTTCAAATCCGGGCGCGGCAATGGCTGGCGATCCGGCAATGCCGCATCATACCGCCGATCCAGATAGTCACCGGCAAGGATATGTTCGGCGAACAACCGCAACTGTCCCACGGTGCGCCCACGCTCACCTTCTAGCCGCGCGGCGGGCAAACCGGTTTCTTCGGTGCCGATCTGGGTGATTTGCGGGCCGCGTGCGTCGATTTCGTCGGCAATCGCCCGCAGGAATTCGGCGCGCACCTCGCGGCCGGCATATCCAAAGGACCAAAAGGCCTCTTCCGCCGCTTTGCAGGGCCTGATCGACCAGCGCAGGCGTGCCAACGGAATAATCATGCGCGGCACCATGCGCCGGTTCGGATTGGAATGTTGCGTCGCCCGCAACCCATTCCCCCGCAATCAGATGTTTTCCGTGCGGTTTAAATGTCTCGTCAAGCATTGCTATCCCTTGTTTGACATATGTCCTGCCAGGGCGGCGGCATCATTTCCCGCAGGTGCGGGCGGCCACCCCGGCCCAAAATGGTATACCGGATTGATCACATCCACCGCGCGCAACGTCAAGCCAAGATCAAATTGCCCGGCCCACTGCGCCGTGTTGCGCAATGCGCCTGCTGAAATGGCTGTGTTGTGGCGGAAAATCCGCATTGAAATCGTCGCTGCGTCAAGGCGCGATCACGCGTGTTCCCCGGCATCCAACATCTGAGATGGGTGCCGGGGCATTGGTGTTCAACCGCCTTAGCTGGCGGCGACGGTTTCCTGCCGCTGGGTGCCCAGCCCCTGCACGGTCACTTCCATGACATCGCCAGGCCGCAAGAAGCGCTGCGGGTTCATGCCCATGCCAACACCAGAAGGCGTGCCGGTGGCGATAATGTCACCCGGTTGCAGCTTCATGAACTGGCTGAGATAGGACACGATTTCGCGCACGGAAAAGATCATGTCCGCAGTATTGGAATTCTGCACCACATCCCCATTCAAAGAGAGCGACACATCCAGCGCCTGCGGGTCCGGCACCTCGTCTGCGGTCACGAACCAGGGGCCGATGGGGGCAAATGTCGGGGCCGACTTGCCTTTGATCCACTGGCCCAGCTTTTCGATCTGGAACTCACGCTCGGACACGTCGTTCACGGTGCAATAGCCCGCCACATAATCAAGCGCGTCTTCCTCTGACACATAAAGTGCCTCGCGCCCGATCACGACACCCAGCTCGACCTCCCAGTCGCCCTTGGTCGAATTGCGCGGAATGATGACATCATCAAACGGACCGGACAGCGCCGATGTCGCCTTGGAAAACACCACCGGTTCCGTCGGCGCGTCCATGCCGCTTTCCTTGGCGTGCAGGGCATAGTTCAACCCGATGCAAAAGAAATTCGGCACCGATGCCAGGCAAGAGCCGATGCGGCCCGGTTCCGCCACCAGTGGCAGGCTGTTCACATCCAACGCCCGCACCGCATCCAGCGATTCGGCGGTCAGCGCCGCACCCGAAAGCTCCGGCAGATGGGCGCTCAGATCACGCACCTTGCCATCACCGTCAAGCATGCCGGTTTTTTCGGCGCCAAGGGCACCGTAGCGGATCAGTTTCATGTCTCTTTATCCTTGTTTGGGCTTAAAATTCAGATCTGGGTCAGTTGCAGTTTCAACTGCCGGACCCAGTGGGATCATCCGCGGCACCATCGGCACCGGATTCGAATTGGAAATATTCCTGCACGTTGATCAACAGATGCTCCAGATGGGCGTTGGTATCTTTTTGCGCCATGGCAACATCACGCGCCTCCAGACCGGCCACAATGGCCCCATGCTGGCGCAGCACCCTTTCGCGCGACCGTTTCTGCGTCGCAGACAGGAATCGCGCACGCCAAAGACGCGCCAGATAAGAGGAATGGGTCTCGGCCAGCATTTCGTTATGCGATGCCTTGGCGATGGCAATGTGAAAGCTCATGTCGACCTCGAATCGCTCGACATCATCCAGCTTGTCATAGTTTTTCGCCATGTTCTGCTCGATGGCGCGAATGCGGGTCAAATCCTCTTGCGTCGCATGCTCACAGGCCAGCTGCACCGACAACATCTCCAGCGCGCTCAGCACCTCGATCGCGTTGGACACTTCTTTCAGGGTAGGCTGTGCTACGATCGGGCTGCGGGACGGGCGCAACACCACAAGCCCCTCTTTCGCCAAGATTCGAATCGCTTCGCGCATTGGCGTGCGGCTGACCCCCATTTCAATCGCATTATCGCGCTCCTTGATCGGGGCACCGGGGGCAAAAACGCCCATAAGAATGTCCCGCCGCAGCTGATTAGCGATATGTTCCGCGCGATTTTCTTCCGCCATTTACCTGCGTCTTTTCCAATTGCTTCAGTGCACCCGCCAAAAGCGCAATATTTGATCATTGCGAGGTCGAATTGTCGAATTTGGTATACCAAAAGATGTTGATTGTCGAGAATGCTTTGGATAGCCTGTCTTTCGAATGGTATACCATTCTATCCGCGCCACCAAGAACGCGCGGCATCAATCGGTCCTACGGGGCCACCAGGGAGGAAGACCTAAATGAAACTGAAATCGCTTTTGAAGACAGCGACCGCGGCAGCACTGACAGTGGCGGCGACCGCTGCTTCAGCTGAAGACGTGACTCTGCGGATCCAGACGCACTACACATCCGAGCACCCCTCGGGTCAGCTGGCGGCACAATTCATCGACGATATTCAAACCATGTCGGGCGGCGAGATCACCATCGAAATGTTCTATGCCTCCTCGGTTGTTGCCACCACAGAGACATTTGACGCCGCCATCAACGGCATCCTCGACTGTGACATGACCGGCGGCGCCTATCAGACCGGCAAGAACCCGGCGTTCCAGTTCGTCGGCGACATCATGGGTGGCTATGACACCCCCTGGCAGCAGGTTTCCTGGCTGTATTACGGCGGTGGCTATGACGCCGCACAGGAACTCTACAACCAGCATGACATGCAGCTGATCGGCTGGTGGCTCTATGGTCAGGAATCGCTGTCCTCGTCCAAGCCGCTTGCAGGTCCCGAGGACATCAAAGGCTGGAAATTCCGTTCGCCTCCTGGTCTTGAAACCGAAATCTTCACCGAAATGGGCGCTTCGCCGATCGTGATGGATTTCACCGAGATCTTTACCGCGCTGGAAACCGGCATCATCGACGGTGCGGACGCTTCGGGTCTGGCCAACAACGTTGGTCTTGGCCTCTATGACATCGTGAAACATGCCACCTATCCCGGCTTCCATTCGATGCCGTCGGACCACCTGGCCTGTAACAAAGCCGTCTGGGACGGGCTGAGCGACAAGCATCAACGCATCATCGACACCGCCATGCAGAAACTGACCCTGCACACCGCTCTGTCGAATGAAAAGAAGAACGCCGAAGCCGCAGCAGAGCTGACCGCCGCTGGCGTGACATTGCACAACTGGTCGGAAAAAGACCGTGCCGATTTCCGCGCTGCTGCCCAGCGTTCGTGGGACGGTTGGGCCGCCAAGACACCAGAAGCCGCTGCTCTGGTCGAAAGCCACCGTGGCTACCTGGCGGATCTCGGTCTGATCGCCAAGTGATGTCGATCATCTGATCGTTTCAAACATGGCTGGCGGGTCCCTTGGGGCTCGCCAGTTTTTTGAAGACATCAACCAACAAACGACATCACCAAACAAGGGGAGGACGAGCATGGAAAAAGACAATGTCTGGCTCGGCTCGGCACGCGGGCCTGTCAAAACCGCCGCCAAAGTATTCGGGGCCATAACCGCCGCAATTTTTGCCTGGTTGATCCTTAACCAGTTCATATCCGAAGATGCCATCGGAATGCATGAAATGATCCGCCCGCAGGGCCTGCCCATCGTGGCGATCATGCTGGCATCAATCTTTCTGACATTGCTCTGCACGGCGCTCTTTTTGTCGGATCGCATCGGCCATATCGAACCAGAGCCGCGCGGTTTCTTCGACATTCTGTCGCTGGTCACGTCGCGCATGGCGATGATCGGCATCGCATTGATCGTTGTGGTCATGTTCTACGAAGTTGTGTCGCGCTACGTCTTTAGCCGCCCGACACTCTGGGCGAACGAAATGTCGCTGTGGATCGCGGCGGTGGTGTTCCTGTTTGCCGGGCAATACGCCATGCAACAGCGCAGCCACATCCGCATCTATGTGATCTATGACATGATGCCCCGCTGGATGCAGAAGACCTCGGATGTGATATCCGTCGGGCTGATCGTCTGCTTCACCTTCTCGCTGGTCTGGGGCGGCTATAACGATGCCAAAACCCGCCTTCTGCGGATGGAGACATTTGGCACCGCCTGGGATCCGCCCATTCCCGGCACGATGAAAGCCGCAATTCTGTTCATCATTGTTCTGGTGACCATCCAAGCGGTGTCAAATCTGATTGCCGACTGGAACAAGGCGCCGGAAAATCATTCGCCGCTCGACGACATCGACGAAACCGAAATCGAAAACATCCGCAAAACCCTGAGGGACGACTGATATGGTTGATATTGGAACACTCAGCCTGCTGCTCCTGCTCGGGATGTTCGCGCTGTTGGCCATCGGCATGCCGCTTGGCTTTGCCTCGGCCTTTCTGGCGGTGGTCACACTTGTCCTGAAATTCGACTTTGACCTGCTGTTCAACACCTTCGGACGCGGGCCATTGTCGGTGCTGGGTCAGGCGGTCTATCGCCAGATGACTAACTATGTGCTGATCTCGGTGCCGTTGTTCATCTTCATGGCCTCACTGCTGGAACGGTCCGGCATTGCGCGCGACATGTATTCCTCGCTCAACACCTGGCTCAGCCGGGCGCGCGGCGGGATTGCGATTGTCACGTCGATCATGGCCGTGATCATGGCCGCCATGTCGGGCATCATCGGCGGCGAGGTTGTGCTGCTTGGCCTGATCGCCCTGCCCCAGATGCTGCGGTTGGGCTATAACCAGAACCTTGCCATTGGCACGATCTGTGCCTCCGGCTCGCTTGGCACGATGATCCCGCCGTCGATCGTTCTGATCTTCTACGGTCTGGTGACGGAAACCTCGATCAAGGCGCTGTTCACCGCGTCCTTCCTGCCCGGTCTGATGCTGGCGTCCTTCTTTATCGTCTACATCATCATCCGCACCCAGCTGAACCCGGATCTGGCCCCCCTGCCAGAAGAAGACCCCGACGCACCGCGCGGCGGTGAAAAGGGTCTGATGTTCCTGGGTTTCCTCGGCAAATTCACCATGTGGTTCACAGCGGTCCTGCTGTTGCGGGCGCTGTTCTTTACCGCGACGGGTGAAAACACCGTGACCGAAGGCGTGGATCCCATTGCCCTTGGCATGGTCAGCGACATTCCCTGGATCATCGGTGCCTTTGTCATTGCTGCGGTGGCTGTCTTTGTCGTCGTCGGCAAGGAACGCACGGCGCAGGGTTGGGAAATGGGCAAAGGTCTGGTCGCCCCCACCATCGTGATCGGCGTTGTGCTTGGCTCGATCTACATGGGCATCACCGGCATCACCGAAGCGGCCGGCATGGGTGTTGTCGCGGTCTTCGTGATCGGGCTTGCCCGACGCGAGATGACCTTCGACATCGTCTGGGACAGCCTGATGCGCACGCTGAAGTCGACCGGCACGATCATCTGGGTCACCATCGGTGCGGCGGCACTTGCCGCGGCCTATACGCTGGCCGGTGGTCCGACCTATGTGGCCAACATGATTGTCGGCGCCGACATGCCCACCATGGGCGTGATCCTGGTGATGATGTTCATCTTCCTGATCATGGGGATGTTCATGGATTGGGTCGGCATCGTTCTGTTGATCATGCCGGTGTTCCTGCCGATCGTGCTGAAACTGCCGATCGAGGAAATCGGCCTGATCGGCGATCTTGATCCGCGCCATGTGCAGGTCTGGTTCGGGGTGGTGTTCTGTATGAACATGCAGGTGTCGTTCCTGTCGCCCCCGTTTGGTCCGGCGGCCTTCTATCTGAAATCTGTGGCCCCGCCGCATATTTCGCTGACCGACATCTTCCGGGGTTTCCTGCCATTCATTGTCCTGCAGCTGACAGCGCTGACAGTGTTGCTGGTCTGGCCTTCGATGGTGTCGATCTTCCTCTGACACAACACAACACGAATTTGATCGGGGCGGCGCGTTCGCCCCGATCACACCAAGGACCACACAGCCCCATCGGGACCCGTTGACTGTCATGCCCGCACCGCATGACATTCTGCCGGCCCCAATTCCGGCCTTCCGGAGACGCCCATGCTGACACAAACCCAGATCGACCATTTCGAAACCCAAGGTTACCTTGTGGTGGAAAACGTGCTGGATGCCGCCCGGTTGCAAGCGGTCCAAGCGGAATATGCCAGCTTGCTTGAGCGGCTTTATGCAAACTGGCAGGCTCAGGGCCTTGTGCCCGACGCCACCGGTCAGGATTTCTGGCAAAAGCTGCTGACCAGCTATGCCGCCGGCTGCGACTGGTTCCAGCCAATGGATATCTCATTGCCGGGGGATGCAATCACATCGGACACGCCGTTCCATTTTGGCCCGGCGGTCTTTGACATGCTGACCGCGCCGCGTCTGCTGGACATGGTCGAAGATCTGATCGGGCCGGAAATCACCTCGAACCCGATCCAGCATGTGCGCCTGAAGCCCCCCGCCACCACCCTGCACGGCGCTGAAAGCCGCGCCCATGTCACGGCCACCGACTGGCACCAGGATCGCGCAGTGGCGCATGAAAGCGGCGATGCCACGCAAATGGTGACCGTCTGGCTGGCGATCAGCGATGCCACCGTGGAAAACGGCTGTCTTCAGGTGGTTCCCGGCAAACCGCAAATGTATCCGCATTGCCCCAGAAAACAGACCGCCATCGCCGACGGCGTCCTGGACGAAGCCCGCGCTCTGCCCCTGCCGGTCAAGGCAGGCGGCGCAGTTCTCTTCCACCCGCTCACCCCGCATGCCTCGCTGGTCAATACATCCGACGCCTTCCGCTGGTCATTCGACATCCGCTACAACGTCACCGGCCAACCCACCGGCCGCGCGCATTTCCCGGAATTCATCGCCCGATCGCGACGCCATCCCGACACGGTCCTGCAAGACTGGCAGCTGTGGCGCACGATGTGGCACGACACCCGCGCCCGCCTCGCCACCCAACCCCATATCCCGATTCACCGTTGGCGCAGTGACAGCCCGGCCTGCGCCTGACGTCCCTGCCCTTCTTCTGTTCAAAAATATCCCGGGGGTCCGGGGGCAGCGCCCCCGGCTTCTACCAATAGGAAAGCCAAAGATGAACACTGTCCGCCTGTCCCCTTCCGACAATGTCGTCACCGCCATCACCCCGCTTGAAATCGGCACCGAAGGCGCGACGCAACTGATCCCGCGCGGCCATAAGATGGCCACCGATGACATCGCCAAGGGCACGCCGGTGACAAAATACGCCCAGATCATTGGCTATGCCGCCGACGACATCGCCAAAGGCGCCCATGTCCACACCCACAATCT
Organism: Phaeobacter sp. J2-8; assembly: GCF_022867865.1. Lineage (GTDB taxonomy): Bacteria > Pseudomonadota > Alphaproteobacteria > Rhodobacterales > Rhodobacteraceae > Marinovum. Next base: position 589,742 of record NZ_JALIEC010000001.1, on the reverse strand, counting down.
CGAATTCCGCAATGTCGATGCGGAATACGAGTTTTCCACCAACCTGCGCCCTGTCGAACCGGCCACCCGGATCGACACGTTTCAGGGATTTCGCCGCAGCACAGGCCGGGTCGGCACACGAAACTTCATTGCCGTTCTGACCTCGGTCAATTGTTCCGCCACCGCCGCGCGGCTGATTGCCCAGCATTTCACCGATGAAAAGCTGGCCGCCTATCCCAATGTCGATGGTGTGGTTGCCTTTGTGCATGGCACCGGCTGCGCCATGGGCGGGGATGGCACCGGATTCGAGGCGCTGCAACGCGTGCTTTGGGGCTATGCCCGCAATCCCAATATCGGCGGCGTGCTGATGGCCGGCCTTGGCTGCGAAATGATGCAGATCGACTGGCTGATCGAATCCTATGGCCTGACGCCGGGACCGTTTTTCCAGACGATGAACATTCAGGACGTCGGCGGGCTGCGCAAGACCGTCGATCTCGGGATCAAGAAGATCGAAACCATGTTGCCATTGGTCAATCAGGCCGAGCGCGAGGAATGCCCGGCATCAGAGTTGATGGTCGCGCTGCAATGCGGCGGCTCTGACGCCTGGTCGGGCATCACCGCCAATCCGGCGGTGGGCTATGCCTGTGATCTTCTGGTGGCGCAGGGCGGCACCGGCGTTCTGGCGGAAACCCCGGAAATCTATGGCGCGGAACACCTGATGACGGCCCGCGCCGCAACGCGCGAGATTGGCGACAAGCTGATCGGTCTGATCGATTGGTGGGAAGACTACGCTGAACGCAACAAGGGCAGCATGGACAACAACCCCAGCCCCGGCAACAAAAAGGGCGGATTGACCACCATTCTGGAAAAATCGCTTGGCGCCGCCGCCAAGGGCGGCACCACGCCGTTGATGGGCGTCTATAAATACGCCGAGCCGGTGACGGCCAAGGGTTTCACCTTCATGGACAGCCCCGGCTATGACCCCGCCAGCGTGACCGGCCAGATCGCCAGCGGCTGCAATCTTGTCTGTTTCACCACCGGGCGCGGTTCTGCCTTTGGCGCGAAACCCTCGCCATCCATGAAGGTTGCAACCAACACCGAAATGTTCAACCGCATGCGCGAAGACATGGATGTCAATGCCTGCCGGGTCCTGACCGAAGGCACCAGTGTCGAAGAGGTCGGCCGCGAAATCTATGAGATGTGGCTGCGCATGGCCTCGGGCGAGAAAACCAAATCCGAAGCCCAGGGTCTGGGCGACTATGAATTTGTCCCATGGCAGATCGGCGCGGTGATGTGATGCAGCGCGCCCCTACCGCTACCCTTACCCCCGGCCCTGCCGCTCAAAACCCTCTCGGGTCTTTGCAAATTCCATCGGGGGAATGCCCGTGACGCAATTGCCGCTTTGCGTGATTGGCGCCGGCTCTATCGGCCAGCGCCATATCGAGGTCGCGCAGCTTTCTGATCTGGTGAACCTGACCGCAGTGGTCGAACCCTTTGCCCCGCTGCGTGAAAAGCTGGCGCAGGATGGCCTGCCCATGGTGGCCAGCCTCGAAGAAGTGCCGGCCCACACCCGCGCCGCCATCGTGGCGACGCCGACGCAGGATCATCATCTCTCGGCTTTGGCCGCAATTGATCGCGGTTGGGCGGTGATCGTCGAAAAACCGGTCGCCGCCACGCTCGACACCGCGCGTGCGCTTGTGGCTGCGGCGGATGCGGCCGGTGTGGCGTTGTTCACCGGCCATCACCGGCGCTGCCACCCGTTCAGCCTGGCGGCCCGTGATGCCCTGCAACAGATTGGCGATCTGGTTGGCGTGCAGGGCTTCTGGTCCCTGCGCAAACACAACACATATTATGATGTCGATTGGCGGCGCAAACCCGGCGCCGGTCCGTTGTTGACCAATCTGACCCATGAAATCGACCTGTTGCGTTTCCTTGTCGGCAATATGACAGAGGCCACCGCGCTTTTGTCGTCGGCCCGGCGCGGGTTCGAAATCGAAGACACCGCCGCCCTGGCCTTTCGCTTTGAAAATGGCGCTTTGGGCTCCTTCCTGATCTCGGACGCCGGGGCGTCCCCCTGGTCTTTCGAGGCGGGCACCGGCGAAAACCCGGCGATTGCCACCTCTCATCAGGATTACATCCGCATCACCGGCACCGAGGGCGCGCTGGAATTCCCCTCGCTCACCCATTGGGGCCGCTCCGGGTCTGGCGAAATTGAATGGTCGAAACCCTTGACCGCGACGCCGGGCCCGCGCTTTGCCAAGGTCGACCCGCTGTTGCAGCAAATTGACCGCTTTGCGGCTGTTGTCGACGGTGCCGAGGACGATGTTCTTTGCACTGGGGCGGATGGCATTGCCGCAATGGAAATCACCTTGGCCGCCGCGCTGTCCGGGCATGTCGGCCGCACAATTGCCGCCGATGCGGTGCCCGGCGATTACACGGGTGCCTGACCGAAAGACGGGTGCCTGACGGAAAGACCGCGGCCTGACCGGAATTCGGCGGCAAGGCACATGCCCGCGCTTCGCACGCCTTGGGCCCGTGAAACAGACATATCGATCGGTCTGATGTCGCAAAAGGCATCGACCCAAACCAATTTTGAAAGGACAGACCATGGGATTGCAGGGCAAAAAGACATTCATCACCGCAGCAGGTCAGGGCATCGGGCGCGCCATCGCCCAGCGCTTTGCGCGTGATGGCGCAGAGGTGATAGCCACCGACCGTGACGCCGACCTGTTGGCAAATCTGTTTGAAGATCAGACCACAGGCCCCCATGCCACATTTGCCCTGGATGTTCTGAACAAGGACGCCCTGCAATCCGCGATCACCGCCGCCGCGCCGGACATCCTGATCAATTGTGCCGGCTACGTACATGCCGGCACAATTGCCGAAGCGACGGATGCAGAGTTCGATTTTGCCATGGATCTGAACGTGCGGTCCCAGTTTCACGCCATTCAGGCCGTCCTGCCCGGAATGGTGGAACGCGGCGGCGGGGCAATCATCAATATCGCCTCTGTCGCCTCGTCGCTCAAAGGTTTTCCCAACCGCTTTATCTATAGCACCTCCAAGGCGGCGGTGATCGGATTGACCAAATCCGTGGCCTGTGACTATGTCACTCTTGGCATTCGCTGCAATTGCATCGCGCCCGGCACCGTCGATTCCCCCAGCCTGCAGGACCGTTTGCGCGCCACGGGGGATTATGACACCGCCCTGCGCGAATTCATTGCCCGCCAACCGATGCGGCGGCTGGGACAGGCCGACGAAATTGCCGGGCTCGCAGCGTTCCTCGCCTCGGACGAGGCGAAATACATGACCGGCCAATGCGTCGCCATCGACGGCGGCACCACAACCTGAAGCGCGAAAAGAGACAGAGATTTGAGCACCCCAATCCCCCGCGAAGACAAATCGACCTCTGGCGTACTTTGGATGGCGCTGGGGGTGATGTTTTTCACCTGTATCGACACCTCGGCCAAATGGCTGATTCTGGCGGGCATCCCCGCGCTTCAAGTGGTGTTTGCCCGCTACATGGGGCACCTGCTGGTCGCCTTGGTGGTCTATCTGCCACAAGAAGGCCGATCGGCGCTGGTGTCCAACAGCCCGGGCAAGCAATTCCTGCGCTCGGCGTTCTTGCTGGGCAGCACGGCGCTGAACTTTACCGCGCTGCAATATCTGCCAATCACCGTGACCACGACAATCATGTTTGCCGGTCCGGTGGTGGTCACATTGCTGGCGATCCCGATCCTGGGTGAAAAGGTCGGGTTGCGCCGGATCATAGCGGTCTGTGTCGGGTTTTTCGGCGTCATTGTGGTGATGCAGCCCTGGGGCGCGGAATTTCACCCCGCCATGATCCTGTCGCTTGGGGCGCTGGTGATGGCGTCGATGTATTTTGTGATGACCCGCCTGTTGGCAGGGGTCGAAGGCAATGCAACCCAGCAAATCTGGTCCAGCGGCATTGCCGCCATTGCCATCCTGCCGTTTGCGCTGGCGGATTGGCATTGGCCCACGGACACAACCACATGGCTGGTCTTTGCCATTATCGGTGTATTTGGCGCATGTGGGCATATCTGTGCCACGATTGCCCATCGCCTGGCCGATGCCTCCCTGCTTGCGCCGGTGATCTATATTCAGATCTTTTCCGCCGCAGCGGCGGGCATTCTGGTGTTCGCCACCTGGCCAACAATCTGGACCCTCGGGGGCGGCGGCATCATCATCGCATCGGGGCTTTATATCTGGCAACGGGAACGCGCGGTGCGCGGGCGGGTGCGCCAGGCCTGTGCCCTCAACCCGGTAACCCCCGCAGAACGACAGCCGTCACAGACGACAACAGGCACAAAGGAAAACGGGCACATCCCCAGACTGGGATGTGCCCGTTGTCGTTTGGTTCGGGACAGGCCCGGCTGCCGCTGGTTACCCGCGACCGATATAGGGCATATGCGGTGCCATGACGGTCATAAACTGCACATTCGCCTCTGGTGGCAAGCTGGCCATATGCAGCACCGAAGAGGCCACATTGGCCACATCCATCACCGGCTCCACGGCAATCGACCCATCGGCCTGGGGCACGCCCTTGGTCATTTTGCGCGCCATGTCGGTCAGCGCATTGCCGATGTCGATCTGACCACAGGAAATGTTGAACGCCCGCCCATCAAGCGAGATCGACCGGGTCAACCCGGTGATGGCGTGTTTCGACGCGGTATAGGGCGACGACCCCCACCGCGGCACATAGGCCGAAACCGAACCATTGTTGATGATCCGCCCACCCTGGGGATCCTGGGCCCGCATCCGGGCAAAGACCGCACGGGCGCAAATGAAACTGCCGGTCAGGTTGATGTCGATGCAGCGCCGCCAGTCATCCACCGAAACCTCGTCAATGGTCGCGCCGCTTACCGACACGCCGGCATTGTTGAACAACGCGTCAATCCGGCCCCATGTGGCAACCGCCTTGTCAAAGGCCGCATCGACCTCGGCCTCGTTGGTCACGTCACACGGCAGGGCCAGCACGTTCTCATGCCCTGCGGCCATCTCTTCCAGCGGTTCGGGGCGGCGCCCCACAAGGCCAACCCGCCAGCCGGCATTCAAAAAAACCTCGGCGCAGGACTTGCCAATGCCGCCACCGCCGCCGGTAATGATAATGCTCTTCATGTCTTGTTCCCTCTTTGTCATTTGCGCGGCAAGAGTCTTTGAAACCTCTTGCCGCGCAAATGTTGTTGCTTGACCGAACCGGTCAGTGATTGTCTCGCGGCAATTCGCGCGCCACACGTTTGTAGGCTGTCGCAAGCTCCAGACAGCCGCCATCGGCCAATTGGCCGACGTGTTTGCGATAGATTTCCTGCCAGGGTGTCTGATGATGCAACTCCGGCGCGGTCCATTCGGCCCGCCGCGCCGCCCATTCCGCGTCATCGACCAGGGCATTCATCTGCGATGCACCAAGATCCAGCCGCACCGTATCGCCGGTTTTCAACAGGGCCAGACCGCCGCCGACCACAGCCTCGGGCGAGGCATTGAGGATCGAGGGGCTTTCGGACGTGCCCGATTGCCGCCCATCGCCCACGGTGGGCAAATGGTTGATCCCCTGTTTGATCAGCGCATCTGGCGGCTGCATGTTCACCACTTCGGCAGAGCCGGGATAGCCCACACATCCGACATTCCGCACAAACAGGATCGAACGTTCGTCGATCTCAAGCGCGGGATCGTTGATCCGGTCATGGTAATCCTCGGGGCCTTCGAACACCACGGCGCGCGCCTCATAGATGCCTTCGCTGCCCGGCTCGCTCAGGAACCGATTTTGGAAATCTTCCGAAATCACCGAGGTTTTCATCAGCGCCGAGTTCGAAAAGATTGCCCGACAGCACCTTGAAACCCGCATTCGGACGCATTGGCGCGTCATAGGTTTTGATGACCTCGGTATCTTCGCTTTCCACCCCGGCCAGGTTCGCCCCCATGGTGTTGCCCGTGGCGGTCATCACACCCTCATGGATGCGACCGGCCTTCATCAATTCCCCCATCACGCCCGGCACACCGCCAGCCCGGAAGAAGCTTTCGCCCAGATATTCGCCAGCGGGCTGCATGTTGACCAGCAACGGCACGTCAAAGCCGATGGTTTCCCAATCCTTGACGTTCAATTCGACCCCGGCATGACGGGCAATCGCCTGAAGATGCGGCGGGGCATTGGTGCTGCCGCCGATGGCGGAATTGACCACAATCGCGTTTTCGAACGCCTCGCGCGTCAGAATATCGGATGGTTTCAGGTCATCCAGAACCATTTGCACGATATGTTTTCCGGTCTCATAGGCCATTGCCATACGTTCCCGGAACGGCGCCGGAATTGCCGAATTACCGGTCAGCGACATGCCCAGCGCTTCGGCCATGGCGTTCATCGTGCTGGCGGTGCCCATGGAATTGCAATGGCCCAGCGACGGCGCGGATGAACAAACCCGGCTCATGAATTCTTCGTAGTCGATCTTGCCTTCGGCCAGCAAACGGCGGCTTTCCCAGACAATCGTGCCACTGCCCGCCGCTTGCCTTTCCACCAACCATCCAGCATCGGCCCGCCATTCAGCGCAATCGCCGGAATATCGACCGTGGCCGCCCCCATCAACATGGCTGGCGTTGTCTTGTCACAGCCGGTGGTCAGCACAACACCGTCCAGCGGATAGCCATGCAGCACCTCGACCAGCGACAGATAGGCAAGGTTGCGGTCCAGCGCGGCGGTGGGCCGTTTGCCGGTTTCCTGAATCGGATGCACCGGGAATTCCATCGGAATGCCGCCCGCCGCGCGAATGCCGGCCTTGATCCGATCCATCAGGAACACGTGGATCTTGTTACAGGGCGCAAGATCGCTGCCGGTGTTGGCGATGCCGATCACCGGATGGCCGCCCTGCAATTCCTCGCGGGTGTATTCCTGATTCTGATAACGTTCGACATAAAGCGCCGTCATGCCCGGATTGTTGGGGTTGTCGAACCATTCCTGCGAACGGAATCGTTTGTTGGCGCGTGTGTCACTCATGGCTTGATCCTCCCAATAGGTCTGGCTTCATTCCAGAGTTCGTCACAACGCGACTCCGGTCTTGTGACAACTTCGACATTTGGTATACCAAATGCAAGAGCAATTCGGCGGCACAACGTCCGTTTTGGCAGAGGAGCACGCCAATGGCAGTTTCAGCACTATTTCGGGGGCTAGGTCTTGTCGCCTTTTTGGCGGGGCCGACAGGCCGAGGTCAATCTCGACAATTTTCATCAATGCCTTGAGGCCCAGATCGCGGCCAATGCCCCCGCGCTGGCCTGTGTCCAGGCCGAACAATCGGAATGCAGCAATTATCAGGCGGAAAAGGCCCCGGCGGCGGCCACCCTTTGTCTGGTCAAAACCAATGACATCTGGTCCGAAGCAATCCGCACCACATTGGCCGACATCCGCACAAAGGTGCAGGACACCGATCAGACGCAAATCGCCGATATTGCCGAGATCGAAGTCAAATACGATGTGCTTTCGGGTCTTCTGCAATGCGACCGGGTCCAGGAACTGGCCCTGCTGGGGGACACCAGCAGCGAGAGGATCAATGTCCAGAAATCCACCTGTACCGCCACCACCATGGGGCTGTCCTATGCCAAATTGCGCCTGCAATCGCGCGGCCTCCGATGACGCCGCGGGCGGCATTCTGGCGCGGCTATATTGACTGTGCGCCCTTCACCCTGATCGTTATACCCTATTCCATTTTGTTTGGTGTGGTGGCACGCGATGCCGGGTTGGACATCCTGCAAACCATGTCTATGTCGGTGCTGGTGATTGCCGGCGCGTCGCAATTCACCGCCCTCGCCCTGCTTCAGGATCAGGCCCCGGTGTTCATCGCCCTGTTGGCGGCGCTGGCGGTCAATCTGCGCATGGCGATGTATTCCGCCGCTCTGGTGCCGCATATCGGCCACGCGCGGCTGGGGACACGGGCGTTGATGGCCTATTTGATGGTCGATCAGGCCTTTGCCGTTGCGGTCAAACATTACGAAGACAACCCCTTGATGTCACAGACAAACAAGGTCGCCTACTACTTCGGCTGCATGATGCTGATCTGTCCGTTCTGGTATGGCTGCACCCTGATCGGCGCGCTGCTGGGACAGGCCATTCCCCCGGCGCTGTCGCTGGATTTCGCGGTGCCGATCTGCTTCATTGCCTTGACCGCGCCGCTGATCCGCTCGCTGCCGCATGTGATTGCGGCGGCCGTGGCGGCACTGGCTTCGGTGGTGTTTTCCGGCCTGCCCTGGAGCCTGGGACTGATCGTTGCGGCGCTTCTGGCGATGATGGCCGGGGCGCAGGCAGAGTTGTTCCTGAAACGGCGCAAGCCAAAGGATGTCACATGATTTCCGATACCGCCTTCTGGGCTCTGACCATCTGTCTTGGCATCGGGACGTTTTTGATCCGGTTTTCCTTTCTCGGCCTGTTTGGCGGGCGCACCTTGCCGGATTGGGCGCTGTTGCATCTGAAATATGTCGGCGTTGCGGTGTTTCCGGCGCTGGTCACCCCTTTGGTCCTGTGGCCAGAGGCAACCGGCGGCGTCACCGATCCCGTGCGCGTCATTGCCGCTTTGGCGGCCTTTGTGATTGGGATGCGGGTGTCGGTTGTGGGCGCGATTGTGGCCGGGATGGGCACGCTCTATGCGCTACAGTTCCTGCTGGGGTGAATGCATCTGCGGGCCGACACCCGCAGACGCCTGCAAAGGCGGATAAGGGCGCTCAGGCTAGGCGCCTTTTTTGACCTCTTCCGCCATGTCCATGCCGTTCAGCCGTGCAATATGATCGCTGATCATCGGAACATAATCACCGCCATGGCCCGAGGCTTCGATATGGGTGAAATAGTGCTTCACCGCGGAGGCCATGACATTCATCACCCCGGCATCATTGGCCATGTTGTTGACGTAACGCACATCCTTGTTGGCATTTGCGATGGCAAATTTATGGGCGTCACGATCCCGGCCGACGGTGTATTTCATGAAGGTGTCGAAAAAGCCGTTGCCCAGCCGCGACGTGCCGATCACCTGCTGGACGTTTTGCGGGCTGACGCCAACCTTGGCCGCCAGAACGGTCGCCTCGGCATAAAGCGATGCATAGCCCATCGAGATGAAATTCATGATCAGCTTCATCTTGTGACCGCTGCCCACCGGGCCGATGCGGTTGATATTGCCGCCCCAGCATTCGATCAACGGACGCACATCGTCCCAGTTTTCATCGTCACAGCCCACCATGACATCCAATTCGCCCGACTCTGCCTCTTTTGGCGTGCGGCCCAGCGGCGCATCCACCATGGCACCGCCCTTGGCTTTCAACTCTGCGGCCAATTTCATCGTCGACACAGGGTCAGCGGTGGTGGCGTCGATCACGATCAGACCGGGTTTCATCCCCGCCAGGATCCCGTCCTCGCCCTGCATCACGCTTTCCACCTGCGGTGAGTTCGACAGACAGATATGGATGATGTCACAGGCCGCCGCCATCTCGCGCGGGGTGGCCACTTCGGTGGCGCCACGTGCAACCAGATCGTCCACCGGCACACGGTTGCGGTTGCCTTTGATCACCAGTGAATAACCGCCCTCAAGAATATTCTTGGCCATACCGTGGCCCATCAGGCCAACCCCGATAAAGCCGATAACAGGTTTCGTCATCGTCAAATCCTCCTGAAATGATCCAGCTGTTACAGGCTGGCTGTAATTCCGCCATCGACATAAAGCGTATGGCCGTTCACAAAACTGGCCGCCGGGGACGACAGGAACACCGCCGCGCCAACCAATTCCTCAACCTGGCCCCAGCGCCCGGCGGGCGTGCGTTTTTCCAACCATGCGGAAAACTCGGGGTCCGCCACCAGTGCGGCGTTCAGCGGCGTGTCGAAATACCCCGGTGCAATCGCATTGCAGTTCAGCCCGTATTTGGCCCAATCGGTGGCCATACCCTTGGTCAGATTGGCAATCGCGCCCTTTGTTGCGGTATAGGGCGCAATGCCGGGACGTGCCAAAGCCGCCTGAACGCTGGCGATATTGATGATCTTGCCGGCCTTGCGGGTGATCATGTGCCGCGCGACCGCCTGGCCCACATAAAACGCCGAATTCACATTCGTCAGCATCAGCTTGTCGAACATCTCTGGCGGAAAATCCTCCAGCGGGGTGCGGTGCTGCATGCCGGCATTGTTGATCAGAATGTCGATTGCGCCGACTTCGCCCTCATAGGCATCAATCGCCGCGCCCAGCGCCTTGGCATCGGTGACATCAAAGGCCAGCGTATCAACGGTGGCCCCGGTGGCGCGCAGTGTATCCGCCGCCTCCGCCAGCCTGTCGGCGTTGCGCGCATTCATCACGATACGCGCGCCCGCCTCCGCCAGCCCCTTTGCCAGCGCATTGCCAATCCCCAGCGAAGAGCCGGTAATCAAGGCCGTCCGGCCCGTCAGGTCGAAAAGTGACATGTATTCTCCCAAGTCCAATCTGCCCACCGCACAAGCCGACGCGGTTGACAATCCGGGCCAAGACCCGCTTCATGGAAAATGGTATACCATTCTGGCGTCGAATCAAGGTGCCATCCGCGCATCGCGAAAATCAACTTTCGAGGGAAGAGATGAAGGCACTATTTGCCCATGGGGCGCATGATCTGCGGCTATCCTCATTTGACGAAACAACGCCGGGCGAGGGCGAGGTCAGTGTCAAACTGGCGCGGGGCGGCATTTGCGGCTCTGACCTTCATTATTTCAATCACGGCGGTTTCGGCCCGGTGCGGCTGCGCGAACCCATGGTGCTTGGGCATGAAGTGTCCGGCGTTGTTGCCGCGCTTGGTGCCGGGGTCACCGGGTTGCAAGAGGGCGATCTGGTGGCTGTGTCGCCGTCGCGGCCCTGTGGCACCTGTAGCGAATGCCAGCGCGGATTGGCCAATCAATGTCTGAACATGGCGTTTTATGGCTCGGCGATGCCATTCCCCCATATTCAGGGCGCCTTCCGCGAGATGCTGGTCGCCAAGGCAAGCCAATGCGTGCCCGCCCATGGTCTGACCCCGGCCCAGGCCGCGATGGCAGAGCCGCTTTCGGTTGGCTTGCACGCCGTGCGCCGTGCCGGTGAAATGCTGGGGCGGCGGGTGTTGATCACCGGCTGTGGCCCGATCGGCGTTCTGGCGATCATGGCGGCCCGTCGGGCGGGCGCCGCAGAGATCATCGCCTGTGACATCACCGCACCGGCATTGACGTTCGCCAAATCCGCCGGGGCCGATGTGGTGCTGAACACCCTGGAAACCCCCGATGCGCTGGCCCCCTATTGCACCGGCAAAGGCCAACTGGACGTATTGTTTGAATGTTCCGGCGCGCAACCGGCACTGGCCGCCGGCATCGCGGCGCTGCGCCCGCGCGGCATCATCGTGCAACTGGGCCTGTCCGGTGACATGTCGCTGCCGATGATGGCGCTGACCGCCAAAGAGCTGGACCTGCGCGGATCCTTCCGCTTTCACGAAGAATTCGCTGTGGCGGTGCAGCTGATGCAGAAAGGTCTGATCGACCCGGCGCCGCTGTTGACCCATACCTTCCCGCTGGCCGAATTTGCCAGCGCCTTTGCCACCGCCAGCGACAAATCGCAATCTATGAAAGTGCAGCTGGACTTCGCCTGATGCTGACATTTGCCGCTGCTGTCTTGTTGCTGATCATCACCCCCGGCCCCGGCGTGTTGTCCACCGCCGGGGTTGGGGCGGCCTATGGGTTCCGTCCCGGCCTGACCTATGTCACCGGGCTGTGCATTGGCACCAACCTTGTGGCGCTGGCGGTGATCACCGGCCTTGCGGCCCTGGTGCTGTCGGTGCCGGGCCTGCGCGAAGTGTTGATGATCGCCTCTGTCGCTTACTTGCTGTATCTCGCCGGGCGCATCGCCTTTGCCGGGTCGCGCATTGCCTTTATCGAGGCGAAATCGCCGCCCGGGATCGGCGCTGGCCTGTTGTTGCAGGCAATCAACCCAAAGGCCTATGCCGTCAACACCGCCCTGATCACCGGATTTGCGTTCTATCCGGCCAGTCTGGCGGTTGAAACCGGTGTGAAACTGGTGATCATGAACGCGATCTGGATTCCGCTCCATTTGGGTTGGCTTTGGGCTGGGGTGGCATTGCACCGCCTGAACCTGCCGGACACCACGCAGCGGATGATAAATTATGCCATGGCGTTGGCGATGCTGGGCGTTGTTGCGCTGGCCATCCTGTCGGCGACCGGCTTTTTGAACTGACGAAGGTACACCCAAACATGCCCCATGATGCCGCCATTTCCGCGCTACGCACCCTGTTGGGGGATCGGCTTGCCACATCCGACAGCCACCTGGACCAACATGCGCAAAACGAAGCATATTATGCCCAGGCCCTGCCGGATGCGGTCGCATACCCCGAAACCACCGCCGAGGTGGCCGAGATTGTCCGCATCTGTAACACCCATGACTGCCCGATCACGGCCTTTGCCGCGGCCTCCTCGCTTGAGGGGCAGCATCTGGCGATCCACGGCGGCATCAGTCTGGACATGAACCGGATGAATCAGGTGCTGGCGATCAATGCCGAGGATCTGAATTGCGTGGTGCAACCCGGTATCACCCGCGAGGCGCTGAATACCGACCTGCGCGCCACGGGGCTGTTTTTCCCGATTGATCCCGGCGCCAATGCCTCGATCGGGGGGATGGCTGCGACGCGCGCCAGCGGCACCACGGCGGTGCGCTATGGCACCATGCGCGAAAACGTTTTGGCGCTCGAGGCGGTGATGGCCGATGGCAGCATCATTCGCACCGGCTCTCAGGCGCGCAAATCGGCCACGGGTTACGATCTGACCCACCTTTTGGTTGGCTCCGAAGGCACGCTTGGCATCCTGACCGAGGTCACCCTGCGGCTTCAGGGCCAGCCCGAGGCGGTCCGCGCCGCGACCTGTCGTTTTGACAGTATCGAGGATGCGGTGAACTGCGTGATTGTGACCATCCAATCCGGCATTCCCATGGCGCGGATCGAATTGGTGGACGAAATGATGGTGCGCGGTTTCAACCTCCAGGCAAATGCGGGTCTGCCGGAAAAACCACATCTGTTCCTTGAATTTCACGGCTCGCCCGCTGCGGTGACCGAACAGGCCGCCAATTTTGCCGAAATCGCCGAAGACTTTGGCGTGACCGGCTTTGTCCACGCGGAAAAACCCGAGGACCGCAACCGGCTGTGGGCGATGCGCCACGGCGCGCATTACGCCACCCAGGCGCTGGAGCCGGGCAAGCGGACGCTGTCCACCGATGTCTGTGTGCCGATTTCGAAACTGGCCGAGGCGGTGACCAGCGCGCAACAGAAATCCCGCGCTCTGGGCCTGACCTGTTCCATTGTCGGCCATGTCGGCGACGGCAACTTCCATTGCGGCGTGCGCGTTGACCCCGATGACCCGCAGGCGTTGAAAATCGTCAAAGGTTTCGTGAACGATTTGAACGACATGGCGCTGGCCCTGGGCGGCACAGTGTCCGGCGAACATGGCATCGGCATCGGCAAACAGGCCTATATGGCGCGTGAACACGGCCCGGCGCTGGCCTTTATGCGGGCCATCAAAACCGCCTATGATCCCAAGAATATCCTGAACCCCGGCAAGCTTTTGCCGCCGGGCAACATGTGAACGGAGACCGAGATGCTTCCCCATTCCAACCCAGATCCCAAAGCGACATTTGTCGGCCGCGTCTGGCGGCCCGGCATCGGTCCGGCCCTGGTCACCCTGCGCGGCGAAACAATTGTCGATATCACCAACCCGGCTGCGCCCACCATGCGCGACCTGTTGGAACTGGACGATCCGGCGGCCCATGTGCACGCCACCACCGGCGAAGAAATTGCCACTCTGGCCGACCTCGTGGCCGCCTCGGACGATGGCGCGGGTGACGACAGCCTGCATTTCCTTGCGCCCGCCGATCTTCAGGCGATCAAGGCCTCTGGCGTGACCTTCGCCGAAAGCATGGTCGAACGCGTGATCGAGGAACAGGCCGCCGGCGACGCCGACCGCGCGCAACAGATCCGTGCCAAGGTCGGTGCCGTGATCGGTGACAGCCTGTCGGGCATCGAACCCGGTTCGGATCAGGCGATGCAGGTCAAATCGGTGTTGCTGAAAGAGGGGCTCTGGTCGCAATACCTTGAGGTTGGCATCGGCCCCGACGCCGAGATCTTCACCAAATCGCAACCCATGGCCGCTGTCGGCTGGGGTGCCTCCGTCGGCCTGCACCCGGTGTCGAACTGGAACAACCCGGAACCCGAAATCGTGCTGGCGGTCAATTCGCGTGGCGAAATCTGCGGCGCGACGCTGGGCAATGACGTCAACCTGCGCGATGTCGAGGGCCGTTCCGCCCTGCTGCTGGGCAAGGCCAAGGACAACAACGCCTCCTGTGCGATCGGTCCGTTTGTCCGCCTGTTTGATGACAGCTACGGTCTGGACGATGTGCGCCGCGCCGAGCTGAGCATGAAGGTCGAAGGCGAAGATGGTTTTGTCATGGATGGCGCTTCCTCCATGACCAAGATCAGCCGCGATCCGGCCTCGTTGGTCAGCCAGACAATCGGACGCCACCACCAATACCCCGACGGCTTCTTCCTGTTTCTTGGCACGATGTTCGCCCCGATCAAGGACCGCGACGCCCCGGGTCAGGGGTTTACCCATCATATCGGCGATGTGGTCACAATCACCGAACCCGCGCTTGGTGCCCTGAAAAACACGGTGCGGCTCTCTACTGAATGCGGCGAATGGACCTTTGGCAGCGCCGCTCTGATGCGAAATCTGGTTGGACGGGGGATGTTGTAATGGCTTCTTTTTTGGCGCTTGGCGAATGCATGGTTGAAATCGCCCCGGCAGAGGGGGACCTGTGTCGCCTTGGGTTTGCCGGTGATACCTTTAACACCGCCTGGTATGCCCGCCAGCTTTTGCCGCAGGATTGGACCGTCGGCTATGGCTCCTGCATTGGCGATGATGCCGTGTCGAACGAAATGGCCGCTTTCATCGAAAGCCACGGGGTCGACACCTCGGCCATGCGGCGGCTGGCGGACCGCACCGTCGGGCTCTACATGATTTCGCTTCAGGATGGCGAGCGCAGCTTCTCCTACTGGCGCGGGCAATCGGCGGCGCGGGCAATGGCAGAAGACCCGGCCTGGCTGGAACAGATCACCAAAGACCGTGACGTCATCCATTTTTCCGGCATTACGCTGGCGATTTTGCCCCCCGATCAGCGCCAGACCTTTTGCGATGTTCTGGCACGGGCACGGGCGGCGGGGGCAAAGATCGCCTTTGACACCAATCTGCGCCCCAAACTCTGGGGCAGCGAAGAGGCGATGCGCGCAGGCCTGACGCTGGGCGCTTCGGTGGCGGATGTGGTGCTGCCCTCTTTTGACGAAGAAACCGCGCTGTTTGGCGATGCGACCCCGGCAGACACCATCACCCGTTATCGCGATGGCGGTGCAACGCTGATCGCGGTCAAGGATGGCGGCAACCCCCTCACGGTCTGGAGCCAGGAAACCGGCACCACCACCCATCAACCGCAATCGGTGACCCCGGTCGACACCACCGCCGCCGGCGACAGCTTTGCCGCCGGTCTGCTGGCGTCGCTGGCCACCGGCCACAGCCTTGACGACGCGGCCGACCGCGCCATGGCACTGGCCGCTCAGGTCATTCAAGCGCGCGGCGCCCTGGTGCCGGAAATATTTGAAAAGGGAACGTTTTCATGAATGTACTAATCATTGGCGGTGGCGGCGTCGTCGGCCAAAGGCTGGCGCAGTCACTGGCCAACCGTGGCACCCTGCGCGGACAGGAAATTGCACAGATCACCCTGGCCGACATCGTTGATCCCGCGCCGGTCGCGGGCAATGTGCCGGTTGCGACCACCCGCTGTAACATCACCGACCCCGCGTCGGTGGCGGCCTGCATCACCGCAGACACCAATGTGATCTATCTTCTTGCGGCTGTGGTCTCGGCCCATGCGGAAGAAGAATTCGACGACGGCATGAACATCAACCTGTTCGGCCCGCTGAACGTGCTGCAACGCTGCCGCGAGCTGGGCACCAAACCGGTTGTGGTCTTCTCGTCCTCCATCGCGGTCTATGGCGGCGAAGTGCCGGACCCGATTGTCGATCACAGCTTCCTCAACCCGCAAACCTCTTATGGCGCGCAAAAGGCGATGGGCGAATTGCTGGTCAATGATTTCTCGCGCAAGGGGTTCATCGACGGGCGCGGCTTCCGCTTGCCGACAATTTCCGTGCGACCGGGCAAACCCAACCGCGCGGCGTCCTCCTTCATGTCGTCCATTTTGCGCGAACCGCTGAACGGACAAGAGGCGATCTGCCCGGTGGATGCCGATTTCCCGCATTACTATCTCAGCCTGCGCAAATGCGTGGAAAACCTGATCAAGGGCGCAGAGCTGCAAGCCGAAGATCTGGGCCAGAACCGTTGCATGATGATGCCGGGGCGGATGTGGACCATTGGCCAGTTGATCGAAGCGATGACCGCCGTGGCAGGCCCGGAACCGGCCAAGCTGATCCGCTGGGAGGCACAGCCCGACATTCAGGCCATCGTCAAAGGCTGGCGGTTTGATCTGCGCCCGGAAAAATCGCTGAAACTTGGCCTTAGCGCCGATGAAAGCTTTCAGGACAATATCCGCTACTATCTGGAAGACGACAAACCCGCCGCCTGATACGGCGCGGCCCCGGCCAATGTGCCGGGGCCTCACCTTAATTTCGAAAAACGCCTTCGCGCTTAGTTCACCGGCGTTTTCAACGCCTCACCGGCCAGAAACGCCGACACGTTGTCGCGCTGCAATTGGGCCATCGCCGCGCGGGTTTCATGTGTGCCAGAGCCCTGATGCGGCTGGATCACCACATTGGGCAGATCGTAAAACCGCTTGTCGATATCCGGCTCGTTCAGGAACACATCCAATCCCGCCCCGGCCAATTCACCGGCCTCCAGCGCATCCAGCATCGCGCCTTCGTCCACGGTCGAACCGCGCGAAATATTGACGATCACACCGCGCGGGCCCAATGCCGCGATCGCCTCTTTCGAGACATAGTTTTCGGTTTCCGGCCCGCCAACCAAGGCGATGAACAGAAAGTCGACCGCTCCCGCCAGGGACACGACATCCGCGTGATAGGTCCAGCCCGGGGTCTCTTTTTCCGACCGCGCGTGATAGTGGATTTCGGTCTTGAACGCCGCCAGACGATCGGCGATTTCGCGACCAATCCGGCCCAGACCGACAACGCCGACCTTTGCGCCGCTGACCTTGCGGTTCAAACGATAGGGGCTTTCCCCCGCCCATTTCCCGTCCCGCGCCCAGGCCGAGGCCTGCTCCATCTCGCGGCCCTGCATCAGCCACATGGCCACGGCAAGATCCGCCACATCATCGTTCAGAACGCCGGGTGTATTTGTCACCTTGATGTCGCGCGCGTCCGCGGCAACCACGTCGATGGCATCATATCCGACGCCATAATTCGCCACGACGCCCAGGTTCGGCAACAGGTCCATTTCGGCGGCGCCAAAGGGGTGATGGCCTTTGTATGCGACCGCGACAACGCCATCGCGTGTCGCCTGATCCAGGCCCGACACCGCGTCGGGACCATCCAGGAATACACACTCCAGCGCAGCACCATGTGCTTCAGCTTCGCTGGCGCTATACGGCCCGATGGCCAATACCTTGCTCATAAAACTCTCCCATTTTCGATGACGTGGACAGGGGCGCACGCGCCCGGCTTGTCCTGACATGCCACATCAGCCCGGAAAATGGTATACCAAAAATTTCCGCGCTGGGTCCAACGCCGCTCAGCCCGAGACACGCCCATGATACAGCCGCACCCGGATGCCGCCGTGATCCACCACCGGCCCCGCCGCAAGCCCCAGCCCCGTGGCCCGCGCCAGGCCCGCCTCACTGGTGACAATCCCGACGCGCCAACCCCGAAAGCGCTCTTTCAGAACCTTGCCAAAAGAACCGTAGAGCGCATATAGCAGCTTCTTGTTGCCAATACGCCCACCATAGGGCGGGTTGACCATGACCAACCCCTTTGGCCCCTCAGGCGGCGCCATGTCGCTGACGGCGTGATGGGCAAAGCTGCAACTTTCGGCGACGCCCGCTTGTTCGGCATTCTGCCGCGCCATTGCCACCGCCCCTTCGTTGCGGTCAGAGCCCTGAAATACGGGCATCGGCACGCGGCCCTTTGGGGCTTCGGCGCGCATCGCATCCCAGGCCGGACGGTCAAAGGTCGCCAGATTTTCAAAACCAAAGGCACGTGCACGCCCGGGGAAAAGCCCGGCGGCCATTTCCGCCGCTTCTATCACAAAGGTGCCGGACCCACACATCGGGTCCACCACAGGCATTGCACCGTCAAACCCGGCCGCCCGCAAAAACAGCGCCGCCAGATTTTCCCGCATCGGGGCCTTGCCCATCCCGGATTTCAAACCGCGCTTATGCAGCAACTCGCCCGAGGTATCGACGCTGAAAGTGCACAGATCATCCTCGATCCGCGCCCGCAGCACCATCTGCGCCTGGGGGCTGACCGTCAGCCCCGCCGCCGTCAGCGCGCCTTCGATCCGCTCTGCCGCCGCCTTGGCATGATAAATCCGCGATTTGCGACAGGTGACATCCACCTTGATCGGAATATCGGCCCGCAGCACCGCGCCCCATTCCATCTTGCGCGCCCGTTTGTCGAGCTGCGCCAGATGCATCACCCGAATTTCGCCAATCCGCGCCAACACGCGCGACGCGCCGCGGATCACCAGATTGGCGCGCCAGACATCGGGCCAGCCCCCCCGCAGCGTCGCGCCACCGGCCACACACAGCGGATTGGCAAAGCCGGCATCGCGCAGCTCGTCCCGCAGCAAGGGTTCCAACCCCGGCGCGCAGGCCAGAAAAATCTCGAATTCGGTGTCCATATCGGTGTCCCGGCCAATGAGTGACGCGATCACCCCGCCCATTGCGGAGTGTTCGCCTTATGCGCGCGCGCCTATTCCGGGTGTGTCGGGGCCTTTTTCGACGGGGCAAGATAGGGTCGGGTGACATCTTTCAACGTGACATCCAACGCCTCGACCGAGAGCCGGATCGCCCCGTCCCCCGCCAGGGTCAACACCAACACGCCGGTGCCGTCTTCGCCCGGTTCAAAGGTGACCGCAAGCAGCGACAGGACCGTGTCGGTCTCGGACCGGTCAATGCCTTGGCTCGCGACCTGCATCACGTCCTGCACCACCAGCAGCGATTGCACCCGCTCTGGCGTGCGCTTGCGTCTTTCGGCGGCGGGCAGATCCTCCCAGCGAAAGCGGTTGATCAGCAGCGCAAAGCGGCGTGCACGCGCCTGCCAGCGCATTTCGGTGATCGGAAACACCGCATCCTGCGCCAGCGCCGACAGAACCGTCAGATCCTCGGCATCCAGCGCCGCCAGATTAAGCGGCACCTCGCGGCCATCTTCGAATGTCGCGTCCTGTGACTTGGTCATTCGTCGGCCACCCGTTCGATATGGGCCCCCACCCCGCGCAGCTTGCGCACAAGGTTTTCATAGCCACGGTCCAGGTGATAGACCCGCGCGACCTTGGTTTCACCCTCAGCCGCCAGACCGGCCAGAATCAGGGACACGCTGGCGCGCAGATCGGTGGCCATCACCGGCGCACCCTTAAGCCGCGCGACCCCGCGCACCCGTGCCTGTCCGCCGTGCACCTCGATATCGGCACCCATGCGGATCAGTTCCGGGGCGTGCATGAACCGATTTTCAAAAATCGTCTCGTCCAGCACCGACTCGCCTTCGGCGGTACACATCAACGCCATCATTTGGGCCTGAAGGTCGGTCGGGAACCCGGGGAAGACCTCGGTCTTGACGTTCACCGCCCGCACCCGATCATTGCGCCGCGCAACCTTGAGCCCCTTTTCGGTTTCCTCAACCGAAATCCCGGCTTCGTCCAGCTTTTCGGCAAAAGCCGTCACCAGCTCCATGCGACCGCCCAGGCACTCGACCTCGCCGCCGGCAATGGCCGGTGCAATCATATAGGTGCCCAATTCGATCCGGTCGGTCACCACCGGATGGGTCGCCCCATGCAGCCGGTCCACCCCTTGGATCACGATCTCGGACGTGCCCTCGCCTTCGATCTGGGCGCCCATCTTGCGCAGGCACCGCACCAGATCAACGATCTCGGGTTCACGCGCGGCATTGCGCAGCACGGTTGTGCCCTTTGCCAGCGTCGCGGCCATCACGGTGTTTTCCGTGGCGCCCACACTGGCAAACCGCAGCTCATGCACCGCACCCTTCAACCCGCCGGGGGCCTTGGCGTGCAGATAGCCGTCTTTCAACTCGATTTCCGCGCCCATCGCCTCAAGCGCGGCAACATGCAGATCCATTGGCCGCGCGCCAATGGCGCAACCACCCGGCAGCGACACAATCGCCCGCCCCAGCCGCGCCAACATCGGCCCCAGCACCAGATTCGAGGCCCGCATCTTGCGCACGATGTCGTAATGCGCGGTGTCATTGTCGATATTATGGCTCGACATGGCGATCACCTGACCGTCCTGCAGGCTGGTGACCTCTGCACCCAGCGACTGCAACAGGCTGGTCATGGTCTTGATGTCCGACAACCGCGGCGCATTGGTCAGCGTCAGCGGTTCTTCGCTCAGCAAGGTGGCCGGCATCAACGTGAGACAGGCGTTTTTCGCCCCGGCAATCGGGATCTGCCCGCTCAGCGGGCCATTGCCCGTCACGATAATCGAATCCATGCCTGGTTATTCCTTCTGTTCGCTCTGGTCGGTCTGCTCATTGGACGCGGCTTTTGGCCCCGACCGGGCCCGGCTTTGCGCCTTGCGCCGTGCAAGATTGGCCTTCAATGCCGCTTTCAGCCGCGTTTCGCGGGCTTCATTGCGGGACTTTGGGCGATTTGCCTGGGTGTTGGTATCACGGGTCATGGCCCACTGGTAACCCAAGCGCGAAAAAGGGTCCAGATTGCGCTTGCACTAGCGCGCGATTGCGTCTAATCACCCGCCACGCTGCGGGGCATACTGCAGCATCCGGCGCTGCTGTAGCTCAGAGGTAGAGCACTCCCTTGGTAAGGGAGAGGTCGAGAGTTCGATTCTCTCCAGCAGCACCATCTTCCGACCCTGTCTGGCCCTTGATCCTGACCCACGCCAACCGCTGGTGGTGGCGCACAGGGCTGATCCACGCATCCCGATCCGGCTAATGATTTGCGAATGATCATGTCCTGACCGGCAAAATCATTCTGTCGGCCACAATGCTTGCCAACAGGGCGCTTTTGCCCTGCGTCCAAACATGCTGGATCATCTGTTAGTGGCGGGCTGTATTGGTGTTTGCGGCGCTGTCGGTTTGGCGATTCACATCCGCACCGTCGCCCAGCCGATCCCAAAACGGTTGCAGCATCGGCTTGTCATTGTCGCGCCGCCGGTACAGGCGAATTTCAATGTCGGTGGCATACCGCCCGTCCCCCGCAGGCACCAGCGTCCCGCTTTCCAATTCAGCGATACAGAAACGCGCAGGCAACCAGCCAAGACCGAATCCCTCAAGAATCAGCGCCTTGACCGAACTGGACAGCGCATTCTGGCTGACCAAAAGCGTCTTGGCCGCCCCGGCGTGGGTCGACAAAAGATCATCCACCATCGGCCGCAACACCGATGCCGACCCATAGGAAATCAGCGGCACGCGGGATTTTTCCGTATTGGGAAGACGAAAAACCGGCGCGCCATTTGCATCCGGTTTGGACAGGGGCACAAATTCATCCCGCGCCAGGGTGATGTAGTCAAACGTCTTTTGCGCCAGTGGCGCCAGAAAGCTCAGCGCCGGATGCCAATAACACAGCATCAGATCACAGCTGCCCTGCTGCAAGGCCGCAACGAATTTTTCGGCAGCCAGGCAACCGAGGCCAGTTCAACCTTCAACATGCCCTCATCGGCATGGGATTGAATATGACTGCCGTGATAGGTGGTATAAAGCGACTGACTGGCCGCGAGGCGCAGCACATTGGTGTCCTCCACCTCTGCCGCCTGACAGCGTTCGATGGTTTCTTCCAGAGTGCGCAACATCACCTGCGCCTGCCCCAGAAAAACCTCGCCCGCCGGGGTCAGGCTCAGCGGCAGGGTTTCGCGGTTGATCAGCTGCGCGCCAATCGCGGCCTCCAATGCGCGGATGCGACGGGAAAAGGCCGGCTGGCTGACATGGCGTTCCTCTGCCGCGCGCGAAAAGCTTTGCGATGCGGCCAGGCACAGGAAATCCCGAAGCCAGTTGAATTCCACGTCAGACGGCCTCTTGCAGCGTCACACCGGGCTCTGATCGCCCTTCTTCAACCGCGTGGCAAGCCACAATCGCCCCGTCCGGCTGTTGGAACGCTGCGGGTTTTTCCGCGCGACACCGGGCATTTGCCATCGGACAACGGGTCTGGAACGGACAGCCATCCGGCAGGTCGATCGGCGTCGGAATTTCGCCTTTCAGCCGGATATGGTTCGGGCTGTCGTCCTTCAATTGCGGCACCGCGGACAACAACGCCTTGGTATAGGGGTGTTTTGGCGCGGCAAACAGCGTGCGGGTATCGGCCACCTCACAGATCGAACCAAGGTAAAGCACCGCAACCTTGGTGCCGAAATGTTCCACCACGCTCAGATCATGGGTGATGAACAGATAGGTGATCCCGTGGTCTTCCTGCATTTGCAGCATCAGGTTCAGCACCTGCGCCTGGATCGACACATCCAGCGCCGAAATCGGCTCGTCTGCGACAATGAATTCCGGGTCAACCGTCAGCGCGCGCGCAATGGCAATCCGCTGGCGTTGTCCGCCCGACAATTCATGCGGATAGCGCGCGGTCCAGGCCGGATCAATGCCCACCGATTTCATCACACCGGTGATCTTGTCCCGAATATCGCCATTCGACAGTGTCGGATTGTGAAACTTTGTCGGTTCCTCCAGCGACTGACCAATGGTCATGCGCGGGTTGAGGCTGGCATAGGGGTTTTGAAACACCATCTGGATCTTCGATCGGATCGGCATCAGCGCCTTGCCGTGCAGCGTGTCGATCCGTTGGCCATCATAGTGTATTTCGCCGCCCGAAGGCGTCAGAAGATTGGCCACCATCCGCGCGACGGTGGATTTCCCACAGCCGGATTCGCCGACGACACAGACCGCCTCGCCGCGATTGACATCAAACGAGATGTTGTTGACCGCATGCACCGCACGGGTTTCGCGTCGAATGCGCCCGCCACGGAATCGCAGGCTTTCCAGAAAGCCGCTATCGACATCAAACCGCTTTTCCAGGTTTTCGATCCGCAAAAGCGGGCTGTCGGATTGTGTCTCGCTCATTGTGCGGCCTCCGCAGTGTTCAGATCGGCTTGCAGGCGCTGCACCTCGTGACAGGCGACCTGCACCTCGCCGAACTGGGTGATGTCAGGCATATTGGCACGACAAAGATCGGTGGCCAATTCACAGCGCGGATTGAACGGACATCCCGACGGCATCATCGACAGCGTCGGCATGGAACCGGGGATCTGGCGCAGGCGCGTGCCCGGTGGTGTCTGCTGTGGCAGCGCGTTGATCAGCCCTTGGGTATAGGGATGCTGGGGGTCGTTGATGATCGCACGGGTCTTGCCGGATTCGATGATCCGCCCGGCATACATCACCAACGTGCGCTCGGTGACCTGACTGACCACACCCAAATCATGGGTGATCAGCATCAGCCCCACCATGTTCGACCGGCAAAGTTCCAGCAGCAATTCCATGATGTCGGCCTGAATGGTCACATCCAGCGCGGTTGTCGGCTCATCCGCGATAATCAGCTGCGGATCCAGCAACAGCGCAATGGCAATCACGATCCGCTGGCGCATCCCGCCAGACAGTTCATGCGGATATTGATCCAGCCGCTCCTCGGGCGAAGGGATGTAGACGCCTTTGAGTTTGACCAGCGCAATCTGGCGCGCCTCGTCATAAGACAGGCGGCGATGGGCGCGCAGGGTTTCAATCATCTGCTGGCCAATGGTCAGCACCGGGTTCAACGTAACCATCGGATCCTGAAAGATCATCGCCATGCGATTGCCACGCAGCTTGCGCACCGCACGATCCGACATTTGCGTCACGTCCTGACCTTCAAACAGGATCTGGCCGCTGTCGATAAAACCCGGTTTCGACAACAGGTTCATCAGGGCAAAGCCGGTGATCGACTTGCCCGCACCGGATTCGCCCACCACACCAACGCGTTCGCCCTGGGCAATATCAAAGGAAATCCCGTGCAACGCGGTCACAGGTTCGTTGCGGGTGGCGAATTTGACGGTCAAATCCCGAACAGAGAGCAATGTCATGGGTCAGCCCCTATAGAGTTTCGGGTTAAGCACATCACGGATCCAATCGCCCAGAAGATTGATGACCAGCACCAACACCACCAGCACGACACCGGGGATCACGGTGATCCACCAAGAGCCCGACAGAATGTAATCGAATCCAGAGGAAATAAGCGAGCCCAGCGAAGGCTGACTTGGCGGCATACCAAGCCCCAGAAAGCTGAGCGAGGCTTCGGAAATGATCGCATTTGCCACCTGTACGGTGGAAATCACGAAAATCGGCGACATCGAATTGGGCAGGATATGGCGCAGCATGATCCGACCGGGACCAAAGCCCAGCACCCGGGCGCTGTCGACATATTCCTTCTTCTTCTCGGCCAGAACGGTGGCGCGCACGGTACGGGCATATTGCGGCCATTCCGCCACGCCGATGACAGCGATCAGAAAGACAACCGCATAGCGGCCAAACACCTCGGACCCGAACAGCGCCTGCGTCAGTGCCAGAAAGATGATGGCGACCATCAGCGTCGAAAACGAAAGCTGAATATCGGCCAGCCGCATCAGGATACTGTCGGTGCGCCCCCCGACATAGCCGGAAATCAACCCGATCGAAATGCCCAGCACCGCCTGCACCAGCACGGCACAGACGCCGATAATGATCGACAGCCGCGTGCCATAAAGGATCGTTGACCACAAATCGCGGCCCTGATCATCGGTGCCCAGCCAGAACTCAGGCAGCGACCCCGCCACCCAGCTGGGGGGATATTCGCTGTTCATGATGTCGATCTGCGCCGGATCATAGGGATTATAGGGCGCGATCAGCGGCGCGAAAAACGCCAACCCGGTGATGATCAGGAATATCGCCATCGACGCGATCGCCACCGGATTGCGGCGAAAGTTATAGCCGATCTTGCTGTCCCACACCGCCCGAAAACGCGATGGGCGTGGCGCGGCAATGACAGCGGGTTCTGCGGTTTGACCACTCATGCGCCCATCCTCGACAGTTTGACGGTGGGATTGACCAGACCATAGATCAGATCAACGATGGTATTGGTGATGACAAAGATAAACCCGACCACAATCAGATAGGCCACGATCAGGGGCGTATCGACCCGGTTCACCGCCTCCAGGAACATCGACCCCATGCCGGGCCAGCTGAACACGGTTTCGGTCAGAATGGTATAGGCCACCATGGTGCCGATCTGGACACCGCCGACGGTGATCACCGGCAGCATGGTGTTTTTCAACGCGTGGATGAAATAGATCCGCCAGGGCGCAATGCCCTTGGCACGGGCGAAACGCACATATTCGCTTTGCAGCACATCCATCATTTCGGCCCGGATCAGCCGCACAAACAGCGGCAACATGATCGACGACAGCGCGACAGAGGGCATGATGATATGCGCCCAGCCATCGGCAGACAGGAAATTGGTGTCCCAATAGCCAAACACATGCACCGTTTCGCCCCGGCCGAAGGATGGCATCCAGCCAAGCTCGACCGCAAAGAGATAGATCATCAGAATGGCGGTCAGAAAGACCGGAATGGAAATGCCGACAATCGACAGCGCCATGATCACCTTGCTGGCAATCGAATTGGGCCGGATCGCGGTATAAACCCCCAGCGGCACAGACAGGCCAACAATGATCAGCGTCGCGCCGAACACCAGCTCCATCGTGGCGGGAAACTTCTTCAGGATGACCTCAAGCGCGGGTTCCTTGAAGAAATACGACGTGCCAAGATCGCCCTGCAACGCATTGCCCAGGAATCGCATGTATTGCACCAAAAAGGGGTCGTTCAGCCCAAGGTCTTCGCGCAATTGCTGGCGCACTTCTTCGGACACCGATTGGCCCAGAAGCTCGCGCAGTGGATCGCCCAGATTGCCCTGAATGGCAAATCCGATCATGGAAATTGCCAGCATCACCGCAATGGCCTGCAAGATCCGTTTGACGAGATAAGCAAACATACCGCGTCGTCCCCCCTAGTGAATGCCTGTTTTCCGCCCGGTTCCGTTCCGGCAGAAAGAATGGGGGCGCGAATCCGCGCCCCCGGAGGTTTCCGAACTTACTCAGAGATCTTCAGATCGCCAAAGTAGGGAAAGTTCAACGCGTTGACGATGTCGCCCGCATTCATGCCGTCCTTGGCACCCCATGCGAGGTTCTGCCAATGCAGCGGGATGAACGCCGCGTCGTCATAGAGCATCTGCTCCAGCTCTTGCAGCATTTCGCCACGCTTGGCCTGATCGGTTTCGCCATTGGCCGCATCCATCAGCGCATCCGCCTCGGGGTTGCAATAATTGCCCGAGTTGTACTGACCATTGCCGGAATCTGCATCCGGGCACGCGGTCAGGAACTGGTGGAAGTTGGCCGAATTCTTCGGTGTCTGCGTGCCAGCCAATCATCATCATGTCAGCCGCGCGTTCGTCGAACTTGGGCCAGTATTGGGCTTTCGGCAGGGTTTGCAGATCCACCTTGATCCCGATTTGCGACAACATCGAGGCCACGGCCTGGGCGATCTTGTCATCGTTTACATAGCGGTTGTTCGGCGCCATCATGGTGATGGAAAACCCGTCAGCATAACCCGCTTCGGCCATCAGCGCCTTGGCTTTTTCGACGTCAAACCGGGGTTCCATGCCTTCGACGTGGCCCAGATACCCGGCTGGCGACGCCTGTGCGCCCACGGTGCCGAAGCCGCGCATGATGCGATCCACGATACCGGCGTTGTTCACGGCGTAATCAATCGCCTGACGCACTTTGGGGTCTTTGAACGCCTCAACCCGTTCCTGGTTCATTTGGAACGTGATGATCCGTGTGCCCGCCATGGTGATCAGGTTGACGCCATCGGCATCTTCCAGACGTTTCAGATCGGTCGGCGGCACCGGCGCGATGAAATCCACATCACCGGACAGAAGTGCGGCAACCCGTGTCGGATCTTCCTTGATCGGGGTCAGGATGATTTCATCCACATTGCCCTCGGATGCGGTGTCCCAATAGCCGTCAAAACGTTCGAACATGACTTTGACGCCTTGCTCACGCTCGGTCACGATGAACGGACCGGTGCCCGACAGATTGCGCGAGGCAAAGCTGTCGCCGTGCTTGACGATTTCGGCCTTGTCTTTGCCGTCGTCGGTCATGCCGGAATAAAACGCGCTGTCCATCGGGAAGATGTAGGTCGCGGTGTGCAGCACCAGCGGGAAGGGCTTGGCCGTTTTCAGGTCGATGGTGTAATCATCGACCACTTCCAGATCGGTGAAAGGCGCGAAGATACCTTTGAAATCCGGGCTTTCCTTGACGCGGTCAAAGGTCCAGTCGAAATCCTTGGCCGTCATTTCGTTGCCGGAGTGGAATTTCACCCCTTCGCGCAGCTTGAAGCGCATGGTGGTTTCGTCGATCTGTTCCCAGCTTTCGGCCAGACGGGCCTCGAACTGAAGATCCTGGGTCCAGCGCACCAGCGGGTCAAACGCCATATGGTTCAGCTGAAGCGTGCCACCCGAAAGCTGTTCATACGGGTCAAGCGAGACCGGATCGGCGTCATAGGCCACCCGAAGGCTGTTTTCGGCCATGGCACCACCGGCAAGCGCGATGGTCAGCGCCGCACCAGCCACACAGTTTTTCAAGAAATTCATTATCATTGCTCCCTGTCTTGGATGTGCGCAGCCTATGTAGGGCGGTCCCGGAACTGCAAATGCCGGTTTTGCATATCCCTATGCGCCAACCACATGAAACCCGAAACCGGGTGGTGCGCATGGCATCGACCGGACCGCGACAGAGAGGTCAGCGGCCGGTCGGAAATCTATAAATTACCGTTTGAAAATCAGCAGTTAGCGGCTTTTTGCAAGACAAGAAACGTCATCATCCGCAGCGGTGGAAATTTCTGTTGCTCGACAATTTGCAGGCTGGGTTCGCCAAGCACAGTGTCGATGCTGAAATCGGAATGCCAGCCCAGGACGTCGTAAAACCGGGCGGAAATTCGTTCCGCCACAGCAAGAATGCCAAATTCGTGGGCGAAATGATTGGTGATGATCACCTTGCCCCCCGGTTTGCAGACCCGCGCCATTTCCGCGATCACCCGCTCCGGCTCTGGCACCACCGAAACCAGATGCATGCCAACCACGGCATCAAAGGAATTGTCGGGAAATTCGATCTCGCGCGCGTCCATCTGTTTCAGCGTGACCACCTGTTTCAGGCCCAGTTCCTGCACCTTGGCGCGGGCCTTGCCCAGCATGTCATGGCTGAAATCAATGCCGGTCACTTCGATGTCGGGGCGGTAATGGCGCAGGGCCATGCCCGTGCCGACGCCAACCTCCAACACCCGATCCCCCGGCAGGTTGTTGATATATTCAACCGACCTGCGGCGTCCGATCCGCGTGACCGCTCCAAAGGTATGATCGTAAATAGGTGCCCACCGGGCATAAGAAACTTTGACTTGGTTAGGATCCAAAGGAGCATCCCCTTATTTGGTAGTTTTCCGCATCGACCAAAAAGCCCATATCAGCCCGCCGACATAAACAATGGTGGCCACAAGCAGCGTAGCCCAAAGGTATGTGAACAATGCGACAACAGTCATGATCGCACCCAGAACCCAAAATTTTGCATTCTCGCGATAAATCGAAAGGTTCTTGAAGGAATAGGTCGGGATCTGGCTGATCATCAGCAACCCGATCAAAAGAATATAGCCCGCGACAACCGCCGGCGGCACCAGCGTCGCATCCCCGAAAAGAAACGCGACATACATCGGCACCATGGCCAGGATCGCCCCCGCCGGCGACGGCACCCCGACAAAGAAATCACTGCCGGTGTCAGCGGCGGCGCGGTTGTTGACGTTGAACCGGGCCAGACGCAGCACGCAGCAGATCGAATAACACAACACCGCAATCCACCCGGCGCGGCTGAAATCCTGAAGCGCCCATGCGTGGATGATCAGCCCCGGCGCCACGCCGAAATTGACAAAATCCGCCAGCGAATCCAGCTCCGCCCCCACCTGGCTCTGGCAGCGCAACAAACGCGCCAACCGGCCATCGACCCCGTCCAGAATACAGGCCAACAGGATCAACCGCACCGCCTGTTCGAAATCGCCCTGATAGCCAAATCGGATTGCCGTCAGCCCGGCACAGATCGCCGCAAGCGTCAGAAGATTCGGCAACAGATGCACGATCGGCACGAATTTCTTCTTGTCACGCCCCGTTTTGGACAGGTCTTCGGGTGGCATGTCCTGCATCACCTAGTCCGTCCGCGCCACACGGTCGGAATCATTGGCCGTCAGATCGGCCAGAACCGTTTCACCGGCGATCATCGTCTGGCCAAGATGCACCTGTGGCAAAACCCCGTCCGGCAGATAGACATCCAACCGCGATCCAAACCGGATCAGGCCAAACCGCGCGCCCGCGTCAATCGTGTCGCCTTCTGAAACGAAACACACAATCCGACGGGCAACCAGACCGGCAATCTGCACCACCGCGATCTGGCGACCATCCGCCATTTCGATGCACAGCGAATTGCGCTCGTTGTCAGAACTTGCCTTGTCCAGCGAGGCATTAAAGAACTTGCCCGCACGATAGGCGATGGCCGTGATCCGACCGGGCACCGGCGCACGGTTCACGTGGCAGTTGAACACGCTCATGAACACGCTGACCCGCAAAAGCGGCGCATCCGACATGCCCAGTTCCGGCGGCGGCACCGCATGTTCGATCAACGACACAATCCCATCCGCCGGGCTGACAACCAGCCCCTCGCGCACCGGGACCACCCGCTTGGGGTCACGAAAGAAGTAATAACACCAGACCGTTAACCCGACGCCGATCCAGCCCAGAATCTGGGACACAAGAAACAGCAGAAC
This sequence comes from Phaeobacter sp. J2-8, assembly GCF_022867865.1. GTDB lineage: Bacteria > Pseudomonadota > Alphaproteobacteria > Rhodobacterales > Rhodobacteraceae > Marinovum. The sequence goes on along the minus strand of NZ_JALIEC010000001.1, from coordinate 559,679 downwards.
CGTGATTGCTGCAAAAATCGCCACAAACCGACGCCCTTCCGGGTGCATGGGTTTGATAAAAGTGTCTCTCATTCGCATTTTATGTCGCTTTCGGGTCAAAAACAGTCGCGTCCTACCCCTGCGTCAGGCGGACTTCAACGGGTCATAGTCGCAGCCGGGACAACTTGCACGACAATTGCGCACGCCGCAGCTATCGCTGGTCAAGATAGGCCCGCATTTGGTCGCGAAAATGTGGCACAGCTTCGGGATGGTCGGCAAAGGTTTCCGGCGGCATCAACATCCAACCCTGGCCCTCGTTGCCAAAAACCACGTCTTTTTCGGCCTCTGCGGGCAAATGCGCCACAAAAAACACCACCCGCCCATGCGGGCGCATATAAGTCCGGCAATAGCTTAGCGCCTCTGGCGCAACCACCAATCCCACCTCTTCGCGGGTTTCGCGCAATGCACAGGATTTGGCGCTTTCGCCGCCTTCGCGCCCGCCCCCCGGCAGGTCAAGCGCATCTGGCCAGGGAATATCCGGGCGGTCATCGCGCCGGATCACCAACAGGCTGTCCCCCAGAAACAAGGCCAGCTTTGCACCAGAGAATTCAGTTTCGCCCATCTGCCCCCTCGCCCTGTGGCTGCATACCGGATATATATGGGGTGTCTGCCCCAAGAGCACCACCATGCCCGCCCTCTGCCGTGATTGTTTGCATGAATTCGCCGTCGATCCCACCTGGGGGTCGGCCAATGCCCCGCCCTGCCCGGCCTGTCGGTCGCGCCGGGTTGTGGCGCATGACGAATTGAACGATCTGACCATCGCCCATATGGATTGCGATGCGTTTTATGCCAGCGTGGAAAAACGCGATGACCCCAGCCTGGCCCATAAACCGGTGATCATCGGCGGCGGCAAACGCGGTGTGGTCTCGACCGCCTGTTATGTTGCGCGCATTCGCGGCGTGCGCTCGGCGATGCCGATGTTTCAGGCGCTGAAACTCTGCCCCGATGCGGTGGTGATCAAACCGCGCATGTCCGCCTATGTCGACGTATCCCGCGCCATCCGCGCCATGATGGATGAATTGACCCCGGTGGTGGAACCGCTCTCGCTGGACGAGGCATTTCTCGATCTGACCGGCACCCAGCGGTTGCACGGCGCGCCCCCGGCGCTGATGCTGGCGCGTATGGTGCGGCGCATGCGCACCGAATTGGGCATCACCGGATCGGTGGGACTGGCGCATAACAAATTCCTCGCCAAGACCGCCAGCGATCTGGACAAACCGCATGGGTTTTCCGTGATCGGCCAGGCCGAGACCGAGGATTTTCTGCGCGACAAACCCGTGCGCATGATCTGGGGCGTGGGTCAGGCCGCACAGGCGGCGCTGGAAAAGGCGGGCATTCGCACCTTCAACGATCTGCGCCGCTGGGATGAACGCGACCTGACGGCCCGGTTCGGCTCGATGGGCACCCGCCTGTGGCATCTGGCGCGCGGCCAGGATCGGCGCCGGATCTCTGCCAACGCCCCGATCAAATCCATCAGCAATGAAACCACCTTTTTTGAGGACACCTCGGACCCGGATCTGCTCGACGGGCATCTTTGGCGCATGGCAGAGAAAGTCGCAGATCGCGCCAAGGCCAAGGACAAGGCCGGATTGGTGGTGACCTTGAAGCTGAAGACCGCCAAATTCCAAACCCTGACCCGGCGGCAATCCCTGCGCGATGCGACCCAGATGGCCGACACCATCTATCGCACCGCACGGGCGCTGTTCGATGGCGTGGCCGATCAGGGGGCTTATCGCCTGTTGGGCTGCGGGATTTCCCATCTGGTGTCTGCGGATGACGCCGACCGCGCCCCGGACCTTCTGGACCCCGATGCCAGCCGCCGCGCCGGGGCCGAACGCGCCACAGATGCGATTCGCGCCCGCTTTGGGCCGGATGCAATTCTCAAGGGCCGCGCTCTGCGCTAGGGCCAGAAACCCCACACGCACCAGTCCCGGACGTGAAATCCGCGATGCTTGCGGCAACGCGTCGACAGCGGGCGGGCTATTCCGCCGCCAACGGCAATTCCTGCGCGCCGATAGAGGCGATTTCGGCCACCACCCCACGCAACAATTTGCGAAAGGCCTGAAAATTCGCATTTGGGCGAATCGCCTGCTCATTCATGTAGAGAGAGCGATCAATCTCGATCTGAATCGCGTGCTGCTGCCGCGAAGGCCGCCATAATGCTGGGTGATATATGCCCCGGCAAAAGGTGCATTGCGCACCACCACCAGCCCCGCCGCAACAAAGGCCATCTCGATCCGCTCAACAATCTCTTCGCTGGCCGATGCGCCAAAGCGATCGCCGATCACCACTTCGGGTCTGCGGGCCCCGGAACGGGCAATCGGTTCCAGCGCCTCATGCGGCATCGAATGGCAATCCACCAGGACCGCTTCGCCAAATCGCTCATGCGCTTCGGTCAAAAGCGTCTGCACCTGCTGATGATAGGGCCGCCAATAGCGGTCAATCCGGCCCTCGGCCTCGGCCATGGTCAATTTGCCACGGTAAATATTGCGCCCCCCGGCCACCACACGCGGGATCACCCCCAGCCCGGACATCACCCGTGGATTATGCCCCGGCTTGCGCGCCCCTTCGATCAACGCCGGGTCCAGCTCCTCTGCCGCCCGATTGAGATCGACAAAGGCCCGCGGCGCCCCCGCACATAGAAAAGGCGCACCAAATTGCGGCCCACATTCAAAAAGCCGGTCCACATAGGCGTCTTCCGACGTGCGAATCACATGTTCGTCCAATACGGTCCGCCGCAGGAAGGACCATGGATAATCCCGCCCCGAATGTGGCGAGGCAAACACCACAGGCGTCAAAACACGCTCTGGGCGGAACAGGGTAAAGGCGGTCTTGGGCAAAAGCGTCTCCCGCAAGTCATGCCACGATACTAGTCCTTTTTCTTTCCTTATCAAAAGCCCTTGATCGCCCCCGCAAACCTATTTATAGAGCCGTCTACTGGCGCGGGGTTCCGCGCCCCATTCTTTTATGGGGCTCTCCGTCAGTGCGAGGTTTCTCGGGTGATTAGCTCAGCGGTAGAGCACTTCGTTGACATCGAAGGGGTCACTGGTTCGATCCCAGTATCGCCCACCATTTCACCGCTCTGGCCATGTTGGCCAGAGCAAAACAACAACCCAGGCGCGCCCACGCGCCGCGTAGAAGGAGAGACTGACATGAAGGTCAAGAACTCGCTCCGCTCGCTCAAGAATTGGCACCGCGATTGCCGCATTGTGCGCCGCAAGGGCCGTGTCTATGTGATCAACAAGACACAACGGCGGTTCAAAGCCCGCCAGGGCTGAACGCTGACAGCGACTTGAATTCGAAAGGGCCGTGCATTTTTGCGCGGCCTTTTCTTTTGGGGAACATCCTGCCCCCCAATCCGGCCCTGATCCGCCCCCAACCGCGCCCCAAGGCTGACGCCGAATGCCGTTTGTGATATGATGGCAACATTGGATCACGCCGGGGGGACGTCGATGTTTGATATAGAAGAATTCGTTTCCGACTGCTGCGACGCCGTTGAAAATGACCCAACCCACACCTCCGCCGCCGAAGTGATGCGGCGTGCCATGGCCGATCCTGCCGCCGTGATGGCCGCCCTGGGCGAGCCGACAGAACCGGGAATCACCGCGCTTTATCAGTCCGACAATCTGACCATCGTGAACCTCGCGTGGAAGCCTACGGTGATGATTCCGCCCCACAACCACGAAATGTGGGCCGTGATCGGCATTTATGGCGGACGAGAGGACAATATCTTCTGGCGGCGAATCAAGGATCATCCCCAGGGATTGATCGAAGCGGCGGGGGCCCGGTCGCTGACCACCGGCGATGTCTGCCCTATGGGGCCGGACATCATCCATTCCGTCAGCAACCCGATTCCACGGCTCACCGCCGCGCTGCATATCTATGGCGGTGATTTCTTTGAGGCCGAAAGAAGCGAGTGGGAACCAGAGGGCCTGACCGAACAGCAACTCGACATGGCCGCCGTTCGGGCACGATTCTCGAAATAGGGCGCGCACTGGCCGCGCCACGATCGGCGCCACCGAACCGGTCAACGGCCGTTCTGCGCGCCATCCTGACCAGACATGCACTGCCAATGCTTGGCCGACCCGCAATGTCGCCCTATACTCACGGCAAAACAAACGGGCAGTGACAGGCGTGACGAAGTACCTTTTGATTCATCAGAATTTTCCCGGCCAATACAAACACCTCGCCCCGGCTCTGGCCGCGCGCGGCGATCAGGTTGTCGCCCTGACCCCAAAGGTCGACAAACCGACCCAGTGGAACGGCATCACCATCGTCCCCTACAAGATCAACGGAAAACCGGCCAAGGGCCAACATCCCTGGTTGCTGGATTTTGAATCCAAGGTGATTCGCGGCCAAAGCTGTTACACCGCCGCCCTTGCCCTGAAAGCACGCGGCTTTTCACCCGATGTCATCCTGGCGCATCACGGCTGGGGCGAAAGCCTGTTTCTCAAAGACGTCTGGCCAGAGGCCCGCCTGGGGCTCTACTGCGAATTATACCACACCGCCGAATATCCCTTTGTCGGGTTCGACCCGGAATTCACCGGCACCTCGCCGGCCACCGATGCCCTGCGCTTGCGGTTCAAGAACCTCAACAACCGGTTGCATTTCGAGGTCGGCGATGCCGGCATCAGTCCCACGGCATTTCAGGCCAACACCTTCCCGCCCGACATGCGCGCCCGCATTTCCGTGATCCACGATGGGATCGACACCGATTACGTCACCGCTGATAGCAATGCACGGCTGGACGTTGGCAATGGCCAGACCCTGACCCGCGACGACGAGGTGATTACCTTCATCAACCGCAACCTCGAACCCTATCGCGGCTATCACATTTTCATGCGTGCCCTGCCCGACCTGCTGCGGCGGCGACCCAAGGCCCAGATCGTGCTGATCGGCGGCGACCAGGTCAGCTACGGGGCCAAGGCCCCGGATGGCAAAAGCTGGAAACAGGTCTTCATCGACGAGGTCCGCGATCAAATCCCCGATGCCGATTGGGCGCGGGTGCATTTCCTCGGCCGGGTGCCCTATGGTGTCTTTCTCTCCTTCATGCGGGTCAGCCGGGCACATGTCTATCTGACCTATCCCTTTGTGCTCAGCTGGTCGCTGCTCGAAGCGATGAGCGCAGGCGCACCAATTGTCGCCAGCGACACCGCCCCGGTGCGCGAGGTTCTGACTGATGGCGACACCGGCCTGTTGGTGGATTTCTTCGACCGCACAGCCATTGTCGACAAGGTCTGCACCCTGCTGGATGACGCCGATCTGCGCGATCACCTGCGCCGCAATGCCCGTGCCCATGTGGTGGCGCATTATGATTTGAAACGGATTAGCCTGCCAAAACAACTGGCCTGGGTAGACAGCCTGATGCAGCTGAAGCCGCGCGCACCGCAGGTGTAAATCCCGCCAATGCTCCCCACTGATGCTCCCCGCCGTTGCCTCACCCGTGCCTCGCCAACCTGCAGGCGTTCCTCCGGCCTTCATCTGACCAAAAATATCCCGGGGGTGAGGCCAAAGGCCGAGGGGGCCGACCCCCTCCCTGCATACCCCCTACGGCATATGCTGAGGCCGTATTGTTCGGGCCGTTTTGTTCAGGCGGATCTCCCAGGCCATATTCTCAGACCACAGGCCCAGGTCGGCCCTATTCAACCACACGGATCAATTTCCGCTCCAACACCCGCAACACCGATTTCAGATCATGACCGCGCTTCAACACCTGACCGTCGATGCCAATCACCGCATACATGCCCTGACGGTTCCGCAGCTTGGGGCGTTTCTCGATCCGGTACAGCGGATTTTCCGCAGTGCGCTTGAACACGGAAAACACCGCCACATCGCGCAGCATGGAAATCCCGTAGTCTCGCCATTCACCCGCCGCCACCATGCGACCATACAGCGACAGGATGACCGACAGCTCGGGGCGTTGAAACGCCACCACATCCGACCCGGACGCGGGAAAGGGGAAAAACTATTCATAGGGTAAAGATTTGCGCGGTTTCTCCGGCAAATCAACCAGCAAATCAAACGGTCCGGCACAACGCCTCTGCCCCCTGCGGTCCAAGGGCGCATCACCGTCGCGGGCAGCGCGCGGCGAAGTCACGCGAAATAAATGTTTATTAACAGATATTTACGCCTTACCCATGGATAAGATCCGCGCCACCTCGCGGCCGATCCGCGCCTTCCTGCGACGTCATGCGAAACTGCCCTGACAGAACCATCCCGCCGACATCGCCCCGCCATGGGCAAAAAATAACCAAAGCTGATCCCCCTCGCCACAGGTCACACGCCAGTAATCACGCTGGCCCGACCGCCAAGCCGGGTCATCCAGCCACCATTCCGGGGAAATACGCTCCGGTCCCGCCGCCGCCACAAGGGTCAACGCCCGCCCCCGCCAACGGAACCGCGCCGACAGGCGTGGCACCACCGGCGCCTGCACCGGTTCAGGTTGCCACAACAGCAACGGCCGGGGCCGCGCCGGGGCGGGCCAATCTGCGGCAGGCTCGGACCAGGCGGCCGCCAGCACCAGTTCGGTCTTTTCCGGGATATGGCTGTCGCCGGGGTGGCGACGGGTGATCGCCTCCATTCCGACCCGCGCGCCCAGCCGCCCGATCAGATCATCCAGACTGGTATTCGCCGCCAGCCGCGCATTCACCGCCGCCCCCGCCGCCAGATGCCCCACCGGCGTGCGCATCGCCAGCGGCTCGACCTGCACCGCCTCCAGCCGCAGCATGTCGATGCCAAAACCGGCGTCAATCTCATGCACTTTCATCGCCAGCAGCGGGCGCAGCCGTTCGGGATCATATGAGGCACGCGCCAGCCGCACCTCAAGCGTCTGCATGGTGTGATCACTGCGAAAGGCCTGCAACCGAAGGGTGCGCGCGCCCATGCCCTTGTCCTGCAAAAGCACCGACAGACGTGGCAACAGCCGGTCCAGCCCGGCCAGCACGTCCTCTTCCAGCCCGATCGGATCCGGCAGGGTCATCCGCACCGCAAACCGGGGCGGCGGGGCGGCGGGGAAATCGGCTCTGGCACCGCGCCAAAGGCCTGATCCAGCCGCAGCACCAGCCCCTTGCCGAACCGCCGCGCCAGCGCCGCCCGCGGCTGTCCCGCCAGATCGCCGATATTGCGCAGGCCCAGCCGCGCCAGTTGGGCCGCCGTGTCCCCATCCAGCCGCAGCGCCGCCACCGGCAGGGCGGCCAGTGTACTGCGGTTCTGGCCGGGGGGGGCGATCGTTCCGGCGGGGATTTCCGCACCCCGTCCTGTCCCCCGCCCCATCCACTGTCCTGTCGGGGCCGCCCCGCCGCGTTCCCAATGCCGCCGCTTGGCCGCGCGCGACCGGGTGGCGCGGGCCTCCTGGTCGATGTCATCGCCGGACCGTGTATGCAGCCCGCCCTGCCCCGCCCCCCGCCCGGCGTATCGCGCCAGCGCCCAGGCCCCGCCGCGACTGTCGGCAAGGCCGTGCCGCACGCTGATCCCCATATCGTGACAGTCCTGCGCAACCTGACGACAAAGCCCCACCTCGCCGCCAAACAGATGGCTGCAACCGGTCACATCCAACATCAGCCCCTCGTCCCCATCCAGCGCGACCCAGGGGCTGAACTTGCCCGCCCAACGCATCAAGGCCGCCAGGAACGCCGCCTCGGCCTGCGGATTACGCCGTAATGTGCGCAGGTTGGCGCTGACCGCATGGGCATCGCGCAGCGGCTGGCCGCGATAAAGCCCGACCGCCGAGCCCGCATCCGACACGGAGGACAGGATCTGGGCATTGCCCACATCCTCGACCACGGCAAAGGGCATCTCTTGCAAGGCAGCATCCCCGCGCGCCTGTCGCAACAGGCGTTCGGCCCCAAGCCGGGGAAACCAGAGAGAGAGAGGCGACGGTGCGGCATGGCGGTGACAGATTTGTTCACTTTATGTTCTTGTCAATATCAGGGGCAGATTGGAGAGTCGAGTTCCCAGCCCGGGCGGCATGCGATTTTGGTTTGTGATGTCGCCGCGCCTGCGCGCGCCGACAGGCCGGGGGGCCAGCCCCCCAGACCCCCCGGGATATTTTTGAACAGAAGAAGGGCAACGGTATCTTTTCCGTGCCGCAGGTTGCGGAGCCGCTGGCAATTTGCGAGTCTTGCGCAGACAGAAACATCTGGAGCCTTTGCACATGCGCCGCCAAATTCCCTGCCTGATTTTATGCGCGCTTGTCGGCGGAACACTTGCCGGCATGGCGCTGGCCCATAGCGGGGTCAAGGATCGCCACGTCAAGGCGCGGATGCATGGCATGTCGGAAATGGCGCGCAGTGTTGGCACGTTGGCAGATATGGCGCGTGGCAAAACCGAATTTGAGGCCGACAAGGCGAAAACCGCCCGCGCCGCGCTTTTGCAACATGCCGCCGAGATCCCGGAGGTTTTTGAAACCAAGGCCAGTGATCCCAAATCCGAAGCCCGGCCCAAAATCTGGCGGGACTGGAACGATTTCGCCGCCCAGGCCATGGCCCTGGAAACCGCGATCACCGCCCTGGATGTGACCAATGTCGACATGCTGCGCGCCGGGATCGGACCAATCGGGCGGGCCTGTGGTGCCTGTCATATGAACTTTCGTCTGGAAAAATAGCCGCGTAAACATCTGACGCCGAACTGTGACTTGCAGCCGGATCGGGTTTCCCGCAGGTTCGCAGCGACATTTTGACGAGACAGCCCTGGAAAGGAAAACACATGCGCACACGAGCTGCGGTTGCTTTGGAAGCGGGCAAACCCCTGGAAGTGATGGAAGTGAACCTCGAAGGGCCGAAGGCGGGTGAGGTTCTGGTCGAGATCAAAGCCACCGGTCTTTGCCACACCGATGAATTCACCCGGTCCGGGGCCGACCCCGAAGGCGCCTTTCCGGCGATTTTGGGCCACGAGGGGGCCGGTGTTGTGCTTGAGGTTGGGGCCGGTGTCACCAGTCTGAAACCGGGCGATCATGTCATTCCGCTTTACACGCCGGAATGCCGCGAATGCGAATATTGTCTGAACCCGAAGACCAACCTGTGTCAGGCGATCCGCACGACACAAGGCGCGGGCGTGATGCCCGATGGCACCTCGCGGTTTTCCATGCTCGATGGCACGCCGATCCTGCATTACATGGGCTGTTCGACATTTGCCAATCACACGGTTTTGCCGGAAATCGCATTGGCCAAGATCCGCAAGGATGCACCGTTTGACAAGGTTTGTTACATCGGTTGTGGCGTGACCACCGGCATTGGTGCGGTGATCAACACCGCAAAGGTGGAAATCGGCTCCCGCGCCATTGTCTTTGGTCTGGGCGGGATTGGTCTGAACGTGCTTCAGGGGTTGCGACTGGCTGGCGCCGACCAGATTGTCGGGGTCGATCTGAACGACGACAAGGTCGACATGGCCACCCGTTTCGGCATGACCGATTTCGTCAACCCGTCCAAGGTCGAGGGCGATCTGGTGGCGCATCTGGTCGAATTGACCAAAGGCGGCGCGGATTACACATTTGATGCCACCGGCAATGTCGGCGTGATGCGCACGGCGCTGGAAGCCGCGCACAAGGGGTGGGGTAAATCGATCATCATCGGCGTGGCCCCGGCCAGCGCCGAGATTTCGACCCGTCCTTTCCAGCTTGTGACAGGCCGGGTCTGGCGTGGCACGGCATTTGGCGGCGCACGCGGGCGCACCGATGTGCCGAAAATTGTCGATTGGTACATGGATGGCAAGATCGAGATTGATCCGATGATCACCCATAAACTGTCGCTGGATGACATCAACGAAGGTTTTGAGTTGATGCATGCGGGCAAATCCATCCGTGCGGTTGTGGAATTCTAAGGCACCTGAACGGGCCCTCCTTTGCGGCGGACTGATCCGGCCCGGTGGCAGCATGGCAATGCTGTTCACCGGGCCGGACGCGTAGAGGGTGCGGAAAGATGCGTATTTGGAAAGAAGAGAAGCAAGGACCGAGTATGGGGCTGAGTTTTCGAGAAGCGCGCCGCGGTGCGGATGATGCCACGGTCTGGGCCATTATTCGGCCTGCGGTGGAAAGCGGCGAGACCTTTTGTGCCGATCCGCAGGGCGGCATGGCCGGGGGGCTGGCCTATTTCTGGCCAGAGACCGCGCGGGTCTGGATTGCCGAGGAAGATGGCAGCGCATTGGGCTGTTTTTATGTGCGGGCGAACCAGACCGGCGGCGGGCAACATGTCTGTAATGCCGGTTATTGCACCAGCCCCGCCGCCGCAGGCAAGGGCGTGGCGCGGGCCATGCTGGCGGCATCGCTGGACGAGGCCCGCCAACAGGGATTTCGCGCCATGCAATACAATTTTGTCGTGGCGACCAATTCCCGCGCCATTGCCACATGGGAGCGGGCCGGATTTGACGTTGTGGGCCGCTTGCCCGGGGCTTTTTGCCATCCGACCGAAGGGTATGTTGATGCTTTGGTGATGTACCGGTCTTTGGTTTGACCTCTGGTGCGGTTGCCGCCATGGTGCCCGCATGAGAGAACAAACAAACCTGCTGGCTGTCCTGATCGACGCCGATAACACATCCCCGAAATATACCAAGGCGATCTTTGACGAGATCGCCACATTGGGCGAAGCCAGTGTGCGGCGCTGCTATGGTGATTTTTCATCACAACAGATGGCGGGGTGGAGCCGGGTGCAGGCCGAATTCGGGCTGGTGCCGCACCACCAACCCGCCAATACCGTCGGCAAGAACGCCAGTGACATCGCGCTGGTGATTGATGCGATGGATCTGTTGCATTCCGGGCGGTTTGACGGATTTGTTCTGGTGTCATCGGACAGCGATTTCACCCGATTGGCCAGCCGCGTGCGCGAACAGGGGCTGGATGTATACGGCATGGGTCAGCGCAAGACGCCGGATGCGTTTCGCAAGGCCTGCAAGCGGTTCATTTTTCTGGAAAACATCGGCGAAGATGAGGTGCGCGAAGCGCCCAGCACCCGATCGCTGGAAGAGGCCCGCAATCTGATCTTCAAGGCGATGGAGGGGATCGAACAGGGCGACGAATGGTACACCCTTGGCCAGATCGGCCAATTCATCATCGCCGCCAACCCGGATTTCGACACCCGCAGCTATGGCCAGCGCAAGCTGAGTGATCTGGTGGCGAAATTGAAGGTGTTTGAAACCCGCAAGGGGGCGGGCAATCAGCTTTTGGTGCGGCGGGTTGATTGATCCGGGCGGCGGCGTCGTCAGACGCCGTAACGGGCCATGAAGATGTCCAGCGCGCCGATGATCACGCGGTCGATCTCTTCCGGCGTGATCCGGTCAGACACATTGAAAATCATGCGCGGCCACAGATCGGCCTTGCACAATTCGCTGAACTGATCGGCCGCCAGATCGAGATCCGTGATGTCGAGTTCGCCCCGCTCGACCGCTCCGCGCATGTAATCCACCAGCGCCACCCGCATCACGGCCGGACCAGAATTATAGAACTGGCGGCCGAGGTCGGGAAAGCGATCCGCCTCTGCCACGCAGATGCGAAAAATCGACATGCCGAAATCCGACAGGATGAACCCAAGGAAATGCCGGGCGACCTGATCCAGCACTTTGCGCGGCGGGCCATTTGCGTCGATCACCGCCATGGCGGTGTCGGACTGGCGGCAACATTCGCAGGAGGCCACCTCGGTAAACAGCAGCCTTTTGTCGGGGAAATAGCTGTAGAGCGTGGCCTTGGACACCCCGGCGGCGCGGGCGATGTCATCAACAGAGGCCCCTTCGAAGCCCTGCGCCAGAAACACCTCGCGCGCGCCCGCCAGAACCTGGTCAAACTTGCGCCCTCGGCGGATTTGCGATGGATTGGTGGTTTTGGCCAATTCGGCGGTCGGGCTCATTCTTGCGGCTCCTTGTGTGATTAACTTATAGACTGTTCGGTTTAGTTTCAACAGCCGCGCGTTCACCTTTGTCGCCCGATGCCCCGCTTTTGTGGTAGGGTGAAATCCAGCAAAGGAGTGTCCTATGGCGGACCAATATTCGGGGCGACACATGGGCCAGCCCCCCAGCCCAGTGTCAGAGCAATATCGCAAATACGAGGTCTTCAAGGCGCTGCATGCTGCCAAAGGTGCCTTTGTCATCCCCAACCCCTGGGATGCCGGCACCGCCCGCATCCTGACCGCCATGGGGTTTTCGGCCCTGGCCACCACCAGCGCGGGCTATGCCTTTTCCGCCGGCAAACGCGACAGTTTCGCCAGCCTGTCCCGGACCGAGCTTCTGACCAATGCCGCCGCCATTGTCGAGGCGACCGACCTGCCGGTCACGGCGGATCTGGAGGATGGGTTTGGCATTTCCCCCGGTGATTGCGCCCGCACCATTGCCGAGGCGATCAAGATCGGGCTTGTTGGCGGCTCGATCGAGGATGCAACCGGCTATCCGAATACGCCGATCCATGATCTTGTCCTGGCCACGGAACGGATTGCCGCCGCCGCCGAGGCCTGTCGTGGCCAGCCCTTTCTTCTCACTGCGCGGGCAGAGAATTTTCTGTGGCAACGCCCGGATCTGGACGATACGATCCTGCGGCTTCAGGCGTTTTCCAAGGCGGGGGCGGATGTGCTTTATGCCCCCGGTCTGCGCGACATCGCGGCAATCCGCACGCTTTGCGATGCGGTCGACAAACCGGTGAATGTGCTCATGGGGATTTCGGGGCCGAATTGTTCCGTCAGCGAATTGGCCGCGGCCAGCGTCAGCCGGATCAGCGTTGGCGGGTCCTTTGCCCGTGCTGCGCTTGGCGGATTTTATCGGGCGGCCTCTGAGGTGCTGGACCAGGGCACATTCACCTATTCCGAACAGGCCACAGAGGACGGATCAGTGGCGGCGATGATGGCACAGGGCCGGTTGGACAGGCATGGTTAAGAACTGGCATAGTTAAAAACTGGCAAAATTAAGGATCGGCAAAATTAGGACAGGCATAATTAGGATCTGGCAAAATCAGGATCTGGCGAAAATTCCCCAACCAGATCTTGCCATGCCCGGGCGCATCGCTATGTTTAAAATCATTCTAATCTAGAGACACCCCATGCGATTCCTGACCCAGCGCCGCCATTTCTCTGATCTGTCCGAACAAGAGGTGCTGGCGCTTGCCATCTCGTCAGAAGAGGACGACGCGCGCATCTATCGGATGTACGCCGAACGTCTGCGCGCCGATTTTGCCGACAGCGCGGCGGTGTTTGACGGCATGGCCCAGGAAGAAGACAGCCACCGCCAACAGCTGATTGCATTGCACCGTGCCCGGTTCGGCGAGGTCATTCCGCTGATCCGTCGGGAACATGTGGCGGGATATTACGCCCGCCGCCCGGTATGGCTGATCGAGAATCTCGGGCTTGACCGAATGCGGGACGAAGCCGCCGCCATGGAACGGGATGCAGAGCGGTTCTATCTGGCGGCCGCCAAACGCACCACCGACGCCGACACCCGCAAATTGCTGGGTGATCTGGCGGCAGCAGAAGCAAACCATCAGGACAGCGCAACCCGGCTGGAAGACACCCACCTGGACCCAGAGGCGCGCGAAACCGAAGACAACAGCGCCAAACGCCAATTCCTTTTGACATGGGTACAGCCCGGCCTTGCGGGGCTGATGGATGGCTCTGTCTCGACCCTCGCGCCGATTTTTGCGGTCGCTTTTGCCACCCAGAACACCTGGACCACGTTTCTGGTTGGCTTGGCGGCCTCGGTCGGAGCCGGAATTTCCATGGGCTTTACCGAGGCCGCATCCGACGACGGCCAATTGTCCGGGCGCGGCTCCCCCGTCAAACGCGGCATCGCGTCGGGGGTGATGACCACCCTGGGCGGGTTGGGGCATGCCCTGCCCTATCTGATCCCGGATTTCTGGACCGCAACCAGCATTGCGGTGCTGGTGGTCTTTGTCGAACTTTGGGCAATCGCCTGGATTCAAAACCGATACATGGACACCCCAATGCTGCGCGCGGCGTTTCAGGTCGTGCTGGGCGGGGCGCTGGTTTTCGCCGCGGGTGTGTTGATCGGATCGGGCTAGGCGCAGGCCCGGATCTGGTCTTATCCGCAAGAAACGGATCGCGCCAAAACCATCTGCAAGTTAGCTTTGTCCGGCAACAGTTCGCCCGGAAAGGCAGAAGATGAACAGACCACCCCGCCTACGATGGATCTCAAGGCCAGCATGATGTTATTGCTGCTGGCTGCCGTTTGGGGAGGCTCGTTCTTCTTTGCCGAAGTGGCCCTGACGGAACTGCCGCCGATGACGATCACGTTGCACCGCGTATTCTGGGCAATGACCGCCCTGGCCTGTGCCCTATGGGCCCGGGGCGCCCGTCTGCCCCGCCCCGGGCGGATTTGGGGGGCGTACCTCGTCATGGGGGCGTTAAACAACGCGATTCCATTTTCCCTGATTTTCTGGGGGCAAACACAAATTGACAGCGGCCTTGCCTCTATACTGAATGCGACCACTGCCATGTTCGCCGCCCTGATGGCTGGCTTGCTTTTGAAGGATGAACCTCTGACATTCAAACGCATCGCGGGGGCAACACTCGGGGTTGTGGGCGTGGCGCTGATCATGGGGCCGTCCGCAGTGACCGCATTCAGCCTGCACAATTTGGCGCAACTCGCTGTGCTGGGCGCAACCATGTCTTATGCGCTTGCCGGGGTATGGGGGCGCAGCATGCTTTCGGATCAACCGCCGCTGGTCAATGCATTCGGTATGTTACTTGGCAGTACCGTGCTGATGATCCCGGCCGTTCTTGTGCTGGATGGCCCGCCGAACCTTTCACTGTCTATGGGGGTTTGGGCGGCACTTCTTGGGCTCTCTACGCTTTCGACGGCGCTGGCCTATGGGCTGTATTTCGCAATTCTGGCGCGGGCCGGGGCGGCCAATTTGCTTTTGGTGACATTGTTGATCCCGCCCTTTGCAATTGCCTTGGGGGTTGTTTTCCTGGGCGAAACCATGGCGCCGATAGCCTGGTTTGGATTTGCCGTCATTGGCATCGGCTTTGCCGTAACCGACGGCCGCTTGTTTGCGCGCTTTGCCCGCTCGGGACGACGTGGGAACAAGAAGGACCTGCGAAAAGCACCGGGAAACCCATAACCACGGCGCCCCCAGACACCAGATCAGGTTTCAGGACCAAAGCGCCCTTTCAAATTGACCCCGCCCCCCAAGATGCTATCGGTGGGTCATGCTGGCGATCTTTCTTAAAACACTGCCGTTCTTTGCCATCATCGCCCTTGGCTATGGGGCGGCGCGCGCACGGTTTTTTTCGGCCGAGGCCACCGCCTATCTCACCAAATTTGTCTTCTACTTCGCCTTGTCGGCGATGTTGTTCCGGTTTTCCGCCAACCTGTCACTGGCAGAGGTCTGGGACAGCCAATTGGTGCTGGCCTATCTGACCGGCACGGCGGCGATCTATGTGGTGGCGACCGTCATCGGCCTGGTCCGCCGGATCGGCATCGAACAAACCGCAGTCGAGGCGCAATGCGCCGTGATCGGCAACACCGGCTTCCTTGGTGTGCCGATGTTTGTCTTACTGTTCGGCGAAGACGCAATCGGCCCGGTGATGCTGGTGCTTTCGGTCGACCTGATTGTGTTTTCCTCGCTGATCGTGATCCTGATCACCGGCGCACGCGATGGCCGCATGTCTCTGGGTGTGTTGCGCACCGTGGGTCTGGGGCTGGTGAAAAACCCGATGATCGTGTCGATGGTGCTCGGCCTGTCCTGGGCCTCTACCGGGATGCCGTTGCCAGAGCCCGCAAATGAATTCGTGGTCATACTTGGCGGGGCCTCCACCCCCGGCGCGCTGTTTGCGATCGGCGCCTCGCTGGCGTCGAAATCGGCGGAACGGGTCACCATTGCGGGCTATCTCAGCTTCTGCAAACTGGTGTTGCACCCCGCCGCCGTGGCGCTGGCCGCACTGGTGCTCTTTCCGGTGGATGCCTTCACCGCCACGATCATCGTCTCTGCCGCGGCGCTGCCGGTGGCGGGCAATGTTTATATCCTGGCGCAACATTACGGCGTCGCCCCGCAACGTGTCTCTGCGGCCATCCTGTTTTCAACCGCCGCTTCGATCCTCACCCTGCCCTATATCATCGCCTGGATCACCGGCGCCTGAGATCCAAGGCTTGACTTGCCCAGAGCCTGGGTCTTCTTCTGTTCTTAAATATCCCCGCCGGAGGCTCCCGGCGCGGCAACGAAAAAGAGGCTTGTCATCATGGAAATCACATCCGAAAACCGCGCCTTTGGCGGCCGCCAGATTGTCGCCAGCCATCTGTCAGAGGTCTGTAATTGCGACATGACCTTTGCCCTTTTCCTGCCGCCCCAGGCCGCAGACGGCCCTGTGCCCCTGATCTGGTTCTTGTCCGGGCTGACCTGCACCCATGAAAACGCCATGACCAAGGCCGGTGCCCAGGCCTGGTGCGCAGAACAGGGCGTCGCCATGGTGTTTCCCGATACTTCGCCACGGGGCGCGGATGTCGCCAATGACGCGGCCTATGATCTTGGTCAGGGCGCGGGGTTTTATGTCGATGCCACCGAAGCGCCCTGGGTCGATCACTTTCAAATGGAAAGCTATGTCATGGACGAACTGCCCCGTGTGTTGTTCGCCAATTTCCCGCTGGACGAATACCGGCAATCCATCACCGGCCATTCCATGGGCGGGCATGGCGCGCTGACGCTGGCGATGAAATACCCTGGCCGCTTCTCCAGCGTGTCGGCCTTCTCGCCGATCTGCAACCCCTCTGACAGCGATTGGGGCTGCAAACAATTCACCGCCTATCTCGGCGAACATGCCGATTGGGAGGCACATGATGCCAGCCGCCTGATGCGCGAAGACGGCATTGACGTGCCGGTGCTGATCGACACCGGCACCGAGGATCAATTCGGCGACCTGCTGAAAACCGAAGCCCTGGCCAAAGCCATGGTGGATCAACGGGTCGAACATGTGCTGCGACTGCAAAAGCACTACGATCACAGCTACTTCTTCGTGGCCTCTTTCATGAAAGACCATGTCGCCTTTCATTCTGATGCCTTGCGGCGCTGATCACATGGCGCTGTACATCGACGCCGACGCCTGCCCGGTCAAGGACGAAGCGGAAAAGGTCGCAACCCGCCACAAATTGCAGATGTATCTGGTGGCCAATGGCGGGCTGCGGCCCTCGCGCAATCCCTTTGTCGAGCTGGTGATTGTCGCGGATGGCCCGGATGTTGCGGATATGTGGATCGCCGACCGTGCCGGACCGGGCGACGTGGTGGTGACCGGCGACATCCCTTTGGCCGCCAAATGCGTCGCCAGCGGCGCGCAGGTGCTGCGCCATTCGGGGGAGGCCTTCACCGAAGCCAACATCGGCCAGCAACTGGCAATGCGCGACCTGATGTCCGATCTGCGGGCCGCAGATCCATTTCGTCAGGGCGGCGGCAAACCGTTCTCCAAATCAGACCGATCCCGGTTCCTGGATGCACTGGAACGCGCTGTGCGCACCGCCAAAGCGCAAGCTCCCAATTAGATCGAAAGCCGCCTCCGCAGGATCTTCATCTGACCAGAAATATCCCGGGGGTTTGGGGGCTGGCCCCCAACCTGTCGGCCCGCGCAGGCGGGACGAAACCCATCTGCGCCCGATCACCTCGCCCCCGATCGCGACACCATAGCCTGGCCGGGCTGGCTTAGCGGCTCAAGCCACCATGCAGGTTCGGCTGTTCCAATGCGGCAAAACCATAGTGACGCAGCCACCGCAGATCGCTGTCGAAAAACGCCCGCAAATCGGGGATGCCGTATTTCAGCATCGCAATCCGGTCGATGCCAATGCCAAAGGCAAACCCCTGCCAGACATTGGGATCAGTCCCGCCGGCCTTCAGCACATTGGGGTGCACCATGCCAGAGCCGAGGATTTCCAACCAATCGTCACCTTCGCCGACCTTCAACTGACCGCCCTCCCAGGAGCAGCGGATGTCGACCTCTGCCGAGGGTTCGGTGAAGGGAAAATGCGACGCCCGGAACCGCAGCTCCACGGCTTCGACCTCAAAAAACGACCGCAGGAATTCTTCCAACGTCCATTTCAGCTGCGCCATGGAAATATCGCGGTCAATCGCCAGCCCCTCGACCTGATGGAACATCGGAGTATGGGTCTGGTCGTAATCGGCGCGATAGACGCGGCCCGGCGCGATGATGCGGATCGGCGCGCCTTCTTTTTCCATGGTGCGAATCTGCACCGGCGAGGTGTGGGTGCGCAGCACATGCGGCGGGCGATTGTCGCCGGCTGCACGGTGCATATAGAATGTATCCATCTCGGCCCGCGCCGGGTGGTGACCGGGAATGTTCAGAGCGTCGAAGTTATACCAATCGCTGTCAATCTGCGGCCCTTCGGCCACCGAAAAGCCCAGCTCGGCAAAAATCGCGGTGACCTCTTCGCGGGTCTGGCTGATCGGGTGGATGGTCCCCTGACGCCGATCGCGTGCGGGCAATGTCACGTCCAGCCATTCGCCGCGCAGCCGCTCTTCCAAAGCGGCATCCCCCAGCGCCGCCTTGCGGGCGGCAAGGGCGGAATTGATTTCGTCCTTCAGCGCATTCAGCTTCGGGCCCATCACCTGGCGCTCTTCCGGGGTCATTTTGCCCAAGCCGCGCATTTGCAGGCTGATTTCGCCTTTTTTGCCCACGGCCTGAACCCGCAGCCCTTCCAGGGCGGCCTCGTCACCGGCATCGGCAATCAGCTGAATATACTTGTCGCGCAGATCGTCCATTTCTGACCCCCAGAGGTGATTTCGGCATTCCGCCCCAAGTAAACCCATGGCTTTGGCTGTGCAAGACCAGCAATGGCCGTGACTGGCCGCAATCCGGAATGTTCGCCCCGAAACGCAAAAGGCCGCCCCGAAACGGGACGGCCTTGCAAACTTTTATGGTGCTCTCAGCCTCAGGCTGGAAGCGCGCCTTTTGCCTGGGCGGCAATGGCGTTGAACGCTTCGGGTTCATGCACGGCCAGATCGGCCAGAACCTTGCGGTCCACTTCAATCCCGGCCAGTGCCAGACCATTGATGAAGCGCGAATATGTCAGCGTCTCATCATAGGCGCGCACGGCGGCGTTGATCCGTTGGATCCACAGCGCGCGGAACGAACGCTTGCGTGCCTTGCGGTCACGTGTGGCGTATTGGTTGGCCTTGTCGACGGCCTGGCGTGCAACCTTGAAGGTATTCTTACGGCGACCGTAATAACCTTTCGCGGCTTTGGTGACTTTCTTGTGACGGGCGTGGGTAACTGTCCCACCTTTTACGCGTGCCATATGTCAGGTCTCCTCAGCGCGAATAGGGCATCATCGGGCGAATGATCTTGGCATCCGCCTCGCAGAGGACGGTGGTGCCGCGTGCATCGCGGATGAATTTGGTGGAACGCTTGATCATGCCGTGGCGTTTGCCCGCCTGGCCAGCCTTGATCTTGCCCTTGGCTGTCACTTTGAACCGCTTTTTGCAGCTCGACTTTGTCTTCATCTTGGGCATTTCGGTCTCCTTTGGTTCGGAAATTTTGCGCACGACTCGGCATGCCACTTCGGCCTGCCGCGCGATGGAAAGCGCCGTATAGTTCGGCTTGGCACGATTGCCAAGCGCAAATGCGGCTGTTTCGGAAATTGACCGCCCCCGGCGGGGCGAGCGGGTAGAAAAGGCAACGGCGCCGACCGACAGGCCAGCGCCGCTTTGATCATGCCACATTAAACATGCTGTTCAATGCGCCCGGAGTGTTGCCGATCAGATGAACCGACCGACCACCCGGTAAAACACCTCTGGCAATTGATCCACGGTATAACCGCCGGGATTGCTGGTGATCGCAAAAACGATCAGCCCGCCGCCGACCAGCACCGCAATGGCGGCCGCGCGCGGGGCGCGGCCGTCGCTGAGGGCCGAGATGATCGATGGCACGGCCAAAATCGCAATGAAGCTGCCAATGACCAACGCCAGATCTGTATCCATGGAACGTTCCCTTCGAATTGCGGGAAAGTTACTCTGGATCGGTGTTGAAAATCAAACGTTCATCACAGGGGGCAACGCGCAAGATATTGGTTGTACCCGAAACATTGAACGGCACACCCGCAGTGACCACAATTTGATCTGTTTCCGAAGCAAGCCCGCTGGCACGTGCTGCACGGGCGGCATTGACCACCGCCTGTTTGAACCGCTCCATATCGCCGGTCTTGACGCAGAGACATCCCCAGGTCAGCGTCATGCGACGCGCTGTGCCCAACCGGTTGGTCATGGCGATGATCGGCACACGGGGCCGTTCCCGCGCCACCAGCGCCGCGGTGGTGCCGGAGGAGGTGAAGCAGCAGATCGCCTTGACGTTGGTGGTTTCGGCGATTTCGCGCGCGGCGGCCACGATCCCGTCAGCGACGGAGTGGCGTTCGGCCTTGCGGCTGGCTTCGATCACATCGGTATAGGTCGGATCGCTTTCGACCTCGATCGCGACATTGTCCATGGTTGTCACGGCTTCGATCGGATAATCACCGGCGGCCGATTCCGCGCTCAGCATGATGGCATCGGCGCCTTCATAGATGGCGTTGGACACATCCGACACTTCGGCGCGGGTGGGCATCGGGCTTTCGATCATGCTTTCCAGCATCTGCGTGGCCACGATCACCGGCTTGGCGGCTGCGCGGCATTTGCGCACCAGACGTTTCTGGATCGGCGGCACGTTCTGCACCGGCAGTTCCACGCCCAGATCACCGCGCGCCACCATGATTCCGTCCGAGGCATCAAGGATTTCGTCGAAATCCGCCACAGCGGTCGGTTTTTCGATCTTGGAAATCAGAGCGGCGCGGCCATTGGCCAGATCCCGTGCTTCCCAAACGTCGCGCGCGCGCTGGACAAAGGACAGCGCGAGCCAGTCCACACCCAATTCACACACAAATTCCAGATCCTTGCGGTCCTTTTCCGACAGAGCCGCCAGCGGCAACACCACGTCCGGCACGTTCACGCCTTTGCGGTCGGAAATCATCCCGCCGGTCACCACGGTGCAATCGGCAAAATCCTTGCCGCATTTGCTGACTTTCAGGCGGATCTTGCCATCATTGACCAGCAGGTGCGATCCCACTTCCAGCGCGGCAAAAATTTCGACATGCGGCAGGCAAACCCGGTTGACGTCGCCCGGCGTCGGATCAAGATCAAGCCGGAATGCCGCGCCCTGAACCAGGTCCTGCGGGCCATCGGCAAAGGTGCCAACGCGCAATTTCGGGCCCTGAAGGTCGGCCAGAATGGCAATCGGGCTGTCCAGATCTTTTTCGATCTGACGAATGATCTTGTGGCGTTCGGCGATCTCTTCATGGCTGCCGTGGCTCATATTCAGCCGGAAAACATCGGCTCCGGCCTCGTGCAGCTTGCGGATCATGTCATATGTATTGGACGCAGGTCCAAGGGTGGCTACGATTTTAACTTTACGGTCACGTTTCATGGCGCATCGGCCCTTTCGTAGTTGGCTGATACATCGTGCAGGCAGCAGCGATGTTATCGCTAACGAATTACACCCGCTCTATGCACCACTTCGGCCTCGCAGACAAGCGCGAGGCACGCTACATATCGCTGTATCACATTACGAAGAGATGACATGAGCTTCCACCCTTATTGGATCGACGGCCCGGAAAGACCCGGTCGCTGGCTGGTAACCTGCGATCACGCGACAAATGTAGTCCCCCCTGCGGTAAATGGGGGCGATCTGGGAATGGACCCGGCGGATATGCGGCGCCACATCGCATTTGATCCCGGCGCGATGGGGGTCAGCCGCCATTTGGCAGAGCTTTTGAACGGTCCGGCGCTGTTTGCCAATTTTTCCCGGCTGGTGATCGACCCGAACCGGGGCGAAGACGACCCGACCCTGTTGATGAAGCTTTATGACGGCACCATCATCCCCGCCAATCGCCATGCCGATGCGGCCGAGGTCGAGCGCCGGTTGATCGCATATCATCGGCCCTATCATGCGGCATATGACGATCTGGTGGCGCAAAGACCGGACCGGGTGATCTGTGCGGTGCATTCCTTTACGCCGCAGCTTCAGGCACGCCCGCCCCGCCCCTGGCATATCGGCATTCTATACGCCCATGACGACAGGTTGGCCTTGCCGCTGATCGAGCGCCTGCACCAAGAGCCCGATCTTTGCGTTGATGGCAATGTGCCCTATTCCGGCCATCTGCCCGGCGACAGCATTGAACGTCATGCGCTGGCGACGGGGTTGCCGAATATCCTGATCGAGCTGCGCAACGATCTGATTGCAGAAGAGGCCACGCAACGCGCCTGGGCGGAACGGCTGGCGCCGATCCTGGCCGAGGTTCTGGATCAAACCGGGCTTTAACGGCGCAGTTTTTCGATCTCGGCAATGATCGAAAAGATCGTATGCGGCACGCTGGCGGATTCATCGAGATCGCCGAGAATCACGGTCGTGCGCCCGCCGCCATCATCCTGAATCACCCATTGGCGCAGCTCTATTGGATCGGCGGTGAACACCAGATCAATCGTGCCGATTTCCGGGCGTTTGGGATCATGGGCGCGCACGGTGGTCGCGGTGCCATCATAGGTATGCCCCGTCACCATGTTGGCCTGTGTCAGATCCACGGTTTTGGCCAGAATGACGTTCAACGGCGTGTTGGTGACCGGGTAACGATCCGGCGGGCGTTTGGTCTTGCGATCAAAAATCGCCACTTCACCGCCAGAGGCCAGTACCAGCGCCTGGGCCTGCGGATTGTAGTCAAACCGCATCATGCCGGGGCGGCGGATCGAAATCGTGCCGGTCGAGATAGAGCCATCATCGTTGATCTGGGTGAAATCACCTTTTGCGCGTTGCAAGGTGTTCAGATAGGTCGAAACCTCTGCCAGGGACAATTTGTCGGCGCTTGCGGGCAAGGCCAGCATGCCGGTGACAAGAGCGGCGGCCAGAATTCGGATCATCGTCATATGTCTGCTCATGTGTCCGTTGTTGTGGCTGGGGGCAGTGCCACCCCCGGGAGACATAATATCGGCGTGACATGCCGAACCGGCAAGCCCCATCAGCAATTCTCCGCGAAACGTGACATTGCAGGAGCGCAAAGTGCCTGCCTGATCGATGCCTTGACCGCCTTCCGCATTTATTATTGAGTGCCGGGGAATTTTAGAACGAAAGATTTCCCGAATGAATGAGCGCCACGGCGATCTGCATCAGAAGATTTCGGATCTATTCGAAGGCCCCGGCGCATCGCAGCTGGATCTGGTTGCAAGACATGTCAGACATTTTTGCCCGTTTGAGGCAATTGGCATGGCACGGCAAGAGATCAGGCATTCAAATTTCCTGTCCTATATCATGGACCCTGGACGCCCGCATGAGATGGGTGATCTTATCCTTCGGACGTTTTTCCAATTGCTGTGCGACAAATCCGGGGACAAAGGCGCGCAGTTGAAACTGGCGCAGAATGGAACATCGCTGGCGCCGGCGCGTGTCTATCGAGAGCGCGACCATATTGACCTGCTCATCGAAATTCCACGCAGCGGCACAAAGGGCATTGTGATTGCGGTCGAATTGAAGGTCGATGCCGTGGAACGCGACGATCAATTGGTCGATTACGAAGAAAAGGTCGCCCTGCGATATCCGACGACAGATTGGGAGCGGCTGTTTTGCTTTCTCACCCCGGATGGTCGGGCCGCCACGACAGACGGAGAAACCAAATGGGCCGCCCTGTCCTTTACAAGCTTTTTCGCCAGCATTGACAAGGCTTTGGCCGAAAACACCATTGCGGGCAAAAGTCTTGAATTGTTACGCGACTATCAATCCATGATGCGGAGGCACGGCATGGCCGACGGACCGATCGACAAGACGCTGAAAGCGGCAATTAAATCAATCTGGGCGGAGCATCGCGAAGTCCTGGAATACCTGATCGCGCATGAACCTGACCCATTGAACGATTTGATGCATGACTTTGCAAATGCGCAACCGCAGATTGCCCATGACATGAGCGCGGCACTTGGTCTGTCGATTGTTGCCGATTTATCCTGGGGCGCGCGTTGGTATCGCTTCACATTCCCGGAATTTGGCAAAACATACCCGGCGCTTTCGGATGGGGACCGTGGCTGGATAATTCCGGTAACCAAATGGCCGTGGAATTATGTGCGGATACACAAGAGGATGCCATTACTGTCTGCTTCTGTATTGGGCCGGGTCATGGCGAACAGATATTCAGACCCAAATTGATCGAGGCATTTAACGAGATTGGCCGGTATCGCCACAAACCTTTTACCAAAAGCGTGAAACATTATTGGCGTCAGAATTTGTTGACAACAGACAGTCTGAGCGATGCAGAAAACGGATTGGAAAAGCTTCAATCCGAGCTTGTGCAATATGTGGAACGGCATCTGCCAAAAGTAAAAGCCGCGTTGATCCGGGCGCAGGACGCCCATGGCAAAGCCGACGATCCCGCGGGCCAGCCGATCTGAGACAGGCGTAGCTGATCAGCTGAAAACGCCGCTCTGCACGGATATGCAGAGCGGCGGTTGGTTTATTGTTCCGGCACCAGAATTTCACGTTTGCCGACATGGTTGGCCGAGGAGACGACGTTTTCGTCTTCCATCTGTTCGACCAATCGCGCGGCTTTGTTATAGCCGATGGCCAGTTTGCGCTGGATATAAGACGTGGAACATTTGCGGTCTTTGATGACAATCGCCACCGCCTGATCATAGAGCGCATCTTCGCCGCCGGTGTTGCCGCCGGTGTTCAGGCCCAGCACCGCGTCGATGTTTTCGGCCTTATCATCATCCGGTCCCGACACCACGCCACCGACATAGGCGGGCGGGCCAAAGGCCTTGAGGTGATTGACGATTTCCTCGACTTCTTCATCCGAACAGAACGGGCCGTGGCAACGCACGATCTTCGATCCGCCGGCCATATAAAGCATGTCGCCCATGCCCAGAAGCTGCTCTGCGCCCTGTTCCCCAAGGATGGTGCGGCTGTCGATTTTCGAGGTGACCTGAAACGAGATCCGGGTCGGGAAGTTCGCCTTGATCGTGCCGGTGATGACATCGACCGAAGGCCGCTGTGTCGCCATGATCAGGTGAATGCCGCTCGCCCGCGCCATTTGCGCAAGGCGTTGGATGCAGGCCTCGATTTCCTTGCCCGCGACCATCATCAGATCGGCCATTTCGTCGACGATCACGACGATAAAGGGCATTTTCTCGGGTTGGGTTTCCTCGGTCTCGAACACCGGTTCGCCGGTGTCATCGTCAAACCCGGTCTGCACCGTGCGGCTGAACATTTCGCCCTTGGCCAGTGCATCGTTCACGCGGGAATTATAGCCGTCGATGTTGCGGACGCCCATTTTCGACATCTTGCGATAGCGTTCTTCCATCTCGCCGACGACCCATTTCAGCGCGACAACCGCCTTTTTCGGGTCGGTCACAACCGGCGACAGAAGATGCGGAATGCCGTCATAGACCGACAGTTCCAGCATTTTTGGGTCGATCATCACAAGGCGCAGATCATCAGGCGACAATTTGTAGAGCAGCGACAGGATCATGGTGTTGATCGCCACCGATTTACCCGACCCGGTGGTCCCGGCGATCAGAAGGTGGGGCATCTTGGCCAGATTGGCCACCACCGGCTCGCCGCCGATATTCTTGCCCAGCGCCAAGGGCAGCGCGCGGTTGCCATCGCCATAGTCGCGGCCAGACAGGATTTCACGGAAAGACACCATTTCGCGTTTTTCGTTCGGCAGCTCGATACCGATCACGCTGCGGCCCGGCACGGTCGAAACCCGCGCAGACAGCGCCGACATCGAGCGCGCGATATCATCGGCCAGACCGATCACACGCGACGCTTTCAAACCCGGCGCGGGCTCCAGCTCGTACATGGTGACGACGGGACCGGGGCGGACCGAGACGATCTCGCCTTTGACGCCATAGTCATCCAGCACGGATTCCAGCATCCGGGCGTTTTCTTCCAAGGCTTCATCGGACAGCACATGGCGTTCGATCTGCGAAGGATCGCCCAGAAGCGCCAGCGGCGGCAGTTCGTATTCGACCTGGGATTGCTCCACAAAACCCAATTCCGGCTGCGCTTCGGCCTTGGCCCGGCGTGACATCGGGGTGGGTTTGCGGATCGGTTGCTGTACCACTTTTTTGACTTGTGCCGGTGCGGCGCGCAACGGCGGCTGGGCAGCGGGGGCATGTGGCGTGGCCGGTTCGGTCACCGCCCATTCATCGTCTTCCGGCGCAACAAATCCCGATGCATCATCATCGTAATCCGGGTCGATCTGCCAGGGATCGGTTTCCGATTGGGCGGGCTGTTGCGGGGCCGGTTGCGGTGCGGCCGGTGCTGCGGGAACGGCCATGCGGGCCGAGTGCGCGGCGGCCTCCTGGCCGGTGGCGGCGGCAGCGGCAGGGGCGGCAACAGCAGGGGCAGCAACGGGGGCCGCCATCGGAGCGGACGCCGGACGGGTCACCCGGGGGGCAGATGGTGCCTGTGTCTGTGCCGGGGACTGGGCCTGTACCGGTTGGTGATGGTGATCTGGCTGCGCGGTTTGGGCGGTCTGGGCGGGCATGGCCGCCTGTGCCGGGGGATGCGCGGGGGCATGGGCCGCGGTCAACGGTGGTTCCGATTTGAACGGCTCTCCCGGTGCCACCCGCGGTTCATTGCGGAAAATCAACGGATCGGGGCCACGACCGCGACCTTTGGTCAGGGGGGCGACAGATTCGATCTGCACCTCTGGATGGCGGCGCACCCGATCCTTGATCACCGAAGTGATCTTGGCCTTGATCCGATCATCGCCCGGCATTTCAACGTCGACACCGGGGCCATAGCTTTCGATCAGCTCGGGCGACGGCATTTCTTCGGGCACCGGTTCAGCCCGCCGGATAAGCGAGGGCATCCGCGCCAAGAGACCGGGCTTTTCCGGTTGGCTGTGCGGGGGCACCTCTTCCGGGACGGGCGGCACATAGGTTTGCGCGGCAATGGGGGCGGCCTGCGGGATCTGGGCTGCGGTATCGGTTTCGATCACCTGCTGTGCGGCCCATTCCTCGGCCTGGCGGCGATCTTCTTCGCGGCGGGCACGGCGTTCGGCCTGTTGCGTCTGGACACCTTTTGCGGCCCAAACCGCCCCGGCGGCCCCACGCCCCAAAAGGTTCAGGATCATCGCATAGGCCATGATCATACCCACCAACAGGAAACGCCCGATCCGGCGCACCTCTGGCAGGGTGAAGCCAAGCACAAAGGCCCCGACCGCAAGAATGGCCAGGCCCATGATCAACGACGCCAATTTGACCACAAGGGACGAGCCGACCGGCATTGCGGTCAGAACCGAGCCCAAAACAGTGTCACCAAACAACCCGCCCAGACCAAAGGCATGCGACCACCCCGGCCCCGGCACCAGCGTCGCCGCATAAACCGCCGCCAGCGCAATGGCGATTGGCGCGAAAACCGCGCGGCTCATCGCCCGCTCTGAGCCGATATGCAGGGCAAAACGGAACCCCCAGGCCAAAAGCGATACCGCGACGCCCCAAGCGCCCCAGCCCACAATCATGAACAATGGTGCGGCAATCGACGCCCCGGCGCGCCCCATCCAATTCTGGACCGGCGCATCGGTGGCGGACATCCAGCTGGGATCATCCGGGGTATACGACGCAATCATCGCCGCCGCCGCCAGCCCCAAGAGGATAAGCACAATGCCAATAAGCTCCTTGCCGCGTTTTTCCACCGCTGCCTGGGTATTGCTATCGAGTAGCGGATCACGTCCGCGAGCTTGAAACGCCATTGTCACCTCACCTCGTACAGACAGTCGCGCAGGCGGATCAACCCGCGTCGCATGTCATTTATTGGGGCCACCATTGCGACCCGGATGTATTCTTTGCCAGGGTTGGCCCCGGCCACGTCACGCGACAGATAGGCACCGGGCAACACCCGAACGCCCGTGTCCTGCCAGGCCTTCAGGGCCGCCGCTTCGCCGTCTGCCACCGGCAGCCAAAGGAAGAACCCGGCCTCTGGCCCGGCATATCCGGGCACATCGGAAAAAATTTCGTCCGCGACATCATATTTTGCCTGATACAACGCGCGGTTTGCCACCACATGCGCCTCATCCGCCCAGACCTGTTCGCTGACCTGCTGAATCGGCAGCGGCAGCGGCGCACCGGCATATGCGCGCAATTGCTTGACCCGCGCGATGCTTTTGGGGCCACCGGCGATAAAACCGGACCGCAACCCCGGCAGGTTCGACCGTTTCGACAGCGAATTGACCAGCACCACCCGTTCCGGGTCTGTGCCCAACTCTGCTGCGACCTCCAGCACCCCGGTTGGGGCGGTGTCGCGGTAAATTTCGGAATAACATTCATCCGCGACAATGCGGAAATCGTAACGCTCGCTCAGCGCAATCAAGTCCCGCCAATAGTCACGCGACGCAATTGCGCCCTGGGGATTGGCCGGCGAACAGATATAGACCATCGCCACACGGTTCAGCACATCCGCCGGCAGCCCGGCATAATCCGGAAGATGCCCGGTTTCCGCCGTGGCCGGCACAAAGACCGGCTGCGCCCCGACGGACAAGGCCCCGATCATGTAGACCTGATAAAACGGGTTCGGGGTCAGAATGATTGGCTGTTGACCGTTTTTGGTTTCCGGGCACAGCGCCATGGCCAGATTATACAGCGCCTCGCGCGTGCCATTGGCCGCCATCACCTGGGTTTCGGGATCAAGCGTCACACCATAGCGCCGTTTGGCCCAATCGGCGATTGCGCCTCTCAGCTCTGGGGTGCCGTCGTTTGGCGGATATTTTCCGAAACCTGCGATGTTCCGGGCCAGAATGTCGCCGACAAAGTCCGGAAAGGCATGTTTCGGCTCGCCGATGGTCATATGCAACACATCCTCCGCAAACGCCGGTGCGGGCGGATGCGGGTCCAACAGCGCGCGAAGGCGCGGGAATGCATAGGCCGGTAGGTTCGAAAACCGCTCGGGGAACATGGGGTTACTGCTTTTTACTGCCTCGGATACGGGGTCGTTTTCGCCCCGATTACCCCTCAGGGTAGTTCACAGCCCCGCCGCCGTCCAGCAAAACGCGCGCAGGGAAAAGGGTTTGTGGCATTTGGGCACATATTGACCGCAAAACGCGGCTTTCCCTTGCGTCATTTTGACCTCAGGCCAGCGCTGATTCGGCCGCCACCCCAAGACGCAGCAGACGGGCCTCGTTCATCGGGGGCGCAAGCATCTGAAGGCCACAGGACGGCACCCCGGTGGGCAGGGTCAGCCCGCAGCCCCCCATCAAGTTGCCAATCCGAGTGTTGCGCAGCGTCAACAGGTTTTCGGTCACGTAATAGGCGTCATCCGTCAGCAAACGTTCCATATCCGGTGGCAGATTTGCCGCCGTCGGCGTCAGCACGGCATCATACCCGGCCACGGCCCTGTTCCAGGCCGCGCGGCACCGGTGCAGCTTTTGCCAGGCCGCCATGACATCCGGCGCATCAAAGCTCGCGCCGCTGCGAAACCGTTCGAGAATGCGGGGGAACATCTTGTCCGGGGCGGCTTCGATCACGTCTTTCCAGGTGGCATAGGCCTCTGGCGAGAACAGGACTGCGGACAGGTCCATCGCCTCGGCCAGTTCGGGGATTTCGATTGTCTCTACCAGGGCGCCCGCGTTGCGCAGCCGGTCAAGCGCGCTTTGAAAGGCCGCGCCGGGCGCATCGCGCAGGTCGTCCATGGCCACGGTTTTCAGGACCGCAAACCGCCGCCCTTGCAACGTCGCACCGCGTAAGTCGGCGGGTTTCCGGCCCTCAAGCGCGGCCAGCAGCAACCCGGCATCTTCAACCGTGCGGGTCAGCGGGCCAACCGTGTCAAAAGAGGCCACCAAGGGCACCACGCCTCGCGTTGAAACCCGGCCATGGGTGGTTTTGAGGCCAACCAGATCGTTCCAGGCCGCCGGGATACGCACCGATCCGCCAGTGTCCGATCCAATCGCCGCTGCCGCCAACCCATAAGCCACCGATGTCGCCGCCCCCGACGATGATCCGCCCGGCACCGCGCCGTCGCCATTGACACAGGGCGGGGTTGCGGTGATCGGGTTCAGCCCCAGGCCGCTGAAGGCCAGCTCGCTCATGTGGGTTTTCCCCAAACAGACCAGACCCGCGGCGCGGGCATTGCGCAGCACCTCGGCATCATGGTCCGGCACCCGGCCGGCCAGCAACGCCGATCCGGATTCCGTGGCGGTGCCGGCGCTGTCAAACAGGTCTTTCCAGCTGATCGGCACCCCGTCCAGCAGCGACAGACGCTGACCGACCTTTGCGCGGGCGGCGGCGGCGGCGGCCTCGGATCGGGCGCGGTCCGTCGTCACCCGGGCATAGGTCGTAGGGCCATGCTCATGCTGCGCGATCGCCTCGAGGTGGGCTTCGGTCAGCGCCACCGGGTCAATTGCACCGGCGCCGATCCCCTGGCCCAGTTCCGCCGCCGTCATCCACAGCCAATCTTGCATCCTGACACTCCCCATTGGGCCTCAGCCGGGCCAAAATTCTGTCGCGGGCCACGGTAGCGGCAAGCCGTCATATGGACAATCCCGCCAACAGGGTCATATTCGCCGCCATGACATATGACAGCGATCTTCTGATTATTGGCGGCGGGTTGAACGGCCCCCTGCTGGCATTGGCGGCGGCGCAGGCCGGGTTCACCGCCACGGTGATTGATGCCGCCGACAGCGCGACCCAGCGGTCCGACAATTTTGATGGCCGCTCTTATGCGCTGGCGCTGGCGTCACAGCAGATGCTGACGGCGCTGGGGCTTTGGGACGCGTTGGCGGCAAATGCTCAGCCGATGCTGGACATCAAGGTGTCGGACGGGCGGGCCGGTGAAGGGCCGTCGCCGTTTTTCCTGCACTTCGATCACCACGAGATCGAAGAAGGCCCGATGGGGTTCATGGTCGAAGACCGCTATCTGCGCCGCACCCTGCTTGACGCGGTGACGGCAAACCCGCTGATCCGCCATATGACCGGCGCAAGGGTGGTGGCCCAATCCTGTGACATGCTGCGGGCCGAGGTGACGCTGGCCAGTGGACAGACGGTGACGGGTCGTTTGATTATCGGCTGTGATGGGCGCACATCGGGCACCGCCAGCCGCGCCGGCATCACACGGACCGGGTGGGATTATGGTCAAACCGCGCTTGTCTGTGCCATTGCCCATGAAAAGCCGCATCACGGCTGCGCCCATCAGTTTTTCATGCCACCCGGGCCGCTGGCGATCCTGCCGCTGACCGGCAACCGCAGTTCAATTGTCTGGAGCGAAAGCCACGATCAGGCGGCCGCGATCAATGCCTTGTCCGACGCCGACTATCTTTCGGTTTTGCGCCCACGGTTCGGCGATTTCCTTGGGGAGATATCCCTTGCCGGGGCCCGGTTCACCTATCCCTTGTCGTTGTCACTGGCCAGTGGGTTGACTGCGGATCGGCTGGCGCTGGTCGGTGATGCCGCGCATGGCATCCACCCCATTGCCGGTCAGGGGTTGAACGCCGGTTTCCGCGATATCGCGGCGCTTGCCGAGGTGATGACCGATGCCGCCCGCCGGGGCGAAGACATTGCCAGCCCGATGGTCCTGTCGCGTTATGCGGAATGGCGGCGGTTTGACATCGCCAGTCTGGCAGGGGCGACCGATACATTCAACCGGCTGTTTTCCAACGACAATGCCCTGCTGCGTGGTCTGCGTGATCTTGGTATGGGGCTGGTCAACGCCGCCCCGACGCTGCGCCGGACCTTTATCCGCGAGGCTGCGGGACTGACCGGGGATTTGCCGCGGCTGTTGACGGGCAAACCGCTGTGAGCGGTGTCGGGATTGTGGGCCAATTGGGGGGCAGCTGCCGAAAGGCAGGGTAAACTGTAGGCCAGCCCCCAAACTCAGGATAAATTGGGGGCCAGCCCCCAAACACAGGATAAATTGGGGGCCAGCCCCCAAACCCCCGGGATATTTCTGGTCAGATGAAAGCCGATCTCAAGCGCAAAACCTTAGCTATCGCGGCCCCAGTTGGCATCCTGCATCTCGCGCAGGCGCGAGGCGGTGCGTTCGAACTCAAAGGCACCTGAGCCTTCGATATAAAGCATTTCCGGTTCTGCCGCCGCTGAAGCGATCAATTTGACCTTGGCCTCGTAGAGGGCATCAATCAGGGTGACAAACCGTTTGGCTTCGTTGAAATTATTGCGGCTGAGCCGGGGGATGTCTTCGAGCAGGAGCACCCGCGCCGCATCGGCCAGTGCCAGATAATCGGCAGGCCCCAAGGCGCGCCCGCAGAGATCATAGAATTTCGCCCGCGCCACGCCATTGTGAAAGGCGGGGATCGCGACCTCGCGTTTGTTGACAATCAGGGTCAGCGGGGCGCCCTGCCCGTCGGTCAATTGCTGCCAGACCTGATCAATCTGATCGCGGGCGCGATCATCGGCGGGGGTGAAAAATACCTGTACACCGGACAGCCGGTCCTGGCGGTAATCGCGTGGCGAGGCCAGCTCCCGCACCTCCAGGTGATCCTTGATCTGATCAATGAACGGCAGGAACAATTGCCGGTTCAAGCCGTCCTTGTAGAGGTCATCCGGCACCCGGTTCGAAGTGGTGACCACCACCACACCCGCGGCAAACAGAAATTCAAACAGCCGCCCCACGACCATCGCATCGGTAATGTCGGTGATTTGCATTTCGTCAAACGCCAGACATTGCAACCCTTTGGCCACATCACGCGCCACCGGTTCCAGCGTATCCCTGGCCCCGTCCTGGCGGGCCTTGTGCATGGCGCGGTGGATGTCCTGCATGAAGGCATGGAAATGCACCCGGCGCACCGCAATGTCCTGATCCTGAAGCACATCGACAAACAGATCCATCAACATGGATTTGCCCCGTCCGACACCGCCCCACAGATAGAGCCCCTTGGGTGGTTTCGGGGCCTTGCGGAACAATCCGCGTTTCACAGGCTGTGCCAGCGCGGCGCGAATACGCTCGAACTCTGGCAGGACGGCCTGTTGGGCCGCGTCGGGATGCAGGTCACCGGCGGCGATGCGGGCGGCATATATGTCGGACAAGCTGGTCATGCCCCGACATAGCCCGGCCAATTTGAAATGTGTAGCCCACGGCAAATTTGAACTGTCTGCCCGGCCATCTACATCGCCATCGGGAATTGTACCCATCACAATTGCTGAATTGACCGCACGTTCAGATCAATTATTTACGCTTATGTGGCCGCGGTATTGTGCCATTTGCCACCCCGAATGAAAGAGATCCCGATGCAGGAAAAGACCCCGCTTTTCACGCCCGTTCTGATTGTTGGCTGTTTCATCATGTTGTTGAGTTTCGCGGTTCGGGCCAGTTTCGGTGTGTTTCAGATCCCGATTGCCGAGGAATTCGGCTGGCTGCGGGCGGAATTCAGCCTTGCCATCGCCATTCAGAACC
Organism: Phaeobacter sp. J2-8; assembly: GCF_022867865.1. Taxonomy (GTDB): domain Bacteria; phylum Pseudomonadota; class Alphaproteobacteria; order Rhodobacterales; family Rhodobacteraceae; genus Marinovum. The sequence continues at coordinate 526,308 of NZ_JALIEC010000001.1, read as the reverse complement.
TGGCCTGGGGCATTGGCCAGCCGTTGTTCGGCATGGTGGGCGAGCGACTTGGCGACAGGGTGGCGATCGTTTTGGGCGGGGTGATCTATGCCGCCGGTTTGGTTTTGTCGTCGATGGCCACAACGCCGGAATCGCACCAGATGCTGGAAGTTCTGGTCGGGTTTGGCATTGCCGGTACCGGGTTTGGGGTGATCCTGGCAGTGGTGGGCCGCGCCAGTTCGGATGAGAACCGCTCGATGAGTCTGGCGATTGCCACGGCGGCTGGCAGCGCCGGACAGGTGTTTGGCGCACCGATGGCGGAATATCTTTTGGGGCTGATGTCCTGGCAGAATGTGTTTTTGGTGTTTGCCGCTGTCATTCTGGCATCGTTGCTGACGTTGCCAATGATGCGGGCACCCCAGGCGGCCAGCAAGGCCGAGCTGGAAGAAAGCATGGGTGTGATCCTGAAACGTGCTTTCCGAGACCCGTCATATACGCTGATTTTTCTGGGCTTCTTCTCTTGCGGGTATCAACTGGCCTTCATCACCGCGCATTTCCCGGCGCTGGTGACCGAAATGTGCGGGCCGATTTTGGCCGGCAGCCTGTTGCATTCCATCGGCATCACCAGCACATCGTCGCTGGGGGCCTGGGCGATTTCGCTGATTGGATTGGCCAATATTGTCGGCACTTTGACGGCCGGATGGCTGGGCAAACGCTATTCCAAGAAATACCTGCTGGCCGGGATCTATACCGCGCGCACCATTGTTGCGGGGGCCTTTATCCTGTTCCCGATCACCCCGATGACGGTTTTGGTGTTCTCGGTTGCGATGGGGTCGCTGTGGCTGGCCACGGTGCCGTTGACCTCTGGTCTGGTCGCGCATCTTTATGGGCTGCGCTACATGGGCACGCTTTACGGCATCGTGTTCTTCAGCCACCAGCTGGGCAGTTTCCTTGGGGTTTGGCTGGGCGGGCGCATGTACGATCTTTATGGCGATTACACCATGGTCTGGTGGATCGGGGTCGGGGTCGGCGCGTTTTCCGCCATCGTGCATTTGCCGATCAAGGAAACCCGCAGCGCAGCGGTCGCGGCCTAGGCCGCTTCTTCTGCGCTGAGCAGCCCCTCTGACACCAACCGTGCGGCCCAGCCTTCGGCACCCTCAAACAAATGCACCTGCCAGCCGCGCGCCTGTGCGGCTGCGATATTGTCGGCCCGGTCATCGGTGAACAACAAGGCCTTTGGCGCCACGCCGCAGGTTGTCTCCAGCATTTCAAAGATCAGCGGCTCGGGTTTGATCGTGCCCATGTGGCCGGAAATGTAGCGGGTATCGAATTCCGACAGGAACGGATAATGCTGGCAGGCGATCTCAAAGGTTTGCCGCCCGAAATTCGACAAGGCGAACACCGGCACGCCGCGGGAACGCAGACTGCGCAGACTGCGCACGGACCGGTCGATGGCAGGGCTGGCCATGTCGATCCAATCATCATGCCACAGGGTGATTTCAGCGGCCCACGCGGGATGCAATTTTGCCAAATCCGCGACGGCCTGGGCGAAATCATCGCCGCGATCCACGCCAAGGTTCATCGCCTCCAGCGGCACCTCGGCAAACAATTGTTCGCGGCGCGCCCGACCGATGCGGGCATCATAATACCGCTCCGGGTGCCATTCGATCAGCACATTGCCGATGTCAAAAACCACAGCCTCGATTGTCATCAGATCCCCTCCACACAGCGGATCAGGCCCGCATCAATCCCTCGGCGACTTTTGATCACATGGTTCACCCGGCGCAAGGCGGCGGGATGGCCCGCATCCAGAACGCCCAACCGGATCAACACCTGTGCGATGACCGCCTCGCTTGCGCGGGTGGCACCGTCCGCGATCTTGAGCGCGACGCCCAGACCCTGTTGCGGCAAAATCGCGGTGAACACACCATCTGCGCCGGTTTTGACCACCGCCTGTGGGGCGGCCTGCATCAGTTCGGTGCAGGCGCGCCGGTCGCCGGCCACCAAATCGGGGTGGCTGCGCATGGCCTGTACCAGGCGTGTTGCCGCCTGCCCCATGGTGTCACTGCGCGATGCCGCCCCGGCGAACCAGGCCATGGCCCGTGCCAAACCATGCAGGCTGGAGGCGAAATTCGGCGCAGAACAGCCATCAACGCCAAAACCGGCACTGGTTTCCCCGGTCACGGCTTCAAATGCCTCCAGCACCGCGCGTTGCACCGGGTGATCGGCCTCGGTGTATTCAGCCCCGGCATCCAGATGTCGGCCCAGCATCAGAAAACCACAATGTTTGCCGGAACAATTGTTGTGGATTTGACAAGGGGCCGTGTCTGATTTGATCAGCGCCTCACGCGCGGCGCGATCATCCGGCATTTGCACGCCGCAGCGCAGATCCGTCTCGTCCATATCCATATCAGCCAGCCAACTGCGCGCCAGATCGGTATGGATCGCCGCGCCCTGATGGCTGGCGCAGGCCAGGGCCAGATACCGCGGGGTCAGATCCCGCCCCGCGCCGCTGGTCAGCAAGGGCAGTGCCTGAATCATCTTGATCGCGGACCGCCCCAGCACCGTGACATTGGGATCGCCCCAGGACGAAACGATGTCACCGCCCGGCCCGCAAATCACCAAATGCCCGCAATGCAGGCTTTCCAGAAATGGCCCACGGCGGATTTCCACCAGCGGCACCGCGCTTTCCAAAGGTTCAGAATTCATCAGACACCGTTCAACTATTGGCGATTTTCTGCCAACAGGCCTTTCGCCCGTCGCACCTTTGACGCTATTATGCTTTTGTCGAGAAGGAAATGCCGCGTCGAACCCCCGATCAAAAACAGGGGGCAACGCGGAAGGTATGACATTGAGGCTCAGGACAGCTTGGAGGCTGTACACATGAAAATTCGTTTGGCGCGCACAATCGCTGCTGTATTTGCATTGGCAATTGCATCCGATGTCGCAGCACAGCAAGAAAGCACCAACCGGGTGGCCGCCCAGACCGATTGGAGCGTTTTCACAGAAAGCGATCCAAAGGAATGCTGGGCCGTGACCCGCCCCAAGGAAACCGTCAACACCCGTGATGGCCGTGTCGTGGCGGTACGCCGGGGTGACATTCTGTTGTTTGCATTCTTCCGCCCCGAGGCGGGTGTGAACGCACCGCAGATCACATTTACCGGCGGCTATCCCTTTGCCAGCGGGTCCACCGTCAATCTGGACATTGGCGGCACCCAGTTCGATCTGTTTGCCGATGGTGAATGGGCCTGGGCGGCATCGCCGTCGGATGATTCCAAAATCGTCACGGCGATGAAACGGGGATCAAGCGCGGTTTTGACCGCACGTTCGTCGCGCGGCACCCAGACCAAGGACACGTTTTCCCTGCTTGGCTTCACCGCGATGATCGAAGACGCCGAAAAGCGCTGCGCCGGGTAAACGCACCCCTTGTGAAACGCGGCCCTACACGGCCCGATCGGCAAAGGCGCACCGACAGAAGACATCGACCGCCGGAATCCTTTTGATTCCGCGGCCGAATGCTATATGTGGGGCACTTCGTCAAAAACCAAAAGGCCGGACATGAGTGCGCCCATTACCCAGGATGTCCTGACCATCCCCCGAAAAATGCCCGAAACCGGCAAGATCAATCTTGTCGGCCTGACCCGCGACGCCATGCGTGACGCGCTGATTGCCATCGGCACGCCGGAAAAGCAGGCCAAGATGCGGGTCGGTCAGATCTGGCAGTGGATCTATCAATGGGGCGTGCGTGATTTCACGCTGATGACCAACCTGGCCAAGGGTTACCGGGCCGAGCTGGAAGAACATTTCACCATCGACATCCCCGAAGTGGTGTCGAAACACGTCAGCAGCGATGGCACCCGCAAATACCTGGTCCGCATTGCCGGCGGGCATGAGGTCGAGGTGGTCTATATCCCCGAAACCGATCGCGGCACGCTGTGCATTTCGTCTCAGGTCGGCTGTACCCTGACCTGTTCCTTCTGCCACACCGGCACCCAGAAACTGGTGCGCAACCTGACCGCTGGCGAAATCATCGGCCAGGTGATGCTGGCGCGGGACGATCTGGGCGAATGGCCGGAAAAGGGCGCGCCCAAGAACGAGGCCCGCCTGCTGAGCAACATCGTGCTGATGGGCATGGGCGAGCCGCTTTATAATTTCGACAATGTCCGCGACGCGATGAAAATCGCCATGGACCCCGAAGGTATCCAGCTGTCGCGCCGCCGCATTACGCTGTCGACCTCTGGCGTTGTGCCGGAAATTGCCCGCACGGCCGAGGAAATTGGTTGTCTGCTGGCGATCAGCTTTCATGCCACCACCGATGAGGTCCGCAACAAGCTGGTGCCGATCAACAAACGCTGGAACCTGGAAACCCTGTTGGAAACGCTGCGGGAATATCCCCGGATTTCCAATTCCGAGCGCATCACATTCGAATATGTCATGCTGAAGGATGTGAACGACACCGATGAAGACGCGCGCCGTCTGGTGTCGTTGATCAAGGGCATCCCGGCCAAGATCAACCTGATCCCGTTCAACGAATGGCCCGGCTCGCCTTATGAACGTTCGACCAACAACCGGATTCGGCGGTTTGCCGATATCGTGCACAATGCCGGCGATGCCTCGCCCATTCGGACGCCCCGGGGCGAGGATATCATGGCCGCCTGTGGCCAGTTGAAATCCGCCACCGAACGCGCCCGCAAATCGCGCAAGGAAATTGCCGCGGAAACCGGGTTGGGCTGAGCCCGGGTACGGCGCATGCTTGAAACGAAAAGGTCCGGGTTTGCCCGGACTTTTTTTATGTTTTGGTGCGGTTCGGACGTTCTGCGGTACGCACATATAACGCGCCCCACGAACTCTTGCCGTTGCGAACGGCATTTTGCGCGACGGATTTTTACCGGCCTCCCGTATCAAAGCCATGCTGTATAAATCAGCGAGACTCTTGAAGGGAATATAGTATGACTCCAATGATCGCCCCGCTCCTTATTGGCGCGTTACTGGCCGGAGGCGCGGCACAGGCCGAAAAGGTCGAGATCTATCTGCTGGATAAATTGGACAACACCCAAAATGGATATTGTCTGGATATTGCAGGTGGCCGCGAGGCAGACGCCGACCCCGCCGACGGTCTGCAAGGGCATACCTGCTACAGCCCCGGCGGCGCGCTTGGTGTCGACCAGACATGGGACACGGCACAATTTCCTGACAACGTTTTGTATATGACCGAATTCGATGTCTGTGCCGAAGTACCGTCGGCGACAGCCGGCAGCGCGCTGATACTTGCGGCATGCGACGGGACAGCAGCACAGAGCTTTGTCTTCGCGGGCGAAGGCAATATCACCCCCGTCTCTGCGCCCGACATGTGTTTCACGCTTGGGACAGACACACGGTCGGGCCGCAGTGACGCCAATCAGATCAAGGCGCTTTCACTTGAGCCCTGTGATGACAGCAGATCAGCCTATCAGTCCTGGGGCATTCGCACCGCAGAGTGAACGAGCGCGATTGAAAACCTTCCAAGGCCAGATGGCCGCACACCCGTGGCAGCCATCTGTTCCAGTTCCCCAGCCTAGGATCAGGCCTAGATCTCGCTCAGCCGTTTCAACGCGTCTTTCAGCTTGGCCTCTTCCTCTTCGCGCGCGGCGAGGTTGGCGCGGGTTTCCTCGACCACCTCTTCCGGCGCGCTTTGGGCGAATTTCGGGTTCTTCAACCGCCCGCGCAGCCCACCCAATTCCTTGGCCAGCTTGCCCAGTGTTTTTTCCAGCCGCGCTTTTTCGGCGTCCACGTCGATGATATCGGCCAGCGGCAGACCAAAGGTCGCCCCCGTCACCGGCAGCGTGGCGCACCCCTTGGGGAAGGCATCGACCTCGGTCAGGCTGTCGATCCGCGCCAGACGTTTGATCAGCGTTTCATTGCGCGCCCAGGCGGCTTTGCCCGCCTTATCCATCTGGGTCACCAGCACCGGCACATGCAGACCGGCAGGCACATGCATTTGCGCCCGCACCGACCGGCTGGTTTCGATCACTTCGATCACCCAGTTCATTTCGCGGTCGGCGTCAGCATCCACGAGGTCCGTGCCATAGGTCGGCCAATCGGTGTGCACCAGCATGGTCTGACGGTCGGCCAAGGTGCCCCAAAGCTCCTCGGTGATGAAGGGCATGATCGGGTGCAGCAGGATCAGACATTGGTCAATGACCCAGCCCATGACCTTTTGCGTCTCAAGCTTGGTGGCGTCATCGCCGTCCAGCAGCAGCGGCTTGGAGAACTCGACATACCAGTCACAGACCTTGCCCCAGACAAAGGCATACAGCGCCTGCGCGGCGTCGTTGAAACGGAATTCTTCCAACGCCTTGTCGACCACGCCGCGCACCTGCGCGGTTTCGCCGATGATCCATTTGTTGACCGCAAAAGTCGCGTCCGGGATGGTGCCATCGCTGCCGACCGCGCCGTTCATTTCGGCAAAACGCGCGGCATTCCACAGCTTGGTGCCGAAATTGCGATACCCGGCGATCCGCTGCATATCGAGTTTCAGAACACCGCCAAGGCTGGCCATGGCCGCATTGGTGAAGCGCAGCGCATCAGCGCCGTATTCGTCAATGATTTCCAACGGGTCGATGACATTGCCGGTGGATTTCGACATCTTCTTGCCCTTGGCGTCGCGCACAAGGCCATGCAGATAGACGGTATCGAAGGGGATCTGATCGACGACGGCGAGCTGCATCATCATCATCCGGGCGACCCAGAAGAAAATGATGTCCTGCCCGGTGATCAAGGTAGAGGTCGGGAAGTATTTCTTTAGCGCCTCGGTGTCTTCGGGCCAGCCCAGCGTGCCAATGGGCCAAAGCCCGGAGGAGAACCAAGTGTCGAGCACGTCAGGGTCGCGTGTGAGCGCCACATCAGCGCCCGCCTTGGCCTGGGCCTCTGCTTCCGTCGCGGCGCAATATTGGTTGCCATCGGCGTCGAACCAAACCGGAATCTGATGACCCCACCACAGCTGGCGCGAGATACACCAAGGCTCGATATTCTCCAGCCAGTTGTAATAGACCTTTTCGCCGCTTTCCGGCAGGATCTTCACCTCGCCCTCGCGCACCGCGTCCAGTGCCGGGCCAACGATCTTGTCGGTATCGACAAACCATTGGTCGGTCAGCATTGGCTCGATCACCACTTTGGAGCGGTCACCAAAGGGCTGCATGATCGGCTTGTTTTCAACGTAGGGGATGAACTGAGGCCCCGGATCGGTGTCCGGGGCTGTGCCATCGCCCTCGGCCTCGTCCCGGACTTGTTCCGGGACCTCCACCATCACCGCCAGACCTTCTTCGGTGATCTGCCGCACGACAAGATCGCGCGCCTCGAACCGGTCCAACCCGCGCAGGTCGTCAGGCACAAGGTTGATTGCGTCCGCCTCGGCTTCGGTCAGCGTGCGTTCGCCCTTGGCCACGGCCATGGCGATTGTCGCGGCCTCGGCATATGTCGCGCCATCGGCCCGCATTGCCCCGCGGGTGTCCATCAGACGGTACATCGGGATGCCGCCGCGTTTGGCGACCTGATAGTCATTGAAATCATGCGCGCCGGTGATTTTCACCGCGCCAGAGCCGAAATCCTTGTCCGGGTATTCGTCGGTGATGATCGGAATCAGGCGGCGGTGTTCCTTTGGCCCGACCGGAATTTCACACAGCTTGCCGACAATCGGCGCATAACGTTCGTCGCTGGGGTGCACCGCAACCGCGCCGTCGCCCAGCATGGTTTCCGGCCGTGTGGTGGCGATCGAGATGTAATCGCGGGTTTCGCGCAGGGTGACGTTGCCGTCTTCGTCTTTCTCGACATATTCATAGGTCGCCCCACCGGCCAGTGGGTATTTGAAATGCCACATATGGCCCGGCGTTTCGACATTCTCGACCTCAAGATCGGAAATCGCGGTTTCGAAATGCGGGTCCCAGTTGACCAGCCGCTTGCCGCGATAGATCAGCCCCTTGTTGTACATTTCGACAAAGACCCGGATCACCGCGTCATGGAAATTGCCCTCTTCGCCCGCAGGCGCGTTTGGCGCACCGGACATGGTAAAGGCCGTGCGATCCCAATCACAGGAAGCGCCAAGGCGCTTCAACTGGTTCACGATCGTGTCGCCCGACGATTGCTTCCACTTCCAGATTTCGGCGGTGAAATCATCGCGCGCCCAATCACGGCGTGGCGGTTTGCCTTCGGCGGCCAGCTTGCGCTCTACCACCATTTGCGTGGCGATGCCGGCGTGGTCGGTGCCCGCCTGCCACAGCGTGTCGAACCCCTGCATCCGTTTCCAGCGGATCAGGATATCCTGCAACGTGTTGTTGAAGGCATGCCCGATGTGCAGAACGCCGGTCACATTCGGCGGCGGGATCATGATGCAATAGGTCGACGCGCCATCCCGCGCATTGGCCCCGGCGCGAAACGCCCCGACCTGCTCCCATGCTGTGTAAATCCGTTGTTCCGATGCCGTTGCGTCGAATGTTTTTTCCAGTGCCATGGGGTCTTTCCGCTGTGGTCGTGGGTTTGGTTTGGTCTAGCGAATGTATGGCCCAAGGGAAAGCCGGTATGCAGCTTTAGCCACGACAGGGTTGATTGGCGGATGCAGGCACGGCAATGTCGGCGCCATGGCAGATTTGGCAAAAGACCCAGTTTCAGTGTGGCGGCTGTTCCTTCGGATGGGGGGATGGTTTGCCGTGGCTTTCGCCGTGCCCCTGATCATTCTGACGCTGATCAGCTCCTGGCAATTGGGTGTCGCGGAACGGTTCGAACTGGAAGGCCGGGAAACCTTGGCCACGGTGTCCGACAAATATTTCACCGAAAGCACCGACAGCGACGGGGACCGCAGTGTCGATTACTACCTTGTGTTGGATTTTGTCACCGACCGCGGCGAAGAGATCCAGATCAACCGTTCGGTGAGCAGCGGCCAATATAACCGGGGTCAAATCGGCAGCACGCTGCCAATCTGGTATCTGGAAACCGAACCGCACAGGACCGAATTGCGCAAGGGCGAGCATAAATCAGGCTCGCGCATCGCCCAGGTGATCGGTTTGATCTTTGGCGCGCTGACGCTGGGATTTGGCTGGTATGCCGGGCGCTGGTCGGTGGCGGCGGTGCGTGCGCGCCGCTATGGCGCCCGCGAAATGGCCACGGTGACCGGGCTGAAACGCACCAACGTCCGGGTGAACAAGAAGTCGCGCTATCGCCTGACCTGGCGCGAAAGCAGCGGGCGTGAAGGCGAAAGCATGATGCACAAACGCGCGGATGTGGCCCAATTTCCCATTGGATCAGAGGTGTTGATCTATCAGGGGATCAAACGCGCCTGGTGGGTTGGCGATGTCGGCGAACGACCCGGCGACTAAGGCCCCGCCGCGCCGGTGCAGTTGCCCGGGTTACCCGAAGTGCCAATCGCCTAGAGCGCCAATTTCACATCCACAGTTGCCCCCAGCGACGCCGCCAGCGACATGAACCGGGCCTCGGCGACCTCGCCATAAAGCGGCCATGCGCCTTCGCTCAACCGCAGGCTCAGTATCTTTTTCTTGGGCCGCCAGTCCAATTCGCCGATATGCCCGCCCTCTGACATCCAGAGCATCGCGCCAAATCGCATCGCTTTGCCCAGAACCTCGGCCTCTTGCAGGGATTTTTCGTCCAGCAGGTCAAAAAGTTCCTCGAACCGGGTGCCGGTGCGCTTGTTCTTGTAGCGGTGCAGCAAGGCCAACCCCAGGAACACGCGTTCCGAGTGTTTCAGTCCGCCCAGATTGGCGCGTGTGGCATTGTCGAAACAGGTTTCGGCGCGGTAATCCGGGTGCGCCCGCCAGCTGACATCGTGCAAAAGGCAGGCGGCCTTTACCAGGCGCAGTTTTGGCGCCGACGCATTGGCAAACAACGGCAGAATGAAATCATAAAGATCGCGGCCAAACCCCGGAAGCCGGGCATCCTTGGCCTCGGCAAACAGGCAGGCCTCGATCAGCGGGTCACGGTCACGCAGGCGCTGGGGCATCTGTTCATACAGCAGGCCCTCGCGGATGCCATAGCTGGACACGGCAATGTCCTTTGGGCGGAAGGTCTGGACCAGACGGCTCAGCACTTCGGCCGCAAAAGGCACCAGCGCCATACGCGACGACGACAGGCTGCAATTCTGGCGCAGCTCTTCAAGATCCTCACCGGCAATGAATTTTGCCGTCTCGCGCACCGATGCTGTGGTCATACGATATTCATGTTGCACATGAAGGGGATAGCCGCGCCGTTCCATATCAATCCGGGCAATCGCCCGCCAGGAGCCCCCAACCAGGAACAGCCGGTTCGCCTGTGGTCCCATCTTGTCAAACAGCGCATCCACCACCAGTTTGATATGGGCTTTGCGGCCCTTGGATCCGCCGGGAATATCGCGCAATTTCAAGGGCCCCAGGGGTGAGGTCACGCGCCGACCGACATTGCCGTCGTTGATCTCGGCCAGCTCCATCGACGAGCCGCCAATGTCACAGACCAGACCATAGGCCCCGGGCCAGCCCAGAAGCACACCCTGGGCGGACAGACGGGCCTCTTCCTCGCCATCAATGACGTGGATTTTCAGACCGCATTCCCGCAGCACCTGATCACAGAATTCCGGCCCATCCGACGCATCGCGCACCGCCGCCGTCGCCACCGCCGTCAGCGGCGGCAAATCCATGCCACGCGCCAGATATTGGAACCGGCGCAGCGCCGACAGCGCACGTTTGCGCCCCTCGGGGTTCAGAAGCCCGGTTTCGGACATGTCCGCGCCAAGGCCGCACATGATTTTTTCATTGTAAAAATAAGCAGGAGAGCGCGCCGCGCCATCAAACACCACCAGCCGGACAGAGTTGGACCCAATGTCCACCACACCGACACGGGCAAGCTTGCGCGCGCTAGGATCATCGAACAGGGCCCGGCCAAAGGGGCCAAAATCCTGCGCCGCAGTTTCGCTCGTAACTTCCATGCGCTTCCCCGGTGGTATTTTAGACCATATGGCCCAGACTGCCACCAGGGGTCAACATTCAGACAAAAGAGTTTGTTTATCCGCGCCCGGTGAGCAACCCGGTCAGAAACCCGGCAGCGGCGACACCGGCCTGGGCCTGTGGTGAATTCGCGCCACTATTGTCCCCGCTGTGGTCCCCAGCTTTGCCCCCCGCCCCGGCGGAATGCAACCCCGGCGGGCCGTGACGGCCAGATCCGTGAGAGGACGAGGTCGTCAACGACCGCAAACGCACAGCCAGAAGCAGGACCAGAGCCAGCACAAACGCCACCCCCGCCACGGCAAACGCCGCGCCCACAAGGCCAAACACCGGATTCAGCGCAAAGAACAGACCAAACGCAGCGCAGACCAATGACAGGCAGACCAGGAAAATGGCCACCGCCCAGACCGCCGCCAGGGCACCGGCTTTGGCGGCGGTCTTTTTCGCTTCTTGCCGGGCAACAGCGGCCCCGTCATGGATCATCCCACGGGTCAGGTCCTGCACGATGCCCTCAAGCCCGGTCATTTGCGCCCCAAAAGCCCGGCCAGAACAAAACCGGCGGCAAAGGACATACCAACGGTCGCCAACGGATTGGCGCGGATGTGATCCTCGGTTGCGCTGCGCAATTGCGCCCCCTGGCTGCGGGCATTGTCATAAAGCGCGCGGGTTTCATCGGACAGATGTTCCAATTGCGCCTTGGCCAGATCAGCGCCGTTGGCCACCTGATCACGCGCGGTGTCACTGGCCATTCCGGCCAATGCCTCGATGTCCTTGCGGGCAATTCGCAACTGTTCTTCCAATTCTTCCTTGGTCGCCATCTGTGTTTCTCCTGTCTCTCTCATTTTGGGTTCAGTGGTCACAGCCATGGGCCCGGCAGATCCTGCCGGTATCGGCCCTATGGCCAGTTCAGCGGCCTTGCGGCCATCATGTCGGGATATCTTGTTGCGGCGCTCTGGCGCTTAGACCGGCGGGCGGCCCCGCAAGGCACGCATCACCATCGCGATGACAAACAGCACCAGGAAGATGAAGAAAATGATCTTGGCAATCTCTGCCGAAGCGACAGCAATCCCACCAAAGCCGAGCACGCCGGCAATCAGTGCAACAACAAGGAATGTAACAGCCCATCCAAGCATGGTTCTACTCCTTCAAAACAACGTCAGCGCCACAGGATTGCGACGCTTTCGATGTGAAAAGAGCTAGGCCCAGCTCGCGTATCGTCAAGAAATTGGCCAAAATTCCCTTATTTTTGCGGATTTCAGCAAAAGACCGCGCAATTCGCGCCAATCTGGCGGCGGGGAATGGCCGGAACATCGCGATAGATCAAAAGCGGTTGTGAATTCCGGCCCGCCCCTTCCCGAAACGGCGGCGACAGGGCCGGGGAAAGAGCCGGGATCTCAGTCCTCGATCTCGGGAATTTCGCGCAGCACCCGGCGCGCCATATCGCGGCTTATTGGTTTGCCGCTGGCCATCGCCAGATCATCCAGCCGCGCGACAATCGCCTGCGCCGCAACAAAGGAGCGGGGCGCATGGCGCACCAGATACGGCACAACGTCGGGATTGGGGCCCAGTTGGCGATCCGCAAACAATTTGCCCAGCACCGCCCCAAGCAAGGCATCATCCGGCGGGTTCAACGCCACCACCTGTGTCCCCTGGGCGCGGCTTTGCAGATCCGGCAATGTCAGGTTCCAGCGCACCGGATCCTCGACCGCCGTCATCAACAGCGCATGGCCCTCGGCCAGCACCAGATTATGCAGGTGAAACATATGGGCCTCAGCATCGCCGTTGCCGGCTGCGCGCTGCACGTTTTCGATACAGAGCGGCGCCTGCGCCAATTCCGCGACGCTGGCATCCGGCAGATCTTCTGCGGAAACAATGCGCGCCCCGGCATCTTCGGCCCAGACATGCGCCAGATGGGTCTTGCCGCTGCCCGGCGGTCCGGTCAGCACCAATTTGCGGTTCGGCCAGTCGCGCCAACCGTCAATCAGGCTTAGCGCCAGCGCATTGGACGGCGAGACATAAAAATCCTCGCGCCCCAGTGCCGGGCGAGTCACCAAATCGAATTTCAATTGTGTCGTCATGTTCAAGTGCCCCGGCCTTCCACACGACCATCATTCAGATTGCCCGCGATACAGCCGACTGTCGAGGTATTTCCGTGTGGCAAATCGTGCCACCACCCCCAACGCCGCCGCAACCGGCACAGCAACCAACATCCCGACAAAACCGAAAAGCGAGCCAAAGACGCTCAACGCCAGCAACAGCCAAACCGGATGCAACCCGACGGACGATCCCACCAGCTTGGGTGTCAGGAAGTTGCCTTCGATGATCTGTCCGACAACAAAGATTAGCCCGACAATCGCAATCGACAACCAATCGCCCCAAAATTGGAACAGTGCCAGACCCACCGCCAAGGCCCCGCCAACCAGCGCCCCCACATAGGGAATAAAGGTGATCAACCCGGCGATAAAGCCGACAACCAGCCCGAATTGCAGCCCGGCAAGCATCAGTGCCACCGCATAATAGGTGCCCAGAATCAGACAAACGGTCCCCATGCCGCGAATGAAGCTGGCCAGCGTCTTGTCGATGTCCGCGGCAAGGCGACGAATGACCGGCGCATGATCGCGCGGCAACAAATCATCAACCCGCGCCACCATATTGTCCCAATCCACCAACAGATAGACCGCCACAACCGGCACGATCACAAACAACAGGACGATGTTGATTATCGACGCCGCAGAGGTCAGCAGGGTTTCCAGCAGCTTGCCGCCATAAGACTGGATCTTTTCGCCGACCGCGATCAGCGACTGGCGCAGGGTACTTTCGGAATCCACCAGATCCGGGAATTGCGCCACCAGAAAATCGCGCAGATTGCTGAACAGGGTTGGCGCGATGTCGATCAGGTCAATCGCCTGGGCCACAAGCGTCGGCACAACCAGCAAGGCCATGACGATGAACAGAACCAGCGCCAGCACGGTGATCACCGCAACCGATGCGGGCCGCGTCAAACCCATCTTTTCCAATCGGTCCGCCACCGGGTCGAGGAAATAGGCAATCGCCCCCCCCAGAACAAACGGCAAGAGCACGTCGCCCAGAAACCAAAGCACGACGGCAAACACCACAGCGGTGACGCCCCAATATTTGAACTGATCCTGTACGGGCAAGGCCATCGGGTCACCTTCTGTTTGCGCGGTTTGCGGTTCCTGTCCTTCGCTACATCGCGCGTTGCGCATTGGGTTTCAAGAGTGGCGGTTTCAAGAGCGGGGATTGGCCGACTTTGTTGCGGATTTGGGTGTGGCTTTGGGTGTTGTGGGCCGCCGCCTGGCCCGCAGATGGCACCCCGCAGGCGCGGATCATCCCCCCAGCAATTCGGCCAGCGCATCCAGCGCCGCGCGTACCGGCGGGTCATTGCGGGTGTCCTGATGGCTGACCAGCCATTCGCGGTGCGCCAACACGTCGATATCATCCGAAACCCGCAACAACCCCGGCACCAGATCTGCGGCAAAGACCGGCAAGACAATGCGCCCCAGACCCTGTTGCGCCAATTGCGCCGCCAGCCGTGGATCATTTGCCTCGGCGGTGATGTCATTGCCATGATGCGACCGGGTCCAGCGGGCCGATGGGGTCGGACGTGCGGGATGCCCCGACACCACCCAACCGCGCACATCGCCGTCCCGCGCAAAAGCGGCATAGGTGATCTGGCGCAAAGGGCGCGCCGCCAGCCATGGCTGATCCGGTTGCAGATTGCGCAGGCCGACATCGACCTCGCGTCTTGCAATGTCCATCTTGGCATCCGCGCTGAGGAACACAGGCCGCCAGCTGGCACCGACATCCCAGACCCGGCCGATCCGTCCGGCGATCCAAAGCGACGACCAGGTGCCGGCGGAAAACCGCACCGGACGCGCGGCGGCACGCTCCTGCGCCCAGACCTCGATCCCTTCGGCCCCGCGTTTCAACGCCCGCACCTGTGGCACCAACGCCCGCCCCTCGGCGGTCAACGCATAGCCCCGGGCACCACGATGAAACAGCCGCTTGGCCAATCCGGCCTCCAACCGCGCCATGTGACGCGACAGGGTCGGCTGGCTGACCCCGGTCAGACGCGCCGCACCGCCCAATCCGCCGGCATCGGCAATCGCCAGAAACAGCGCCAGATCGTCCCACGACATTTTCATTTTTGAAACGTCAGTCACGAAAACACCCGCTTTTGTGGCCCGCGATTCCGGCGCATTTCCAGAAACAGGAGGTCCGCAGCCATGATAATCCTGACCACACATACACTCTGCACCCGCCAACCAGAAACCGAATACCGCCGCGAACAGGCGATATTTGCGGAAATGAAACACAGGTTGCACAAGGAACACGCCGAGAACCGGAAAAAGATGCGGCGCGCCAAACGCCGGGCAACCCGGGCGCTCTGGCTGAATCGCCTGCGTCGCTTGCCAAAACTGGCGACATGGATCAAAACGTTCGGGAAAGCCTGAATGGCCCCCTGTTTTGACCCAAAGGACGACCCCGCATGCGCCTGTCCCGCTATTTTCTGCCGGTTCTCAAGGAAAACCCCGCCGAGGCGCAAATTGTCAGCCACCGGCTGATGCTGCGGGCGGGGATGATCAAACAATCCAGCGCCGGGATCTATTCCTGGCTGCCGCTGGGCTACAAGGTGCTGCGCCGGATCGAACAGATCGTGCACGAGGAACAGCAACGTGTTGGCCATATCCCCCTGCTCATGCCGACCCTGCAATCCGCCGATCTCTGGCGGGAAAGCGGGCGGTATGATGATTATGGCGAAGAGATGCTGCGCATCACCGACCGGCACAAGCGCGACATGCTTTATGGTCCCACCAACGAAGAGCTGATCACCGACATCTTCCGCAGCCATGTCGGCAGCTACAAGGATCTGCCGCTGACGCTCTATCATATTCAGTGGAAATTCCGCGACGAGATCCGCCCGCGGTTTGGCGTGATGCGCGGGCGCGAATTCCTGATGAAGGACGGCTATAACTTCGATCTGACGAAGGAAGACGCGCTGCACGCCTATAACCGCCACCTCGTCAGCTATCTGCGCACCTATGAACGCATGGGCCTGCAGGCGATCCCGATGCGCGCCGACAGCGGCCCGATCGGTGGCGACGACACCCATGAATTCCTGGTGCTGGCGGACACAGGCGAATCCGAGGTGTTCTATGACAGCGAGATCACCGATCTGAAATTCGGCAACCGCGAGATCGACCACGACAGCCACGAGGCCTGCCGCGCGGTGCTGGACGAATTCACCTCGCGCTATGCCCGCACCGACGAAACCCACGACGAAGCGCTGTTCAATCAGGTGCCCGAGGAACGTCGCCGCACCGCGCGCGGCATCGAGGTTGGCCAGATCTTCTATTTCGGCACCAAATATTCCGAACCCATGGGCGCGACCGTCACCGATGGCGAAGGCAACAAGGTGCCGGTGCATATGGGATCGCACGGCATCGGCGTGTCCCGCCTTCTGGGGGCGATCATCGAAGCCAGCCATGACGACAACGGCATCATCTGGCCCGAAGGTGTGACACCGTTCCATTGCGGTATCGTCAACCTGAAACAGGGCGACGCCGAGGCCGATGGCGCCTGCGACGCGCTTTATGCATCGCTGAAAGCACTGGGTCTTGATCCGCTTTATGACGACCGCAAGGAACGCGCCTGGCGGCAAATTCGCCACCATGGACCTGATCGGCCTGCCCTGGCGCATCACCGTCGGCCCGCGCGGATTGAAAAACGGCGTGGTCGAGCTGACATCGCGGCGCACTGGCGAAAGCGAAGAGCTGCCACCGGAAGAGGCCGTCAAACGTATCGCCGCAATCTATGCCGGTCTGCTCTAAGTCAGGCGGAGACAAGACAATCAGCATTCAAGGTCCGGGGACATGCCAATGCCCCGGACCTTTTGCTTTGTGCATGTGGGTCCGGGCGGCAATCGCGGCAGCTTCAAAGGCCACTGCGGCACGGATTTCGGCCTGCCCGCCAGTCATGATAACTGATGGCCGGCCTTGATCGTGTGATGGTCCGGGCTTTACTGTCAGAAGTCTCGGAACAGGCAGGGCAGAAAATGATCGTAAGAGCACTGACATTGGCGGGCGGTCTGACCGGCGCGGCCGGCTTGTCGCAATTTCCCGAGTTCTCCCAACAATACACCCAACGGCTTGGCGGCGCGGTGGATGAACTGTCCCGCGTGGTCGCCGATTTCGACGCCGACGCAGCCAAGGTCGGACTGAGCCGCGATGCCGCGTTGCAGGAATTGGCCCAAGGCAGCGCAATGGCCCGCGAACGCGCAACGACGATGGCGCGAACCTTTGATCGTCACGCGCGCCTTTCGGCAGATCTCACTGCTTTGCAAGGCGCGGGACCGTTCACACGGGCCTATCTGGCCACACGGATGACCGACAGTGATGTCACGAAACGCGCCTGGTCGGCTTATAGGCCTGCGGTGCCTGCCACATTCGAAGGCGTGGTTTTTGCCGGCACCGGATTTGTGACCGGGATCTTGGCTCTGGGCTTCATCTTCTCTGCCCTGCGGATGGTATTCAGACGCCGCCGCGCCCCCGCCTGACCCAAAAACGACGCCACGCAGTCAAAAGGGGGCCAGCCCCCTCGGCCTTCGGCCTCACCCCCGGGATATTTCTGGTCAGATGAAACGGATAAGCGGACCTTGGCCTTCTTCTGTTCAAAAATATCCCGGGGGTCTGGGGGCTGGCCCCCAGCCTGTCGGCGCGTGTCAGCGCGACGAAACCGAGTGAATATCTTTTTGATCGAAAATAACGGGTCTGAAGCCTCTTGAACCTACAGCCCCTAGAGGGATTAGATTGCCTGTCGAGAGTAGATTCGAAGGAAAGACCATGGCAGGCTGTTGCGGGCACGATGCGAAATTCGATGGGGTATCGACGGATTACAAACGTCGGCTTTGGCTGGTGATTGCGATCAATGCAGCCATGTTTGTGGTCGAAATGACGGCGGGCCATTTTTCCGGGTCACAGGCGCTTCAGGCTGATGCGCTGGATTTTGCCGGGGATGCCTTGACCTATGGCATTTCGCTGGCGGTGATTGGCGCTTCTTTACAGACCCGCAGTCTTGCGGCTTTGGGCAAGGGGATCAGCCTGTTGCTCATGGGGGTTTGGGTCATGGGGTCGACCCTGTATCAGGTCTTTGGCCCCGAGGTGCCGGATGCGCCGGTGATGGGGGTGGTCGGGGCAATGGCGCTGGCCGCCAATCTGATTTCGGTCATGATCCTGGTGAAATACAAGGACGGCGATGCCAATGTGCGCTCGGTCTGGCTCTGCTCGCGCAATGATGCCATCGGCAATGTCGCGGTTTTGTTCGCCGCGCTTGGGGTCTGGGGCACCTCCACCGGCTGGCCGGATTTGATCGTGGCCGGCATCATGGCGGCGCTTTTCCTCAGTTCGGCCTGGCAGATCCTGCATCAGGCCATGGCCGAACGGCGGCAGCACAGCCATGCGTGATCAGGCTAGAGGTCGATCTCTTCCGGGGGATCTTTTCGATCTTGCGGAAGGTCCTCTTGCGGGGTCTTGCGCCGGATGATGATGTCACCGTTCGGCAGGACCTCGGGCGAGTGATAGGCGCTCCAATCCTCGACCTCGGTCAATAGATCCCGCAGCGCAGGCCCCATATTCTCGGCAAAGCTGCGCAGTCCCGGCTCGACCTGATCGGCCATGCCTTCCAACTCTTTCAGCGCAGGTTCCATTTCTTCCATCAGCCCCTGAAAGAACAACCTGGCCCCTTGTTCCATCAGGCTTTCGCCCTTGTCTGTCTCTTCCTGGGCAGAAAGGGACAGGGGCAACAGCGTCACGACGAATGCGGTAGCAAAAGCAATGTGTTTCATGCGTTCAATATAGGCGCAGTGCACAACAGTTTTAAGATCTGGCGCGATCCGCCCCCCAGGTGGCCTTGAGCCGGTCGACAATCTCGTCCCTTGTCTTGCGATAGGCCGCAAGCTTGTCCGTGCGGTTTGTGCCGTGATCGGTGGGTTCGAAAACCGGCCAATAGTCGACTTTCAGGTGAAAACACCGCGTCAGCTCTTCCGCTTTGGCGCGGCTGAGCGGCGACAGGGCGACCACCAGATCGAAAGAGGACAGCGCCTCGCCCAGGTGTTCCATCTCGTCGAAGCTGCGGGATCGGTGGCGATCAAGCTGCACACCGATTTCATTGCAGACACAGATGGCATAGCCGTCCACTTCGAGATCATTGCGCACGCCGACAGATTGCACATAGGTGCTCTGACCATAGAGCTTTTTCATGATCGCCTCGGCCATGGGCGAACGGACAGCATTGTGGTCACAGCAAAACAGAATGGATTGCGGCAGCGGCAGGGTCACGGGGTCAGCCTCCGAACTGTAGCACGCAGATCAGCGTGAACAGGCGCCGCGCGGTATCGGTGTCAACAATTGCCTTGCCTTCCAAACGCTCCTGCAAAATGCGTGCGCCTTCGTTGTGTATGCCGCGCCGCGCCATGTCGATTGTTTCGATCTGGCTGGCGGGCAGGGATTTGACCGCATCAAAATAGCTTTTGCAGATCTGGAAATAATCTTTGACCACTTGCCGGAACGGGCTGAGGGACAGGTGAAATTCCGCCACATCGCTGCGCTCTTCGGTGGTGACCGTAAACACCAGCCGCTTTTCCCGGATCGACAGATCGAGCCGATACGGACCCGGCGGCACCGCCCGGTCATCACGCAGGGGCAGGGAAAAAGAATTTTGCTCCATCAGGTCGAACATCGCGACCTTACGTTCCTGATCCACTTCTGGCGTCGGCGGTGGCAGGTTGGCATCGTCCAGATTGATCTCGATGATACAGCTCATCTTGCGGGCCTCGCTTGGCTGATGATTGACCTTGGGTAGCGGATTGATCCGCCTTGGGCAATCCATCCGCGCCTGTGATCCGCTCTTAGCCGTTCAGTTTGCGCAAACGGGCCGTGACCGACAGCCCATGTGCCTCCAGGCTTTCGGAATGTGCCAGAACCTCGGCCGATGGGCCGCAGGCGCGCAAAGCGTCCGGCGTAAACTGGGAAATGGTGGTGCGTTTCATGAAGTCGAGCACCGAAAGCCCGGATAGAACCGCGCCGAACGCGCCGTGGGCAGAACATGATTTGGCCCGCCGACATAGTCGCCGATCGCCTCGGGCGTCCATTGGCCAAGGAAAATCGCCCCCGCGTGGGTGACTTTCTGGCTGAGCGACACCGGGTCCGCGACACAAAGTTCAAGATGTTCGGGCGCGATCCGATCCGACAGGCGCGCGGCTTCGTCCAGGGTATCCACGGTGATCACCGCGCCAAAATCCCGCCAGCTGGCCCCCGCAATGGCGCGCCGGTCCAGCGTTTCCAGACGTTTTTCGACCGCTGCCGCCACCGCGCGGCCAAAATCGGCATCATCAGTGATCAAAAGCGATTGCGCGCTTTCGTCATGTTCGGCCTGGCTCATCAGATCCAGCGCGATCCAGTCGGGATCGTTATCCCGGTCGGCGATCACCAGAATTTCCGACGGCCCGGCAATCATGTCGATGCCAACCTTGCCAAACACCCGGCGCTTTGCCGCCGCGACAAAGGCATTGCCGGGGCCGGTAATCTTGTCCACCGGGGCGATGGTTTCGGTGCCATAGGCCAGGGCGGCAATCGCCTGGGCGCCGCCGATCCGATAGATCTTCATCCACCCCGGCAATTTTTGCCGCCAGCAACACCAATGGGTTCACCGCCCCATCCGGGGTTGGCACCGTGATCGCCAATCGGCCCACGCCCGCGACCTTGGCCGGGATGGCGTTCATCAACACCGACGACGGATAAGACGCGAGACCACCGGGCACATAAAGCCCGGCAGCAGAGACCGGCGACCAGCGCCAGCCAAGTGTCGCGCCCGCGGCATCGGTCCATTGTTGATCTTCGGGCAATTGGCGGCTGTGATAGGCGCGGATACGGTCCGCCGCGAGTTGCAGTGCTGCACGCTCGGCGTCGCCGACACGGGCGCAATGCTCTTCGATTTCATCGGGGGTGAAGGCCAGCTGATCCGCCCGGATCGCCATGCGATCAAACTTTTCCGTCAGTGCCAGCACCGCCGCATCGCCGCGCGCGCGCACATCGGCAATGATACCCGCAACCACGTCATCGACATCGGGGCTGTCTTCGCGTTTGGCCGCGAGCAAGGTGGCAAACTGCGTCTCGAAATCGGCATCGCGGGTGGACAAAAAGACGGGCATGGCGGGCTCCTGCAACAATGGCAGAGACATAGACCGCCGCGCCCGCAGGCTCAAGCCATGCGAAGGGCCACCGGCACCGCAAGGACGCCCGTCATCAAGCCTGTGACCACGTCATGTTCTGAAAATCCTCGCGGAAGGCGAAGCGCACAAGATGTTTGTCGATCACCTCTGGCGCGCGGTCCAGACCCTCGGTGTCGCCGCCCGGAATCTGAACGACAAGGCGGCTGTCATCCGCGGCAAGGGTCACGCGGCCAAATCCAAAATCCAATGTGCCGCTGGTGTCGTCAAAGCTGGTCGGGATCTTGTGGCCGAAATGTTTGCACAATTGTTGCAGGTACTTGCTGGCATTTGGGGTTTCATAAACCCCGGTCTGCGCTGGGAGTGTCTGGGTCATATCCTATTTCCTACTATTTTTATCGACTATATCTATCCCCCGGGCCCAAAAAAATCAATGCCCCTGCTGGAAAGAGGTTCGCGCCACCGGGATTGGCCCCCGCCGGATGAACGCCACCGCGAGAAAATATTTTTCAACTTGATTGAAATATTGAACTGCTGCAACAATTCGGAACGCCGGGATTCTTTTGATCACGGCCACAAAGAAGGAGTTCTCAACCTGGGGCATCGCCCCGTTCGAAGAGGGACGCAAAACGGCCCACACTTCATCCAGCTGCGCGGGGAGGAACGCGCAATTGGCAAAATGGACGGATCGAAAACGACCCGCAGGTCAGAGAAACCTAAAATTTCCAGGGAGGAAAACACATGAAAAAGACAGTGATCGCCGCATTGGCGGCGTCGATGGTAGCGCTACCCGTTGTGGCGGAACGCTATGTCGTCATCACCCACACCCAAGGCACAGACCCGTTCTGGCCCGTAGTGGAAAAAGGCGCGCGTGACGCCGGCGCGGCAATCGGGGCCGACATCGAATATAACTATGACCCCTCGGGTGACATGTCTGGCATGGCCAAGCTGATCGAGGCCGCCTCGGCCACGCAGCCCGACGGCATCATCACATCGCTGCCGGACGCCGACGCCCTGGGCGGCGCAATCAAGGAGGCCGTCGATTCGGGTGTACCGGTCATCACGATGAATTCCGGTCTGGAATCTTCCAAAGCCGTGGGCGCGTTGATGCATGTCGGCCAGCCGGAGCGCGATGCGGGCCTTGCGGCCGGTGAACGCGCCAAGGCCGAAGGCGTGACCAAGGGTCTTTGCCTGAACCAAGAAGCCTATAACACCGCGTTGGTCGACCGCTGCACCGGGTATTTTGATGCCATGGGGGCCGATCTGAACCAGATTGACGTGTCCAATGACCCGGCCCAGATCAAGACCCGCACCGCCGCCGCGCTGCAGGCAGACCCGGACATCGACGGTCTTCTGGCGGTTGGCCCGCATGTCTGTGAAGCGGCCTATGCCGCCGTCGAAGAAGTGGGCGCCGACATTCACCTGGCGTGTTTTGACATGTCGCCCGGCGTGATCAACCTGATCAAAGACGGCAAGGTGTCCTACACCATCGACCAGCAACAATATCTGCAAGGCTTCATGCCGGTCATGGTTCTGCATCTTTACAACAACTACGCCGGTATGCTGCCGGGTGCCAATATTCCCTCCGGCCCCGGGTTCGTCGATGCGTCCAACGCCGCAAACGTCGAGGCCGAAGCAGGTATCAATCGCTGATCCCATGCGTGGCATGTGAATAAATCGCAGCCGGGGCTTTGGTCCCGGCTGTGCTATTTTTGGGCATATCTTGGGAGGGATACATTCATGTCCGACAGAAGCGAAGCGGACCGACGACAACAGGAATCAAGGGTGCAACGGCTGATCCGCCGCCCCGAAGCCGGGGCCATGGTGGTGATGATCGTGGCCATCGTTTCGATCACCATCGCCTCAAACGGCAATGCGTTGAACGCGCTGGGGATCAAGAACAACCTGGCCATCATTGCGCAATTCGGCATCATTGCCACCGGCGCGGCGATGTTGATGATTGCCGGCGAATTTGACCTGTCCATCGGATCAATGATCGGATTTTCCGGCATGTCGATTGCGATGATGCTGAAATGGGGCCTGCCCTTTGGTCTGGGCGCGGCCACACCGTTCAGCGCGTTTTTCATCACGCTTGCCATGACATTGGCGCTGGGGTGGCTGATCGGCACGATTGTGGTGCGATCCGGCTTGTCGAGTTTCATCGTGTCACTGGCGTTCCTGTTCTTCTTGCGCGGCACAACAGAGGTCTGTTTCCGCCTGATCAACCAATCGACCCAGATTTCCGGGCTGGAGGATTTCAAGGAAACCAGCTGGTTCGCCGATATCTTTGGCGGCGAGGCATTTGGGTTTCTCTATGACATCGCGTTTCAGCTGGGGTTCAACCTCAACCGGCGGGGCGAACAATGGGTCACCGGTGTCGATGCCCGTGTCGTGTGGTGGATCGTGATTGCCGGGGCGGCCTATATCATCCTGTCGCGCACGCAGCTGGGCAACTGGATCTTTGCCACCGGCGATAACAAGGACGCCGCCCGCGCCAATGGCGTGCCGGTGAACCGGGTCAAGGTTGGTCTGTTCATGTTCACCGCCTTTTGCGCCACCATTTTTGCGGCCTGTCAGGTGTTTGACACCAACACCGCTGACGCCGCCAAGGGCAATCTGATGGAGCTGAACGCCATCGCCATCGCGGTTGTGGGCGGCACGTTGATGACCGGCGGCTTTGGTTCGGTGATCGGGGTTGTGTTCGGGGCGGTCACATTTGGCCTTGTGGCCAATGCGGTGTTCTACATCCCGTGGCTGGATGGATCCTGGTATCGTGTTTTTGTCGGCGTGGTGCTTTTGGCCGCCGTGTTCGCCAACGAACGCATCCGCAAACGTATCACCGGGGGGATTTGACCCATGGCTGAACCATATCTCAAGGTCGAAGGCATCGTAAAGAAATTCGGCCCCTTCACGGCGCTGAACGGTGTGAGCCTGGATGTCTATCCCGGAGAGGTGCATGCGCTTCTGGGCGACAACGGTGCGGGGAAATCGACGCTGATCAAGACATTGGCCGGGGTGCATGAACCCACCGCGGGCCAGATCTATGTCGAGGGCAAACCGGTCAAGTTCCGCAGCCCCCGCGACGCCAGCAGTGCCGGGATTGGCACGGTGTATCAGGATCTGGCGGTGAACCCGTTGATCAGTGTCACCCGAAACTTCTTTATGGGGCGCGAATTGTTGCGCGGCCCCAAAGGGATCGGGCTTCTGCGCATGGACGAGATGGACAAGATCGCCCATGACGAGATGCTGAAAATCGGCATCGACATCTCTGATCCGCAACAGGCGGTCGGCACCATGTCCGGCGGCCAGCGCCAGACGCTGGCGATTGCGCGGGCGATCTATTTCGGGGCCAAGGTGCTGATCCTGGACGAGCCGACATCGGCGCTCGGCCAGAAACAGCAGATGGAAGTGCTGAAAACCATGATGCGGGTGCGCAAACGTGGGGACATCGCCATCATCTTTATCACCCACAACGAAATCCATTCCCAGCTGGTGGCGGACCGCTACACGTTTCTTGCACTGGGTCAGGTGATCGGCGCGGGCAAGGCCGGCGAATTGGAGCATGACGAGATCCGCCGCCTGATGGCCGGTGGCGCGGAAATGGCCGATCTGGAGCAGGAGCTTTCGGGCATCTGAACCGGCTCATTTGAACCGGCTCATTTTGAAATATCACCCGGCTGGCACATTGCTGGCCGGGTTTTTCATTGGTCGCCGTGGAATGGCGGCACGGTCCCGGACATGATCCGGGGCCTCCTTAAAATCTGGCTGACAGCCCGGGCTGAGGTCCCGGAACATGTCCGGGACTGCGCTCTGCGCTACAAAACCCGTATGACATCCTTGCCCACCGACAGCATATATCCGCGCCGGGCGATGTTTTTGACCAACAGCTCGCTCACCAATTGGTTGCCCAACCCATCGCGCAGCCGTTTGATTCGCGTCGCCCCCGAAGCTTCTTCGCAATCGGATTCCGATTTGCCGGAAATCATCGCCTCGATCTGAACCCCGGTCAGCACATCGTCATCCATCCGCGCCTCTGCCAGCACACAGAGCGTTTCCATCGCCGCATCGGTCAGTTTGAACCCCATGTTGTTGAGGTAAACCGCGCGTTCTTCGCGGCTGATCATCAAGGAGGACACCTGAATCCCGGACTTTTCGATCTGTGCCATCCGGCGGTTCATGGCGATCAGCATCACCAGAAACACAAGGGCCGCAATCAAAAGCGCGGTGGCGAACACCAGCAATACGAAAATCACCATGCGATAAGATGTCAGCGTTTCGGAAAACGCCGTGCCAGAGAGCGCAAGGATTTCGAGAAGTTTGATTTCCGCATCGCTGTTCAACGCGTCGTTTTCGACGAAAATCCGTTCAACCCGCGCATTGAACGCATTGGCGTCCGGCAGGTTCAGAAACAAGAAAACCGCCGCCAGCAACAGGATCACCACAATGGCGGCCACGCCGATTTGCACCACCCGGTTGCCCGAGCGACGCACATCGGCGGCGAATTCTTCGATGTCGTTCATGGGGTCCCCCGCGATCACGGCTCTTGGTTGGCATGACGCACCATGTCGGGCGCAAGGTCAACAGAGCCTAGCCCTGACCGACCGAAACCACCTTGAGCAGTGTCAGTCCGCGTTGGGCCAACATGGCCCGCAGCTGCGTTTGCGCATTGGCCTTGGTGCAGGGGCCGTTGATCTGGGCGGTGTCGAAAAACAGCGCCAGCGGGTTGTCCCGCTTGGCCTTGTATTCCGCAACACAGGCCGCATCGGCCAGGGCCGGTGTCAGGCCAATCGCCACCGTCAGCGTGAGATATGTGAGCATTTTCATCATGGCTTCACCCTGCCCGCATTGCCGATGTTTTTCAATAACAACAGGGGGTTTACAGGCGTGTTATCCAATAACAGCGCCCTGTTATTGCCTGTCTGGCGGCGCCGGGGCCAGGGTTGGTGCATCGCTGGTCCGGCACAGTACCGGGTCATTCATAAAATCCAGGAGTTCACGCAGAAAGGACTTTCCAATGTCGCGTAAATTCATTTCCACCATCATGGCCGCCGCCGTTGCCCTCACCTCTTTTTCGGCTGTGCCCGCCGCTGCCGAAAATCGGAATTTTGAGAAATTCGTCATCGGCGCAGGCACCTTGTTGCTGTTGCACGAACTGGCGAACCACAAGATGCAGAAACAGCACAATACGCACAGCCAAGACTACAAGAAGCACCACGACAAGAAATATGGGAAGAAATACGGCAAAAAACGTCTGGCGCCGGTGCCCGGATATTGTCTGACCCGGGTCCAGACCCGCCATGGATCCGAGCGTATTCTTTCGTCACGCTGTTTGAACCGCAACTATCGCCACGCCGAATATCTGCCGCGGTCCTGCAAAGTGTCGATCAAGACCTGGAAGCATGGCCACAAAGTGACACGCAACGGCTACAAGCCCCGCTGCCTGCGGTCCAAAGGTTTCCGCATCACCTGACGCCCAGCGCGCAGCATTCAGTCGAGCAGAGGTGCGGGCAGTACGCCCCTGATGTCCGCACCACGCCCGAGCGCCCCGGTCCGGGCGCTCGGGTTTTTGCTTGCCAGAGACGGTCAACCGCGCCACTTCAAGCGGATGACATATCCAGATTACAGCTTCGAAGACATGGCCCACACCGAAGGGTTTGCCCGTATCGCCGGCGTTGACGAGGTCGGCCGCGGCCCATTGGCGGGGCCCGTTGTCGCCGCCGCTGTGGTGCTTGACCCCGGAAACATTCCAAAAGGATTGAATGATTCCAAAAAGTTAAGCGAAAAGCGGCGCGATGCGATATTGGCCGAAATCGAAGCCAGCGCAGAGATTGGCATCGGCGAGGCCACGGTCGAAGAGATTGATACCCACAATATCCTGCGCGCCAGTCACATTGCCATGTGCCGTGCGATTGCCGCCCTGCCCCATGCGCCGGACTATGTGTTGATTGATGGCAATATGGTGCCCCGCGACCTTAGCTTGCCTGCACGCACCATTGTCAAAGGCGACAGCCGATCAGTGTCGATCGCGGCGGCCTCAATTGTGGCGAAAATCAGGCGAGATTGTGTCATGCGGGATTTAGCGCAACACTTTCCCGGATATGGCTGGGAACGAAACGCAGGTTACCCGACGAAAAGCCATAAAGAGGCGCTGATACATTTGGGGGTGACCCCACACCATAGACGTTCGTTCAAACCTGTACACAACATCTTGTATCAAGACAAAAACTTAACCCCTTGATTCAAAAAAGAAATTGACCGCGAATCAGCTTTGACTCATCCTGTCAGCAACCAATGAGTGCGATAACGCGCCGGGGACAGAGGCAGAAAATGAAGACAATGACCAAAGCAAAGAGCGCTCAGGCGCTCCCTCTTAATACGATTCTATCTGGTGACTGCATCGATGTGATGAACAGTTTGCCGGCGGCGTCGGTCGATCTGATTTTCGCCGACCCGCCCTATAATCTTCAGCTGAAGGGCGACCTGCACCGCCCTGACAATTCCCGCGTTGACGCCGTCGACGACCATTGGGATCAATTTTCCTCTTTTGCCGCCTATGACAGGTTTACCCAAGACTGGCTCAAAGCGGCGCGCCGATTGCTCAAACCCAATGGGGCGATCTGGGTAATCGGCTCTTATCACAACATCTTTCGGGTTGGGGCCGCGTTGCAAAACGAAGGCTACTGGATTCTGAATGATGTGATCTGGCGCAAGGCCAACCCAATGCCGAATTTCCGCGGCAAGCGGTTCACCAATGCGCATGAAACCATGATCTGGGCCTCCAAGGAAGAAGGCGCAAAATACACCTTCAACTATGAGGCGCTGAAATCGCTGAACGAAGGCATCCAGATGCGCAGCGACTGGGTTCTGCCGATCTGCAACGGCGGTGAGCGGCTAAAGGACGAGGCCGGCGAAAAGGCGCATCCAACGCAAAAACCGCAATCCCTGTTGCACCGCGTGCTGGTCGGGTCGACCAACCCGGGCGATGTTGTGCTTGATCCGTTCTTTGGCACCGGCACCACCGGCGCAGTTGCCAAAATGCTGGGCCGTGATTTCATCGGCATCGAACGTGAAGCCGCTTATCGCAAGGTTGCTGAAAAGCGGCTGAGCAAGATCCGCAAATTTGACCGCGAGGTGTTGGAAGTATCCACATCGAAACGCGCGGCCCCACGGGTGCCCTTTGGCCAATTGGTCGAACGCGGCATGTTGCGCCCGGGCGAAGAGCTGTATTCGATCAACAAACGCCACAAGGCCAAGGTGCGCGCTGACGGCACGTTGATCGGTGGCGATGTGCGCGGCTCGATCCATCAGGTCGGCGCCGCATTGGAAGGCGCGCCATCCTGCAATGGCTGGACCTATTGGCATATCAAACGCGAAGGCAAAACCGTGCCGATCGACGTGTTCCGCCAACAGATCCGGGCCGAAATGGGTCATCGTCCGAACTGACGCGCCCACACCACCACGACAAAAGATCCCTTAAAAACAAACGGCACACCGCCGGTGCCGCGCGCTATGCGCTGGCACCAACTTGCCCCGCCTTGCCTGGCGGGGCTTTTTTGCGTTTGCGGTTGGCAACACACCCAAAAATCCCTAATTAAGGGGCCAGAGGCCACGTCCTCGCCCCGGATCATGATCGTGATCCTGAGGAGACATGTCCGGGACGGCCCGGCGGTTGAACCAAAGGGGGCTTAGATGGCCTGGATTTATCTTTTCATTGCTGGCTTGCTTGAAATCGGCTGGGTTTATTCGATGAAGCTGTCGTTTGGCTTCACCCGCCTCTGGCCAAGTCTGGCCACGGTCGGCTTCATGATCGGCAGTTTCGGCTTGCTGGCGCTGGCCATTCGCGTTTTGCCGATGGGCACTGCCTATATGATCTGGACCGGAATTGGCGCTTTGGGGGCCTTTATCCTTGGGATTGCGTTGCTTGGCGAACCGGTGACCGGCCTGCGGGTGGCGGCGGCGGCGCTGATCTTTGCCGGTTTGATCCTGATGAAACTGTCGTCAAGCGCCTAGCCCCTGTGCGCGCAGCTGTATTTGTCGGGTCGGGGCCGCCGCCCCTTCCGCCGCAACAGCCAATAGGCTAAGCCGGTCCCATGCGCGCAAGGACCGGCTGACACATGAAACCCATCCGCTTGATTTCCGGCATCTTTACCGTCGGCCTCTGGACCTTGATGAGCCGGGTTCTGGGCGTCGCGCGCGAGGTGATGATCCTCGGGCTGGTTGGCCCCGGTCCGGTGATGGATGCCTTTGTTGCGGCCTTTCGCCTGCCCAATATGTTTCGCCGGTTCTTTGCCGAAGGCGCGTTCAATGCCGCCTTTGTGCCGATGTTTTCCAAACGGCTGGAGGCCGGTGAAAACCCGGATGGCTTTGCCTCGGAAGCGATGTCGGGGCTGGCCTTTGTCCTTTTGTGTTTGACGGGTCTGGCGCTGGTCTTCATGCCGGTGCTGGTCTGGGCCACGGCGGGGGGATTTTCCGGCAATGAACGCTTTGATCTGACGGTGGATTTCGGCCGGATCGTATTTCCCTATATCCTGTTCATTTCCTTGGCGGCGCTTTGCTCTGGCATGCTGAATGCCGCAGGCCATTTTGCCGCCGCCGCTGCCGCGCCGGTGCTGTTGAACGTCTTTGTGCTGGTCACGATGGGCATTGCTGCGCTGGTAGACGGGCCAATTGCCCAGGTGCTGATCTGGACCGTGCCATTTTCCGGGATCGCCCAGCTGGCGCTGGTCTGGGTGGCGGTGCGCCGTGCCGGGTTCCGGCTGCAATGGCAACGCCCGCGCCTGACACCCGACATGAAACGTCTGGCCATCGTTGCCCTGCCCGCAGCGCTGGCCGGCGGCGTGATGCAGATCAACCTGCTGGTCGGCCAGCAGGTGGCCTCGCATTTTGCCAATGCAGTTGGCTGGCTCTATGCGGCGGACCGGCTCTATCAATTGCCGCTGGGCGTGGTGGGGATTGCGGTCGGGATTGTCCTTTTGCCGGATCTGTCCCGCCGCCTGAAGGCCGCAGACGACACAGGCGCACGCGAGGCCCTGTCGCGCGCTGGTGAAATATCTCTGGCCCTGACCCTGCCCTGTGCGGTGGCCCTGGTGGTGATCCCGCTGCCGTTGGTATCGGTCCTGTTCGAACGCGGCGCCACAGGCCCCGACGACAGCGCCGCCATCGCCGTCGCAGTGGCGATCTATGGCCTCGGCCTGCCCGCCTTTGTGTTGCAAAAACTGCTGCAACCGCTGTTTTTCGCCCGCGAAGACACCCGCAGCCCGTTCCGCTATGCGCTGTGGGCGATGGCGATCAATGCGGTGATTGCGATTGGCCTGTCTTATGCTCTGGGCTGGATCGCCCCGGCGATTGCCACGTCGCTGGCGGGATGGGCGATGGTGGTCCTTCTGGCGGTCGGCGCACGCCGGTTTGGCGACACCGCCCGGTTCGATACCCGGTTCCGCCGCCGCATCTGGCGGATCATCGCCGCATCTCTGGCCATGGGGCTGGTGCTCTGGGGGCTGAACGCGGCACTTGGGCGCTATCTGGTGATGGACTACATCCGCTATCCGGCACTGGCCGCGCTGATCCTGCTCGGCTCGCTGGCCTATTTCATCTTTGGCCAGGTGTTTGGCGCCTTCAGCTTGCACGAACTGAAGAGCACACTACGTCGGCGCAGATCATGACAGACACCCCGCCCATCACCCCATTGATCACCGCCGCCCAGGCCTTTCCCGCGCTGGAACGGCTGGTGGATGAGGCCGAACACAAGGTCTGGATGTCCTTCCGCATCTTTGATCCGCGCACCCGACTGCGCGATCCGGGGCTGCGCGACCGCGGGCTCGACACCTGGGCCGATCTGCTGGCCGATGTCACCGCACGGGGCGTTGCCCTTCGGGTCTTGCTGGCCGATTTCGACCCGATCTTTGCCCCGGATCTGCATCAAAACTCCTGGCGGGCCGTGCGCCATTTGCAACGCTGCGTATCAGGCGACGCCCAGATCCTCTGCGCCCCGCATGGCCAAAGCGCCGGCTGTTCTGGCGGCTGGCGATGCGCGACCGGCTGCAAAAACGTCTGGCGGAAATGCGCACCCAAGACCCCGATGATCTCACACCGGTGGAACGGGCCGCCCTGCGCGGGACCAATCACCTGCGCCCGGTCACCATTCACCAGAAATTCGCCGTGGTCGATGACCAGTCCTGCATCATTGGCGGATTGGATATCAATGAACGCCGCTTTGACACCCCCGACCATGACCGCAATCCCGAAGACACCTGGCACGACGTATCGGTCCGCGCCGATGGCGCATTTTGCCGTGATCTCGCCGCGCATTTCGCCGACAGTTGGAACGCCGCGCGCAACTGCACGCCCCCGGTGAACGACGACGCAACACCACTACAGCCACCCCAAACCCAGCCGCATTCCGGCCCGCGTCTGCTGCGGACATTGTCAATTGCCTGCCCGGGGCTGACCCGATTGGGCCCCCGCCCGAAAATCCGCGAAAACGAAACCGCCGTGATTGAGGCAATCCAAAGCGCCCACGCCAGCCTCTATATTGAAACGCAGTTCCTCCGCCACCGCCCGGTGATCGACGCGTTGGTCCGGGCAGCGGACCACCGCGACCTGAACCTGATCCTGATCTTGCCCCCCTTCGCCGAGCGCGTGTTGTTTGGCGGCGACGACGGCTGGGATGCCCGCCACGCCCATGCCCTGCAAATGCGCGGATTGATCCGGCTGGAACGCGCCTATGGTGCACGCGCGGCCATCATCGCCCCGGCGCAACCCTATCCCGCAGACCCCGACAGCCCGCAAATCCACGGCGCCGGGCCGGTCTATGTCCATTCCAAGGTTACATTGGTCGACGACCGGATCGGCATTGTCGGCTCTGCCAATCTGAACGGCCGCTCGCTGCGCTGGGATACCGAAGCCTCCATCGCCTTTGACGGCAAGGCAGAAATCAGCGCCCTGCGGCAACAACTGGCGCAAAAATGGTTGGGCAAGAACCAGACCGGCGACCCGTCAAAGGCCGCCACATGGACCGCCCTAGCCACAAGAAATGCGGCCCTGCCCGCAAGAGAACGCAGAGGCTTTGTCCTGCCGTACCCACTGGAAAAACTGCGCCGTTTCTCCCGCCTGCTGCCGATCCTGCCAAACGACATGTTCTAATCACCGCCGGGCTTCTTCTCTTTTGAAATACGCCGGGGTTTTGAGGGGCTGGCCCCCTCAAGGCCTGCGTGGCCTGAACGCAAATCCAACCTGTGCGCCCCCGGCGCGCCGCTTAATAAAGCGTGCCAAAGACCAAGCCTGCAAAAATCGCACCGCTGACCCCCAGTCCGAGATAGGTGAAAAACACCCGTGGCTTCACCAGCGACCAGACCGCCGCCATGGCCGGCACCGAACTGACCGCGCCGGCAATCATGAACGCCATCGCTGCGCCGGATGTCATGCCTTGCTCCACCAGCCCCGCCAAAAGCGGCGGCGCAACATAAGAGTTGAGATAGGCCGGCATCCCCACAAAGGCCGCGATCACCACCGGAACAACACCATCGCCGCCGACCAATCGCACAATCACATCAGCGGGCACATAGGTGACCAAAAGCGCCTCAAGCACATAGGCCAGCGCCAACCATTTCGCCAGGAACACCATGTTCTCGATCATCTGTGCCCGGAATTCGCCGCGCCGTTTCTCTTCAGTCCAGAACTTCCATACCGGGCGTCCCTCCAACGGATTTGGCCCACAACCACAGCCCGCAGATTTGCGGGGCCGCAACATATCGCCAAATGCGCCGGCCCCGACCATTGCCCGGACGGCAAAGCCACCAAACAGACCCAGGCCCACCGCGACAATCGCCTTGCCCACCGCAAACGGCCATCCAAGGGCAGCAGCGGTGATCAGCAATGTGGGCGGATCAATCAGCGGCGAGGACAGCCAGAACGCCATGACCGCAGACAGCGGCGCGCCCAGCGCCAAAAGCCCGGCGATAAAGGGAATGACCTCACAGGAACAAAACGGGGCAAGCCCGCCAAACAGCGCCGCCATGAAGATCGCCTGGGTCTCGCGGCCATCAAACGCACGGGCGATCATCGCTTCGGCCCCGGCGGCCTTGAGATAGGCAATCAACAGCACAGCAAAGAGGATAAAGGGCAAGGTGCCAAGAAACGCCCGCAGCGCGAATTCCACAACCGGAACGAACTGCCCCGGATCCAGCAGCGCCACACACAACGGAACGATCACCACAACCGTCCACGGGGTTTTCAACCCGTTCACCAGATCGCGTTTCGGCGATTGCGTCAGATCAGCCATTGTTCGCCGCCTTTCTGGTTTCATCCGCACAGCATTCACACAGAATAAATTGTGCAAGCTGTTCCAATTGCGCGTAATCGGCGCGGTTTATCACCATGCGGCCATCGCGTTGTTGATCAATAAGCGCCGCACCCGCCAGAAATTTCAGGTGATGCGCCAGCGTGGATGGCGCGATCCCGGTCCGGTCCTGAAGGTCCGATACCGTCAGGCCGCTTTCGCCCGCACGGATCAAGATGCGCAGCACTTGCAGTCTGGCTTCAGATCCCATCGCGGCAAATCCTGCCGCCGCTTGTTCCCAGTTCATCCAAAATCTCCATTGATTCGATAAAACTAGTTTTATGGTTTTGATTGACGACGGTCAAGCCACCGCCCGAACCGGCAGTCCAACAGATCTGAAAAGCTGCTCAGTGCTGTCTAGGATCCAGACCCTAGCGCCGGATACGCGCCAGAAACGCCGTCCAGCCCCCGGGCGCCAGCAATATCGACATGGCAAATCCGCCCACAAACCCGGCAAAATCAGCGGCCCATGTGCTGTCAGCGCCATAAAGCAGGCTGAACACCAGCCGGATCGCCAGCAACATGCCGATCAAGGAAAACGCGCGCATCTGCTGCCCGCCTTCGGCGCCCAATTGCCGCCAAAGCAGAAGGGTAAAGCCGCCGATTATGCCATAGACCCCCGGAAAGCCGCCGATCAGCGGCACGGGATCATTCAAAACCGCGCCATAAAACACCGCGCCGATGATGGATGACCCAAGAAACAGCACCAGCACCCGAACGCCGCCCATGACCTCGCCCACCCATTTGCCCAGCGCCAGCAACATGACACTGACAAACAGCGCATGACTGAAATTGGCCTGAAGGAACGGATAGCTGACAAAACGGATCATATGTTCCAACGGGAACACCCCGTTGGCCAGCATCCAGTCGAATATGTCGCCGGAGAAGGCATATGTGCGCACCGCATCCAGCCGCCAGCCGACCGCAGTCGGCCCACCGACAAAGCCCTGCGCGCCCGCCTGAAACGTCAATTCAATCCCGGCAATCACCAGAAACAGTGCCACAATGACCGGCGGCAAGGGGTTGATCGGCGGCTGGTTCATCGGATCGTGCATGGGCATCCCTGCGGTCTGGCTGGGCCTTCACCTTGACGACCCTCTGGTGCATGGGTAAGCGCAGAACAATCGGAAATCCAGACGGAGAAACCCCATGACAGAGGGCGTCCAAACCCCATCTGCCTTTACCCCCCGCGTCTTTTCGGGGATTTAGCCTTCGGGCAACCTGCATCTTGGCAATTATCTTGGCGCGCTGAAGCGCTTTGCCGACAGTCAGGACGATGGCGTGCAATCAATTTTCTGCATGGTCGACATGCATGCGATCACCGTCTGGCAAGACCCCAATGATCTGCGCCATGCCACCCGCGAACTGGCCGCCGGGTTCATTGCGTCGGGTATCGACCCGGAAAAATCCATCCTGTTCAACCAGTCGCAAGTGTCTGCACATGCCCAATTGGCGTGGGCTTTCAACTGTGTGGCGCGCATGGGCTGGATGAAGCGCATGACCCAGTGGAAGGACAAGGCCGGCAAGAATCAGGAAAACGCATCGCTGGGGCTTTTGGCCTATCCTGCGCTGATGGCCGCCGACATTCTTGTTTACCACGCGACGCATGTGCCGGTGGGCGAGGACCAGAAACAGCATCTGGAACTGACGCGTGATATTGCGATCAAGTTCAACAATGATTTTGGCGTCGATTTCTTTCCGATCCCGGAACCGGTGATCGAAGGTGCCGCAACCCGGGTGATGAGCCTGCGGGACGGCACAAAAAAGATGTCGAAATCCGATCCTTCGGACGCCAGCCGGATCAATCTGACCGATGATGCCGACACGATTGCGAAAAAGATCCGCAAGGCCAAGACCGACCCCGAGGCGCTGCCAAGCGAGGCCAAAGGTCTGGAAGACCGGGCCGAGGCGCGCAATCTGGTCAACATCTATGCGGCGCTGAACGACCAAAGCGTCGATCAGGTGCTGGGTGATGTCGGCGGCAAGCAGTTTTCGGAATTCAAACCGATGCTGGCCGATTTGGCGGTGGCGAAACTGGCGCCGATTTCGACCGAGATGTCGCGGCTTATGGATGACCTGCCGGAAATCGACCGCATCCTTGGTCATGGTGCCGCTCGCGCGCGCGACATTGCGTCGCCGATCCTGGACAAGACCTATGACATCCTCGGCATGGTGCGCAGCTAGGCCGGAACCGAACAAAGGCCGCGGGGCACATCCACGCCCCGCGGCCAATGCAATCTGACTCTCACGCCCCGCTATTTCGCCGTCATGCGCAGCGCGCCATCCAGGCGGATCACCTCGCCGTTCAGCATGGGGTTTGCGAAAATTGCCGCCACCAGCTCGGCGAATTCCGACGCCTTCCCAAGCCGCGCCGGAAACGGCACCTTGGCCCCCAAGGAATCCTGCACCTCTTGTGGTAGACCGGCCATCATCGGCGTTTCAAAGATACCCGGCGCAATTGCCATCACCCGAATGCCCGAGCGCGCCAATTCACGTGCGGCCTGCAAGGTGAGGCTGACAACACCCCCCTTGGAGGCCGCATAAGCCGCCTGTCCGATCTGGCCGTCAAAGGCCGCAATCGAGGCGGTATTGATGATCACACCGCGTTCGCCTTCGGGGCCGGCATCGCCGCCCGCCATTGCTTCGGCGGCCAGCCGCATGGTGTTGAACGTGCCAATCAGATTGATCGAAACCGCCTTGGAAAACAGCGCCAGATCATGCGGGCCGTCGCGGCCGACGATCTTCTGTCCCGGCGCGATCCCGGCGCAATTGACCAGACCATGCAGCGCGCCAAAGCGGCTTTTGGCGGTCTCGATCGCCGCAGCCACCTGATCGGGCGCGGTCACATCGGCCTTGACCAGCGCAAATCTGTCGTGCTGCGACGCGCCGTCAGTGGCAATGTCGATGCCCACCACATTGGCCCCATCGGCCAACAGGCGCGCGGCCACACCCGCGCCCAGCCCGGAATTGGCCCCGGTGACCAAGATTGTCTTACCTTCGATGTCCATAACATCCTCCCACGTCTTTCCCCTTGATCGGTAGGGCCGCAGGGCATGGCAGACAATGATATTTGAGGTCCAAAATCTGATCTCAAATGCCATATCCGGCCCAAGGCTGCCCCTCGGGCAAACAGCGCTTGACATGGCCGGCGATGCAATGAATGTTGCACGCGAAATAGCCAGGGGTGTCCCGAACGGGGCTGAGATGCGCAACGATGCGTGAACCCTCCACAGCTGATCTGGATCATACCAGCGGAGCGAGGTCACATATGTTTATAGGCGCGCAAGTGTCACTCTACCCGATGACATCCGATTTTGTCGATGTCATCCTGTCCGGGCTCAAGGCCTTTACCCCATATCAACAGGATCTTCGGATCGAGACCGACGATATGTCGACGCTTATGGTCGGCGCGCCGGGGCCATTGTTCGACGCGATCCGCGATCTGTTTGCGACGGTTGCTGCCCAGCCGGATCATGTCGCGATGCATGTCACCCTGTCGCGCGGCTGTCCCGGGGAACCGGATGACCCCTCTTGTCATTGCGAGACGCTGACCAAGGCACAATCGCTGTCATTGGCAGAGCGCCAGACATTGGCCCATCAGGCCGTCACCGATGCCCCGGTCACCGGGGTCGAGATTGATGTGCAGTTCTCGCTCTATGTCTTGGGCCAGGATGGCCATATGGACGAGATTTATGGCTGCATCGACTTTCTGAAAGGTTCTGGCACCTTTTTGAAATCCAAGAACTTCTGCACCCGTCTGCGCGGTGACGCCGGCGCCGTGTTCGAGGTTCTGCGGCAGGCTTTCCTGCGGTTTGGCCCAGCCGAGGGCCATGTCACCATTGACATGACCGCCTCTGCCAACTCCCCCAGCCTGCGCTGAACGCACCGACCCGCCGCCCTGCACAGGATGCAGGGGCGCGGTCCTGCGATCGGAGACACCAATGTCGTTTCTGAAACGGAGCTTTCCGACCGTTCTTATTGCGCTGGCGTTGCTGTCAGCCTGGGAGGTCTATTGCGCCCGCGCGGCGGTGTCGCCGCTGGTGTTGCCGGCGCCGCATGATGTGCTGCGCGGCCTGTGGTTGAACCGGGCCGACATCGGCAGCCATGCACTGGCCACCCTGACGGTGACCGCAACCGGGTTCAGCCTGTCGGTGCTGGTGGCATTTGCCACTTCGGTCGCCCTGTATTTCCTGCCCTGGCTGCGCCGTGGGGCGATGCCGTTGCTGGTGGCCAGCCAAACGGTGCCGATCGTGGCGCTGGCGCCGCTTATGGTGTTGTGGTTCGGCTTCGGGCTGTTGCCAAAGGTATTGCTGGTCATCCTCGTGACGTTTTTCCCGATGCTGGTCAGCCTGCTGTCGGGATATGCCCGGCTGCCGCTGGCCTATCGGGATCAATTGGTGTCCATGGGCGCAGGACAATGGAGCGTGTTTCGCCGCGCGACCCTGCCCGTGGCGCGGTCGGCCTTCTTTGCCGGGCTGCGCATTTCGGCGACCTATGCGGTGGTGGCCGCCATCTTTGCAGAATATTCAGGCGCGCGGCGCGGTCTTGGGATTTATATCCTGTCGGCAAAGAACAACTTTCGCGCCGACCTGGTGCTGGCCGCCGTTGTCGTCTCTGCCTGTCTGACCTTGTTGTTGCTTGCGCTCTTGCACGGGGTCGACCGGGCCACCGGGCGCCGGTTCCGGAGGGACAACGATGCTACAGGTTGAAGGGCTGACCATCGCCGCAGCGGACACCCAATTGGTGCAGAATCTGTCACTGGAATTGGCGGAGGGCCAAATCACCTGCCTGATCGGCCCTTCTGGCTGTGGCAAATCATCGGTGGTGAAATGGCTGGCCGGGGTCCTGCCACCGACGCTGACCGCACAGGGTCGCGCCCGGCTGGATGGCAGCGCCGTGACCCCGCCGCATCCAAGCATTGCCTATCAGCCGCAGCAGGACACGCTGTTTCCCTGGCTGACCATCGCCGAAAACGCGGCCCTGGGGCTGGAAATCGCCGGGGTTCATCGCCGCGACGCACAGGCGCGCATCGCACCGCTGTTGCCCGCATTCGGGCTGGACGGCACGGCGCAGCTGTTTCCCGATCAACTGTCCGGCGGCATGCGACAGCGCGCGGCGTTTTTGCGAACGATTGTACAGGACAGCCGATTTGTGCTGTTGGACGAACCTTTTTCCGCGCTTGACGCTGTGACCCGCCTGAAAATGCAGGACTGGCTCTGCCAACAACTCGCGCGGACCCCGCGCGGCGTGTTGATGGTGACCCACGACCTCTATGAGGCGACGCAATTGGCGGATCGCGTCCTTGTCATGGGGGGTAATCCTGGCCGGATTTTGGCCGACCTGCCCATTCCCTCGCCCCGCGACACCCGAACCGAGGCCAGCCTGGCCCCGATGCGGGTCTCGCTCAGATCCCTTTTGTTGGAGAAGACACCATGAAACCTATTCTGCTTGCTGCCTGCCTTGCGCTGCCCGCCGTGGCCCATGCCGAAGACAAGGTGAGCATTGCGCTCGACTGGACCTTGAACACCAACCACATCGGGCTGATCGTGGCCCGCGATCAGGGTCTTTACAAAGATGCTGGGCTGGAGGTGGATATCCTGCCGTATACCGACAGCACCTCTACCGCGTTGCTGGCCGCGAAGGTCACGGAATTCGCTTACATGACCTCGCTTGGGTTTCTGAGCGCGCGGGCGGCAGAGGCCGACATCACCGCGCTCTGGGCGACGATGCAGCACGAAACCGGGCGGCTGGTCTATAACAGCGCCAACACCGCCATCACCCGCCCTGCGGATCTGACGGGCAAGATCTATGCCGGGTTTGGCAGCGCATGGGAAGACGCGCTGATTTCCACCATGATCGAAACCGATGGCGGCGAGCCGACATATGACACGGTGACATTGGGCACCGGCGCCTATGAGGCGCTGGCCAACGGCGCGGTTGATTTCACGCTGGAGGTTTCGACCTGGGAAGGGGTGAACAGCGTCTTGCTCGGGCGGGAACAGAGCAGTTTCGCCTATACCGACTACGGCGTGCCGGATCAGCAAAACGGCTATATCGGCACCACAACCGAGATTCTGGCCGACCGCCCCGACATGGTTGCGCGTTTCATGAAGGCCACTCAGGCGGGATATGCCTGGGCGGCAGACAACCCGGCAGCGGCCGCCGACATGTTGATCGCGGCTGGCGATTTTCCGAACGGCGAGCTGGTGCAAGGCTCGATGCAGGCGATTGCCGATGGCGGTTTCCTGCGCGACGGGGACACGCCGGTCGGCACAATCAATATGACAACCTTTGGCACCATGGCGAAATTCCTCTTTGACAGTGGTGTGTTGAAGGGGCCGGGCGGCACGGCGCTGGAATGGACCGGCGATATTGAAAGCTGGGTCGATCAATCCTGGATGGCGCACTAAGCTTTCAGGCTTTGCCGCGCATCACCGCTGGGTCGCATGGACCTGCGCGGCGCGGGTCACAGGCGACACAATGACTGGCACCCCAAAGCTTTGATGCCGGAACCTGTGGCCTAACCCCACGGCACGCCAAGACAATTTGGCGTGCCGTTTGCTTTACCGGGGCAATACAACGGTCAAACCGCCCCCCCGGCACCACAAAGAGGCTGGCCGCGCCTTACGCCAATCCCACCGCATGATGCTGCGCATCGCTCCACTGCCGTGGCGATTGCCCATACATACGCTTGAACTCTCGGCTGAACTGCGACGGGCTGACGTAGCCGACATTCAGCGCCGCTTCGGTCACCGTCACGCCACCGGCAATTTTCATGGCAGCATTGTTCAGTCGCATGGATTTCACGAACTGGATCGGCGACATCGTTGTCGCCTGTTTGAATTTGCGGTGAAACACTGCGCGGCTCATGCCGGCACGGGCGGCCATATCCTCGATCGAGATTGGCGTATCCAGATTAGACGACAAATGCGCAATGGACCGGGCAATGGCATTTCCGGGGCCAAAGGCCTGACGCGCAAGGGGACCGGCCTCGCCTTTGAGGATGGCATAATAAACTTCGCGCAGCCGCGCCGCACCAAGCACCGCCGTATCTGTCTGGCTTTCCCCCAGCTGCAAAAGCCGCAGCAGCGCATCACAAAATGTCTCGTCCCAGCGGGCAAGCCAAACCCCCTGTTTTCCCGGCGCGCCCCGGCCAGATGGCAGCCCCCCGGCGCTGTCCATTTCCAGAATCAATTCGGTCATGATCCGTTGATCAAGCGACAGATACACACCGTAAAGCGGCCTGTCCGGCGCGGCATCCGGCGTGCCCGCCGTCACCGGCATCGACATCGGGCAGCACATGTATCGGCTGTCATCATACACATAGCGCTCGCCATCCAGAACCGCCTCCTTGGTTCCGCTCACAATGGCAATGACACTGGGCTCGTACACCGCAGGGGCACAGGGAATGGCAGCGGTGGCGCGAAACAGCCTGACCCCGCTGATGCCGGTTTCCATCAGGCCATCCGCATGGATGCGGTTTTCGATCAGCTGTTTTATCTGCGGTTTTGTCATGAGGGTCATTTAGGGCCATGCATTTGGACAAAACAACCCGGTTGATACAATCGGGCAAGTATTCGCGATGATCCTGGCTATTTTCCATCCATCGCGACATTTAGATCCCTGATCAGAACAGCAACCATTTGCGCGGCCGCTGGCCGTCGCTGGAAGGATCAAGATCATGACAGACACCCAATTTGGCCCCAAAGGCTGGACGCCAGACCGCCTCGGCTCGCTTGCGGGCAAAACCTATTTGATCACCGGTGCCAATGCCGGTGCAGGATTTCAGGCCGCCCGCATTCTGCTGGCCAAAGGTGCGCAGGTGGTGATGCTGAACCGCAGCGCCGAAAAATCTTCCGCCGCCGTCGACGATCTGAAACAGGAATTCGGCGCAAAGGCCGATGTGCGTTTCATTCGCATGGATCTGGCTGAATTGGCCAGCGTGCGCGCCGCCGCGGCAGAGGTGCTGGCGACCGTGCCGCGCATTGACGCCCTGATCTGTAACGCCGCCATCGCGCAGGTGCCGACACAGAAATTCACCAAAGATGGTTTCGAAAGCCAGCTGGGCACCAACCATTATGGTCATTTTGTCCTCTGCGGCATGCTTTTTGATCGCATCGACGAAAGTGCAGGCCGCATCGTGGTTGTTGCCAGCCTTGGCTACAAGATGGGGCTGCGGACCATTCAGTTCGACGATATGAACTGGGACAAGGCCTATCGCGCCAATCCCGCCTATAGCCAAAGCAAGCTGGCGCAGATGATGTTCGCCTATGAGCTGCAAGACCGGATCGCAGCGGCGGGAAAACGCGTGCGCGTCTTTGTCTGTCACCCCGGATCTTCCGCGACCTCGTTGATCCGCACAAGCGGCAGCCTGACCTCGCGCCTCGTATTCGGGCTTATGTCGCTGTCACCAATGGTGCAATCCGCCGAAAAGGGCGCCTATCCAGAAGTCATGTGCGCCACCGAAGACGGGCTGAAGCCCAAGGCATTATATGGCCCCACAGGACGCATGGAATGGGTCGGCCCGGTGGGCCAAGGCACGTTGGAATCCTTTGCGCATGACAAGGCCGTGACGGTAAAGCTTTGGGATCGTTCGGAAAAAGAAACCGGCTTTACCTGGCAGATTTGACCGGAACGCGCGGGCGGCAGCGGCGGTGAAAGATTGGACAAACCCCGGTCTTTCCTGCCATCCGCCGCCCCAGCGTCATGCGCCGCCAGAGGCGGTGCGGACCGCAAGGTTTTTCAGAATATCCTCGGCGGATGGCGTCGGCAGATCAAAATAATCCATTGTCCCGGCATAGCCATTGCCGCCCATCCGGCCAAGCGCATCAAGCTTTTCGTGGTCGGAATAATAGGATTCGGGATCAATCACATCCTCGCGGATATGTGCCCGCACGATCCGGCCAAGAATGATCTCGCGCGCGGAACTGACCGAGATTCCAAGATACCGTTCGCATTCAAAGGCCACCGGCGCCTCGGCGATGCGCGGGCATTTGACGTGATCCCCCGGCACAGCCGTCAACCCGGCCATGGCAAGCTCATCGACCTCGGGCTCAAACCCGGCGGCGGTGACGGCCATGGCCTCGACGTTTACCCGATCCACAATGTTGACGGTAAAGCATTCCGTCATGCGGATGTTATAGGCCGTGTCCTTGAAGCCACGGTCCGGTTTGTTTTCGACGCCCAGCGCCAAAATCGGCGGATCGGCGGACAGACAGTTGAAAAACGAATAGGGTGCCGCATTCACCACGCCATCGGGCGAAATCGTCGTGACCCAGGCAATGGGGCGCGGCACGATGGTTCCGATCATGACCTTATAGGCCTCTCGCGGGGACAGATCCGCAAAGTCAAAGGCATGATAGCCGTCTTTCAAGGTCATTGGACAAGTTCCTTGCCGTAGTGTGAGAGGATGGATTGGATACTATCTGCCTGGGGTGCAAGGTCCGCACGGTCGACGACAGCGCCCAGATGATGTTCCATGATGTCGATGGCGCGATCGGGGTCGCCGACGCGGATCGCATTGATGATCTGTGAATGTTCATCCACGGCGCAATCGGACGAATGGCTGCGGGCATATAGCGACATGATCAGGGAACAGCGCAGCACCACCTCAGAGATATAGCGCGTCAGCACCGGGTTTCCGGTCAATTCGGCCAGCAAGACGTGAAATTCACCGGCCAGACGAATCGAGACCGGGCCGTCCTTGCCCCTGACGGTTTGCTCCTGTCGCACGTGCGCTTCGAGCCGATCATAGCCGCTTTTCGGCATCCGCGCACAAAGCAGGCGAATAACATCGTTTTCCAGGCATCTGCGCACCTCGAACACATGCTGCGCCTCTTCTTTTGACGGCTCGGCGACAAAAGCCCCGCGATTGCGCCGGGTCACAACCAGCCCTTCGTGTTCCAGCCGGACAAGCGCATGACGCACGATCGTGCGCGAAACACCGAACTGTTCGCCGACGGTATCCTCCGGCAGCCGCATCCCCGGCTTCAAGGCTTGTTCGATGATTGCCTTGCGAAGCAGGTCATGAACCGCGTCGGTCAGGGTGGTCTTGGTGTCACTCATAATCTGTTCTGCCCATCAAATTCGCACAATGCATATCGCATACAATTAAATTCGTCAATTGGATACAATTTACTTGTCACATCGCATTCACTGTGCCACCCAAAATACATCGTATCCAATTTCGCCGAATCCGAAATACAATCTTCCATGACGGGGACCAGAATATGAAACTACGACATCTCTTGCTCGCAACAGCAGCAGTTGCTGCATTTACAGGCACAGCACAGGCCGAGAATGTGCTGAAATGGGGCGCCAACCGCGATATCGGCTCGCTTGACCCATATTCCTTTGGCGACAGTTTCACGATCAACGTGCTGAACCACGTCTACGAAGGTCTGGTGCGCTATAACAAAGACCTCAAGATCGAACCCGCACTGGCGGAAAGCTGGGAAATTCTGGAAGATCAGATCACCTGGCGCTTCAAGCTGCGTGAGGGCGTGACCTTTCACAATGGCAACCCTTTCACCGCCGAAGATGTCGTTGCATCGCTGACGCGGGTCAGCCACGAAACCTCGCCGCTCAAAGGCAACCTGCCGGCCTATGTCAGCTCCAAGGTGGTCGACGAGCTGACCGTCGATATCACCCTGAACGGCACCTATCCGCTGTTGCTGAACGATCTGACCAACATTCATATCTTTGACAATGAATGGATGACCGAAAACGATGCGCTGATGCCAACCGATGTCGGCGCAGGCACCGAAGGCTATGCCACTTATAACGCCAACGGCACTGGCCCCTTCATCGTCGAAAGTCGCCAGCCCGACGCCAAGACGGTCTTTGTTGTCAATCCCGACTGGTGGGACGAGCCGCAGCATAACCTCGACAAGATCGAGCTGACGCCGGTGAACTCTGCCGCGACGCGGGTTGCTGCGCTGTTGTCGGGAGAGATCAGCTTTACCAATGACGCGCCGGTGCAGGATTTGCCGCGCCTTGTGGCCGCGCCGAATGTCGAAGTTCTGGAAGGCGTCGACCTGCGCACCGTGATGATTGGCTTCCCCTTCCGCGACACGCTGACCACCGGAGAGGCGAACCCGTTTGTGGAAAAATCAGTGCGCGAGGCGCT
Source organism: Phaeobacter sp. J2-8 (assembly GCF_022867865.1). Classification (GTDB taxonomy): domain Bacteria; phylum Pseudomonadota; class Alphaproteobacteria; order Rhodobacterales; family Rhodobacteraceae; genus Marinovum. The sequence goes on along the minus strand of NZ_JALIEC010000001.1, from coordinate 481,660 downwards.
TTACAAGGCGATTGACCTCGACCTGATCCATCAAAAGGTCATGCGCGGCAAGTCCCGCAATGCCGGGGCCACCATCGCCCCGCCGATCCCCGGCTATACCGAGGCATTGGATACCCTGCCGGAATTCGACCCAGAAGCCTCCAAGGCGCTGCTGGCCGAGGCCGGTGTTGCCGAAGGGTTGGAATTTGAATTCAACTGCCTGAGCGACGGTTTGGTGAACGAAGAACAATTCTGCCAGGCGATTGCGTCGATGTGGAGCCGGATCGGATTGTCGCCCAAGCTGGACGTGGCGCCGCGCGCGGTGCAATCGCCCAAACGGACCAACGGCAAGACCGATGTCTACACGCTTGGCTGGGCCACTTTGCCATTGCTCGACAGCTATTCACCATTGTTGCAGATCTTTCACTCGAAAGACGGCAATGCGGGTGTCTTCAACTGGGGCGGCTGGTCCTATCCAGAGCTGGACGCATTGATTGATGCCGCCGGGAGCGAGCTTGATCTTGAAGCGCGTCTTGCCCTGCAAACCGAAGCGCTGGGAATCGTCAAGGACGAGATGATCATGATCCCGCTGCACCAACAACCGATGGCCTGGGCCGTGACCGAGGACGTGGCAGACATGCCATTGTTCCCCGATGCCAAGCCGCGCCTTTGGTTTGCGCAGATGGGTTCGGATTCCTGATCAAAGTGTTGGATCGCCTTTGGCGGTCCAACTGTCCGGGGGGGACCATCCCCCGGACCACTTAAACGTTTGTTTGGCAAGATCGGGGCCGCGCATGCCCCTTGATCGGCCCTGGCACTGGAGACCGGAATGATTGCCTTTCTTCTTAAACGCACCGCCAATGCGGCTTTTGTCATGCTGGCAGTGGCGCTGTTGGCCTTTGTGATCTTCCGGTTTTTCGGCGACCCGGTCGAAATGATGGTGAATGAGCAGGCAACCCTGCAGGACCGCGTGGAATTGCGCGAACGGCTGGGGCTGAATGACAGTTTTGTTGTCCAATACACCCGGTTCGTCACCAATGCGGTGCAGGGGGATTTCGGAATTTCCTATCGCAACCAACAGGATGTGATGGTGCTGATCAAGGATCGGTTCCCTGCGACGTTCGAATTGGTGCTGGTGGCAACGGTGATTTCACTGGTGGTGGGTATCCCGGCGGGGGTGATCACCGCCGTTTATCGCGACAGTCGATTGGCCAATATATTGCAGTTGAGCTCCATTGTCGGGGTGTCATTGCCCAGTTTCGTGGTGGGTATTCTGCTGATCCTTGCCTTTTCGGTCTCGCTGGGGTGGTTGCCCGCCTTTGGGCGCGGCGAAACGGTGGATATCGGCTGGTGGTCGAGCGGGTTGCTCACACCCTCGGGGCGGGCGGCGTTGATATTGCCGGCAATCTCGCTTTCGACGTTTCAGGTCACCCTGGTGATGCGGTTGGTGCGCGCCGAGATGCTGGAAACCCTGCGCGCCGATTACATCAAATTCGCCCGCGCCCGCGGCGTGCCCACCGCCCGCGTGCAATGGCGCCATGCGCTGCGCAATTGTTTGATGCCGGTGATCACCCTGACGGGCATGCAGATCGGCAATCTGATCGCCTTTGCGCTGGTCACCGAGACGGTATTTCAATGGCCCGGCATGGGGATGCTGTTCATTCAGGCGGTGACCTTCGTCGATATCCCGGTGATGGCGGCCTATCTGATGATCGTTTCCTTTATCTTTGTCGTGCTGAACACGCTTGTCGACATCACCTATGCCTGGGTTGATCCGCGCCTGCGCGATGACACCGCCCGTGCCAATGGTTGAGCAGGAGACCCCCATGGAAAAGACCCTTCCCGTGCCCGCACGCACCACGTTGCGCAACCGGCTGGACAAGCTGCGCGAGAGCGACGTTTGGTATTCCTTCCGCTCGCATCCTTCGGCGATTTTTGCCGCTGGGTTGCTGATCCTGGTTGCGCTTACGGCGTTTCTTGCGCCGTGGATCACACCACAGAACCCCTATGATCTGGCCGCGCTGGAGCTTTGGAATTCGGAAATTCCGCCGATCTGGAATGAGGCCCGCCAATGGCCCTATATCCTTGGCACCGACACCCAGGGGCGCGATATCCTTTCGGCGGTGCTTTATGGTTCGCGCATTTCGCTGATCATTGGCTTTGCTTCGGTTTTGCTGGCGCTTTGCGTTGGTCTCGCGCTGGGGTTGATGGCGGGATATTTCGGCGGCTGGATCGACAATGTGATCATGCGGGTCGGCGATGTGTTGTTGTCGATGCCGTTTATCCTGATCGCCATTCTGATCACCGCAATTGCCAGCGCATCCCTGCCCACCGGGCTGAAGGATATCTTGGCTGCGCCGATCCTGATCTTTGCCATCGCGGTGCCGTCCTGGGTGCAATATGCGCGCACGGTACGGGCCTCGGCGATGGTCGAGGCAAAAAAGGAATATGTGCAGGCGGCCAAGCTGATCCGGGTGAAATCCTGGCGCATCATGTTGCAACACATCCTGCCCAATTGCATGACGCCGATCATGGTGGCGGCCACGCTGAACTTTGGTCTGGCGATCCTGTCAGAAGCAACATTGTCGTTCCTCGGTGTCGGCATGCCACCCGATCAGCCGTCGCTTGGCACGCTGATCCGCATCGGCAATCAATATCTGTTTTCCGGCCTGTGGTGGATCGTGGTGTTTCCGTCGATCCAGCTCTGTCTGATCGTGCTGTCGGTCAACATGATCGGCGACTGGCTGCGCGATGCGCTCAACCCCAAACTGCGGTGATTAACGTGACTTCCAAGACCCTTCAAAACGTGCGCCCGATGGGCGGCCCTGTAACCGACCTGCATATCGTTGACGGTGTGTTCGCCGCCGAAGCCGCGCCAAACGCCGAGGTGATTGATTGTGGCGGGCGCATCGTGATCCCCGGGCTGGTCGAGGCGCATACCCATCTGGATAAATCGCTGCTCGGCCTGCCCTGGTATCGCAATGAGGTCGGCCCGCGCCTGATCGACAAGATCAACAATGAGCGCGAGGTCAAAGTCTCGCTCGGCCTTGATCCGCAGGTGCAAAGCGAGCGCCACGCCATCCTCGCCATGTCGCACGGGTGCACCCATATCCGCAGCCATGTGGATGTGGACACCCATCACGGTCTGGCCGGGATCGAGGGCGTGATGGCCACCCGCGAAAAGCTGGCGGGCATGGTGGATATTCAGATCGTCGCCTTTCCACAATCGGGCATGATGACCCGCCCCGGCACCGCCGAGTTGATGGACGCGGCGCTGGCGCTTGGCGCGGATCTGGTGGGGGGAATTGACCCCTGCGGCATGGAACATGACCCCAAGGGGCATCTGGACACGGTGTTTGCGCTGGCGGAAAAACACGGCAAGCCGGTGGACATTCACCTGCACGAACGCGACGCGCTTGGCTGGTTCTCGATGGAGGAAATCATTGATCGCACCGTCGCGCTGGGGATGCAGGGGCAGGTGTCGATTTCACATGCCTTTTGTCTGGGCGCGGTGGATCGCGGCTATGTCACCGGGTTGCAGGAAAAGCTGGCGGAGAACCGCATTCACATCCTCACGACGGCCCCGGCCTCGGCCCCTGTTCCGGCGGTCAAGGAGCTGAAGGCGCACGGCATTCTGACCGGGGCGGGCTGTGACGGCATTCGCGACACCTGGGGGCCGTATGGCAATTCCGACATGCTGGAAAAGGCGATGCAGATCGGCATGCGCAACAATCTGCGCCGGGATGATGAGGTCGAATTGGCGCTGGATATCTGCACCTTTGGCGGCGCGGCGATCATGGGGGTGGCGGGCTATGGCCTGGGCCTTGGCTGTACCGCCGATTGCCTGCTGGTCGAGGGCGCGACGCTGGCCGAAGCGGTTGTCACCCATGCGCCGCGCAAATTGGTGCTGAAGGCGGGCGAGGTTGTCGCGCGCGATGGCACCTGCGTGATCGAGGCCCCATGATGGGCGCGCGAACTCTCCTCTCGGCCCGATGGGTCATCGGCCACCGCGATGGCCGCCATGTGGTGTTTGAAAACGGCGTTGTGGTGATCGACGGGACCGAAGTGGTCTTCGTCGGCACGGGCTTTGACGGCGAAGTCGCGCGGCGGATCGACTATGGCGCGGCGGTGATTTGCCCCGGGTTCATCGACCTTGATGCGCTGTCGGACCTCGACACCACGATCCTGGGCTACGACAACGGCCCGGCGTGGCAAAAGGGCCGGGTTTGGCCCGAAACCTATGTCGCACGCGGCCCGTATGAGATGTATTCGCCGGAGGAGCTGGCGTTTCAGAAGCGCCATGCCTTTGCCCAGCTGATCCGCAACGGCATTACCACGGCACTGCCCATCGCCTCGCTGTTTTACCGCGCATGGGGCGAAACGGTCGCAGAATTCGATGCCGCGGCGGCCGCCGCCGAGGACCTTGGCCTGCGGGTGTATCTTGGCCCCGCCTATCGCACCGGTGGTCAGGTGACGGACAATGCGGGCAACATTCGCGCCACATTTGATGAGGCACGCGGATTGCAAGGCCTGGCCGATGCGGCGGATTTTGCCGCGCGGATTGATGGGGTGGCCTGCGGGCGCATTCGCGCGATGTTTGCGCCCGACCGGATTGAAACCTGCACCGAAACGCTGTTGCAGCGCACGGCGGATATCGCCGCCGACATGGGCGCGCCGGTGCGCCAGCATTGCAGCCAATCGCCCGTGGAATTGCGTCTGGTGCGCGAACAACACGGCTGCGCGCCGATTGAATGGCTGCACCGCATTGGTGCGCTTCGGGACAATTGGCTGTTGCCGCATGGCACCCAGGCGACCGAAGCGGAATTTGACCTGATTGCCGGGGCAGAGGCCACTTTGGTGCATTGTCCGCTGGTGTCGGCGCGCCATGGCGGGATGCTCAAGAGCTTTCCGAAATGCCGTGGCAAAGGCATCAACATTGGCCTTGGCACCGACACACATCCCGCCGACATGATCCTGAACATGCAGATCGGCATGATGACCGCGCGGCTGGCCGATGGGATGGAGGCGATCCGATCAGAAGATATGTTTGACGCCGCCACACTGGGCGGCGCGCGGGCGCTGAACCGGCCAGATCTGGGCCGTCTGGCCCCGGGGGCCAAGGCCGATATTGCGGTGATCGACCTGCGCAACACCCTGCAAACACCCGATCCGGTGCAAACCCTGATGACATCGACCTCGGGCCGGGATGTGCGCGATGTCTGGATCGACGGGCGGCATGTGATGGCCGATGGCGTCATCCCCGGCATTAACGAAACCAAAGACGCCGCCCGCGCGCAGGCGCAATTTGACGGATTGATCGCCAAATACCCCGACCGCACCACCGGCCATCCGCCGGTGTCCGCGATTTTCACCCCCAGCTACGAAAGGGCCACGCCATGAGTGATGTCGTTCTTGACGTGCAAAACCTGCGCGTCGAATTTCCCACCCGCAAGGGCATTCTGACCGCTGTTGACGATATCTCTTTGCAAATCCGGCAGGGGGAAATCCTTGGGATGGTGGGGGAATCCGGCGCGGGCAAGTCGATGACCGGCATGTCGATCCTTGGGCTGTTGGAGCCCCCGGGGCGGATTGCCGCCGGAACCATCCATCTGTCAGGGGATCGGATTGATGATCTGGACGACACCGCAATGCAGAGCATCCGGGGGCGGCGCATTGGTGCGATCTTTCAGGATCCGCTGACCTCACTCAATCCGTTGTTTCGGGTCGGGGATCAGTTGGTTGAAACGATCCGTCTGCACACCGATCTTGATAAATCCGCCGCCCGCGAACGTGCCAAGGATCTGATGCGCGAGGTCGGCATCCCGGCGGTCGAAGAGCGGATCGACAATTACCCGCACCAGTTTTCCGGCGGTATGCGGCAGCGGATTGTCATTGCGCTGGCGCTTTGTGCCGAGCCGGAATTGATTGTCGCGGACGAACCGACAACCGCGCTGGATGTCTCGATTCAGGCCCAGATCACCGCGCTGTTGAAACGCCTGTGCCGCGAACGGGGCACGGCGGTGATGTTGGTCACGCATGACATGGGGGTCATCGCGGAAACAGCCGACCGGGTGGCGGTGATGTATGCCGGGCGCTTGGCCGAGGTCGGCACGGTCGACGATGTCGTGCGCCGCCCCAAACACCCCTACACAAGCGGATTGATGGGGTCGATCCCGTCGCTGCGCAAAGACGTGGCAGAATTGCAGATGATCCCCGGCTCGATGCCCCGGTTGAATGCCATCCCGCCGGGCTGTGCGTTCAATCCGCGCTGTGGCCATGCCGGGCCACGGTGCCACCGCGACATCCCCCGGATCGACAGCACACACACCGGCGCGGCCTGTTGGCTGGGCACGAAAGGAGAGGTCGCATGAACATTCGCCCCAATGCCATTCTTGAGGTTGATGCGCTGGAACGGCGTTTCGATGTGTCCGCGCCCTGGCTCAACCGGTTGATCGAGCGTAAACCCCGCCGCACGTTGCGCGCGGTGGATGGCGTCGATTTCGCCATTCAGCGGGGACAAACACTGGCGCTGGTCGGGGAAAGCGGCTGTGGCAAAAGCACCATTGCCAAGCTGGTGACCGGGCTGCATCCGCCCTCGGGTGGGAATATCCGGTTTCATGGCGACCGGGACCGGCTTCAGATGATCTTTCAAGACCCGTTTGCCAGCCTCAATCCGCGCTGGCGCGTGGGCCGGATCATTGCCGAACCGCTGCGCACCCTGCGCCCCGACACGCCAACCGAGCAGGTTTCGGCGCGGGTGGATGAGCTGTTGCGCACGGTCGGGCTGGCCCCGGCGGATGGGCTTAAATTTCCGCATGAGTTTTCCGGCGGGCAACGCCAGCGGATTTCCATCGCCCGCGCGCTGGCGGGGGAACCTGAATTCCTGGTCTGCGATGAACCCACCTCTGCCTTGGATGTTTCGGTGCAGGCGCAGGTTCTTAACCTGATGAAAAAGCTGCAAAAAGACATGGGGCTGACCTATCTTTTCATCAGCCATGACCTCAGCGTGGTACGCCACATGGCGGATGTGATTGCGGTGATGTATCTGGGCCGGATCGTAGAAATTCAGCCCACCGCCGATCTTTTCGCCAATCCGCTGCATCCCTACACCCAGCTTTTGCTGGAAACGATCCCCGATCTTGAGGCGCCAAAGCGCGACAGAAGCCCGATGGGCGGCGAGGTGCCTTCGCCGGTATCGCCGCCTTCGGGGTGCAGCTTTCATCCGCGCTGCCCGCTGGCCTTTGATCGGTGCAAGGTCGAACGCCCGCAACGCCGCCCCGAGGTACATGATCGCCGGGTCGCCTGTTTTGCCGCTGAACAAGGAAAAACCGATGTACAATGAAACCTTCATGCGCCGCGCGATAGAGATTTCGGCAGAGGCGCTGAACACCCCCGGCACCGAACCCTTTGGCGCGGTCATCGTCAAGGACGGCAAGATCGTCGGCGAAGGCATCAACCAGTCGCTGATCAACCACGATCCCACCTCGCACGGGGAAACCGAGGCGATCCGCGATGCCTGTCGCAATCTTGAAACCGTCGATCTGCGCGGCTGTGAACTGTATTCAAGCTGTGAGCCCTGTGCGCTTTGCGTGGCGGCGATGAACATCGCGGGGATTGCGGCGCTGTATTATGCCGCCGATATGGATCAGGCCGGTGCCGCCATCGGCGATCTGCCCGAGGCCGCGCGCTTTCCGGTGGATGTCGATCGGCTCATCCATGAATGCGGCCATGGGGTACATGCCCGCAAGATGCCCGCCGAACAGCACATGGCGTCCGAGGCGACCACGATCCTGACGGATTGGGCCACCTTGGCCAAATCCCGCGTCTGACCATGCGCCTGCTGTACATCAACCCGAATGCGACCGTGGCAATGACCGACAGCATTGTGGCCACCGCCCGCGCCGCCGCACCAGAGACCGAGATTTTGGGCTGGACCAATCACGACGGTCCGCCCGCAATTCAGGGCGCGGCGGATGGCGAAGCGGCGGTTGTCGGTCTGTTGGGGGTGTTGCCCCGTGCAAAGGCGGAACAGGTGGATGCCATTGTCATCGCCTGTTTCGACGACACCGGGCTGGACCGGGTGCGCCACGCGGCGCATTGCCCGGTGATTGGCATCGGTCAGGCCGCCATGTCGGTCGCGGCGCTGCATGGTGGTGCCTTCGGGATTGTCACCACGCTGGATGTGTCGGTGCCGGTGATCGCCGCCAATGTCGATGCCTATGGCCACAATGCGGCCTGCGCCGGGGTGTTTGCCTCCGGCCTGCCGGTTCTGGCGGTCGAGGCCGGTGGCACGGCGGTCGAAGATCAGCTTGTCACCACAATCGCAACGGCCCAGAGCGCCGCGCCAAGGCCGTTGTGCTGGGCTGCGCGGGCATGTCGGGCCTCAAGACCGCGCTTGAAACGCGCACGGGCCTGCCCTGCATTGATGGGGTTGCAACCTCTGCCGTGGTCGCACGCGCCATGCTTTTGTAAGGGTTTCCCCAGCCAATTCAGAACACTAGCCCCCCGCCCAGGGTCGGTTTCTGACGATTTTCTCGACCAGAAAATCCATGAACACACGCACCTTTGGCGACAAAACGTTGGAATTCGGGTAAACCAGCCAAAGCACGGATTTATCGGCAACGGCATAATCGGGCAGAACCTGCACCAATTGCCCGGAGGCAAGTTCCTTGTCGACGCTCCACCGCGAGTTGATTGAAATGCCTGCACCGGCAATGGTTGCCAATTTCTGGGTCAGGCCATCATCCAGTATCAGGCGATTTTTGGCGGCGGCCGGGGCAAATACCTCGCGCTCTCCGCCCGGCCCGATCAGCGGTCGTGCCGATTGGTTTTTGAATGCAATCAACTGATGCTTCGCAAGATCACTTGGATGGGCCGGCACGCCATTGTCGCGCAGATAGCCCGGTGACGCGCATAACATGCGCACATCATCCGCCAGCTTGCGACCCTTCAGGCTGGAATCCTCCAGCGCCGAATTGCGGATCGCCAGATCAAAGCTGCCTTCGATCAGGTCAAACACGCTGTCGGACAGGCGCAAATCCAGCGTCAAATCGGGATAACGGCGCAGAAACTCCGGCAAGATCGGGGCGATGTAAAGCTGGGCGAATGTGCTGGGGGCGGTGAAGCGCAAAGTCCCGCGTGGCGTGGCATGACCTTTGCCCAAAGCGGCGCGTGCGGCATCTTCCTGGGCCAGTATTTCGCGCGCGAATGGCAGGAATTCGGCCCCTTCCAACGACAATGACACTTTGCGGGTCGTCCGATGCAAAAGATCCGCACCCACCGCATTTTCCAGCTTCGCCAGATGCGCCCCGGCCACAGCAGGCGCAAGCCCAAGCTCGCGCCCTGCGGCGCTGATGTTCAGTTTTTCCGCAGCAAGGACGAACAGGCGCAGGCTGGCAGTGTCCATGATTTATATCCAAAACCTAAATTATGAATACGATTTTGACCAATTTACGCGGCATCATCAATAGATAAATATCCCAGCAAGACAGAGGTGATTTTCCAGCAAAGAAAGATCAAGCCATGACAGCCTATTCCCTACGTGCCGTGACCTCGACCACCGAAGATTGGATTCCGGTTTGTCTGCCTGTTGTGAATGATCTGGCCTGATCCACAGGCCCTCACCATTTCCCTGCCCCACATGTTCAGGGCCACTTGCCACCTTCAAACACAGGAGCGCCCGATGGCACGCACGGGTCACGTCAATTACCACGTTCACACCCCAGGTCGCCAAGCGTTTGAAATTGACGCGGGCGGTATTGCCGGCAATCTGGTAGCCCCGGAACTGGTGGAAACCGAAATCGCCCTGCATGATGTGCGCCAAGGCAGGACAACCCGCTTTGCAACCGATGGGGTCAGCTTTGAACGCAGCCCCACAGAGGTGACATCCTTTGACAACGACACCGCGTGGCAGCCCGTCTATGACGCCGAATTGACCGCGTTGTTGACCCAAAGGATTGCCGCGCAAGAGGTGATTGTCTTTGATCACACCCTGCGGACCGACGACCCCAACGCCAGCCGCAGACCCGCGCGCAATGTGCACAGCGACTATAGCGTTGATGGCGCCCGAAAGCGGCTTGTCGATCTGCTGGGCGCGGACAAGGCCGCGCAATGGGCGCAGGGGCATTACGCCTTTGTCAATGTCTGGCGTCCGGTTGGCAATCCGATCAACAGCGCGCCTTTAGGGTTTGTGCGGCCCGCGACCGTTGCGGATCAGGATTGGATCACATTGGATCTGATCTACCCGGATCGGCGCGGCTCAATCATGGGACTGGCGGCAAATGCGCACCACGAATGGATCTATCAATCCCGGATGACACCGGACGAGGTCGTCTTTTTCAACATTTACGACAATACGGGACGTCCTTCGGTTGCGCATAGCGCCGTCGATCTGGTCGAAGACCCGGACCTGTCCGTGATCCGCCAAAGCATCGAAAGCCGAACCTTGGTGCGATTTAAGCCGGAGCATCCCCATGCCTGACACTGCCACCACCCCCGCAAACACCTTTGCCTCCATCAACCGCGCCTATGACACCACGTTCCGGCCCGCGCGTCTGACGCTTGGGCTGGTGGCCCCAATCGAGGCCAACGGCAACAATCCCGTGCCGACCTTGCACCGCCATATCGCGCGGGTGCAACTGGCAGAGACGCTTGGCTTTGCCGCTGTCTGGTTGCGTGATGTGCCGTTCAACGTGCCAAGCTTTGGCGACGCCGGGCAGATCCATGACCCCTTTGTCTATCTCGGCGCTTTGGCCACGGCGACACAGCACATTGCCCTTGGCGTCGCCAGTATCGTGCTGCCCCTGCGCCATCCCGCCCATGTGGCCAAGGCCGCAGCATCGGTGGATGTGCTTTCCGGTGGCAGGTTGCTGTTGGGAGTGGCCTCGGGGGATCGACCAGAGGAATACCCGGCCCTCGGCATGGGCTTTGCCGATCGCGGTGCGCGGTTCCGCGACAGCGTTGCCTATATCCGGAGCCTTGCGGCCCCCTACCCCAGCCTGCAAAATAGCCACGGCACCCTGTCCGGCGGCATGGATATGTTGCCCAAACCATCGGGCCCGCGCCTGCCGCTGCTGATTACCGGTGGCAGCCAGCAAACCCCGGATTGGACCGCACAGAATGGCGACGGCTGGATGACCTATCCCCGTGATGCCACAGCCCAGGGTCGCGTCGTGGCCGATTATCGCCAGCGGGTTGCGGACACCGGCGAATTGGACAAACCCGTGATGCAATCGCTTTATATTGATGTGCTGCCCGATCCCGATGCCGGGCCGCGCCCCATCCATCTGGGGTTTCAATCCGGCACCACCTTCCTGCGCCGCTATTTGCACGAGATCGAGGCACTGGGCATCAATCACGTCGCCCTGAACCTGCGGTTCAACGAAGCAGAGATCGAGACCACATTGAAACGTTTGGCAGATGATGTGCTGCCTGACTTTGCCACATAGGAACACAGTATGCCCAAGACCATTCTTATCACCGGATCAACAGACGGCATTGGTTTGCGCACGGCCAAAACATTGGCGATGCAAGGCCATACAATCCTGCTGCACGGTCGCAGCCCGTCGAAACTTGCCGCCGCGGCGGCGGAACTGGGCGGCGGGGTCAAAACCTATGCCGCCGATCTGTCCAATATGGCCGAGGTCGAAAAGCTCGCGGCGGAAGTGACCACAAGCAATGATCCGCTGGACGTGCTGATCAACAATGCGGGCGTCTACAAGGTGGCGAACCCCACGACGCCCGATGGTTTTGATGTGCGGTTCATGGTCAATACCTTTGCGCCCTATGTGTTGACCAATGCCCTTTTGCCGATCATCCCCCGGGATGGGCGGATCGTGAATCTGTCTTCGCAGCCCAGGCCGCGATCAACCTGAAGGCCATGGCCGGTCAGGCAAAGCTGGATGATTTCGGCGCATATGCCCAAAGCAAGCTGGCATTGACCATCTGGACCCAGCATTTCGCCCAGACCTATCCCAATGGTCCCGTGGCGATTGCCGTGAACCCCGGATCGCTTTTGGCATCGAAAATGGTCAAAGAGGGGTTTGGCGTGGCTGGCAATGACATTCAGATTGGCGCAGACATCCTGACGGCGGCGGCGACCGGCGCGGATTTTGCAACGGCCTCGGGCAAGTATTTTGACAATGACAGCGGTGGGTTCGCCCAGCCGCATCAAGCCGCGCTTGATAAAAATCACGCCGCTGACGTGATGCAGGTCCTTCAGGACATCACCGAGGGTCTCCGCCGGAATACCTAGGGCCAGGACCCGGGCAACTGTATTTCTCAGGCGGCTGGCGTGGGACAAACAAAACATTCCCACGCAGACCCTTCTTGGATAAGATCGCCAGAGGGAGGACTTATGAACGGGATTTCGGCACGAACGAAACCCGAGGCGGCCGTTGGTGCCTCTTGGGAGCGATGCGAGCGGACCTACAAGCTGGTGCGCGATGCCGCGCGCCCCATTCTGCGGATGCAAAGCGCCGAGGTTGCCCCACGGCTGGAAGAAATGGTCGAACGGACCGGCGGGCGCAACGGGATCTTTCGCCAATTGGCGGGCATCGCAGCAGAGACCGGCGCTTGCATGGTGCTGACGGACACCAATGGTGTTCTGCTCCGGCTGGAGGGGCCGGATAACGGCCGCGCGGTGTTTGAAAAGAACGGCATTGCCTATGGCTCTTGCTGGGACGAACGGATCGCGGGGACCAATGGCATCAGCATGGCCCTGTCCGAGGGCAAGGCCTTTACCGTGCGGGGGAAAGACCATTATTTCTCTTTGCTTCATCCGTTTTCCTGCACCGCTGTTCCGCTTTTTGACGCCGAAAACCAGCTGATCGGGGCCGTCAACTTCTCTATGCTCGACCGGGGAAACACCGCAGATTATCTATTCGCCCGCCAATTGCTGGGCACCGCTGCCGGCCGCATTCAACACCTGCTGTTCGAGCGGAAATTCAAAGACTCGCTGATCCTTTCCGTATCGCCGCGCGCGGAACGCGATCTTTTGCAAAGTACGGAATTGGTTGCGGTCAATGACGACGGGATCATTCTGGGCGCGACGGCGCATGCGCATGTGATTGCCGGCGCAGAAACCGCCAACCGGCTTCGCGGCAAGACCTTTGAGGCGATGTTTGGCGCCGATGCCGCGGCATTGGACCGGGTGCCGGAACGGGTGATGAGCGTGCGGATGGATCACGGATCAACCGTGGACATCGCAGCACGCAAAAGCCACACAAGCCGAAAACCACAACGCGCCCGGCCCCCAGTTCAGCAAACAGAGGCCCCGCGCCCACAGCGCCGCCGCCTGTCCCCGTCGCTGAAACAGCTGTCTTTGGGCAGCGATGTGATGGCGACAATGGCCGCACGGGCACAAGCCTGCTTTCGCCGGTCGCTGCCCTTTCTGATCGAAGGGCCATCCGGCACCGGCAAATCCAGCCTGATCGCAGCATTGTTTCAGGACGAAGACCTGGCCGCATCGAATATCATGACCGTCGATTGCGCATCGCTTGATGATACGCCGGATGATCGGGTTTATTTCCAGACATTGGTCGATCAGGCCCGCGTTGCCGGCGCCTTTGCCTGCGACATGCTGGGCCCGGTCTCCATCGTTCTTGAGAATATCGACGAGATGCCCGGCTTTGCGCAGGCCTTCGATCCGTTCTGGATGAATTTGATCCGGCCCCGACAAGCGGCGACATGCCACGCATCATTGCGACTAGCCGGAAATCCTTGATTGATGCCGTGGAACAGGGGCGTTTCCGCGATGACCTTTATTATCTGCTTGCCCGCACCGTGATCGCATTGCCGCCGCTCAAGGCCCGCGAACAGATTGCGCACCTTGCGCAGGCGCTGGCCACATCCCTGTCGGGCAAGGATGTCGTCATCACCCCGGAGGCCGCCGAAACATTGCGCATGCACCATTGGCCGGGAAATGTGCGCGAGTTGCGCAATGTGCTCCAGCAAGCCCTGATCGAAGGCGACGGCCGCCGGATCTCTCGGACCGATTTGCAGGCGATTGCCCAGAATGTGCCGATACAGGCCGACACGCGCACGGACCTCCTGCCCAATGCACGTTATGACGAACGCACCATGATCGCGGATGCGCTTTCCGGGGCGCGGTGGAACGTCACCCAAGCCGCGCGAAACCTGGGCATCGGGCGCGCAACGATCCACCGAAAGATGAAACAATACGGCATCATGCGCCCCGAATAGTAGCCGCAGACGCGAATTTGCGCAAATCAGGATTTCACGTCAAAACGCCCCAATGCAGCCGGGTCCGAAGACCCGACCACACCGGGGAGGACCGGGGCGTTTTTGATGTTCAGATCAGATATTCAGATCAGATGTTTTGGGCGTTCATTTCCCCGGCAATATATTCGGCCTGACGGATGGCCAGGGCGACGATGGTCAGCGTCGGATTGCACGCCCCGGACGAGGTGAACTGACTGCCATCCGAGACAAACAGATTGTCGATATCGTGGCTTTGGCCATAGGCATTGACCACGCCCTTGTCGGCATCCGCATGCATCCGGTTGGTGCCCATATTGTGGCTGGCCGGATAGGGTGGCAGTTCGTAAATATCTGTCGCACCTACAAATTCATAAATCTGCGAAGTCGATTCAACCATATGCGCCGTCATCGCATGATCGTTGTTATGCGGCGTCTTGGCGACGATGGGCACCGGCAGACCGTGCTGGTCCAATTCGCTGCCGTGCAGGGTGACGCCGTTTTGTTCCTGCGCCAGATCCTCGCCCAGCGCCCAGACGCCGGACATGTGATCATATTGCTCCATCGCGCGCGAAAAGCTGCGGCCCCAACCGGTATTGCCGGGTTCCAGGAACGCGCCCATGAACGGCAGGCCCAGCGACAGGAATTCAAGGTAATACCCGCCATTGAAGCCGCGTTCCGGCATGTGTTTGACATCATCGCCAACAATCCCGGCCACCGATGTGCCGCGGAACATATGCACCTTTTCCGGCATCACCGCATAAATCCCGGTCGAGGTGTGGCACATATAGTTCTTGCCCACCTGACCCGAGGAATTGGCCAGGCCATCCGGGTACATCTCGGACGCGGAATTGAGCAACAACCGGGGGCTTTCGATGGAATTGCCCGCGACACAGACGATCCGCGCCTTTTGCAGATGGTGATTGCCGTCGCTGTCAGCATACAGCACGCCGGTGACCTTGCCGGTGTCGTCATGTTCGATTTTCAGCGCCATGGCATCGGTGCGGATTTCACAGAATCCGCTGTCCTCGGCGCGGGGCAGTTCGGTCACCATCGTCGACCATTTCGCGCCAATCGCACAGCCCTGCATACAGAACCCGATCTGTTGGCACGCCGGGCGATCATCGTTTTCGACCGAGTTGATTGCCATCGGACCCGAATTGTAATCGGTGCGCCCGGTCCTGCGGCACCCTTCGGCCAGCACGCGGAACCCGTTGTTCCACGGCAGATGCGGCATGCCGGTGGTTTTGCCGGTGACACCCATCTTCAGCTCGGCCTTTTCGTACCATGGCGTCATTTCCGCCAGGCTGACGGGCCAATCCTCGACATTAGCCCCCTCAACCGCGCCATAGGTGGATTTGGTTTTGAATTCAAATTCCTTGAACCGAAGCGCAACCCCGGCCCAATGCACGGTGGACCCGCCATAGCCTTTGACGATCCAGGCAGGCAGGGTCGGGTGATTGACCGCGCCGTGCCAGCCGCCCGCCGAATAACGTTTGTCGAGCCAGGAGATCTTCTGAAACATGGTCCATTCGTCGTTTTCCATGTCCGAGGTATCAAGCCGTTTGCCCGCCTCCAGCACCACCGATTTGATGCCCTTTTGCGCCAGTTCATTGGCAAGCGTGCCGCCGCCCGCGCCAGAGCCGATGATGACGACCACAGAATTCGTCGGTTTTGTCAAAAGTTGTCATTGTTGCGCTCCCTCACCCCTGAACTTCGGCCATACGTTCCGCAAGGCTGGGGCCATCGGGAACAAAGGTGATGTCGGAAAAGCCGCGGTCGATATAGCCGCCGTATTCGACCGAATTGCCCTGATAGCCAAACAGCGGCCAGACATCGACGTTGTTGTAGATGGCGAAATAGGCGGTCCAGCGGACGCCCTGGAAAAACCCGTCATGCTGGAATTTGCGCAGCACGCCCTCGCGGGCATCCGGGTCTGGGATGGCGATGTAGTCGCTGCCAAACAGGTGTTGGGATTGCGCGTCAATGCGGGCCAGCCCCTCGCGCAGGTCTTTGGCGGCGGCGGCATCATTTTCGGCATTGGCAATCACCGCATCGGCGATGGATTGGTAATGGCTGACCGCCAACAGATCGGGGTGCGGATAGATATCCTGGACCATGCGCAGCAATGTGGCGCTTTCGCCCTGGTCCAGCGTGGCGGCAAAGGCGCGCCCGGTGCTGGCGATCATGGCGCTGGTTGTCACGCCGGCCATGGCGGTAGTCATCAGGAACATGCGGCGGCTGATGCCTGCGTGGTCCGGGCCTGAAGGTTTCAGGCGGTGAAATCGAATGGTCATCTTGTCCTCCCTTTGGGTGTTCTTGTCGTCAGGCGGCTGCGGCCTCCTCAAACCGCAGGTCGCCGATGGTGTGCAGGCGGTCCTCAGCCGCGCGGATCAATGCGCCATGCACCGACGTGGGGCGCATGGTGTTGGGCAAAAGGTCACGCAATGCGACATGCACATCGCGCCGGGGGGCGATGATGCCGCCGGCGTGGCGTTCGACATCGCCCAATACCGGCCAGACGGTTTCGGGCGGGTCATCCACCACGATCGCCGCATGAATAAGCGCGATGGACCCTGCGGCACCGTTGGGCCGCCAGCGTTGGGCGGTGCCGGCCAGTTTCCGGCCATCCGCCGTCACGTTCCAATCGCCGTCACAGAACGCGGCGTTCACGGCACCGGTCTGGGTTCGGATTTCGAACCGGCTCAGGGCCTCGGCAATGGTGCCGCAGATCATGTCAAAACCTGCGTGGATCTGGGCCCCACGCGGCATTGGCGTGATCATCGCGATATTCAACGTGCCGGGCCCCTGGGGCACCGCGCCGCCACCGCTGGTGCGCAGTTGGATCGGCCAACCGGCCGCAGCGGCGCGGGCGCACAGAGCGTCAAACCCGACACGGCGCGCGCGGGATCGGGGCACCACGATGGAATGCGCCGCTGCCTGCCACAGCAAAACAGCCGGGGCACCGGCGGCGAACAATGCCTCTTCGCGCGCATTGCCGTCATCCGCCGTGTCAAAACTGGCGCAGATCATGGCCCGAGGTTCTCGATCTCGGCACAGATGGTGGTGAGCAGATCGCCCGCCGGCGCGCCATCCAATGCACGGTGATCAAAGGTCAGCGACAGCCCCACATGCGGGCGCAATTCGATCCCGCCATCGGCGCCCCGCACCGCGCGATCGGTCATCCGACCAATGCCAAGGATACAGATTTGCGGCGCGTTGATGATCGGGGTGAAATGTTCCACCCGCGTCAGACCAAGGTTGGACACGGTGAAGGTGCCGCCGGTCATTTCCGTTACGCTCAGCTTGTTGACCTTGGCCCGCGCCGCCAGATCCTGCCGGGCTGCGCGCAATTCCGACACCGACAGCTCGCTCGCGCCAAAGATCGCGGGCGCGACCAACAGGTTGCCGGGCAGCGCGATGGCAACCGACAGATCGACCTTGTCCGTCGTTTTGACGTCGCGCCCTTCGACCCGGCCATTGGCATCGGGGTGCGCCTTCAGCGCCCGCACCACCGCCAGCATCAACAGATCCTCGACCGAGGCTTTGGTGCCCGCCGCTGCCAACCGCGCCTTTTCCGCCATCAGCGCCGAGGCATCGGCGCTGGCGTGGTGGGTCAGCTGCGCGGCGGTGGCCAGGCTTTTGACCATCGCATCGGCGATCATGCCGCGCATCCCCTTGAGCGGGACGACCTTTGCCGGATCGGCCCCTACCGTGTTGGCCCCCACCGTATTACCCTCTGGCGTGCTCATGCGATTGATCCGATCACCGCGCCCTTGGCGACAACGGCATCGGCCTCTTCCTTGATGGACACGGTGCCGGTTGCCGGAGCGGTAATTTCATATTGCACCTTGGCGGTCATGATTTCGGCAATCAGCGCGCCCTGTTCGACGCTGCCGCCGTCATCCACCAACCAAGAGGTGATGACGCATTCTTCGTCTTCGTCCCAAAGATCCGACGGGATCACGATATCTGTGGCCATTTTGGCAATCCTTCTCTGATCGGGGACGCCGGCGGCGACCCCGTTAAGTGACATCTGCGGTGTGAGTGGTGGTGTCAGGCGGCTTTCATATCGTCCCAGGCGGCGACGATTTTATCCGGGTTGGGCAGGCAATATTGCTCCATCACCCGGGCGAAGGGGATCGGCACATCCGGGAAGGCCACCCGTTTCGGCGCGGCTTTCAGCACCGAAATGTTATGTTCGGTGACGGATGCAATGATCTCGCCCGAGACGCCGTAGCTCATGTAATCTTCGTCGACGACGATCAGCCGCCCGGTTTTGGCGACGCTGGCGCGGATGGTATCACGATCCAGCGGCACAAGGCTGACAAGATCCACGACCTCGGCGCTGACGCCTTGGGATTCCAGGGTTTTTGCCGCCTTGAGCGCATTGTGCACCCCCATGCCAAGGCTGACGATGGTCACGTCGCGGCCTTCGCGCACGATCTTGGCCTTGCCGATTTCAACGGTATAGCTTTCCTCCGGCACATGCACCGTGGCCCCGGCCTCGGTCCCCAGCCAGCCCATGCCCTGCAACCCCTTGTGGTACATATAGACCACCGGGCTGTCATCGCGCATCGCGGCGGTCATCAACCCCTTGGCGTCATAGGCATTGGACGGCGCGACGACCTTCATTCCCGGCAGGTGGGCAAAGGTGCCATAGACACATTGCGAATGCTGGCCCGCGTCGGAATAGCCGCCGCCGGTGGATGTCATCAGCACCATCGGCACCTTGAAATTGCCGCCCGAGAAATAGGTGTTTTTCGCCATCAGGTTGTAGATCGCGTCGAAACAGACGCCAAAGAAATCAACGAACATCAGCTCGACCACCGGGCGCATGCCATCCTGTGCCGCGCCCACGGCAGCACCGATAAAGGCGGTTTCGGAAATCGGCGTATCGCGGATGCGCTCAGCGCCGAATTCTTCGATCAAACCGCGCGTGTTGCCATAGACACCGCCCAAGGGGCCGATGTCTTCGCCCATGACAAAGACGTTTTGATCAATCCGCATTTCCTGCGCGACGGCCTCGGCCATTGAGCGGGCGATTGTCAGTTTTCTTTCATTCGATTTGGTCATCTTACTCTCCTCCCTGGGGGCTCAGGCTGCGAAAATGCGGGTCAGCGCATCTTCGGGGGCCGGGTCCGCGCTTTCGCGGGCAAATGTGATTGCTGCGTCGACGCGCGCGGCGCTTTCGCCCTCAATCGCGGTCAGCTCATCCTCGGATGCAACACCATCGGCCAGCAACCGGGCGCGCATCTTGGGGATCGGATCCTTTTCAAACAGCGCATCTTTTTCGCCTTTTGGGCGATAACCTTCGGCGTCCCCCATGAAGTGGCCCGCCAAACGATAGGTTTCGAATTCCAACAGCGATGGCCCCTCACCGGCCCGCGCCCGTGCGATGGCCTCGCCTGCGGCCTCATAGATGGCGTAGGGATCGTTGCCCTCTACCCGTTTGCCCGGAATGCCATAGGCCGCTGCGCGGTCGGCATTGTTGGTCACAGCGCTGGAGGTTTCCTTGGCCACCGAAATGCCCCATGCGTTGTCTTCGATCACGCAGATGAAGGGCAGGTTCCACACCGCCGCAAGGTTCATGGCCTCGTGCCAGCCGCCCTGATTGACCGCGCCTTCGCCGACAAAGGCCACCGCCACACCGGGCAGACCGCGCATTTTGCGCGACAGCGCCGCACCAACCGCCGGGCCCATGCCCTGGGCGATGATGCCCGAACAGGCAAAGTTCACATCCGGGTCAAAGATATGCATGTGCCCGCCGCGCCCCCCGACAGGCCGGTGGTCTTGCCGAAGATCTCGGCTGCCATCTTGTCCAGGTCGACGCCTTTGGCAATCGCCTGATGGTGCGGGCGGTGGGTGGCCGTGACCACATCCTCGGGCGTCAGATGCGCACAGACCCCCACCGCCACAGGCTCTTGCCCGTCGGACAAATGCATTTCGCCCGGGATCGGCCCGTTGGCCATGTTGAACACCGGGGTTTTGCCTTCGAAATAGATCTTGGCAATGGCCTCTTCGAACCTGCGGCTCGTGACCATATTGCGATACATCCAATGCTGTTCGTCGCGTGTAGGTGACATGAACTCCTCCTCCCGTAGTCAGTGGCGGCGTGCCACATAAGTTCATGGAGAAACCTGCGAGACCGGCTGCCCTTCAACAATCAGAACATTTGCGGGCTGGGGCGCAGGCGGCTTAACTGTCTCAGGCTGAGACAGTTTGAGACAGATCAAGACATCCGCCCCTTCCGGGAGACGCAATTGCACCAATCCCCGGAATCGCCCAATGAGGGGCGGAATCCCACAATTTATATGCAAAACCTAAAAACTGATGATTTGCATTGCTCAATTAAACATATTTTCGCGTTCAGTTAGACAGCAGGGAGCAAATTCATCAACTGGAGCACCCCGATGAAAACCATGACACTCACCTCCTACGGTCCCGATGCAGCCTTTGAACTGGCCGAGCTGGATCGCCCTGCGGTCACCGCCGGCCACGTTGTCCTGCGTGTGCATGCCACCAGCATCAACACGGTTGATACAATGATCAAGAACATGGGCAGCGACCTGCCTTTGTCGCCGGCCCTGCCCGCCGTGTTGGGTATGGATTTCGCCGGGGTCATCGAAGAGGTCGGCGAAGGCGTCACAGGTTTTGCCGTCGGCGATGAGATCTATGGCTGCGCGGGTGGTCTGGCCGATCTGCAAGGCGCGTTGGCCGAATACATGGTCGCTGACGCCCAGCTGATCGCCCATAAACCCAAATCCCTGTCCATGCGCGAAGCCGCCGCCATGCCGTTGGTCGGCATCACGGCCTATGAGGGCCTGCACCGTGCGGGCGTCACAGCGGGGCAAAAGGTTCTGGTGCAGGGCGGCGCTGGCGGCGTCGGGCATCTTGCCATTCAGATCGCCAAGCACCTGGGGGCCGAAGTCTCGGCAACGGGCACCGGCGATGCGCAAATGGATGTCATCAAGGGATACGGCGCAACGCCGATTGATTTCATGAAGGAAAAGATCGCCGATTATGTCGCGGCCCAGACCGGTGGCGCAGGCTTTGACATGATCTTTGACGCGGTCGGCGGCCCCAATATGACCAATTCCTTCGAAGCGGCGGCGCTGAATGCCCAGGTGGTGACCACCGTGGCCTTGTTGGAAATCGACCTGTCCCCCGCACATTTCAAAGGTCTGTCACTGCATATCGTATTCATGCTGCTGCCGATGCTGGCCAACGTGAACCGTCAGGTGCACGGCGATATTCTGGCCAAACTGGCCGAACTGGTGGACGCAGGCGCGGTCAAACCGTTGCTGGACGAAGAACGTTTTGGGTTCGAACAGGTTGGCGCGGCCTATGCCCGCCTTGGCAGCGGCAAAGCGATTGGGAAGGTCGTCGTAGACGTCTGATAGCAAGCCTTTTGGCGACACAACACAAGGAGCGGCGTCAGGAAAATGTATCTTCCTGGCGCCGCCCGCATAGGCGGCGAAATGACCCGGTGCCTAGGCAAAGCCCGATTTTTCAACGGACATACCGGCCGACCAGAGCAGCCCGCGATGCAACATCTGGCGCACATTGGCGAGGTCAAGCTCGTCCGCCGTGTGGCCCAGCGCGGTAAAGAAGATGCGCCCAGCGCCATAATGCGTTTTGAAGGTCACCGGCATCACCACGTTGGTGCGCCAGGGATGATGCGCCCCGGAAAAGGTCGTCTCGGCCAGCACCTCCACCGCCGGATCGTAATGCATATAATATTGCTCTGACATGTGGTCGAAATCCGCAATTCCGGCCATGATCGGATCATCGGGGCGGGTGACGCGCACGCGGTAGCGCATGATGTTGCCGGGATGGGCGACCCAGGTACATCCGGCGGCATAGCGAAACTGCGGCACGTCGCGGAATGTCGTCGACATGCAGTGGTGATAGCCCGCCATGCCGGTGCCATTGCGCAGGGCATCCAGCAACGGGGTGATTTTTTCGCGCGGCATGGTGCCACCGGTGATCACCGGCACCACCAGCGCCATCTGCGCGACGTCCCGAGTAACAAGGGCATTGGCGTCGTCACTCACCGTCACATCCATGCCGCTCATGCTCAGCATGTCGGCGACCTTCTCGGCGCCTTGTCGCGGCTGGTGCAGTTCCAGACCACCATGAACGATCAGCGCGCGGGGTTTGGGCATCACAGGCTCCTCTGAATCAGGCGGTGCGGGCGTAGGTTTCGGCGGTCAGCGCATGGCGCAGCGGTTGACCGGCGCAGAAGCGGGCCACCTCCGCCGCCACCAGATCCCCAAGCCGCGCCTGTTCGGTCCCCAACGCGCCCGCCGCATGCGGGGTGAGAAAGACGTTCGGCAGGTCATAAAGTGGCGAGACGGGTTCCGGCACCTCGGGAAAGGTCACGTCCAGCACGGCGTTCAACCGGCCAGAGGTCAGCTCGGCGATCAGCGCCGCTTGGTCAACGATGGCACCGCGCGCGGTATTGATCAGTGTGGCACCATCGCACATCAGTGCCAGTTCCCGTGCGCCGATCATGCCGCGGGTGGCGGGCAGCAACGGCGCATGCAGCGACACCACGTCGGCGGTCATCACCTCGGCCAGATCAACCTGCCGGGCGGTGGCGCGGATCGGATCGTCGGCGGGCAGAAAAGGATCGTGGATCAGCACGTCGAGGTCAAAACCCCGGAGCCTGTCGACGACCAGCCGCCCGATCCGCGAGGCGCCAACAATACCAACCCGTTTGCCAAGATTGCCGATCGCCCCGGCGGCAAGCGGATCGGTCAACTCGCGCGACCGCCCCTGCCGATAAAGCTCGCGCAGGCGAAACACTTGTTTGTTGGCCATAAGGATCGCGGCAAGGGTGTATTCCGCCACCGGCACCGCATTGGCATCGGCGGCGGTGGTCACGGCAATGCCACGCTCAAAGACCCCGGAATCCACAAGCAACCGTTTGACCGACCCGGCGGTATGCGCGATCAGGCGCAGGTTTGGCGCGCGGTCCAGCACGCAGGCGTCAAGCGGCGCACAGCCCCAGCCGGTCACCAGCACCTCAACCCGTGGCAGCAACGCGGCGGCGCTGTCCCAGCCGGTATGGCGGGTGGTATCCAGAACCTCACAAGCCGCGCCCAACCGGGCCAGCGCATCGGTGCGCAACACCCGTTCGGTCAGGCCCGGATCCATCGCGAAAAGCAGCGGCGGTTTGCGCATGACGCGAGCTCAGGCCGCCGACAGCCGCAGGCCGGAACCCGCATCGAAGAGATGGGTATGGGCCTGATCCACGCCAAGGGTCAGCACCTCGCCCGGTCGGGCCGAGACCCGTTCGCGAAAGATGCCAAAGACGTTCTGACCGGCGATCTGCATCGTCACCTGGGTTTCAGAGCCCATCGGCTCTACCACCACAACCTCGGCTTTGATGCCACCCGCGGGGTCCAGCCGGAAATGTTCGGGCCGCACGCCGTAGACCACCGGTTTGCCATTGGGCAGCGCCGTGGGTGCGGGCAACTGGGCATCACCGGTCACGAAATTCGCGCCCTCTACGTGACCTTCGATGAAATTCATCGAGGGCGAGCCGATGAAGGCGGCGACGAATTGGTTGACCGGATTGTCGTAAAGATCAAGCGGGCTGCCGATCTGTTCGATCCGGCCACCGTTCAGCACCACGATCTTGTCGGCCATGGTCATCGCCTCGACCTGGTCATGGGTGACATAGATCGTCGTGGTTTTCAGCTTCTGATGCAGGGCCTTGATCTCTCCGCGCATGACAACGCGCAGCTTGGCATCAAGGTTCGACAGCGGTTCGTCAAACAGGAACACCTTGGGGTCGCGCACGATGGCCCGGCCCATCGCCACCCGCTGACGCTGCCCGCCAGAGAGCTGGCCGGGGCGACGTTCGAGATAGGTATCAAGCCCAAGAATACCGGCGGCCCAATCGACCCGCTCCTTGATCTCGGTCTTGGATGCCCCGCGATGATGCAGCGAAAAGCCCATGTTGTCCGCGACCGTCATATGTGGATAAAGCGCGTAATTCTGGAACACCATCGCGATATCGCGTTGCTTTGGCTCCAGGTCGTTGACCACGGTGTCGTCGATGACGATGTCGCCATCGCTGATCGTCTCAAGCCCCGCCAGCATCCGCAGGAGCGTGGATTTACCACAGCCCGAAGGGCCTACCAGCACAACGAATTCACCATCGGCAATGTCGATGTCGACACCGTGGATCACGGGATGAACACCATAGGATTTCTGCACATTGGAAAAGGTCACGGGGGCCATGATCAGCCTTTCAATCCGGTATGGGCCAGCCCTTCGACGAACTGGCGCTGGGCTATGACAAAAACGATGAGCACAGGGATCGCGGTCATCGTCGCGGCGGCAAGCTGGATGTTCCACATCGCGCCACCATAGGCGTCGGTGAACTGGGTCAGTGCCTGCGGCAGGGTGAATTTCTCGGGGGAAGAGAGGAACACAATGGGTTCGAGATAAAGGTTCCAGGAATGCAGGAAGGTAAAGATCGCCACCGCACCAAGGGCGGGTTTCGCCAGCGGCAGGGCGATGGTCCAGAAGATCTTGAACCGTCCCAGCCCGTCAACGCGCGCCGCTTCTTCCAGCTCTTTCGGCAGGGCGATAAAGAATTGCCGCATCACGAAGGTGGCAAAAACCGACGGCGCGCCAAAGACCGGCACAAGGATCAGCGGCCAATGGGTGTTGATCATGTCCCAGCCAAGGAAGATCTGGAACAGCGGCACGATGGTCACCTCGGACGGGATCAAAAGCCCCACCAGCAGCACCATGAAAAGCGCATTGGCAAAGGGGAAATCAATCCGGGCAAAGGCATAGCCCGCCATCGCCGAAAACAGCAGCGTGCCGCAGGTGACGATGGCCGCGATATAGGCCGAGTTCCAGTATTGCTGGGCAAAGGGCTGCAACTCGAATGCCTGACGATAGGTCGAGAAATCAAAGCGGCTGGGAATGATTTCAGGCGGGAAGGCAAAGATGTCCGAAATCGGCTTGACCGAAGAGGTCACCATCCACCAGGTCGGAAAGACAAAGGGGATCAGCAGCACCAGCATCAGCCCGTAAACCGCCACCTTCATCCGGGGCGAGAGATCACTTTTCATAGAAGACAATCCTCTTGCGCATTTGCCATTGCACGAAGGTCAGCACCGCGACGATCAGGAACAGCAGGATCGACAGGGTCGCGCCATAGCCGAATTTGTGGAATTCGAAGGCCTGTTGATAGAGATAGTAGACCAGCACCGTGGTCGACATGCCGGGCCCGCCCTTGGTCAGCACGGCGATCTGGGCAAAGACCTGAAGCGAGCCAACGATGGTGATGATCGAGGTCAGAAGCACCGTCGGGCTGATCATCGGCAGGGTGATGCGGCGGAACTGGGCAACGGCGGGGATACCGTCAACGCGGGCGGCCTCGTAAAGCTCTTTTGGCACACCCTGAAGGGCGGCAAGAAACAGGATCATGTTCAGCCCGACGTTTTTGAATACCTGCACCACCACGACCGAGATCATTGCCGTGGTCGGATTGCGCAGCCAGTTCGGCCCTTCGATCCCCACGACCTGAAGGATGCCGTTCAGCCCACCGTTGTTTTGCAACAGAAAGCTCCAGACGATGGTCCAGGCGACCAGCGACACCACGACGGGTGAAAAGAACAACGTGCGGAAGATGGTGATGCCGCGCAGTTTCTGGTTCAGCAGCACCGCCAGCAGAAGCGCCAGCGACATGTTGAACACGACGAGGAAGACCGAGAAGATGCCCGTCGCCCCCAGCACCTTGAGCAGGCCGGGATCAGAGAGCAGACGCTGGTAATTCTCGGTGCCGGTAAAGCGGAAGGTGCGCGCCAGCACGTTCCATTCATGCAACGAATACCAGAACACCAGCGCCAGCGGCAGGAGCACGAAGATACAGATGCCCAGCACCTGCGGCGCGATGAAAAGATAACCGACAAGACTGTCGCGGCGGTCCATCGTCCAGAAGACGCGCTTGCGACGGGGTGGATCGGAATGGGTGGCCACGACAGTCATCAGCTTGCCTTTGCTCCCTTACAGCAGCGGCTGGATAGAGCGGCAAACCGCCCCCAGCACCGCTTCGACATCTGCATCCGGCTGCCAGAGCGCATCAAGCTCGGCGCGCACCAATTGCTGGATTTCCGAATAACCTTCATGCACCGGCAGCACGCCGCCACGGGCGATACCCTGGACCACGACGTTTTCGATCATCGCGGGCGTCAGCAGCGGGTTTGTGGCCCCCAGCGTGTCAGCATTGAGCAGGCTCTGGCGGATCGGCGGAAAGAATTGTGCCAGTTTGGCCGAGTTTTCCGGGTTGGTCATATGCGCAAGAAAGTCGACCGCAAGATCGGAGTTCTCGCTGTCCTCAAACACGCCAATGGCGGCCTGACCGATCACCGAATATTCACCGGCGGGGCCAGCGGGCAGCGGCACCAGATCCCAGGCGAAAGCATCGTCGCCCTTGGGCAAGAGCGAGGCGCGCGAGATCTGGGTGATGCTCATGGCGGCGTCACCGGCAAAGAAATCAACGCTTTCGCCCGGACCGGGAATGGCACCGTCTTCGAAAATGGCCCCGTGGATAAAGGTCATGGCCGCAACCATTTCCGGGTCGGCAAAGCCGCAGGTATCGCCATCGGCGCTCCAGGGCGAAGCATCCCAACCGCGCCAGATCGCGGCAAGGTTCTGCCAGGTCTGGTAGTTGAAGTCGCGAACGATGATGCCGTCCTTGTCGCCCTCGGCCACCTTGGCCGCCGTGGCCATGGCGTTGTCCCAGGTCCATTCACCGGCCGCGATCAGGTCCGCCGGGGTGCGGGCGCCGGCGGCTTCGATCAGATCGGTATTGGCAAAGATCGCCAGCGGCGAGGTCGAGAACGGCACCGCATAAAGCTCTCCATCGCGCCGCCAAAGCTCTGTCGGCTTTTCGATCATGTCGCCATAGTCGAAACCTTCGGTATTGCTGAAAGTTTCGTTCAACGGCGCAAGGATGCCGGAGTTAACGAAATCCGCCGCCGTGCGTTCGAGAATCCAGGCCAGATCGGGCGGGTTGCCGCCAGCGATCTGGGTGGTGAGCGTGGTGGTGTAGCTGGCAAAGGGCAGCGACTCGAAGGTCACGCTCACGTCGGGGCGATCGGCGGTAAAACTGTCGGCGATCTCGTTGAAAACCGCGAGATGCGCCTCGTTCGCGCTCCAGATTGTCATGCGCAGGTCCTGCGCGCTGGCCGCGCCCGCCAGCGCGGTGGTCATTGCCAGAACGGCAAGGGGTGTCAGTCGGTTCATGTGGTTTCCTCCCTGGAATGTTTGTCTTTTTGTTTAATAGCCGCGCACATCGGGCCAGCGGGTTTCGACGCCTTGCTGGCGCAGAAGCTCCTGGAAAGCCGCCAGTTTCGGGTCGTCACCCTGTACGGCATGCGGGTCGGTGCCTTCGTTGAGGCAATGCGCCGCCAAAAGGCCCGCAACCTCGCCGATGTTCCATTCCACCGGATGCAGGCGATAGCAGCCGTTGGTGATATGGGTGGTGCCGATGTTCTTGCCCGCGGGCAGCAGGTTCGAACGTTCCTTCGGCAGCATCGCGCCCAGCGGAATTTCAAACGGACAGGACGGCACGTCGACGTAATTGTCGCCCCCGGTCGAAGGGTGCAGGTCGATCCGGTACATGCCGGTGCCAACGCTGTCGCGATAGTTCACGGCACCCGCCTCGCCGCGCACCTCGTAAGACAGATCCTGTTCCACAATGGTGGTGACCGCCCGGATGCGCCGCGCCTCGCGGATATAGGGGGCCATGGCCAGCCCGTGATCGGTGCCAGTGACGTCGCCGCGCAGACGCAGGCCGGGGAAACCCTGACCGCCATCTTCGCGCGGTGCCTCGGTCTGGAGCCAGTAGAAGACGGAATAAGACAGCTCTGCCGCGCGGGCGATGCGGGTGTCGAATTCTGCTTTGGTGCAATCAATGATCGGCTCCTCGAAATAGTCGATCATCGGCCAGTTCACGAGGCAGACGTCCGAGGCATAGGCACCCTTGACGAAGTTTTCGCGCGCGGCGATGCGCCGGAAGGTCCAGAGGTTGCCGTCGCCGGGATTGCGGCGCTGATCGGCATCAACCAACAGCGGGTTGTCGCCGGGGTTGGGTGTGAAGCTTCGGGTCGCAGTTTCCAGCGTGCGGGGATTGGGCGATTTGAAACCAATCAGCGGCCCGCCCCAGAAGTCCGGCTGTACCTTGCGCCAGTAATCATATTCGCCGGCTTGTCGATCACGTGGTTGCCGTCGACATGATCGACCGCGAAACAGATCGACACCGCCTGCTGGTTGTCGGGCTGCGCCTCGGATGGTGCGCTTGGCTCGCCGGTCTCGGCCTGGCTTTCGAAGCCGGTGACATAATCGGTGCCGGTCAACGGCAACAGATCGCCCAGCTCGGTGGCGTCGATCACATAAGCTGCTTCAATCTGGACCTGATCGCCAGAGTGCACATGTTGCACGGTCACGGCGCGCACCCGGTCGCCCTCCATCTCGGCGGCGACGGGTTCATAGGGTTTCAACAACGTCAGCCAGGCCGGAGCCGATATAGGGCATCAACCAGGCTTCCATGATCGCGACGGGCACGCGCGGTTCGACACACATCCGGCTGACCCAGCCGGCGCCGGGGTTCAGATCACCCCAATTGCGGGCACCTTCGGTCAAGGGATAATAATCGCGATAGAACTGCCGGATCGCGGTGCGCAGCTCGCGGTAGGTCCGGGACCCGCCAAACTGCTCGATCCAGGAATGCTCGTCAGAGGGCACGGCCTGGCTGGTCAGCTGGCCACCAATCCATTCGTAGGGTTCGGTCATCACAACGCTGCGGCCAGATCTCAGGGCGCCCAGCGCGGCGGCAACACCACCGACGCCAGCGCCGATGATCGCGATATCGGTCTTCAATTCTTTCACGTCACACTCTTTTCTTTGATGGGTCCGAGGGTCTCACCCTCAATCAGGTCGCAGCGCAAAAGCGACTGCCTGTCGTAATCGCGCCCTTCGAGCCGGGCGATCAGCGCCGTCGCGGCGCGCTGCGCCATTTCCTCGCGCGGGATGGCATAGGTGGCAAAGCGGGTGCCGGTGTCGTCGGGTCGCACGTGGCTGCCCAGAACAACGATTGAGAGGTCGCCGGGCACGCTCAGCCCGGCTGCGGTCGCGGCGCGTTTGAATGGAATGGCGTCGGCCAATTCGATGAAAAAGACGACGCTGGCCCCCGAGGCCCGCACCTCTGCAAGAAGCTGCTCTGCCGGCAGGCCGACCTCTGAGATATGCAGGTTCAACGCGCCGCCCTCTGCCAGACCGGCATTGAACCCGGCCCAACGGTCGGCGATGGATTCCGCGCCGCCGTCCTGGCCGACATAGGCAAAATGCGTATGGCCCAGCCCGCGCGCACGCTCTGTCAGCGCACGGGTCGCATCGGCGTAATCGGCACCGACATAATCGACCGGACCGCCGGCATCATCGCGGCGACCGATAGCCATATAGTCAAAATCGCCCTTCACCAATTGTTCGAGATCGCGGTTGTCGAATTTGCGACCCAGCAGAAGGCAGCCATCGGCAATCCGCATCCGGTTCGGTTCACCAAAAATCCGCTTTGCGCCGCTCGCGTCACGTTCCGCCGAGGTCATCAACAACAGGTCGTAGCCCTGTTCCTGCGCCGCCGCCTCGATCCCGAAAAGAAACGGCGCAAAGAAGTCTGCCTGCGCCCGGGGAAAGGCCGGCTCATAGGTGAAGACGCCGAGGATGTTGTTGCGCCCCTTTGCCATGCGGCGGGCGATCGGGTCGGCCACATATCCGGTCTCGTCAATGACCTTCTGGATACGTTTGCGGGTCTCGTCCGGAATGCGTTTCCTGTCCCGCTCCGCCCCGTTCAGCACGATCGAAACCGAGGCCTGGCTGACGCAGGCGCGCTTGGCGATTTCCTTCTGTGTGAGGCGTCGTCCCGACATTCAATAGCTCCGGTTATGCGTATAACTGCTAATACGTATAACCTCGCGATTACCGCCAGTCAACCGGTTCTGATCTGTCGGCCCGTGCAGCGGTCTGCGCCCGCTTGATGCAACAGCACTGGACGGCCAATATCACCGCCCCTAACCACAGGTAATTTAATGACAAAACAGCTATCCCCCCCTTGCCCGAAACAACAGCCATGGGTTGGAGGGCAGGCCGTTCATCCCGTTCGCCCTCGCCAAAAGTGGCCCTCGTGATCTGTGCCAGAGGTCTTGGTCTTGATCGGGATCAGCCAATCAATGATTCGACCTGAAACCCATGACGAAGCCCCTGCCCCGGGGCGACATGAACGCGCAGCGCACGCATTGCGAAAGCTTGCTAAACGTCTCTCAGGTCCATATTGCGATGCGTAGAATTGCACGAATTGCAGGAGCGCCACATGAGCTTGTCATTTGCATATTGCGCGATGATCCTGGGGGTGATTTGTTTTCAGATCGCTTTGATCTTCGGTGCTCCGTGGGGCAGGATCACACAGGGCGGCCAAAACGATGGGCCCCTGCCAATATCCGGGCGGTTGGTGGCGGCAGCGTCCATTTTCATCCTGCTTGGCATGGCGCTCTCCGTGCTGTCTGCGGACGGTCATTGGCCGGGCTGGCCGTCCTGGACACTTTGGATTGCTCTGGCCGTGAACGCGTTGAGTATGGTGTTGAATTGGATCACACCCTCGAAACAAGAACGTAGGCTTTGGGCCCCGATCATGACGGTCATGTTCCTTTTGGCGGTTGCCGTTTTCTGGTTTTGATTGCCAGCAGAACGCGCCGCCCTGGCGGGAACCGGGGTGTTCGGAAATCACAGCACGACATAGGTTTGCAACATTGGTGCGCACTGCAGCAACCGGCACTTTGGGTCGCCCGTTTTGATCGCCGCACCGGGCCGGGGTTTTCAGCCAAATAGAAAACCCGCCCCCGGCAAAACGCGGGGGCGGGTCATCATTACATATGCCCTACAGCATGACTTCCTTCGACTTGAAGGTGATGCCGGCGGTTTCCCGTGTGGCGTTTGACACCTTGCGGATATCACCCCAGCAATGTTTGTAATCCGGCAGGACCAGTTCGTTCACCCCCGGATTGACCACATTGCCCTGGCTGCCCGCAGGTGAGCCAAAGACCATGGCAACCTGGTCGCGCTTGGACGACGGTGTTGGATAGGCCATGCCCTGGGTCACGCCGTTGTCGTTGATGATCTCGATCAGATCGCCCGGCTTCAGATCCATATCCACCATGTCATCCGGGTTCATTTCGACAAATGGATAGGGGAAACGATCCTGCACGAACTCGTTCTTCTGATCGAGAAACTGGTTCTGCCAGAAGATATTGGCCCGGACGTTGTTGATCCAGAACCTGTGGGTGGCTTGTTCACGGGCCTTGCCCGCAGCCTGCCAGCCGCGCCACCCCGCCGCACAGAACAACGCCTTTTTGTCGTCGCGGCCATGCCGGTCGAACGTGCCATCGGCATAGAGCCGCTTGGTGCCGACCAGCACACCATTTTCGTAACCGACAACCGGCTCTTGCACCCCGTCGTTGCCCATGGCCCGCAGGCGGTCATAGGTCACCTCTGGATTGCCGACGTTAAAACCATCCATGAAAGCGTCTTCTTCGGTCTGCCAGTCATAGCCTTTGAACTGATCGGCATAGGCATCGTGGCCCATCTCGCGCAGCACATGTTCCATGCTCCGAGCCATTTCCGCCGCAATCAGACAGTCGGGCTTTGAATTCCCATAGGGGTCCATGTATTTTTCAGACAGACGCAAGCGCCGCTCGCCGTTCATCGAGGTGAGGTTCATCTCGTTCAATTCACAGGCAGGCAAGATCACATGCGCGTTCTGGCCGATCTGGCTGTGGATGATATCCACGTCCACCACGAACAGGCCACCGGCATTGATCGCGGCCACGATTGCGTCGATCAACTGGTCGCGAGTGCCCCCGGCGGCTGCGTCGATCGCATCCTTGACCATGTCTGCCCGGCGTTTGTGAACGCGCTTGAATTCCGCAGCATTCAGGGTGGTCTTGTAATGGTCGCAGGCCCAGATGTGATGCACACCGCCCAGACCCCGGATCAGGAACTGATCAATATATTCAGCCGGACGACCGACATGCGCATCAGACGGACGGTAATACCCCTCCTGGTGGCCACCCAGACGGCACACACCGCCACCTTCGCGGCCAACATTGCCTGTTGCCATGGCGATGTTCACCAGCGCGCCAATGGTGCGGTAATTGTCATTGCCCCAGATGATGCCCTTTTCATAACAGGTCACGCATTTGCGGCGGCTGCCATCGTCATGCGGCATCGCAATCCATTCGGCGGCCTTCTGGATATCGGCCGCTGGCACGCCACAGATCTCTGCCGCCTCTTCAAGGGAGGTTCGACAGGTTTGCATGGCATAATCGAGGCTACCAAGACCCGCAGGATGCGCGCTATCCTCGGCCACGGCTTCGCCGCCCTGAAAGGTCGAGTTCCCGATAAAGTCGGAATCCATCCAGCCCTGATCGACGATCTGCGTCAGAATGGCGTTGAACAACGCCATATCCGTGCCTTCCTTGATCGCCAGATGCAGGATGTTATCTGGCCCGGCATATTGTTCAGAGGAATGCACCGTCAGCGTGCGCCGCGGATCGACCACGACCATCCGGGCCCCGTTTTGCAGACCCGGCACCATGTGGTTCAGATAGAGGTTGGTCTGGGTCTCCATCGAGTTTGCGCCAACCATGAAGATCGTGTCTGTCAGTGTGTAATCTTCGTAGGCATAGTTCAGCTCGCCAATGCCCATGTCGCGTGTCGAATGAACCTCGGAATTATAGGCCGGGCGGTTGTGGATACGGCAATTCTTGATCTTCATGCTTTCGAAGTAGAGCTTGCCGGTGCCCCATGTGTTTTCATACCCGCCAGCGGACCCACCATGGTCGAACATCGAAACCACAAGATCGTCCTCGGACCCTTCGGTCACCACGCGCGCCGTCACCCGGGTGACGAGGTCCATTGCATCCTCCCACGAGGTAGGCTGCCAGACGCCGTTTCGCCACACCAGCGGATCGGACAGGCGTTGTTGTTGTGTCCCGGTCACCTTTGAGGGGCGGTTTTCGGCCATGCGCGCGCCACGGATCGAGCCGAGGCCAGAGTTCACGACGCAATCCACATCCGGTTTGACCACCAGATGCACGTCTTTGCCGTCCTGCCTGACGACATTGTACATCGACGGCGCATACCAGGCCTCGGTGTCCTGATATTGCTGTTCGCTCAGGTCGACGCCAAACTTGTTCTCGTCCGGGTTGGTGCCGCCCTGCTTGTGCAGCGGCCAGGTGTAGGCCTTGTAGCCACAACCGACGATGCAGTAATGGCAGGTCACATTGTGTTCCTTGGCGTCTGCGGGAATGATCGGCAGACGGTCGATCTGTCTTTTGTAAGCCATGTGTCCCTCTCCCTTACAGCACGTTCGACAAACGGCCATAGATCAGCTCGTCCACCCCGTTTGCGTAAATGTCACCTTTGTCATCCACGCTCAGCAGGAACTGCGGCAGGTTGTTGGTGGCATGGCCCCAGATCTGCTGGCCGCCGTTTTCACAGTCAAAGCGGGAATGGTGGCCGGGGCAGTTGAGGCTCTTGTCCTCGGGCGAATAGGTCATCATCCAGCCCTTGTGCGGACACAGCACCGAAAAGGCCACGATATCGCCATCCGGGCCAACGCCGCCTTCGACCGCTTCGCCCAATTTGAGCAGCACGCCCAGGCTTTCCTCGTCGGGATAGGTGATGTCCAAAGGTTCGTTCACCACCAGATCCGCGATATTGGCAAGACGGTTGGTTGGCATTTCAACACGCGCCAGCGCCCGCGCCTTGGCCTGTTCCGGCGTCATGACCGTTGTCGCAACAGCGCCCGCCGTCGCCATCATGCCGCCCCTCAGAAACTGTCGACGTCCTGCGTCGACCAATCGGTTACACTTCATTGGCTGGTGCCCTCCCTGGCTCATCAAGTGATGGATGATTGCCACCAGCCTACCCCCGCCCCCGGACCGCGCGACGCCACAAGAGCACATGCTGCAACGCAGCTAGAGATTGATTTTCATAGAGAAAACTTCATGTTCGGAAATCCGAACACGGCCAATGCCGCAATCAGGAACCGGACAGGCCGAGTTTCTGCATCTTTTCCCAAAGCGTGGTGCGGGCAATGCGCAACAGTTTGGCCGCCGCGCCAATCTGGCCGTCGGTCCGATCGAGGGCAGCAATGATCTGTGCCTTTTCGGCGGCATCCCGGGCCTCGGCGAGGGACATCATCTTATCCGGTTGGGCCAACCGTTCGGGGAACAGATCCGTGGGTTGCAGCAAAGGTCCGTTCGCCATGGCCAGCCCGCGCAGCAATCTTGCCCGCAGGTCACGGCCACCGCCGGGCCAGTCGTGGCTGCGCACAGCCTCTTCACACAGCGCGCTGATCCCGGTCAGGCCCGGGGCGTGGCGCGGTGCCAGTTTGCCGAACAATTGCTGCAACAGCCAGACCGCATCCTCGGGCCGGCTGTGCAGCGGGGCAACCGGAATCTCGGTTCGTGCCAGCCTGTAAAACAATTCCGAGCTGAAGGCGCCCTGCGCGATCATGGCCGCAGTTTCATCGCCACATGCCGCCACAAGCCGCCCGTCAAAACCCGCATCAATCCGGTCGAGCAGCTGCGCCTGGCCCCTTGCGCTCATCTTGCTGACCGCGCTGATGAACAGGGTTCCCTCCCCCAAGACATCAAACCCACCACCGGGGCGGAACAAGGCCGCCTCGGCCTCGGCATCACGCGCCAGATTGATCATGATGAAAGGCGCGGCAGAACGGTCCGACAGATCGTGGATGCGCCGCGCCACAAGATCCTTGCCGGTGCCCGGTCCACCAAGGATCAGCACGGGATGACTTGACGTTGCAGCATTGCCGATCAGCCCCTCAATTCGGCGCGCGGCGGCCGAAACGCCCATCAAGGGCGGAAAGTCATTGTCTTGAACCGACTTCTTCTGTTGTCCGACAAGCAGGCTGAGACGTTCAAGGAAGACAGGCATTTCAAAAGGCTTGGTCACATAATCCGCAGCGCCCGATTTGATCAGCCGCACGGCCTGGCCGATGCCGCCCTGACCGGTGATGAACAGAAATGGCGGCGGTGTCCCGGTGCGCAGAAGCGTCGAAAACAACTCTTCCCCGGACCCGTCCGGCAGGCCGACATCACAGATCACCGCGTCGATTGGTTTCTTGGGGGTCCGGATCGCCCCAAGCGCACGCGCCATTTGTTTGAGCCAGTGAACCTCTGCACCCTCCAGTTCCAGCCGCTGCAACAATGATGCGCCCATGATCGGGTCATCCTCGACCAGAACGATGTATCTATTCCTGAGCATCGCGGGCCTCCCCGGGCGTTGGCACAGTGACCGTGATGCGCGTCACATCGTTTTCGCGCGCATGTGCGACGGTGCCAACCATCTTCCTTGCAAGGTCGCGGACCAATCGCAACCCAACACCGCCACCGGGCGACAGCGGGCCGTCGCCGAGCAATCGGTCCAATGCGGCCCTCGGCATGGCCGCGCCGGTGTTGGCGATCTGAAGCGTAAGACCGCCCGCGCCTGATCGGACGATCAGACCGACCCGCCCCTCTTTGCCCGCCGCGGCACAGGCGTTCAGCAACAGGTTAAGCACGATCTGCCGCACCGGTCCGGCGGGACCGCCGCTTGCGCTGACCGCGGCGGGATCGACCGACCACGCCAGATCCT
Source organism: Phaeobacter sp. J2-8 (assembly GCF_022867865.1). Classification (GTDB taxonomy): domain Bacteria; phylum Pseudomonadota; class Alphaproteobacteria; order Rhodobacterales; family Rhodobacteraceae; genus Marinovum. The sequence goes on along the minus strand of NZ_JALIEC010000001.1, from coordinate 445,720 downwards.
GCGCGAGCCGCGACACTTCGGGTTGGATCAGAAGCTTGATGTCCTCGAAATCATCGGGGCCCAGCACGCGGGTCTCTGGATCGACGCGGTTCTGGTCCAGCGTTGCGCGTGTCACGTCACGCAGATGGCGCAATCCCCGGTCAAGCAGATCGGCGGATTGGCGCACGACCTCTGGGCGGTCGGGATAGCTGCGGATCGTGTCCGTCGCATTCAACAGCCCGCCCAGCGGATTGTTGATCTCATGCGCCAGCGACGAAGACAGCCGCCCAAGCGCCACGAACCGTTCCCGTTCCGCCAGCCGCCGCTCGGCTTCGGCCTTGGCAGCCACGGCGTCGACCATCGCGTTATAGGTGCGCGCCAGTTGGGCCAATTCACCATCGCCGCGCGGGATATCAGAGTCCGGGATCGACCGCGGCTTGCCTTGTGTTTCGGTCATCTGGCGGGCCAGCGAGGTGACAGGGTGCAGCATCTTGCGCATCGCCAAAAAGCCGACCACCGCCAGAAGACCAATGGCCATGGCATTGCCCATGATCAGATACAACAGCGCCTGCCTGCGCTCGATCAAGAGGTCGGACACGTCAAACTCGGTCGCGATCTGCCCGACGGCACGACCCTGATAGCTGAGCGGCGCAAGCAGGCTGAGCACAGGTGCGGCCCCATCCACCGTCAGATCATCCAGCGACACCGCATCCCCGGCGAGCGCTGCGATATCGCTGTCGATCGGGACACGCCGGGGATCGGTTGCGGCCAGCACCCTACCACGCACGTCCGCCACGGCGGTCAGAACCATCCGGCGCCCCTCACCGCCCTGGGCCGCCCGGTCAAGCGTGTCATATACCTCCCAGTTGTCATGCCGCAGCACAAGCGGCCCCAATGCCACCGACAAACCCTCCACATGCATCCGGGCCAGTTCCTGAATGCGGGCGTCCTGCACCTGTGCCAGCGACCGCAGAACCTGCTGCGAGGCCACCGTGCCAACAAGCACCATCATCGCCGCCGCAAGAAGGGGCAGCTTGATCGACAGAGGAATGGGGGCAAACCAAGTCATGCCTCAGGGGTCCAGATCACGCATGCGATCGGCAATCCCATCAAACAGGGCCGGGGTCGCCCGCTGGAACCCGTCAAGTTGCAGCGACATCAGCGCCTGTCGGCCCTCCGCCGTTTCGGCAAGGCTCAACAACGCGGTTTGCAAGGCGCGCACCGGTTCTGACGCCAGGCTGTCACGCCGCGCGCAAACCGGGGGAAAGCCCAGCCATTCCGACCGGGCAATCACGCGTGTGCGCGCGGTGAGGTCCGGCTCGATCACGGCGAGGGCCTCCCAGACATAGCCATCGACGCTGCCCGAGCGCACCAACCCATCCGCCACCGCGCGCACCACATTGCGATGGCCATAGGTAAAGATCGCACGGCTGAAAAAGCTCTCGACCTGCGCGCCCATGCGCCGCAAATTGGTTGCGGTGACAAGATAGCCGGAATTCGAATCCGGGTCGGAAAAGGCATGTATGGCGCCGCGCAGGTCCGCAAGATCACCGGCAGGGTCATCCGCCCCGACAATCAGATAGGACTGATAGCGAGGGCCGCCGCGCCAGACCGGGACAGCCACAAGATCCAGCAAATCAGCGTGTTGTAGATAGGGATACCCGCACAACCAGGCCGCATCGAGGCTGCGCTCCAGCAAGAGACCGGTGACTTCCTGATAGGTGCGCCGCTGCACAAGTTCGATGTCCCGCCCCATTCCGCGTGACAGGGCATGGCGCAGACCGTCGATGACACCCGCATCATTGTCGAGGAAAACCGGCGTCAGCCCAAGACGAAAGACCGGCTGCGCCCCCGCCCGATCCGCCACCATAGCCGCAAGCGCCGTGCCAACAAACATGCGCCGGCTGAGTGTTTGCGCCATGATTTCCGCCCTCCCTTGCCCGGAACCCCGACCTTTGCCACCCCCTCCGCAGCGTCCGGTCGCACGCACGCCCACATGACGGCAAGAGCGATCACCAATCGGAAACTGCGACCTTCGTCCGCACTGCCATAACATCGAATATATTTTCACAACAGCCTACCGGACGCGCCCCACCCCGGAAACATGGGTGTACCATGCATCATGATCAGCAACGCGCAGATAGCGGGCTTTGCAAACAGACGCGGCGAGGGTGCCCTCAAGGGCAAATTCGGCCCTAAGCCGACCTTGGCCGCATCGCCAAGCGCTGCAACGCGGCGTCACCAAAGCGGCCATTGGTTCATATTGTAGCATTTTCGGTGGGTGAAGGACGGCACAGCGGGACCTTCCAGACCTTCGCCGCTGGTACCCCGATGGCCGCTTTGGTGACCCCTTCCCAAAACGGTCGTTTTAGGGAAGCTGTGAGTAGGGAGTTGGGGATAGTTCAGGTTTCGTAAAATACGCCTGTCAACTTGCTCTAAAGACGTCCCCCGATCCAATTGGTAAACCTTTGCCACATACCGCCAAACTCAGGCGTCTCTTTTGTTTTTACACTATCAGTTACGCTCTCAAGCGTTGCTATACTCATGTTCCAAGCAGTTTGAGGAGACTGTTTTATACCGTTCCATACTTCTTGGCTTGTCGGAATTTGTAAGGCGCAAACCGCTCTTCTGTCATCCAAGCGAGCGGTTTCAGGATCAAGAGCGACTTGAAGATCGTAAAGGTCAATCATGTTATCACAAGCTGTCTTGAGCTCGTATGCTGTTGCTGCAAGGACAATCGCAATCCCGTAGAATGGAACACTTTCACCCGGGATACTGGACACGTTTGCGAGGGTTGATCGCGTTGTCCGGGTCATTGTGCGATCAAGAACTTCTTGTGTGGCCTCCCTAACCGTTGTCGACCGCCCTCTAAATGTAACAGCATCAACTTTTCGGATGCGCGCATTCTCTGCAACAAGGCTGGAGGCATGGCGTTTCTCAATATCGAGATCCGCCCTTAGCCGCGTGTTTTGTGTTGTCAGGTCAAGAGTTTTTGTTTTTGATCGCCCCATAACGGTAGACGTTGACCCAGCAACCGCTGATATTGCAGTGCTTGTGATGGTAGCCAGCGCTGTCATTGTATGGCTGGCGACGAAGAAGCCAAGAAAAAGAAAAAAGGTCAATATGCGGGCGGTTGTGAAGATAATTCGGATCGACCCGATTATCGGCACTAGAGTTTTCTTAAACATTTTTGCCAACCAGATCCTATATGTCTTAATTCTTAAATTGAAGCCAGTGTGCAGAATAGAGAAGACATATCAATGGGCGAAAAACGGAAGGCAGGTTTATGATGATCCGTTACGTCAAATAGTGCAGTTCGGGATCGACTGGTTTCTTGTTGGAAAAGCCAGCACTATCGCCATGCAGGAGCGCTCCAAAGGCGCTCCTGCATGGCACAGGGCCAAAACACCTCGATTGACACTGCCAAAACCCTGTTCAAAACCTAAGTGGTTGTTGAAGGTTTTTGGTCGCTCTCATGATAGCAGACGTTCGTTTGAGAGAGTTCTCGGGCGCGGCTCTGTATCACCGCAAAGCCTCTGCGAGGTCAAACGACACCTGGGTCCAAGCAATTCCGACGGGGGTCTTGGTGCCCCGAGCGAAATCACTTTGGTAGATTGAAGGAAATTGACACTTTGCTGCCCGATCGGCTGGCGAAGTCACCCGGTTTCTTGTGCGGGCTCCTTGGCTTTCACGGCCATGTCGGTGCAGAGAGCAAGTTGTTTTGCCAGTTTGACGGCCTGGCGCGGAGGATGAAGTCATAGCGCATCTTTTGTTCTCCAGTTTGTTGTGCACGCGCCAACAGGCTGCGGCAAAACTGGCGCTTTGGCAGAGTGGATCATGTGGTCGCCAGCACACCGCTTTTGCGCAGTTCGTTTTCCATGACTTGAATGGTCTTTTCGAACAGGGCCAACAGTTCGTCGGCCTCCTCCTGCGTCATGGTGAGCGGAGGCGTCACCATAACCCATTCACCAAATTCGCCGCCAGAGGTCTTGCGGGTGTAGAGCAGCAGCCCATTGTCGATGCCGATTTCGAGCATGCGATAGACTGCGCGATGTTCGTCGGGGATCATGGCTCTGGTCGCCTTGTTGGCCACCAATTCCACTGCCATGAGCATTCCTTTGCCGCGAATGTCTCCGATGATTTCAGATGTCTCGGCGATCTGTTGTAGCCCGGTCATGATATAGGCGCCAACTTTGGTGGCATTGGTCATCAAATCCAGACGCAACAATTCATCCACCACGGCGATGCCAACCGCACAGGACAGCGGATTGGCCGAATAGGTGTGCCCGTGCAGGAATCCGCCCGAATTCAGGATCGTTTCAACCAGATGATTTGGTGTCAGAACGGCAGCCAGCGGCGTATACCCCGCTGCAACACCTTTCGCCAACGTCACCATGTCCGGGCGTGCATCGGGCCAGTGGTCGGCGGACAGAAAAGTCCCTGTGCGGCCTGCGCCGCTCATCACCTCGTCAAAGATGAGTAGAACACCATGTTTGGTGCAAATGTCGCGCACGGCCTTGTAATAGCTGTCAGGCGCCACCAGACCGCCGGTCGCCAATCCACCCACAGGTTCCATAATAAAGGCGAGCACATTTTCCGGGCCGGTTTCGACGATAATTTCATCAAGCCGCCGGGCGCAATTCATTGCGTGGTCTTCTATACTCATCCCTTCGGGGCGGCGGTAGGAAAACGGTGCCGGCACTTTGGGCATGATGCGCATCACTGGCGCGAAGACCTCATCTGATTGCGGGTCTCCGGTGACGGCAGCCGCGCCTAATGTCGCCCCATGATAGCTGGGATAGCGGGCGAGAACCACGGTGCGACTGGCTTCGCCTTTGATGACAGCCGCCTGACGCGCCAGCTTGATTGCCGCTTCCGTGGCCTCCGAACCGCTGCCCACGAAGAAAGCCTGATCAAAACCGGGCCCCGCCAGATCGACCAGCTTGCGCGCCAGATCTCGGTTGGAGGCGTTTTCGAACACCGCCCGGCTGGCGTAGCAAACCTTCTTCGCCTGCTCGAACATTGCGTTTAAAACCGCTTCGTTCCCGTGCCCGAGATTGGTGATTACGGGACCAGACGACGCATCAAGGTATTTCTTGCCGTCGGTGTCCCAAAGGTAGACACCTTTGGCATGGTCAATGGTCGGCATTTTGCCTGCACCACCGTAAAAGACTTGGATTGCCGCGCCGTGTTCCAGGGCCGCCGTGCGAGTGTCGGACATATTGTCTAGCCTTCTGTATTCCGCCACAGAGATTGGTGTTTCATAAGGATTTCGCGAAGACCTTCTTCGAAACGGTCCAGATCGGACTGGGTGTGGCACAGGTTCAACGCCACCAAGCCGCGTTTCGCGAAATAGATGTTTCGGGTCAGGAGTTCGAAGAACAGCAAATCTTTGAGCGCGCTGCACTCGTTTTGAACTTGGTCGGCGCGCGTGATCGGCCCGCTCTGGCCATGGATGTTCATGATGCTGCCGATGCCTGTTACATGAAACGGCGCGTCAAATTCAGCAATGATGGCGTTGAGCCGATCCCGGAAAGCATCGCCCATCTGCGTCAGGCGTTCGGCTTCGTCCCGCGTATAGACCTCTGTCAGTCCCACCAGACCGGCGCGCATTGTCATTACGTTGTTATTGAACGTGCCGGAATGTGAAACAGATCCGGGTTTGCTTGGATCAAACATGTCCATGATGTCGTCGCGGCCGCCAAAGACACCAATGGGCATGCAACCGCCAATGAACTTGCCCATGGTGGTCAGATCGGCCTTGAGGCCCAGGTTTTCTTGCAAGCCGCAAGCATGATGGCGCGACGTCTGGACCTCATCCAGAATGAACAGCGCACCATTCTTTTGGCACCATTCCTGCAACCCATGCAGGAAATCCCGGTCGCCGGGAATGCAGCCGCCTGCACCCAGCACGGCCTCGACCAGAATGCAGGCGACTTCATCGGCGTGGGGGGTGATTTCGGCCAGTGTCGCGTTCAGATCGTTGTATTGGCCATACAAGAAGTCAAACGGGACATTGGCGCGGCTGGCCCCTCCTACAAAAGTCAGCGGGCCACCGTGGTAGCCGCCTTTGAACACCACAACTTTGTCGCGCCCGGTGAACATCCGCGCGGCCACCAACGCCATTGTGTTGGCCTCTGTGCCGGAATTGGTCAGACGTACCTTGTCGAAACAGGGAAAGCGTTCGCAGATCGCGGCAGCAAGATTGGCCTCGCCCTCCGTATGCGAAGACAAATTCAACCCGGCCGAAAGTGCGGATTTCAACTCAGCAATAATTCGGGGGTGGGAATGGCCATAGATGCCCGACGTAAATTCGCTCAGGAAATTTGTGTATTCATGCCCGTCGAGATCCCAAAGGCGGGTATCTTCGCCGCGCGCCATGGTCAAAGGGAACGGTCCGTAAAACAGGCTGGTCCGGGTGTTTCCGGCGGGTAGGGCCAGTCCTGCTTTTTCGTATTGTTCGGCGCTTTTGGGATTGGCCGCACGATAGGTTTCTTCGGCTACAGCAGCGGCTGCTCTCAGGGGCTCTGACGCGGGCAGGTTATCCAACGACATATCATCTCCGGTTTGAAATTGATCCTGAACGGGATCTGGACAGAATTTATTGTACAGTGTACATGAAGGGTGAAGATTGTCCAGCCACTTGACGTGTTGACCGCCAAACGTTGACAGTAAGGATCTGATATGAAAGATATTTTTCTGCCGCAAAGAACTATCTTAGAGAAACGATCTGACGGAAGTCTTGAGCTTTCATCGCCCTACTCCTTGCGGCCCAGCGTCGCCCGAACCGGCGATTGGCTGGATCATTGGGGTGCCGAAACCCCGGATGTGATCTTTCTGGCAGAGCGTGTAGGTGCGGGCTGGGCGACGCTGTCCTATGGCGATGCGCGCGCTCAGGTCCGCGCGATTGCGTCAGCGTTGCTGGAGCTTGGGCTGAATGCGAACAAACCGTTCATGCTGTTGTCCGGCAAAAGCATTGACCACGCGCTGCTGGCCCTTGCCGCGCAATATATCGGCGTGCCTTCGGTGGCATTGGCTGAACAATATTCGCTGATTTCGGCCGCCAACGACAAGCTGCGCCACGCTGTTGATCTGATCGGCCCGGGCGCTGTCTTTGTTGATGACAGCACCAAATTCCAAGGCGCGCTAAGCTCAGGCATTCTTGATGGGATCACGGTGATTTCCGGCGATGGCGGCACTCCGATCTCAATGGATAAGCTGCGCAAGGGGGGGCAGGCGGATGTGGATGCATCCAAACGTCTGGTGAATGCGGATACGGTGGCGAAGTACATGTTCACCTCGGGTTCAACTTCAATGCCCAAGGCCGTCATCACCACGCACGGGATGTTGACGGCAAACCAAATGCAGAAAAGCCAGATCTGGCCGTTCGTCACCCATTCTCCACAGCGGATTGTTGACTGGCTTCCGTGGAACCACACATTTGGCGGCAGCCACAATTTCAACCTGATGTTGTCCAATGGCGGGTCGCTCTATCTGGATGACGGCAGCCCGACCGAAAAAGGTATTGAGCGTTCGATTGAAAACATCCGCATGGTTGGGCAGACGATCTGCTTTAACGTGCCAATCGGGTTTTCGATGATGGCCCAGGCGATGCGGACGGATCATGCGTTTCGCAAGGCGTTCTTTAACGATTTGGATCTGGTGTTCTATGCGGCCGCTTCCATGCCTCAAGCGATCTGGGACGAGTTGAAAGAGCACGCCCTTGCGGAAACCAGTGAAGTGCCGGAAATGTCAGCAAGCTGGGGCATGACGGAAACCGCGCCCGCCGCATTGATGATGCACAAGCACATGGAGCGGGCGGGAATGATCGGCGTGCCGCTGCCAGGAATGACCGCTAAACTGATCCCGGCAATCGAAGGGGCATATGAGCTTCGCGTCAAAGGCCCGAATGTCACAAAGGGATATCTGAATTCACCTGAAAAGACCGCCGAAGCCTTTGACGAAGAAGGCTATCTCGTCACGGGCGACGCGGTGCGCTTTGTCGACAGCGACAACCCAGATGAAGGGCTGTTCTTTGACGGACGCATGTCTGAGGACTTCAAGATGTCGACCGGCACCTTCGTTCAGACCACGAAGGTCCGCACTCTGGCAGTCAGCGCCATGGGAAGTATTGTGGCCGATTTGGTCATATGTGGACATGGTCAGGACGAGCTGGGCGCGCTCGCTTTTGTCAAGCCATCGTTCCTGGCCACACTGGAAAATGGCGATCAAACCGACGGGGACGGTGCGTTGAACCATCCCGCGCTGCTGAAGGCGATGTCGGAAGCGATGACGGCATATGCGGCTGGCGGGGCCGGGTCGTCCATGCGCATCGCCCGCATGCTTGCGCTTGAGGAACCTGCTTCTCTGGCCGGGGGCGAGATAACACACAAGGGTAACTTGAACCAAAAACTGCTGCTTAAGACCCGCGCAAAATGGGTTGATCGGCTCTTTGCAGAAACCGATGCGGCGGTTGCCCGCCTGAAGGAATGAGGAACCGCAATGATTGATCTTAACAAAATTCGTGCGATCGACATTCACACCCATGCCGAGGAACCCTGTGGTTGTCATTCCGATGATGGTTATGATGATCTACAGGCGGCGATGGCGACATATTTCAACGCCAAGATCGTGCAGCCGACAATCGACGAAACCGCCGCCCATTTCCGCGCCCAGAACGTTGCAGCAGTGATTTTTCCGGTCGATGCAGAACGCGAAACCGGTTATCGGCGCTTCTCTAATGACGAGGTGATGGAGCAGGTCGCGCGAAACAGCGATATTCTGATTCCGTTTGCCTCAATCGATCCGTGGAAGGGCAAGATGGCGGTGCGCGAAGCGCGGCGCCTGATCGAAGAACATGGCGTCAAGGGTTTCAAATTCCATCCGACCATGCAGGGGTTCTATCCGAATGATCGGATGGCGTATGAATTCTATGAGGTTCTGGCGGAACACGGTGCTATCGGCCTCTTCCACACCGGCCAGACCGGAGTGGGCTCTGGCATGCCCGGCGGCAACGGCATGCGGCTGAAATTCTCACATCCGATGTATCTTGATGACGTTGCGGTCGACTTCCCTGATATGAACATTATCATGGCGCATCCCAGCTTCCCCTGGCAGGAAGAGGCGCTGGCCGTCGCCCAGCACAAGCCAAATGTCTATATCGACCTCTCCGGCTGGTCGCCGAAATACTTCCCCGAGATCCTGGTGCGTTACTGCAATTCGATCCTGAAAAAGAAGGTGCTGTTCGGCTCTGACTGGCCAATGATTACGCCGGAACGCTGGCTTTCCGATTTTGAGCAGATTGCGATCAAGGATCATTTGCGCGAGGACATCATCAAGAACAACGCGGCCCGGCTCTTGGGGCTGTTGTAGTCGTGGGCGGAGACCAAAGTGTTCGACCTCTCGCCCAAGAAAGGCAAGGAGGTGAACGCCTATTGGCTCCGCAACGACGCCTCCAAGCCTGCTACTATTGAATGGACGTAATGTTCAAAGCCGTCATCCAGCGGCGACGTGGACCCGTTTTCCCATCGCATGATGAAGGATCTGTTTTCCAGTTCCGGCAAATTACGCGCGATGGTTGGAAAACGTTGCGGGTCCACACCACGGATTTCGTCCTTCATGTCCTGGACCCAGCTATCCGTTGCATCAGCGGGCAGGCGGGCGAATTCCTGTGTCGTGAAGCTTACCATGGCGGCCAGCACCGTGTTGTAGGCGGCCCGAAGCGATGCGCCTTTGAAACCGGCACCTTCGAGTGCGGCAAGGATTTCTTTCAATCATCGGGAAATCCAGACTTGTGTTTGACACGAGCTGCGACCCGACAACCGGCGCCATACTGGGATGCGCCTTGATCCGTTCCCGGTAATTGCGGCACAGGTTGACGATACCCCGCCGCCAGTCATCCTCAAAATCTTCTGGAAGCAGATCGGCAAGGACCATCGAAACCACGTCACCCAACAGTGCGTTCCGGTTTTTGATATGCCAGTAGAGCGCGGTTGGATAGACGCCAAGTTCCGCCGCGAGATGGCGCATCGAAAACGCCTCGATACCGTCGCGATCAATGAGCTTCAGGGTGGCTTCGACAATCTCGGATTTGCTCAGCTGCTTCTCGCCCTTGCGGCGCCTGCCTGGCTTTCGTTTTTCACTCTGCGACAAACTTTTTCCAATTTCTGGTTGGTTCAGAAAACCTTGCCACGGTCAGTGTCAGCCGTGAAGCAAATTTCGATGCGCATGGTGACCAGAATTTGTTTCCAACCGCCGATTTTATTGTACAGCGTCGGTATGTTAATACAAGTCGCCCTCCTTGACGGGGCTCTTGCAAATCTGCGAACGGCGAGCAGTTGCGGACCAGGGCAGTGGTCACAGGATCCGTTGGGATGTGTGAGAACCATCTGACATTGGAATATGGCGGTGAGATCGCGACAATCGGTCTGAACTGACCGAAAAAGCGCAATGCCATGACCAACGATCTGCTTGCGCAGATTTGGGCCGGCCCATCACCGGGTTGATGATGCAGGCAGAGGGCCGCATCGGAGGTACGTCGCGGGCGGATGGCCTATTTCCCGAAAGCCTTTGCGCGGCGTTAATCCGGGCCAATTTGGCAGCTCAGGACGGTTCAGCGGCTATTTCGTTATTTGTCATGGTCTACTGCTTACAGACAGGGCCAAGCACTTCGAAACTCCGGGATCAATCTTCAATGCTCGTGTATCCTGTTTCTTCGCCGCCCCTTTTGGTTTTGGTCGCGAAAAACCACACCAGGAAGACAACAGCCCCCGCAAGCAGCGTGACGGCGATCGGATAGCGATAGATCTGCGTTAAGTCGCCACTCATCAGCGATAGCGATTGCGACAAAGAAATCTCAAAGCGCGGACCAAGGAAGAAGGCTATGATGAAGATCACGATCGAATAACCAAACGAGGTCATCAGATAACCGATCAGCGCAAAGACCAGCATCACGCCGACACCAAACAGACCGCTGGTCGACAGAGCAACCCCGACGATACTCAACAGGATGGCCGACGCAAAGATGATGGATTCCGGCGCCGAAATCACCTTCACCCACAAACGAAGACCCAGCTGTCCCAGCCAGAGATTGGTAAAGTTTGCCATGAGCATCGCGCCAAACAATCCGTAGATGAGCTGACCCTGATCCTGGAACAGCAGCGGGCCGGGCTGAATGCCGTGAATCATGAATGCGCTAATAATCAAAGAGGCGGCAACACTTCCCGGAATGCCAAGCGTCAGCAGCGGAATAAGGTTTGCGCCTGCCACTGCCGAGTTCGCAGATTCCGCGGCTGCGATCCCGTGGATGTTCCCTTTGCCAAAACTGTCAGGATCCTGCGACGTGCTCTTGGTGGCAGCATAGGACATAAAGGCCGCCGCGGTCGATCCGATTCCGGGCAGTGCACCAAGAATGGTGCCTATCACCGCGCCACGCAGGATGACGAAACGGCTGCTCCAATATTCCACCCAGGTGACCCGCGTGTCGTCCGGGTTGCCGGTGTCTTGTATCTCGACAGCTGGACGCATTTCGCCACGAATCTCCGACAGGCGGCGCATGATTTCGGAAATCGCCAGAGCGCCGATGGCCACCGAGACCAGGGGAAGCCCATCATAGATATCGAACATGCCAAAAATCATTCGCGGCGTGAAATGTTCCGGGTCGCTGCCAATGGTGGCGCAAAAAAATCCAAAACCTGCGGCAATCAGGCCTTTGGCAACCGAGTCTCCCATGAGCGCAGACAGCACCGCGAAAGTCATGATCATCAGGGCGAGCACTTCTACCGGGCCCATCCTAAGCGCCAGAACAGCAAGGGGCGCCGAAACGGTGATAAGGACAATATCGCTGAAGGTATCCCCGGTAACGGAGGAAAACAGCGCCATTTTGGTGGCCTTCAACGGTTTTCCCTGTTTGGCCAGCGGATGGCCATCCAGAGCCGTGGCAGCCGCGTCCGGTGTGCCCGGGGTGTTGATCAGGATCGCCGGCAAGGCACCGCCAACAAGCCCGCCTTTGCTGACACCAACCAAAAAGGCGATCCCGGCCAGCGGGGTCAAGCTGAACGTGAAAGGGATTGCAATCGCCATGGCCATGACGGGGCCAATGCCCGGAACCGCGCCGACAAATTGCCCAAGCGCCACGCCACATATCACAAAGAAAATATTGGTCAGTGTGAAGGCATCCGCGAAGCCTGCAAGAATAGTTGCTAAATCTACCATGGCTTTTCTCCTAAGGCAGTCCGCGTTCCAACACGATTTCCACAAGAAACCAGATCAGTGCTGGCATGATGACGGCCCCTGAAAAAAGCCAGCCAGGCCAGCGCTCGCCAATCAGCAACATCAGGATCAGCGCCAAGACCGGCGACACGACGGCATACCCGAAGAAGGTCATTGCAAATAGGCTGATCCAGACCAGCACGAAGTAAACCGCAGCCATGAATAGTTCCCGTGCCCCGTGCAATTCGTGCTTTGTGGGCTTGGCCGCGACGACCAAGCCACAAGTCGCGATCAGAAGGCTGAGCGCATTGGGGAGCGTGTCTGGATGAAGTGAGCCGGAGCTCACTTCCTCGACAAACGTCGGGATCACATACAGGTAGAAGATGAGGCCCGCGAAAAAGAAAAACAGGCCCGATATCCGATCCGCTGACAGAGGCATGACGTTCATCCTGATTGTGCGAAAGGAAGGGTGGCCCGCATCTGAAAAATAGAGCGGGCCACCATGAGGAGTTATTTGCCAGCCAGCTTCTCGGCAACGGCCATGCCGCCGACCATCATTTCCCTGGTCCCTTCGGCGCCCAGGTTAATGGGGTCAGCTTTTGTCATGTTCTGAACGATTTCCACGACGCGCGGGTCTTTGATCGCGGCGTCCACAGCCGCGCGCAGGGCATCCAGGGCTGCGGGATCCGTGCCCGCTGTCGTCGCGATGTACCAGACAGGATCAATGAACACGTCATATCCGGATTCGATAAAGGTCAATGCGTCCGGTGTATGGGACAGGCGCTCGGGACCGACGCTTGCGAGCACCTTCATGTCACCGGATTCCAGGTAACGCAGTTCTTCACCACTCCCAAAGGCCGCCTGCACCTGACCGCCAAGCAGCAGTTTCAGCAACTCGGCCCCACCTTTGCTTGTGACAAATTTGAAGTCGATACCTTCTGCCTTGGCAACCACCTCAAACAATGCGCGCTGTCCTGCGGCACTATAGGGAATGGCGATCGGACCATTGTCTTTTACGTGTTGTACGACGCCCGCGAGATCGGAAAAAGGCGCATCCGCAGATGCCACGATCGACAACTGACCGCGCGCCACGGTGCCGACATAGTCAAAACTGTCGAGATCGAAAGCCAACTCATCGCCACGCTGTGCCAAGTTGACCAGGATCGGTTCGTTCACACCAATTCCCATGACAAGGCCCCTGGCCGGCATGTTCGCAATGCCTGTCATCATGGCCACACCGCCACCGCCGGTTTTGTTCTCGGCGATAATGCTCCAGCCTGTCTGCTCTTTGATGACCTGGGCCAGAACGCGCCCCATTGTGTCGGTGCTGCCGCCAGCGCCAAAAGCGATCTGAAGCTTCAGCGTCCCATTCGGCGACCAGTCGTCAGCGAATGCCGTACCCATAGAAAGGACTGTCGCTGCGACAAAGCCCGCTAAGTTTCTCATCAATCCCATTTCACTCTCCGAGGTTTGTCGAGTTTCGTGCCCGTATCAGGCGCAAACTGTACACCGTACAATAACAGGCGAAATAAGTTCGGCAAATTGAAAAACCTGATAGGCATAAGATTTGCCTATGCCTGGTCGACGTCTGTGCCTGATACCCAGGCGAACCCGGGTTAGAGAGTGAGCAGGTCAGCTCCAGATGCCCGCCAAAAATCTAGACTCTTCAAATACTTAGCTTGGCCGCTTCTTTCACGATTGCGTCTTTCAGGGCCAATGCAGCAACGGTAAGTGGCCGTATGCTTGATGAAATTACGGAGACTTCCAAGGGCCCAAAATCGACATGCACGGGGATTTGCACAATGTTCCAGCGCCCCGAAAGATCCTCGAAAAGACTGAGCGGGCAGGTGCAAACACAGTCCGAATTTTCCAACATATTCATCACACTCAACACTGAGTCCGAACAGGTAATCGGCGTGTTGGGTTTGAACCCCAGAGAAGACAAATATTCCTGTATGATATATTCGCGTTCTTTTGGGCCAAACATCAGCCAGTGCGCATCGGCCAGATCGAGGATATTCGATGTCGTTGAAAATCTGGTTCCGGCCCCGGCAACGAAGCACAAAGGGACCGAAAACAGAGCTTCATATGCCAGGTTGACAGCTTCGCTGGCGCGAACAGGTGAGGGCGCTACGACAAGGTCGACCTCACCTTGACGCAGCGGGGTAAAGGCCGATGGGGAATGTCCGCTTTCAATCTGAATCTTTACGGTCGGGTACTTTTTCTTGAAGGATGAAATGGCCAACGGCACGATCTTGGCCGCTGCAATGGGCGACACCATGATTTTGACCGACCCAATCATTTCACCCTGGATTTGTTGCACTTGTTCGTGCAACCGTTTGTATTCGTTGGATATGACACGGGCCCGCGCGATGATTTCCAGCCCCACGGGGGTCGGGGTCATTCCACTTGGCTCACGCACGAATATGTGGGCCCCCAAAAGCTGCTCTGCACCTTTCAACAGGCTTGAAACCGCAGGCTGCGATTTGTTCAGAATTGCGGCGGCACCGCTAATGCTACCGGCATTCGCGATCGCAACAAGCGCTTCTATTTGGTTTGACTTCATAGGGCCACCTGAAGTTTCGACCTCTCAAAAACTGCGGGGCGTGACAAAAGAGTGGTAGTGCAAAGCGTCGCGGGGACGTCCACGACACCCCTGAATATCGCTCAGCTCCCGGTGGGCCGATAGGGCTGTCGAGTGGTCCGCCCACGCGCTTTCCGGGAGTGTGAGGATTGTTCCAGGGGGCTCATTGTCAATCAAGCGCCAGAAGCCGTTTCGGGTTGTCGACCATGATCGCTTCGATGGCGGGGTCCGGGAACCCCCTGCGCTTCATCAACGGAATGACATTTGCGAAAATATGCTGATACCCGTGTCCACCATATGCTTCCCACCGCACCCGTGTGCAAATGTCGTGGCTGATGACAACCTGTTCAGAATAGCCACGATCAACCAATGCCTTGATCAGTCGCAGGCGTTGGCCGTCATTCGGCATTTCGATTTCGGCCATCGGATAGGCCGTCTGCTCCCAGCCAAAGAGATCAAATTCTAGTATGCAACCCGTGTCGGCCAGTTCGACGACCCCATCCTCGTCAAATATTGTGCGGTCGATATGACTCATGATCAGTCGATCAACGTCGTACCCAAGCGACTTGGCGAAATGCACGACTTCGAATGGTTGCTCACGTATCCGGCCTGGGTGCACGTTCAACGCGGTTCCGGTTTCTCTTTGCGCGATCAGCGCACCGTGCATCACCCTCTTCTCTTGTGCGGTCCAGTCGTTTGAGCATCCGATCTCGCCAATCAAACCGGCTTTTACATCTGTGCCCCAAGCGCCAACTGTCACGTCACTGATCATTTCTTCGGCAAAACTCTCAACCGTCCGAGGGCCAATCGTTTCATCATGGTAGGCCTCTACGTAGTGGCCACATCCCATGATGATTTGCGCGCCCGTAGCGTTCGAGATCTCGACCAAGCCCAGAGGATCCGGACACAGGCCGCCTATCGTCAATTCCACAATCGACTTCCCGCCTGCCTCCATCATTCTTTTGACTTCGTCGATTACCACATTTGGCTGATTGAGCCGGCCGTTCTGTTTCCATGGCGTCTGACCCTGACGAATCCTGAACGAATTTTCCAAAGTGATTTCCTGTTCAGGGTCGGAATAATCCCTGTCCTTGGGCAGGTTCAGGTCCATTATCAGATGCTCATGCATCAATGTTGGCCCCAATTCATCGGTCTCAATCAATCCCGTAACCGTTTGAATTTTGCCTTTAGACATAGAAATGCACCTCTTGGTTTCGCGCTTTGATGTACGCTGTACAATAAAATTCCTGGGAAGTCATTACCTCATCAAAAAAGATAGGATCAACCAGGTGCGTCGAAATTTTCTTTGCCTTGATCTAATGATGGGCGGAAGCACGGGTGCCGCGCCCCGGGGGCAGTCCCCCAAGGCACAGTTGCGTGCGCGGGTCGATGACAGCAATGCGCCGTTCACACCCATGCATGCGAAGCGCCGCTTTCGGTCGGTTGGTCTGAAACCGGACATGCGGCAGTGCCGCGAGTAAAATCCATTATTTTCGCCACCCCGGATGTTGGCTGTGTGGAGCAAAGCGGGCTTTCTCTGCAGTTGTGCCAACGTCCGCTTGCCCTTGCTACGGGGGCAATTTCTTGCTGGGCCAAAGGAGGAAAATACGCAGATTTGGTTGGAAATGGGTCACAATGCCGACAACTTTCAGCGCCAAATTTTGCAGTCACAGGCATCAGGGAACGGCTTATGTCCAGATTAACATTGACGGCAAAATATCTCGGAGGCTTGATCCTGGCCCTCGGCTTGGTTGGTGTTGGCTTGTCAATGCCCAAACCCGGCTGGCAAGCGCTGAACGAGCGGCTTCCAGATTGGTTGGCCAGCTTTGAGAACAGTGGTTTAGTCGCTGTCCTCGGCCTGGC
Organism: Phaeobacter sp. J2-8; assembly: GCF_022867865.1. Classification (GTDB taxonomy): domain Bacteria; phylum Pseudomonadota; class Alphaproteobacteria; order Rhodobacterales; family Rhodobacteraceae; genus Marinovum. Next base: position 429,084 of record NZ_JALIEC010000001.1, on the reverse strand, counting down.
CATGATCGCCATGGGAAAGGCCGCTGATCGGGGGCCGAGAACAAAAAAGACCGATCTGTTGCGCGCGCGCGTCGCATCTTCAGTCCCAAGACCCAAAGTATGGGTTATGGAATTTCCTGGTACTCTGGAGGTATTTGCGGCCTATTGCGGCGCCGACGGTGGGCCCGAGGCGCGCAATAAGCGAATGCAGACTTCGGGAAAAAACGGGTCTGGGCGGCAGCTTGCAGCGAGTGATTTCCCGCTCGTACTGCAAGCGATGGATGATCCTCCCGACCGCTTGCTGGATTACTGTTTCATAAGTGGGCGGTTTCCCATGGTTTCTCCTCGCCTCGCGGAAATGCTGATGACGCTGGACCTTGGGAATGGTTCTTTCTTCAAGGCGCAATTTTATGCCGAGGACGGGATCGAAGAGCTTCCTTGGTCCCATGCCTTTTGGAATATTGGCAACAGGAAGGAGAGCTTCCTTCCGGAGCAAAGTAACGTCAAGCGCGTTACGAGTGGTCGCACCAACACCCCGGCATTCGAATTGTACGCGACGCACGGAAGCATGCAGGAGGAAGACATTGCTGTCAGGCCAGAGGCTCTGTTCGGGCCTGACGTCTGGATCGAGCCGAATCTCTCGGACTGCATCTTTTTCTCCGACCGCTTCGCACAGCTCTTGCAAGAGCACCACTTGCTGCACCTGTTTGAGTTTAAAGCGGTCCGCGTGATCGTGCCTGATTAACGACTGAGGGCAACGGGTGCCAAGTTGTAGTGGCGGATAAAAGTTGGGAGCTTGTCGCGGAGCTTTGCCTCGCCGCGCGAACACTGACGCATCGCTCAATCCCGATAGCGGCCATTGGCGCGATCCGCAGCATCAGTCAGTCTGGGCTCCAAACAGACCTCAGATGCGGCGCGGCATTCTGTGGAATATTGCCTTGGTCAACGGCGGGTTGTCGTTGTGGGCGGGCGTGGCGGACCGGAGGATCCATTATGCAAACACCAAACTTACCTGCCATCCGCGCGCTTCGTCCCGCTTGGAACAAGGGCCGGATCGTTGGTCAGAAGCGCCCGCTCAAGCCCAAGCACGTCTGGGCCATCCGGGTTCGTCTCGAACTCGCCGAGAATCACCGGGATCTGGCGCTCTTCAACCTTGCAATCGACAGCAAGCTGCGCGGCTGCGATCTGGTCAGGATGAAAGTGATTGACGTCATGGCGTCTGGTCAGATCAAGGAACGTGCGTCCGTTCTGCAAAGCAAGACGCAGCAGCCTGTCAGATTCGAAATTTCGGAAGGCACGCGGGCTTCGTTGGCGCGGTGGATGAAGGAACCCCTGATGATCGGATCGGAGTACCTTTGGCCCGGACGGTTCCATGAACGGCTGCACATATCCACCCGACAGTACGCACGAATTGTCCGTGAATGGGTGACATCCATTGGCTTGGAGGCCAGCGCTTACGGCACCCACTCGATGCGGCGCACGAAGGTGACGCAGATCTACAAGAAGACGGGCAACCTGCGCGCGGTTCAGCTTCTGTTGGGTCACACGAAGATGGATAGCACCGTCAGATACCTGGGCGTCGAGTTGGAAGATGCGCTTGCGATTGCAGAGGCCATCGAAATCTGAAGACTTGGGCCGCCTTCACGGACGGCCCTGAGCCGACATTCAGTCATGTATCAGAATGCTGCAGTGCAGTCCGTCAAAGCTGCCGTTCGCCGCGCTGAATGTCAGGTCCTGGGAGACACCCCGTACTGGCAAACTTTTTGCAAGCTTTTAAGCAGCAGGTCGCTTGAGAAACAATCCCGCCACTCCAGAAGCGATCAAAAAACTACCACCAATCCGGTTCATCCACCGCAGAACTGATAGTCGCTGGACAAAGCGGCGTAAGAAGTCTGTCCCAAATGCAAAGGCCAGCCCATTCAACGTTGCCATCACTGAAAAGGTGACCACCAAGAACGCGGCCTGCCATAAATAGCTACTTTCTGACCCTATGAACTGCGGGATGAAAGCAGCGGAGAAAGCGATGCTCTTGGGGTTTAGTAATGTGACGAAGAAACCATCACGGAGGCCGTGCAAAGTTGAGCTATGGTTCCTTGAAACAGCAACATCTGGTGGTGTCGGTTCAGCAATGAAGAGCTTGATCCCCAGATAAATGAGATATGCCGCACCGATCAGTTTTACTGCAGTAAACGCCAAAGCAGATGCAAGAAGGATCGCACCGGCCCCGGCAACCGCGGCAGTTGATCCAACGAGTGTGCCCAGTCCGATACCTATAGCCAGTGGTACCGAGACGTGCCGACCGTCAGATAGGGATCGGGTGATCACTAGCGCGATTGTCGGGCCAGGAATTGCGAGAGCGATGGCACTAGTGCCCGCGAAAATCAAAAATGAAAACGGATCAATCATTTTTCGATCGTAGAGATCGAACCGTACAGCATCAACACGAATTAGCCGAAGTTCGTCCACATTGCAGCATCGGTGACTTTGGGTTCAAGCCGGACATGCGGCAATGCAGCGCGTGGAGTTTGCGCAAAATGTCCCGCCACCGGCCTGAGCGATCTCACCGGATGGCTGCTGTCAGCCCGGAGCGAACCTGATTGGGCGCATTCTTCGCTGGCGCAGCATCTGTTAGGCGGGCGGATAGTGTGAGTTCGCCACATTAGCGATCCGTGCGGGTCAGTTTGCATAGAGCAGACGTCAGGCCACACTATCGCAGCGAAGCAGGGATCGCCAAGACTGCGCTAGTATTGAACGGGTTGTCGGAGGGTCGCAAAGCAATTCCCCATCCCGCAACGCCTCAGGACACGGTGACCTCGGGATTGGTCTGATCGTCTGTGGGTTCGGTTCGCAATACCTTGCTCCGAAAGAAATACAGATTTGTAGGTTTTCGAACTTCTTTGGGCAGACGCTGCGTCAAACACCCCGGACCTTTCTCTCCGAAGCAAAGTACCAGTAAATTAGATCAAAAAAATTTGCAAAGTGTGTTTTCCAATATGGCGTATTCATGAAGGATACAAAATCCTTGACGGCCTCTCCGCAGTTTAAAAACTGGCGCAAGATTGCGTCTCCAAAACCTCCAATCTCAATGTCGGAAAATTGGCTGTCACTCAACTGATATCTTTCGCGCAACCAGTCGACTACGGAAGGATCAGATATCGCGTCCAACTTCTCGCTCTCAATCCCCTTCTTCAAATCAAAATATAGCCAAACACAATCCGACTCGCCTGTTACATTCTGATCGGTTATCAGGCTTTCCAAAGTCTCAAAGGATATGAATTCAGGACAAATTTTTTGTCTATGAGCTCGCAAAGTAGCAATGGGAATGTAGTTCTCGGCCTCTTTGCAAGGGGTCTCGCAAACCATACCAACGAACGTCTGATTGTTGGCTTCCCGGTCCAGTTTTCGCTTTGTCGCTGACGGAGTGTCGTTGGGCGCGACTTTGTCACTATCAACTACGCTGACGACTATATGCCTGTTAGGGATTTCTACTCTCAGGCAGGCAGCAATATCCGCTCCGCCCCCGTGAAGTAATGAAAATCTAAAGGCTCGAATAGGATGTTTGCGCCGCGTTTCGTTCAAAATTATCCTCAGAATGTCTCCATCGTTTTCAATATGCTCAACTAATAGCCGAGCATCTTCCAAATAGCTTCCATTCAACAACGGTTTATGCCCGATACGGTATTTGTGAGGCGTGACCTCTGTCAGTTGTAGTTGTCCAACCTCGACTTCCAGAATGCTGCGCGCGATTGAAGGCAGCGAACCCCTTTGAGTGTACAGTTCCTTCAGTCGGTCGAGTTGCGCTCGTTCTCTGTTGTTGCAACTCAAGTTCTCCTTCGCCCAGTCACACACCCTTCGGTCAATGATAACGAAATGAGTACCGTTCAAGCTGGCGAGCAAAAGGTCTGAGAAAAGGTCTTCGATCTCGGCAGGGTTTTCGGCGGTTAATTGATCCACCGTAGCATTTAAATATATCAACATGATTCAACCAAAATTAAAAAAGCCAAAAGGCCAATTTTGCAGCACTCCAGTCTCGTCGAATTCGGCAATGGTGACATCGCTTTTTTCAAGGTCATCCGATAGGTCGCCGAAAATCACAACTTGAACATCCTTTGCATCTATTTCGCCCTCTTCGATCAATTCCCCGAGTTTGTTGACCAAGGCTTCACTGTGGGTTTCAACGATATAATATTGAGATGGTCCACGCTTGGACCTCGCCGTGCTTTGCGCTTCAACAAAAACATCTGCCAGAAGAGCCTGATGAGCGGGGTGCAAATGCAATTCCGGTTGTTCGATTGTAAGTGTCTTTATGTTGAGGTCACTTCTAATTCGACTGAAACGACGATTTCTCTCTGAAAACTGCATCCACCATATTTGCGCTAAAACAGGAAGAACCTGTGAAACACCATAGCCGGTGTCTACGACATTTACGGATTGGCCACGGTGTTCTAGATTTATGCTTATATGACCCTCAGTTTTATGAACACTAACGCCATATCCAAATGCTCGCTGCACCCAATCAGAAAAATTTTTCAATTGGTCAATGTCAAGAGAGGCCAGGAACATTGGGAGGTTTTTTCCATCCGGAGATATATCGGACACCTCCAACTCTTGCTGTCGATAAAAACGCTCACTTCTTGCACGGGCCGGACCAATGTATTCAACCGACCCAAAAAACTCTTTTAGGTTTTCGCCCACTACATCCAATAGATCGAACAGATACTTAGCTTTACACAACGAATTTAAATACTGGTGAAGTTCTCCTCGGCGCCCTTCTTTCATATCCTCGTAAATTCGCCGAATGGTCAGGGTATCAGTTCTGGACAGTTGCGTGAGAGCGTCTGCATCCAAAGAGCTGTGCCTTAGTATCTTACGCGTTTCGTACGAGATTGTGTTAACGCTAAACCGTGCATCAAGAAGTTTGGATATCCGTTTTTCGACCAAATCACTAAAAGCTGCTGGCCGCGATGTGCCTACCAACCTTGTTGAGCTCTTGTCTTTTACCTTCGAAAGGAAATAGGGGTCACTGAAAAGACTATCAGGTTCAAGGTAGATTTCATGCGCTATGGTCAGATCGTCTAAAGCCAAACCGTTTATTTTTGCAGAAGTTGCGAGTGGCCCCATACGATCAAATTCAAGCTCCAAAATGTCACTAGTTTGAGGCAGCTCAATTCTTATCTTGTCTCTTTCGGTTCTATCGTTTCGTGACCCTACCCAGTAGGATACACGTAGGTGGTCAACTTCGAATGTGTTGTCACGACCTCGAATCGGATCGTAGCGAGCCGCTAATGCGTTCGTTCTTTTGAAACGCCCAGAATAGTTCCGCAGCTCGAAAGAAAACCGAATACTTTTGTCTACATCTTTGTCGGTGACTGCACTTTTAAAATTTCCAAAATCAACATAGTCGCCATACCAAAGAACTGGAGCACTAGAGTTGGTTTCAATTGACTGCCTGAGTAGCGGCAATGAACGAAGAAAAGTGCTTTTGCCCACGCTATTTCTACCAAGTAAAATGGTTATAGGGCGGATTTCGACGCTTGGTGTAGACGTCAATCGTCGGAGGTTTTCAATCGAGTATGAAAATCGCATGCTAAGCCCGTGATGTTGAGCGAAATATATCGAACATTGACACGAAACTTGAGCGACTTCTAGTTGAGTTTGCGCTTATTTGTGCGACCTTTCTTAAGATAGCCGGATCTCATCCTCGGGCTTCATCGCAGAAGCAACCGCTCTTGCTGCGAGAAGAGCAGGTATGTCTTACGCTCTTCGCCTTCGCTGGAGTCTCGGAATTGCACCTGCGGCGAATGGCAGGTTCGACGAGCCGCATCGTCGCATTGCGGAAATGGTTGAATGACCGAAAATGGCCGTCCGTTTCGATGGCCAACTCCCGGCCCTCGACTTTGCGAAGGTCACATTCCTGCGCATTGCTGACCTTGATGGCTGGCGCAGCATGGTTGGTTAGGCTTTCGGGGTCTCGAATGACCGCTTTCACCGATCTGCAGTAAGATGTGTTCAGGTGTAGCTAAGGTCCGGTTTCCGCCCCGACCTGCATGAGCAAATTTTACGCCGGGTAGGCCGACGGCGGGTCTGCTTCGGGCTGGCAGTCGTCGTTAGATGCATTTCGCACAAAGGCGCGCATAGGCCCGCGGTGACAGCCCCAACTGGCAAAGCCGCGCTGAATGACTTTACCGCACGCTCTAGGCGATATCCCGCATACGATTGGGGGTTGTTCCATACCAGCGGTGGAAGGCGCGGTAGAATGCGGCTTCTTCGGCGTATCCCACGGCCTCGGATATCTGCGAAATTGATTTGTCGGTGCGTGACAACAATGCCGTCGCCCGGTTGCGGCGCTGTTCGTCCTTCAATTGGGACAACGAATGCCCTGCCGCTTTCAACATGCGGTGCAAAGAGGATCGCGACATCCCCAGCATGGCTGCCACCTCATCTGCGCCCGGCCAATCCTGGGCGGGGCCGCTCAGGCATTTCTGGATGATCTCGTGTTTCAGGCCATCGGTCTCTCTGTACCCGCGCAGGAAGGCTTCGGGCAGATTTCGCAGAAACGCCTTGAGGTCTTTTTCCGCGCGGTCGGTTTTGCGCGACAAATATTTCTTGTCGAACATCAGCCGCGCGACGGGGGCATTGAAGCTGACCGGCACGCCGAAAAAATCGCCATAGTCATTCTGCGCCAGCGGTTCATTACAGGGAAATTCAACCGCCTTGATCGGAATGCGTTCCCGCGCGGCCCAACAGTTAAAGCCATGCAGGATAAGGAAAAAGGCGCGATATTTGAAGGCATTCGAAGACGGCACATCCTCATGCAAGGTAACGATGCAATGGCGGCCTTCGATTGTGACGGTGCCATATGGATCGTCCAGCACGACTCGCAGGAACCGCAAACTCCGCTTCATGGCAACATCAAGCGTCGCCGCCCCCCGGATCGCATGCCCCAGCAACGACGTACTGCCCGGGCGCATCGGCCGCGCGCCAAGCCCAAAGAATTCATCCTGCATCGCATAGGACATCTGCAACCAGACACGGCCAAATTCCTGGGTGTCCAGATGATCCAATTGATCTGGCGACACCTCTGCCGCCTGTAAAATGCGTTTGGAATCCACCCCGCCCGCCGTGGCACATTCAAGCGCCTCCTTGACGAAGGTCGGGGCGACGGGGCGTCGTCGCAGGGGACTGTCTTTTGGTGTCATATTTTGCGCACCTTGCGGCAATGCTGGGGCGATATACAAGTGATACCTAGGGCAAGCGGCCCCATTTTGCAAAGGACCAGACATGATTTTGGACGAAACCCAAACCGCAATTCGCGACATGGCACGCCAGTTTGCCAAGGCTGAACTTTGGCCCGGCGCAGAAGAACGTGACCGCGAGGCCCGTTTTCCCAAAGCAGAGCTGGCCGCGATGGGCGAGCTGGGCTTTTTGAGCATGCAGGTCCCCGAAGAATACGGCGGCTTTGGTGCGGATTTCGTCAGCTATGCCGCCGTGATCGAAGAAATCGCAGCGGGAGACGGCGCCTGTTCAACAATCATGTCGGTGCACAGTTCGGTCGGCTGCGGCCCGATCCGCGATTACGGGACCGAGGCACAGAAACAGAAATACCTGCCGAAACTGGCATCGGGTGAATGGATCGGCGGCTTTGCCCTGACCGAACCGCAGGCCGGATCGGACGCGTCCAACCTGCGGACCACGGCGGTGCGTGACGGCGACCACTATGTGATCAATGGCGCGAAACAATTCATCACCTCTGGCAAGAACGGCCAGATGTTGATCGTCTTTGCGATTACCGACAAATCCGCCGGAAAACGCGGGATCAGCGCCTTTATCGTCGAAACCGACACCCCCGGGTATGAGGTTGTGCGCGTCGAGAAAAAGCTGGGCATCCATTCCTCTGACACCTGCCAGATCGCGTTCGAAAACATGCGCATCCCGGCGGAAAATCTGTTGGGCGAAGAGGGTCAGGGATACAAGATCGCCCTCGCCAATCTGGAAAGCGGCCGCATCGGCATTGCCGCACAGGCCGTTGGCATGGCCCGCAGCGCCTTTGAATATGCCCGTGACTACGCGGTGGATCGACAGGCATTCGGCAAGCCGATTTTCGACCAACAGGGCATTTCGTTTCAACTGGCCGACATGGACACCCGGATCGAGGTCGGCCGCCAGATGGTTTTGCACGCCGCGGCGCTCAAGGACGCGGGCGCACCATGTTTGCGCGAAGCCTCGATGGCGAAATTGTTCACATCAGAGATGGCTGAAAAAGTCTGTTCTCAAGCGATCCAGATCCTGGGTGGCTATGGTTTCCTGACCGACCATCCCGTGGAACGCATCTACCGCGACGCGCGTATTTGCCAGATTTACGAAGGCACCAGCGAAATCCAGCGCCTTGTGATTGCACGCAACATCAGATCCGAGGCCACGGGATAAACCAATGTCGGAAGATGTCGTTATCCGAAAATTCGGCCGTGCCGGTCACATTACCCTGGACCGTCCCGATGCGTTGAACGCATTGACCGCCGCCATGTCGATCGCAATCGAAAACGCCTTGGAGGCCTGGCGTGACGATGACGCCGTCGATCTGGTGATCCTGGACGCCAAAGGCACCAAAGCCTTCTGCGCCGGGGGCGACATTGCGAAGCTTTACGCAGACGGGCGCGCCGGAAATTTTGACCTTAGCCGCGCGTTCTGGCGCCAGGAATACCGGCTGAACCTCAAGATCGCGCGTTATGCGAAACCTGTGGTCGCCTTCATGCAGGGGTTCACCATGGGCGGCGGCGTTGGGCTTGGGGGGCATGCATCGCACCGGATCGTCGGCGATAGCAGCAATATCGCGATGCCTGAATGCGGCATTGGTCTGATCCCCGATGTGGGGGGAGTTATCTGCTTGGGCGTGCGCCCGGTGAAACCGGTGCTTATCTTGGCCTGACCGGCGCACGGATGGGGGCCGCGGATGCAATCTATGCCGGGTTCGCCGACCATTATGTGCCCGAAGACACCTGGGACAACGTGAAATCAACGCTTCTGCAAAACGGCGATGTTGCGGCGATTGCGACCGCTTCACAACCGCCCACCGGCGGCACATTGGCCGTGCGACAATCCGATATTGACCGGCTGTTTTCCGCAGAAACTCTGCCCGCTATCGACCAGGCTCTGGCGGCAGAGGATGCGGAATTTGCCCAAGCCGCCAGAAAGAAATTCACCAAAGGCGCGCCGCTGGCCCTGGCCTGTGCGTTGCGGGCCATTCGTGCCGCGCGCGGCGGAACCCTGTCTGAGGCACTGGCGCGCGAGTTTCGATTTGCCTATCGTTCGCAAGAACAAGGCGACTTGATCGAAGGCATTCGCGCCCAAATCATCGACCGGGATTTCACCCCGAAATGGCGGCATGAGAACCTCGATGTTGCTGAGCATGAAATTGCGGAAATGCTCGCCGATCTCGGCCCCTGCGACTGGACCCCAACAGGAGACACCCCATGAAAATCGCATTTATCGGACTAGGAAATATGGGCGGCCCGATGGCCACAAACCTGGTTGCAGGGGGCCATGAGGTTGTCGGCGTCGACCCTGTCGCCACCCCGGATGGCCTGACGATGGCGGCCAGCGCGGCAGAGGCCTGCGCCGGGGCCGATGTTGCCATCACCATGTTGCCCAATGGCGCGATCCTGCGGGCGGTCGCCGCAGAAGTGATCCCCGCCCTGCCCAAAGGCGCCGTGTTTATTGATTGTTCGACCGTGGATGTCGACAGCGCGCGGGCGGTGGCAGAACAGGCCAATGCGGCCGGTCTTGGCATGTTGGACGCCCCGGTGTCCGGCGGCATCAAAGGCGCGGCCGAGGGCACATTGACCTTCATGATTGGCGGCGATGCAGAAGCATTAGAAAAGACCAAGGGGCTTTTCGACATCATGGGACAAAAGGCCGTGCATTGCGGGTCCGCCGGTGCGGGACAGGCCGCCAAGATTTGCAACAACATGATCCTTGGCGTCACCATGTTGGGCACCTGCGAAGCCTTCGCAATGGCCGACAAGCTGGGCCTGGATCGCCAAGCCATGTTTGATGTGGTCTCCACCTCGTCCGGCTACAGCTGGACGATGAACGCCTATTGCCCCGCCCCAGGCGTTGGCCCCGTCAGCCCGGCCGACAACGATTACAAACCGGGGTTTGCAGCCGAACTCATGCTCAAGGATCTGGGATTGTCCCAAGACGCCGCAGGTGCCTGTGATGCAGATACCCCGATGGGGCGACTGGCACATGAGTTGTATACCAAGTTCATTGCCGAAGGGGGCCAAGGCGTCGATTTTTCCGGCGTCCTACCCTGGCTGTCGGCACGCGGAAACAACAACCCATAAAACGGGTTATGAGAGGCGCTATCGGTAAAAATCCCTCGTTTCGTCACTTTGGGCACAACGGCAACGGCTACCGAGAACAATCTTTGTAGCCGTTTGATTTTGGGTGCATTTCTTTCGGGGGGCTTGTTTTGCAGGGGGCTTACGGAACCTCGACGCGGACCTTGGGAACTCAGCGTTGCGAGTTTTTGTCGCGGTTTTCTGTGCTGAACATAAGAAAGCCCGCCTTTTGGGCGGGCTTGTGAGTTTGCGAGAATTCTTGGTGTTTGGTTGCGGGAGTAGGATTTGAACCTACGACCTTCAGGTTATGAGCCTGACGAGCTACCGGGCTGCTCCATCCCGCGCCATTTTTTGGCCTATTGCCTTGAGGCTGGTGTGGCCTTTTGCATATCGGCTGGTATTGGCCTTTGTCGGTGATATCGTTTGAGAGATACATTTTATCGGGGCTTATCAGGTCTGGCGATGACCTACTCTCCCACGTCTTGAGACGCAGTACCATTGGCGCGACGGCACTTAACGGCCGGGTTCGGGATGGGACCGGGTGTTTTGCTCGTGCTATGATCACCAGACCGGGAAAGCCCCGGTAAGTTTGCGCGGCTGAAGCGCAATTGTGTTTCACTCTCTGTCGAGAGTGTCCAAGTCAGGTACATTTATCGTGTTTTATGTGATGTTTGCTTTGATCATGTTCCGAGTAATCTATCTATTACTGGATCAAATCAAGCCTATCGGACCATTAGTACCAGTCAACTGAACGCGTTACCGCGCTTACATCTCTGGCCTATCGACGTGGTGGTCTACCACGGTCCTCAGGGATACCTTGTTTTGAGGGGGGCTTCCCGCTTAGATGCCTTCAGCGGTTATCCTGTCCGATCATAGCTACCCAGCACTGCTCCTGGCGGAACAACTGGTACACCAGTGGATCGTTCACCCCGGTCCTCTCGTACTAGGGGCAACTCCTCTCAAGTATCCTACACCCACGGCAGATAGGGACCGAACTGTCTCACGACGTTCTAAACCCAGCTCACGTACCTCTTTAAACGGCGAACAGCCGTACCCTTGGGACCTGCTCCAGCCCCAGGATGAGATGAGCCGACATCGAGGTGCCAAACACTGCCGTCGATATGGACTCTTGGGCAGTATCAGCCTGTTATCCCCGGCGTACCTTTTATCCGTTGAGCGATGGCCCTTCCACTCGGGACCACCGGATCACTATGACCGACTTTCGTCTCTGCTCGTCTTGTCAGACTTGCAGTCAGGCTGGCTTCTGCCATTGCACTCAACGACCGATTTCCGACCGGTCTGAGCCAACCATCGCGCGCCTCCGTTACTCTTTAGGAGGCGACCGCCCCAGTCAAACTACCCGCCACGCAGGGTCCCGGATCCAGATAATGGACCGCGGTTAGACATCAAGAATGCAAAGGGTGGTATCTCAAGGGAGGCTCCACAGAAACTGGCGTTCCTGCTTCAAAGCCCACCACCTATCCTGCACATTGCAGTCCTGATGCCAGTGCGAAGCTGTAGTAAAGGTGCACGGGGTCTTTCCGTCTAACCGCGGGAAGCCTGCATCTTGACAGGCAATTCAATTTCGCTGAGTCGATGTTGGAGACAGCGGGGAAGTCGTTACGCCATTCGTGCAGGTCGGAACTTACCCGACAAGGAATTTCGCTACCTTAGGACCGTTATAGTTACGGCCGCCGTTTACCTGGGCTTCAATTCAAGGCTCTCACCTCTCCTTTTAACCTTCAGGCACCGGGCAGGCGTCAGACCCTATACGTCGTCTTGCGACTTCGCAGAGCCCTGTGTTTTTAGTAAACAGTCGCCACCCCCTGGTTTGTGCCCCCAGCCCCTAGTTGCCTAGGAACCGGGCCTCCTTCTCGCGAACTTACGGAGGTATTTTGCCGAGTTCCTTCAACATCGTTCTCTCAAGCGCCTTGGTATTCTCTACCAGTCCACCTGTGTCGGTTTAGGGTACGGTCTGATGGAGGGCTATTTCCAGGGACCTCTCAGCAGCCCATTCAATCCAATAAGGATGAACTACCTCTGAGATCCGTCACATCCTCCTGGCCCACGAATATTAACGTGGTTCCCATCGGCTACGCATTTCTGCCTCGCCTTAGGGGCCGGCTTACCCTGCTCAGATTAGCTTTAAGCAGGAACCCTTGGACTTTCGGCGAGAGTGTCTCTCACACTCTTTGTCGCTACTCATGTCATCATTCTCGCTAGTGATCTCTCCACCGGATCGCTCACGCGCCGGCTTCACAGAAAGCTCCCTGCGTCCAATATCCCCAAAGGGATTAAGGACGCGTGGAACTATGTCACACTACGCTCTGCTACCATGCCTTACGGCATCCTAAGCTTCGGCTCATGGCTTGAGCCCCGTTACATCTTCGCCGCAGGACAACTTATTTAGACCAGTGAGCTGTTACGCTATCTTTAAAGGATGGCTGCTTCTAAGCCAACCTCCTGGTTGTTTTGGTCGTCCCACCTGCTTTCCCACTTAGCCATGAATTAGGGGCCTTAGCTGTAGGTCAGGGTTGTTTCCCTCTCCACTACGGACGTTAGCATCCGCAGTGTGTCTGCCATCTAGTACTCCCGGGTATTCGGAGTTTGGTTAGGATCAGTAAGCCTGTGGGGCCCCATTACCCATCCAGTGCTCTACCCCCCGGGGTATTCGGATGACGCTCTACCTAAATAGATTTCGCAGAGAACCAGCTATCTCCGAGTTTGATTGGCCTTTCACCCCTAGGCACAACTCATCCCGACCTTTTTCAACAGGTGTGGGTTCGGACCTCCAGTAAGTGTTACCTTACCTTCATCCTGGTCATGCCTAGATCACTCGGTTTCGGGTCTGATCCATCTAACTCATGCGCCCTATTAAGACTCGCTTTCGCTGCGCCTACACCTAACGGCTTAAGCTTGCTAGATAGACCAAGTCGATGACCCATTATACAAAAGGTACGCCGTCACAAGACTGGACACTAATGATAATTTGCACTCCGTGCCTGCTCAATGCAGGTACACCGATCCTTCGGATCGCCACTGGGCTGATCCGGAAAGGTTGGTATCTGGAATGCTATCTGGTTGGTACCGACACGCGCAGCTGCACGGTCTCAACACCCGGATTGTGGTCATAAATCCCCGCATTCGATCGATGATCGAAGCTGAGACCAAACCGCCAACCGCGTTTGTTTTCCCAACCGACCTCGGCACCCGAACGGAACGCAATAGCGCCGCCCAGATCAAGGCCGTCACCGGCGTCATACACACCGGTCATCGCATGCAATTCCGCAAAAAACGGGCTGGAACCAAAGTCCATCGTGTAGGTCTGACCAATGCCGACCCAGGTTTCACCCCGAGACCCGACACTCAGCCCCACCGCATGACCAAAGGGGCCGGTACGGCGCCCAAGATCATAGCGAAGATAGACTTCACTTCCCGTTTCTGCGCGGCGTTCAAGAACCTGACCGCCCGAGAAGGCGATCCTTGGTGTCACGTCGCTTCGGCCAAGACAGCCCTGCGATGTGCCACAATGATTTATTCCCATATCCGTCAGTCCTGCGACCAACATGAGAATGGCAAAAGTTCCGTCTGCCATATCCAACTCCCTGTTTCCAGGAAGCGGCATGCATCAGATTATCATTAGAGTCCAGTCAAGCTCCGACTGATTGTAGGCGTTCGGTTTCAGGTACTGTTTCACTCCCCTCGTCGGGGTGCTTTTCACCTTTCCCTCACGGTACTGGTTCACTATCGGTCAGTAAGGAGTACTTAGCCTTCGAAGGTGGTCCTCCGATCTTCAGACAGAATTTCACGTGTTCCGCCCTACTTAATACATCCCATCGAGCTTCAAATACGGGGCTGTCACCCACTATGGCCGACCTTTCCAGGTCGTTCTTTTCACTCTCAAGGCTTGGCTGATCCGCGTTCGCTCGCCACTACTAGCGGAGTATCAATTGATTTCCTTTCCTCCGGGTACTTAGATGTTTCAGTTCCCCGGGTTTGCTCTTAAAAACCTATGTATTCAGTCTTTAAGTACCTGGTTATGAACATTATAAACAACCGAAGTTATTATAATGAACATTCAGGTGGGTTCCCCCATTCAGAAATCCATGGATCAAAGCATATTCTCGGCTCCCCATGGCTTATCGCAGAGTATCACGTCTTTCATCGCCTCTTACTGCCAAGGCATCCACCAAACGCCCTTCTCGCGCTTGATTTGATCCAGAAAGAGACAGATTGCTCATTTCACAGCCTTCGCGACTACATGATTGCGGTTAAACACCAGGCAGCCAGCCGTAAAACAATATACAAACGTTCTTTCCGATCAAAAGCAAACTATCCCATGCTGATCAGAAGATCAGCATCAGTTAGTGTACTTGACTTGGACAACTCTGTTCGTTTCAGCAAGGCAGACAGGGGTTCGGTCGAGGAAACAACCTAAAGTCCTGCTCGCATCTCCCACAAGGGGATCAGCACCCCACTGAGATCAATCCCATACTCGGGCGATCAAACAGTGTTGATATTTTGTATCTCTCTAAACGATGTCAAAGCCTCCGAAGAAGCTCACGTCCGATTGGACGGGTAAACATTCGCAAATGCTTACCGATCAAATCGATGTAAGTAAGGTCTCGCACGTGCTTGGCTGCGCCAACCACTTCCGCTCGTTCCGCTCTTTGCTGCGCAAAGAGCTATGGTGGAGCCTAGGAGGATCGAACTCCTGACCTCCTGAATGCAAATCAGGCGCTCTCCCAGCTGAGCTAAGGCCCCGTATTTTGCTCCGCAAAATGCGGGACCGTACTCTGGCAGACTTTCGGGCTATGCCGAAAGTCGAGAAGAGAAAGGCCATCGTATTTTGCTAACGCACGTTGTCACATGTGTCTGGCTTGCGCCAACCACTTCCGTGACCACCTCGCTTGCCTACGGCAAATGAGGCGTTGGTGGGTCGAGGAGGACTTGAACCTCCGACCTCACGCTTATCAGGCGTGCGCTCTAACCACCTGAGCTACCGACCCAAGGTGTTTTTGCCAAAGGCAAAAACGACATTGCCCGGCAGGCGGTTTGCAAAGCAAAACGCTGAGAGGGCGAACCCAACCCAGGCAACTCACGAGCCGGAAGCCCGCGTGTTTCTATTTTCTGAAGAGATATGAGGACGGCTCGGTTCAAGCTCTTGAGGAGCTGATATATGTCTCTTTTAATGTCCCGTCGCCCTTCGGCTAACAGAACAGAGACTGCTAAGTGATCTACGAGTGAGAACAAGTTCTCGCTGCTAAGATCATCCTTAGAAAGGAGGTGATCCAGCCGCAGGTTCCCCTACGGCTACCTTGTTACGACTTCACCCCAGTCGCTGAGCTCACCGTGGTCCGCTGCCTCCTCGAAAGGTTGGCGCACGGCCTTCGGGTAAACCCAACTCCCATGGTGTGACGGGCGGTGTGTACAAGGCCCGGGAACGTATTCACCGCGTCATGCTGTTACGCGATTACTAGCGATTCCGACTTCATGGGGTCGAGTTGCAGACCCCAATCCGAACTGAGACAGTTTTTTGGGATTAACCCATTGTCACTGCCATTGTAGCACGTGTGTAGCCCAACCCGTAAGGGCCATGAGGACTTGACGTCATCCACACCTTCCTCCCGCTTATCACGGGCAGTTTCTCTAGAGTGCCCAGCCGAACTGCTGGCAACTAAAGATGTGGGTTGCGCTCGTTGCCGGACTTAACCGAACATCTCACGACACGAGCTGACGACAGCCATGCAGCACCTGTCACTAGGTCCCGAAGGAAGGCCTGATCTCTCAGGTTGTCCTAGGATGTCAAGGGTTGGTAAGGTTCTGCGCGTTGCTTCGAATTAAACCACATGCTCCACCGCTTGTGCGGGCCCCCGTCAATTCCTTTGAGTTTTAATCTTGCGACCGTACTCCCCAGGCGGAATGCTTAATCCGTTAGGTGTGTCACCGAATAGCATGCTACCCGACGACTGGCATTCATCGTTTACGGTGTGGACTACCAGGGTATCTAATCCTGTTTGCTCCCCACACTTTCGCACCTCAGCGTCAGTATCGAGCCAGTGAGCCGCCTTCGCCACTGGTGTTCCTCCGAATATCTACGAATTTCACCTCTACACTCGGAATTCCACTCACCTCTCTCGAACTCAAGACCAGGAGTTTATGAGGCAGTTCCGGGGTTGAGCCCCGGGATTTCACCCCATACTTTCTGATCCGCCTACGTGCGCTTTACGCCCAGTAATTCCGAACAACGCTAACCCCCTCCGTATTACCGCGGCTGCTGGCACGGAGTTAGCCGGGGTTTCTTTACCAGATACTGTCATTATCATCTCTGGCGAAAGAGCTTTACGACCCTAAGGCCTTCATCACTCACGCGGCATGGCTGGATCAGGCTTGCGCCCATTGTCCAAGATTCCCCACTGCTGCCTCCCGTAGGAGTCTGGGCCGTGTCTCAGTCCCAGTGTTGCTGATCATCCTCTAAAACCAGCTATAGATCGTAGACTTGGTAGGCCATTACCCCACCAACTATCTAATCTAACGCGGGCCGATCCAAATCCGATAAATCTTTCCCCCGAAGGGCGTATAAGGTATTACTCTCAGTTTCCCGAGGCTATCCCTTAGATCTGGGTACGTTCCCACGCGTTACTAACCCGTCCGCCGCTCACCCGAAGGTGCGCTCGACTTGCATGTGTTAGGCCTGCCGCCAGCGTTCGTTCTGAGCCAGGATCAAACTCTCAAGTTGAAACGCATTACTGCGTATCCTTGACGTTCGAACCTCTGCACATCTCCGATACTCGTAACTGCTTTGGGGGCGAGCTACTTTGTCCACCCGGCTAAGGATTGGACACGCATCGGAAGTCATCTGTTTGATTGTGCTTCAGCTTACCAAAGTAAACAAAAGCCGCTCAAACAGTGAAGCTGTCACCGGTCATCGGACAAAATACACAAGTGCATCAAACCCTACCGGCGCGATATGCAAACATCCGTTCGTCGAAACGAACCAAACCGCCCACATATCTCTTCAGATATCAATCATTTCAAACAGCGTAGAGACAAAAACCAACCGGATGCGCCCTAACTTATTGGCGCGCCCGCCCGTCAATACCTCAAAAATTTCTCCGTCTCGTCTGCGTCAGCGCCTCGTTTCCTCGTCGCCGCCGCCCCGTCTGGCGTCCCGTTGTGCGCCTCAGCGCCGCCGGTGAAGGGGGTTCTAGTGTTACCCAGCAAAACCCGCAAGCACAAAATCACAAAATTCCAAAGTTTTGCAAAGTTTCTGCGAAAAATAAACAAATTCAACAGGTTACCGTGAATAGTTTTTGAGCAAACGGACATCCACCCTCATCCAGAACAACAACCCAGTATATACATCACACCCCAAAAACCCCACATCTAAGTCGCCCACAGACTTACCCACAAGAACAACCCCACAAACCCAACTCAAAGCAAAATCCAGCAAACAAAAAATACGCCAGAAAAACGAGTCGGATGCGTAAATCAGTCCGACTGAGCCGCTTTGGCCGTCAAATTATCCAAAGCTCCGGCCATGGGCGCGGTGACCTCTGGTGGAAGTGCGCCATCCGCCAGATCGGCCAGCCGCTCTGCCGGGTCTTCATAGGCAAACCAGACGCCACCCTGTGTGTCTTCATAAACCAGAACCTTGAGCGGCAAAGCCAACCCTGCTTCGCGCAACTCGATCATTGCCGGGGTGCCGACCTTAGGGTTGCCAAAGATCACAAGCTGGGAGGCGCCAATATCCTCGCCCACACTCTTGGCCCCGGCCCCATGATCGACCCGCGCAAACACAGTGGCACCCGCACTTTCGATCGCAGCCACCAAAGCGTCGGCGGCTTCGACGACGGCTTTATCGGTCGCCACTTTTACGGTCTCCGCAGCAACGCCGGTCGCCAGCAAGAACGGAAGAGCAAATATCAAGGTACGCATCGTTGTCTTTCCCTGTGTTGATTCAAGTCGCGCTTTGGGGTGTGAACCGGCGGCGCAGTTTCTTGATGTCGGTTCTGAGAACAAGCAGCCCAAGTATGACCGCCATGTAGAGCAGCGGCTCCAACTGAAACCCCTTGACCAGCATCACATAGTGCAGCCCCCCCAACAGCACGGCGAGATATGTCAGCTTATGCAGCTTGCGCCATCGCGGCCCCAATTTGCGGACCGAATAATTGTTGGACGAGAGTGCCAGCGGCAAGAGCACAACAAAGGCGGCCATCCCCACGGTGATATAGGGGCGTTTCACGATGTCAGCCCAGATCTGGGACAGGATCTGCACATCCAGCACCAACCAGGTCAGCAAATGCAGGAAGACATAAAAGAACGCCATAATCCCGATCGCCCGACGGAATTTGATCAGGTTCACCCCGACGAACCGCCGCAACGGCGTCACCGCCAAACCGACAATCAGCAATTGCAGGGCAAATTCGCCCAACTCATGCTCCAGGGCCTTGATCGGTTCTGCGCCCAGCCCCCCGGTTGCCCCAAGATACAGGAACCAGAGCGCCGGAAGCGGCAACACAATATAGAGCAGCCACGCCGGAACCCGGCGCAGACCAGCATTCAATTGATCGATCATCAGAACAGTTTCCGCAGATCCATACCATCATAGAGGCTCGCCACTTCTTCCTGATAGCCATTGAACATCGGCGTCGGTTCACGCTTGGCAAACAGACCGCCACCAATACGCCGCTCACTGGCCTGCGACCAACGGGGGTGATCGACCTCTGGGTTCACATTGGAATAAAATCCGTATTCACGCGCATTGGCCTTGTTCCAGCTGGTGGGCGGCTCTTCGTCGGTCAGTGTGATGCGCACCACGGATTTGATGGATTTGAAGCCGTATTTCCACGGCACCACCAAACGCAGCGGCGCGCCGTTCTGGTTTGGAATGTCCTTGCCATAAATTCCGGTCGCCATGATCGTCAGCGGGTGCATGGCCTCGTCCAGGCGCAGACCCTCGACATAGGGCCATTCAAGCACGCGGGAACTCTGACCGAACATCTCGTCCGGGCGAAACAGGGTTTCAAAGGCGACATATTTCGCGCTCGATTGCACACCGGCCATATTCAGCAGGTCGGCAAGCTCAAATCCGTTCCACGGCACGACCATCGACCAGGCCTCGACACAGCGGAACCGATACAGGCGCTCTTCGACGGTCATCGCCTTCATGATGTCCTCAAAGGCATAGTCGCCCGGCTTGTCGACCATACCGTCGATCTTGACCGTCCAGGGCGTGGTGGTCAGCGCATGGGCATTGCGCGCCGGATCATCCTTGCCGGTGCCGAATTCATAGAAATTGTTATAGCTGGTAATGTCTTCATAGCTGTTGGGTTCAAGCTCTTCCCCCATTGCCAGCGCCGGACCCGCAATCGACGCCAGCCCAAGCCCGGCTGCGCCGCCCATAAGCTGACGGCGGTTCAGATAGACGGATTCCGGTGTGACGTCATTGTCGGTTAAAGTATTCTTCCAGCGAAAGGCCATATGTAATCCCCTTGGTCCTTGAACAGTGACGGGATGCAGTCGCAGGCATCCCGGTTGCAGGGGAATGTAGACACTTGGCCGGGATCAACAAAACAAAGTCTTCTCAAATTCCCGTGGTATGACTGTAACGTTTCGCGGTGCTTACTTACTGGGCCCGACCACATCACGCATGGATACCGATCGGCCATTGTCCTGCATCATCCGCACATGCAGACGCCGGATCAGCCGCGGTTCGGCCACGCCGACGGAATGGGCAATGATTTCGACCTCTTTGATGATCTGGCTGGCATAGCGCGCCACGCGCACCTCTTTGTCTTCGACCACCAACCCCTTTTGAAACCGCGGATCATGGGTGGTGATGCCGGTGGGGCAGGTGTTCTTGTTACACTTCAGCGCCTGAATACAGCCAAGCGCAAACATGAAGCCGCGCGCCGATACCACAAAATCGGCCCCCGCCGCAAGCGCCCAGGCCACATCGCCGGGATTGACCATCTTGGCCCCGGCAATCAGGCGGATGCGATCCTTCAGCCCCGCCGCATTGCGCATATCGGCCACCAGCGGCAGGCTTTCGCGCACCGACATCCCCACCAGATCCATCAGCGGCATCGGCGCGGCGCCGGTGCCGCCCTCGCCGCCATCAATGGTCAGAAAGTCCGGCGCGCTGTCCGACCCGCGCCGCCCGATTTCCTCAAACAGGCCGGCAATCCCTTCTTCCGAGCCGACCACCATCTTCAAGCCAACAGGTTTGCCCGTCACCCGGCGCACCCGGTCGATCAGGTTCAACATGTCACCCCAATCATCAACCCCGGTGTGGCGGTTTGGCGAAATCCCGTCCTGCCCGACCTCCAGCCCGCGAATGGCGGCAATCTCGGGCGTGACCTTGGCCCCCGGCAGGATACCACCTTTGCCGGGTTTGGCGCCTTGGCTCATCTTGATCTCGAACATGCGCACGGTTTCATGTGCCGCCATTTCGCGCAGCTTGTCGTCGCTCAACCGCCCATCGGGGCCGCGCACGCCGAAATTCGCCGTGCCGATCTGAAACACCACATCACAGCCCCCTTCCAGGTGGAACGGGCTGAGCCCGCCCTCGCCGGTGTTCAGCCAGATGCCGGCGGCCTTTGCCCCGCGGCTGAGCGCACGCACCGCCGGTTTGGAAATCGCACCATAAGACATGCCGGAAATATTGAAGATCGACGGCGCGGTAAACGGGCGCGGCACGCCTTCGCCGATGACCATCGGCGCGGTCTTGGCAAATTGGTCATCCAGCGGCGGAAAGGCCGAGTTCACGAAAATCGGCGTTCCCGGCACATCTGTGTTCCGGGTCGAGCCGAACGCCACCATATTGTCCACGCCCTTGGCCGCGTGATCCACCCAATCGCGCTGCGCACGGTTGAACGGCAGTTCCTCGCGGTCCATGGCAAAGAAGTATTGGCGAAAGAATTCCCCCAGCCCGGAAAACAGATACCGAAACCGCCCAATCACCGGATAATTGCGCCGGATCGCATCGGCGCGCTGGGTCCGGTCAATAAAGAACATGACCACCGCTGTCAGAAGCAACAGACCGAACAGCCCGGCAAACAACACCGCCACGAAATTTACGATTTGGAATGCGAGGCCCATCAACGACTCCTTTGTGCGGCGCTTTTGTCCGTGCGAACCATCGCGCGTTCGCCCCGTCGCGGCAACGGACAATTGCACCTTTCGGGGCGGCAAATACCCCACTTATGTGTCGGTTTGCGCGCAGCTTGGCGAAAATCGTATTCCCACACCGCGACCGCCCGGGGTCGGTCATAATCTGACCACAATCCACGCCAAGAACCATGATTGTTTCGTCATCCAATGCAGCGACAGGAGATAGAGCGTTGCCCGTGAATTCAAAAATTACCCAAGGCACAACCCTTTACGTCAATCCCATCGCCCCGATTTTCGCGGGCCCGCTTTCCGATTTGGTCAACGGCACATCGTTTGACGATATCATGTATGGACAGGCCGGCGACGACACGATGGGCGGCAGCAGTGGCGACGACCTGATGTTTGGGAATCAAGGCAATGATTACCTGCGCGGCAATTGGGGCCTGGACACCCTTTGGGGCGGCGACGGCGATGACCGGCTCGAAGCGGGTGGCAAGGATGATGTCCTGCATGGCGGGACAGGCAACGACACATTGCGCGGCGGCACCGGTGACGACCTGATGAACGGCGGCACCGGCGATGACTCGCTCAATGGCGGCGATGGCAAGGATACGCTGAACGGCAACAGCGGCATCGACAAATTGGTGGGCGCCAATGGCAATGACGTGATGGACGGCGGCGACGGTGACGACACGCTCTTTGGCGGCAATGGCAATGATACCATGCTGGGCGGAAACGGTCAGGACAGTATCTATGGCAGCAGCGGCAATGACGTCGCCGCGGGTGGTATCGGCGACGATACCCTGCGCGGCGGCAACGGCAACGACAGACTGTCGGGTGACGCGGGCCGGGATGACCTGCGCGGTGGCAACGGCAATGACCTGCTGGATGGCGGCCAGGGCGATGACAATGTGATTGCCGGGGACGGCACCGACACATTGTTCGGGGGCGAGGGCAATGATCGGCTGGTGGGCGGAAATCACAACGACCTGATCCATGGCGGCGATGACCAGGACACGCTTTTCGGCGGTGAAGGCAATGACACCCTGAACGGCGATGCAGGTATGGACATCCTTTATGGCGGCAATGGCCGGGACATCCTGAACGGCGGCGCAGGCGAAGACCGGCTCTGGGGCGGCGGTGGTCGCGACGCCCTGACGGGTGGCGACGGCAACGACACGCTTAGCGGTGGCGCTGACAATGACACGCTGAACGGTGGGGCCGGCGATGACTACCTGCAGGGCGGATATGGCAACGATCTTTTTGTATTTGATACAATGTCCGGCAATGACACCATTCAGGGCTTTGGCACGGGCGCAGATAGGCTGGATTTGACCGCACTTGGCTTGAACGACACCAGCGATCTGCTGTTCGCCGACACCGACACCGGTTTGAAAATCGAAACACCGGACGGCAGCAGCATCTTGCTGCTTGGCACGTCGATGTCGAATTTCGACACCGAAGCCATCCTGATTTAGGCTAACACGGCCATAAAAAACGCGCCGGAGCGATCCGGCGCGTTTCTATATGGCTCAGCACATGGGCAGTCTTTCACCCGCGCCGGTCAATGAACGACCGCATCATCCGGTCTGGGCCGATTGGTCGCCGCCACGCGGTCGCCGATGATCAACCCCTCTGCCCCGGCACTGACCGGCAACAGATCCCCATCGGCCACATCCCCAGCCAGCAGCATTTCCGCCAGCGGATCCTGCAAGGCGCGCTGGATCACCCGTTTCAACGGACGTGCGCCAAACACCGGATCATACCCTTCATCAGCCAGCCATTTGGTCGCCGCCTCGTCCAGATCCAGCTCGATCTTGCGGGCCGCCAGACGTTTGACCAGCCGGGCAAGCTGAATATCGACGATCCCCGCCATATCCTCGCGCTTGAGCCGGTCAAAAATGATGGTTTCATCCAACCGGTTGAGGAATTCTGGCCGGAAATGCACCCGCACCGCATCCATCACATCGCGCCGCGCCTGGGCACTGTCGGCACCTTCGGGCAGTTGTGACAACGCCTGCGACCCAAGGTTCGAGGTCAACACAATCAAGGTCTGCTTGAAATCCACGGTCCGGCCCTGACCATCGGTCAGCACACCATCATCGAGCACCTGCAACAGCACATTGAACACGTCCGGATGCGCCTTTTCGACCTCGTCGAACAAGACAACCTGATAAGGTCGCCGCCGCACCGCTTCGGTCAACACCCCACCTTCGTCATAGCCGACATAGCCCGGAGGCGCACCGATCAGACGGGATACTGCGTGTTTTTCCATGAACTCAGACATGTCGATGCGCACCATCGCGTTGTCATCGTCAAACAGGAAATTCGCCACCGCCTTGGTCAGCTCGGTTTTCCCCACGCCTGTTGGCCCAAGGAACAGGAACGATCCCAGCGGCCGCCCTTCGTCGTTCAGGCCCGCACGCGCCCGGCGCACGGCATTCGACACGGCCTTGACCGCCTGATCCTGACCGATCACCCGGCGATGCAGCTCCTGTTCCATCCGCAGCAGCTTTTCGCGTTCCCCTTCCAGCATCCGCGAGGTCGGGATGCCGGTCCAGCGTTCGACAACCTGCGCAATCTGTTCAGGACGCACAGCCTCTTCGACCATGACGCCGTCCTGCTCTTGCTCCTCGGCCTGCAACAGCTGCTTTTCCAACTGCGGGATCACGCCATACGACAGCTCACCCGCCTTGGCCAAATCACCGTTGCGTTTCGCAATGTCCAATTCGGCCCGCGCCCGGTCCAGCTTCTCCTTGATATCACGTGCCGCGCTCAGCTTGTCGCGCTCGGCCTGCCATTTCGCGGTCAGCTGCGCCGATTGATCCTGCAGATCCCCCAATTCACGCTCCAGCTTGTCCAGCCGGTCCTTGGACGCCTGATCATCTTCCTTGCGCAGCGCCTCGGCCTCGATCTGCTTTTGCAGAATATCGCGGTCCAAAGCGTCCAGCTCTTCCGGTTTGGAATCCACCGCCATCCGCAAACGCGACGCGGCTTCGTCCATCAGGTCGATGGCCTTGTCCGGCAAAAACCGGTCAGTGATATACCGGTGCGACAGCTGCGCCGCCGCCACAAGGGCACTGTCGGAAATCCGCACCCCATGGTGCAACTCATACTTCTCCTTGATGCCGCGCAGGATGGAAATCGTGTCTTCCTCTGTGGGCTCTGCCACCATCAACGGCTGGAACCGCCGCGCCAGCGCAGCATCCTTTTCCACATGCTTGCGATATTCATCCAGCGTGGTCGCCCCGACACAATGCAACTCACCCCGCGCCAGCGCCGGTTTCAAGAGGTTCGAGGCATCCATCGCCCCATCCGCCTTGCCCGCACCGACCAGTGTGTGCATCTCGTCGATGAACAACACGATCTCGCCCGCTGCGGCCGTAACTTCCGACAGCACCGCTTTCAGACGTTCTTCAAATTCACCACGGTACTTTGCCCCGGCAATCAGCGCGCCCATGTCCAATGACAACAGCTTCTTGTTGCGCAGGCTTTCCGGCACATCGCCATTGACGATCCGCAGCGCCAGCCCCTCGGCAATTGCCGTCTTACCCACGCCCGGTTCACCGATCAGCACCGGGTTGTTCTTGGTCCGGCGGCTCAGCACCTGCATCGCACGGCGAATTTCCTCGTCGCGACCAATGATCGGGTCAATCCGGCCTTCGCGGGCACGTTCTGTCAGATCAAGACTGTATTTCTTCAACGCCTCATAGCCATCCTCGGCGCTGGCGGTATCGGCCGTGCGCCCCTTGCGGATGTCATTGATCGCCTCGTTCAGGCTCTGCGCGCTCACCGCACCAGCCTCCAGCGCCTTTTTGGCTTCGGATTTGACCAGGGCCAGCGCCATCAGAATCCGCTCGACCGGGACAAATGAATCCCCCGCCTTCTTGGCGACCTTCTCGGCCTCGTCCAGCACCTTGGCCGTCAGATTGTCCATATAGATCTGTCCGGCATCCCCCGACACCTTGGGAATTTTCCCCAACGCCAGATCATTGGCCTGCACCACACGCTCCGGTGCGCCACCCGACCGTTTGATCAGATTGGCGGACAGACCTTCTTCGTCATCCAGCAAAGCGCGCAAGATATGTTCCGGGGCCAACCGTTGGTGGTTTTCCCGCATGGCAATGGTCTGCGCCGCCTGAATAAACCCGCGCGACCGCTCCGTGAACTTCGCTAAGTCCATGGCTCTCTCCTTCATGTTAAGCGCCCGATTTCGACGATGCCCGACTGTGCGGCACACCCCCCTTTTGGGCCTCTGAACCATAGGTGGGCAAGCCCGATCAGGATTTCAAGGTAACGGCGGTATGACTGAAACGTGACGCCGCAAAATCGAACATCCCCTTCCTCTGCCGAATTATGGCCCCATCTTATCCACAAGGGCCGTGCACCTTAATGCTCTAGGAACGGAGACAGACATGCAGCTGAAAACCCGCATCACCGATGTCCGCCACAACGCGGAAACCGGTTCTTTCGAAGCCCAGGTAACCCTGATGGACGCCACCAACAGCTTCACCTACAGCATCGACTACCCGGCACCAATCGACACCGACCCCGATGTGATCAAATCCGCGCTCTCGGCGCGCGCCCGGGCGCAACACGCCCCGGACACCTGCACTCTGACCTGCAGCCGCACAACCCGATCTGCACCTGAACAAAACCTCGACATCGCAACCCATATCCTGAACGCGCGGCCGAACTATTTGGCACAAATCCTGCACCGCTAACCACACTGCGCAGATGCTGCTGCGGGCGCAATTCGGTCTTTCTCCTGGCCAAATATCCCGGGGGTCTGGGGGCTGGCCCCCAGCCTGTCGGCACGCCCCGGCGTGACGACACAAACATCGACGCACTGGCTTTTCCGGCCCGAAACCCCTTGCCTTACCGACACCAGCGCGCAAAACACGGGCGGATCGAACCCAGCCAAGGAACCGCGCCCATGCCCCCTCTGTCCGATGACCGCCTGATTGTTGCCCTCGATGTCCCCAATGCCGTGGCGGGTCTGGCCCTGACCGAACAGCTGGGCGATGCCGTCAGCTTCTATAAAATCGGCCTTGGCATGTTGACGGGCGGCGGGCTTGCGCTGGCCAACGAGTTGAAGTCAGAACAGGGCAAACGCATCTTTCTGGACATGAAATTGTTCGATATCGGCGCCACGGTCGAAGCGGCAGTGCGCGGGTTGGCGCAATTCGACCTCGATTTCCTCACCGTTCATGGCGACCCCCAGGTCGTACGCGCCGCCAAGGAAGGCGCCGCCGGCAAGGACATGAAAATCCTGGCGGTAACCGTGCTGACATCGCTGGATCGTGCGGACCTCGATGCGGCCCTGATCGCGCCGGGCGACATTGCCGAGATTGTCACCACCCGCGCCGCCCGCGCGTTTGAGGCCGGGGCCGACGGTGTGATCGCTTCTGCCCGCGAGGCCGCGATGATCCGCGCCCTGCCCGAGGCCGCAGGCCGCCTGATCGTGACCCCCGGCATTCGTCCGACCGGCGCGGCAGACGACGACCAGAAACGCATCGTGACCCCAAGGAATGCCATCACCAATGGCGCAGACCACATCGTGGTCGGTCGCCCGGTCTGGCAAGCCTCCGCCCCGCGTGAGGCCGCGCAGGCAATCGTCTCGGAATTGAACCGCTAATCTTTGGTTCTGGGTCTCTGTTACCGGGTCACTGTGTTACAGGGTTGCTGAACAGGGTCACGGCGGGTCGTTTCCGCGGCCACCGCGCTGACCACCTGGCCCCCAAACCTTTACCCTCAATCTTTCGCCCCCAATCGTTTGAATGCAGGAGGATCATCCATGGCAACCGGCACCGATATTCGCACCTATTTTCAGGGCCAATGGCACGATGGCGATCTCGCCGTGATGAAAGCGGCGGATCACGGCTCCTGGCTGGGCACCACGGTGTTTGATGGCGCGCGGATGGTCAACGGTTTGACGCCGGACCTCGATCGCCATTGCGCCCGCGTCAACCGCTCGGCCGAGGCCCTGATGATCACCCCCACGGTCAGCCCCGACGATATGGTGGCGATCATCCGCGAGGGTCTGGCCAGCTATGCGCCGGGCACCGCTGTCTATATCCGCCCCATGTACTGGGCGCTCGAGGGCGACTTTCTCGGCATTGTGCCCAAGGCCGGCGTCACCGGATTTGCCATTTCGCTGGAGGCGATTCCAATGGCGCCGGACACCGCCGCCACCACATTGACCACCACCTCCTTTCACCGTCCGGTGCTTGCCACTGCGGTGGTCAACGCCAAGGCCGGCTGCCTTTATCCCAACAATGCCCGCATGCTGGCCGAAGCCCGCCACAAGGGATTTGGCAATGCGCTGGTGGCGGACGCATTGGGCAATGTCGCGGAAACCGCCAGCGCCAATGTCTTTATGGTGCGTGACAATGTGGTCCTGACCCCGATCGCCAATGGCACGTTTCTGGCCGGGATCACCCGCGCCCGCCATATCGAAAACCTGCGCGCCGATGGGGTCGAGGTGGTTGAAACCGTACTCAGCTTTGCCGATTTCCATACCGCGGACGAGGTATTCCTGTCCGGCAACATGATGAAGGTCACGCCAGTCACCGCCTTTGATGACACACAATATCAAATTGGTCCGCTGACCCAACGGGTGCGGTCGCTCTATTGGGACTGGGCCGCAAGCCAGCGATAATCAACCTCGGGGCTTTTGCCACATAATTCAATTGTCCGCCTGCCGGAATAGAGGCATGATCCGCCCGCGAAGGAGTATCACAATGCGCAAGTTTCTAGTCGTACTTGACGACAGCCGCGAATGCCTTAACGCCATGCGCTTTGCAGCAATGCGGGCCAGCCACACCGGCGGTGGCGTGGAAATCCTTTCGGTGATTCCACCGGACGAGTTCAACCATTGGATCGGGGTCGGTGACATCATGCGCGAAGAGGCGCGGGAACGGATTCACGCCCATTTCGAGGTTTTTGCCAAATGGATGCGGGACCGTCAGAATGTCGACCCGGAGCTGGTCATCCGCGAGGGTGAGCCCGTGACCGAAATCATCGCCCAGGTTCAGGATGATTCCGAAATCGGTGTTCTGGTTCTTGGGGCTGGCACCGACAAAAAGGGCCCCGGCCCGCTGGTGACCCAATTGACCCGCAATGCCGGCTCTTTGCCGGTGCCGATTACCATTGTGCCCGGTGATCTGTCCAAGGACCGGCTGGAGGCTATCACCTGACCGGCGACCCCAGCTGTTTTAGAATCATTCCAAACATTGACATCGCGGGCCCGGATCGACATATCTGAGGTCAGCGATAAGGAATATGTCCCATGTTCATCCAGACCGAATCCACCCCCAATCCCGCGACCCTGAAATTCCTGCCGGGTCAAACCGTGCTGGAAATGGGCACCGCAGATTTCCCCAGCGCCGACGGCGCGGCGGCCTCGCCGCTGGCGGAACGGCTGTTTGCCGTGCCGGGGGTCGAAGGTGTGTTTTTCGGCCATGACTTTGTGACCGTGACCAAAGCCGACACCATGGAATGGGACCACCTGAAACCCGCCATTCTGGGCGCAATCATGGAGCATTTCCAATCCGGCGCACCGGTGATGGCGGGGGATGTCGGCGGGTCTTCGGGCCATGCGGAACATTCTGGTGAAGATGGTGAAATCGTCAACCAGATCAAAGAGTTGCTCGACAGCCGCGTGCGCCCTGCCGTGGCCCAGGATGGGGGCGACATCACGTTCCACGGATTTGAACGCGGCGTTGTTTACCTGCATATGCAAGGGGCCTGTGCCGGGTGCCCGTCTTCGACGCTCACATTGAAAATGGGCATCGAAAACCTGTTGCGCCACTACATCCCCGAGGTGACAGAGGTGCGGCCCGTTGCCGTCTGATGACCTCGTTCTGGGATTTGATACATCGGCCGCGCATTGCGCGGCCGCTTTGCTGTCTGGTGATCGGCTGATCGCTCACCGCACGGACATGATGGCACGCGGTCAGGCCGAACGATTGTTCCCATTGCTGGAGGAGGTGCTCGCCGAAGGCGGCGCAGGCTGGCAGGATCTTTCTGCGCTTGGGGTCGGCATCGGTCCCGGCAATTTCACCGGCATCCGCATTTCCGTCTCGGCGGCGCGCGGGCTGGCATTGTCGCTGAACATTCCCGCTGTTGGCGTCAGCGCGCTGGCGGCCGCGGCCTATGGCCATGACAAGCCGGTGACCGCAATGATCGACGCCCGCCGCGACCGGGTCTATGTCCAGGAATTTCCATCCGGCGCGCCCCGTCTGATCGAGATCGCGGATTTCGTGCCGACATCGCCGATCACCGGCCCCGGCGCGGATCTCTTGGCAGGCGGCGATATTCGCCCGCAAATCTGTGATATTGCCGAGGCCACCGCCCGCATCGCCGCAGTGCGTTGCAACGGCGACGTAACCGCCCCGGCCCCGCTTTATATCCGTGCCGCCGATGCCGCGCCATCGCGTGACAGGCCCCCGGTGATGCTTGATGACACCTGAGGCCATGGCCGCGCTGCATGCAGCCTGTTTTCCAAACCGTCCGTGGAGCGCGGCAGAATTTGCCCAGCTGACCGAAGCGCGCGGCATGATCTGGCTGACCAGCCCGGACAATGACGGTCTGATGTTTGTGCAATCCATCCCGCCAGAGGCCGAAATCCTGACCATCGCCGTCGCCCCGCACGCCCAGCGAAAAGGCGTGGCGCGCAGTCTGATCGCCGATATGTGTGACAGGCTGCTTTCGGCTGGGGTCACCACCCTGTTTCTCGAAGTTGCCGAAGACAATACCGCCGCACGCGGGCTTTATGCCAATGCCGGTTTTGCCGAGTCCGGCCGCCGCAAGGCCTATTACCCGCGTGCCGAACAGCCTGCCGCAGATGCAGTCATCTTGCGCAAAAGTCTGGCCTAACCTCCCGTTTCCGCCACGGAAATACACAAGAATCGGTTGACCGTCCGCCTGCAACCCGGCCTTAATCGGCAATGATCCGGGTCGACCCGGACCAAGACCCACGTGCGGGGGCCACCCCGCCGTATTCCAACGGGAGCAACTTATGACTTTTCTGAACAAAATCCTTGCCACGACCGCAGCCACCGCGCTGATGGCTGGGGCGGCACTGGCGGATCCCGCGCTGATCTATGATCTTGGCGGCAAGTACGACAAAAGCTTTAACGAAGCCGCATTTAACGGTGCTGAACGTTGGGCCCAGGAAACCGGCGGCAAGTATCTGGAAATCGAATTGCAGTCCGAAGCGCAACGTGAACAGGCGCTGCGCCGCTTTGCCGAAGCGGGTGCAAACCCGGTTGTGACCACAGGCTTTGCCATTGCATCGGCCATCGAAGAGGTCGCCGGCGACTATCCCGACACCAAATTCGTCAACATTGACGGCTTCCTGCCGGATGTGCCCGACAATGTGCAGATGATCGCGTTTCAAGAGCACCAGGGCTCCTACCTTGTTGGGATGCTGGCGGCGATGGCGTCTGAATCCGGCACCGTCGGCTTTATCGGGGGCATGGATGTGCCGTTGATCCGTCACTTTGGCTGTGGCTATGCCCAGGGCGCCAAGGCCGCAAACCCGGACATCAACATTGTGGCCAACATGACCGGCACCACGCCGACCGCATGGAATGACCCGGTCAAAGGCTCTGAGCTGGCAAAAGCCCAGATTTCGCAAGGCGCGGATGTGATTTACGCGGCTGCCGGCGGCACCGGTGTTGGCGTTCTGCAAACCGCCGCAGACGAGGGCATCCTGTCGATCGGCGTCGACAGCAACCAGAACCACCTGCACCCCGGCAAGGTTCTGACCTCGATGCTGAAACGGGTCGATGTCGCGGTCTATAACGCGATGATGGAAGGCGAAATGCTGGAAACCGGCGGCACCATGGTGTTGGGACTTGAAGAAAACGGCGTCGGCTATGCCGTGGACGAGTTCAACGAAGCGCTGCTGTCCGACGAGATGAAGGCCGCCGCCGACGAGGCGCGCCAAAAGATCATCGACGGCGAAATTGATGTTGTAAGCTACTATGCAAACGACAGCTGCCCGGTTCTGAACTTCTAAACCTGCGCAAAGTCGCGACACGGGCCGCGCCGGGAAATCGGCGCGGCCCTTCCAAATTGCCGAGGGCCCATGTTTCGCAAAACCGCCTTTGTACCTTGCTGTCTGCCCGATGCAGCAGCATCCGAAACCATCACGTTCGACATTGCAGAAGACGTCATGATCCACCGCGATGGGGCGGGCGATGCACGGTTTGAATTTCTGGCCGACGGGGACAGCCACTTGCAATGCGTGGCGCTTGATTCCAGGAATGCGCCGATCGCAGTGGAAAACACCTTTGCAAACACGGGTTTTATCCGGTTTCATGACATAGAAGTCGCACAGATCGCTCGCGCGGTCTGTCGCCGCCGGAATTAGGGGACGCAAATGACATCGGCACCGGCCATTGAACTCAAAGGCATATCCAAGGCGTTTGGCCCCGTTCAGGCCAACAAGGATATTTCGATCCGGGTCATGCCTGGCACGATCCACGGCATCATCGGCGAAAACGGCGCCGGGAAATCGACGCTAATGTCGATCCTGTATGGCTTCTACAAGGCTGACGCGGGCGAAATCTTTATTCAGGGCAACAAAACCACGATCACCGACAGCCAGACCGCGATTGCCGCGGGCATCGGCATGGTGTTTCAGCATTTCAAACTGGTGCCCAATTTCACCGTGCTGGAAAACGTCATCCTTGGCGCCGAAGACGGTGAATTGCTGCGCCCCTCACTGGCCAAAGCGCGCAAGGCCCTGACCGATCTGGCCGAAGAATATGAGTTGAAAATCGACCCCGACGCCGTGGTGGAAACGCTTTCGGTGGGTCACCAACAGCGGGTCGAGATCCTCAAAGCACTGTATCGTCAGGCCGATATCCTGATTCTGGACGAGCCGACCGGCGTGCTGACGCCCGCCGAAGCCGATCAATTGTTCCGCATTCTCAATCGCTTGCGCGAAGAGGGCAAAACGATCATCCTGATCACCCACAAGCTGCGGGAAATCATGGACATCACCAACACCGTCAGCGTCATGCGCCGGGGTGAGATGACCGCAACCGTCCAAACCACCGAAACCAACCCGGAGCACCTTGCAGAGCTGATGGTTGGTCGCAAGGTTCTGTTGCAGGTGGACAAGGACCCCGCAACGCCCGGCGCGCCGATCCTGGAAGTACGCAATCTGCGCGTGGTCGACAGCGCCGGTGTTGAACGGGTCAAAGGCATTGATCTGACGGTACACGCCGGCGAAATCCTTGGAATTGCGGGGGTGGCGGGCAACGGCCAGTCTGAATTGCTTGAGGTTCTGGGCGGCTATCGCACCGCGACCGGCGAAATCAGGATGAATGGCACCCCAATTGATCTGACCGGCAGCAAATCGGACGGCCAATCGCGCCGGGCGCGCGGCATTGCCCATGTGCCCGAAGATCGCCAGCGCGAGGGGCTGATCATGGATTATCAAGCCTGGGAAAACGCCGCCTTTGGCTATCATCATGACCCGGCCTTCCAATCCGGCATTCTGATGAACAACGCCGCGATCAAGGCCGACACGTTGCGCAAGATCGAAAAATTCGACGTGCGACCGCCCAACCCGATGCTTGCTGCGAAAAACTTCTCTGGTGGCAATCAACAGAAAATCGTTGTCGCCCGCGAGGTCGAGCGCAATCCCGATCTGTTGCTGGTGGGCCAGCCGACCCGCGGCGTCGACATCGGCGCCATTGAATTCATCCACCAACAGATTGTCGCCCTGCGTGATCAGGGCAAGGCGGTCTTGCTTGTCTCGGTCGAATTGGACGAAATTCTGTCCCTGTCGGACCGGGTGGCCGTGATGTTCGATGGCAAGGTGATGGGCGAACGGCTTGCCTCCGAGACGGATGAAAAAGAACTGGGGCTGATGATGGCCGGGATTACAGAGATGCCCGACAAACCAATCATCGAAGCGGTCGAAGAACAAATGGCAGCAAAAGAAGCGCGAGAGGCAAAGCACCATGGATAGAATGCCAGCATGGGCCGATGCGGTTCTGGTGCCGCTGATTTCGCTGATCCTTGCCGCGATCCTGTCGGCGCTGGTCATCATTGGCATCGGCGAAGATCCGGTTGCGGCCTTCAAACTGATGGTTGAGGGCGCGCTCATGCGCTCGTCTGGTTGGGGTTACACGCTCTATTACGCGACAAACTTCATCTTTACCGGCCTTGCGGTCGCCGTCGCCTTTCACGCCCGCCTGTTCAATATCGGCGGCGAGGGTCAGGCGATGCTGGGCGGGCTTGGGGTGGCGCTGATCTGTCTCTATATTCCTTGGCCGCATTGGACCTTAGCGGTTCTTGGGTCTGCTGTGGGCGCGGCGGCGTTCGGCGCGCTTTGGGCGTTGATCCCCGCCTATCTTCAGGCGAAGCGCGGCAGCCATATCGTGATCACCACGATCATGTTCAACTTTATCGCTGCTGCTTTCCTCAACTACGTATTGGTCAATCTGCTTCGTCCGCCACGCGCAATGGACCCGGCCACCGCCAAATTCCCCGACGCCACCCATTTGCCGACCTTTCGGGACATGTTTTCCACCGCAGACAACATCCTGTTTCGCGGCGCCCCGGCGAATGTGACGTTCTTTCTGGCGTTGATCGCCTGTGTCGTGGTCTGGCTGCTGTTGTGGCGCACCCGGCTGGGCTATGAAATTCGCGCCTTTGGCCATTCCGAAAGCGCGGCGAAATATGCCGGCATCTCGCCGGTGCGGATCACCGTGGTGACCATGCTGATTTCCGGCGCTCTGGCCGGGTTGATGGCCCTGAACACCACCCAGGGCGAGGCCGAGCGCCTGGTGATGAATGCCACCGAGGGCGCCGGGTTCATCGGCATTGCGGTGGCACTTATGGGGCGGTCACATCCGTTGGGCGTCTTGCTGGCGGCGATCCTGTTCGGGTTTCTCTATCAGGGTGGGGCCGAATTGGCGCTCTGGACCAATATTCCACGCGAATTGATCGTGGTGATTCAGGCACTGGTGATCCTGTTCACCGGGGCGCTCGACAATATGGTGCGGATGCCGCTGGAACGTCTGTTCCTGGCGCTGCGCCGGAAAGAGAGCTGAGCGATGCAGGATATTATCGCCCATCTCCCCGCCTTCTTTGCGGCGTTTTCGATCCTTGTGGTCGCCGCATCCTCGCCCGGTCCGGCTGTGGCGCTGCTGCTTGGCATTGCCACCAGCCAAGGCCGCGGTCCGGCGTTGATCGCCACCACGGGAATCGCTGTCGGATCTCTCTGTCTGAACATCGCGACGCTGTTGGGTGTGGGGCTGTTGATCGCCGATGCCGCCTGGGCCATGCAGATTTTGCGCCTGATCGGGGCGGCCTATCTGTTGTGGTTGGCCTGGGGCGCATTTCGCAAGGCGATAGACCCGCCTGTGCTGAAGCCTGCGGCGGTGAAACCGCGTTCTGCGGTTCAACACTTTGCCACCGGCTATCTGTTGCAGGTCACCAACCCCAAGGCGATTGTGTTCTGGCTGGCCATCGCAGCCATCGGCGCGACCGAGGGCGGCAATGCGATGGTCATCGCGGCCTTCCTGGTTGCGGCCTTTGCCATTTCCTTTGGCTGTCACGCGGCCTGGGCGCTGCTGCTGTCATCACCGCCTGTGCGCAGTGCCTATGCGCGCGCACGGCGCTGGATCGAGGTCGCGCTTGGCGGCTTTTTCACCTTTGCCGCCTGGCGGCTGGCCACATCGGAGGCTTGAGCCATGGACCTTTTGACCCTTCTTCAGGTGCTTGATTCGACACTTCGACTGGCGACGCCGCTGCTGTTGGCCTGTCTTGCCGGTTTGTTTTCCGAACGCGCCGGTGTTTTTGACATCGGACTGGAGGGCAAGATGCTGGCAGCGGCCTTTTTCGCCGCCGCCCTGGCCTCTATCACCGGGTCGGTCTGGTTGGGCCTGATGGCCGGAATTGCAGCATCGCTGATTTTGTCGCTGATCCATGGCCTTGCCTCGATCACCTTTCGCGGGAATCAGTTGATCTCTGGCGTGGCAATCAACTTTCTGGCGTCCGGTTTGACGGTTCTTATCGCGCAGGATTTGTTCAGCCAGGGCGGGCGCACGCCGTCGCTTGTCGGCGGGGCACGTTTCGAAGGCATTGACCTTCCTTTTGCCATCGGTCCCCAAGATGCCGAGGCGGCGGGCGTTCCCCTGTCACAACTGGTGGCGGAGGCCGGGCCGCTCCAACAGATCTATTCCGAATTGATCTCTGGCCATTCGATCCTAGTCTATATCGCCCTGTTGTTCGTGCCGCTGTCGTGGTGGGTGCTGTTTCGCACCCGCTTTGGCCTGCGGTTGCGGGCGGTCGGCGAAAATCCGGCGGCAGTGGACACGGCCGGGGTGTCGGTTGTCGCCCTGCGTTTTGCGGCGGTCATGATCTGTGGCGTTCTATGCGGCATTGCCGGGGCTTACCTTGCCACCGCGCTTCAGGCTGGATTTGTACGGGAAATGACCGCCGGGCGGGGCTTTATCGCTTTGGCGGCGCTGATTTTTGCCAAGTGGCGGCCATGGTATGCGCTTTATGCCTGCCTTCTGTTTGGTCTCTTGCAGGCGGTGGCGCTGCGCTATCAGAACATTGACCTCGGGATCTTCGTTGTCCCGGTTCAGGTGATGGACGCCCTGCCCTATATCCTGACGGTGGTGATCCTGGCCGGCTTTGTCGGCAAAGCGATTCCCCCGCGGGCCGGCGGCGAACCCTATGCCAAGGAGCGGTGACCGCCAACACCGGTTGGTCGCCCCCATGCGGGGCGATCACATAACATTGCAAATCTGGAACATTGCGCGTGCAGAAACACGGCATGCCGGTACTCTCGACGCCGCTTTCACGCGTCTGCACCCAATACCGACCTGACACCGAAACCACGTAAGCAATTGAAGTAGCAACCTAAACCCAAACTCATCACAGCGTTGGCCCACAAGAATTTGCGGGCCGCGCCATAATTTTTCCGCGTCGAAAAATAATCCACGATTTTTGCCACTTCGTGACTTTGCTGCACTTGCAAATCGCTGCGAGATGCGGCTAGAGACAGCCATGCAAATATACCTGCCAATAGCCGAAGTTTCGGTAAATGCTTTCCTGCTCCTTGGGCTGGGGGGTATGGTTGGGATCCTGTCAGGCATGTTCGGTGTCGGTGGCGGGTTTCTCATGACGCCACTGTTGTTCTTCATCGGCATTCCCCCCGCCGTTGCCGTAGCAACCGAAGCCAATCAGATTGTCGCCTCGTCGTTTTCCGGCCTGCTGGCGCATCTGAAACGCAAAACCGTTGATTTAAAAATGGGCGGGGTGCTGCTTGTCGGCGGTTTGGTCGGCGCGGCGCTTGGGGTGTTGGTTTTCAACTACTTGCGCTCGCTGGGTCAGGTCGATCTGCTGGTCAAACTCTGTTACGTTGTTTTCCTTGGCATTATCGGCGCGCTGATGTTTGTCGAAAGCCTGCGCGCCATTCGTCGGTCGCGTGCGGCGGGCGGCGTCACCCCGACAAAACGCAAACACCGTGGCTGGATTTCGGCCATGCCGTTCAAGATGCGGTTCCGCACCTCCGGTCTCTATATCTCTGTCATTCCGCCCCTGATTGTCGGCGTTTTGGTGGGTATTCTGGCGGCCATCATGGGGGTCGGCGGCGGCTTTATCATGGTGCCTGCGATGATCTACATCCTGCACATGCCGACCAAGGTTGTGGTCGGAACCTCGTTGTTCCAGATCATTTTTGTCACCGCGTTTACCACCCTGCTGCACGCCACAACCAACTACACCGTGGATATGGCGCTGGCGGTGCTTCTGCTGGTGGGGGGTGTGATCGGGGCGCAAATCGGCACCCGGATCGGCGTCAAGCTCAAGGCGGAACAATTGCGTATCCTATTGGCAATGCTGGTAATTTTGGTCTGCGGCAAGCTTGCCTTTGACCTGCTGGTGCAACCATCCGAACTCTATTCGATTGGCACCGGAGGGGGGCATTGATGCGTGGCTTTCTAGCACTGTTGGCGCTGATGCTTTTGCCGGTTACGGCACAAGCTCAGGACCTGGCACAGGATGAACCCGCTGTTGCGGCAAATGACCTGCAAGAGGCCGTTGTCCTTGGCCTGTCCCAGAACCGCGTGCGGATCACCGCCAATTTCGACGGATCGGAAATCCTGATCTTTGGCGCGGTCAAACGCGATGGCGCGGTGCCCGACAGCGAGCTGGATGTGATTATCGCCGTGGCTGGCCATCGGCCCCATTGGTGGTGCGCAAAAAAGAGCGCCGTTATGGCATCTGGATCAACACCGAATCCGCCGATCTGCATTCTGCACCCAGCTTCTATTCCGTCTCTTCTTCGCGCCCTTTGAAGGATATCCTGCCCGAAGCCGTCGACGAAGAGTTCCAGATCACCGCGCCGCAAATGGTGCAGGGGCTGGGGTCGGAACAGAATTTCGTCGATGCCACGATCCGCATTCGCGAAAATGCCGGGCTGTATCAGGTCAACGAAGGCAGCATCGAGGTTTCGGAACAGACCTTGTTCCGCACATCGGTCGACATGCCGGCCAACCTGACCGAAGGCGACTATCGCACGCGGGTGTTCTTGCTGCGCGACCAAACAATCATCTCTGATTTTGAAACGATCATTGATGTGCGCAAGGTCGGCCTGGAGCGGTTCCTGTTCAACCTCTCCCGCGAAAGACCGTTGATTTACGGGCTTTTGTCGCTGGCCATTGCCATTGCCGCAGGCTGGGGTGCATCCGCCGCCTTCCGCGTGTTCAAAGCCGGTTAACCCCGGTAACGAAACACGCCGGTGGCGGTTGCGATCAACAGGCCGGTGTCATCTTCGACCCGGCCCTCGGCAAAAAAGGTGCGTTTCCCGCCGCCGGTTTTGCGCCCTTCACCGATCAGGACCCCGCCCAGAGGCCGGGACAGATAATTGACCGACAGGTTGAGCGTAAGGCACATCTGTCGGTCATCCCGCACCCCGGTGAAGCACCCCGAATACCCCATACATGTGTCCAACAGCGCGGCGTGAATGCCGCCATGCGGCGCGCCATGGCGGTTCTGGGTAAACTCGGCTAGGGGCACTTCGATGCGGGCGAATTCCGGCCCCCACTCTACCAGTTTCATGCCGATATGGGTGGCAAAGAGAGAGGGTGCCTCCCAGTTTGCCGGGGTGTCGTCGGTCATGTCGGCCTGCCTATTTCTCGGTCAATTTCAATTCGATACGACGGTTGCGCGCACGGGCCTCGGCGGTGTTGGCAGGATCGACAGGCGTGTATTGCCCAAATCCGTTTGCCGCCAGCCGCTCTGGTTCCAGCCCCAGGAAATTGATCATATACCGCACAACCGACAGCGCCCGCGCCTGGGACAATTCCCAATTGTCGGCAAATTGTTCAGAGCCGACGATTGGCACATTGTCGGTATGGCCATCGACGCGAATGACCCAGTCAATTTCGCTCGGAATATCATCCGACACCGATTTCAGGATGCGGGCGACCTTGGCAATCTCGCGCTGGCCATCCGCCGACAACGTGGCATCACCCGACCCGAACAACACGGAAGAGGCAAAGACAAAGCGGTCCCCTTCGATGCGCACGCCGTCCTGATTGCCCAACAGATCCCGCAAACGGCCAAAGAATTCCGACCGGTATTTCTCAAGGTTCCTGTTTTCTTCTTCCAGCAGCGCGGCATTGCGTGCCTCGGCCTCGGCGCGGCGTTTTTCTTCCAGCGCCTTTTGCGCCAGCGCCGCATTCAAATCAGACCCAAGGCTTTCGATTTGAATGTTCTGCGCCACATCGCGGGCTTTGTAGTCGTCCAAGAGCGCCTGCAATTCGCCCAATTGCGCCCGCAACGCGCCAACCTGTTGGTTGAGCACCTCGGCCCGACGCTGTGCGGCGGTCGACACCTGGGTCTGTTCGGCCAATTCGCTGCGCGCAGCCGCCAAAAGCGCCGCGCGATTTTCCGCTTCGGATCGGCTTTGGCTCGCGGCGGTTTCAGCGGCCTTTGCCGCCTGCTCGGCCGCCAGTTTCAGCGCCAGCGCCTCGGCCAATTGGGCGCGCACATCCGTGGCCTCCAGCTCTGCCTTGACGGTGGCGGCCAGAGCAGCAGACAATTGATCCCGCAGGCTGATTTCGCCGGTCTGGGTTTCGTCCAATGTGGCCCGCAGATTGGCCAGCTGCTGTTCAAGGGATACGCTACGCGTCTCTGCCTGTTCCAATGCGCCGCCCAGCGCCTTGGCGTTTTCTTCGGCGGCCAATTGGGCGGCCAGCGCCTCGGCCAGCTTGTCTTCCAGCGTGCGCGTTTCGGCGCGTGCGGCGTTCAGGTCGGCCTGCGAGGTTTCCAAGGCATTCGCGGTTTGATCGCGGGCCTGTTCTGCCGCTACCCGCGCCGCAAGCGCCGCCGCCAGATCTTCTTCTATCCCCGCCATATCGGATTGCGCAGACAGGGCGCGAGCCAGTTCATCTTCCAGAGTTGACTGTCGATCCAGCGCCGCCGTGGCGGTTTGTTCCGCTTCCCGCGCACTGCGTTCGGCGGTCAATTTCGCGGCCAGCGCCTGGGCCAATTGTTCCTCCAGCGCCCCGCGTTCCACATCGAAATTTTCGCGCAGGCTGGTCAGGGCGAGTTCCAGTTCACCGATCCGGGCGGTCTGGGACTGGCTGTCCAACAGGGCGGCGGCCAATTGCGCCTCCAATCCCGAAAGCCGTGACCCGGTTTCGCGGTCGTTGGAAAGCGCATTTTGCAAATCTTCGGTCAGCGCGACATTGCGTGCCTCGGCCTGTTGCCGGGCCAGAAGGGCCGCCGCAAGCTGCGCTTTCAGGGTCGTGGATTCCTCAGACGTTTCGGCCAGCCGGGCATCCATCTCGACCAATTGCGCTTCGGCGGCGGTCTGCGCGATCAACGCATTGGCCAGCCGCGCATCCAGATCTTCTTCGACCGATTTTGCCGCCGCCAACAGCGACAGGGTTTCCTCGGCCTCGCGGCGGCGCTCTTCCAAAGCGAGGGTCATTGCGGTCAATTCAGCATCTGCGGTTTTCAACCGCTCGCGCAGCGCCTCGGCGGCGGCGATTTCGGCCAGCCGTTTCGCCTCTTCCTCGCTCAGGCGATTTTCCAACTCCTGGATCTGTGCACCAAGCACCGCAGTCGTGTCTGCCTGATCGCTTTGCATCTGGGCAATCATGGCTTCCAAGGCTTCGGCCTGGGCGGCGGCAAGACGCGCGGCCTCGGCCTCGGCATCAATCTCGTCGCGTGCCTGTGCCAAGGCCAGTTGCATGGCCTCTTGTTCGCTCAACAGGATCTGTTCACGATCCTGCAATTCACCAATACGGTCGGCGGCGGCGGCCTGATCGGCCAAAAGACCGGCGATCTGGGCCTCGAACCCGGTGATCTGTTCCTCGGCCGCGCCCAGCGCCGCGTCCCGTGCGGCCACATCCTGTTGCAAGGCCGCAATCTGAATGCCAGCGGCGGACAATGCCGCTTCGCGCGTTTCAACATCGCGTTGCAAGGTGGCAATGATCGACGCCTGTTCCGCCGCACGGGTTTCGGCATCCCCCAGCGTGGCGGTCAGACTGCCAACCTCATCTTGCAGGGCGGCGGTCTTGTCGCGTTCCAGCCCCAGCGCCTCGGCCAGGGCGGCGATTTCACCGGACAATTCATCCAGCTGGCTTTCCTGACCGGTGATGGTTTCCCGCAGCGAAAATTGCACCACCATGAAAATGGTCAATACAAACATCAATACCAAGAGCAGACCGGTCATCGCATCGACAAAACCGGGCCAGATCGAGCTTTGCAATCTTTGCCCTGTGCGACGTGACAATGCCATCGTTTAACCCTCCTGTTCAGGGGATTCCAATTTCGGCCGTCTGATGTTTCGATTGGGCCGATTTGCGGCGTTTGTATTGGCGCTGACCTGGCGCACGGCGGTGTTCAACGCACGGGTCAGAGCCGACAGATCGGTACGCAGTTCCGCCATGCTTTCCTGACGGCCGGCAGACATCTCTTCGAGGATACGCAGCATCTGGACATCAATCGACCGCAGGCGCATCCGGCTTTCGGCATCAATCCCGCCTTCGGGGTTCACCGTGCGACTTTCCAGCGCTTCAATCAACCGTTCCTGTCCTTCGGCCAGACGGGTCAGCGCCGTGGTCGGGGCGGATTGTGCCTCCAACCGTTCGGTCATCCGTTCCAGACTGTCCGCCAGGATCGACAGTTTGTCATCCACCACCGCGCGGCTTTCGTCGGACTGGGCGAACATCTGTTGCAGCGATTCCATCTGCTCGGACATGTGATCGACCACCGCGACCAGCAGCTGTTGATCGCTGCCGCCCTCGCCCTCACCCGAACCGGCATAGCCCAGCCGGGTGATCGAGGACATCCATTCCTCAAGCTCGCGGTAAAACCGGTTCTGGCCATGACCGGCAAAAAGTTCCAGCAACCCGACCACAAGCGAACCGGCAAGCCCCAGCAAGGACGAGGCAAAGGCCGTGCCCATTCCGCCCAGCTGGCTTTGCAGACCTTGTTGCAGGCGTTCAAAGATCTGCCCACCGGTTTCGCCCGGTGCCGGTGTCAGCGACCGGATGGTATCGACCAATGCCGGGATCGTGGTGGCAAGGCCATAAAACGTACCCAACAGCCCAAGGAAAATCAGCAGCGACACGATATAGCGGGTGATTTCGCGCGCTTCGTCAATCCGTTGCCCAACCGAGTCGAGGATCGACCGCGACGAGGTGGCCGAAATCTGCATCCGCTTGCCCCGCGTCCGCATCAAGGTCGCCAAAGGCGCCAGAATGCGCGGCGCGACGTGGCCGGCATCGCGTTCGGCTGCGAAACTTTCGATCCAGCGCACCGATCCGATCAACGTCACCACCTGCCAGAAGGTGGCAAAGACCCCGATCACAAACACCAGAACGATGAACCCGTTCAGATAGGGATTAGAGAGGAAGACCGGCAAAACCCTGGGCAGCGCCAGAAACAATCCGGCCCCGACAAGCCCCAGCACCGTGACCATAAAGATCACCTGGCGCACAGGTTGAGAAAATTTCGGCTCGGCCTCGCGGTCCGGCTTGTCCACCATGAGGGACGGTTCCTGACACTGTTAGTTGCGCCAAGAGTCTAGGCAGGTTTCCCTAGCAAGCCAAGGTGTTATCGGCAAATGTCATGGACCCGGGCCGCCAACCATTGCAAATCTGCATCCTCAATGCCCAATTCGACCAAATGTGCGGCGGTATTCCACAGATATTCGGTGTTCGGACCACGCCCGCCAACGGCATGGGCGATGATCTGGGCCTGCTGTTCCAACGGCATATCCCGGCAATATTGCCAATGATCCGTGTTGATCACATAGGCCAGCGCCTCGACCCGGCGGCCATCATCCATACCCAGCATCACATGCCGCTCGACATAGGCCGACGACACCAGCTCGCGGTCGCGCAGATAGGCCAGCGTCGCATCCTCTGTCCCCGGCTCGGCCCGCAGCGCCACCCCGTCACAGACCGCATCTGTCGCCTCGTCCAGCGCCAGAACAAGCCCCGGATCTTCTTCGGTGCCACGATGGTGGATTGAATGCATGCAGAAACTGCGGCGATACCCCTCAAGCGAGGCCAGCCGGGTTTCCGCGACCGGAAAGCCGGGGTTCCACAAAAGAGAGCCATAGCCAAAGACCCAAAGTGCCATGATGCTTTTCCTTTCGACTGTCGGGATGTAATGCATCACGGCAAGAGGCAAAAGCCCAGCCCCGCCGCGACGGAGACCGCCCATGATGAAACGACTTGCCATTTTGATCATCCTGGCCGCTGTCGGGTGGGCCGGTCATTGGCTTTGGGGAAAACAAACCCTGATGACCACCTATCAGTCCTGGTTCGCCGAGCGCCGCGCCGAGGGGTGGCAGGCCGAATACACCGA
Organism: Phaeobacter sp. J2-8; assembly: GCF_022867865.1. GTDB lineage: Bacteria > Pseudomonadota > Alphaproteobacteria > Rhodobacterales > Rhodobacteraceae > Marinovum. The sequence goes on along the minus strand of NZ_JALIEC010000001.1, from coordinate 385,780 downwards.
TATGGCCATCCGTGGCTTTCCCAACCGGCACGACACCACATGGGAGGGGCTGTCGATCACCGACCCTGACAGTGGTCTGGGGTGGCGCGCGCCGTTCTTTCAACTCTTCCTGCTCAGCTACAACCGGCATCATGCCATCGCGATATGGCCTAATCGCCAGGTGATTCTGACGTCAGAAGGCGAATTCGATGTCACCAGCGAAAGCCTGCGCGCCAGCCTGGTGACCGAAGAAGATGCCCATTTCCTGCAACGGGCAAACCTTGTGGCGGATGTGCTGAATATCACCGATCCCGACGGTGCCACCACCGCCCTGGCGCAATTGCGCATGGCGGCAAACCGGACCGACAATGCAACCTATGATCTGGCGATCACAGCAGAGGGTCTGGCCCTGCCCGCCGGTCTCTTGCGCGCCACCGGCGGGACGTTGCCGGATACATTCTCGGCCGCACAGATGCAGGCGACGGTTGGTTTTGACGCGCCTTGGGCGTTAAACGCGCCGCACATCCGACCACAGCCGGTGCTGATTGACCTTGAAAATGCGGCGCTGGAATGGGGGCCGATGGCGCTTCGGATGACGGGCAGGATTGACATTGATGACGCGGGTCGCGGCAATGGCGAGATCAACCTCCAGGCCCGCAACTGGCGCGATATGCTGGCGATTGCCCGTGCCTCGGATCAGGTGCCCGCAGTGTTGCTGGACGGGATCGAGACAACATTGACACTGATGTCGTCTCTTTCCGGCAGCAGCGCGACACTGGATGCCACGCTGCGCCTGAAAGAGGGTCAGATCTGGTTGGGTTTGGTGCCCCTGGGCAAAGCGCCAAGATTTGTGCTTCGCTGATCGCCGCAATACCCAATCGACCTGCAAGCGCGGCTCATGAGGCCGCTGACGGATCTGGCCGTTAACCGGCGGCCTGAAGCGCCTGCATTTCGGGATACATCGCGGCACGCCCCGCCGCGACATAGGCCATCAACCGCGCATTGCCCTTGACGAGGTCCGCCAGCGGCGATGCCCCCGGAAGGGTCGACAACATGTCAAGAAACGGCACCACCGACGCATCTGCGGCCGTGGGCCGGTCCCCGAACAAAAACGGACCGTCCCACAGCAGCGCCTCAATCGCGGCAAGATCTTCCTGCATCAGCGCCAACCGATCGGCGTCGTTCATTCGGGAAAACCCATGTGCAAGCATGCCCGTGCGCACCTGCTTCCGAATGTCATCGGTCACGGGCACCCGCTGCACCTCCGGGATCGAGGCAAAGAAAATGTCGCGCACCCGGACCCAGCAATCGTCATTCATCCAGCGTTCGTGCACCAATCCCAATGACAGGTTTTCCTCGGCCAATCGCTGAAACGCTCGCGCCGTGGCTTTCTGCAACGCGGTCAAACCGGGGTGGAAATCGGCGCCGCGCGTTTCGAGAAAGGCCTGAATACGCCCCAATCCGGCAGCAACGCGCCATCGACCCGGATCACCGGCAGTTTTCCGTATGGCATTTCGGCGGGCCGTTCAAAGTATTCCGGCGTCCATACCTCGCCCGCCATGGTCAAAAGGCTCATCGCTTTGACACAATAGGGGCTATGTGACGGGCAACCGAAGCTGGGCGGAAAAGTCAGAAGAGTGATCATTGGTAAATTCCTGTGTTGTGGTGCCCCCTGACTACCAACCCCTCTTGTCAGTTTTTGTCAGCACATGCCGTTGTCAGCCCCCTATCCTTGCCAGTACCCTGCCCCAAGACGCCCCTAGGAAACCCAATGCCAAGATGACCCGCACCCAACGCCTCTTTCAATTGATGCAGGCCCTGCGCAGCCTGCCAGGCCCCGGTCACCGCGGCGGCGCTGGCCGACGAAATGTCGGTCGACCCGCGCACAATATACCGCGACATCAATACTTTGCGTGAAATGGGGGCGGTGATCGACGGCGCGGCGGGCTATGGCTATACCATGATCGAAGATCACGCGCTGCCGCCCATGGGGTTCGAAAATGACGAGCTGGAGGCGCTGGTCCTGGGCCTGCGCGAAGTTCAGGAAATCGGCGATCCCACTCTGGCGAAAGCGGCGGGTCAGGCCCTGACCAAGCTGCGCGCCCGCCTGCCCGACAAACAGGCGCATCGCCTGCGCCATGCGGTCCTGCATGTGCATCATTTCCACGAAATTCCCAAACCTGGTGTCGATGCGGCCGTGCTGCGCCGCGCGACTTGGGACGAAATGCGCATTCGGTTTGCCTATCGTGACAAAGACGGCAACGCCACAACGCGCGAGGCCGATCCGCTGACCATTTCCTATTTTCAGATGAGCCATTGCTTGCTGGCCTTTTGCCAGTTGCGACAGGATTTTCGCGCGTTCCGACTGGACCGCATGACCGATCTCGAAGTGCTGGACATCAGCTTTCGCCCGCGCCGCGTGCCCATGCTACGCGACTACATGGCATTGCTGAAAGCCGGAACAGAACGGTACAAAGGCGGCGAACGCCAATAAGACCCCGGGGCTTCTTCTGTTCTCAAATATCCCGGGGGTGAGGCGGAACGCCGAGGGGGCTGGCCCCCTCTAAACCCCTCTGGCCTCCTCTGCCGCGCCTGATACAAAGCCACCCGATCACAGGGCACTCAGGTCACCACCCGCAAGGTCAGGTTGATCCGCCCGCCCTCTTTCATCAATCGGGATAAGCCGAATTTTATCCGATCCACCCCATGATGCACCAACCGCGCCTTGCCGCGCATCACAACCACATCACCGGACTCAAGCCAGATTGATTCGGTCTTGCCACCCTTTTCGACATTGCCAATGCGAAACAACCCGGCGTCCCCCAGCGACAGCGACACCACCGGCTGGTCGAAATCCGCCTCGTCGCGGTCCTGATGCAGCCCCATGCGGGCGCCTTCGCCGTAGAAATTGATCAAACAGCACTCCGGCATCCGCGCCTCGGGCGCAACCTCTCGCCAAATGGCCAAAATCGCTTCGGGGATCACAGGCCAGGGCAGGCCATTCGGGTGAAATGGCTGATAGCGATACCCCGACCGGTCCGTCACCCAGCCAAAATCCCCGGCGGCGGTCATCCGCACCGACATCCGCCGCCCACCGGGCGTTTCGGGATGAAAAAACGGGGCCTCACGCGCCACATCGCGCAGCAATTCCAGCATTTCAACCTGTTGGCCCGGTGTCACATGCCCCTTCCAAAGCTCGACTCCGCGCAAATTCAGGACCGTCATGCGCTTTCCCTTCACATTTCCTCAACAAAACCGACCGCATTTGCACAATAGCGTCGCCCAGAGCGCTTGCAGCACCCAAAACCGGTCCTTATATACACGCCGAAGCGCGGAACGGGCCGCAGGGCTCTCCGCCAAATCATTCGGGACGGGATGCTGTAATGGGTCCTGCCTCGTGTCATCGCCTTGAAGAATAAAAGGGATCGCAAAATGGCCAAAGTAATTGGTATTGACCTCGGAACCACCAACAGCTGCGTCGCCATCATGGACGGCAGCCAGCCACGTGTTATCGAAAACGCCGAAGGCGCACGGACGACCCCGTCGATCGTCGCTTTCACCGACAACGAACGTCTTGTCGGTCAGCCTGCAAAGCGTCAGGCCGTCACCAACCCGGAAAACACCGTTTTCGGGGTAAAGCGTCTGATCGGTCGCCGGAATGACGACGCGGATCTGGCAAAAGACAAAAAGAACATGCCATTCAACGTCATCGACGGCGGCAATGGCGATGCTTGGGTTGAAGCGAAAAGCGAAAAATACAGCCCCAGCCAAATCTCTGCCTTTATCCTGGGCAAGATGAAAGAAACCGCCGAGAGCTATCTTGGCGAGGACGTGACCCAGGCGGTCATCACCGTTCCGGCCTATTTCAACGACGCCCAGCGTCAGGCCACCAAAGACGCCGGCAAGATCGCCGGTCTCGAAGTGCTGCGGATCATCAACGAACCGACAGCGGCGGCCCTAGCCTATGGTCTCGACAAAGAAGACACCCACACCATCGCGGTCTATGACCTTGGCGGCGGTACCTTCGACGTGACCATCCTTGAAATCGACGACGGGTTGTTCGAAGTCAAATCCACCAACGGCGACACCTTCCTCGGTGGTGAAGATTTCGACATGCGGATCGTGAACTACCTCGCGGATCAGTTCAAGAAAGAGCACGGCGTTGACCTGACCAAGGACAAGATGGCGCTGCAACGGCTGAAAGAAGCCGCCGAGAAAGCCAAGATCGAACTGTCCTCGTCCAGCCAGACCGAAATCAACCAACCGTTCATCTCGATGGACCCGAACGGTGGCCAGCCGCTGCACATGGTGATGAAACTCACCCGTGCCAAGCTGGAATCGCTGGTCAGCGACCTGATCAAAGCCTCGATCAAACCCTGCCAGGCCGCGTTGAAAGACGCCGGTTTGACCACGTCCGACATCGACGAGGTTGTTCTGGTGGGTGGTATGACCCGCATGCCGCGCGTGATCGAAGAAGTGACCAAGTTCTTTGGCAAAGAGCCGCACAAAGGTGTGAACCCCGACGAAGTGGTTGCCATGGGCGCCGCGATCCAGGCCGGTGTTCTGCAGGGTGACGTCAAAGACGTTGTTCTGCTTGACGTGACGCCGCTGTCGCTGGGGATCGAAACCCTCGGCGGTGTCTTCACCCGCCTGATCGACCGCAACACCACGATCCCGACCAAGAAATCGCAAATCTTCTCGACCGCCGAGGACAACCAGAACGCCGTGACGATCCGGGTGTTCCAGGGTGAACGCGAAATGGCCGCCGACAACAAGATGTTGGGCCAGTTCAACCTTGAAAACATCCCGCCCTCGCCGCGTGGCATGCCCCAGATCGAAGTGACCTTTGACATCGACGCCAACGGCATCGTGTCGGTTCAGGCCAAGGACAAGGGCACCGGCAAGGAACAGAAGATCACGATCCAGGCCTCGGGTGGTCTTTCGGACGAAGACATCGAAAAGATGGTGCACGAAGCCGAAGAGAACGCCGAATCGGACAAGGCGCGCAAGGAATTGGTGGAAGCCAAGAACCAAGCCGAAAGCCTTGTGCATTCGACAGAAAAATCGCTGGAAGAGCACAGCGACAAAGTCGATCCGACCACGGTCGAAGCCATCGAACTGGCGCTGGCGGCCCTGCGCGACGAAATGGAAACCGACAATGCCGACAAGATCAAATCCGGCATTCAGAACGTGATGGAGGCGTCCATGAAACTGGGCGAAGCCATTTACAAGAACAGCCAGGAAGAGGCCGGTGAAGAGCCGACCGCCGCCGATGACGGCCCCGATGATGACAGCATCGTCGATGCCGATTTCGAGGATCTTGATGGCGACAAACGCGCCTGATCATCCGTGATGACAGCGCGACGGAACCACTGCGGGGGCCGGTCCGGATGCCGGGCCGCCCCCACATGTTCCTGAAAGGAGGACAGAGGCATGTCCAAACGTGATTATTACGAGGTTCTGGGCGTCGCCCGGACCGCCTCCGCTGACGAGTTGAAGAAGGCCTATCGCAAAAAAGCGATGGAACTGCACCCCGACCGCAACGCCGACAACCCCGAAGCCGAAGGCAAGTTCAAAGAAGCAAACGAAGCCTACGAAGTGTTGAAAGACGCCGACAAAAAGGCGGCTTATGATCGCTACGGCCACGCCGCATTTGAGGGCGGAATGGGGGGCGGACGCCCCGGCGGACATCCAGGCCAGCAGGGCGATTTCGCCAGCGCCTTCTCGGATGTGTTCGACGATCTGTTCGGCGATTTCATGGGCGGGCGCCAGGGCGGTGGCCAGCGTGCGGCACGCGGGGCCGATCTACGCTATAACCTGCGGGTAACGCTGGAAGAAACCTATTCCGGTCTGCAAAAAACCATCAACGTACCGACATCGGTGCAATGTGGATCCTGTAATGGGTCCGGCGCCGAAGGGGGCGCGGAACCGGCAACCTGTCCGACGTGTTCCGGCATGGGCAAGGTCCGCGCGCAGCAGGGCTTCTTTACCGTTGAACGCACCTGCCCGACCTGCTCCGGTCTTGGCCAGATCATCAAGAACCCCTGCCAAAGCTGCCACGGCGCGGGTCGCGTCGAAAAGGAACGTGCGCTCAGCGTCAACATTCCCAAAGGCGTCGAAACCGGCACCCGCATTCGTCTTGCAGGTGAGGGCGAGGCCGGGATGCGCGGTGGACCTCCGGGCGATCTCTATATCTTTATCGAGGTCAGCGCCCACAAGATCTTTGAACGCGACGGCGCGGATCTGCATTGCCGGGTGCCGGTGTCAATGTCGGCTGCCGCGCTTGGTGGCGACATCGAAGTGCCAACCATTGATGGCGGACGCAGTCGGGTGAAAATTCCGGCGGGGTCGCAATCGGGACGGCAAATGCGCCTTCGGTCCAAGGGGATGCCGCCGCTGCGGGGTCCCGGGATGGGCGACATGTTCATCGAACTTGCGGTTGAAACCCCGGTCAATCTGACCTCTCGCCAAAAGGAGCTCCTGCGTGAGTTCGAGGCTCTGAGCGAGGATAACAACCCGGAAAGCAAAAGCTTTTTCTCATCCGTCAAAGGATTTTGGGATAGCATGAAGGGTTAATCTCTTGCCGCAAAGGCGCCTGCAAGGGCGGATGCGCGGGGCTTCGGCCTGTGGAAATTAACCAATGCTTTACCAAGCTGGGCCATGCTGATGGCATGGCCCGGACAACCGCCTTTTCAGAATCACCCTTACCGCTGTTTGACAGCGACGAAGCCACCGCCGTTCCGGCGTCGGCCAACGGCGGCACGCGGCTGCCGTCGTATATCCGCGACCATCGCAAACGGCTGCGTGACCGGTTTCTGGCGGGCGGGGCGGATGCGCTGCCGGATTACGAAATGCTGGAACTTGTCCTGTTCCGCGCCATTCCCCGTCAGGATGTCAAACCGCTGGCCCGGATGCTGCTGGAACGGTTCGGCGATTTCAATCGGGTGATCTCTGCCCCGATCCCCCGGCTGTCCCAGGTCAAGGGCGTCGGAAATGCCGTGATCTGTGAATTGAAACTGGTTGAGGCCGCCGCCCAACGTCTGGCGCAATCCCGCGTGCTGGAACGCCATATCGTGTCCAGCTGGGACCAATTGATTGCCTATTGCCATACCGCCATGGCCCACCGCGAAACCGAACAGTTTCGCGTGCTGTTCCTGGACCGCAAGAACATCCTGATCGCGGATGAAGCCCAGGGCCGGGGCACCGTCGATCATGTCCCCGTCTACCCGCGTGAGGTGGTGAAACGCGCGCTCGAGATCAATGCATCGGCCTTGATCCTGGTGCACAATCACCCCTCAGGCGATCCAACCCCCAGCCAGGAAGACATCGACATGACAGCCCAGATCGAAGTTGCTGCCGGTGCGCTCGGCCTCACGTTGCACGACCATATCATCATCGGCAAAAGTCGTGAGCTCAGCTTTCGGGCCGAGGGCCTGTTATAGCAAGCGGACCCTACCGCAGCTTTTTGAGGATGTAGAAGGACGCATTGCCGTCTGGCACCTCGCCGATGCTGTTCTGATAGGCCCGCAGCGCCGCAATTGTGGCCGGGCCAACCTGGCCATCCACACCTTTGGTATCAAACCCCTTTTGGGTCAGACGGCGTTGCAATTCCATCCGTTCGGCCCGGTTCAGCGCCCGATCGCCAATCGGCCAACCGCCCTGAATGGCCGGTCCGCCGGTGATGCGATCCGACAAATGCCCCACCCCCATCGCGTAAAGATCAGAGTTGTTGTACCGCTTGATCACGTCAAAATTCTTGAAAATCAAAAACGCCGCACCGCGCGATCCGGCCTGCAACATCAGATAGGCCGAGCCATAGTCCCGCACCGGACGACCGTCCATGCCCACCACGCCGGCGCGCGCCCAATCGCTGGGCATGCGGCGGGTTTTCGATTTCACCTGACCGTAATCGAACCCGCGCGGCAGCTTCACCTCGACACCCCAGGGCATCCCGCGAACCCAGCCAAATCGCGCAAGATAGGCCGCCGTCGATGCCAGCGCATCGGTCGGATCATTTGACCAGATGTCACGTTTGCCATCGCCGGTGAAATCCACCGCATATGCTGCAAAAGAGGTCGGGATGAACTGGGTGTGGCCCATCGCACCGGCCCAGCTGCCGGTCATATTGGCGGGCGTGGTGTCACCGCGCTGTAGGATTCGCAGCGCTTCGATCAATTGTTTCTCGAAAAACCGACCGCGTCGGCCATCATATGCCAGTGTCGCCAAAGCCTCGATCACCGGGATGTCGCCACGGGTTGCCCCATAGGCACTTTCCAGCCCCCAAATTGCCGCGACCACATGCTTGTCGACACCATAATGGGCCTCGATCCGGTCCAGCGTGCGGGAATTTCGGCGATACGCCCGTTTGCCATCGCGAATGCGTTTGTCGGACGCGGCAATATCAAGGTATTCCCAAACCGTCTTGGTGAATTCCGTCTGCCGCCGATCGCGTTCGATCACATGGCTGTTGTAGGTCACGCCGCGAAACGCCCGGTCATAGGTCGCCCCCGACACCCCCGCCGCCAAGGCACGCGGACGAAATGACTTTACCCAGGACTGGAAACCGGGATTGTTGACCTTGACCACGGGATCAGCGGCGCGGGCCGCCCCGGCCAGATCTGACGGGCGCAATTGCGGCCGCAGGCTGGGGCCGGTCAACATGGCGATTTGCACGGCGGTATCCACCGCTTGGCCCGGGCGCATCCCGGGCCGGGGCGAGCTTTCCAGCGCAAAAACCGGCAGGGCAACCGCCGCTGTAATTCCGAGAGATACAAGTAATTTCAACAACATAAACCTAACTCTCTGATTTCAGATTTCACATCATCATAGCAGATTGCGCAATTGCGGAAACTGATGGTTTCGTGATTGGCGACAATCCTCCGGCGCCAAGGGCAGCCGGACCAGGATCAGCAGGCTCAGCTTCGGGCCGACCAGGACGCCGACACATGCCGCCGGGTATAGAATTCGCCCATCAGACCAAGCGTGATCAACGCGATCCCCAACCAAAGGGGGTAATCGGTGTTCGAATTGCGCGGGAAATAATTCACAAAGGCAAATCCGCGCGCCTGATCAATCGTGTGGAACAATGGGTTCCAGTCAAACATCACCAACAGGTAGCTGGGCAGGGTATTGGCCACAAACATCTTGCCCGAGGCAATCATGTTGGCCCGCTGATAGATGGTCGATGCAATGCTGATCGCGGTCGGGAACCAGGGTTTCAGGGCCAAAAACACCATGCCAACCGCCGCCCCGGTGAACCACGACAGAAGCAGCATGGCCATACAGCCGACAGGATCGTGAATCTCCACATCCTTGAAGCCGACATCATAGACAAACAACACGATCAGCACCGACAGGATCTGAATATAAAGCGCGGACAACATTCCCGACAGGATAGAGATTATCGTGTTCATCGGCGCGTGCTGCATCATCGGCGATGCTGGCCCTTCGGCCCCGACAACCGCGCTCATGGTTTTGATGTGGGTCATGTACAGGAAAATGCCGGACATGATGTAAATCATGAAATCGCCGCGCAATTTCAGACCACGCAGCCCCAGAACCGTGAACATCACGTAAAACACCACAACCATGATGATCGTTTGCAGCACATTCATGAAAATCGACATCAATGCGTTGCCGTGCGTTTTGCGCACATTTCGCACCGCGCCGTGATAGACCAGCTCAATCGTCGCCAAGAGCGATTGAAACGCGGTTTTTGGACTTCGTTGAACGAACATGGGCCTGCTCCGCCTGATGTATTCTTATGACACGGAATTCTTGCTGTTCCGTTGCTATGCAAGCATAACGTTATACAAACGTTCTGACAACAAATCCCGACGGCATTTTACCAAAGGAGTAGAGCTGTGAATTATGATGAGCTGACCCGCGTGATCCGAAAACTCGCGTTGGAGGCCGGGGATGTGATCATGGAGATCTACAATTCAGACGATTTCGAAGTAAAATCGAAATCCGACGACAGCCCGGTCACTGCCGCTGATGAGGCCGCTGATGCGCTGATTTCCGCTGGATTGCGCGCCGCATTTCCCGATGTGACTTTGGTCACAGAGGAGCAATCCGACAGCCACGAGGCCCGCGCCGAGACATTCCTGATTGTCGACCCGCTGGATGGCACCAAGGAATTCATCAATCGCCGTGGCGATTTCACCGTCAATATCGCCTATGTCGAAAGCGGCGTTCCGACGCGCGGCGTGGTTTATGCGCCGGCCAAAAACCGGTTGTTTTACACCAATGGCATGGGCAATTCGGTCGAGGAAACCGGCCCCTTTGACAAGGACACCCCCGGCGCCCTAACCCCGATCAAGGTGCGCCAGCCCGACAATCAGGCACTTTTGGTGGTGGCATCAAAATCGCACCGCGATCAGGCCACCGACGATTACATTGGCAAATACAATGTCGAAGACATGAAAAGCGCCGGATCGTCGCTGAAATTCTGTCTGGTTGCGACGGGCGAGGCGGACATTTACCCGCGTGTCGGGCGCACGATGGAATGGGATACCGCTGCGGGTCATGCGGTGCTGAACGGGGCCGGTGGCCATGTTGTACGCTTTGATGACCACACCCCATTGGCCTATGGCAAAGAAGGTTTCGCCAACCCGTTCTTTATCGCCTACGCACCGGGCGTGGACCTGAAGGACGCCTGACAACCTTGGCCACGGTCAGCGTCATCATCGTATCACACGGACGCCCGCGGGCGTTGAAACGATGTTTGCTGGCCGTGCGCCAACTCCTTTATCCTGAATTCGAAATTGTGGTGGTTGCCGATGGCGGCGGTCTGCGGGCCATCCATGGCACGCCGCAAAGTTCCGCGATCAAATCAGTACAATTTGACGAAGAAAACATCTCGGCGGCGCGCAATATCGGCATCGGATTGGCCGCGGGCGAGGTTGTTGCCTTTATTGATGATGATGCGGTGCCGGAACCGACCTGGCTCACCCATCTTGTGTCCGCATTTGATGATACAGAAGTGGCGGCCGCAGGCGGCTATGTACGTGGGCGCAATGGTGTGTCCTGGCAATGGCGGGCTGCCTGGGTCGATGCGGCGGGCGCGCGCCACCCGCTGACGCTGCCCGATGATCGACCGGTGGTCCTGCACCCCAAACCCGGTCGCGCCATCAAGACCGAGGGCACCAACATGGCGTTTCGCCGCGAGGTGATTGCCGGCATTGGCGGCTTTGACCCTGCGTTCCGGTTTTTCCTTGATGAAACAGATGTGAACCTGCGGCTGGCGCGTGGTGGCCATGCCGCAGCGATTGTCCCCCTGGCCGAGGTGCACCACGGATTTGCCGCAAGTGCCCGGCGGCGCGATGACCGGGTGCCACGGGATCTGTTTGAAATCGGGGCTAGCCACGCGGCCTTTTTGCTTCGTCACTGCCCCGTCAATGAGCGTCCGGCACAGGCGGCGGCATTCACCGATGAGCAACGTCGCCGATTGCTGCGCCACTTGGTGGCGGGTCGGCTGGAGCCGCGCGATGTCCGCCACCTTTTGCAGCGATTGGCACAAGGCATGGCAGAGGGACGCACCCGCGCGCCCAGCGCCCTGCCGGCCCTGCCCCGATCCAGCGCCGCGTTTTTACCGATAAAACGCAGTGCCGTACCACAATCGCGGATTCACTATGGACGCTGGCGCATTCGCACAAAAATTAGGCAGAAGGCCGCGCATGATGTCGCGGCTGGCCATATTGCAACGGTTATGATCTTTTCTTTTAGCGCCTTGTTTGGTCGCGTGCTTTTTACTGAAAGTGGGTTCTGGGAGCACAGCGGCGGTCAGTTTGGCCAGATGAAACGTCAGGGGAAACTGTTTCAAATCCGTCGCTTTGCGGGAAAGTGCCAAAACGAGACAAATCGCGTGCGCGCGGTCAGAGGATTAAGTAGACCATAGTCGGATCATCGCCCAACAAGTTGGTCTTGGCCAGTTTGATAATTGATCGGTTTGATGTAATACGCCCGTCATAGGGCATTGGAAAACGAGGGTATTTATGCGTAACAAGGTTACGAAAGCAATTTTTCCGGTCGCAGGTCTGGGCACGCGGTTTCTTCCGGCGACGAAATCAGTCCCAAAAGAAATCATGACGCTGGTCGACCGCCCGTTGATTCAATACGCCATCGACGAAGCCCGCGAAGCCGGGATCAAGGAATTCATCTTTGTAACCTCGCGCGGCAAAGGCGCATTGGAAGATTATTTCGACCATGCACCGCAGTTGGAAAACGAACTGCGCAAGAAGGGCAAAGATGACCTGCTTGAGACCCTCAAAAGCACCAATATGGAAAGTGGCGCCATTGCCTATATCCGCCAGCACAAGGCCTTGGGATTGGGGCACGCGGTATGGTGTGCGCGGCGTTTGATTGGCAACGAACCCTTTGCGGTCATGTTGCCGGACGACGTGATTGCCTCAGAAAAATCCTGTCTGCACCAGATGGTCGAAGCCTATGAGGAAACCGGCGGCTGCATGGTGGCGGCGATGGAAGTTGCCCCTGAAAAAACGTCCTCTTATGGCGTGCTCGATGTGTCCGAGGATCACGGCAAATTGGTCTCGGTCAAGGGCATGGTCGAAAAGCCCAAAGTCGAAGATGCACCCTCCAACCTCGCGGTCATCGGGCGCTATATCATCACCCCGGATGTGCTGCGCAATCTGAACAAGATGAAGCAGGGCGCAGGCGGCGAAATCCAATTGACCGACGCCATTGCCCAGGAAATCACCGAAGGCCGCAAGGTATCCGGTCTGCGGTTCCGCGGCCAACGGTTCGATTGCGGCTCCAAGGCGGGGTTCCTGCAAGCGACCGTGGCCTTTGGGCTGGCGCGCGAAGAATTGCATGACGATCTGCATGGCTTCCTGCAAGAGCTGATGGCTGTGGACAAAGCGGCCCAATAAACATGCGGGCGGCACGATGACACGTGGCAATATCCTCGTCACCGGCGGGGCCGGTTACATCGGCTCTCATGCCTGCAAGGCGTTAAAGGCGGCGGGGTATACCCCTGTCACCTTTGACAATATTTCGACCGGCTGGGAACAGGCGGTCAAATTCGGCCCCCTGGCACAGGGCGATTTGCTGGACCGCGCCCGATTGGATGCGGTCTTTGCGCAATATCAGCCCATCGCCGTCATGCATTTTGCCGCGCTCAGCCTGGTTGGTGAGGCGATGAGCAATCCCGGTCTCTATTGGCGCAACAATGTCGGCGGCTCGCTGAACCTGATCGAAGCAGCCGTGGATGCCGGTTGTCTGGATTTCGTGTTTTCGTCGACCTGCGCCACCTATGGCGATCAGGACAACGTGGTGCTGGACGAAAATTCCGCGCAACACCCGCTGAATTCCTATGGCAAGTCCAAACGCGCGATCGAAGACATGTTGGCTGACTTCGGTGCATCGCACGGGCTGCGCAGCGTGATTTTCCGCTATTTCAACGTCGCGGGTGCCGATCCCGAGGGCGAGGTCGGCGAATTCCATCAACCGGAAACCCATCTGATCCCGCTGATGCTGGACGCGGTAGATGGCAAACGTGCGGCACTAACAGTGTTTGGCACCGATTACGACACAGCGGATGGCACGTGCATTCGCGACTATGTGCATGTCTGCGATCTGGTCGATGCGCATGTTCTGGGCCTGAAATGGCTGAAGGATGGGCGCGGCAGCCGGGTCTTCAACCTTGGCACCGGATCAGGATTTTCCGTATTCGAGGTGATTTCCCATTCCGCTGCGGTCACCAACCGCGAAGTGCCTTATGAAATTGGTGGCCGCCGGGCGGGAGATGCCACAAAACTGGTTTCCGGATCGACCCGCGCTGTGCAAGACTTGGGTTGGACACCCACAAGATCCAACCTGGAGGCGATGATCCGTGATGCCTGGCGATGGCACCAAAGCGGCCATTACGACCGATAACGCCGCCGCACCACCGGCCCGATGCATTGACATCACGCGGCTGATCCGGCGTGCCGGACGGCCCATGACCGGCGTCGACCGGGTGGAATTTGCTTATCTGCGCGCCCTGGTGGCGGATGCGGTGCCGGTTTTTGCCTTGGCACGCACCCGCCAAGGATATGTTCTGCTTGCCCCCGAAGGGGCGGCGGAAATCCTGCGTCGCGCCGAGGCGGATGAATGGGGGCCGCTGGATGCGCTCGGCCGTTTTCTGGGTCGTGTGTCCGGTGGCTCTGAAATCCGGCGAAGGGCCGAAGCGGATCTGCGCCGGAATGCGCGCGCGCGGACGTTGCCACACCGTCTTGGCGCGATGCTGCAACAGCATTTGCCTGCCGGTATCAGTTACCTCAACACCGGGCATTCCAACCTGACGGACCGCGTTATTTCTGCGCTGCGATGTGTGCGGGACGCCCGGATTTCGGTGCTGATGCATGACACCATTCCGCTTGATTTCCCGCAATATCAACGGCCTGAAACCCAGGTGAAGTTCAAGGCCTTCCTGGGGCGGGTCGCAAGGCACGCGGATCTTGTCATTGCCAATTCCGCTGTGACCCGTGCCGATTTCCTGCGCCATTGCGAGGCCTTTGGCCGCTTGCCAGAGTGTATTGTGGCGCCGCTTGGGATCGAACTGGCACAGCCTGCGGACCTGCCGAACAGCGCCTTTCCCGATGCCCCTTACTTTGTCTGTGTCAGCACAATCGAGCCGCGCAAAAATCACGCATTGCTCTTGGACATCTGGGACAGTTTCGCAGAAGAGGGCCGCAAGGCCCCGTATCTGGTGATCTGTGGCGGCCGTGGCTGGAACAATGACGCAGTTTTTGCCCGGCTCGACCAGGGCAATCCATTGGTTCAGGAGCGTCCCGGCCTGTCGGATGGCGAAATTTCCGCGCTTCTGGCACGCTCCTGCGGATTGGTTTTCCCCAGCCTTGCCGAAGGTTACGGCCTGCCCCCGATCGAGGCCGCGGCACTCGGCGTTCCGGTAATTTGCAGCGATCTGGAGATATTCCGGGAAACGCTCGCAGACATTCCCATTTACCCGGCACAGCCTGACGTCTATTCTTGGCGCAAGGTACTGGAGCAGGTACAAAAGCAAAAACAACCACGGGCGTTATTTCATCCGCCGAATTGGGACAGTCATTTCAATATTGTCTTAAGCTCGGTCTGATAGCGACACCGGGAATTTAGTATTGAGGGAAGTGGAGCGGTTTTGGGGGCTTGGCAATCATACCGGCTGAGATTGCAACGCAAGCGGTGGCGCCTGCGTGCACTGCGCAAGTCTCGTGAATTGCGTGTTGTTGCGGATCGCACCCGCCAGATCAAACCAAGCGATCTTCTGGTGTTTTCAACCCTGCGCAATGAACATGTGCGCCTGCCCTATTTTCTGGAATATTACCGCAATCAGGGCATCAACCACTTTTTGATTGTCGACAACGGCAGCGACGATGGTTCGCGCGAATACCTTGCCGAACAGCCCGATGTGTCGCTTTGGCACACAAAGGCCAGCTACAAACGATCGCGTTTTGGCGTTGATTGGCTGAACTGGCTGGCGCGCAAACATGGGCATGGCCATTGGGCATTGACCGTGGACCCGGATGAATTCTTTTTGTTTCCGTTTTGCGACACCCGGCCGTTGCGCGCATTGACCGATTGGTTGGATGCCTCTTCGATCCGGTCGTTTTCGGCGATGCTGCTGGACATGTATCCCAAGGGCCCGGTCAACCGGCATCCCTATCTGCCCGGCAGCAATCCAATGGATATCGCCTGTTGGTTTGACAGCGGAAATTATTCGATTTCCCGCAATCATCTGTTTGGCAACCTGTGGATTCAGGGCGGGCCGCGGCGGCGGGTGTTTTTCCCGGATTTCCCGGAAAAAGCGCCGGCATTGAACAAGATTCCATTGGTGAAATGGGATCGCAAATATGCCTATGTCAGCTCGACCCATATGCTTTTGCCGCGCGGGCTTAACCTTGTTTACGATGAATGGGGCGGGGAAAAAGCCAGCGGTATTTTGCTGCACACCAAATTTCTCGACACCTTTACCGCCAAAGCCGCAGAAGAGCTGACGCGCGGCCAGCATTATTCTGGCTCCGTGGAATACAAGGCCTATGCCGCCACATTGCAGGACGACCCGGATCTGTGGTGCAAATGGTCGGAACGCTACATCAACTGGCGTCAGCTGGAAATTCTCGGCCTGATGTCCAAGGGGAACTGGGCGTGAGCGTCGGGGTTGTCATGCTGGTACATACTGCGTTTGACCGCGCTGAACAGGTTGCCCGCCATTGGGCCAATGCCGGCTGTCCGGTGGTGATCCACGTCGACCGCAATGTGACGCAAAACACGTTTCAAACCTTTGCCACGGCGATGGCCGATGTCCCCCATATCCGGTTTTGCAAACGATACCGGTGCGAATGGGGCAGCTGGGGCATTGTCGCCGCCAGCCAGGCCGCCAGCGAATTGATGTTGCACGAATTTCCCGATGTGCGGCATGTCTACCTGGCCTCCGGATCTTGCCTGCCTTTGCGCCCGGTCGAGGAATTGGTCGACTATCTGGCCGCCCGGCCGCGCACCGATTTCATCGAAAGCGCCACCACCGTTGATGTCCCCTGGACCGTCGGTGGCCTGTCGGAAGAGCGTTTCACCCTGCAATTTCCATTTTCCTGGCGCAAGAACCGGTTCTTGTTCGACAGATTTGTCGAAATTCAGCGCCGTTTGCGGGTCAAACGCGTCATGCCCGGCGGATTGAAACCCCATATGGGCAGCCAGTGGTGGTGCCTGACACGGCAAACCCTGTCGGCGGTATTGCAGGACCCGGAACGCAAGACATATGACGGTTTCTTTCGCCGGGTCTGGATTCCGGATGAAAGCTATTACCAGACATTGACCCGGCTTTATTCCCGCGACATGGAAAGCCGGTCCCTGACCCTGTCGAAGTTCGATTTTCAGGGCAAGCCGCATATTTTCTATGACGACCACCTGCAATTGCTGCGCCGGTCCGATTGCTTTGTGGCGCGCAAGATCTGGCCGCAGGCCGATCTTTTGTATCGGGCGTTCCTGACCGACCGCGACGGCGCGATGAGCCGCACAGAACCCAACCCCGGCAAGATCGACCGGGTTTTTGCCAAGGCCGTTGATCGCCGGACACGCGGCCGCACCGGGCTCTATATGCATTCGCGGTTTCCCAACGAAAGCTGGGAAAACGGTGTGACCGCCGGACCCTATTCGGTGTTTCAGGGCTTTGCCGAATTGTTCGAGGATTTCGAAACCTGGCTGGCGCGCATGACCGGCGCACGCGTGCATGGCCATCTGTTCGGCCCCGAGCGCGCGGAATTTTCCGAAGGCGAAGACGTGATTCAAGGGGGGCTGTCCGCCAATGCCGCGGTGCGGGATGTGGATCCGCGCGGGTTCTTGACCAGCCTTTTGTGGAACACCCGCGGCGAACGGCAATGTTTTCAATACGGCCCACGGGACACCCAGGACGATGTGGTCTGGAATATCGCCAAAGATCCCAATGCCCAAATTTCCGTGGTCTCCGGGGCCTGGGCCGTGCCCTTGTTCAAGTCCAACCTCGATTTTGCCGCCATCCGCCGCGAAGCTGCCAGATTACAAAAAATCGAGGCCGAGGCGCTGAATGCCTATCGGTCCTCTTATGCCAAGGCGCGCATACACATCTGGACCATGGCCGAATTCATCGAGGCGCCGATGGAGCCACTGCAAAGCATTATCGACGACATTTCCCTGCGCGGCGGCCCGCGTCTGGCCGAAGTGCCGAAAATGGCGGATCTGACCGGCTTTGGCCAATTCCTGCAAAACCTCAAGAATCAGGGGATGCACCCCTATCTCATGGGGGATTTCCCGGTTGAGGGTCGCGCAACCGGGAAACGCGATGAAACCCGCAAACCCTATTTGGTGAGATAACCGCCATGGCCAACCGCTTTGACAGTTTTGTGGTGTTTGCTGAAATGCGCACCGGCTCCAACCTGCTTGAGGCCAATCTGAACCTCTATGATGGCATCATCTGCCACGGCGAGGCGTTTAACCCGCATTTCATCGGCTACCCCAACAAGACAGAGATTCTGGGGCTGGATATGGCCCGGCGTGACCGCGATCCAGCCGCGCTTTTGGCCGCGATCCGTGACGGCAGCGCGGGGCTGGGCGGCTTTCGCTATTTCCACGACCACGATCCCCGCGTGTTGGAGCCGCTGCTTGATGACCCGAAGTGCGCCAAGATCATCCTGACCCGCAATCCGGTCGAAAGCTACGTCAGTTGGAAAATCGCCCAGGCCACCGATCAGTGGAAACTGACCAATGTGGCGAAACGCAAGGATGCTCAGGCGCGGTTTGATCGTGCAGAGTTTGAAGCCCATTTGGAATCCCTGCAAAATTTCCAGATCTCATTATTAAACGGATTGCAGAAGCGGGGCCAAACGGCGTTTTACGTGTCATATGAAGACGTGCAAGACCTTGCGGTGATGAACGGTCTGGCCCGCTGGCTGGGCTGCGACGCGCAACTGGAAAGCTTCGATCACAATCTGAAGCGCCAGAACCCCAGCCCGATTTCCGACAAGGTCGAAAATTTTGAAGAGATGGACCACGCATTGGCACGGTTGGACCGGTTCGATCTGACGCGCACGCCGAATTTCGAACCGCGACGCGGGGCGGCGGTGCCCGGATATGTCGCCGCTGGCGCGGCACCGCTGCTCTATATGCCGATAAAAGGTGGCCCGGAGGAGGTCGTGACGGACTGGATGGCCGGTCTGGGCGGTGAACTTGGCCGCGATTTCAACCAGAAATCCCTGCGCCAATGGCTGCGCGCTCATGCGGGGCACCGCCGGTTTACCGTGCTGCGTCATCCGCTCGCTCGGGCGCACCATGTGTTTTGCAGCCGTATTTTGGCCAAAGGCCCCAATACCTTTGGCCGGGTGCGGCGGGTGTTGATCAATCGCCACGACCTGCCGTTGCCGGAACATTGGCCCGACGCCGGATATGATCGTGACCAGCATCGCACCGCCTTTGGCGGATTTCTGGAATTCATCCGGGCGAATTTGAACGGCCAGACCAACCTGCGAATTGACCCCCATTGGGCCAGCCAAAGCGGGATTCTCCAGGGCATGGGGGATCTGTGCCTGCCCGATCTGGTGCTGCGCGAAGAGGAAATGGCCGCCTACCTTCCTGCGATGGCACAGCAAATGGGATTGAACGCAGCGCCAGACCCACGCGAGGCGGCGCCAGACACGCCCTTTTCCCTGGCAGAGATCCATGATCCGGCCTTGGATACACTGGCGCGGGCGGCCTATCCACGGGATTATGTGATGCTGGGATTTGCCGATTGGCAACCGCCAGACCACCGGCCCGCCTGACGCCCAACCACAGGCCCCAGCCATGAAAAAGGCCGACCCAAACGGGCAGGCCAATCTTTTGCACAAGCAATTCCCGAAACGGGGCGACCCGGATCAGGCAGCTTTCATTGCCTCATCTTCGGTCAGGATGGTGAACAGCGTCCCTGCGTCGTGATTGGCCCGCAGCTTGGTACAGACCGCAGGATCGCGCAGCAAACGCGACACGCGCGCCAAAGCCTTGAGATGTTCAACGCCGGCATCTTCCGGCGCGAACAGGCCAAACACGATATCCACGGGCTGGCGGTCCACGGAATCAAAATCGATGGGCTTGTCCATCAACATGAATACACCGCAACAACCTTCGATCCCGGAAATCCGCGCATGTGGCAGGGCCACACCGTGGCCCACACCAGTGGGGCCCAGACTTTCGCGTTCAAGAAGCGCCTCAACGGCCGTTCCGGCATCAATGCCATATGCTGCCTGGGCCAGTTCGGCCACATCATGCATCAATCGCTTCTTGCTGGACGACGTCGTGCTCGCCCGGATCGCTTCGGGTTTCAGCAATTCAGATAGTTCCATGCGTGCCTGTTTCCTCATATCCTGACCGGACCGCTGGCTTATGCCTGTTCTTGCGGTTCAATCCAGCCGATATTTCCATCATCGCGCCGATAGACGACATTCAGACCTTTTTTCTCGCTGCGGAACACCAGAACCGGCGCGCCCGCAATCTCCATCTGCATCACCGCCTCACCCACGGTCAGGGCGGGAATGTCGGTCTTCATTTCGGCGACAATCATGGGCTGGAGGCTTTCCGGCTCCGAATCCGTCTCTGCGCCCTGCCCGTCGCTGGCGAGGATATACGACGACGCCCCATAAGTTTCAACTGGCTCGGTCCGGTCCTTGTGATGGTCTTTCAGACGCCGCTTGTAACGGCGGAGCTGTTTTTCCATCTTGTCACAGCAGCTTTCAAAAGCGGCATAGATTTCATTGGCATGGGCCTTGGCCTGGGCGGTCAGGCCGGTGGACAGATGCACAGTGGCCTCACATATGTATTCATGTGCAGCCTTGGAAAAGACGACGTTCGCGTCCGTCGGTCGTTCGGCGTATTTCTGCACGACGCTGCCCAGCCCATCCTGTACATGGGTTTGCAATGCCGCGCCGATGTCGATTTGTTTGCCGGTGATTTGGTAGCGCATCTGTGGTCCTTCTTATTGTTCCGGTGGCCATTAGGGCGCAACACCGCCAGGGCGGTCTTGGCCGGGCGGGTCACCTTCTTGGGAAACTGACGTGGTGGTCTGCCTTTTGTCGATGTGCCTGTACGTGGTCACCCGTCCTGGAACCGGGTCCGCGACTTTTTTCAAGGGCAAGCCACACATGCGTCATACCCCATTTGAGGACAGAGCAGGGGCGTCTGTCAATGATTTGTAACAGGAAGATCGCCGTATTTGATGGACATTCGGTAAACTTGGGCAAACCAGGGGCGCGCGCCGACACCTGTTAAGAAATTCGAAACTGATCGCCCAGGTAAACGCGACGCACATTTTCGTTTTGCACCACCTCGTCCGGGGTGCCGGACATAAGCACCTGGCCATCATGCAGGATATAGGCGCGATCAACGATTTCCAGCGTTTCCCGCACGTTGTGATCGGTGATCAGTACGCCGATTCCACGGGTTTTCAAATCCGACACCAGCGCGCGAATATCGCCAACGGAAATCGGATCTACCCCGGCAAATGGTTCGTCCAGCAAAAGATATTTCGGCTCTGCCGCCAGACAGCGGGCAATTTCCACTCGGCGGCGCTCACCACCCGATAGCGCCAGCGCAGGCGCGCGGCGCAGATGTTCGATGTGAAATTCGCTCAGCAATTCCTCAAGCCGCGCACGGCGGCGTTTGCCGGATTTCACGGCAATGTCCAGGATGGCGCGAATGTTGTCTTCGACGCTCATGCCGCGAAAGATCGACATTTCCTGTGGCAGATAGCCAATCCCCAGCTTGGCCCGGCGATACATCGGCATATTGGTGACATCACGGCCGTCAATTGTGACCTTGCCGCCCTCTGGAAACACCAAGCCCGCGACGGAATAAAACGTCGTTGTCTTGCCAGAGCCGTTCGGCCCAAGCAGGGCCACAACCTCGCCGCGGTGCAAGGACATGCTGACATCGCGGATCACCACCTTCTTGCGATAGCTTTTGCGCAGATGGTCGATACGCAATCCGGCAGACCCATCCGCCACAGTCAGCACAGGCTTGGTCATTATTCGCTGTCGCCTTGCTGAATCACGGTTTTGACCCGGCCGGTCATCCGTGCGGTGCCCTTGTTCAGGTCTGCCACCATCCGATCGGCCGTCAGCGCATTGGCGCCCTGGGTCAAAAGCACATTGCCCGTCATCACCACGGTGCCTGCCTCGACATCATAATCGGCATTGTCACCTTCGGCGGCCTCCTTGCCCGATACCAATGTCACGCCGCCGCGCGCCTCTAGCCGGGAAATCCCTGTGCGGTTCTGGGTATACACCACCAGCACCCGTGGCGCCGACATCCGCATTTCACCCTGGCCGACCACCACATTGCCGGTAAAAAGCGCGGTGCCGTCGTCCTGGTTGATCGAAAGATCATCGGATGTGACTTCGACCGGGGCATCGGTATCGGCGTCAATCGCGCCAAATCCAACCTCGGCCCCTTGGGCCAGACCCGCCACCGGCAGGAGTGCGATCAAAAGAACCGCCAGAATTCGAACAGATGTCATGGACGTTCACTTTCTTCCTCGGGGGGGTGTTTCGCGGGTTGATATAGCAGCTTGACGCCATTTGTGAAAACCAATTGCAGGTTATCTTCGGTGCCGGTTTCACGAATATGGAAAGCGCCGCCTGAAGATCGCCAATCGGGCCGTCCGCTTTTACACCATTTGGCGCCTCGCCGCGAATTGTACGCAGTGCGGAGGTCAGCATTTGGGTATGCACCACATATCCGGCGGAGCTTTTGATCACCACATCCCCGGCCAATTCCAACACATCCGCCGGTTCATTTACCGCCGCTGTATTGGCGACAATATCAATTTGCGATCCATCGGTCAGCCGGAACGCCGCTGTCAGCTGGCTGGCCAGAACCCCCGCAGGGTCATTCGGATCGGCCCGGGCGGATTTGGCGGTAATTGCCACCGCATGCCCCTCTGGTGTGCTGCCGGTGTAATACGGTGCGGTCAAGCTGTCGCGCGCAGGGATCTCTGCCTCATCATCAAAGAATGTCAGGGCCGGATCATCGGCCACGGAGCGCGACAAAAGAAAGACCGTGGAAAGCAGCCCCAAGGCAGTCAGCGGCAGAAGCACCTTCAGCCACGCCACGACACTGGAATGAAACGACTCTTGCACGGCCATTGGATTGGGCCCCAAATTCAACATCTGGGTTCTATCTAGGCACGCAAGACCAGAAGTGCAAAGCCACAGGCACCAGTACGCGGCAAACCGCGACCGAACCACCACATAAGATTAATGGGCAAAGATGTCCTGATCCGGCCATCCCGCCAGATCCAGTCGCGCCCGGGTTGGCAAAAAGTCGAAACATTTTTGCGCGATCTCGTCCCGCCCTTCGCGTTGCAACCGCCGGTCCAGCTCCTTGCGCAGCCGATGCAGGTAAAGCACGTCTGACGCCGCATAGTCGATTTGCGCCTTGGTCAGCTCTGCCGCGCCCCAATCGCTGGATTGCTGTTGCTTGGAAATGTCCGTGCCCAGCAATTCCTGCACCAGATGTTTCAACCCATGACGGTCCGAATAGGTGCGCACCAGTTTGCTGGCAATCTTGGTGCAATAGACCGGTGCGGTTTCCACCCCAAAGGCGTTCATCAGCGCAGCAATATCAAACCGGCCATAGTGGAACAGTTTCAACACAGCGGGATCGGCCAGCATCGCGCACAGGTTTGGCGCCGCATCCTGGCCGCGCGCGATCTGGACCAGATGCGCATGACCGTCGCCTGTGGACATCTGAACAAGACACAGGCGATCGCGGTGCGGATGCAGACCCATGGTTTCGCAATCAACCGCCACCACCGGACCAAGCCGCAGCCCATCCGGCAAGTCACCCTGGTAAAGATGATTGGACATTATCCCAGCTCCATCTGCGCCTTTTGACCCGGCCATAGTGGTTTGCCCGGACTGATGCAACGTTGGGCCATCCCGCGACCGGTTTCGAGGCCGAATCGGTTTTCTGAAAATTCCGGTAAAAACTACGGTAATTTTGATCAATCCCCAAAAATCCGAAGGATTGAACACATCCTGAGCGCGAGTGACGTGACGTCCCAAGAAAAAACTTATACGAAAATTTGCAGCATTATGATGCAACTCAGCGTCGAAATTTGTGACAACTCGCACAACCGAAGGGCACGAAAAGGCCGCCAGAGACACCCAATTAACCATCGAAAAGGGGGAAAATTCGCTGAATGTTTTCGCTTGTTCCGGAAACGCACAAGGATTTCAGAGGCTTTATTGTCGCGGCCAACGCATCCATCGGAAATATGGCCCGCCATTGTTTCACTCAGAATTACAATTCTACCCCAAATGCAAGCTTAACGTGCATTTCCCGTGATTTGTTTCCCCAAATGGGATCTCAAAAAAAGCGCCCGAAGTTCGGATTTCACCCGCCTGGTTAACGTTAATTTAAGATGGTTAAGATTCCCGCCACGACACTCTCCCATGAAGGGAGTGGTTGTTTGCGCAACTTGACGACCAGCCCCCGAACGTCCAAATTCAACGAAGTCGAGCAAAATTAGTCACAAATTTAGTGGCAATTTTTGCAAACGGCACTTGGGGGTTAGTGCTTTCACTTAGGAGTGAAGTGTAGGGTAAAACGGTCTGTTCTCGGTTGATGGTATGCCTTGGCATCCAGCCACCATATTTTTGTATTTTGGCTTCACAGGCGCATCCGCATTGCGGGCTGCGGTTGGATGCTTGCCGACTATGGACTGAATAATCACGCACCAAGCTTCGTCGCTAACGCCTTTGGAGGGCATGACGTTGACAATGCATTTACGTTCGGCTGGATCTGCTCAAGGATCGCCCGAAACACTGCTTGCCGGCCAGTTGCCGGTGCTTGCAGGGGGTATTTACCGCCAATTTGCCAAGCGTTTTCTGGACGTGGGGATCGTGTTGCTGGCCCTGATCCCGCTCCTGATCATTCTTTTTCCTATGAGTCTTTTGATTGCTCTTGATGGCCATTCGCCATTTTACCGTCAGGCCCGTATTGGCCGTAACGGTCGCATTTTCCAGATGTGGAAACTGCGGTCCATGGTGCACAATGCCGATGCCCAGTTGGCAGCGCACCTTGCGGCCGATCCCAAGGCCCGCGCCGAATGGGACCGGACGCAGAAACTGCGTAAGGATCCGCGTATCACCAAGGTCGGCGCATTGATCCGCAAATCATCGCTGGACGAGCTGCCGCAGCTGTTCAATGTCCTAATTGGCGACATGTCTCTGGTGGGACCGCGTCCGATGATGGTCGATCAACGCGGGATGTACCCCGGCACCGCATATTATGCGATGCGCCCCGGGATTACCGGCATCTGGCAGACCTCGGCCCGCAACGACAGCAGCTTTTCCGATCGCGCCATTTTCGATGCGCGCTATTTCCGGGAGCTGTCGTTCCTGACGGATCTGCGGCTGATCGGGCGGACCTTTCAGGTGGTCTTGAAGGGCACCGGATACTGACACCCGACATCTGACGGGCAAATGCGACCACGGAGGGCAACCACCGTGGTCGTTTTGTTTTGCCTGCCCGGGTCGACCGGTCGCCAGCGGGCTGTTAGGTCAGGATCGCGCGCGAACGCGCAGCCCGACCAGAAACAAGAGGAACCCACCATGAGCCTGACTGTCTATCTAAGCGGTGAAATTCACACGGACTGGCGCGATCAAATCATTGCCGGGGCCAAAGAGCTGGACATCACGTTTTCCGCCCCCGTCACCGATCACGCCGCCAGCGACGATTGCGGCGTTGCGATCCTTGGCTCTGAGGACAACAAATACTGGCACGACCACAAGGGCGCGATGGTCAACGCCATCCGCACCCGCAAGGGCATCGCCGATGCCGATGTGGTGGTGGTGCGCTTTGGCGAGAAATACCGCCAGTGGAATGCTGCCTTTGACGCCGGATATGCCGCCGCGCTTGGCAAATCGCTGATTGTGCTGCAACAGCCCGATCACGATCACGCCCTGAAAGAGGTGGATGCCGCCGCATTGGCCGTCGCGCGCGAGCCTGCCCAGGTCGTCGACATCCTGCGTTATGTTCTGACTGGCAAACTGTCGACCTGACCCTCTGGATGACGTGGGGTCGTTCGGGGAATTGAACATCGCCATTCCCATGGAAAGACTTGTTTCGTCCCCCTAATGACGCATTGTGGGGGCGCGCAGCAGCAGAAAATCAGGCATGCGTGGCCAAAGTGAGCGAAGGGAGCCGCAACAATGATTCAAGAATTCAAGGACTTCATCGCCAAGGGCAATGTCATGGACATGGCCGTTGGTATCATCATCGGCGCGGCATTCACCGCAATTGTGACGTCGCTGGTGGGGGATCTGATCAATCCCATCATCGGCCTGTTTTCCGGTGGCATTGATTTCACCAACAACTACGTCGTGCTGGCCGGTGACGTCCCCGCCTGCGCCAGCCTTGAGGCTGCGCGCGAAACCGGCGCATCCATCTTTGCCTATGGCGCCTTCATCATGGCGGTCATCAACTTCCTGATCATCGCCTTTGTGGTGTTCATGCTGGTCAAAATGGTCAATCGGGTCAAGGAAACCGCCGCCCGCGCCGAAGACGAAGCGCCCGCCGAAGAGGCCCCCGCAGGGCCCAGCGAAATCGACGTTCTGCTGGAAATCCGCAACTCGCTCAAGGCACGCTAAACGCGCGTCTCGACAGACAGTGAACCGCGTGCACATTGTTGCGCGCGGTTTTTTGGTGTCAAATGGCCCTGTTGGTGTCGCATTTCGACCGCGTGCAAAGGAGCCTGGGCGATGGGCAATATGGACCGCCGATGCGGGATCTGGTTCGACAAGGCCACGGTGTGGCGCGCCGAACTTCTGGCGCTGCGCGAGATCCTGTTGCACTGCCCGGTGGCCGAAGCGTTCAAATGGCGCGGTCCGGTCTATACCGCCCATGGTGGCAATATTGCCGTGCTTTGGGCGATGAAACATCAATGCGGATTGGGGTTCTTCAAAGGGGTCTTGCTGGACGATCCCGCGCAAATCCTGGTCGCGCCCGGCCCGAATTCCCGTGCGACACGCATGATCGCCTTTACCGACGTTGCAACAATCCGGGCACAGGCAGACGTCATCACCAAATACCTCCTGAAAGCGATCGAAAACGAAGCTACGGGTTTGCGCGTCACCTTTGCGAAGGATGATCTGGAGCTGCCAGAAGAATTGAATGCGGCGCTTGCGGCCGACCCTGCGCTCAACGACGCCTTCATGGCGCTGACGCCGGGACGGCGGCGGGGCTACATCCTGCATTTCGCCGGGGCAAAACAGGCCAAGACCCGCGCCGCGCGGATCGAAAAATGGACGCCGCTGATATTGCAGGGCAAGGGAATGCATGATCGTTGAAATGTTTGGCCCAGAACGGTAGCGGAATCGCAAACCGAGACGCAGCATGGGGGGCCAGCCCCCCAACCCCCGGGATATTTCAGGTCAGATGAAAGTTCAGGGCAGATAAAAGGCAGGTCAGATAAAAGGCTGGGGCCTGAGACAATCTTTGACGAATCAGCGGTGTAAAGGCCGCTACCAGCGCTTCAACGCCTCTTCATCGACGTCTTTGGCGGCAACCCATTCCGCGCCATCCGCTGCAATTTCTTTTTTCCAGAACGGCGCGCGGCTTTTCAGATAGTCCATCAGGAATTCCGCCGCTTCAAACGCGGCTTTGCGATGGCGGGCCGCAGTGGCCACCATCATGATCATCTCGTCCCGGTGCAACCGGCCATGACGATGGATCACCAAAGCATCGCCCAGCGCCCAGCGTTCCATGGCATCGGCGACAATCGCCTCCAGCGCCTTGGCCGTCATGCCGGGGTAATGTTCGATTTCCATTGCGATCATGCCGCCATCTGCGGAATCCCGAACGACGCCGGTAAAGGTCACAATGGCGCCCATATCGGATTGAGCGCGGGCAAAAGCGTCGGCCTCTGCCGCGAAATCAAATGGGGCTTGTTGAACCCGAACCAGTGGCGTGACGCGCGACACCGGTCTCAGCCCCCGGTCATCGGTGGGAAAAACGCCACTTCGCGCACCCCGGCCAGAGGCGCGTCAAAATCCGTCAATTCCTGATCGACGGCCACCCGCAGCGCCGACAGATCCGCAAAGGCCAGCGCATACCGCTCTTCGCGGGTCTTCAATTCTTCGACCAGCTCGGCCACGGTGGCGGCCCCGGTTTCAACCCGCTCTTTTGGCAGGCCAATACGTTCGCGCACCCAGGCAAAATACAAGACATCCATCAGCTGTCTTCCTTCAAATACGGCAGCGCCTTGCGCAGGTAGTCAAAGCCGGTCACCAGCGTCAGCGCCGCCGCAACCCAAAGCAAGATCAATCCGATGTAGCCAGACCAGAACATGCCGTCGTACATGTATCTGAGGCCAAGTTCATCGACCGTGCGACCTTCCAGAATGTCGGTGACAATCTGTTGATCCATCCCCCAGGACCACATGCCGAAGTAATGTTCAAACACGCCCTGCGAGAACAGAACCGCAATCGCCACCATCTGAAATGTCGTTTTCCATTTGGCCAGCTTGGTCACCTTCAGCGTGCCCGACACATCCCCCAGATATTCACGCAGACCGCTGACAAACACCTCGCGAAACAGGATCACGGTTGCGGGCAGGATCAACCAGGGCGAATACGACGAATAGGCGGCAATCACCATCAACGCGATCACCACCATGGCCTTGTCCGCAATCGGGTCGAGCATGGTGCCGATTTTGGTTTCCTGTTTCCAGGCACGCGCCAGATAGCCATCAAACCAATCGGTTATTGCCGCTGTCAGAAACAGCACCAGGGCGAAAATATCGGCGTAGGGGCGCGCCCAATAGAGGAACATCACCGGAACGGCAGGAGCCGCCAGCAGGCGCATTACGGTCAGGATATTGGGCAAATTCCAGCGCATGCACTGGTCATATCCCGCCAACCCGACACAGGGAAGAGCCATTGACGATATTTCAATTCCAAAGCACGGCACTATGGTGTCGGTATGAAACTCTTGATCCCCCTGATTTTGGCCCCGCTTCTGGCCGCGACCTGTGACCACGCGTTTCCGGGCGACGAGACATTGGCGGCCTATGGCGCGGCGGATCGGACCTGGGTGCTGGACACCATCGACGATGAATCCTTTACTGCGCGTGCGACATTGACCTTTCCCGAAGCCGGTCGTGTGGCGGGTCGGGCGCCCTGCAATGGGTTTTCCGGGCCACAAACCGCCCCCTACCCCTGGTTCGACGTCGGCCCATTGGTCACCACACGACGGGCCTGTCCCGACCTTGCCAGTGAGACAGCCTTTCTCGCCGCGCTGGCAGAGATGACATTGGCCGAAGTTCAGGGGGCGGTGTTGATCCTGTCCAATGACGCGGGCCGCGAAATGGTATTTTCGGCCGCGTCGGAATGACAAAGATCGTTACCACCTTTTCACGGCGGCAGCTTTGCCTACCTTGGCGGTATGACACATACATTCCTCTCCGCGGCCACGTCCGCCTTTGCTAGCCTCTCAGCCACGCTGGGCGGTGCGCAAGATGCCGAAGACACCATCTGGAAGCTTCAGACGATTGATGGCGCCGCCTATGAGGCGCGGGCCACAATCACCTTTCCCTCGATGGCGCAGATCACCGGCACGACACCCTGCAATTCCTTCTTTGGGGTACAGACCCGCCCGATGCCCGGGTTCAGCGCCGAGCGGCTGGGCCTTACCCAGCGGCTGTGCATGGATTTTCAGAAAGAGGCCGAGTTCATCACGGCGCTGCGCGATATGACGATTTCGGATTTCGACGGCAACCGTCTGATCCTGCGCAACGAAGATGGCCGCGAGATGGTGTTCATCGGCGTACCAAGGGCAAACTGACCGCAACAACCGCCGCTGTCGTCAACCCGCCAGCAACCGATCAATGAAGCGCGCCCGCGCGCTGGGTGGCGGCCTGTGCCCCAATGCGGGCGCAAGCCGCTCGCGCAGGAAAAAGCCGGTGACCGACAGCGCCTGTGCAATGTCGGTGTTTTCGGCGTCACCCTGGCCCAACAGCACCGGCGGCAGCGGCAACAAACGGTCCGCCCAATCCCCCGCCCCGTTCTGCGACACCGCGCGCCCGGATTTGGGCGAGACATAGATCAAACCGTCGGTTTTCCCGGTCACCGCGCAACTGCCAAGATCAAGACCGTAGCCCAGCGCCGAGAGCAATGACACCTCCCATCGCAGATAGGCCAGCGGCCAAAGCGCGTCCTGGCCCAACAGATCCAGCAATTGTTCGGTCTGAAGATAAAGCGCGGTCTGTGCCTCGCGTTCTGGCAGCGCAAACGACAGCAGCGCACAAACCGCGTTCAATCCCGCCAGTGCCAACCGGCTGGACATCGCCTGGGCGGCACGGGACCGCTGCGGCTCGACTGTGAAGGCGCCCAAATGCTCTTCGAGCCGGGCGCGCCAATGCAGGTCGAGCTGCGCACCGGGTTGCAGCACAGGGGCCAGCCTGCGGCCTGTGGCGCCACGAACGACACCGGCGTGACGGCCACGGTCGGGGGTGAAAACCTCGATTATGGCGGAATGTTCGCCATGGTGCCGAAGGCTCAGCAATATGCCGGTGTCACGCCAGTCCATTTGCCCAAGCTGGGCTCAAAGCCCGCCACTGTCCAGCAAATGCCGCCCATGGCGGTCCTCGACCTCGATCACCCAGAGATCACGGTCCATGGCGCGTTGTTTGGCCAAAGCCGCATCAATGTCGCCTTCGGACCCAGAGAGCATTTCCTGCCAGCGGGTTTCATCCGTCATCAGATCATGCATTCGGTGAAACAGACGGGCCTGACCGTCCAATGTGTTCAGCTTGACCATCACCATACCCGAAGTGTCGTCGCCATGGGCCACGACAAAGGCCGGGATGTCGGCCTGGGCAAGCCGTGCAATATAGGCCGCAACCCAGAAATCCGCTGTCAGCCGCATGGCTTTCCTTTCCTAACACCCCTTGTCATTTGAATACTTTCGCAGCGCCCTTATGTTGATAGCACAGTCAAGTTTCCCTCTGTCACGGGGGACTGAACTGCACTGCTGTCGATGGTCGCACGTTTACCGGCAGTGTATTGGGGCGCGGATCTGTGTGATCTCCTGCGCGGTTTTCGCCCCATATCCCGTGACCTCTGGCGGGCTGTCTCTCTCCCCGAGACCCGCTGGCACTGGTCGGGGCTCCCTTTGTTCCGTGGAGCCCCGGCAACTTTTGCTTAGCGATGCCTCAGGTATTGCCATCGCGAAAGTTCAGGCCCATTTCGGAATAGCGCGCGGCCTCTTCCAGCCATTTTTCCCGGACCTTGACCTGAAGGAACAAATGCACCCGGCGGCCAAGGAATTCTTCCAGCTCTTCACGCGCCGCTTTGGAGATTGCCTTGATCGATTCGCCTTTGTGGCCCAGCACAATGCCCTTGTGGCCATCACGGGCCACATAGATCACCTGATCAATCCGCGCGGTGCCGTCCTTGCGCTCGTCCCAGTTTTCGGTTTCGACCGTCAATTGATAGGGCAGTTCCTGATGCAGGCGCAGGGTCAGCTTTTCGCGGGTCATCTCGGCGGCGATCATCCGCATCGGCAGATCGGCGATCTGATCTTCGGGATAAAGCCAGGGACCGTCCGGCAATTCCGCCGCCAGCCATTTTTTCAGATCATCGCAGCCAAAGCCCTTTTCGGCCGAGATCATGAAGGTTTCCTCAAATGCGAAACGCGCATTCAATTCCTGCGACAGACCCAGCAAAACATCGGATTTCACCCGGTCGATCTTGTTGATTGCCAGGGCCACGCGGCGGCCTTTGCCAATGTCCTGCAACCGCTCAAGGATGCTTTCCACACCATCCGACACGCCGCGATGCGCTTCGACCAGCAGCACAACGATGTCGGCATCTGCCGCCCCGCTCCAGGCGGCGGCGACCATCGCGCGGTCCAATCGGCGGCGCGGGCTGAACAATCCGGGCGTATCGACAAATACGATCTGCGCCTCGCCCTCGATTGCCACGCCACGGATACGGGCGCGCGTGGTCTGGACCTTGTGCGTCACGATCGACACTTTCGCGCCCACCATGCGATTGGTCAGGGTGGATTTGCCCGCATTGGGCTCTCCGATCAGGGCGACGAATCCGGCGCGTGTGGTCATTTTTATCTGGTTCCCATGAATGATCCGCCGCGCTTACCGCAGTTTGACGCTCAAAACCAGTTATTATGGCCTCACAATGGGGCGCGGACAAATTCCTTGCAGGGAATTTGCGGGCCAACATCAACTTTGAAGCAGTTTTGCCAGCAATGATTTCGCCGCCGCATGTTCCGCCAGACGTTTTGATCCGGCTTCGGCCCGGTCGCTTTCACCGCTGTCGAGCCGCACTTCGATCACAAAGACCGGGGCGTGGTCCGGGCCTTTGCGGCTGATCTGTTGATAGACCGGCGGCGTTTGACCACGGGCCTGCGCCCATTCCTGCAGGCTGGTCTTGGCGTCGCGTGCATCCTCTTCGACCTGCGAGATACGCTTGCCCCAGAGCCGCAGCACCAGCGCCTGTGCGGCCGCAAACCCGCCATCCATATAGACCGCAGCGATCACCGCCTCCATGCCATCGCCCAGCAGCGCCATTTTGCGCCGCCCCCCCGAGAGCATTTCAGACCGGCCCAGTTTCAGCGCCGCCCCAAGGTCGATCTGGCGGGCCACATCGGCGCAGGTCTCTTTGCGCACCAGCGCATTGAACCGTGGCGCAAGCTGACCTTCGCTTGCGCCCCCATCCGCCGCCAAGAGCGCCTCGGCCATCACCAGGCCAAGCACCCGGTCGCCCAGGAATTCCAAACGCTGGTTGTCGCCCCGCGTGGCGGTCGACATCGACGAATGCGTGACCGCGCGCACCAATTGGCCGGGGTCTGAAAATTCATACCCCAGCCGTTTTTGTAGAGCCTTCAATTCTGCCGAAATTTTCACTCGATCCCCTTGAAGAACCGATCCCCGCGCCAGGTCCAGAAGGCCAGCATCGACCGTCCGGCAGACGAGAACATCACCCGATCCGCGCGCCCGACAAAGTTTTCAAACGGCACGAAGCCCACACCGCCAATTTGCTGCGGAAAGCGCGAATCGGTGGAATTGTCGCGGTTGTCACCCATCATGAAATAATGGCCTTCGGGCACGGTAAAGACCGGCGTGTTGTCCGACGATTGCGGCCCGATGTTCAGGGTCGAGTGGCTGACGCCATTGGGCAGCGTTTCGATGAATTTCTCTTTTTCACAGGTCGCGCCATTGCCCACCGGCGCATTGGCACAGCGCGGGCTGAGCCCCTGCGGACCCTGTGGGCAGGCAAGCTCGGCAAAGATGCCGTCAGCCTCGACTTTGACCGGGGTGTCGTTGATATGCAGAACGCTGTCCTTGATCTGGATTTTCTCACCCGGCAGGCCGACCACCCGTTTGATGAAATCCCGTCCGGTCACCGGATGCCGGAACACCGCGACATCGCCGCGCTCGGGTTCGCCGCCAAACAGGCGGGTGTTGTCGCCATCGGCCCAGCCACAGAAATCCTTGGCATCCACATCAATGCCAAAGCGCGGCACAATCACCGACGGACAAGAGGCATAGGAATAGCCATAGGCCATTTTGTTCACAAACAGGAAATCACCGATCAGCAGCGTGTCCTTCATCGACCCCGAGGGGATCCAGAACGGTTGAAAGAACACGGTGCGGAACACACCCGCGATCAGCAATGCGTAGACAATGGTCTTGACCGTTTCCACGATCGCATTGCCCTTCTTTTCTTCGGCCATGGACATGAGGCTCCTCGCGCTGTGGCGTCTTGGGCTACGTTGTTGGCTACATGGGCCGGAGCGCGAAAGGTGTCAAGCAATCGAGCGCCGCAGTTGCATTGCAGTCAGCTGTGTTCAGGCATGTTCAGGGCTTTGGATCGACCATTGGCCGCGCCTCGATCAGCACCATGGCCTGGGCCCAGGGAAAATCATCGGTCAGGGTGACATGCAAAATCGCCTCGTGTCCCGGTGGGGTCATCGCATCCAGCCGCCGTTTGGCCCAGCCTGTGACATGCATCACCGGCTGGCCGGTCGCCAGATTGGTCACCGACATGTCCCGCCATGCGATCCCCATGCGCAGCCCCGTGCCAAGCGCCTTGGAACAGGCTTCTTTCGCGGCCCAGCGTTTGGCATAGGTCGCGGCCTCATGTGGGCGGCGGGCAGCGCGGCGCTGTTCGCGGTCGGTATACACCCGATTGCGGAACCGGTCGCCGAAGCGGTTCAAAATGCCCTCGATCCGTTCGATATTGCACAGATCCGTGCCAATCCCCAGGATCACTCGGCCGGTCCGATATAGGCGGAAATTGCACCGCTGGCCTGATTCAGCTCAAAGCTCAGCCAACCGCCGGTGGTGTCGCCCAGCGCCGCGTCGTAATATTGGACCGGCACATCAAACAGAAGCCCGCGCGCAGGATCGTAATCGGCGCTCAATTCCTGAAAGGCGACGCCGGCAAAACCGATGCTGCCATCATAGGACAGCACCCTGCATTGCCGGTCGCCAAGCTCGCTATAGGGCGGCGACAGGATCACCAGATGAAAGGCCCCCGCGCCCGGTTCGATGGTATCGGTCAGGGTCAGGCGGGTCTTGCCATTGGAAAAGGTGCGGGTGTTATCCTGCCAAGGTTCGGCAATCGCCTGGGCCGATGCCCGCCAGTCACAATCGCCAACCGTCTGCGCCGACGCGCCGCTGGCCAAAAGCGCCAGGGACACCACAGCCGCAGTGGTCAAAGTTCCATTCATTTTCTCGCCTCCACCATCAACCGCCGCATTTCGCCGATCGCCTCACCCAGGCCGAGGAAAATCGCCTCGCCGATCAGGAAATGCCCGATGTTAAGCTCGACAACCTGCGGAAAGGCGGCCACCGGCATCACGGTATCATAAGATAGCCCATGCCCGGCATGCACCTCCAGCCCCAGATCGGCGGCAAAGGCCGCCATCTCGCGCAATGCGGCCAATTCGCGGTCGGCGTCTTCCATCCGGCCCTCGTGATAGGCATCACAATAAGCGCCGGTATGCAGCTCGATGACCTGCGCCCCGATCCGGTTTGCCGCTTCGATCTGGCGGCGGTCGGCGGCGATGAAAATCGACACCCGACAGCCCGCGTCCCGCAGCGGCGCGATGAAATGCGCCAGTTTGTTTTCCTCGCGCGCAACCTCAAGCCCGCCTTCGGTGGTGCGTTCTTCGCGCTTTTCCGGCACGATACAAACCGCATGCGGCTTGTGACGCAGGGCAATGGTCTGCATTTCCGCCGTCGCCGCCATTTCAAAGTTCAGCGGCACCCGCAGGACATCCATCAAGGCATCAATGTCGGCATCGGAGATATGGCGGCGATCTTCGCGCAGGTGGGCGGTGATGCCATCGGCCCCCGCCTCCTGTGCCAGGATCGCGGCACGTGATGGGTCGGGGAAAGCGCCGCCGCGGGCATTTCGCACTGTGGCCACATGGTCGATATTCACGCCAAGCCGGAGATTTTGCATTGTATCACCTTGGAGGTTCATTTGCCGCCAAGCTAGCGGCGCAATGCCGGTGTGAAAACCCCGTTTTCGTCCGGCTTATTCCGGCTTGTCCGCCCCGGTTTTGGCCAGCGCCGCTTTCTTGGCGGCGGCCTTGGCGCGGATCGCCTCGATCCGTTTCTTCATCACGCCCTTGCGCCGCGTCTGATAGGCACGGATCAGCGGTTCCGCGACCAGATAGGCAATGGTGGCGGCAACGATCCCCGGAATGATTCCGCCAATCAGATAGGGATAGAACACGTCATGCCAGAACACTTCGAGCCCATGCCAATCCTGTGGGTTGCCTTTGACCCAGGCCCAGAAATTAATGGTCAGATCTTCGCCGGCATCCACGAATTTGCCCATCAGGGTGCGTTCGACATGTGGCGACAGCTCTGTCCCCAACAGGAAATAGCCGGTGTTGAGCGATATGATGCCAATCGGCAAATAGGTCAGCGGATTGCCAAAAAAAGTGCCCAGAAGCGCCGCCAGGACATTGCCCCGCATGATCATCGCCAGCATCGCCGCCACCAGGAAATGCATGGTGTAAAACGGCGTGAAGGTGGTAAATACCCCGGCCCAAATGCCGCGGGCGATCTTTTCCGGCGGGTCGGGCAATCGCCGCAAGCGATGCTTGATATAGCGTGCGGCACGCCCCCATCCCCCCCGTGGCCAGAAGAATTCCAACACAGCGCGCCAGGTCGGTTTTCTGTCGCGGCGCTTGAAAACCACGGAAGGTGTTCCTTTCAGCTTGCTTCGGCTCGGGAGGCGATCGGAGTGACTTCTCGCACGCGAGCGACCTGGGCAACATCACTTTCCGCTTCCAGCGCGGTGATCAGAGAATGCAGATGTTCGGCGTCGCGCAGTTCGGTGTTGATATGCAGGCGATAATAATCCGGTTTCCGGTCCATAAACTCAAGATCCGAGATATTCGCCTTGTGCCCACCGATCAATGTGCAAATTCGTCCCAGCACGCCGGCATCATTGCTCATCGTGATGTCCAGTGTCACCGCATAGGCCGCCGGGTGTTTGCCTTCCTGCCAATGCAGGTCCAGCCAACGCTCTGGCTGTTCTTCGTATTCGGCCAGTTTTTCGCAATCAATCGCATGCACAACCACGCCCTGACCCCGATATGTGATGCCAACTATCCGCTCCCCCGGCAGCGGCTGGCAACAGGGTGCGCGCCGAAAGCTCTGGCCGTTTTCAAGGCCGATCACCGCGCGCTTGCGGTCAATTTCGTCCCCGTCTTCGGTCACCAGATCGGGATAGACGGCCTCGACCACCGCGCGCGACGTCAGCTCGGCTGAACCCAGCCGCGCCAGAAGCGTTTCCGCATCGTCCAACCGCAGGTTGCGGGCGGCGGTTTCCAGCACCTTGTCCTTGGCCTTGCGGCCCACATGTTCAAACGCGGCGCGCGCCAGTTCCCGGCCCAAACGCACAAACCGTTCCCGGTCCTGTTCGCGCAGGGCACGGCGGATCGCGCTTTTGGCTTTGCCGGTGATGGCAATATCCAGCCAGGTTGCCTGCGGGGCTTGCCCATCGGCGGTGATGATCTCGACCGACTGGCCGTTCTTCAGCCGGGTCCAGAGCGGCACGCGCAGCCCGTCAACCTTGGCCCCGACACAGGCATGACCGATCCGGGTGTGGATCGCATAGGCAAAATCCAGCGGTGTGCCACCGCGCGGCAGCTTGATCACGTCGCCCTTGGGCGAAAAGACAAACACCTGATCCGAATACATCTCAAGCTTGACCGCTTCGAGAAAATCCTCGTGATCCTCGTCATCCTGAAATTGTTCGGTCAGCGAGGAAATCCATTTCGCCGGATCGACGGCAAAGGGGTTTTCACTGCGCACACCATCGCGATAGGACCAATGCGCGGCAACGCCGGTTTCGGCCACATCGTGCATCTGGCGGGTGCGGATCTGAACCTCGACCCGTTTGCCATCGCGTCCCGACACCGTGGTGTGGATCGAGCGATAGCCGTTGGATTTCGGCTGGCTGATATAATCCTTGAACCGGCCCGGCACAGCGCGCCAGCGTTGATGGATCGCGCCCAGCGCGGCATAACAATCGGCCTCGGTATCGGTGATGATACGAAAGCCATAGATGTCGGACAGACGGGAAAAACCCATCTCTTTTTCCTGCATCTTACGCCAGATCGAATAGGGTTTCTTGGCGCGGCCAAACACCTGGGCCTCGATCTCGGCCTTGTCAAACTCGGCGCGCATGTCGCTGGTGATCCGATGGATCACATCGCCGGTTTCCTTTTGCAGGGTGATGAAACGGCGGATGATGCTGGCGCGGCCCTTGGGGTTCAGCACAGAGAACGCCAGATCCTCCAGCTCGTCCCGCATCCATTGCATCCCCATGCGCCCGGCCAGCGGTGCATAGATATCCATGGTTTCGCGGGCCTTCTGCACCTGCTTTTCCGGGCGCATCGCCTTGATCGTGCGCATGTTGTGCAGCCGGTCGGCCAGTTTGACCAGAATGACCCGCAAATCGCGGGACATCGCCATGAACAGCTTGCGGAAGTTTTCCGCCTGCTTGGTCTGGGTCGACGACAGTTGCAGGTTGGTCAGCTTGGTCACACCATCGACCAGCACAGCGATCTCTTCGCCGAATTTGCCGCTGATCTGGTTGAATGTGCCTTTGGTGTCTTCGATCGTGTCGTGCAAAAGCGCGGTCACGATGGTCGCATCATCCAGTCGCTGCTCGGTCAAAAGCGCGGCAACCGCAACCGGATGGCTGAAATAAGGTTCGCCAGAGTGGCGGAACTGGCCCTCATGCATCTCGCGGCCATAATCATAGGCCGCGCGGATCAGGGATTTATTGGTCTTCGGATTGTAATTGTGGACAAGCGCGACCAGATCGTCAGCTGAAATCATCGCCTGCCCCAAACGCTGGCCGGGGTTACCCCTGGCCTTGCGCTTCCATCAACGCCCGCAACAATTTTTCCTCGGACATATCGTCGTCCTGCGGCTTGTCGGGTTCTGCCCCCATAAGCAACGCCATGGCGTCCTCTTCGGGTTCGTCCACCTCGATCTGGGTCTGGTTGCTTTCGATCATCCGTTCCCGCAGCTCGTCGGCGCTTTGGGTTTCTTCAGCGATCTCGCGCAGCGAGACAACGGGGTTCTTGTCGTTGTCGCGATCCACGGTAATGGCAGCACCGGCCGACACCTCGCGCGCCCGATGGGCGGCAAGCATCACCAGTTCAAACCGGTTGGGAACCTTATCAACGCAATCTTCGACCGTCACGCGGGCCATTGGGAATCTCCGTCTGCCGAGTTCTGTCAGAAGGTGTAGGTCTTAAAGCGGATCAAAAGGCTTGACAAGCAGGTTTTCCAACAGGCGGCTCGCAATTTGTCGCGGCTCACAGAGGTTTGACATCTGCCACCTCGGCGACGGGCAAATCCGCAGTCATTTCCGCAACACTGCGGCCCAGAACCGGATGCACCCAATCCGGCGCAATATCCATCAATGGCACCAAGACAAAGGCCCGGTCCTGAATGCGGGGATGGGGCAGGATCAACTGGTCCGGGGCCAATTGCATCTGCTCTTGCAGGGTCAGATCACGCCATCGCCCCCAGGTTGTATCGTCGGGTGCGACCTGCGCACCCAGCGCGATAAGGTCAAGATCAAGGGTTCGCATCCCCCATCGCTGGTCCCGCTCGCGGCCAAATTCCGCTTCGACCTCATGCAAAAGCTGCAACAAAGCCTCTGGTGCGCCCAACCAGTCAACGGCAATCGCCGCGTTGACATAGTCGGGCCCGGCACCGGGCGGAAAGCAGGGTGTTGCGAAAAATCGGCTTTGCGCGCGAATCACCAAATCGCGCGCCTGTAAACGGGAAATGGCAGTTTCGATACTCTTTTGTGGCGAATCCTTCCCTAAAGGCAAGTTCGCACCAAGCGAAATAAAGCCCAACTTCCCGTGATAGTTGCGCTGAAAAGCGCCATTTTTATCATCGCTCTCTTGCAGCACGGCGGTTTTCCACTACCCTTATAGATGGCTCTCCCGCAAAATTTCACTCACACCGCGGGCCAGAGCCTAATTATTGGAAGGGCATTTTATGTTTTACAAGGACGAACGGCTCGCGCTGTTCATTGACGGATCCAATCTTTATGCAGCCGCCAAGGCACTTGGGTTCGACATCGACTACAAACTTCTTCGGCAGGAATTCGTCAGACGGGGCAAGTTATTGCGCGCGTTTTACTACACTGCATTGCTGGAAAACGAAGAATATTCACCCATCCGGCCCTTGGTCGACTGGCTGCACTATAACGGGTTCACCATGGTCACCAAACCGGCCAAGGAATACACCGACAGCCAGGGCCGCCGGAAAGTCAAAGGCAATATGGACATCGAACTTGCGGTTGATGCCATGGAGCTTGCTTCGCGGGTTGATCATATCGTGTTGTTTTCTGGTGACGGTGATTTCCGGCCTTTGGTCGAAAGCCTGCAACGCCAGGGCGTTCGGGTTTCGGTGGTCTCCACCATTCGCAGCCAACCCCCGATGATTGCCGATGAATTGCGCCGCCAGGCGGATAATTTCATCGAGCTCGACGGGTTGCGCGACGTGATTGGCCGCCCACCGCGTGAACCGATGGAAGAACACGCTGAACACGCCGCCGCTGCGGTCTGAACCAGCGCCGTAGGCGGAAACCGATCGCGTTTTGTTGCGATGCGGTGACGGCTTTATGCGGCACAAAGTTTTGGACGCGACGTTTCGACAGGATGCTTTGACAGTGTGTTTTTTACACCGGACCTGCAAAACGCTGCCGACCACCACGACCACCCACTCCTCTGGTCCTCACGATGGCCCTACGGGCCACCGCTCTCTGCCCCCCACGACAGCCCGGCAAACGGGCCTGCGGTTTTTTGGGCCTTCGGTTTTTGGGCCTGCGGTTATTGTGCCGCCTCGAGCCGCCGGTTCATTGCATTGTGACGCGCAATGATCTTTTGCGGCCATCGGGATTTGATAAAGGCCAAAACGGCCAGGATATCATCATCGCTCAGGACATCCTGAAACCCGACCATGTCGGTGGCCATGGCCCCGCCGGTCACCACCTCGGTTCCGAATTTGGTGATTGCAAACAGCTGTTCATCGGCATGATGCCAGGTATGCCCCGTGGCATCATGCGGCGGCGCACGAAACGACCCGTCCTTGTTGCGTGACCGCCAGTCGGCCTCGCCCTGCAAATTGGCCCCATGACAGGCAGAGCAGTTTTCGTCATAAAGCAAAGCACCACGGGATACCGCCATCGCGTCCCAATAGGGGAAAAGACCGGCTGCATCTTCTGGACGTGTCTCTGCCCCTGCGATACCCGCCACACAGACCATCACCGTTGCCATTTTGATTTTCATTTTGCACCTCTTTTGACCACACTGGCCTACATTCCCCCTCGGTCAGACCTTCCAACAGGGGAAGGTCAAATCACCGCAGCGTGATCCCGCCACCGAATGGCCCCGATCACTGGACGCAAGCCGCACAAAGCAGTACCCCGACCCTGCACACCGGAGACCGCCATGACCCATACATCGCCCCTGACCCTGTATCTTGCCGCGCCGCGCGGTTTTTGCGCCGGTGTCGACCGGGCCATCAAGATCGTCGAAATGGCGCTGACCAAATGGGGCGCGCCGGTCTATGTCCGCCACGAGATCGTGCACAACAAATACGTCGTTGATGACCTGCGCGACAAGGGCGCAGTGTTTGTCGAAGATCTGGCAGAATGCCCGGATGACCGCCCAGTGATCTTTTCCGCCCATGGTGTGGCGAAATCGGTTCCGGCCGCGGCCGAGGCGCGCGAGATGATCTATGTCGATGCCACCTGCCCCCTGGTCAGCAAAGTCCACATCGAGGCACAGCGCCACGCCGAAAACGGCCTGCAAATGATCATGATCGGCCATGCCGGCCACCCCGAAACCATCGGCACCATGGGACAATTGCCCGAGGGTGAGGTTCTTTTGGTGGAAACCGTGGCGGATGTGGCCACCGTCGAGGTGCGCGATCCCGCCAAATTGGCCTTTGTCACCCAGACCACCCTGTCGGTTGATGACACCGCCGATATCGTTGCCGCGCTCAACACCCGGTTCCCGGCCATCGTCGGACCGCACAAGGAAGACATCTGTTACGCCACCACCAACCGCCAGGAGGCGGTCAAGGCCATGGCGGCAAAATGCGACGCCATGCTGGTGGTCGGCGCGCCGAATTCATCGAATTCCCGCCGTCTGGTCGAGGTCGGCTCTCGCGCGGGCTGTGCCTATTCGCAACTGGTGCAACGCGCCAGCGACATCGACTGGCGGGCGCTGGACGGGATTTCCAGCATTGGCATCACCGCCGGGGCCTCTGCCCCCGAGGTTTTGGTGAACGAGGTGATTGACGCCTTTCGCGCACGTTATGATGTCACGGTGGAACAGGTTGAAACCGCGCAGGAAAATGTCGAATTCAAAGTCCCGCGTGTCTTGCGCCAACCGGCCTGACGTCACGCCACCCCCCAATCAGAAAGAGAGTAATGAACTGGAATGACCTGATCCGCGAATTGGTAACCTTGGTTGTGGTGATCGACCCTGTCGGCACAATCCCGGTCTATCTGTTTGCCGTACAATCCGTGCCCCGTGCGCTGCACCGCAGCTTTGCCATACGCGCCATCGTGATCGCCACGCTGGTGCTGTTGGTGTTTCTGGCGGCCGGTCAGGTCATTCTGGAAAC
The DNA here is from genome assembly GCF_022867865.1 of Phaeobacter sp. J2-8. Taxonomy (GTDB): domain Bacteria; phylum Pseudomonadota; class Alphaproteobacteria; order Rhodobacterales; family Rhodobacteraceae; genus Marinovum. The sequence continues at coordinate 344,085 of NZ_JALIEC010000001.1, read as the reverse complement.
CCTTGGCCTGCGGCTTGGTTCGTTCCAGATTGCCGGCGGCATCATTTTGTTCCTGTTTGCCATGACGATGATATTCGGCGATTCCAAACCGAACCGCGAAATCGAAGAGGCCTGCCGCGACCATCTTGCGTCGGCGGTCTTTCCATTGGCCATGCCGTCCATCGCCTCGCCGGGGGCGATGCTGGCGATTGTGGTCCTGACCGACAATCACACCGAACCGCTGACCGACCAGATCATCACCGCCGGCCTGCTGATCCTTGTGCTGGCCTTCACGCTGGTCCTGCTTCTGGCGGCAAGCGCCATCCACCGCCTGATCGGCAACACCGGCGCCAGTGTCATAAGCCGGGTGATGGGCATCATTCTGGCCACCATAGCGGTGGATTCCGTGCTGGGCGGGCTGGATGCCATGGGGGTGCTGACGGTCGATGCCACCGCAGAGGCGCCCGTGTTCTGGATGTCCCCCGAACAGCCCGTCACATGGGTTGACACAGCTGCCCTCGCCTGACCTGATCTGCGCCGGAACGATCGGGGATAGATCAAGATGCTCAGCCTTCAGTTTTTGCTCACCGCGCTTGTTGTCGTACTCGCCCCCGGCACCGGTGTGATCTACACGATTGCCATCGGCCTGGGTCAGGGGCGGCGGTCCGCGCTCTGGGCGGCACTTGGCTGTACGCTGGGGATCTTGCCTGCCCTTTTGGCGGCGGCGGCGGGGCTTGCGGCGGTGCTGCATTCTTCGGCCTTGCTGTTCAATCTAGTGAAATATGCCGGGGTGGCCTATCTCTTGTGGCTGGCCTGGCAATCCTTACGTTCAGGCGGCGCACTACAGATCCGCGCCCGCGAAAGGACCGAGTCCGGCCCTCACATCGCCTGGCGGGGTATTCTCATCAACGCGCTGAACCCGAAACTGTCGATTTTCTTTCTGGCACTGCTGCCGCCGTTCCTCTCTGGCACACCCGGCACAGCAACCCTGGAAATCGCCATCCTGGGCGGGGTGTTCATGGCGCTGACCCTCGCGGTCTTTGCGCTTTACGGCAGTTTCGCCGCCGCCGCACGTCAGGCGATCCTCGGATCTGACCGGGTGATGACCTGGCTCAACCGGTCCTTTGCGGCGGTCTTTGCCCTGCTGGCCGGGCGTTTGGCGCTGGATCGCGCCTGATTGTTCCATGGCCGGCTCCGGCAAGGCCCGAACTCCCACACCATGGACCCAGCTGACCGCTCACCCAATCCGCCAATTCATCTGACCAAAAATATCCCGGGGGTGAGGCCAAAGGCCGAGGGGGCCGGCCCCTCTCCCCTTGCAACCATGCGCAGGCTTTGCGATGTGGCACCAACGCAATCCAAGGATGCCCATCATGCCCGATCTTTTTGCCTATACCGACGGTGCCTGTTCCGGCAATCCCGGCCCTGGCGGCTGGGGTGCGCTGATGTTGGCCCGGGACGGCGACAAAGTGGTCAAGGAACGCACGCTGAAAGGCGGCGAAGCCATGACCACCAACAACCGGATGGAACTGCTGGCCGCGATCCACGCTCTGGAGGCGCTGGAACGGGCGTCAACAATAACCGTGGTGACCGACAGCGCATATGTCAAAAACGGCGTGACCTCCTGGATCTTTGGCTGGAAGAAAAACGGCTGGAAAACCGCGGCCAAGAAACCGGTCAAGAATGTCGAACTGTGGCAACGACTGGATACGGCACAGGCGCGCCATGATGTGACATGGCAATGGGTCAAGGGCCATGCGGGCCATCCCGAAAACGAACGCGCGGACGAATTGGCGCGCGAAGGAATGGCACCGTTCAAGGAAAAATCGTGAACCGCGCACAGCAATGGGGCCAACCATGATCCTGACACTTCTGGATTACGCATCGGTGTTTGTCTTTGCCCTGACCGGCGCGCTGGCTGCGTCACGCGCTCAGTTGGACATCATCGGCTTTGCCTTTCTCGCCTGTTTGACGGCCGTGGGCGGCGGAACGGTGCGCGACCTGTTGCTGGATCGCAATCCGGTTTTCTGGATGGCGGATCCCGGTGTGATCCTGATCGCCGTTGCCGCCGCCATCACGGTCTATTTTTCGGCCCATCTGGTCGAAAGCCGCCTGCGGCTGCTGATCTGGCTCGACAGTTTTGCCCTGGCGGTCGCCGTTGCGGCGGGCACGGGCGTGGCCATCGCGCTGGACCAGCCGACCACAATTGTGGTGATCATGGGGGTCACGACGGGATGTTTCGGCGGTTTGATGCGCGATGTGGTCGCCAATGAGGTGCCGGTGATCCTGCGCCAGGGCGAATTATACGCCACCGCAGCGCTGGCCGGATCGTCGACGGCGTTGATTTTGCTGGAACTCGGATTTCCATCGGAAATCCGCTTGTTGGGCTGCGCGATCATAACCTGGATCTTGCGCGCTGGCAGCCTGCGGTTTGGCTGGCAGCTGCCGCTCTATAAATCCACCCCGCCGCGCGAAAAATAGCGCGCTCAGGTCTTGGCCAGCGGCACCACGTTTGCCTCAGCCTCTGGTGCCAGTTCTTCGAAATCGAAATTGTCCAGCCGCCGGGCACGACGCCCGGCCTTGTCGGAACTGATCTTGATTTCGGCGATATCCTTGGCCGCCTGACCAAAATGCCGGTCGAGGTTTTCAACCCGCGTGCCCAGCCGTTCGACATCACCAAACAACAGGCTCAATTCCTTGCGGATCGCCCCGGCCTGTTCCCGCATCCGGGCGTCTTTCAGGATCGCGCGCATGGTGTTCAACGTCGCCATGCAGGTGGTCGGCGACACGATCCAGACCCGCGCGGCAAAACCGTCGCGCACCACTTCGGGGAAATTTGCGTGCAGCTCGGCGTAAACCGCCTCGGACGGCAGGAACATCAACGCGCCATCGGCGGTTTCACCGTCGAGGATATAACGCTCGGAAATATCCTTGATATGTTTGCGCAGGCTTTGGCGCAGCTGGGTTGCCGCGCGCTGTAACCGTTCCGGGCTGTCGGCGTTGCGCAGGGCCTCATAGGCCTCCAGCGGAAATTTGCTGTCGATGGCAATCGGCCCCGGCGGGTTGGGCAGATGGATAAGACAATCGACCCGCTTGCCGTTCGACAGCGTCGCTTGCAGGGTATAGCTGTCCGACGGCAGCGCCTTGGACACGATGTCGTTCAACTGGATCTCGCCAAAGGCCCCGCGCGTCTGTTTGTTCGACAGGATGTCCTGCAAGGACAGCACATCGCCGGACAATTTGGTGATATTGTCCTGTGCCTTGTCGATGGCGGTCAGCCGTTCCTGCAATTCACCAAGACTGTGGGCGGTGCGGCGGGCAGAGCCGTGCAGGTTCTCGCTCATCTGCTGTTGAACCTGCGCCAGCCGCTGCTCCATCATCTGCAACATCTTGATCTGGCTCTGGGCCTGCGCCTCGCTGACGTGATGCAACCCGCCAGAGAGCCGCTCTTGCCCATCGCCCAGCGCCTGCACCCGCTGGCCCAGCGTTCCCATTTGATGCGCCAGCGGCTCGGTCATGCGGGCGGTGCGACCGGCGGCCCGGACCGCCACGATCAACAACCAAAAGACAGCAATGATCAGCAACAGCCCGGCCAAAGCGGCCAGCGCCAATGGGTCACTGAGGGTAAATGCGGCGTCGCCAATCTGGATCATGTGCGGCCAAACAATCTTTCAATATCGCTGAGTTTCAATTCCACATAGGTGGGCCGGCCATGGTTGCATTGCCCGGAATGCGGCGTCGCCTCCATGTCGCGCAACAGCGCGTTCATTTCATCCGCCTGCATCCGCCGTCCCGACCGGATCGAACCGTGACAGGCGACACGGCTCAGGATGGCATCGATCCGATCCTTGAGCTGTGCCGATTGGCCAAGGTCGTGCAGTTCATCCAGGATGTCACGCAACAGCGCTTCGCCGTTGACCTCGCCCAGAATGGCCGGGGTTTCGCGAATGGCCACTGCGCCACCGCCAAAAGGTTCGACCGAAAGGCCAAGCTCGCGCAGCGCATCCACATGTTCCAAAAGCAGGGCGCAATCGGTGTCAGAAAGGTCGACCACCTCGGGGATCAAAAGCGCCTGCGCCGCAATGCCATTTTCCGCCGCCTGCCGCTTTAGCCGTTCATAGACCAGACGTTCATGCGCGGCATGTTGATCGACAATGACGATGCCGGCTTCGGTTTGCGCGATGATGTAGTTTTCATGCACCTGCGCCCGCGCTGCGCCCAGTGGTAGGGACTGTGGCAGGGGAGACTGCGACAAGGACTGCGGCGCCTGCTGTGACCGCGCGTCGGGCCCATGTGGACCTGCATCGCTGTGGGCAGCGTTATGATCGGGGCTGAGGTCGGGACCGTAAAAGGGTTCGACCCGCGCGCTATAGCTGGTGGCCAAATCGGCAAATCCCGGCGATTGCGCCTGATAGGATGCATTGCGCGCACCCGCGCTGGGCCGATCCATTTGATAGACACGCGGTTCGACCACTTCGGGGCGCATCGCCCCAAGCGTGGCCCCGGCCACAGTGGTCGAGGCACGATGCCCGGCATCGGCCAGCGCATGGCGCAAGCCCGACACAATCAACCCGCGTGCCAGACCGGGATCGCGAAAGCGGACCTCGCTCTTGGCCGGATGCACGTTCACATCCACCAGATGTGGATCACAATCGAGGAACAGCGCCACCGCCGGATGCCGGTCACGCGACAGGAAATCGGCATAGGCCCCACGCAGCGCGCCATAGAACAGCTTGTCCCGCACCGGGCGGCCATTGACGAACATGTATTGCGCCACCGCCGAGCCGCGCGAATAGGTCGGCAGAGCGGCAAAACCGGTCAGGTGCAACCCCTCGCGCTCCGCATCCAGCGGCACGGCGTTTTCGCTGAACTCTCGTCCCAGGATCTGGGTCAGACGGCCGTTCAGCGCGTCGAACAAGTCGCCGGATTGCGGATCCGCGCGAAAGCTGACGCGCTCTTTGTCGCCGGTCACGTCGCGCAGGGTGAAACCGACAAAGGGTTCCGCCATGGCAAGCCGCTTGACGACGTCGGAAATCGCCTGTGTTTCGGCCCGGTCACTGCGCAGAAATTTCAGCCGCGCCGGCGTGGCAAAAAACAGATCGCGCAGCTCGACCGTGGTGCCGCGATTACAGGCGGCGGGTTTGACCGGTGCGGGATTGCCGCCCTCGACATGGATCACCGCCGCATCCGCCCCCGCCGCACGCGAAGTGATGGTCAAACGACCGACCGCACCAAGCGACGGCAGCGCCTCGCCCCGGAATCCAAAGGAGTGAATGTTGAGCAGATCACTGCCGTCGATCTTGGACGTGGCATGACGTGACAAGGCCAGCGGCAATTGTTCGGCGGTCATGCCACAGCCATTGTCGCGCACCCGGATCAGCGATTTACCGCCGCCGGCAATGTCGATCTCTATCCGTGTGGCCCCGGCATCCAGTGCGTTTTCCACCAGCTCCTTGACCGCCGACGCGGGGCGTTCGACCACCTCGCCTGCGGCAATTCGATTGACTGCGGCCTCATCCAGCTGGCGGATGATTGGGGCCTCACGGTCGCGGATATTGGGGGTCTGGTCCTTCATGCCGCAAAACCTAGCATATCCGCATTTGATTCTGCGAGAGACAAAGAAAAGGCCCGGACGTTTCCATCCGGGCCTTCGCAAACTGTATTTCTCAGACCATTGGTCGGCTGAGATCAGCCCTTGGAGAACTCTGGGTATGCTTCCATGCCCAGCTCAGCCATGTCGAGACCGGTGATCTCTTCTTCCTCGCCGACGCGGATGCCCACGGTGGCCTTGAGGATGAACCAGACGACGCCCGATACAACGAAGGTAAAGATACCAACAACCAGGATCGAATAGAGCTGTGTGCCGATGGATGCGTCACCGTTGGTCAGAACAACCGCGAGTGTGCCCCAGATACCAGCGAACAGGTGAACCGGGATCGCGCCAACAACATCGTCAATCTTCAGCTTGTCGAGGAACGGAACCGCGAAGACCACGATCACACCACCGACAGCACCGATCAGAGTTGCGGAACCCAGGGTCGGGGTCAGCGGCTCTGCTGTGATCGACACCAGGCCAGCCAGCGCGCCGTTCAGCACCATGGTCAGGTCCGGTTTCTTGTACAGCAACTGGGTCAGGATCAGAGCGGCAATCGCGCCACCCGCAGCAGCGGTGTTGGTGTTGGCAAAGATGCGGCTTACGTCTGCAACGTCACCGACTGTGCCCATGGCCAGCTGCGAGCCACCATTGAAACCAAACCAACCGAGCCAAAGGATAAACGTACCCAGAGTGGCAAGCGACAGGTTCGAGCCCGGGATCGGGATAGTCCGGCCTTCTTTGGAATATTTGCCGATACGCGGCCCAAGGATCAGCGCGCCAGCCAGAGCGGCCCAGCCACCAACCGAGTGCACAACTGTGGAACCGGCGAAATCAAGGAAACCCATCGCATCAAGGAAGCCACCGCCCCATTTCCACGACGCCTGCAGCGGATAGATAATCGCGGTCAGGATGATCACGAAGAAAAGGAACGGCCAAAGCTTGATACGTTCGGCCAATGTGCCCGACACGATCGACGCAGTGGTCGCACAGAACATCAGCTGGAAGAAGAAGTCAGACCCGGTCGACGCATAGCCGTAATCATCGGCATCTGCCGCGCTGACGCCCACTGCCTCAAGAACACCGGGGCCCCAGACGCCGGACAGGATGCCATCAATCGACCATGTGCCCAAGGGATACATCAAGTTGTAGCCAATCAGGTAATAGGCAATCGCGGCCAACGAAAACAGCGCAATGTTCTTGGTCAGCTGCATCGTAACGTTTTTGGAACGCACAAGGCCCGCTTCGAGCATGGCAAAGCCCGCGGCCATCCAGAACACAAGGAAGCCGCCGATGAGGAACAGCAACGAGTTGAAGATGAAGACGCTGTCGGTTGAGGCGTTCACACCTGCCACCGGACCCTCGTCCTGAGCGAGCCCAAGGCTGGGCAGCACAACAAGTGCGGCCACCGGGGCTAGTGTCTTGAGAAGTTTCATATTTCCGTTTCCCTTGTTTGTCCGGGGACGCCCGCTTACAGCGCGTCTTCGTTGGTTTCACCGGTGCGCACGCGCACGGCCTGTGCCACATCGAGCACGAAAATCTTGCCGTCACCGATTTTTCCGGTTTGGGCGGTTTTGGTGATGGTTTCGACAACCTGGTCGGTCATGGCGGCCGACACGACGATTTCGAGTTTGATCTTTGGAACGAAGTTCACCGCGTATTCCGCGCCGCGGTAAATCTCGGTGTGCCCGGACTGGGAGCCGAAGCCCTTGATCTCGGTCACCATCATGCCGCGTACACCGATGCCAGTCAGCGCCTCGCGAACCTCTTCAAGCTTGAACGGCTTGATTGTTGCAATGATGAGTTTCACGTTCTTCCCTTTCGGTATGCAGGCCGGGCCTGTCAGTTAGCAGGTCGGGCCTGCGGATTTCGCAACCGCAGAAAAGCGGCGGAACACCCCAAACGGGAAGGTTTTGACGCCAAAATAGGCGGCGATTTCCGCGCCATTTGCACAATTTTTGCACAAATGCAGGTCTTCGCACAAAAATTAGACGATAAATAAATTACAACTGTGCGGCACCGCCCTCTACAACAAGGCCAGAAAGGGCTATTTTACGGAAAAAGCCAAAAACCCGAGCAGGTCAGTGAGATGAGTGATTCCAGCGGTCGTAAGCCGCGATTGAGAGCGGACAAACGCTATCCCTCCAAGGGGCCGAGCACCGCACGCAAGAAAACCACCGCGCCCAAGAAGCCTGGCCCCGAAAAAGAAACGTCCCGCCGCGCGCCGTAAACCGGTGCGGCGTGGTCCGATCGGGTATCTGGCGATGTTCCTGCGTTGGATTGTGCGGTTGGTGGTGCGCATTGGCGTGACCGTGACAGCGGTGATTGCGCTTCTGGTGGGCATCGGGGTCTATTACTACAACGCGACCCTGCCGCCGGTGCAGGAGCTTCTCGACGGGCGCGCACGCGGCTCGGTCACCATGCTGGATAACAGTGGCGCGGTGTTTGCATGGCGCGGCCAGCAATTCGGCGGCGCGATTGATGCCAAAACGGTATCGCCGCATCTGCGCAATGCCGTGGTCGCGACCGAAGACAAACGGTTTTACCGCCATTTCGGCGTCAGCCCCCGTGGCATTGCCAGCGCGGTGCGCATCAACCTGAGCGAGGGGCGCGGCCCGTTGTCCGGCCATGGCGGGTCGACCATCACCCAGCAGACCGCAAAACTGCTCTGCCTTGGCACGCCCTATAACGAACAGGATTGGAAGAGCGAACGCGCCTATGAAGCGGAATGCCGCGAAGGTTCGCTCTGGCGCAAGATCAAAGAGGCGACTTATGCCATTGCGATGGAGGTCAAATACTCCAAGGACGAGATCCTGACCATCTATCTCAACCGGGCCTTTCTGGGCGAAGGATCGCGCGGGTTCGAAGCCGCAAGCCAACGCTATTTCGGCAAATCCGCGAATGAGGTCGCACCGGCAGAGGCCGCGATGTTGGCCGGCCTGTTGGTGGCCCCCTCGCGCTATGCCCCGACCAACAATCTGGAACGCTCGCAGCGGCGGGCCGCTACGGTCATTCGTCTGATGGAGGAACAGGATTACCTGACCGCCGCACAGGCCCAGGATGCACAGGCAAACCCCGCCGTCCTGTCAGATGCCGCCGAGGCCGAGGCCGGCGGATATTTCGCCGATTGGGTCATGTCGTCAGGGCCGGAATTCTTTACCCGCAACACCACCGAAGACGTCATTATCCGCACGACGATGGATCAACGCATCCAGAAGGCGGCCGAAGATGCGATGACCTTTATTTTTGAAAACAAGGTGCGCGAAGGATCAAAGGCGCAGGCGGCCATTGTGGTGATGTCTGCCGATGGCGCCGTGCGCGCCATGGTGGGCGGGCGCCGGACCAAGGTTTCTGGCGTGTTCAACCGCGCGTCCCAGGCCAAGCGCCAGACCGGGTCGTCCTTCAAACCCTTTGTCTATGCCACCGCAATGGAAATGGGCTATTCGCCGCTGGACACGATCCGCGACGAACCGTTCTGCATGAACATCCCCGGTTCCGGCGAATGGTGCCCAAAGAATTACACCAAGGATTACAAAGGTCAGGTGACGCTTACCGAGGCGCTCAAAAGGTCCTTGAACATTCCGGCGGTGAAAATATCAGAAGTCACTGGGCCGGGATCTGGTGCAGAAAGTGGCGCGGGACTTTGGCATCGAAAGCGCATTGGCCGACAGCCCGGCGATGGCGCTTGGCGCATCGGAGGCCACTTTGATCGAAATGGTCGGGGCCTATGCCGGCATCCTCAACGGCGGGTCTTCGGTCACGCCTTATGGATTGGTCGAGCTGAAGCTGCTGGGCGACGATACGCCCTTGATGGACACCACCGGCGGCATCGGCGAACGGGTGATCCAGAAAGAGGCGGCAGAATCGCTGATCTATATGATGGAAAAAGTGGTGTCCGAAGGATCGGGACGCCGTGCCGCCCTGCCCGATCGCCCCGCTGCGGGCAAGACCGGCACAACCCAAGCCGCGCGTGACGCGTGGTTCATCGGCTTCACTGCGGATTACGTCGCCGGGGTCTGGATGGGCTATGACGACAACACCCCGCTGACCGGGGTGACAGGCAGCGGTCTTCCGGCCGAAATCTGGCACGAAACCATGGTGCGCGTGCACAAGGGACTGCCGGTGCGGGAATTGCCGATGAAGATACCGGCGCGCCCCGCCCCGGCCCCAGAGCCGCAAAACCCGCAACAAACGCAGCGCCGCCCCTCGGCGGGCAATGGCCCCGATACTGTGCTGGAACAGGTTCTGCGCGATCTGTTTGGCGGTGGGCGGTCGAACTGACGTCTGCGAATATCAACGCTCTCGGGGTGTCCAATCCGATGGCGGCACCTTGCGCCGTCTGAGGCGCAGGGCAAGCCCGAGAGCGACCCCAACGCCAATCGCAATGGTGAGGTCCGCAAACACGGTCAGCACCATGGTCAGAAGCAACAAGAACTGATCTGATCGCCGTTCCTGTAGATAGCCCCGCCATTTATGCGGCTCGCTCATGTTCCAGGCGGTCAGGATCAGCAACCCGGCCAGCGCTGGCATCGCCAGATAACCGGCCAATGGTGCGGCCAGCAGCATGACCAGCAAGATGGTCACCGCATGCACGATCCCCGCCACGGGCGTCCGCCCCCCGGCGCGAATATTGGTTGCGGTGCGCGCAATGGCCCCGGTCGCGGGCAGGCCACCAAACAGCGCGGAGCCAATATTGGCATAGCCCTGCGCCAGCACCTCGGCATTGGGTCGGTGGTGCCCGTCGATCATCTTGTCCGCCACCATTGCCGACAACAGCGATTCAATTCCGGCCAAAAAGGCGATGACACAGGCCGACGGCAACAGCTCTACCACCCGTTCCAGCGTGATGGCCGGAATGGCCGGCAGAGGCAGGGTATTTGGCAAGGCCCCAAAGCGGGAATACAAACTATCCACCGGCAGCTGGGCCAGCGCCACAATCGCCGATGTCGCCCCGACGGCCAGAATCAATCCGGGAAATTTCGGCGCGAGCCGCGCAGCACCACGATCAGAACCATCGTGACAAGCCCGATGAGAAAGGCGGCGAAATTTGCGCTGTCACGGGCGGCCCACAAGGCCTCGATCTTGGCCAGAAATTCCGCCGGGTCTTCTGCGATGGACACGCCAAACAGATCCTTGATCTGGCTGGCCGCAATGATCACCGCAATGCCAAGCGTGAACCCGTTGACCACCGGTTCGGGAACATAGGCCACCAGATTGCCAGCCCGCAAATAGCCCGCGACCAACATGATGATCCCCGCCATGAACGTCGCAAGCACAAGCCCGTCATACCCGTGTTCGGCAATCACCCCGAACACCACAACGATAAATGCGCCAGTGGGGCCGCCGATCTGAACCCGGCTGCCGCCCAGCATGGAAATCAAAAGCCCGCCGACAATCGCGGTGATAAGACCCTTTTCCGGCCCGGCACCGGAGGCGATGGCAATCGCAATACTCAGCGGCAGGGCCACCATGGCCACCGTAATGCCGGCGGCAACGTCACTGCCAAATTGCGGGCGATCATAGCTCCGCAGAGTTGTGAAAATCTTGGGCTTCATCGGACAAGCCAGTCATGCAAATTTCATTGGGGTCTGTCCCGGATGCTGTGCAAGGCGGGGCGAGACAGCTCAACGGTAGCGCCGCCACCCTGCATCCGCAACGCACAGATTGCCGCATCATGGCGCACGGGGCGCGCGCCATGGGGGCCGCAACGAAAAAGGCCGCCCTTCTCAGAGCGGCCTGTCATATCATTTGTGAACCGTGTTCAGATGCCAGTATCGACAATCGCCTTGGCCAGCACCGGCACCGTCTGGGCGTTCAACCCGGCAATATTCATCCGGCTGTCCCCGACCATATAGATTGCGTGATCTTCGCGCAGTTTCTGCACCATGTCGGGCGATGTCCCCAAGCGCGAGAACATGCCGCGATGCTCCGCCAGGAACCCGAAGCGGTCAGAGCCAGAGGCCTCTTGCAGGGCCCGGGCAAGGCTTTCGCGCAGCGTCAGCATGCCCAAACGAATGTCTTCCAGTTCCGCCATCCAGTCGGCGCGCAGTTTTTCATCCGTAAGCACCATGGTCACCAACCGGGTGCCGTGGTCCGGCGGGAAGGAATAGTTCTGCCGGTTGAGATGCGCCAACGCACCTTGGTGAATGTCGCGCCGCGCCGGATCATTGCTGATCGCCATCGCCAGCCCGGCCCGTTCCCGATAGATGCCGAAATTCTTGGAACAGGACGCCGCGATCAGCAGCTCCGGCACCGATTTTGCCACCAGCCGCACGCCAGCGGCATCCTCTTGCAGCCCATCGCCAAAGCCCTGATAGGCGATGTCGATCATCGGGGTCGCGCCGGTTTTCAGCAGCAGGTCAATCACCGCCTGCCATTGGGTCAGGTTCAGGTTGGCCCCGGTCGGGTTGTGACAGCAGCCATGCAACAGCACCAGATCGCCCGGGCTGGCCTGCGCCAGATCTTCGAGCATGCCGTCAAAATCAACGCCGCCGGTTTCGCTGTCGAAATAGCGGTATTCGACATTGGGCAACCCCATGAATTTCAGGATCGACAAATGGTTCGGCCAGGTCGGATCCGAGGTAAAGACACGCACATCCGGGTTGGCCATACGCGCCAGTTCGAAACAATTGCGCACCGCGCCAGTGCCGCCGGGCGTTGCCGCCCCGGCAATATGCGCCGCAGGCACCGCATCCCCCAGGATCAGATCCGCCATCGCATCCTTGTAAGCCGGATCACCGATCAGCCCGACATAGGATTTGGTGTCTTCCCGTTCCCAAAGCAGCTTTTCCGCCGCCTTGATCGCGCCAAAGATCGGGGTTTTGCCAGAAGCGTCCTTGTAAACGCCGACACCCAGATCGACCTTGTGCGGGCGCGGGTCGTCCTTGTACATCTTCATCAGCGCCAGAATTTTGTCGGCGGGCATTTCTTGAAGGTTGGTCAGCATGGTCTCAGGCCTCTCCGGTGGCTACGGGCACTGTGGGAAATTGGCCCCATTCCGCCCATGACCCGTCATAAAGCGAATGGTCGGTCTTGCCCATGCGTTCCAGCGCCAGCGACAGGATCGCCGCCGTCACGCCAGAGCCACAGGTGGTGATGACCGGTTTGTCCAGATCGACACCCGCCGCTTCGAACAATGCGCGGGTCTCTTGCGGGGATTTCATCGTGCCGTCCGCGTTCAGCAGGCTGGCATAGGGCACATTGCGCGCGCCGGGAATATGCCCGGCCCGCAGGCCCTCGCGGGGTTCGGGGCTGTCGCCACGGAACCGCGCCGCACCGCGGGCATCAACAATCGCATGACTTTGCAATTTCGCGGCGGCGGACACCTGGGTCACGTCGCGCAGCAGGGCGTTTTGCACCCGCACCGTCATGTGCCGGTCGCGGATCACCGGCGGCATATCTTCGGTCGCACGGCCCTCGGCGGTCCATTTCGCCAGACCACCATCCAGCACCGCGATATTGTCCTGTCCCATCAACCGGAACAGCCACCACACACGGGCGGCCGAGAACAAACCGACGCTGTCATAGACCACAACCTGATGGCCGTCGCCGACGCCAAGCGCGCGCATCCGCGACATGAATTTTTCGACCGGCGGCACCATATGCGGCAAATCGGACCGAGCATCAGAGATTTCCTCGATGTCAAAGATCGCGCGCCGGGAATATGGCTCGCGTCATATTCGGCACGTGCATCGCGCCCGGCGTCGGGCAAATGCCACGACGCATCCAGAATACGAAGATCCGGGTCCTTCAGATGCTGTGCCAGCCAATCGGTCGAGACCAGTGTTTTGGGATCGTCTTGTGCCATATATCCCCCATTGCGCCTTTGCTTCTTCCTACTGAAGCCGACAGAGGGACACAAGTGGCGGCTGCCCTGGGGGAGGGCACCCGCCGCCTGTGATGGGGTTTGAACGCCCCGGACGCTGGTTATTTCGCCATCATGTTCTTGACCGCGCCGACAATGGCCAGCACCACGCCACCACCGACACCGCCGCCGGCCACTTGGCCCAGAAGCGCACCAATGTCCAAACCGGCCATTTCGCCCGCTGCACCAGCGGCATCCGGCGCGCCAATCATCGACAAAAGCGTCCCGCCAAGACCGCCACCGACAATGCCGGAAATCGAGTTGATGAGCATACCCTGATCAAGTTTGCCGAGAAGCTTGCCCGCGACGTTGCCGCCAACCGCGCCGGACAAAAGGCTGATAATGAGTTCCACGTGACTGTCTCCTGAATGGGATCTACCCGTTGTCCCGGCCATGCAGCAGGGTCGGTCAATCAATACCGATCAAACAGAACGGTGGTGACGGGAATGTGTCAGCGGTATTCCCCGCTCTGCCACTGGGGCGTGGCAGGATATGGATTTGCCTTGTAGATCCTGACATCGGGCGACCGGGGTCTTCAGGCGGCAAAAACTACTTGTTTGTTTGGCGGCGCGGCACAATCTCGGGGCCGGCAACACTGGCGCGCAATCTGAGCTTGATACGGGAGGCCCGACTGTAGGTCTGGGATACACGGGGTACTCTCGCCGTTACAGCGCGCGCATTATCGCGCTGTCAGATCGCAATCAAGCATAGGTAAATCACGCGTCGTGGCGCAACAGCCGCTGTTTCTGGCGGTTCCAGTCACGCTGCGCATCCGTCGCGCGTTTGTCGTGGTTCTTCTTACCCTTGGCGATGCCGATTTTCATCTTCGCCAGACCCTTGTGATTGAAATACAGCACAAGCGGCACCAGGGTCATCCCCTTGCGCTGAGTCTCGGACCAAAGCCGCGACAATTCCTTGCGGGACACCAAAAGCTTACGCCGGCGACGCTCTTCATGTGGGAACATGGCGCGGTTGTACGGCGCGATATAAGAATTGACCAACCACAATTCACCCTCTTCCACCGCCGCATAGCTTTCGGCGATATTCGAAGAAGTCTCGCGCAGCGATTTCACCTCTGACCCGGTCAGGATGATCCCACATTCGATGTCATCATCGATCGCATAATCATACCGCGCCCGCCGGTTTTCGGCGAGGACCTTGTAATTGGGATCTGTGTCTTTTTTCTTGGCCATTGGACTTCACTATATCGGGTTGCTTGCCCTGTCCATCAAGAGGCAGCCGATCATCGCGAAAATGTTCACGCAACAAACCGATAGTTGCAGCGCAGGACAAACATTAGCGGAACTATAGGAGGACCGCCTAGTGCGCGGCACCTTCATTGGAAGCACAAAAAGGCCGCGTGTCTTTCGACTGCGGCTTATTTTTTTGGTTGCGGGAGTAGGATTTGAACCTACGACCTTCAGGTTATGAGCCTGACGAGCTACCGGGCTGCTCCATCCCGCGCCATTTTTTGGCCTATTGCCTTGAGGCTGGTGTGGCCTTTTGCATATCGGCTGGTATTGGCCTTTGTCGGTGATATCGTTTGAGAGATACATTTTATCGGGGCTTATCAGGTCTGGCGATGACCTACTCTCCCACGTCTTGAGACGCAGTACCATTGGCGCGACGGCACTTAACGGCCGGGTTCGGGATGGGACCGGGTGTTTTGCTCGTGCTATGATCACCAGACCGGGAAAGCCCCGGTAAGTTTGCGCGGCTGAAGCGCAATTGTGTTTCACTCTCTGTCGAGAGTGTCCAAGTCAGGTACATTTATCGTGTTTTATGTGATGTTTGCTTTGATCATGTTCCGAGTAATCTATCTATTACTGGATCAAATCAAGCCTATCGGACCATTAGTACCAGTCAACTGAACGCGTTACCGCGCTTACATCTCTGGCCTATCGACGTGGTGGTCTACCACGGTCCTCAGGGATACCTTGTTTTGAGGGGGGCTTCCCGCTTAGATGCCTTCAGCGGTTATCCTGTCCGATCATAGCTACCCAGCACTGCTCCTGGCGGAACAACTGGTACACCAGTGGATCGTTCACCCCGGTCCTCTCGTACTAGGGGCAACTCCTCTCAAGTATCCTACACCCACGGCAGATAGGGACCGAACTGTCTCACGACGTTCTAAACCCAGCTCACGTACCTCTTTAAACGGCGAACAGCCGTACCCTTGGGACCTGCTCCAGCCCCAGGATGAGATGAGCCGACATCGAGGTGCCAAACACTGCCGTCGATATGGACTCTTGGGCAGTATCAGCCTGTTATCCCCGGCGTACCTTTTATCCGTTGAGCGATGGCCCTTCCACTCGGGACCACCGGATCACTATGACCGACTTTCGTCTCTGCTCGTCTTGTCAGACTTGCAGTCAGGCTGGCTTCTGCCATTGCACTCAACGACCGATTTCCGACCGGTCTGAGCCAACCATCGCGCGCCTCCGTTACTCTTTAGGAGGCGACCGCCCCAGTCAAACTACCCGCCACGCAGGGTCCCGGATCCAGATAATGGACCGCGGTTAGACATCAAGAATGCAAAGGGTGGTATCTCAAGGGAGGCTCCACAGAAACTGGCGTTCCTGCTTCAAAGCCCACCACCTATCCTGCACATTGCAGTCCTGATGCCAGTGCGAAGCTGTAGTAAAGGTGCACGGGGTCTTTCCGTCTAACCGCGGGAAGCCTGCATCTTGACAGGCAATTCAATTTCGCTAAGTCGATGTTGGAGACAGCGGGGAAGTCGTTACGCCATTCGTGCAGGTCGGAACTTACCCGACAAGGAATTTCGCTACCTTAGGACCGTTATAGTTACGGCCGCCGTTTACCTGGGCTTCAATTCAAGGCTCTCACCTCTCCTTTTAACCTTCAGGCACCGGGCAGGCGTCAGACCCTATACGTCGTCTTGCGACTTCGCAGAGCCCTGTGTTTTTAGTAAACAGTCGCCACCCCCTGGTTTGTGCCCCCAGCCCCTAGTTGCCTAGGAACCGGGCCTCCTTCTCGCGAACTTACGGAGGTATTTTGCCGAGTTCCTTCAACATCGTTCTCTCAAGCGCCTTGGTATTCTCTACCAGTCCACCTGTGTCGGTTTAGGGTACGGTCTGATGGAGGGCTATTTCCAGGGACCTCTCAGCAGCCCATTCAATCCAATAAGGATGAACTACCTCTGAGATCCGTCACATCCTCCTGGCCCACGAATATTAACGTGGTTCCCATCGGCTACGCATTTCTGCCTCGCCTTAGGGGCCGGCTTACCCTGCTCAGATTAGCTTTAAGCAGGAACCCTTGGACTTTCGGCGAGAGTGTCTCTCACACTCTTTGTCGCTACTCATGTCATCATTCTCGCTAGTGATCTCTCCACCGGATCGCTCACGCGCCGGCTTCACAGAAAGCTCCCTGCGTCCAATATCCCCAAAGGGATCAAGGACGCGTGGAACTATGTCACACTACGCTCTGCTACCATGCCTTACGGCATCCTAAGCTTCGGCTCATGGCTTGAGCCCCGTTACATCTTCGCCGCAGGACAACTTATTTAGACCAGTGAGCTGTTACGCTATCTTTAAAGGATGGCTGCTTCTAAGCCAACCTCCTGGTTGTTTTGGTCGTCCCACCTGCTTTCCCACTTAGCCATGAATTAGGGGCCTTAGCTGTAGGTCAGGGTTGTTTCCCTCTCCACTACGGACGTTAGCATCCGCAGTGTGTCTGCCATCTAGTACTCCCGGGTATTCGGAGTTTGGTTAGGATCAGTAAGCCTGTGGGGCCCCATTACCCATCCAGTGCTCTACCCCCCGGGGTATTCGGATGACGCTCTACCTAAATAGATTTCGCAGAGAACCAGCTATCTCCGAGTTTGATTGGCCTTTCACCCCTAGGCACAACTCATCCCGACCTTTTTCAACAGGTGTGGGTTCGGACCTCCAGTAAGTGTTACCTTACCTTCATCCTGGTCATGCCTAGATCACTCGGTTTCGGGTCTGATCCATCTAACTCATGCGCCCTATTAAGACTCGCTTTCGCTGCGCCTACACCTAACGGCTTAAGCTTGCTAGATAGACCAAGTCGATGACCCATTATACAAAAGGTACGCCGTCACAAGACTGGACACTAATGATAATTTGCACTCCGTGCCTGCTCAATGCAGGTACACCGATCCTTCGGATCGCCACTGGGCTGATCCGGAAAGGTTGGTATCTGGAATGCTATCTGGTTGGTACCGACACGCGCAGCTGCACGGTCTCAACACCCGGATTGTGGTCATAAATCCCCGCATTCGATCGATGATCGAAGCTGAGACCAAACCGCCAACCGCGTTTGTTTTCCCAACCGACCTCGGCACCCGAACGGAACGCAATAGCGCCGCCCAGATCAAGGCCGTCACCGGCGTCATACACACCGGTCATCGCATGCAATTCCGCAAAAAACGGGCTGGAACCAAAGTCCATCGTGTAGGTCTGACCAATGCCGACCCAGGTTTCACCCCGAGACCCGACACTCAGCCCCACCGCATGACCAAAGGGGCCGGTACGGCGCCCAAGATCATAGCGAAGATAGACTTCACTTCCCGTTTCTGCGCGGCGTTCAAGAACCTGACCGCCCGAGAAGGCGATCCTTGGTGTCACGTCGCTTCGGCCAAGACAGCCCTGCGATGTGCCACAATGATTCATTCCCATATCCGTCAGTCCTGCGACCAACATGAGAATGGCAAAAGTTCCGTCTGCCATATCCAACTCCCTGTTTCCAGGAAGCGGCATGCATCAGATTATCATTAGAGTCCAGTCAAGCTCCGACTGATTGTAGGCGTTCGGTTTCAGGTACTGTTTCACTCCCCTCGTCGGGGTGCTTTTCACCTTTCCCTCACGGTACTGGTTCACTATCGGTCAGTAAGGAGTACTTAGCCTTCGAAGGTGGTCCTCCGATCTTCAGACAGAATTTCACGTGTTCCGCCCTACTTAATACATCCCATCGAGCTTCAAATACGGGGCTGTCACCCACTATGGCCGACCTTTCCAGGTCGTTCTTTTCACTCTCAAGGCTTGGCTGATCCGCGTTCGCTCGCCACTACTAGCGGAGTATCAATTGATTTCCTTTCCTCCGGGTACTTAGATGTTTCAGTTCCCCGGGTTTGCTCTTAAAAACCTATGTATTCAGTCTTTAAGTACCTGGTTATGAACATTATAAACAACCGAAGTTATTATAATGAACATTCAGGTGGGTTCCCCCATTCAGAAATCCATGGATCAAAGCATATTCTCGGCTCCCCATGGCTTATCGCAGAGTATCACGTCTTTCATCGCCTCTTACTGCCAAGGCATCCACCAAACGCCCTTCTCGCGCTTGATTTGATCCAGAAAGAGACAGATTGCTCATTTCACAGCCTTCGCGACTACATGATTGCGGTTAAACACCAGGCAGCCAGCCGTAAAACAATATACAAACGTTCTTTCCGATCAAAAGCAAACTATCCCATGCTGATCAGAAGATCAGCATCAGTTAGTGTACTTGACTTGGACAACTCTGTTCGTTTCAGCAAGGCAGACAGGGGTTCGGTCGAGGAAACAACCTAAAGTCCTGCTCGCATCTCCCACAAGGGGATCAGCACCCCACTGAGATCAATCCCATACTCGGGCGATCAAACAGTGTTGATATTTTGTATCTCTCTAAACGATGTCAAAGCCTCCGAAGAAGCTCACGTCCGATTGGACGGGTAAACATTCGCAAATGCTTACCGATCAAATCGATGTAAGTAAGGTCTCGCACGTGCTTGGCTGCGCCAACCACTTCCGCTCGTTCCGCTCTTTGCTGCGCAAAGAGCTATGGTGGAGCCTAGGAGGATCGAACTCCTGACCTCCTGAATGCAAATCAGGCGCTCTCCCAGCTGAGCTAAGGCCCCGTATTTTGCTCCGCAAAATGCGGGACCGTACTCTGGCAGACTTTCGGGCTATGCCGAAAGTCGAGAAGAGAAAGGCCATCGTATTTTGCTAACGCACGTTGTCACATGTGTCTGGCTTGCGCCAACCACTTCCGTGACCACCTCGCTTGCCTACGGCAAATGAGGCGTTGGTGGGTCGAGGAGGACTTGAACCTCCGACCTCACGCTTATCAGGCGTGCGCTCTAACCACCTGAGCTACCGACCCAAGGTGTTTTTGCCAAAGGCAAAAACGACATTGCCCGGCAGGCGGTTTGCAAAGCAAAACGCTGAGAGGGCGAACCCAACCCAGGCAACTCACGAGCCGGAAGCCCGCGTGTTTCTATTTTCTGAAGAGATATGAGGACGGCTCGGTTCAAGCTCTTGAGGAGCTGATATATGTCTCTTTTAATGTCCCGTCGCCCTTCGGCTAACAGAACAGAGACTGCTAAGTGATCTACGAGTGAGAACAAGTTCTCGCTGCTAAGATCATCCTTAGAAAGGAGGTGATCCAGCCGCAGGTTCCCCTACGGCTACCTTGTTACGACTTCACCCCAGTCGCTGAGCTCACCGTGGTCCGCTGCCTCCTCGAAAGGTTGGCGCACGGCCTTCGGGTAAACCCAACTCCCATGGTGTGACGGGCGGTGTGTACAAGGCCCGGGAACGTATTCACCGCGTCATGCTGTTACGCGATTACTAGCGATTCCGACTTCATGGGGTCGAGTTGCAGACCCCAATCCGAACTGAGACAGTTTTTTGGGATTAACCCATTGTCACTGCCATTGTAGCACGTGTGTAGCCCAACCCGTAAGGGCCATGAGGACTTGACGTCATCCACACCTTCCTCCCGCTTATCACGGGCAGTTTCTCTAGAGTGCCCAGCCGAACTGCTGGCAACTAAAGATGTGGGTTGCGCTCGTTGCCGGACTTAACCGAACATCTCACGAC
Source organism: Phaeobacter sp. J2-8 (assembly GCF_022867865.1). Lineage (GTDB taxonomy): Bacteria > Pseudomonadota > Alphaproteobacteria > Rhodobacterales > Rhodobacteraceae > Marinovum. Next base: position 323,801 of record NZ_JALIEC010000001.1, on the reverse strand, counting down.
ACGAGCTGACGACAGCCATGCAGCACCTGTCACTAGGTCCCGAAGGAAGGCCTGATCTCTCAGGTTGTCCTAGGATGTCAAGGGTTGGTAAGGTTCTGCGCGTTGCTTCGAATTAAACCACATGCTCCACCGCTTGTGCGGGCCCCCGTCAATTCCTTTGAGTTTTAATCTTGCGACCGTACTCCCCAGGCGGAATGCTTAATCCGTTAGGTGTGTCACCGAATAGCATGCTACCCGACGACTGGCATTCATCGTTTACGGTGTGGACTACCAGGGTATCTAATCCTGTTTGCTCCCCACACTTTCGCACCTCAGCGTCAGTATCGAGCCAGTGAGCCGCCTTCGCCACTGGTGTTCCTCCGAATATCTACGAATTTCACCTCTACACTCGGAATTCCACTCACCTCTCTCGAACTCAAGACCAGGAGTTTATGAGGCAGTTCCGGGGTTGAGCCCCGGGATTTCACCCCATACTTTCTGATCCGCCTACGTGCGCTTTACGCCCAGTAATTCCGAACAACGCTAACCCCCTCCGTATTACCGCGGCTGCTGGCACGGAGTTAGCCGGGGTTTCTTTACCAGATACTGTCATTATCATCTCTGGCGAAAGAGCTTTACGACCCTAAGGCCTTCATCACTCACGCGGCATGGCTGGATCAGGCTTGCGCCCATTGTCCAAGATTCCCCACTGCTGCCTCCCGTAGGAGTTTGGGCCGTGTCTCAGTCCCAGTGTTGCTGATCATCCTCTAAAACCAGCTATAGATCGTAGACTTGGTAGGCCATTACCCCACCAACTATCTAATCTAACGCGGGCCGATCCAAATCCGATAAATCTTTCCCCCGAAGGGCGTATAAGGTATTACTCTCAGTTTCCCGAGGCTATCCCTTAGATCTGGGTACGTTCCCACGCGTTACTAACCCGTCCGCCGCTCACCCGAAGGTGCGCTCGACTTGCATGTGTTAGGCCTGCCGCCAGCGTTCGTTCTGAGCCAGGATCAAACTCTCAAGTTGAAACGCATTACTGCGTATCCTTGACGTTCGAACCTCTGCACATCTCCGATACTCGTAACTGCTTTGGGGGCGAGCTACTTTGTCCACCCGGCTAAGGATTGGACACGCATCGGAAGTCATCTGTTTGATTGTGCTTCAGCTTACCAAAGTAAACAAAAGCCGCTCAAACAGTGAAGCTGTCACCGGTCATCGGACAAAATACACAAGTGCATCAAACCCTACCGGCGCGATATGCAAACATCCGTTCGTCGAAACGAACCAAACCGCCCACATATCTCTTCAGATATCAATCATTTCAAACAGCGTAGAGACAAAAACCAACCGGATGCGCCCTAACTTATTGGCGCGCCCGCCCGTCAATACCTCAAAAATTTCTCCGTCTCGTCTGCGTCAGCGTCTCGTTTCCTCGTCGCCGCCGCCCCGTCTGGCGTCCCGTTGTGCGCCTCAGCGCCGCCGGTGAAGGGGGTTCTAGTGTTACCCAGCAAAACCCGCAAGCACAAAATCACAAAATTCCAAAGTTTTGCAAAGTTTTTGCGAAAAATAAACAAAGTCAACGGGTTACCGTGAATAGTTTTTGAGCAAACGGACATCCGCCCTCATCCAGCACAACAACCCAGTATATACATCACACCCCAAAAACCCCACATCTAGAGTCGCCCACAGACTTACCCACAAGAACAACCTCACAAACCCGACTCAAACCAAAATCCAACAACAAAAAAACACCAAAAAAACGAGTCAGATGCGTAAATCAGTCTCGCTGCTCAAAAACGCAGACCCAAAGTCAGCGCTGTCTTCAGTAAGCGTTTCACCCCTTACTGGACCTGTCACAGCTTGGTGCCACGCCAAGTGCTCCTTTACGAAGGGTGCCATTTCCGCAGCTCTGCGCTCTGTCTATGACCTGCGTCAGATCGGCCCTGCCCTTACCGTCTTAAGAAATGCCTCACATATAGATGGCGCCACTTACGCATATGTCGTGATCGCGGGCTTCATCGACGGAACGCGCTTAAGGCTCTCCGGGCTTGCTAAATCCTCGGCTTTGCCATTTTGCCTTACGCGCTTATCGTACATGCGCCATCTCGCTGTGTCCGAATGAAGGTGTCGGGGGAACAGCTTTATGTTCGGACGGATGATCTGGCCCCTTTCCTCAAGTCGCGCGAAGCATTACCCTTGCGCAATGCATGAAAGAACGCATTCATTTCAGGTTATACCATGAGGCAGCCGACACTAAGACAAATCGAGGCTTTCAAGGCGCTGTTTGAATGCGGAACGGTCAGCAAGGCCGCAAAGTCGCTCAATGTAAGTCAACCAGCTGTCAGCAAGTTGTTGATGCACCTTGAGGAAGATGTCGGGTTTTCATTGTTCGAGCGTGGGCGTGGACGGATCCGCGTGACGGATCGTGGAGCGCGGCTTTATGACGAAATAGATCGCGTTTTTTCTGGGGTTAACCAGATCGCGCAGGCGGTCGAGGAAATCCGCAACGAGGCCGGCGGGCGGTTGCGGATTGGTGTGATGCCGGGCATCTCGCCCAGGTATCTTTCCGCCGCCGCCAACCGGATCCGTGAAGAGGCGCCTGATCTGCAGATCAATTTCCTCTTCCAAAGTTCCGAATTTGTCTCCGATGCTTTATTGGCGCGGCGCTTTGATCTGGGCATCGTGACCCAGGGTGTTGATCACCCGAATTTCGATACACACGTGATTGATGACCGCCCACTGGTTGCCGTTCTGCCCAAAGGGCATCGCCTTGAAGCGCTTGATAGATTTCGTTGAAAGATTTCCGGGGAGAGGACTTCGTCGCTTTCACACAGCAAAGCCAGACGGGCCAATTCATTATTCAAGGCATGGCAGAGCAAGGTATCGCCCCAAAGGTCGTCGTGGAAGCCGCAACAGCGCAGACCGTTTCGGAATGCGTCGCTGCTGGTATGGGCGCGGCTGTCATGTCACCGATATTCGTCCCGGATTTTTTACCAGACCTACAGGTCCGCCCGCTGAAACAAAAAATGGTCGTTCCAATCCTTGCGACCCGTTTGAGCCTGGGCCGGATGTCAGATTATGTGGACCGGTATATCGACCTGTTCCGCACCATCAGCGTTTCCGACTGATCATAACGGATGGTGGCAGGCGACTCCTCTGTCGGTCGAAATTTGCCGGCGCGGCATTTCACGTTTGCAAATATTGTCCGCACGATCACACCTTGGATGAAACGGACAGCCGCTTGGCGGGTTTGATGGTGACGGGATCTCACCTTCCAGCATCGCGATTACAGTTTTTTTGGCAGGATCGGGCAACGGCACCGATGCAATCAGACTTTTGGTATAGGGATGCCGAGGATTGTCCATGATTTTCCCGACAGGACCCTCTTCGACGACATGACCCAGATACATCACCAGCACACGGTCGCAGAAATTCCGCACCACGCCCAGATCGTGGGTAATGAACAGGAAGCCGAGGTCATAAGTGCCCTGCAACTTGCGAAGCAGGGCGAGGATCTGCGCCTGTACAGAAACGTCAAGTGCCGACACCGCTTCGTCTGCGATGATCAGTTCGGGTTCCAGCACCAGCGCACGCGCAATAGAGATCCGCTGGCGCTGGCCGCCGGAAAAGGCATGCGGGTATTTTGACGTGGCATCGGCAGGCAGGCCAACTTCCAACAACATCTTCTCGACCACGGATTTTGCTTCTGTTTTGCTTCATCCCCTTGTGAACCCGCAGCGGTTCAGCCAGCGTCTGAAGAATTGTGCGTCGGGGGTTCAGCGATGAAAACGGATCCTGAAAAATCATCTGCATCTTGGGCCTGAGCGCACGCAATTTGGAGGCCGACAGCTCCGCTACTGCGTGGCCATTGAACGTGACCTTGCCGGACGTCGGCTCGATCAGCCGCAGAATGCATCTTGCAAGTGTGGATTTGCCGCAACCGGATTCTCCGACGACGCCAACCGTCTCTCCTTTTTGCATGGAAAACGAAACATTCTTGACAGCTTTGACCTCATAGACTTTGCCAAGCAGTTTCGATCGCGCACCTGAAAACGTCTTTGACAACCCGTCAATCTGCAAAAGCCCGCTCATGTTCGTGTCTCCCGATGCCGGCATCTGACCTGATGTGACCCTCCAATCAAGTCGGGTGAAGTCCCGCATTCAAAGGTCGCCTCGGCGCATCGTGGCGCAAAACGGCATCCCTCTGGCATTTGATTGATTGGCGGCACATGCCCGGAAATGGCCGTGACCTCGTTCTTTTGATCCGCGCGTGGCACGCAAGCCAAAAAAGCGCCTGAGTGTAGGGGTGCCGGGGGGCCGCGAACAATTCATCCGTCGGCGCGGTTTCAACGACTTCGCCTGCGTACATCACAGCGACCCGGTCTGCGATATTGGCCACCACGCCAAGATCATGTGTGATCAGAACAAGCGAAAACTGCTGTTCCTTGCGGATGCTGATCAAGAGGTTCAACACCTGCGCCTGAATGGTCACATCAAGCGCAGTCGTCGGTTCGTCAGCAATGAGAACCCTTGGCTTGCAGGCCAAGCCCATGGCGATCATCACCCGTTGGCGCATGCCCCCGGACAATTGATGGGGGAATTGCTTGAGCCGTGCTGCTGCATCGGGAATGCGAACAAGGTCAAGCAGGGTCTTTGCTTCGCGCAGTGCCTCCGCCTCGCTCTTGCCCTTGTGATACATCAAAGGCTCTGCCAGTTGCCGTCCGATTGTGTAGACCGGATTCAGCGATGTCATCGGCTCCTGAAAGATCATGCTGATCTGGTCGCCGCGCAGCTTTTCCATTTCATTATCTTGCAATTCAAGGAGGTTGCGCCCGCCGAAATTGATCTTGCCAGTGACCTTGGCCACCTCTGCTTGCAAACCAAGAACGCTCAATGCCGTAATGCTCTTGCCACAGCCGCTTTCGCCGACGATACACAACGTTTCATTCTCGTTCACGTCAAGCGTCATGTTTTTGACGGCCTTGTAGCTTTGCCCGCCAATGGGAAAGGCAATTGACAGGTTTTCGATGCTTAGAACGCTCATTTCACCCGCCTCTCAGTCTGGGGTCGATCCGATCACGCAACCCGTCGCCGATCAAGTTCAGCGAAAACACGATGACCAAGACAACAAGGCTGGGATAGATAGTGACCCAGGGCGCATCAAGAATGCTGTCAAAACCTTGCCGGATCATGCCGCCCAATGTCGGCGTTGGCGGCGCAATGCCAAGACCGATAAAGCTCAGATAGGCCTCAACACGAATAGCGTAGGCCGCCCAGAGGGACGCCAGCACCAAAACATCCCCCAGCACATTCGGAAAGATGTGGATCACCATAATGCGGATATCTGAATACCCGAGGGCGCGTCCCGCTTCGATAAATTCGCGTTCTTTTAACGCGATGGTGGGCGCACGCGCGACACGGGCGAAATTCGGCACGATGGTTGTCACGATGGCAATGATGATGTTTGTCACGCTCGCGCCCAGCACCGCCACGATAAGCAAGCCGGTGATCAGCGTCGGGAACGCCAACAGGACATCCATCAATCGCATGACAATCGCATCAACCCAGCGCCGTACCGATAAGAAACGCAATCGCCGTTGCAGTCAGTGCAATGACAATCGAAAGCCGGGCACCATACATCACCCGCGTCAAGGTATCGCGCCCGAATATGTCCGTTCCCATCCAATGGGCACCGGACGCGTTTTCAAGGCGACTGAGAATGCTTTGCTCATACGGATCATAGGGTGCGATCAGCGGGGCCAGAAGCGACACAACCAGAACAACCCCAAACAGGAAGACCCCTATGGACGTCATGCGATTTGATTTCACAAATGCCCAGATAGCAGAGGACTTGTATAGGGATCGAGATGTCATGCGAAATTCACCCTTGGATCAAAGAGCCCATATTTAATGTCTGTCAAAACGTTGATCGTAACGACCAAGAAGGCGTAGACGACCATCAAGCCTTGAAGCATCGCATAGTCGCGCTGCTCCAGTGAAAGAACGATCAGCTTGCCCAAACCGGGCCGATTGAAGACGATTTCGATCAGAACAGAGTTTCCCATCAGACTGCCCAGTTGCAGGCCAACGATGGTGATAATCGGGATCATCGCATTCTTCATTGCGTGGCCATAGATCACCTTGCGTTTCGGCACGCCCTTGGCGCGGGCTGTGCGCACATAGTCGTTGCTCAGCACCTCCAGCATCGACGCGCGCGTGGTACGCATGACATAGGCCACCATGATCAGACCCAAGCTGAAGGCAGGCAATACAAGGTTGTGCAATCGGTCCAACACGCCACCCTGCGGGTTCGAGATCACCGGAAACAACCTGATCTCAATGGCCAGCCAGAGGATCAGGAGGATCGCCATGATGAAAGAAGGAAAGCTTAGCCCGATCAGCGAAATGATACGCAACAGGTTGTCGATCCAGGTATTGCGATTCAAAGCAGCCAAGACCCCAAGCGGAATACCGATCGCTGCACCGATCAGAATACCGAAAAAGGCAAGTTCCAGCGTGAACGGAAGTACCGGGAATACTGAATCCAGAACCGACTCGCCTGTGATCATGGAAACGCCCAGGCTACCGCTGGCCAGTTCGCGCAGAAAATCAATGTATTACGCCAAGAGCGGCTCGTTCAATCCCATACGTTCGCGGAATGCCTGCAATGCCTGTTCAGATGCATTGTCGCCCAGAACAGCGATGGCCGGGTCACCCGGAACGATACGAACAAGTATGAAAACAAGCGTCACAACGCCGAACAGGGTCGGTACGGCGGACAGAAGTTGACGCAAAGTGTACGCAATCATGGGGTGTCATTCTCTACAATGGTCCCGCCATCTGCAAAGCGGGCGGGACCGTTTCAGGGAGGCGCAGCTCAATCGCTCAGCATTGTTGTTTCGTCGATGAGCGGCCCCGTTGAAATAACGCCATTCAGCTCATAACCATAGTCCAGCTTTGGAGACTTTCCCCAGACTTGAAGCAATTCGAACAGCGGCACCGAGCACACCTCTGACACGATCTTTTCCTGTGCCGCCTGCCAAAGCTCAATCTGCTTGGCCGCATCCGTTTCCGAGCGCGCCGCCTCGATCTCTGCATCCGCAACCGCACAGTGGGAGAAGTTGGTGACGGCCGTGGGTGTCTTGACGGTTGAGGCCGAGTGATAGAACTGCGTCAGATACGAATCCGCAATCGGGAAGCGCGCCGCCCCGTAAAGCACCATAGGGCTTACATCATCGCGGATCGCGCCATGCCAGGAACGGTGTTCCATCACGTCCAGTTCGACATTGATACCCGCCTTGGCCAACTGGGCCTGAATGACCTGCATGGCCGTGTTCAATGCTGTCGCTTGTGTAATGGCCACCTTGAACGAAACCCCATCGGGATATCCCGCCTCAGCCAGCAGCGCCTTGGCGCGATCAATATCATGGGGCAACCCTTCGATCTTCTCGGCATGTCCCAAATAGCCCTGAGGCACCGGCGCCGTTGTTGCCCGCGCAACCGACGCCCCAGTGAAAGCGACCAGTTCTTCGCGGTTGATCGCATGGGCGACGGCCTGACGGACACGAATATCATCAAGCGGCGGCATGGCGGTGTTCAGATGCAGCGTTCTCAGCTCACCCGGCTCAAACACATCAATCACATTGCCATCGTCGCGCATTCTTTCCACCCAGCGTTCCTCGCGAGTGCCATAAAAGAGATCAAGCTCCCCGTTCGCGAAGGCCAAGTCACGTGCGCTGCCCGAGGTGATGTAGCGATACATGATTGTGTCGATCTGTGGCGCGCCACGGAAATAATCCGTATGTGACACAAGCCGCAAGAATTCCCCATCCGCCAGTTCAGCAAAAGCAAAGGGGCCAGTGCCTATTGGGCGTGTCTTGAAATTCTCGCCCAATTCCGCCACCGCTTTGGCCGACACGATATTGCCGCCGTGATAGTTCGCAAGAACGCCAAGCATAGAGGGAATTGCCTTCGAGAGTTTGATTTCAACGGTCAAATCATCGACGGCCGTTATGGTTTCAAAAGCGGTGTAATCGGATGAGACAGACGATAGGTCGGGATTTGCGGCCCGCTTCAGTGAATACACCACGTCCTTGGCGGTAAGCGTGCCATAATCTCCATGAAACTGCACGCCGTCGCGCAACTTGAATGTCCAAGTCAACCCGTCGTCAGACACATTCCAGCTCTCGGCGAGATCAGGTTCAATGTCAGCTGGGTTCATTGAACCTGGCTTGAACCGGACCAGGCCGTTGAACATCATTGCAAAGGCAACCTTGTCCCCGGTGGCCGTCGATATATGAGGATCCAGCGGTCCCGCGCTCGCGACCCGCATACCGATGTTGAGCTCTTGCGCATGCGCTGCCATTGCCATGCCAATGGACAGAGCGACGACGGATACCGACTTGACCAAGCTGTTCATAACTTTCTCCCAATGTATCTCGGGCAATCAAACAAGCTTGCAATTATAACGTCAAATAGCAATTTTTTCACACTCCATTCCATAAAGTTATAACCTTCAGGTGCGCGAAAGGTATAACCTGATGGAACAATAGAACCAACCAAGGGAATTTGAAGTTAACTCCATTTTTCCCTAACTGTTTTCCCAGCAAAGGAGACACGTATGGCCGAAGGCATCCAATTTGACGTTGATGGAAATGCGTTTTTAGCCCAGCCTGGCGAAACCGTTGCATCCGCAATGCTGCGTCTACAACTGGTTCCATTTCGCTTTCACCCTGTCGATACCAGCCCACGGGGCCCGTTTTGCATGATGGGCGTGTGCCATGAGTGTCTGATCGAGGTGGATGGAAAACCCGGACAGCAGGCGTGTCTGTTGCCTGTGGTACCGGGGATGAGCGTCAGGCGCCCTCTCAATGGCTAAGCTTGTTATCATCGGCGCTGGACCCGCTGGCATGTCGGCCGCGATCGAAGCACGCCGTCATGGCGCAGAGGTACAGGTCTATGACAACCGCCCCGAGCCGGGCGGAAATATCTATGCGGCACTGGGCTCTTGTCGCGCACATCGGCAAGACGTCTGGTCAGCACTCGGATCCAGCTATGAAGATGGCGGCCCTCTGCTCGATGCCTTCCTTTCCTGCGGAGCCGTATTTAGACCTCGAACAAGCCTTTGGCATCTTGATAATGATGGTATTCTGGCGCTCAAAGGCCCCGAAGGCACCAGGACCGATACAGCAGACGCAATCATCCTCGCCACCGGGGCCCAGGAACGCCCTATGCCGGTCCCCGGCTGTACATTGCCCCGGGTGATGGGGGTTGGTGCCGCTCAAATTCTGCTCAAGACCTCAGGCGTTGTTCCGAATGGCCCCATATTCATTGTGGGCTCCGGCCCGTTACCGCTGCTCTATGCATGGCAGGTTGCGCGAATGGGGGGGCGCATTGCAGGTTTCGTAGTACCGAATGGGGCCAATCTCCGACTGTCGGCATTTGTGGATATTCAAGGCATTTTGGCGGGATGGGGCTACCTGACCAAAGGGCTGGCCTATCAGGTTGATCTATTGCGCCGCCGCTCTCTGATTTACCGCAACGCACGCGACATCGAGATTATTGGGGAAATCCACGCAGAATACCTGCGTTTCACGACCGGGAAACAGCATAAGATCAAGGTCGGCACCGTTCTCTTGCATGATGGGGTCATCCCGTCGATCCACCCGGCGGCAGCTGCGGGCTTGCCCATACCCTATACGCCTGCCCAGGACGCATGGCGTGCCGAGTCCGCAGGCAATATCCACGTCGCCGGAGATCTGGCGGGCATCATAGGCGCCAAAGGGGCCGCGTTATCAGGGCAGATCGCCGCCCAAACTGCATTGGGGCAGACGAACTCCAACGCCTCAGCCAAACTGAACAAAGAACGCGCGTTTCGCCGGTTGATGGATGCGGCCTATCCGCCCGCCCAACTTGCCGCAATTGCACCGAACACCACAGAGATCTGCCGCTGTGAAATGGTCAACGCGGGCGCAATCCGTCAAGCCGCAACGGAACTCGGGCCTGACCCCAATCGGATCAAATCCACCCTGAGGATCGGCATGGGGCCATGTCAGGGCCGCATGTGCGCAAAAAGCTTGCAATCCATTGTCGCGCGAGAAACGGGAACATCACCGGATGATATCGGCCTCCATCGTCTGCGGTCCCCGATCACAACAATCACACTTGGTGAGTTGGCGGGGTTGAAGGAATGAACACAGAGCGGGCGGAAATTTGTATTATAGGCGGCGGCATACAAGGCTGTGCGGCGGCCCTGGAACTTGCGCGCCGCGGGCATGATGTCATCGTCATCGAAAAGGATTATCCCGGCAGGCAATCTTCTGGTGTCAATGCCGGGGGTGTGCGGCGGCTTAACCGCGCATTGCCAGAAATACCGTTGTCGGTTGCGTCCCATAAAATCTGGGAACGGATCGCGGATCATGTCGGAGACGATTGTGGCTTCACCAAATCTGCCACGATCATGGTGTGCGAAACCACTGAAGAACTGGAAAACGCCAAGGCCCGTGCCGCTGAAACCCGTGCCTTGGGCTATACCCACGAACAGATTATCTCTGACTCGGAGGTACACAAACACCTACCCAAATTGGACGGTCAGGTCACCGGCGCATTGCAGGGAATTGGCGACGGGTTTGCCAGCCCCTTTCGTACGACGCAGGCATTTTTCCGCACCGCCCTCCAAGACGGTGCCCGGTTCTTTCTGGGGCATAGGGTCGAACAGATCAGTCGATCAGGCCATTGGATTGTCGAAACTCGGGACTCCCGCTTTGAAGCAGAGATATTAATCAACTGTGCCGGGGCTTGGGGAAATCAGGTTGCCGGGTCCGTCGGTGACCCGACACCGGTGCATGCGGAAGCACCGATGATGACCATTACCGCTCCCGTGCCTCACGTGACCGACGCGGTTGTCGCCTTTACGGGGCGGCGACTATCTTTCAAACAACGACACAACGGCACCCTTCTGATCGGCGGCGGATACCGTGGGCATGTCAATCCGGACGGGTATTCGTCCCGTCTAGCGCTCGACAAACTGGCCATGAACGCGCGCGCGGTGCTTGATCTTTTCTCGCACCTCAAAGACGTGCCAGTCGTCCGATCTTGGGCCGGGGTCGAAGGCATGACACCGGATCACATGCCGATCATCGGCCCAAGCCTCAATGAAGACGGCCTATTCCACGCGTTCGGGTTCTTATCCCACGGCTTTCAGCTTGGTCCGATTGTCGGTCAGATCCTTGCCGAGTTGGTAGAAACAGGCACAACGGATCTGCCAATCGAGCCATTGTCGATCAGACGGTTCAGATAACCTAATCGGAACCCGAGACGCAGACCGACAAAAGCCATCCACACGCGATGATCCATTGTCTAGCCCTGTGTGATCGGTTCGTGGCATTCGATGCGCCTTAGGGCTTTGATGCGCTTTGCGATCTGCATGGCATCTTCGGTGTCTTACGTCATCTCAGGGCATGGTGATGTACTGAGTTACCCTAGAATACTCGACATTCCTTTCACCAAGCACACCCCAGAGCTTGATCCACCTGGCATTGCGGCTGCACATTCGGATGACTGTGGTGGACGAAAAAACAAAAATTCGTTTTTGGTCGCAAGAAACCCACCCCATATCCTCCCTGACGGTCTTGCCCCCAATTTAGCCCACTAGGGGTCTTGAAACGCGAAAACCAGACGTTTCCACGCGATAGGCTTCTTATGCTGGCAAAAGGTGTTCAGCCCTGTCATGTGGCACGAGTGGGGACATGTTGCGCGTGGGCACTTCGGGTCAGGATTGACCCCTGCCCCGTGGCGTCTCATACTGATTATGACACGTAAGAAAGCCCGCATGCGCCTGATCGCCATCATCCTTCTGTCCAACTTTTTGGTGTTGGTCTCATCGCTGCATTTTGATGCGGCCGGGATGACGACGCATGAATGTCCATCCTGTCCAGAAGAGATGGTCGAAATGGAGGGCGCCGAGGGGGATAAGACGCATAAGGGAACACCTTGCGCGGATATGTCCCTTTGTGCCCCAATGGCTCTCATCGCTGATGCACTGTCACAACGGGACCAAGAGACCCTCGGCCATCGTCAAGCATGGCCCGATGCCTACAGGGGGGCATCCGTTCACTTGGCATTGAATCTGCCGCCCCCTCGGACCTGATCCTTCTCTACTGCCGCCTGGGCTGACAATCGTCCGGCCAATTTGAGAATGCGCACGACCAAGGCTGCGCAAGGACAGGAAAATATCATGAAAATCACGTTCATTGCCGGGGCTGCGGTCATCGCCGCAGCACTTGGCACATATGCCTTCACCCGCTTCCCTGATCAGGATCCACAGATTCAGCAAGCATCGAGCCCCACAGAAGGCGCGGCCATGGTCGCCGTCACCCTGCCGGAAAGTCTTTCGCCCGAGGCCTCTATGGGCAAGCGGGCATTCGATGCGGTCTGTGCTGATTGTCACGGCACAGATGCCGCTGGGAAGATGGGGTTTGGCCCGCCCCTGATCCACAAGATCTATGAGCCGTCACACCATGGGGACATGGCCTTTCTATTGGCTGCACAAAATGGCGTGCGTGCGCACCACTGGAAATTCGGCGACATGCCGCCCCAGCCACGGGTCACACCTGCAGAAGTTCGCACCATCATTGCCTACGTCCGCGAAGTGCAACGCACAAATGGGATCAACTGATATGAATTTGACGCGCCGCCACTTCTGCGCGGGTCTTGCCGCGACCGCGCTGGCCCGCCCGGCCTTCGCCCAGGACGTCCCGCTCTTGACGGCCAAGGAGGCCATGATCCAGCTTGCCCCGGACAGGTATCCGGCCACGCCGGTCTGGAGTTACGACGGCAGTATCCCCGGCCCCGTGATCCGCGCGGCCCAAGGCAGCCGGTTTGAACGGCGACTGGTCAACGCCCTGAATGTGCCGACCTCGATCCACTGGCACGGCATTCGAATAGACAATGCAATGGACGGCGTTGCGGGGCTGACCCAGGATGCGGTGCCGCCCGGAGAAGGCTTCGATTATGCCTTCGACCTGCCGGACGCTGGCACCTATTGGTATCACGCGCACACCAATTCCATGGAGCAGGTTGCACGGGGCCTTGCCGGTGCGCTGATCGTTGAAGAGCCCACACAGCCGGACATTGACCGCGATAAGGTTCTGATGATCGACGACTGGTTGCTTGACCCGGACACCGGGCAGTTCGTCGATAATTTTGCCGCTCCTATGGCGCAGAGCCATGGCGGCCGCATCGGCAATCTGGTGGGGGTGAACGGGCGCTTCAATTACAACCTCGCGGCGCGGCAGAATGAACGGCTGCGCTTGCGGCTGATCAACGCCGCAAATGCCCAGATCTTTGCGCTTAGACTTGAGGGGCTGAAAGGATGGACAATCGCGCTCGACGGGATGCCCCTTGCAACACCCGAGCCGGTGACAACCACGATTGTCCTTGCCCCGGCGCAGCGCATGGACCTGATCGTGGATGTCACCGCTGATGAAGGTGCACCCGCCGGGCTTCTGTTTGCTGCCTCCGACGACAGTTGGCAGGTGCTGGCCGAATTCACAGTCACCGGACGCGCGGCCACGGTTCAGCGTGACATGCCTGCGCCCTTGCCGCCCAACCCAGGCATGGACATCGCCGGGATCGACGCGGCCCGTACATTTGACATGCCCCTGCAAGGTGGCGCCATGCGCGGGCTGGAAACTGCACGGTTCAACGGTCAGACGATGGGCTGGCAAGACCTGGTCCAGAACGGCCAATTCTGGGCACTGGCCGGACAGGCCGGTCTGGGAGAGACGCCCTTTACCGCCCTGTCACGCGGGGAAACGGCCCGCATCCGCATGACGAACACCACGATCTTTCCTCATGCGATGCACCTGCACGGGATGCACTTCCGGGTGCGCGACGCAAACGGAACCCTCGGCCCGCTTCGCGACACGGTACTGGTGATGCCAGACCAGACGACCGAGATCGCCTTTGTCGCGGATAATCCCGGCAAATGGCTGCTGCATTGTCACATGTTGGGGCACGCCGCCTCTGGCATGAACAATTGGATTACCGTCTCATGAGCCGGTTTCTTTTGCTTGCAATGGCACTTACCGGCGCGGCCAACTCCGCCAAGGCAGAAGGCATAGATGGCGCAGCGCTCTACCAAGAGAACTGCGCCTCTTGTCACGGGGCCAAGCTTGAAGGTCAGCCGGACTGGCGCAGCCGCGACGCTGATGGACGACTTCCTGCACCGCCCCATGATGCCACGGGTCACACGTGGCATCACAGCGACGACATCCTGTTTCAAATAACACGGGAGGGGACGGCCGCAGTTGTCGGCGATGGTTATGAAAGCAACATGCCGGGCTTTGGCGATACTCTGGAGGACGCGCAAATCCACGCCATACTCGAATACATCAAATCCACATGGCCGGACCGCGAACGCGCCTATCAGGAGGAGATCAGCGGAAGGAAATAATCGGCACCTACCGAAATGTGCCGCTTGGCTTCATTTCCCTGACCGGGAACCTGATGATGATCGTGATGGGCCTTCGCGCGTCGGCGTTTGAGATGAGATATAGGGGCGTCTTCTTGACGCCCCCTTATTCGGCTGAACGACCTACCGTTTCGCAGGCTCAGCCGATGTGCTCTGGCGCAACGGTGGACGTGAAGGTCGCAGTGACAAGCAGGATCACAAGAAAGGCCGCGACCTCCCAACGGATCGACATTCGCAGCGGAGCGGCGTTCCCGTTTTCTGCCAGAGCCGGTGTCAGCCGAAGCTTGTTCAGCCCTGCAAGCCCAAGAAGCAGCGCCACCACCGCCAGCTTCAGCGTCAGAAACTGGCCCCAGGGCTGGGTCAGGACCGCGATCGGATCGCCGCCAGGATCACCAGGATCACCACCCCCGCAACAACAAGCAGCCCGACCATGACCAGCGCCGCCTGCCCGAACCGTTCGACGGTGCGCACAGCGGCCGCGTTGCCGCGCCCGGCCATGTCGTAAAGAGGATAAAAGCCTCCGATCCAGAAACTGGCCGCAAGGATGTGAAAGACAAACAGGGTCGAGAGCGCCAGCCTCGGGTCGCCGGTCGCATGACCGCGCAGCGCAAAACTGATCGCCACGCAGACCACACCGACGCTGGCCACGGACCGCGTCCAATCACGGTCAAGCATGATGGGAAGAATGGCGAGAAGGCCGACAATCGCGGTCCCCACGGACAGCCCAAGCGGACCGAAGAAGGCAATCTGAAGCATCATCGGATCAAGCGCGCCGCCGATCCCGCCATAGAAGAACGCCGCGCGTAGCGGGATGTTCAGCGCGCTGAAAACGATCCCGCCCACGGCTGACCATGCTGCAAGCCGCCTGAGACGACGGCTTGCAGCGGCATCCAGCTCGGTCAGGAGCCAGAGATTTATGACGGAGCCCGCCGCAAGCAGGACAGTGACATACATCCCCGCCTTGACGAGGATCGAGGCGATCTGCACCGGTTCCAGTGCGGTAAGAACCCCGCCCATGATCAGTTCGCGACCTTGAACGCGAAGCTGCCATTCATCGGGTGGCCATCGGGCGACATGCCGCGCCAGTCGACCTTGTAGTTGCCCGGCGCGAGTTTCGGCAGCTTGCCTTCCCAAGTCTTCACGGCCTTGTTCGCAGCCGGACCATTGATTTTATAGGTCTTTCCATCAGGCACCTTCATCGTGACGGTGGTGATCTGCATCGGATCGGTGAACATCAAGTGCATGACCTTGGTGTCCGCCCCGACAGTTTGACCATTGCTCGGCATGGTCATCATGCCCTTGCCGTGTGCGAGTGCCGCGCCTGCACTAAGCGCGAGGCCGACGGAAAGTGCAGCAGAGGTAAGGATTGTACGAAATTTCATTGGGATGCTCCCTTGGTTGGTTTCGGTTGAAAAGCTGCGCCCCTGCGGCTCTCTCTTGTTTTGCAAAAGCAGATACCGAGAGGGGCGCAGAAAGATCAGAACATGAAATTGACGCCGACCACGCTGGTCAGCTCGTCCACATCGTGGCCATGGTCGCGCAGAATGTCCGCCGTCCCGCCAAAGGCGCGTTCATAGTTCACGCCAATATAGGGGGACAGATTGCGCCCGATCAGGTCATAGCTCAGCCGCAGCCCCAGCTCGGTCGTGGCACCACCCGCCGCGATTTCCCGATCCGGGTCATCCGCCAATGGCAGGCTGACTTCGATCGAGGGTGTCAGGATCAGCCGGTTGGTCAGCAGCCCCTCATATTCCACCTCTGCCCCGATGTAGGGATATTCCGACAGGTAAAGTGCCGCCTCGACCTCAAACCACTGCGACGCAAGGCCGGTCACGCCAAAAGCGCCGTAATAGCGTTCGGGCGCGCCCTCCGGCGTCGACGCTGCGACCCCGATGAAACCATCGAAGAATTCGGTGATCGGCTTTTGAAGACGGATCTGGTTGCTCATCTCCTCGACGTCGCCGCCCTCGATCTTCGCACCTTCGCTTTGCCAGACAACACGCAGATCGTCATTGCCAACCCAGGCCGCGAATTCCCAGGCAAAGGCGTTTTCTTCTTCGCCCATCCGGTATTCGAGCTTGTCGGTCCGCACCCCCCAGACCGTCGGGGAAACGCCCAATTCCGCCAAAGCATCAGACGCAAAGGACAGCGCAAGAAACGGCCCGACTGCCGCGCCAAGAAGCAGGTTTTTCATGTGATTGTTTTCCTTGGAATACGCGCCCATCAGGATGGCCCGCCTTCGACGATGACCTTGCGGAACATGCCGCCGGCCATGTGATAAGAGAGGTGACAGTGAAAGGCCCATTGGCCCGGCGCATCAACTTCGGTTTCGGTGTAAAGTGTCGTGCCCGGCGCCACGCTGACCGTGTGTTTCACGGGGTCATAGGCCCCTTTGCCGGTGTCGATGATCGTCCACATGCCATGCAGATGCATCGGGTGCGCCATCATGGTTTCGTTGACGAATTTGAACCGGACACGTTCGCCATAGGTCAGACGGATCGGGTCGGCGTCTTCGTATTTGACGCCGTCGATGGACCAGATATAGCGCTCCATGTTGCCGGTCAGGCGGATCTCGATTTCGCGCGTGGCGGCGCGGTCACGATAGAGCGGCTTGCGGGCGCGTAGATCTTCGTAGCCCAGAAACTTGCCACCATTTGCCGCCGACGGGATCAATCCGCTGCCCGGCGCATAGAAGGCGGCACCGGATGCCCCTTCGGCAGGAACAACAGGTATGCCAGCGGCCATGTCCATGCCGCCCATATCCATCCCGGAATGATCCATGCCCGACATGTCCATACCGCTCATGTCATGACCAGAGTGATCCATGCCGGACATATCAAAGCCGCTCATGTCCATCCCATCCATATCCATGCCGGAATGGTCCATGCCGCCCATCATGCCCCCCATATCGGCCATGGTCAGAAGCGGCCGGGACCGCATCTTGTAATAGGGACCAACCAAGCCTTCGGACGGGGCCAGCGTGGCGCGCACCATCGCGGTGCGACCTGCGCTCTCGCCGATGATCGAGTAAGCCTTGGCCTCGCGCGGCTGGACGATCACATCATAGGTCTCAGCAACGGCAATGCGCAGCTCATCCACCGTTACCGGCTTCACGTCATTGCCATCGGCCTGCACCACGGTCATTTTCAGACCGGGCAAGCGTACATCGAAATAGGTCGTCGCCGACGAATTGATCAGCCGCAGGCGCACCTTCTCACCGGGTTTGAAGATGCCGGTCCAGTTCTGCAGCGTGCTGGCCCCGTTGATCAGCGGCGTAAAGCCCTGCACATCCTCGATATCTGTGGGCATCATGCGCATCGCGCCCCACATTTTCCGATCCTGAAGCGCGGCTTTCAATCCGCTGGCACCGGCATCTTCAATAAGATCCTGCGCGGTGCGTTGGGCGCGGTTGTAATAGTCCGCCGAGGCCTTCAGGTTGCGGAAAATCCGCGATCCGCTGTGCGGATGTTTGTCGGTCAGTTGCACCACGTAATCGCGGTCCGTCGGCACGGCTTCGCCGCCCTTGGGGGAAATCACGATGGCGCCATAGGCGCCGTCCGGCTCCTGAAAACCCGAGTGGCTGTGAAACCAGTAGGTGCCTGCCTGTTCGATCGGAAAGCGATAGGTGAAGGTCTCGCCCGGTTTGATACCGTTGAAGCTGATGCCCGGCACGCCGTCCTGCTGGAACGGCAGGATCAGACCATGCCAATGGATGGACGTGCTTTCGCGCAAATTGTTCTTTACGCGGATGACGACGTCTTCGCCTTCCTGGAAATTCAGGATGGTCGGGGTCTGGCTTCCGTTATAGCCAATCCCGTTTTTCTTGAAAGTGCCGGTGTCGATCCGGACCTTGTCGACACTGATGTCATAGGTGCCAGCCTGTGCCGACACGCCGAGGGCAAGCCCCAGCACCACGGCGAGGGGCCGCAGAAAATTCGTGTGTTTCATGTATTTTCCATGGGCGTGGACCAGCGATTGGCCACGCAGAGAGAAGGTCACTGCAAAAACAGTGAAAGCAGGGAGAAGAGGATCAGATGCGCCGCGGGCTTGGCCCCGGATTGGCGGCATGTGATCGGATTGCCGAGCGCGCCTGTTCAGACGACACCGCAATCAACGCCGGACAGGCGATGTCAGGCCGAAGGCGGCCGCAGTTGGGAAAGATACACGGATTGCAGAGCCATCCTTGGCTCTTCGGGTGTCAGCTTGGCGCTCAGCGGCGCCCGGATCAGGGCAGGCACAGGGCTGCCCGCGAACTGGTCCGTGCAGGCAACGCTGGCACAATGCAAAAGCCCCAAGGGCTCGCTTTGCTGCTCGGTTTCGAAAGCAACCTCAACGTCCTGATCCTGGGAAAAGGACGTTTCTTCACAATGCATGTGCTGGGCCATCGGCTGCGCACATTGCTCGGGCATCGACATCACATGCGCAAAGGCACTCGTCACAACGAGCTGCAGCGCAACAATTATGATGATGAGACGACCGATCAAAACGCTTTCCTTTTTCCTCCCCCCTTAGACACAGCTGGTCGACATTCCGTCAACAACGAAAGTGGCTTCCAGCAGGTGGAAACTCACGCGAATGTGACTTAGCGGCGAAGGGCAGCAATCGTTCTGAATGTGGCGAATACGTACTTATTTAGTTCTCTCAATGTCATGGACCACTTACCTTGTTTCAGGTCAGTTGATGCCGCTAATTTTGGTTAGCTCTGTTCAGGTTTTGGTCCTTTATTGACCGATCAGCATATTTGACGGGTGTCAGGCCATCCATCATCTGTTACACCGGGAGTTTCTTCAGTTTGGCATTCTCAGCTTCCAGCGCCTTCAACTTCTGCGCGCCGGACACCTCCATACCGCCAGACTTGGATCGCCATTTATAAAATCCCGCATCGCTGACGCCATGCTGCGGCAAAGCTCCTTTGCGCCAAGCCGAACCTGATGCTCTTTCGATATCCCGACGATCTGCTCTTTGCTGAAGCGGCTTCTCTTCATCGGCTGCCTCCTTAGCTGACAAACCGGCCAACTCAAAATACCGGACTTTTCAGGGGAGCAGGTCAAGCGCAGAGATCCCGTTTGTCGATGCGCAAACGCAGCTAACGGCAGTCGAGAGCGCGCTTTATGGACGTCAGATCGTGACGATACTTCGGATCGCGGCCTTGGCGATCTGGTCGAACATCGCACGATCGTCGGAGGATGAAGCAACGATCATGCCGCCTTCCAGCGCCGCGACGATCAGGCAGGATGTGTCTTCCGGGTTTTGGACGCCATTGCGTTGGAACAGATCAAGCAACCACATCCTGTTCATTTTGAAGAATGCCTTTGTTTTCTGGTTTACATTCTTGGGCAGCCCGATCGCTTCTGCTCCCATGATTGCGCAAAGACAGATGGTTTCGTCCAGGACAAGCGCTTGAGAGTAGAGCGCAACATAGCTGTCCAACGCCGTTTTCAAGCTGGCGGTGTCGATCTGTTCAAGGTGCTCTTTGAACTGGCTGGTGTAGCGATCAACCAAAGCTTCGCCCAGATCGGGTTTGGTCGGAAAGTGATAGTGAACGCTTGCGCTTTTGATGCCGACATCGCTTGCCAGATCGCGAAAGCTCATCGCTGAGAAACCCGCACCGCGGACACGCTTTTCAGCGGCGTCGAGGATTTTGTCTTTCATTGTCGGTGGCATGCGGGGCTCCTGTCTATCATGTGGTAGATAGGTGTTGACAGTAGGGAGGGCAATATCTAATTGAAAGCCTATCAACTGGTAGATAGCCATGCGGCGCCCCTTGGCGTTGAACCGGAAGGATGTACCATGGACCTAAACGCAAATTTTGATGAACGTGCTGCTGTGCATTCGGACAGGGAACCGTGGGTGGCATCCCCGATGAAGGGCGTGGACCGGCGGATGCTGGACCGGATCGGGGATAAGGTCGCGCGGGCGACGACCATTGTCCGCTATGCGCCGGGCAGCGCGTTTTCGGCGCATACCCATACGGGCGGCGAAGAGTTTCTGGTGCTTGAGGGCGTTTTTCAGGACGAGCACGGTGACTTTCCGGTTGGCACCTATGTGCGCAACCCGCCGACCTCTGCGCATACGCCAAGCTCTGCATCGGGGGCGGTGATTTTCGTCAAACTGTGGCAGTTTGACATGGAAGACCGTCAGCAGATCACCATAGACACCACCACCCAGCCCCCGCAGCCGGTGCAGGAAGGTGTTTCAGAAATCCCGCTGTTCGAGGATGCGCGGGAACGGGTGCGGATCGAGCTTTGGGAGGCCAATGTGGCTGTGGCTCAGGCCGGCCACAACGGGTTCGAAGCCCTTGTGATCGAAGGCCGCTTTCGCGAAGGCGATGAGGATTTCGGGGTCAATTCTTGGCTGCGTCTGCCGCCCCACACGCCGCTGAACGCTGTTTCCGGGCCTGATGGGGCGCGGCTTTGGGTCAAATCCGGCCATCTTGCAGTCACGCCAACAGCCCCCAATGCCGGAGGCTGAGATGTCAGATCCACTTGCGATCATTGGCGGGGCGGGGGCCGGTCTTGGGCAGAGTTTGGTGCGCACCTTTGCTCAGAACGGCTATACTTCCATCGGCCTCAACCGCTCGGTTCCCGATGGGGCGGCGGGCACGACACATGCCGTCGACCTGTCCGACCCTGATCCAACAGCCCAAACCGTGTCGGATCTGATACAAACCCATGGGGCACCAAAACTGGTGGTTCACAACGCGGCGAAGCTGGTGATCGCGGGGTTTGAGGAGACCTCGACGGCAGATTTTGAGGCGACATGGCGTGCGATGGTGCTTTCAGCGGTTCATCTGGCGCGAAGCGTTTTGCCTGCGATGGTGGAAGGGGGCGGCGGCACCTTCATCGTTTCTGGCGCGACAGCGAGCCTGCGCGGTGGCAAGAATTTTGCGGCCTTTGCCTCGGCCAAGGCAGGGTTGCGGGCGCTGACCCAATCGCTGGCGCGTGAGTATGGGCCGCAGGGTATCCACGTTGTGCATGTGGTTCTTGACGGGATTGTCGACACGGATGCCAGCCGCGCCCTGCACAGTATGGACCCTGCACGGATGATGAAACCGGAGGATATTGCCCGCACCTATCTGGCGCTGGCGGATCAACCACGGTCCACCTGGACGCATGAGCTGGACCTCAGGCCGATGGGAGAGGCGTTCTGATGCAGACCGATATTCTGATTGTCGGCGGTGGTTTGTCGGGTCTTGCGCTTGCTGACCAACTGGCCCGCCAAGGCCGCGATTTCTTGCTGGTTGAAGCGCAGGACCGCCTTGGCGGGCGTATCCTGACCAAAGAGCTTTCGGGCGGCGCGTTCGACCTTGGGCCAGCGTGGTTCTGGCCGGGCCAGCCGCGCATGGCGGCCCTTGCCGAACGCTTTCAGATCCCTGTGTTTGAGCAGTTTTCAACAGGTGACTTGGTCTATCAAAAGCAAAACGGCGCCGTACAGCGCGGGCGCGGCTATGCCTCTATGGCGGGGTCGTACCGTTTGGCAGGTGGGATCGGCAGTGTGGTGCATGCCTTGGCCAAAGGGTTGGATCCGGCGATGATCATGACCAGCACGCGGCTGACGTCGATCGACCATTCGGCGGGCGAGATCACGGCGCAGGTTGATCAAGACGGCAGCGCACAGATCATCACGGCCAACAGGATTGTGATGGCCGTGCCGCCCCGGGTCATCGCCGATACCGTTTCCTTTGACCCCGCCCTGGATGCGGCCCAAACGCAGGCTTTGCAAAACGTGCCGACCTGGATGGCCGGTCAGGCCAAGATCATCGCGGTTTACGACCAGCCTCATTGGCGAAATGCCGGGCTGTCCGGCGACGCCATGAGCCAGCAAGGGCCAATGGTCGAAATCCATGATGCTTCGCCAATGCAGGGCGGTCCCTATGCGCTCTTCGGTTTTGTCGGGGTCCCTGCGGATGCGCGTGCCCAGCACAAAGATAAGATGATGCGCCTTGCGGCGGCCCAGCTGACGGCGATGTTCGGTCCGGAAATGGCCGACCCGATGCACCTTGTTTTGCAAGACTGGGCAACCATACCAGACATCGCGCGCCCACGGGACCGACAACCGGTCCGAAGCCACCCCCGCTATGGTTTGCCGACCAACCTGCGTGCCCTTTCAGCAGGCGGGATGATATTTGCGTCGACCGAAACCGCCCCGGACTTCGGTGGCTTTCTTGAGGGCGCATTAGAGGCGGCAGAACATGCGGCCAACACGCTGGCGCTGCACGAACCCATGCAGACCTGATCACCGACCGCCCGCATGGTCTTGGGCATCCATTAGATAAATGAAAGCACGCTGCGCCAAGCCAATCCAACGGGCATGGTGGCCATACGGGTGAAATATGATGACACAGACGATAGACGCGACTGAAACCGCCGGGTTTCGGCGCAACCTTACGGTTCTGATCCTTGCCCAATCTTTTGGGGGGCTGCCAGTGGACCGATTGTAATCTCGCTGGGGGGATTGGTTGGCCAGGACCTTGCGACTGACCCTGCTTTGGCGACGCTGCCGGTCAGCATTTACAATCTTGGGCTTGCCCTTGGAACGGTGCCTGCCGCTTGGATCATGCGACACTATGGGCGGCGCAGTGGTTATCTTCTGGGGGCGATGATCGGCGTGTTGTCCGGATTGATCGCCGCTGGCGCGATATCATCTGGGGCGTTCATATTCTTCTGTTTGGGAACGTTTCTGGCGAGGCTCTATGCGTCTTATGTCCAGTCATACCGTTTCGCAGCTGCCGACGGGCGCGAAGGGGCAGACAGGGGACGGGCCATTTCATGGGTCATGGTCGGCGGCCTGGTCGCTGCTGTTATCGGCCCGCAACTGGTCATTGCCACGCGCGACGCTGTGCCGGGGGTGCCCTTTGCGGGTAGTTTCCTGAGCCAAGCGGCGCTGGCGCTCATCGCATTTTTTATTCTGACCCGGTTAAGGGGACGTCAACCCGCAGCCACAGCCGAAACGCCGTCCGAAGACGGGGGCCGCACCGTGCTCCAACTTCTGGCGTCGCCTAAAAACATGCTTGGGGTAGCTGCTGGCGTGGTGTCTTACGGGCTCATGTCATTTGTCATGACGGCCGCACCGCTGGCGATGGTCGGATGCGGGCATTCGATTGACCACGCTGCCTGGGGTATTCAGTGACATGTGCTGGCGATGTTCGCGCCCAGCCTTGTGACGGGCAAGCTGATCGCCCGGTTCGGCAAGGAAAAGGTCACTGCCGCTGGCCTGATCATCATCGGCATTTCCGGTGCTGTTGCGCTGACCGGTTTGGATCTGAGGCATTTCTTCATCTCTCTATCCTTCTTGGGATCGGATGGAACTTTGGCTTCATCGGGGCCACTGCGATGGTGGCCGCCGCGCATATAGAGGCCGAGCGCGGACGTGCCCAAGGGCTTAATGATTTCGCCGTTTTCGGCACAGTCGCAGCGCTTTCGTTCTTTTCCGGCGCGTTGATGCAGGCATCGGGATGGCATCTTATCAATCTCATGATGTTCCCCTTCATCGCCATCGTGCTTGCGCCATTGGTCTGGCAAGCGGCGCGGCGGGCGTAAGGCGGTTTTGAAAATGTCTCAAAAATTGGCAACCGAACTCAAACCGGAAGGAAGAACTTAACATGAGTTAATTGTCGTTCATTGGAGCGCCCAGAATGGCCGCCCCTTCAAGACAGCCGAACCCGCATGGGTCGGCTCTGGGGGTTCACGCGACTTGCGGCAATTCCTGCACGGCGTGGCAACGAACGTCACTTGTAGGTTCATCCTCAGCGATCTGCCGCAGCAACGATCCGAGCTTTTCGGAAAACTCACAGCAATAACCGACGAATTCAGAAGCAGGATTAATCTGGGCAAAGAGGCCGCATTCGATACGGTCCGGATCACTGACGTGCTCCAGCGTCTGGCGCCTTGTATGGCGTACAGCTTCACACAGCAGGAAAACGCGACACTGGCCGCTGGGCCACCAAGCCTGCCAAAGCGGTCCCATGCCGCCATTGAAATGAAACCAGCAGCAAGCACTCAGTGGCAGAGCATTTATGGTTAATGCTAGAGGAAGAGTTCTAAACCGCACAGGACGCAGTGTCGCGCGCACGACTGTGGCGCGGTATTAAAAAGACCGCCGCACCCATTTGGCCGCGGCGGTCAATAGGTTCGTCAGGCGAAATCTACACCGTTTTCGATCATCGGCAGATGTGTCACCAGATCACGCCCGGAGGCTGCGATTGCGTTCGCGAGTGCTGGGCCCGCCGCGGTGTGCCCGGTTCGCCAATGCCTGAGGGCGCTTCGTTTGTCTTGACGATATGCACCTCGATGGCCTTGATGTCGCGCATCCGCAGCGGTTCATAGTCGGGGAAGTTTTGCTGTTCCACGACGCCGCCATCCAGCGTGATTTGAGCGCGCATGATATGCCCGACGCCAAAGCCGATCGCCCCTTCGACCTGGGCTTTGACGACGTCGGGGTTCACGGCCACGCCACAGTCGACGGCGGCGGTGTATTTCGCGATCTGAACATAGTCATCTTCGTCGATCGAGATTTCGCAGATCTGCGCGCAGTAGGTGCCAAAGGATTTGTGCACAGCCACACCGTGGAAATGCCCATCGGGCAACGGCTTGCCAAAACCGGCCTTCTCGGCGGCCAGTTTCAGCACACCAGCTTTGCGTTTTTGATCGGCTGTGTCGCCGGGCAAATGCGCAAGACGGAAGCTGACGGGATCCTGACCCGCTGCTGCTGCGGCCACATCCATCATGGTTTCCATGACATAGGCGTTATGGCTATGACCGACGGAACGCCAATAGTTGACGGTGGTTGCCGGGGCCGCGTCCGTCAAGCCGATGTGCATTCCGGGGATCGCATAGGGATTTTCTGCCGTCCCTTCCACCGAAGAAATGTCCACACCGTCTTTGACATAGAAAGCCTCAAACGGCCCATCTTTTGCAATGGATTGACCCGCCACGCGGTGATCCCAGCCGACAATCTTGCCCGCATCGTCCAGACCCATACGCACCTTGTGCGCATAGGCCGGACGATACCAGCCGCCAGACAGGTCATCTTCGCGGGACCAGACCAGCTTTACCGGGCGGGTCTGATCGGTCATCGAAAAGGCCAGTGTCGTTTCGACGATATAATCCGCGCCCGCGTTGAAGCGACGGCCAAAGAACCCGCCTGCATAAAGGGTTTTGACCTCAATCTTGTCCATCGGGATGCCAAGGATCTGGTGCATCGTGGCGTGGTTGATGGTTGGACCCTGCGCGCCGTCATACATGATCACGCCGCCGTCTTCGGTGGCCGCGATTGTGGCCGACAGGGGCTCCATCGTTGCGTGGGCCAGCATCGGCAAGAAGAATTCGCGCTCTACGACTTGGGCGGCCCCCTCCAGCGCGGCTGTCGTTGCATCCAATGTTGTTTCGGATGCCTGCCACTGTGGATCAGTGTTTACAGCCGCCAGCAGCTGTTGCTTGATCTCGTCACTGCTGCGGGTTTCGGCCTTGCTCAGATCCCACTCAACCTCGATCGCGTCACGCGCTTGAAACGCGGCCCAGGTGTTTTCGGCATAGGCCACCACACCCGCGCCGTTGGGCAGGGCCTTGGCCATGATGAATCCCGTGACGTCCTTGGCGGCGCTATCGTCGAACGAGGCGACAGTTGCGCCGTATTGCGGGATGCGTTTGATTGCGACAACCATCTGGCCATCCAGTTGGATATCCATGCCATAGATGCCTTCGCCGTTGATCTTGTCATGGCTGTCGCGGCGCGCTTTTTGGGTGTTGCCGATCTGGGTCCAGTCTTCGGGGGCCTTCAGGACAGGTTCGGCTGGCACCTCGATCTGTGCAGCGGTGGCGATGAATTCACCAATGTGGCCCTCTTGGCCCGCGCCGGAAATGACACCATTGGAGAGTGTCAGCTCAGAGGGGCCCACGCCCCAATCCTTGGCTGCGGCCTGCAACAGCACGTCACGCGCGGCGGCACCCGCGGTGCGGTATTGCATGAACGAATTGGCCATCGCGGTCGATCCGCCCGTGCCCTGCAGCGCTCCAAAGAACAGGTTGTTGTACACAGCGGCATCCGCAGGGGCCATTTCGAAGGTGATATCGCCAAGCTCCATGTTCAGTTCTTCAGCGATCAGCGTGGACAGGCCCGTAGAGGTGCCTTGCCCGCCTTCAAAGTGCTTGATGACGGCTGCAACCGTACCATCGGCATAGATTTTCACGAAGGGCGTGATCGCTGTGCCGGCCTCCGACGTCGAAGCGGCCAGCGCGCCTTTGGGGTCAATGCCAACGGCCAGAACGGCAACGGCTGCACCTGCACCTTTGAGGAAACTGCGGCGGGATGTGTTGATGGTCATGGCTTAACCCTCCACGATTTCTGCGGCGCGCTGGATACCGGCGCGGATACGTTGATAGGTGGCACAGCGACAGGCGTTGCCATCCATGTAGTCGTCAATCTCTTCCAGCGTTGGCTTTGGCGTTTCTTTCAGCAAACCCACCGCAGACATGATCTGACCGGACTGGCAGTACCCGCATTGCACCACGTCGAGTTCTTTCCAGGCTTGCTGTACGGCAGCGCCGATCTTGTCGTCGCCAATCGCTTCGATGGTGGAAACCTCGGCGCCCTCGACGTCTTCGATATAGGTCTGGCAGGACCGTGTCGGTTCGCCGTCGACATGCACGGTGCAAGCACCACAAGACGCGACGCCGCAGCCGAATTTGGTGCCGGTCAGTTTTAATTCATCCCGGATCACCCAGAGCAATGGCGTGCCGGGTTCTGCTTCGACAGAGCGTTCGGCCCCGTTGATCTTTAGCTTGATAGTCATGGTCGATCTCCATCTGGCAATGTGATGCGAATGCAGGTAAACTGTTGGGTGTACCTATACGGCGCAAAAAACGACAGGTAAACCCGCAAGTTTACCTGGCCGAAAAATTGGCAATTCCTGGACGTGATGTGTAGACCGGCAGTATGAATGAAGTCGTTGAAAATTCAGTCGATAAACGTGAGGCAATCCTGCAGGGCGCGTTTGATGAATTCTGCGAGAATGGGTTCCTTGCCGCCAGCATGGACCGAATTCTCCAAACGGCTGGCGCGTCGAAACGCACCGTGTATCGGTATTTTGAAAGCAAGGAAGTGCTCTTTCAAACCCTGATGCTGCGCCAATGGAGGGTCATCGCGGACAACCTGAAGGTCAGCTACCGGCCCGGCGTGGATGTCCGGGAGCAACTGGTGGAGATGGGCCGTGCGCAGGCGCGGCTCTACACCTCGCCCGAAATCATGACCGCCAACAAGATGCTGATGAGTGAGATCCTGCGCGATCCGGAACTTGTCAGAGAAATCCAGAACCAAGTCGACTATACAGCGTCCTTTGAACAATTGCTGAAAGAGGCCGCCGCCGACGGGGCGCTTACCATCGCAAATCCCCGACAAGCGGCAGAAGAGTTCATATCGTTGTTGAAGGGAAAGGCGTTTTGGCCGTTCATGTTGGGGGCACCCTTGGTCAGTTCAGAAGAAATGGACGCCATGATCGACCAATCGGTTGATATGATGATGAACCAATATGGCGCCTGAGAAATCAGTTCCCATGCGATCCGCCACAGCAGGGAATCGAGCATCGAACAACCTGTGACGCGAAAAGAAAAATCAGCAACGCAGTGCCGATCATAATTTCTTTGAACATGCCACTGGCCCGTTGTGTCGTTCAGATTTTTCAGACGAACCGCCGATGATTTTGGTAAATCAGCCGCGAGACTTGCAGCGGCAAGCTCGGCCGCCGCTGCTGGCGCATCCGAGCCATTGTTTTGAAAGCTGACTGTGGCGGAGGTCGATTGCGATCCACGCACGGCGCATCTGGTGGGGGTTACAGGTTGGGCTGCACCGATCTCGTCCGGGGCGTCTTCCTGAATGAAGTGCAAGCCGGGCGCCGTCACTTTGGTGATATTGGGCCATCTGCTTGCCATGCACGGCGGCAAATTTCTTATAGTCGCGGCAAGACGTAGTCATGTGCGCACCTCGGGCTTGTGGATGAGTCGGGGTAGATGTAGGAGAACGATCATTCTAAAGCAGGGTGGAAAATGCCAAGAGCGAAATCCAAATCCCGCGAAAACCTGTTGGACAATGCGCTCAATACGTTCTGGAAGACCGGTTTCCACGTTGTTTCCATGGGCGATCTGGTGCGCGAAACCGGCGTGAGCCGGGCCGGAATTTACAGCGATTTTGGCGGCAAGGAGGATCTGTTCCATGCCTGTCTCGACAGATACCAAGACACCGTCGTCACCCCCGCCTTTGCCCCGGTCGAGGCCGAAGGGGCGGGGATCGAGGGCATCAAAGCGTATTTCGATAACCTGCTGGCGCGGTTCGAAGACACGGGCGGCTTTGGTATGGGATGCCTCGTGGGCAACACTCTGTCCCAGATCCCCGAAGATGCGCAGGAAACCCGCCAAAGGCTGCGCGCGCATTGCGATCGCCTGACGGCAGGCTTTCACAAGGTGCTGACCTATGAGAATGGCGATGATGGTCCATTGAGCGTGTCCGAAATCGCGGCGCTTGCGCGCTATACCATGCTCTCGGTCCAGGGCATTTGGTCTTACTCCCGTCTGACAGGGGATGTCGCGGAATTGCGCGCGGCGTCTGACATGCTCATCGCTGTTTTGAAAGCCCGGCTTCGGGGAGCGCCGGATTGATGCTGCCTCTGCCAGTGGGTGATTTCCAGTTCATTGCACTGGATGTCGAAACCGCCTGTGGTGACAGCGCCAGTATTTGCCAGATCGGGATCGCCTGTGTTGGCTTTGATGACAGCATTCTCACATGGTCCACCTATGTTGACCCGCTTACGCCGTTCGCGCCCTTCAATGTTGACCTGCACGGGATCGGGCCGGAAACTGTGCGCGGCGCCGGAAGCTTTGCGCAGATCTGGCCCCAAATGTGGCCGTTGCTGTCACGCCACCCGATGGTGCAGCACAGCAGGTTCGATGAACATGCGATCAACGCCGCCTGCAAAGCCCAGGGCCTTCCGCGGCCACACCTGACATGGCACGACAGCGTGACGATCGCGCGCCGGGCCTGGCCCGAATTGAAGGGCAACGGCGGCCACGGTCTGGCCAATCTGAAACAGGTGCTGAACCTTGACTTTCACCACCATGACGCAGGCGAAGACGCCCGCGCCGCTGCGATGGTTGTGCTGCGGGCGCAGGCAACGACCAAAGACTACCGGCTGTTCAAACCCGTGCAACTGTCGCTCCCTTTGTAAGGGGGGCTCACCCGCCGTTTGTCTCAGCCCCAGCCAAAGATTCCGATCATTTCGGGTCCGCCAAGGCGACGCTCAGCGAAACCGAAACCATTCCAACGATCATACATGGCCACGTTCATCACGAGCAACCGGGCGTGAACGGGGGAGGTCCAGTCTGCCGGCCAACTGTTCGAAGCCCTATGTCCAAGTCAAGGATCCAAGCAAAAGCACGACCTTAGCCAGATACCGCGATAACCCCTGTCAATTGATGCTGGGTTTGCGAACCGGTGTATCGCGCCTTGACGAATTAATTTAATACCGATAGGTACGAAAATAAGATTCGTCTCCATTCGAAGAGTGGGGAAATGTCACCCTAATCAGAAAGAAAACAGAACGATGCAAACATGGAAAGCTGAAGCCTTCGGACCAGTCGAGCAAGTCCTTGAACGCGTTGATGCGCCCGATTTGGCGCCCCCACCCGCCGACTGTGTGACAGTAAAGGTATTGGCCGCCGCGGTGGGGATGCCGGATGTCTTGATGACCAAAGGTGAATATCCCTTTGTTCAAACCCCGCCTGTCAGCGCAGGATCGGAAGTTGTCGGTATCGTCACAGAGGTTGCCGAAGGTGTGGAATTTGCCGTTGGTGACAAGGTCATGGGGCTTACCTTGTTTATGGGCGGCTCTGGTGGGTTTTCCGAATATTGCTACATGTCGACGAAGATGCTGATGACCAAAGTTCCGACAGGTATGCCTGACGAGCAAGCCGCCGGATTTGTCGTGGCCTATCTAACTGCCCATACTGGATTGGTGCAGCGGACCAAGCTTCTGGCCGGGGAAACTCTGTTGGTACTGGGTGCCTCCGGGGGCACCGGGTCTACTGCCGTTCAGCTTGGCAAAGCGCTTGGCGCGACTGTCGTGGCTGTTGCAGGCGGGCCGGAAAAGGTTGCCTTCTGCAAGTCGCTGGGGGCGGATCATGTGGTGGATTACCGCGCAGGATCCATTTCAGAGCAAGTGACAGACCTGGTTGGAACTGTGGATGTCATCTATGATCCGGTAGGTGGCGCTGCCGGTGAAGATGCTCTCAAATCGATTGGCCTCGGTGGCCGCTTGGCGTTGATTGGCTATGGCAGCGGCGCGTGGACGAAGCTGGATGCCGGTGATATGACAGCCCGCGGGTACAGTGCCATGGGTGTCCTGCCGTTGCACAGCACGGCGGAAGAACTCGACGTTGCCTACAGACAGCTTTCGGACCTGTATCAGAAAGGCAAAATATCGGTGCCTGTTGACAAGATTTACGAGTTTGACGCCGTTCGGGAAGCGATGATCGCCGTGTCGAAATCGCAAATGCTGGGCAAACATATCGTGCGGGTAAGCGAAGCCTAATCTATCGATATCGATCGACGGTCCTAAAGTGTCCGACTTGTAACCTGAACTATATCCGGCAGCGTTGAAGTAATTTCAGCCGCCTTCTGGTGTTGAGAGTTCGCAGATTTCTGTGAGTGCTTGGAGCAAGCCGGTTATATGTCCGCGCGCCGATCCTGCCCAGGTGTGCATTGAACTTCGAGAATGCCATCTCAATCGGGTTAACGTCGGGGCTGCAGGGCGGCAAGAACAAGAACCAGCATCCGGCGTCGCACATGGCTGCGATGCCGGCATTCTTGTGAGTGGCGATCCTCACTCGAATCCAGAAACGGGCGACGATGTTCATTTATTTGTTCTTCGCTTAGGTCGCGTGCGACTGCTTGGGGAGTGAACCTTTCGACAACGATAATGCTATCCAGAACAATTTGCTCGCATGTTGGGGGCCAAAAGCCCTCAAACAGCGCGCGCCCTTCATTGGTAGATGAATCCCCGTTTTGCAGTGCCTGTACAGCCGCTACCGTTATGCCGCTGCCATTCACAACGTTTTTGATTCTGCTGGCCCATTCGAACCCTAACGAAGACCCCCAGTTATCAAATGCCAGTGTAGCGTCTTCCGTTGCACCCAGCTGTCTAAGCAATGCAAAAGGGTATTTGCTCTGTTCTGCATAGATATACCGGTCCGCGCCACCCTTTTGGGCTTGTCGCTATCGCCCACCCTTATCAAGTCGGGTGCAATCAGATACCCTTTGCCCGCAAGATATGGCATGGTGTTTCGCCAAAAGATAAGACGACGTCGGATTGCCGTGCAGGAAGACAACTGGGGCCAAACGTTCTCTTCGATATAGGCCATCTGGTTGCCAAAACAGTTGCGAACTTCTTTCTGTCCCGGAAGCTGGAAATGGTTGTTCCTTGTGTAACGGGAATAGAGAGGCGTTCACGCAGGCAGCCTGTTTTACCGAGGCGCGCAACGATGTCGGCGCGCCCCGCATTTCTTTTTGATCAGGTTCAGATTGACCGGCTTAGGATTGCAACGCTGAAATCGACGCGGCCGTTTCGGACAGGGTTTTTCTGAATGGCATCGGCGTCCAGCCAAATGTTCTGCGCGTCGCAGAAATGTCTCCGCTCAGATTTAGACCAAGCCAACCGACCATACCACGGACATCTCTGTCGAAGATCGACATGATGCGCATAAGAAAGTTGGGAGCAAGACGGGTGCTGGGGCCAGTATGCCCTTCGTCTTGCAACATCTGTGCAACATTTTGGAAGCTTCTGGCCGGCGTGTCGGCGACAAGGAACCTTTGGCCTGCCGCTTCGGGTGTTTCCAGCGCTTTGACATGCAGGGCCGCTACATCGCGTACATCGCCCATGGGCATGGCAACTTTCGGAACCATTGGCATTTTCCCGCGAAGCATGCGGGCAATTGTGGACAAGGCCTCGCCAGAAATATCGTCACCCACAGGCGGCCCGAAGGTCGCACCCGGCGCAATGACGGTGAGTTCGAGATCTGTCCCGGCGGCTTCGTTCTTGATGAAATCCCAAGCGGCGCGCTCGGCAAGTGTCTTGCTCTTGAGATAGGCGCTCATTTTAGGCGCGTTGGTATCGGTCCAGTCCTTCGGACCAATTTCGCCAGTCAGCTTGCTGAACATGGCGCCTGCGGAACTGGTCAGAACGACCCGCTTAACACCGGCATTTTTTGCGGCGCGCATGGCGCGCAATGTACCCTGAACCGCCGGGACAATGATTTCGTTCTCGTGTTTGGGGGCAGCAGAGATAAAGGGCGAGGCAACGTGCATGATATGGTCCGCGCCCGCCGCGGCCTCGTCCCAGCCTTTGTCAGATGCCAGATCAAGCTCGACAATCGTCAGATTTGAGACATCAACGTTGGCAGCAGTCAGCGTATCGCGGACCTGCTGCTCTTTGCGTTTGCTGCGAACCGAACCGCGAACAATGTATCCTTGGTTCAGCAATTCTTTGGCGGCGTGCAATCCGATAAAGCCGGAAATGCCGGTCAAAAGCACAGTTTTCGTCATGACCTTCTCCTTCTAAAACCTGCCAATCTGGCATTTAATCCTGTGTTGATTCATTTTGTACTGCATGGTACGAAAATGGAAGGCAAGGTATAAATGCTGAACGGTACTATAATATGGACACACAGAAAAACCCCACAACCAGGGGCCGCCCCAAGACGCTTGATCGCGATCATATCATTGAAATCGCAAAAGAAAGCTTTATGTCCGAGGGGCCGACGCATGTCTCGATCAACGAGATTTGCAAACGCTCCGGGGTGTCGAAACCTGGCTTGTATCGTGAGTTTGGCAACGAAGATGGTCTAAGGCGCACTGTGTTAAGAAGTTACCGCGATGAGAACTTGGAACCGCTTTACGCAATTTTTCAGTCTGGTGGTCAGTTCTCAGAAATCGTGGAAGCCTTGATTGACCTTTTTCGATCAAGCCAACTGAATTCACCCACTCCAAAAGGATGTCTGCTGCAAGATATGTCCGCGTCGCGGGGGCAAATGGGGGAATTGACCGCAGATACCATCGATATGCTCAGGGCAGAGACTATAGACATATACGAAGACTGGATCGCACGCGCCAAAGAGAAAGGTGAGATATCGACCGATTTGTCTAACCCCGTTGCAGCGATCTATGTCGATTTGCAACTGGCCAGCGCGATGGTTTTGATGAAACGCCAAGCGTCGCCAGAGACCGTGGGTAAATTTCTGAGAACTGCGTTTTCGGTTTTCTCAAATTGACCGAGTAGGGATCGCTGGCCTCTATTTCTTGCCACAATGGCGACTGTCCGGGCGGAGCGGACATTACTGTCTTGTTCAAGATGTTATCTCCTTCGACCTTGGCAAGGCTGGGGGCGCGCACGTGAGGCTCTTGTGTCTGCTCGATATGGCACTTTCCTCACGAATGCTGGCGGATCGTCATGAAGTGCGCCTCACTGACCTCGTTGTGCGACGCATCATGCGGGTCTTGGTTTGTGAAGATTTGAAGACTGCTTCTCCTTGACTTTCGGGTAACCGGCGTAGAGGGCGGTCGCGCCGGTCAAAACAAAGGGCGGAAACCGGTCGTCCGCTGCTGGCAGCCCAGACGGCTGCTCTGCGCATAAGTCACCTTTGTATTTCATGACCATTTCTGACGAATATTGGGCGCGAAATAACCTATCATTTTGGCCAAGCACGGAGCGATCTCGTGTAGAAGGCGAAGCGCCTTACTCCGAAAAGCCTGCTGTGCGACCGCCGTTCAAAAACGTCAACATGGCACGAAGTTGAGAAACGTATTTCCGAATAACTGCGGATCGGATAGGCGAAACTCGCTTTCGTGCCTGCTGTATTTCACACCAGAGTTTCGCAAACAGGCCTCCAGCTTTTTGCCATCTGAATAGGCAAGGTCCAGGGCCACAATTCCCGGCGCGTCTTCGGTCAGGACATCAGTCGGCAGGGGGCCATTGCGGGCCTCTATTGCCGCGCGGGTCAACAATCGCATTTTCCCATTCGCGGTATCGAAGACGACGCCACCGTCGCACGGACGTGGTGCGCCATAAAGGCCCGCGAATTTGGTTTCCAACGCGCTCATATCCGCATCACGTGCCAGCACCGAGGCACCTGCATAGCCACAAACCGAATTCGGATGAACCAACCATGCGGGCACATAGATGAATTCGGGGCGGTGTTGCTGGCACAGGAAAAAGGAAAGGCGCGGGCGCGCTGTGTCTGGCAACAGGGCGAGCGTTGTCTTGGTACGCCCCATGCGGCCGTTCGGCAGTGTCACATCACGGCCGAATTCCAGGTGGCCACTGATCCTAAATCCGGCCTGTTCCGCAAAAGCAGCGTCTGCGACAGCATTGGTACTGTGCAACGCTGTAAGCGCAACGCCTTCGCGTTTTTGAAGGTGTTCATAGACATGGCGCCCGAAGTGGAAATCCCCGGCGAGCACCTCGTCAATCAGGGTCTGATCATAGATGCCCATGATTTCCAGCAAACAGCCCTGGAACATCGCCAGGCTGGTGCTGGTCCCCCAAGGGTGTTTGCCGATGGATGTCATGTTGAACCCGATGTCGATCAGCCGTTCACGCAAGGCATTGATGTCGTGTACCGCGATCAATGGATGGTCGATTCCGAATGCATCGTTCATCGCGTTACTCCCTGGGCTTTGCAAAGGACACTTTTGCGGGACCAACCTGTCTGGAATTGGCTCCGACAACGACCGTCGCGGGCGCAACATCGGTGATCACGATCGCACCCGCCGCGACATTGGCCCCGGCACCGACGGTGACATTGCCAAGGATGATCGCGCCAGCACCGATGACCGCGCCGTCCCGGAGTGTTGGATGGCGCTGCGCACCGCTGTCCGACAGCGTGCTTCCCAGGGTCACGTTATGCCAGATCGATACATCCTCTCCGATCACACAGGTTTCGCCAGCAACAAAACCCAAACCGTGATCCAGCCAGAAGCCCGGCCCAATCCGCGCGCCGGGATGGATATCGGTGGAAAAGGCCCGCCCAAAGGCCGATTTGACCGCCAAAGCAAGCGTGTAGTCGCCTTCTTGCCACAGTTGATGCGCCACACGGTGGGCCATGACGGCATGCACCCCGCGTGCAAACAATAGCGAGGCCACCGCGCCGCCCGGCTCAAAATTACGCCGCGCAGTTTCCGCAATGTCGTGGCTGCTGAGATCGACCAGACCGGGGTTGGCGGCATAGACCCGTCGGACCACATCCCCCGGCACCCCAGCGAAGGAGGCCAGAAGCGTGCCGGCAAGGTCAGCGAACCCCGCAAACCGTCGCGGCTGGATGCCAAGCAGCGCGGCAGTGTCGGGGTGGTCGTTCAGCAGCGCTTCGGTGTCGGCGACCAAAGTCATCGTGCAACATCCTGTCCTGCCTTCATTGCCCTGCCCCCTCAACCAGCGTTGAGAAAAACCGCGCACCGATGGGCAGGATCGCGTCGTTGAAATCATAACGGGGCGAATGCAAAGCGCCAAACTCTGACACGGGGCCATTCCCCAACCAGACATAGGCTCCGGGCACCTGTTCAAGCATGAAGGCAAAATCCTCGGATGCCATGGAGGGGTTCTGATCGCTATGGACAGCATCCCGACTCGCAACCGTCGATGCCGCCGCCTGTGCCTTTTGCTGACTGGCGACATCGTTGATCGTCGGCGGATAGACCGCTTTGTAATCAAGGTTAATTTCAACGGCATTTTGCGCCGCAACGCCGGCACAAATCTCGGCCATCCGGGTCTCTACCTGCTGTTTCACGGCCTTGTCGAAATAACGGGTGCAGCCCGCCAGCCGCACAGCTTCGGGAAGGACGTTATAGGCGTCACCCGCGTGGATCTGTGTGACGCTCAGCACCGCAGGCGATTGCGGGTCAAGGCTGCGCGATACAACGGATTGAAACGCGCCGATCAACTGTCCGGCGGCCACGATACTGTCGTTGCAATCATGCGGCATGGCCGCATGGCCCCCGCGCCCGGTCACGGTAATATCAAAGGTATCAAACCCTGCCATCTGCGCGCCCGGCCGCACGGAAAACGAGCCCGGCGTCAGGCCCGGCCAATTGTGCAGGGCGTAAACCTTATCCACCTGATGATCGTTGAACAGCCCGTCTTCAATCATGTGGCGCGCACCGGCTTCGCATTCCTCGGCGGGTTGGAAAATGAATGTGACGGTGCCGGAAAAGCGCTTTGTCTTCGCCAGATACTCTGCCGCGGCAAGCAGCATGGTTGTATGGCCGTCATGGCCACAGGCGTGCATGATGCCCGCGTGGACGGACCTGTAGGGCTGTTGGCTTTCTTCGGAAATCGGCAACGCATCCATGTCTGCGCGCAGCCCGATATTGGGGCCATCTCCGTTCCTGAGCACGCCGACAACGCCGGTGCCACCATACCCGCGATGCACCGTTATCCCCATCTGCGTCAGCCGTTCGGCGACGAATTCGGATGTCCTGTGCTCTTGATAGGCCAGTTCCGGGTGCTTGTGCAGATCGCGACGCCAGTCTGTCCAGGTCGGGTGCTGCGCTGTGAAAAAGTCAGGGGGCGACATCTTGTTGCTTTCCTTCAAAGGGGGAGAGGGCACAGCGGCCCCCACCCCGATCCATCCATCAGGACACATATCCAAACGCGATTTTGGGCGTTTTACCACTGTCGAGCCAGACCGATTTCGGACTTGTATACTCCATCAACGCATCGCTACCACTGGATCGGCCAAAGCCGGAGTTAAGCGACCCTCCAAAGGGCGACGACACATGGATCGCCTTGTAGCTGTTGATCCAGAATGTCCCGGCGCGCACGGCCGATGACACCCGATGTGCACAGCCAACATCCGAGGTCCAAACCGCGCCAGCCAGCCCGAACATCGTGTCATTGGCGATGGCGATGGCCTCTTCCTCATCCGCAAAGGCGATTGCGGTGGCGACGGGGCCAAAAATCTCGGTCTGGGCGGCGGCGGCGTGATTACCCAGCCCGGACAGCAGGGTTGGCGGCACGAAATATCCGGTGTCTGGTGTTGTGTCGCGGGTGCGCACAATGCCCCCCTCGTCGCGCGCGCCCCGGATCATGCCCGTGACATGGGCAAACTGGCGGCCATTGCTGATTGGGCCAACCTCGGTGGCCTCATCCAGCGGATCCCCCAAGCGGATACCGTCCATGCCCGCAGCGATCATATCGGTCAGCTCGGCATGAACCGATTGATGCACCAACAGCCGCGATCCCGCGACACAGCTTTGCCCCGCGCCGGAAAAAATCGCCGCCTGCGCGCCAAGGGCGGCATGTTTCAGATTGGCATCGCCAAAGACGATATTGGCTGATTTGCCGCCCAGCTCCAGCACCGCAGGTTTCAGCGATTGCGCCGCCGCGACCGCAACGCGACGCCCGGTTTCGGGCGAGCCGACAAAGATCACCTTGCGTACCGCGTCATGTTCAATCGCGGCTTGCCCAGTTGTTGGCCCCAGCCCGCAGAGCACGTTGACCAACCCTTTGGGCAGGCCCGCGTCTTCGGCGATCTTCACCAGTGCGACGGTTGTCAGCGGGGTCAATTCGCTGGGCTTGATCACAACGCCATTGCCGGTGGCGATGGCCGGCGCGATTTGCCAGCCTGCGGTAAAGATCGGCGCGTTCCACGGCGTGATTTGGAAGACCACGCCCAGGGGTTCGCGCAGCGTATAATTCAGGTGCCCGCTTGGCACCGGGATCACTTCACCATGCAGTTTGTCTGCCCAACCGGCGTAATAGCGGAACATCTCGGCGACCTTGGCCACCTCCACCCGGCAATCGCGGACGGGCTTGCCCGCGACCAGTGCTTCGAGCCGCGCCAGCGTCTCATGGTGGTCCTGAACCGCCCGCGCGATGTCCTGCATGACATCGCCCCGGGCGGCGGCGGAATAGCCACCGGCCCAGGCCTTTTGCGCCTCCGCCGCAGCATCGCAAGCCGCCGCCGCAAGCGCCGCGCCGCAATCAGCATAGCGGGCCAGTTCGATCTGCGCATAGGGATCTTCCAGCACCACGGCATCACCTGCGCCGTCGCGCAACTGGCCACCAACCAGGCTTTGCACCTCTGTGCCAAGGCCCAGGTCACGCATCAGCGAAAGCAAAAGGTCTTTGCGGTCAGACATTGTCGGTGGCTCCATATTTGAAAATCTCGTTGAAATCGGCGCTGTCGGCCAATGTATCGCGGCTGTTTTCCCAGATCGCGGCAATCGCAGCAGTGGCAGGAAGGTCAAGCCCGCCCTGCCCCGCCAATTTGGTGGCAAGCCCAACATCCTTGCGCATCAGCCCCATGGTAAAGCCGGAATCATAGGCACCATTCAAAATCCATTTCGGGAAGTTCACTTCGCTGACCCCGCTGCGCCCCGATCCGGCGTTGACCCCTTGCAACAGGCTGTCAAGCGGGATGTCACAGCTTTGCGCCAGACGGGCCATTTCACTGACCAACACCAAATTCGCAGCACAGAGCAGATTGTTGGCAATTTTCGCCGCATGGCCCGATCCGGCGGGGCCGACATGCACGGTCTTGGCCGTCAGATCATCCAGAACCGGGCGCAGCGCGTCGATGGCCGCAGCCGGGCCGCCCAGAACCATGGTCATCGTGCCCGCGCGTGCGCCGCCCGGCCCGCCGCTGACCGGACCATCAAGAAAGATGTAGCCGTCTGCCGCGGCGGCCAGCATTTTGGTTGTGTCCGGCTCTGATGTCGACGTGTCCAGAATGATGGTTCCCGCCTGCACATGCGGCACGAGATCGGCCATGACGCTGGTCACAACCTCGGCTTTGGGCAGCGACAGGATGATCTGATCGCAGCTTTGCGCCAAGGTGGCCAAACTCTCGCATGCAGTGGCGCCATTCGCCACGGCGCGCGCACGCGCCTCTGGCATCGCGTCATAGCAGAGCACCTGATGGCCCTTTTCAACAAGCCGCGCAATCATCGCGCCGCCCATCGCGCCGCATCCCACTATGCCTATCATGTTGCTCTCCTCATATTTTGTGTATTCTCATGTCCCGTGGCGCGCGGTGCCGTTTCCAGCAGCATTCGGGTGTATTCATTCTCTGGTGCATCATACAAAGCCTCTGCCGCACGGCATTCGACGATCTGGCCCTGCTTCATCACTGCCACCCTGTCTGAAACCTGCCGCACCACCGCCAGATCATGGCTGACAAACAGCATGGTCAGCCCGAGCGAGCGGCGCAGCTCCATCAACAGCGCCAACATGTCGGCCTGGATCGACACATCCAACGCCGAGGTCGGCTCGTCACAAAGCAAAAACCGGGGCCGGACCGAAAGCGCGCGCGCGATGCAGATACGCTGGCGTTGACCACCCGAAAATTGATGCGGAAATTTGCGCCCGGAATCCGCAGGCAGGCCGACGCGTTCCAGCAAAGCCCCAACCAGACGCGGGGTTTCCTCGCGTTCGGCCAGACCGTGAAACCGGATTGGTTCGGCCAGAATGTGATCAACGCGCATCCGGCTGTTGAGCGACGAATAGGGATCCTGAAAGACCACCTGCACATCACGGCGCAGCGCCTTGCGGGCGGCCCGCGTGCGTACATCGGTCATAAGCCCATGATCACCATACCGCACACTGCCGGAACTGGGCGGGATCAGGCCCGTCATCATCCGGCCAAGGGTCGATTTGCCGGACCCGCTTTCCCCGACAAGCCCCAGAACCTCGCCACGTTTGATGCTGAGGCCGGGAATATCCACAGCGCGGAAGCTGCCCGCCTTTCCCCAGAAAGACTTCTTTTTGGTGGCAAAATCCTTGGTCAGCGCGCTTGCGGTGACATAATCGCCAGATCCTTCGCCCTTGTGCCCCTGCAACAGCCATTGATCAATCTCGCCGGTCTTTTTCGCGGGATTGCGGAACCTGTCTTCGCGGTGGTCGATGCTGGGGATCGCGGCAATCAAATCTTGGGTATATTGCTGGGTGGGCTGGTGGATCACCTGTGCCGTTGGGCCGGTTTCCACCAGTTTGCCGTAGCGCATCACATAGACCCTGTCGGCGGTTTCGGCGATCACCCCCATGTCATGAGTGACCAAAATCACCCCAAGAGAGCGTTCAACACAAATGCTGCGGATCAGATCAAGCACCTGTTTTTGCACAGATACATCCAGCGCCGTGGTCGGTTCATCCGCAATCAGAAGGTCGGGATCACCGGCCATGGCAAGGGCGATGACCACACGCTGCCGCATCCCGCCAGAGAATTCGTGCGGATATTGCCCCATGCGGCTGGCCGCGTCGGGAATGCCGACACCGTCCAGCCGATCCGCCGCCATCTGACGCGCCTGCGCCAGTGGCAAATCCTGCAATATTGCAATGGATTCGCTCAACTGATCGCCGACCGTCATCAACGGGTTCAGCGAAGTCATCGGATCCTGAAAGATCATCCCGATCCGCCCGCCGCGCAGCCGCGCCATCGCCGTATCGGATAAATCGACCAGGTTTTCACCCTCAAGCTCGATCCGCCCGCCCGACACCACGCCAGGATGCGACAGCAGCCCCATGATGGCGTTGCCAATGGTCGACTTGCCCGCACCACTTTCGCCGATCAGCCCGACAATCTCGCCGCGCCGGACCTCCATATCAAAGCCATGGACGGCGGTGAAATCACCCAGCCGGTGTGGGAACGTGATTTTCAGGTCTTGGGTTTTGCAAAGAATATCGGTCATCTCAACCTCGGATTCAGATAGTCGCGGACCCAGTCGGCCACGAGATTGAAGGCAACCACCATCACCAAGAGCATGATGCCGGGAAAGATCACGACCCACCAAATGCCGGAAAACAGGTATTGGCTGCCGATCTGGATCAAGGCGCCAAGCGACGGTTCAGTCAAAGGCGTGCCCAGCCCAAGGAAGGACAGCGTTGCCTCGGTCACGATGGCCACGGCGATTTGCAACATGGCAAGCACAAGCACCGGCCCAAGGATGTTCGGCGTGATGTGGCGCAGGATGATCGTGACCGTCGGCAAGCCGATCGCGTGGCAAGCGGTGACGTAATCCTGACCACGCTGCACCATCGCAGAGGCACGCACGATGCGGGCAAACTGGACCCATCCGGCCAAACCGATGGCAAGGATCATGATTGGCACAGCCGCCTGAGCAAAGACATCCGCAGGCAAGGACGCCTTGAGAATGCCATTGAACAACAGCGCAATCAGGATCGGCGGAAAGGCGAACTGGATTTCTGCAACCCGCATCAGCACCGCATCGGTCATCCCGCCGAAGTATCCGGCAACCAGACCGACGATCATACCGATCACCACAGACAGCGCCACCGCACCAATGCCAACCTGCAGCGAAATCCGCCCACCATAGAGCATCGCCGACAGGACATCGCGCCCTTGCAGGTCCGTCCCCAGAAGGAACCGGGGATCGGCCCCATCCGCCCAGGCAGGGGGCATATTGTTGTCCATGATCGAAATCGTCGCCGGATCAAACGGCGTATGCGGCGCAAAGACCGGGGCAAAGGTGCAGCCGATGATCATCAAAGCAATGATGACGGCCGAAACGACCGTGACCGGCGAATTAAGCAGTTCGTACCAGAAATCAGAGCGAATTCGTTCCAACATATCAAAGCGCTCCGTGGCGAATGCGGGGGTCGATCAGCACATAGATCGCATCCACCACAAGGTTGGAGATCGTGAACACCAGCCCGACAAAGATCAGATAGGCGGCCAGCAGCGGGATGTCGCTTTGGCCAATGGCATGCAGCAACAACGACCCCATGCCCGGCCATTGGAACACCCGTTCGGTGATGATCGAAAAGGCAAACAAAGAGCTGAGTTGCAGGCCAATCGCCGTGACCACCGGCACCAGCGTATTTTTCAGAGCATGGCGGAAATAGACCCGCCCGCCCGGCAATCCACGCGCCCAGGCAAAGCGGATGTAGTCGGTGCGCAGCACCTCCAGCATCTCGGCCCGGATCAGGCGCAGGATGACACCAAGTTGAAACAGACAGAGTACGGCGGCGGGCATCAAGGCATGGCTAAGCCCGTCCCAGGTGAACAGGCTGGAGCGGAACCCAAGCACCACCGCCACGTCGCCGCGCCCGAATGAAGGCAACCAGTTCAGCCAGACCGAGAACACCAAAATCAACAAGATACCCAACAGGAAGGATGGGATAGAGACCCCGATGACCGAAAGCGCCATGATCGTCTGGGCAATGCCGCCCTTGCGCCGGATGCCGGTGTAAATGCCTGCCGGAATGGCCAGCAACAGCGACAGCACACCGGACAGCATCACCAGCTCTATCGTCGCCGGAAGCCGGTCTGCGATCATCTCGCTGACATCACGGTTAAAGCTGTAGGAGATGCCAAAATCGCCCTGCACGGCGTTCACAACATAGCGGGCATATTGCACGAGGATCGGATCGTTCAGGCCAAGGCTCTCGCGGAGCGCTTCGCGGTCTTCGACGGATGTTTCCTGTCCGACAAGGGACAGAACCGGGTCGCCTACAAATTGAAATACCAGGAAGCCGACAAGGGCAACGCACAGCATCACAATCGTGGCCTGAAGCAATCGGGCCAGCAAAAAATACATATCAGGTTTCCATGTAGGGGGCGATGGGGTGCGGCCCAACAAAGGCGGGCCGCACAGGCGCGATCAGTTGACGTTGAAATATTCCAGCGGGAATTCAAACGTCGGGTGCTGCACCACATCGATGTTTTCCGCCGCGCCCCAGACCAACTGCTGCACGTGCAGCGGCACGAGGCAGACATCTTCGACCATGAGGGCCATCGCGTCTTGCAGCATCTTTTCGCGCGCGGTTGCGTCCATCGTCACAGCCGCCTCTGCCGCCAGCGCATCGGCTTCTGGAACCGAGCAGCCAGAGATGTTCCACGCCCCTTTGCCGTTTTCCAGATCGCGGGTTCCCAGCACATTCTGGAACACGTTCAACGCATCCATGGTCGAGGGCGTCCAGCTAAGCAAAAAGAACGAGGTGCCGAAATCAGGCGCGACAACCTTGGGGAAAAACTGTGCCTTGGGCTGGGCGATCAGGTTCACCTTGATCCCGACACGGGCCAGCAGGCTGACGGTTGCCTGACAGATCTGACCGTCATTGACGTAACGGTCGGTCGAGCAATCCATCGTGACCTCGAACCCATCGGGATAGCCTGCTTCGGCCAAGAGCGATTTGGCGGTATCAACGCTGTATTCCAGCCGTGT
Source organism: Phaeobacter sp. J2-8 (assembly GCF_022867865.1). Classification (GTDB taxonomy): domain Bacteria; phylum Pseudomonadota; class Alphaproteobacteria; order Rhodobacterales; family Rhodobacteraceae; genus Marinovum. Next base: position 280,126 of record NZ_JALIEC010000001.1, on the reverse strand, counting down.
CAGATCGGGGTTATAGCCGTTCACCTTGTCCATCAAATATTGCGTGGCCAGCGTCGCCTGCCCCTGCATCACCCGGTCGATGATCGCCTGTGCGTCCACCGCATGGGCAATCGCCTGACGCACCCGCAGATCAAGGAACGGATTGCCCTCGACCGGGCTTTCGATGATCTGATCGCGCCATTGGTCCATGCCGATATACATGGTGCGCGCCTCGGCGCTGGAGACCACCTTGACCCCTGCGCCGTTTTCTACGCGCGGAATGTCCTGCAACGGCAGTGGCATCACCAGATCAACCTCACCCGACAAAAGCGCCGACACCAGCGTCGCGGCATTGTTGATCGGGGTAAAGACAACTTCGGTTACATTGCCCGCATCGCCCCAATAGCCATCAAATGCGGCAAGCGTGGTCTTTTCACCCTGCGCGCGCGATACAACCTGAAAGGGGCCCGTGCCGTTGGCGTTGGTGGCGCTATAGGCTTTTTCCTCAGCCTGAAGGTTGATTGGCATCGCTGCGCCGTTGGCTTCGGACCATTGTTTATCAAGGATCATCAGGTCCAAGAGATCATTCAACAGGATCGGATTTGGCGCTTTGGTCACGACTTCGACGGTCATGTCATCAATGGCGCTATAGCTTTCGACCGAAGCCAGCACATGTTTGAAATTCGAGGTTTCCGAAAGCGCACGGTCCATACTGAAGATGACGTCATCGGCGGCGAAAACCGACCCATCATGGAACGACACCCCATCGCGCAGTGTGAAGCGCCACGTCTTGGCATCCACCTGCTCCCAGCTTTGTGCCAACTGACCTGCGATCTCGAAATCCTTGTCGCGCGCGACAAGCCCCTCATAAACATTGGCGAGAAAATAGTTGGTAAAGCTCTCATTGTGGCTATGGGGGTCAAGGCTGGTGGCATCGCCCTGCGAGGCAATGCGCAGCGTTTCCGCCTGCGCCGGGGCGACTAACGCGGTCGAAACGGCCAAGGCGGCGACAAGAGGAGCGATATAGTTTTTTGACATTTTTTTACCCTGTTGAGATCCATCGATTCTCTACAGACTATGGCCAGAACAAGGCTGCGGGAATTGCAGCAAATGTGACTTATCGTTGCGCCGCACGCAACGCTAGGCGCTGTGCCGAAAGGCGACCATTGATCGGCTGATGTGGTTGACCAGTCGCGTCGCTCCTTCGGGCAAACGACGTCCCTGCCGGGTAAAAACCGACGCCTCGCCCTTGCTGAATTCAGGAATATCCAAAGGCTTGGTTATGATGGTCCCATCCGCAATTTCGCGGGTGACCACAAAGGCGGGCAGCACCGTGACACCCAACCCCTCACGCACGAAGTTGCGCAGCACAGCCAGAGAGTTCGATCGCACAAGCGCCTGAAGCCTGACCCCATGTGCGCCCTCGGCCACCGCAATCATATCCCCGACGCCAAAGCCGGATTTCAGCAATGCCGACGGCAAGGTTTCGAGCTGCGCCATCGTGACGGGCTCTGGCAGATCCGCCCATTCCGACGTGGGGCTGACCAGCAGATCCAGCGGTTGCTTGACCTGCGCAACACTGCGGATCGCCCGTTCGGTACGCGCATTATACGCCAGTCCAAGATGCGCGCGGTCCGTTCTGACCGCGTGAAGAACCTGTTCGGTCGAACCGCTCAACAAATCATAAGTAAACCCCGGGAACGCCGCCTTGTAAGACTTCACCGCATTGCCGACAAAATCGCTGATAAAGCCATCTCCGACCGCAATCACCAATTCCCCGCGCCGCATCCCCTTGAGCGCGTCAAAGTCCGACAACAGCGCCTCTTGCTCGCTTTGTTGGTGTTTCAGATAGGTCCGCAGAAGTATTCCCGCCTCGGTCGCGCGGACGCCTCTGCGTCCCCGCTCAATCAGCGCGGTTCCCAGCGAATCTTCCAAAGCCTTGATTTGCCGACTGATCGTCGAAGGTTCGACACCCAATCGCTCTGATGCAGATCTGATCGAACCCTCTTCGCAGGCAACCAGAAACGAAGCAGACTGGACAGCGTCTATCTTGAACAAATAGGTCTCCTTGTCACCGCCAAGCGGGCCGACGCGACAACCGATCTTGGGTTGTTACCTTCTACAAGTCGAAACTGTCTTTGGCGAGGATGTGCACAAGGCATGCCGACGCGGGGCACCGGTGCAGGACATATCGCCAGTAACTTCAAACTTTATATCATAAAAGACTGCTTTCGCCCTGCCGATACATAGCACAAACACTTTATCTGGATTCATGCAGTCCTCTAAAACTATCGAAAACACTGGTCGGCATAACTGTGACGCTGCGGACACTGATTGCAAAGACCGGAACGAAACCGTGGCAAGACCAGTCATGCGGTTTGACTTCCGGTAGTTACTCGTTCTCACGAACTTGGGGCCGCGTGCACCCAGGCGGCGGAGCTTGCTAAGACTTGCCAACTATATAGCCTGATAGAGCAAGCGCACAATCGCATTAGGCGTCACGTTGGTGAGCTAACTGAGCTGATCTTGTTCAAATTGCTACACCGCCATGGCCTCGAATTTCGACGGAACGCGACGTTTGGGGAACTGCATGTTTTCGTGCATTCGGGCTGTGATCGGCCATCTACCGCACTTGGTACCAAAGTCGGCAGTGGTCGACAGCTCCTGGCAAACTATGATCTGATATACGCCCGCATCCACTCATTGCACGTGCCTTCGCTCATACGATCACAGCACGCGCAGTGAAGATCGGCTGCCCTTCTTAGCGTGCTGCCTGGCAAAAACACCACCAGGCGGCGCCACAGCCAGACATGCAAACGGCCTCGGGTACTCCCCGAAGCCGTTTCCTTATCTTCTCAGCCAAAATGACCTTGTGAGACGGTTAGGTCATGTCGCGTGATGCGCCACAACACACCCTGTCGATGCTGGCAAAGTTATGCCACGCCAGTTCCGGCCACCCCAATAAAATTTTATTATTCAATAACTTAACTCACATCCAAAACTGCGCGTCTAAAAACAGCGGCTGCCATTGCCAAGTAGTCGGGGTAAGTTTTGCCATTATTCTCAGGGGATCTCGGTCAATTATGCATAAAAAAAAGCCGCCCCGAAGGGCGGCCTGTAAGTCATCTTTAGAAATGGTGATTATAGATCTGCGCGGCGGAAAACCTTCGCTCTCAAAATATACCGATCCATAATCGGCTCCAAACCCAGCTTACTCAGTTTGACAGAAACCGATTTCGTACTGGTACCTGCGTTATCGGCAAGCTCTTGAAGAGTGACATACTTCGAACAAAACTTGTCCACGTCCTCCTTTGCGTAACAATACCGGATCGTACCCCGGGCGTTGGCAACTTTTACCCCCTTAAGAAACTGTTGCCCGTCCAGATCAGTTTTCGTTCGAAGATGTTCAATTGCCATCACCTTGAGTCCCAATTGCGTTGCGACTTCTTTGGCAGACATGCCCTGCTCGGAAATCACCTCTTGCGCAGCAGGCCGGATTTCCTCCGGGCGGACGAAAACCGAGCGGAACCGCAATTCTTCACAGCCGGTTTCGACGGTGGCGAGCCGTCCGTCCAAAACAAGCCGAACGATGTCTGCAACGGGCACCCGAGCAATTTCCGAAGCCTCGATGGTATTTACCATGCCTGCGCTCGGCTCCTGCACAGGCTTGCCGGCAGCACGAAAGCGAACCAGAAAATCATCAAGGTCATCGTTCGCGACATTCGTCATCACTCCAGACTTGATGGACGGATCGTTCGACAGCTTCTTCAGGATCCCAGTTCTGACCATCATTTGCGCCTGTGTACGGTTGCAGTTCAGGTAATCTGGAATTGATTTCGTCGGCGTGGAGTTATTGATCCTGTGGGCAAGCGCTTCACCTTCAACCGCATCAAAGGTCCGTCTGGTTTCGATCTGCTCGGGATCTCCCTCCGCGATCAATCCTGTTTGGATCAAAGCCCTGTTTAGCGTCATTTGGTGGATACCGCTAACTTTGGACAGGCTCGCCACGGTATGGCGCTTCCGATGTGCTACCTTCCCATCCAACAATTCCGAGCCTGGCTGAACAGGCAAGTGCTCGATGATAAAGTCCCGAACAACATCTTTGAGGGGGCCTGCATCCCGATTTGAAATGTTAGACCGCAACGAAATATAGATTTCACCCAGAGTGACCTGCCCCCCGCGAAATCCCTCACCGTAATGTAGAGTTTGCGCCAACTCTGAAGGAGCAGACAGATGCGAAAGAGTTGTTTCACCGAGGCGCAGATCATCGGTATGATCAAAGAACAGGAAGCAGGGATGCCGACAGCGGAGGTGTGTCGCAGGCACGGGCTGAGCACGGCGACTTTCTACAAGTTGAAGGCCAAGTATGGCGGGATGGAAGTTTCTGAGGCCGCCAGGCTGAAGGCGCTCGAAGACGAGAACGCCAAGCTCAAGCGCCTGCTGGCCGATACCATGCTCGACAACGTCGTGCTGAAAGACTTGCTGGGAAAGAATTGACGACATTGACCAAGCGGCGAGACGCGGCGCTTCGGGCGATGCGGGATCATGACATCTCGCAGCGCCGGGCCTGCAGGCTTGTCGGTGTCGATCCCAAAACAGTCCGGCGAGAACGCCCACCGGACTGTACCGAGATCCGCAAGGAGATGCAGGACATCGCTGCCAAGCGGCGCAGGTTCGGTTACCGCCGGATCGGCGTGCTGCTGGAGCGCAAGGGCATGACCATGAACCACAAGAAGCTCTACAGGGTCTATCGCGAAGAAGGGCTGTCCGTGAAGCGGCGGCGCGGCCGGAAACGGGCGCGTGGCACCAGGGTGCCGATGCCAGTTGCGGCGTATCCCAATGCTCGTTGGTCGTTGGACTTCGTATCCGACAGCTTCGGCGCCTCGCGGAAGTTCCGGATGCTGGCAGTGATCGATGACTGCACTCGGGAATGCCTGTGCCTTATCGCGGACACCAGCCTCTCCGGCGCAAGGGTCGCCCGGGAGCTCAGCGCTCTGATCCGGCTTTACGGAAAGCCCGGCTGCATTGTCAGCGATAATGGAACTGAGTTCACCAGTCGGGCCATCCTGAAATGGGCCGACGAGAACGAGGTGCCGTGGCACTACATCGATCCGGGCAAGCCGCAGCAGAACGCGTTCATCGAGAGCTTCAACGGCAGTCTCAGGGATGAGCTACTGAACGAGGAGATCTTCGACAGCCTGGATGATGCGCGGCGCAAGCTGGCCCTATGGCGTTACGACTATAACACGGTCAGGCCACACTCGTCCTTGGGCAACCAAACGCCGCTGCAAGCGCGCCGTGCGCTTGAGCAATTTGAAGAACTCCGCGCCCGGCGCGCTTGCGTCAGACGCGGAAGCCGAATACCCAGATTTAACCTGCAGACTCTCATTATGAATGAGGGACCAGCAGGGGGCAGGTCAGCATAACCGTGCTATGTAGCGCCATAGATGAAACCAATACAGAGCGTCTCGGCATCCATGACTATGTCGTGGTAAATGGCGCTCAGAGCCTCACTTCACTGCTTAGTTCAAAGGCAAGCATTACGGCTGATTTAAGGGTACTGGTGAAAGTTGTCGCTTTGGGTGACGATGCACAGTTGTCTGAAAAAATCACCCACAACAGCAACAACCAAAACGCGATCAAGGCTCGCGACCAAAAATCCAACAATCCGATACAGCAGCGGCTAAAAAAGGAAGTGGCGGCACTCAAATATTCCGACTTTGTGCTTGAGGTGAAGCAGGGTGAATTGAACCCGAAGAAGGAGGTGCTTCGGAACGAAGATTCAGGGTTGGCATTGCTGGCGGTAGAACTTGGCGAGCCGTGGACGTGTCACCAAAAGTACAAGGTCATGGACGAGTCACATGCGAAAATTTTCGGAAGGTCAGATGTTACTGGCGCGAAACTCGTCTTTTGCCATCTGCTGGTGGAATCGATGCTCGGGGTATTGGATGGCTTCGATGATCCTGTATTCGGCCACTACAACCTGACAAAGTATTTTCTGGCGCATGCTGTAAGCCAAATTGTAAGGGGCGAGGAAGCGGTAAAAGCTGTTCTAACTGACCCAAGAAAACTGTTTGCCGAGGGTAAGGTTGATGACTTTGTAAAGGTCTTCGCGGGGATTGCGTCCACAACCGTTGACGATCTCAACGCAGAAATTGGAGAGTTGATCGAAGAGGATAAATTTGATCACAAACGCGATCTCAAGAGCCCGATATGGTGTAAGACGATGACCGGAAAATTGGTTTCCGCGTACAAGAAGGACGTAAAAAGGAAACGAGTAGATCCGATCGATGACCTATTCTCCGAGTACATCTAGATTTAACTGTTACAAACCGCCTCAGACTGTCAGAGGGGTGGCACTTCGTCGGCACCCTAGAACGTCCGTTTTGGGAAAGCCGCATTGAAGCAACCCCAAACGTTCAAACGTCGGCTCTGGGCCGTTATGCTCATTCCACATGGTACCGCAAAGGACCAAAACCTGTTTAAGCTTGGACACCAAGGTTGCGAACAAGACCTTGTTCTACATAACTGCATCAAACGGTGAGCCGCACAGGAATCTGTTATATGAAGTACCCGCCATTCGTGGATTTTCTGGCGCTTTCCAAAAGCCTAAATCGAACTAGTGAACAAAAAAAGTTAAAGGGGCTTCTCCTCCAAGTATGGCGTGCAGAAGCATGTTTGGGTGACCTGCTGCAAGCAAGTGACTGTTGCAAAATCCTTAGGGCCAAGGTGGATGAGAAGGGCGAAACGTTTGGGCCTGAGGAGCAAACAACTGTCAAAGCTCTCCAAACGACCGCCGTCAACTTGTATGTTCGTGCCACATCAACTAGCGGGAAGCTTGGTGAGCGAGGTTCAATTCAGTTGAATAACAGTGAATTAACGAAAGGCCAAAAAGAAGATCATCGCGATCTTATCAATCTTCGAAACAATGCCCTGGCTCACGTGAACCCCGAACACAAAATGAGGGACCGAGTCTGGCACAAAGTAATTCTTTTTGCTGTACCCAATCGAATTGGGCAATTGACGCCAGCAGCAGCAACAAATGAAACGACTTGGAATCGTGCAACGCTAGAATGCCTAGAACGCATGCTCCCACTAGCCATAACATTCATGGAGGCGAACTTCGTTGCAAAATTGAAAGCCGCCCAAGAAGCGCTCGGTGATGCAGAGCTTAGCGAGAAGACCTTTCAAAAATTTCTCTTCGATCCGGTTGATGTGTTCGGGAGCGACGCAATCGTGCAGCGCATCTTAGAATCCCGTGGCAAGGCAAGTGATCGATTTTGGGTGGAGGAATAGGAGCCGCGCCGCTTGTTTGAAGGCATTTGTTCCAGACTAGAGAATGCCCACTGCGGGCTCGCATTGAGTGGGTTCGAACCAGTACATTATTTTGCTCGCGACGAATGTCCGTAATGGCGTGCTGCATTGCGGAATGGAAAGTGGCCTCTCAAAGTCCGCTTTGGGCCGAAATCGTCTACTGAGATGGAAATCTTCTGTCTCTATAGAACGACAAACACCCCGAGCAGCTTGGCTGCTCGGGGTGTTCTTCTTTCATTTAGCTGCCCATGATATCAAGCAAACAGCGGTGTGCGGCGACATGGTCGAGTACACCGTCGCGGCAGTTGAGAAAATCCTGGAACAGGTATTGCAGCTCGATGAGTTCATTACCGCGGTCGGAATAGACTGGTGTATCACGGGTTTCGCCGCGAGGGCCAAAGTCATCGTAGCCGGTTTCCTCGTAGCGCTCTTCACTGCCGAGAAATTCCGAAGCAATACTGCGCTCCAAAATATCCATGACGGCGTCGAAACCACCTTCATCAGCTTCATCGAAGGGTTGGCGATCCTTCAGGCGCGCAAAGCAGCGCGACACGAAAGCAACATCCTTTGCGGTGTCGCCAAGGTGAAGCGCCTTGGCCCGCTCGGCGACCTGCCTGCCCAAGCCTACGGCCTCGGCTGCCAGATCATCCATGTTCTGTTTGTTGTAAAGCACGTGCATCGTCGTGATACCCCTTGAGTTAATTGTCGTACATTGGGGCGCCCGGGATGGCCGCCCCTTCAAGACAGCCGACCCTGCATGGGCCGGCCCTGGAGGATCACGCAGCTTGCGAGATTTTCTGGAAGGCTGAGGTAATGCCGTCCCCCGCCGGATCGGTTTCAGCGATTTTCCGAAGCAACGAGTTCAATTTCTCGGACAGCAAGCAGCACTCATCAACAAAACTGGAGGCGGGATTTATCTGAGCAAAGAGGCCGTACTCAATACGATCCGGATCGCTGACGTGCTCCAGCGTCAGCAACTTGTGAAAGTCCACAAGTTGGCTGCTTTGAGCCCGTGTTAACCGCCGCGTGTGCCGTACAGCTTCACAGAGCAGGAACACGCGGGCACTGGCCGCCGGGCCACCAAGCCTGTGCGCAGCCAGAGCCAAAGCGGTCCCATGGTTCCGGAGAAATCGGCAGACGTGCACCAGTTTACGACAAGGTTGTTTGGAATAGAAAGCTCTATAGACAGTCATCGGTGTCATCCCGAAAAGTGCTGCGCCAGTCGGCAGCTCAAGAAGCCCATTCCCTCCTTTCAAAAGGCAATCTTGCCAGACACGCTGTAGCAGCAGCATTGTCTATCGGCCTGGCATTTGTTGATGTTTGGTCTGGCCTCACCAGAGTTTCCGGATCTTCGCGGCCTCAAAAGAAGGCCCGCGCAAGATCTGGAAATCAGGTGGGAAGGCTGCGGATGGGGTTATATAGTCTATCGACGCCACCAAATTTGCAGCTCTTTACCCCAGTCGCCTCGGTGTGCAATGCAATGACACGGCAATCTTCATGATGCCTTATGTCTTTTGCGCCGCCAGTTCACGCTTTTGGGTCTGTTTTAGCCAAAATTTCACATTCGTCCAAAACCATTATAATTCAGCATGTTAAGCGCCTATGGCAAAACTATTCCCAATTCGTGGCAAACAAAACTGGGGGTTTTGGCATAACTATGCCCGCAAAGACACACACGCATAGACAGCTTCACCCAGAACACTTGCTATGCCCACAGGCCCCGCAAGTCATGCACCCTTCGACCATGCGCAATTCGTATTGCCCGCAAGAGGGACAGGCCTTGCCGCGTTTTCCGGGCTCCGCTTCTGCGACCTGCGCCTTGGGATCGGACTTCAACCCCATGCCTTCGCCTGCCAGAAACCCGGTGGCGACCATGTGGCGTTCGATCACGCCGCCAATCGCCGCCAGGATCGAGGGGATATATTTGCCCTGCACCCAGGCACCGCCGCGCGGATCGAAGACGGCTTTCAGCTCTTCCACCACAAAGGATACATCGCCCCCGCGCCGGAATACCGCAGAGATCATCCGCGTCAACGCGACGGTCCAGGCGAAATGCTCCATATTCTTGGAATTGATGAACACCTCGAACGGGCGGCGGCGACCGCCCACGATAATATCGTTGATCGTCAGATAGATGGCATGTTCGCTGTCGGGCCATTTCAGCTTGTAGGTATTGCCCTCCAGCGTCTGCGGCCGGTCCAGCGGTTCGGACATGTAGACCACATCGCCATGCGGTTGAAGCGGTTCAGCATCAGCTCGAGTGACCAGTTCGGGAGACTGCCCCCCCCCTGTGCCCAGAATTTCTGACACTTCCGCGTTCAGGACCGACGCAATCTTCTCGATCCGATCTAGCGTAGGTTCCTTTCCGTCTTTTATAATCCCATGAAGGTAGCCGTGGCTCAGCCCTGCATCTAACGATGCTTGACGCATGGTAGTTCCGCGCAATTCGATCAGGTTGGCGAGATTTTTGCGATAGTCGCTGCTTTGATTAAAGAGTTTCGGCTTCTCCTCCGAAACCGTCAAAACCGACCCCGTCACATCATTCGGCCGATAGGTCGTGCAGCCTTTGCAGCCCGTCTCATAGGCCTGCATGTAGACATCCTTGAACGACTCGAAATCAATATCCTCGGGACAGTTGATCGTCTTGGAAATCGACGAATCCACCCATTTCTGCGCCGCCGCCTGCATCTTCACATGCTCGGCCGGGTCCAGCGTCTGGGCATTGACGAAATACTCCGGCAGCGCGGCATCGCCAAACTTGTCCTGCCACATCTGCACCGCGTAATCGACAACCTCTTCCTCGGTCCGCGACCCATCCTTTTGCAACACCTTACGGGTATAACGATAGGCAAAAACCGGCTCGATCCCGGAACTGACATTGCCAGCATATAGCGAAATTGTCCCTGTGGGCGCGATCGAGGTCAAAAGCGCGTTGCGAATGCCGTGCTCTGCCACGGCATCTCTCACGTCCTGATCCATCGCCTGCATATTGCCACTGGCCAAATAACCCTCGGCGTCAAACAGCGGAAAAGCCCCCTTTTCCTGCGCCAGATCGACCGACGCCAAATAGGCCGCCCGGGCAATCCGTTTCAACCAACGCTCGGTCTGCGCCGCTGCCTCATCCGAGCCATAGCGCAACCCCTTCATCAACAGCGCATCGGCCAAACCGGTCACACCCAAACCGATCCGCCGCTTGGCTTCGGCTTCGCGCGCCTGCGCCTCCAGCGGGAATTTCGACGCATCGACCACGTTGTCCATCATCCGCACGGCGGTGGCGACCAGACCATCAAGCGCCTCTTCGTCAATGCCGGCCGCATCGGAAAACGGATCGCTGACCAACCGCGCCAGATTGATCGACCCCAGCAAACAAGCGCCATAAGGCGGCAAAGGCTGCTCACCACAGGGGTTGGTGGCGGCAATCTGCTCAACATAGTTCAGGTTGTTGGCGGCATTGATCCGGTCAATGAAAATCACCCCCGGCTCGGCATAATCATAGGTCGCCTGCATGATCCGGTTCCACAAGTCCCGTGCCGACAGGGTGCGATAGACCTTGCCGTCAAATTGCAGATCCCAAGATCCGTCGGCTTTGACCGCAGCCATGAAATCATCGCTGATCAGCACCGACATGTTGAACATGCGCAGACGCGCGCTGTCGGATTTGGCGGCGATGAAATCCTCGACATCGGGGTGGTCGACCCGCATGGTCGCCATCATCGCGCCGCGCCGCGACCCGGCAGACATGATGGTGCGGCACATCGCGTCCCACACATCCATGAATGACAACGGACCGCTGGCATCCGCCGCAACCCCCGAAACCGCTGCGCCCTTGGGCCGGATGGTGGAAAAATCATACCCGATGCCGCCACCCTGCTGCATGGTCAGCGCCGCTTCGCGCAGCATATCAAAAATGCCACCCATGCTGTCGGGCACGGTGCCCATGACAAAACAGTTGAACAACGTCACCGAACGGGCTGTGCCCGCCCCGGCCGTGATCCGCCCAGCCGGCAGAAATTTGAAATCCTCCAACGCCTCGTAAAACCGCGCCTCCCAGACATCCGGCTGCGCCTCTACCCGCGCCATGTCGCGGGCAATCCGTCGCCAACTGTCCTCGACCGTTTTATCAATCGGCGTGCCGTCTGCCTGCTTGAAACGGTATTTCATATCCCAGATCTGTTCGGCGATCGGGGCGGCGAAACGGGTCATGGCGCGATTCCCTCTTTTTTTGAAGACGCTCAAGATACGCCTAACTAGGGAATTGCACAACAACTTGAAGCCCGCCACATGAAGACTACAATAGATGGGCCGCTGGGGGGCGGATTTCATGACTGACTCGATCAATCTGATAAAATTATGCGTCGGCACCGAAACGCCGGACGACCTCGCCTTGTGGCAAGCCTCTCACAGGGCCAGCCTGCCTGACACCCTGCCGCGCCATGTCACCCGGATGTGGCCCAAACGGGCCGCTGAATTGTTGAATGGCGGCTCGCTCTATTGGGTGTTCAAGGGCGTGGTCCTGGCCCGCCAAAAGGTGCTCCGCCTGGACGAGGTGACCGGCCCCGATGGAATCGCGCGCTGCGGTATCGTGCTGGACCCCGACATCATTCGGACTGCACCAGCGCCCCGGCGGCCGTTCCAGGGCTGGCGCTACCTCAAACCCGAAGATGCCCCACCAGACATCTCAGACCGCGCACGGCGCGAAGACCCGCTGCCCGCCGCCCTCAATGCGGCTCTGGCCGAAATCGGCGTGTTGTAACGCACGCCCCGCTTCTTCTGTTCAAAAATATCCCGGGGGAGTCCCAGAGGGACGGGGGCAGCGCCCCCAAGGCCTGCGTGGCCTGAACGCAAGTCAACCTGCGCGCCGCAGCGCACATTTTGAACAGACCACGGCTTTGGCGGCAAACCTTACCCCAGAAGTTCCAGTTTTGACCGCAACGCCGACAAAGCAGCGCGGTCATCGGGGTCCAGCTTGACGCCACGAGCCCGAAACAGGGTCGCTTGTGACTTCAGGACCAGACCATCTGAAAGAATTTTCAGGTGGTTGGCGCGCAGCGTCTCGCCGGTTGACGTGATATCGGCGATCATCTCCGCCGTCAGGTTCTTGACCGTGCCTTCGGTCGCCCCCTGGCTGTCGACCAGTTGATAATCCGCCACACCGCAATCACGCAGGAATTCGCGGATCAGCCGGTGATACTTCGTCGCAATCCGCAACCGGAATCCATGGCGCGCCCGAAAGGCTGCCGCCGCCGCGTCCAGATCGTCAAGCGTGTCCACATCCACCCAGCAGCTCGGCACCGCCAGGATCAGGTCGGCATGTCCAAAGCCCAGTTCGACCAGCGGCTCGACCACCTGTTCCCATTGCGGCAGTTTTTCATGCACCAGATCGGTTCCGGTCACGCCCAAATGAATGCGCCCAGCGGCCAGTTCGCGGGGAATTTCCCCGGCGGACAACAGCACCAACTCGATACCATCGACCCCCGACACCGCGCCGGCATATTCGCGTTCGGACCCGGTGCGCGCCAGCGTCACGCCACGTGCGCCAAACCAGTCAAAGGTCTTTTCCATCAGCCGCCCTTTGGACGGCACGCCCAGCTTGATGGTCATTGGCCACCCTCCCGCAGCAAAAGCGCAAGACCGGGGCGGATCACGCCCCCGACCGCCGGCATACCCCGCCCGCCGCCAAGTGCGGCGCAGAGCGCATCATAACGCCCGCCCGTCGCCACCGGCGGCAAATCGGGGCGGCGTTCCGCATAAAGCCCAAACACAAACCCGTCGTAATATTCCATCGACGTGCGCCCATAGCTGCCTTCGAATTCCAATGCATCCACATCAACCCCTTCGGCCCGCAGGGCATCCGCCCGGGCCACCAGGCGGTTCACCGCGCCCTGGATCGAGGGCAAGTCCACCGCGATATCGCGCAGATGCTCCAGCGCGAATGGCAGGGTTTCCCGCACCGCCAGAAGATCTTCGATAAGATCGACTTGCCGCGCGGAAATCGGCGGCGTCGCGGCGTCTTCGCGCAGGGTTTCAATCCGCGCGGCAACCTCTGCGGGGCTGCGCAAACCGATCTGCGGCACATTCTCTGCCATCGGATCGGCCGCCGCCAAAAGCGCACTGCGGCTGGACGGCACCGGGGTGCGGCCGGCAAACCGGTCAAGCAAGGCGCGGAACCGCCGGGGCCGCCAGATGTGACGGCGCAGCGCCACCTTGCGTTTCTCGGTGGTGTCCAACCCATCAACCGCCGCCTTAAGCAGACCAATATCACCGGTGGCCGCCCGCAGGTTGAGATCAGACAGGGCCGACGAAATCCGGGCAAAAACCTCGGCTTCGCGCGCGGCCTGCGTGTCGCGATCAAAAACTTCATAGCCGACCTGCAGATATTCGCTGTCGCGCTCCGGGTCGTCTTCCTGTTTGCGAAACACCTCTCCGGCATAGGTATAGCGCGCCGGTTCTGCACCATGCGCCATATGCATCTGCACCACCGGCACCGTGAAATCAGGCCGCAACATCTGTTCGCCGCGCTGCGGATCCTGGGTCACATAGGCCCGGCCCCGGATATCCTCGCCATAGAGATCCAGCAGGGTTTCCGCCGGTTGCAGCACCGGGGTTTCCACCACTTGGGCCCCAGCGGTTTCAAAACCTTGGCGCAAGCGCATCGCTTCGGCAATGATCCGGGCGCGTCCCGGCATTTGCCCCGGCATCAGGCCTGCCCCTCAAGGATCTCTTGCACCTTTGCCACCAGTTCGCCGCGCGGGACTTCGAACTGCGAGGGGCGCTCTTTCCATTCTTCCAGGGTGGCGTTTTCGGCGATCTGCGCCCCAAGGATCAAATCCTTGATCTGAACAACGCCGCGATCGGCCTCGTCACTGCCCTGAATCACCGCAATCGGGGATTGGCGTTTGTCGGCGTATTTGAGCTGATTGCCGAAGTTCTTGGGATTGCCCAGATAGACCTCGGCGCGAATGCCCGCGTTGCGCAATTCAGCAACCATGGTCTGATAGGTCGCCATCTGATCGCGATCCATGACCGTCACCACCACGGGCCCGCGCTCGGCAGAGCGTATCCGCCCTTTCTCGCGCAATGCGGCCAAGAGCCGGTCAACACCGATGGACACACCCGTCGCCGGGACCGCCTGACCGGTGAACCGCTTGACCAGATCGTCATAACGCCCGCCACCGGCAACCGAACCGAATTGCCGCTTGCGGCCTTTTTCGTCGAGGATCTCAAAGGTCAGCTCAGCCTCGAACACCGGCCCGGTGTAATAGCCAAGGCCGCGCACGACCGATGGGTCAATCTCGATCCGATCCGGGCCATAGCCCTGTGCCGCCAGCAAATTGGCAATCTGTTCAAGCTCTGCAACACCTTCGCCACCAATTGCGCTGTCGCCAATGGCGGCGCGCAGGTTGGTCAGCGTGTCGGCGGCATTTGCGCCTTTTGAGGTCAGAAAGGCGATAACCGGCTCGGCCTGGGCATCCGCCAGACCAACCCCGTCGATATAAGCGCCCGAGGCATCAAGCCGCCCCTTGCCCAGCAATTCACGCACACCGGATTCGCCGACCTTGTCGAATTTGTCGATGGTGCGCAGCACGGCGGCCTGTTGGCCTTCTTCCGTCACGCCCATCGCCTCTAGCACACCATTCAGAACCTTGCGGTTGTTGACCCGCACAACGTAATCGCCACGCGCAATGCCCACGGCCTCAAGCGTGTCGGACAGCATGGCGCAGATTTCGGAATCCGCCGCCACCGAAGGTGCGCCAACAGTATCGGCATCACATTGATAGAACTGGCGGAACCGGCCCGGCCCTGGCTTTTCGTTGCGCCACACCGGCCCCATCGCATAGCGGCGATAGGGTGTCGGCAGATCGTTGCGATATTGTGCATAGACCCGCGCCAAAGGTGCCGTCAGATCATAGCGCAACGCCAGCCAATCGGCGTCGTCCTCTTGCCAGGCGAACACACCTTCGTTCGGGCGGTCGACATCTGGCAGAAACTTGCCCAGCGCCTCGACCGTTTCCACCGCACTGCTTTCCAGCGCGTCAAACCCATAGCGATGATAGACCCCGGCGATGGTCGCCAACATTTCGGCCCGTTCGGTCACTTCATGACCGAAATAGTCACGAAATCCCTTGGGGGTGATCGCCTTGGGGCGGGGCTGTTTCTTCTGCTTGGCCATGGTCGGCTCCGGCTGTGCTATGTTTGCGCGCGGTGTAGCCGGAAGCATCCCTAGGGGCAAGGAGGGGCAACCGAAGTGGCCCTAGGCAATGCCGCCCGTTCGGTCTATAGCCCAACCTCATGAGCACCCAGATTGACGCCCTCGAAGAACGCATTGCCCATCTGATCCGCATGGTCGATGACATGTCTGACGTGATTGCCCGCCAGGACACCGACATAACGCGCCTGCAATCCCAGGTGACGCGGCTGATCCTGCGCGAAGCAGAACGCCAAAACGAACAACCCGGCGGTGTTGTCCTTGGCGACGAGCGCCCGCCGCATTACTAAACCGCATCATTAGCTGGTGAATTTAGCGATCACGACAGCGACACCCCAGCGACACGACGGCGGGGTTTGACCTGCGCGCCGGCGATGTCAGCCGCCGCTTTTCAGATCGGTTTCCGCAACCTCGCCATCATGCAGCAGCATGTTGAACCAGCGCGCATTGTCACCGTATTTTTCATAGGCGCTGACAAACACGGTATTCTTTTCGATGCGGGACACCTTGCTGCCGCAGGGTTTGCCACGGCCAACCCGGCAAATGCGTGACTTGATCTTTTCATAGGCGCTGTCGGTCGCAGAATAGGGCTGTATATCCGCAGGCAGGCCATAGCGCAGCAATTCATGCATTTCTGGCGCGCCAAACACCGCCAAAGCGGCGGTAAAGGTCCGCGCACAACCGTCGTCGAACCCGGTCACATAAAACGGATGCGCGGTGGTGCGGCCGGGCTCACTATCATAGAGGCGATAGGCCTTGGAGCGGGCGGGAAAGGCCTCGATCTCTTTGCCACGCTTGGATTTTGGCAGGTCGCACACCGGTTTGACCAATCCAAAAGACAGGATCGTGCCCGGCGGAACCGAGGGTGGTTTGGCCTTGGCCGAAGGGCGCGACGTACCGCCGCCGAACAGGCCACGCCGCGGCGCCGCTGTGTTGGCCGCCACGGCCTCCACCGCATCTGGCTCTGCCGCATCTGGGGATGTCTCGGCATCGGCGGGATCTGCACCGCCGCCGATCATGCGCCCCAACAGGCCCGGTTCGGCCACCGGTGTCTCTTCCGACTGGCCCTCGGGCGCAATCGCGGCCACCGGCGGCGTCTCTGCCAATTCCACGTCAGAGAGCTTTGCAACCCCGTCCAACGGATCCCCACAGCCCAAGAGCCATGTCATTGCCACCAAACCGGTGGCCATACGCACCGAAAACACCATGTTCACGCTCCCGACCAATGCCCCCTCCTACCCCAACCCTGCCGGACAGGTCCAGTCTTGCCAGAGGATCGCGCAAAGCGCCGCCGACGCGCATAATCGATTCCCATCAGGCCGCGGATCTGTTAATCTCTTGGGAATAAAAAGAGTAACGAGGCAGTTCCAGGTATGAAAACGGGCTATCGTGGCACGTTTGTCATCGCTTGGTCGCACACATGTATTGATGGCTTTCCGGCCGCATCGCTTTCTGAATTGAAGGTTGGCGCGCTCTGGAGTTGGACAGGCAAGGCGCTTTGCGTCGATGGTCCGCAGTCTGTGTTGCGGCTGGATATGGCAGACGGCGAAGACGACAGACGCAGGCGCGCCGCAAAAGCCGTCACCAAATTGGTTGGCACGGCACGGGCCGTGCGACATCCGAATTACGACGCAGATATCGCCAATGCACCGGACAACAACAGCTTTGTCGTCACGGATGGCGCAAAAAGCTATAGCGTCACCCTGATCCCGTCCGGGACCGACACCCGCCCCTTGCTGATGTTCATGGGGGAAATGCCGCCGCGCGACAGGGAGCTCTGGGTTGTCAGCGTCACGCTGAAACCCCGGTTGAACTCCGAAAACCGCGACGGCGGGGTGATCTGTTTCACCCCCGGCACAGCGATTCAGACGCCGACAGGCCCCCGCCCGGTCGAACACCTGCGCGAGGGGGATCATGTCCTGACCCGCGACAATGGCCCGCAAGAGGTGCTGTGGACCGGCGCGCGCCGGATCAGCGGCGCGCGTCTGTATGTCATGCCGCATTTGCGCCCGGTGCGCATTTTCTCTGGTGCTTTTGGTGCCGGTCGCCCCGACAAAACACTGCTGGTCTCCCCCCAACACCGGCTTTTGGTGCGCGGGGCGGAAGTTCAGGATCTGTTCAACACGCCCGAAGCTCTGGTTGCGGCCAGTGATCTGGATGGCACCAAATTTGCGGAAACGGATTTCACCGTGCGCGCTGTGACCTACGTGCATCTGTTGTTGCCACGGCATGAAATCCTTTGGGCCAATGGGCTGGAAACCGAGAGCTTCCATCCCGCCAGCGCCCAGCTGTCAACGCTAAGCCACGAGGATCGCGCACGTCTTGTGGCCGGGTTGCCGGACATCGAACATGACCCACACAGCTACGGCGTCTATGCCCGCCGCAATCTGACCACCGGTGAATTGCTCTTTTGAACTACAAAGCCGCCTAAAATGCCCCTTGTTGGCATTTCCGCGCCTTCGTGGCCTTGTGCTCCGCAATGTAATGTTATTACATATTGGCGGCAAATCGATTCCAATGGCGTACCGACAGATGAACCACACCATGTCCGGCAATCGCGGCTCTACGTCGCTGAGATGCAAACCAAGCCACAAAGATCCGATGCGGGCCTATGACAACTTGCCCAAAGATCTGCGCACATGGGTGTCCTCTGCCATCCTGCCCTGGGGCGCACAGTCGGTTCGACGCGCCTTTGATCGGGAAATCGCCCGCACCGGCGATGCGAAACTTGCCCTGCGGGAATTGGATGCGCTTCAGAATCGTTTGGTGGCCAAAGATGCCCAGCGGATATGGGGCCAGCACCACCCCGGGTGCTGCCCGCCGGGATCAGGGCACACCCAGTCCCCAAGACCGTGACGCAAAAATCCCGCGCAGCGAACTGCACGGGATGATCAAACCGAAGATCACGGTCCGGGACTGCGGCCCCGGATCACCACCCCGGATCACCACCCGGGATCACCGCCTGATTATTTGCGCGGATCAAGCAGGCGGCGGGCGATCACCTGTGCCTGAATTTCTGCGGCACCCTCAAAGATATTGAGAATCCGCGCGTCGCACAAAATCCGGCTGATCGTGTATTCCAAGGCAAATCCGTTGCCGCCGTGGATCTGCAACCCGTTGTCCGCCGCTGCCCAGGCAACACGCGCGCCCAGAAGCTTGGCCATACCAGCCTCAAGATCACAGCGCCGCCCCTCGTCCTTTTCCCGGGCCGAGAAATAGGTCAGCTGCCGCGCCACCATGATCTCGACCGCCATCATCGCCAGCTTGCCGGCCACACGCGGGAACGCGATGATCGACTTGCCGAATTGTTTGCGATCCAGCGCATATTGCAACGACACATCCAGCGCCGATTGCGCCACGCCAATGGCGCGTGCGGCGGTTTGAATGCGGGCGGATTCAAAGGTTTCCATCAGCTGTTTGAAGCCTTTGCCCTCTTCCCCGCCCAGCAGATTGTCGCCTTTGACCTTGAAACCATCGAACCCCAGTTCGAATTCCTTCATCCCGCGATAGCCCAGAACCTCGATCTCGCCGCCAGTCATGCCCTCGGTCGGGAATGGGTTGGCATCGTCGCCGGGTTCCTTTTCCGCCAGGAACATCGACAACCCGCGGTAATCGCTGGTGTCGGGGTCGGTGCGCGCCAACAGCGTCATGACATGGGTCCGCGCAGCATGGGTGATCCATGTCTTATTGCCGGTCACGGTGTAATTGCCGTCCTCGCCCTTGACCGCGCGGGTGCGCAAGGAACCGAGGTCAGAGCCGGTATTGGGTTCGGTGAACACCGCAGTGGGCAGCTTTTCACCCGAGGCCAGCAGCGGCAACCAATGTTCCTTTTGTGCCTGCGTGCCACCGGCGATGATCAGTTCGGCTGCAATCTCTGACCTTGTGCCAAGCGAGCCAACGCCAATATAGCCGCGCGACAGTTCCTCTGACACCACGCACATAGATGCCTTGGACAGGCCGAAACCGCCGAATTCTTCGGGAATGGTCAGGCCAAAGACCCCCATTTCGGCCAGTTCCTCGATCACCTGCATCGGGATGTAGTCGTCTTTCAGATGCCATTCATGGGCGTGCGGGATGACATTATCGACGGCATAGCGGCGAAATTGCTCGCGGATCATCTCAAGCTCGTCATCAAGGCCGGACGCGCCGAACATCGTCGCACCATGCTGCGCCTGCATCAGTTCCACCAACCGCATCCGGGCCGCCGTGGTATTGCCCTGCGTCAACAGGGTTTCAATCTCTGGCGTGTTCAGAACGCCCAGCTCCTCCGGGCCAACCCCGAAATCGCGCGGGCGCACGATCTCGCCCTGGTTCATGGGAATGCCACCCCGGATCTGGGCCAGATATTCGCCAAAGGCGATCTGATGCATCAGGGCATTCAGCTCTGAAAACTGGCCCTCTGCGGTCATCCGCACTGCCCAACCTTGCATTTGTCTGAGCGATTCCAGATAGGTAGCCAACCAAGCCAGCCCATGCGCCGCATCCTGATGCACCTCGACCAACATTGCCGACACCCGGCCATCCTGGACCACCAGATCGCGCAGATGCGCGCGGGCGCAATCGAAAATCCGTTCGACCGGGGCAATTGCCGCGCCGGTCAATGTCAACAGATCGTCAAGCAGCACCTGTGCCTGCGTCGTCAGGTCTTGTCCATCATGAGCCATGGTCGCACTCCTTTGTCTCTCTTGCCGCTGCATAAAGCCTTCGCAGGTGCAGCGCAACAAAAATTCGTTTCAAGGTCAATCACATTCCAAATATTGCGCAAAAGATTTAAAATGCGGCGACCATCAGGCTGTGCTAGGCGACAGAAATGGATTTTGCTGCATTTGATCTTTCGTTTTCTCTGTTGATGGCCAGCGGTGCCGTCGCGCTTTTGGCTGGCGTGATCAAGGGCATGGTCGGATTCGCCATGCCAATGATCATGATTTCGTTGCTGGGCATGTTTCTACCCCCAGATGTGGCGTTGGCCGGGCTGATTCTGCCAACCTTGCTGACCAATGGGGCCCAGGCATTGCGCCAGGGTCTGGGGGCGGCATGGCGTTCGGCCTATCAGTTTCGCATCTACTTGCTCACAGCCGGGGTCGTGCTGGTGCTGTCGGCACAGCTTTATGTGTTCTTGCCGGTTTGGGTGTTGTTCCTGTCGATCGGTCTGCCCATCACCCTGTTCTGCCTGATGCAGCTTGTCGGGATGAAATTCCACCTGCCGCAGCAAATTGCCTGGGTCGAGGTCACACTGGGCACGTTTTCCGGTTTTATCGGTGGATTGTCCGGCGTTTGGGGCCCGCCGATGGTGGCCTATCTGACCGCATTGCAGACCGAAAAACGCATGCAGATGCGCACCCAGGGCGTCGCGTTTGGGTTTGGGTCGCTGTTATTGCTGCTCGCGCATTGGAATTCCGGCGTGGTGCGCAGCGAAACCTTTGTGTTTTCGATCTGGCTGTGTCTGCCGGCGATGATTGGTGTCTGGTTGGGCGGCATGGTTCAGGACAGGATCGACCAAGAAACCTTTCGCCGCGCGACCTTGGCGGTGTTGCTTCTGGCGGGTTTGAATTTGCTGCGCCGGGCCTATTTCGCCTGACTGGTACTTCTGTCCCGCGATCCTGCCCCCAAAACCCCTAGACCTCTTCCACGGCCATCACCCCCGGCAGGGATTTCAACGCGCCTTTGATCTCTGGCGTCACCGGGAATTCGGCGCCGGTGTCGATCTCGACCTCGCCGGGCAAGGCAGGGTCCATCAGGCAAAGATAGATCGGGCCGCGCCCGGCCTTTTTCACCCGCTCGGCCGCATCCGACAACATCTGGGAAATCGACGCAATCGCGCCCGGTTCTTCGACAAACACCTTTAACCCCGACGCCCCGGCGTCCGCCACCGCATCGTCAATCGGCGCAACAGAGCGGGCCAGCAATTTCAACTGATCGCTTTCCATTGTCGCCTCGACCGTGACCACAACCTTGGCCCCGGTTTCCAGGAAATCGCGGCTTTTCTCCAATGTTTCGGAAAACAGCGTGACCTCATAGGCGCCGGTGGTGTCGGACAATTGGCAGAAGGCAAACCGATTGCCGCGTGCGGATTTACGTTCCTGACGTCCCGCAACCACCCCGGCCAGCTTGGCCAGACAGGGCGTGCTCTCGGCCTTGGCCGTGACCTCGTCAAGTGTCATCACGTCCTTGCGCCGGAGCGCCGCCATGTAATCATCCAGCGGGTGACCAGAGAGATAGAAGCCAACCGCCTTGAATTCCTCGGCCAGCCTTTCGGCGGGCAACCAATCATTCACCGGCGCAAGACGCGGTTCCGGAAGGTCATCCCCCGCCTCGCCAAACAGGCTGACTTGATTAGAGTTTTTCTGATCATGCACCGCAGCTGAATAGCTCACCAGCGCATCAAGACTTTCGAACACCCGCCGCCGATTGGGATCAAGCTGATCGAACGCCCCGGCGCGGGCCAGCATTTCCATCGGGCGTTTGCCCACCCGTTTCAGATCAACCCGCCGGGCCAGATCATAAATCGTGGCAAAGGGTTTGTCGGGGCTGCCCGGCTGGGTTGGGTCGGCGCGCCGCCCCTCTACCACCAGTTTCATCGCCTCGACCCCGACGTTTTTCAACGCGCCCAGCGCATAGACCAATGCGCCGTCCACCACATCAAACGTCGCCAGCGACCGGTTTACGCAGGGCGGCACCCAAGGCAGCCCCAGCCCCTTGCGGACCTCTTCGAAATAGGTCGCAAGCTTGTCGGTCAGGTGGATATCGCAGTTCATCACCCCGGCCATGAATTCGACCGGGTGGTTGGCCTTCAGCCAGGCGGTTTGGTAGCTGACGACGGCATAGGCAGCGGCGTGGGATTTGTTGAAACCGTAGTTGGCGAATTTTTCCAGAAGGTCGAAAACCTCGGTCGCCTTTTTCTTGTCGACCCCGTTTTCCGCCGCGCCCTTTTCGAATTTCGGACGTTCGGCGTCCATCGCCTCTTTGATCTTTTTACCCATCGCCCGACGCAACAAGTCAGCACCGCCAAGCGAATAGCCCGCCATGACCTGCGCGATCTGCATCACCTGTTCCTGATAGACGATAATGCCCTGGGTTTCCGACAGGATGTGGTCGATCGACGGATGGACCGAGGTGATCTTTTTCTGCCCGTTCTTGACCTCGCAATAGGTTGGGATGTTTTCCATCGGGCCGGGACGGTACAGCGCCACAAGGGCAACGATGTCCTCGATACAGGTCGGCTTCATACGTTTCAGGGCATCCATCATGCCCGAGCTTTCCACCTGAAACACCGCCACGGTCTTGGCCGCCGCATAAAGCTTGTAAGACGCCTCATCATCCAGCGGGATGGCGTTGATCTGGTTTTCGGCCCCTTCCGCCGGTTCATAGAGCTGCCTGCCGTCCGCCGAGACATGCAGCGGCCGACCGGATTTGAAGATCAGATCCATCGCATTCTGGATCACGGTCAGGGTTTTCAGACCGAGAAAGTCGAATTTCACCAGCCCGGCCTGTTCGACCCATTTCATGTTGAATTGCGTGGCCGGCATGTCGGATCGCGGATCCTGGTAAAGCGGCACAAGCGCATCCAATGGCCGGTCGCCAATCACCACCCCGGCGGCGTGGGTCGATGCATTGCGCAACAGCCCCTCGACCTGCTGACCATAGGTCAGAAGCCGGTCAACCACCTCTTCGTTCCTGGCCTCTTCTTTCAGGCGCGGCTCGTCCTGCAACGCCTTTTCGATGCTGACGGGTTTCACCCCTTCGACCGGGATCATTTTCGACAGCCGATCGACCTGACCATAGGGCATCTGCAACACGCGCCCGATGTCACGCACCGCCGCCTTGGACAAGAGCGCACCAAAGGTGATGATCTGGCCCACTTTGTCGCGGCCATATTTCTGCTGCACATAGCGGATCACCTCTTCGCGGCGATCCATGCAAAAGTCGATGTCAAAGTCAGGCATGCTGACCCGTTCCGGGTTCAGGAACCGTTCGAACAGCAGCGAATAGCGCAGCGGGTCAAGGTCGGTGATGGTCAACGCATAGGCCACAAGCGACCCGGCACCAGACCCCCGCCCCGGCCCCACCGGAATATCATTGTCCTTGGCCCATTGGATGAAATCGGCAACGATCAGAAAGTAGCCGGGAAATCCCATGCCCTCGATAATGCCAAGCTCGAATTCCAACCGTTCCTGATATTCCTCGACCGACACCGCATGCGGGATCACCGCCAGCCGCTGTTGCAGGCCTTCGTTGGCGATGCGGCGCAGTTCGGCCACCTCGTCATCGGCGAATTTCGGCAGGATCGGATCGCGGCGATAACAGCCAAAGGCACAGCGCTTGGCGATCTCGACCGTGTTTTCCAGCGCCTCTGGCAAATCGGCAAACAGCGTCGCCATTTCCTGCGGGCTTTTGAAATAATGTTCGCGCGTCAGACGGCGGCGCCCGTCCTGTTGATCGACATAGGCACCTTCGGCGATACAGATCAGCGCATCATGCGCCTCGTACATCTCTGGTTTCGGGAAATAAACGTCATTCGTCGCCACCAGCGGCAGATCCATGGCATAGGCCATTTCGACAAAGCCACGTTCCGATTTCGCTTCGGCCTCGGGCAATCCGCCTTCGCCGGGGTGGCGCTGCAACTCGACATACAGCCGATCCCCGAATATGGATTTGAGCCGCTCCATCAGCGCCTCTGCCGCCGGGCGTTGCCCGCGCTGCAACAATCTGCCCACCGGACCATCCGGCCCGCCAGACAGGCAAATCAACCCATCTGAATTGCTCTGCAATTCATCCAGCGTCACCTGCGGCTGCTGCCCGCCCTTGTCCACATAAAGACAGGTGTTGAGCCGCATCAGATGCTCATATCCGCGTTCATTCTGCGCCAGAAGGACAATCGCCGCAGGCAATGCCGGGCGATCCCCCGGTTTGACGGCCTGATACGCCAGATCGACCTGACAGCCCATGATCGGCTGTATGCCAGCCCCCTGTGCACCAACCGAAAACTCCAGCCCGCAAAACAGATTGTTGCTATCGGTCACCGCCACCGCAGGCATGCCCATGTCGGCACAGAGACCCGGCAGCTTTTTAAGCCGCATAGCCCCTTCCAACAAAGAGTATTCGGTATGGGTGCGCAGGTGAATAAATCGGGGTGCTTGGCTCATAGGCGCCAAACTATGCCCGCCAGCGCGGCGATGGAAGCCATGCCGCCGCGACCTTGTCCCGCCCCGGCCCAAATTCTGCCAACTTTAAAGTGGAGCGTCGCAATATAACTCCCCTTTAAGTAATTTTGTGAAAAATGCCAAACGATACAGTTAATAGCCCCTATACGCTCCCCGTCGAAGTGCAACTCCCGCAATACGGCATCAAAACCCGTCTGCGACGACATGCTCTGGATGTGATGACCAAACTGTCACCGCGCGGAACGGCCCGCATGCTGGCGCGACGGCATCTTACGCCCTCGGCCTGTTTCCTGGCGGATCTGGACCGTTATTCACCAGAGGACATCACGCAAATCACCGTGGACGGGGTGACCCGGCTGAATTTCCCGGCCCTGGCCAAGGACAACAGCCCCTCTGGCAAACGCATCTTGATCGTGCCGGGGCTGGATGGACATTTCCGTCAGTTCCTGCGGCTTATTCGGCGGCTGCAAACCGCGGGCGTCACGGTTGATCTGCTGGTCCTGCCGGGGCATCTCGGCCCGCAGCGCGATATGTGCAGCATGCGTGACATCGCCGAAAGCATTCATTCCGTCACCAGAAGCCACGGCCCCTATGATGGTGTGATCGCCCATTGCGTTGGCTGCAACGGCACGCTTTTCGCCCTCAAACACTGTGACCTCAGCCCGAAACTGGCGTTTGTGTCCACGCCGGTGAACCTCGCCAACCTTGTCCGGCAGGGTGGCAGGCAATACGGGCTGGATGGCCGATGTCTTGATACCTTTGTGGCCGAGGTCAGCCGCCTTGGCGCGCCTTATGCGATCGAAACCCCTTGGGACCATATGACCGCAAACCGGTCCGAAGATCTTCTGGTCGTTCATGCCCGCCAGGATTGGGCCGTTCCGTTTGATGATGTGACAGATATCGGCGACACTTGGCCCGGCGCCAAGGTGCAGATCTATGAACACGGCGAGCATAATTCGATCCTCAATGTGCGCTCTGCCATCACAGAAATTACCAGCTTCATGACATCGGACATACCAACCGCCGCCAACACGTGACATCTGGACAAGCGCGCCGGGCGCTGTAGCTTCGCGCCATGACGGACCCGGACCAATTGCAAACCTTTCTCGAAACCCTCAATTCCGAGTTCCGCACAAGCGCGGATTGGGGCGAGGTGGCGACCTATATCCCGGAACTGGCCCGTATCGACCCGGCGCAATTTGCCATTTCGGTGGCGCTGGCCGACGGTCGCCTGCTCAGCGCCGGCCAATCAGACACCCGATTTTCGATCCAATCGGTGTCCAAGGTGTTTGCCCTCGCCTGCGTCTTGTCCCGCATCGGCGAAAGCCTCTGGTCGCGGGTGGGTCGCGAACCCTCGGGCGACCGTTTCAACTCGATCCTCTTGCTGGAACAGGAACAGGGCCGCCCGCGCAATCCCTTTATCAACGCCGGGGCGCTGGTCACCACCGATGAACTCCTGGCCGCCGCGCCCAAAAGAGGCCCTGACCGAAATCCTCGGCTTTATTCGCGCCAGCAGCGGCGAAGACGATATTCATATCGACGCCGCTGTCGCCGCATCGGAAAAATCCACCGGTCACCGAAACTTTGCCCTGGCGCATTATCTGAAAAGCTTCGGCAACCTGAAAAACCCGGCAGAGATGACGCTGGGCACCTATTTCCACCAATGCGCCATCGAAATGACCACCCGGCAACTGGCCCTGGCTGGTCGCGGCATCGCCGGGCTGAAGGGCGCACCAATGCTGCTGCCCCAGGTAAAACGCCGCCGCATTGCTGCGCTGATGATGACCTGCGGCCATTATGACGGCTCCGGCGACTTTGCCTTCCGCACCGGCCTCCCCGGCAAAAGCGGCGTTGGCGGCGGTATCCTGCTCGCGGTGCCGGGGCGGGCCTCTGTCGCAATCTGGTCGCCAGGCCTGAACGCCTGGGGAAATTCAAAGGTCGGCACAGAGGCGGCGGAACGGCTGGCACGGTTCACCAATTGGTCGGTATTTGGCTGATCCGCCAAAAAGTCTTTCAAATGAACCTGATGAATAAGCCCCTACTAAACCGTTGAAACCCCACGCAGGGCCGCCAAAAACCAACGCACAAGATTTATGCAATGGCAAAAACTTTCTGCACCGCAGCCAAGGATTCGCTTGCCAGTCGCGAACCAGCCTCCCTATCCTGCTTAACGGACCGGCACGCAAACCTTCTACGCCGCATCGAGGGTTTGCAAAATTGTGCGCAAGGTAGAGCGGCAGGACCCAGATATGGACATTGGCTTTCTTCTGAACGGAGAACATGTCCGGCTTCGCCCTGACAATCCAACGCAAACTCTGCTGGACTGGCTGCGCGAAGACCGCGGATTGACCGGAACCAAAGAGGGCTGCAACGAAGGCGACTGCGGGGCCTGCACGGTGATGGTGCAGGATGAAAACGGTATCCGCGCGCTGAATGCCTGCATCCTCTTTTTACCGCAGCTGGAAGGCAAATCTGTCCGCACGGTCGAGGGCATTCGCGACGACAGCGGCGATCTGCACCCGGTTCAATCCGCCATGGTCGCGCATCACGGCTCGCAATGCGGGTTTTGCACGCCGGGCTTCATCGCCTCGATGGCCGTGGCCCATGCCAATGGCCAAACCGATCACAACGACCGGCTGGCCGGCAATCTCTGCCGCTGCACCGGCTACGCCCCGATCCTCCGCGCAGCCAAATCCGCCGAAACCGCACCGGTGCCACACTGGGTCGCGGCGGATGCCGCCCTTGTGGCTTCTTCTGTTCAAAAATATCCCGGGGGGGCGCAGCGGGGGGCAGGCCCCCCTTCCTGCCCCGATCCTCGGACGAACTGGCGCAAATCTACAGCCAACACCCCGACGCAACCCTGATCGCCGGGGCCACCGATGTGGGGCTCTGGGTCACCAAACAATTGCGCGACCTCGATCCGGTCATCTTCCTCAATCAGTGCCAGGATCTGCAACAGATCGAACACCGGGGCGACACATTGAAAATCGGCGCCGGTGTCACCATCGCACAGCTCTGGCCGGTGATGACGGAGCTTTATCCCAGTTTCGGCGAACTCCTGCGCCGCTATGGCAGCGTTCAGGTGCGCGAGGCCGCGACCATCGGCGGCAATATCGCCAACGGCTCTCCCATCGGGACAGCCCGCCGGTGCTGATCACCCTCGGCGCGACATTGCATCTGCGCCAAGGTGACAGGCGGCGCGACATCGCACTGGAAGATTTCTTCATCGACTACGGCAAACAGGATCGTGCCCCGGGCGAATTTGTCGAGGCCGTGACCATCCCCAAAACCCGCGCCAATCTGCGCAGCTACAAACTCTCGAAACGCTTTGATCAGGATATTTCCGCCGTCTGCGGTGCCTTTGATCTGACCATCACGGATGGCAAGATCTCCGCCGCCCGCATCGCATTTGGCGGCATGGCCGGTACGCCAAAGCGCGCGATCACATTGGAAACCGCCCTCATCGGTCGGCCCTGGTCCGAAGACAGCGTGGCGGCGGCCGCCGCTGCGCTGGATGAGGACTTCACCCCGATGTCCGACATGCGCGCCAGTGCCGAGTATCGCAAGACCAGCGCCAAAAACATGCTTCTGCGTTACTTCCACGACCTGAACGGCACAGCCACCTCGGTGCTGGAGGTCACACCATGAGCGTCTCCAAACCCCTGCCCCATGATGCCGGCGCGCTGCATGTCACCGGCGCGGCGCGCTATATCGACGACATTCCGACCCCGCGCGGCACCCTGCATATCGCTTTTGGCACCAGTGAAATTGCCCGCGGCACAATCACCGCTCTGGACCTCACCGCCGTGCGCGCCGCGCCCGGTGTCGCTGCGGTGCTGACGGCGGATGATCTGCCGTTTGCCAATGATGTGTCACCGTCAATCCATGACGAACCCCTGCTCAGCACCGGCGCGCTGCATTATATCGGCCAACCGATCTTTGCGGTGGTCGCCGATACCCATCTGAACGCCCGCAAGGCTGCACGTCTGGCCAAGGTCGAAACCACCGCCGAAACCCCGATCCTGACCATTGACGCCGCCCTCGCCGCCAACAGCCGGTTCGAAGACGGCCCGCGCATCTATCAAAAGGGCGACGCCGCCAGCGCCATCGCGGGCGCGCCACACCAGCTGACCGGCAGTCTGGAAATGGGCGGCCAGGAACATTTCTATCTGGAAGGTCAGGCCGCCCTCGCCCTGCCACAGGACAACGGCGACATGGTGGTGCATTCCTCGACCCAGCACCCGACCGAGATCCAGCACAAGGTGGCCGAGGCCATCGGCACCCCGATGCATGCGGTCCGGGTGGAAACCCGGCGCATGGGCGGCGGTTTTGGAGGCAAGGAAAGCCAGGGCAATGCATTGGCCTGTATCTGCGCCATCGCGGCGCAGATCACCGGAAAACCCTGCAAGATGCGTTATGACCGCGATGATGACATGACCATCACCGGCAAACGTCACGATTTCCGCATCGATTATTCCGTCGGCTTTGACGATCAGGGCAAAATCACTGGCGTTGACTTCATGCAATATGCCCGCTGTGGCTGGGCACAGGATCTGTCGCTGCCGGTGGCGGACCGCGCCATGCTGCACGCCGACAATGCCTATCATCTGGAACACGCCCGGATCGAAAGCCACCGGTTGAAAACCAATACCCAAAGCGCCACCGCCTATCGCGGTTTTGGCGGCCCGCAGGGGATGTTGGGCATCGAACGGGTGGTTGATCACATCGCGCATCATCTGGGGCTTGATCCGCTGACGGTGCGGCGCGCCAATTATTATGAGGCCCCGGCAAAAACCGGGGCGGGCACAGCGCATCGCTACACCGGTCCGCATTCCGCCGCCAAATCCCGGCCCTTCACCGCCCCGGGTGCCGATCTGACCTCGCGCGGGACGGCGCAAAACGTGACCCCGCCAGCGGTGCCCACGCCACAGCCCGGTGTGCAAACCACGCCCTATGGCATGGGCGTCACGGACTTCATTCTGAACGAGATGACCGACGCCTTGGCGACCCGCGCCGATTATGCCACCCGGCGCGCGGATATCTCTGCCTGGAATGCCTCCAATCCGATCCTGAAACGCGGTCTTGCCCTGACGCCGGTGAAATTCGGCATTTCCTTTACGCTGACCCACCTCAATCAGGCCGGCGCGCTGGTGCATGTCTATCAGGATGGCTCGATCCACCTGAACCACGGCGGCACCGAAATGGGTCAGGGGCTGTTTCAAAAGGTGGCGCAGGTCGCGGCATCGCGCTTTGGCGTGCCGATCGACATGATCCGCATCACCGCGACCGACACCGCCAAGGTGCCCAACACTTCGGCGACTGCCGCCTCCTCCGGGTCTGATCTGAACGGTATGGCGGTCAAGAACGCCTGTGACAAGATCACCGCAAGGATGGCCGAACATCTGGCGGGATTGCACCAGCAGCCGGTCGAAAACGTCCGGTTCGAGGATGGCAATGTCATCGTCGGCGGCGAGACCCTGACCTTTGCCGAAGCGGCGAAATCCGCCTATGAGGCGCGGATCAGCCTGTCCGCCACCGGATTTTACAAGACGCCCGATGTCGCCTGGGACCGGATCAAGGGCCAGGGGCGGCCATTTTTCTATTTCGCCTATGGTGCGGCACTGACCGAATGCGTGATCGACACGCTGACCGGCGAAAACCGTATCTTGCGCACCGATATTCTGCATGATGCCGGCGCCTCGCTGAACCCGGCGCTGGACATCGGACAGGTCGAAGGCGGCTTTGTTCAAGGCGCCGGCTGGCTCACGATGGAGGAGCTGGTCTGGGACGATACGGGCCGCTTGCGCACCCATGCGCCGTCGACCTATAAAATCCCGGCCTGTTCCGACACGCCGGATGTGTTCAACGTCGACCTGTGGGATGGCGAAAACCAAAGCGACACGATCTATCGTTCCAAGGCGGTGGGCGAACCGCCCTTCATGCTGGGCATGTCGGCCTTCTTTGCGCTGTCGGATGCAATTGCCGCCTGTGGCAAGGGCTATCCCGATTTGGACGCCCCGGCGACGCCGGAACGCATTCTTGCCGCGATCAAGGCGCTGGACGATGTTTGACCGCACAGGCCTGTGTGATGTGGTTGCCGACAAGGGCCGGGTCGCCCGCGTGGTGATTGCCGCGATTGCCGGGTCATCCCCGCGCGAAGTGGGGGCCGCGATGCTGGTCTGGGCAGATGGGCAAAGCGGCACCATTGGCGGCGGCGCTTTGGAATATGCCGCGACACTTGCGGCGCGCGACGCCCTGACCGGGCAAGCGCCGGATCAGTTGACCCGCCACCCCCTGGGGCCGGAACTGGGGCAATGCTGCGGTGGCGCGTTGACCCTCCTGACCGAGGTTTATGACGCCCCGCGCCTGGACGATGTGCCGGAAACTGGGGTCTTTGCACGTGGCAAAGGTGCGAAACCGCTGGCGATTTTCCGAGCCGAAACCGACCTGCGCAACGCGGGCGCGCCGGTGACGGCGGGACTTCATGGTTCATGGTTTATCGAGCCAATTTTGACCCCGGATTTCCAAATCTGGATCTGGGGCGCGGGCCATGTGGGCCGTGCCCTGGTCGACGTTCTGGCCCCGCTGCCGGGCATGGCGATCACCTGGGTCGACACCGCCGCAGCGCGCTTTCCCGACGCCCACCCCACGTCGGTCACTGTGGTCCCTGTCGCTGACCCGGCCGCTTTGATGCCCCATGCCCCGAAAACCGCGCATCACCTGATCCTGACATATTCGCACGCGCTGGATCTGGCGCTGTGCCACGCCGCATTGACCCATGGCTTTGCCAGCGCCGGATTGATCGGATCTGTCACCAAATGGGCGCGCTTCCGGTCGCGGCTTGCCGCCTTGGGACATAGTGATGCCCAAATAGCGCGCATCACCTGTCCGATTGGCGACCCCGGATTGGGCAAACATCCGCATGCCATTGCTGTGGGGGTGGCGGCCCGTTACCTGAACCGAACAGAGCCCCAGACCGCCGCAAGGGAGAACCGCGCATGAGAGAGACCCTGTTGGATATCAAAGGGCTGACCAAGGCCTATCCCGGTGTGATCGCCAATTCCGATGTGTCCTTTTCGGTGGGCAAGGGCGAGGTGCATGCGCTTTTGGGTGAAAACGGCGCGGGCAAATCCACGCTGGTCAAAATGATCTATGGTCTGGTGAAACCGGACAGCGGCAGCATGATGCTGAACGGCGCGGCCTTTGCCCCGCCAAACCCACATGCGGCCCGTGGCTCTGGTGTGGCGATGGTGTTTCAGCATTTTTCCCTGTTCGAGGCGCTGACCGTTGCTGAAAACGTCGCGCTTGGCATGGAAAATCCGCCCAAGCCCCGCGATCTGGCCCAGCAGATCCGCGACGTGTCGGAAACCTATGGTCTGCCGCTTGATCCCGACCGCACGGTTGGCGGGTTGTCGGCCGGTGAACGCCAGCGGGTCGAAATCATCCGCTGTCTTCTGCAAGATCCGCGCCTGTTGATCATGGATGAGCCGACCTCGGTTCTGACGCCGCAAGAGGTCGAAATCCTGTTTCAGACGCTGCGCAAACTGTCGGACGAAGGCACGGCAATCCTGTATATTTCTCACAAGCTGGAAGAAATCCGCACAATCTGCGAAAGCGCGACAATCCTGCGCCGTGGGCAGGTCGTCGCGACCTGTACCCCACGCGACACCACCGCGCGGGCGCTGGCGGAAATGATGGTCGGGGCGTCGTTTGATGCGGTGCAACGCGCCACCAAGGAGTTTGGCGAGGTGCGGTTGAAAGTGGACGGTCTGTCGGCCAAATCCCCCGGCGAATTCGGCACATCGCTCAAAGATATCTCATTCGAGGTGCGCGCAGGCGAGGTTCTGGGCATTGGCGGCGTGGCGGGCAACGGACAGGATGAATTCCTGGCCGCGATTTCCGGTGAAATCCTGACCGAGGCGCAAATGGTGTCCTTTGATGGCGCGCCGGTCGGCACCCAAGGCCCCGAAGCACGGCGCAAAGCCGGATTATTGTCCGCGCCAGAGGAACGATTGGGCCATGCGGCGGCCCCGGACATGAGCCTGACGGAAAACGCCATGCTGACGGCGGCAGCGCGTCAAGGGTTGATGAAGAAAGGATTTCTGAACTGGCCCAAGGCCACCGGATTTGCCGAACAGGTGATCGAGGCCTTTGATGTGCGCACGCCCGGTGCGGGCACCGCGGCGCGGGCGTTGTCGGGCGGCAATCTTCAGAAATTTGTCATTGGCCGCGAGGTGCTGCAACGACCGCAGGTTCTGGTGGTGAACCAGCCGACCTGGGGCGTGGATGCGGCGGCGGCGGCGGCAATCCGACAGGCGCTTCTGGACCTTGCGGCCCAGGGCGCAGCCGTGGTGGTGATCAGTCAGGATCTGGATGAATTGATGGAAGTGGCCGACCGGTTTGGCGCGTTGAACGAAGGCCGATTGTCGGACATTCGCCCGGTACAGGGTCTGACGGTGGATGAAATCGGCCTGATGATGGGTGGCGCACATGATATGGAGATGGCCCATGCAACGGCTTGATCGACGCACAACGCCAGCATTGGCAGACCCGATTTCGGTAAAGAAATTTGCAAATTCGGAGGGCCGGACATGATCCACCTCGTCAAACGGCCCCAGCCTTCGCGGTTTTGGACCGCTGTCACCCCGTTGCTGGCGGTGTTGCTGACCATGATTGTCGGCGGCATCATGTTTGCCGCCCTGGGCAAACCGCCGCTAGAGGCGATCCGCACGATTTTCTGGGATCCGATCTTTGGCGAATTTGCGTTTTATTATCGTGGGCAATTGCTGATCAAGGCCGGGCCGCTGATCCTGATTGCGATCGGTCTGTCCATCGGCTTTCGCGCGGGGATCTGGAATATCGGCGCCGAAGGCCAGTATATCATGGGGGCGATTGCCGGTGCTGGTGTCGGGTTGGCCTTTTACCCGCTCGACAGTTTCATCATTTTTCCGCTGATGATCCTTGCCGGGGCGCTTGGCGGTTGGGCCTGGGGCATGATCCCGGCCATCCTGAAGACCAAATTCGGCACCAATGAAATTCTGGTCTCGCTGATGCTGGTCTATGTGGCCGAAGCCTGGCTTGCCTCTGTGGCCTCTGGGCTGTTGAAAAACCCCGAAGGGCGCGGGTTTCCCGGTTCGCGCAATCTTCAGCAATATGAAAGCGCCGCCAATACCGAAATCATTGCCGGGACCGGCATGCATTGGGGTGTGATCGCCGCCTTTATTGCGGTGATTTTCGCCTATGTCCTGCTGACCCGCCACATACGTGGCTTTCACATCCGCCTGACCGGCGAAGCGCCACGCGCCGCAAGGTTCGCCGGGGTGAAACCCGCACGGGTGATCCTGTTCTGTCTTGGTCTGTCGGGCGCATTGGCTGGTATGGCCGGATTGTTTGAGGTCGCAGGCCCGGCGGGGCAGATCACCATCGACTTCAACTCCGGCTACGGCTTTACCGCGATTATCGTGGCCTTTCTGGCAGGCTGCATCCGGTGGGCATCCTGTTGGCCGGGTTGTTGATGGCGCTGACCTATATCGGTGGCGAAGCGGCGCAGAGCAATTTGGGCCTGCCCGGCGCGGCGATCCAATTGTTTCAGGGCATGTTGCTGTTCTTCTTGCTGGCGACGGATGTATTCACCAATTACCGCGTCCAATTCGGACAGGGGGAGGCCGCATAATGGACTTTGGCACAATCAATCCGATCCTTCTGGTTGCCTCGCTCATGGTGTCGGCCACGCCGATCCTTTTGGCCGCAATTGGCGAACTGGTGACGGAAAAATCAGGCGTGCTGAACCTGGGCGTCGAGGGCATGATGATCACTGGCGCGGTGGTCGGTTTTGCCGTCGCGGTCAACACAGGCTCGCCCTTGCTGGGTTTTGCGGCGGCGGCCCTGGCCTCGGCGCTTTTGTCGCTGAGCTTTGGGTTCCTGACGCAATATCTCTTGTCCAATCAGGTGGCGACCGGGCTGGGCCTGACATTGGTCGGGCTGGGGCTGTCATCGCTGATCGGCAAACCCTATGAGGGGATGAAGGCCCCCAGCCTGGCGGATCTGCATATCCCGGTGCTGGGCGACATTCCGGTCATCGGGCCGATGTTGTTCCAGCATGACATCATGGTTTACGTCTCGATTGCCATGATCGCCGCCGTCTGGGCGGTGCTGAAATTCACCCGTGCCGGATTGATCCTGCGCGCCGTCGGCGAAAGCCATGATGCCGCGCATGCGCTGGGCTACAAGGTGGTGCATATCCGCATGATGGCAATTGCCTTTGGCGGGGCCTGTTCCGGGCTTGGCGGGGCCTATCTTTCGCTGGTGCGGGTGCCGCAATGGACCGAAGGCATGACCGCCGGGGCCGGTTGGATCGCGCTGGCGATTGTGGTTTTTGCCAGCTGGAAACCCTGGCGCGTGCTGATCGGTGCGTATCTTTTTGGCGGCGTCACCGTCTTGCAGTTGAACCTGCAAGCGGCGGGCACAAGCCTCCCGGTCGAGTACTTGTCGATGTCACCGTATCTGATAACAATCCTGGTGCTGGTCGTTATTTCAGCGCGGGGATACCACGGCGCACCGGCCTCACTCGGCCGCGCATTCCATGCCTCGCACTGAGGCCAAACCAAACAAAAGACCATATTGAACAACCACATTGGGGAGTATCCAAATGAACCGCAGAACCCTTCTTGCCAGCGCAGCTCTGGCACTGGGCTTGGCCGGCACGGCCATCGCTCAGGACAAAACCAAGGTTGGCTTTATCTTTGTCGGACCCGTAGGCGATGGTGGCTGGACCTACGAACACAACCAAGGCCGTCTGGCGGTTGAAGAACACTTTGGTGATGCCGTCGAAACCGTGTTTCAGGAAAGCGTGCCCGAAGGTGCCGACAGTGAACGCGCGATGACGCAAATGGCGCTGGGTGGCGCCGACATCATCTTTACCACTTCGTTCGGGTATATGGATCCGACAATCAATGTGGCTTCGAAATTCCCGAATGTGAAATTCGAACATGCGACGGGGTACAAACGCGCCGATAACGTCAGCACCTATTCAGCCCGTTTCTATGAAGGCCGTGCCATTCAGGGCCATATCGCGGGCAAGATGACCAAGACCAACAAGATCGGTTATATTGCGTCCTTCCCGATCCCAGAGGTTATTCGCGGCATCAACTCGGCCTATCTTCACGCCAAGAAGGTAAACCCGGACGTCGAATTTTCGGTCGTTTGGGCCTACACTTGGTTTGATCCCGCAAAAGAGGCCGATGCCGCCAACGCATTGATCGAACAGGGTGCGGATGTGATCCTGCAACACACCGATTCCACCGCGCCACAGGCCGCAGCGGAAAAGGCCGGCAATGTCATCACCTTTGGGCAGGCGTCGGACATGGGTGAATATGCACCGCTGCCGCGCGTGTCGTCGATCATCGACGATTGGGCCCCGTATTACATCGCCCGCGTTCAGGCGGTGAAGGATGGCACATGGGAAAGCACCGACACCTGGGACGGCATTGGGCCGGGCATGGTGGGCATTGGCGAGATTTCCGATGCGGTCCCAGCCGAGGTCAAGGCCGAGGCGTTGGCAATGAAAGACGCGATTGCGTCGGGCGAATATCATCCCTTTACCGGGCCGATCAAAAAGCAGGACGGCTCTGACTGGCTGGCCGAGGGCGAAACCGCTGACGACGGCACGCTGGCGGGCATGGATTTCTATGTCGAAGGTCTGACCGGCGACATCCCGAACTGATTTTGCCCCGATCCGCCGGACCATCCGGGCGGGTGAGGTTATAAAAGAACGCGAGCGGCGATATTTTCGCCGCTCGTGGCCGTTAAAGGGGTCATCTCTCAAATGGCGCCTGACAGCCTGAAGGCCCGTTTCTCGCTGCGCTGCGCGGCCTGTCCTGCGTGACGCGCCCCTCTTGGCCACGTCATGGGGCAAGCACAGCTTTCCAGCGTCCAAAATATCAAAAGCCCCCAATGCCTGGCATCAGGGGCTCGTTAATTCACGTTACGAATGTCGCCAACGAAAGCCTTCCCAGGTCTCACTCCAGGGTAGCAATGCGGATGGCACATCCGCCACAAATACCCGTCAGGAAATCAACATGGTCTCGGGCGAAACGCCCTCTTCCAATGCAGCCACAAACCAGCCCGGTTTACGGCCACGGCCGGTCCACGTCTGATCAATGTTTTCGGGATTGCGATATTTCGGAGTGGAAATCTTTCCACCTTTGCCACTTGTCAGATCAGATAGAGAGAACCCCATCTCCGCGGCTTTTGCTTCCAGCGCTGCGAGCGCTTCTTTTTTCTTTCTGTCTTCAAAAGTGCTGATTGCTTTTGCTACGTTCTTTTGCAGCTGCTTCAGTTCTTTCAGAGACATTCCGTCAAGGTTTATTTCCGACATGTCATCTCCGATACCTTGTCAATGTAACATTGATGATCGTTATTTGATCGTGAATTTCCAGTCAATTCATTAATTTGTGTCCAGCGCAATCGTCGGCGGAATTCACAACCTATTACCCTGACGTGCAATTTTATTTTCTCGCTTTAGCTGCATTTCCCAAAAAACTGACGCTTACCAGTATCAAGTTGCCACAAGCTTCATGCAACCTGTTCGAACATCCTTTTCCAACACGACCCACTGACGTTTGTCGCGCATTCCTTTTTCTTCGCAAAAGGATACCTAAAATCACGTATAATTTCCAGCATCCATCGCTTCAATTCGCTGGATTGACCTCCCCAAATTTGGCGGTCCAAATACGGGGGCTTCAATTTTAGATCCCGATTTTGAAACCGGAAATCGCGGCTGATTTGAGGGTGAAATTGGTTTCGAAATTCGCGGAAATGCGGCAGATGAATGCACATCGTCCAGAGTAAAAACCGCACCCCGGGGGATGCGTTTTTTTGGTCGGACGGGGATGCGCCGCCCGATAATTTATGCCGAAAACGGTTTGTAAACCACGGCGTAAAATTCGACTTTGCCGTCCACCATGATTTGCGGCCGCACGGCAAATCGCGGCGTCTTCGATTGCACAATTTTCCTTCATCGCCCCCGCCGCATACAGGATCTCTGCCGCGACCGGTGCCAAGGCACCATGAAAATGCCCGCCAACTCCGCCACATCAAGCAAACTCCGTTACAGAATTACCCCCCCATTCCAGATCCAGCTTTTCACCTCGGGCATCTGGGCAAGCCCAGCCTGATATCTTACCTAAGGTACACGCCCGTCGGCGTTACACTGGGATTCCATGGCAGAAAAACAGAACGAACCAAGCGCAGACACCCTATCGCCGAAAAAGGGAACATCTGGCTTTACCGATGTCATTTCGGCTCTGCATCGCCATGACGGCAAAATGGCGACGCAGGAACAGAAGGTCGCTGATTACGTCAAGGCCCACCTTCAGGACATCAGCGCCATGACCATTGCCGAGCTTGCCGGCCATTGCGGTGTCAGCACGCCGACGGTCATTCGGTTCTGCCGCACCCTGGGCTGTGACGGCTTTCGCGAATTCAAGCTGCGGCTGGCGCAGAATCTGGCTGTCAGCCAGCAATATCTTTCGGCCGCCCCCGGTCTTTCCGCGCCGACCGGCAATGGCGCGATTGATCAGATCCTGTGCACGATCTTTGCCAAGGCCATAGAAATGCGCGATCAGGTGGACACCGATGCGCTGGATCTGGCGAAACAGGCCCTGCTGGACAGCCGCCATCTGTTGTGCGCCGGGATCAGCGGCGGGTCATCGGTGATTGCCCAAGAAGCGGCAAACCGGTTTTTCCGTCTTGGCGTGCCCTCTTTTGCGGTGAACGACAGCTGTATCCTGCAAATGCGGGCCGCGACTCTGACCGGCGGTGATGTGCTGTTGCTGATTTCCGCCAGCGGCGAGGCCGACGCCATCGTCAGCGCGGCGGAAATCGCCGACGGCTATGGGGCAACCACGATCTGCATCACCAAGCCGGACACGCGCCTGGCCAAGGCCTGTACCATCCCGATCCTGGTGGATGTGCATGAGGATATCGACATCCACAAACCCACAGCGTCACGCTACATTCACCTTATCCTGGTGGATGCGCTGGCCATGTCGGTGGCCCAGGCACTGCCCCACAAGGCCACCGAAAACCTGCGCCGCATTCAGACGTCCCTGACCGCCTATCACGGACGGACAGGGCCACAGCCACTTGGTGATTGACTGGGCGATTAACCGGGCGACTAACGACCCTTGATCTGGATCGAAAACCCGCGCCTTGCGCCGCTGGGTGGCTTCGGAAAGGGTGCCGCGCGGCGGACCAATTGCATGGCAGCGGAATCCAGCGCCGAAGACCCCGAACTGCGCGCGACAGAGACCGAGGCCAATCCGCCGCTGCCGCTGATGGTAAAGGCCACCACCGTTGCCCCGCGCGCGTTCACACGTGGTTTGCCGACCCGCGACAGTTTGCGCATGACCAGCCCCGGATAGTTGCTGACCGCGGCGTTGCCCGCGGATTTTTTGCGCCCGCCGCTGCCGCTTTGCTGTGCCTTGGCCGTGGCGGTGCCATTGGCCACGCCTGCGCGGGCGTTCTGGGCCGCATTGCCCTTGGGGGTCTTGGGTTTCGCCGCGGTTTTTGTCGGCTGCTTCTTGGGGGACGTGCGGGCGACGGGTGCCGGGGGTGTGGCGGGTTTATGGGCTTCGGCAAATTCCGCACTGCGCATTTTCGGACGCTTGGACCGGGTCACCGTGGCAACCTCTGGATCTGTCCCGGTCAGGGGCACGGCCCGGGGTTCGATCAGGGGGTCGGTTGGGGGTTCTGTCGGGGGCGCGACCTCTGACACCGGCGTGTCCGGGATCAACGGCGGCGCAGGGCGGGCCAAGGCCGCGGGGGCGGCGGCGGTTGCGGTCGTGGCAACCGTTTTCGCAGGCTTGGCCGACTTGACCGGTTGCAAAGCCGCGACCGCGCGCCCCGGCGCAATTCTCACATCCTCTGGAACCTCGGTGGCGGTCGGCGCTGGTGCGTTTTGCGCCTGTGCGGGCTGTTCGACCTCTGTGGCTTGCGCCGCCTTTGCCTTTTGCGCGGCCTCAACCGCTTGTGCCCGTTCGGCGGGCTGGCGGGCCTCGGCATCTGGTGTGGGTTGCACCGGTTCGGCGGCCTCGGCATATGTCTCTGGTTCCGCCGGTTGCGCCGCCTCTGGGGGCTGTTGCGCTTTGGCGGTGTCCACCTCAGGGCGCGGTGTTTCAACCTCGGCCGGTTCAGGCGTGGCAACCCCCGCCACCATATCGGCAAACGCATTGCCAAGCCGCACCTCTGCCGCGCCATTGGCCCCTTCCATCAGGGCCTTCTCTGGTGTCACCAGCGACAATGCCAATGCCCCATGCGCCACCAAAGCCGTGGCAAGTGCCGCCAATTTCGCCGCGCGCGATGTCATCTTCATTGCAGCGCCCTTTCCGTAACAATCACAACGCTTTCCGCGCCAGCGGCCCGCAAATCCCGCCCAATGCGCACCAACGCACTGGCCGCCAGATCCCGATCGGGCACAATGCGCACCCGGTTCCGGGCCTCTTCGGGAACAGCGGCCAGAAATTCTGTCGCCGATGCGACCGCCCGGCCCTGATGGGTCATGCGGCCATCGGCATGGACCACCAATGCATCGGCGGGCGCAGTGCCTTCGATCTCGGCCACCCGCACCAGCTTCAGATCCTTATCCAACGGCGCGGCCAAAGTGCCGGCCACCAAAAAGAAGATCAGCATCAAGAACACAATGTTGATCAGCGCCGTTGTCGGCTCTCGGTCTTTGCGGCGGGCTCTGATGGTCATGTGGTTTCCAATACGGTGACCCGCACCCCCGCAACCGGACGCAATGCCGCCAACAGATCAGTCAGCCGTTGAGCCGTCACCGGACCACGCATCGCGACCAGCACGCTAAGCGGCGCAACATCATCGGTTTTGAAGGCCGCGACGGCCTCTGCCAGTGCCGCAAGATCATGATCGGTGCCATTCACCCGCAAACTGTCCGGTCCCAGCGACAGAAAAACCGGCTTTGCACCGTTTTCCGCCACTCCGCCACCCGCCCCGCCGGCGGCCAGTTCAACCTCGGCAAAACGGGTAAAGGTCGAGGACAACATGAAAAACAACAGCAGCAAGAAGATGACATCAATCAACGAGGTCATCGACAACTTGCGCCGTCGCGCGCGTCTACGCATGGTCAGGCTCCGGCAATGGCACCGAAGAGGACGCGGGCTCTGTCTGTTCGGCTACGCTACGGCCCTGATCCGGTGCCAGAATTGTACGCAACGCGGTTTGGGCCAGGACGCGATCGCCATCCATCCGCGATTCCAGCCAGGCCAGGACCAGCGCGGTTGGCATCGCCACCGCCAACCCCACCGCCGTGGTCAACAACGCCACCCAAATACCGCCCGCCAGAATAGAGGGATCGACCTGCGCGCCAGCGGCCTGCAGGGCCTGAAACGCCGAAATCATCCCCAGAACCGTGCCAAACAACCCAAGCAGCGGGGCAAGCTGGGCCACCGAATCCAAAAGCCGGAAACCGCGTTCCAATCTGGCAAAGCGGGATTCGGCCTCGGCCTCAAGCCGCGCGCCGTCGGTTTGGCCGTTCAGCGCCATGGCCAGAACCGGACGCAGATAGCTGCGCGATTGATCCAGATACAGCCGCGCGCCGCTCTGATCGCCCCGGTCCCAGGCCGCCACCGCCTGTTGCAAGGCCTTGTGTCGCCCGACGCCCGCCGCCGTGAATTGCCACAGCTTGTAGATCACAACGGTCGAGACAATGATCGACAGCAGACACAGCAGCAACACGACAGGCCCGCCAAGGTCCAGAATGTGCAAAATGGTTTCACGAACGGCGGCAATCATCCCAGAATCTCCACATCAATACGGCTGCGCAATTCCAGATCGCGGCCACAGGCATCCGGGGCCAGCCCGTCGCTGGTGCATGTTTCGGCCCCGTTGATCAGCAACCGGCCCAGCGCGCTGCAATCAAGGCCCGGCAAGACAAACTGACGCACACGCGGGCGCGCGGCGGGCAAGGCCCCGAAATCAAACAGGGTCAGACGGTCAACCCCGCCCGAGGTGTCAAACAACACCGCCTCATAGATGGCCGACGTGATATCGGCGGCATGGCCGTTCTGGATCAGAAAACTGACCTGACAGGCGCCGTCGACCTGGGCCACGGAATTCAGCTCCAGCGTGACATGGCTGCCCTGATCGGTTTCCGCCGGGCTTTGCGCCGGGGTGATTTGGGCCGGGGTGGATTCGGCCGGGGTGGATTCGGCGGGGGCGATTTCCGGCAGGGCCATCGCGGCAGCCGACACAACAATCGCCAGAGCGGCCAAGGCGCGGTTTCGATAATAGAACATCTTTTACTCTCCATCTTTGCCGCGCAGCGCGGCACAGGGGTCATCCCGATCAACCGGCGGCACGACATGGCTTTCGTCAAATGGCACGTCGGTTGCGTCTTCGACAAAGCCGACAGCCCAGGTCTGGGTCTGGGGCGCCGCAAGGGCGATCAACGCCGGCACCCCCCAATCGGTGCGCACATGACCGTTGCCCGCAATCACCGCGACGGGCGGACCATAGGTGTCCAACGCCATCAGGGCCGCGCGGGCAAACACCGCGTCGCGGTAACGTTGCACCGCCACCATGCCGCCCATCATCGCGCGCGGCATGGCCTGGCAATGGGCATCAAACTGCATCTCTTCGCGCGCGGATTGCTGCGCCTTTGGCAGGGCGCGATCCAATCCAAATCGTCCGGCATCCGCGCCGAACAGGGCCGCGGCCCCGTCGCCATAGACGGCGCGAATGTCCGCGCGCGGGGCGGCTGCCCCGACAATCTGTGCATCACCCAAGGCCTCAAAGATCGGCGCATAAAGCGCATAATCCGGCCAGTCGCCCTCGGCCCAGATGTCCGGGATGCGCGCCGGGTCTTCGGCGGCCTGCTGGGCCTGTGCCTGCGTCAGCATTTCAAACACCACCGCCGTGGGTTTCAGATCGGCCAAACGCGCGGCCTGAGCCAAATGAGCATCGGGATTGTCATGCACCTCGCCCAACAGCACAATATCGGCTGGTGGAATGGCGGTGGGCTGGGCCTGGACCGCCGTCGAAAGCGCAAAAATCGCACAAAGAGCACCGCGAAACATATTCAGATCTTTCCTAGGCAGACGCCGCATGCGGCAGGATATAGGGCACATCAACCGGCGGCGGGGCAGACACCCGCAACGCACAGCCATAGGCATCAGACAGGACGCCATCGGTCAACACATCGCGTGGTGCGCCGGTGGCCAGACATTGCCCCCCGGCCAGAACCGCCACCCGGTCGGCAAACAGCGCCGTCAGGTTCAAATCATGCATCACCGCAATCACACCGCCACCAGCATGCGCGAAATCGCGCGCCAGCTCCATCACCTGAAGCTGATGGGCAATATCCAGGCTCGACACCGGTTCATCCAGCAACAGCCAACGCGGCTGTCCGTTTTCAACCGGCACCCAAACCTGGGCCAGAACACGCGCCAGCATGACGCGCTGCGCCTCGCCGCCGGACAATTCGTGGAAACTGCGGTTCGCATAATGCGCCAGCCCCACACGGTCCAACGCCTGCATCGGCACCTCAGCACAATTTCCGGCGGTGCCCAGCCTGAAGCCCGATGCGCACGACCTCGATCACGGAGAAGGGAAAGGCCAGCCGCAACTCCTGGGGGAGGACGGCACGTTGCGCGGCCAATTCCCATGGCTTCTGGTCGATCACCGGCCAGGCCGTTCAACCGCACCGACCCCTCATAAGGCACCGAGGCCGTCATCGCCGCCAACAGGGTCGATTTTCCCGATCCGTTGGGGCCGACAATCGCGGTCACCTCTCCTGCCTTGGCCACAAGGCTGACGCCGCGCAACGCGCTGCGGCGGCCATAGCGCACGAAAATATCATGGGCCTCGAAACTCATAGGTCGACCATCCCCCGCCGCCGCAACAGAATCCACAAAAAGATCGGCGCACCCAAAACGGCGGTCACAATGCCAATCGGCAATTCCGCCGGTGCGATGACACTTCGGGCGATGACATCCGCCAGGATCAAAAGCGTCGCGCCCAGCAAGGCTGAATTGACCAGCAGGGTACGGTGATCCGGGCCAGAGATCAGCCGCAGCAGATGTGGCACCACAATGCCAACAAAGCCGATGCCCCCCGAGACCGCCACGGCTGCGCCGGTGGCGCCAGCCACAGCCAGAATTGCGATGTTCTTCATTTTCTGCACATCAATGCCGATATGCGCCGCCGTCGCCTCGCCCAGCGCAAGGCCGTTCAACCCGCGCCCCAATGTGACCGCGACGCCGATCGCCAACAGGATCAGCGGCCCCGCAGCAAACACCTTGGCCCAGCTGGCCCCCGCCAAAGAGCCAAGCCCCCAGAACGTCAGATCGCGCAATTGCTGGTCATCCGCCACATAGACAAGCACACCGGACAAGGCCCCCGCCAAAGCGCCCAGCGCAATCCCCGCCAAAAGCATGGTCGCGACCGAGGTGCGGCCATGGCGAGTCGACACGCGATACAGCAGGATCGTCGACCCCCACCCGCCAAGAAAGGCGGCAAACGGGATCAACTGATTGCCGGTCCACGCCCGAAGCCATTCCGGCAACATCGCCCCAAGCACAATCGCCAAAATCGCCCCCAGACCGGCCCCCGCCCCGACACCGACAATGCCGGGATCGGCCAGCGGGTTGCGAAACAGCCCCTGCATCGCAGCGCCAGACACCGCCAGCGCCGCGCCGATCAGCACGCCCATCGCCAACCGGGGCAGGCGAATATCCCAGAGGACCACGCGCTCAATCTGGCTCAGCGCCTCGCCCTGGATCAGTTTGAACAACAGTGCCGTCAGCCGGACATCGGTTGCGCCGACCTCCAGACTGGCGAAACATGCCAGCACCAAAGCCCCGGCCAACAGCCAATGCAAATCGCGCGCACGCGACAGCCGGTCCCGCTGTGGGGGGGCGGCAATTTCGGACAGGGCAACCATGGGTCAGGCTCCGTTTCCGTATAGCGCATCATTAAGGGCGCGCACCGCTTCTGGCGTGCGGGGGCCAAACCCCAGCATCATCAAACCGTCCAGCCGCACCACCGACCGGCTAAGCGCCGCCGGAGTAAG
The DNA here is from genome assembly GCF_022867865.1 of Phaeobacter sp. J2-8. Lineage (GTDB taxonomy): Bacteria > Pseudomonadota > Alphaproteobacteria > Rhodobacterales > Rhodobacteraceae > Marinovum. The sequence goes on along the minus strand of NZ_JALIEC010000001.1, from coordinate 235,377 downwards.
CTGAATGGCGGGCATGGCAAACAGATCGTCGTCGGATTTACCATGATCGCCGCCGCGATCCATCATCAGGATCACATCCGGCGCGGCCATGCCGACGGCCTCGTCCGTAATCAGCTTGTAGCCATGATATTGCGTCACCGCGTTGATGCCACCGGCCATGCGAATGATCGCATCCGCCCCGGTGCCGGTGCCGGCGGCATTGATCCGCCCGCCCTGGGTCGAGATCACGAACATCACCCGTTTCTTGTCCTGCTCGGGGCGGTCGGCATCCGCCATGGCGTCGGTCATCGCCTGACGCACCTCTGCGGCCAGGGCCCCGGCGCGATCCGGGACGTCCAGCGCGGCACCAATGGTCGTGATCTTGTTCACGATACCGTCAACCGTTGTGCCGCCCGGTACCTCGACAAAATTCACGTCTGCCGCACGGATCACATCCAGCGCCTCGGGCGGGCCTGCGCCCTCTTCCGACAGGATCAAACCGGGGGCGACGGACAGCACGCCCTCGGGCGACAGCGCACGCATATAGCCGACATCCGGCAGGTCGGTGACCGAGGACGGATAGGTCGATGTGGTGTCGCGGGCGCGCAGCCGATGCTGCTGGCCCAGGGCGACAACGATTTCGGTCACCGCACCGCCAATCGACAGCACATCCGGCTCTGTTGTCGTTTCGGCACTGGCCCCGCTGCTGAGAAGCGCTGCCAATCCCAGCGCGCCCATCAACCGCACTGACGCGGACCGCATTTGCCGCCCGATCATGCTGGCACCGCTTCAAGCGAGGGCAGCGCCGCCACAACCCGTTTCCAGTCTGGCCGTAAATCCCGGCCCTCTTTGCCGACGCCAAACACCTGAAAGATCAATCCGCCCTCGGCATCGAAGGCTTCGACCGACACAGCCGGGCCGCGGCTGGTGGGTTTCTCGACCGCCCAGACCTCTGCCACGCGGTCCAGTCGCAGATGCAGGTTGAATCGCGGGTCCATCACGTTCTGCCACGGGCCCATGGCGCGCAGATTGACGATTGGGCCGGTATGGATCTGAATGCAGCCGCGATTGCCGACAAACAGCATGATTTCAAAGCCCCCGGCCTGCACCGCCGTCAACATGTCATTGGCGGCACTTGGCGCAAGTTGACGCACAAACGGCGCGCCCGCGATGCGATAGGCGCCAAGCCGGTTCATTTTCAACTTGGAACACAGGCGCAGGAATTGGTGGGTATCGGTCAGCTTGGCCCATTCCGCGCGCAGCACATCGGCCTTTTCGGCCGCGACTTTGCCGCTTCGGTGGGTTTGCGCGGCTCCACCGCCTGCTCCAGCCCCTGATCCCCCAGCGCCAGATCCGACACCAGTGACGACCATTCATCATGGTCCGAGCTGTCGCGCAGGTGGATCTTGTGCACCGCATCACCCGCCGCATCAAACACCTGTACCGACCGGCGCACACCCGAACTGGTCGGGGTTTCAACCGCAAAGGCCGTGACCCAATGCGATGGGAAGATCCGCAGGTCGATATCCTCGGTCAGGGTCATCGACGCATGTGGCCCGGAATGGTAATTGCCGTAGGCCCCAACCTTTTCATGCACACAATCGCCCACCCGCGTCAGCGCCATCACCTCGCCCAGCGTTTCGACCGCGGGGATAAGCTGATCGGGGTGGGCCGTGATGCGCGTCGCGCCATAGCCGACAGTGGCCGCCACCAATTGGCACTCGGCAATGCCCAGCTTCTGGGCGGCGTCGCGGGCGCGTGTCTTGGGGTTGTCAGCCAAAAACGTGCGAATGGCTTCGGGGGTCGGGATGATCTGTTCTTGCATGGGCGTCCTCGGATCGGGGTCTGTTGTCCGATTGCTGCGCCCAAAGCAAAACGATTCAGATTGGTGCGTGGCTCTCTCAAAATACTTGACTGTTTTAGTATGATTGGATTAACGCTGCAACCCGTCACGATCACAATCGTTCACACACATAACAATTCGCCGCGCCAGCCTGTGCAAGCTACGGCCCAACCCCCCTCTAAGGATGGCGCATATGCTTACCCCCCTCTTGCGCGGCTCGACCGCGCTTGTCTGTATTTCCTTGGCTCTCCCCGCAGTTGCCCAGGACAACACCCCCGGCTTTCTTGGCACTCTTGTTCTGACTGGCGGCAAACGCGATCTGAGCTTTGGCACCGCCCTGGCCCGAACCGTTGTCGGCGAAGAGGAAATTCAGGACCGACAGGCCAGCACCGTCGCACAGCTGATTGATTCCGTCCCCGGCGTGACGCTGGTGAATGGCACCACGCCCCAGGGGTCCGGCATCAACATTCGCGGCTTTGGCGCGAACACCACCTATGGCACGGACCAGAAAATCGCGGTCCAGGTCGATGGCGCATCTGTCGGTTCAGAAGAACTGTATCGGATCGGCACACAGCTGTTCACCGACCCCATGCTCTATCGCGAGGTCGAGGTGCTGCGCGGCACCATCGGCAGTTTTGCCTATGGATCGGGCATTGTTGGCGGCGTGGTGAAGCTGGAAACCAAGGACGCATCGGATTTCACCGGTGGTGAATTGGGCTTTGGCGGCTCGCAAACGCTGGAGTTTTCGTCGAATGGCGAGGGGCTGACCAGCTCGACCTACCTGGCGTGGATGCCAAGCGAAGGCGCTGAATTCCTATTGAACTATACATATCGCAATCAGGGCGATCTGACCGACGGCAATGGTGACACCATCGGCAACAGCGCCTTTGCTACGCCGTCTTACCTTGCCAAGGGGCGTTTCACCTTTGGCCAGGACGACGACCACTCGCTCATGTTCAGCCATTCACGCACCGTCGCCGACGACAAGGATGTGCCCTACGATCAATTTGCCACCGATGGCGGCATGTTCGGCAATGTTGACCGGGTGACCGACACCGCACAGACCGTGCTGGAATACCGCTATAACCCCGGCAATGACCTGATCGACCTGCGGGCGAACCTGTCTTACGCCGATCAGAAGATCGAATATGAATATGTGCCCGGCTCGTCGCCGTTGGAAGGCACGCCGACCTTTCCGTTCCTTGTAAGCACGGTCAACGCCGATCAACGGTATGAAACAACCAAGCTGACGCTGTCCAACCGCGCGCTGTTTGACACCGGCGTTGTTGCCCATGACATGCTGGCCGGGATCGAGGTCCAGCACCGCGAACGCGCCGACAACAGCGCCGCCGGCGTGCCGGGCGGCAGCGACAAACGGTTTGCCATGTTCATGGTGGATGAAATGACCGTCGGACAGTTCACCATCACCCCGGCCCTGCGGTTTGAAAAGTCGCGATCGAAAGCGCCAACAGTCTGGTCGACGCCAGCACCGGCACGACCTACCCCAGTGATTATGAAACCGACGCGCTGATGGGCGGTCTGGCACTGGCCTATGATTTCGGCAATGGATTGTCGGTGTTCGGCAGCGCGGCCTATACCGAAGGTCTGCCGATCATCGACGATCTGGGTGCCAGCGCCACAGCGCAGGACCGGATGACCATGTCGGAAAAATCCCAGACCTTCGAACTTGGGGCGGAATATACCGGCACCGATGTGTTTGCGGGCGGCGACTATCTGACCCTGCGCGGCACGGCGTATCAAACCACGCTTTGGGACATCACCAGCTACACCTTATCGGGGTCGACCTCGTCTTCGCTGGAAAGCGTCGAAACCCAGGGTTTCGAGATTGAGGCCTCTTACGGGTTGTCCAGTGGAGTGTATTTCGATCTTGCCGGTCACATGGGCGATGGCACGGAATTCAATCCCGATGGCACGGACACCACATGGCGCAACAGCCCGGCGGACCGGGTGCAACTGACGGTGGGGCGCAAATGGGATGACATGCTGGATGTCAGCTGGGAAATTGTCCACGCCGCCGACCGGCGCGATTTAGCGGGCGACGATCTGGCCAATGCCACCGTGCATAACCTGCGCACCACATGGCGCCCGGACAACGGCGGTTGGCTTGACGGCACAGAGGTGCGTGTTGGTCTCGAAAATGCGCTGGACCTCGACTATGTCGGCCATCTTTCGTCATCGACGCGCAAGGCACCGGGACGAACGTTCAAGATTTCCCTCTCGAAAACGTTCTGACCCTGCTGGCCGGGGCGTCATGCCCCGGTCATCACACAGCGGCCATCACACACCGCATATACTGATCAAAGGACGGGAAATTGGTCGGAGTGAGAGGATTCGAACCTCCGGCCCCTGCCTCCCGAAGACAGTGCTCTACCAAGCTGAGCTACACTCCGAACCGTGACGGGCGAATTACATCGGTGCTTTGCATATTGCAAGCAGATTCAATTGTCTTTCCACCGCCGCAACAGCGGTGAAATCCGCAGGCTGCTGGGGCTGAAACCACGGGTCCGGTTGCGCAACACCGGCGTATTGGTCGATGTACCGCCTCTGCTTTCACGATACACGATGTACAGACCGGACAGAATGATCAACCCGGCGCCGATCATTGTCGGTTGGTCAAGGCTTTCGCCGAACAGCAGAAACCCGAAAAACGTCGCCCAGAGGATTTGCGAATATTGCATCGGGGCGACAATCGCGGCCTCGCCGAACCGATACGCGCCGATAATGCACATGCTGGCAAAGAAGCCCAACACCGCCATCACGCCCAGCGCGCCGAAATCAACGATCGGCATCGGCACATAGACAAAGGGCAACGCCGATCCCATCAGGATGAAATTCCCCGCCAGCGGGTACAGCAGCAGCACAACCGCGCGCTCGTCCTTGCCGACCTTGCGCACCGCAATCGACGCCATCGCATTACAGGCCGCCGAACCGACCGCCGCCAAATGCCCAAGGTTCAATTCCTGCCCACCGGGACGCAACACCACAATGACCCCCACCAGACCAACAGAAACCGCCGCCCAACGATGCGGGCCGACGGATTCGCCCAATACGGGAATGGCCAAAACGGTGATCAGCATCGGTGCCGCAAACAACAGGGTATAGGTCTGGGCCAAGGGCAGCACCGAAAATGCATAAAATGCCAGCAACCCGGCACCAAGCGATGCGAGAACCCGCACCAAGACCCACCAGGGATGAACCGGGCGCAGGTTTTCCCGCGTCGGGTCGCTTATCAACAGAAAGGTCACCAGCGGGAAACTGAACATGCCCGCGAAGAACAAGATCTGGATCGGCGAATATTGCGCCCCAAGGTATTTCACCACCACGTCGTGGACGGAAAACATCGCAAAGCCCAGCAGGGCGAACAGAATGCCTTTGATATTCATGGGAACTCGCCAAGTGGGCCGCCAATGGCGGGCAGTTGTAAGGGGTTAAGTCCCTGTTACTGCGATTTTCCCGCCGGGATCAAGTCAGCTACGCCACATCACCCGCATCCGGTCACGGACAGAGCCCGGTTTGCCATTTCTTCGGGGTTTCACCACGATAGCAGCGGTATTCGACAATGCTGTCCAGAAGCTTGACCCGGCCATCCGCTTGCGGTTCCAGGGTATAGGTATGGCGCATGCCTTCCACGGAATCGTCGGCAAAGCCGGTTTCGGCGAATTGCGCGATCATATTGCCGCTGTTGTCGCGACGCAGAACCACAGAGGTCTGCGGTCGGCCTTCTTCCTGATTCAGCGGAAAGCCAGCGATGCTTTTCTGGATATTCTCCAGCGGCCAATCAACAACCTGGCCGATTTCATACCCATTGGCCAATACCGGAGAGGCCAACAGAGACGCGAAGACAAAATAACGAAACATGACGCACCTTTGTGGTTGGGACAGGATCAACCTATCCCAACCGGCAATTCAGCGTCGAGCGTTCAGATCACAGCGACGCGTCAAGAGCGGCAAGAACCGCATCACCCGCTTCAACGGTTGAGGCAGGTTCCACACCCTCGGCCTGCAGCAGGTCCGCGGTGCGAATGCCATTGGCCAGCACAGTTTCAATCGCCGCTTCAAGACGGTCAGCCTCGGCCCCTTGGTCAAAGCTGTAGCGCAGTGCCATCGCAAAGCTGAGGATACAGGCGATCGGGTTTGCCTTGCCTGTGCCGGCGATGTCCGGGGCGGACCCATGGACCGGTTCATACAGGGCCTTGGGCCGGCCATTGGCCATTGGCGCACCAAGCGAGGCCGAGGGCAGCATGCCCAACGACCCGGTCAGCATGGCCGCCAGATCGGACAGCAGATCGCCAAACAGGTTGTCGGTCACGATGACGTCAAATTGCTTGGGCCAGCGGGTCAGCTGCATTGCACCGGCGTCGGCGTACATATGTGACAGCTCGACATCGGCATATTCCGCCTGATGCACCTCGGTCACGACATCGCGCCAGAGGATACCGCTCTCCATCACATTGGCCTTCTCCATCGAGCAGACCTTGTTGTTGCGCTTGCGGGCCAATTCGAACGCAGACCGCGCCACACGGGCAATCTCGGATTCGGTGTAACGCTGGGTGTTGATGCCCACACGTTCGTTGCCTTCGTTGAAAATGCCGCGCGGCTCACCGAAATACACGCCAGATGTCAGTTCGCGGATGATCATGATGTCGAGACCCGCCACAACATCCTTCTTCAACGAAGAGAAATCCGCGAGCGCATCAAAACACTGGGCCGGGCGCAGGTTGGAGAACAGGTCCATTTCCTTGCGCAGACGCAGCAGGCCACGTTCGGGTTTGACGCTGAAATCAAGGTTGTCGTATTTCGGGCCGCCCACGGCGCCCAACAGGACGGCATCGACCTCCTGCGCTTTGGCCATTGTGTCGTCATGCAGCGGCGTGCCGTGCTTGTCATAGGCGCAGCCGCCGACCAGATCCTCGCTGACGTCGAATTTCAGCCCGCGCTTGTCGCCGTACCAGTCGATAATGCGCCGCACCTGCGCCATGACCTCGGGGCCGATTCCGTCACCGGGCAGGATAAGAAGCGAAGGCGTGGTCATGAGCGTATTCCTTTGTCAGATCTGGTTCCGATATGCGTTCCGCATCGCCTAGCCAATACCGGCAGGAGGGTCAAGAAACGAAGGGCATCAACCCGGTTTCCAGACGGTCCCAGATCAGCGAAACACGCGGCGAACGGCGCAACGATTGATGCGCCGCCAGCCAGATCGGCAACCCCGGCAGCGGAAAATCCGGCACCAGCTGTTCCAGCGTCGGATCGGCATCAGCCACATGGCATTGCGCGAACCCGACGCCACATCCCGCCCGCACCAATTCGTAATAAACCGCATGATGATCACAGCGGGTGGCGAACCAGTCTCGCGTCACTTCCCACCCGACGCTGCGCATGCCGCGCAGGATCAGCTCGCTGCGGTCATACCCGACAAAATCAAGCTGGCGCAGCGCCTCGGCATCCTGCGGGCGCCCCACCCGATCAAGGTAGGCGCGCGCGGCATAGACCCCCAGTTTGATATCCCCCAGATGGCGGGTCACGATGTCCAGTTGCTCTGACCGGTGCATCCGCACCGCGATATCGGCCTCGCGGAACAACAGGTTTTCACTGACATCCGTCGGCATCAGATCAATCTGGATTTCGGGATAATCCCGGCGCACCCCGGCAATGATCGGCGGCAAAAGATGATGGGCGGTGAACACGCTGGCGGTAATCCGCACCGTACCACTCAGATCGCTGGCCTGCCCCGCCGCCGCCAGTTCGATCCGCCGCGCCGCATCGCGCATGCTGCGCGCCGGTTCCAGCAACCCAAGCCCGCTTTCCGACAGTTTGAGCCCGCGCGGCTGGCGATCAAACAGCACCAGCCCTAGTTGATCTTCGATCTGGCGCACCTGCCGCCCCAGCGTCGGCTGGCTGCTGCCCAGATGTCTGGCAGCCGCAGAAAGAGACCCGGTTTCGGCCACCGCAAGGAAAGCCTCGATCAGGGACCAGTCGAGTCGGGTGAGTGCATTATCCATTCATTTACGCATATCACACCGTCGAATTTAGGCAATTCGCATGCATCCACCTTTGCGTCAGATTGCGCTTACCCACAGATGACCCCCCACAGGAGACAGCAGATGACACGAACGGCCCTCATTCTTGGTGCGACCGGCGGATTTGGCGGCGCAATGGCCGAGGCCCTTTGGAATGCCGGCTGGCGTGTGCGCCAGTTTGACCGCAAGACCGATGATCTGGCCACCGCCGCACAGGGCGTGGACATCATCGTCAATGGCTGGAACCCATCCTATGAACATCAAGCGGCGCAGGTTCCGATCCTGACCCAAAAGGTGATCACCGCCGCCAAGGCAAACGGCGCACGCATCGTGATTGCCGGCAGCATCTATGGATACGGCGCGGGCAGCGCCCCTGCCCTGACCGAATCCACGCCAATGCGCGCCACCAACACGCTGGGCCGGTCCCGCATTGAAATGGAAGAGGCCTATCGCACCTCCGGCGTGTCGTTTCTGATTTTGCGTGCCGGGGATTTTCTCGGCACAAGTTCCGGCAACCGTTGGTTTGACACATTGATTGCCGGCAAGCTGGCCAAGGGCCGCATCGCATACCCCGGCGATCTGGACGCGCCACATGCCTGGGCCTTCCTGCCGGATGTGGCGCGGGCCGGGGTGCAATTGCTGGACCGGACCGACCTTCCAAAGCAAATCGCCCTGCCCGTCGCGGGAATGACCCTGACCGGACGCCAATTGGCCACCGCGTTAAGCGATGTCACAGGACGGAAGATCAAGGCACGGCGCATGGCCTGGTGGCCGTTCCGATTGGCATCATTGGTCTGGCCTTTGGGGCGGCATCTGGTGGAAATGCGGTATCTTTGGAGCATGCCGCACTGGCTGGACCCCAGCCCGCTGGAGACATGGTTGCCGAATTTCACCCCAACCCCCCTGCACGAGGCTCTTGCGGCCAGCCATCCGGTCAACACCCTGATCACGGACCCGGCGGCCAATCAAGATCAACCCAGACAAGCGCATGGCGGCTTGCCTCTGCCGCAAGCGAGCCCGGCGCTGGCCAAATAGTGCCGCTGTCCAGCACCGCAAGCCCGGCAGCAGGCAAGACATAATCCACCCGCAGGTTCCCCGGCGTCGGATCCCCCCAATTGGCGGTGTCCAGCGCCGGATTTCCGCGTTGTTCCGGGTTGGCCTCTGCCGTGGCGGCGGCATCCATCGGCAAAGTATCCTGAAGCCGGGGATCATCCAGAAGACGGCGGATCGCCTCGTGGCGGCCCTCGCCATCTGCCGGGTCCAGATTGGCGTTGCCCATCAACACAAAAGCCCCACCCGGCGGCGGCCCAAATGCCCCGTCCAGATAATGCCGCCAGAACATCACCTCGTCATGGTTGCGGCGGCCATTTCGATCCTCGGGGCCATCGAACACCGGCGGCGTGGCGGAAAACGCCATGACATGCAGCCGCGCCTGTGGCGTATCCACCGGCACCACCCAATGTGCGGTGCTCGACAAGGGCAAAACCGCCTGCGCATCCTTGGGCACCTCAGCCCCCGCAATCAGATTGCCGGGCAGATCACGCCACAGGAGCTTTGAAAAATCCTGCGCCCCCGCCACATCAATCGGATAGCGCGACAGCAGGGCAATCCCGCCAAACCCGGTGAAAAACCCGAACCCCAAGGCATCCTCTGCCGTGCCCAACCGGCCATCGCCATCCAGATCCACCCCGGATGCGCGGCCTGAATTTTGCACCGGCGCATAGAGATACGGATACAGCAGGCCAGCGTCGCTGACTCGGTCCCGCAATGCGGTCAACGCCGCGAGGGTCACGTCATGGTCTATGTCGCTTAGAAACAGGATATCCGGCTGCATGTCCGCCAAAATCGCCACGACGGCGGCAATCTGCGGATCCTGACCTTTCAGAATGTCACGATAGAGCAGACCGGGGCCATCGCGGCTCAGCTCGACATGCCAGGTTGCAATGCGCAAAGGATCGGCCTGCGCCGCCCCGACCCAAACAAGTAACAGAAAGATCAGCCAGCGTGCTGGGCGCGGGCATAAGCGCGACGACGCTTTTCCTCGATCAGATCGGCAACGCGGCTCATCGCGATGCCGCGCATGATCATGCTGGCGGGAATAAAGGCCCATGCCACCATCGTCCATACAAAGGCCTGGGTGTCAAACAGAGTAAAGGCATCAAACACCCCGGCAGCCACCCGGATAAAGGCCGGGATCAAAAAGGGCAGAACAACCCCGGCCGCGATATTCAGGTATCCATCACGTCGCAGTCGCGGCAGGACATCGCCACCGGTGGTCGGATCAAACAGCGGCAGGTTGACCCAAACATTGAAGGCCCCATTGCGCGACGGCCAATCATAGCCATGCACCAAAAGCACAAATGTGCCCAAGGCCGTCAGCGACAGCGCATAAACCAGCGCCGCGCCATCACGGGCGCGCTGCAACAAATCGAGACTGGCATCCGCCGGCAATCCAAGGACAAAAATTCGCACCGGTGAATAGGGCAGATCCAGCAGCCGCCCCATGGCCGAAGCCCCGCGCAGCACGACCCCGTCCAAAACCCCGGAGGTTTCGTTGGACTGGCTGATGACCGTCATGCAGATCACCATCAGAAACAGCATGACAAACCGCATCCGATTGAACGGCGGGGCGTGGCGAAATTCGACAACGCTGGGATAAGACGACGCATATTCCGCAAAGACAAAAATCGCAGCCAGAAGCGCGACCAGAACCGAGATCTGCGCGCCGTCCGCTCCGTTTGGTCCTAGCATCAGCGCAGGCAAAACCACCATGCTGAACACCAGCATAGCACGAAAAGCCGCACCGAAAATGCGAGAAATCACTGCCCGTTCCCCTCAACTCGGCCGAGCGCGGTACAATGCCGTGCCCTTGTGCCTATTAGATGCCGCTTGGGATTTGCGGCCTGCCTTATTCTTGCCCAATTGTTGCCCCTTTTTGGCCAGCAGCTCAACCGCCTCTTAACGTTAACGAAACCATTTGGGCCATTTCATGGGGGTGGTGGTGCCGGAATGCATCATTCAGGTGTCTAAAAAATGTCAATGAAAACAGCGCACACCAGATATGGGGGCTGGGGTTGTGGCAATCACTATTGGGCGGGAAATCCGGCCAAATGGCGTTAACCATGATCGGGACGTGAAAAACGGCGCGAAGAAGCTTCGCGCCGTTTTCATTGTCTAATGTCGCTCGGGGTCAAACCCCAATCACATGTCCCGGGGGAATGCCCCCAGTATCAGACCCAGGGCCGCGCCTGTGCCGCTTCGGCCTCGAACGTATCAATCGACGCCTTTTTGGCCAGCGTCAGGTCGATATCGTCCAGACCTTCGATCAGGCAGTGCTTTTTAAAGGCATCAACCTCAAACGCGATCGAGCCGCCATCCGGGCCTTGGATGGTCTGGTTTTCCAGATCCACGGTCAGGGTGGCATTGGCGCCGCGGTTGGCGTCATCCATCAGCTTGTCGACATCTTCCTGCGGCAGAACGATGGGCAGAATGCCGTTCTTGAAGCAGTTGTTATAGAAGATGTCGGCAAAAGAGGTGGAGATCACGCATTTGATGCCGAAATCCTTAAGCGCCCAAGGCGCGTGTTCGCGCGACGATCCACAGCCAAAGTTATCGCCTGCCACAATGATCTCGGCGTTGCGATACTGTGGTTTGTTCAGCACGAAATCCGGGATTTCGCTGCCGTCGCGGTTATAGCGCATTTCGTCGAACAGGTTCTTGCCGAACCCGGTGCGCTGAATGGATTTCAGAAACACCTTGGGGATGATCATATCGGTGTCGATATTGACCAGCGGCATCGGCGCTGCGGTGCCAGTGAGTTTTTGGAATTTTTCCATCGGTTTTGTCCTTTTGGCCGAAGGCTCTTCCGCCCTTGCGGGCCGTCTTCGCGAAGACGCCTGCAAAGGCGGAGGAGCGGTTCGGTTACATCATCTCGCGCACGTCAGTCAGGTGGCCGGTCACAGCCGCGGCCGCCGCCATCGCCGGCGACACCAGATGGGTGCGGCCCTTGAAGCCCTGACGCCCCTCGAAGTTGCGGTTCGAGGTCGAGGCACAGCGCTCGCCCTCGGACAGCTGATCGGGGTTCATTGCCAGACACATGGAACATCCGGCCATGCGCCATTCAAAACCGGCCTCTTTGAAGATGTCCGCCAGACCTTCTTCTTCGGCCTGCGCCCGCACCAGACCAGAGCCGGGCACAACCATCGCCCGCATCCCGTCCTTGATCTTCTTGCCTTTCAGGATCGCGGCAGCTGCGCGCAGATCCTCGATCCGGCCATTGGTGCACGACCCGATGAACACGGTGTCGATTTCGATCTCGCTCAGCGCCTGACCCGGTGTCAGGCCCATGTAATCCAGCGCCCGCTTGGCCGCATCGACCTTGCCGCCTTTGAAATCTTCGGGCGCGGGCACCGATGCCGTGATCGGCAGAACATCCTCTGGCGAGGTGCCCCAGGTCACGACGGGTGCGATGTCTTCGCCTTTGATGGTGATCACCTTGTCCCAATGCGCGTCGTCATCGGAATAAAGCGTTTTCCACCAGGTCAGCGCCGCTTCCCATTGCGCGCCTTTCGGGGCATGGGGCCGTCCTTTGACATAGTCATAGGTCACATCGTCCGGCGCAATAAGGCCCGCGCGCGCGCCGCCCTCGATCGCCATGTTACAGACGGTCATCCGACCTTCCATCGACAGATCGCGGATCGCTTCGCCGCAATATTCGATGACATAGCCCGTGCCGCCCGCAGTGCCGGTTTCCCCGATCACCGAAAGCGTGATGTCCTTGGCCGTGACACCAGGGCGCAATTTGCCGGTGATTTCGACCTTCATGTTCTTGGACTTCTTCTGGATCAGCGTTTGCGTCGCCAGAACATGCTCCACCTCGGAGGTGCCGATGCCATGCGCCAGCGCACCAAATGCACCATGGGTCGCGGTGTGGCTGTCGCCACAGACCACGGTCATGCCGGGCAGCGTCCAGCCCTGTTCCGGGCCAACGATATGCACGATGCCCTGACGGACGTCGCTGACGGGGTAATAGTGAATGCCGAAATCCTTGGCATTCTTGTCCAGCGCATCAACCTGGATGCGGCTTTCTTCGTTGTCGATGCCGTTCACCCGATCTTCGGTTGTCGGCACGTTGTGGTCCGGCACGGCAATTGTCTTGTCCGGCGCATGCACCGGGCGGTTCGCCATCCGCAAACCTTCAAAGGCCTGCGGGCTGGTCACTTCGTGTACCAGATGGCGGTCGATATAGAGCAGGGCTGTGCCGTCTTCGGCTTCATGCGCAAGATGCGCATCCCAGATCTTGTCATAGAGCGTTTTGGGGGACATGGCTGGTCCTTTCCCGTTCAATTGTTCATCATTTAAAGGGGCGGATTGGCAAAAGTTCGCTCAAGCCCGGGCGAGCACCGTAAGTGTCGCACCAAAGAACCGCTCGCGAAGGCGGGCACGGTCTTGAATATCTGTCAGCATTTGCATAGCTCGCGATTTACAGGCTGGTAGAGATTCCTGCAAGCCTTGGTGATGATTTCCGGAAAATCGTGATGCAGTCGCTCTTGCGGCCCGCGCGCCTTGGACCAGATTGTTGGGTATGAGTAAGCTGAGTTTGATTTATGTCGGGCTGTGTGCGGCGGTTTTGACCGCCGCCTTTACCGTGCAATCCGTACAGGGTGGCATGACGCCATCCCGGACCGGGTTTTCCGACGACGGCCTGTGGCGGCTGATCGAATCCTCCAAGCCCGGCATACGGTAAAACCGCTTTTGATCAGCGGGCCGAGCCGGCGCTTTGATCGCCCGCGTCTTCGACCGCTTCGAACAGATCGCCGGGCTGACAATCCAGCGCTTCGCAAATCCGGGCCAGGGTTTCAAATCTGATCCCCTTGACCTTGCCGGATTTCAAAAGCGAAATGTTCTGCTCTGTGATCCCGACATGTTCGGCCAATTCGCGCGACCGCATTTTGCGCAACGCCAGCATGACATCCAGACGCACCACGATCTGCATCAGACAAATCCCCGGTTTTCTTCGGCGGCGCGGGCCGCATCATGCATTGTCCAGCCAATCACGATCATCAGACCACCGGCCAGCACCTGCCCAAGATCCGCCCCCTCAAGCGACAGCGCCAGAACCCGCTGTCCGGGCGGATTGGCCAGACTGGCCAACAGGATCTGAAGCGGACGACAGAGCATGTCGAGGACCACCGCCACCAAAAGCCCCACGCCAATCCGCAAGATATGGTCTGCGCAGCGATCGGTCAGAAACTCGCCCGCGGCGTAACGCCGGAACAATGCCGCCATCTGGAACAACACGTAAAACAGCGCCGCCAGCGGGATTATCCCGGCCAGCCGCACCCAAAACCCACGGGATCCGTCCAGCACCAACGCCGGATCAAGTCCCGCCGCCAACCGAAGCTCGTCGGACAGCTCGACCAGAAACAGCCCGAGGGCCACCACGACGGCCAACAGCACCATCGCCAGAATGGCCAGCACATGCAGGCCGCCTGGCCCAGCGACGCAGTCTATTGTGATCACGCATTTAATTCTCCTTTCCGAATCATTTTTTATTGTTATACGATAAATTATGCTCGATAAAAAGGATATTCCATGCCCCTACCCCTACGCCCTTTCTGGCCACGCGCTCTGGCCTTGCGTCCCGTTGTAATGCTTTGCGCCGCTCTGACATGTGTCGGATGCAGCTCGGTCAATCCTGTTGCCATGGCACGATTGGCCCAGCTGAACCCGATGACGACCGATCCAGCAGATTTTGCCGCGCGACTGCACCTGCCCGACGGGCTACAAATCCCGCCAGATGGCGCGACACTTGTGGTGCGGGCCGAACGCGCCGACATCGGCGCGCAGCGTGAGGCGCGTTATGCCTTTGTCTCCGATGGTGAGATCTGGACATTGTCAGACCAGGACGCCGCAGATTTGCGCACGGTTCAGACGATGGTCCAAGCCTGGAAAGCCGAAGCGCCCGATGCCACCACTGGCAGTATCACCCTGCAATTGACCGGATGTGCCGTCGGCGCAGGTCCAGCGCCAAATGCCCCGGTGTCTGCGGATCTCAGCCTGGATGGCGGCCGCAGCTTTGTGCCATTGATCAAGGGGCTGACAGCCGCCGACGTGACACGGGCCCACCGCACCACGGACGCATTGGCGCAAGCCCCCTGCCCCACGGGATGATCCAACCGCTTGTCGAAACAACAAGAACAGGGCAAGGTTGACCCCACAACCACGCAGGACGCCGCATGAACCCCGACACTCCCGCCGCAACACCGTTGGAATTGATTCAGACCTTCCTGACCAATGCGGTGGCCTGGGGAGAGTTCTATCTCAACATGCTGATGCGGCCCTGGAACCTCTATCAGATTGGCATTGCGCTGGGTCTTTTTGGCCTGGCCTGGGCCATGGGCCATGTGGCCCGCCCGCGATTGCATGACTGGATGCGCGCACGCGAAGGCTGGCCACGGTGGCGTATGCGGTTTCTGGTGATGGTGCACCGCCGATTGCGCATGATCATCTATGTCATCATCATGTGGATCGCCGTATTGATCATGCGCGAGCTGACCTGGCCGTCGCGTTCCTATCTGCTTGGAATACTTGCCAATCTGGCGACAGCCTGGCTGTTTGTGGTCTTTGCCACCCGGCTGATCGACAATCCGTTGGTGCGCAGCACGGTGCGTTATGGCGCCTGGATCTGGGTGACGCTGTCGATCCTCGGGTTGACCGAAACCTCGCAGACGCTGTTGGAAAGCATCGCGGTGTCGATGGGGGACACCCGGCTTTCTGCCTGGTTGGTGGTTCAGGCGCTGGTCATGTTGGCGGTGCTGATCGCCGCCGCCCGGTTTGTCGCCACTATCAGCTCTGCCCGCATTCGCCGCAACGAGGACATCTCGCCCTCGATGCAGGTGCTGGCGGTGAAATTCCTGCAGGTTCTGCTCTATGGCGCGGCGTTTTTCCTGGGCTTGAACCTAGTCGGCGTCGATCTCACCGGGTTGGCGGTGTTGTCGGGCGCGATTGGTGTCGGGCTGGGCTTTGGTCTGCAAAAGGTGGTGTCGAATCTGGTGTCCGGCATCATCATCCTGCTCGACAAGTCGATCAAGCCTGGCGACGTCATCAGCCTGGGCGAAACATTCGGCTGGATCAACAGCCTTGGCGCGCGCTACGTCAGCGTCGTCACCCGCGATGGCCGCGAATATCTGATCCCGAATGAAGATCTGATCACTGGTCAGGTGGTGAATTGGTCGCATTCATCGGATTTTGTCCGGCTCGACATCTTTTTCGGCACGGCATACGGCGACGACCCGCATCTGGTGCGCAAATTGGCGATTGCTGCGGCGGCGGGGGTCGAACGGGTGCTGGAACATCCCAAGACACCGGTCTGCCACATCGTCGGCTTTGGCGACAGTTCGGTGGATTACATCCTGCGCTTCTGGATCAGCGATCCCACCGGCGGGCTGACCAATATCCGGGGCAATGTTTACCTGGCACTATGGGATACATTCAAGGAACACGATATTTCGATTCCCTTCCCCCAGCGCGAGGTCCGCATGCTGAAAGATGGGGCGCATCCGGCAACAGACAGCGACATATCGCACTCCTGAACAGGGCTTCATTGAAATGTGACACTTGGCTTGCTATCTTGAGGTACGCCCTGCGCCCGGGCATTGCGGCGCGACAGCAAGGAGGACATTGTCCTGACTCCCACCATTGAAGCGGCACGCCCTGCCGTTCAAGGCGCCCCTCAGACGGGTCAGCAGACGGGCCAACACGCGGAAGTTTCCAGCGAAGAGCTGCTTGCGCATATCCTTTCTTCTCTTTCTGACGGCAAGGCCGAGGAAATCGTGCAGATTGATCTGCGCGGCAAAACCGCCATGGGTGACTACATGGTGATCTGTTCCGGTCGGTCATCGCGCCAGGTTGCGGCGATGTCGGAAAAGCTGGTTGATACGCTGAAATCCGATTTCGGTCGGCTGGCCAAAACCGAAGGCAAGGATACCGGCGATTGGGTCCTGATCGACACCGGCGATGTGATTGTTCACATCTTCCGTCCCGAGGTGCGCGAATTCTATCAGCTGGAAAAGATGTGGTTGCCCACGGATAAGGCCGCCAAACGGACCCCGGTTCAGAACTGAACCGCCCCGTGACTGATCCAGTTTGATGCGCGTTCATGTTTGCGCTGTTGGCCGTCTTCGGACGGGCCCGGAAAAGACGCTGATCGACGACTATACCACCCGCTTCGATAGAACGGGCCGGGCCCTTGGGCTTGGCCCTTTGTCGTTGCACGAGGTCGAAGATCGCAAAGGCGGCGGCATGACAGCCGAGGCTGGTTTGCTGCGGCGTGCCCTACCGCAGGGGGCGGTGCGCATCGCGCTGGACGAGCGGGGCAAGCTGATGTCTTCCCGGATTTTGCCAACACCCTGGCGCGGTTTCGCGACGATGGGCGGGGCGATCTGGCGTTGATCATTGGCGGGGCGGATGGCATCGCCCCGGATCTGCGCCGCGAATGTGATCTGGCCCTGTCATTTGGCAAAATGGTCTGGCCGCATATGCTCGTCCGGGTGATGTTGACAGAACAGCTTTACCGTGCGGCGTCGATCCTTGCCGGTGCGCCCTATCACCGGACATAGCCGCCGCATCCAGCGTCAAGCCGGGGCAAACCGGGTCGGGCCCACCATAGCGAAGTTTGCGACCGGCACATGTACCGGGGCCAGATACGATATGGTCTTTCCAAGGGGGCACCAGCGGCAAAGCCCACGGCACCTGAATCGCGAAAACCGCAGGGAATGCGGCCCGTGCTTTGCGATCCGATGCCGTGGCATACTGTGCCTGGGACGTTGCCGTCGTTGGAATGGCCGCATGTATGGATCACGCATAGCACATTATTTGCGACCTGTCACCGCAATGCCACAACGGTTTTAGCCTAAAGGCTCCAAAAGGTTGACATGGGTGTCGCCATAACGCCGCGTCTCCAGCAGGGTGAACCCCTCGGGCGCGTGTTGGCTTGCGTTTTCTTCCCAAACGATCAGTGCATCCTCGGCAATCCAGCCGCCGGTGCGCGCCGCCAGAAGCGCCCGCTCGCCCATCCCCTTGCCATAAGGCGGGTCAAGAAACACCAGGTCAAACGCCGCGCCCTCATTGGGCGGCAGACGGGTGGCATCACGACTGATCAGCGTTGTCTGCGCCTCTTCCCGCAACAGGGCGATATTGCTGCGGATCAGCTTCTGGGCCTTGCGGCCATCATCCACAAAGGTGACATGCGCCGCGCCGCGCGACAGCGCCTCCAGCCCCAGCGCGCCAGTGCCCGCAAAAAGATCCAGCACACGGGTGTCGTCAAACGGCGCGCCAAACCGCCCGCCGCCCAGCATCGAAAACAGGCTTTCGCGCACCCGGTCCGTGGTCGGGCGCAAATGTGCGCCGGCATCGCCCTTGCCCACCGGTGTCAACGCCCGGCCCCGATGTGTCCCTGCAATGATCCGCATCAGCCGCGCAGCAGCTTTTTCATATCGGCGTCAGGTGTATGCACCTGTGCACGGGTGACGGTTTTGCCCGCCTCAATCAACCGCTTGGCCACCATATAGCCGCGCGCGTCGTTCAGGGCATCCACCGCAACCAATTCATCACCATGGAAGTACCAGAACGACAGGCGCCCGTCCTCGCCATGGCGGGTTTCCACATGATCATAACCCCGGTTCAGCCCGGCGATTTGCAGTTTGCACTCATATTGATCGGACCAGAACCACGGCTTGGCGACATATTCGACCGCCCCGCCCATCATGTTTTGCGCCACAACCTCGGCCTGATCAATCGCGTTTGGCACGCTTTCCAGCCGGATACGGCCGCCGCGATAGGGGAAAGATGTGCAATCACCCGCCGCCCAGATATGCGGATCGCTGGTTTGGCCATATGCATCGGTATGAATACCGTTGTCGATCACCAGCCCCGCCGCCTCGGCCAGTTCGGTGGCGGGCACGATGCCGACACCCGCCACGACCATATCGACGTCAATTTCACTGCCATCGCTCAGCCGCGCGCCGCTGACCTTGCCCGTCCCCAACAGCCGGTCCAGGCCGACACCTTCGCGAATGTCGACGCCATGATCGCTGTGCAGTTTGCGGAAAAAATCCGATGTCTCCGGTGCCGCAACCCGTTGCAGGATCCGGTCGCCCATTTCCACCAGCGTGACCTGCATCCCTTTCTTGGCCGCGACCGCCGCCGCCTCGAGCCCGATATAGCCGCCGCCGACGATCAAGGCCCGCGCGCCGTCGCGCACACATGGTTCCATCGCGTCGACATCGGCCAGGGTGCGCACCACAAAGACGTTTTCCAGATCACCGCCAATGGCCGCCGGCAAGCGCCGCGGATGTGACCCGGTGCACAGCGCCAGCGCGTCATAGGGCAACACCTCGTCCCCCAGAGACACAGTCTGTGCCGCGCGATCGATCCCGGTCACCGTCGCGCCCAGCCGCAATGTGATATCCTGATCGCCATAAAAATGTTCCGGCCGCAGATAGAGCCGCTCTTGCGCCATTTCACCCAGCAAATACGCCTTGGACAATGGTGGCCGCTCATAAGGTGGCACAGCTTCGGCACCGATCAGCGTGATCGCGCCGTCAAATCCATCCTTGCGCAGCTTGGCCACCAGTGACGCCCCGGCCTGTCCGCCGCCAATGATGATGAAATGTTTCAAATTCTATCCTCCCGGTCATGCGGATCGAAATTCCCGCTGGCCTCTGCATGGCCAGACCCTATATCGCTGGTTCAAGGAAACGCAAATCCAATAGGAAGTTTTGACATGACGATTTCAGTTGGCGACACCCTGCCCCAGGCAACTTTGCTGCAAATGGGCGGCGAAGGCCCCGAAGCGGTGGACCTGGGCCCGAAACTGGCGGGCCGCAAGGTTGTGCTGTTTGGTCTGCCCGGCGCCTATACCGGCACCTGCAGCACCGCGCATGTGCCCAGCTTCATCCGCAACAAGGCCGCGTTTGACGGCAAAGGCGTGGATGAAATCATCTGCGTGTCGGTCAATGACCCCTTCGTGATGCAGGCCTGGGGCGAAGCCACCGGCGCAACCGAGGCCGGCCTTACATTCCTTGGCGATGCCGATGGCAGCTTTACCAAGGCGATCGGCATGGATTTCGATGCCCCGCCCGCCGGGCTGCATGGCCGCTCCAAGCGCTATGCGCTGTTGGTCGAAGATGGTGTTGTGAAGGTTCTGAACGAAGAAGCCTCGCCTGGCACCTGCGAAATCAGCTCTGGTGAGGCGCTGCTCGCCGAGGTCTGAGACCTTTTAGACATGGGGCGCGCGCAGCACCATCGGCGCGCGCCCTATTCCGGTTTTGGCAGCGGCTCTGCCAATTGTTCCATTTTGCGGGCCAATTTCACATCCGCCGTGCTCAACCCGCCCAAATCATGGGTGGTCAATGTGACATTGACGGTTTTGTAGACATTGCGCCATTCCGGGTGATGGTTCCACTTTTCAGCATAGATCGCCACCTGCGTCATCCAGCCAAAAGCCGTGATGAAGTCTTTGAAATCATAGCGTTTGCTGATCGCATCGCGTTCCGCGTCCAGCGCCCAGCCGACAGCGATCAATGGGTCGAGCATGGTCTTTCGCCCGGTGTCGGAAAGTTTCTCGCTCATTGCTGTTCCTCCTGGTTGTCACGCCGGAACGGACCATAGCTGGTCAGGATCTCGATGTCTTCGTCAATTGCCGCGCGCTCGGCGATAAGATATTTCGAAATTGCGTCAGAAAAACCCTTGTCCGCCACCCAATGCAGTGAATGACAGGGCACCGGCAGATATCCGCGCGCCAGCTTATGTTCCCCCTGCGCCCCTGCCTCGACCCGGCTTAGACGGTGTTTTATCGCAAATTCAATTGCTTGGTAATAACAGGCCTCGAAGTGCAAACAGGGGTGATCTTCGACGCAGCCCCAATAGCGGCCAAACAACACGTCCCGTCCGATAAAATTCAGCGCGCCCGCCACCGGCGCCCCGTCGCGTTCGGCCAGAACCAGCGCGATGTCGTCGCGCAGCACCTCATGCGCGATATCAAAAAATGCGCGCGTCAGATAGGGCGTGCCCCATTTGCGCGACCCGGTATCCTGATAAAACACCCAGAAGGCATCCCAATGCTCTGGCGCAATCTGATCGCCGGTCAGGGTGCGAATGCTGCCGCCAAAGCCCTGTGCGCGCTGGCGTTCCTTGCGGATATTCTTGCGCTTGCGCGACGACAACGCCGCAAGAAAGGCATCGAAATCGCCATAGCCGTCGTTCAACCAGTGAAATTGCTGGCTTTGCCGGGTTAACAGGCCGATTTCCTGCCCGGCCTTGGCCTCTTCTTCGGTGCAAAAGGTGATGTGCAGCGAAGACAGATGATTGTTCGACGCAAGACGAATGGCCCCTTGGATCAAGGCGGATATACCGATCTCTTCAAACCCCGGACGCGCCAGAAACCGCCGCCCGGTCGCAGGGGTAAAGGGCACGGCAATCTGGAGTTTCGGATAATAGTCGCCGCCGGCATTTTCATAGGCATGCGCCCAATTGTGGTCGAAAATATATTCGCCCTGGCTGTGGCTCTTGGCATAGAGCGGCGTACAGGCCACCACCTGATCCCCCAGCCGCGCGGTCAGATAGGTCGGCTGCCAGCCGGTGCCGCGCCCAACCGATCCGCTTTCCTCCAACGCATGCAGAAACCGATAGGTGGTAAAGGGGTCAATGGGCCGCCCGCCATCCGCAGTTTCCGGACAAGCACAGGCATCCCAAAGCGCCTCGCCAATATCGACAATCGTGTCGTGGGTTTGAATTTCGATCTGAGTTTCGCGCATATCACCTGTCCCGCCCTGCCAAATTTGGCGCGAGCGCGGCCAGCTTCAAGGTAAATATCCCTCAAACGTCACATTGTCGGCGACTTCACGTGCGGCTGCCTCCTCGGCGGGCGTGCGGATGGTCCAGCAAAGCACCGGCGCACCGGCCTCTTTCAGCGCCAAGACCCGCGCCGCATTAAGGTCGCGGAAATCGTGACTGATAAAAGAGGCGCCCACGCGATCAAAATCCGGGATGGGCCGCAGAAGATCACAGATGCTTTCGCCCAGTTTTGGCCAATCTTGCGGATCAAATCCGCCAGTGGTCAAACCGCGGGCGATCTGCGGCGCCAGAACCGCGAATTCAGCGACGGAATGCGGATTAAACGACATGACCGCAACCGGCCCTTCGTAATCCGCCAGCGCACGCGCCGTGGCGCTTTCCAATGCGCCAACACCCGGCCCCATCTGGCCATCCTGATCCTTGAGCTCGATCAACAGCGGCACCTGCCCCGCGACCAGTTCAAGCACCTCTTCCAGGGTTGGAATGCATTCGTCACCGCCCGTGAGCGAAATTCTCTGCAAATCTGCGGCGGGCAATTCGTTGACCGGGCCAGAGGCATCGGTCAAACGATCCAGGGTGTAATCGTGAAACACCATCGCCTGATTGTCAGCCGAACGCTGCAGGTCAATTTCGATCCCGACCCCGGCGGCGATGGCGGCGCGGATCGCAGCGCGCGAATTTTCGGGACGGCCATCGCGAATGTCGTGCAGCGCACGATGGGCCAGCGGGCGGGTCAGAAATGCGTCAGGAAGGCTCATGAGATTTCAAATATCCCCTCGATTTCAACGGCCACCCCCAAGGGCAAGGACGACGCAGACACCGCAGACCGCGCATGCCGCCCGGCATCGCCCAGGATCTCGACCAGGACATCAGATGCCCCGTTGATCACTTTGGGCTGATCGGTGAAGTCCTGCGTGGAATTGACAAATCCGGTCAACTTGACCACCCGCTTCAACCGCATCAAATCGCCATCACAGGCCGATCGGACCTGCGCCAACAGGCTAAGAGCACAGGATTTGGCAGCAGCGGCCCCGGCAGCGACATCCAGATCCGATCCCAATTTGCCTTGGATCAACCCCTCTGGCCCCATCGAGATCTGGCCGGAAACGTAAACCGTGTTGCCCGTGATCACCCAAGGCACATAATTTGCCGCCGGTGCCGGGGCCTCTGGCAGGGTAAGGCCAAGCGCGGCAAGACGGGTTTCAATCTGATTGGGCATTTCGGGCCTCCGGCATCATGTGCACATTTTTTGGTTTTCGGGCAGGCTAGAGACTTGCCCGACGTCCGACAAGCCATTGTCGCCCCGCATTTTGGGCCGCCGACATAGGGTCCACGCGCCAGGCGTGCAAATAAGGCTCAGCTTTCGCGAAACGCGCGGGCAAAATAATCTGTCAGTGGCTTCAGGAAATAGGCCAAAGGCGTGCGATCATCGGTGTGAATAAAGGCCTCGATCGGCATTCCCGGAATCAATTCCACGCCTTCAGGCAGCTTCAGCACTTCTCCCGGAAGCAGGGCAATTTCGGCGCGATAATAGGGCTGGCGGCTCACCTCATCGACAAAGGCATCCGCCGACAGCTGTGACACCTCGCCATAGATTTCCGGCGATTCATTTTGGCTCAGCGATGTCAGGCGCAACAGAACTTCCTGCCCGATGTACAATTCGTCGATATTGATCGGCGCAATGCGGGCGGTGATGATCGCCGGACGATCGCGCGGAACCAGGTACATCAGGGGATCCGCCGGACGCGCAACCGAGGACGGGCCAAACACCGCAAGCCCATAGACCACCCCCGCCACCGGCGCACGCACGTCCATGCGGCCAAGCTGGTCTTCGTAGGAATTGACCTGTTCCAGCAACTCGCGCTCGCGCAGTTGCAGATCGCGCAATTCGGATATGGCCTGTTCACGCAGTCGGGCGCCAACCGACAGGATCGAGATTTCGATTTCCGAGATCCGCGCCAGCGCACGGGCCTTTTGCGCTGTCAGCTCTCCGGCTTGTCCGGACAATTGCGCCTGCTGGCGTTGCAAGGCCAAGACACGCGACGCCTGGGCAAGCCCCTTGTCCAGAAGCTGTTGTTGATCCGCCAGTTCGCGGCCAATCAGTTCCAATTGCTGGCTGAGGGCCTGTTGCTGGGCTTCGATCCCCTCGATCTGCACCCGCATCTGTTCGGTTTGATTGCGCAATTGATCGGTTTCACGCGTCAAGGATTCCGCACGCGCATGAAACAGCCGCGTCTGCCCCGCAATCAATTCCGCAACCGCAGGTTCATCCCGGGCCACGGCCAGCAACAAGTCAGAGAAGACCGGCTCTTCGGCACCATCGCGTTCGGCCGCAAGCCGGGCGTGACGGGCCATGATTTCATGCAATTGGTCGCGGGTCACGGTGAACTTGGATCGCAACAGATCCGGGTCGAGCCGGATCAGGACATCGCCATCCTCAACCATATCGCCCTCTCGCACCAGCAATTCGGCGACCACACCACCGTCGGGGTGCTGAATGGCCTGTCGGTTTTGATCAACCTCGACCTGCCCCGACGCGATGACAGCCCCGGAAATCTGGCTGACCGCGGCCCAGGCGACAAATCCGCCCAACAGGACCACCAGGAAAAACACCCCAAGAAACATTGGCACACGAACTGGGAAGGTGGGCGGATTCATTGGACCCCTCCTGTGCCGGGGCGACGCAGCTGTGCGGCGTTCTGCACCGTCTTTTTCAGCACCTCATCACGCGGACCAAAGGCAACCCGCGTGCCCTTATCCAAGACCAGAAGTGTATCACATTCCTGAATGGCCGCCGGACGGTGCGCCATGATCAACACCGCGCCGCCGCGATCCTTGACCGCGCGAATGGCGGAATTCACCGCTGCGCTGCCTTCGTTGTCGAGATTGGAATTCGGTTCGTCCAGGACGACAAACACCGGATTGCCATACAAGGCCCGCGCCAGTCCGATACGCTGCATCTGGCCACCAGAAAGCTTGGCGCTATGGGCCTCGATCCTTGTGTCATATCCTTCGGGAAATTTCAGGATCATCTCATGCGCATTGGCCATCTTGGCCGCGACAACCACCATTTCGGCATCAGGTTCCGGCGCCAGACGCGCGATGTTTTCTGCAATTGTCCCGTCAAACAACTCTACTTTTTGCGGCAAATATCCGATGTATTGCCCCAGCTTTTCCGGATCGTATTGATCAAGCGTCGCACCGTCCAATCGGATACGCCCCGATGCCGGCGGCCAAAGCCCGGTAATGGCGCTGGCCAGCGATGATTTCCCCGCCCCCGAAGGCCCGATGACGCCGACCGCCTGACCTGGATTGACGTCAAAGGATATCATGCGCAGCGCCGCCTGACGCTCCTGCGGTGGAATGATGGTCAATTGCTGCACCTCAAGCTTGGCGCGGGGGACTGGCAAATCCATTTTCGGCGCCTGCTCGGGCACGCTTCCCAACAACCGGGCCAACGAACGCCAGCCCTGGCGTGCGCGCTGTGCCACGGTCCATTGGCCAATGATCACCTCGATCGGAGCCAAAGCCCGCCCCAGAAGGATCGAACCGGCAATCATCGCACCGGGGGACATTTCCCCCCGCAACACCAGAAGTGCACCCATGCCCAACATCGCCGATTGCAGCAAGAGCCGCAGCGCACGGGTCAGCGCCGTGAACCCGCCGCTGACATCCGAACTGCGCAATTGGCCGCCCAGTGTTGCCAGACGCGCGCCCTTCCACCGATGCAGGGCCGCCTTGCGCATGCCCATGGCCTGAACCATTTCGGCCTCGGACCGCAGGCGCGCCGCGATGCTTTCGGATTTATGGGATGCAACGCCATGTTCAAAAACCGGGCGTTTCTGCATCTGCTGCGAGGTGATGGCAATCGCAACCAACAGCGCGCCACCCGACACGGCCAGAATACCCAGCCAGGGGTGGAAAATCGCAATCCCAAACAGAAACAATGGCGTCCAGGGCAGGTCGTACAGCGACAAAAGCACCGGCGAGGTCAGGAACCGCTGAACAGACTCCAGATCGCGCAACCCGGTCGCAGCGGCATCGTCAGGCCGCAGGGCCGACGCCCGCAGGCTTGCGTCGAACACCCGGTCATCCAGTCGCGATTGAAACCGCGCGCCGACGCGCGCCATGATCCGCCCGCGCACGTAATCCAACACGCCCATGACCGTATAGAGAAAGATCACCAATACCGTCAGCGCCAGCAAGGTCGCCTCGGACCGGCTGGACAACACCCGATCATAGACCTGAAGCATGTAAAGCGGGCCGGTCAGCATCAGGATATTCGCAAAGAAGCTGAATACGCCGACACACCAATACAACCCGCGGCTTTCGCGTCGCACGGCACGCAGTTCACTTTGACCAGCCAGGATGGGATCCATACGCGGGAACTTGCTCCTTTTTCGGTGCTCACCGGGAAATTCCAGCGAACCGATTGCCGATCCGCGATGGATCAGCAAGATTGCCAATGCTGCACCACTGTCTCCAATGGGTCACATCGTTGTGCGATTCCCTAGAAAACCGTGGGCTTCGCCAGTTAAATGACTACATAGCGTTTATTGCAAAAAGATTGAGATTGCCAGAGTTGCGAATGACCCTTTTATCCCCCCCACGGACGATTGCCATTGCGGCTTTGGTGATGACATTGATTGCCGGGTGCACCCCACATGACCCCACCAAGGTCAGTCGGGATGGCATTTTCGATCCCTACGAGGCGCGCAACCGCCAAGTTCATGAAAAGAGCAAGAATTTCGACAAGAGCATCGTGCGCTCTGTTGCGGTGGGCTATGCCGAAACCGTGCCCGAACCCGCACAGGAAATGGTCGAGAATTTTGCTGACAACCTCTCGGTGCCCAGTGCCGTGGTCAATCAGGTTCTCCAGGCCGATCTGGGCGGCGCATTCAAGAACACCGTGCGTTTCGGGTTGAATTCCACCCTCGGATTTGCCGGCATTTTCGATGTCGCGGGTGAATTTGGCCTTCACGAAGACGATGCCGATTTCGGCCAGACCCTGGCGGTTTGGGGTGTGCGCGAAGGTGCCTATCTTGAAATGCCGATCATCGGCCCGACCACAGAACGCGATTTGTTTGGCCAGGTGGTCGATTTGGTGATTGATCCGATGAACGCGGTGCCGCGCCCCGAGGCCTATTATCTGAAAGCTGCGCGGATAACCGCCAAAGTGGGCAAGCGCGGCCGCTATGCTTCTTCTGTTGATTCCGTTCTGTATGATAGCGCCGACAGCTATGCTCAGACGCGACTGCTTTATCTGCAAAACCGCCGGTACGAGATCGGTCAAACCGACGTGGCCGGGGCCGGGGGGGGTGCAGGGGGCGAAGAAATTGATCCCTATGCGGAATTGTATGGCGGCGAAATCGACCCATATGAAGATCTTTACGGAGAGTAAGTGACATGCAGCGCAGACATTTCCTCGGCACGGTTGCGGCGGCTGTAACGGCCACCGCATTTTCCGCCCTGCCGGCATTTGCCCTGACCACCGACCGGGCCCGCAATCTGGTGGACAAACTGGTGGGTGCGATCAATTCGGTGATCGCCTCGGGCAAGTCGCAATCGGCCATGAACAGCGAATTTGAAAGCATTTTCAAACGCTACGGCGATGTGCCGACCATTGCGGCCTATGCTTTGGGTGTGGATGGGCGGCGTGCCTCTTCCAGCCAGAAACGCGCGTTTCAGACCGCATTTTCCGGCTATATCGCCCGCAAATACGGCGCGCGGTTCCGGGAATTCATCGGCGGCCGGATCGAAGTGAACGGCGTGCGTCAGGTCAAAAGCTATTACGAGGTCAACTGCACCGCGCATCTGCGGGGCGAACGTCCCTTTGCGTTGGATTTCATGGTGTCGGACAGATCGGGCAAGGATCTGTTTTTCAACATGAAAATCGAAGGTGTGAACCTCTTGCTGACCGAGCGCACCGAAATCGGGTCGATGATTGACCGGCGCAAGGGTGATCTGGACGCGATGATCCAGGATCTGAAAAAGGCCGGATAAATCACCGGTCAGTCGACCAAACTGGCCGACCGCTGATCAATTCGGCAGCGTGACAACAATCGCCCCGCGATCGGTTGCGACGATGGTATGTTCATATTGCACCGCAGGCGCTTGCGGTTCGCTGTAAAGCGTCCAGCCATCATCGCCTTCGGTCGCCCAAAGCCCCCCGGTCGACAGGAACGGCTCTACCGTCATCACCAACCCTTTGGTGATGCGGCGCTTGTCGCGGCTGGGCCATGTGGCGATTTCTTCGGGGTATTCATGCAGCGACCGGCCCACGCCATGGCTGGCCAGATTGCGGATCAGGGTATAGCCGCGTTTGTCCGCGAAACGCCCGATGGCATTGCCAATTCCGGCCAGCGGCCGGTTGCTCGCCACGGCGTCAATCCCGATCTGCATCGCGCGCTTGCCATCACGACACAGCTGGGCCTGCACAGGGGTCACCGCCCCCATGCGAAATGTCGCGCCGGTGTCGGCGAAAAATCCGTTTTTCGACGCCGACACGTCAATATTCACCAGATCCCCGGCGGCAAGAATGCGATCGCCGGGAATACCATGGGCGATTTCCTCGTTCACGCTGATACAGGTCGCGCCGGGAAAGTCGTAACTGGATTGCGGGGCAGAGACCGCGCCGTCCCGCGCCAGCAGATCCGCACCAATATCGTCCAGCTCGCGCGTGGTCATGCCCGGCTCCATGGCCTTGGCCATGGCGTGCATGGTGTTGGCCACGATCCGGCCGATATGTTTCAGCCCGTCCAGCTCGTCCAGTTTGGTGATTGTCATGTCCCGGCCTTTGTCGATGGGTCCTGCGCTTTGCGCTAATCCTGACCGAAGTCTGGCAGGATTGCACGCCGTATCACAATTGTTCCGGGCGAAAACCCGCCGGGATCGCATCACGGCCTTCCAGCACCAGATCGGCCATGACCGCCCCGACCTTTGGCGCGATGCCAAAGCCGATTTTGAAGCCGCCATTGGCGATGAATGCGCTGGCGTGCATCGGATAGGGCCCAACAGGGGCGCGCGGCTTCGCGCCCGTGGCCGCACCCCGGCCCAACGTTCGACCACCTCGGCCCCTTGCAACACCGGAAAGGCCGCGCGCGCGCGTTCGATCACATCGTCCAACTGGTCATCGGTGCTGGTGGCATTGGTGAAGTCCCGTTCCGAGGTTGATCCAATGGCCACCGTCCCGTCACCATGCGGCACGATATGCAATGCATCGGCGAACAATTGCGGGCTGTCCGCGGCGGCAAACCGCAACAGCGCCGCCTGACCCTTGACGCCATTGCCAAGCGTGCGCCCGGCCGCCGCGCTGATCGCGTCCAGATCCTGTACACCACTGGCCCAGACCACCGCCCCGGCGTCGTCAGCCACATCGGTGATCTCGACCCCCATGGCCAAACAGGCTGCGACCAGTGCCGCACAGGCCCGGCGCGGATGTATGCGCGCGCTTAACGTGTCATGAATCAAAAACCCGGTTGCCGATTGCGGCGCCCAATCGCCATGTTCCGCCGCCGGGACCACCCGCCAGTCTGCCCGCCCCTGCCACAGGTCCTGCGCCGTCTTTGCCCGTTGATGGGCCAGCTCCACCGCGCGTGCGTCTGCCAGCGGCTGCAATCGCCCAGAGCGCAGATAACCCGGATCGCGCCCGCCGACCGCCTGTACCTCGGCCCAGAAATCCGCAGCCATGATCAGGCTGTCAAATTGAAATGCCTTTTTGTCATTCCAGTTTTCCGGCACATGCGGCGCCAATGCCCCGACAATCCCCCCCGAGGCCCCCGCGCCGGGGCCAAAGGGATCAATCACGCGCACCCGCGCGCCGCGCCGCGCACAAGCCCAAGCGACAGAGAGACCAAAAATCCCCGCGCCGCGCACCGTCACGTCGACCATTGCATTGCCCCTGTTTCCAGATTACCCAATCCGTGCAACCCCATAAGGCAGCAAACTATGACAGACCAGAGCGCAGAGCTGGAATGGCGTGACGGGCGCGTGCCTGTGTCGACCCGGTTTGATGATCCATATTACTCGCTCGACAACGGGCTGGACGAAACACGGCATGTGTTTCTGGGCGGCAATGACCTTCCTGCCCGGTTTTGCGACGGGTTTCATATTGCTGAACTGGGGTTTGGCACCGGGTTGAACCTGCTTTGCGCCCTAGAGGCGTTTCGCGGCGCAAATTGCCCGGGCAAGCTGCGGTTCACCACCTTCGAAGCGTTCCCGATGGCCGCCGATGACATGATCGCCGCCCAGGCGACATTTCCCGACATCGCGGAACTCGCTGCCGAATTACAGCCGTTTTGGCGCTCGGGGGAAACCGCTTTTGAAACCGACGATCTGCGGTTCACGCTGATCCCCGGCGATGCGCGCGCCACCCTTCCGGCGTGGACAGGGGCGGCGAATGCCTGGTTTCTGGATGGATTTTCCCCGGCCAAGAACCCCGAACTGTGGGGACCAGAGATCCTGGCCGAGGTTGCCCGCCATACCGCCGAGAACGGCAGCGCCGCCACCTATACCGCCGCCGGCCATGTGCGCCGCGCGCTAGAGGCGGGTGGATTTACCGTGACACGCGTGCCCGGTTTTGGCCGCAAGCGCCATATGACAAGGGCCGTCAAATGACCCAGAATGATACGATCCGCGGCATCTGGTTCATGGTCGCCACCACATTCATCTTTGCGGTGCAGGACGGGCTGAGCCAGCATCTGGCCTCGAATTACAATGTGCTGATGGTGGTCATGATCCGCTATTGGTTCTTTGCTGCTTTTGTTGTCGCGCTGTCGATGCGCCGGTCCGGCGGGTTGCGGGCCGTTGTTCGCACCGAACAGCCCTGGATTTAGGCGTTTCGCGCCATGCTTCTGGTGGCAGAGGTCTGTCTGATGGTTGTGGCCTTCACCTATCTGGGGCTGGTGGAAACCCATGCGGTGTTTGTCTGTTATCCGCTGCTGGTGGCCGCCCTGTCGGGGCCGGTGCTGGGGGAAAAGGTCGGCTGGCGGCGCTGGCTGGCGATTGGTGTCGGCTTCGTTGGGGTGTTGATCATCATCAACCCCGGTGCCGGGGTGTTTTCGATCTATGCGCTGATCCCGCTGGGCACCGCGAGCATGTTTGCGCTCTACGCCCTGTTGAACCGCTATGTCGCCCGGCGTGACAGCGCCGCGACCTCGTTTTTCTGGACCGGCACGGTGGGGGCGGTGGCGATTACCGCCGTCGGCATCTGGTCCTGGGAACCGATGGCCGCCGCCGATTGGATTTGGATGGCCGGGCTCTGTGTGGCGGCGGTGATGGGCCATTGGTGCATGATCAAATGTTTTGAGGCGGCAGAGGCCAGCGCGGTGCAGCCCTTTGCCTATCTGCAATTGCCCTTTGCCAGCGCCATTGGTCTGGTGATCTTTGACGAAAGCCTGCGCACATCGGTGATTTTCGGCGCCGGGCTGATCATTGCCGCCGGGCTTTTCACCCTATGGCGAGAGCGGCAGCAACGTCGATCCCACTAGCTCCTTTGAAAACGGCACCGGATGCGGGGCCTTGCCCAGCCGGGCGCGATAGACCGGCAGGCTCTCGGCCACCCGCATGACATAGTTTCGGGTCTCGTTGAACGGGATCATCTCGATCCAGTCGACCACATCAATGCTGCCGCGACGCGGGTCGCCATTGCGCTGCATCCAGCTGCGCGGGCGCCCCGGACCGGCGTTATAACCGGCTGACATCATCACCACATTGCCGTCGAAATCCTCGGCCAATCCGCGCAGATAATCCGCCCCCAATTGCGCGTTATAGCCCCAGTCGCTGGTTAGCCGGTTGCGCGAATAGCCCAGCCCGACGCGCCGGGCGACCAATTGTGCCGTGGCCGGCATCACCTGCATCAGGCCGCGTGCACCGGCGTGGCTGATCACTGTGTGATCAAATTCGCTTTCGCGGCGGGCAATGGCCAGGATCATTTCCTTGGGAATTGGCTGGTTGCGCGCGGCCACGGGATGGATCGCGTAATAGGGCGCAGCAATCTCCAACCCGGCCTGTGCCGCCCGTTTGCCCAGCATGACGCCAAAATGTGGCTGGCCCAGTTCCTCCAGCATCTTGCCCATCATGTGCAGGCTGGCCTCGTCCTGGGTTTCGGCCAGATGGGTCCAGAAACGTTCCGCCAACCACTCCTCGCCAACGCCAAGGAACAACATTGCGGCCTCATGCACCCGTGATTTTGTAAAGTCCGCCTGCCGCCAATCCCCCGCCGGGGTATACCCGGCCAGGGCCGCGTTGAAGGGCAGCCCGCCGCGTTCGGCGGCCAGCAGACCGTAAAAACTGGTTTGATACTTCGCCCCAAGCGCATAGCCCGCTTGGGCCTCTGCCCGGTTTCCGGCCTGCTCATGCGCGCGACCCAGCCAATACCCGGCACGCCCCAGCGAAATCGGCGTGAACACCGCGCCACGGAATCGGTTGAAATGCTGGGCGGCGCGGGGGCCATCCTTCTGAAACCGCAGCGCAAGATAGCCAGACAGCCACTCCAAATCGGCAAAATCATTGCCCTCGGTGGTGAAATGCGTCGCGGCAACGCGGTAGGCTTCGGTTGTCTTGCCGTCGCGCATGGCACGGCGCGCCATGTCCCGGCGACGCGACGCCCAGTATTCCGGTTCCCCCAGCGATTTGGCACTGGTCGACCGTTCCAGCAACAGCGCCGTGGCACTGTCGGTCAGCCCCTTTTGCATCCGCCATTCAAACCGCTCATAGGCCAATCCGGGATCATCGCTCAGCGCAGGGGGCACCGCCGCAATCAGCGGATCTGGATTGCCCTCGCGGGCGCGCAGCGCCATGCGGGCCTTGGCCAATGCGGTCCAATCCGCCCCGACCAGTGGCAACATGCGGGTGGCGTTGACCTTCCAGCCCTTCCACAGCATCTGATCCAACCGCGCCGTATGGTGGGGGGCAAGTACCGCGCCATAACGGCTGAGGAATGTCTCTTGTTCGCGCTCTGACAAGGCCAATGTGCGCCAGGCCATGATGATCCCGGCCTCAGCCGCGTCGCCATGCCCCATGGTGGCCAAAGCCTTGGCACGGGTCAAAGCCCCGATGCCGGTCTGCGGCTCATGCCCGGTATAGAACATCAGGACGTCGCCGATTGGCGCATCCTCCATCGTGCTTTCGCTCTTTTCGCGCAGATAGGCCAACCCCGGCCAATCACCGCTGCGCGCCAGAAAGGCCGTCACGTCGCTGGACCGCCCCAAACCATTGCGCAATTGATGCCAGCGAATGACGTCGCGGGCCACGCCGCCCTCTGGCCCGGCCAGTCGCAGCGCATTGTCCCAACGTCCGGCCCGCATTTCCGACAGAGCGGCGCGAAAATCGGCATCCCCGCTGGGCAGATCAGCAAGGCTGACGACCTGTGTCACCAGATCGCCGGGACGTCCCCTTGGGCGCAATCGCGACAGGGGCACATCGCCGTCAGCAAACCCCGCGACAGAGGTCTGAGAGGACACTTCGGGCACCTCTTGTCCGGTGTTTTGTCCGGTGCTGACCACCGTGCTGGACCGCGCGCGCGGTCGCAAACTGGTCGTCAGGTCAGCGGAAATACCGTCACCGCCGCCCTGTTGGGACGACACAGGCGCCGCGAAAACCATCAAGAGGCACAAAAGGCTACGCTTCATCACTTGCAATTTCTGATCTGAAAAGGAATAGACACTGGCCAAAGGATAACCCGTCTGACGCATCACGCAACTCACGATGCCGACAGAGGCGGATCACCGCGGCCCAGTGTGGGACCGCAACCACGAAGAGGAGCGTTACCATGTTCAAAGGGTCCATGCCTGCCCTGGTTACGCCGTTCAAGGACGGCGCGGTTGATTGGGACGCGCTGCGAAAACTCGTGGATTGGCACATCACGCAGGGCAGCAGCGCATTGGTGCCGGTCGGCACCACCGGGGAAAGCCCCACCCTGACCCACGGCGAACACGAACAGGTCGTGACCGAGGTCGTCAAAGCCGCCGCAGGCCGTGTTCCGGTGATCGCCGGGGCCGGGTCGAACAACACGGTTGAATCGATTCGTCTGGCAGCGCATGCCAAATCGGTTGGGGCCGATGCCGTGCTGGTGGTGACGCCATATTACAACAAACCGACCCAGGCCGGGCTGATTGCCCATTTCACCGCGATCCATGACGCGGTGGATCTGCCGATCATCATCTACAATATCCCGCCACGGTCGGTGATCGACATGTCGCCCGCCACGATGGGTGAATTGGCGAAACTGAAAAATATCATCGGGGTCAAGGATGCCACCGGCGATCTGGCGCGTGTCTGCGCCCAGCGCATCACCTGCGGCACCGATTTCATCCAGCTTTCGGGCGAAGACCCCACCGCACATGGCTTTAACGCCCAGGGCGGGGTTGGCTGTATCTCGGTCACGGCCAATGTGGCACCGGCGCTCAGCAGCAAGCTGCAAGCGGCCTGTCTGGCCGGGGATTACGCCGCCGCTTTAGCAATTCAGGATCAATTGATGCCTCTGCATCAGGCGATCTTTGCCGAACCGGGGCTCTGTGGCGTGAAATACGCAATGTCGCGTCTGGGTCTGTGCGAGAACGAGGTGCGCCTGCCGCTTCTGCCGGTCAGCGAACCGGTGCAGGCCCGGATCGACGCCGGTCTGCGCCACGCCGGACTTCTCGACTAGGCATTTCGCGACACAGCTTGGGCGCAATCAAAGCCCTCAGAAACGATCCTTGCGGATAAAACCGGCCCGGCGTTGTCAATCACGCCGGGCCTTTTTCGTTTTGTTCAGGGTCAGCAGGCCCCATTGATCCCGCGCCTAATGCGCGGCGTCGGCCTTGGGGTCGGTTGTCAGGGCTGTTTCCAACCCCTCGGGCTGGCCCACGACCACGAAATGCAGGGCATCGGGCTGCAACAGCTTGCGCGCGACGCGGTTGACCTCTTCCAGGGTCAGCGCCTCGATCTCTTCATTGCGGGTCACGATATAATCGGTGCCCAGATCATCCAGCTGCATCCCGACAAGGATATTGGCAATTGGTCCATTGCCATCGAACCGCAATGGATAGGCCCCGGTCAAATAGGTCTTGGCCGCCTCAAGCTCTTCTGCGGTCACGCCTTCTGCTGCCATTTTCGCCCATTCGGCGCGCACCACCTCTATGGTATCCGCGACGCGATTGTTGGCCGAAGCCACCTGCCCCAGCATCATTGCGGCATTATCCTTGGGCACAAGATAGCTATAGACCCCATAGGCCAGCCCACGCTTTTCGCGCACCTCGTCCATCAAGCGACTGGTCAAACCAGAGCCGCCAAAAATCTCGTTCAGGACATAGGCCGCAAGGAAATCATCGTCATGCCGGTCCAATCCCGCATGGCCAAACAGAACCACAGATTGCGGCGTGTCAAACGGCACCACCGTCAGACCACCCTGCATCAGGAATTCCGCCTTGCCGACCAGCGGCGCGCCCGTGGCGGGCAGATCGCCCAAAAGGGTGTCAAGCAATGTCGCCAGCTCCTCGGCCGAGATGTCGCCGACCGCGCTGACATAGACCCGGTCGCGGGCAAATGCCGCTTTATGCGCCGCGACGATATCCGCGCGAGTCAGGGCCGCCACGCTTTCCCGTGTGCCATCAATCGAGGTCGCATAGGGATGATCGCCAAAGGCCATGCCGTCAAAGGTGCGCCCGGCAATCTTGTTCGGGTCGGTTTCATCCGACGCCAGCCCCGACATCACCTGCGCCCGCACCCGGTCCAAGGCGACCTGGGTAAAGGCCGGCTCGATGATCGAGCTGCGAAAAAGCGCCATCGCCTCTTGCTGGGTATCGGTCAGGAATTTGGCCGACACAGCAATGGTGTCATCATAGGTGTCATAATCAAACGAGGCCGCCAGCGTTTCGGTCGCACGGGCAAAGGCACGGGCATCCATGTCGCCGGTGCCTTCCTCAAGCAGGCCGGTCATCAGGTTGGTGGCCCCGCGTTTGCCTGGCGCATCCAGCGATCCACCGCCCTTGAACCGCAATTCCAGCGCCACAATCGGGATCGAGGGTTCCTCGACCAGCCAGGCGCTGATCCCGCCCGGCGTGGTGATTTCCTGAATGTTGATTTCGGCCCGCAGTGGCGCACCGCCCCAAACCAGTACGATAAACGCGCATACAAACGTCTTCAATGCGAACGTCTTCATTGGGTCACCTCCTTGGGACGGGTCAGCCAGCTGGTCACGCTGGTCTTGTCATCAAACACCTCGCGCGCGGCGGCCAGAATATCCTCTTCGGTCACCGCCTCGACAACGTCAGGCCAGGCAAAAATGTCTTCGATCGTCAATCCGGACGTCAGCGCCCGGCCATAGCTGTTTGCCAGACGCTCTACATTGTCGCGGGCATAGATCCGGCTGGCTTTGATCTGGCGTTTGATCCGGATCAGCTGTTCCGGGTCAACACCGTCCTGCATGAAACGCGCCACGGCGGCATCCATCGCATCCTCGGCCTCTTGCAGGCTCACCCCCTCGGCCGGGACAACAACCAGCGAAAACGTGGTGTCATCCAGCGAAACACCCCCATAAGACGCGCCGGCGTAGACCACTTTCTTCTGCTCGAACTGCAATATTTCATTCAGAACAGAGGTTTGCCCACCACCCAGAACATCCGACAACAACATCAAGGCCGCAGCTTTTTCCTGGGCGCCGGGATCGCGTTCCGGGGCCAGATAAGAGCGGACAACATAGGGTTGCGACACCCGTGGATCTTCGAACACCATGCGGCGCGGCGCCGTTTGCGGTGGCTCTTGCGGGCGGGCGCGGGGTTCAAGATCCGGGTTCGGTGGCAAAGCCCCGTAATGTTCACGTGCCAGTTCCATCACGCCCTCGGGCGTCACATCGCCAGCCACAATCAGCACTGCGTTGTTGGGCGCATAATAGGTCTGATAGAAATCCAGTGCGGCCTCCAGATCAAGGCCCACCATCTCGTGCCGCCAACCGATGATTGGCACGCCGTAACGGTGGTTGAGGTATTGTGCCGCCCGCGCCTGTTCCCGCATCAACGCACCGGGGTCGTTTTCCGTGCGCATGTTGCGTTCTTCGATGATCACCTCGCGCTCGGTGCGAATTTCCTCGTCACCCAATTGCAGGTTGACCATGCGGTCGGCCTCCATCTGCATCATCAGCCCCAGACGATCCGCCGCCACCCGTTGAAAATAGGCGGTCTGGTCATAGCTGGTAAAGGCGTTGTCGGTGCCGCCGTTTTCGGCCACCACACGCGACAATTCGCCGGGCGCCATGTTCTTGGTGCCCTGAAACAGCAAATGTTCCAGGAAATGCGCCACGCCGGAAACACCCGGTTTTTCATCGGCGCTGCCAGCGCGATACCACACCATGTGAACGACAACCGGCGCGCGGTGGTCTTCGATCACCACCACCTCCATGCCGTTGTCCAGCTTGTCGATTGTGACCTGGTCTTCCATGCCGCTTTGGGCAGGGGCGGCAGCGGCCCAGATCAGCGCCAGGCCGCGATCATCGGGCCAATGGTGGATTTCACACGGGATGGAAAAAATCCGGGCATCAAACTCTCCTGCAAATACTAGGCGCTACAATGCCGCCAAAGCAGGTGAGTTCAAGCGAAACCACGTGACACCTGCGTGAGCGGCGCGTGTTCGACCGCCCCCCTATCGGCCCCCTCAGGTGGTTTTCTGGCCTTTTGCGCGTGTTTGGCCTGTCGCACGCGGGCGAATAAGCTGTTTGCTGGCCGCCTGTTCACGGGCATGCGCCATCCAGCCGGCGCTGCGGCCAATGGCGAACAGGGTCAGACCGGCATCGCGCGGCAGATCCAGGGCCCGCACCACATGCCCCAAGGCGAAATCAAGGCCGGGATAAATGCGCCGTGCGCCCAGCACCTGGACCACTTCGGCCCAGTCCCGCCCCAGTGGCAGCACCCGCAGGATCTCTGTCGCGCGGGGGTCGCCCGCCGGATACAACGGATGGCCAAAGCCCGGTGGTGCCTTGCTGCCCGCGTCAGGCAGCGCGCCGCCATTGACCGCCGCAGCCATGAAATCCAGCGCACGGACCACCATTCCGCCATGGCGCGGGCCGGTCAGGGTCGACAGCCCGGTCAGCAAACAGGCGGGCAAACCCGCCCCGGTCGAGGCCGTGACCCGACAGGCAAAGGCCGACGCGTTCAATTCATGATCGCCGCACAGCACCAGCACCCGGCGGATCACATCCGCCTCCGGCGGCGACAGCCCCCAGGCCGCAGCCAACTGGTCATGCACCGCCGCCGTGCTGCGCCTGCGGGTGATCGCGTGAACCATCGCTTGAATCAAATCCAGCGGCGCAACATCACGCTCCGCCACCCGACGGGTCAACGCCATCAACATGCGTTGCACCGGGTCCGGCGCGGCCAACATCGGCAGCCTGTCGGGGTGCGGTGCCGCCAGATCGCAATCCAGCAACAGCGCTGCGGTTTCCTCCAGCGTCGCGGTGCGCGAAAGCAGCACGCCGTCCTGACCGCGATAGAAGAATCGGCCATCGCGAATCTCGGTGATTGCCGAAATCAGCGAAGGTTCCCCCCAGCTCAGCGCCGAGGCCGCCACCGAACGGCGCGATCGTCCCCGCGCCTTGCGCGCCGCCCAATTTTCCACATCTTCCCGAAAGTACAACGACTTGCGCGCATCTCTCGGGCTTTGGAACGCGCGGATATGGCCACGGCTGACATAGGCATACAGCGTCTGGGCGCTGACCCCCAGCCGCTGGCGAACCTCTGCGCCGTCCATCAAATCGGTGTCGGGAATTTTCATGTTGATTATCTTGATCAAGATTGCCGAATAGTCAAACCGCCGCCTAACTGTGCTGCACAGCATGATCGGAGCAGCCGCATGAACAATCCCTATTGGCCCGAAATCACCGAGGCCCTGCAAATGACAGACGCAAATTTCCATGAAACCGGCGGCGGCGATTTGCCGTCGGTCTATGCGGTCAGCGACTTTGCCAGCGCCACAATCGGCGCGGCGGGTGCGGCATTGGCCGCGATCCATGGCGGTGGCGCGGTGCATGTCGACCGTCGGCGCGCGTCGCTTTGGTTTGACATGACGCTGTCGCCGGTGGGGTGGGACTTGCCTTCGGTCTGGGATGCAATTGCCGGGATCTATGCCACCGCAGACAGTTTCATCCGCCTGCACACCAATGCGCCGCATCATCGTGCCGCTGCCCTTTCGGTCCTTGGCTGCCCGCCAGATCGCGAGGCCGTGGCCAAGGTGGTGGCGACCTGGCAGGCAGAGGCGTTGGAAACCGCCATTGTCGCCGCCAAGGGCTGTGCCGCGATGCTGCACAGCGCAGACGCGTGGCAGGCCCACCCCCAGGGCGCGGCGGTAAAGGCCGAGCCGCTGATCCGCTGGCAGGACGCCGTGGATGTGCCCCCGCAGGGGCCATCAGGCCCCCCAGACGCACCGCTTGCCGGTCTGCGTGTGCTCGATCTGACGCGAGTTCTGGCCGGTCCGGTTGCCACGCGGTTTCTGGCCGGGTTTGGCGCGGATGTCCTGCGCATCGACCCGCCGCATTGGAACGAACCGGCGGCGGAGCTGGAGGTCAATCTTGGCAAACATTGCGCCGGGCTGGATCTGCATGACGCCACCGACCGCGCGATCTTTGCCAACCTGCTCAAATCCGCCGACGTGTTGCTGCACGGCTATCGGCCCGGCGCGCTCGACCGGTTGGGATTTGGCGCAGAGGCCCGCAGCGCGCTGAACCCCGGCCTGATTGACGTCAGCCTGTCGGCCTATGGCCGCACTGGCCCTTGGCGCGCGCGGCGCGGCTTTGATTCCCTGGTCCAGATGTCCTGTGGCATTGCGGCCCAGGGCATGGCGGTCACAGGGCGGGACGCCCCCCTACCGCTTCCGGTGCAAGCGCTGGATCATGGCACGGGGTATCTTTTGGCGGCGACCGTCCTGCGCGGTCTGGGCCGCCGCGCCAAAGGGGTCGGCACCCGCGCGGAACTTTC
This sequence comes from Phaeobacter sp. J2-8, assembly GCF_022867865.1. GTDB lineage: Bacteria > Pseudomonadota > Alphaproteobacteria > Rhodobacterales > Rhodobacteraceae > Marinovum. The sequence continues at coordinate 195,718 of NZ_JALIEC010000001.1, read as the reverse complement.
GCTTGCGCGCACGGCGGAATGTCTGAAATCCGCCCCCGGCACGCTCTCGCCCCCGGCGGCGATCGCTGTTGGACCTGATGACTATGCCATGGCTGTCGAGGACACCGGTTGGGGCCCGGCCCATCGGATCACACCGCCACTGACGGTCAATGGGCATGGCCCGAGATGGCAGATCCCCTCTGGCCCGGTGCGCCGACATCCCGCGCACTGGGCAACCTAGAACCACAGGTCAGGTGACAGCCTCGCGGCGGCGGTTTTGCCATTGCCGCCAGACAAACGCACCCACAAAGGCGATGGTCAGCATCAGGATGATGGTCGGCGCAGGGGCGCTGTCGAGCCAGAAGCTCGCGTAGACCCCGCCAAGCATCGCCACCAGATTGACCACCACCGCCACGATCATCATGTGGCGGAATTCCCGTGTCAGCAGGAACGCAATCGCCCCCGGCGAAATCAGCAGCCCAATTGCCAGGATCAGCCCCACCGCGCTCAGCACCGCGACGATGGTCAGCGACAGGATCGACAACATGCCATAATGCAGCCAGTTCACCCGCAAACCGATTGCCTGGGCCTGCGCCGGATCAAAGGCATGCAGCAAGAGGTCTTTCCATTTCAGCACCAGCACCACAGTCACCAGCGCACCAACAATTCCGGCGGTCCAGAGATCTGCAGGGCCAACACCCAGCATATTGCCGAACAGGATATGATCGAGATGCACATTGGTCTGCACCTTGACGTAAAGCACCATCCCCAACCCGAACATGCCGGAAAACACCACGCCCATCACCGTGTCCTGTTTGATCCGGCTGTTGGCGTTCAGATAGCCGGTCGCCAGCGCACAGGTCATGCCCGCCGCAAAGGCCCCGATGATCAGCGGTATCCCCAGCATATAGGCCAGCACCACCCCCGGCAGCACCGCATGGCTGACCGCATCACCCATCAGCGACCAACCCTTGAGCACCAGAAAACAGCTGAGGATCGCGGTGGGCGCGGCCAACAACAGCACCACCCAGAACGCATTCTGCATGAAGGGAAACAGAAACGGCAGAAGCAGTTGATCCATCAGCTGTCCCCAACCAATGCCGCCGCCGCACGTCTGCGCGCCGCAAAAAGCCCATGTTTCGGGGCAAAGAAGAAGGCCACAAGGAACACCGTGGTTTGCAGGGTGATGATGACCCCGCCCGTCGCCCCATCAAGGAAATAGGAGATATAGGCACCAAGGAAAGAGGTCAGCGCGCCAATCGCGACACTGATCATCAGCAAGACCGGAAACCGGTCCGCCAGCAGATAGGCCGTCGCCCCCGGCGTCACCACCATGGCGATGACAAGAAAGGCGCCCACCGTCTGCAATGCCGCCACACAGGACGCGCTGAGCAGCACGAAAAAGATGAACCGCAGCCGCTCGGGGCGCAGACCAATGCTGCGGGCGTGGGTTTCGTCAAAGAAAGCGACCATCAGATCCTTCCATTTCCACAGCAGCACCGCCAGCGAGACAAAGCCGATCACCGCCAATTGCAGCGTATCTTCCGGGGTGATGGCCAGCACATTGCCCATGATGATCGTCTGCACATCCACCGACACCGGCGAAACCGACACCATGAACAGACCCAGACCAAAGAAGCTGGTGAAAATGATGCCGATGATGGCGTCTTCCTTCAGCCCGCTGCGTTGATTGAGAAACAGCATCGCCCCCGCGGCCAGCCCGCCCGACAAAAACGCGCCCAGCGCAAAGGGCAGCCCCAGCATATAGGCCCCCGCCACCCCCGGCACGATAGAGTGCGACAGCGCATCGCCAATCAGCGACCAGCCTTTCAGCATCAGATAGGCCGACAGGAAGGCACAGACCGCCCCGACCAGCGCGCTGACCCACATGGCATTGGTCATATAGCCATAAGAGAAGGGTTCGAGCAGCATGCTCATTCTTCTTCCTCGATCCGTGGGCCTTGGGTGCGGGTCTGGTCGTCGTACATCACAAACGGCCGCTCATCATCCGACAGGATCGTGACCGCCCGGGTGTCTTCGTCATCATGCAGATCCGCGCCGCCAAGCACGAAATGCCGCAGCACCCCGCCAAAGGCCGCTTCGAGGTTTTCGCGGGTGAACACCTCTTCCGTCGGGCCATAGTTCAGCACCGTGCCCTTGACCAGGACCACCTGATCACAGAATTCAGGAACAGAGCCAAGGTTGTGGGTCGAGACCAGCATCACCTTGCCCTCGGCACGCAGCTCACCCAACAGGGTGATGATCGCCTCTTCGGTTTGGACATCAACGCCGGTGAATGGCTCGTCCAGCAGGATCACCTGGCCCTCTTGTGCCAATGCGCGGGCCAGAAACACCCGTTTGCGTTGCCCGCCCGACAATTCGCCGATCTGACGCTTGCGATAGGATGACATGCCGACCCGGTCCAGCGCCGCCGCCACCGCGGCCTTGTCCGCCGCCGAAGGGATGCGCAACAGACCCATGCGGCCATAGCGCCCCATCATCACCACGTCCTCGACCAGCACCGGAAAGGTCCAATCGACCTCCTCTGCCTGGGACATAGGCGACCAACCCCTGCTTGAGCGAGGCCGCGACCCCCTGGCCCAAAATGCCGATTTCGCCGCGCGCGGCCGGAAGAAACCCCATGATCGCCTTGAACAAGGTCGATTTGCCGGCGCCGTTCACGCCGACCAGCGCCGCAATTGACCCTCTTGGGACGGCAAAAGAGGCAGATTTCAACGCCGTGACCCCATTGCGATAGGTCACCGTCAAATCACGGACCCAAAGCCCCGCGTTGTCGAATTCTGCCTTTTCGATCCGGGCCATGCCCTTCCTTTCGTCAGTCTTGCGCCGCACCGGTCAGGCCGGTCACAACCGTTTGGGTCGTGACACGCAGCAAATCGAGGTAGGTCGGCACCGGGCCGTCCGCCTCTGACAGGCTGTCGACATATAATTCACCGCCATAAAGCGCCCCGGTTTCGCGGGCGACCTGTTTGGCGGGGTCAGTGTTGACTGTGCTTTCGCAGAATACCACCGGAATTTCGCGGTCGCGGATGGTATCAATCATCCGGCGCACCTGTTGCGGCGTGCCGGTCTGATCGGCGTTCATCGGCCAGAGGTAAACTTCGCTCAATCCGAAATCCCGCGCCAGATAGCTGAACGCCCCTTCGCAGGTCGCCAACCAACGCTGATCTTGCGGCACCGTGGCAATCAGATCGCGCAGCGGCGCAATTTCGGCAAGGATTTCAGATTTGTAGGTTTCGGCATTGGCATCGTAGATCGCCGCATTGTCCGGGTCATGTTCGGACAGGGCATCGCGAATGTTGTCGACATAGATCAACGCATTGTCCAGGGACATCCAGGCGTGCGGATTGGGCCGGCCTTCATAGGCGCCCTCGGAAATCGGGATCTCGGCCACGCCATCGCTGACCACGGCGGCGGGTTTATCCCCCAGATTGCGCAGGAATTGCTCGAACCAGAGTTCCAGGTTCATGCCGTTCCACAACACCAGATCCGCATCAATCGCCCCGACCAGATCGCGCGGCGTCGGCTCATATCCGTGGATTTCCGCGCCCGGCTTGGTGACCGACACGACCTCGGCCGCGTCCCCGGCCACATTGCGGGCCATATCGGCAATCACGGTGAAGGTGGTGACCACCTTAAAATCGTCGGCCTGAACCGGGGCGGCCAACATCAGGCCCGCCGCTGCAATCGCAGATTTCAACATCTCTACCTTCCCGCTCGCTGGTATTACCGCTCAATATGCGAATGAGTTCAGAAAGTCAATGCAAATGAGAACCATTCTCAAAAACTTTCGACGAAGACGTCCGCAAGGACGGATGAGTTCGCGGCTTGCACGTTGCGCCCGCGCGCTTATGCTCACGCCAAAATCGGGATTTTGCGATGAACACCACGCTCGACCCAAAAGACTGGGATGCCTTCCGCGCCACCGCGCATGATCTGCTGGACGCCTGTATCGACCAAATGGCCGATGCCCGCGCCCACCCATGGCAACCAGTGCCCGCGGCGCAACGTGCGGCCTATCACCTGAGCGGCGACGCCAAGGGAGAGGCCGCCACCGCCGCGCGGCTGATTTCCGAAATGCTGCCCTATGGCACCGGCAACACCCATCCACGGTTCTGGGGCTGGGTGCATGGCACCGGGCTGGCCAGCGGCCTGATGTCGGAAATGGTGGCCGCAACCGTGAACGCCAATTGCGGCGGGCGCGATCACGGGATGATTGATGTCGAACGCGCGGTCGTCGACTGGACCCGGCGCATCATGGGTTTCCCCGACAGCGCCAGCGGCATTCTGGTGACGGGCACATCACAGGCCACGGTCATCGCCCTTGCCACCGCGCGCCAACGCGCATTGGGCCCCGACGTGCGCAGCGCCGGGCTGCACGCCCGGTTGACCGCCTATGCCGGGGATGGCGTGCACAATGCCACCCGCAAAGCGATCGAGCTTCTGGGCATCGGATCTGACAACCTGCGCCGCATCCCGGAGGGCGACACCGGCATCGACCCCGACGCGCTGCGCGCCGCAATTGCCCGGGACCGGGCCGAGGGTGCCCTGCCTTTTGCCGTTGTCGGCACCGCCGGATCTGTGGATTTCGGGCGGTTCGACGATCTTCATGCCCTTGCCGACATCGCGCGCGACGAAAACCTCTGGCTGCATGTTGACGGGGCCTTCGGGGCCTGGACCCGGCTGGCCGAAGAGCCTTGGCGCGCCCTGTCCGATGGGATCGAAAGGGCCGACAGCCTCGCCTGTGATTTCCACAAATGGATGTATGTGCCTTATGATTGCGGTCTCTGCCTGATCCGCGATCAGGGCGAACATTACGCCGCCTTTGCCGCGCGGCCCGCCTATCTGGCCAGCCATGGCGCGGGTTTGGCCGCGGCGACCCGTGGTTCTGTGATTTCGGCACCGACCTGTCCCGTGGCGCACGCGCGCTCAAGGTCTGGACCGCGGTCGAGACCTATGGCGCATCCGGCCTTGGCGGCGCGATCACCGCCAATTGCCGCTCTGCCGCCCGGATGGGGGCCGCCGTGACCGCACAGCCCGACATGGCACTGGTGGCGCCGGTGATCTCCAATCTCTGTGTGTTCACCGCCGACGCGAGCCTTGCGCCCGCTGCGCAGTCCGCCCTCAACATCGCAATTTCCAAGGCATTGCAACTGGATGGCACGGCGGTGTTTTCCACCACCATCGTCGGCGGCATCACCTGCCTGCGCGCCGCAATCGTCAACCACCGCACCACAGCCGATGATATTGACGACGCCATTGCCGCCGTGGCGACACGGGCCAAGGCGCTGGCGGCCTCGGCATGAGCTTACGTGTCGATCTGAACGCCGATATGGGCGAAGGTTTTGGCCCCTGGGCCATGGGCGACGACACCGCCCTGCTGGAAACCGTCACCAGCGCCAATATCGCCTGTGGCTTTCATGCCGGCGACCCGGATGTCATGGCGCACACCATGGCACAGGCGGTGAAACATGGCGTTGGCATCGGCGCGCACCCCGGCTTTGACGATCTGCGCGGCTTTGGCCGCCGCCGGTTCACGCTGGGCAGTGCCGAATTGCGCAATCTGATCACCTATCAACTGGGGGCAGCCATGGCGATGGCCCGTGCCGCCGGGACCGAGGTGCGGCACTTCAAACTGCATGGTGCCCTGTCAAATATGTGTTCCGAAGACCGCGACATGGCGTTGACCTGTTTCCGCGCGGTGTCCGCCATCGCCCCCGACATCCGCCTGATGGTGCTGGCCGAAACCGCGCAACAGGCCGCAGCCGAGGAGCTGAACGCGCCCTGGATCGGCGAGATTTTTGCCGACCGCGCCTATAACGACGACGCCACGTTGGTGGATCGTTCCCTGCCCGGGGCGATGATCCACGATCCGGCCCGGGTCGGCCCCCGCATCGCCGAAATGCTTCGCGCCGGGGCGATCATCACCGCGCAAGGCAAACATATCCCCGCCCGCATCGACACGGTCTGCCTGCACGGCGATACCGCAGAGGCGGTTCATTTGGCCAAATCTCTGCGCCAATTCATGGAATCCGACAACATCCGTGTAACGAAATTCAACTGACCTGTAACTTGCCGAGGCCCCATGTTCCCCGATCCCCTTCTGTCCGAAATCCGTGCCCGTTTCGCCCATGTCGACAGCTGCCCGTTTCAGGGCCCGCGCATCTTTTTTGAAAATGCGGGCGGTGCGCTGACGCTGAATTCCGTGGTCGACACCTCGACCCGGTTCGCCGCCATCCCCGACAATCAGGGCCGCGACAACCCGGCTGCCCATGCGCTGGGCGACATCATCGCCAAGGCGAAATCTGACATGGCGGTGTTCTTTGGGGCCTCCTCGGGCCAGTTCTTTGTCGGCGAAAGCGGCACGGAACTGACGTTCCGCTTGCTGCGCGCAATGATCCTTGGCGCCCGCCCCGGTGCGGTGATCGGCTCGACCGTGGAACACCCGGCCTCGCGCTCCGCCGCGCGCAAATGGGCGCATGTTTCGGGGCGCGACTATATTTCGGTGCCCCATGACGATGCCACCGGATTGGTCACCGCCGACGCCTATGCCGCGCATGTCACACCCGACACCGCCGTCGCAACAATTCTGCACACTTCCCCCGTCACCGGCATGGCGATGGACCTGGCGGCAATTGTCACAGCGATCCGCGCCAAGGCCCCGGAATGCCTGATCTTTGTCGACGGCATCCAGCACGCCAGCCACGGGCTGATCGACATCGACAGCTATGACATCGACGGCTATGTCATCTCGCCTTACAAGGTATTTTCGCGCCATGGCTATGGCATTGCCTGGGTCTCTGACCGGCTGTCGAAACTGCGGTTCGAGGGGCTGATCGGCGGGCCAGAGGAGAACTGGGAATTCGGCACCCGCGACACCGGATCTTATGCGACCTTCTCAGACGTCGTAAGCTATTTTGACTGGCTGGGGGGCGAGGTGTCAGATGAAACCGACCGCCGGGCACGCATCCTCGCCGCTGGGGCTGCGATCCACGCGCATGAAAAATCACTGACCGACGCCATGTTGCATGGCACGGGGAACCTGTCCGGTCTGGCCGAATTGCCCGGCGTGCATATTGTGGGCGGCACCGACAATCCCGCACGCGAAGGGCTTGTCAGTTTCTGGGTTGATGGCATCGCCTCACCCGATGTGGTCACACAGCTGAACGCCCAGGGCATTCGCACCCACACCCGCAAGGCGGACCATTATTCCGGCAATATCCTCGACCCGCTGGGGCAGGAGTCCTGCATTCGCGTTTCGATGTGCCATTACAATTCCCCGGCCGAAATCGCGACCTTCCTCGCCGCGATGAAAGACATCACCTAGAGCCGAAAGGAACGCCCATGCCGCATGGTGGCCAAATCCTCGTCGATGCTTTGAAAGCGCAGGGCATAAAACGCGTGTTCTGTGTGCCCGGCGAAAGCTATCTCGCGGCGCTGGATGGGCTGTACGAATCGGGATCGACACGATTGTCGCGCGCCAAGAGGGCGGCGCCGCCATGATGGCCGAGGCCCATGGCAAACTGACCGGCACCCCCGGCATCTGTTTCGTGACCCGGGGGCCGGGCGCGACAAATGCCAGCGCCGGCGTGCATGTGGCGTTTCAGGATTCAACGCCGATGATCCTGTTTGTCGGCCAGGTCGCCAGCGATCAACGCGACCGCGAAGCCTTTCAGGAGGTGGATTATCGCGCCATGTTTGGCCCGCTGGCCAAATGGGTGGCTGAAATTGATCGCACCGACCGGATCCCGGAATACATCAGCCGCGCCTTCCATGTCGCCCAATCCGGCAGACCGGGGCCGGTGGTTTTGGCGCTGCCCGAAGATGTGCTGTCGGCAAAATGCGAGGCAACGGTGCTGCCGGCCGCTTGCCTGCCATCCGGTCGCGTGGCGCAGAGTGACATCGCCGCGATACTGGATTTGCTGTCTGGGGCAGAACGCCCCCTTGTCCTGGCCGGTGGGCCGCTCTGGTCCGAAGAGGCGCGGCAGGCGCTGGAACGCTTTGCCGAGGTTGCCCAACTGCCGGTCGTCACGTCGTTGCGCTGTCAGGATTACATGGACAATCACCACCGCAACTATGTCGGCGACATGGGTATTGGCCCCAATCCCGACCTGGCGGAACGTTTGCGCGCGGCAGATGTCCTGCTCTGCCTTGGTGCACGGCTGGGAGAGATGACCACCGGCGGCTATACCCTGCTGACCCCACCCAACCCGCAACAAAAACTGATCCACGTGCACCCGGATCCAAGCGAGCCGGGGCACGTCTTTTACCCAACACTCTCTGTCACGGGCCAGGCCGGTCAGGTCGTGCAGCAATTGGCCGACACCTGTGAGGCCCCGGCACAGGGCCGGGGCGCGGACATCGCTGTGGCGCGCGCGTCATACGATACCTGGCAGGAACCGCAGGACACCCCCGGCACGGTAAAGATGGAGCGCGCCATGACCGAACTGCGCGACATGCTGCCGGACACGGCGATCCTGACCAATGGGGCCGGCAATTACTGTGGCTGGCTGCACCGTTACTACCGATGGCGGACATATCGCACCCAGCTCGCCCCGACGTCCGGGTCTATGGGCTATGGACTGCCCGCCGCTGTCGCCGCCGCACTGGAACATCCTGACCGGCCCGTGATCTGCTTCGCCGGTGATGGCTGTTTCCAGATGACATCTCAGGAATTCGGCACCGCCTGTGAATATGGCGCCAAGGTCATTGTCCTGGTGGTCAACAACGGCATGTATGGCACCATCCGGATGCACCAACAGGGCAAATACCCCGGGCGTGTGTCAGGCACCCGGCTGAAGAACCCCGATTTCGCCGCGCTCGCCCGCAGCTATGGCGCGCTTGGTCTGACTGTGACCGATAATGCGCATTTTCGCGGCGCGATGGATCAGGCACTGGCCGCCGACACCCCGGCGCTGATCGAGCTGCAGGTTGATCCCAGGGCCCTGTCCACCCGCGCCATTTTACGTGACCTCTGAGTTTGGAACAGGGGGCCAGCCCCCTCGGCCTTTGGCCTCACCCCCGGGATATTTGGACAAGAAGAAAGATCAAGGACTCCTGGTCCTTCTTCTGTTTGAAAATATCCTGGGGGTCCGGGGGCAAAGCCCCCGAAAAAGCAATTGGCTTGCGGTATCTCATTCCCGACTCCAATTTGGAACAAAACGTGAATATACTGGTCATTCCCAGAGAATCGCCCAATGTTCACCGAGTTATCGACCACATCCAATTTCACGTTTCTGACCGGTGCCTCTCACCCAGAGGATTACATGCATCGGGCAGCGCAATTGGACATGCCGGCCATTGCCATCGCTGATGAGAATTCGGTAGCCGGGATTGTTCGCGCCCATACAGCCGGACGCGAGATCGCCCGACAAATCAGGGAACGTCAGGAGTTTGATGCGAAATATGGGTTGATTGGCCCACCGGCCCCTTTTCCGACGGCGCTTGATCCTTTGCGCACTGCCATCCCACGGCTGATCGCCGCCGCGAAGCTGGTTTTTGTCGATGCCCCGGCGATCACCGCATTGGTCCAGACGCGGCAGGGCTGGGCGACGCTTTGTCGGCTGCTCTCGCGCGGGCGGCTTCGGGCAGGGAAGGGCAGCTGCATTGTGCGTCTTGCGGATTTGATGGAAATGGGCGCTGACGGGCTTCACCTTGCGCTACATGGCCCGCCACAGGCACAGCCCCCTCAGCCCGGCGCGGGCGAATGGTTGCAAGGGGCGCAGGCGTTGACGCGCCGCTTTGGCACACAAATGTCGCTGTTGATGGCCCCGGTTTATGACGGCAATGATTCCGCACATTTTGCCCGGCTTAGCCATTTGGCCGACCGGCTGGGCATCCCGACATTGGCCTCTGCCGCACCGATCATGCATGCCGGGCCGCGCCGTCGTCTGGCGGATGTGCTGGCCGCCATTCGCCATGGCACCACCGTTGAAAACCTTGGCGCGTTGGCCCAGCCGAATGGCGAGCGTCGCATGCGATCAGAAGCCGAGATGCGACAGCTGTTCCGCGGATTCGAACAGGCCATCACCCGCGCAAATAACATTGCTGCCACCTGCACCTTTTCGCTCGACAGCTTGCGGTATGAATACCCCTCCGAGGTTGCCCAGGGCGAAACCCCTGATCAGCGCCTGTCGCGTCTGGCGCATGAGGGGTTGAAGTGGCGGTATCCCGGCGGCGCCTCTGACAAGGTACGCGCCATGTTGCAACATGAGCTGCAATTGATCTCCAAGCTGAGCTACGCGCCCTATTTCCTGACTGTGCGGGACATCGTGCATTTCGCCCGGTCGCGCGACATCCTCTGCCAGGGGCGTGGCAGTGCGGCCAATTCGGTGGTCTGTTTCTGTCTTGGCGTCACCTCTGTCAGCCCTGAAATCGGCACCATGGTGTTTGAACGTTTCGTCAGCGAGGCGCGGAACGAGCCGCCCGATATCGACGTTGATTTCGAACATGAACGCCGTGAGGAGGTGATCCAGCATATCTATGAGCGGTATGGCCGCCATCGCGCCGGTCTTTGTGCCACGGTTGTGCATTATCGCGGCAAGCGCGCAATACGCGAGGTCGGGGCGGCCATGGGTCTGTCGCAGGACACCATTGGCGCGATGGCCTCGCAGCTTTGGGGGTTCTGGGGCGCCGATGGGCTGGCCGATCAGCGGCTACGCGAAATCGGGCTCGACCCGAACGACCATCAGATCCGCCTGACGCTATCGCTCGTGAAGGAAATCATCGGCTTTCCCCGGCACCTCAGCCAGCACGTCGGCGGGTTCATCATCACCGAGGGGCGGTTGGACGAATTGGTGCCAATTGAAAACGCCACGATGGAGGATCGCACCGTCATCTGCTGGGACAAGGACGATATCGACAGTCTCGGCATTCTCAAGGTCGATGTGCTTAGCCTTGGGATGTTGACCTGTATCCGCAAGGCTTTTGACCTTTTGAAAACCCATCACGGTCAGGATTGGCGGCTGGCCACCCTGCCGCCCGAAGACCCCAAGGTTTATGACATGCTGTGCCGCGCCGACAGTATCGGGGTGTTTCAGGTGGAATCCCGCGCGCAGATGAATTTCCTGCCACGGATGAAGCCGCGCAATTTCTATGATCTGGTGATCGAGGTGGCGATCATCCGCCCCGGGCCCATTCAGGGCGATATGGTGCATCCCTACATCCGCCGCCGCAATGGCGAGGAAGAGGTGAATTTTCCCTCGGACGCGCTGGGCGCGGTGCTGGCGAAAACCCTGGGGGTGCCGCTGTTTCAGGAACAGGCGATGCAGATCGCCATTGTCGGCGCGGGGTTTTCGCCGGAAGAGGCTGACCGATTGCGCCGGTCCCTCGCCACGTTCAAGAAACACGGCAATGTCAGCGATTTCCGCAGCCGCTTCATGCGCGGCATGGCCCGAAACGGCTATGACGAGGAATTCTCATCCCGCTGTTTTTCCCAGATCGAGGGTTTTGGCTCTTACGGGTTTCCCGAAAGCCATGCCGCCAGCTTTGCCCTGCTGGTCTATGCCTCGGCCTGGATCAAATGCCACCATCCCGGCATCTTTGCCTGTGCGCTGCTGAATTCCCAGCCGATGGGGTTTTATGCGCCGTCGCAGATCGTGCGTGACGCGCGCGAACACGGGGTCACGGTGCGCCCGGTCTGTGTTCAGAACAGCTATTGGGACAATGTGATGGAACCCGACGGGCGCGGCGGATTGGCCCTGCGTCTTGGGTTTCGCCAGATCAAGGGGCTGCGGGAAGAGGACGCCAACTGGATCACCGCTGCGCGCGGCAATGGCTATCAATCGGTGCGCGATATCTGGCGGCGGGCGGGTCTGGCGGCGCCGGTGCTGGCGCGATTGGCCGAGGCCGATGGATTTGCCGCGCTGATGACCCGGCGCGAAGCCCTGTGGGAGGCCAAGGCGCTGACCACACCCAAGACCCTGCCATTGTTCGAAGGCGATCTGGACGGCGAGGCAATTGATGAACCCACCGCCAATCTGCCCACCATGACGCTGGGCGAGGAGGTGGTCGAAGATTACGTTGCCCTGCGCCTGACGCTGCGCGCCCATCCGCTGGCGCTGTTGCGCGACCGGTTGACGCCGCCGCCATCCAACACCGGATGAGGCTCAGCCGCGCGGCAGTTTTGGCGCGCCCTTGTCCAGGGACAATTCAGCATCGGAAAACCGAAAGGGCGAGCGCACGCCGGGCACACCGTCGGCGCTGATTTGCATGCCCCGCGCCACCACTTGCGGATCGGCCATCACCTCGGCCATGTCATTGATCGGCCCGGCGGGCACGCCGGCCGCCTCGCAGGCGGCCAGAAGATCGGATTTTGCCCAGCCCCGCGTGGCCTTGGTCAGACATTCTGTCAGGCTCTCGCGGTGCGCCAGCCGGTCGGCATTGCTGGTATATCGGGCATCGGTGCCGGTGTCGGCCAGGTCCAGCAGATCACAAAGCCGCCGGAACTGGCCGTCATTGCCGGTCGCAATGATGATAAAGCCATCCGCACACTCAAACACCTGATAGGGTGCAAGGTTCGGGTGGGCATTGCCCATCATGGTCGGCGCGGTGCCGGTGGTCAGGTAATTCATCGCCTGATTGGCGGTGACCGACACGGCGGTGTCCAGCAGGCTCATGTCGATCCACTGACCGCGGCCGGTTGTGGCGCGCTGGTGGACCGCCGCCAGAATCGCCGTGGCCGCATAGACGCCGGTGAAAATATCGGTGATCGCCACGCCGGTTTTCTGTGGCTGACCGCCGACCTCGCCGGTGACGGACATCAGGCCCGACATGCCCTGAATGATGAAATCATATCCCGCGCGATGGGCATACGGCCCGTCCTGGCCAAACCCGGTGATCGAGCAATAGATCAGCGCCGGATTGACCTTGGCCAGACTGGCGTAATCCAGACCGTATTTCGCCAGCCCCCCAACCTTGAAATTCTCGATCAGGATGTCCGCATCGGCGATCAGATCGCGTACCTGCGCCTGGCCGGCCTCGGTGCGGAAATCGACCGAAATGCTGGTTTTGCCACGGTTGCAGGAATGGAAATAAGCCGCAGACCGGTCGCCTTCGCGGTCGACAAACGGCGGGCCCCAGCGGCGGGTGTCGTCGCCATCGGGGCTTTCGACCTTGATCACCTCGGCCCCAAGATCGGCAAGGGTCTGACCGGCCCAGGGGCCAGGCCAGAATACGTGCCAGTTCGACGACTTTAAGTCCCCGAAGTGGGCTCATGCGTCGCCCAGTTTTTCGTCCAGAACGGATTTGAACTCATTCCACGGCATGTTGGAATATTTTTCGCCATCAATGATGAACGACGGGGTGCCGGTGATTTCATCCGCTTCGCCGTTTTTCTGATACCAGGCCACCAGTGTCTGGGCCTGATCGGCATCCTGAAGACAGCTTTCCAACTGGTCGTTGTTCAACCCGGCCAGACGCCCGATCTTGCGCAGTTCTTCGACAATCGCCGCCGGCTCGCCCGCGCTGACCCAGGATTGCTGGCCTTTGAAAATCAGATCGGTGATGCCAAAAAACCGTTCGGTGCCACCACAGCGTGCCACCATCGACGCCCACAGACCGTAACGGTCAAAGTAAACTTCGCGGAAGATGAATTTCACCTTGCCGGTATCAATATAATCGGACTTCAGATCCTTGTATTGATTGGCATGGAAATTGGCGCAATGCGGGCAGGTATAGCTGGCATATTCGATCACGGTCACCGGGGCGTCCGCAGCGCCCTGCACCATTTCGATGATGCTGGATGTATCCACATCCTCGGCGCTTTCCTGTGCGTCCAGCGCCCCGGCCGGAACGGCGGATTGGCCCGCCCCTTGGTTCATCAGCCACCAGCCGCCACCGGCCACCAGTACAATCGCCAGCAAGGCGGCAGGGATCAAACGCTTCATATCTTTGTTCCTTTTGGGATCGGTCATGTCTTGGCCTTGGATAGAACGTTCCGCGCCAAAGCTTCAAGCGCCCCCTTGAGGTCCGCATCCATCACTTCTTCGGCATAATGGCGTGCGGCGGCGGTCACCTTGGGGTCGGGCTGCGGATCTTTTTTGGGGGCAGTGCCATAGGTGAACTGGGCCTGACCTTCGGCAAAACCGGTGGGGGCGGTCTGGGTGATGCGGATGCGGGAAATGGCATTGTAGCCATAGACCGCATTCACCTTCTGACGCAGCTGTTCCTTCTGCATCTCCAGCAATGGGGCGTTGGCCCCGGTGGTCAGAACGGTCAGCGTCGCGCCAAGCCCACCCCGCCCAAAGGACACATTGACCGGACGGGCGATGGCGGCAATATCTTCGCCTGCCACCTCGGGCCAATGGGTCAACAGGCGGGTCTGGGCGAATCCCCTGCTTTCGCTGGCCCGCTAATCCGCTGGTTCAACAGACTGGAGGTACGGGCAAATCCGTAAGTTGACGTTCTTCGTGGCGGCACGATTGACACTCCTTCGCTCACGCTATTCTAGTGTCCCCTGCGCCCGGTGCCAGCAAAACCCGACATGAACGGACCTACACTCTTGCGTGAGCCTTCCATCCTGACCGCCGAACTTCTGATTTGGTATGACCGTCATGCCCGAATCATGCCTTGGCGGGTTGGCCCGCATGAACGCGCACAGGGCATTCTGCCGGATCCCTATCGCATTTGGCTGTCCGAGGTAATGTTGCAGCAAACCACCGTCGCGGCGGTGCGCGACTACTTCCTGCGCTTCACCACCCGGTGGCCCACGGTAAGCGATCTGGCCGCCGCCGAAGACGGCGATGTCATGGCGGAATGGGCCGGGCTGGGGTATTATGCCCGCGCCCGCAATCTTTTGAAATGTGCGCGGGCCGTGGTGGCCGATCATGGCGGGATCTTTCCCGCCGATCATGATCAATTGCTGGCACTGCCGGGCATTGGCCCCTACACCGCCGCCGCCCTGTCCGCGATTGCCTTTGACCTGCCGGAAACCGTGGTCGACGGCAATGTCGAACGGGTGATCGCCCGGCTGCATGACGTGCACACCCCTCTGCCCGCCGCCAAAACGGAATTGACCGACCTCGCCCGCAGATTGACCCCCGCGATACGCCCCGGCGACTATGCCCAGGCGATCATGGATCTTGGCGCAACGCTGTGCACCCCCCGCAATCCGGCCTGCGGCATCTGCCCCTGGCGACCCGATTGCGCCGCACGTCTGGCCGGCACCGCCACGGATCTGCCAAAGAAGACCCCGCGCAAACCGAAGCCCATTCGCCAGGGCATTGCCTATATCGCCCGCCGTGTTGATGGCGCGATCCTGCTGGAGCGGCGCCCCGACAAGGGGCTTTTGGGTGGCATGCTGGGCTGGCCCGGGTCGGATTGGATCGACAGTAGCGAAGCCACCCCGGACCCAAATCCGCCAATCCGCGCCGAATGGAAAACCTGTGACGGCGAAGCCCGCCATACCTTTACCCATTTTCACCTGCGCCTGACGGTCAAAACCGCGCTTGTGCCGATGGAACGCCACCCCACGCGCGGCACGTTCCTGACGGACGCGGAATTTGACCTCTCGGATCTGCCCACCGTCATGCGCAAGGCGTTTGATCTGACGCAAGGACCGAAGGCCAAAAAACGCTCTAAACCTGCCGCGAAACCCTGATAAGCTGCCGCAAACAGGCCGGATCAAAGCATGTCAAACCAAGACTTCAGCCAATTGCAAAGCGCCCTGCCATTCTGGGTGTCGTTTCTGTTGTTCCCGCTGGCCTGGATTGGCGCGATTTTCGGCGGCTGGACTGTGGTGCTCTTGCCGCTGTGCGCCTGGTATCTCTTTATGGCACTGGACGCCCTGACCGGCCTGAACCTCGACAATCCCGATCCCAACACCCCTGAAGCCACACTGACATGGTACAAACGCCTGACATCGCTTTGGGTGCCGGTGCAGGTGGTAACCCTGTTTGCCCTGGTCTGGTACGTGCCGCGCGCTGATCATCTGGGGACTTTGGAAAGCGTCGTGTTGTTCTTTGGCGTGGGCGTGCTGACCGGCACCATCGGCATCAACTATGCGCATGAATTGATGCACCAACGCAATCGGCTGGAACGTTGGCTGGGCGACATCCTGCTGTCGATGGTGCTTTATTCGCATTTCCGCTCAGAGCATCTGTTGGTGCATCACACCTATGTCGGCACGCCGCGCGACCCGGTGACGGCCCGCTATAACGAGAATTTTCACCGCTTCTTTCCCCGGGTGCTACAGCAATCCCTGCGCTCGGCCTTTGCTGCCGAAGCCGCGTTGCAAACCCGCAGAAACCGCCCCTGGCATCACAGATCCAACCCGTTCTGGCGGTACTGGGCCTTGCAGGCGGCGATGCTGGTCCTTGCCACCCTTCTGGGCGGCTGGGTCGGGCTTGGCCTGTTCCTGATCCAGGCGTTTACGGCCGTCTGGCAGCTGGAGCTGGTCAATTATGTCGAACATTACGGCCTGACCCGCAAACACCTGGGCGATGGCAAATACGAACACGTCAAACCCCGCCACAGCTGGAACGCCGCCCACAAGGCCTCGAACTGGCTGCTCATCAACCTGCAACGCCATTCCGACCACCATTACAAACCGGACCGGCGCTTTCCCCTGTTGCAAACCTATGGCCCGGACGAGGCCCCGCAACTGCCCTATGGCTATTCCGTGATGACCATCGCGGCCCTGATCCCGCCGGTCTGGCGCCGTGTGATGAACCCGCGCGTGCGGGCATGGCGACGGACGTTTTATCCCGAAATCACGGATTGGACGGCCTATAACCGCGCCGAAAACCCGATGCCGCGCTAATCCGGCAGCTGCCCGACCGCCCAGCGCGCCGCATCGGCCACTGTGGCATCCTCGTCTTCGCACAGCGCCTGCACCACGGGGCGCAACCGCGCCTGACCGGAATTGCCAATCGCATAGGCCACATTGCGCACAAATCGCCCACGTCCGATGCGTTTGACCGGCGAACCGGAAAAGAACGCCCGGAACTCAGGATCGTTCAAACCGGCCAGCTCCGCCAGTTCCGGCGCCAGCAATTCCGCCCGGGCGTGATACTTCACCTCTGCCGAGCGCGCCGCAAATTTGTTCCACGGACAGACCGCAAGACAATCATCACAGCCGTAAATCCGATTGCCCAACTTCGGGCGCAGATCAAGATCCACCGGCCCTTTGTGTTCAATCGTCAAATAGGAAATGCAGCGCCGGGCATCCAGTTGATACGGCGCCGGAAAGGCCTCTGTGGGGCAGATATCCAGACATTTCCGGCATGACCCACAGTGATCGACCTCTGCCGTATCCACCGGCAAGTCCAACGTGGTAAACACCGCTCCCAAAAAGAACCACGATCCCATCTCGCGACTGACCAGATTGGTGTGCTTGCCCTGCCAACCCAATCCCGCCGCCTGCCCCAGAGGTTTCTCCGGCACAGGCGCGGTATCCACAAACACCTTCAATTCACAGCCGGTCTCGGCCACCATCCAACGCGCCAATCGCTTCAGACGTTTCTTCAATACGTCATGATAATCCCGGTTCTGGGCATACACCGAAATCGCCGCGCGCTCTTGTTGTGCCAATATCGCCAGCGGATCATGATCAGGGCCGTAATTCTCGGCCAGCATGATCACCGAACGGGCCTCTGGCCACAATGCGCTTGGATCCCCCCGCCAATGGGTCCGCTCCGCCAGCCAGCCCATTTGCCCGTGATAGCCTGCATCCAGAAACCCCGCCAACCGCTCCGCCACCTGCGGCACCGCTTCGGGGCGACAAATGCGCGCCGCGGAAAACCCGATTTCCCGCGCCTCACGCATCAGTTCCTGTTTCAGCGCATCCATAGCTTCTTCTGTTCAAAAATATCCCGGGGGAGTCGCCAGCGGCGACGGGGGCAGCGCCCCCTGTTCCTCACCTGAGGATCAGAAATCCAGATCATTGTAATGGCGCGGCGGCGGGAAACCCGGCACCTGATCCGCCAGAATGCGGCGGAACGCCGGGCGCGATTTGATCTTGGCGTACCAATCCTTGACCACCGCGCTGCGGTTCCAATCAACATCCGAAATATAGTCCAGCGACGACAAATGCGCCGCCGCCGCGAAATCGGCCAGCGTCATCACATCCCCCGCCAACCAACGGCGGTGATCCAGCAACCAGGCCATGTAATCCAGATGGTATTTGATCGCCTTGGACCCGGCTTTGACATTCTTGCTGTCGGGAAACCCCGCGCCCATGATCTTCTTGTTCACCCGCTCATAGAGCAGCTTGGCCGTGACCTCGTTGTGGAACTTGTCGTCAAACCAACTGACGATGCGGCGCACTTCATAGCGCGCATCGGTCGATTTCGGCATCAGCGACGGCTCGGGGTATTTCTCTTCCAGCCATTCACAGATCGCGGCGCTTTCCGCCATGGTCTTGCCTTCGATCTTCAGCACCGGCACCTTCGCCGCCGGATTGCGGCGCAGAAAATCGGGATCCTGTTCCCAATAACGCTCTTCGACCAATTCGCATTCGATCTTTTTCTCTGCCAGGCTCAGGCGGACCTTGCGACAAAAGGGCGAAAGAGGAACATGATACAGTTTGGCCATTGCGGGAGGCGTCCAGAAAAAGGTGATTGCCCGTCTGTTTGCCTGCAAACCGGGGCCAGTTCAACAGCAGACAGATACACAATACGCGGCGAGCCGCCGAAATCACGGTGAACGCGAACCGTTCCATCCCCGCCGCCGCCGCGCTAATGTCGCGCAATGCGTGATATCAATCTCAAGGCCACAGAATATTTCGAAGCGGTGGCGCGTCTGGGCACGGTGACCCGTGCGGCGGCGGAACTGGGGGTGTCCCCCTCTGCCGTGTCGCAACAGATTCGCACCCTGGAGGGGCAATTCGGCGTCAAATTGTTCCGCCGGGAAAAGCGGCGGCTGGTGCTGACGCTGGATGGCGACCGGCTGTTTCAGACCACCACCCAGGCCTTTGGCGCATTGCGCAATGCCACCGCCGCCATTGGCCGCCAACGCCATCTGCGCAGTCTGACCCTGCGGGTCAGCCCGTCGTTTGGCGTGCGGTTTCTTGGCCCGCGCATTGCCACCTTTGCCGCCGACAATCCCGATTGGAACATTCGCATCGACGCCACGCCGGAAATCTCGGCGTTTGAGGCCGAGCCGTTTGATTTCGACCTGCGTTATGGCCATGGCGATTGGCCCGGCCTGTCGGTGGAACCGATCATGAATGATCTGGTGATGCCGGTTTGCAGCCCGGAATATCTGGCGCATCTGCAATCCCTTGCCGACACCCCGGCCGAGCAGCTGGCCCAGGCGCGGTTGATTGACAGTGTGAAATCGCAATGCCGCTGGGATGTCTGGTTGGCGGCAACCCGGATAGAGCTGTCGGACCTCACCTATCCTTTCCGGTTTGACCGGTCGTCGATGGTGATCGAGATGGCCAAGCGCGGCGGCGGCGTCGCGCTGGACAATGCCGCACTTTATGTCGACGATCTGAAACGTGGTGATCTTGTGCCGCTGTCCGTGGACTTTCCCGCGCTGGAAACACCAACCTATTGGCTGGTCTGTCCGCCGCGCCACCTTAGCCGCCGGATCGTCAAGCGGTTTGCGGAATGGCTGGGCCACGAGGCCGCAACCCATGACAGCGAGGTGCGCGCGGTGCTGGCCACGCTCGGCTGTACCATCCGACCGGCGACGCGGGCCGAATAGATACCGGATAGATACTGGCCTTATTCCACCTGCCAGCCCGGTTGGGTCATCGCAACAAAACCCAGCGTTTCCGGCTCCGCCACATTGCGCGCCACCACATCGCGCAGGCTGGTGCAGCTGACAATCTGTTGCCAGCCATAGCGGGTGAAGCTTGGATGCTCCATGTCTTCGTCCTGATCAAACCCGGCGGGCGGTTTGAACACATGTTCTGACAACAACGGGTTAGGCAGCGCCTGGGAAAACGCATCCAGCGCGACAAAGGACAGGATGGTGCGGGGCAAAGGCGAATTTGCCACCCGGTCTTCGCAGAAGATACCAACAAAGAAATCCACGTTGCCGACCTCGCCGTAAAGATCCGCCAACATGCGCGCCACCTCTGGATCGGAACTGATTTCGTCGAAGCCCGCCACGCGGTCCCGTCCCATATAGACGCGATAGTCGTTATAGGAGGCCAATTTACAAATCCGCCCCTGCCGGATCAACTCCTTTTCCACATCCAACAGGTGATCTGTGGTGTTGCGCGGCCCCAGTTCCGCCGCGGTCTGGGCGCTTATGTCCTCAAACCCGCGTTTCAACCCGACCGCCAACAGCGGCAGATTGTTCATGAAATACCCCGGCCCCACCTCAAGCGTGCTTTCGCCCCAGGTGATGCGATCAGGGATCAGCGCGTGCCAGCGATAGAGCAGGCTGAATTCCGTGGTGATCCAGTTCGGTTTGTTCCACGGCGCATTCCACGCCACCGCCGGATCGGCCTTCAGCGACACAGCAAAGGGCGCGATGTGGTTGATATAATCTTCGACCACGATTTTGATGAATTGCACCACAATGATATTGCGCGCGGTTTCAAACACCTGGCTGTCATCCCACGCGGGGTAGCGGCGGCCCAATTCCCGCGCCAGCCGGTTGTGTTCGCGCAGCCAAAGCGTGTTCATCATCGACACCTGAGGCACGGAATTGACCCGGTCGCCCCCCACCGCAAACAGGGCATCGCGCACCATCACCGCGCGGCCCGCGATTTGCGGGTCCGGGTTGGCACAGGCCTTTACAATCCGGTCCAGCCCCAGCGGCGGGTCCAGCACGGCGAAATCCGCATCCAATGCGCCATCACGAAACAGAAACGGCGGATATTCCTCGCCGTTGATCAGTTGCGACCGCAACATGCCACGCGTCTCCGGCCCCGGATCGGGCACACGCAGGGCACGGGTCTGGGCGGATGTGCGGCCATAAAGCGGGCACATGTCGATTTCGTGGTTCGATGTATTCTTCTTGCGCCGCTCCGGGTCCAAATCACCCGTCACCGGGTCTTTTTCCGGCATGGTACGCAGGAAACCATCGGTCAGATATTGCGCAAATGTGGGGAACAGACAGGTGGATTTCGGGCACATCCGCTGGGTTCCATCCGGTCTGCGAAACAGCTCCTTTACCCCTTCGGGGTCCGGCAGGGTGGTTTGATCTATTTCTGACACCCCCAGATGCCGTCCCGCCCAAACCCGATCCGTCAAACTGCTCCAGGAGGTATAGGGCGCCATCGTCGAAAACGGATGGGGACGGCTGCGCGCCTGGGTGACAATGCGATTGATCAGCAGCTTGTTGACCCAGGAATGCAGCGGCGGCACCCCCTCGATCAACCGGCCAATGACCGGTTTCTGCAACAGCCCCAACAGCCATGCACCCAACCGCCCGACAATCTGGCGTTTCAACCAATGCGACGTGGTCATGCCGGGATAAAACGGCAGGAACACCGCCGAAAACACGATATGCGGCAGGACGTGATGCTGCCAGATATCCTCCAGCACAAAGATGAACCAATAGCCGACAAAGAAGTTCAGCGCGGTGAACACCCACCAGCCGATCTTTAACTCGCGCCACATCAACACAATGCCGAACACCCCGCCCATGAACACCGGGCCTAGCACCCAGCGTTCCCAATAGGCCGGCACCCGGCAAATATCGCCCAGCAATGGCACGCCGGGAAACAACGAAATCCATTCACTGGGATAACCAAACAGGTTCAAAAGCCCGCGATAAAACATCATCGCGCCCACCAGAATGCAGGTCAGTTGCAAAAGAGGGCGGCGCCATCTGGCCCAGTTCCAGCCGGAAAACGGCCCCTTCATCGCGTCATCGACAATGGTCATCGCTCTGTCCAAGGTCTGAAATTTCTCGATTTATGGGGGGCAGTGTGTCACACTCATGCGTGTTATGTCCAACAATATTCCCGATAGAGTTGTAGCATGAAGAAACTGATATTTCTGGCCTTCTTCGCCCTGCTCGCGGCCGCGCTGTTCCTTGAGTTCAAGAGGCTGACGGTGAAACCCTGGCCTGCACCCTATTTCGCGGACGAGGCCGAGCATTTCAAATATGGCTCTGTCGGGGCCGAAGTTGACGGGTTTCCCTATGCCATCTGGCGTGAATTGCCGACGATATTCGCCGATGATCTGCCAAATGGATTTGCCGAATTCGGGTTTCTCACCGAACCCGGGCATGAGCTGCCGATTGGCGTGTCTGTGCGCCGGATCGGGGTGCCACGGGTCGGGTTCAATTGCGGCACCTGCCATGTCTCGACCTATCAGTTGAATGGCGCGGCTCATTTGGTGTTGGGCGCGCCTGCCAATGCGCTGAATCTTCAGGCTTATATCGAATTCCTGACCACGGCCGCCAGCGATGCCCGATTGACCGCTGATGCGGTGATCGCTGCGGCCGAGGCCAACGGCCGCCCCCCCAGCTTTCTCGACAAGATCGTTTTGCGGTTTGTGGTGTTCCCGCGATTGGAGGATCAGATCACCAGCCTGAAAGATGGTCTTGCCTGGCTTGCCACCCGCCCCGAACATGGGCCCGGGCGCACCGATGCCGGCAATTTCTGGCGTCAACGCTGGGGGTTGGAGCCCGCCGACGATACCCGTGTCGGCACGGTGGATTTCCCGTCTGTCTGGAACCAGCGTATTCGGCTGGACGGTTGGTTTCACTGGGACGGCAACAATGCCTCGCTCGACGAACGCAATATTTCCGCCGCGATGGCCGGTGGTGCTTCGGATTGGCTGTTGGAAAAACATGCGATTGAGCGGGTGTCCAATTGGCTGATGGATTTCCCGCCGCCGCCGTTTCCGGTGGCCTTTAACCCGGAGCTGGCCGACAAAGGGCGCGAAATTTACCAGCGCGCGGCCTGTGATACCTGTCACGATCCCGGCGCGGCCCGCATGGGCCAGGTCACATCCTCAGAGGTGCTGGGCACCGACCGCCAGCGCACCGATCTGTTTGACGCCACGATGGTGCGCTACTTTGGCACTGTCGGCGACAAATATTCCTGGAAATTCAACAATTACCGCGTGACGGACGGTTATGCCAACATGCCGTTGGATGGCATCTGGATGCGCGCGCCCTATTTGCACAACGGATCGGTGCCGACATTGGCCGATCTTCTGTCGCCCCCCGCGGATCGCCCGGCGGAATTCTTTCGCGGCTGTACCCATTTCGATCCCGAGCGTGTCGGGTTTGCCTGTTCTGATGGTTTTGCGTTTGACACCACCCTGATTGGCAATGGCAACGGCGGGCATCTTTATGGCACCAATCTGGACGCGGATGAGAAATCTGCGCTTCTGGAGTATCTCAAATCGCTCTGAGGCGCGGCATGCTGGCACAAGAGGTCATTCCCAAGAGGGAACCGCAGGTCATTGCGGGGCTGATCCGCGACAATCTGAAAACCGTTTGGCTGGAGGGCAAGACCGCCAAGCGCGGCCAGCATGGCAAACATCATGGATTGGTCGAGGGGCGCTTGCGGGTGCGGGGTGACCTGCCGGATGGTTTTGCGGTTGGGGTGTTTCAACCGGGGCAAACCTATCGCTGTCTGGTGCGGTTTTCCAACGGCGGACAGACAGACGATCGCCGCCGCGACGTGCGCGGCATGGCGATCAAACTGCTGGATGTGCCGGGACAGAAGCTGTTGCCGGGGAGCGGCCCGGTGACGGAACAGGATTTCATCCTTGTTGATCACCCCACCTATTTCACCGCCACAATGGCGGAATATGCCGCGTTCAACCGCTATTTCACGCCTATGCAGGACCTGCGCGGCAATGGGATCACTACGGGCCGCATCCTGGCCGCGGCATGGGGGCTGGCGATGCTCTGGCTGTTTCATCGTAAAACCCTGCGCGCCGCGCGTGAATTTGCCGGTCGTCAGGTCGGCGCGCTGGTGTCACTGACCTATCACAGCACCACGGCCTATCTCTGTGGGGACGGTCGCGCCGTGAAATACAAGGCCATCGGCCACAGCCCGCCAACCGCCGCCGTGGACAGTAAAGATGGTTTGCGCCAAGATCTCTGGCGGGTTTTGGCAGAGGGTCCGGCGCAATTCGATTTCGGGGTCGTGGTGCAGGCGGACGCGGAGGCACATCCAATCGAAGACCCA
This sequence comes from Phaeobacter sp. J2-8, assembly GCF_022867865.1. Lineage (GTDB taxonomy): Bacteria > Pseudomonadota > Alphaproteobacteria > Rhodobacterales > Rhodobacteraceae > Marinovum. The sequence continues at coordinate 171,666 of NZ_JALIEC010000001.1, read as the reverse complement.
ACCGTCGACTGGGGCGCCAATGGTGCGGATTTCATCAAACTGGCGGACTTGACCCTTTTCCGGCAAAGCAACGCACCGGATCGGGACAAAAGCGCCGAAACCATGCGTTTCAATCCCTGGATGTCCCTGCCTACGCATCGCCCGTTGGGGTTCATCAACCGCGCCCGGCGGGAGATCTATCGCGCCATGTCCGATCTCAGACGGCACAAATCCGGGCGGCCCTGATCCCTTGGGCCGGGGCAGAGCGCAGGATTACTGAAAACAATCGGCCCGGCCGTCCCGGTCGATTGTTGCCGCTCCGTCGCGGATGGATGCCGACCTGCGCCGCACCGCCCCCGATGGATTGCTGGCCGAACGCCCCTTGGGGTTGGGCAGAATCGCCGCCAGCCGCGCCGCCTGAACCGCGCTGAGATTGCCGGGTGAGACGCCGAAATAATGCCGCGCGGCGGCCTCGACCCCAAACACGCCTTCATCAAATTCCGCGACGTTCAAATAGACTTCCAAAATGCGCCGTTTGGACCAAACCGTCTCGACCATTGGCGTGATCAGAGCCTCAAGCGCCTTGCGGGTCCAATTGCGGCCATGCCAGAGATAGACGTTTTTCACCACCTGCTGGCTGATCGTCGAAGCGCCACGGCTGCCCCCGGCATTCAGCGCCGCGCGGATCGCCACCATATCAAAACCCCAGTGATTGCAGAAATTGGCGTCTTCCGCCGCCACCGCCGACCGGCCCATGACCGGTGCGATATTGTCCATCCGCACCCAGACATGATCAATCTGGCCCAATCGCGCCTGTTCCTGGCGCATGTACATCGTGGCGGGCGGGTTAAAGATCGAAAACACCACAATCAGAAAGGCAACGATCAGAAACGCAAGACTGACAAGCCGCAACACCCAGCGCCGGATGAAACGTCCGGGCCGAAATGCGATGCGGGGTTTGGGTGCGGGTTTCCGCGATTTTGCCTTGCGTGCCATGGCCGCACACTAGCTGCTGTCGTGGGCCAAGGAAATCGCCTCGGACCCGCAAAATCACCGCTTCGTGACCTTTGCGCATCGTGTTTGGCAAATGTCATGCCACCACGCGCGCGCCCGAAAAAGCGCCGCAATCGCGGGGCAAGATCCGGCCACGGCGCGTTTTAGCGCCGCGGCCCGTTTTTCAGTGGTCTTCCGCTTATTCCGCCGGCACCGCTGTCGCTTCCTTGGTCAGCGGATGCGCCAGGTTGTTGACCATTTCGATCGGACAGATCTGGCGGAAGTTCGCTTTCTCGCTCTCCCAATGCTGAAGAATGTCCGCCGCAGCGCGGCTTCCGGTCTCTTCGCAGTGGCGTTCGATCAGACCGCGCAGCTCGGCCTCCCAGTGGTCGACCTCTACCGCGCCAATGATCAGCGTTTCAGGGTTGATCAGCTTTTCCGCCACACCATCGGGATCATACAGATAGGCCATGCCACCGGTCATCCCGGCACCAAAGTTTGCCCCGATCGAGCCAAGGATCACCGCAACCCCGCCGGTCATATATTCACAACCGTTCGAGCCACAGCCCTCGATCACGACCTTGGCGCCAGAGTTGCGCACCGCAAACCGTTCGCCGGCACGTCCCGCCGCGAACAGATAGCCATCGGTCGCCCCGTAAAGCACGGTATTGCCGATGATGGTGTTTTCCCGCGCCTTCAGCGGCGACACCATCGGCGGACGCACCACAATTGTGCCCCCCGACAGGCCCTTGCCAACATAGTCGTTGGCATCGCCCGACACTTCCAGCTTCAGCCCAGGGGCCGCAAAGGCACCCAGAGATTGCCCGGCAGAGCCTTGCAATTTGACCGTCAGGTGATCGGCTTGCAGGGTGTTGCGCATGCCGAAATTCTTGACAATATGGCTGGATGTGCGCGTGCCAACGGTACGGTGGGTGTTTTGCACCGAATATTGCAACTGCATCTTTTCGCCGTCTTCCAGGAACCGTTGCGCATCCCGCACGATTTCCGCATCCAGCGTATCCGGCACCGCATTGCGCGGCTTGTTGCGGTCATAAACGATGTCCTGTGCGCCATCGACGGTGATCAACAGCGGGTTCAGGTCAAGATCGTCAAGGTGATCCGCGCCACGCGACACCTGGGTCAACAGATCGGCACGCCCGATCACATCATCCAGCGATCTCGCACCGATGCTGGCCAGCACTTCGCGCACTTCCTGGGCGTAGAAGGTGATCAGGTTGACCACCTTGTCGGCATTGCCGGTGAATTTGTCCCGCAGGCTTTCGTCCTGGGTACAAACGCCCACCGGGCAGGTATTCGACTGGCACTGACGCACCATGATACAGCCCATCGCGATCAATGCAGCGGTGCCGATACCGTATTCTTCGGCCCCCATCATCGCCGCCATGACAATGTCACGTCCGGTGCGCAAACCACCGTCGGTCCGCAGGGTGATGCGCGACCGCAGGTTGTTCATTGCCAGAACCTGATGCGCCTCTGTCAGACCCATTTCCCACGGCAAACCCGCATATTTGATGCTGGTTGCCGGGCTGGCCCCGGTGCCGCCATTGTGGCCCGAAATCAGGATCACGTCCGCCTTGGCCTTGGCCACACCGGCCGCAATCGTGCCAACGCCGGACGACGCCACCAGTTTCACCGTCACCTTGCAGCGCGGATTGATCTGTTTCAGGTCATAGATCAGCTGCGCCAGATCCTCGATCGAATAGATGTCGTGGTGCGGCGGGGGCGAAATCAGCGTCACGCCCTTGGTCGAATGGCGCAGGCGCGCGATCAGGTCGGTGACCTTCATGCCGGGCAACTGGCCACCTTCGCCGGGCTTGGCGCCCTGGGCGACCTTGATCTCCAGCTCTTCACACTGGTTCAGGTATTCCGCCGTGACGCCGAAACGCCCCGAAGCCACCTGTTTGATCTTGGCGCTGGGGTTGTCGCCATTGGGTTCGGGCACGAAATGCGCCGGATCTTCGCCGCCTTCACCCGAATCCGACCGTGCGCCAATCCGGTTCATCGCGACGTTCAATGTCTTGTGCGCCTCAGGGCTGAGCGCGCCCAGCGACATGCCCGGCGTGACAAACCGTTTGCGGATCGCGGTCACGCTTTCCACCTGTTCAATCGGCACCACAGCGCCAAGCGGCTTGATCGCCAGCAGGTCGCGCAAATGGATCGGCGGGTTAGCCTGCATCGCCTGGGAATACTTTTTCCAAAGCGAGAAAGACGCCGTGTTACAGGCCATTTGCATCATATGCATGGTCTGTGCGCCCCAGGCGTGGGTCTCGCCCGATTTCCGGCTCTTGTAGAAGCCACCAATCGGCAAAACATCACGGCCCTGCGAATAGGCCAGCGCATGCACGTCTTCCAGTTTCTTCTGGATGCCGCTGACCCCGATGCCGCTGATCCGGCTCAGCATGCCGGGGAAATAGGCCGCACACATCGCGCGGCTGAGGCCCACGGCCTCAAAGTTCAACCCGCCGCGATAAGATGACAGAACCGAAATCCCCATTTTGGACATGATCTTCAACAGACCCTGATCCACCGCATTGCGATAGCGCGCCACATTTTCGGTCAGCGTGCCATCCAGCAGGCCGCGATTGATCCGGTCGGCCAGGCTGTCTTCGGCCAGATAGGCGTTGACCACAGTCGCGCCCGCGCCAATCAGCACGGCAAAATAATGTGGGTCGATACATTCCGCCGACCGCACGTTCAGCGAACAGAAGGTCCGCAGCCCCTTGCGCGTCAGGTGCGAATGCACCGCGCTGGTGGCCAGGATCATCGGCATGCCGATCTTGTCCGCACCCAGCGCCTGATCCGTCAGAACCAGATGCCCGGCCCCCGAACGCACTGCGTCCTCGGCCTCGGCCCGGATGCGGGCCAGACCATCGCGCAATGCGCCATCGCCGCCGCCCACCGCAAAGGTACAGTCGATTGTCACCATGTCCGCATTGAACTGCTTGGTCAGGACATCGAACTGGGCACTGCCGACAAAGGGGCTGTCCAGCACCAGAATTTCGGTCTGGGCGCTGCTTTCATCCAACACGTTCTTGAGGTTGCCGAACCGTGTTTTCAGGCTCATCACCCGATATTCCCGCAGGCTGTCGATCGGCGGGTTGGTCACCTGGCTGAAGTTCTGGCGGAAATAATGGCTGAGCGGGCGATATTTGGCCGACAAAACCGCCGACGGGGTGTCATCCCCCATCGAGGCGATCATCTCTTTGCCATCTTCGGCCATGGGCGCCAGAACCTGTTCCAGCTCTTCAATGCTGTAACCGGCGGCGATCTGACGCTTGCGCAGATCTTCGCCGCTGTGCAGCGCGGTCTCTGTCACGCCGGCCAGCTGGTCGTCCAGATCATTGATCTTGCCAACCCATTCCCCAAAGGGACGGGCATTGGCCAGTTTATCCTTGATCTCGGTATCGTGGAACAGCTTGCCCTCTTTCATGTCGACGGCCAGCAATTGACCGGGGCCAAGCGCGCCTTTTTCGACAACCGTGGCCTGATCGACCGGCACCATACCCGCCTCAGAGCCCGCGATGACCAGACCATCACCGGTCACCACATAGCGCATCGGGCGCAGACCGTTCCGGTCCAGACCGGCACAGACCCAGCGACCATCGGTCATCGCCAGGGCGGCCGGGCCATCCCAGGGTTCCATCACCGAGTTGCAATAGGAATACATGTCGCGCCAGGCATCCGGCAGATCAACCGCCTGTTTGCTCCAGCTTTCGGGCACCAGCATGGTTTTCGCCATCGGGGCGCTGCGCCCGGCACGGACCAGAACCTCGAACACCGAATCCAGCGCGGCGGAATCCGATGACCCCTGGGGCACAATCGGTTTGATGTCGTCGGCAAGATCGCCAAATGTAGACGAGGCCATGCGGATTTCATGGCTTTTCATCCAGTTGAGGTTGCCCTTCAACGTGTTGATTTCGCCGTTATGAGCCAACATGCGGAACGGTTGCGCCAGCCACCACTGCGGGAAGGTGTTGGTCGAATACCGCTGGTGATAGATCGCAAAGGCGCTTTCGAAACGGTCGTCTTTCAGGTCGGGATAGAATTCCGCAACCTGTTCGGCCAGCATCATGCCCTTGTAGATGATCGACCGGCAGGACAGCGACGCGAGGTACAGCTCTTTGACCCCTGCGGCGATTGCGGCTTTTTCGATCCGGCGGCGGATGACATAAAGCTCACGCTCAAACGTGTCTTCATCAACGCCTTTGGAGTTCGAAATCAGGATCTGCTCGATCTCGGGCCGTGTGGCATTGGCCTTTTCGCCCAGCACGCTGATGTCGACCGGCACGTGGCGCCAGCCATAGATGTAATAGCCCATCCGCAGAACTTCGGTTTCCACGATGGTCCGGCAGGTTTCCTGGCCGCCAAAATCGGTGCGCGGCAGGAACACCTGGCCCACGGCCAGCAATTGATCCGGATGCGGTTCATGGCCGGTGCGGCGCACCTGATCATAAAAGAACGGCACAGGAATCTGGACGTGAATACCCGCGCCATCGCCGGTTTTGCCATCCGCATCCACCGCCCCACGGTGCCAGATCGCCTTGAGCGCGTTGATCCCGGCTTCGACCACTTTGCGGGTCGCCTTGCCGTCCAGCGCGACCACAAGGCCAACACCACAGGAGGAATGTTCATGCTCTTCGCGGAACATACCGTTTTCGTTCATCCATTCGCGCTTGGCTTCTTCGGCGCGCACCCAATCGGCATCATATTTGGTCATCAGGGGTCTCCCACTGTGCGGGCGGTCGGCGCGTTATGCGCCCCGGCCCGAATTGATATCTCTTGCATTGCCCCCTTCAGGGGAACGTCAAAATCATTCCGCTGCGATTTGTGCCGCGGCCTTGGCATCCAACCGTTTGAGGATTGCATCCGCACAATCACGCCCGTCACGGATCGCCCAAACCACAAGCGACGCACCGCGCACGATGTCGCCCACGGCATAGACGCCTTCCATATCGGTCGCGCCGGTTTCAAACTCGGCTTTGACGGTGCCCCAGCGGGTCACAGACAATTCCGGGCAATCCCAGAGCGTTGGCAGATCCTCTGGCTCGAAGCCCAGCGCCTTGATCACCAGATCGGCGGGTTCGACATAATCGCTGCCTTCGATCACTTCGGGCGCTTGGCGGCCGCTGGCATCGGGATGCCCCAGACGCATGCGTTGCACCATCACACCCTCAACCGTGTCGCCGGTATAGCCCTGCGGCGCGGTCAGCCATTCAAACTGCACGCCTTCTTCTTCGGCGTTCGCCACTTCGCGCTGCGAACCGGGCATGTTGGCGCGGTCGCGACGATAGAGACATTTGACGCTTTCCGCGCCCTGCCGGATGGCGGTCCGCACACAATCCATCGCGGTGTCACCGCCGCCGATCACGACAACCTTTTTGCCCTTGGCATTCAGCTCGCCGCTTTCGAATTCCGGCACTTTGTCGCCAAAGTTGGCGGCGCGGTTCGACGCGGTCAGATAGTCGATCGCCTTAACGATACCGTCGGCGCCGCTGCCCGGACCCTTCAGATCACGCGATTTGTACACGCCGGTGGCGATGATCACCGCATCATGCGCGGCGCGGATCTCTTCGAACGAGATGTCTTCGCCCACGGTACAGTTCAGCTTGAAGGTCACGCCGCCCTTTTCAAGCTGCTCGTTGCGGCGCATGACAATCGGCTTTTCCAGTTTGAAACCGGGGATACCATAGGTCAGCAGGCCGCCAGCGCGGTCATACCGGTCATAGACCGTGACCTGTACACCTGCACGGCGCAGCACATCCGCCGCCGCCAGACCGCCGGGGCCCGCGCCGATGATGCCCACGCTTTCAACGCGTTCCTGCGCCGGGTTGGCGGGCAGTACCCAGCCGTTTTCCCAGGCGGTATCGGTGATGTATTTTTCGACCGAGCCGATGGTCACAGTGCCATGGCCAGATTGTTCGATCACGCAATTGCCTTCGCACAGGCGGTCCTGCGGACAGATGCGACCGCAAATCTCGGGGAAGGTATTGGTGGCCTGGCTGACCTCATAGGCCTCTTTCAGGCGGCCGGTGGCGGTCAGATTCAGCCAATCGGGGATATTGTTGTGCAGCGGGCAATGGCTCTGGCAATAGGGCACGCCACATTGGCTGCACCGGCTGGCTTGCTCTTCGGCTTTGGCCTTGGCAAACTCTGCATAGATCTCGTCAAAATCGCTGTTACGCACCTCTGCGTCCCGCTTTTGCGGCATGTCGCGTTCGATCTGGACGAATTTCAACATCGGCTGCTTGGCCATTTTGCTGGGCTCCGGTTCTTGAATGGGTTGGATGCGTTTTAGCGCAGGTCGCGACGCATGAAAAGTCAGTTATGCTGACCTATTATCATGTTATTTTAACAAGCCGCACCCCAAGGCAGGGGTAAATGTCACAAAATAGATCCGATACGGACCCATATTCCCGTTTCCGTTTGATTTCCCTTGAGTTTATAAAGCGGCATCCGCATCGCGAAGGTTCAGCCCCATGACGCTATTTCATCTTCTGATTGTTGCCGTGATCCAGGGCATTACCGAATTTCTGCCGGTGTCCAGCTCCGGTCATCTGATTCTTCTGCCGAATCTGACCGGCATGGCGGATCAGGGACAGGCTATTGATGTCGCCGTTCATGTCGGCACGTTGGGGGCGGTGATCCTTTATTTCTGGTCCGATGTGCGCATGGCGCTTGCTGGTCTGCCCCGGGTGCTGCGCGGGCACATCGACACGCCGGGCGCGCGGCTGGCATTCCTGTTGCTGATTGCAACGGTGCCGGTGGTGCTGGCCGGATTGCTGCTCAAGCTGACCGGGCTGGACGATGCATTGCGGTCGATCACGGTGATTGGATGGTCCATGTTGCTGTTTGGTCTTGTCCTGTGGTGGGCCGATCAAAAAGGCAAATCCAATCGCACCACAGCCGACTGGTCACCGCATCACGCCTGGATTCTGGGCATATGGCAGGCCGTTGCCCTGATTCCCGGCACGTCCCGGTCCGGTATCGTCATCACCGGCGCGCGGTTTCTGGGCTATGAGCGCAGCGATGCGGCGCGGCTGTCGATGCTGATGTCGATCCCGACCATTATCGCCTCTGGCCTGCTTCTGGGCGCCGAGGTTGTCGGCAGCGCGGATTGGGCCATGCTTCGGCTGGCTGGCATTGGCGCGGTGTTTGCCTTCTTTTCGGCATTGCTGGCGCTGGCACTGATGATGCGGCTGCTGAAATCAATCAGCTTTACGCCCTATGTGGTCTATCGGGTAATACTGGGCCTCGGCCTTATTTTCTGGGGCCAAGTCGTCTGAACCACCGCCAATGGCGATGCAAGAGTGACACATTTTCCCGGCAACACCGGGATTTTTCTGGCACGGGCCGCAGATTGCAAAATTCTGCTTTCAAAAACTTTTCGCAGGACTATATGGCGGATTGTCCCAGAGACTATGTTACTGGCTCTATAAGACCCCGCGCTGCTGCGGGACATCACCCTGACCGATTTTCCTTGAAAGGACGTTGCCGTGAAAAACCGTCTTCGCCGCCCCGTTGCATCGCTTGTCGCCGCTTTGATCGCCCTCAGCCCCGCGCTGGGATCTGCCGAAGGCAATCATATTGCCTTTGAATTGGGGATCGGCACCAAATATTCGCCCGATTACGAGGGCGCAGATACCTATAAGGCTGGCCCCACAATCCAGGGCGGTCTGCACAGCCTGTCTTTTGGCGGTGTTTCCGCAGGTGGTGGCGAGACCACGGGTTTCCGCATCAGCCCGTCTTTTGGCTTTGTCTCGGCGCGGGATGCGTCGGAACATGACGACCTCAAAGGCATGGATGACGTCGATTGGGCGCTCGAGCTGGGGATTCAGGCAGGCTATACTTGGGAAAATGCCGAAGTGTCCGCCGCGATCCGCAAGGGCATCAATGGCCATGACGGCATTGTCGGCGACCTGAAGGCCAACGCCATCCTGCGCCCGGACGCATTGACCACCCTGCGGTTCGGCCCGCGCGTGACATTTGGCGATGACAATTACGCCGATACCTATTTCTCGGTCCCGGCGTCCGCGTCCAACCTCAGCCCCTATTCCGCGGATGGCGGGGTGAAATCCTATGGGCTTGAGCTGATCGCGCGCCGCGAATTGACCGACACCTGGGCGATCGAAGGCAAATTGGGCTGGCACCGTCTGACCAATGATTTCGCGGATTCGCCGGTCACCGGGCTGGCAGCGAAGATCAGATAAGCTTTGGGGTCACTTTGATCCGGCAGTTCAACTGGCAGTTCTAAGCAAAGGGTGCGCCTTTTGGGGCGCACCCCGCCTTTAGCCTTGTAGCGGCTTTACCACCAATTCACCCTCACGCCGGGCCTGCATGGCCAGCGCCGCAGCATGTGCGGCAGCGGCGGTCGTGAAATACGGGATCTTGTCATAAAGCGCGACTGAACGGATCTCGCGGCTGTCTGCAACGGCCGCCGCGCCCTCGGTTGTGTTCATCACCAGGGTGATCTCGTCGTTTTTCAACATATCCACCACGTTCGGCCGGCCTTCGTAGACCTTTTTGACCACTTCCGCCGTCAACCCATGTTCGCGCAGGAACGCCGCCGTGCCAGAGGTGGCAACCATGGCAAAGCCAAGCCCGGCCAGGATCTGTGCCGTTTCCACCAGTTCCGGTGTCTTGTCGGAATCCTTGATCGACAGGAACACCTTGCCGCCTTCGGGCAGGATCATTCCGGCGCCCATCTGCGCCTTCAGGAACGCGCGGGCAAAGCTGCGGTCCCAGCCCATGACCTCGCCTGTTGAACGCATTTCCGGTCCCAGGATCGTGTCAACACCGGGGAACCGGGCAAAGGGCAGCACCGCTTCCTTCACGCTGAACCACGGCATGTTGGGATCGGCCAATGTCATCGGATCGGCCAGCGGCAGCACCGTGTCATAATCGGCATTTTCCGGGTACGCAGGGCGCAGCGGGAAGTTCGAAAGCTTCTCACCCGCCATCACCCGCGCCGCGATAGAGGCAATTGCGCTGTCGGTCGCCTTGGCGACAAAGGGCACGGTGCGCGACGCACGCGGGTTGACCTCGATCAGATAGATCTCGCCATCCTTGATCGCGAACTGGATGTTCATCAGACCAACAACGTTCAGCGCGCGGGCCAAAGCCTCGGTCTGGGTCTTGATCTCGGCCAGAATGTCCTGCGACAGCGAATAGGGCGGCAGCGAACAGGCCGAGTCGCCAGAGTGCACGCCGGCCTCTTCGATGTGCTGCATGATGCCCGCGACGTGCACGGCCTCGCCATCACAAAGCGCGTCAACGTCCAGTTCGACCGCGCCAGACAGATAGCTGTCCAGCAAAACCGGGCTGTCGCCGGACACCACCACCGCTTCGTTGATATAACGCTCCAGATGCGCCATATCGCGCACGATTTCCATCGCGCGGCCACCCAGCACATAGGAGGGGCGGATCACCAGCGGGAATCCGATGTCTTCGGCAATTGCCAGCGCCTGGGCATCGGTCGAAGCAATGCCGTTTTTCGGCTGCTTCAGACCAAGCTGATTGACCAGCGCCTGGAACCGCTCGCGGTCTTCGGCAAGGTCGATGGCGTCGGGCGTGGTGCCGAGGATCGGAATACCCTCGGATTCCAGCGCATTGGCCAGTTTCAGCGGCGTCTGACCGCCGAACTGCACGATCACGCCGTGCAATGTGCCGTTGTCCTGCTCGACCCGCAGGATTTCCATCACATGTTCGAAGGTCACCGGTTCGAAATACAGCCGGTCAGAGGTGTCATAGTCGGTTGAAACCGTTTCGGGGTTACAATTGACCATGATGGTCTCGTATCCCGCTTCGGTCAGCGCGAAACAGGCGTGACAGCAGCAGTAATCAAATTCGATCCCCTGCCCGATCCGGTTGGGACCGCCGCCAAGGATCACGACCTTTTTCTTGTCGCTGGGCCGCGCTTCGCATTCCACGTCGCCCATCATCGGCGCTTCATAGGTGGAATACATATAAGGCGTCTGCGCCTCGAACTCGGCGGCACAGGTGTCGATGCGTTTGAACGACGCGACCACACCCTTGGAAATCCGCCGGTTGCGCACGTCTTTTTCAGAGAACCCGGTCAGTTTCGACAGGCGCGCATCGGTAAAGCCCATCATTTTCAGATGGCGCAGGCCCGCCGCATTGTCAGGCAGGCCATTTTCGCGCACCTCGGCCTCGGTTTCCACAATCTCGCGGATGCGGGCCAGGAACCAAGGGTCAAACATGGTGACGCCGTGGATTTCATCGTCGCTCAGCCCCTCGCGCATTGCCTGGGCAATGGTGCGCATCCGGTCGGGGGTTTGCTGGCTGATCGCCTTGATCACGGCGGATTTTTCCGGTGCACCGGGGATGGCGACCTCGTCAAATCCGGTCAACCCGCTTTCCATCGAGGCCAGCGCCTTTTGCAGGCTTTCGTGGATGGTGCGGCCAATCGCCATGGTTTCGCCGACCGACTTCATCGCGGTGGTCAGGAATGGCTCGGAGCCGGGGAATTTCTCGAACGCGAATTTCGGGATCTTGGTGACGACATAATCGATGGTCGGCTCGAAAGAGGCCGGTGTGACCTTGGTGATGTCGTTGTCCAGCTCGTCCAGCGTATAGCCGACAGCCAGTTTCGCCGCGATCTTGGCAATCGGGAAACCCGTGGCCTTGGACGCCAGGGCCGACGACCGCGACACCCGCGGGTTCATCTCGATCACAACCATGCGGCCATCTTCGGGGTTCACCGCCCATTGGACGTTCGATCCGCCGGTTTCGACACCGATTTCGCGCAGCACGGCGATCGAACCGTTGCGCATGATCTGATATTCCTTGTCGGTCAGGGTCAGCGCCGGGGCCACAGTGATCGAATCGCCGGTATGCACGCCCATCGGGTCGATGTTTTCGATGGCACAGACGATGATGGCGTTGTCCGCCTTGTCGCGCACCACCTCCATCTCGAATTCTTTCCAGCCCAGCAGCGACTTATCCACAAGGATCTGATTGACCGGCGAGGCATCCATGCCAGTGCGGCAGAAATGAATGTAATCTTCGCGGTTATACGCAACGCCGCCGCCAGTCCCACCAAGGGTAAAGGCCGGGCGAATGATCGCCGGAAGACCGATTTCTTCCAGCTCGGCCAGCGCCATCTGCACGCCGGCATCCAGATCGGTGCTGCCGTTGTCGCGTTTTGGCGCGGTGATGATCGTCGCCTTGGGGTTTTCCAACCCGATGCGGTCCATCGCCTCGCGGAACAATTTGCGGTCTTCAGCCATTTCAATGGCCTCGCGCTTGGCGCCAATCATCTCGACGCCGAATTTTTCGAGCACGCCCATTTCTTCCAGCGCAAGCGAGGTGTTCAACCCCGTCTGCCCGCCCATCGTCGGCAACAATGCGTCGGGGCGTTCTTTTTCGATGATCTTGGCGACAACTTCGGGTGTGATCGGCTCGATATAGGTGGCATCGGCCAGACCGGGGTCGGTCATGATCGTCGCCGGGTTCGAGTTGACCAAAACCACGCGATAACCCTCTTCGCGCAGCGCCTTGCAGGCTTGTGCACCAGAGTAATCAAATTCGCACGCCTGACCGATCACAATCGGTCCCGCTCCAATGATCATGATCGACTGAATATCGGTTCTTTTTGGCATAACGGACCTCGGGGTTCAGCGCGGGGGGTGAGGGCATCGCGCAAATCTTGGTGGGTTATAGACGTCGAACGCCGGGGTTCAAGGGCATAAGGCGCATTGTCGCGCTTCATCTGCTGTTGCCGTAATTTAGACTTTACTTAATTAAGTGGATGGACAACAAATGATCTGACAGAATCCCAAGCCAAAGGGCCACACCATGACGCCACTGCCCCAGACCTTTGCCGCCCTTGCCGATCCTGTCCGCTTTGCCATCGTGGAGCGGCTGTTGAACGAAGGTGAATTGGCGGCGGGCGATCTGGGTGCAGGGTTCGGCATTTCCAGCCCGGCGGTGTCGCAGCATCTTGGGGTGCTGCGGGCGGCGGGGCTGGTCAACCGTCGGGCCATGGCGCAGCGCCGGATGTATTCCATCCGGCCCGAGGGGCTTCTTGCGGTTGCGGATTGGGCCGCCGAGGCGCGGCGTTTTTGGGAAAGCAGCTTTGACCGATTGGACCGCGCGCTGGCCAAGGAGATAGGCAAGCCATGACCGACCTGACGATTGAACGCCACTTCAACGCCCCACAGGCATTGGTCTTTGCCTTTTTGACCGAGGCCGAAAACCTGTTGCAATGGTGGGGTCACGAGGGCTGGACCCTTCAGGAATATCAACTCGACCTGACCCAACCCGGCCAATGGTTTTCGCGTTTCGCCGGGGCCGAAAGCGGGATCTATCACATGAGCGGCCGGGTGCTGACGGTCACGCCACCGAAACAAGTTCATATTACATGGGCCTGGCACGATGATCAGGGCAGGCGCGGTGCGGAAAGCGAGGTCATTTTCAATGTGGAACCCGATGGCCCCGACAAAAGCCGCCTGATCCTGCACCACAATGGCCTGCCCGGCGATGATATCGCCAAGGGTCATGAGGCCGGATGGGCCGCGACGCTCCGCAGGCTGGAGACTTTGTTTGACCACCCCGAATTACCCAAAACTTAACAGGAGACGAAAAATGGCCAAATTCATGTTTGCATATCACGGCGGCGGCATGCCGGAGACCGAAGAAGAAGGAAAGCGGATGATGGCCGCCTGGATGGCCTGGATGGGCGAATGTGGTGCGGCGATGGTGGACGGCGGCAATCCCGTCGGCATGTCATCGACCCTCAGCGCCGATGGCTTTGCCGACGGCGGCGGCGCCAACCCATTGTCCGGCTACAGCATCATCGAGGCCGAAAGCATCGAAGCTGCGGCCGAACTGGGCAAGGGATGTCCGATCCTGGAAGGTGGCAAAGGCACGATCGAAATCGCGCCAATCATCGAAATGTAACAGATCGGCGCTCCTCCGACCTTGTGGTCGTCGTCGCGAAGACGGCCCGCAAAGGGCGGAAGAGCGCCCTCTCTGCTTGACTTTCTGGCCCGGGCGCGGTGTATCGGCGCGAACCGCAAAGACCCACCGGAGCCCGCAAATGCACGCCTATCGCAGCCAAACCTGCGCCGACCTGAACAAATCCAACGTCGGTCAAACCGTCCGCCTCTCTGGCTGGGTGCATCGCGTCCGGGATCATGGTGGCGTCTTGTTCATCGACCTGCGCGACACATATGGCATCACCCAGGTGCTGTGCGATTCCGACAGCCCGGCTTTTGCCGCCTTGGAAAAGGTCCGCTCGGAATGGTGCATTCGCATTGATGGCGAGGTCAAGGCGCGCGACGAGAGCCTGATCAACCCCAAGCTGCCCACCGGTGAAATCGAGGTCTATGTCCGCGACATGGAAGTGCTGGGCGCATCAGAGGAATTGCCGCTGATCGTGTTCGGCGATCAGGAATACCCCGAGGAAACCCGCCTGCGCTATCGCTATCTCGACCTGCGCCGCGAGGTGATGCAGAACAACATGAAACTGCGCTCCGACGTTGTGGCCTCGATGCGCCGCCGGATGTGGGACAGCAATTTCCGCGAATTCCAGACCCCGATCATCACCGCATCCAGCCCCGAAGGCGCGCGTGACTTCCTTGTGCCGTCCCGTCTGCACCCCGGCAAATTCTATGCCCTGCCGCAGGCGCCACAGCAGTTCAAACAGCTGATCATGGTGTCCGGCTATGACAAATATTTCCAGATCGCGCCCTGTTTCCGCGACGAAGACCCGCGCGCGGATCGCAGCCCGACCGATTTCTACCAACTCGACCTCGAAATGTCATTTGTTGAGCAGCAGGATGTGTTCGACACGATCCAGCCCGTTCTGACCGGCATTTTCGAAGAATTCGGTGGTGGCCGGAAGGTTGACCAGGAGTGGCCGCAGATTTCCTATCGCGATGCTGCGCTGTGGTATGGCAGCGACAAACCCGACCTGCGCAACCCGATCAAGATGCAGGTCGTGTCCGAACATTTCGCAGGCTCTGGTTTTGCGATCTTTGCCAAGCTGCTGGAACAGGACGGCACCGAAATCCGCGCCATTCCCGCACCCAAGGGCGGCAGCCGCAAATTCTGTGACCGGATGAACAAATTCGCCCAGGAACAGGGCCTGCCGGGCATGGGCTATATCTTCTGGCGGGAAAAAACCGCAGATGCCGTGGCGCAAGAGCTGGGCATCAAGGTAAAAGAAGCCCAGGCCAAGCTGAAATCGGGCGAGATCGAGGGCGGCATGGAAGCCGCCGGTCCGCTGGCCAAGAACATCGGCCCCGAGCGCACCGAAGCCATCCGCCAGCAATTGGGTCTGGATGTCGGCGATGCGGCGTTTTTCCTTGGTGGCAAACCCAAGGCATTTGAAACCGTCGCCGGCAAAGCGCGCAATGTCATCGGCGAAGAGCTGGGCCTGACCGACAAGGACCGTTTCGCCTTTGCCTGGATCGTCGATTTCCCGATCTATGAGAAAGACGAAGAAAGCGGCAAGATCGATTTCGAACACAACCCGTTCTCGATGCCGCAGGGCGGGATGGATGCGCTGAATGGCGATCCGCTGGATGTGCTGGGCTATCAATATGACCTGGCCTGTAACGGCTATGAACTGGTCTCTGGCGCGATCCGGAACCACAAGCCGGAAATCATGTTCAAAGCGTTTGAAATCGCCGGTTATGGTGCCGACGAGGTCAAGAAACGCTTTGGTGGCATGGTCAACGCCTTTCAATATGGCGCGCCGCCGCACGGGGGCTGTGCCGCCGGTATCGACCGGATTGTCATGCTGTTGGCCGATCAGGACAACATCCGCGAGGTCATCATGTTCCCGATGAACCAACGCGCCGAGGACCTGATGATGTCCGCCCCATCCGAACCGATGTCGGATCAGTTGATGGAATTGGGACTGCGGGTGATCCCGCAGGACAGCTAGGTCTGGCGGCATTGGCGCATGGCGGAAAGACACCGGTTTTTCCCCATTGCGCCAATTTGCCAACCCCCTATCCTGCCCTGAACTGACGAAAGCCGATGCGATGAACGTTCTGGGTGAAAAAGTCGAAGACTGGGCCCCGCCGCCGACCCCGAAAGGTGCGGTGATGCAAGGCCAATATGCCCGGCTGGAGCCGCTGGATGCAGAACAGCACGCCGCTTTGCTGTTTCGCGCTTTTGAAGGCCATGACGCGCGCTGGGACTACATGTCCTACGGCCCGTTCCATTCCGCCGCGCAATATCATCGTTGGGTGCGGGAAACCGTTGTGGCACCGGGTCAGGTTTTCTATGCGATCAAGGATCTGGACAGCGGCAAATTCGGCGGAGTCGCGAGCTATCTGCGGATCAACCCGGCGGAAGGCTCGATTGAAGTCGGCAACATCCAACTTTCGCCCGATCTTGCGGGCAGTCGCGCCGCGACTGAGGCGATGTATCTGATGATGCAATGGGCGTTTCAGGCCGGGTATCGGCGCTATGAATGGAAATGCAATGCGTTGAACCTGCCGTCGCGCCGCGCCGCGCAACGGCTGGGTTTCAGCTATGAAGGCGTCTTTCGTCAGGCGATGGTGGTCAAGGGCCGCAACCGCGACACCGCCTGGTTTGCCGCAATCGACCGTGAATGGCCCGCCTTGCAAGAGGCGTTTTCCGCTTGGTTGGCGCCGTCAAATTTCGACGCGGATGGCCGCCAGAAAGAGCGGCTGAGCGATCTGACCCGGCTGGTGCGTGCCGCCAACGACCCCACGCTTTAGAGGTTTGAGGACATCGCCGCCGGGCAGCGGATGGCGTGCGCCCCCACTGTGACAGGCAGGCGCGCAGTCACCCGGGTTACCCAAAGGTTTCGAACTTGATCTGATTGCTCCCGATCCCGGCCTGTTCAAGGCCCGATTTAATGCCCATCATGAACCCCAGCGGACCGCAGAGCAGGAATTGCGCGTCAGGGCTTATGTCCTCGGGCAGCAGGCTTTCTGTTTTGATCCGGCCCTGGACGTCATGGTGCAGACCGATTTTGTCCTCTGGGTTGGGCGCGCTGAAAAAGATGTGTTTCTCGATGTTTGCACGGGCCGCGACAAGCGCGTCGACTTCATCGCGCAGGGCGTATTGGCGTCCATTCCGTGTGCCGTGGACAAACCGGATTTCGCGGTCACTGCCCTGGGCCACAAGCTGGCGGAGCATGGCAAGCATGGGTGTTATCCCGACGCCGGCGCTGACCAATATGATCGGTCCATCCCCTTTTGGAACCACAAAATCACCGGCGGGCGGCTTGGCCACGATCACATCACCGATCTGCACGTGGTCGTGCAGAAATTGCGAGGCAAGGCCAGCCGGCTCACGTTTGACCGTGATCCGGTAATGCCCTTCACCTGATGTGTTCGACAGGGAATAGGTGCGGCGCAGCGTGCTGGCCTGCCCGGGAATGGTCAGCACAATGGGCAAATGTTGACCGCCAAGAAACGGCGCGGGCGCGGTGCCGTTCGCGGGCCTCAGGTGAAAGGACGTGATGCCCTCGGCCTCTACCACTTTATCGCTGACAATCAGGTTGCTGGCGGGGGTGGGTTTGGCCGACCACCGCAATGACAAGGCGGCGGGGCGGTCGATCACGGCGTCGATTTCAACCTCGATCACGCGCAGGATGCTGGGGTCGCGGGCTTCGGCTGGGGTCCAGTCAATGCTGGCCCGTCCGGTCACATGCAGCAAGCCGCCACTGGCGAAATCGACAAACAGCAGACCGATACGCGGGTCTTCCAACAGATTGCCGATGGTGTTGAAGAAATTGTTGCCGGTGTAATCGGGAATACGCAGGCGATTGGGGCCGACCACCCGGACAAACCCCGCCTCGCCCCCCCGGTGAGAGGCGTCAAAGCCGTTAGAAACAGCGCCCTGCGGACCTTGGCGCCCTGACCCGATGAACAGCGTATCGGCGGCGGCGATCCGGGTAATCTGATCCTGGGTCAGCTGGTCGGTTGCCACCGCCTCAACCGGTGCGATCAGGGGTTCACGCCACCATTCCCGTTCATTGATGTATTTCGGGCAATTTCCAAACGACTGGCGCACATCAATGGCAAATCCGCCCGGCGTGGGGCGCATTTGGCCGGTCATCCGGTTGCGGCGACGGGTGGCAAGCTCGATCCCGACAACGCCAATATCCACCTGCGCCCCAAGGCCCGCCGCCAATGGATCACTTGGATCAACCTGCGTGGACAGGGTGAGCGTCCGGGGATCTGGCGACTGGATAAACCCGTCTTCCCCCTCAACAATTGTGGCCCAAACCCGGCCCTTTGCATCGCTGGAGGCGACGACAAGAAAGGGCTGCGCCTGAAAAAACGCGCGGTGTTGCGCGGGCATGAAATCGCGGATGAACGGGCAGGCGCGTTCTGCAATGTCGCTGGCGCCAGCGCGTTTTTGTGCAGCCAATTCGCCGCTGTGAAAAGGGGCGTTCCGATCCGGCATTGTCCTGATCCTTTTGCAGTTTTTCGGGGTCAGAGGTCCAGATCGCTTAGTCCCGGATGACCGTCCGGTCGCCGCCCAAGGGGCCAGTGGAACTTGCGCTCTTTTTCCGTGATCGGGTGTTCGTTGATGCTGGCAAACCGATTGGCCATATAGCCGTTTTTGTCGAATTCCCAATTCTCGTTCCCGTAGGCACGGAACCAGTTGCCGCTGTCGTCGTGGTATTCATAGGCGTAGCGCACCGCGATGCGGTTGCCCGCATAGGCCCACAACTCCTTGATCAAACGATAGTCGAGTTCCTTGGCCCATTTGCGGGTCAGGAACGCCTCGATCTCGGCATGGCCTTGTGGAAATTCGGCCCGATTGCGCCACTTGCTGTCGGGGGTATAGGCGCGCGTGACTTTGGCCGGGTCGCGCCCGTTCCAACCATCTTCGGCAAGACGGACCTTCTCAATCGCGGTGTCGCGGGTGAACGGGGGCAGAGGATGGCGGGGGGCGATATCGGTCATCGAAAAATCCTTGGCTGGCAGGGGATCGGGTGAAGGTGCAGAAAGCGGCCTCCACCCAACACAGGATCAGGCAACAAGGCCCGCTGCGGTGGCGGGCATCGCTTCAAAGCCATCAAGCGCCTCGAAACGGGTGAGCCAGGCGCGCACATTGGGATAGGGGTCAAGCGAGATATTCCCTTCGGGCGCATGTGCCGTATAGGAATAGGCGGCAACGTCGGCGATGGTTGGGCGATCCCCGACCAGCCAATCGCGCCCCGCCAAACCCGCTTCGAGCTTTTGCATCGCCTTGGCGGCGGTTGCGGCGGCAAAATCGGCATTCAGCGGCGCGCCAAACACGGTAATCAGACGGGCGGCACAAGAGCCAAAGGCGATTTCACCCGCCGCCAGCGTCAACCAGCGCTGCACGTTGGCCTCACCCACCGCATCACTTGGCATCCAATCGGGCGCATATTGGCGCGCAAGATAGACAAGGATGGCATTGGAATCCGACACGATCACATCGCCGTCTTCCAGAACGGGCACCTGACCGTTCGGGTTCATCGCCAGAAATTCCGGCGTCTTGTGGGCGCCCGCCGCCAGATCGACATGAACCGCGTCATGGGCAATCCCCGCAAGCTTGGCAAAGACCAAGGCACGGTGGGCATGGCCAGATTTCGGAAAGTGGTGAATGCGAACGGCGTTGGACATCTTTCAGCTCCTGCTTTGTGTTTGGCGTGTCTGCCCCATCAGATGCCACTTGCGCATCTGGATGATAATTGCCACTTTCAGAGGATGTTTAAGCCCCCACAGGGCGCAATGCGCCATGGATAAGATCGACCGAATGCGCGCCTTTGCATTGGTTGCAAAACACGCGTCCTTTACCACGGCGGCCAAACGCCTGGGGAAATCCGCGCGATTGGTCAGCAAATATGTTGCCGATCTGGAAGATGCGTTGGGGGTTCAACTGCTCAACCGGACAACACGCAGTGTTTCGCTGACCGATGCGGGCGCGACGTATCTGGCCATGTGCGAACCGCTACTGGAGGGTTTTGACGAGCTTGAAGAAACGGTTCGAAATGAACAAAGGTCATTGCGCGGGGTGATACGCATTTCCGCCCCGACCGGATTTGGCTCTGTCCGGCTTGCACCCTCGCTTGCGGCCTTTGCGGCGCAACATCCCGAGGTCGACATTGACCTTCGGCTTTCAGATCAAAGGGTTTCGATCATCGAAGAGGGGCTGGACCTTGCTGTGCGGATCGGCCCCATGCGCGACAGCTCGCTCAAGGTGCGGCAACTGGGGCCGATGCCCCTGATCGTGAGCGCGGCGCCCGCCTATCTGGAGCGTGCGGGAACACCGGCGCATCCAAACGCGCTGCCCACGCATGATTGCATTCTGGATGGCAACATGACGGACCCGACAATCTGGAGGTTCAATGTAGACGGAGCGCCGGTGGCGATTCATCTCACCGGTCGGCTCCGCGCGAATGCGCCCGCAGCGACGGCGCGCCTTGCCATAGCGGGGGCCGGCATCGCGCGTTGCCCGGCCTATTCTGTCGCCGAGGCTTTGCAGTCCGGTGCCCTGATCGAGCTTTTCCCGGAATATCGCGTCGCGCCCTACACCGTGGCCGCATTGTTCCCACAAAACCGCCGCCTGACCCGCCGCGTGCGCGCCCTGATCCACCATCTTGCGAATGATGAGGATATATCGACCGCAGGCTCCTGATGGATGGGCCGCTTTTCGAAGCCAGCCGAGGGTTGGCCCAATGCCCTTGTGTCCGATCAACCGGTTTGGGCAACAAGGCCCAAGCCATTGAATAGAAGCGGTTACATATATTCATACGCCATCCGTGACGCGCAAAATCATGCGCGCCACGCAGGTTTATCCGCTTGGCCGAAAGACCTCAGAAATCGAGGTTTTCCACACTCAGCGCATTCTTCTGGATGAACTCGCGGCGTGGTTCGACCACGTCGCCCATCAGCTTGGTAAAGATGTCATCAGCCTCGGCCAGATCGTCGATCTTGACCTGCAGGAATGTGCGCGCGTCGGGGTCGAGCGTGGTTTCCCAAAGCTGATCCGGGTTCATTTCGCCCAGACCTTTGTAGCGTTGCAGGGTGTTGCCCTTTTCGCCCTCTTCCAGAATGGCCGCCAACAGATCAAGCGGGCCCTGGATGATTTGCGAACGTTCCTTGCGGTGCAACGATGCGGCAGAGCCGTAAACTTCTTGCAGGTTCTGGGTGAAGGTTCCCGTGCGCCGGGCCTCGCCCGAGCGCAGCATCGGGCCGTCCAATGTCCGCACCTCTTCGACACCTCGCAGAATGCGGGCCAAACGGATACCGTGATCCTGGGTGATGCGACCGCGCCAACCCTTTTCGTATTCCAGCGCAATCAGGTCCAGCCGCCGCGCCACCTTGTCTGCGACGCCCTGAAGATCGGCATCGACAGCACCCGGCACAAAAGCCCCGGCAATGGCGGCCTGTTCAAGGATATGGCGCGGGTAATGCGTTGGAAAGGCGTCCAAAACCCGTTTGAGCTGCCGCGCCTCTTCCACCACGCGGAACAGATCCTGACCGGCCATTTCCGCGCCATCCGCCAGTTTCAGCGTCGCGCCGTCAACACCCTGATTCATCAGGTAGTCATCCATCGCGGCCTGATCTTTCAGATAGACCTCGGACTTGCCGCGCGACACCTTATAGAGCGGCGGTTGCGCGATATAGAGATAGCCACCTTCGATCAATTCCGGCATTTGGCGGAAGAAGAACGTCAGCAAAAGCGTGCGGATATGCGCGCCGTCGACGTCGGCGTCAGTCATGATGACAATCTTGTGGTAGCGCAGTTTTTCGATGTTGAATTCGTCGCGCCCGATGCCGGTGCCCAGCGCCATCACCAGATTGCCGATCTCCTGGCTACCCAGCATCCGGTCAAACCGTGCGCGTTCAACGTTCAGGATCTTACCCTTCAACGGCAGGATCGCCTGGGTGCCCCGGTCGCGACCGGTCTGGGCCGATCCGCCGGCGCTGTCACCCTCGACGAGGAACAATTCGGTCTTGGACGGATCTTTTTCCGAACAATCCTTTAGCTTGCCCGCAAGGAAGTTCACATCCATCGCCGATTTGCGGCGGGTCAATTCACGGGCCTTGCGGGCGGCTTCGCGGGCCATGGCGGCCTCGACGATCTTGCCGACAATCATCTTGGCCTGCGCCGGGTTTTCCTCGAACCATTCAGACAGCTTTTCGCCAACCAGATTCTCGACCGCTGGGCGCACTTCGGAGCTGACCAGTTTGTCCTTGGTCTGCGAGCTGAATTTTGGATCGGGCACTTTGACCGACAACACACATGTCAGGCCCTCGCGCGCGTCATCGCCGGTAAAGCTGATCTTTTCGCGTTTTGCGATTCCGCTTTCCTGTGCATAGCGCGTCAGGGTGCGGGTCAGCGCCCCACGGAACCCGGCAAGGTGCGCGCCACCGTCGCGCTGCGGGATGTTGTTGGTAAAGGGCAGCACCGTTTCATGATAGCTGTCGTTCCACCACATCGCCACTTCGACACCGATGTCGTCGCGGTCACCCGCCACATAAATCGGCTCTTCCATCATCGGGCTTTTGTGGCGATCCACGTATTTGACGAATTCCTTAACGCCGCCTTCGTAAATCAGTTCCACATGCAGCGGCTCTGCCGGGCGATCATCCTCAAGAATGATTTTCACACCGGAGTTGAGGAAGGCAAGCTCACGCAACCGCTTTTCCAAGGTGTCAAAAACATAGTCGAGGTTGGAAAACGTGTCGGTTGAAGCCAGGAACCGTACCTCGGTGCCAGATTCACCCACCGCATCGCGCACCACGCGCAGATGTTCGGTGGTCTCGCCATGTTCGAACTTGGCGTAGTGTTCCTTGCCATTGCGCCAGACGCGCAATTCCAACCAAACAGAAAGCGCGTTCACCACCGACACGCCCACGCCGTGCAAACCACCCGACACCTTATAGGAATTGCTGTCGAATTTACCGCCGGCGTGCAGCTGGGTCATGATGACCTCGGCGGCGGAAACGCCCTCTTCCTCGTGGATGTCCACGGGAATACCCCGGCCATTGTCACGCACGGAAACCGAGTTGTCGGCGTGAATTTTCACGTGGACATAGTCGGCATGACCGGCCAGCGCCTCGTCAATGCCGTTGTCCACGACCTCATACACCATATGGTGCAGACCCGAACCATCGTCCGTATCGCCGATATACATACCGGGACGTTTGCGGACAGCTTCTAAGCCTTTGAGAACCTTAATCGAATCCGCGCCATATTCGGGTGCGGGATTTGCTTGCTCGGACATGCGTTGCCTTCTTTTTCTCTCGCCCGAAATATAAGGTGTTTTTGGGGGCATGTCACGCAGATGCCACAATATTTTGTGTCACCTCTGCGTGGCCCCTAGGCGGGCGCCACCCGGGATTCGCCCACGGTTTCCGACACTTCGAACCGTTGCGCGCGATCCCCAAGGTCGGTGAACAATTCCGCGCCGGTGCCGGTCATCCAGGCCTGCGCGCCCAGCGCCCAGATTTCATCATAAAGCGCGGCGCGGCGGGCCGCGTCCAGATGTGCCGCGACCTCGTCCAGCAACAGGATCGGCGGGCTGCCGATGTCATTGGCCAGCGCGCGGGCATTGGCCAGTATCAGCGAAATCAAAAGCGCCTTCTGCTCGCCGGTGGAACAATCACGGGCCAGCGTACCCTTGGCGGTGTAAACCGCATGAAGATCGGTGCGGTGCGGTCCAATCATCGCCCGACCGACGATCATGTCGCGGGATCGGCTGTTGGCAAGGGCGGTGCGCAGCGCCTCTTCCCCGTCCGGCATGTCATCATCTGGTGCCGTCAGTTCCAGGGTACTGACCGGAAACGCGGTCTCGGCCTCTGCCTGGGCCGCAGCGATCCGCGTCAGGGTGGCCTGGCGATTGCCATGGATCACCGCGCCGGCACGGGCCATCTGCACCTCTAACGCGGCATACCAATGACCGTCGCGCGCCTGATCCTTGAGCAGACGATTGCGTTCCCGCATTGCCTTTTCGTAATCGAGCACCGCTTGGGCATGATCGGGGAAAAAGCTGAGCGTCATCCGGTCCAGAAACCGCCGCCGCCCATCTGCGCCTTCTATCCATAACCGATCCATTGCGGGGATTAACCACAGCACGCGGGCCAATTTGGCCAAAGCCACCTGTGCGGCGGGTTTGCCGTCCACCTTCACCTGCCGCGATGCGCCGTTTTCCGATTGGCTCTCAATTTCGCGCGGGCGGCCTTCGACATGCAACTCGCCAGAGATCTTCCAGCCCAATGCCTCGGGGCGGCGGGTCATATCCTCGGCGCTGGCACGGCGCAGCCCGCGACCGGGGGAAAACAGCGACACTGCCTCCAGGATATTGGTCTTGCCCGCGCCATTGTCACCAAACAGGGCCACTGGACGCGCATCACAGGTCATCGCCACATGTTTATGCGAGCGAAAATGCGACAGTTTCAGACGGGTCAGATGGCTGGGCAGCGCAGAGGGCAATCTGTGCCCTGCCCCGTTATACCCGCATCGGCATGACGACATAGACCGCGCTGGTGTCGTTGCCTTCGCGCATCAGGGTCGGATCACCGGAGGAATTGAACATGAACACCGCGTTTTCACGATCCACCTGGCTGGCGATTTCCAGCAGGTATTTCGCGTTGAACCCGATTTCCAGCCGCTCGTCGGCATAGGCCACGGCCAGCTCTTCTTCGGCTGCACCGCTGTCGGGCGCATTGACCGACAGTACCAGCCGATCTTCGTCAAGCGACAATTTCACCGCCCGCGAACGTTCCGAACTGACGGTCGCAACCCGGTCCACCGCGCGGGCGAAATCGGATGCATCCACTTCCAGCTTGCGGGTGTTGCCCTGGGGAATGACGCGGGTGTAGTCGGGGAATGTGCCGTCAATGACCTTGGACGTCAGGGTGATTTCGGGGGTGGCAAAGCGCACTTTGGTTTCCGACACAGAAACCGCGATTTCCATATCGTCATCATCCAGAAGCTTGCGCATTTCGCCCACGGTCTTGCGCGGGACAATCACGCCGGGCATTTCCGCCGCACCATCAGGCAGATCAGCGTCAATCCGCGCCAGCCGGTGACCATCGGTCGCCACACAGCGCAGAACCTTGCCGCCTTCGGCATCCGAGACATGCATATACACGCCGTTCAGGTAATACCGGGTTTCTTCCGTCGAAATCGCGAATTTCGATTTGTCGAACAACCGGCGCAGCACCGGGGCCGGGGCGGAAAAGTTCGACGAATATTCCGAGGTCGCCATAACCGGGAAATCTTCTTTTGGCAGGGTCGCCAAAGAGAAGTTGGACCGCCCGGCTTCGACCGTTAGACGACCATTTGTTGGCTCTTCGGTCAGCGTGACCAAGGCGCCGTCCGGCAATTTGCGGACAATTTCGTGCAATGTGACGGCAGAGACCGTCGTTGCACCGGCGCGCTCGACCTGGGCCGGGGCCTTGTCCACCACTTCGATGTCGAGATCGGTCGCCCGAAAGGACACGGTGTCCCCCTCCGCCTCGATCAGCACATTTGCCAGGATCGGGATGGTGTTGCGCCGTTCGACAACCGATTGCGCCTGCGCCACTGCCTTGAGCAATGTGCCGCGTTCGATACTGATCTTCATATCCCTGTCCCTCCGAAAGCCCGGAACCGGCACGTTAGCCGCATCCCCCATGTGCTCCAAGCCCTTTTCGGGCGTTCCTGTGAGGTTTCCAATGGTTTGAGGGGGGCGTCAAGGGTGCCGCAGGCAAGGAAAGTCTCTTGCCTGCTCTTTTGGCAACTATGGCCTAGGCTTCCAGCGTCCGGCGCAGCATTTCCAGATCTTCGGCAATCTGGCCATCCTGGATCTTCAACTCTTCAATCCGACGCACGCCATGCATGACCGTGGTATGATCGCGCCCGCCAAACCGACGGCCAATTTCCGGCAAGGACCGGCTGGTCAATTGTTTGCAGAGATACATTGCCACCTGACGCGGACGGGCAAAGACCCGCAGCCGCTTCGGCCCGACCAGTTCAGACAGGCGAATATTGTAATGCTCGGCCACCTGACGCTGGATTTCCTCGATGGTGATCTTGCGTTCCGATGCCCGCAGCACGTCTGCAAGACAATCTTGCGTCAGCTCCATGGTGATCGGCCGACCAACAAGCGACGCAAAGGCGAACAGCCGGGTCAGCGCCCCTTCCAGCACGCGCACGTTGGTGGAAATACGATGCGCCAGGAATTCCAGAACCTTTTCGTCCAACTCCAGCTCGGGATATTGCAGACGATGCGTGGCCAGTTTGGAATGCAGAATACCCAGACGCAGTTCATAATCGGTGGGGTGCAGATCCACCACCAGGCCCGATTGCAGACGCGACTGAATCCGGTTTTCCAGATCCTTGATTTCGCCCGGCGCACGGTCCGCGGAAATGATGATCTGTTTGTTCTGATCGACCAGCGCGTTGAAAGTGTGAAAGAATTCCTCTTGGGTGGAATCCTTGCCGGCGATGAATTGCACGTCATCGACCATCAGCACATCAACCGAACGGAAGATCTGTTTGAAATCCATCATCTTGCGGTCGCGCAGCGCCTGAACAAAGCGATACATGAATTGTTCGGCCGACAGATACAGCACATTCAAATGCGGCGAACGCGACTTCAGCTCCCATGCGATGGCATGCATCAGGTGGGTTTTGCCCAATCCGACGCCACCATAGAGAAACAGCGGGTTAAAGGTGACTTCACCGCCCTCGCCCACCCGGCGCGCGGCAGCATGCGCCAATTCGTTCGGTTTACCGACGACAAACGTGTCAAAGGTGAATCGTTTGTCCAAAGGTGCGCTTGGCAACAGATCAGCCATATCGGACCTCGGCATTGACTTGGGCTGCGACGACTTCGACGGGGCGGGTTTTGCCGGGCCGCGCGGCACCGGAGACATTTTGGCACTCTGCCCGGCCTGCGCCATTGGGCTGGTTGCCTTGTTCGCCGGCACGTCGAATTGAAGACGGCGCACTTCGGCGCCTGCCGTGCTCATCGTGTATTGCAGCAGCTCGCCATAATTCCGGTGCACATAGTTGCCCAGAAAACTGGTTGGCACAGCAAAGCGGGCGATCCCGTCTGTCACACCTTCGAATTCGAGCGGCTCAATCCAGTTGGCATAATTGTTTGCCCCCACGGTTTCCCGCAACTGCCCTTGTAGTGCTCCCCATTGGTCTTCTGTCATTTGTCCCTGCATCTGTTCCCGATTTTCCGGATGTCCCTCAACATCCGGTCCCTACTAATAGAACGCGCCGCACGGTCCCCTGCCGGATACCCAACAGCGTGCGCCTACCTGTACAGACACCTTTCCCGACCAGGGGTGAGTGCCCCTGGGAATCGGTATCTGGCCGAACCTAACTTGTTGGACATGGCTGTGAGCAAATGCTCTAACTCGTTCAAATTCCACCGCTTTCCGGTGGTTCTTTGACCAAGCCAGTCGTGGCAAATCGACTGTTTCCGCCTGTCCCCCCAACTTCACGACATGAATCGCAAGATGAACTTAGCAAGTCGCGCCGCGGAGCGGCAACCCAAACTAAATGTTGACTCAGGGAATGGCGAAAAAAATCTATCGGGCTGTGCAGACAGGACACAAACCCGCCAATGAAAGGCCTTTGAAACAAAAAAAGACACCCGAAGATCCGGGTGCCCTTGCGTTTTGTATAGCGACGTGGAAACGCGATTTCAGCGCGACTCAGCCGATGGCTTTGACCCGTGCGGCCAGGCGCGACATCTTCCGCGCGGCGGTGTTTTTGTGCAGGATACCTTTAGTAACGCCACGCATCAGCTCGGGCTGAGCGGCGCGAAGTGCGGCAACCGCAACCTCTTTGTCACCAGCTTCGATCGCTTCTTCTACTTTGCGCAGATAGGTGCGCATGCGCGAACGACGGGCTTTGTTGACGGCAAAACGTTTCTCGTTCTGGCGGGCGCGTTTTTTGGACTGGGGCGTATTTGCCATGCTGATCTTCCCTTTCGAGGGTCTGGTATTTTCAATAGCGCAATGCCGGACCGCCCGGACCCCGGCCAAAACTGGCACCGGTCTGAGATGATTTTAGCCTAAGCGGGCTGCACGCGCATGTATGGCGGCGGGATATACGCAACTTCGCCGCGTTTGCAAAGGCCAAATTTGGACAATCCGGCCTTTGCCTGTGTGATTACTTGTCGCGGAACTGCGGCTGACGCTTTTCCTGGAACGCTGCCATGCCTTCGGTCTGTCTTCGCTGGCAAACAGCGAATGGAACAGCCGCTTTTCAAACAACAGCCCCTCGGCCAGCGACACTTCTTCGGCCCGGTTCACGGCTTCCTTGGCGGCGCTTGCGGCCAGCATGGATTTTTCGGCTATTTTCTGGGCTGCGCCCTGGGCTTCTTCCATCAGCTTCTTGGCGGGCACCACGCGGCTGACAAGACCGGCGCGCTCGGCCTCTTCTGCATCCATGAAACGCCCGGTCAGGTGCATGTCCATGGATTTCGATTTGCCCACCAGCCGTGTCAAACGCTGGGTGCCGCCGAGCCCGGCAATCACGCCAAGGTTGATCTCTGGCTGGCCAAATTTTGCAGTGTCCGCCGCAATGATGAAGTCACACATCATTGCAAGCTCGCAACCGCCGCCCAGCGCATACCCCGCCACAGCGGCGATGATCGGCTTGCGCACACCCATGATCTGGGCATGTTCAGGACCAAAGAAATCCTGGGTGAAGACATCGACAAAGGACTTTTCGGACATTTCCTTGATGTCCGCCCCGGCGGCAAAGGCCTTGGCCGAGCCGGTCAGCACAATGCAGCGCACCTTGTCGTTTTTCGTCGCCTCGCCCAGCGCCTGACACAGCTCGCCCAACAATTGCGAGTTCAGCGCATTCAGCGCGTCGGGACGGTTCAGGGTGATGGTGGCAACGTGGTCTTCTACTTCGACGATGATCGTCTCATAGGCCATGTAAAAAGCTTTCCGTTGTTTCGGTCAGTTTCCCGTGCTTATCAGCTTGATTGCGCGGTTCAAGCTATCTTTGACAGTTGGCACAATAGAAGCTTGATCGCCCAGATTGCACGATACGGGCAATTGTATCGTCACAATCCGGGGTGCGACAGGGGTCGCCCTCGCGGCCATAAACATCAAAGCTGTGCTGAAAATATCCAAGTTCTCCATCGGCTTGGCGAAAATCCTTGAGCGATGATCCCCCCGCTTCAATCGCCGCCATCAACACGTCGCGAATGACCGGCACCAACGCGTGCATCTGTGTTTCAGAAAGATCACGCGCTTTGCGAATTGGGGATATTCCGCAACGAAATAATGCCTCGCACACATAGATATTACCCAATCCTGCGACGATTTTCTGATCCAGAAGCGCGGATTTGATCGGCGTGTTACGACGGGCCAACGCCGTGGCCAGGTAGGTTTCGCTGAAATCATTGCCCAAAGGTTCCGGCCCCAGCTTGGCCAGAAGCGGGTGATCTTCTGCGCCTACGGTCGGCAAAAGATCCATCGCGCCGAACCGACGCGGGTCGTTGAATGTGATGCGCGCCCCGCCCGCCATGTCGAAGACCACATGATCATGTTTTTCCGCCGACGGGTGATCACGCACAAACCGCCCCTGCGGATCGCCGGAAATCAGGATGCGGCCCGACATACCGAGATGGATCAACAGGGTTTCCCCGGAATCGAGGTCGGCCAGGATGTATTTCGACCGGCGCCGCAGGGCCAGAACCCGCCGCCCAGTCAGCCGCGCCGCCATATTCTCCGGAAATGGCCAGCGCAGATCAGGCCGATTTACCGCCGCGGCTGCGATCACGTCGCCCTCCATTGCCGGGGCCATGCCGCGGCGCACGGTTTCAACTTCGGGTAATTCGGGCAAGTCGGTGCTCCCATACAAAGGGCCGCATTGTGTCGGCCTGTCAGCGCACTATAACAACACGCAACTGGAACCAAACGGCAAGCCCCATGACGCAGGACAATCCCAAGACCACGCATTTCGGCTACCAAACGGTGCCCGAAGAAGAAAAAGCCGCCGCGTGCAGGGCGTTTTCGGCTCTGTTGCGTCCCGCTATGACGTGATGAACGACGCGATGTCGATGGGCATTCACCGGATCTGGAAAGATGCGATGATGGATTGGCTGGCGCCGCGCGCCGGGCAAAAGCTGCTGGATGTGGCGGGCGGCACCGGCGATATTTCGTTCCGTTTCCTGAAACGGGCGGGCGCAGGCGGGGCCGAAACGACCCATGCCACCGTATTGGATCTGACCGAGCCGATGCTGGTCGAAGGCCGCAAACGCGCCGAGGCCGAAAGCATGGCTGACAGCCTCGATTGGGTGGTCGGGGACGCGATGGCCCTGCCCTTTGCCGACAACAGCTTTGATGTTTACACCATCAGTTTCGGCATTCGCAACGTCACCCGGCCTGCCGACGCCCTGGCCGAAGCCTATCGCGTGTTGCGCCCCGGCGGGAGGTTGATGGTGCTGGAATTCAGCCAGATCCCCAATCCCGGCCTGCAATGGGCCTATGACCGCTATTCATTTAATGTCATTCCCGAAATGGGCCGGTTGATCGCCAATGACCGCGACAGCTATCAATATCTGGTGGAATCCATCCGGCAATTCCCCGACCAGGAAACATTCTTGCAAATGGTGCGCGACGCAGGGTTCGAACAGGCGAAATACCGCAATTTGACGATGGGCGTGGCCTGTCTTCATTCCGGTTGGAAGATCTAGAATGCGTGGACCGCACAATATTTTCCGTCTGATCCGCACTGGCGCAACGCTGGAACGTACCGGCGCCATGAATGACGTATTGGACGCGTTTGACGCGCCAACGCCGCTGCGCATTGCCGCCAAGACGTTGGGTTGGCCGTTCAAATGGCTGGGCTATCGTGGCGATCCGGCCCTGCCGCCGGTCAGCCGCGCGCTGACGGCGATGGGACCGGCCTATATCAAGTTCGGTCAAATCCTGTCGACCCGCCCCGATGTGGTGGGGGACGACCTGGCGCTGCAATTGCGCGTCCTGCAGGACAAATTGCCACCCTTTACCGTTGCAGAGGCCCGCGCCACAATTTCCGCCGCATTGGGCCAGCCTTCCGAGGCAATCTTTTCCGAAATCAGCGAACCTGTCGCGGCGGCCTCGATTGCGCAGGTGCACAAGGCCGTTGTCGCCGAAACCGGCGAAACCGTGGCGATCAAGGTGCTGCGCCCCGGCATCGAACGCGCCTTTCACCGCGACATCGACGCGTTTTACTTTGCGGCCAAAACCGTGGAATTGCTGTCACCGTCTTCGCGCCGGTTGCACCCGATGGAGGTGATCCGCCATTTCGAAGGCGTGGTGACAGGCGAATTGGACCTGCGCCTGGAAAGCGCCGCCGCATCGGAATTCGCCGCCAACACCAAGGAAGACGCCGGGTTTCAACTACCTGAAATCAAATGGCATTTGTCGGATCGCCGGGTGATGACCATGGGCTGGGCCGAGGGTGCGGCGCTGGGGGATAATGCCGCGCTGGACGCCGCCGGGCATGACCGGGTGGAACTGGCCGAACGCGTGCTGCAATTGTTCCTGAACCATGCGCTGCGCGACGGGTTCTTTCACGCTGACATGCATCAGGGCAACCTGAAGGTGGCGGCCAACGGCGATATCATCGCGTTTGATTTCGGCATCATGGGCCATATCGACGAATACACCCGCCGGGTTTACGCCGAAATTCTGTTTGGCTTTATCCGCCGCGATTACAAACGTGTCGCCGAGGTGCATTTCGAGGCCGGTTATGTGCCCGCCGACCGCGATGTCGATGAATTCGCCCGCGCCCTGCGCGCGGTGGGCGAACCGATTTTCGGCATGGATGCGACGCGCATTTCCATGGCCAAATTGCTGGCCTATCTGTTTGAAGTGACTGAACGTTTCGGCATGGAAACCCGGACCGAGCTGATCCTGTTGCAGCGCACGATGGTGGTGGTCGAAGGGGTGGCGCGCTCGCTGAACCCGCACACCAATATATGGGAGGTCGCCCATCCCATTGTCGAAAGCTATATTCGCAACAGCATCGGCCCGCGCGCTTTTCTGGAAGATCTGGCCAACACGGTAAAGGTTCTGGCGCGTTTCGGGCCCCGGTTGCCAGAGCTGGCAGAGGCCGCCCTGATTCAGCAGGTCGACAAAGCGGAACACAGAGACACGTCCCGCATTCTGCGCAGCCGGTGGCTGTTCCTGGCATGTGGGCTTGTGATGGGGGCGGGTCTGGCGGCGGTCTTCATTCCGCTTACCTGACCGTGGCCTTACGCCATCTTGGCGGCGCTGCCACCTTCGGGTGGCCAAACGCAAAACGGCGACCCAAGGGCCGCCGTTTCGTTTTTTGGGTCATTCAAACTCAGGGAGTTCCGGTCGAGCTGGACGTGCTCGAGGACCCACCATTGCCGCCACCGGCCGCAATCAAAACCAGAACGGTAACACCGCCAAGAATGGCGAGTGCAGTTGTATCGCCTTGAGTGGCGATAAATGGATCGGCCGCGACGTCAGCCGGTTCGGCCACTGCCGGAGCAGCAGACGCCAGCGTAACCGCTGCGGCCGCCGCCAATGCAAATTTCTTCATCATGTTCTCCAGACACTATTGGGTGAACACACACCCCACGCAGTTCCAGAGTACATTGAAATAGCTCAGGCTTCAAACCCGTTTGATCATGTTTTTGGCTCCGTTTTCGGCGCAAGCACCTGAGCGTCATTTCCGCAACAGTGGCGTTCATTTACTGCGGAAAACTGCCCCGAAACCCGATATTCTGCTGGTTTTTCATCCAAAAAATATACCGACACACGCTTTGGTTGAGTTACTCTCTGATACCGGTAACAAATCTGTCGCCAAAACATGCCCCCCCTTCAAAACGAGATAGGTTTGACCGTTGTCCACCCGTGCCTCTTGCACCCTGTTGTAGGTGGCCACCGACGTCACGCCAACAGACTCGCCATTGGAAAAATTTTCGACCGAAAAACTGTATTCCCCCATTGGCAAGGGTGCGCCGAACTCATCCACGCCAGCCCATTCAAATCGGGCCTGGCCAGAGGTCAGAGGATGCGACTGCTTCAGGTTTCCGGCCGCATCCCGCACCTCAAGCTGCGAAGTGTCCGCGCCGGTGACCGTGGTGACCGCAAGGGACAGAGGCGCGCCATCGAAATACCCCGGTGCATCGCTGCGTACCTCGCGCCCCACCCAAGAGGCCAAATCCCCCAACCCGCCGACGCTGAGGAGCGACATCATGTTTTGCAAAAGATCATTGGTCACGACCTGTTGCTCCACCGACGAAAACGTCGCCAATTGCGCGGCATAATCCGATAAATCGATCGGGTTCAATGGATCCTGATTTTGCGCCTGGGTGGTCAACATTTTCAGAAAGGTTTCGTAATCCGAACTCAGGATTGCCTCGCTGCTGGCGGGTGTGGGGGTATTTGTGGCGGCGGTTGTCACCGATGTCGTGCTTGATGAAATCATTTGGGGCCTCCTATAGCCGAATATCCAATCGCGTGGCGCCAAGAGCCAAGCGTTCAGCCTGGGGGGCTGTGGCGGGGGTGTCCGCGCCTTCGGTTGCATTGGATTGCGGCTCCTCCGCAACCTGACCGATGCCATCGCCGCCCGCGGCATTGCGATCGCGGCGGCCATTGAACGAGAATTCGAATGCGATGTCGTTGTAGCCAAGTTCGCGGAACGCCCGTTCAACGATGTCGATGTGACGCCGCATGAGATCATGGGTTTCCGGGCGTTCGCTAAGAATTTGCAACACAATCTGCCCGTCGCCCCCGGTCATCCGCATCCGCACATGGCCAAGCTCGTCTGGCCGCAGCGACAATTCGGTCACCTCGCCGGCGGCGCTTCGGGTAACAAGCGACAGTTGCTGCGCCACATCGCGGGCGACCATGGCATTTTGCATCTGTGCGGCGGGCTGCGGCGCAGTCACGCTCTGATGTGGAACGTCCCGCGTGGGCAGCGCGGCCAATTCGGACCGCAGCTGCACCTGTTGCGTTTCGACGCCCGGTTGGAGGGCATTGGGTTTGGCGGGATCGCCGCCTGATGCGTTGTCCGGTGGCGCGGCGATGCCCCGCGATGAAGGCTCCGCTTGTGATCCCGGCGTACTGTGATCTGTCGGCAAAGCTGCCTTGGTTTGGGGTTCTTGCGCACGGCCCAAATCGGATGCGGCCATGGTTGTCGGCACGTCCGGTTTTTCGCGACCTTGCCCCTGATCTTGCGCGGGCATCCCGTTCGCGGTTGAAATTGCCTCGGTTGGTCTGGCGGCGGGCACAATCCGGTCTGACCCTGTCAAAGCCCCCATTGGCGTCTCCGCTGCCCCTTCTCCCGCTGGCAAAGGTTGTGGCAATGCAACTCCCCCGGTGGCGTCCAGGGCCGCTCTGTGGGCTTGCGGCGTTGGCGGTGCCTCTGCTTGCGGTGATCTGACGGACGCAACAACGTCGGCCACCCCTCCGCCCGCCATTCCCGATGATTGCCCCAGATCCGTTGCGATTGGCGCATTAACCGCAGGCACAAGCGTTGTGGGGGGCGTTTGCGTGCTTTGAGATTGATCGGCGGCGACCGGTTTGGCACCCGCCTCATTGCCCATGATGTGCAAGACCTTCTGCGACCAGGCCAGTTCCGCCAAATTGCCCGGTTGTGACCCCTTGAACGGCGTCGGCAATGCCGTTCCGCGACGTGTCGGAGCCATATCAGAAGGCAAAGCATCTTCGGTGGCGGCAAACCTTTGCGGTTCGTTTGACGTGACCAACCTAACCTCTTGGTCAGATTGCAAGGTAGTCGCAGTCAACTGCGTTGCCGCTTCAGGTGCCGGACCCCTGTGACCGTTTGTTTCGGTCGGCGGATGCATCCGATCCCCTGAACCCGAAGCGATTTCCGGCGCTGCGGAGAGTTCAATTTTGGCCCCACCCGGGTTCAATTCAATTTCCTGAGGGGCGGCTGTGTTAAATCGGCCGGTCCCTGCCGGGGTTCTGTCTGTCTTTGTCAGCCCGCTGGCGTCGGTGTTTTCAGGATCGCGGGAATGTGACGGTCCTTGGCCCGCACCCTGCGGATCGACGGGCAGTTGACCATCAACCGGCAATGCATGTTGCTGATCTTTCGAGGCTACCTGCCCAAAACGCACCGAAATATCTGTCGTTTGAGGGGGAATGTCGGATCGCAGCCCATCTTCCGCCCGTGTAGAGCGCCGGATTTCGCTGTCGCCGGAAAGATCGGATGTCGGTCCAGACGACGGGATATGATGCGCGACGTTGGCCATCTGGACGGACGCCACCCCAGTGAATTCCGGGTCAATGGCCGGAGGTTGTAGCCGGGAAACGGCCGTCGGACGGCTTGGGTCACGGGCGTGATCCGGCTCGTCATCCACCGATGCGACCAGACTGGGCACTGCATCCATATGATGAACGGTTTCCACCGGATTTGGCTGGCTGGCACCCGCAAGACGCATGACATTTTTGATGATGCCAACGTTTGGATCATTCTCCGCCCGGCCCGTCGGCGACACAAACCCGGCTTCGACCGAAGCCTCCTCCGCAACCATGCCGAACGAAACCGGATCTTGTGCAAGGCGCAATTTTGGAATGATGTCACCGGGCTGGTGGCCATCAATGCGCGCCTGCGGCTCCCCTCGACGATCCAAATCACCGCTGCTCTCACGAACTGGCGCAAACACATTGGTATTGTGCAAGAAATGCGACCCTGAAACGCTCAGGCCCGGTTCCCGAGAGTTCTTTGGGACGACGCCGGACTCAGATGCGCCGCGATCGGCTTCGGCCATTTGGTCTTGGCTCATCGCGGTTGCAACATCCGCTTGCCGCAGCGTTCCGGTTCCCGGCTCTTCGGGTTCAGGCAGAATACCCTCTTCGTCCCAAGCGGCTTCGCACTCTGCCACCGCAGTGGAGCCAACCTCGACGGCTTTCGACGTTTGCTCTGCATGCACCGCCAACATGGGGTCACTTCTAACCCCATTCAGCTTGATGGCCCCATCCGCGAAGACCTTGGCAAAATCAATTGCCGCACCACCGCTGCCGGTCTTCGGATCCGCCGGGATCAAACCGTTCAACATCACGCGTGAATGCGATTTGCGCGCATCCGGCCCGGTGCGCGCCGTCAAAGATAAGGTCGTAGAAACGTCCGACTGCATGTGTTCTCCAGGAATTCTTCCCAATTCCGGTGAATATCCACCATGTCGGTTACCGATTCTTTACCGATACTCCGGCAAATTGAGAAAAACCCGTTCAATTTTGAGGATTTTCCGATGCCAGATATGGTGCATTCAATTGCAATCGCGACAGGCCCTTCAGGGCAAACGAGCCGTGGGTTTGATCAAACTGAACATAAGGCGCGCAATATTCATCACGCCGCCCAAAAGCTCGAGGCGACTTTTCTTGCTGAAATGCTGAAATCCGCAGGTTTCGGCAAGCAGCGCGATTCTTTTGGCGGCGGTGCCGGCGAGGAACAATTTTCCTCTTTTCTTGTCCAGGCACAATCCGAAGCGATGGTGCGCGCCGGTGGTGTGGGTCTGACCGAAACCTTTGTCAAAGCTCTTATGGAGGCTGAAAAATGACCGAACGGGCAAGCGAAATTCTGGACGAACTTAATGATTTGCTCGATTCCGAGCGCAAGGCGCTTTTGCACGGCGATATTGATGAGGTTGGCCGCGTGCTGGACACCAAGGAACGGCTGCTGCGCGAATTGACGGAAAGCGCCGATGTGGAAACCGCAGGCCTGGGTGAGCTGAAGGACAAGCTGTCGCGCAATCAGGAATTGATTGAAAGCGCGATGAAGGGAATTCAGGCGGTAGCGCAACGGTTTTCCACCATCCGCCGTGTCCGCAAGTCGCTGGAAACCTATGATCGCAGCGGCCAGAAACAAATGATCGAAGTATCAAAGAGCGGTCGATTGGAAAAACGGGCATGAAATCAATTTAGGAAAAATACCTGAATTGGTTGTTTCAAATGCTACGGACCGAGGAAATGTGAATTAGGAAAGCGTTAGGACAAAACATTCAAATTGGCAGCGCACCATATCGGTGGCGCAGCCTTCGCCGAACATACGCGGGCCGCACTTGTCAGAATGACATCGCAACCGGGGGACCGGTGGCCGGAAAACCCGACACGAACCCAATCCGACGCAAAAGCGTCTGGCGTATGAAGGAAAATCTATGTCTAGCATCCTGACGAACAATGGCGCGATGGTCGCGCTGCAAACACTCAAATCCATCAACAAAGGCATGTCCGAGGTTCAATCGCAAATCTCGACCGGCAAATCCGTTGCGACCGCCAAAGATAACTCCGCCGTCTGGGCCATTTCCAAGGTCATGGAATCAGATGTAAAAGGCTTCAAAGCCATCGGCGACAGCCTTTCGTTGGGCGTTTCAACCGTGGCCGTGGCGCGGAACGCATCGGAAACCATCACCAATCTGCTGACCGAAATGAAGGGCAAGATTGTCGCCGCGCAAGAAGACAATGTTGACCGTTCGAAAATCAACGATGATGTCACCGCTCTGAAAGACCAGATCAACGCCGTTGTATCTGCCGCGCAGTTCAATGGTCTGAACCTGGTCGATGGCTCCGCTGCCAGCGCCTCAATCCTTGCATCTCTGGACCGCGATTCTTCCGGCAATGTGACAGCATCGTCGATCACGGTCACAGGCCAGGATCTGTCGACCGGCAACTATGTTGCGAATGACGTCTTTGGTTCGTCCGGCGGCACGCCGTCAACCAATGGTGACACGGTCGCGCTCTCTCTCGATAACGGCGGCGGCAATGACCAGATCACCATCGACGATTCTGCTGGCGCGGCCTTTGCTGCGGGAGATCGGGTGTCTTTGAATGTTGGTGGCCAGGAAGTGTCCTATACCGTGACCGCGGATGACGCGGCGGCGACCACCACGTCGGATATTGTCGCTGTTGGCTTGAAAAACGCCATCGACAACCTCGGCATCGCTGGTTTGACCGTTGATTATGACAGCGGCAGCCCGGGTGAATTGGCCTTTACCAATGCCGGCACCGTCGACCTGGCAGTGACTGGCCAGTTCACCAACGCAGGATCTGGTGGCTTGGGTGCCATGACCGGCATCAACGTCAGCACTGGGGTCGGCGCAACAGCGGCCTTGGCAACAGTGGAAACCCTGATCAATACCGCGATCAGCGCCTCCTCTGCCTTTGGTTCGGTGGAAGGCCGCATTGAAATTCAGGCGTCGTTCATTTCCAGCCTGACAAATTCGATGCAATCGGGCATCGGTGCCATGGTCGATGCTGACATGGAAGAAGCGTCGGCCCGTCTCCAAGCGCTTCAGGTGCAACAACAATTGGGTGTTCAATCGCTGTCGATTGCCAACCAGGCGCCGCAAACCCTGTTGTCGCTTTTCCGGTAAATGGATCGTTCAAAGGCGGGGATTTTCCCCGCCTTTGAACCCTCGGTAAACAACTCGTCGAACTCCAGAAGGAAGGATGCGTCGTGAACGTTCAGTCCATGGCCCAACGCGCCTATTCGCAATCCGCCGCGCCAACAAAAACTCATCGCCGGGCGGAATACGAAACTATTGCCCGTGCCACACACGAGTTAAAGGCCGCCGCCGAAAATTCCCGCGCCGATTTTCCGCGCTTGGCAGACGCCCTGCATCGCAACAATCGGCTTTGGACCATCCTGGCAACAGATGTTGCGGATCAGGCCAATCAATTACCCAAAGATCTGAAGGCGCGGATTTTCTTTCTGTCCGAGTTTTCGAAACGCCACTCAGCCCAGGTCCTGGCGGGCAAGGCCAATGTCGCGCCACTGCTGGAAATCAACACCGCAATCCTTCGAGGTTTGCGCAATGGGAGTTCACAGTCATGAGCGGGCTTGTCCTCAAACTGGGACCCAAGGAAAGGGTCCTGGTAAACGGCGCGGTGATCGAAAACGGGGACCGCCGGAGCAGGCTGAACATTTTGACGCCAAATGCGCATATCCTGCGGTTGCGGGACGCAATTCACCCGGAAGAGGCAAATACCCCGGTCCGCCGGGTCTGTTTTGCCGCGCAACTTGTGCTGACGGGTGACGCGGAACCCGAAGAATCGCGACATCAACTTTTGCGACGCATAGAAGAGTTGAGTCAGGTTCTGACAGACACGGACAGCCGCCGCTTTTGGCCAATGCAACCGAGGCCCTGTTGGGCGATCAATTCTACCAATGCCTGAAATCCTTGCGCGCACTTATTCCGCGCGAGGATAGGTTGATGGCGGCCACACAGAAATGAGTTTTCAGCCGATCCTCCCTGCCTCTGGCCTGGTCGGTTGGAAGTTGCTGACACGAACGCTGGAAACCCAGCAGCGGGCCTTTGATCAATCGCCGGAAAATTTGCGCGATGCCGACTACTACAAGGCGAATATCGCCAAAATAGAAACCGCGGAACAGCTCGTCGATGATCGCCGACTGTTACGCGTGGCGTTGGGCGCCTTTGGTCTGGAAGACGATATCGACAATCGATACTTCGTTCAAAAAATCCTGGAGGAAGGCACCCGCTCAGAAGACGCGCTGGCAAACAAGCTGACCGACAAGAGATACGCGAAATTCTCTGCCGCCTTTGGGTTCGACCAATTTACTGGCTCCAATACCTATTCACCGGCTTTCGCCCAACAGGTCGTCGACCGTTACAATCGAAATGCTTTTGAGATTGCGCTGGGCGATCAGGACGAAAGCATGCGCCTGGCGTTGAATGCCGCCCAGGATCTTCCGGAATTGGCTGCTGAGGACGGCACCGATGATGGCCGCTGGTATCTGGTCATGGGCACGCCATACCTGCGAGAGGTTTTTGATACCGCAATGAACATGCCTAGCGGTTTCAGCCAGCTTGATCTTGAACAACAGCTACAGATCTATCGCGACCGGTCCGAACAGCGTTTTGGCGTCTCCGAAGTCGCCGATTTTGCGGACCCCGAATTGCAGGAAAAGTTGATCGAGCAGTATTTGCTGCAAAGTCAGCTGGCCGAAAGCACCAGCTATTCCAGCATGTCCGTCGCGCTTACCTTGCTGCAATCGGCTGGCTGACGCCGCGGTCCTGGACCGGTTAATTCATCCCATTTTGGATAGGTCCTAGCCTGGACGTTGCGCCAGCCGGGTCGTTGGCATTCGTCCAAGTTGTTTTTGATTGGGGCGATAGGATTCTGCTTCTCTCAGGGTCAGTTCCAGCCGCTCGAAACTTTGTTCGATTGTTCCCGGTTCCTTCTGGGCGACAAGACCATCCAGTTTTTCAAACACATGTACGGCCTGATCAAGCGCAAGATCGCTGCCAGGGGCATATAGCCCGGCTTTGATCATGGTTTCAGACCCACTGTAGGCGCTGAGCAATTTGCGGGCGAAAGCAATCCGGCCATTCTGATGGTCCGTCGCACAGGCAGGCAGGCTGCGGGACACAGAGCGCAACACATTTACTGCAGGATAGCGGCCGCGTTCGGCAATTGCCCGTTCAAGTACCACATGACCGTCCAGCACCCCGCGAAGAACGTCGGCCACAGGTTCATTCATATCTGATCCGGCCACAAGCACGGTGAAAATCGCGGTAATGTCGCCGCTGCCCTCTTTGCCGGGACCGGCGCGTTCACACAGCGACATAATCATATGCGACATCGACGGCGGATATCCACGCAAGGCCGGCACCTCGCCACCGGCAACGGCGACCTCGCGATGCGCCTCGGCCAGACGGGTAATCGAATCCGCAAGGTACAGAACCTGAAGCCCTTGATCGCGGAAATATTCTGCGATCGCCATGGCCGCAGCCGGGCACCGACGACGCACCAGCGGCGAGCGATCCGAGGTTGCGGCGACAACCACACTGCGGGCCATACCTTCGGGGCCCATGACATCATCAATAAACTCGCGCAGTTCACGGCCACGTTCACCCACCAGTGACACCACCACAACATCTGCCTCAACCTTGCGGGCGAAATGGCCCAGAAGGCTGGTCTTGCCGACACCAGATCCGGCAAACAACCCGATCCTTTGCCCCCGCACCAAGGGCAGGAGCGTGTTGAACAACACCATTCCGGTATTGAGCCGACCGCCCATCCGCCCGCGCACCGCCGGTTCCGGCGGACGGGCATGGATCGGTCGCAATTCCGTACCACCCTGCAAGGGGCGGCCATCCAACGGCACACCATAGGGGTCGACAACACGGCCAACCCATCCAGCATGCGGCGAAATCTGTGCTTCCGGCATCAAGAACACACGATCGCCCAGCGCCACACCTTCCAATGCGTCATCGGGCAGCATCATCACCCCGTCCGGCGTGATTTTCAAAACCTCGCCGCGCAACGGTTCCCCGCGCGACCGCACCAGCCGAAGCTGATCGCCCATGCGCACCCGCTTTCCCAGACCGGCCACCATAAGATAGGTCCCATCCACACTGACGACCCGGCCAAACGGCCGAATGGGCGTCACTCTGGCGATCCTTTTTGTCAAACCTTCCAGCCGGGGCTGTTGCATCGGGCGCTTCCTTTATCTGCTGACAACAATTTCTAAAGGAATCAGGGTTAAGCCTTGGTTGAAGCCAATCGAGGGAGAAGCCCCGATGTACGATAATCTGAAAGTCCTGCAATTGTCGCAGGCGATGGCACGCCATGCCACGGCGCGTCAGGCCGTGGCCGCCGAGAATATGGCCCACACCGATACGCCGGGCTACAAGTCCCGCGACCTTATGAAATTCCCGGAAATGATCCGCCAGAATTCGGCACAATTCGGATTGCGCGCCTCTCGGTCGGACCATCTGCATGGCACCATGGATGGGGCAATGCCCGAGGCCATTCCAGACGAAGGTGCGGTTGGTGACCCCAATGGCAATACCGTGTCGCTGGAAACCGAAATGATGCGTGGCGTCGATATTCGCCGTCAACATGACCGTGCGCTGGCGATCTACCGCTCCTCACTCAATATTTTGCGCGGCAGCCTTGGCCGCAAATAATCAGGAGTTATTTCATGAGTGACCTTTCAAACTCTTTATCCGTGTCCGCCAGTGGCCTGAAGGCCCAGGCAACGCGACTGCGGCATTTGTCGGAAAATATCGCCAATGCCGATACGCCGGGATACCGGCGTAAAACCGTCCCATTCCAAGTGGATCGCCAGAACGGCGATGCCAAGGGGCAGGTGACCACAGGTCGCGTCAGGTTGGATCAGAATGATCTGGCCCAAATTTACGATCCTTCACATCCTTTGGCCGGTGAAACCGGCCATTATGAAGGATCGAATGTAAATCTGGTGATCGAAATCGCCGATGCACGCGAAGCCCAGCGCAGTTACGAGGCGAACCTCAAAATGTTTGATCAGGCGCGGCAAATGTCCACCAGCCTGCTTGATCTCCTGCGGAGATAAACTTTCTCAAAACCCCTTGAAGGAGACCCAGAATGGATGTCCGTTCAATTTTTGCCGCACAGAAATATGCGGCCTCTCGTCCCGTCACAACACCGGATAAGTCCAAGCAATCCATGGGCGCCGCGATGCTTGATCAGGCCCGGGACTTTGCAGAAACTCTGCAAGTGGCTGAAGACACAGCAAAATCGGCAATGGTTGGCGATGCCGATCCCCATGCATTGGTTCAGGCGCTGGCCCAGTCAGAATTGGCCGTGGAAACCGTGGTGACCGTGCGCGACAAGGTCGTCGAAGCCTATCAGGAAATTCTTCGGATGCCGGTCTAACCGCATGGACGAGGCCCTGTTTTTCGACACATTGCGCCATGGGCTTTGGGTTTCGGTGATCATGTCAACGCCGATCCTGCTTGCCGCGCTTCTGGCCGGGGTCACGATCGGGCTGTTTCAGGCCCTGACCTCTATCCAGGAAATGACGCTGACCTTCGTGCCAAAACTGGGCGCTATCATCGTCGTCTTCTGGGCGTCGATGAGCTTCATGACCGAACGGCTTGTCGCCTTTTTTCACAATTGGATCATTCCCTTGATTGCCGGAGCCTGAAATGGAAAATGCGTCTTATACCACATTGACCCGCCAAAGCGGATTGATGCGGGAAATGCAAATTGTGGCGAATAACATCGCCAATTCTGCCACCACCGGATTTCGCAGCGAAGATATTGTGTTTTCGGAACATGTGGCGCGGGTCGACAATGGCCCGTCGATTTCAATGGCCACGGCCAATATCAGCCATTCGTCGGAAATTCAGGGAACACTGACATCCACCGGCGGGCCATTTGACTTCGCCATCGAAGGCGAGGGGTATTTTCTGGTTCAGGCTCCTGCCGGTGAACGTTTGACCAGAGCGGGCAATTTTTCGGTCAACGGCCAGGGCGATCTGGTCAATTTTGATGGGTATCCCGTTCTGGATGCCGGGGGTGCCGCCATTTTCATCCCGCCCAATTCCACCGAGATCGGCGTAGCGGTTGACGGGACTTTGTCCTCCAACGGTGTGCCATTGGCGCAGCTTGGCATTGTTATCCCGGTCGACAGCCAGAATTTGGTGCGTGAAGACGGCGTGCTGTTCCGTGCTGACAGCGGATTTGACCCGGCCGAAAATCCCAAGGTGCTGCAAGGGACGTTGGAAAATTCCAATGTCGATCCCATCCGCCAGGTCGCCCGCATGATCGAGGTTCAGCGGGCCTATGAAATGGGCGCCAGCTTTCTCGATGCCGAAAACGAACGTGTTCGCACCGCGGTGCAAACCCTGCTGAAATAAAGGAACCACATTATGCGCGCCCTGAAAATTGCCGCGACTGGCATGACCGCACAGCAGATGCGGGTCGAAACGATCTCCAACAATTTGGCGAATATGTCGACAACCGGGTACAACGCCCGTCGCGCCGAATTTGCCGACCTGCATTACCAGCAATATGCCCGGGCCGGCACGGTCAGCGCCGCAGACGGCACAGTTTTGCCCACCGGTATTCAGCTTGGTCTTGGCGTGCGCCCCGCCGCGGTTTCAATGCATCTCCAACAGGGGGCGCTGTCCGCGACATCCAGTGATCTTGATGTGGCCATCGACGGCAAAGGTTATCTGGAAATCACGCTCCCCTCCGGTCAGGCGGCCTATACCCGCGATGGCGGCCTCAAACGCAATGCAGAAGGATTGATCGTAACCTCAGACGGTTTTCCGGTTGCGCCGGAAATTGTCATCCCGGCGGACGCCCGCAGCCTGTCGATCAATGCCGACGGCGACGTCTATGCCTATTTCAACGACACAACCGAAGCCCAGCTTCTGGGTCAATTCACCCTTGCCGGATTCACCAACGCCAAGGGATTGGAGGCGATGGGATCGAACATGTTTCTCGAAACCGAGGCATCCGGCCCCGCCATTGTGTCCGCCCCGGGCCAAGACGGATTGGGCATTCTGCGCCAAGGCTATCTGGAAGACAGTTCGGTCGATGCCGTGCGCGAAATCACCGAATTGATCGAGGCGCAGCGGGGCTATGAACTCAACGCCAAAGTCATTTCTGCCGCTGATCAAATGCTCGGCGCAACAACCCAGTTACGCTGATGAGAGGGGAATTTGCCGCCGTCATGCTCGTATTATTGACCAGCCAGGCTGCGGGCGACACGCTTGTCCCGTCACAAACGCTGCGCGCCAATACCATTGTGACCGGTGCCGATCTCGTGCTTCGCCCCGTCGACACGCCCGGGGCACTGTCCGATCCCGACCAGGTGATTGGTCAGGAAACCCGGGTGACGCTATATGCCAGGCCGACCGATCCGCCCCAGCGACATCGGCCCGCCAGCATTGGTCGAACGCAATCAGATTGTCGTCTTGCAATATATCGCCAACGGCCTGTCCATCAATGTGGATGGCCGCTCGCTTGGGCGCGGCGGCGTGGGTGACCGTGTCCGGGTCATGAACCTCGCGTCACGCACCACCCTGTTTGGAAATGTCCAACTGGACGGAACGATAAAGGTCAGCCAGTGAAATCCCCTATCAAATCCCTA
The DNA here is from genome assembly GCF_022867865.1 of Phaeobacter sp. J2-8. Taxonomy (GTDB): domain Bacteria; phylum Pseudomonadota; class Alphaproteobacteria; order Rhodobacterales; family Rhodobacteraceae; genus Marinovum. The sequence continues at coordinate 126,843 of NZ_JALIEC010000001.1, read as the reverse complement.
CCCGTCTCCCTCGTGGCACTGCTGCTCACAACTGCGGGCTGTGCCCGGCTCGATCATGTGGGTCGCGCGCCGACGTTCAGTGAAACGAACGACACCGCAGAGCATTTTGCGATGCTCAGCCCCGGCCTACCGGTGGAAAGCGAACATGGCGTGCGTCGCCCGGAATCCTCCCTCTGGGAGGGCGGTCAGGAATCGCTGTTTGGTGACCGGCGTGCGGCCAAACGGGGCGATATCCTGACGGTTGTCATCGAAATAGACGAAAGCGCAGAAATTTCCAATTCCACCGCGCGATCACGCTCTGGCGCTGAAACCATGGCGGTGCCGCAACTCTTTGGCCTGCCACAACGGATCGACCCGGACCTGCCAGAGGGGGCTTCGCTTTCTAATGCCGTGAACCTGAATTCTTCGTCGAACTCCGGTGGCGATGGGTCGGTCCGGCGGAACGAAAAGCTCGAGCTGCGTGTGGCTGCGACCGTCGTTGACGTCTTGCCCAACAGCACCCTGTCCATTCAGGGGCTACAGGAGGTGCGGGTCAATTTCGAGCTGCGTGAATTGATTGTGACCGGATATGTGCGGCCCGAAGATATCTCTCGCCAAAATGAAATCACTTACGACAAAATCGCATCTGCCCGAATTTCCTATGGTGGGCGCGGCCAAATTACCGATGTGCAGCAACCACGGATCGGGCAGCAAGTGCTTGATGTCGTTCTGCCATTCTAGGGGGCCAAAATGGGGAAAATTCTTCCAATCCTGCTTGCGCTTCTTGGCATTGGTGCCGGTGTTGGCGCCGGCATCCTGCTTAAACCAACGGCCGAGGCTGTGGTCCTGGACAATCCATGTGGCGAGATGCCGACTAAAATGGCAAGTGACCACACCACCGAAACCGCCCCGACCGACGTCGAATACATCAAATTAAACAACCAATTCGTCGTCCCAGTGGTCACAGAGGCGCGCGTGGCTTCGATGATGGTCATTGCCCTCAGCGTTGAAATACCAACCGGACGCTCGGATAAGGTCTACCTGCGCGAACCAAAGCTCCGCGACGCATTCCTTCAGGTGTTTTTTGATCACGCCAACCTGGGTGGATTTACCGGCACTTTTACCAGCTCCAGAAACCTTGATGTCTTGCGACGTGCGCTGCGCGAAACCGCGCAAAGCCATTTCGGCGATCTGGTCCAAGACGTCTTGATAACCGACATCGCACGCCAGGATACCTAGGGTCGGGCCCCATTACCGTTTCGGGGCCATTGACCCGGTTCCCCATTCCCGGCAAATCTCCAGATCGAGAAGATCCTGCAAGTCACGTTTTCCGGCCTGATCCAGACGTTCCGCGCGGGACTCATTTTCCAGCGATGTCAGTGCCGTATGGCGCCCGAATGACCGTCGCGCACGCGCCCTCAGAACATCCTTTTCCGCGAGTTGATGCGCCAGTCTGGCCAGCAACTCGCGGCGACGCATGTCCGCCCAATGTTGCCACAGCGCCTCGCCGGTTTGGGCAAAAGCAACCTCCAGCCCCCCCTGCTGAGCCACAACCCGCTTGTCTTCTGACGATACAAGCGCCTCTAACTCGGCGCGAAGCGCGGCCTCCTTGGCCATTGCCTCGCGCAAATTCAATGCATCCCGATCAAATTGGGCGCGGGCGACCTGGTTCAATTCCGACAGTTGATTTATGTCCATGCGCGGCTCTTTCGGCGTAGTGCTTCGGCGTAGCGAATGGCAACGGCGACGGCCTCGAAATGTTGCGACCAAATCTGCTGATCCAGTTTCACATCGGCATAGAGCGCACGCGCGGTAGGCGGGTCACTATATATCGCCACACCCTCTTCCCGCGCTATCTCCTTGATCTTCAACGCAATCTCATCGACGCCCTTGGCGATGCAAACCGGGGCCTCCCCCGCCGCGCGGCTCCATTTCAGCGCCACAGCAAAATGGCTTGGGTTGACGATCACCACATCCGCCTCCGGAACCTGTTTCAACATCTGGTTAAACGCAATTTCCTGCGCCTTATTTCGGCGGGATGCTTTAAGATGCGGATCGCCCTCAGCCTCTTTGACTTCGTCCCTGATCTCCTTGTCAGACATGCGGTTTTTGGCCACATGCGTTCGAAATTGCCAAAGATAGTCAATAACACCAATCGAGGTTGCAATACCCAGAACAATTGCCAACAAAGAAATAGACAGGTTCAGCCAAATCAATATGGCTTCAGAGGCCTCCAGCTGCATCGCGCCAAGAATGACTTCTTGTTTTCCATTGAGGAACATCGCCAAGATCACGGCATAGATCACCAGTTTCACAGCACTCTTGAAAAACTCAAACAGCCCATTCCAACCAAATTTGTTTTTGAAATTGGCAACTGGCGAAATTCGTGAAGTTTTAAATTTCAGCTTATCTGGTGCAAAAACCATACTGCGCTGACCAAGCACCGATGTCAGTACCGTCAAGAAGGGCAAAAGAACCCAGGGCGCCACCGCCATCGCAACGGCGCCAATTAAATATCCGCCAAACTCGCGTCCATCCCCACGGAATATCCCATTTGCAAGATCTTCAGAATGTGACAGCAGCGGTGTCATAGTCGTTCCAAGACCATTGAGCATCGAACCGCCGAATATTGTAGCCGCAATAAGAAACCCGAAATACATCGCAGCGGTGTTGACCTCGGCAGATTTAACCAACTCACCCTTTTTTCGAGCATCCTCTAGTTTTTTGGGCGTAGGTTCATGAGGTTTGTCACCACTTTCCGTTTCTGAGGCCATCACACGCCTCCTATTGGGTTGGCAACAAAGCTTTCAACCGCGGTTTTCCACAAACTCAGCATATAAGGCGCACTAAGAGCCAGAAAAATCATCCCACCCAAGGTGATAATTGGGGCACCCACAAATGATACCATTAACTGCGGCATCGCCTTGTTTATAACTCCAAGTGTCACATTATAAAGCATGGACAGGATCACGAAGGGCACAGCCATCCGAAATGACAATACAAAAACATCGCTCGCCTGTTGGGTCATCCACATCGCAAATTCGCCCGGTTCGGGCTTTGCACCAATAGGCCAGATTTCATACAATCGAACTATTGTAGACAGAAATTCTAAATGAAACCCGGACAAGAACAACAGAGCAAGACCACCAACCACCAAAATGTGACCCATGGCCGGCATCGGCTCGACTCCCGAATTTCCCAAAATCTGACTAAGGGATGTCGATTGCGCCGCAATTGTTCCGGCTATCTGTAATGCAAAGACCATAAATCTAAAAGCCAGACCAACCGCCAACCCAATAACAGACTCACTCACCAGAACCACGACGGTCAAGGATGGCACCAAATGCGCAGAGTCAAGAAACAGCGATGAAATAAACAGACTGATCGAAATTGAAAGCGACAGTTTAATTCTTGCTGGAACGCTTTGCGTCCCTATTCCTGGCATTACGGACATGGCAGCACCGATACGAAAAAAAATGAGCGTCGCAAGAGCACTCGAACCGCTCAACTCGCTGTAAATATCAGCAAGTGTCATGCAGCCACGGTTCCAACCAACATCGGACGAGCTTCCAATCCCAACTCTTCAAACGACAGGATTGGTGTTTGAAATCCCTTGGCTCGAGTAATTCGTCGCAGAAATCGGCGGCGACGCGATGACGTGACGATAGAGGCGGAAAATCCATTTTCACTGCTTTGCTCGATCTGATCTGCCATAGATCCAGCCAACCTGGCAAAAACTTCGGGTGGTAACGCCACATCAACAGCGTTTTGATCCGTATCAACCTGATATGTTGCAAATATCTCTTCCCATTCCGGAGCGAGCTGAATTAACGGAATAGTTCCATCAGGTCGCTTCAATCCGGAAACTATCTGAAATCCAAGCCGCTGCCGAACATGTTCACAGATGCCTTCGGGTTGATTCGTGAACTTGCGCGCTTCACCGATCGCCTCCAAAATGACCGGAAGGTTACGTATTGAAACCTGTTCGTCCAACAAATGTTTCAAGACTTGGTGCAACAAATCCATTGGGACTTGGTCCGGAATCATCTCGTTCAACAATTTCCGGTTCGCTTCTGCTCGTTCAGGCTCTGTCAAATTCACCATTTCGTCCAGGAGTCGAGTAAGCGCCTTATACGTAAACAACCGACTGAAATTTGCTTTGATTACCTCCAATAGATGCGTCGCCAGAACCTCGTTAGGCGTGACAATGGTCAAACCTTGTAGTGCCAAATCCTCCTGCTGATCCGCTTTTATCCATCTTGCCGGAGCCCCATAAACTGGTTCATCTACATCCTTACCTTCCGGCAGATTCTCTGACCCTTGGGGGATGAGAGCCAAAACCAAATCAGGATGCACTTGCGCGTGCGCCTGTTCGACGCCTTGTATATGAATGATGTAAGTGCCGGGATCGACAGATACATTGTCCGTCAGACGAATCTCAGGCAATATCAAACCAAATGACGTCGCAATATGGGTTCGCATATTGGATATCCGTGCATCTAGTCCCGATGCGGGATCTAAAACCATATCAACCAAATCGCTTGCAAACTCCAAATGGATGTCGTCTAGCGAAAGGAGGTCACCAATAGGTTTTACTCGCGGCTCTAGCGGCATATCTGAGTCAATTGGTTCTTGAGCTAGCCGAGATGATTTCTTGTATTGATGAACACCCATCCCCGCAAAAACGATCGCACCCAAGGCGAAAGGGGCAAACGGCAAGCCCGGTAGAATTGCAAAAGAGAATTGCAATGCAGCAACCGCCATGAGCGCTGACGGATGGTTACCCAATTGTCTGATTAGCGCAACATCCGCGGTTCCAGAGTTGCCGCCTTTGGCCAGTAATAACGCGGAAGCTATTGAAACAATGACCGCCGGAATTTGCGTGACCAGACCATCCCCAACGGTCAGAATGGCATAGGTTTCGAGAGCGACACCAAACTCCATTCCATGTGCTATGACGCCATTTGATGTCCCAACCACCAAATTCAGAATGGTAATTAGGAGGCCTGCAATGGCGTCGCCCTTTACAAACTTGGAAACGCCATCTAGGGAGCCAAGAAACGTTGTTTCACTTTGGTCGTGCTCACGGCGTTTTTTGGCGGTTTCATGATCTATCGCACCGGCCGATACGTCGCTATCAATGGCCAATTGCTTCCCGGGCATTCCGTCGAGCGCAAATCGCGCTCCAACCTCTGCCATTCTGGCAGCACCCTTTGTAATTACCATAAAATTGACAATAAGGATGACACAAAATGTAACTAACCCAATTACAAAATTACCGCCCATTATGAAACCAGCGAACCCATCAATGACATTTCCCGCAGCCTGCGTGCCAGTGTGCCCTTGGCCAATTATTAGTTTTGTGGAGGATACGTTCAAAGCAAGACGCAGCATTAACCCCGCCAGGAGAATGGTTGGAAACGAAGAAAATTCCAGCGGCTCCTCAATAAAAAGCACAATGACAAATACCAGAATTGCGAGCGCAAAGGATAGCGATAAACCAAGATCCAATATGACCGCCGGCACGGGAAAAATCATCATCGCAATGATTCCCAGCAGCCCCAAAGCAAGCAGAACCGTGTGATTGAGGACCATTGTCGAAATTAGATTGACTTTTTTCATCATGATTTCTTCCGCCAAACTTTGATCTAATTACCCCAAAAACTCCGACCCAACTGGACGAAATTACGGCAACACCCCCAAGCCCGGGTCGTTTAAAACTGATGTCACGGAATCGGCTAACGACGCAGTTGCATCGGCCAGTTCATTGGCATCTTTCAATGTGATAAGACCTGATGTGGCGGGATTAAAAGCATCTGGGGCAAGCAACGGGTCGATTGCGGCTATCATGGTGTCCACTGGGTCCATGCGACCCAACGTGGACGCCGTTTTCTTGGCTTCTACTAGCTCGCCAGCAGCGAGCAACGCATGATAACGAGCCTCATCTATACCTCTTTGATCGGATGACTCAGCGTCAAAAAGCCGATCATCCGAAATACCAATCTCACCTGATGTGCGTGCAGACAGTGCTTGGGCCAATAGCTCGCCGCTCAAAGGTTCGGCAGTCTCGATGAGCCGCGCGGCGGTTTGGGGAAATTGATTTTGATATAGCCGCGCCGCGACCGCGCGACGGACCTCTGGTGCGACGTCCAAAATCAAGGGGAGCTCGGAATGTACAATGCGTAAAAACGTAACCGTGTCATCCGATGCGGTTAAAGATTTAAAGAACTTCGACCTTACGTCAAATGTATCTTCTGGCGCGAAGGTTTCGGTTTTGATCTTGTCGAGAGCCAAATCAAAGTCGCCGCGTGAGATCAAAGAGTATGCTTCAGCCTTGCGCAACATGCCGGAATTCTCCCTGTGGCGATTTTCCACCGCGTGACTGGCCACCAAATCGGCAAGAGGGGCGGGGACGACTTCACCGGACTCGACGTGTCGGGCGACGAGCAAGGCAGCTGCCTCAGCGGCTTCTTCCCCATTGGATTGCGATATGGATTCCAATAACTTGTCTTGCTCAGTCTCGGTTTCCGAGAGCAGGACCTCTGCCATTGATGCGGGGCTGGACATCCCGGAACGATCAACAATTTTGGAAATTAGATTGGCAGCTTCCGGTTGGCCCGCCGAAAACAGATTTGTTATCAACCTCGGCGAAATGGTACGAAGGAGCGGGCGTGGCATGCCCTCTGCAATTCGCACAACGGCGAGCCCTTCTTCGTCGGTCATCGGTTTTTTGGCGGCCGCCAGGTTTGACCAAAGTACGTTGTCCGAGCTACAATGTTCAAATTTCTCGAACTCAATGCGCGGAATCTCGTCAGATACTTCAATCACCTCAGCCAAATTTCGTAAAAATTCGTGCCCTTCACCATTGAAACCAGCCAGGTCAAGAAGTTGTGCCGCCTCGGCACCAAGTCCCTGTGAAAGGTACAATTGCGCCAGCTTCGTTGCTACCTTGCGGTCCAATTGCAGCCCGTCCGTGTAGAGCGCTGCGAGAAATTGATTTTTGAGTTTATAGAAATCATCGACTTCCAGGAACTCATCAATCGGTGCACGGCTTAACGCTGTGCAATTTGCTTTGGTCAGGTCCCTCAGCCCACTGGCAGCTCGGGAACCGGGGGCTTCCGGCAGGGCAATATTTGGTACGGCGATATTGCGAAACTCGGTGCCAACAACAACGTTTTCCGTCGGCACGGTTGAATTTGGAGCGCCAATTTCAAGAACTTGCCTGGTGGTGCGGTTCGCTAGGGCCTGCGCGAATTGCGACACGCTGGAGGTGGAATAAACCTGTCGTTCTTGTGTAGGGAGCTTTAAAGCATCGCGTAGGTCGATCGGCGCGCCCTCTTGATTTATCATATCGGTCTGTCTTGAATCCGGAGAAGATGCACTCTCCTCCCGAGAGGGCAATGCTTGATCAGTCTCCGACACATCAAAGACCAGCATATTGGGTGCTTGAAAAAACGATTTAGCCCGACAATGGCAAGCCAATTCAATAGTAAGCTGATTGTCCTCGACTGTCTTCACATCCGAGATACGGGTACGCGGAATGCGGTCGAAAACGGTCCCACTGTCGAATTTATGATCTGTTTTACCAGTAATAATAACCTCAACCTGTCGGTCATTTTGCACCACTTGCCAATCGGTCTCATCAGGTAGAAAGGCGACAATGCGCGTGAAATTATCGTGTTCTCCTGATCGCAATACCACGGTATCGGCACTCGCTGGGAAAGATGAAACGAGAAATGAAAGTATGGCGATTAGGCGTTTCATGCGGCATCCTGTTTCAGGGATTTGAGTGCCTCTTCCAAATCATTAAAATCTGGCCGGAAATGCGAGGGTGTATTCTGGCGCCCCACTTCGATGCAAATATTGGTTGGATGGGAATGTAGATTCGCCACCAATACTTCACGTATTAGTTGGTGAAAGTGAGAGTCATCTTCGACAACGGATTTGACCCGCGCAGCAAAGGGGCCAACCAACCCATAGGCCAGGAACACACCGAGGAACGTCCCGACAAGAGCACCACCAATCATTTTCCCCAATACTTCGGGAGGTTGGTCAATCGATCCCATCGTTTTGATAACACCCAAAACCGCTGCAACAATACCCAAGGCAGGAAGGCCATCGGCCACAGTTTGCAGCGCATGGCTGGAATGCATTTTATGGTGCAGGGCCGCCTCCATGCGTTTTTCCAGCACTTCTTCAACCTGATGTGGGTCATCGTAATTCATGGTCGCGGCGCGCAAGGTATCACAAATCAGTTCAACAGATTCTTTGTCGCCTTGTATTTTGGGATATCGTGCAAATATGGAACTCTCTTGGGGCGTTTCAATATGCTCTTCCAACTGCACCGGATTTTGTTTCGCAATCCGTATCAGTTCAAAAAGCAAACACAGAAGGTCCCGGTAATCCTCTTGTTTCCACTTCGGGCCTTTAAACACTTTTCCAATATCTTTTATTGTGTGTTTCGCGCCCCCGGCATCGTTACTGATAAGGAAGGCCCCCAATGCGGCGCCCCCGATCATTATCATTTCGAACGGCAGGGACTTCATAATTATTGCCAGTTTCCCCCCGGCGAGAAGATAGCCACCGAAGACCATGACAAAGACAATAGAAATTCCGACAAAGCCAATCATCTTGATACCTTTTGCAAACCTTGCATCGAAGTCGCATAAATTTCTGAAGATTTCGTTCGATTATTGCTTTGGAACTTCGGCATTGCGTCCTGCAAGAACCACACTAATCGTGTAAGCGGTTTCCGGTGTCAGACCGGTCATGATGCCAGCCGCCGATTCCGACCGCATACGGCCAAGAAACCCGGCCGCAAACTCGGGCGCCATGGTTTCAAACAGGGCCGCCGCATCCTTGGGTTTCATGTTTTCATAGACCGCGGTCAGCCGCGCCAGGTCAGATTCGGCAGCCTCGTCCGCCAGAGAAATAGTGGCCCGCAGGGCGGTTTCTGCCGCCTTCAGTTCTTTCAATTTGGCACTAATTTGATCGTCTGCGACCCTAAGCGCCCGCATCCGCATGATGATCCGTTCCTCACGTTCCAGAATACGTGATTCCCGGTCTTCCATCGCGTTGAGCAGTGGCAGCAGATCAGGGTCTGTCTCGCATTGCAGGGGTTCGGGCAGGTTGTCTGTAACCTCAGCGACCATTTCTTCCGGGCTTGCCTCGCGCGCGATCGCCTCTGTTGCTTGCAGACCGATGCGCAGAAATCGCAGAGCCCAACAATAAAGCGGCAATCACGGTTAACGTTCCCCGCCCCGGTCGGCGCGGCCGTGTGGTCTTGGTCGCGGATCCGTCCTTGGTCTTTGGTTTTGCGCCGGGTTTCAGATTTCTGTTCATCACCCTGCCCTTCCGGGTTCCCGAGAATGCCGGGCAAATACCGGGGCGGCCTCAACCGACGGTTCCTTTTCGTTCAGGGGGGCATTTTCTTCCTGATCTGGAATGTCGTGCATTGAGGCAACCAATAGTTCCAGCTTTCGGGACACAGATTCAGCTCTGCCTGTCAGATCCTCCAGCGACTTACTTGACCCATTTGCCGCCGCTTGCGCGGACTGCAGTGTTTTGGTCAGGTCATCCACCTGAGCGGACAGAACGGCCACGGCCCCACCAACACCGTTTTCAAGATCGTTGAACCGGCTCAATCGCCGCGCAAGAACATAACAATACATGCCCGCCCCAAGCGCCCCGGCGACAAGCAGCACATCCGCAATCATTTCCATCATGTTGCCCCGTCAATTCACCACAAATTCCATGACAAGCAGGTTGTTCACCCGCTTCATCCCCCAGCACCAACTGGGCCCGGCGCAACAGATGTGACCGGTATTTCAAAAGCGCCGTTGGCTCTTCCAGATCAGCGACCTCCACAGCGCGAAGATAGCTGTTGAATACATCCACGACCCTCGGGCGCAGCGTTTCCACGTCTGCCTTCACGCTCGAAGGGACCTCCAGCTGCGCAGTAAACCGCAAGTGGCGTGCCCCGCCGGACGTCGGCAAAGAAATAACCATCGGATCCAATGGAACAAACGCCACATCCGGCATCGCCATATGTGTGCCGGAAGCGCCTTCGTCTTTGTTATTTTGGCCCGCGTCACTGGCGTGGCTTTCGCCAGAACCCAGGATCAATCCGGAATACACCGCATAAAAACCGCCACCCCGCCGGCAATTGCCAGGACAAGGCCGATGATCAGGGGCAGTTTCGACTTCTTCTTAGCCGGTTTTTCCTCAACTTCGTCGGATAGTGCCATGCGCCACCTATTTACTCGCTGACCAATCTATAACCGCAGAGGAACTAACCGATTGTTAAGGCTGATCGGCGAAACCGTTAGGACAAGTCGCGCAGAACGCCGACCCGACGGAGGACACCGTGGATCAAATTGCCAAAACATGGGCAGCCTTGAGTTTGCAGAAAAAAATCGGTGCGGTTGCCGCCGGTCTCGGCATGTTTATCGCCGTCTTCTTCATGAGCCGCATGGCCGCAACCCCAAGTATGGCGTTGTTATATGCCGGTCTTGAAAACGGTGCCGCGGGCGAGGTTGTGCGCGCCCTGGAACAGCGCGGAATGGAGTATGATATTCGCGGCGGATCGATTTTCGTCGCGTCGAACAAACGGGATGAATTGCGCCTTACCCTGGCCAGCGAGGGCCTGCCGGCGAACAATACCAAGGGCTATGAACTGCTCAATTCGCTGACCGGATTTGGCACGACCTCACAGATGTTCGATGCTGCTTACTGGCGCGCGAAAGAGGGCGAATTGGCCAGAACTATCCTAGCCAGCCCCGCGATTGCCGCGGCGCGCGTGCATATTGCAAACGCGTCGTCCAATCCGTTTCGCCGGGATTCAGATGGCTCTGCGTCGGTCTTTGTGACCGCGTCCGGGTCTGGCATGTCGCCACAACAGGCCAAGGCATTGAAATATCTAGTATCTTCTGCCGTGCCCGGTTTGTCGCCGGAAAATGTGGCCGTGATTGACAGTGCCGCTGGCTTGATCGCCGCAAGCGAGGAAGACGCGCCTGCAACTGTCGGCGATGAACGTTCTGCCACATTGCGCGAGGCCGTCATGCGACTAGTCGAGGCTCGGGTCGGATTTGGCAATGCCGTTGTCGAGGTCAGCGTTGATACAGTCACCGAAAGCGAATTGATCCGGGAGCGCCGCATTGACCCCGAAAGCCGGGTCGCCATCAGCACCGATACAGAAGAACGGTCGAACAATTCCCAAGAGGCTGGCAGCGGCGGCGGCGATGTCACCGTGGCGTCGAATCTGCCTGACGGGGATGGCACGGGGGGCGAATCGAACTCTCAGGGCAATGAAACCCGCGAACGTATTAACTATGAAATTTCCGAAACCGAACGGGAATTGGTGCGTGGTCCGGGGGCCATTCGCCGCCTGACCGTTGCGGTTTTGGTTAATGGCACAACAGCCCTTGATGCCAATGGCGCAGAGGTGTTCACCGCGCTGCCCGAAGAAGAGATCGAGGGGCTGCGGGACCTGGTGTCATCGGCCGTCGGATTCGATGCCGCCCGTGGCGATGTCATCACCATCCGATCCATGGCCTTTGAACCAATTTCCGAGGCCGGGACCGAAGCGGTGCCGGGGCTGTTGGCGCAATTGCCACTTGATCTGGGCACTTTGATTCAAATGGCGGTTTTGGGTCTGGTGGCCTTGATCCTGGGGCTGTTTGTCGTTCGTCCGATCTTTAACAACCCACCCGCGCCGGACGTTCTCGCGCTGCCGCCCCGCGCGAATGACCCCGAATCCAGCCCCGCGGAATTGAGCTTTGACGACACCGCCGCGGAATTTGAACCGCTGGATGGCGAAATCGACGATGGCCGGGGCGGCTTCATGCCACTTGCACCAACCGGGATGGCGAACACGGATGCCTTTCCACTGGATACCCCAACTGACCCGGTGGAACGGCTGCGCAATCTGATCGGCGAACGACAGGAAGAAACGGTCGAAATTCTGCGCGGATGGCTGGATGACACCGAGGAGAAGGCCCAATGACAATCGGTCATTTGTTAGAGGATTTTGGCGGCACCCGCGCCGCCGCGACAACGCCCGTACTGCAAGATGATGAAGAGATAGAAACGCGTCGCCTTGCTGCGTTTGAAGAGGGGTATCAAGCGGGTTGGGATGACGCGGTTCAGGCCCACGCAAAGGACAAGATCAGATTGACCTCTGATTTGGCTCAGAATCTCTTGGATCTCTCCTTTACCTACAATGAGGCCTATAGCCATCTGCTGCGCGAAATGCGGCCCCTTCTGATTGAAATTATTGACAAACTCTTACCAGAAGTCATGCGCCGCTCTATTGGACCCCGGATTGTCGAAGAGCTTCAAAATGCCGCCAGCGAAAATCTTGCCTGCGATGCCCATATCCTGGTCCATCCCGGTTTGGTCGAAACGGTTGAATCCCTGATCGAACGCGAAGACAGCTTTCCGGTCCTGATCCGTGGCGATGTGAAAATGGCCGAGGGTCAGGCGCAGCTTTCTCTCGCTGACCGCGAAATCGAAATCAATCTGGATGACGTGATTTCGGAAATTTCCGCCGCGCTGGACGCATTCACCCTCGATCTTCAGAAGGAAGACAGCCATGGGCGACAACACGCCGTTTGATACCACCAAAAGTCCGTTCACCTCGGTCCCGATCGAAATTACGATTTCCGTCGGCAAAGCCCGGCCCACCGTCCGTGACCTTCTGCGTCTTGGGCCGGAATCTGTGCTGACGCTCGACAAACGGGTCGATGACCCTGTCGAACTTTATGTTGGGACACGCCTGATTGCGCGCGGCGAATTGATGGAGGCCGGGGAAGATATGCCCGGGCAATTGGCCGTTCGCCTGACCGAGGTCGCAGACCTGCGAGACAACCTGGAAGAAGGCTGATGTCGGCCTGTCTTACGCGCGTTGTCCCGGTTGTTTTGATCGTCTTTCTTGCGCTCACCGGAACAGAAATCCAGGCTCAGGAATTGTCGCTGGATCTTGGCGATGGCGGGTCAATCACCGTGCGGTCGATTCAGTTGATCCTATTGATCACGGTGCTCAGCCTTGCGCCGGGCATCGCCATCATGGTCACGTGTTTTCCGTTTATTGTCACGGTGTTATCCATTTTGCGCCAGGCTCTGGGCCTGCAACAGGCGCCGCCGAACATGTTGATTGTGACGCTGGCCATGTTCCTGACCTATTACGTCATGGATCCGGTGTTTACCGCCGCGTGGGAACAGGGAATTCAGCCGGTTTTTGAAGAATCCCTGCCGTTGGAAGATGGTTTCAAACGGGCACTCAATCCTTTTCGCGCCTTCATGGCTGCCCGGCTTGATTCTGATACGTTTGATGCCATGGCCGCCTTGCGCCCCGATGTCGAGGCAGAGGTGTCGCCCGAGGCGCCGTTGAGCGTGCTGATCCCCTCTTTTCTGTTATCCGAAATTTCCCGGGCATTTCAGGTCGGGTTCCTGATTTTCCTACCCTTCCTCATTATCGATCTGGTGGTTGCGGCGATCCTGATGTCGATGGGCATGATGATGGTGCCGCCGGCCATTGTGTCCCTGCCGTTCAAACTGGCGTTTTTTGTGGTCGCGGATGGCTGGGCCTTGGTCACCAGCAGTCTGGTGCGCGGCTATCTGGAGTAGAAATTCCAACCGGATGCCAGTTACACTGGCGGCTGATCTAGCGCAAAACTGGGTTTCTCAGGTCATCTTTCCACGCTGGGGCTGATCCCAGCGAAATGTCCGGCAGCATGGCAATCATCGTTATCATCCATGATCTTGATACCATCGCCAACCTGTGTCACCGCATTCTGGTGGTTGATGCCGTTCGGAACATCGAAACCGGGAGAGCGTGCATCAACACTCGAAATCAACGGCACGTTTGCAGGTTAACCCGCCGCCAGCCGTTGCTTTCTGGCAGGTCTTTGCACGCCGCTTCGATCCGGTCGCAACCATCCTCCAGAACCTCCATCGAGGTGGCCGTGGAAATCGAAATATGCGGTTCCATGCCGTAAGCTGCACCATGGATCGAGGCCACGCCGACGCTTTCCAACAGATAGATCACGAAATCCAGATCGGTTTCGATTGTCCTGCTTTCGGGTGTGATCTTGCCGGGCAACCCCTCGACTGCCGCCGCTTGACTGATCGAAGCGGAACAAGAGAATGATTACGATTGCAGTTTGTTGAACGCGCCGATCAACAAACCAGTCATCGAAAATGGTTCCGGCACCGCAGACGCAATCGCGGTAACGGTGTAGTCGGCGCACCAAATACGGTCGTAAATCTCTTCGCAGAACACAAACACCTGCGGGGGGGTCTTCAACACCTCACCCAGCGCGACCAAAAACAAGATCTGTTAAAGACCACCGCCCACACAGATCCGGTCAAGGGCGACATCCATCTCAGGCCGACCATACATGTGGGATCGCGACAGCTGCGGGTCGATGCACTTGGCCGACGGGTGCACACCCCGGATGCGTAGAAACCGACATTTTCGCGCATCTTGAAAACATCAGCCCCGAAGAAGCAAAACGCAAGTATTTCGAAGGCTTCGAGATGCCGCAGGTGTCCGACATTGCCGACGCCGTGGAATACGCCGTTGATACGCCGCAATATGTCAATATCGGCTTGATCGAGCTTCTGCCGACCTTGCAAGTGCCGGGTGGATTGCGCACCGGCAAACGGGTCGGTGACGAGGTGGTTTTGACCGGCAACAAATAAGCGACACGCATTGCAGACGACGGCCGGGTTCCCAGGATCCGGCCATTTTTCCATACGGGGCCACCCGTATTAGCCGGGGGCAAAAATCATCAGGACCAGAGGTATTGTGATCGCTGCCAACAATGTCTGACAGGTCACAAGCCCCGCCATCAACGCGCCGTCACCGCCCAATTGCCGCGTAAGGACATAGGACGTTGGCGCCGTCGACACCGCCGAAAACACCACCAAGACCAGCGCCGTGCCGACGTCGAGACCAAAAGCCAAGGCAACCAGCCAGGCCAGCATCGGCATGCCAAACAAGCGCAGCACCGTATTGCCCGCCAAAACCAAAAGATCGCGCCGCAGCGCCGCGGGTTGCAGGGCCGCCCCCACACACAGAAGCCCAAGCGGCAGGCTGGCCCGTGCCAGAAGATTCAGAAAGCTGCCCGTGCCATAGGGCAGGCCAAACCCCGTCAGCGCCACGGCAAATCCGCCGATACAGGCCAGGATCAGCGGGTTGCCGAAAATTGTCTTCAGCAAGGCCACAGGCCGACGGGCCGGACCGGCCTCGGTCAAGGCCAGGATCGACAACAGGTTGACCAGCGGCACCGCAATCGCAAGGTAGACCGCCGCGCGGCCAACCGCCTCGGCACCGCCAAGGCTGCCGATGACAGCAAATCCAAGATAGGTATTGAAGCGGACAACCCCCTGAAATGCCGGCCCAAAGCGGGCGGCTGGGGTTGGCCGCATCCGGCGCGCCAGCCACAGCCCCCCAGCGGCAACCAGGATCGTGGCCACGGCCGCAGCACCCATGCGGGCCAGCGCCGGGTCACTTAATGGCGCACGCGACAGACTGGTAAACAGCAGCGCGGGAAAGAAAATGAAATAGGTCAGTCTCTCGGCACCGACCCAGAAATCAGGATGCGGAAACCCGGACCGTGCCAGCCAGAACCCCAGACCAATCAGCGCAAAAAGCGGCCATATTGTAAAGAAAAGCACGTTGTGTCACCGGAAATTCGGACAGATCCCTTTTCTTTAGAACCGCACAAAAGCAATGTCACGGGCGTCGTCAATCCTGCATATCGCGCAACCGACGCTCAGCCAACAGATCGCTTACCTCGAAACGTATTTCAGCATTGTCCTGCTTAACAACAAGGATATAGGCGGCGTGAACAGCGAACTTCACACCATACGCCAGGTGATTGAAACCGCCGCAACCCGCGCTGGTATCGGCCCATGTGCCGGGCAGATTTTCAAGTTGGACATCAAAACCGCGGGCCTCCGCCGTGGCAACGATCTCACCCAACAGATCCGCGACGCGTGAAAACTCTGCCGGATCGGATGTCGCCCTTCGACGGTGCGTGCCTCAAAAGTGGTAATGCCATGCTCTACGGCGGTGCGGAAAATACTATCCAAACTTCCCGGCGATGTAAGTGGGGCAACTTCGTTGGTGACGGCGGCAAGATTCATCGGTTCACGCAGCTTTCTGTGTTTTGGAACATGGATTGGGCACAACGCCGTCAATCGCCCCAAATATGCTCACCGCTGCCCTCAATTGGAAAATACCAATGAAGCATGTCGTCATACCGGAATTCTATGCAGATCGTCGGTGGTCGCACCGAGTGTCGCAAAGCCGAAAGAAAATTATTGGCGCCCGAGACACCCAAAGCAACGGCAAACGGCATGCGCGCCACCGGATCGGCCACCTAAGCCACTGAAATTATACACACCAGCCAGATGATGACTGATGTTCTCAATGCTTCTTGCGATGCGCTAACGCACCACAAACTCTGCATGAAGCGCGCCGGCGGCTTTGATCGCCTTGAGGATGTCGATCATGTCACGCGGGGACACCCCCAGGGCATTCAGGCCTGCGACCACCTCAGACAGGGATGTGCCATCCGGCACCTCCGCAAGATTGATGCCCGGCTCTTCCTCAATCTCGGCACGGGTACGGGGCACAACAACCGTTTCACCCTCGGAAAAAGGATTGGGTTGCACCGCGACCGGGGCCTCTTCGATCCGTAAGGTCAAATTGCCCTGGCTGACAGCCACCCGCGAAATTCGCACATCTTCGCCCATGACAATGGTGCCGGATCTCTGATCAACCACGACGCGGGCCTTTCGCTCCGGCTCGACCAGCAGGTTTTCGATACGTCCCAATGCGTGGGCGGTCGACGGCATCCGCGTCGCCCCGATGTCGAGCCGCACCGTGCCGGAATCCAACATCAATGCAACCTGCCGCCCAAAATTCCGATTGATGGCGGTTTCGATACGGGCTGCGGTGGTGAAATCCGGTTCGCGCAACGCCAAGCGCATCACATCCAGCGAAGAAAGATCGAAATCGACCTCCCGTTCGATCCGTGCACCCGCGGGAATGACGCCCGCCGTCGGCACACCAAATGTGACCTGCGCGGCATCGCCTTCGGCCTTGGCGCCTCCGGAAATCACCGTGCCTTGTGCAACGGCATAGATCTCGCCATCGGCGGCATTCAGCGGCGTCATGATCAACGTGCCACCCAAAAGACTTTTGGCATCACCAATCGCCGAAACAGTGACATCAATCATACTGCCGGACCGGGCAAAGGGCGGCAAGGTGGCGGTGACAAACACGGCGGCCACGTTTTTCGGCCGAAACTGTTCACCCGTGACGTTCACACCCAACCGTTCGAGGATGTTGGTCATGATTTCTTCGGTAAATGGCGCGTTGCGCAGCCCGTCGCCAGATCCATCCAGCCCGACAACCAAGCCGTAACCAACAAGGTCATTGCCCCGCACGCCATCAAATTCCACCAGATCCTTGATCCGGATCGGGCTTGCCGTGAGAACCGATGGCAGGATCAGAAAAAAGGCCGCGAAGAGAAGTTTTAAACGCACAAAGTCACCTCATGAAATCCAGCATGGTCAATCGCGATGCCCGCACGGTCACCGCATACAAAGTCTCGATCTGGGTTTGGACCTGTTCCAATCGGGTCGCGGATTCAAACGGATCGACCGAAAGCAAGGCGTTGCGCGACACCTCCAGCGCGAGGGCGGCAGATTCATTTCTGGTCCGGCTCTGTTCAATCTGTGACTGAACAAGCCCCAGACCAGCAATGGTGTCGGTCAATTCCGGTTGCAATTCCAACAGTGCATTGCCCGCCTGATTGACCATGACCACCTGCAAATCCTGGCTGAATCCAAGGGTTTGATCCCCTGCGAGCGCCGCCATTGCCACGGATTTCAGCGATTTCTCGAAAAATCGGATCATCCGCACGGATCGACAGGCCAACCCGAACATCTTCTGACAGTTGCAATGGCGTGCCATCCACCGTGGATCCAACATATCCCAAGGTTTCGAAATCACCACCGGGGGTGTCAAACCAAGCGTCGAGCGCAGATTGAACACCAGTCAAAGTGGTTTCACCAGCGACCGCCGCGCGCAACCCCGACATCAGTTCCGAGGCCGGCGCCAATGCGCTGGTATCAAAAGACGCGCCTGCAAACAAAGATCTGTTTGCTGCATTGGTATTCAATTGGCCGACGATCGTGGCAAAGGACTGTTCCGCCTGGGCCGATGCGGTTTTCAACCCCTGTTGTCCCCCCGGTTGCGCCGCCAGAAACAAAGCTGAGGAAAGCTCTACCGTCACGTCCTGGATAACACCGAGCGAACTCTGCATCGCCAGGGTTGTCGTGTCACTCTCTGTGATGGCAAAGCGATAGCTGTCCAACATTTTCAAGCTGCGCTCGATGTCGTTCAGATGCGCGTAATCACCCTGAAGGTGGCTGCGGGTGTCCGCGGCCAATCCGGTGGTAAGCTCCATTTGCAGCTTCTGAGATTCTGTTTTCAGGTCGAATTGACGCTTGCGCAGCGCGAAACTATGGGACAGGTCGCCAAGTGTTGTCAGGTTCATCAGGTAATCCCCAAGAGAAGATCGTACATCTCATCGACAGTTTTCAAAACCTGTGCATTGGCGGCATAGGCTTTTTCGATTTGCAGAAGTTTCTGAAGTTCCGTGTCGGTATCGACACCGGATCGCAATTTCTGTTCGGTCAGCTCGCTGCTGCGGGCGGCTGCAAAGCTCAGGCGGTCTTCGGTTCTGGAAAGATCTGCGCCAATCTTGGAGAACAGGGTTGTCGTCAATTCAGAGGCGGTAGCAGCCAGCCCGGCCTGATCACCAGATGCGACGGTCAAATCCTCGTTCAATCGGTCGATCATCGACAAAATGAGATCACCCTGTCCCGGCGGCCCGGGTATCGTGGCATAAAGACCATCGCGCAACCGCCACAACGCACCACCCGCATCCGTGTTCACCTGATCATTCAACGATAGACGACGGGCAAGGCCAACCTCTTCTGTGGTGTCAAACGCCTGGCCATTATCGGTAAACAAACCCGGATCATTCACCCCGATCGTCGGGTCCAATCCCGAACTCTGGAACCGCTCGACCAGATTTCGCGCCAGCGCATCAACTTCGGCCTGATAAGTGACCAAAGTATCATCCCGCAGTTCAAACAAGGCCGCCATGCGACCGCCTTTGACCCTGCTGTTTTCGGATCCCACCGGAATGTCGATGCCATCAATGGTCAGGCCAGATAGCGCACCATTTTCCAACGACTTGAATTCAGTCACCATAGTGGCGGCAGTAAACTCAATTTCGGCTGCGTTTCCGTCCAACAAAACAGCGCCGGACGTTGTGACCAAGGCAACCGCCCCCCGATCACGGGGCAGGACACGCAATGGTACGATTTCAGAAACCTTATCAATGGCTTCTTGTCGAATATCATAAAGCGCCTGCGTATTGTCACCGGTCAACTCTGCGCGGGAAATCCGGGTGTTCAGCTCGACAATATTACTTAGATGACTGTTCAAGTCCGCAACCATACGGCCAATCCCCTGGTCAATTTCGGTGCGCAAGCTCTGCACGCCCGAAGACGCCTGGGAAAAAGCAGTCACAAGATCATTTGCCTGGGAATAGACATCCTGCAACCTGTTCGTCAGATCCGGCCTGCTCGCCGCGGACACCAGCGCGGATTCAAACCGTGTCATCAAATCCGCCAGTGATCCCGCATCATCCGGCGCGCCGAACAATTCTTCCACCCGTGACAGATAGCTGGTGGTGGTATCGAGCTCTGATGTGCTGGCGCTGGCGCGGCGCCATTCGTCCAGCAGGGTCGGATCGACGGAACGTGTAATTCCGTCAATTCTGACCCCGCCGGACGTGCCATTCACGCGGGAGGAAACTTCGATATTGCGCGTTGCGTAATTCTCGTTCGTGGCGTTGGCCAAATTGGAAGACACCAATTCGGCCGCCAGGGAAGAGGCGCGCAACCCCGAAAGTGCATTGGATATTGAACCGGTGAAGGACATGGATCACCTCAAATCGGCGCGACGGCCGTTAACGTTTGATGTTGGTGGTTTCCTGAAGCATCTCATCCACGGTTTGAATAACCTTGGCATTGGATGAATAGGCCCGCTGGGTCTTGATCATCGAGGTCAGCTCTGTCGCCACGTCGGTGGTCGATTCCTCGCGCGAGAAGGATTTGATGTCGCCGGTTGGACCCTCACCTGAATCCCACAGGAAGTAAGACCCGCTTTCTGGCGAGGCACGATAGGTCTGCTGATCAAGCGCCTGCAACCCGTTAGGATTCGGCATATCGGCAAGCGGCACCTGGTATAGCCGCTGAGTTTCGCCACTGTCATAAATCGCGTAAACAAAGCCGTTTTCATCCACTTCGACCGAGGTCATATTGCCAACCGAAGAGCCGTCTTTGGTGATCGAAATTGGTGCAAAACTGTCGGACAATTGCGACAATCCGCGCGTGTCCCCAACCGTACCAATGTTGAAATTGATCGGCCCGCCGGCGACGGTTACCTCAACCGATCCGGTGGCGGGATCATAGGCGCCGCCGGACACCGTGGTGACCGATGCAATCGTGCCGCCAGTGGCGCGGCTGTTGTCAAAGGCGACAGTGTATTCCCCAACCACAGCATCATCCTGGGCGGAATCGGTCATCACCATCGTCCATTCATTTGATGACCCGGTGGCCGGAACCGTTGGTGTGAACGACATTGAAATCGTCTGCGATGTGCCGAGATTGTCAAAATATTCGACCGAAAGCGAATATGGATCGCCAGATGACCCGGCATCGGTTGCCGTGGCCGGCAGATTGAGGCTCATATCAACTGTGGTTGTCGGATCTCCGGTCAGGTTCTGCGAAAACTGAATTGGTTCCAACCCATCGGCCGTATCGCGGGAAAACGCCGGGATCGTCCCATCAATGCCGGCAGGCCAGCCCATCAACACCAGCCCGGATGGGGTGCTGAGGTAGCCATCTTCGTCAATGCGGAAAGACCCGGTTGTGGTCAGCAGCATTTCCGCATCAACGCCGTTGGACCGCACGTCCCCCCCGGCGGCAACCGGCAACATGCCACGCCCACGCACCGCAAGATCGGTTGGATTGGAGGTGGTGACCAACGACCCGCCCTGATCAATCATCCTTTGTGTGCTGGTGCGGACGCCCCCGGCGGTATAGGTGCGCGAAGATTGGTTAAGGACCAGGGAATGAAAATCCGTTTCAACCCGTTTATATCCATAGGTCGAAGAATTCGCGATATTGTCGGAAATACCTGCCAATCGGGTGGCATTTGCGGTTAACCCCGCAACGCCCGCATTCAGGGAGGAGGAAATCGTCATGGACACGCCTTTCTGCTGCATCAAACTTAGATGCAACAGATAGACATCGCCCCTTAACGCTGACCTAACAGCTAAAATGCGCTCTAGTTTTGGTTCCGCAGAAAAATCACTTCCAACCGGCTGTTGCGCAGGGAAAGCGGATTTACCTCTGCCAGTTCCCGGTCGGCATGGCCGGTCACCCGCGCCACATCCCCCTTGGGCAGGCCCTCTTGCTCCATCAGGTTACGAAAGGCCTGGGCCCGCTGAACCGATTGATCCCAACTGACATTTCGGCGCACGACAATCGGGCTTGTGGGCACATGACCCTCGATTGCAACCGGGTTTGACACCGTTTTCGCAGCCTCGGCCAGCGCATCGGCCAGCACGGAAAGTGTCTCTGTCGGATTGCCAAGATCGTCAAACAACCGGCTGTCCGGCAGTTCGAACAATTCAACCACAAGCCCCTCATCCGTGCTTTTCAGCACAACATGTTTCAGGGCGTTTTCGATAACCATGCTTTCACCACCATGGCCATAAAGCGCCTCTTTGATGGTATTTGCCCGCTCTTGAAATGCATCGTCATCGCCCTGGCCATTGTTTTCGCCCTGGGGATTGATCCCGGTATCCCCCCGCGCCTGGGCGCTGTTGGTCGGGTGTCGGCTTGACGCGCCGGTGCCGTTTTGCGGCAGGGTTTCCTCGGAAAACACGCTGTCACCGCCAAAGGCCCCCGTGCCGCCGCCGGACACCCGGTTGACCGGAATGGTTGGCGCAAAATAATCCGCCAAACCCTTTCTTTGTTTTTCCGTTGTCGCGTTCAACAGCCACATCAAAAGGAAAAACGCCATCATCGCCGTGACAAAGTCCGCATATGCGACCTTCCAAGCACCGCCATGGTGCGCATCACTGGCAACAACTTTTTTCCTTTTGATGATCACTGGCGCGACGTTTCCGTCTACAGCCATTTTTCACCACCTATTTTCACCCACCTTTTGCAATATCAGGCCAGCTGTTACCGCTGCCTTAACACTTACAATTGGAACTTTTTTCGCCCTGGCAGATCGGCGTTCGGTATTTGCCACAATCCTGGGTTTCCCTTGGCAGCACGATGGACTTGTCCCGACATTACCCGTAGTAATCCAGAGAGTTTCAGCGGGCGGGACGTATTGATGCCAAATACTTTGAAAGCTACCCTGAAGGGCAGTGCAGCTGTGATGCTGGCGGGCGCAAGCCTGTTTGCCGCGCCGGCCGGTCTGGCCGAAGGCATCCCATCATACAATCTGTATGGTGTGCCCGGTCTGATCGACATGCCGACGGCCAATGTATCGCCGGATGCCACGCTGAGCATCACGGCGGCCAATGCCGGAAACCACACGCGCGGCACGCTGAGCTTTCAGATCACGCCGCGCCTGTCCGGCAGTTTCCGCTATTCCGGGATTTCCGAATTTCCGATCGGTGGGTCGGTTGATGGCGTCTATTACGACCGCAGTTTCGACCTGCGCTACCAATTGCTTAAGGAAACTGACTACCTGCCCAGCGTTGTGGTCGGGTTACAGGATTTCATCGGCACCGGCATTTATGGTGGGGAGTATCTGGTCGCGACCAAAGAGGTGCTGCCGGGTCTTGAGCTGACTGGCGGGATTGGGTGGGGCCGATTGGGCTCTCGCAATCCCTTTGGGTCGACGGGCACACGCCCGAATGTAGACATCGGCACGGGCGGAACGCCGACCTATGACCAATGGTTTCGCGGCGATGCCGCCGGCTTTGGCGGGGTCAGCTATTCACCCACCGAATTCCTGACATTCTCGGCGGAATATTCCTCCGATACCTATGCCCAGGAACAGCAACGCGGCGAGCATGACGACGATTCGCCATGGAACTTTGGCGTGGATTACCGGTTCCGCGATGGCACGCAGCTTTCGCTTTACCATACCTTTGGCAACACCTTTGGCGCGCAGATTTCTTTCCACACCAATCCGAAATCTGCGGCGACCCCGGGCGGACGCGAAACCGCCCCGGTCCCGGTATCGGTGCGACGGCCCGGCGCGGCAAATGACCTCGGCTGGACGGCTCTGCCCACAAACAGCTATCGGCAGACTCTGACCGCTGCGCTGGAAAATGATGAATTGGTGCTTGAGGGGCTGACCCTAGAGCCCCGTCAGGCCACCGTGCGTCTGCGCAATCCGCGTTACGGCCAGGTGCCACAGGCCATTGGTCGCACGGCCCGCGCCATGACACGTGTTCTGCCCGCATCGGTGGAAACCTTTGTCATTGTGCCAGTGGTCGAAGGTATGGCGCTTTCTGCGGTCACGGTGCGCCGGTCCGATCTTGAAGCTTTGGAACATTCCGACAATGCCGAAATTCTGGCACGCGCGTCGATCACCGATGGTTTCGGTCGCGCGCCTTCGGCTTTTGACGAAGTATACCCACGGTTCGGTTGGGCGATTGCACCTTACACGCAATTTTCGGTTTTTGACCCGGATAACCCGGCACGGGCTGACCTTGGCATTCGGGCCAGCGCAAGTTTCCGGCCGACCGCGAATTTGGTGTTTTCCGGATCGATCACCAAAAAGCTCGCCGGCAACCTGGACGAATCCAGCCGGAACACCGGATCGGCTCTGCCGTCGGTACGCACGGAAAAGGCCCGGTATTCACAAGAGGGCGATCCCGCCATCGAGCGGCTGACCGTCGCACATTATGCCCGTCCCGGAACAAATCTGTATAGCCGCGTGACCGCGGGTTACCTTGAATCAATGTATGCCGGGGTGTCCGGCGAATTGTTGTGGAAACCAGTAAACAGCCGTTTGGCCCTTGGCGTCGAAATGAATTACGTCAAACCACGCGACTACGATCAGCTGTTCGGCCTGCGGTCTTCGGAAACCCGCGCTGGCGTGATCCCGGATTTCAACGGCCATGTGTCGGCCTATTACGACATTGGCAACGGGTTCCACGGCCAGCTTGATGTCGGCCGTTACCTTGCCGGCGATTATGGTGCGACAGTGACTCTGGATCGCGAATTTGCCAATGGCTGGCGCGTCGGGGCCTATGCCACCTTTACCAACGTTGATTACGATGACTTTGGCGAAGGGTCGTTTGACAAAGGCATCCGCGTAACCATTCCGCTTGGAAGCGTGTCCGGTTCGCCATCGACCGACAGAACCACTTTTGACATTCAATCGCTGACGCGTGATGGCGGGGCCAAGGTGCTTGTTGATGGGCGACTTTATGAACAGGTTCGCGACTATCACCAACCACAAATGGCCAAGACCTGGGGCAAGTTCTGGAGATCAGCGTGAAACAAAAGATCCGGCGGAGTGGTTTCGCCCCCGTGGCCGCGTTGTGCGCGACGGCCTTGCTCGCGGCCTGTAGCGGTGGCGGCGAAGGCCGAGATGGCCCGGAACTCATTCGTAACGCCGTTGTGGAACGGTTTGGTCCCAACGGTCGTGGGCCCGTGCGTGTTACCCCCGCCCAGGTTCAGCAATTGACCGCAAGAGCGACCAATGCGTTGATCTTGATCGACTTTCCCAAGACCCAGTCGAATGCCGTTCTGGTCCGTATTGGCCAAAACCGGTCTGTGGAAACCTATGCCACAGCCGCCCGCCAGACCTTGTCCATGGAAAATGGTCTGTTGCGCGGCACCCGCGGTATGGGCGGTGATTTGATGTCAGCTGATCTTGGTCGGTTGCCACAGCTGATCGCCCGTCGGCAATCCGGGTCGACACAGCGGGAAGTGCGGATTCTGAACGGCGAAGACATCACCGTGCGGCAGCAGTTCAGCTGCGACGTGGCTGTGACCGGGACCGGTGGCGCGCCGCGCGTGACCACAATGACCGAAAACTGCACCCAACAGAACGGCAACATCCGCTTTACCAATACCTATGACGTGGATGGTCAGGGCCGTGTTGTCAGCTCTGATCAATGGGCCAGCAACTATCTGGGCCAGGTCAAGATTCAGCAACTGCGCTTTTGATCGCCTGGATCACTCTCACTGCTTAACTATGTGAGAGTGGTCGAGGCAAAGACCACCATTTCACCGATAGATCATAATGCCCGCCCAACACATCTGGCACGGCATTATGCGGGGCTGAGGATCTACAAAATCCTCAGATGACCTCCAGCGTTCCTTCGGACTGCTGATTTTTGTCTCGCCGACGCTCGACCCAGCGGGTAGCAATTTCATTTGCCGCATCACAATCATGCGCCGCCACCGCCTTGCGCACTTCGGCCATGACATTCGCCATTTCCAGCTCGGACAAATGGGTTTCCTGCGCACGCAGAATTTTCGGGTGCGGTGTTGTCAGCATGTCGGTGCCAATCAACAATTCTTCCTCAAGCTTTTCACCGGGGCGCAAACCGGTAAACATGATCTCGATATCACCATTAGGATTGGCGGCATCCCGCACCTTGTCGCCGGCATTTTCGATCAGCTTGCGGGCAATTTGCCAGATCGAAATCGGCTTGCCCATGTCCAGCACAAAGACATCACCGCCGCGGGCAAACGACCCGGCCAAAAGCACCAAACGCACAGCTTCGCTGACGGTCATGAAATAGCGGGTCACATCGGAATGCGTCACCGTGACCGGCCCGCCTTTGGCGATCTGATCCTGAAACAGCGGGATGACCGACCCGGAAGAGCCAAGCACATTGCCAAACCGCACCATCGAATACATCGTATGTTCAGACCGGGTGGCAAGATCCTGGATCAACATCTCTGCCAGCCGCTTTGTCACGCCCAGAACACTGGTCGGGCGCACAGCCTTGTCCGTGGAAATCAGGATGAACCGTTCCACGTGATTTCGCCGCGCAGCATCCGCCAGCAATTTGGTGCCAATGACATTGTTACGCATGCCTTCGATGGTGTTCAGCTCTAGCAACGGCAGGTGTTTATAGGCCGCTGCGTGCAACACCACATCAATGTCGTGATCGCCAAACACCCGGTCCACAAGACCCTGTTCACAGATCGAGCCCAGCACCGTGACGATTTCCACACCGGGATTGATCGACGCCAACCGCCGCTGGATATTATACAGCAGCAGCTCCGAGTGATCGAAAAGGATAACTTTTGATGGCTGGCAGCTTGCGATCTGACGGCAGAGTTCCGATCCGATTGATCCCCCTGCCCCGGTGACCATCACACATTTGCCTTCATAGGCGCCGCTCACCCCGGGCAATTCTGCCTCCAGGTGGTTGCGCCCCAGCAGTTTGGAGAAATCCAGCGGTGTGGTCGACACCGGGCCGCTTTGCGTGATCAACATCTGGGCAAAGGACGGCATGATATGCACTTCGCAGGACAGATGGCTGAGCTGATGCGCGATGCGCGCCTTGTCAGCCTCGCTTGCGGAGGGCATCGCCAAAATAATCCGGTCAATTCGCAGGTTTTCAACCATACGCTCCACCCGGCTGGACGGGGCCACCTTGAAGCCCGCAATTGTCAGCCCGTGCATCGCCGGATTGTCATCGACAAACCCGACAAGCGACAATTCAATATCGGTCAGCAACGCTGATGCCAGCTGTTGCCCTGTGCGCCCGGCACCGTAAATCAACACCCGTTTCAAAGACTTGCCGCGACGATAGATCCGGATCACCACCTCGCGCAGGATCAGGCGAATGCTGGCAGAGGAAATCAGCAGGATCATGGATGCGATGACAAAAAGCTGGGGTGAGATACGCGAGCCAATCATCACTGAGGTCAAAAGCCCGGACACGCCAACAGCCGCCGCAACCAGGGCGGTCTGTAAGACACCCTTAAGCTCATATGAGATAAGTTTGGTTCGGTGCAGGTCGAAATAAAGGACCACGGCCAAGGCAACCGGACCCATCACAGCCAAATAAGGCAGACTTGCGCGCAAGACCTCGAAAGACGGAACCTGGCCCACCAAAAGCGAATTGGCCCCCACAAAGGAAAGCACAACAAGACAAAAATCGATCGTTGCAATGATCACAGCCTTCTGGCCACGGCTCATCCGAACCAATAGACTGTATAGCATTGGCATTCCCCAGGCAGTTGCGACACCGATCAGCAAGGACAGCGCAGACTTACATATCGGCGTATTAGTCACTGTATCGTGACAGGTCTATTCGGGCTAAATTCGTTCTCGCGGGTGCAGCATTAGCGCCACATATGGCAATTTTCCGCCTATTTGCCCGGCAAACCGGCTGATTTACGCGACGTTCTTACAGGAATTGCGCGAAACACAGTGGCAAACATCAACCTAAGGTCGAAAAACACCGATTGATGTGCGGCATAGATCAAATCCAGTCGGGCTTTGCGGGGCACACAGCGGCGGGCATAAACCGCATCGGTTTCTTCCGACGACTGACAGGGACGCAAGAGCATTTCTTCGTGGCGATGAAAGACCAAGGTCGCGAGACCGGTCACACCTGGCCGCGACTGCAGCACCTTGGAATAATATTCTGGAAACCGTTCCACATACATCTGCAGCGGCGGGCGCGGGCCGACAAAGCTCAGATCACCTTTCAGGATATTCAGAAGTTGCGGCAATTCATCCAATCGCTTGGCGCGCAGAAACTTGCCCGTCTTGGTGATGCGCCCGGATTTGTCACCGCCAGAGACACCGGTGTTCTGGTCGGTTTTGGTCATTGTGCGGAATTTGTACAAATTGAATGGCACCCCCGGTGCTTTCATCCGCTCCGACAC
Source organism: Phaeobacter sp. J2-8 (assembly GCF_022867865.1). Lineage (GTDB taxonomy): Bacteria > Pseudomonadota > Alphaproteobacteria > Rhodobacterales > Rhodobacteraceae > Marinovum. The sequence goes on along the minus strand of NZ_JALIEC010000001.1, from coordinate 98,871 downwards.
GTACAGAACCGGCGCGCCATCCCGCCAATAAATCAAAAACGCCACCCAAAGGATAAGGGGGCTCAGCACGACCAGCAGAAACAAAGCACTGGCAATATCAAACAAACGTTTCTGTGGTGTCACGCCCCACCCCCGTATTTGCGCCATTCCTGAACCAGCTCAACGGCATCTGTGCTTTGCGCCCCCAAGTCAACCAAGGCGTTCAATCGTCCGACATCCACCGCCATAACCGGCAGGGCCTCTTGCGGGGCGGCGCGCCATAACACTGGCCGATCCGCCGCGACCACAATATCCTGCATGGCAACCGGCGTTTTCCCGGCCACATTGATCACCTGCGGCAGGTGCTCTGTCGGCAAGGACACCAGTGTTTCTATCACCTGAGCCAAGGTTGACGGCTGCACGTAGCTGCGCCGGGGCCCGGTGCCATCGGCAAATTGATCCAGGGTGATAGGCCCATCACCGGCCAAGGCAGAAAACACCCCATCAGCGCCCGCGACATTGGCAATCCGCAAACACACAGATCGGGGCGAGGATTTGGAAACCGCCGTCTCCATTTGCAATTTTGCCCGCCCATAGGCGTTGCGGGGCACGCAAGGCGCGGATTTATCCAAAACCTGATCGGATGGCGTATAGACCGCAACGCTTGACGCATGAATGACGCGGTCAGCACCACAAGATGTGCCAATTTGTTGGGCAATGCGGGCCAAATCAATGTTTTCTTCGACCGGCGCGCCTCCGCCTGGCACCACACCCCACAACGCAACGACGGCATCGGCCCGTGGCAATTTGGCCACATTGTCACCCGGTGCCCATTGACAGTCCACGCCGCGGCCCGCTTTGCGCGCGACCCGGACAAAGATTATGTTTTCGGATGGTTTTTCCAGCCAGACCTTGGCCAGCATTGCGGCAACCCGCCCGGATGCGCCCAAGACCAAAACCGTCTTTTTCGTCGTCGTTTGAGTCATACAAGCAATACTCTGAATTTTCTTCACCTCACACTCTGTTTATCATCGCCAAGAGCCGCTAGAAAGCGCTTGGACGATGCGACGGTGATCAGGAGAATATCTTCGTGAAGATGATGACGCGCCTTCTGGCCATTGCTTTAATGTTTGCGGTCTCTGCTTGTGGCAACCTGCCCCGCGGTGCCGCCTTGCAACGTGAAGTTATCCGCGAAGCAAACGCCGAAACGGCCCAATTCGATTTGGTGCCAGTCACCCGCGCAAATGCTGAATTGATTGCCAAATGGCCGGTGACCGGTTGGACCGGCGGGTTTCATTGGATCAAATCAAGCCGTGGTCCCAAGAGCCAGGTGCTGCGCACCGGCGACCGGATCGATCTTAATATCTGGGACAACCAGGAAAATTCCCTGCTGACCCAATCCGGCAACAATTTGGCGATATTGAACGGGTTGATGGTGTCGCCTTCCGGCACGATTTTCATTCCCTACATTGGCGATGTCGTGGTGAACGGGTTGACCCCGGACGGGGCCCGCAAACGCATTCAAAGCGAACTGGCCACCATCGCGCCAGACGCCCAGGTCCAGCTGACCGCCACACCGGGCGTCGACAATTCGGTGTCTGTGGTTGGTGGCGTGGCGTCACCCGGAAGTTACCCGCTGCCGAACCGCAATACCTCTATTCTCAGTGTGATAGCCTCTGCGGGCGGTATCAATAACAACTTCCGCAATCCGGTGGTTTCCCTGCACCGTGGCAACGCGACATATTCGATCCCGGCCAAGGATCTGTTTGCCAGCCCAGACAAAAACGCCCGGCTTTATGGCGATGACAAGATTATCGTTCAACAGGACGAACGCGCCTTTACCGCACTTGGCGCATCCGGTTCGGAAAGCCTGATTTACTTCCCCAAGGAATATGTCACCGCGCTTGAGGCGATGTCGTTGATGGGCGGAATTCAAGATGACCGGGCCGACCCCAAAGGCATTCTGGTCCTGCGGGAGTACCCGGCAAAGGCCGTTGTTGCCGAACCCAAAGTGGGACCGCGCCAGCAACAAGTCATCTTTTCGCTTGATCTCACGACAGCAGACGGGTTGTTTGCCGCACGTAACTTCTTGATCAATCCCAATGACACTGTTCTGGCAACTGAATCGCCGGTTGTGGCCCTGCGCACCGTTCTGTCCCTGTTTGGGGCGGCGTTGAACACCACGACCCGGGTCGCCACAGCGGTTTCGAATTAACCTGTAATCCAGCGCGACTGCTCCGGCACGAACGTGCAAGAGGAGCAATCGCTTTGCGTGACCGATCTTTTTTGGTTGCTAACGCGCCCTGGTTGATGGCCGGGACGTTGCTGACCTTTTTGTCCAGCTTCGGCCAAACTTATTTCATTTCGATATTTTCCGGCGAAATTCGTGCGGAATTTGGCCTGACACATGGGCAATGGGGCGGGATTTATTCCCTTGGAACCACATTGTCGGCCGCCGTCATGGTCTGGTCTGGCGGGCTGACGGATCGGTTTCGGTCCCGATTGCTGGGGTCGGGCGTTCTGATCCTTTTGGCCTTGGCATGTCTGGCGATGGCTGTGTCCACTGTTTGGCTGTTGCCGGCGGTGATATTTGCCCTGCGCCTGACAGGTCAGGGGATGACAGTCCATATTGCCGCTGTTTCCATGGCGCGCTGGTTTGTTGCCTCACGCGGCAAGGCGCTGTCGATCGCCTCGGTCGGATCATCGCTGGCCGAAGCGGTGATGCCAATCCTGTTTGTCGCCCTGTTGACGGTCTGGGATTGGCGCCAGCTTTGGGTTCTGTCCGCTTTGATCGCCATTGCCGGCGTGCCGCTGTTGCGATTGTTGCTGCGCCGCGAGCGTACACCTCAAAGCATGGCGGAAAACGATCAAAGCACAGGCATGAAAAACATGCATTGGACCCGCGGCCAGACGCTGCGCCATCCGTTGTTCTGGTTCATGGTGCCCGCGCTATTGGGCCCGCCGCGTTCATCACAGCGTTTTTCTTTCAACAGGTCCATTATGCAGAGATCAAAGGCTGGACCCATCTTGATCTGGTCAGCCTGTTCCCAATCTACACCGGGTTTGGCATTGCGGCGATGCTGGGGTCGGGGTGGTTGCTGGACCGTGTCGGCACCGGTCGTCTGATCCCATATTACCAATTGCCGATGGTTGTGGCCTTTGCGTGGTTCGCCATTGCCGGCTCGCCAATGTCGGCGCTGGTTGGATTGTTCTTCCTGGCGATGACCGCCGGGGCCAACGCCACATTGCCAAACGCCTTTTGGGCCGAGTTTTACGGCACCGCCAATCTGGGCGCGATCAAGGCGATGTCCGCCGCTGTCATGGTGCTGGGATCTGCGCTTGGGCCGGGGCTGACCGGCGCTTTGATCGACCTTGGGATCGGGATCGAGACGCAATATCTGTTTGTTGCCGGCTATTTCATCTTTGCCACGGTGATGATGAAAATTGGCATCGCGCAGGTGGGTCATACCCAATCGGACAGATCAAAAGGCTAAGATCGACGTCACCGCCGCCGGCGCAGATACACATAATACGCGCCTCCACCGCCATGGCGCAAATGCGCTTCGCTGATCTGCATCACCAAGGGGCCAAGCGGCGGCATCCGCAGCCATTGCGGCACTTGATGGCGCAAAACCCCCATGCGTTGCGGGATTGGGCCTTCGTCGGGTTTGTGTTTGCCTTTGCCGGTGATCACCAGAACCAGCCGCAGATCGCGGGCGGCGGCGCGCTGAATGAACCCGATCAACGCCGGATAGGCCCGATCCAGGGTCATACCATGCAGGTCCAACCGGGCCTCGGGCTTCAGCTTGCCACGCTTCAGGCGCGTGAACGCCTTTTTGTCCATCGCAATTGGATCGGCGGCCAATGACGCCGACAGGGAAGGGGCCAGCGAATGCGGTAGTCTGTCCTGGCGCGCCGTTTCGCCGACCCGAAACTCCGGTATCTGTTGCGGGTGTTCCGGTGCCGACTTTGGGCTGGGTGATTTTGGCGCGGGTCGCGCGGCGGGGGTCGAACGGGGTTTTCCCAATGGGGTGGTGGTCTTGGCCACTTGCCCCCAAAGTTCAACTTCTTCGGCCCGCAGCTTGCGCTTGCGCGTCATTGAATCGATTCCGGCAGCAAGGCATAGGCGCGTTGAATTGGCATCAGCACCAGCAACCGACCGGGGTCGCGCAGCTTGCCCGCCGCACGCCCCGCGGCATCGCCGGTGCCAAAAAACACATCCGCGCGCTGTGCGCCTTTGATCGCTGACCCTGTGTCCTGGGCAATCATCAACCGGCGCAGCGGATCGGCACCGTCCTTTTCAATCCAGACAGGCGAGCCCAACCGCACAATAGAAGGGTCAACCGCGATCGAGCGCATGGTGGTGAGCGATCTGTTCATGGCCCCCAAAGGCCCCTTGTCGGCAGGCACCTCTGATACTTCGCGGAAAAACACATAGGACGGGTTATGGTGCAACAGATCCTCACCCAAATCGCCGTTGCGTTTCACCCAGTTCTTGATCACTTGCGCTGACACCTGATGCGCCTGATAGACGCCGCGCCGCACCAGTTCCATCCCGACAGAGCGGTATTCATGACCGTTCTTGCCACCATATCCGACCCGGACCACCGATCCATCGTTCATGCGAATACGGCCAGAGCCCTGAACCTGAAGGAAAAACAATTCGACCGGATCATCTACCCAGGCAATTTCCAACCCGCGCCCATCCATGACCCCAGTGGTCAGGATGTCGCGCCGGCTTAGCCAAGGTTGGTTGCGCCGTGCTTCGCCCGGCATGCGGTAGACCGGATAACGATAGCGCGGCGTGCGATAGCGTGATCCGTCAAGCTCTGGTTCAAAATATCCGGTGAAAAGGGCCGGTTGCCCATCTTCGATCAGCACCGGCCGGAACGTCAGTTCAAAAAACGCCCGGCCGTCTGACATGTCATGCGCCAAAGCGCAAAGCGCCTTCCAGTCCGGGCCCTTCATATCAATGCAGGTATTGCGGAAAACCGTCAGGGCCGCATCGTGATCATCCTCTTGCCAGCCGTCCAGCTGGTCAAAGGACATCACCGAATATGTGGTCTCAGCAGAGGTCGGCGCACCGCCCATCGTCAGGCCAATCAAGCCAAGAAGGGACAGCAACCTCCGCATCGTAACAGATCACTCATCCGTGGCCACAAGCGCCCAATTCGGGTCATCGGAGCCCATATCGCGCGCAAAGGTCCAGATATCTTTTTGCTTTTTGACCTGGGTCGGGCTGCCTTCGATGATCTCACCGCTGCGGTCGCGCACAATCTGGGTCAATTCGCCGATGAACTTCATCGTGATCTCGGCCCGGTTTGTGGCTTCGTCCAATGTCGCGTTGTGCAGGGTCAATTCGCGCACGCCGACAAATTCGGCTTCGATGGTCAGACCCTGCTCTTCACGAGAACTCCACCACCTCGGCAAATGTTTCATACACATCTTCGGCCAGGAACGGCTTGATCTCTGCCAGATCACCGCGTTCAAAACCCATCAAGATCATTTCATAGGCACCGCGAGCGCCGCCCATGAATTCCGAAACGCTGAACCCCGGTTCAATCCGCTTCATCCGCGCCAGCGCATCAGCGGCGTCGCTGTCGGCGTCGACGTTATCAACGATATCGTGATCTGGCCCGCCTTCGATGACCTCGAACTCGCGGCGCGAATCCTTGGGCTCGGCCCCGCGTGGCACTGGCGGCTTCTCAAAACCGTCACGTGTGCCGAGCACGGATTTCAGCCGCAGAATTAGAAAAACAGCAATCCCAGCAAGGACTAAGAGCTGGAGCAGGGGCGAATTCATCTGGACCTTAATCATTGGCGCACTTTGAAAGCGGTTGGTGTTGCACTTATGTAAGCGCTAGGTGGGGTCAAGTCCACCACACCATCGGTAACCTTCGGGATAACAACAAATGTATCTTCTACTGGCCTTCCTTATCGTCCCCATCATCGAGATTGCGCTTTTCATCCAGGTCGGTGGCGCAATTGGCCTGTGGCCGACATTGGCAATTGTGGTGATCACCGCGATCCTTGGCACGATGCTGGTCAAACAACAGGGACGTCAGGCGCTGGCCGGTTTGCAACGCTCGTTTTCTGAACTCCAGGATCCAACCAAACCACTGGCGGACGGGGCGATGATCCTGATCTCTGGGGCATTGCTGCTGACACCGGGATTTTTCACCGATGCGGTTGGGTTTGCCCTGTTGATGCCGCCGGTGCGCCAGGCGGTCTATGAATTTGCCCGCACGCGGATCAAAGTCCAGAAATTCCAGATGGGGCAGGGGCAACCGCATGATCCCCGCCAACACCGGCCCCAGGACACCGTGATTGACGCCGAATATTCCGAAGTCCCGCCAGAAAAGGACGACAAAGCCGGCCCATCAGGATGGAGCAACCATTGAGGATAGGACACGGGGCTGGTAAAGCACCAAAAACTTCCTGCGGAGAGGACATATGGCGGAAATCGAAAATGGCGCGGCGGAACAAGCTGCACCGGTCAAAATGAACGTTCTGGCACAATATGTGCGCGATCTATCGTTCGAAAACATCCTGTCGCAAAAAGGCGCCACCGGAGAAGTCCAGCCTGACGTTCAGGTTCAGGTCAATCTGGATGCCAAGAAGCGCCAGCAGCCGAACCAATACGAAGTTGTGTTGAAGCTGAAAATCACCTCGAAAGCCAAAGAAGGTGACGCGGTTCTGTTCCTGTTGGAAATGGATTACGCTGGCGTTTTCAATATCGAAAACGTGCCAGAAGAACAGCTGCATCCGTTCCTGTTGATCGAATGCCCGCGGATGATTTTCCCATTCGCACGCCGCATCGTCAGCGATGTGACCCGCGATGGTGGCTTCCCGCCGCTTAACCTGGAAAACATTGATTTTATTGCACTTTATCGCAATGAAATCGCGCGCCGGGCTGCGGAACAGGCCAAGGTCACACCCGACGCATAAGCCGTCAGGCTTTTTTCCATAAAGCATCATCGCCCATGGCGTCGACAAATTCGGCATGGGCGGCCAATTCGGCCTCTGTCAGACGCGGGGGTAGGGGATTGGCCCGCGGTTTGGGTTTCCAAACACCGCCCTGGCTGGCAACATTGGTTTTCTCGACATTGGCAAGGACAAGCCCCGGCTGTCGGCCACCAATAAGTTCCAGATAGACTTCGGCCAGAATTTCACTGTCGAGAAGCGCGCCGTGCAAGGTCCGTGCGGAATTGTCGATATTGAACCGACGACACAGCGCATCCAGCGACGCCGGCGAGCCGGGAAATTTCTTGCGCGCCATGGCGACCGTGTCCAGCGACCTCTCCATTGGGATCTTTGGCATGTTAAGCCAGCCAAGTTCCGCATTGAGGAATTTCATGTCAAAGGACGCATTGTGGATCACGAGGATCGAATCCTCGGCCACGAAATCAAGAAAATCCTGCGCAATCGCCTTGAACAACGGTTTGTCAGCCAGAAATTCGTCACCCAAACCATGCACTTCGAAGGCTTCTTTTGGCATGGACCGCTGGGGGTTGATGTATTGATGATAGGTGCGGCCGGTCGGCATGTGGTTCAGCAATTCCACCGCGCCGATTTCCACAATCCGATCGCCACTTTCGGGTTCAAACCCGGTGGTTTCCGTATCCAGAACGATCTCACGCATCTGCAAATCCCGATCTTATCTGTTGCACCACATCTTTGACCTGTGTCCGCGCATGTTCAAGCGTATCGGTCTCGATCTGAAAAGTGGCCCGCGCCAATTTTTCGTCAATCGGCATCTGCTTCGCGAGAATTTGCTCAAACTGAGCGGCGGTCATTGTCCCACGCGCCATGACGCGGCTGCGCTGGACCTCTGGGGTCACAAACACGCAGGCCACGGCGTCCATCATCGCCTCGCCGCCGGTTTCGAACAACAATGGAATATCAAACACCAGAATGTCCGCATCTGGATCGCGGGCAAAATTGCCCCGGTCCTGGGCAACCAGCGGATGCACTATTTCTTCCAGCTGATGCAAGGCATCTGGATCGGCGGCGATGATGTCCTTCAATCTTGCCCGAGAGACAGCGCCATCCTGGATTGCCGCCGGCCAGACCTTGGCGATTGGTGCCACCGCGGCACCGCCGACATCATACAATTGATGAACCGCCGCATCCGCATCCCAAACACGACAACCCAGTTCCGCAAACATGGCGGCCGTGGTGGATTTTCCCATGCCAATTGACCCGGTCAGGCCGAGCCGGAAGGTCATGACAGGACAGCCGCCCGCAAGGCGTCATCAACGTCGGGGCGATGCCCAAACCAGCGTTCGAATCCCGGCACCGCCTGATGCAAGAGCATTCCCAAACCATCAACGGTGTGACAGCCGCGCTGCGCGGCTTCTTCCAGAAGATGGGTGCGCAGCGGGTTATAGACCAGATCCGTGACCAAGGTGCCCGGGCGCAGCCCATCCAAGGGCACGCGCATGTCTGGCTGCCCGGTCATACCCAAGGCCGTGGTATTGACCACCAGCGCAGCCTCTTCGAGGTAATTGCCAACCTGAACCCATTCAACCACTTGAATTCGCTTGCCAAAATCATGTTGCAGTTGCTCTGCCTTGATCTTTGTCCGATTGGACAAAAGTATCCTGGGCACGCCGGCATCAATCAATGACGACACCACCGCGCGACTGGCACCGCCGCGCCAAACACCACCGCGGGCCCATCTGTCGCCGCCCATTGCGGCGCATGTTGGCGAAGGTTTTCGATAAACCCGTATCCGTCGGTGTTGTCGGCCATGATCTTGCCATCACGCCGAAAGATCAGCGTATTGGCCGCACCGATAATTGTGGCGCGATCTGTGATCTGATCGGCGATCTCCAGCACCTTGATCTTGTGCGGGATGGTGATGTTGACCCCGACAAACCCCATCTTTGGCAATGCCCGCAACACAGAGTCCAGGTTCGCCGATGCGACATCCATCGGGATATAATGCCCGCGAATGCCATACCGCCGCAGCCAATGGCCATGCAGCACCGGTGATTTTGATTGTGTGATCGGATGTCCGATCACCCCGGCCAGGGGCACATTTTCAATCATGTTGCAATGTCTCCTCGAATCGCGAGCCAATTCAACAGGGGCAGAAGCGGAAGGCCAAGTACAGAGAAGTAATCTCCGCTGATTGATGTAAACAAGCGGCTGCCTTCTTCTTCCAATTTATAGGCGCCAACGCTGGATTGGATGCTGTCCCAGTTGCGGTCGACATAGTCGTCCACATAAGTATCCGACAGGTCGCGCATCTGCAGGGTCACAACCCCGACATGTCGCCAGACCGGTTTGCCGTCTTCCACCGCGACGCAGGCAGACAGAAGCTTGTGCCGTTGACCCCGCATTAGATGCAATTTCCGGACCGCATCCTGTGGCGAACTTGGTTTCGACAGCAGGCTGCCGTTCAGGTCCAGCACCTGATCACAACCAAGCACAAGCGCATCGGGCCGTTTACCAGCGGCCTTGGTTGCTTTCATCTCTGCCAGCAGATCGGCGATATCCCGTGGGCTGGCATCTTCGGCCAACATCCCGGCCTTTACCAATTCTTCATCAATCCGTGATGGCATCGTTTCAACCTGCACATGTGCCCGCCGCAGCAAATCTGCGCGAACTTCGGAGGCAGATGCCAAAACAAGCGGTTTTTTCATGTGGATAAATCCGTGGATAAGCGGCGGAACGAATTAAGGAATACCGAAGCGAAACTTAAAGGTCGAGACCGGATACATCCACAGACCGCGTATCTCGTGGCCTTGTCACAAAAGTTTTAACAACGGGAAAAGCATAAACCCGCAGCAGGGGGGATATCATCCATCCTGATTTCACCCCCGGAGATACACACAGGCCGGAACAGGCCAAATCCCTGGTCAACGGGCTGAAAACAATTGAAATTTCCAAAGACTGATTGCCGAGGTCCAAATCTTTCCCCCAAGCACCTGTCAGGTTTCGCACAGTGTTGATAAGTCTAGGGATCACAAGATAATCCACAAGAAACCGCGACACTAACCTTCATCATCCTTTCTTTTCTTTTCTTTATTTTAATAAGAACCCACACGAACGACAGGCCGCCGAAGAAAATCGGTAACGGCAAAGATTGACTTTGGTCGCCAGTCTCTTTACCTAAGGCCTACGCTACCGTCCGGTTGGCGCATTTCCCATTCAGAACTTGCCAGAACGCCAAGAAGCGGCGCAGGCGCGGATATTTCATGACAGAAGAACACCTGAACCTTGCTGACCTGAAGGCCAAGAGCCCCAAGGACCTCCTTTCCATGGCAGAGGAGCTGGAGATCGAGAATGCCTCGACCATGCGCAAGGGTGAGATCATGTTCCAAATCCTGCGTGAACGCGCGGATGAGGGATGGAAAGTCTCTGGTGATGGTGTTCTGGAGGTGTTGCAGGACGGGTTTGGATTTCTGAGATCCCCCGAAGCGAATTACCTTCCGGGTCCTGATGACATCTATGTATCGCCGACGATGATCCGCAAGTTCTCCTTGCGCACCGGGGATACGATTGAAGGGGAAATCAGCGCGCCGGACGACAGCGAACGCTATTTTGCCTTGATCAATGTGACAGCGATCAATTTCCAGGATCCTGAACGCGCCAAGCACAAGATTGCTTTTGATAACCTGACGCCGCTTTACCCCGATGAACGGTTCAAGATGGAAATCGAAGATCCGACCATCAAGGACCGCTCGGCACGGGTGATCGACCTGGTTGCGCCGATTGGCAAGGGCCAGCGGGCCTTGATCGTCGCGCCGCCGCGGACCGGTAAAACCGTGTTGCTCCAGAATATTGCGCATTCGATCGAATCCAATCACCCGGAATGCTATCTGATCGTTTTGCTGATTGATGAACGTCCCGAAGAAGTGACGGACATGCAGCGGTCGGTCAAAGGCGAGGTCATTTCGTCGACCTTTGATGAACCTGCGGCGCGTCACGTTGCAGTGTCGGAGATGGTGATCGAGAAAGCCAAACGTCTGGTTGAACATAAACGCGACGTGGTGATCCTGCTCGATTCCATCACGCGGCTCGGCCGGGCGTTCAACACGGTGGTGCCGTCCTCCGGCAAGGTTCTGACCGGTGGTGTCGACGCCAACGCCCTGCAGCGTCCGAAACGGTTTTTTGGTGCGGCGCGTAACATCGAAGAGGGTGGTTCGCTTACCATTATCTCAACTGCACTGATCGACACCGGCAGCCGGATGGATAAGGTGATCTTTGAGGAATTCAAAGGGACCGGCAACTGTGAGATTGTCTTGGATCGCAAGGTTGCAGACAAACGCGTGTTCCCGGCGATCGATATTCTGAAATCCGGAACGCGGAAAGAAGATCTGTTGATCGAAAAGCTGGATCTGCAAAAGACATTTGTGTTGCGGCGCATCCTGAACCCGATGGGGACAACAGATGCGGTGGAATTCCTGCTGTCGAAATTGAAGCAGACCAAAACGAATTCGGAATTCTTCGATTCGATGAACACCTGAGCCGGGGGCGGCAATGGACACCATATTTGCCCTGGCATCGGCCCAGGGAAAGGCCGGCGTGTCGGTCATTCGGATTTCCGGCCCGCAGGCATTTGCCGCGGGCCGATTGCTTTGCGGGGATCTGCCAGAGCCGCGTCGCGCTGGCCTGCGGATCCTGACCGATCGGGCAGGGCGCCGCATTGATCAGGCGCTGGTTTTGTGTTTCTCCAACGGCGCGAGCTTTACTGGGGAAGAGAGTGTTGAGCTGCAAGTTCATGGCTCTGTTGCGGTGGTGCGCAAGATTCTGGCAGAGCTGACGGCAATGTCCGGTCTTCGGTTGGCGCAAGCCGCGAATTTACCCGCCGTGCATTTGACAATGAATGTATGGATCTGGCCCAGACCGAAGGCTTGGTAGATTTGATTGATGCCGAGACCGAGGCGCAGAGACGTCAGGCGTTGCGCGTGCTGTCCGGTGATCTTGGGCGATTGGTTGCGAAATGGCGCAATGATTTGGTCCGGGCCGCGGCGCTGTTAGAGGCGGTCATTGATTTTGCCGATGAAGAAGTGCCGGTTGATGTCACGCCAGAGGTCGCGTCGCTGTTGGATGGTGTTGAAGAGGATATTGCACGGCAGGTTGCGGGGGTTGCAGTATCAGAACGGATTCGATCCGGATTCGAAGTCGCAATTGTTGGAAAACCCAACGTCGGAAAATCGACGCTGCTCAATGCCCTGGCGGGTCGTGAAGCGGCGATCACATCGGAAATTGCTGGCACAACGCGGGATGTGATTGAAGTTCGCATGGATTTGAATGGCCTTCCGGTGACCTTGCTTGATACTGCGGGTCTGCGTGAGACCGAAGATCAGATTGAGGCAATGGGCGTTGCGCGGGCGCGCGAAAGGGCGCTGGCGGCAGATCTGCGCATGATACTTTTGCTTCCAGGAGATACCCCGGATATAGAAGTCTTGCCGGGTGATCTTGTGGTGACTGCGAAGGCCGATCTTCATCAAGTAGACGGATTGTCGGTTTCCGCGAAATCTGGTGTAGGAATCGACCATCTTGTGTCTCGCATAACGGATGTGTTGACGGATCGAAGTGCAAATGCGGGTTTGGCGACGCATATGCGGCACCGTGACGAAATGGAACGCGCGCTGGCGGGACTTAAGATTGCGAAAGATTGGGTTCAAAAAGGACCGGATGGATATGATATAGCTGCAGAAGAGTTACGCATCGCGATTCGTGCGTTAGAGGGGTTGCTCGGGCGGGTCGACGTCGAGGACCTGCTTGATGAAATATTCTCTCGGTTCTGTGTCGGAAAATAGGAGTGTTTCACGTGAAACATTTTGACGTCATCGTGGTGGGTGGTGGACATGCTGGTTGTGATGCCGCGCATGCTTCGGCGCGGATGGGGGCCAAGACCGCTCTTGTTACGCTGAAAATCGACGGGATAGGGGTTCTTTCCTGTAATCCCGCTGTTGGCGGGTTGGGTAAAGGCCATTTGGTTCGCGAAGTTGATGCGCTGGACGGCGTCATCGGCCGCGTTGCCGACCGTGCCGGTATTCAGTTTCGATTGCTCAATCGGCGTAAAGGCCCCGCTGTTCAAGGCCCCAGAGCGCAGGTAGATCGTGCGGTTTATCGTCAAGAGATGTTGAAGGAAATGCAGTCTCTTCCCGGTCTTACGATTGTCGAGGGTGAGGTTGCCGATCTGCGCATGACTGGAACGACCGTCAATGGCGTCGTTCTCTCGGATGGATCTGAGCTGAGTGCGACTGCCGTGGTTTTGACCACCGGCACGTTTTTGCACGGATTGATCCATATCGGGGATGTGTCTTATTCCGGCGGACGAATGGGCGATAATGCTTCGAACGCGCTGGCGGATCGTTTGTACGCAATGGACCTGCCGATCGGCCGCTTGAAAACAGGTACACCGCCGAGATTGAATTCCGAGACCATCAATTGGGATCTATTGGAAAATCAGCCGGGCGATAGAACCCTGTGTTGTTTTCCTTTCTGTCCACCGGGCCGACATTGGCACAGCTTCCCTGTGGGATTACCCATACGAATGAAGCCACCCACGAGATTATTCGCAAGAATTCTTGATCGCTCAGCGATGTACGGTGGTCATATTGATGGCGTCGGCCCGCGGTATTGTCCGTCGATTGAGGATAAGGTCGTACGCTTTGCCGACAAAGCCAGTCACCAAATTTTTCTGGAACCTGAGGGACTTAACACCAACGCGGTCTATCCAAATGGGATTTCCACTAGCCTTCCAGAAGAAGTTCAACACGACTATGTCCGGTCAATCCGTGGGCTGGAGAATGTGGAAATTCTTCAACCCGGGTATGCAATCGAATATGATTACGTCGACCCACGCGCGCTGAACTCGCAACTTGCACTAAAGGGGTTGAGCGGCTTCTTTTTGGCTGGTCAAATCAATGGCACCACGGGCTATGAAGAAGCTGCGGCCCAGGGTCTGGTTGCCGGATTGAACGCGGCGACGCATGCTCTGAAAAAAGATCCCGTTCTGTTTAGCCGTTCGGAAAGTTACATTGGTGTGATGGTCGATGACCTGATCAGCAGAGGCGTGTCCGAGCCCTATCGGATGTTCACCTCTCGGGCTGAGTTCCGTCTTTCTCTCAGAGCTGACAATGCAGATCAGCGACTGACGCCGCGTGGCATCTCAATAGGTTGCGTGGGTGACGCGCGGAAAGCGGTGTATAGTGAAAAGGCAGAAAAACTCGAGACCGGACTGGATATGCTACAGTCCAATACCTTCACGCCGCGCGATGTTGCGGGTGTTGGAATTGTTGTTGCCAATGACGGTGTTCGCCGCAGCGCCTATCAACTTCTATCCTTTCCCAACGTGACCGTTGCTGAACTTGGCCCATTGGTTCCCGGATTGAACGATCTCGATCCGGAAATTGTTGATCAGTTGGCTCGCGATGCTCTCTACTCAAACTATGTGGATCGGCAGAACCGTGATGTTGAGGCGCTCAAACGTGACGAGAAACTGACAATCCCGGCGGATTTTTCCTATGACCTGGTGCAGGGGCTGTCGAACGAATTGAAGTCAAAGCTGAACACAGCCCGGCCAGAGAATATCCTTCAAGCGTCTCGGGTAGAGGGTATGACGCCGGCGGCGCTGACATTGATCCTTTCGTGGTTGCGAAAACTTTCACAGCGGCGCAGTGCATGATTAACCCAACACCTGAGTCTCTCAATGTTTCACGTGAAACATTTGATCGATTGGAAATATTCGTGGCATTGCTTCGCAAGTGGTCACCGCGCATAAACCTTGTGTCCAAGTCAACGATGGATCAAGTCTGGGAGCGTCATATTGCAATTTAATCCAGGTTGTTGAGGCAGCTGGAGCTACGGGTGAAAAATGGGTTGATCTTGGTTCGGGCGGTGGCCTGCCTGGATTGGTGATTGCGTTGTCTAATCCAGATCTAACGGTCACAATGGTCGAGTCCGATTTACGTAAATCGACCTTCCTGCGAACTGTCCTTCGCGAAACCGGATGTAAGGCAGAGGTTATTGCCGAGAGAATAGAGGCGATTACGCCCCAGAACGCAGACGTAATTTCCGCCCGAGCACTTGCGCCGCTGGCCAAGTTGCTTGATTTCGCCAGTCTACACCTCAACCCCGATGGATTCGCGCTCTTTCCAAAGGGCGTGACCTGGAAAAAAGAGCTGAAAGAGGCAGAGAGCATGTTTTCATTTCAGCACGAGATAATTAAAAGTCGTACCCAAGAAGGCGCCGTCATTCTTCGAATAGGAGAGATTTCCCGTGTCTGATCCGATCCGGCCCGCTGGTCCAAAGATCATCGCTGTCGCTAATCAAAAAGGTGGAGTTGGTAAAACCACGACCACAATCAACCTCGGCGCGGCTTTGGCCGAGCAGGGGTTCAATGTTCTGATTGTCGATCTCGACCCTCAGGGCAACGCATCTACCGGAATGGGGGTGGTGCCGAAGGATCGGGACCTTACAACCTATGAATTGTTGCTGGAAGATGTCGATCTTGCAGAGGCAATCAAGACCACGGCTGTCAAAAACCTCGCGATCATACCGGCAACTGTGGACCTCTCATCGGCAGATATCGAACTGATCTCAAACGAAAAACGCAGTTTTCTGTTGCATGATTCCTTGCGGCAAACGGCCATTGATCAATTCAAATTCGACTTCGTCTTGATAGATTGCCCACCTTCGCTGAACCTTTTGACAGTGAACGCCATGGTGGCTGCACATTCCATTCTTGTTCCACTTCAAAGCGAATTTTTTGCCTTGGAGGGGCTCTCGCAATTGATGTTGACCATTCGGGAAGTGCGCCAAACCGCAAACCCCGCACTCCGGATCGAGGGCGTGGTGCTGACCATGTACGATTCCCGCAACAATCTTTCGCAACAGGTCGAAACGGACGCGCGGGATAATCTTGGTGATTTGGTGTTCCAAACCCTGATTCCCAGAAATGTTCGGGTTAGCGAAGCACCGTCCTATTCCATTCCCGTGTTGGAATATGATAGTGGTTCCAAAGGCGCGATGGCATATCGCGCTTTGGCGCAAGAACTCGTCGGCAAGAACGCACGACGCGCAGCATAATCGGGGGCGATCTATGAATTCAGGAAAAGAGAAGCGCCGCGGCCTGGGTCGCGGTCTTTCCGCGTTGATGGCGGACGTTGAACCTACTGAAAACGCGGAAACACCTCGGCGCGCGGATCGTCACATTCCGGTTGAACAGATCTTCCCAAATCCTGAACAGCCACGGCGGCAATTTTTGCCGGATGCGCTGCAGGAATTGGCGAATTCCATTGCGACCAAGGGTGTCATCCAGCCGCTGATCGTGCGGCCAAAAGGCGAGGATCAGTTCGAAATCGTTGCGGGGGAACGCCGCTGGCGCGCCGCCCAAATGGCGCAACTGCATGAAGTTCCGGTTATTGTTCGCGAGTTTACTGACACAGAAGTGTTGGAAGTTGCGATCATTGAAAACATCCAACGTGCGGATCTGAACCCCGTGGAAGAGGCGATGGGCTATCGCCAATTGATGGATAGGTTTGGTCATACCCAAGAAAAATTGGCCAGTGCGCTCGGCAAAAGCCGCAGCCACATTGCCAACCTACTTCGCCTTTTGAATCTGCCCGGTGACGTGCTTGACATGTTGCGCGCCGGGGATCTTTCGGCCGGACACGCCCGGGCGCTTGTTCCCTGCGAAGATCCGATTGGCATGGCGCGTCGGATCGTATCACAGGGCCTTTCTGTCCGTGATACGGAAAAAGCTGTCAAATCGCCCAAGCCAGAGGCCCCCTCGAAAAGTGAGTTCGGTGGAGCTGCATCATCAGGCGGCGGAAAAGACGCCGACACGCGCGCACTTGAGGGCGATCTATCTGCGCATCTGGGGCTTCGAGTGAGTGTAGAGCACAAAGCAGGGACCGAAGGCGGCAAGCTCGTACTGAACTATAGTTCGCTGGAGCAACTTGATGACATTTGTCGATTGCTCGCCGGATCGTGAAATCGACGGCGAAGCAATATTCTGCCAACAATAGGACGTTTGATCAGCTGAAATCTCTGATCAACTCGCCGATTACCGCATTGAGTACCGGACGTCCGGCGGCGGTGACGGCAATTTGGCGATCCTGATGGGTCAAAACCCCAAGTGAGACGAGAGATTGCAATCTGTCGGATGGGATGGATAGGCCGGTGCGACGCTCCAGCCTGTCCAAATCAAGTGGTTCAATAGTACGAAGCCCCATCATCAGGTATTCCAACCCAATATCTTGAAGTGATAGGGGATCACGCTGCTCTGCGTCGTTTTCCTTGACGGCGTGGAGCCAGGCACCGGGGTTGCGCCGGGCCTCTGTGGCCCACCGTTGCCCTTGCAGCGTCAGCCGCCCGTGTGCGCCCGGCCCGATACCGGCGTAATCTCCGCCCCGCCAATAGATCAAATTATGTCGGGATTCCTGACCGCTGCGCGCATGATTTGACACCTCATAGGCCGGCAATCCCGCGGCGGAACACATCTCCTGTGTCACCTCATACATATCAGCGGCGATGTCGTCTTGCGGCAGACCCCGCAGTTTTCCGGCGCGAAATCGGTCCCCAAATGCGGTGCCGTCTTCGATTGTCAATTGATAGAGCGACAGATGACTTGCGCCCATGTCCAAAGCACGTTGCAGCTCAGCCCGCCAATCATCAATGCTTTGGTCCTGACGGGCGTAGATCAGATCGAAACTCATCCGGTCAAACGTCGTTTGCGCAATTTCAATTGCCGCTTCGGCCTGGCCGAGATCATGCAACCTGCCGAGGCGTTTCAAATCCGGATCATTCAACGCCTGAACCCCAAGCGACACGCGGTTGACACCGGCGTCGCGAAAGCCGGCAAACCGCGCTGCTTCAACGGAACTTGGGTTGGCCTCAAGGGTGATTTCAACGTCATTCGCCAGGGTCCAGCGCGCAGCGATACGTTCCAAAATGGCGCCGACGGTGCTGACCTGCATCAACGACGGTGTCCCACCGCCAAAATAAACCGACCGCAAGACCCGGTCCGGGGTCTCTGCGGCAATTCGGTCGATTTCTATCAAATAGGCTGCGGTCCAGGTCTCATGATCAATTCGGCGGGTGACATGGCTGTTAAAATCGCAATAGGGGCATTTCGCCTCGCAAAACGGCCAATGAAGATAAAGCCCAAATCCGCCGAGTTGCCAATCTTCAGTCAAAGCATCCTGCCACAAGTTTTTTAAATGCGTCGCCGCGATGGCTTATCCGGTTTTTTTCCCAACGATCCATTTCACTACAGGTGATGTCATAGCCGTCCGGCATGAAAATCGGATCATAGCCATGGCCCAGCGCGCCGCGCATCGGCCAGACAACCTGGCCCGCCATCACGCCGGGGAAAACCTCGTCGTGGCCATCTGGCCAAGCCAGCACCAAGGTGCAGCAAAACCGGGCCAGACGGGGGTGCGGGGCATTGCGCGCTTCCAGCGCGTCATGACTGCGCTGCATTGCCATGACAAAATCGCGCCCATTTGGGGTCTCCGCCCAATCGGCGGTATAGACACCGGGCGCATTGTCCAGCGCCTCGATCTCGATACCACTGTCATCCGCCAGCGCAGGCAGGCCCGTGGCCTGCGCTGCTGCATGTGCTTTGATCCGGGCATTGCCGACGAAGGTATCTTCGGTTTCGTCCGGTTCCGCCAGCCCCAGCTCGGCGGCGCCAACAACCTCGATCCCATAGGGCTTCAGCAGGTCCTGAATTTCTTCCAGCTTGCCCTTGTTGTGGGTGGCAATAACCAGCTTCTTGTCGGCAAATTTCCGGGTCATGCCACCGCCGCTCTTTGCAGTTCGGCCAATTCGGTCACGCCTTTTTCGGCCAGGTCCAGAAGTTCGTTCATCTGAGCGCGGGAATATGTCGATCCCTCGGCCGACATTTGCACTTCGATCAATTGTTTGCTGGCCAGCATTATGAAATTGCCGTCGACGCCGGCTTCGCTGTCTTCGGGATAATCGAGGTCCAGCACCGGCTGACCGGCATAAATACCGCAGCTGACAGCGGCAACCGGGTCGACCAATGGGTCCGATATAACATCGCCGACCTTCATCAGCTTGTTCACCGCCAGTTTCAAGGCCACCCAACCACCGGTAATTGCGGCACAGCGCGTCCCGCCATCGGCCTGAATGACGTCGCAATCGACGGTAATCTGACGTTCGCCAAGGGCCACGCGATCGACACCGGCCCGCAGGGAGCGACCGATAAGTCGCTGAATTTCAACAGTTCTTCCGCCCTGTTTCCCCATCGAGGCCTCGCGGCGCATCCGTGTGTTGGTGGCGCGGGGCAGCATGCCATATTCGGCAGTGACCCAGCCAAGACCCGAACCCTTGATAAAGGGCGGCACGCGGTCTTCGATCGTGGCGGTGCACAACACATGGGTGTCACCAACTTTGATCAGGCAAGAGCCCTCGGCATGTTTGGTCACACCGGTTTCGATTGAAACGGCGCGCATTTCGCTTAAATTCCGTCCAGAGGGTCGCATGATCTTGTCCTTGTTGGTTTCAATGTTGGGATACGGGGGGTAGGCATGTTTCGCAACCCTGTCGTGATCCGGTGAAAAACCGGGGAAAGCGCCGGAATAGGAAAGGTAGCGAACCAGATGAGCGATGGTTCCAGACTTCTGGAAGAAATGAATGACCGCTCGCGCGAAGTGTTTCGTCGCGTTGTCGAAGGTTATCTGAGCAATGGCGAGCCTGTCGGCTCTCGCACGTTGACCCGCAGCATGTCGGAAAAGGTCAGCGCCGCGACAGTGCGCAATGTGATGCAGGATCTGGAATACCTTGGTCTGCTCGACAGCCCGCATATCTCGGCCGGGCGCATCCCGACGCAACAGGGGTTGCGGATGTTTGTCGATGGCCTGCTAGAGGTTGATGACCTCGCGGTTGAGGATCGTGCGGCGATTGATTCCACCCTTGGCGACAATGGGCGGGATGTGTCGAACCTGTTGGATCGGGTTGGATCGGCCTTGTCGGGGGTGACGCATGGCGCGTCGTTGGTGCTGACCCCGAAACACGAAGCGCCCATTCGCCACATCGAATTTGTCTCGCTGGCCCAGGATCGCGCGTTGGTGGTTCTGGTCTTTGCGGATGGACATGTGGAAAATCGCATCTTCACGCCACCGCCGGGCCAGACCCCCAGCTCGATGCGCGAAGCCGCGAATTTTCTGAATTCCCTGATTGGGGGCCGCACGCTCAGCGAATTGCGCACGCAGTTTACCCGCGAAATTGCCAACCGCCGGCAAGAAATCGACCAACTCAGCCACGATCTGGTGGAAAGCGGCCTTGCCGTCTGGTCGGAAGAGGCCGCTGATTCGGCGCGTCTTTTGGTTCGGGGGCGGTCGAATCTTCTGGGGGATCAGGATGAAGAGGCCGACCTGGATCGCATCCGGGTGCTGTTTGACGACCTGGAACGCAAACGTGACATTGCGGAATTTCTGGAACTGACCGAAACCGGCGAAGGTGTGCGCATTTTTATCGGCTCCGAGAACAAACTTTTCTCACTTTCGGGTTCCTCTTTGGTGGTCTCTCCATATATGAACGCGGATCGAAAGATCATCGGTGCGGTCGGTGTGATTGGCCCCACGCGGCTGAACTACGGGCGCATCGTTCCGATCGTGGATTACACGGCACAGCTGGTTGGAAAATTGATTTCCGACCGAAGTTAGAGGTGAAGAATGGCAGAGCCGGAAAAGGACGATTTCCTCGATGATATCGACGAAGCCGAGGCCGAGGAATTGGCGGATGAGTTTGAGGAATTGGAGCCGGAAGCGATAGAGTTGGATTCGCTGCGCGCGGAACGTGATGCGCTTCAGGACAAATTCATGCGGGCTTTGGCGGATGCCGAAAACTCGCGCAAGCGGGCGCAAAAGGAACGTCATGATGCCGAACGCTATGGCGGTTCGCGCTTGGCGCGGGATTTGCTGCCGGTGTACGACAACCTGAAGCGTGCTGTTGAATCCGCGCCGCAGGAGCAAAAGGAACTTGCCGCTGCCCTGATCGAAGGTGTCGAATTGACGATGCGGGAAATGGTTTCTGTGCTGAAAAAACACGGGATCGAACCCATTGCACCCAAGGTTGGTGACAAATTCGATCCGCAGCACCACGAGGCGATGTTCGAAGCGCCGGTGCCCGGCACCAAAGCGGGCGAGATCATTCAGGTCTCTGCTGACGGTTTCATCATGCACGACCGGCTGTTGCGCCCGGCGCAGGTGGGTGTGTCGTCAAACACCGGCGGCTAAGGTCAAATGTGCGGGGCGGTTGCCGCGCACATTTTCCTGCCTGGTTCTATTTGACCGCCCTCACTGGACGGTCAGTGCCTTCAAGTCATAGATCAATTGCAAGGCTTCGCGTGGCGAAAGCTCGTCTGGATGAATTTCATCCAGTCGGGCTTTGATCGGTGATGTCTCTGCTGCGGGCGCGGGCGCTGGCGCGGCGGCAACTGCAGAAAACAACGGCAGATCGTCGATTACGGCCTTTTGCTTGCCGCCCTCACGCTCGCCTTTTTCCAACGCATCCAGGATTTCCCGCGCACGGCTGACCACCACTGGCGGCAGCCCTGCCAATTGCGCGACCTGCACACCATAGCTGCGATCCGCCGCGCCCTTTTTGACCTCATGCAGGAAAATCACCTCGTTTTCCCAATCCTTGACGGCAACGGTGGCGTTTTCCACACCATCCATGCGCCCGGCCAGTGACGTCATTTCGTGGTAATGCGTGGCAAACAATCCGCGACAGCGGTTCATGTCATGCAGATGTTCCAGCGTCGCCCAGGCAATCGACAACCCGTCATAGGTCGCTGTGCCCCGGCCGATTTCATCCAGGATCACCAGCGCGCGGTCGTCCGCCTGATTGAGGATCGCAGCAGTTTCGACCATTTCGACCATAAAGGTTGATCGGCCCCGCGCCAGATCATCCGACGCGCCGACCCGGCTGAACAATTGGCTGACCAATCCGATGTGCGCCACCTCTGCCGGGACAAAAGACCCCATTTGCGCCAGGACCGCGATCAGGGCGTTCTGGCGCAGAAAGGTCGATTTACCCGCCATGTTCGGCCCGGTCAGCAACCAGATGGCCGCCGCGCTGTCGCCATCGCTCAGGTCACAATCATTGGCGACAAAGGCATCACCGGATTTTCGCAATGCCGCTTCGACCACCGGATGGCGTCCCCGTTCCACGTGAAACATCCGCGAGGAATCGACGGTTGGTTTGGTCCAATCCTGTTGCACGGCCAGTTCTGCCAAGGCGGTGCTGACATCCAGCTCGCTCAGGGCACGTGCCAAATCGCCAAGGGGCCCGGCCGCGTCGAGCACGCTTTGCCGCAGATCCGCAAACAGCCGTTTTTCGATCTCTAGCGCGCGATTGCCGGCGTTCAGGATCCGGGTTTCCAGCTCGGACAGTTCAACGGTGGTGAAACGCACCTGATTGGCCGTGGTCTGGCGGTGGATGTAACGTTCCGACAGTGGTGCCGACAGCATCTTTTCTGCATGGGTGGCCGTGGTTTCGATGAAATAACCCAACACGTTGTTATGCTTGATTTTCAGCGAATTGATGCCGGTGTCGGCAATATAATCCTGCTGCATCCGTGCAATCACACTGCGGCCTTCGTCGCGCAGCGTGCGCGCCTCGTCCAGTTCTTGGTGATAGCCGGCTGCGATGAACCCACCATCACGCGCCAAAAGCGGCGGTTCCGCCACCAATGCCTGATCCAACAGGTCGTGAAGCGCGTCATACCCCGACAGGCGCGCCACGGCATCCTGCAACCGGGCCGGCAAGTCGGCGTCTTGCTGATCCGCACCGATCCTCGCGGCCTGTTCCAACGCATTGCGCATTGCGGTCAGATCGCGGGGGCCACCCCGGTCCAGCGCCAATCGTGACAGGGCGCGGTCAATGTCCGGCACCTTGCGCAGCGCATCCCGCAGCGCGGATCGAAACCCGGTGTTTTCCGTGGCAAAGCCTACAGCCTCCAATCGTGCTGAAATTTCAGCCATATCGCGGGACGGGCTGGACAATCGCCGTTCCAGCAACCGCCCGCCGCCAGCCGTCACCGACAGATCAATGGTCGCCAACAAAGATCCAGCACGCCCGCCGGACAAGGCCGAGGTCAACTCCAGATTGCGCCGGGTGGCGGCGTCGATCTGCATGACACCGCCGCTGGATTCCTTTTGTGGCCGGCGCAGCAGCGGCAATTTGCCTTTCTGGGTGATTTTCAGATAATCGACCAAGGCCCCCATGGCCGACAGTTCGGCACGCTCGAAATGGCCAAAGGCCTCAAGCGAGGCGACGCCAAACACTTCTGTGATCCGGTCGGCGGCCAAAGCGGAATCAAACGATCCTCGGCCCAATGTGGTCAGCGCCGCGCCGGCATCGGTCACCACATCCGCGATGTCGCGTTCATGGGCTTCGGCCACCAGCACCTCAGAGGGTGACAGACGCGCCAATTCCGGGCCGAACCGGACCTGTGGCAAGCTCATCACGTGAAACGCCCCGGTGGATATGTCGACCCAGGCCAGGGCGGCCTCGTCACGGACCAGGGCACAAGCGGCCAGGAAGTTATGTCGCCGCGCCTCCAGCAGGGTCTCTTCGGTCAAGGTGCCCGGCGTGACCAGCCGCACGACATCGCGTTTCACCACGGATTTCGATCCGCGTTTCTTGGCCTCGGCGGGGTTTTCCATCTGTTCACAGACCGCGACGCGAAACCCCTTGCGGATCAGCGTCAGCAAATAGCCCTCGGCGGCATGCACCGGCACGCCGCACATCGGAATATCCACGCCGTCATGTTTGCCACGTTTGGTCAACGCAATGTCCAGCGCCTCTGCTGCGGCGCGGGCGTCGTCAAAGAACATTTCGTAAAAATCACCCATCCGGTAAAACAGAAGTGAATCCGTATGATTGGATTTCAGCTCCAGATACTGTGCCATCATTGGCGTGACGGTTGATTTTTCGCGGCTCATAAAGTCCCCCAGGGTTTCGGCGGACCATACAAAGCCCGCATTGTCACGAAAAGCCGAAAGCACCATCGGCCAGACACTGCAACAGCTGTCCTTGGCAGCGGGTCAGCGCTTCGGTAAGAGCAATAGGACCATATGGAACGGGAGGCCCATCAAATGCCAAAAGCCAAGATCACACGGGAAGAAGCACTGGCCTTCCACCTGGAGCCGACACCGGGCAAATTCGAAATTTCGGCCACGGTGCCGATGACCACCCAGCGGGATCTGTCGCTGGCCTATTCCCCCGGTGTGGCCGTCCCCTGCGAAGAAATCGCTGCCAATCCGGAAACCGCGTATGATTACACCAACAAGGGCAACCTTGTGGCGGTGATTTCCAACGGTACGGCGGTTCTGGGCCTTGGCAATCTTGGCGCGCTGGGATCAAAACCGGTGATGGAGGGCAAGGCGGTGCTGTTCAAACGCTTTGCCGACGTCAATTCCATCGACATCGAACTGGATACCGAAGACCCGGACGCCTTTTGCAATGCGGTGCGTCTGATGGGGCCGACGTTCGGCGGCATCAACCTTGAGGACATCAAGGCGCCCGAATGTTTCATCATCGAACAGCGCCTGAAAGAAGAGATGGACATCCCGGTGTTCCACGATGATCAGCACGGCACAGCGGTGATCTGTGCGGCCGGGTTGATCAATGCGCTGCATCTGTCGGGCAAGAGGATCGAAGATTGCCGCATCGTGTTGAATGGGGCCGGCGCGGCGGGGATTGCCTGTCTGGAGCTGGTGAAATCCATGGGCGCGCAGCAGGACAACTGCATCATGTGCGACACCAAGGGCGTGATCTATCAGGGCCGTACCGAAGGTATGAACCAGTGGAAATCGGCCCATGCCGCCAATACCGATCTGCGCACTCTGGAAGAAGCGATGAAAGGGGCGGATGTGTTCCTTGGGGTGTCGGCCAAGGGCGCGGTGACCCAGGACATGGTCACCAGCATGGCCGACAATCCGGTGATTTTTGCCATGGCAAACCCCGATCCCGAAATCACCCCGGAAGAAGCGCATGAGGTTCGCCCCGATGCCATCGTCGCCACCGGGCGCAGCGATTACCCCAATCAGGTCAACAACGTTCTGGGGTTCCCGTATCTGTTCCGTGGGGCGCTGGACGTGCATGCCCGCGCGATCAACGACGAAATGAAAATCGCCTGTGCCGAGGCGCTGGCCGAACTCGCCCGCGAAGATGTGCCCGACGAAGTGGCGCTGGCCTATGGCAAAAACCTGACCTTCGGGCGGGATTACATCATTCCGACGCCGTTTGACCCACGGCTGATCCACCGTATTCCGCCCGCCGTGGCCAAGGCCGGGATGGACACCGGCGCTGCGCGGCGGCCGATTGTCGATATGGAGGCTTATGAACAAAGCCTGAAATCCCGGCTTGATCCGACCGCGTCCATCCTGCGCGGCATCAATACCCGTGCGCGGGCCAATCAGGCGCGGATGATCTTTGCCGAAGGTGATGATCCCCGCGTGTTGCGCGCGGCGGTGATGTATCAACGCAATGGTCTGGGCAAAGCTCTGGTGGTGGGGCGCGAAGACGACGTGCGCATGAAGCTTGAAGCCGCCGGTCTGGGCGATGCGGCCCGCGAGCTGGAAATCATCAATGCGGCGAATTCCCGTTACCTCGATACCTACAAGGATTTTCTCTATCAGCGCCTGCAACGCAAGGGCCATGACATGAAGGACATTCACCGGCTCGCCGCGCGCGACCGGCATGTCTTTGCCGCGCTGATGTTGGCGCATGGTCATGGGGACGGGCTTATCACCGGGGCGACCCGCAAATCGGCGCATGTGCTGGAGCGGATGAATTATGTCTTTGATGCCGATGCCGAACATGGCGCGGTGGGTGTCACGGCGTTGCTGCACAAGGGGCGGATTGTTCTGATCAGCGATACATTGGTGCAGGAATGGCCGGACGAGGAAGATCTGGCCACCATCGCCGAACGCAGCGCCGATGTGGCCCGCGATCTGGGGTTGGAACCGCGCGTTGCCTTTGTCAGCTTTTCAACCTTTGGCTATCCGGTGTCGGAACGCGCCACCAAAATGCATGTCGCGTCCCAGGTTCTGGACCGGCGCGGGGTGAATTTCGAATACGAAGGCGAAATGACCGTCGATGTGGCGCTGAACACCAATGCGCAAAAAGCCTATCCGTTTTCGCGTCTGACCGGACCTGCCAATATCCTGGTCGTGCCGGCACGGCATTCGGCCAGCATTTCGGTCAAATTGCTTCAGGAAATGGCAGGCGCAACGGTGATCGGGCCAATTTTGGCGGGGGTCGATAATTCTATCCAGATATGTTCGAGCAATTCGACCGCAAATGACATTCTCAACATGGCGGTGTTGGCAGCCTGCAAAGTGGGCTAGGGCGCGCGATGATTTACAATCTTGGGTCAATCAACGCCGATCTGTTTTATCAGCTGCCGCATCTTCCGGGGCCGGGGGAAACCTTGGCCTCGACCGGGTTTCATCGCGGGCTTGGTGGCAAAGGGGCCAATATGTCGGTGGCGGCGGCCCGTGCGGCGGCCCATGTCGCCCATATTGGCGCGGTGGGTGAGGATGGCAAATGGGCGGTTGCCCGGCTTATGGAATACGGCGTTGATACCCGTCATATCGCCAGCAGTGAGGCCGCCACCGGCCATGCGGTGATCTATGTGGATGGTGCGGGCGAAAACCAGATTGTGTTGTTTGGCGGTGCCAATCTGGGTCTGGGGCAGGGGCATGTGACCGCCGCGCTGGGCGACGCGGGGCCAACCGATACCCTGATGTTCCAGAACGAGACCAATCTGCAAAGCTATGCTGCCGGCCTGGCCCGCCAAAAAGGAATGCGCGTGGTCTATGCCGCCGCGCCATTTGATGCCGCCGCCGTGGCCGAGGTGTTGGAACGTATCGACCTGTTGGTGTTGAACGAGGTAGAGGCCGCGCAGCTGACGCAAGCCATGGGATGCGCGATCACCGCTCTGGATGTGGCGGATATTGTCATCACCCTGGGTGGTGATGGGTGCCGTCATATTTCCAGCGGCGCCGGGATCGACCGGCATTTCCCCGGCATCAAGGTCGAGGTGGTCGATACCACCGGGGCCGGCGATACGTTTACCGGTTATCTTGTGGCGGGTCTGGATGCCGGCATGTCGATGGAGGCGTCGATCGAACGCGCCCAGCGGGCTGGCGCGTTGATGGTGACACGCCAGGGCACGGCGGATGTGATCCCGGATCTGAAGGATCTGGCCGGGTTCCAGCGCTGATTTTGCGTTGAAACCCGGGTTTGGGGTGCGCGTCAGCGAACGGCGCGCAGCCCGGCGTCAGCTTCCAGCAAATGGCGCAGCATCACCCCAGAGGGCCCGCACCTTGGCATCACGACCACAGGCCGCGCGATACTTCTTGTACGCCTTGGCACGGGTGACATAGCCGAACCGGGTTAATGTGCTCTCGGTCGATTTATAGTAGTTCTGGTGAAAGTCTTCGGCGGGATAGAATGCCGATGTGTTCAGCACGGGTGTCACAATTTTCCGGCCCAATTCTGCCTGGGCTGCGGTCTTGGCCTCGTTGGCCAGTGTTTTTTCCTGCGCCCCATTGGCGAAAATCGCCGTGCGGTAAGAGTCACCTCTGTCACAGAACTGGCCGCCCGCGTCCGTCGGATCAACAGAACGGAAAAACAGCGACAGCAGCTGCCTGCGGCTGACCACATCGGCGTCGAACATGATCTGAACCGCCTCGTAATGGCCAGAGCCACCGCGCGTCACATCCTTGTAGCTTGGGTTCGCCTTGGTCCCGCCGGTGTAGCCGCTGACAACCTCTGTCACGCCTTTGACCTTTTCAAAATCGGCTTCGACGCACCAGAAACAGCCGCCAGCCACGGTCAGCACCTGTTTGTCTGCCGCTTGGGCTTGTTGTGATTGGGCGCATAGCCCGACGATGATCAGCGCCGCCAACAGCGCAGGTTTAAAAATGTCAAAACGGGTCATGATCGGTCCTCCTGATGTCAGCCTTGTCCGGGACGGCGCCGTCGGACAAGCCCTGACATCAAACGTCACACAGAGGTGAGCCGAGTTTACCGACCACGGCGACCGCGGGGGGCGAAAATTCGCGGTGTGAGAAAAAAACTTTTCCTGAAATGAAACTTTTTCGGAAACCGCTGCGTATCTCCCTCAGATGGCGGGGATGCTCCGCTGTAACCAAAGACCGAAGGAGACTATCAAATGACACGTTTCGCCATTGCAACCGTCGCCGCAGCCCTGACCGCCACGGCCGTTTTCGCGGGTGGGCACGGTATGGCCCCCGCTGTCGAAGCCGTCGATCAGGATGTATCGAACGGCGTTGTAAGTGCCTCCAAAATCACTGCGGGTGAAAATGGCTGGCTGGTTGTGCACCGCACCGATGCAGAGATGAAGCCCGGCCCGGTCGTGGCCTATGCCCCGATCCGCAAAGGTGAAACCACCGACGTGGCCGCGATCCTGCAAGAAGAGGTCGCATCCGGGGACATGTTGATGCTGATGATCCACGCCGAAGCGGGCGGGATGAAAACCGGTGTGTTCGAATACACCCTTGGCGCAACCGAAGATGGCCCGATCAAACCCGACGGCAAGCTGGTGATGACAACCATCACCGCCCAGTAACCGCCGGATCTATGTCTTAACGAGTTCGATTTTATGCGTCACCAATTGCCCGGCAAAACCCTCAGCCGCCGGGCAGTTGGCTTAACGAGTGGTGCGCGGGGCTGTCAGCCCTTCAGCCGACGGTTCCGCGCTGCCAACAGTTTCAGCCGCAGGGCATTCAATTGGATGAAGCCGGCTGCGTCTTTCTGATCATATGCGCCCGCGTCATCTTCGAAGGTCACATGCGCCTCTGAATAGAGCGAATGATCGGACCAGCGGGCCACGGTGCGCGCCATGCCCTTGAACAGCATCAGTTTGACCGTGCCGGTGACATGTTCCTGGCTTTTGTCGATCAGCGCCTGCAACATGTCGCGTTCCGGGCTGAACCAGAAACCGTTGTAGATCAGTTCCGCATAGCGCGGCATGATCGAATCTTTCAGATGGCCTGCGCCGCTGTCCAATGTGATCTGTTCGATGCCGCGATGCGCCTCAAGCAGGATGGTGCCGCCGGGCGTTTCATAGATGCCGCGCGATTTCATGCCGACAAAGCGGTTTTCGACGAAATCCAGACGCCCAATGCCATGACGGCGGCCATATTCATTCAATTCGGTCAGGATGGTTGCCGGGCTTTTTGCCACGCCATTGATCGCAACCGCGTCACCCTTTTCGAAGGTCACTTCGATGTATTCAGGCGCATCCGGTCCGCCAATCGGGTCTTCGGTGCGCTGATAGACGTACTCTGGTGCCAGTTCTGCCGGATCTTCCAGCACCTTGCCCTCGGACGAGGTGTGCAGAAGGTTGGCATCAACCGAAAACGGCGCTTCGCCGCGTTTGTCCTTGGCGACCGGGATTTGATGCGCTTCGGCGAATTCCAGCAATCTGGTGCGCGACGACAGATCCCATTCCCGCCACGGCGCGATCACCTTGATATCGGGGTTCAGCGCATAACAGGCCAGTTCGAACCGCACCTGATCATTGCCCTTGCCGGTCGCGCCATGCGCCACCGCATCGGCGCCGGTTTCTTCGGCAATCTCGACCAGACGTTTGGAAATCAACGGGCGCGCGATCGAGGTGCCCAGCAGATACAGCCCCTCATATACCGCATTGGCGCGGAACATCGGGAAGACGAAGTCGCGTACAAACTCTTCGCGCAGATCTTCGACATAGATGCCGGCCGCGCCCATCATCTCGGCTTTTTTGCGGGCCGGTTCCAATTCCTCGCCCTGGCCCAGATCGGCGGTGAAGGTCACCACCTCACAGCCATATTCCGTTTGCAGCCATTTCAGAATGATCGAGGTATCAAGGCCGCCGGAATAGGCCAGGACAACTTTCTTGGGCGCGGACATGTGCGATTTCCTTTTTGAATGACGGCACGCTGGAACAACGGCGGGAATAACAGCAGTATTAGCGGCGGGCGATAGCGGTTTTTGCGTCTCGGGGCAAGGTGGTGGCGTTGACCTTGGTCGCGGCAACGCCCACCATGCCGCCAAACAGTTGTTTCAGGAGTTCGCGATGAAAGCCCTTTCGATGTTCACCCATTCTGTGCGGCTGGTGGTGCAGAATTGGATGTGGCGTTGCGGATCTCGCTGGTGCTTTATGCGGTTCAGGTCGTGTCCCAGATCTATAGCCACAATGCCAGCAGCGGCGAGATGGTCACAGATTTATTTGGTGTTCAGGTGCCGCTGATTTCGCCTGCCGAGGGGTTCATGATGCTGATCCTGAGTTTGGCCGCCACATGCGCCAGCCTGTGGATCGCGGTGGCGTGGCATCGCTATGTCCTGTTGGGGGAAACGCCGGACGGTTGGTTGCCGAAATGGCCGGGCAGCGCGATTTTGGGCTATCTGTGGCGGTCGATCCTTTTGGGGCTGACCGTGGGTGCGGCGATCGTCCCGGTGATCATTGTGTTTGGCTTTCTTCTGGCGCCGATCCTGATGATCGCGGCGGCGGTGGGGGTCGGATCTTATGTGTTTTTCCGCCTGTCGCCGATCCTTCCGGCCATTGCTTTGGGTGACAATATGACCTTTCGCGATGCTTGGCGTGTCACTGCCGAACATGCCAGCACCGTCTTCGGGCT
Source organism: Phaeobacter sp. J2-8 (assembly GCF_022867865.1). GTDB lineage: Bacteria > Pseudomonadota > Alphaproteobacteria > Rhodobacterales > Rhodobacteraceae > Marinovum. The sequence continues at coordinate 68,236 of NZ_JALIEC010000001.1, read as the reverse complement.
GGCGGGGTTGATGATCCTCATGTCGCTGGTGTTGCAGATCCCGACCCTGGTCAGCGGCGATCCGTCATCCTTGATCAGCCTGATTTACAGCATCGTCGTCAGCTGGTTCGCCACAATGATCGGGATTTCGCTTTTGACCACGGTGTTTGGTCATTGCGTCGAGGGGCGCGGCATAGATTAAGCCCGCTTGTGCCCCATTTTCGTCGCGAAATTCCGGTATTTTCAGCATGAGATCAGCGAAAACAGGGCACAGTCGGGGGTGATCCGGCAGTTTGGTTTTCGCTTTACCCTGTAACCAGTGAATGCGATGTGCTGATGAATACGCCCTTTCGGACCAATATGATGATCACACCTGTGCCTTTTCGACCTGATGCCGAGCATATGCGACTTTATCGCAATGCACTGGGCCAGTTCGCGACCGGGGTTACCGTGGTCACCACAATGACCGATCAGGGGCCGACCGGCATGACGGTGAATTCCTTTACCTCGGTGTCCCTGACCCCGCCGCTGGTGCTTTGGTGCCTCTCGGACCGGTCGCATCGCTATGATCTGTTCTGCAACGCCCAGACCTATGTGTTGAACGTGCTGCATTCCGGGCAATACGATCTGGCCATGGCCTTTGCCAAGGACGGCGGTCATTTCACCGAAGACAACAGCGAGATCGGCGCGCTGGGCGTGCCGGTTCTGCGTGATGCGCTGGCCAGCTTTGAATGCAGGCTGCATGAAACCGTCCCGGCGGGGGATCATTCGATCATTCTGGGTCAGGTCGCGCATCTGCGGTATCGCGACGGCGATCCTTTGGTTTTTCATGGCGGGCATTTTGGCACCTTTGCTGGCTGATCCATCCTTTGAAGGGCAGGGGTTTCTAACCCCGCCAGAGCTGCGCAGCCAAAGCGACACCCGTGTTTTGATGTTGGCGCAGTATGATCTTGATCAGTATCACGACAGACACTTTGCACATTTCGGCCTGACCCGACCGGGGTTTCTGGATCGGGCGGTGCCAAAACGGCGGGCCGAGTTTCTGGCCGGGCGTGTTTTGGCGGGGTGTGCGCTTGCGCTGTTTGGGGTCAAAAATGGCGCGGTCGGACGCGGGGCCCAGGGCAATCCGCTCTGGCCGTTGGGATTTCGCGGTTCAATCAGCCACAGTCACGGGACGGTCGGTGTCTGGCTCGGGCGGGCGCAGATCGACCTGGGGTTGGATATCGAGGCTTATGCCGACCCCCGCGCCACACGTGCCATTCGCCAATCGGTATTGACTAAAGGTGACTTGGCGGTGCTGGGCCCCGAACCGGAATCCGCCACCTGTACCGCAGTGTTTTCGGCTAAAGAGGCGCTGTACAAGGCGCTTTTCCCGCGCGTCGGCCGGTTGTTTGGTTTCGACCATGCCGAGGTGATCACACAACACGCCGAAGGTTTGACCCTTCGGTTGACCAAACCCCTGCCGCCGGATTTGGTTGTGGGGCAAACATTTGACATTGGCGTGCAATGTGACGACACCAAGGTCATCAGCCGCTGTGAGATCCCGATATGACATCCCAAGACCTGCGCGACACTGCCCTTCACCTGTTTGCCAAAGCGGTCGAAGCCGCTGATCCGGCCTTGGCCCTGCGCCATGCCTTGGGGGAGCATCCTTTGCCTGACCCCGCCGGTGAATTGCATGTGATTGCCATTGGCAAGGCCGCGCCGGCCATGTTGCAAGAGGCGCTGCGCCATGTGGATCGCCCGGTGCAGGCCCTTGCTGTGACGCATTACGAAAACGAAATGGATGTGCCGGGTGCCACTGTGCTGCGGTCGGCCCATCCGGTGCCGGATGCGGCGGGTCTGCGTGCGGGCCAGGACATCATGACCCGATTGGCGGCTGTCGGGGCACAGGATGCGGTTGTGGTTTTGGTGTCCGGGGGTGGATCGGCGCTTGTGCCTGCGCCGGCGGACGGCATTTCGCTGGACGACAAGGCGGCGGTGAACAAATTGCTGTTGGGCGCCGGGTTGGACATTGTCCGCATGAACCTGGTGCGCCAACAATTGTCACAGCTGAAAGGCGGCGGGTTGCTGCATTGCGCGGCACCGGCACCGGTCACTGCCTATTTGTTGTCTGACGTGATTGGCGACGATCTTCGGGCGATTGCTTCTGGCCCCACGGTCGGCCCGATCGGCAGCAAGGAAGAAGCGGTTGCGGTGCTGAAAAACGCCGGTGTTTGGGACGATTGCCCCGAAAATGTGCGGAACCATCTGTTGGCGGAATCGGTGGCTGTATCCACACCGCCAGTGCAAAACCATTTGATCGGCTCGAACCGCAAAAGTCTTGAGGCGATGTTGGCGGCGACAACCGGCAAAGCCGAAATCGTGTCTGACGCGCTGGAGGGCGATGTCGCCGATGCGGCGGAATTTGTCCTGCAAGCGGCATCGCAGGCGCGGGGCAAAGGGCCGATGGCGCTGATTTTTGGCGGTGAAACCACGGTCGTTCTGCGCGGTGACGGACGTGGTGGTCGCAATCAAGAGCTGGCTTTGCGGGTCGCAATGGCGGCGAAAAACCATGAGCTGCCGGAAAATTGGTTGTTCCTGTCCGGCGGCACTGATGGTCGCGATGGTCCGACCGATGCGGCCTGCGGCATTGTTGGCCCCGAAACCGCGGATGCGATCGGCGCCGACGCAGAAACCCTGTTGGCCAATAACGACAGTTACGAAGCGCTGCGTCGGGCCGGGGCCTTGTTGATCACCGCGGCCACCGGCACCAATGTCGCCGATGTCCAGGTGTTCCTGATCGGCTGATCGCCGATGCGCCGCTCGCCGGCCAGCCGGGTTTCCAGACCCGAGGCAAATTCCGCCCGCGACGCGATATAAACCTCGCGAATGTGATTGGTGTCGACGCTGGCGCCGTTGCCCGCCCCGGCTGCGGTTTCACCGGATTGGCAGAGTGCGGCGAACCGGTCGAAACCCAGGTTCATTGCACTGCCCTTCAGGAAATGCAGTTGCGATTCAAGATCTTCGTGGTCTGACACCAATGTGTCCATGACCCCATCTACCTCTTCCAGGAACAGCTCGACAACTTCGGCAAAGTCTTCTTCGCCGATTTCTTCGCGCAGTTCCGAAACCCGTGCCCAGTCAATCATGTTTCGGCCTTTCAAAATATCCCGAGACTTACGCTAGCAATTCGAAGTCAAGATTCTCTTTCGGAAATAGATCAAATTTTCGAAGAATGCCGACTTTCACCTGAGGTTAATCCTGGGGGTTCATATCAAAGGAACCAAGGAATCACTGTGGGTTACAAGTAATGGATGTGGCGACACGACCAACCGATCAAATGGATGCGAAATTAATGCCAAGTCAGTTTCGTGTCCTGATCGTCGATGACAGCAAGCTTCAGCGCAAGATTCTGTCATCTTCGCTGCGCAGGCAGGGCTATGATGTTGTCGAGGCCGAAAGCGGCAAGGCGGCATTGGCCTTGTGTGAAACCATGCCGCCGGATCTGGTGCTGAGCGACTGGATGATGCCGGGGATGGATGGGCTGGAATTTTGCAAGCGGTTCCGCGAAATGGAACGCGCGGCTTATGGCTATTTCATTCTGTTGACGTCCAAAAGTGAAAAGGGTGCCGTGGCGCGTGGTCTGGACAATGGCGCCGATGATTTCCTGGCAAAACCGGTCAACGGTGACGAATTGCGGGCCCGGATCACGGCGGGCGAACGCATCATTCGAATGCAACGCCAGCTTAGCGATCAAAACCGGGTCATTTCCCAGAATATGGCGGAACTTCAGGGGCTTTATGACGCGCTCGACAATGACCTGATCGAAGCAAAAAAGCTTCAGCAATCTTTGGTGCGCGATCGGTTCCGGCAATTTCAAACGGCGGATCTGTCGTTGCTGTTGCACCCCAGCGGCCATGTTGGCGGCGATCTGGTTGGGTTCTTTCCGGTCGGCAAAACCCGGTTGGGGGTCTATGCGATTGACGTCTCTGGTCACGGCATTTCTTCGGCGCTAATGACCGCGAGATTGGCGGGATACCTGTCTTCGACCACGCCGGAGCAGAATGTTGCGTTACGCGAAACCGGCGACGGGTTGTTCATCATGCTTCCCCCGGCAGAGGTGATTGCCCGGTTGAATGCCCTGGTCCTGGAGGAAATGGACACAGAGCATTACTTTACCATGCTCTTGGCTGATGTGGATCTGTTGTCGGGGCGGGTGCGCATGGCGCAGGCCGGGCATCCACATCCGCTGGTGCTGCGGGCCGATGGCAGTCAGGAACTGATCGGGTCCGGGGGGCTTCCCGTCGGGTTGATTGAGGGGGCAAAATTTGAACAGTTTGAAACACTTCTCCGCCCCGGTGACCGGTTGTTCCTGTATTCGGACGGCATTACCGAATGCCCGCTGCGTGATGGCGGATTTGTCGAGGATGACGGGTTGAAGTCCCTTTGCCACAATATGGCGCATCTGGCAGGCCAGGACTTTCTTAAATCCATGGTGTGGAATTTGGCGGAACTGGCGGGCCAGGACGAATTTCCGGATGATGTCTCTGCCGCGTTGCTGGAATTTCACGGTTAACGGATAAGCCCTGCGCGCAATGCCTTTTGGGTCATCAACCGGTCTACTGGATTGTCCAGCAGGTCGGGCGCCATGTGGGTATCAATGAAATTCACCGAATGATCTGCCTCACTCGGGGGGCCGTGGCGGCGCACCGGGTGGGCAATATATATCGTACAAAGTTTTTCCGCCCACAGATCGTATTCGGGCATGAAAATATAGCGTCGCGCCGCTGCCATCCGCCGCGGGCGGGCAATGTGCCATCCGGTTTCCTCAAACACTTCGCGGTGCAATGACTGGATCGGCGATTCACCGGGATCAATGCCGCCGCCGGGCAATTGAAGCGGCTCGTCCGCGCCGCCCTGATGGGTCACCAACAGCTGACCGCCGAGCGGCAAAATGGCATAAACACCGGGCCGAAGCCGATAGGAAATGCCGGGTTTTGGTGCCTGTCCCACACGTCGGATCATATCGCCCCCCTTGGCCCTTGGGATCTCGTCGCTATATAGAGGCCTTACGCCGACCACGGGCAACAAGGAAATCCCATGACATCCGTAAATGCCATCGCCTGGGACGATACTGTCCTGCCGTTTCAGCTTGACGCTTCTGACATCCGGGGACGTGTTGCCCGGCTTGACGGGGTATTGGGCGGTATCCTGAAACAACATGACTATCCGCAGCAGGTCGAGGCGCTGGTTGCTGAAATGGCGCTTTTGACCGCGTTGATCGGGCAAACCATCAAATTGCGGTGGAAATTGTCGCTTCAGGTGCAATCGAACGGCCCGGTGCGGATGATTGCCACCGATTATTACGGTCCCACCGACGAAGGTGACCCCGCCCGCATTCGCGCCTATGCCAGTTTTGACAAGGATCGTTTGACCGACGCCAACCCATTTGACCAATTGGGCAGCGGGTATTTCGCCGTGTTGATCGACCAGGGTCAGGGCATGCAGCCCTATCAGGGGATCACGCCGCTGGCCGGCGCCTCGCTCAGCGCCTGTGCGGAAAGCTATTTTGCCCAATCGGAACAATTGCCAACCCGGTTTTCGCTCAGCTTTGGCACCTCGATTGAACCGGGGCAGCCGGAACATTGGCGCGCTGGCGGCATCATGCTGCAACATATGCCCAAGGCCTCGCCATTTGTTGCCACGGATGGCGGCTCGGGGATGATGAGGGGCTTTTGACCGTTGATGATTTGCTGGCGGATGATGAAGAGGGCGAGAACTGGAACCGGGCGAATATCCTGCTGGATTCCGTAGAACAGCTGGAATTGATCGGGCCGACGGTCCCGCCCAACGATCTTTTGGTGCGGTTGTTTCACGAGGAACGGCCAAGGGTTTTCGATACCCAGCCGGTGACCTTTGGCTGTACCTGCTCCGAAGATCGGGTGCGCCAGAGCCTGTCGATCTATTCCGCGCGCGACATCGAAAAGATGACCACGGATAAGGGGCTTGTGACCGCAGATTGCCAATTCTGCGGGGCACATTACGAGATGGACCCGAAATCGGTCGGACAGGGGTCTGATGGCGGCTGACCCCCTCGCGCCCGTTCTGGCGGCGTTGCATTGCACCAGCGTGACGTCGTCGGATTTCGATCTGAACCCGGACATCAAATTGCCCGCGGGCCGAAAATTGCGGCCAGCGGGCGTGCTTTGTGCCTTTGTTTTGCGCGATGGCGCACCGCATGTCGTGTTGACCAAGAGATCCTCGGCGTTGAAGCACCATCCGGGGCAAATCGCCTTTCCCGGTGGCAAACAGGACGAGGGCGATGCAGATGTCACCGCCGCCGCCCTGCGCGAAGCGCATGAAGAGGTCGGCCTGCGCCCGGATCAGGTCGAGGTTCTGGGCCAGTTGCCAACGCATGAAACGGTCAGCAGTTTTCTGGTGACGCCGGTGTTGGCGCGTGTGCATGGCGATTTCGTCGCGATCCCGGAACCGGGCGAGGTGTCCGAAGTGTTCACGGTACCGCTGTCGCATGTCGCGGATCCAACCCGGTATCTGATCCAATCTCGGCGCTGGCGCGGGGTGCGGCGATACTATTACACTGTGCCATATGGCCCTTATTACATCTGGGGTGCGACGGCCCGCATTTTGCGCGGCCTGGCAGAGAGGATGGCGCAATGAAACTGGTCAACAAGATCAAAGGCAAGGTTGATCTACCGGAACGGGTTTCGGGCGACTGGCTGCGCAATTCGGTGACACAAAGCGTCTGCGCCATGCTGACCGATGCCGGTCATGCGGCGCATTTTGTCGGCGGCTGTGTGCGCAATGCGCTGATTGATGCCCCGGTGTCCGATATCGACATCAGCACCGATGCCCGGCCAGAGCGGGTGATGGAACTGGCCCGGACGGCGGGGTTTCACGTGGTGCCAACCGGGATCGACCATGGCACGGTGACCGTCGTTGCCGATCACATTCCGCATGAAATCACCACATGGCGCAAGGATGTGGAAACCGATGGTCGTCGCGCGGTGGTGGCTTTTGCCGATAGTATTGACGAAGATGCCCGGCGGCGCGATTTCACCATGAACGCCCTTTATGCGGATGCCGAAGGGGTGATCACCGATCCGGTTGGCGGCCTTGCCGATCTGGCAGAGCGCAATATCCGCTTTATCGACGATGCGGATGCCCGTATCCGCGAAGATTACCTGCGCAGTTTGCGGTTTTTCCGCTTCAACGCGTGGTACGGCGCGGCCAAGGGTGGTTTTGACGCAGATGCGCTTGCGGCGATTGCCAGCAATCTCGATGGTCTCGACAGCCTGTCACGGGAACGGGTTGGATCAGAATTGATTAAGCTTCTGGCGGCCCCCGATCCGACGCGTGCGGTGGCGGCGATGAAGCAATCCGGCGTTTTGCTGCGGCTTTTACCGGGGGCGGATGATACCGCGATTGGCCCGCTGGTCTATGTCGAAGAAGAAACCGGAATTGCCCCCGATCCGATCCTGCGTCTGGCGGCGCTGGGCGGTATTGATGTCAGCGACCGGTTGCGCCTGTCCAAGCCTCAGGCCAAGGATCTGGCATTTTTTCATCAATCGGTGGGCGCGATGACCCCGCCGGGTGAAATCGGTTACCGCTTTGGCGCCGAGCTGGCAGAGAAGCTTTTGGTTCTGCGTGCGGCGATGATGCAGGAACATATTGACGCGCGGGCATTGGCGCGGGTGGCAGAGGGCGCCGCTGCGCAATTTCCGATCACCGCCGCCGATCTGATGCCGGAATTCCAGGGTCCGGCGCTGGGCGACCGGTTGCGTCAGCTTGAGGCGCGCTGGATTGCCTCTGGGTTTTCGCTGGGGCGAGAAGATCTTTTGCCGGATGATTGATCCGCTTTTTGGTTTTGTGTTTTTCGGGCTGTTTTCGCCGGGGCCGAATGTCATTCTTTTGACGGCCTCGGGCGCGCGGTTCGGATTCACCGCGACCCTGCCGCATCTTCTGGGGGTGGTTCTGGGGGTCGGGATCACGGCGGGATTGACCGGGTTTGGGCTTGGCGCGCTCTTGGCGGCGGCACCGCGATTGGAAACCGTGTTGCGGATTGCGGCGGCGCTGTGGATCTTGTTCATGGCCTGGACGTTGTGGAATGCCAAACCCAAAGACGCCGAAACCGGGCAGCGCCCGATGACATTGGTGCAGGCGGTTTTGTTCCAATGGGTCAACCCCAAGGTCTGGGCCGTGGCGCTGGCGGCAGCTTCCGCCTATCCCGGTGGTGTGTCACCCTGGGCCGAGGCGCTGCGCCTGGGCGCGACGTTTTCCGGTATCAACCTGTTTGTCTGCCTGTTCTGGACCAGTGCGGGGGCCTTGCTGGCCTTTTTGCTGAAGGCTCCTGCGGCCTGGCGGGTGTTTAACCGGGGCATGGCATTGGCGCTGGCCAGCTATGCAATGTTGTTGTTTTTGTGAAGATGGCCCAAAGGGGGTGACAAACCGTCACAGGCGGGCTAAGAGATCATCCATCTGAACAGGAGAGATCAATATGGAGCCAGTAAACCGTTTTTGCCTCGGCTGAACCGCGTTTTCTGATGCGTGGTTTGTGCCACGCCTTTGTCCATTTGATCCCGTACTTTTGCTCGCAGGAGCGTCTCCATGTTCAAATTTTTCGAAATCCCTGATTGATCCCTATTGCCCCTATCCCCAGACCGATCACCCACCGCAGACGCTTTGGGCGTTCATGTGGAATTTTTCCCAACCCTTCAAACGGGTGTTTGTGATCGCGGCGGTGCTGTCGGTTTTGGTGGCGGCGGTGGAAATTGGCCTGATCTGGGCCATGGGCTGGGTTGTGGACATATTGTCCGGCACCCCGGAACAGGTCTGGGCCGATTATGGCAATTGGTTGATTGGATTGGCGGTTTTTCTGTTGGTGCTGCGGCCGTTGCTTCAGGCGCTGGATGTTGCGATCCTCAACAATACCATTCTGCCCAACTTTGGCACGTTGATCCGGTGGCGGGCGCATGGCCATGTGCTGCGCCAATCTGTGGGCTGGTTTGAAAACGATTTTGCCGGTCGCATTGCTAATCGCATCATGCAGACCCCGCCAGCGGCGGGCGAAGCGGTGTTTCAGGTCTTTGACGCCATTACCTTTTCTCTGGCTTACGCCATTGGCGCTTTTGTGCTGCTGGGTCAGGCTGACTGGCGGCTGGCGGTGCCGATGGTGTGTTGGCTGGTGCTCTATGGGGTTCTGATCCGGTGGACGGTGAAACGGGTTGGCCCCGCGTCAAAAGAGGCCAGTGATGCGCGGTCACTGGTGACCGGACGTGTGGTTGATGCCTATTCCAACATTCATTCGGTCAAGATGTTCGCCCATCAGGATCATGAATTGAACTTTGCCCGTGAGGCGATCGAAAATGCCCGTGTCACCTTTCAAAAGGAAATGCGGATTTTCACCACGATGGATTTACTGCTGACGGTCCTGAACGGGTTTCTGATTGTCGGGGTCGTCGGTTGGGCATTGGCGCTTTGGATGCAGGGTCAGGCGAGTGTGGGTATCGTTGCGGCGGCAACGGCACTAAGCCTGCGGTTGAATGCGATGACCGGCTGGATCATGTGGGCACTGACCTCTTTCTTTCGGGAATTGGGGGTTGTGGCGGAAGGCATGGAAACGATTGCCCAGCCGATTGAACTGCGCGACGTGGCACATGCCCCGGCGCTGGATCTGACCAAGGGCCGGATCGAACTTGACGGGTTGTCCCATCATTATGGTCGCGGGCGTGGCGGGCTGGACCGGGTCACGCTGACGATTGAACCGGGCGAAAAGATTGGCCTGATTGGTCGATCCGGTGCGGGCAAATCGACCTTGGTCAAGCTGCTGTTGCGGTTTTACGACGCGGAAACCGGCGTGATCCGCATTGACGGCCAGGACATTGCGCATGTGACGCAAAACAGCCTGCGGCGTCAGATTGGCATGGTGCAGCAGGACAGTTCGCTGTTGCATCGTTCGGTGCGTGACAACCTGCTTTATGGGCGCCCCGATGCATCCGAGGAGGAGATGATCGCCGCCGCCAAACAGGCCGAGGCACATGATTTCATCCTTGAGCTTGAGGACCCAAAGGGTCGGCGTGGCTACGACGCCCATGTCGGCGAACGCGGGGTCAAACTTTCGGGGGGACAACGGCAGCGGGTCACGCTGGCGCGGGTGATCCTGAAAAATGCACCGATCCTGTTGCTGGACGAAGCGACAAGCGCATTGGACAGCGAGGTCGAGGCCGCAATCCAGACCACGCTTTATGGCATGATGGAGGGCAAAACGGTGATTGCCATTGCCCACCGTCTGTCCACTATTGCACAGATGGATCGTATCCTTGTGTTGGACGAAGGTCGGATTGTCGAACAAGGCAGTCATGACGCGCTTTTGGCCGAAGGCGGGCTATATGCAGCCTTCTGGGCGCGCCAATCGGGCGGGTTCCTGAACACAGACGATGACGAAGATGCGGAGGCCGCTGAATGAAACCGGTAGATTGGATCAATCCCTTTGCGCATACCGATGTGCCGCCGCCGCGTAGCTTGTTGGGGTTCATGCGTTGGGGGCTGCGCGGTGCTTTTCCGGCCATTGGCTTTGCCGGGGGCATTTCGGCCTTTGCAGGCGTGCTAGAGGTGCTGGCCGCCATGACCCTGGGCCTGGTGATTGATGCGGCGTTGACCTCTTCCCGGATCAGGTGTTTTCCGAACATCTCTGGCTGATGATCGGGGTGGCCGGGTTTTTTCTGGTGCTGCGCCCGCTGGTTTTGATGGCGTCGGCCTATACGCAATCCATCGTGATTGCGCCCAATGTGCTGAACCTCGTGTTGTCGCGGCTGCATCGGTACACGCTGGGGCAGGCGGTGACCTTTTTCGACAATGATTTTGCCGGGCGTATCGCACAAAAGGAAATGCAGACCGCTCGTGCGATGACCGATGTCGTGGTCGAGGTGGTGCATACCGTGCTGTTTGCGCTGGCCTCGGTGATCGGTTCGGTGCTGTTGCTGGGCACTGTGGACGGGCGCATTGCGCTGGGGCTTTTGCTGTGGATCATCGGGTATTTCCTGATGATCCGGTATTTCATGCCGATGATCCGCAAGCGGTCGAAATCGCGCGCGGCGGCGCGGGCGATGGTGACAGGCCAGGTTGTGGATACGGTGACCAACATCAAGACGGTCAAACTCTTTGCCCATGCAGATCATGAAGATCGCGCCGCGCTGGGCGCAATGGGGCGCTTTCGGGATCGGCAGCTTGAATTCGGGGCCGTGTCGGTCAAATTCCGTTTTTGGCTGATGTCGCTTGCCGGTGTCCTGCCTGTGCTGTTGGTGGGGGGCGCGCTTTGGTATTGGTCGCGCGGTTTGATCACTGCGGGCGATATTGCCGCGACCGGCGCGGTCAGTTTGCGTTTGGCGCAGATGACCGGTTGGGTCAGTTTCACGTTGATGGGGCTTTATGCCAATGTGGGCGAGATCGAGGATGGGATGCGCACCCTGACCCCGCCACATGAGCTGGTGGATGTGGCCAATGCGACAAAACTGGATGTCAGCACAGGCCAGATCGAATTTCGGGATGTGAATTTTGCCTATGGCCGTGACATCGGCGGGGTCGAAAACATCACGCTGACCATTCAGCCGGGCGAAAAGCTGGGTATTGTCGGGGCGTCTGGGGCCGGGAAATCAACGCTGGTGGCGTTGTTGCTGCGGCTTTACGATTCTGAAAGTGGCCAGATCCTGATCGACGGTCAGGACATTTCAGGCGTGACACAGGAAAGCCTGCGACAGGCGATTGGCATGGTGACCCAGGAAACCGCGATGTTTAACCGCGCCGCACGCGACAACATCGCATATGGCAAGCCCGACGCCACCGAAGAAGAGGTGATCGCCGCCGCCACCCGCGCCGAGGCGCATGATTTCATCGTTGATTTGCAAGATCACGAAAAGCGGGACGGTTATGACGCGCATTTGGGTGAACGCGGCGTGAAATTGTCCGGCGGTCAGCGCCAGCGGATTGCCTTGGCGCGTGCCATTGTCAAAGACGCGCCGATCCTTGTGCTGGATAAGGCGACAAGCGCGCTCGACAGTGAGGTCGAGGCGGCAATCCAGACTGCGCTGGATCGGGTGATGGAGGGCAAGACCGTGCTGGCGATTGCCCACCGTTTGTCCACCATTGCGCGGATGGACCGGATTATCGTGCTGGACCGGGGCCGCATTGTCGAAGAGGGCGGACACGAGGAATTGTTGGCGCAAGACGGGCTTTATGCCCGTTATTGGGAGCGGCAATCAGGCGGGTTCCTGAATCTGACCGAAGCGGCGGAATGACACGCATCATGATTGTCGGTCAGCCCGGCAGCGGGAAATCGACGCTGGCGCGGACCTTGGGCCGACGGCTGGACCTGCCGGTGATCCATGTGGATATGATCCACTGGATGCCGGGATGGGTTGAACGGCCAATGGTGGAAAGGGTGGCGCTGGCGCGGGCGGCCGAGGCGGGCGAAAACTGGGTCTTTGAGGGCGGGCTTTCCGCCACCTGGCCCAGCCGCATGGCGCGGGCGGATATGTTGATTGTGTTGGATTTGCCATTTCTGTGCCGGGTCTGGCGGGTGTTCTGGCGTACGATCCGGCTTTGGGGGCGGACGCGGGCCGATCTGCCGGAAAACTGCCCCGAGCGGTTTGACCGCGAATTCTGGCTCTGGATCTGGCGTACCCGCAATACCAACCGGGCGCGGATGCTGGCGCTGGCCGATCTGGCGGCCAAAACCAAACCAGTGCATGTTCTGACGTCGCCAAGGGCGGTTCGGGCGTTTCTGGCGGATCTGGAACGGCCAAACACTCGACAGGGCTGACAGATCAGGGCAAAGAGCCACAATGAACACATATGACATTGTCCGTTTGGGACATCACGGCGACGGCATCGCCGAAGGCCCGATTTTTGCACCGCTGACCCTGCCGGGCGAACAGATCAGTGGCCGGTTGAACGGCGACCGCTTGAGCGAAGTCAAGATTATCGCGCCCTCTGATGACCGGGTTGCGCCGCCCTGTCGGCACTTCAAGGCCTGCGGCGGTTGTCAGCTGATGCATGCCTCTGACAGTTTTGTGGCAAATTGGAAGCAGGATGTCGTGGTGCGTGCGCTGTCAGCCCAGGGGATTGATGCGGCGTTCCGCCCGATCGAAACCTCGCCCGCGGGCAGCCGGCGGCGGGCCACGTTTTCCGCGCGACGCACAAAAAAGGCGGCCATGGCCGGATTTCATGGTCGCGCCTCTGGCGTGATCGTGGAAATCCCGGATTGCCACCTGTTGCATCCTGACCTTCTGGCCGCCCGTCCAGTGGCCGAGGCGCTGGCCGTGCTTGGCGCAAGCCGCAAGGCCGCGCTCGCGGTGCAGGTCACATTGTCGGCCAATGGTCTGGATATTCTTGCCACCGGCGGCAAACCTTTGGATCGCACGCTGGAGGTTGGGTTGGGCGAACTTGCCGCCAGCACAACATTGCCCGGCTGGTGTGGGGGGAGGAGCCGATTGCCATGCGCGCCCCGCCAGCCCAATCATTCGACGGAATCCGTGTTGTGCCACCGCCGGGGGCATTTCTTCAGGCAACTGACCATGGCCAATCGGTATTGATCGCCGCCATGACAGAGGCGGTGCAGGGAGCCGACCGGGTGGCGGATCTGTTTGCGGGTTGTGGAACGTTTGCCCTGCCGCTGTCGCGTGCTGCGGCGGTGCATGCCATCGAAGGCGCGCGCGACATGCTGGAGGCGCTGGATGACAGTTGGCGCAAGGCCGAGGGCCTGAAGAAAGTCACCACCGAACCCCGAGATCTGTTCCGCAACCCGCTTTTGCCGGATGAATTGAATCGATTTGATGCATTGGTGCTGGACCCGCCCCGCGCCGGTGCCGAGGCGCAGGTGGCGGAAGTCGCCAAATCCAAAATTGCGCAAATCGGCTTTGTTTCGTGCAACCCGGTTACCTTTGCCCGTGATGCTTCGGTGTTGATTGCGGCGGGGTTCCGCCTTGATTGGGTGCAGGTGGTCGACCAATTCCGCTGGTCGTCCCATATCGAACTTGCAGCCCGGTTTTCGCGCCCTCATATGTGACGCGTAATCAAAGGGTGGGATAGATGCAGGCGAAACTGGCGGCGTGGTTGGATCAGGCGTGGGTCCGCAATTCAATCATTGGCGTGATCTTGTTCAATGCGGTCATCCTGGGGTTGGCCACATCGGAAACGATCATGGCACAGGCCGGTGGTGTCATAGACCTGCTCGACCGGATCTGTCTTGGGATCTTTGTGGTGGAGCTGGCGTTGAAACTGGTGGCGCAGGGCGCGGGGTTCTTTCGCCGTCCCTGGAACCTGTTTGATTTCGTGATTGTCGCCATTTCATTGATCCCTGCGGCCCAGGGCCTGTCGGTGTTGCGCGCCCTGCGTATTCTGCGGGTGTTGCGGGTGCTGTCGGCCGCGCCGCGTCTGCGCCGGGTGGTCGAGGGGTTCATCACCGCATTGCCCGGCATGGGCAGCGTGTTCCTGTTGATGGCGATCATCTTCTATATCGGTTCGGTCATCGCGACCCAGCTGTTCGGCCCGACCTTCCCGGAATGGTTCGGCACGCTTGGGCGCAGCGCCTATTCGCTGTTTCAGGTGATGACGCTGGAATCCTGGTCAATGGGCGTCGTGCGCCCGGTGATGGAGGTCTTTCCCTACGCCTGGGCATTTTTCATCCCGTTCATCATGGTCACCACATTTGCGGTGGTGAACCTTTTGGTGGGTTTGATTGTCAATTCGATGCAGGATGCCCACCACGAAGAGGATGTCGCTGCCACCGACGCCTATCGGGACGAGGTTTTGGTGAGGCTGGAGGCGATTGAAAAACGTCTGGATGCGGCCAACCGGCAATAAAGTGATTTCGCCAAATGCCACAGCCGTGGTATGAAGGCAAAAAAATCACCGGGCAGTGCACAATGTTTCGTTTTCGTTTTATCCTTCTGATTTTATTGGCTTTGTCGGTCACGGCCTGTAGCAAGTTCAAGACCTATAATGGCCCCGAAGTGACCCGCGTCGTCGTCGATAAGGACGCGCGCAAGATGTATTTGCTGCATCATGCCGAGGTTTTGGAACAATATGACGTTGGCCTGGGCTTCGGCCCGGTGGGTCACAAGGAAAAACAGGGCGACGGGCGCACCCCGGAAGGGGAATACCGGATCGACCGGCGCAATCCGAACAGCGAATTCTACCTGTCGATCGGCATTGATTATCCCAATGCAAATGATGTGGCCCGCGCGCGCGAGGCCGGGGTCAATCCCGGCGGCGACATCTTTATCCATGGCCGCCCAAGCAAGTACCGCAAGGGCGGGCGTGATTGGACGGCGGGCTGTATCGCGGTGACCAATTCGGAAATGCGCGATGTCTATGCCATGGTCAAAAACGGCACGCCGATTTCGATCCTGCCGTGATCGCCCGCTAGGCGCGTGACCGCGTCAGCGACAGGAAGACATCCTCCAGATCGGCCTCTTGGGTTTTCACGTCCCGAATGCGGATGCCCGCTTTGCGCACCGCCTCCAGCACGTCTTCGGCGGTGGTCTGGGCCGATTTATAGGTCAGCAGGATGGCGTCATCCTTGCGCGTGGCTTCAATTCCCGGACCTTCAGGCAGGGTTGTGACAGGGCCTTCCGGGTGAATGACCATCGCCTTGGCATCCAGCCGCCCCAAAAGATTGCGCGTCGAATCGCGGGCGACAATCTCGCCGTGGTTGACGATGGCAATTTCGTCGCACATTTCCTCTGCCTCTTCGAGGTAATGCGTGGTCAGAATGATGGTCATGCCCCGTTCCCGGTTCAGCCTTCGCACGTTTTCCCACAGCATCTGGCGCAATTCGATGTCGACCCCGGCGGTTGGTTCGTCCAGCACAAGGATTTGCGGATGATGCACCAGCGCCTTGCCCAGCAAGAGCCGCCGCCGCATCCCGCCCGACAGGGTGCGAGCATAGGCATTGGCCTTGTCTGACAGCCCGACCATTTCCAGGATTTCATCGCTTTTGCGTTGGGATTTTGGCACGCCATACAGGCCAGGCCTGCACCTCAAGCGCGGCGCGCGGGGCGAAAAACGGATCAAGATTGAGCTCTTGCGGCATGACCCCGATCGCGGCGCGGGATTGGCGTGGATTGATGTCCTGATCAAATCCCCAGATCCGCACCGATCCGCTGGTTTTCAGGACAAGACCGGCGAGGATGTTGATCAGCGTGGATTTCCCGGCACCGTTTGGCCCCAGAAGACCAAAAACCGATCCGCGCGGGATGTTGAGATCAATCCCCTTCAACGCTTCTTTCGCCGGAGTGTTTTTCTGTTCTGCATAGATTTTGCGCAGATTGCTAATTTCTATGGCATTATCTGACATGCGCGTCCCCTTGCCCCCCGGTTCTTCTTGGCACATAACGCAAATAGAACGCATTCTCGGATACGGAAACCGAAATCGGTTCTCTGCGGGAAACCATACGTAGTTCAGCCAAAAGGAAATGGCACGAATGTCGACAAAGGCACCCGAGACCAAGATCGTTGAAAGCCATCGCATTGCTTGTGATGGCGGCGGAGTGGCGCTGGGCCATCCCCGCGTTTGGTTGCAGATCCCCCAGGATATTGGCTGGGTCGAATGCCCGTATTGCGATGCGAAATATGTGCACAAGGATTTCGCGGACACGGCAGCCGACTGATGACGGCGCGCCGCATGTCTGCGGCGCTTCTGGCGCTTGCGGTTGCTGCCACGCTGTTCACCCGTATCGGGTTGAACATGGATCAGAATGATGTCGGTCTTGGCGCCGCGCTTTGGGCGATCTTTCGTTATTTCACCATCTGGACCAACACGCTGATCGGTTTTGCGGCGGCCGGGCTGGCGCTTGGCGGCCGATTGGACGGGCGTATTTCAGCCGGTTTGTTGCTGGCCTTTGCCGGGCTTGGTGCCCTGATCGTTTGGATTGCCCGGCTGATGACACGGATCTGGCCGCAGGGGTCCACCGCCACCTGAGTGCCGCTGCTACCAGTTGTTTGACAGGCGCAATGCCATGCGCAGACAGACCTGATCGGTGACACAGGCGGCAAGATCGGTGATGGTGTCGATGTCATCCTGCGTCCAGTCGCGTGGATTGGAATCAATGGCGCAGAGCGCGCCCATCGCATGCCCATTCCGATCGTGAAACGGCACACCCAGGTAGGCCCGCACCCCAAGATCCGGGATCGCCATATTGTCACAGATCCGCGCGTCCTTGGGCGCGTTCGTCACGATAAGCGGCCGGTTGTCGCGTTTGACGAATTGACAGAACGAATGGCTGAGCGGGGTCTGCCGCTGCAACGCCCAGATCCCTTTCAGCCCGAAACTGCTTTTGAAATATTGTCGGTCTTTGCCTTCTTCTACAACGGACACCAATGCCACCGGCGCGGCCAGTGTGCGGGCAACCAGGCGGGTGTATTTGTCAAATGCCTCTTCCGGGGGGAATCGACCATTTCAAGACCGACCAACATCTCTGCGTAATTTGCCAAATAGTCACTTGTCGCGGGGGATGGCGTATTGTCCCCCGGTATGGGCAGTTCTGACATGTTCGAATCCCTTCGCAGTATTTCACTGCCACAAGCATTGCGGATGTCGGTGTTGATTTGGTTAATTTGTCCTGCCGGATCAAAGGGCTGGATCATGTGGGCCTGTCAGGGTCACCAATGGTATTGCCGCAGCGCAATGCGCAAACAGACCTGATCGGTGACACAGGCGGCGATTTCGGTCATCACCCGAACGCAATTTTCGCTCCATCTGCGGGATTCTGTGTCAATGGCGCAAAGCGCGCCAATTGGATGGCCATGACAATCGTGAAACGGCACCCCAAGATAGGCCTTTATCCCAAGATCCGGGACCGCCAGGTTGTCGCGGACCCGCGGATCGTTAAGGGCATCCGTGATGATCATCGGCTGATTATCGCGTTTCACATATTGGCAAAAGGAATGGGTCAGCGGGGTCTGGCGCAGTTTGGCCCAGGTCGATTCCAACCCGATTTCGCTTTTGAAATACTGGCGATCCCGCCCCTCTTCGACGACACAGACCAGGGCCACAGGCGTGTTCAGGGCCAGGACAACCAAGCGGGTGAATTTATCAAAGGCATCTTCGGCCGGGGCATCCACCAACTGCAACGCGACAAGCAATTCAGATTGCTTCAAAAGATCGTCGCTTTGCTCCGATAACGTGCCAATACCCCTTGGCGTCGAGAGGTCAGTCATAACAATTTCCTCGCTACAGTTGACCCAACAACCTTTTGCCGAATGGTTAACAAAAGGTTAACCAGCCTGGTATTTCTTTACCTATCGCCCGCAAAACTGCGCCAGAGGTAAATCCGGGTGGCAGTGCCCCCCGTGTCGTGGCACAAGTTCGAAACCCAATGACCCCAGCGGAGACGCGTCATGAGTTTCGGAAAAGGCTGCCACCTGCATCTGATCGACGGATCGGCATATATCTTTCGCGCCTATCACGCGCTGCCGCCGTTGACGCGCAAATCCGATGGGTTGCCGATTGGTGCGGTCGCCGGGTTCTGCAACATGTTGCAGAAGTTTGTCGAGGATAACACCGGGCCGGATGCGCCGACGCATATCGCGGTGATTTTCGACTATTCCGGCAAATCATTCCGCAATGACATGTACGATCAGTACAAGGCCAACCGCCCGCCCGCGCCAGAGGATCTTGTGCCGCAATTCCCGCTGACCCGTCGCGCGACCGAGGCCTTCAATATCGCCTGCAAGGAAATCGAGGGGTTTGAAGCTGACGATATCATCGCCACCCTTGCCTGTCAGGCGCGTGAGGCCGGGGGGCGGGTGACGATCCTGTCGTCGGACAAAGACCTGATGCAGCTGGTCGGTGACGGTGTTGAAATGCTTGACCCGATGAAAAACAAACGCATCGACCGCGACGGCGTGATCGAAAAATTCGGCGTCGGCCCCGAACGGGTGGTCGATGTGCAGGCGCTGGCCGGTGACAGCGTCGACAACGTGCCCGGCGCGCCGGGGATCGGGATCAAGACCGCCGCGCTGCTGATCAACGAATATGGCTCGCTCGAAGAGCTGCTGGATCGCGCAGAAGAGATCAAACAACCCAAGCGTCGCCAGACCCTGTTGGAAAAGCGCGACCAGATCGAAATGTCGAAACGGCTGGTGCAGCTTGATTGCGACATGAAGCTGGAATTCACCATCGAAGAGTTGGAGGTCCGCGACCCAAAAGCGGATGTGCTTCTGCCCTTCCTTGCCGAGATGGAATTCCGAACCCTGACCAAGCGGATTGCGGACAAGCTGGGGGTCGATACGCCGGCCATTCCCGATACCACCACCGGCGACGGTGATCCGCAGGAACAGGCCGAGCAGCTGCCAATCACGCCGGAAGCCTATGAATGTGTGCGGGATGCGGCGGCGCTTCAGGTCTGGATCGACCGGATCAAGGATCGCGGCTATGTGGCGGTGGATACCGAAACCACCGGTCTCAATGAAATGCGCGTGGATCTTGTCGGGATTTCGCTTTGCGTCGAGCCGGGGCAGGCCTGTTACATCCCGCTGATCCACCGGGCAGAAAGCAGCGATGATCTGTTTGGGTCGGATAAGCTGGCCGAGGGCCAGATGGGGCTAGAGGCATGTCTGGCGATGTTGAAACCGGTTCTGGAAGATCCGGCGGTGATCAAGATCGGCCAGAACATGAAATATGATGCCAAGATCTTTGCCCGCAATGGCATCGCGGTGGCACCGATTGATGACACCATGCTGATGTCCTATGCGATGAACGCCGGGCTGCACAATCATGGCATGGATGCGCTGTCGGAAAAGTATCTGTCGCACACGCCGATCCCGATCAAGGATTTGCTCGGCACCGGCAAGAGCCAGATCACCTTTGACAAGGTCGCGATTGATGTCGCCACGCGCTATGCCGCCGAAGATGCCGATATCACCCTGCGTCTGTGGCAACTCTTCAAGCCGCAATTGCATCGCAAAAAGGTCACGCGGGTTTACGAATGGATGGAACGTCCGCTGGTGCCGGTTCTGGCCCAGATGGAGATGCACGGCATCAAGGTTGACCGTGACACCCTGTCCCGGATGTCGAATGCGTTTTCGCAGAAAATGGCCGGGCTGGAGGATGAAGATTTATGAACTTGCCGGGCGCAAGTTCAATGTCGGCTCGCCGAAACAGCTGGGCGAAATCCTGTTTGATGAAATGGGGATCGAGGGCGGTAAGAAAGGCAAGACCGGGGCCTATGCCACCGGGGCCGATGTGCTGGCCGATCTGGCGACCGAACATGACCTGCCGGCGCGGGTGCTGGACTGGCGTCAGCTCAGCAAGCTGAAATCGACCTATACCGACGCCTTGCAGGAACATATCCACCCCGATACCGGTCGGGTCCACACGTCATACTCCATCGCCGGGGCCAACACCGGGCGATTGGCGTCAACCGATCCCAACCTGCAAAACATTCCCGTCCGAAGCGAGGAAGGCCGCCGCATCCGCGAGGCCTTTGTCGCCGATAAGGGCAATGTGCTGGTCTCGCTCGACTATTCGCAGATTGAATTGCGCATTCTGGCGCATATTGCCGAAATAGAACTCGTTGAAACAGGCGTTCCGAGAAGGCCAGGACATTCACGCCGCAACCGCGTCGGAAATGTTCAACGTGCCGCTGGACGAGATGACGCCAGAGATTCGCCGTCAGGCCAAGGGTATCAACTTTGGCGTGATCTACGGGATTTCCGGTTTTGGCCTTGCCCGCAATCTGCGGATTCCACGGGCCGAGGCCCAGGGTTTCATTGATCGCTATTTCGAACGGTTCCCCGGCATCAAGGAATATATGGATGCCACGGTGGCCTTTGCCAAAGAGCATAAGCGGGTCGAAACCCTGTTTGGCCGTCGGATTCACACGCCGGAAATCGGCGCCAAGGGGCCGCATGCCGGTTTCGCCAAACGCGCTGCAATCAATGCGCCGATCCAAGGGACAGCGGCGGATATCATTCGTCGCGCCATGATCCGTATGCCGGATGCAATCGCGGGCCTTCCGGCGCGGATGTTGCTTCAGGTGCACGATGAATTGCTGTTCGAAGTGGATGCTGCGGCGGCGGATGACCTTATCGGTGTGGCGCGCGATGTCATGGAAGGCGCGGCAAATCCGGTGGTGCATCTGGATGTGCCGCTGGTCGTGGACGCAGGGCAGGGTGCCAACTGGGCCGAGGCGCATTAAAATCGCGTCCGGGCAATGGTCAGAGCGCTGGAATGATCTGGGCCGGACCGGCGGCATGTCCGCCACCGGTCCGACAAATTCGTGTCAGGTTGCGATGATGTATCAGGCCGCGACGCGTGTGGCGAAATCATCCACCATCTTTTCGGCCTCGTCCTTGGCCACGCCATAGCGTTCCTGCAACTTGCCGACCAACTGGTCACGCTGACCGTCGATCACGTCGATATCGTCCTGTGTCAGCTCGCCCCATTCTTCCTTGGCCGAGCCTTTGATCTGTGTCCACTTACCTTGGATGATATCCCAATTCATGGTCTTGCCTCCTTAATAAGGTTCCGTTCACACGCGACCATCGGGCCGCGTTGAAAGACCTATGGCAGGTCCGAACAAAGACAAGGGCAAGTCGATCAGGGCAGCTCTTCCGAGGGGATGATAGGAAAAAACTCGCCACCCGACCACAGGCCGAACCAGCGTTTTCCCACCACTTCCGAATGTGCCCCGATCTCGACCAGTCGGTAAAAGCTCTTGCGGTCGATCAGGGCCTCAAGATTTGCGCGCACAAGGACATATGGCGCAGGTTCGCCTGTTTTTGCATCGCGTTCGACCCGGATCGGAAAATCCGGGCCAGGCGGTGGTAAAATCGCCAACATTTGTTTCAAACGTCAGGGATTGGTCCGCACCGGTGCCGGAAACCTCGAAATCCACGGCGACAAACGGTGCGTCATCAACGGTAATTCCGACCTTTTCCACAGGTGTGACAAGCACATAGCGGTCGCCATCCTTGCGCAGAATAGTTGAAAACAGCCGCACCAGTTCCTTGCGCCCTATGGGGGTGCCAAGGTAAAACCACGTCCCGTCCCGTGCGATCCGCATATCAAGATCACCACAGTCAGGTGGGTTCCAAAGGTGCACAGGCGGTAAACCCTTACCTTTGCTGGCCGCCTTGGCCGAGGCCGCAAGCCCGTCAGCCGAGGGGACCACGCGATTTTGTGACGTCATTGCTTTTGCCATTTCTTTTTTCAGCGATACACTCACCTACAACGACATAGTGCGCAAGGAGCAGTTTCCATGAATGACGCCCCCGATCTAGTTGCTGACATCGAGGCGCTTGAACAAAAGCTCGCGCTTGCGCGGGCTTCGATCACCAAGCGGTTTATCGGTCAGGAACGGGTGGTTGACCTGACACTGTCGGCGCTGCTCTGTGGCGGGCATGCGTTGTTGATCGGTTTGCCGGGCTTGGGCAAGACGCGGTTGGTGGAAACACTGTCGACCGTGATGGGCCTGCATGGCAACCGGATTCAGTTCACGCCGGATCTGATGCCGGCCGATATTCTGGGCTCGGAGGTTCTGGAAACCAGCGAGGATGGCAGGCGCGCGTTCAAATTCATCGAAGGCCCGATTTTTTGTCAGCTTCTGATGGCGGATAAGATCAACCGCGCCAGCCCGCGCACGCAATCGGCCCTGTTGCAGGCGATGCAGGAAAAACAAGTGACCGTTGCGGGCGAAAACCGGGTGCTGACCGCGCCGTTTCATGTGTTGGCGACACAAAACCCGATCGAACAGGAGGGCACCTATCCCTTGCCAGAGGCGCAGCTGGACCGGTTTCTGGTGCAGATTGATGTGCTTTATCCCGACCGCGACACCGAACGCGACATCCTGTTGGCCACCACCGGCGTGGCAGAGGAAGAGGCGCATGGTGTCTTTACCGCCGAAGAATTGATTGCCGCGCAGACCCTGTTGCGGCGGATGCCGGTGGGCGAAAGCGTGATGGAGATGATCCTGGATCTGGTGCGTGCCTTCCGCCCCGAAGAGGCCGAGGCCAGCGACCTTGTGCGCGAAAACGTGGCCTGGGGTCCGGGGCCGCGTGCGGCGCAGGCCCTGATGCTGACGGTGCGCGCCCGGGCCTTGTTGGACGGGCGTTTGGCGCCCTCGGTCGAGGATGTGCTGGATATGGCGCGCCCGGTGCTGTCGCACCGCATGGCGCTGAACTTTGCGGCACGGGCACGGGGCATGTCGCTTTCGGCGCTGATTGATGACACGGCAGCGGGCCTGATGCGGTCCGGTCCGGGCGGCTGCGTGAGCCAAACCCCCGCCCATCTGCGCGCAAGATCCGAGGCCGAGGCAGCAACCCTGCCGCCGCTTCTGGCCAAGGCCGAACAACTGGCTGGCACTGTGCTGCTGGGTGAACACGGGCGGCGGCGGGCCGGAATGGGCGATGATTTCTGGCAATACCGTCCTGCGCAACCGGGCGACCGGCGGCGCAGCATCGACTGGCGGCGCTCTGCCCGGTCCGATGGCACCTATGTGCGCGAACGCGAATGGCAGATTGCGCAAAGCGTGATGCTCTGGGTCGATCAGGCGGCCTCGATGCGGTTCGCTTCGACCAAGGATCTGCCGGAAAAGGGGGATCGCGCGCGGCTGATTGCGCTGGCGGCGTCGATTCTGATGATCCGGGGCGGCGAACGCGTCGGATTGACCGGCGGTGTGTTGCCCCCGCGACGCGGCGAGGCGCAGATCCTGCGGCTGGCCGACGCGTTTTCCACCGATCAACCCGAAGATTACGCCGAACCCGAAGCACGATTGATGCTGCCGCATGCGCGGGCAATCTTTGTCTCTGATTTTCTGGCGGATCCCGCACCGGTCGAAGCGGCGTTGACCAAAGCCGCGGATCGTGGCGTGCGCGGCGTGCTGTTGCAGGTGCTCGACCCGAGCGAGGAGGCGTTTCCGTTTCGCGGTCGGACGATTTTCGAAAGCGTTGGCAAATCTGTCCGCCATGATACGTTAAAGGCCAGCGAGCTGCGCGATCGCTATCTGGCGCGCCTGGCCGAACGCAAGGATTGGCTGAGCCGGATCGCGCGAGTCACGGGGTGGCAATATCATGTGCACCACACCGACCACTCGGCCCATGCCGCGCTGTTGTGGCTTTATCGCGCGATGGAGGTGGGGCAATGACCCTCTTTGGCATCGGGTTCCTGACACCTTGGCTGCTTTTGGGGCTAATCGCGCTGCCGATCCTTTGGATCATTCTGCGCGCGGTGCCGCCCGCGCCGATCCGGCGGATGTTTCCCGGTGTTGTTCTACTGTTGGGTCTGAAAGATGACGACCAGATCACCGACCGCACACCTTGGTGGCTGTTGTTGCTGCGCATTCTGGCAGTGGCGGCGATTATCATTGGTCTGGCCGGTCCGATCCTGAACCCGCGCGAAGCGGGCGAACGCGGCAGCGGGCCGCTGCTGATCGCGATGGATGCAAGCTGGGCCAGTGCCGGGGATTGGGGCGCGCAACAAGAGGCGCTGGAGGCTTTGTTGCAGGAGGCGCAGCGTGATGGGCGCACCGTGGCCATGTTGCGGATGACCGACCCGAAACCATTGCAGTTTCAAACCGCAGACGCCTGGCGTGCGCGCCTGCCGGGCTTGGGGCCAGAGCCATGGGTGCCGGGCCAGGATCTTTATACCGCCGCAGCCGTGACATTGGGCGCAGAGCGTTTCGATACGCTTTGGCTGTCGGATGGGCTGGAACATCCGGGCCGCGATGACATGCTGGCCACCTTGGAAACGCATGGCGCGGTGCGGGTTGTTCAATCTGCCCGGCCCCTGATTGTGATGGCGCCGCCGGGATTTGCCGATGGCGCGATTGAGTTGGCGTTACGGCGGCTGGACACTGCCGGTCCCTATGTGGCCAGCGTTGTGGCCCAAGGGCGCGACCCGTCGGGCAATGCCGCCGTTTTGGCGCGGGTGCCGGTGGAATTTGCCGCTGGTGCGGACCGCGCCGAGGTCTCGCTGTCCTTGCCGGCGGAATTGCGCGGCCGGATCACACGGTTTGAGGTTGAGGGCCAGCGGTCGGTTGCGGCTGTGGCTTTGTCTGACGACAGTCTGCAACGGCGCGAGGTGGCGTTGATTGCCGGACGCGAAGACCGCGAAGGACTGGAGCTGTTGTCGCCGCTGCATTATCTGGAAAAGGCGCTGGCCCCCAATGCCGAGCTGTTGCAGGGCGCGCTGGGCGATATCATGCCCGCCAACCCGGATGTGGTTGTGCTGGCCGATGTGGCGACACTGGCCCCGGCCGAGGAAGATGCGCTGTTGGATTGGATCGAACAGGGCGGTCTGCTGCTGCGCTTTGCCGGGCCACGGCTTGCGGCGTCTGATGTCAGCCGGGCCGAAGAACATGCGCTGATGCCGGTGCGGCTGCGCGCGGGCGGGCGCACCGTGGGCGGCGCAATGTCCTGGGGCGAGCCAAAGGCACTGGCACCTTTTGCCGAGGACAGCCCATTTGCCGGATTGCCGGTGCCGGACGAAGTGCGCGTCACCGCCCAGGTCATGGCGCAGCCCGATCCGACCTTGGCCGATCGGGTGATCGCGCAACTGGCCGATGGCACGCCATTGGTCACGCGCAAACGTATTGGACAAGGGCAGGTCGTGCTGGTGCATGTCACCGCCAACGCCGAATGGTCGACCCTGCCGCTGTCGGGTCTGTTTGTGCAGATGCTGGATCGGTTGGCGGTGTCATCCTCTGCCACCACGCCAAGCGCCGAGTTGCTGGATGGAACCACATGGCAACCTTTGCAGGTCATGGATGCCTTTGGCAGCTTGCGGGATGCAGGGACGCGCCCCGGGGTCGAGGGGCCGGATCTGGTCACTGCGGAACTTGGGCCGGATCTTTTGCCGGGCTTGTATCAGAACGAGGATCGTCGATTGGCGCGCAATGTGGTGACCACGGAAACCGAACTGGCCCCGGCGATCTGGCCCGCGCGCATCCCGGTCGAAGGGTTGAGCAAGCCACAGGAAACCCCGTTGGCCGGCATCTTGATGAGCGCGGCTCTGGCCATGCTTCTGGTTGATGTGATCGCGTCACTGGCGTTGGCCTGCCGGCTGTCGGGCGGGGTGCGCACAGCTGCAACCGTGGGGTTCGCCCTGTTGCTGGTGCCGGAATTTGTCCATGCGCAAGAACGACAAGACAACGATGATTTTGCCCTGACTGTGACATCCGAACTGGTGTTGGCCCATGTGCTGACCGGCAACGGTCAATTGGATCAAATGGCCGAAGACGGCCTGCGCGGCCTGTCGGAAACGCTGTTCTTTCGCACCTCGGTCGAGCCTGCCGATCCGGTTGGCGTTGATCTGGAACGCGACGAACTGGCGTTTTTTCCCTTTCTGTACTGGCCGATCAGTGTGGATCAGCCGATCCCGTCGGATGAAGCCTATGCCAAGTTGAACCAATATCTGCGCTCTGGCGGGATGATCCTGTTTGACACCCGCGATGCGGATGTGGCCAGTTTCGGGGCAGCATCGCCCAATGGCCAGCGTTTGCAACGGCTGGCTGCGCCACTGGATATTCCGCCGCTGGAACCGGTGCCGGCCGATCACGTTCTGACCCGCACATTCTATCTGTTGCAGGATTTTCCAGGTCGGCACGCCGGTCGCGATATCTGGGTCGAAGCCGCGCCGCCGGACGCCGAACAGATCGAAGGCATGCCGTTTCGCAACCTGAACGACGGGGTGACGCCGGTGGTGATTGGCGGCAATGATTGGGCGGCGGCCTGGGCCATGGATGCGGGCGGCAATGCGCTTTATCCTGTCGGACGCGGCTATTCCGGCGAACGCCAACGCGAGCTGGCCTATCGTTTCGGGGTCAATCTGATCATGCATGTGTTGACCGGAAATTATAAATCGGACCAGGTGCATGTGCCTGCGTTGCTGGACAGGTTGGGCCAATGAGCGGAACCATTGTTTTTGATCCGATGCTGCCCTGGGCGGTTCTGGCCGGGGTCGGGGTCTTGGTGCTGATTGCCGCTGGTTTGGCCCTGTGGCGGGGCTTGTCAGGCTGGGGATTGCGATTGTTGGGTGGTTTGGTGGTGCTGGCGGCTCTGGCGCAACCGGCCTATCAGGAAGAAGACCGCGCGGCGCTGACCGATATTGTCATGTTGGTCGAAGACCAAAGCGCATCGCAGGCGCTGGATGACCGCGCCACAATGACCGCCGCCGCCGCGGACACGATTGAAACGATGCTGAAC
Organism: Phaeobacter sp. J2-8; assembly: GCF_022867865.1. GTDB lineage: Bacteria > Pseudomonadota > Alphaproteobacteria > Rhodobacterales > Rhodobacteraceae > Marinovum. The sequence goes on along the minus strand of NZ_JALIEC010000001.1, from coordinate 41,056 downwards.
GCCCGCGACAATACCGAGGTGCGGCGCATCGTGGTTGGCGATGGCGAAGGCGATTTTGGCACGCAGATGATGACCGGGTTGAACACCGCGCTGGCCGAGGAACCGCAGGCGCGGATTTCCGGCATTATCGCGCTGTCGGATGGCCGGGTGCATGACATGGAACGCGCGCCGAACCTGCCTGCGCCGCTGCATCTTTTGATGACCGGGCATGACACCGATTGGGATCGTCGCCTGATTGTGCGCAACGCCCCGGCCTTTGCCATTCTGGGGGAACCCGTCACCCTGACCCTGCGGGTCGAGGACAGCGGCGCCGCGCCGGGGGACACGGAAACGCCCCTGTTGGTGTCGATCGACGGGGCGGAATCGCAAAGCTTTACCGTGCCGCTGAACGAAGACATCGAAATCCCGATGACCCTGCCACATGGTGGGCGCAACGTGCTGCAATTCATCGTCCCAGAGGCCGAGGGAGAGCTGACGGACCGCAACAACACCGCGCTGATCCAGATCAATGGCGTGCGCGACCGTTTGCGGGTTCTGCTGGTCTCGGGCGAGCCTCATCCCGGCGGGCGCACCTGGCGCAACCTGTTGAAATCGGATTCCTCGGTTGATCTGGTGCATTTCACCATTCTGCGGCCACCGGAAAAACAGGACGGCGTGCCGGTGCGGGAATTGTCGCTGATCGCCTTTCCAACACGGGAATTGTTTCTCGACAAGATCGACGATTTCGACCTGATCATCTTTGATCGCTACAAACGCCGGGGCATCCTGCCGGCGATCTATCTGGATAACGTGGCGCGATATGTCGAAGACGGGGGGGCGGTGTTGATCGCGGCTGGTCCTGATTTTGCCAGTGCGGATTTGCTCTATCGGTCGCCTTTGTCCGTGGTGGTGCCGGCCGCGCCGACATCCCGGGTGATCGAACAGGGCTATGCGCCGAAAGTGACCGACGAGGGCGAGCGTCATCCGGTGACCGCCGGATTGGGCAACCCAGAGGATTGGGGCCGCTGGCTGCGCCAGATCGAGATCACCCCGGAACGCGGCACGACGCTGATGTCCGGTGCGGAAGATCAACCGTTGCTGGTGCTCGACCGGGTGGGCGAGGGGCGGGTTGCGCTTTTGGCCAGTGATCATGCCTGGCTCTGGAGTCGCGGGTTCGAAGGCGGGGGGCCGCAATTGGAATTGCTGCGCCGTCTCGCGCATTGGATGATGAAAGAGCCGGAACTCGAAGAAGAGACCCTTTATGCCGAGGCAACCGGCCAGACCATGCGGATTGTGCGCCGCACGCTGGATGAAACCGCCGGGCCCGTCACGGTGATCGGGCCGGATGGATCCGAAGTGGTATTGGATCTGGAAGAGGTCAGTCCGGGCCGGTTCGAAGCGGTACATGAGGGGCCGGAAATCGGGCTGTATCGTCTTGTGGATGGCGATCTGGAGAGTGTTATCGGGCTGGGCCCCGCTGCGCCCAAGGAATTTGAAGAAACGATTGCCACCGCATCCGTGGTTCAGCCATTGATCGACACGATGCGTGGTGGGGTGCTGCGATTGGAAGACGGCCTGCCGCGGATTCGCAATGTGCGCGAGGGCCGGCCCGCCGCCGGACGCGGCTGGATCGGGCTGACACCGCGCGGGGCCTTTGAAACGCGGGATGTGACCCAGGTGCCATTGTTGCCTGCCTGGCTGGTGTTGCTACTGGCTTCGGGCTTTATCGTCGGGGCCTGGCTGCGCGAAGGGCGCAGTTAGGGCACATCGCGGGTTTTCGACGGCAACAAAATCCAGCGCAGGGAACCAGCCGGGCGTCCAAAAAAGGCGTGACCTCGGTTGCCGCTTGCGCATCAGGCGCATTTCAACCTGCACCTTACAGACAGCTATCAAGCCAAGATCACGCCGCAGAATGCCCGGATACCAAAGGCATCTCTTTGCGGCCTGATCCCCCGCAGCATTTCCACAATTTGCCGTATCCGAGGATCATGGCGCTGCCTGTGTCCCATGGGGCGTCTCTTGGCATGGCCGGGGCGCGGTTGTGCTGGAAGTCCCGGCTTGCAAGCATACATCAAAACATATATAGCTTTATATATTATAGGCGCGACGTGGCCGTAAACCCGCGCGCATCCGGCGACATTGTGCCACCCATTGCGCCCGCGCTCGGAAACCGGGGCGCGAATTTTCGCGACTGACGGGGGCTGTGCACCGGCCAGCACCACCAGGGCCGCATGTCGACGGCCATAAGAGGGAAAGAGATCATGAACGCATACCCAGACCTGAACTTGCTGATTGATGGCGACTGGCGGCCAAGCACCAGTGGCGCCACATTGGATGTCATCAACCCGGCGACGGAAGAGGTTCTTGGCGCTTTGCCCGCCGCCACGCCAGAGGATCTGGACGCCGCATTGCGTTCGGCTCAGCGCGGGTTTGAGACATGGCGCGCCCTGTCGCCCTATGCCCGTGCCCGCATTCTGATCGACGCCGCCAATCTTGTTCGCGACCGGGTGGAGATGATTGCCACTGCGGTGACGCTGGAAAACGGCAAACCGCTGGCCGAGGCGCGGATGGAAATCGGCACGGTGGTCGATATTCTGGAATTCAGCGCCGAAGAGGGCAAGCGCCTGCATGGCCGCATTGTCGAGGGGCGCGCGCCCGGCGTGCGCCATTTCGTGGTCAAGGAACCCGTCGGGGTTTGCCTTGCGATCACGCCATGGAATTTCCCGATCAACACGGTTGCGAAAAAGCTGGGCGCGGCGCTGGGCGCGGGATGTTCGGTGATCCTGAAGGCATCAAACGAAACACCGGCCGCGGCGATCCTGCTGGTGCAGGCGCTGGTTGATGCGGGGCTGCCCGCCGGTGTGGTGAACGTGGTCTTTGGGCCGTCGGGGCCGCTGACCAAACATCTGATGTCGTCTGATATTGTGCGTAAAGTGTCGTTGACCGGCTCGGTCCCGGTGGGCAAGCAATTGGCGGTTCTGGCCGCAGACCGGATGCAGCGCCTGACGATGGAGCTGGGCGGTCATGCGCCGGTGGTGGTGTTTGACGATGTCGATATCACCAAGGCGGTTGACCTTCTGGTGCCGGGCAAGTTCCGCAACGCGGGGCAAATCTGTATCTCGCCGACGCGGTTCTTTGTGCAGGATGCGATCTATTCCGATTTCGTCGATGCCTTTACCGCCCGCGCCGCCGAAATCAAGGTGGGCAACGGTCTGGAGGCTGGCACAATGATGGGTCCGCTGGCCAATGCCCGGCGTCTGGGCGCGATGGACGAATTCGTAGAAGATGCCCGCAAACGTGGGGCAACCATCACCACCGGCGGTGAACGGATCGGCAATCGGGGCTATTTCTTTGCGCCGACGGTGATCAAGGACGCCCCGGACGACAGTATGATCATGACAGAAGAACCCTTTGGTCCGATGGCGCCGATGACCCGGTTTTCCACGATTGAAGAGGTGGCCAAACGCGCCAATGCGCTTGAACTTGGGCTGGCTTCTTATGCTTTGACCAACTCGATGGAACGCGCCACGCGAATTGGTGATGCGCTGGAGGCCGGAATGGTGGGGATCAACACCGTTGGTGTCGCCATTCCTGAAACCCCGTTTGGCGGCGTCAAGGAAAGCGGTTACGGCGTCGAGGGCGGGCCAGAGAGCCTGGAGCATTATGTCGTGCCGAAATCCATCGCGCAAAAGGCGTTCCTGTAAGGGTGGCATGGGCCTTGGGGCGGGCATTTTGAAGGGCCCGCCCGCCTTTTGGCCCCAAACGTGCCAGGCCGCAGTCCAATACTGCGGCCTGCGTTTTTATCAGCGGGCTGGCGTTACATCGCGGCGAGCGTATAGCGGCCTTCGGTGTGCATATAGAGGATGCAATCGGCGTCGGAAGTACAGGATACGGCGTGCGATGCCGTGCCTTTTGATCCGAAATAGCTGCCCGGGTTCAGGCTGTTGGTTTCGGTTTCACCCGACATGGTTACGCTGGTGGTGCCCGCAATGGTGACCGCACGCATCAAAGGTGCTTCGGTGCTGATCGTGCCGGCATAACCTGCTGGCAGTTTGACAAAGGTGCCGTTCTTTTCGGTGCCTTCAAGACTGCCCCAAAGATAGGCCATCTGCGCGCCACCAGCCCCCTCGATCCATTGCGCGTCTTCGGCATTCAGCCACATGACGTTGCGCGCGTCGATGTTGATAGGAAGTTCGCCACCGTCGAATTCCTTGTCTTTCGGTTGAACAAGGTAAGGACCGGACAGAATTTCCAGAAAGATCATCGACCGTTCGCCAGCGGCGGTTTTGGCGGCGGTAATGTGATTTTCGCCCAATGGCTGGGTCCAGAACGATCCCGGGCCCATCCACATCTTGGCGGCGGCGGGGTCGTCATTGTGGACCTCGCCACTGATGACCACGGCACGATAGGTGATGTTGTGGATGTGCGGCGGCGATTGAAACCCTTCGGCAAAAGTCACCAACATGCCCGATGGCACATCTTCGCGGATGTCACCCCAAAGCGCGCCGGACCGCGGGCTTGCGTCGCCGCGTGCCGGGTTCAGCTCTATGAATTTGACATCCGTGTCCTTGACCAATTCGTTGCCGGAATGCGCCTCGGCCAGGGTTTGGGTGGCACCCGCTGCCGTCAATGCAAGCGTTAGTCCAAGAGTGGTAAGATTGTGCAGTTTCATGTCATTTCCTCCATGTTGACATTTCGTGACAAGCTTACGGTTTCCAGTTTACTTACATTTTCGCAAGTAGGCACATTTTTTACCTATACAGACATTGATAACCAATTTGGGGCCGTTGCGCCGGGATCGGGGCAGTGTGGGAAAAAGCCTCAAATCTCTATTGTTATATAGTTCTATATGTTTTAATATTTAGGAGAGGCCAGCAAAGATCACGATTCGGGAAGGCCAACCCAGAGCGTAAAGGAAGGAAAACCTTATACTTACAAAATTGTAGGTACTTGCATTTAGATAAGGACAAACAGATCCTTTCCCAAATGCACATAGCCGAAAAATCTCGGCAGCCATGCGGCAAGGGAAACCAATGCCCGCGGCGATCGAAGTGGAGGAGACAATATGACCAAAGACAAAGACCTTGCCGGAAAAACCGCCGTTATCACCGGGGCCGGGCGTGGCCTTGGGCGTTCGATCGCGATGTCCTTTGCGCGGGCCGGGGCAGATATTGCTATCTGTTCGCGGACCGTGGCCGAGCTGGAAGCTGTCAAATCAGAGGTCGAGGCCGAAGGCGTGCGATGCTTGATGCATGCGGTCGACCTGTCGGATGAAGTCGCAACCAAGCATTTCTGTGACGATGTCCTGACGCAATTTGGCAAGATTGACGTGTTGGTCAACAATGCCGGCGCCCAGCTTGAAACCGGTCGGATCGAACAGTCCGATCCGGGCAAATGGTGGAAAACCATCGAAATCAATGTGCGCGGGCCTTACCTTGTGACCCGTTTTCTTCTGGATGGCATTTCCGAGGGCGGCAAGATCATCAACGTATCATCGGGGATGGGCAAACGGCCAGGCGACAAAAACAGTGCCTACCATATTTCCAAGGCCGCGATGAACATGTTCACCGATGGGCTGGCGAATGAACTTTGGCCGCGCAAGATTGATGTCAACAATCTGATCCCCGGACCGGTCGCGACAAGCATGTTGAACCACGACGCAGCCGACGGCCCCCGCACCAGCCCAGAGGACGTGCTGGAACGGTTTGCCGAAGGGGTGCCGCCCGGCTTTCCCGAATGGGAACGGCTGAAACATCCAGACGAAGTTGGCGAATTGGCACTGTACATGGCGACGCGCCCCATTGGCGGTCCGACCGGTCAGAGCTTTTCGCTCGCACGCCGCCCACTTGGGTAAGGCCGCGCCAACAACGCCAACAGCCGCGCGTCGTGCGGGCGCTGTTGGCACAGGGGAGGAGGACCGATCATGAGATCTTTGATAAGTGGCCTGAACCAGACCAACACTATGATTTGCAGGGTGTTGCGATGGCTGACCATAATTTTGATGGCCCTCATCATGTTGAACGTATTTGTCGGCGTGTTCTGGCGTTACGTCCTCAACAGTTCGCTGCCCTGGTATGAAGAGGCGGGCAAATACATGATGTTCTGGCTGGTCTTTGTCGCCGCGCCGATTGTGCTGAAAAACCGCGGACAGATCGCGCTGGACATCATTCCGAACATGCTGCCGCCGCGCATTCGCAATATCAATTACATGATCATCTATTCCGTCGTGTTCGGGTTGATGTGCGTCTTTATCTGGCAGGGCTACAGCCTCGCCTGGATCGCGCGAAAACAGCAACCTTCGTCGTTCGAGCTTTCGTTCTTCTGGATCTATTTCGCCATCCCCTTTGGCAGCGCAATCATGGCTCTGATCTCGTTCGAATTCTCTCTGACGGCCCTGCTTGGCATTTTCAAACCAGACGAAGTCGATCTGGAGCCGGGCAACATGATCGACAATTCCCTGTCCTGACGACGCCCTGACGCCTTTTGGCAATTGCACGTTCCCCTGCGTCGACCGCAGCGGGTTCTGAGGAGGAGAGACTACAATGCCTTTGACGTTTTTCTGGGTCTTTTTGGGCCTGATGGCCGCCGGGATACCAATTGTGTTTGCCCTGGCGGCGGGGCCACTGGCCGGGTTCCTGCTGGCCGATCAGGGGGCGTTCATGAAAATGCTGCCGCAGCGGATGTTCGGCGGAATTGCCCAGTTTCCGATCCTGGCCATTCCGTTGTTCATTCTGGCCGGCGAAGTGATGAATGTCAGCGGCATCACCAAGAGCCTTGTGACCTTTGCCAATGTGTTGGTCGGCCATGTCCGTGCCGGTCTGGCGCAGGCCAATATCGTGGCATCCATCATGTTTGCCGGTCTGTCCGGGTCGGCGGTTGCGGATACCTCGGCGCTGGGGTCGATCTTTATCCCGGCGATGGAAAAAGACGGCTATTCCCGGGCGTTTGCGGCGGCGGTGACGGCGGCATCCTCGGTCATCGGGCCGATCATTCCGCCCAGCATCATCATGGTGATCTATGCCTATGTGATGAATGTTTCGGTGGCGGCATTGTTCCTGGCGGGGATCATCCCCGGCATCATGGTGGGCGTCGGATTGATGGTTGTGACCGCGATCATCGGCAAGAAACGCAACTATCCCAAGGCCCACCGGCGCGCCACCACCGGCGAAGTCTGGACCGCGTTCAAACCCGCCTTCCTGCCGCTTCTGACACCGGTGATCATCCTTGGCGGCATCGTGTCGGGCATCGTGACACCCACCGAAGCGGCAGGTGCGGCGGTGTTCTATGCGCTGGTCCTGTCGATGCTGATCACCCGCACGGTCAAGCCTGCCGACCTGATCGGCATCTTTTACCGCACCGGTCTGGTGTCATCTTCGATCCTGTTGATTGTTGGCTCTGCCACGATCTTTGGCTGGGCGGCGACGGTGTCGGGCGTGCCGCAGGCGCTGGGCAAGATGTTGTTTACCATCACGGAAAATCCGTTCCTGTTGCTGCTCTTGGTCAACATCTTGTTGTTGTTCATCGGCATGTTCCTGGATGCGGTGCCTGCGATCCTGATCCTTGGGCCGATCTTTGCGCCCGCTTTGGCCCAGGTTGGCGTTGATCCGGTACACTTTGCCATCATCATGTGCGTCAACGTCACCGTTGGATTGGTGACGCCGCCGATGGGCATGATCCTTTTCGTCGCGTCTGGCCTGACCCGAACCGGAATCGAGGTCATCTCAAAGGAACTGTGGCCCTATCTGGCGGTGCATTTCCTGGTGATCATCCTGATTTCGATGATCCCGGCCCTGACCCTGACGATCCCCAAACTCTTTGGCTTCATGTGAGCATCGAGGCCTGATTACACCCACCAGACAAACGGGAGGAACCACATGTCTGTCTCAACAAAACTCAATACGCTTACCATCGGGTTGACCAGCGCGCTGGCGCTGACATCCGCCGCACAAGCCGCTGACTATACGTTGAAAATCGGCCATGTTGCCGCCGTCAGCCAGCCGCTGTCGACCTGTGCCGAAGTGATGAAATCCCATGTGGAACGCTATTCGGGCGGCCGTATTGAGGTTCAGCATTATCCCGCAGGGCAGCTTGGCAATTTCCGCGAAAACGTCGAGGCGGTGCAGATCGGCACGCTTGAGATGACCCTGACCTCTGGTGGTGGCATTGCCAATTTCTTTGGTCCGATCCAGGCCTTTGATATCCCTTATCTGTTCGCCAATGATCAGGTGATGGACAAGGTGATGGCCGACCGCGCGCTGACCGAAAAACTGCGTGCGGATGTGTTGGATGCGACGGGCACGGTACGGCTGATGGGCATGACCGGCGGCGTCGGCTGGCGCGACTTCTTTGCGGACACGCCCGTGAAAACCGCCGCAGATCTGGAAGGCGTCAAAATGCGCACGGTGGAATCGCCGGTGTCGATGGAATTCGCCAGCGCGCTGGGCATGAATCCGACGCCGGTGCCTTGGCCAGAGCTCTATACTTCGCTTGCGACGGGCGTGGTGAATGGTACCAAAAACGCGCTGTCGGATGTCGTCGACACATCACTGAATGATTACGTCAAATACGCGGTCGCCGACCACCACACCCACAACCTGATCTTCTGGTGGATGGCCGACACATGGCTGCAAAGCCTGCCCGAAGACCTGCAAGGTGTGGTGGCGGATGGTTTTCATGAGCTGACGAAAACCTGCAACGGTCTGCCCGGCGCGCTGTACCTTGAAAAATATGAGAAATTCGTCGCCTCGGGGGGCGAGGTGCACATTCCGTCAGAAGAGGAAAAGGCCACATTCCTGCCCGGACAACAGCCGGTCATCGACTGGTTTGTCGGCAAATACGGTGCGGAATACTACGATCTGGTTCAGGCCGCTGTGGAGCGTGCCAATGCCGACATCGACGCCGAAAAAGCCAGCTTTGTCGGGAAATAACCGCCTGCGCCGGCCCTGAAACCCGGGGCCCGCCCTTGCCATAGCAGTTCGGGATCAGGCGGCATTGTCCTCTGCCGTCTGGTCCGCGCCTTCTTCGGCAAGTTTGCGTTTCTTGAAGGCAATGCCCCATTCCCGCATCACCGAAAGGACAGGTTCCAATGACCGCCCGAATTCGGTCAATTCGTATTCCACCCTTGGCGGCACCTCGGCAAAGACATGGCGCTTGATCACGCCGTCAGCCTCCAGTTCGCGCAATTGCAGGGTGACCATGCGTTGGGTCGCATTGGGCATATTTCGGCACAGCTCGCCAAACCGCAACCGCCCGACAAGCAGATTGCATAGGATCACCGGTTTCCACCGACCGCCAATGACGCTCAGCGTGGCTTCGACGTTGCTGCCGGTTCTCCAGTCATATTTTCGGGCCATGTGGCGCACCTCAACGATCGGGGGTTCGGTCGGTCAAAAACTAAGAGAAACCGAGATAACTGTCAATAAACGCCAATACCGACAAAAATGTAAGTGAGGCGGGTTGGCCATGCAAACCCGCACCCGAAACTGCCGCTTTGGAGAATGAGATGAAAGCTTTTGGATACACGCAACAGGGGAAGATTTCCGATGCTTCCTCTGTCGTGGAATTTGAAACCGATCGGCCAACACCGGGGTCGGCGGATATCCTGGTCGAGGTTTGCGGCGTTTCGGTCAATCCGGTTGACGTCAAGGTGCGGGCCAATCGGCCACCACCCGAGGGTGGGCCGCGAATCCTGGGATTTGATGGCGCCGGAATCGTGCGCCAGACCGGCGATGCGGTGACGCGGTTCAAACCCGGCGACGCGGTGTTTTACGCCGGCGATTTCACCCGATCCGGTTCCAACGCCGCATTTCAGCTGGTTGATGAACGGTTGGTCGGGCACAAGCCGGGCGCATTGGGTTTTGCGGCTGCGGCGGCCCTGCCACTGACCAGCATTACCGCCTGGGAAATCCTGTTCGATTGCTTTCGCCTGAGCGAAGGCGGCGGCCAGGGCGAGGCGATTTTGATCATCGGCGGGGCCGGTGGCGTCGGGTCGATCCTGATCCAGCTTGCCAAGCAATTGACCGGGCTGGTTGTGATTGCCACCGCATCGCGCGACGACAGCCGCGCCTGGGTCAAGAAGATGGGGGCGGATCATGTGATTGATCACCGCAATCCCTTGGACACCGAAATCGCGGCTTTGGGTCTTCAGCCGCGCTATGTCGCGGCGCTGAACCAGACGGATCAGCATTTTCAATCCATCGTCGAGCTGATCAAGCCGCGCGGTCACATCGCGCTGATCGACGACCCACAAGCGATTGATATCACAGCGATCAAGCCAAAGGCGCTGACCCTCAGCTGGGAGTTCATGTTTGCCCGGTCCCTGTTCCAGACCGACGATATGCAGGTGCAGGGCATGCTGCTGGACCGGGTTTCGGCGCTTTTGGATGCGGGCAGATTGGTCACGACGGCCAACCGGCACCTTGGGCCGGTAAACGCCGAAAACCTACGCGCGGCATTGCGCGAACAGGAAAGCGGCACGGCGATAGGCAAGATCGTTCTGGATGGTCCGGGCAATCCAGAGAGCTAAGGGATTTGCCGCAAGCGCGGCATCGCAAGAAGGGAAAAAGATATGAACCGTCTCGATAACAAGGTCGCCATCATCACCGGCGGCGCGAATGGGCAGGGGGCTGTTGAGGCCGAATTGTTCATTGAAGCCGGGGCAAAGGTGGTCATCACCGACATCAACACCACCGCAGGCGAAGAAACCGCCGCGCGTCTCGGGGACAAATGCACCTTTGTGCGCCATGATGTAACCTCGGAAGAGGACTGGGCGCAGGTGGTCAAGACAACGCTGGAACTGCATGGCCAGATTGACGTGCTGGTGAACAATGCGGGCATTTTCAAGGTGCTGACGCTGGAGGACACAGACCTCAAGGTTTGGGATCAAACGGTTGCGATCAATCAGACCGGCGTGTTTCTGGGCATGCGCGCGGTGGCGCCAGCGATGAAGCAACGCAAATCCGGCAGCATCGTGAACATTTCGTCGATTGCCGGGCTTACATCGGCCAAGGCACATGCCTATTGCGCCACGAAATGGGCGGTGCGCGGCATGTCAAAGGCGGCTGCGGTAGAGTTTGGTCCGTCCAATATCCGCGTGAACTCGGTCCACCCCGGGTTCATCGACACGCCGATGCTGGACGGTCACGGCGTTCCGCGCGAACAGCTGGTGGCCAAAGTGCCGCTGGGCCGCACCGCAGAGGTGATCGAAGTGGCGCGGGTCGTGCTGTTTGTTGCGTCAGATGACAGCAGTTACTGCACCGGCCATGAATTTGTCGTCGACGGCGCGATCAAGGCCTGATTGCCCGCGCGCTTCGGGAATTTCCGGGGCAGGGTGTTTTGATCCAGACATGCAAAGGGGGCCGCGATGGCCCCCTTTGACGTTGTAACACGGGCGTTTGTCAATCAAATGCCCGTTCCAGCACCGCGATATTCACCCCAAGCCCCGGCGCGTCGGACAGGGTGACCCAGCCGTCGGTCAGATCGAGCGCAAAGACCTCGTCGCGGAAATCGTTTTCGTTGGCGTCGCATTCCAGCAACCCCGGCCCGCCCGCCGCCGCCAAAAGATGTGCCGAGGCCGCCAGCGCAATGCCACCCCCCAGCGAATGCGGGCAAAAGGTCAGCCCATTGGCCACCGCCTCTCGCGCCACGGGAAGACATTCGGTAAACCCGCCCCATTTGGCGATGTCGGGTTGGACGAAATCCAGCCATTTGTTGCGCGCCACCGCATCATATTCGGCGCGGGTCTGAAAATTCTCGCCCCCGGCGATGGGCACATCGGTTGACCCCCTCAGAATGTGCCATGCGGCGGGGTGAACATCGACGGCCATCGGCTCTTCGATCCACATCGGTTGATGCGGGGTGATCCATTGCATCGCGATTTCCGCCTGATCCGGCGTCCAGCCCTGATTGGCGTCCAACAGAAACCGCTCGCCAGCTTGCAGGTCGCCCGCAATCGCGGTGACATTGGCGCGATCCATGTCGTCGCCAAAGCCGACCTTGAGCTTGAAATTGCGGTGACCCTTTTGCCGGGCCCTGGCCACGGTATCCAGTACACCCACCGGATTGATGCCACTGGCATAGGCGGGCATGCGGTTGGTCTTGGCCCCCAACAGCGCAAACAGTGGCTGGTTGTTGCGCTTGGCGATCATGTCCCACACGGCGATGTCGACGCCGGCGATGATCTGGGCAATGGGCCCCGGTTCGCCGGTTTGAAGCCGCAGGATACGCAGTTTGGCGTTCATCGCATCGTAACAGGCCGCGGGATCGGAAAACTCCAAACCCACCATGCGCGGTGCGATTTCGCTTTCCACCAAACGCTGGCGATGCTCGGCGCCACAGACCGGAAAGTTGCACCAGACCTCGCCATAGCCCTGCACGCCAGAGGCATCGGTCACCCGGATCAACAGGGTGGGCCGGTCGTGCATGATGCCGAATGAGGTGCGCACCGGGGTCGAAATCGGCGTGCGCACCAGTGTCGCTTCGATCGCAGTCAGGGTCAGTTGTGTGTCAAATTTGGTCACGTCTTTGGTCCTTGGCTCATGTTTTGCGCGCGTCTTCCAGGATCATGTCGCTGGCTTTTTCTGCGATCATCACGGCGGGGGCGTTGGTGTTGCCGGATACAATTTCCGGCATGATCGAACAATCCACCACCCTTAGCCCGGTGATGCCATGCACCCGCAGCCGGTCATCGACCACGGCCATCGGATCGGCCCCCATTTTGCACGATCCGGTGGGGTGATAGACGGTGGTGGTGTTGTCGCGCACCCAGTCCAGTGCCGCATCGTAGGTATCGAGATCAAGGTCGCGGGGCGGGCGGAATTCTTCGACAATTTCTCCGGTCAATGCGCTTTGCCGTGCGATTTTGCGTGAAATCCGCACGCCTTCGACGGTTTTGCGGCAATCGCTGTCGGTCGCCAGATAGTTCGGCTGAATCTTCGGGGCCATGGCCGGATCGGCACCGGCCAATGTCACCTCGCCTTTGCTTTCGGGGCGCAGGACACAGACGGTGGCGGTAAAGGCGGAAAACGGATGCACGCCCTCGGCGGGGCTGTCGGCGGACCATGGATTGATGTGAAACTGAATATCGGGGCTGTCCAGTTCGGGCGCGCTGCGCAAAAATCCGGCCACCATGCTGGCGCCCATCGTCATCGGGCCAGTACGGTTCAGCCCATAGCGCAGGGCGGTTTTCACCTTGGCCAGCGGGCTGCGGACCTCGTCGTTGACGGTTTTGTTGCGGGTTTTGAACGTGGTGCGGGCCTGCAAATGATCCTGAAGGTTCTTGCCCACACCGGGCAGATCATGTTTCGGCGCAACACCGGCTTTGCGCAACTCTGGATCGTTGCCAATGCCCGACAGCATCAGGATCTGGGGCGAGCCTATTGCACCAGAGGACAATATGACCTCGCGCGCCGCTGTGAGGGTGCGGGTCTGACCGGCGCGATCGGTGATTTCCACGCCGGTGGCGCGGGTGCCGTCCAACACGACCTTGCGCACCTGGGCGTTTGTCATGATCTCCAGATTTGCCCGGTTTTTGACCGGCTTCAGATACCCCACCGCCGTGCTGCATCGCCGCCCGTTGCGGATGGTCAGCTGGTAATATCCGACACCTTCCTGTGTGGTGCCGTTGATGTCAGTGTTTGCCGGATACCCCGCCTCTTGCGCGGCACGTATCCAGGCATCACAGATTGGGTGGGTGTATTTCGGATCGGACACGGCCAGCGGCCCACCCGCACCATGAAGATCATCGGAGCCGCGTTCGTTATCCTCTGACTTCTTGAAATACGGCAGGACATCGTCCCAGCCCCACCCCATATTGCCCAAGTCCCGCCAGCGGTCATAATCCTGGGCCTGACCACGCACATAGAGCAGGCCGTTCAATGCAGACGACCCGCCCAAAACCTTGCCGCGGGGCCAGTTGATGGATTTCCGGTTGAGACCGGGCACCGGCTCGGTCTTGTAACACCAATCATAGCCGGGGTTGTTCATGGTCTTGAAATACCCGGCGGGCACGTAAATCCAGGGATAGCGGTCCCTTGGCCCGGCCTCGATCAGCAAAACCCGGTGCTTTGGGTTCGCGCTAAGCCGGTTGGCCAGAACACAGCCAGAAGACCCGGCCCCGACAATGATGAAATCCGCTTGCATGTGATCTCCTGCGTGTGGAACGTGGCGCACGTCAACAGGCGGGGGAAAATCCCCCGCCAAATGGGCGATTTAGGCGATGATCAGAGGGGCCTTAGCCCGAGGATTTCCCGGGCCTCGGCCGGGGTGGCCATGGACCCGCCCAACGATGTCACGATGCTGACACCCTTTTCCACCAGTTGGGCATTGCTTTTGCACAGCTCGCCCTTGTCGATATAAACCGTGTCTTCCATCCCGATGCGCACATGGCCGCCCATCAAATAGGACAGCGCCATCATGCGGAAGGCATTTTTGCCAATGCCAAAGGCGGCCCATTCGCTGTTTTCGGGAAGCTGGGAAATCAGATAGGCCAGCGTCTGGTAATTGGCCGCAGAGCCAAAGTTGATCCCCATCACAAACTGGAACATCGCGGGTGATTTCAGGATGCCCTTGGCGATGAAATCCTTGGCCATGTTCAAATCGCCCAGAGTCAAAGATTTCGATCTCTGGCTTGGTGCCGGCTTCGGTGGCGATATCGGCCATCACCTTTAGCGTCGGGGGCGTGTTGATCACGGTCCAGGTCTTGTTGACCATGGTGTTGAAATCCAGCGTACAGATTTCCGGTTTCAACTCTTTGACATGCGCCGACCGCAGGCTGGGGTGGCACAGGGTTGTGCCGGGGCAGGCGACGCTGGGGTCTTCTTCGCTGGGGACGAAGCGCTGGCCCTCGCCGGTGGTCAGGTTGATGACAATGTCGGAGCCTGCGTCGCGGATGCGGTCCACGACCTCGCGATAGAGATTGATATCCATCGACCCTTTGGCGGTGTCCGGGTCACGCACATGCATATGCGCGATTGCGGCGCCGGCCTTGCCCGCGTCTATGGCGGCCTGGGCGATTTCCGCAGGCGTCACCGGAAGATTTTCGTTTTGCGATGGCATGGTTCCGTTTCCGGTGACCGCGCAGGTCATGATGGTTTTCTGAGCCAAGACAGGCGTCCTTTCGTGATTTCGGCATCTTTCCGGGCGTGATTTCCGGAAAATTTTGCCCTTGGTCGGCCCTTCAAAGCGGCCCGGCAAATTTCTATTGTTATAAACTACTATATGTTTTAATGTTTGTAAATATGCCAGCCGCCAAATTTTGGTCGGCCTGCAATGCGGACACCGGCGCCCCAGCATGGCGCCACCACACCGAAGCGGGAGAAACATATGGAAAATCAATCTGATAAAACGAAAACCGCCCTTGTCACCGGCGGGGCGTCGGGCATTGGTCTTGCCAGTGTGACCGCGCTGGCGAAAATGGGTGTCCGGGTTGCCATGAACCATCTGGAGGACGATTCGCAGGGCCCGGAGCAGATTGAAAACCTGCGCGCACAGGGGCTGGATGTGATTTCCGCGCCGGGCAATGTCTCTATCCCCGGCAATGCAGAGGCCATGGTGGAAAAGGCGGTCGCGGATCTGGGCGGGCTGGATTATCTGGTCAACAATGCCGGGATTGCGGGCACCCGCGATCCGATCCCCGCATCGGACTTGGACCGTATTGACGAAGACCTGTGGATGGCGCTGCTCAACACCAATTTGATTGGGGTGTTCCGCTGTTCCAAAGCCGCGGCAGGCGCGCTGCGTGCCTCTGGCGGGGCGATTGTGAACACAGCTTCAACCGCCGGCATGGGCCTTCAGGGCAGCAGCACGCCCTATGCCGCCAGCAAATCCGGCGTTGTCAGCGTCACCCGATCCTTGGCGCGGGGTCTTGCGCCGGATGTGCGGGTGAATGCGGTGGCCCCCGGCCAGGTGGCAACCCCCTGGACCCAAAACTGGCCGCAAGAGCGCAAAGATGCCGCGCTTTCCAAGATGTTGATCAAACGGCATGTTCAGGCCGAAGATGTGGCGCAAACCATCGTCTATCTGCTGACCGGCGCGCCGATGATCACCGGGCAGACCATCGTCGTTGATGGCGGCATGACCGTGTCCTGACCGGTTGGCGGTCTGACTATCCGAGAAAGTCGATGCGAAATTCCAGCGCCTCTCCCGGATAGATCAGATCGCCAAAATAGATCAGCTGATCGGCGTCATCCTTGACCTTGCGCACGACCTTGAACACCGGAGAGTTCACTTCGACCTGCAATCCTTCGGCCATTTCCAGATCCGCCGAGGCCAGTGCCACCGTTTGCGTCGCCGAGCCAAGCGTAATGCCCAGTTCCTTGAACGCCCGGACAATCAATTCTAACTCAAACTTTTCAGGAGCGCTTTCATAGATGTCTTTCTTGAGATGCACATCCAACATGCAGAACGGTTTGCCGCCCAATTGGTGCCGCCGTTTCAGCCGTTTGAAGGTGACGCCATCAAGGATGACATCGTCCAGCGGCGCGGCGTCGGTGTTCAGGTCCACCTCCAAGGGTTTGTCGCCGCCCAAAAGCTGGCTGAGATCCGATTTTACCGAAAACACCCGGCGCGGCAGAATATCGACCTGTTTGACAAAGGTGCCGCGCCCGGATGTCCGCTCGATCAATCCTTCGGCGTCCAGCGCATTCATCGCTTCGCGCACGGTCAGGCTGGTGACGCCAAAGACCTCGGCCAGCTCCTTGAGCGTCGGAAGTTTGTCGCCGCTCTTCAGCTCGCCGTTGCGGATACGGTTGCGCAAAAGCGAGGCAACTTCGACGTGCAGGGGCACATGGGCCCGGCGCATGGAACGGAGAGACACGGTAGCGGACCTTTCAAAAGCCGAAAACATAAAGACATATATAACTATTCGCGTTGCGGCACAACACGGCATGAAATTGTCGGCGCGCCGGGCGAAGCGGGGGTCGCGCTGACCCTTTCACGATCCTTTGGCCGGAGCTGTGGCCAAGGGTCAAACCCCAACTTGTCGCCCGGTTACGGCGGGGCGGTACGAAAGGATCTTCATGAACAAAATTTTTGAGACACCACAGCAGGCGCTGGAGGGCGTGTTGCATGACGGCATGTTGATTGCGGCGGGTGGTTTCGGGCTTTGCGGTATTCCCGAGTTGTTGATCGACGCGCTGGTGGAAAGCGGGGTCAAGGATCTGACCGTGGCGTCGAACAATTGCGGCGTGGATGGTTTTGGTCTGGGCAAGCTGCTCGATACGCGTCAGATCAAGAAGATGATGTCGTCTTATGTCGGCGAAAATGCTGAATTCATGCGGCAATATCTGTCGGGCGAGCTGGAACTGGAATTCAATCCTCAGGGCACTTTGGCCGAGCGTATGCGGGCCGGCGGCTGTGGCATTCCGGGGTTTTACACCAAAACCGGCGTTGGCACGGTGATTGCCGAGGGCAAGGAAGTCAAAAACTGGAACGGTCAGGATTACATCCTCGAGGAAGGCATTTTTGCCGACCTGTCGATCGTCAAGGCGTGGAAGGCCGACGACACCGGCAATCTGGTGTTCCGCAAGACCGCGCGCAATTTCAACCCGCCTGCCGCGATGTGTGGCAAGATCTGTGTGGTTGAGGTCGAGGAAATCGTGCCGCGCGGCAGCCTTGACCCCGATCACATCCACCTGCCGGGCATCTACGTGCACCGGATCATTCAGGGCGACCACGAAAAACGCATCGAACAACGGACAGTTCGGAAAAGGGAGGAAGCACAATGAAAAGTGGGAACCGGTTTTCATGCCCGTGCGTCGACCAACAAAAAAGGGAGGAAGCCTGATGCCTTGGGATCGTAATCAGATGGCGGCGCGCGCCGCACAGGAACTCGAAGACGGCATGTATGTGAACCTTGGCATCGGCATTCCGACGCTGGTGGCGAACTACGTCGGCGACAAGGACATCACCCTGCAATCGGAAAACGGCATGCTGGGCATGGGCCCCTTCCCGTTCGAGGGCGAAGAAGACCCCGACCTGATCAATGCGGGCAAGCAGACGATCACCGAACTGGCGCGGACGTCCTATTTCGACAGCGCCACCAGCTTTGGCATGATCCGCGGCGGCAAGATCGCAGCCGCGATCCTGGGCGCGATGGAAGTGGCGGAAAACGGCGACCTGGCGAATTGGATGATTCCCGGCAAGCTGGTCAAAGGCATGGGCGGCGCGATGGATCTTGTGGCCGGTGTCGGCCGGGTGATCGTGGTGATGGACCACCAGAACAAACATGGCGATTCCAAAGTGTTGAAGGCCTGCACCCTGCCGCTGACCGGGCGCAGCGTCGTGGACCGGATCATCACCAACCTCGGCGTGCTGGACGTGGTCGAAGGTGGGCTTAAAATCGTCGAATGCGCCGATGGCGTCACAGAAGCAGACCTGCGCGCCGCAACAGAAGCGACCATACTCTAACATCGAAACGCCAGCCTTGGAGAAATCTATGACGGATATGAACGGAAAAACCGCAATCGTGACCGGATCAACGTCGGGAATTGGTCTGGGGCTGGCACGGGGTTTCGCAGCCGCCGGGGCACATGTCGTGCTGAACGGTTTTGGCGATGCAGCGGAAATAGAGGCCACGCGGCGGGAATTGGACGGCCTTGGCGCCGGTCGCGTGATCTATGACGGTGCCGATATGACAAGGCCGGACCAGATCGAGGCGATGGTCACCACCGCCGCCGCCGAATTCGGCAGGGTTGATATTGTGGTCAACAATGCCGGTGTTCAAACCGTGTCACCGGTCGAAGACTTCCCCAAGGAGCGTTGGGATATGATCATCGACATCAACATGAATTCGGCATTTCATGTGGTGCGTGCGGCGGTTCCGCATATGAAATCAGCAGGTTGGGGGCGGATCATCAATATCGCCTCGGCGCATGGGCTGGTGGCGTCGCCGTTCAAATCCGCCTATGTCACCGCGAAACACGGGGTTGTCGGTCTGACCAAGACCGTCGCCTTGGAGGTCGCGCAGGACGGCATTACCTGCAATGCGATCTGCCCCGGCTATGTCCTGACGCCCCTGGTCGAGTCGCAGATCCCCGACACCGCCAAGGCGCGCGGCATGACCGAAGAAGAGGTCAAGCGCGACGTGTTGTTGGCGGCGCAATGGACCAAGAAATTCGTCACCGTAGAGCAGCTTGCCGGGGTTGCGCTGTTTCTGTGTTCCGATGTCGCGGAAAACATCACCGGAGTCGCCCTGCCGGTTGATGGCGGCTGGACGGCGGCCTAGACATGAGTATGCGCAACAAAATCGTATCCGCGGCAGAGGCCGCTGCATTGGTCAAGGATGGTGATGTTGTCACGACCTCGGGATTCGTCGGCATCGGGGTGCCGGATGAATTGCTGGCCGCGGTTGAGACACGTTTTTTGGACACAGGCCATCCACGTGACTTGAGCCTTGTGTTTGCCGCAGGGCAGGGCGATGGCAAGGATCGGGGCCTGAACCGGCTGGGCCACCAAGGTTTGCTGAAACGGGTGATTGGCGGCCATTGGGGGTTGATCCCCAAGGTCGCGGCGCTGGCCGTATCGGGCAAGATCGAGGGCTGGAACCTGCCGCAGGGCTGCATCAGCCAGCTGTATCGCGACATTGCGGCGGGCAAGCCGGGGATGCTGTCCAAGGTGGGGTTGGAGACCTTTGTTGATCCGCGTCTGGGTGGCGGCGCGATCAACGATATTTCGACCGCACCGCAGGTCGAATTGATGCAGATCGGCGGCGAAGATGTGCTGTTTTATCCGGCGCAACGGCTGAGTGTGGCGTTGTTGCGCGGCACCACGGCGGATGAAGCGGGCAATATCACGATGGAGCGCGAGGCGCTGACCATCGACAATCTGGCGCAGGCGATGGCGGTCAAGAATTCCGGCGGCGTGGTCATCGTTCAGGTCGAACGCGTCGCCCGTGCACGCACACTTGCCGCGCGCGAGGTGCATATTCCCGGAATTTTTGTCGATGCCGTTGTGGTGTCGAAACCGGAAAACCACGTCCAGACCTATGCCACCGCATTCAGTCAGGCCTTTACCAATCGCATCCGCCCGCCCGAAGGGGAAATGCCGCCGATGCCACTGGATGCGCGCAAGATCATTGCCCGGCGCTGTGCCTTTGAATTGCCGATCAACGGGGTGGTCAATCTTGGGATTGGCATGCCCGAAGGCGTGGCCTGTGTCGCTGCCGAAGAGGGGTTGCTGGACCATCTGACCCTGACGGCAGAGCCGGGGGTGATCGGCGGGCAACCGGCCTCGGGGTTGGATTTTGGCGCGGCGGTCAATACCGATGCGGTGATCCCCCAGAACAACCAGTTTGATTTCTACGACGGCGGCGGGCTTGATCTGGCCTGTCTTGGGCTGGCGCAGGCCGACCAAACCGGCAACGTCAATGTCTCGCGCTTTGGGCCGCGACTGGCCGGGGCGGGCGGATTTATCAATATCAGCCAGAACGCCCGCGCGCTGGTCTTTGCCGGAACGTTCACCGCCAAGGGGCTGGTGGTCGGGATTTCCGAACAAGGTGTCGATATTCAACAGGAAGGCACACATCGCAAGTTCCTGTCTTCGGTCGAACAGATCACATTTTCCGGTGCGCGGGCGGCGCGGCTGGGGCAGAAAGTGCTCTATGTGACCGAACGCTGTGTGTTCGAGCTGACCACCGAGGGGCTGAAGCTGATCGAAGTGGCGCCGGGTATCGACATTGACCGGCATGTGCTTGCGCTGATGGATGTGCCCCCGAACCTGGATGAGGTACAGGAGATGGATGCCCGGATCTTTGCCGAGGGCGAAATGGATCTGCGCACCAACCTGCTGCATCTGGATTTGCCGGATCGGGTGGCGCTGGACGCGGGGCGCGACCGGCTGTTCCTCAACTTTGAAAAGATGCGCGTCAGAAGCGAGGGCGATGTGCGTCGGGTCGGCGAATTGGTGGCCAGAACCTGCGCCGCGTTTGGGCGGCGGGTTGATGTGGTGGTGAACTATGACGGCTTTCGGATTGATGAAACGCTGGAGGCTGGTTGGGCGCGCATGGTCGCGGATCTGACCGGGAAATACTATGGCACCGTGTCGCGATACTCCGGATCGGCCTTCATGCGGATGAAACTGGGCGAGGTTTTTCCAGACGCGCGCACCCATATCTTTGAAACGGGCCAGCAGGCGCGCGCCTTTCTGGATTAAAGGCGCGCAGCGGGTCGGGTGTCATTCGACAATGGTCATTTCGGCTTCGAAACGTTTCCAGTTCTTGACGTAGTTGTCGGCAGGTTTGCGCAGCGTGGCCAGCCCCTCTTCGCCAAGCGCGCGCACGACTTTGGCCGGCGATCCCATGACGAGGGAGCCGTCCGGGATCTCTTTGCCTTCGGTCACCAGAGCGCCCGCGCCGATCAGGCAGTTTTTGCCGATTTTGGCACCGTTCAGGATGGTCGCCCCCATACCGATCAGGGTGCCGTCGCCGATGGTACAGCCATGCACAATCGCGCGGTGCCCGACGGTGACGCCCTTGCCGATGATCGCCGGAAAACCGGGATCGGCGTGGATCATGGCGTGTTCCTGGATATTGGTGCCGTCGCCGATGCTCAGCGGTTCCTTGTCACCGCGCAGGACGGCCCCGAACCAGATGCCAACATCCCGCCCCAACCGCACGTCCCCAATGACATGCGCGCCCGGGGCGACCCAATAGGTGCCGGGACCGGCGGTTTGCGGCGCAATGTCGCCAAGTGCATAGATCGTCATTCAACAGGTTCCTTTTCAAAGGTCCGAACAGGCAGGATTCTGTGGCCGCCGGGACGGTCAGGTGCTGCCCCGTTCGATAAGTTCAAAGCCAAGGTTGATTTTCTGGGGGGCGCTGTCCGGGGTTTTGGCCCGGCGCAGGATGCTCTGTGCGATCAGACGGCCCATTTCTTCGTGCGGGGGGCGAATGGTTGTCAGGGGCGGGCGGCTGGCCACGGTGGGATCAAGATCCCCGAACCCAATGACCGAAATATCCCCGGGCACGTGCCGACCCATGTCTTGCGCAGCGGTCAGCCCGCCGAGCGCCACGGCATCGCCGGAAAAGGCCACGCCATCGACATCGGGGAATTCTGTCAAAATCTGCTGCATGATCGCCATACCGGCGGCGGCGTTGCGTTCGCCCACTTCCATCACCCGCCCCGTGACCTCGTCTTGGGCTGCGACCACCGCCATAAAGGCATCGGCACGGACCTGGGCGCGGGGATCACGCGCCAGTTGATGCCCGACAAAGACAAGGTTGCGGCGCCGCTTTTCAATCAGATGCTGCGCCACGGCGCGGCCCGCGCCCTCCATCGAGAAGCCAATGACATTGTCCAGCGGCCTGTCGGTGTAATCCCACATCTCGTAGACCGGGCAATTCGCCCCCAAAAGCAGGCGCATTGCATCGCGGCTGTGATGAATTCCCGTCACAATCAGGGCCACGGGGTTCCAGCGCAAAAAGGCCTGAATGGCCTGTTCTTCGCGCAGCGGGTCATAGTCATGGGTGCCCATCATCAACTGAAGGCCCGATGTTTCCAATTCCGACGACATCGCCTGAAGCGACTGGCTGAAAATCGCATTGGCCAGCGTTGGCACCACCACGCCGACAATCGGCGACTGTGCGCCGGCCATTGAGCTGGCAATCGGGCTGGGGGCATAGCCCAGTCGTTTGACGGCCTCCTGAACACGGGCCGTGATGTCCGGCGACGCCGCGCCGGGGGTGCGCAACACACGCGACACCGAAGCGAGTGAGACGCCAGCGGCGGCGGCAACATCCTGCATACGGACCTGTTTGCGGCTTTCAGGGGTCTCTTTTTCCACGGGGCTTGTCCGATTCCATTTCTTGGAGAACGCTTACAGGATTAAGTGCCTATTTTCAAACATTGGTGCATAGTCGTACAATTTAAACGGCTATTTGGCGGTAAGAGCATGAAATAGCCTGTGAAAGCGCTTTCACAGTTTCCGTGATTTTAAGGACCCTTCTCAATATTTGGCGGCGTGACATCCGGGGCTCTTGTTGGTTTTCGTCCATATCGCTGTTGCTGGCGGCAGAGTGATAGGGTAACGCTCCGATTTGTTATGTTATAACATGCCGAATCAAATTGACCCACTGGTCGCAATAACCCGGAGATCCCCCATGCCACTCAAATCGGCCAAACATATCAGCGTGATCGCCATTTGCGCGTCGATCGCGTTGACCCCTGCGGTGTTCGCTAAATCCAGCAAGGCGCACGACAGCGCCCACAGCCATTCCGCCGAAGACATCTACAAAGGCATATTTGATGACGATCAAATCCAGCCGCGTGACTTGTCGGATTGGGCCGGTGACTGGCAGTCGGTCTATCCACTTTTGCTGGATGGATCATTGGATGATGTGATGGCGGACAAGGCGGCGCATGGCGACCGCACCGCCGCCGAATACAAAGCCTATTACGAGGTCGGATATGCCACCGATGTAGAGCGCATCCTTTTCGAGGGCGACACCGCCACCTTCTTTCGCAACGGCGCGCCGCTTCAGGCCCGGTACAAAAACGACGGCTACGAAGTATTGACCTATAACTCGGGCAATCGGGGCGTGCGCTATGTGTTTGCAAAGGTCAGCGGCGATGCCGATGCGCCGGCGTATTTTCAGTTCAGCGATCACCGCATCGCACCGGCCAAGTCGGATCATTATCATCTTTATTGGGGTGATGATCGCGCGGCCTTGCTCGAAGAACTGACAAATTGGCCGACCTATTATCCGTCCGACCTCAGCGGCGCTGACATCTCGGCGGAGATGCGCGCGCATTGAGCCCGGGCACCGGGACATGTCGGGTGACATGCCCCAACCACCACTTCCATCAAACGAGCGATTGTTCCCCATGAAAACGCAGATTCCCGCCTTCCTGTCACCGTGCTTTCCGGCTTTCTTGGTGCTGGCAAAACCACGCTTTTGAACAGCGTCCTGAACAACCGGGAAGGGCGGCGCGTTGCTGTGATCGTGAACGACATGTCCGAGGTCAACATCGACGCCGATCTGATCCGCGAAGGCGGTGCCGATCTGAGCCATACCGATGAAACACTGGTTGAAATGTCGAATGGATGTATCTGTTGTACCCTGCGCGATGATCTGCTGCTTGAGGTGCGGCGGCTCGCCGGTGAGGGGCGATTTGACTATCTGTTGATTGAATCTTCCGGCGTGTCAGAGCCCCTGCCGGTGGCGGCGACCTTTGATTTCCGCGACGAAGAGGGCCAGAGGCTGTCGGATGTGGCGCGGTTGGATACGATGGTTACGGTTGTGGACACAATGAACCTTCTCAAGGATTACGCCAGCCATGATTTCCTGAAAGACCGGGGGCAGGAGGTTGGCGATGCCGACGACCGGACCCTGGTTGATCTTCTGGTGGATCAGATCGAATTTGCCGATGTGGTTGTCCTGAACAAGGTCAGCATTGCCGGCGCAGAGCGGTTGGATGCGGCGCGCAAGATCATTACCGCGCTGAACCCCGATGCAAAGATCGTCGAAACCGACTATAGCGCTGTCCCGCAGGACCGGATTTTCGACACCGGCCTGTTTGATTTTGAAACCGCGCATGAACACCCCCTTTGGGCAAAGGAGCTCTATGGTTTCGCGGATCACGTGCCAGAGACCGAAGAATATGGTGTTTCGTCCTTTGTGTATCGCGCACGGCGGCCATTCCACCCGCAAAAGATCCATGATGTGCTGAATGGCGCGTTGCCGGGTGTGCTTCGCGCAAAGGGTCATTTCTGGATTGCGACCCGGCCGGATTGGTTGGCCGAATTTTCCCTGGCCGGCGCGCTAAGCTCGGTACGACCGCTGGGCAAATGGTGGGCAAGCGTGCCCCAGGACCGACGCCCCAACCATCCAGAGGCCATCGCCTATCTGGAGCGGCATTGGGCAGAGCCATTCGGGGATCGCAGACAGGAATTGGTTTTGATCGGGTCCGGCATGAACAAGCCAGAGATCACTGCCGCCCTTGATGCGGCATTGCTGGATGACGACCAGATGGCACAGGCCGAGGATTGGCCGAAATTGCCCGATCCGTTCCCGAATTGGCGCGAGGCCCCGGCGGCAGCATGACACAGGTTGCGTTCAGCCAGTGACGGCACCCCGTGCCGAAGGGCGTGCCAGAACGACAGCAGCGGGCCGTTGATACGGCCCGCTGGCAGTTTCGGACAAGTGCAAAGGCGGCTTATGCTGTGCCTTTGCGGGCGATCAGGTTGGTCAGGATCTTTTTGACCGGAAATGCCGTGGCACAGAGCACCAGAACCCCAATCCCCAACAATGCCGCGCTGCCGGGCCGTTCGAGAAAGACCAGTGGATCGCCCCGCGACAGCAACATGGCGCGGCGGAAATATTCCTCCATCATTGGTCCCAGGACAAACCCGATCAGCATCGGGGCCGGTTCAAACCGGAACAGACGCAGCACATAGCCAATGACGCCAAAGGCCAGTGTCGCCCATACATCGGTCAGCGAATTGGAAATGCCGTAAACCCCGACACAGATCATCATGATCACCGTGGGATAAAGATAGTAATGCGGCACCCGCAGCAGACGCACCCAGAGGCCGATCAACGGGATGTTCAGCACCAGCAAGAACAGATTGCCAAACAGAAAGCTGACAACCAACCCCCAGAACAGGTCCGGGTGATCCGAAATCAATCGCGGCCCCGGCGTAATGCCGTGGATCATCAGTGCGCCCAACATCAGCGCCATGGTGGTTGATCCGGGAATGCCCAGTGTCAGGGTTGGAATGAATGCGGTCTGTGCCGCGGCATTATTGGCCGCCTCCGGCACGACAACCCCCTCGATTGCGCCTTTGCCAAAGTTGTCCTTGTTGCGGCTGACGCGTTTTTCCAGAGCATAGCCGACAAAGCTGGCCACGGTCTGACCGGTGCCGGGCAGGGTGCCGAAAAACGCGCCAATGGTGGACCCGCGCAGCGCCGGCAGAAAACTGCGCCGCCATTCGCCCCAGCTGGGATAGATGTCGCGCCCGCGCAGGGTCTGGCCGGCATAGCTTTGGGTGGCGCCGCGCAGCGATATCATGACCTCGGAAATGCCGAAAAGCCCCATGGCCACCACGACCAGCGATACACCGTCGCGCAATTCGGCAATGCCGCCGGTGAACCGGGTGTCGCCGCTATTCACATCCACGCCGATCGTGCCCAGCAGGATGCCAAGACAGACCATCATCAGCCCGCGCAAGACACCGGAGGAGCTGACAATAGATGCCGCAATCAGACCCAGCACCATGACAGAGAAATATTCCGCCGGCTGGAACAGCAGCGCAAATTCCGCCAGCCGGGGTGACAGCAACACCATGACAATCACGCCAAAGATCGCCCCGAAAAACGATGCGACCGAGGTGGCAAAAAGGGCAACACCGGCGCGCCCCTGTTGCGCCATCGGATAGCCGTCGATGCAGGTGACCGATGACGAGGGGGTGCCGGGAATGTTCAACAGGATCGACGCGATCGAGCCGCCGTATTCGGCACCGTAATAGACCCCGGCCAGCATCACCAATGCGGTGGACGGTTCCAGATAGAATGAAATCGGCAACAGCATCGCCACCGCCGCAAGCGGGCCAACGCCGGGCAACACGCCAATAAAGGTGCCAAGGAACACACCGACAAAACAATAGGTCAGATTGGTCATTGTGGCCGCTGTGGCCAGCCCAAGGCTGAGATTCGCAAACATCTCCATGTGTTAGATCCCCCGGATCGCGACAAAGGGCATGCCCAGCCCGCGGACAAAAATCAACCAGACGCCAATCGCCACCCCAACCGCCAGGGCGGCGCGCAATGGCCAGCGAAACCCCGGAATGGCCGATCCGGTGGCAAACACCGCCACCGCCGTGGCCGGCAAAACCCCAAGTAATGGCGTCAAGAAGGCAAAGGCCGACACGCCGGCCACCACGCCAAGCACGGCAATCGGGTCGGCCTTTTCGGTGGCCATCGGTGCACGCAGGTTCTGGACCAAACCAATGGCGGCCAAAACCGCCAAAAGGGCACCAACAAGCAGCGGAAAGGCCCCCGGACCCATGCGCCGGAACGAGCCGAGATCAAGGCTGGCCACGGCACCAAAGGCAAAGGTCAGCCCCGCCACCAGCATGATCAGCGGCCCAAGATGGGTGATCAGCTTTCCATTATGCATGTCAGACCCTCGGGCTGAAATTCCGGACCATCATAGCTTTCTGGCACGTGAATTGTACCGGTGCGAATGTCTTCGGCGGCAGCGGCGATCTTTGCCCGCACTTCCGCCGGTACCGTGGCTCCCATCGACAGGTCGACAAATTCGCCATCGGCCAGACCGAATTGGATCACGCGCTCCGGGGTGATGTGCCGGGTCATATCGGCCACCGCACGTGTGACGCCCAGGTCGATGCGGGCAATTGCCGAGCCGACAAAAACCTCCGGGTCGACCGTGACCCAATCCAGCGCATTGCCAATCTGATGCGCGCCGCCCTCGCGGCAGGCGGCAATGGCCCCGCTGCGGGCGCCGTTCAGCATGGTAAACATGATATCGGCACCTGCGGCAATTTCTGCCGCTGCCCAATCGCGGGTGATGCGGCTGTCATCCTGGGTGCCGCAGAAACCGGTCAGCACCTGCACCTTTGGGTCTGTGTGGGCCACGCCGGCAACAAAGGCCGCCCGCCCCTTCAGCCCCGGCGGCACCCGATGGCCGGACAGATGCCCGACAATGCCGGTTCGGGTCAGTTGCGCCGCCAGAACCCCGGCCAAAAAGGCTGAATCCTCCTGCCGCACATCATAGCTGGCCAGATTTGCCGCCGTTTTATGGCCCTGTACCACAGCAAACCGTTTGTCCGGAAAGGACGCGGCGATTTCCGGGGTGGCGATATTGCCCTGTCCGCCGATAAAGATCAGGCCGTCCACCTGTGGTACGACCTCGGCCAGGCGGGCGCGGATTGCATCCTGATCATAGCGCACATCCGAGATGACCGAAATATCGGCCATCTCGCGTGCGGCATTGGCACCGATCAGGGCGCTGGCGTTGAAACCGGCGTCATCCA
This sequence comes from Phaeobacter sp. J2-8, assembly GCF_022867865.1. GTDB lineage: Bacteria > Pseudomonadota > Alphaproteobacteria > Rhodobacterales > Rhodobacteraceae > Marinovum. Next base: position 13,090 of record NZ_JALIEC010000001.1, on the reverse strand, counting down.
CCTCTCCAACGAAGAAAACTGCGATTTTCATCGGTTGCTCCTTGCCTTGGGTCATTCCATCGCTGCTTTGACCATGGGCGTCCATTGGTCGAGCTGGGCACTGACGTATTCGGAAAACGCTTCGCTTGTCTTGGGCGCGCGGACCAAACCCCAGGTGTCAAACTGTGCCTTGACCTCGGGCAGGGCCATTGCGTCGGTCAGGGCGCTGTCCAGTTTGGTTTTGATGTCTTCCGGCACGCCGACAGGTGCGCTGAACCCCAGCCAGTTTTCGGCCACGATGTCATAGCCCAATTCGGTGAATGTCGGCACATCCGGCAGCGAGCTTAGCCGTTCGGTCGCGGTCACCGCCAGAGGGATGGCTGTGCCTTCTTCGACGGCGGGCAGGTTCTGGGGCACCGCGTCAAAGATCGACGGCACCACGCCACCCCGGAAATCCAGCCGCATCGGACCGGACCCTTTGTAGGGGATGTGGAACAGTTCTGTGTCGCTGACGTTTTGGAATTGTTCAGCGATGATATGGCCCCAGGACCCCACGCCGGAACTGCCGTATTCATATGCGCCGGGATCGGCCTTGGCGGCGTCAATCAGGCCCGCAAGGTCGCTGACCCCCATCGACGGCGCGGCAAACAGGCCAAGATGCACGGTGCCGACATAGGTGATATGGTCAAAATCCGCGATTGCATCATAGGGCGTGTCGGGAAACCGGATGGGCGCCACGTTGAACGGCGTCAGGTTCGACAACATCAATGTATAGCCGTCCGATTCCGCCTCTTTCAGGGCAGAGGCCGCCACGGTGCCGGCAGCGCCGGGTTTGTTTTCGACGACAAATTGCTGACCCAGGCTGGCCGAGAGTTTTTCACCCAAAAGCCGCGCCACCAGATCGCTTGACCCGCCGGGGGGAAAGGATACCAGTATCCGCACCGGACGCTCCGGCCAGTTGGTATCGGCCAGGACCGGCATGGACAGTGTCGCCAAAGCGGCGACTGTTGTGGCAAGAAGTGTTCTGCGCTGCATGTTCTGTTTCCCTGTTGATGTCTTGATGAAACCAAGGTTCCACAGCTTTGCGATTCCGCCTAGCAATGAAATCATGATTTCATGAATCCGAGATGTGAAATTCTAGTTTCGCGTAAATCCTGTGCGCATTTTTGCGATCATTGCACGAAATCCGGCAGGAATTGCGCCGCAAATCCGCCGAACTGTGCCATCCGCAGGCTGGAAAACGCGAATCACCGTCACTTCCGGCTTGTTCGCGCGCGCGCCGTCGCGCAAATTGCCGCTATGAAACCCGAGTTCCACGACGCGACCTTTTTGGCCCGTATTCGCAGCTGTTTGCCCGATCTGCATCGCGCAGAGCGCAAGCTGGGCATGTTCCTGCTCGATTTCCCGGGCGATCTTGCCTCTTACGATGCCCAGGAACTGGCCCGGCTGAGCGGTGTGTCCAAGGCAACCGTGTCGCGGTTTGTGCGTCGCATTGGCTTTGCCTCTTACGACACGGCCCGGCGCGCAGCACGGGAAGAGCGCCAGAACGGGTCACGCCACTTTCTGGCCCATGCCGAGGATATTTCCGCCGAAAAGCAAATCGCCGCCAGCATGCAGGAAGAGCTGCAAAACATCGCCTGGACCTTTGAACGTATCGACAGCGCCGATCTGGATGATTTGGCGCATTCCATCGTCGGGGCGCGCAAGGTCTGGCTGGCGGGGTATCGCATCAGCCGCAGCATCGCCGATTACGTGTATTGGCAATTGGTCAAGGTGGTGCCGGATGCCACCGTCATCCCCCAGGCGGGCGAAAGTCTGGGAGAGCACTTTGCCGCCATGCAGCCCGGTGATCTGGTGATCTGGATCGCATTGCGCCGCCGTATGGCCAACACCGATGCCGCGCTGGCTGAATTGCAGGCGCGCGGGATCACCACCGCCCTGATCACCGACGAGGGCAGTGATCTGGACGACCGCGTGCGCTGGCATTTCCGGTGCCGCATCGAAACCTCAAGCCCGCAGTTCAACCATGCCTCTGTGCTTTCGCTTTGCCATCAGATCGTGACACGCGCGACGGTACAGGCCGGGTTGGACGGGCGCAGTCGCCTGCGCGAGATTGATGAAATCAACGAACGTCTGGGCGAGGTCTAGGCGCCCGAAACCCCAAGCGCGATCATGTAGACGCTTGTTGTTGCGGTGATGAAAAGCTGGTGTTTGGCGCGGCCGCCAAAACAGACGTTCGAGACCAGCTCTGGCACAAACACCTTGCCCAGAAGCCTGCCGTCGGGCGCAATGCAATGCACGCCATCCGCGGCAGAGGTCCAGATATTGCCGTGCACGTCCAACCGGAATCCATCCGCCGCCCCGGGTGACACTTTGTGGAACACATCGCCACCGCTGAGGCCGCGATCGCCCTCCACGGCAAAGGCGCGGATATGTCGGGTGCGCACCTTATCGAACCTGCGCCCGGTATCCGCCACGTAAAGCACGCTTTCATCCGGTGAAAACGCCAATCCATTGGGGCAGTCAAAGTCGGTCAACACCGCATCCATTGTGCCGGCGTCGGGATCGACGCGATACACGTTGCAGGGCAGTTCCTCGGTTCCGCGATGGCCTTCGTAATCGCAGATGATGCCGTAATGCGGGTCGGTAAACCAAATGCTGCCATCGGATTTGACCACGACATCATTTGGTGAATTCAGGCGCTTGCCCTGAAAGCTGTCGGCAATCACGGTGATGGTGCCGTCGAATTCGGTTCGTGTCACCCGCCGCGTGCCATGTTCACAGGACACCAGCCGCCCTTGCCGGTCGCGGGTGTGGCCATTGGCAAAATTCGACGGATTGCGATAGGTCGACAGCCCGGTTTCCCGGTTCCAGCGATGGATGACATTGTTGGGAATGTCCGAAAACAGAAGACAGTCCGCATCGCCGAACCAGACCGGGCCTTCGACCCAGTCAAATCCGGTAGCGAGCTGTTTCAGATGCGCGTTGCCAATGACATAGGTGTCAAACACCGGGTCGATAATTTCGTATTTGTCCATGTCGTGATCTTCCCATTCCCGATCCTGCCAAAGGCAACAGCGCCTATCAAATCAGGTTATTCGCCGCCATGAAACCATCAAGTTGCGCCTGTTGGGCCGCGGTCAATGGCCAGGCCGAGGGCGGGCGCGTCGGACCACAGTCGAGACCCTGCGCCAGCAATGCCGCTTTGACGCCGGTGACATTGGTGCCGTTCAATTCCTCGGCGCGAATGTCCTCGAATGTGCGCATTTCTGCGATCAATGCGTTGGCGGTCGGATAATCGCCTGCATCCAGCGCCGCATGGATCGCGACCGACCGTTCCGGCCAAACGTTGATCAAGCCAGAGGTGAAGCCGCGCGCACCGACAGCATAGAGGGGCGGGGCCCAAACCTCGGCCAGACCGCCAACCCAGACAATCGACGGATCGCAGGCCTTGATCGCCTCTGCCAGTTTCAGGGGGTTGGGCGTGGCCCATTTCACGCCCTTGACGCCATCAACGGCACAGAGCGCCTCGATCCCTTTGGTGCCGATGGCATCATTGCGCAGATAGAGCATAAGCGGCAGGCCGGCGGCATCCGACACCGCCTTGATGTAATCGACGGTGCCACGGGGGCTTACAAAGGGGTCGGGCGGCTGGTGGATCATCAGGGCGGTTGCACCCGCATCGGCGCTGGCCTTGGCCAGACGCACGGCATCGCGCACACCGCGCCCGACACCGGCCAGAAGCGGCGCGCGCCCGTTGATCAGACCGGCAACATCGCGCACCATGGTGATGGCTTCGTCGGTGGTCAGGGCATAGAATTCGCCGGTGTTGCCATTCACCACGGGCATATGCACCCCGGCCCCCAATGCGCGGTCGATGATCGGGGTCAGCTTTTGCGGCGCGACGTCGCCCGCATCATCATAAGGCGTGACAAGAATACCGGAAATGCCCCGCAGGGCCGTGTCGAGATTGAGGGCCATGCGCCTCTCCTTTTCATCAGAAAATATCGGGTTCGCCTGCTGCTGCACCAAAGTCGCGCTGCAAATAGTCAAAGTCACATCCGCTGTCGGCCTGACCCACATGCTGCGAGAACATCCAGCCCCAGCCCCGTTCGAAACGACGTTCCGGCGGCGACCATGCGGCGCGGCGCGCGGCGATTTCGGTCTCGTCGACCAGCATGTCCAAACGCCGCCCTTCCAGATCCAGCCGCACGATGTCGCCTGTTTTCAACAGCGCCAGCGGCCCGCCAACAAAGCTTTCGGGGGCGACATGCAGTACGCAAGCACCATAAGACGTGCCCGACATCCGCGCATCGGAAATCCGCAACATGTCGCGGTGACCCTGTTTGATCAGCGCCTTGGGGATCGGCAACATGCCCCATTCCGGCATCCCCGGTCCACCCTGCGGTCCGGCATTGCGCAGCACCAATACGGTGTCGGGCGTTACATCCAGATCCTCGTCGTCGATGGCCGCCTTCATCTCGGGATAGCTGTCAAAGACCAGCGCCGGGCCTTCGTGTTGATAATATTTCGGATCACAGGCCGCCGGTTTGATCACCGCACCCGAAGGGCAGAGATTGCCCTTCAGCACCGCAAGCGAGCCTTCCTTGTAGACCGGATTGGACAGCGGGCGGATCACATCGTCATTGTAGACAACCGCGCCTTCCAAATTCTCGGCCAGGGTTTTGCCCGTCACGGTGATGCAGGTTGTGTCCAGCCGATCCTCGATCTGCTTCATCAGCGCCCGCAAACCGCCGGCGAAATAGAAATCTTCCATCAGATAGTCTTTGCCCGAAGGCCGCACATTGGCGATCAGCGGCGTGACCCGGCCCAGCGCATCCAGATCGTCCAGCGTCAACTGCACCCCGGCGCGGCGTGCCATCGCGATCAGATGCACCACCGCATTGGTCGAACAACCGGTTGCCATGGCGACGATTGCCGCATTGCGCACGGCGGCTTCGGTCACGATCACCTCGGGCGTCAGATCCTCCCAGACCATATCGACAATGCGGCGGCCACAGTCGGCGCCCATGCGTTGATGGCCGGAATCCGCCGCCGGGATCGACGAGGCCCCCGGCAAGGTCAGCCCGAGAGAGTTGGCAATCGCCGTCATGGTCGAAGCCGTGCCCATGGTCATACAGGTTCCCGCCGAGCGCGCGATGCCACCCTGCACCCCGACCCATTCGGCGTCGGAAATATTGCCCGCGCGCCGCTCATCCCAGAATTTCCACGCGTCAGAGCCAGAGCCCAGCGTCTTGCCCGCGTAATTGCCGCGCAGCATTGGCCCGGCAGGCAGGTAAATCATCGGCACATCGGCGGTGATGGCCCCCATCACCAGCCCCGGGGTGGATTTGTCACAGCCGCCCATCAGCACCACACCGTCCAGCGGATGTGAGCGGATGTTTTCCTCAACCTCCATCGCCAGCATGTTGCGATACAGCATCGAGGTCGGCTTGGAGAAGCTTTCATCCACCGAAAGGGACGGCAATTCGACCGGAAATCCCCCGGCCTGCAAAATCCCGCGTTTCACATCCTTGACCCGTTCCGGAAAGTGGCTGTGACAAGAGTTCAGTTCCGACCAGGTATTGAGGATGCCAATGATCGGCCTGCCCATGAACTCTTCTTCGGAATACCCCAGCTGCATCATCCGCGACCGATGGCCAAAGCTGCGCAAATCATCCGGCCCAAACCAGCGCGCGCTTCGCAATGTCTCGGGTGTTTTGCGGGGGCGATTTCATTGTGGTCTCCAACCTCGGGTCTGAATTATCTTGTTCTATGTTTGCGTATACATTTACGGCTGTCAATGATCAAGGGTGCGAATTTATTGCGGTTTATTGCTCCAATCAAAGATGTTGACAGAATGTTGTTGGGTATGATGTAAGTCTGTGTATGCGCATGCATCGCATGGTCCGAAGATACGGACCGACAAAAACCGGGGCTTCACCCCGACCGGGAGGACATCATGACTATTCAACGCAGAACACTTTTCGCCGGATTTGCCGCCGCTGCTTTGCTGGCCGCTCCGTTTGCTGCCACTGCTCAGGAATTGCCGCGCAATGTGCGCATGGTGATCGGCTCGACCTCGACCGGGGGCGACACATATCAGAACTCGGCGATTGTTGCGGACGCATTGGCCGAGCATCTGGGGATCAATATCAAGGTGGATGCGGTTGGTGCCTCTGCGGCGTTCAAGGCATTGGATCGCGACAGCCGCGGCACCACGTTGATGGTGTTCCACGATCAATCCTATCTTGGCAACCTCTATGGCGTGACCGGCTATGCCGATCCATTTGCCGATTACAACGTTGGCCCGACCGTCGCGATCAACCCCGGCAACGCCTATCTGGTGCCTGCAAATTCGCCGTATAACACGATGGAAGACATCCTTGCCGCAGCAGAGGCGGGGACGCGGGTGCGCGTCGCAATCCAGCCCGGCGGCGTGTCGGAAATCGGATTTTCCGCGATGAAAAACGCGGCAAAGCTGCGCAGCCCCGGATCCGAAGAAAATATCGTTGCGGTCAATACCGGCGGTCAGTCGGACAAGAACCAGACCATGTGGGATGGGCTTTCGGATGTGATCAACGGCTCTATTCAGGGCAATGAACAATTCACCCAACTGCCGGCCGACGATCCCAAGGCCATGAAATTTGTCTGGATCACGGCCCGCGCCGCGACGCTGGAACAGGCGCCAGAGGCCGGCATGGGCGGCACCACGCGCGACGACATGTTGCAATTTGCCTCGCCGGTGACCTCGGTGCCGGTGGATGCCGAAGGTGATTTCACTTTCGACAAGGAATTCTTCTTCTTGTTCAACAAAGATATGGATCCGGCGATTGCCGCCCAGATCGACACCGCCCTGACCGAAATCTTTGCCAAGGGCGAAATTCAGGCGCGGCAGAAGGAATCCTTCTTTATCCCGAACTTTTTGCCACAGGCGGATGCGCAACAGCATCTTGGGGACAAGCGCGATACCTATCGCAAGGTGATTGCCGAAATCGCAACCGGTTCCTGATCTGATACGGTCCGACCCCGCATTGGGGTCGGGCCCTGCGACCCCTGGCGGAGGATGCAATGACCCAAGTGACCATTGATTTTGAGACCTCTTATCTGGTCTTTCCGACGTTGATCGCCTGTATTCTGGTGCTGTTGGGCGGCGCCATTGTGGTGACCCGCTTTGCCCGCATTGCCCATTGTGGCGCCTATCTGGCGCAAATTGCCAACCGTATGGACCGGCTGCGGTTCCTGGGCGCTCTGGCGCTGACACTGGTGTATTTCATCGCGATGGTGCCGGTCGGGGATGTCTGGCCCAATACCGGCATGGGGTTTTTGATCTGTTCGATCCCCTATGTGCTGCTGACCGGATTGTTGTTCATGCATGATCGCGGTTTGCGCCAGGCCTGGCCCCCTGATCGTGGTGGCGCTGATTGCGCCGACGGTGATCTGGTATCTCTTTACAGAGCTTTTCTTCCTTACCCTTCCCTAAAAGGTGCCCCCATGGATTTCCTGGCCAATATCACGCCGCTGTTTGTGCTTCTGACCGTCGGTGGCACGTTGATCGGCATCATTTTTGGCGCCATTCCCGGCATGACGGCCACCATGGCGGTGGCGGTCTGTTTGCCGCTGACCTATTCGCTGGGGTTGGAAAACGGGCTGGCGCTGTTGTTGGGGCTTTATGTTGGCGGGATTTCAGGCGGGCTGGTGCCCGCGATCCTGTTGGGTATTCCCGGCACGCCCAGTTCGATCACCACCACATTCGATGGCTATCCAATGGCCAAACGCGGCGAAGGCGAAAAGGCCCTGCGTATCGGCATCGTGGCGTCACTGGTCGGCGGGATTGTCAGCCTTGTGGCGCTCTATTTCTTTGCGCCTGCCCTGGCGGATTTTGCCATCGCATTTTCCTATGTCGAGAAATTCCTGATCATCCTGTTTGCCCTGACGGTCATGGCGGCGCTGTCGTCCGACATGCTGATGGGCATCTTTTCGGGTTTTCTGGGCATCTTTGTCAGTCTGATTGGCACCTATTCCATTCAAAAGGGCGGCAATGGCGAGCTGCGGTTGGTGCCGCCGGGCACGGAATATTGGCTGGACAGCGGGTTTTCCCTGTTGCCGGTGCTGATCGGGTTGTTCGGGCTGGCCGCCATCCTGGAACAGGCCGAAATCGGCGTGCCCAAGGGCCAGTCACGCGATGACGTGAAAATCGGCGGCGCCAAGAGCTTCAGCTTTTCGATTTTCAAAGGCCAGTTCACCAATCTGATCCGGTCTTCCGGCATCGGCACCTTTGTTGGCATCTTGCCGGGCGTTGGCGGTTCTGCGGCCTCGATCCTGGCCTATTCCAATGCCAAGACGTTTTCGTCCCATCCCGAAACCTTTGGCAAAGGTGAACCGGCTGGGATCATGGCATCAGAGGCCGGCAACAATGGATTGACCGGTGGCGCGTTGGTGCCGCTTCTGTCACTTGGCATTCCCGGCGATGCCACAACGGCGCTTCTGATCGGGGCTTTCACGCTTCAGGGGATACAGGTTGGCCCGCTGTTCATCGGCAACAATCCCGACACCTGGAACGCGATGATCATCGCCATGATGCTGGCAAATCTGGCAATGTTTGCAATGATGTATTACGCGATCCGCTATTTTGCCCTGGTGGTCACGATCCCGAAACACATCCTGTTTCCGATCATCCTGATGATGTGTGTCATTGGCGCCTATACTATCAATTATGGCATTATGTTCGATGTCTGGACCTTGCTGATCTTTGGTATCTTCGGCTGGGTCGCAACCAAGATCGGCATCGAAATCGCGCCCTTTATCATCGGCTTTATCCTGGGGCCGTCCGCCGAGATCTATTTTGTCAAAAGCGTCGAATCCTTTGGTGATCTGACGATTTTCTTTACCAAAAGCTGGATTGCGGTTGTGTTGTGGCTGCTGATTATTGGCTCGCTGGCCGGGTCGGTGGTGATGGCGCGCAAACGTCCACCGCAACCGGCACCGCATGGGGACTTGTAAGCCCCCGAACTTGGGTCGATTATGCTGCCGATGAAAAAGGATAGCCCCCCGGATAACGGCAAGGCCCGTGTGACAATGGCGGCGGTTGGCCGCATGGCTGGCGTGTCGCAGGTGACGGTGTCGCGTGCGCTGTCGCATCCGGGCAAGGTGTCGCCGGATACGCTGCGCCGCATTCGTGACGCGATAGAGGTCACGGATTCGTGCCCAATGCGCTGGCGGGGGCGCTGGCGTCGAAACGGTCGAACCTGATCACCGCCTTGATCCCGTCGCTGACCAATATCGTCTATTCCTCGTTCGCGGCCACGTTTTCGGCGCAGATGCGCGGCCATGGTTACCAGATCCTGTTGTCGGAAACCGGGTTTGATCCCGATGCCGAAGCGGGGTTGATTGCCGCCCATCTGTCACGTCGTCCCGATGCGATGCTTTTGACCGGAATTCATCACAGCGCAGAGACCCGCAGAATGCTTTTGGGGGCCAATATCCCGGTGATTGAGGTCTGGGACGTTACCGACAGCCCGATCGACATGTGCGTTGGTTTCAATCATGTCGATGCCGGGCGGGCCGCTGCGCACTATCTGGCGGAACGAGGTTACAAAACCGCGGCAACCATCACCGCCGGCGATGAACGCGCAATGCGGCGCCAAGGTGCCTTTGCCACCAGATTTCAGGAAATGACCGGCGCGGCAGTGACCGACGCCAACACCGGTGGCCCCGCCAGCATTGGCGCTGGGCGGCGCGCCCTGGCGCATTTGATCGACCAAAATGGCCTGAAGGGCGGCGCAGTGTTCTGTAGTTCAGATTTGCTGGCGCATGGTGCGCTGATCGAGGCCCGGCACCGCGGTCTTGTGGTGCCGGATGATCTGGCGCTGATGGGCCTGGGCGATCAGGATTTCGCCCGCGATCTGGAACCGGCGCTGACCACGGTGATGATCGACCGGGTGCGTCTGGGCCATACGGCGGCGGATGCGCTTTTGACCCGTTTGGCGGGCAACACCCCGGAAACCCCGGTCATGAATCTGGGGTTTGAGATCATTCGCCGGGCGTCGGCATAAAACGGCCCACTTCGCCCGCCAGAAGGTTTTGACGGGGTTTCTTTTCATTGGATTTGGGGCCGGAAACGTCGCAATTTGACCTTAGGTAAGGCTTTTGATGATCAACAGATTCGGTGGATTTCAGGCCGCGATCTGAACCCAGATGTCGCAAACAGACCACGCGAAAATGCTGAAATTCCGGGGCGTTCCCGTTAATTTGCCAATAAAAATGATAATTTGGGTGGATACCTGCGCCTGTTTCTGTTTCCATAGATGTGTCGCATTTGTGTGCCGGGTTTCAAATCGGCGTAACCGCCGTTGGAGAAATATCAGCTTTGCAAACCGTGACTGGGTCAAGGAGGCAAGATGACCGAGACGATGCCGGGTTCTCAAACCGGTTTGGCCGAGGCGCCTTTATCGACTGCGCGTATCGCGCCCGACGCTTCGGCGTTTGGCGCGCAGCCGGGAACATTCTTCCGGCGCGGCGCGGGCCTTCCGACTGCACATCGATCAAATGCATCACATGGACTGGCCGTTCGGCGGCCGCGCGCCATATCATGACATGGATATTCCCGCGTTCCCTGACCGGGGTGCGGGCAACAAAATGAAAACAGGGAGACACAGCAAATGACGAAACCCAAGGATCTGGGCCTGATTGACCGCCTGACCAACGAGGCTCGGCTTGGCCGTTTGTCACGCCGTGCGTTCATGCGCCATTCCGTTGCGGCGGGTCTGACCACCGCGACCGCCACCGGGCTTTGGACGTCCGAGGCGAAAGCCCAGCCGAAATCCGGCGGCGCTTTCCGTGTGGCCATTCACGACAACAACAGCTCTGATACCCACAACCCCGGCACCTATTTGTCGGTGCAGCAGATTTTCCTTGCGCACACGCACCGGTCGTTCCTGACCCTGATCAACACCGATCAGACATTGGGCGGCGACGTGGCCGAAGATTGGTCGGGTTCCGAAGACGCATCGGAATGGACCTTCAAGATGCGTGACAATGTCACCTTCCACGATGGCAGCAAGGTTACGGCGGATGACGTCATTGCTTCGATGAACTTCCACCGTGGCGACGCGTCGACCTCGGCGGCCAAGGCGCTGTTGGCGGATGTTGTCGACATCACCAAGACCGATGACCTGACCGTGGTCTTTAAACTGGCCGGTCCGAATGCCGATCTGCCCTGGCTGATGACCGATTATCACCTGGCGATCCTGCCGGCGACCGAAGACGGCATTGATTGGGAATCCGGCATTGGCTGTGGCCCCTATAAAATCGTCGACGGCGAATTCGGTGTGGGCTTCAAGCTTGAGCGTCACGATGGCTGGCACCTGGAAGGCGCCTATTTCGACACGGTCGAAATGATTGCGATCAACGACCCGAACGCCCGTCAAACGGCGCTGGTCACCGGCGATGTCGACGCGGTATCGGCGATTGACCTGAAAACCATGGCGCTGATGCAGCGCAACCCGAACCTTCTGGTGGACAATGTGCCGTCGGCCTCGGCGATCACCATGCCGATGCATTGCGACACCGCGCCGTTTGACGACGTCAAGGTCCGCATGGCGCTGAAACTGGCCATGAACCGCGATGAAATCGTCGAGAAGATCGCCTTTGGCGCGGCCATTCCGGGCAATGATTTCCACCATTCGCCTGGCCCAGCCCTATTATCCCGAAGGGCTCGACCAGTTGGCGTATGACCCGGACAAGGCCAAGGCATTGCTGAAAGAAGCCGGTGCAGAGGGGCTGGAGGTCAGCGTTTCGACCGCAGATTCCCTGTTCTCGGGCGCGGTCGACATGTGCGTTCTTTATGCAGAGCAGGCCAAGGCCGCGGGCATCAAGGTCAACGCCATCCGCGAGCCGAATGATGGCTATTATTCGGATGTCTGGCTGAAAAAGCCGTTCTGTGCCGTGGCATGGGGCGCACGTCCGACACCGGATGTGATGTATTCGCTGGCTTACAAAGATGATGCCGCCTGGAACGAAAGCCGCTGGATCAACGAACGGTTCAACGTGCTGCTGCGTCAGGGCAAAGGCGAGCTGGACGATGGCAAGCGGTCGGAAATCTATCGTGAAATGGCGGAAATCGCCCGCGATGATGGCGGAACGATCATCCCGTTCTTCCGCAACTTTGTGTATGGACGCCGTTCCAACGTCCAGACCACGGGCGAGCTTGCCGCCAGCTGGGAAATGGATGGCTGTCGCGCCGCCAGCCGCTGGTGGTTCGACGGTTAACGCCGACACTTCGTGGTGGTTCGGGGGCAATTGCCCCCGGACTGCCGCTTTGGCCGGAAGGCCCAAAAACCCGCCGAATACAGCGCGGGATAACAACAGAGGGACAAGATGGGCGACATCTTTGGTCTGGTTCTGAAGCGACTGGGGTTTGGCCTTATCACGCTTCTGATTATTTCAGTGATCATCTTTTTCATGGTCGAACTTTTGCCGGGCGACATCGCCGAGGCGGTTCTTGGCCAGGGCGCAACCGAGGAAACCCTCGCCGCCATGCGCGAACAGATGGGTTTGAACAAACCGGCGTTTGTGCGTTATTTTGAATGGCTTGGCGGGGCAATTATCGGCGATTTCGGCACATCAGTGGTCAGCGGTGACCGTGTGATCGACATAATCGGCGACCGATTTGTCAACACGTTGTTCCTTGCGGCCTATGCGGCGGTGATTGCTGTTCCCTTTGCGATTACGCTGGGCATTATCGTGGCGCTGTTGCGCAACACGCTGTTTGACCGGGTGGCAAATGTGCTGACCCTGACGTCGATTTCCAGCCCGGAATTCTTTCTTGGTTACATCCTGATCCTGTATCTCGCGGTGAAAACCAGCATGTTCCCGGCGATTTCCAGTCTGAGCTCGGGGATGACATTCCCGGAACTTCTGCACCGGACCTTCCTGCCTGCCCTGACGCTGGTTCTGGTGGTCACGGCGCATATGATGCGGATGACGCGGGCGGCAATCATCAATCTCTTGGCGTCCCCCTATATCGAAATGGCCCGGCTGAAAGGCACGCCGCCCTGGAAGGTGATCGTGAAACACGCGCTGCCGAACGCTTGGGCGCCGATCATCAACG